>JAAHII010000001.1:4800000-6028788 GCA_010671905.1 Leptolyngbya sp. SIOISBB
CCGAACAAGACACGGTGCAGCTGAAGTGGCTGACTTCGGGCGAGCAATCGGAAGTCAGTCAAATGTCTTTGATGCAAGCGGCCGATGAGCTAGTGCAAAAAGTGCGTCAAGCTCAGCAAAAGACCTAATTTCACAAACATTTGCCGGATTCGATATAAGTCGATAGGATGACCGCTATACTGCGTAAACTTCGCACTTGCTAACGCAGGACGGGCTATGGCGTACTGGGAGTTTTTGCTACAAAAAGAGGGCGATCGCGACTGGCTCCCATTGGAGACGGCCCACGTTGAAATTTCCGAAGGGCGATACCGCATCATCGCCCATAGCAGCTGTTGCCAAACCAACGTCGATATCTGTCTGAGTCGTTTGCTGACCGACCAGATGCCGCCGCAACGTAAAACTCTGAAACGAGTCAGCACGACCAATGAAAACGGCCTGATGGTGGTAATTCCATTTACTCATCTCACCCCAGGTCTGTGGACAGTGACCTGTACTGCGGGTCAGAATGCGATTGAGACATCGTGGGAATTTGGTGTGCAGTTAGAAGTGCTGGCGATCGAATCTGGGATGGAGTATTGGGATACCGAACTGGATGAAGCGTCCTTAGCCGAGCAGTTGACGCCCCCTGCTCCCACATCTGTTGAAGCCGCTTGGACTACACCAACACCCCACCCTTCCCCTGCTGCCTCATGGCCAGAGTTCAATGAAGTTTCTAGTGAACCGTTGGCATTGCAAACTCCGATTGAGGATTTACCGCTGCGGTTGCAACTGCAACACCAAGCCTTAGTCGCTCATACTGCCGTACCGCTGTCGTTACAGGGCCAGGTCACGACCTATTCTCAAGTGGAAGGATTAGCCGGTGAAGGCACATTGTGGGTGCAACTGCGCAATCCGAAAACGGGAGCCGTGGTACATCAATCGACCCAAGCAATTTCTATTACGTCTCTGCCCAGCCGATTTGATGTCGTCATTCCTCTGCCAGAGGAGAGTAACACCCGTCTCCTAGTCGGTGAGTTAAGTCTGTGGACTGCTTCAGCTCCTTCGCAAGTCTTAGCGATCCAAGGGTTTACCGTGACCCTAAACCTTGACGCCTTACTGGAGTTAGTGGCTAATCAAGGGGAAAGTACTCTGCCGACCGACTTTGAGGATGTCGCAGTACCACCATCGGCTGATGACGCAGCGGCAAACCCGATATCAGCTGAGTCTGCTAACGCAACGACCACGGAAACGACCTCAGAGCGGCTGGCCAATCCCTTATCTCCTCGTTCAGTTCCTTTTCGGTTGATTTATCTGCCTGCCAGCGGTCTGACCTTACCGCCGGTAATTTATCGGCCGATGGACAAAAAAACGGTGGGCTCTCCGACATTACCCTTGTTGTCGGATCAGCCTCGTCGCGATCGCACCGCACCCTCCCCCAACCCTGAGCCCTCTAATGAAGCGCCAGCGGCACCGCCTGCCAAACCGTTAACGTTGCCTCCCATTGGACCAAAAGCAAAATCGTCGCCCTCCACATCAGTCGCCGATCACCGGGCAGAGTCGGCGTCTTCTCTAGAATTACCTGCCATAGGGAATGCTCCTGCCACCTCCTCGGAGGCCGCTCCCGCAGCAGATGTGGTCAGTGATCCCCAAAACTCCCAGGGCGTTGTCTCCTCAACACCTACCCAGACAGCATTTGAGCCTGATCTTCAAGGACGATTTTGGACTCGATTGAGTGCTTTGGCCGAAGCAGCCCAAAAAGCTGCTGCTGACTACAAAGCCCAATTGGACGCCGCTGGGGTCCGCGAAACGGCCACGACGGCAGAGGCGAACTTCTTGCCCGACACCGCCGCGATCGCCGATGCCCCTAATGAGCCCATCAATTATGAAGTCGTCGTTTACGACTCTGATGACGAGCCTGTCGTGGGCGGTTTGGATGACTCCCCAGCTGACAACGAACCACTGATTGAAGTCTTGCAACCAGGTGAACCTGATCGCCAAGAATTAGGTGCGATTCCCGTTCCAGATTGGGTGTTTCCTCAGGGAGACTTAGTGGCCGGAGCACCCTTACCGATTACCTTACGGTTGCCAGCCTATCCCCGGCGGCTAGCTGTCAAAGTGTGGGTGACGGATATTCAGAGTCGCATGTTAGTTGATCGACCTCGTTGGTTGATGAACTGGGCACCAACGCCAGAAGGCGACCAGACAGCGTTTTTACAGCTACAGGTACCGCTCGGCAGCATTGAGGCTCGGTTCGAAGCAATCACGATCGACCTGGCAACCCAGCAGGAAAGCTATAAAACTAGTATCGTTCGTGAAATCGTGCCGACTAATCTGCCAGCATCCGCCGATGATGAGTCTTTATAATCCTTCGCAATAACTCGCCAAGTAGTTCTGGTGCAAGGAAAACGCGAACGTTAAGAAATACAGCGATAGAGGCTAAGAAACGCAGCATTTCTCACCATTTCGCAGTAGGCTAATCTGTAAGCTTACTCGTGCAACATTATTGCTGGTGGGCTTTCTGCGCTGTATTGAGTGATAGGAATACATAGTTTATGGCAGCTTCTTTTTTACCTACAATTTTGGTTCCGCTAGTTGGCATCGTCTTCCCTGCTGCGGCAATGGCCTTCTTGTTCCTGTACATTGAGCGCGACGAAGCCGCAGACGCTTAAAGACTGGCCAGTTCTTGAATTTCCTAAGCCTTCATCTTTCGCTATCGGAAGATGAAGGTTTTTTAGTGAATATCAGCGCTGGATGACGCTTGAGTTGATAGTGGCCTCTAAGGCCTGTCATCCGGTCGCGGTCAAATCCTTTCAGGAAAGGAACGATAGCCCCTTAGCCTGTCGCGTGAATGGCGGGCGCGGGTGCGCTTTGCCCCAAAGGTTTCTGGGATTAATTGATGACATGCCCTCGCAAGACGGTATAGACCAGTGCGATTTGGCCAGGGTGTATGAAGCCAAAGGTACTGCGTTAGTCTTGATCGCTACGAGAGTCTGGAATTTGGACTCTGCCGGAGAGTTTACTCAATATCAGGGTGCTCTCTATCGTCATGCGCTTCTTGCTGAAGGGGATCAATCAATTGAGGCAAACTCAAACTTCACCACTCCCCATAAGGAACTTGAGAAGCTGTGGCAAGAGCTTTGTATGTCGCCTCACGTTAGATGAGCCGATCTTCCCAAACACATTGGGCTTTCGCCTTCTCCACTTAGTCTGTCTCGGATGCGAGCAGTCGAGTTTTGTGCTTATAGAAAAAATCCTCACCACAGATGACTTACATCATCCGGATGAGGACTGAGATATATTAAGTCGAGCTCAGTGGCCAGCCATTCGGCTAACTGCATTGCTCGCCACTCTATTTAACGGAAAGGAGGAGAGTACAGTAGGCCACCGTCGGTCCACAATGCGTTTAAGCCGCGATCCAGTTGGAACTGGGACTCTTGGCCGAGATTCCGCTCATAGATCTCGCCATAGTTGCCGACATTCCCAATAGCACGAGCCATGAAGTCATTGGGAATGCCCATGTCTTCGCCCAAGGTGCCTTCTTCTCCGAGGAAGCGAGCAATATTCGGATCTTCGCTACCCGCAAAATCAGCAATGTTTTCAGAAGTAATGCCGAACTCCTCAGCTTGCATGAGTCCGAAGGTTACCCACTTGACTACGTCGAACCAAGCAGAATCGTTGTTCACAGTCAGTGGCCCTAGCGGCTCTTTTGACATCGTGACATCCAGCAACACATGTTCTTCAGGGGTTGGCAGCGTACTGCGACGAGCAATTAACTGAGACTTGTCAGAGGTCATCCCCTCACAACGGCCTTCATCATACGCAGCATAAGCAGCGTCTGCATCTTGGAAGACAACTGGCTCAAAATCGACACCCAACTTCCGCATTTGATCCGTCAGGTTCAATTCAGTCGTTGTACCGGTTTCTACGCAAACTGCTCTGCCAGCAAAGTCCTCTAGGGAAGCGATGCCACTGGCTTCCCGGACCATCATGCCCTGACCGTCGTAAAAGGTCGTGGGAGCAAATTCCATGCCGACTTGGGTGTCTCGGCTAACTGTCCAGGTCGTGTTGCGCGAGAGCATATCGACTTCACCACCTGACAAGGCCGTGAAGCGCTCTGTAGAATCGAGTCGTCGATATTCGACGGCTTCAGGATCATCAAACAGTGCTGCGGCAACTGCCCGACAAACATCAACGTCAAGGCCAGAATAAGTTCCGCCTTCATCCACAAAGCTGAATCCAGGGATGCCACCGTCTACACCACAGACGAGTTGGCCGCGCTCGAGTACAGCATCTAAGCGGCTACCGCCAGCAACAGCGGTAGTTTCACCATCTGCAGACGCATCACCGCCATCGGCAGCATCGTCTGTCGTCGTGCCACTTGCACAAGCAGTGGTCAGGGTAAGAGCTAATGCTAGCCCAAGAAAACCCCATTTCTTCATCGGTTCACACCTCACAAACAGATCACAATCACACAAATTTGCCTAGATGATCTAGACAAAAGTAGCCTGACACTTGTTGGAAATTAGTTCAACCTCGCTTAACATTCCAACGCTTGCAGATTTTTTTTTGTATTGCTAAACACTTTATGGTACGTGATGACATGAAGCAACTCAGAATCATGCTCTCGCAAGCTGATTAGCGATTGGACTATAGTCTTGTTTTCTAACGTATATAGCGAAGACTGATGTTGATCGGTTAGACTAGCAAGTTGTCCGGCTTAATAAACTGGCTGATGGTGTGTGCCTGTTTATCGCGGACACGATGCCTGGGGGCCATGCTGATTGTGGTAAGGAAGCGGAGTTTGGGTAACCTTGGCAATCTTACTGGGACGGTGCCGGTTGACTTAATCAGGATCGTTTACAGCTTACAAAGCCAAATTGTAGCCGTGGTAAACACGTGACATCAAAAAAGGAGCTGAGTCCATATGCCTCAAAGGGCCTGAGTCGATATGTCTCGGGTGTACTCGACCTTCTCTAGCCCTGAGCAATGTCACGGATCAGCGGAATGCGGCTGCGGATGTAACAATTGAGATTTGCCGTCTCAACGGAATCAAGCGATCGCTCGCCCGACACCTGATCGATCAGCCAAGAAACCAGACTATGGTCGTCGAGGCTTAAAATCCGATTGCCTTGGGATTGTTCAACCAAAGCCCAAAACTGGCGTAGCAGATGAGGATTCATATGCTCAAGTCTCTTAACATTTGCTTTAGATTTTGACCTGAATCCAGATTACTGCATTGGCGAGAGACTTGCAGGAGTTTGCAGCGTTTGTTCATCTTTGTCGCTAAAGCGTAACGTTTGCGATCAGCGCGAACATATGAATTTCGGGGCAGTCGACTGTGGCAGCGTTTGATTTCCCTGTGCTGAGTCCATGGCAAGCCCCCACTGTGTAGCTACGAAAAAGCGAGGTTGCGATGGACCGCAACCTCGCCATGTGTTCCGTTAAGAAGCTGTCTTAAGATTCTGGTACTAGCTGGACAATGAGTGAGTGAGTATCGAAGCTCTGTACTTTAGAAACGCCATCCAAGTCTTGAACAATGCGTTCTAGCAGCTCTCTAGCGCGATCTCGGTGCTGGTGCTCTCGTCCGCGCAAACGGATTTGAAACTTCACGTGGTTGCCCTTATCCAGCCATTGAGTCGCTCGCTGAATTCGAATGCCATAGTCAGAATCGTCAACATTCGGACGCAACTTCACTTCTTTCATTGCTGGCTTAGCGCTTTGCTTTTGCCGCTTCTTCTGCTGGTATTGATGCTTACCGTAGTCGAGGATCTTGGCAACGGGGGTTTCCTTACCCTCGGAAACAACGACTAAATCAAGACCTACTTCTTCGGCCAAGCTAACCGCATCACGAGTATCAATCACACCACGATTTTCATTTTCGTGGTCAATCAGCAAGACTTGTGCAGCTTTGATGTTGTGATTGATATTGGGCTGTTCAGGGCGGACACGGCGGTCGTTAAATCTTCTTCTAACGATAGTAATTTCCTCCAAAAACTCAATGCGAAGAGTATATTGTGCTTTAACAATAGCCTAACCTCTATCTCCTTGCCATCTGCTGACCGACGGCGGTCAGAATGCTGCTGTATTGCAGTCACGCCAGAATATTCGAATAGTGCGCGACCCATTTTCTGATCCGAGAGGCAAGAGGTCCGAGAAACCTACATATAGTGGGGCTTTTGTTGTATTGCTGGCTACAGTGTGTGATTGAGTGACTGAATCAACGCGATGAATTTAGAAGACGAGATCGCGGTCATGACGTATTTAGAAAGTTTTGTAACGGCTCAGCGCCTCGCCAAAATTGACACCGTGCTTGCTCAAAGGAGCCGCTACTTGACGGTCGTGGCAGAAGATTTTCATGATCCCCACAATGCCAGTGCTCTATTGCGCACCTGTGAAAGCCTCGGAATTCAAGACATTCATGTGGTGGAAAATTTCAACACCTTTAAAGCACGAGTAGGGGCGGCATCTGGGGCCATCAAGTGGGTAACGCTTCATCGGTACGATGAGGTTGAGCAGAACAACACGCTGGCTTGTTGCCAAAAATTGCGATCGCAGGGCTATCTTCTGGTGACCACCAGTCCCCACCTTAAGGCCTTGCCCCCTGAAGCCATTCCCGTTGATCAAAAATTAGCGGTCATTTTTGGCAGCGAACGTTACGGCGTCTCTCAGCAGGCTTTAGCGGCTGCTGAGTATCAGCTCAAAATTCCGATGGTCGGATTTGTCGAAAGCCTGAATGTCTCAGTCAGCGCCGCTGTCTGTTTGTATACGCTGACTCAACGATTCAGAGCCTTAGATTTAAAGTGGCAACTGAGCGAGCGGGAAAAACTAGACCTCCGCCTCAATTGGATTCGCCAGACAGTAAAAAATAGCGAGGCCTTAGAGCGTTACTTTTGGACTCAAGTCAAGGTCTAGTTCGCGGTGACAGCCAAGTAAACTATGAGTCACTCAGTCCGACGCTAGCATCGGACTCAGGCCTGTGCTGGCGCGGCGAGCATGATGATATATCGTGGCAGATATTCAGTGCCTGATTGCACTTCAGCTTATAGGGACATCCCATGGCACAATAGGGGCGCCTTACAATTCATTAGTAAGCAGCTATGCGCGGCAATTCCAATAATCTTGCCATCATGATTGTGCTCAATATTGTCGGCGTCATGCTGGTATTGGGGGCTATTATTCTTGTGCTACGTGGTCTCGGGTGGGTTACTCAGCTCCCTGAGTATGTTGTTTGGGCAATGTTGCTGCTGTCTCTAGGGGTTGGTATTTTGGGCGGTATTCGCTCCGCTCGGTAAGCAAACAACTGTATGCGACGTCTTTCGCTGCCTAGTCAAATTTTTCTGTCTTTGTTGGGGGTGACCCTCCTCGTGTGGGTCTTACGAGGCCTCACCATTCTGTCCTTTGTACCGGGAATTGTACTTTGGATATTGTTGCTGCTGACCATTGGCGCTGGTGTCGTTACCAGCCTGCAGCGGATGCGGTAGTTTGTGACCCTAGCGGTCACGACCTCGGCATGAGCAAAAGCTCACTAAATTAATGAGCTGGTTTTGCCGCGATCGCTGCAGGCGGCTCAAAGGTCACCGCAAATTTTGAGCCTGGCGTTTGCTGTCGCAAGAGTTGCAATAAAGCGTCGGCATCTTGATAACGGCGAAACCGCTCGACAATAGTGCATTGCTTTTCGGATAGCTGGCGCACGATGCACCAAGGGCGTAGTTGAGTTTGGTAGGTCATTGGTTTCACTGAATATTGGGACAACGAGATGGCATGGCGAGCAGCATTACCCCGAACACGTTAGGAGAACGGAAAAGAGATGATCGATGGGTGACGCTGCTAACAATGAGCTCAACGACAAACAAAACCGCCGCTTCCTTCGCGTCTGCACCACCATGTCCACAAGCCTCAGACATGGTTGCAAAGAAACTTAAGAAGCAGTAGCCACGTCGCTCTGCTCAGCAGGAATGCTTGATACCAATAAAAGAAATCCGGTCAATTACCGCTGACAAAACTGGCCTGTTTCGAACGGGAGCAGCAATTGCCTAGACACTAGCATCGAAACACTAAATAGCGTCTAATTTTTGCATTTGTACACAAAATGTAGCGTCTTGCTTTCTGCGTGATTGTTCGGCGCACCGTTGCAAAGCGGCCAAGATTTTTTATGATTGCCACAGGCGATCACAACCATTTATCGAAAATATCGTGGAAGATGAACCAGAAAAGGAGCTGTCAGAAAGCTCTGAAAAGCCTAAACGCCGATCTCGTGCCAAGCGCAGCAAGAAAACGTCGTCGTCGCTGCCAGCTCTGCCTCCGGCTGCTAATTCAGTAGCTGGAGGCATCTACAAGGTGCAAATTTTTTATCTGGCAGCTCGTAATCAGAATCCCAAAGCGCCGGTCAAAGATGCGCTTTGGTTCGCCACTTACCCGATTATTCCGCGAGTGGGGGATTGTCTATTTCACGATGGGGTTTATTACCAGGTCGAGCGGGTCTTTCTCTACGAAAATATGGGTCCAGGTTGGTATGCCGATGTCGAAGTTGTTTTTTATGGCCGACGGTAAAGGTTTTAAAGACGGAGGGGTGGGTGGTTTGCTCATAGCCTTGGTCCGCCTGGCATGGTTGCTGGCAGCCGCGATCCCAGGGCTATGTCGCTATGATGGCAGCCGTTCGCAAGAGATGTCAGCAACATGTTGAGGGGAGAAGTCGCGGCGTTGACTGCGGCATTTTTGTGGGCGTTGTCGACGGTTATTTTTGGGCGGCTGGGTAAGTCGTTAAGTCCGTTAGTGTTGAATCTGGCAAAAGGGTGTATCGCGATCGCCCTGATTACCCTGACGCTACTCCTGCAACAAAACTTGCAGCCGCAATTGCCAGGGACGGCAATTTTTTGGTTGACCCTCAGCGGAGTCGTCGGTATTGGTCTCGGTGACACGGCTTATTTCAAGTCGATTAATCATTTAGGAGCGCGACGAGCGCTACTGATGGAGTCTCTCTCGCCGCCGTTGACCGCCTTAATCGCGCTGGTGTTTTTACAAGAATCTTTGAGTGCGATCGCCTGGTGCGGAATTTTGCTGACTGTCGGCGGGGTCGCTTGGGTGATTTCCGAACGCGTTCCCGCGAGTGATCAGGGCCATTTTGATTTGAGAGCCGGTCTGCTTTGGAGTTTGTTGGCACAGCTGGGACAAGCGAGCGGGGCGGTTATGTCGCGAGGAGCCCTGGCGAATACGACTGTTGATCCACTGTGGAGCAGTTTGTTGCGCATTGCTGCCGGGGCTGCCATTTTGGTGATTCTAGTGGGCAGTCGCGGTCAGGTTACTCAAAAACTGCAGCCACTCAGGTCACGACAACTCTTGCCCATGCTGGTGTTGGCAGCTTTTTTAGGGACATACTTGGCGATTTGGCTTCAGCAAATAGCGTTCAAATTTACCCCAGCGGGAATTGCTCAGGCATTGTTGGCCACAAGTCCTTTATTTGTGCTGCCCATTGCGGCGAGTTTGGGCGATCGGGTAACTGGGCGAGCCGTTCTTGGAGGTGTCGTGGCGATCGGTGGCATTTGGGTGCTCATCGGTGCCCTGTAGTTTAAGTTTCTGATTAAGCTCGCAGAACGGCCTGCCCTCCAGGTTACGGTTCGGTTTAACGCCAATATTACAGACTTGTTACGTTACGATGAAGACATTCTGGTCAAGGTGCCATCGTGATTAAATCCTTGCCAAAGCTTTGATCGATCTGGAGATTCAAAATTATCGATATGGTTCAAAAAGTTCAGAAATCCAAGCAAGAGTGGAAGGAACAGCTCACATCTGAGCAGTATCATGTGACCCGCGAAAAAGGCACCGAGCGCGCTTTCACAGGGGCTTACCACGACAACAAAGAGTCGGGTATCTATAAATGCATCTGCTGTGGTGTCGAGCTGTTTCGTTCTGACGAAAAGTTTGACTCGGGTACCGGCTGGCCGAGCTTTTGGGCTCCCGCTAAAGCAGAAAATGTTGATACTGAGTCGGATCGCAGCTTCTTTATGGTTCGTACTGAAGTGTTATGCGCTACCTGTGATGCTCACCTTGGCCACGTTTTTAATGATGGTCCGGCCCCCACTGGTAAGCGTTACTGCATCAACTCCGCTTCCTTAGATTTCGAGAAGCAATCGTAATCGTGAGCCCTAAACGTGGTGGCCCACTCAGGGGGGCTGAGCGATCGCTGCCCCGATGGTGGCTCCATCCAGCACCGTGATAGTTGATAAAAAAACTGTCGCGGTGTTTAGACAGTGAACCAGCGCTTCTCCATCCATAATCTTTAGCCCACTTTCAAGACCCTCTAGACCATTGGCAACACACTCTGGGGCTCCGGCAGCGGCGACACCACTCAACGTGGAAATCATGGGGAATGGTTATCCCCTGCTCTGTTTACACGGTCATCCTGGCAACGCCATTTGTATGAGAGTCTTTACCGAAAAATTCTCTCAATGGTATGCCACGATCGCCCCTGATTTAAGGGGGGTATGGTCGTAGCCGAACGTCAAGCCCCTTTGCCATGCAAGACCATTTAGTTGACTTGGTGGCACTCCTTGATCACCTCGACATTCAAAACTGTTTGGTCTTAGGGTGGTCTTTGGGCGGCATTTTAGCGATGGAGTTAGCACTGCGGTTTCCCCAGCGCGTCTCAGGATTGATTTTGCTGGGTACTGCTGCTCGTCCTCGGGGCAATCATCCCCCCATTAGTTGGCAAGACAATGTGCTGACAGCGATCGCTTCTCTCCTCAATAAAGCGGTTCCTGGTTGGCAATGGAATATTGATACCTTTGGGCGGCGATCGCTCTACCGTTATTTGATTCAGCAGCATACGCCACAGGCTTATCAACGGTTGGCCGAGGAGGCTTTTCCAGCTTTTTTACAAACTTCTAGATTTGCCCAGCAAGCCCTCACTCAAGCCTTGCGCGCGGGCTATGACCGCTTACCGGATCTAGAGAAAATTACGGTGCCGTCGTTGATGTTGTGCGGCGAGTGCGATCGGCATATCACCGCCAGAGCCAGCGAAGAAACCGCTCAGCACTTACCCAACAGCACCTTCAAACAATATCCGAACACGGCCCACCTGTTTCCCTGGGAGATTTCTGAGCAAATGCTGGCAGATATTGACGATTGGTTGCAAACCTACCTTTGAGTTCGCTTTCTAAACTGTTTATGTCTGCCAGCAGGCTCTACCTTAGTCTGAAAAGACTGTCATTTGAAAGCGTTGAAGCCTTTTCACCAACCCCTATACTAGAGGCACAAGCTGGCAAGAGATGCTGGGAGTAAACGATGGAATGGCATGTGAGTGACGCCCAAAGTTTGAGAGTGATTGATCGAGAAATCGGCAATCATATGTTTACTCCGTCAGAATATGAATTAGTGCGCCGCGTTATCTATGCGACTGCTGACTTCGAATTTTCCTCACTGATTCGCTTTTCTGAACATGCATTAACGTCGGGGGCGGCTGCACTGGCCGCGCGTACGACCATCGTGGTTGATGTCCCGATGGTGCAGGTGGGCATTGCGCCCCCCATTCAAGAAACGTTTGTCAATCCTGTGTATTGCAGCATGGATGCTCTCACCCGTCCCCAAAAGGGTAAAAGCAAAACAGCTTGGGGTATCGAGACCCTGGCTCAACGTTATCCAGAAGGGATCTTTATTGTGGGCGAATCACAAACTGCTCTGGAATCAGTGGTTGACTTGGTAGAAAACAATCAAGTGCGACCAGCCTTGATCATTGCGACCCCAGCGGGTTTTTTAGATGTTGATGTGCTTAAAGATCGTCTGAAAGACACCATGGTGCCCCACATTAGTATCAATGGGCAAAAGGGTAATCCCGTTTTGGCAGTCGCAATTATGAATGGTCTGATTGATTTGGCGTGGCAAGCCTACGGTCAAGCACCTAAAGCGATGTAATGAGCGTGCGGAGACATTTAACAGCGAGGAAAAAGCGCTCGCTTAGAGACTCTAAGGGGCTTGCGATTTAATAACAGCCTTACCAGCAAGAACATTGACTGTAAGGGCGCAAGGCCTTGCGCCCTTACAAGGGGTACGCTATTTCCTCGCAGATCCCTAAGCAAATGGTTGGTTCTTTGGACTGGGTAGCCCTTAACTGATATAAAAAGCGGCGTAGAAACTCTACGCCGCTTGCAGTTCAGATTCAGTTGAACATTTGAGTCAAGCAGTTACTCGATAATCATGGGTGCGACTAACGAAGCCGTGCGCTCAGGGGTGGCGAGTGCACTAAACATCGGTTGACTAGGCTGCTCGGCAACTAACATCATCGTGTCTTGCACGCGATTCAGTACCGCAACAGTCTTAGCATCGTAGGTTTGAGTAGCCACTTTTGGGTATAACCCAATGCCGATAACGGGGACTAGCAGACAAGCGGCAATAAACGCTTCGCGGGGACGAATATCTAGCATCAGGGGTGTCTTTTCAACGACCTCACCGGTATGGCCGTAGAAGATGCGACGCAGCATCGTCAGCAAATAGATCGGTGAAAGAATCACACCAATTGCTGAGAGAACGATGATGCTTACTTTGAAAGTCAGGGTGTATGCATCACTCGTTGCCATGCCTAGGAAGATCGCAATCTCGCTCACGAAGCCACTCATGCCAGGCAATGCCAAGGAAGCCATGGCTGCAGCAGTAAAGAAAGCGAACGCCGCAGGCATCTTGCGGGCCATACCACCCAACTCACCCATATCTAGGGTATGGGTCCGCTCGTAGGTCACCCCAGAGAGGAAGAACATCACTGCGGCAATGAGACCGTGAGAAATCATCTGCAACAGTGCACCGCTAATGCCAATTGTTGTGAAGGCGGCAAAGCCGATCAGCACAAAGCCCATGTGAGCGATGGAAGAATACGCCATCCGCCGCTTGAGGTTGTCTTGACCGAAGGCATTCAAAGAAGCGTAGATGATGTTGATGACCCCAAGAATCGCGAGGAAAGGAGCGACAAAGACGTGAGCGTCTGGCAACATCTCGATGTTCATGCGCAGAATGCCGTAGCCTGCCATCTTCAACAAAACGCCTGCCAAAATCATGGAGACTGCGGCTGGAGCTTCACTGTGCGCATCGGGCAACCAGGTGTGAAAGGGGAAAATCGGCAGCTTAACGCCAAAGGCTACCAGTAAGCCAGCATAAGCAAACAACTGGAAGGGCAAAGAATATTCCTTCATGGCGAGGTCAGTGAAGTTGAAACTGACCGTGTCACCATAGAAAGCCATTGCCAATGCGGCTACCAAAATGAAGATTGAACCGATCGCCGTATAGAGAATGAACTTAGTCGCGGCATAACGACGCTTTTGTCCGCCCCAAATAGAGATGAGGAGATAGACCGGAACCAACTCCACTTCCCACATGAGGAAGAACATCAGGATATCTTGGCAAAGAAAAACCCCGACCTGAGCGCTGTACATCAGTAACAGCAAGAAATAATAAAGGCGGGGTTTGGTCGATATATTCCAGGACGCCAAGATTGCCAGAGTGGTGACCAAGCCACTCAAAATGACGAGGGGCATTGAGAGGCCATCGGCGGCAACGGTCCAGTTTAGACCGATTTGCGGTACCCACTGATAAGTCTCCATCAGTTGCAGGCCGGACTCTTGCAAAGAGTAATAGCGCCCGAAAGTAAAAATAATGAGTGCGAATTCTGCAAGCGCTACTGCTAGAGAGTAACTACGAACCGTTTTGTTATCGCTGCCGGGGAGCAGTGGAATCGGCAAACTTGCCAAGAAGGGAAAGAGGACAATCGTGGTCAACCACGGAAATTGCTCGCTAATCATGACATTCACGTGAGTTCAACTGAACAAGTGCACATAGAACGCCGGTTTAGGAGTTGTCTAGCTCAAGGCTGATGGATACATCTAAGACAATGCATCTTCTCGTTTTCGCAGCGGCCTTACCCAAACAGTAAAGGTCGGAGGAGTGTCAGCAAGCGCTTTCAAACAGTTTGAGAGCACGATGACTAGGCGAACCAACCGGGAAATTCAGGGTGAGCATTTCTACTCACTCCCATGCATGGCCTTAGTATACGCAACTTCATTAACTTTTGCGAAGGTAGTTTTGCGGAATTTCTGTAAAAAATATCTGTATTAAAGGCAGATAAAGGATTTCACTCGAAGAGGTCAAGACTGATGACAAAAAACAATGTGACTGAGTACTCAGGATTATGTAAATAAACATCAATCATTGCTATAAAACGTCTTGGCTCTATTCCTTCGCTGAGGAAAATAACTGTTTCTGGAAAGTGAGTTGAAGTTTTTCTGTGTGATCGGACGTATGAGTCCTGCATGCAATGATTACAGCCATTCTACGGATCCTGATTTGAGGCGCTCTAAGCACATCGAATATGCGTTCCAGGCTGTGATGAATACTTTTTCTGTCGATGTAAAACTTCAGCTAATCAAAAGTTGACGAGGGTTGATTTGACGTACTGCAAGTTTTATTTTTGCAGTGAAAAAAGAGCGTCAGATCGAGGTTAGTGGTTGATGATGGCTCTGGTTGATGAGCGGTCTTGCGACGAGGTGGGAAATGCCTCTCCTAGAGGTGGGTGACTCATGAGGCAGATGCTTTACTCAATAGTTCTCATAGGATTGAGGGCTGAGTTTGATTTCAGTTAAGTCTCTTGCTGGTGGCAAGCCGTTTGATGCAATGACGTGGGCGAATCTGGGGCCTGTCGTCATTTAGAGCTCAAATCCTTTCAGCAAAGGAATGATAGCTCCTCGCCTGTGGAGTGAATGCGGGCGCGGGAATGCTGAGCCCCCAAGGTTTTTGAGGTTGTATTGATGATGCTCCCTAGCTCTTGGGCAGAGTCGATGAGATGTCTCGGTGTGGTTGGTGGTTATGCAGACTTGATGCACAATTGGCTCAATCTATGGTGTGGTCAAAGGAGTGATGTCATGTTGAGTTGGGAGCAAACACCTGCACTCGCCACCATTCGGCAGTGCCGAGCTTGGGTGGAGATTGATTTAGAGGCGCTGCAGCATAATGTTCAGCAGTTGGTTCAGCATGTTGGACCACTAACTACTTTGATGGCAGTGGTTAAGGCTGATGCGTATGGGCACGGAGCGATCTCGATCGCCGATGCGGCGTTAGCCGCTGGCGCTCGTTGGCTGGGTGTGGCTACTGTGCCCGAAGGTGTGGAGCTGCGGGAGGCCGGCATTAGTGAGCCTATCCTGATTATGGGCGCGATCAATAGCCCTGAAGAGGTGGCCGCGATCGCTCGTTGGCGACTACAACCCACACTCGTTTCTCCTAAGCAGGCACTCGTGTTTTCCGAGGCGCTCGCACCGCACTGCACCGATGCGTTGCCAGTGCACCTCAAGATTGACACAGGCATGTCGCGACTCGGTTTTGCTTGGCAACAGGCTGCTGAATTTGTGCAATTTGTCCGTCGGTTACCTCGCTTGCAAATTCATAGCGTTTATTCGCATTTAGCCACGGCAGATGATCCGGATCCGACGATGATGCATCGACAGCACCAACGGTATGAGGCTGTGCTGACTCAAGTCGCGGCTCAAAACATCACTCTGCCCAAACGACACTTGGCCAACTCAGCGGCGACGCTGGCTGATCCGGCCTTGCACTACGACATGGTGCGGGTGGGGTTAGCGCTCTATGGACTTTATCCTGCCGCACATTTAAAGCCTACGGTGTCCTTGCGTCCAGTGATGCAGGTCAAGGCTCGCATCACCCATCTCAAAGAAATTCAGCCAGGCACGGGCGTGAGCTACGGCCATACCTTTGTGGCTGAACGCCCGATGCGGATTGCGGTGGTGGGCATTGGTTATGCCGATGGCGTGCCCAGAGCGTTGTCTAATCGCATGCAAATCATGGTGAATGGACAACTCGCCCCCCAAATTGGCAATATCACGATGGACCAACTGATGCTTGATGTCACCCAAATCCCCTAATTTGCAGGAAGGGAGTGTCGTCACATTGTTGGGGCAGGATGGTGAGCAGACCATCAGTGCTGACCATTGGGCGACGTTGACGAATACCATTTCTTGGGAAATTCTATGTGGATTTAAGCATCGACTGCCCCGTATTACGACGGCGCTCTCGGGGCCATCACTCTCGTCATCCGAGTCCAGGGATAGGCGCGATCGCTCGCAATAAGTTTGCTTGACAACGCTCACTTGCCATTATTCTGAGGTTAGTCGAGCGGCGGTTTACTCGCTCTATCCAACATCCATTTGCTACGTCTGCCATGCCTCTAGTGAGTTCCCAGCAAATTATTCGTGAACTGGTTGCCGATTATGGGCAAAGTCACCAGTCATTGCAATTTGCGACCTATGTAGGGGCTTACCAATATTGCAAACTCTATGAATTGATGGCGCAGTATGTGCCTGCTGGCAGCCAAGTTTTAGATTGGGGAACCGGGTCTGGACATTTTTCTTACTATTTGATGCGGGCTGGTTACCAAGCGACTGGGTTTGGGTTTAGTGACTGGCCATTACTTTGCCAAGACCTGGCTAGGGAGCAGGCCTCTCTGGCCAAGCCTTGCGACTACGCTTATCAGCAAGGGAGTCCAGAGCAGCCAATTGCTCTGCCTTTCGCGAACGCGTCGTTTGACACGGTGGTATCCGTTGGGGTGCTGGAGCATGTGCGGGAAACCGGTGGCGATGAACTGGCGAGTCTCAAGGAGGTTTATCGCATCTTGAAACCGGGTGGCTGTTTCATTTGCTATCACTTTCCGAATCGGTATAGCTGGATTGAATTTCTTGCCCGTCGGACGCAACGGTTTTCTCATCCCTATTTATTTACCGCTCAGGATATTCGAGCGTTGGTTGAAGCGACGCCCTTTCAATTATTAAACCTGGGACGCTATGCCCTGCTGCCTCGGAACATCTGGCAGACACCAATTGCTCGCCATCCTCGCTGGGGGCCACGAGCCGGTGCTCTTTATAACCAGCTAGATCGGTTTGTGGGCGGACTTTTGCCAATAGTTTGTCAAAACTACTATTTCGTCGTTCGTAAACCGTGACAGTCTGCCTGGGTGAATTTTTTGAGCATGGCAAAGTGTTCAATCCCTATGTCAGACTAACCCCGAGGGGCTTTGATGTTCCCGCCGCTAATCCTTAGTGTCACTCAACAGTCACGGTATGAAGGTCTACAACTATTTACGCGAAACTCTCCGAGAGCGAGTGAGTGATGGGGCTTATGTCCCGCTGTTGTCAAGTGACGAAATGGCTGGGCGCACGTTGGTGTTGATCTGGCCGCAACTGGGTGATTTCGATAGTTTGGAATATGCTTGGTGGCTACGGCATGACTGGGAAAAGTTCCAAGCTGCTGGGATTGCCGTGCGGGCCATAGGAATTGGCGATCGCGCTGCCGGACAAAAATTTGCTGAGTTCACTCAGCTGACTGCTGACTGCCTATGGGTCGACCCGACTGCCAGCCTCCATTGCGATCTCAATCTATACTCTGGCCTCACGATTGACTGGCCAGTTTTACGTCCGAGTCAAGCTGCTTGGGTGAATTTGATGTTGATGTGCACTGGGATTGCGAGTCCGGGAACCTTGCGTGAAGTGCTCCGAGGTTATACGGGAGATCGCACTGCACCCCAACTAATTGCTGACGATGAGACTGTCGATGACACGCCCTTACCACCCATGAAAGGTACTTTTTTTCGGTGGGCCGGCGGTCGGGGATTTCAGCGTCCCTTTGAGCTGGCCACCCTGCGTCTGCGAAATATGACCGAAGTCCTGAGTCATTGGTCAACCTATGTTCCGGATGCGCGTTATATGACCCAACGCGGCGGCACATTTTTGTTTGACCCAGCGGGCGACCTGCTGTACGAATATCGCGATCGCGGCATTTTAGGCTTTGCTGAAAATATGAGTTATCCCCTCAATTTCTTGTTTGGGGAAGAGGGGATTGCGACTCAAGACGGAGTGGTGAGTTGTGAAGCGGCCAGCGATCTCGCTAACTCAGTTCTATAACTCTGCTCTCCCTAAGCAAAGCTTTAACCCAGTGCTTCCCTGAACTGATCAATCTGGAGGCCGATCCCCAAAGCTGGTCATTTCAACCTGCAACATCATCCGGAGCAGGGTGTCGATACCCGTTGAACTAACCGCAACGCCTCGTGGCCTTGAACTTAATGAGAGGTGATGACCGAGGCGGTTTTCCCCCCGCGATGAATCCCACAAAGCACAGTAAAGTAGAATCGAATAATTTGAAACTGCACTCAGTCAAAGGAGAGAGATACTTACCATGTCTCAAGGGCAAGGATTTGGCTTCGGCCTCGGCAAAATGAAAGAATTGGCTGACGCAGTCAAAAAGGCGCAGCAAATTCAAGAGGGGGCTAAGCAACTGCAAGAAGACCTTGAACAAATGGAGATCGAAGGTCAGGCGGGTGGCGGTTTGGTCAAGATCTTTTTGAGTGGTAACCAGGAACCACGTCGGGTCGAAATTTCCCCCGATGCTCTTAACGAAGGGGCTGAAGTCTTGTCTGATTTAGTCAGTGCAGCTATGCAAGATGCGTATCAAAAGTCGACCGATACGATGCGCGAGCGGATGGAATCACTAACGGGTGGCCTCAACTTGCCTAACTTGGGCTAGCCTAGTCTCACCCAGAATCAGAACTGGATTTGTATATCTGGCAAAACCTCATCGCCTGCGATAACTCTCCTGCCGAGGCTGCCGCTTAGACATAAGTTTCTGGTGGGTCGCTTCCAGAGATCTAGCCCCCTACATCCCCCAATTCTGGGAGACTGTGAATTCCGGCCTTCCCCCAAAGTTGATACCGCTGGCGAAGTCAACATTTAGAAACACTGGCTGGGTAGCAACCGTTTTCGAGGCCCCCCAGCCCCCAACTTTGGGGGAGCAAGGGTCAGAAGTCCCCCGAAGTCGGGGGATTTAGGGGGCAGATGAGGTGTGGGTCAGTTTACGAAATATTTCGCCAGCAGTATCAAAGTTGGGGAGATCAAAGGGTGCAATGCAGCATTTTGCGGTCTTACTAGATGATGTATATAATCTGTAGCCTGCTTAGGAGAGGTTTGAGCACGAGCCGGTGCTACTCGAATGAGTAAGTTTAAGTGTGGTTATCTTGCCCCTATACAATTCTTGGTTTCAGCTAGACGTCATTCAGCATCGGCAATTGCGCTGGCTCTCCAAATATGCTCCGCCCTGCTTAGACTAGATAGGTGAGCCTGATTAAAAGAT
Organism: Leptolyngbya sp. SIOISBB; assembly: GCA_010671905.1. GTDB lineage: Bacteria > Cyanobacteriota > Cyanobacteriia > Phormidesmidales > Phormidesmidaceae > Halomicronema. Next base: position 4,819,144 of record JAAHII010000001.1, read on the forward strand.
ATACAGTCAGATTCTCTATATTTAGCTAAACTCCGAAAGCTCAATCCTGATTTTCGAGAGGAATTATGACTACCCGACTGCTGTTTGTCTGCTTGGGGAACATCTGTCGTTCCCCTTCAGCAGAAAACATCATGAATCATCTGCTGCAATCACGCGAATTGACTCACTTAGTCAGTTGTGATTCTGCTGGGACGTCGAGTTATCACATTGGTAGCCCCCCGGATCGACGCATGGCTCAAGCGGCTAAGCAACAGGGAATCGAGCTAATCGGGCAGGCGCGGCAATTGCAAGTGGCAGATTTTGCAGCCTTTGATTGGGTGTTGGCGATGGATGACGATAACTATCGCGACATCCTGCGGCTTGATCCGCAAGGCAAATACACTCACAAGGTCAGGAAGATCTGTGACTTTTGTCGCCGTCATACTGATACGGAAGTGCCCGATCCTTATTACGGTGGGACTGAGGGGTTTCGTTACGTGATTGATTTACTGATGGATGCTTGTGAAGGTTTTTTGGACGAATTACTTCAGGAAATGGTTCCCAACAGCATGTAAAGGTTAAAGAGACTCGGGTCATGTCCCAAGCAGAATGACCTAAGCAGGGAGCAGTCTTAAACCGTCGATCTGGCACAGTTATGGTGGATGTAGGCGATTGGATCCGGGGTGTCTGCTCCGGGGTGGGGAAGCGAGGACAACAAGCGATCTCCTTGACTGGGATCGGGCTCTGGGCTGCGGCAATGCCAGCTCATAGTGCCGAGGAACTCATCATCAGCTATGGCATTCTTGAGCGCACTATCCCAATTGAAGATTTGGAAGCTTTTGCCCAAGGGCAAGGGTTAAGCACACAACTTTCTGCTTATGCCAGTTACGTTAACTTGACTGAAGAGGAGTTGGCGGTACTGCAGTCCATTTTGACAGAGCGAGCGGAACTGAGTCCGACGGATGTATCGCAGTTTCTAAACACGACTCAGGGCACCACGTTACTCCAGCTCTTGGGTGACATCGTGCAAACGCCCGCCCGGCAACCGGGATTTTTGGCGATTCGGGCCGGTGTTATATTGGCGGCTGCCGATGAAGCTGAAGGCTTGACGCTCATCAATTTTTTGAAAAAATATCCTACCCCAGGCATTCGCATTGACCTCGCCGAAGGGCTAGAAGTCGCCAGCGCCGTTTTCGAAATGCTGGATGATACTGAGCGAGCATTTGCATTAGTGCATGCGTTGGCGGCAGAGGCGGCTCAGCAAGCTTCTCCGGAGGAGATCGCCGCCGCCCAACAGCTACAACAATTCATTTTTGAGCTACCTCGATTCAGGGTTACCCAAGAACTGATACAACTGCCAGGGCGGCAGGTGGAAGCAACTCTGTTTTTACCGCAGCCACGATTATCGAACCAAGCTTTACCAGATGACATGCCCGTGATTGTGATCTCTCATGGGTTGGGCGATGTGCGCACGAGTTATGACTATTTGGCCAATTTTTTGGCTGAGCGCGGTTTTGCGGTTGTGTCTTTAGATCATCCTGGTAGTAATAGCGAGCAAATTGCTCAATTGTTGTCGGGGTTGTCTCCAGAACTGATTAACGATCGCGAATTTGCCAATCGGCCTCTAGATGTATCGGCCCTGCTCGATGAATTGGAGCGACTAGCGGCGAGGCGACCCGATTTGCGCGATCGCCTCGACACCAATAATGTGGGGGTGATCGGTCACTCCTTTGGCGGATACACGGCGTTGGCGCTAGGAGGCGCTAGCTACAGTGTCGAAACCTTACTGAATGCCTGTACGCCCCAGCCCGATTATCTCAACCCCTCTTTATTGCTGCAGTGTCAGGCCACTGAATTGGTCATAGAGGCACCGGATTTGCGAGACGATCGCGTGCAGGCAATTTTGGCGGTTAACCCAGTTGGGCGAGCGGTCTTTGGCCCTGCGGGCTTTGCGAATATTGCGGTGCCGACGATGATGTTTGGTTCTACTGCTGACACTGTTGCCCCCGCGCTGCCAGAACAAATTGAGCCTTTCACCTGGCTACAAACGCCAGATCGCTATTTAGTGCTGGTCAGTGACACTACTCATTTCTCCGTCATTGATTGGGACACTGAGGGCGAAGCGCTGATTCCAGTACCAGAGGAGCTTTTGGGCGCAAGTCCGGAGGTGGCCCAAGACTATCTTCAAACCTTGTCGTTGGTGTTTATGTTCCGCTACCTCCGTCAAGACCCACGCTATGACGCAGCTCTGACGGCCCAATTTATGGAAAATGCCGTTGTGCAGTCGCCTCTTGCACCCCTCAGCTTGATCAATAATCTTCGCTCTGAAGCGCTAGAGCAGGCAATTAATGGGGATGAGTTCATTAGCGATCGCCAACCATAATGTGGCTGGTGGCTGAGGGGGAAATCAGTCAATCAAGCTCTAGACAGATTAAGCCAGTTGCCTAACCAGCCAGCCGCAGCTGGCTCAGGTCTCCCTAGATTGTTGCCACTGCTTTCTGGCAGGCTCTTCCACGCTGCATTCCGACCTCCACATGCCGCATTCCGCTATGGGAGCAACAATGTCATGGCATCGCTAGTGAGCTGGCAATTTCGATGTCAGCCGTGCTGAAGGGATAAAACAGACCACAGACTGTAAACGCAGGAAGCAAAGCCCTGGGACCTAAGGTGCGTAACAAGTCGCCCTGACAATCTCTTCCCCAGTCTGATGATTGTCAGGGCGAGCGGTCACGTTACTCAGTCGGCGAGGTCGTCTGGTCCAATTTCAGGTGGTGGGGTATCGAGCAGATTTTTTTTTGATAGTTTGAGTTGCTTCCATAACTGCTTGATTTCATGATATGCATCCTCTGCGTCAATTTTGCCCCCGGTTTCCAAGTTGCAAAGGTATGAAACGCGCTGAGCAAACTCTTGTAAGTTGGCGTTAAACGTTAGATTGGGTAGCGTGGGCTTTCCCCAATAGGTGCTCCGGGGCGTTAGAAAATCGTCCTTAGAAGAGGAGTTATTGGGCATGGTGAAAAACCAGATAATGGCCTTTGAAAAACCGGGGCTGTTGCAATCGAGGGATGACCGGATTCAAAGAGCCTTAACTTTCATCAGGACTCTCAAAAATTGATTTATCCCAGGAATGAGCAACGCCAGAAAAACCGAGCGGCGAACAATTCAATCTACGGAGAACCAGGGCACTAGGGCTACTACCAAAATCTCATTAAGACCGAGAAGGTGTATGCTTGCCCAAAAGTATAACGAGAGCGCTCTTTAATCAGAGTAGCAAGTCTTTTCAGAGTAAGCTTACCCACCTTGGGGAAAGGGTTAGCTGTTAGCCAATCTTCGCCTTGCTTGGGCTCGCCAAGACAAGAACTCTCTGTTGACCAACCATTGCTCCTAAAGGGAGGCTCTCTAGCGCTTTAGTAATGAGCATTTTGATGGGCGATGCGATTTATTGAGAGAGAAAAGTCTGAGTTTGGGCGATCGCTGCTTCGACAGTTGAAGCGATCGCAATCGGTGTGGTTGATAGCGTGGATAACATTTCGGCAATCTCAGGGTGAATATTGAGCAAAATCAGAGGCTTGCCGAGTTTTAGAGCTAAGGCCATTTCGGCAAGTGTGCCGGGGCCTAGGCCACAGGCAATGACGACATGGCTGGAAAGGACATTGATGACGTTGCGACCTTGCCCCATGCCCGTAACAATCGCAATATCTACAGCTGCTGACATCTGAGTATCGTCGGCATCCGGCAAAATTCCGACTACCCAACCGTTGCTCGCTTGGGCACCGGTGCTGGCTGCTGCCATCACGCCCACTGCCCGGCCGCCCGTCAGTAAGCCCCAGCCCTGCTGGGCGATCGCCTGCCCCAACGTATACGCGGTCATGTTTTCGTCGACTGTGGCACTTTCACCAGGCCCCATGACGCCAATTAAGATTCTTGCCATTTGTGTGTTGATATTGACTGCAAGGGCACGTTAAAGGCAAGAAAATCTCAATCACATTCACGTATGAGTCCCCTAGATCCCCCAAGACTGATAGTGGTCATATGGGTGAAACTGCAGGGGAATCTTCGTTCGCTGCAGTTTCCTTAGTTAGGCGGAAAGTTGTCAAAGGACACGGGGCGAGATAAGGCCCCCAAGAGGGCTGTGGCAGAATTTTGGTTGGCAACAAAATTTGACATTCGACCTCCTCTCAAACCTAGACCGTATCTATTAGATTAGGTTAACGCTTTGTTTACGATGAGTGTTTTGCTCAGTTCGTTTCGTTGATTTTGATGCGCCAAGGCTTACTCGCTATTTTTGGAAAGGTCGCTAGAACCCGTTACTGGCATTTTGGTCTGGGGTTACTAAGTGGGGGGACGATTGCAACGAGTGCTCCACCGAGTCTGGCGGTCAACATCATTAACGTAGAGTTTGGCCCAGTGCAAACGCGCGCACAGGTCGATGACCTCGCTACCTTTGCGCAAACAGGGCAGATCTCGCCTCAGTTAGAGCCCTACCAGTCTTTATTGACACCGGCCATGCGCCAATCGCTGCAACGTCACCTCAATGTCGAACCGAGTGTGCGCGATCGCTTTGTTCAAGACTTGATGGGGACAGCAAAAGGGCGGCCATTTGTGACCATGCTTTCTCAGGTTGCCCCTGACCTGACGCCCGCCATGATTCAAGCGGCACTACAAACAGCCGAGGAAAGCCCCCATGGCGTGACCGCTATTACGTTATTACAAGCGTTGCCTGGGGAGACCCTGACCCTTGATGGCATGGCCTTGGTGCGGTTGCTCTCTCAGTTGGGGTTGTCTCGGCTAGAGCAAACAGCGCTGAGCCGCGTGCTGGATCAAGAGTTGACTGGTCGAGGGGCGTTGACGTTGGCGAGTGATTTCGAGCCATCGGTACCGGGTCCCCACGTCCCCGAACGGTGGTCAGTGTCCTTTCGCGATCATGAGCGCGATCGCGTCATTCCCATTGATTTGTATTGGTCCGATTCGACCAGCGGGCCAATGGTCGTGCTCTCCCACGGTTTTGGCGCTGACCGCTATTTTCTGCGTTATCTGGCAGAGCACTTAGCGTCCCACGGTTTTACCGTGGTTGCCCTCGAACATCCAGGCAGTAATGTGGATGCTCTGATCCGTCAGGAAGGGGCAATTTTACCGGCCGAGGAGTTTGTCGAGCGTCCTCAGGATGTCAGTTTTATCCTCGATCGCTTGGCCGATCTCAATGAGCATTCCTTTTTTCTCCGCGATCGCCTGCGTATGGATTCGATTACCTTGATCGGCCATTCCCTGGGCGGTTATACGGGCTTAGTGCTAGCGGGGGCAAAGGTGGACCCGATTACGCTCGCTAACTTTTGTGCGACTTTAGAGGTCGGGGCCTCGACTCCGGCCGAGTGGTTTCAGTGTGCGGCTGCAGAAGCCGAGTTTCCCGCCGAAAGTCTGGCAGATTCGCGGATCACTCAACTAGTCTTGATGAATCCCTTAGCGGGGCAGCTGTTTGGCAGTGCAGGCTTGCGTCCCGTTAAATTGCCGACGCTGGTGGTGACCAGTACTAGTGATGGCATTGCCTCGGTGTCTGAGCAACAGCTCAGCCCTTTTAACCAACTCGCGGGGCCACGCTCACTAGTGGCGATTATTGGTGGCACCCACCTGAGTGTGGGTGACCCGGACAACATTAATCCGGCCCTGACTCAGGTGCCCTTTATGCCTGAACACGGGGCTGCTAAAACCGCACCTTTGCGGACCTATCTCAATGGCCTAGTGCTGAGTTTTGCGATGCAGCAGACGCCTCAAGCAGGGCGCTACCAACCTTTTTTGAGTGCTGAATATGCGGCACAATTTTCTACCCAGGAATTGCCGCTGCGGTTTAGCGATCGCCTCCCCGCCAGTGTTGATCGCTGGTTAACGACGCGCGATCGCTTAGCTCCCCGACTCACCCCGACGCTCAAAAGAATTGCTTCAGTGATGCATTTAGAACTGATTGACGTGCAGCATCGGATCGCTAACTGGCGACAAGATACCGTGGCGCAGTTGCCCATTCGGCCGATTGATCTAGCTGCTAGAATCTCGCCTCGACCCCACGCTCCCTTTCAAACAGCGACCCAACCGCTTACTCGTGAGTTCGACCGTCCGGCAGAATCGCCCCCGTCAGCACCGCATTCCGCAAATTGACATAGTCCATACTGGCACTAATCATTACGGCATCATTCAGAGTGGCACCGCTCAAATTTGACCAACTCAGTTTGGCTCGATAAAAGGTGGCGCCGCGCAATTCTGCTCCCCGTAGAGAACTCCAGCTTAAGTTGGCACCGCGTAAGTTGGCCTGTACTAGATGGGCATTGACTAGGGTGCTGCCCTGGAGTTTACTGCGACTCAGATCCGCACCTCCCAGATCGGCATTGTCTAGATTGGCACCACTGAGCGATGCGGCTGATAAATTGGCCCCCGTGAGCAACGCCCCCGTCAAGATCGCGTTGGCAAAACTTGCCCCTTCCAGTTTGGCCAGGGTCAAATCGGCCTCAATCAAATGGCAGCGATTGAGTGCCGAATGAGATAAGTTTGCTTCGCGTAGTTGCGCTCCATCGAGAACGGCTTCGTTTAAATTAGCGTCTTGAATTTTGGCCTTATTTAAAATTGCCTTAGTCAGGTTAGTGCCTCGGATCCCTGCTTCGTTGAGGTTCACCTCCGTGAGGTCAGAATGGGCCAAATCAGCGCCGATCAAATTGGCAAGTTCTAGATGGGCGTTCTGCAAATTGCTCTTTTCGAGTAGGGCTTCTCGAAGATTCGCCCCTTTTAAGTCACAGCCTGAGAGGTTCGCGCCATGCAAGACTGCTTGACGCAAATTGATATCTCGAAGGTTCTCATTTCTTAGATTGATGCCCTTTAAATTTGCGCCGCGAAAATCCCGTTCTCCTGAGGCATACCGTGTCGTGACTTCATTCGCATCCATTTAATCGAAACCTTAACGCGGGAACCTATTAGCTATATTCTCGTTGGGTGAAGTCTATGATCAATCACACATGCTGCTTGGCTGGGGTCAGTGACGATGTCAAAGGTGTCAGTAACTTCCTTGCAACGGGTTAAGACAGGGGGCAAAAACCTATAGTTGGCTAATCTTAACGCGATTTCTTTGATCGACTCCACTTCCATTGAAAAATCGCGACTCCCCAAAAATTCTTAGAATGTTGCAGTGGGAGCAGGCTTTACTGCTGACACTATTGTTCCCTGGGGTTTTCGAGAGCGATCGCTCCGGCACATCGTTCACGCAGCGTCCTGAAGGATCCCTCGCAAATCGCATTGCGTGATCGATGCTGTGCGTCTGCGAGGTGTGAGCCCGCCAAAATGATGGGCGCTCACGCTGGCTCGAAGGTAAATGGTTGGTCAAGCCTATGGTTTTGCCCTGTTATCCATATATGGATTTATGGATTTACAGAACTTTGTCTTGAACCCCTCTCTTGCAAGGCGAGGATCAGCCAGCAAAATCGGCGTTTTTATGATGGGTCAGTGATTGAGTCTATGCCTTGTGTAAAGAGGGATTCGATAGGATTAGGGAGCATTTTTAGTACAGGCGGACGAGGTAGTCATGTCAGATAACCGTAGAAGTCAGGTCGTGACCCAAGGGGTACAGCGCACTCCCAACCGAGCGATGTTGCGGGCTGTGGGATTTGGCGACAATGACTTTACCAAGCCAATTATTGGTGTTGCCAATGGCTTCAGCACGATCACCCCTTGCAACATGGGCATTGACGATCTCGCTAAGCGAGCCGAAGGTGGCATTCGACAAGCGGGTGGCATGCCGCAGTTGTTTGGCACCATCACCATTAGTGATGGCATTTCTATGGGGACTGAGGGGATGAAATATTCCCTCGTATCTCGTGAGGTGATTGCCGATTCCATCGAGACGGTCTGTAACGGTCAGAGCATGGACGGGGTGATTGCGATCGGCGGCTGTGATAAAAACATGCCGGGTGCGATGTTGGCCATGTGTCGGTTGAATATTCCCTCGATTTTTGTCTACGGCGGCACCATTAAGCCTGGCCACTACAAAGGCGAAGATCTGACCGTCGTCAGCGCGTTTGAAGCGGTGGGTGAGTACAGTGCTGGCAAAATTGATGAAGAAAGACTCCTCGGAGTTGAGCGCAATGCTTGTCCCGGTTCAGGTTCTTGCGGGGGCATGTACACCGCTAACACGATGTCCTCCGCGTTTGAAGCGATGGGCATGAGCCTGATGTACTCTTCGACCATGGCAGCAGAAGATGCCGAAAAGGCCGAGAGTGCGGAAAAGTCAGCCCAGGTCTTGGTGGAAGCTATTCGTCAGCAAATTTTGCCACGTCAGATTCTGACTCGCAAGGCGTTTGAAAATGCGCTATCCGTCATTATGGCGGTGGGTGGTTCCACTAATTCGGTACTGCATATGTTGGCGATCGCTAACGCGATCGGCGTAGATTTGACCATCGACGATTTTGAAACCATTCGTCGTCGGGTGCCCGTGCTCTGCGATCTGAAACCTTCTGGTCACTACGTTGCCACCGACTTCCACCAGGCCGGCGGCGTGCCCCAAGTGATGAAAATGTTGCTGAGCAAAGGGCTGCTGCATGGTGACGCCCTCACGATCACTGGGCAAACGGTTGAAGAGTTGCTCGCTGATATTCCCGAAACACCTCGCGCTGATCAAGACGTGATTCGGACCTATTCTCAGCGTCAGATTCTGACTCGCAAGGCGTTTGAAAATGCGCTATCCGTCATTATGGCGGTGGGTGGTTCCACTAATTCGGTACTGCATATGTTAACGCGATCGGCGTAGATTTGACCATCGACGATTTTGAAACCATTCGTCGTCGGGTGCCCGTGCTCTGCGATCTGAAACCTTCTGGTCACTACGTTGCCACCGACTTCCACCAGGCCGGCGGCGTGCCCCAAGTGATGAAAATGTTGCTGAGCAAAGGGCTGCTGCATGGTGACGCCCTCACGATCACTGGGCAAACGGTTGAAGAGTTGCTCGCTGATATTCCCGAAACACCTCGCGCTGATCAAGACGTGATTCGGACCTTTGATAACCCCATGTATCCCCAAGGGCATCTGGGTATTCTCAAAGGCAACTTGGCGGCTGAGGGCGCGGTGGCTAAGCTCACCGGCATCAAAAAGCGCCAGATCACTGGCCCCGCCCGCGTCTTTGAATCAGAAGAAGAATGTCTGCGGGCTATTCTCGACAAGCAAATTGTGGCTGGTGACATTGTGGTGGTGCGCTACGAAGGTCCCAAAGGTGGCCCTGGCATGCGGGAAATGCTGGCTCCGACTTCGGCCATTATTGGTGCGGGATTGGGTGACTCTGTGGGGTTGATTACGGATGGGCGCTTTTCGGGGGGGACCTATGGCATGGTGGTCGGTCACGTAGCGCCAGAGGCGGCAGTCGGTGGCGCGATCGCTCTCGTGCAAGAGGGTGACCCCATCACCATTGACGCCGACCATAACCTGCTGCAGATCAACGTCTCTGACGAAGAATTGGCGCAGCGTCGTGCTGCCTGGCAACCCCGCAAGCCCAACTACACTCGGGGCGTGCTGGGCAAGTATGCCAAGCTAGTTTCCACCAGCAGTCGTGGCGCGGTGACCGATCTGGACTTGTTTGAGTAAGTTCCTTAACTCAGCATCGCGATCGCGCTGTTGAGTCTGAAATAGGACATCAAAAGCGCTTGCATGGTTCACCAAAATAGACTGTGCAAGCGTTTTTGTTGAATTCACTCTATGTTCTCAGCTATTCGCTGTTCGCTATATTAGCGGTGGTTGCATACTGTGAGCAGTCAGGAGACTTGTCATGACCGCCACCCTCGTCACACCTAGCAATTTAATGGTGCTGCACGGTGTTCATTGGGCGACCTACCAAGCGCTCATCCATGATTTGGAGGCTGAGCCCAACAAACGCCTCACCTACAGTCAAGGAACCCTCGAAATTATGGTGCCGCTGCCGCCTCACGAACGGTACAAAAGCCTGATGGGGCGCTTAGTCGAAGTCACTACGGAAGAAACGGTTACCGAAATTGCCAGCTTGGGCTCTACCACTTGGAGTCGCGAAGATCTACAAAAGGGCCTGGAAGCAGATGAGTGCTTCTACATCCAAAATGAGCAGGCTGTACGGAATAAGGATGTCATTGATTTGACGGTTGACCCACCGCCAGATCTTGCGATCGAGGTGGATAATACCCAAAGTTCACTCAATCGGTTAGAAATTTATGCCGCGATCGAGGTGCCAGAAGTTTGGCGCTTTGATGGCAAATTGATGACCATTTATCGCCTTATTGAGGGGCAATACCAGCCGCAAGAGGTTTCAGCAGCCTTGCCCCTGTTGAAACGCGCTGATATTTTGCAGTTTTTACAGAAGAGCCAAACGATGGGTGAAACGACTTGGGTGAGAGAGTTTCGCCAGTGGGTCAGGAGACAAATTTCTGCCTCTTGAATGCTGGCTATCAGATCTCATGGAACGGCGATGACTGAGCCAAATGCTCGCGCAGCATGTCATGGAAAAAGCGAAACTCACCCCCTGTCTGCCGCGTCAGCCGCAACTCAGAGGTGTACTTGAGAAACTTGGCATAGTTCCAGGGAATCGCTCCGCTACGCCACAGCACCAGCCGCAGCACCAAATGCTGCGTACAGGCTACCCCTCCCATTGAAAATAGCGGAATAGAAACGGCTAGAAACATACTGGTGCTGATAAGTGGCGCAATTAGGATGGGATTTAGCGGCGCGTTGGCGGGCCAAACGGTATTCAGACCCACGTTTAATACGACGAGTAGGAATACGCCTACAACTAGCATCACAAAGGCGGCTTTAGCGGAAGCCAGTATGTCCTGATTTGGCCGGGTACGAATCGTAACATTGCGTTTAAGCCCGCCGACCAGCCCGTCGACCAGTCCAAACATTAGTCCAAAAATCAGCCCGAAAATCAGCCCCAATATCAGCCCAGCCATCAGTCCGCCAACTAGCCCAGGGAGCAGCCCGAGATTTGGCGCGACCATTGGCCAGAACATCAGCCCCAATACCAGCCCGACCATCAGCCCGTAAATCAATCCACTAATTAACCTGTAGAAAAACGTTTGAAAGAATTTCTTCAGGGCGAAGCGCGAAAATTGCAGAATTTCGAGCGGTTTGAGCTTATCGAGTCCACCCATAAGCCCAAAAATCGACCCACAAATCAGCCAAACAATCAGCACGAAAATCAGCTCACTAATCTGCCCACCTGTTAACCCACTACCTAACACGAAAATCAGCCCGAAAATCAGTCCGCTAATTAGTCCGACCATCAGTCGATAGGCCAATTTTTGAGCGGTTGTGCTAAGCCAATCGTAAGGCTGCATGGCTTCGAGCAAAAAGGTCTGTTTTTGCGCTTTAAGCTGGGTTGCCAGCTGTTCTAGATAGTGTCGGGTGTCGCGGCGGCTGTAAGGCAGAGTGCCATACCTGCCTTCATATCGCGCAAAGTGCTCCTCGATATACGCTTCAAAAAGTTCCGCTGCCGTTTGGGCGCTGCGGTTTGCCAGAGCTACGACCATCACCGTCAGCATTAGTGGTGTGCGGGCTAGGTTTGAGAGCTGGGCCGAGGGCGCAATGATGTTCGTCCACAGACTAGGCTGATCAATCTCATTCAGATAATGCTGAATCTGCCCGTTGCTCAGGGGCTGTAGCTCCACTGCGCCGTTGAACTCCGTCAGCTTTACTTCCTCCTGTCGAAATTCTGTCGTGCGGCAGCACACCACCGCCTGTCGCTCCGGGGCTTCCTCTGGCAACCAGTCGTTGAGTTTCTCTACGCACTTCGGCAGCCGCGTCTCGTCCAGCTCATCCAATCCATCCAGTAGCGGCAATATCTGATGCGTGGCAATCCAGTGCCGCCCGACTTTTGGGGGGAGATTGTACTCTTCTTTGAGTTGCGCCACCAGCCATTCGTCGATAGGTTGGCGATCTTGCTTCCAGTTCGACAGCTCAAAGATGATCGGCATCGGAGCCGTTTCGTCCACCTCGGTTGCGGTCACCAGTTCTCGCGCCAGCTCCAACAGCGCTGTTGTTTTGCCCGAGCCTGGCACCCCCAAAATCAGCAGTCGTCCCGCAATGTCCTCCTGCATCAACACATCCATTAGGTGTTCTGAGTTCGGTAGCTCAATTGTTTGCTGCTGGGGACGTTTAAACAACCGCATCGGGCTCAAGCTTTGCAACTGCGTCATAAAAGTTGGTGCGGCTGCTGGTACTGACTCAGGCGTAGGAAACTCTCGCTGAACTCGCCCCACTGCTTGTGGGCGATCTTCCCCCCTAAACGCCATCACTTGCTCGCTGCACAGCACATCTGCCAAGCGCTTATTCAATTTGCTCTTGAAGGCTTTCAGCAGTTTTACCCGATCCGCTTGGGTGTTCAACGCAAATCCCTCTAATCGCAAAACTTGCTGCCATTGTACTTACTGCAAATTGGCCCGTCATGAATGCACGTTTTCGGAATCAACCACGGTGCGCCCATTTGCTCAATAGCCAGATTCAGCTTGCTCATCACCTTGCCTGTCGTAGCTTCGTGGGGACCAGTAGGTGACCTGTCGATGAGTTCTCCGTCGGCCAGCTTAAAGGCAGGCTCATCGCGATATTGAGCGAGAAAGTCTGCAAACGTCAGCAGTTGCGAGGGGGCGTACGTCATGGTGATACATCGCAGTCAGTGGCTCAACTATAGCGAAAAGAGATTCCAAGCTTTTGTTACTGGTTGCTTGTTCTATCTCGTACTAAATTTTCAACTAAGTCGCTAATAGCGCTTTGAGCTCATCCTCAAATGCCATAAGAGCCTGGCTGGTGCCGATCGTCTTGGCCTGCCGCAACACTTGTGGAATCATTTGTTTGAGCGGCAGATTCGGAAACGTTTGGCTAGTGTCCGCTTCCGCATATTGACCCGTTGTTAAGTGAAAAATCCGCAGATTTCCCGAGTCATAGACCCACAGTTCAGGGACGCCAATGACCTCATAGGCAGCTATCTGGGTCTTGGATGTCATATCACTCTCAATGGCTAGATCTGGCGGTGGGTCAACGGTTAAATCAAGCCGCTCCTTGCCAATCACGGCCTGCTGATTTTGGATATAAAAACAGTCATCCGGTTCCACGCCGGCCATGCCCTCTCGCCTGAAAGTTGATGAGCGCAACGATTCCCAAGGTCGCTGCTGGAGTCGCAAAATGACTTTCACCAAATCAGCAATCACCACGATTGAGCGTTCGTGTTCCGGCAGCGGAGCCATAATTTCTAAAGTCTGATGGCAATAGTGAAGCTGAGGAGTGCGGCGATCTGGCCCCAAATCGTTTAATAGGGATACGTATTGCTGCCAGGTAACATCCTGCACCTGCAATCGACTCCCAGGCGCTAAGTCAATCGTCTTAATCGGGATTTTGACGAGATTAAGCAATGCCATTATGAGGAATTTGACTGAAAGACTGGCTCTATCGTAGCCCTTCCAAGACAAATCCCAGAGTTTCTCAAGAAACTCTGGGATAAAGGTGAATCTACGGCTGACTAGCGTTTACTCGACGCCTTCGATGCGGTCTTCGACTTCCTGGTAAAGCTCTTGGAGCCGCTCCAGGTTTTCGTCACTGGTTTCCCAATAGCCGCGCCCGTTCACTTCCAGCAGGGTTGAAACCATGCGGCGGAAGGAGTTCGGGTTCAGATCCATGAGGCGCTTGCACATCTCTGGATCCTTAATGAAGGTGGTGTTGGTGTCTTCGTAGACCCAGTTATCCACGGCATCGGCGGTCGCTGACCAGCCCATGGTATTCACTAAGCGCTTTGAGAGCTCTCTCACGCCTTCGTAGCCGTGAGAGAGCATGCCCTCGTACCATTTGGGATTCAGCAGCTTGGTGCGGGAGTCTAACCGAACGGTTTCCGACAGGGTGCGCACCTGAGCATTCGCTGTCGTGGTGTCGGCCACGTAGGAGGCGGGTTTAGTGCCATCGCCCCGTAGACTCGCGACCACCTTAGTGGGGTCGGAGTCAAAGTAGTGGGACACATCCGTCAGGGAAATCTCCGAAGAATCCAGGTTTTGGAAGGTGACTTCCGCCTTCTTCAAAGAGGATTCGAAAATGCCGCGAGACTCGTCCATTACCCCCGGATTATCCGAATTGAAGGCAAAGGATTTGCGCTTCAGGTACATTTCCTGGAGTTCGCTTTCCTCTTCCCAACTGCTGTTTTCCACTGCCAGGTTGACATTGGAGGCATAGGAGCCAGAGGCGTTGGAGAAGATGCGTGTCGCGGCGCTCCGCAGATCGCAGCCCATTTCCGCCGCTTGTTCTAGAGCATGCTTGCGAACGAAGTTCATTTCCAAAGGCTCATCGGCTTCGGCAGCCATTTTCACAGCGCGATCCAATAAAGCCATCTGATTAATGAACAGGTCGCGGAAGACGCCAGAGCAGTTCACCACGATATCGACGCGGGGACGACCAAGTTCTTCGAGAGACAGCAGCTCTAGCTTGTTCACCCGACCCAGGGCATCGGGTACGGGTTTGACGCCGACAAACCAAAGCATTTGGGCCAGGGATTCGCCGTAGGTCTTGATGTTGTCGGTGCCCCACAGGACGGTGGCAATGGTCTCGGGATAGCGACCGCCATTTTCCTGTTTTTGACGTTCGAGCAGGCGATCGACCACGATCTTGGCGGACTGCACCGCTGCTAATGTGGGGATCGCTTGGGGATCGAGGGCATGCAGGTTTTTACCGGTGGGCAGAACGTCTGGGTTGCGAATCGGGTCGCCACCGGGGCCAGGGAGGACGTACTCGCCTTCCAACCCTTTCAGCAGCGCTCCCAATTCGTTATCAGCGCAAACCTGCTCTAAACAGAATTCTAGGAATTCCATCAAGGGCTTAATGGTTTCACTTTCGACGCCAGTATAACCCGCTTCATGTAAAGCAGTAATCCAGGGCTCTTTGCGGCCCAGATTGAGGAAGTTTAGACGCGACACCATAGAAACGCGGCCTTCATCATCTACCTGTTCGTTGACGAGGGCACCAACCGCATCCCGTACGGTCTGATTGATGTCGTACAGGAGCTGTACATCATCCAAAACGCCTTGATCGCTGTTCGCGTAAATCTCATCAATGTCGCGACTGATGCTCTCCGCAATCACCCGCTGCAGGCTCATGATGCCTTCTTCTTCGCGATCGAGCCCCGCAATGTTGACGAGGGTCGCGATCGCTTCTTCAGCGGTCGGGGGCTTGCCAATGACGTGCAGACCACAGGGCAGCAGGCGAGATTCGATTTCCATCAGTTTGATGTAAATCTTGCCCACCAGGTTGCTGCGATCGTCGGCAGACATCTCGCTGGCATCGACTTCCGGCAGTTCGACATCACGGTCTAGGTTGCAGACCCGCGCCGTCTCGACGATCGCGTTCACAATCTGCACCGCCCGTCCACTATCTTTCTGGGACTGGTAGGAACCAATGAGTTCGCTCAGCTCCTTGAGCCCCTTGTACAGTCCCGCGTTTTCTGCCGGCGGCGTCAGATAGCTGATGGTTTCGGCATAGCCACGCCGCTTGGCGATCGTCGCTTCGGAGGGGTTGTTCGCCGCGTAGTAATAGAGGTTAGGGGTGGTGCCGATGAGACTGTCGGGATAACACATCTCCGACATGCCCATCTGCTTACCCGGCATGAACTCTAGAGAACCGTGGGTGCCAAAGTGCAGCACGGCATCGGCACCCCAAATTTTCTCTAAGTAGGTGTAGTAGGCGGCAAAGCCGTGGTGGGGGCTAGCAGAGCGGGAGAATAGTAGCCGCATCGGGTCGCCTTCGTAACCAAAGGTAGGCTGCACGCCGATGAAGACATTGCCAAAGGTCTTGCCGTATACCAGCAGGTTTTGACCGTCGGTGTTGAGATTTCCGGGCGGGGGCCCCCAGTTTTCTTCGAGACGGACGGAGTAGGGCGTCAACTCTTCGTATTCTGGTACTGACATGCGGTAGGCCACATTCAGTTCGGGGCTGGCGTACTGCGCTTGGGCATCGTGAATCACCTCTTGCATGAGCGCTTCTGGCGATTCCGGCAGTTCTGGCAGGTCGTAGCCGTCTCGCCGCATGGCTTCTAGCACTTTATAGATCGAGCCAAACACATCGAGATACGCCGCAGTACCTACGTTGCCTTTATCCGGCGGGAAGCTGAAGACAGTAATGGCCAGCTTTTTATCTAGCTTGGGCTTACGATGCAAATTGCCCCATTTCATCGCCCGTTGGGCAATGGAGCTAATGCGATCTTGCAGAGAAATTGCGCGGCCCGTCATGCCATCGCGACCCGAGAGGACGATGGGCTCGATTGCGCCATCCAATTCGGGAATCGCCATCTGCAGCGCCACCTGAATCGGGTGGAGACCCAGATCGCTCTCTTCCCACTCTTCAGTGGTTTGGAACACGAGGGGCAACGCCACCATGTAAGGACGGTTCAGGCGTTTCAGCGTTTCAATGGCTTTGGGATGATCTTGCCGGGCGGGACCGCCTACGAGGGCAAAACCGGTGAGCGACACCACGGAATCGACAATGGCGCGATCCGTTTCAATCGGGTCAAAAAAGAACTCGTTGACGGGTTTGGAGAAGTCCAAACCGCCAGAGAACACAGGAACCACCCGCGCCCCGAGGAACTCCAGTTCTTGCACCATGGCGGCATAGTGGGCTTCGTCGCCGGTCACCAGGTGAGTCCGCTGCAGGACTAAGCCCACACAGGGGGCAAGCGGATCTCGCAGAGCGGCAGGCAAATCCTTCCGGGAATCGTACCAGTTCAGATATTCCTTGATGTCTTCGAACATCTGAGTCGCCATCGGGTGCCAGATGCCGACATCTGGGAAGGTGATGGGATCCGCGTAGTCAAAACTATCAGCCTGGGGAGCCCCCTCTATGGCCTTATCGGTGAAGACGTAGCGATCGGCCAGCATGAGGAAAAAGTTTTCCAGGTTTTCGGGCGAGCCGCCCAGCCAGTATTGAAAGCTGAGCATGAAATTCCGGGCATCTTGAGCCTTTTCGACGGGCAGATACTTCAGCACATTCGGCAAGGTTCGCAAGAGCTTCAGCATGGCGTCTTCAAAGCCGCTGCCCTGCTTCTTACGGCGCTTCTTCATGAATTCGCCAATGACGCTCTTCGACTGGCCGAGCTGCGCCATCGAAAAGCTACCCATCTTGTTGAGGCGCATGACTTGAGGCATGGAAGGGAAGATGATCGCCGCATCTAAATTGTCGCGATGAGGCTTGACCGCTTCCACCAACTTGTCGGCCAGATCTTCAATAAAGATCAGCGAAGCGATAAAAATATTGGCTTCGGCAATGTCTTTTTGAAACGCCGCGTAGTTATCTGGACCGCGCAGTTCTTCAATCAAATAGCCGCTGACTTCAAACGCGACTTCAGAGTTATTGGCATTGATCGCGCGAATCGCCGATGAAAGAGCACTCTGATACTGAGGCTCTAGCACCACGTAGACCACCTTTACCAGCGATCGCCCGTTCAGATCATCGGGCGCGATGTGGCGCACAGTGGGCTTAACGTTGGTGAACATGCAGTGATGACTCCTTTATGACGTGTCTAGATCCCAAAATGACTTGGCCAGTCAACCTGAAAGCAGCCAGGACTTCCTAGAGCGCTATCAAACGAATCTGGGATGAGCCTCTGAACCTGTGGCTTCAGATAACAACTCTAAATTGCTGCGATTTCATCCAGCAAAAAAGTTATTTACAAAACCCAATGATCCGTGTAACGAAACTACCTTAACCAGCCTAAAAAAGTTGACAAACCTAACAATCTTGTATCAGAAAAACCTTGCCAGATAAGGGGTACAGCGATATGCGTAACAATTCGCAATGTTTTTCGCCGCGATCGCCGGATTTATCTGAAGTTTTGTATATCTATAGATAGACTCTATTTTCTTTATAAAGAGAATAAGTGGTTGATTTGGTAGCGTGGATTGCTGATCCAGGGGATTTGGCGGCGCTCATGCGATCGGGCTTGCTTCTTTGGCATGGCGATGATTGTCGGAATATATCCAACCCAATTGCCTTAGGTATCGCTGCGAGCACGTCTCCCCTTTCTCTCGCCCCAGTGCTGCTGCCATAGTGGTCGCGCCATTAAATCGTGGCTGGGAGGCAGTGTCGCGCGACGGACTCGCAGCCTCCTGTCGGTTGGTTGAAGGTATAGGAAGAGATGTATCAACCGACAGGAGCGGTTCCCGAGTTGAGTTCAGGCTGACCGCCATCCTGTTGGCTACGGCGTTACTTTCAATTCCTGCACATTCCACAAAGAATACGGACGCACAATGCCAGAATAGTTGACGTTTTCAATGGTGTTGCGCACCGCTCCTAAGTTGAACGGGTTGACCAGATAAATTAAGGGTAGATACTCCTGGGTCAGGCGCTGGCTTTCAAAATATAGAGCCTTCCGTTTTTCCGGATCGACTTCTTGAGCTGCCTGAATGTAAATGTTGGCAATGGCCTTTTCCCAGTCCGCCGCTTCCCACCCTTCCAAGGGGGCTTGCCCAGCCAGTGCCTGTTGGTTAAACGCATGCAACGTCCCGTCTAACCGCCAAATCGTCGACCCGCCGTTGGGTTCTAAACCAGCCGTGAAACCAATAATGTGGGCTTCCCAATCCAGGCTGTCGCCGAGTTTTGTTACGAGAGCGTTGAAACTGATCGGTTGAAAATCGACCTGAATCCCAATTTTGCCCAGGTCTTGTTTGATTTGTGCTCCGAGCGCTTCCCGAATCTTGTTGCCGGAGTTGGTCAGCAGGGTAAATCGGACGCGATTCCCCTCCGCATCCAGCAGTGTGCCCGTCGGGCTGTATTGGAAACCGTTGGTCGTCAACAGTTCCCGCGCTTTGTCGGGCTCGTAACCATAGGTCGGCATGCCGTCTTCGGGGCTGGCGTAGAACGGGCTCTGCACCGGCAGCGGCGAGGTTTGGGGAGCGCCTAATCCTTGATAGATGTTGTTGATCATCGTGGGACGGTCGATCGCGTACGACACAGCTTGCCGAAATGCCAAGGAATTAAACCACTTGGACTTAATGGGATCAACCAGAGGTTGGCCGTCGCGACTCCCCTTGTTCAAGTTAAAGGCAATAAAAGTTGTGCTGAGTGCGGGGCCACCTTCATGGATCGTAAAGTTGCCCCGCTCTTCTTCTTGTTTCATCAAGGCAAATTCATCGGGGCCGACGCCGATGACATCTAAGCCACCTGAGCGAAACTGTAGCAGTTGGTTATCGGACGATTCGATGACTTGCCAAACGAGTTCTTCAACATAAGGCTGTTGGTTGCCCTGAGCGTCTTGTTGCCAGTAATAAGGATTTTTTTCGAAAATTACCCGCTGACTCGGTAGATACTGACTCAATCGATAGGGCCCGTTGCTAATGATTTCTGCGGGAGGGGTGCCGGTTGTCCACATTGATAAGAACTTAGGGTCGCCCGCTTCATCAAGGGTATGGACGGATTCTTGCAAGACATGGGCCGGTAAGACTCCTGCGCCAGTAGTTTCTAAAAAGGGAGCAAAAGGTTCCGGCAGCGTGAACTTAAAGCGGCGATCGTCAATTTTCTCGATTTCTGGCAGTCGGCCCTCCTGACCAATTCGCATGACATCTCGTGTAGAGGTCGGAATCGCTTCATTAAAAATGACCTCGTTATAGGTAAACATGACATCGTCTGTCGTCAAGGGTTCACCATCGGACCATTTCAACCCTTCACGTAAGGTGAATATATAGGTCAAGCCATCTTCGGACATTTCCCAAGATTCGGCCATCTGCGGCACAATTTCTCCGGTTTCGCCATCCCGAGTCACCATGCCTTCAAAGGTGTAGAGAAAGACGTTCGGGAATTCTTGATTGAGGGCGGGGTTAAACGTTTTGGGATCGCCCAAAGAGCTGAAGACGATACGTGAGGTGGTGGCTTCAGCGGTGATGAATTGTGACGGATTGCAGCCCGTAAAGGCGATCGCGCTGATCACCACTAACGCCAGCAAAAACAGGCCTCGTGGCTGGCGCAGCCACCGTAGATTGCGCTTGAGCTGCGCTTGCCATGCCCCAAAAACCACCATAAGCTTTCCGAATTTTTCCTTTTTGAGCATTATTGCAGCTAATTTTAGGAATGCGTATGGGGCCAACTGCGACTTTGAGCATAGATTGCGGAGTACGGCACCCAGCCGAAAAATGCTGACTCTAATTCATTTGCATCGGGGCCGAACGTTTTTGTGCCCACCAGGCAAACCCCCCGCCGATGACAAACATCACCAAGCTGTAGATTGCTGCCGGAATCGCCATAGTCGGATTGTTGAGAAATGTCGGCGCACTAGCGATCGCGATCGCTAACGTCCCATTTTGAATACCGACTTCAATGGTGATGGCAGTAGCGCTAGGTTGATCCAACCGGGCTAAGCGAGCGAGTCCGTAGCCCGCTGACATGGACAACACAACCAGGGGCAGCGTCACCCAGCCCACCTGTAAAAAGAAATTGAGGACATTGTCGCGCTCTTTAAGCAGCAAGCCCGCAATCACCAGTCCCAAGAAAAACATTGCCAGCCATTTGACTTGCCTTTCGACCGTGGCGGCAAACTGCGGAGTGTAGTGGTGCAACAGCATGCCCAGCCCAACCGGCACCAGCGTAATGACCGCAATTTGAATCACAGTGGTGACAAACGGGAGTTGTAGGTCGACCCCGGCCCCCATGAAGTAGCTCATGGCGGTATTGACCACGAGGGGGATCGTAAAGACTGTGATGAGGCTACCGATCGCCGTTAGCGTAATCGAGAGGGCTACCCGCCCCTTGGCCAAATAGGTCATCAAGTTTGAGGTGGGACCGCCTGGACAAGCCGCTAAAATCATCACTCCGACTGCGAGCTCTGGCGTGAGTGGCAACAGGGCCGCCAGTGCAAACCCGATCAGGGGCAGCATGACGAGCTGCGCTACGAGTCCGAGCAAGACGCCTTTGGGTTCGATTAAGATGCGCTGAAAGTCTTTGAGAGTCAACCCTAGGCCCATCCCCAGCATAATGACGAACAGTGCTAGAGGTAGAAAGACCGTAGTCAGAAAGCTGGATTCCATCGGGAATGCGCCCTGAGCAGTAACAATTTCTGGCTAGTTTACAGTACTGCCCTGCCGCATTCTCGACATAGCGACCCTAAACTGATCGGTGTCAGCAGTCATCAGCGTCGGAGTTCGCACAGGAAAGCCGACATCTTTATCGGTAGATACCAGACTTATTCTGGTCTCGATCAAGAAGTCGGAGCGGTTAACCCTTTTGAACTGAAACCTTCAGCAGAGAGTCGTCGTCAGCCTCATGGGCAAGGTTCAGTCTTGAGGTTGTTGTCCACGCCATTGGGTCCCGTGCTGGCGACCCAATTCGGTTCTCTATAGGTGTTTACAGGTAGCCACACACGTCCATCACTGCTGGTCTCATAGGTTGGCGGTTGGGTATGCGGAGTAATCAAAGACACGGGTGTAAACGTCATCCCGGTGTTGGCTGAATTGATCCTAGGCCCACTGCGAACCACCAAGGTCGTTCTGAGAAGGAAGCATGTGTTTCCGCTAGGAGGAGGGGTTGTGCCTGTACAGGTTGTCAGCTGAGCAGCGTTAATCCAACTGACGGGCTGAGTCGAGGTTAAATCACCATTGTCTAAATAAACTTGAGCCGCTGTGTAGGCACCCGTCTCGCGCAGGACGCCAGTCAGGGCTACTTCAGTACCCGCAAATAAGGTACCGATTTGATTGCCAGGTTTATTGGCCAGATCGGTATTGTCATAAATAATCGCGTCAGTGTCTTGCTTAACTTGGCGGCAACCGCCGATGTAACTCTGATTTTCTGACAAGTCAGGGTATTGAGCACTGGCAGAATTGATCGGCAATAAAGACGCTGACAGTGATAAGGCCAAAACAGAGCCGCTGTTTGCAACTTGCGATGCATCCTCGTCATGGAATCTATATTCTTCACGCCGCAGGCATTGTAAAGCGGCGTTTAGGGAGCTGACTTTTCCTACTAAGTCCTAGAACGACCAAATATCAAGGGTTCTGGGAGTGAAGACGATTCCCAACAAGAGGTGTCTATTGAGAATTGCTAACGAGCCTTTAGGCTTCCAGGGTGGTCAAATCCTGCCGGATTTTTCTCCCAAAAAAGATAACGGGAAAAGTCAGGTTTAGGGAGAACCGCAATTTCTAAAAGCATTCTCAGAAAACTTGTTGGATACCGTGATCGCATTGCTTGGCTAATGAGTGGCAGAGTGATGATTGGCAACTTACCTGTCTGCCACGACCGTTGTCTTTTTATGGATATCGTCTTAGAAAAATCATCTTAACGAGTCGCCCCCATACGCCGCTGCAACTCAAATTTGCAATAAGACGTCGATCTGCTCTGAGTGATGCGATGGTCGCTATTCAGCATCTTTCTTGGCAGGCTATCGACTACTTTACCGCCGTTGCACAAGGGCGATCGCTTGCTCTATTCGGAATTTCAGCGCCGCTACCAGGCGATGCTCTACGTCAAACAAGCCAAACTGATCGCAGGACACGTCACATTGAGAATTCGATATCTTGACCGAGCAACCTAGAAACTTGAATTCAAAAATAAGCGTTTATACAGTCGATAAAGACTAGGCAAGGTCGAGATGAATGCTCTAAAATTAGTTGGCCTAACTGAAATTTTTATGTTCATAGATTGTTGATTCCGATTGATATTATGAAAAGCATTGTTCGATGCGAAAGCCTCCAAAGCTTTTGGACCTATCAATAAGCCTTTTGACATTTCTTTCTCCTCTGTAATTTCTAGAGTAATTTGGCTATGAGTAATAAAGCCGCGAATTTTATCGAGAAAACGAATCAGAAGCATCTTTCGGAACACGAGGCAACCAACGAGGTTATCCAAGAAATCTATCGTTCTGGGCTGGTTCGAGACGCACAAGGTTCTACTTATCCGCATGATTCCTCGTCAGTTACCTTTCAAGCCGGAGCTTTGCTGTACGCCTTTGTTCGTGAAATGAAACCTGCTAAAACTATCGAGATCGGGATGGCGTACGGCCTTTCATCATTGTTTATTTGTCAAGCCCTGTCTGATAATGGCAGTGGTCAACATACGGCGATTGATCCCTTTCAAGAGAAAGTTTACAAATCAATTGGATTACTCAATCTTGAACGAGCTAACCTGAAAGAAATATTCCGCTTCTATGAATCTCCTTCTGAAGTGGCCTTGCCTCAGTTAGTCTCTAAAAATGAAACCTTTGACTTTGCTTTTATTGATGGCAGTCATTTGTTTGATAATGCTTTTGTCGACTTTTTCTTTATTGATAGGATGATTGAAGAAGGAGGATATATTGCTGTTGATGATATTTGGATGCCTGCCGTTAGGAAAGTCGTTTCATTTATCCTTAAAAGTAAGCCTTATGACTTAATGCGTCCGCCCTATTCACCTGATACCTCGTTTATGTTAAGAGGAGCTAGGCTGGGACGACGTATTTTGCAAAATCCTTTGGGAAGAGATTGGACTCTTAAATTGATTCCAGAAAACATTGCATTGTTGAAGAAGACTGGCCAAGATCAACGCTCCTGGGATTTTCACAGAGAATTCTAGAGAGTAAGGTATAGGCTAAATAGATGCCTCTCAAGAAGGATGACTATCTAGTAAGCGTTATAAGCTGGAGCAGTATTGGGTGAATATTGGGATCTATATTTACGATCAGGCTGAGGTGCTCGATTTTTCAGGGCCATTTGAGGTCTTCTCAACGGCTTCTCGTCTAAGCAAAAGTAATGAATCTTTCAATGTATTTTTTGATTAGTGAAACGGGAGAGACTGTGACAGCAAGAGCTGGGTACAGAGTGATTCCTGATTATGGATTTCACGATCATCCCAAAATTGATGTTCTGATTGTGGTAGGTGGGGTTCACACGGATGAAATGGACAAACCTCAAGTAATCGATTGGATTTCTCGGCAAGCCCAAAAATTGACTATTGTGGCTTCTGTTTGTACAGGGGCATTTTTGTTGGCGCAAGCCAAAGTTATCCAGTCACAAAAGGTCACTACCCATTGGGAAGATATTGCTGATCTAAGAAGCCTATTTCCCAGTCTTGAGGTGATAGAAGGTGTTCGCTGGGTTGATGAAGGTCAGTTGCTAACTTCTGGTGGAATTTCGGCAGGTATTGACATGAGTCTTCACTTGCTTAGCAAACTGTATGGAGATGCCTTGGCAGAGAAAACTGCACGTCAAATGGAGTTTGCCTGGACAAAAAAACTCATGATAGTTGTAGATGATTGAATTCAGCAGCGCAGAACCTTAGACATCGATACATCTTCTGAAAGTTTGGTGAATAGAAAATAGTTGTTAATGTAGAAGAAGAAGTGCCTGGCTGCGATGAAGTGGTCAGCCTATATTCTAAAAATGCAGCTAAATGAAACTCTAAAGGAGAGATTTTTGGCTCCATAGTTTTACTTTTTCTCCTCATATGTCTGGCATATTAATGGCTGGATGGGACTTTAGGTGACTCACTAAAAGAGTTATTGAACCTGTGCTTTGAGCACCTCATGAGTCGCAACATCAGCTGGGAAGATATGCTCTACGCGCAATGAAGCTAGCGTAATATCTTGAGGGGTACCGAAAGTTGTGAACATGCTGAAAAAAGCCAGTTCCCCGTATGGGGTAGCATAGCGGGTCGTCAGGACTGGGGTTGTTGGATTCAAGCACGTTTGCGATGAGGTTTGTGTCCCGAGCCGCGCATCCAATAAGGCCGCAAATGCTTTCACTTTGTCTATGATGATGGGGTGTGCTGACGCCTCATGTCGCAGGCGTGCCAGAAAGGCGGGGCCGACTTCATGCAAGTTGGTGATTAATTGAGTCAATCCAGTTGGGTGCACCAGCATATCTAACAGATTCATCGGTGTCGTATCGGCTCGGAGATCGATGCCTGGTGCCAACGTCATCGCGAGCCACTCTGCCCCTCGGTTTAAGCGCAGCAAGTTCCAGTGGGCATCAATGACTAATGCTGGTATCGGATCTTGGGCCTGAAGCAATTGTTGTAGGGCCATGTTCACGGATGCTAAGGCCGGATCATGTAGCTGCGTGTTGCTATAGATCGGGGCATAGCCAGCCTGCAGCATGATCTCATTGCATAAGCCTAAGGGAGCCTCTAATTCTTGTAGCCAGGCAGCCAGCAGTTCTCGACTGGGCTTGGCCCGACCACTTTCGACAAAGCTGACATGCCGTTGCGAAACGCCTAGGCGTAGCGACAGCTCTAGCTGACTGAGATGACGAGATTTACGAACCTGACGCAAGGTATCGAGCATGGGGGCAAGCATCGGCAGCGCTCAGAGCTAGTTAACAAAGAAAGTATTGAAAGGCCCTTAAATTACTGCACATCATTCGTTGCAGCGATGACATCTCAGCTTGTGCTAGTGAGCTGAAAGTCTGCTTCGAACTCATTGTCACTCAGTATGTTGATGACCTCTCAGACTAATAACTCTTATGGTCTAACGACAGTGAGCATGCATTCAATTACCTGTCAGGTAATTGCGAGGATAACCTGCTCACTCAATACTAAGCAGTGACCTGCTGACGATGGAGAATTATCCATGCAACGTAGTTTGATTATTCTGATTCTCGTTATGTTCGGCGCCCTTAGCGGAGTGGCGCTGTGGTATCACGGTTATTGGGGCATCCTGGCTCCCCACTTCCAAAGCTTTGGCGCTGGTCAAGTCTTTGTGGATCTCGTGATTGCGTTAGGTTTAGTCATGGTTTGGATGTGGCGGGATGCCAAAACTACAGGGCGTAATCCTTGGCCGTGGCTGGGCGTGACGCTTGCAACGGGATCGTTTGGGCCATTGCTTTATCTACTGACCCGTAAAGCAGAGCCGGAAGTGGATGTCAGCATTGATGTTTAGGTGTTGGGCCGTGATGCCGGCGGCGATATCCCCTGCTACAGCTCGTCTGGTCAAACCAGCACATGCTCTGAGGCTTGGTCGAAGAGGTGAAAGCGGTTGAGGTCAAAGCTGACACGGGCGGTTTCGCCAGGGGTGAAGCGCGATCGCGGATCAATTCTCGCTAAAAACTCATGGCCGTCAGGCAGGGTCAGATATACAATCTCTTCGTGGCCCATCATTTCCACAACCGAGACGGTGGCTTCTACCTCAAAGGGGTTAATGCCGGGGGGCGCAAACTTGGGATTGTAGATGTTTTCGGGACGGATGCCGAAGATCAGGGGCGTGCCAACGTGGGATTGATAGCGCGATCGCTCATCTCCTGGCACGGGCAGTCGTAACGCGCCCGCGGCGATGAATAGCTGGCCGTCCTCGGGCTGGAGGGTGGCGTCAAAGAAGTTCATAGAGGGGCTGCCCATGAATCCGGCGACAAAGATATTGTTGGGGTGGTCATAAAGGTTCTGGGGCGTATCGACCTGTTGCAAAATGCCTTGGTTCATGACGGCGATGCGGCTGCCCATGGTCATGGCTTCTACTTGATCGTGGGTGACGTAGATGAAGGTGGTGCCGAGTTTCTTGTGGAGTTTGCTGAGTTCGGCACGGGCTTGGACACGGAGTTTAGCATCCAGGTTAGAGAGGGGTTCATCCATGAGGAACGCGGCGGGATCGCGGACGATCGCTCGGCCCACGGCAACTCGCTGGCGTTGACCGCCGGAAAGCTGTTTGGGTTTGCGATCTAGCAGTTCTTCTATGCCGAGTTGGCTGGCGGCGGCGTGGACGCGTTTTTGAATATCGGTTCTGGAGGTGCCCTGCAGTTGCAGGCTAAAGGCCATGTTCTCAAACACGCTCATGTGGGGATAGAGCGCGTAGGACTGGAATACCATGGCGATGTCGCGTTCGCGGGGCGACAGTTCGTTAACGCGCTGGTCATTGATATAGATGTTGCCACCGCTGATGCTTTCTAAGCCTGCCAGCATGCGTAGGGAGGTGGTTTTGCCGCAGCCTGAAGGTCCGACCAGCACCAGAAATTCGTCTTCGCCGATATCTAGATTCAGGTCTTTGACGGCGGTGAAGCCATTGTCGTATTGCTTGGTGACTTGCTCAAAGACGATGTGTGCCATGCTGTTGACCGTTAAAACTAGATTGCTTGCTGGAGAGTGCGGATATTTAGGAGGGTGGGCCAGGTTGTTGATGAGATCAGTTATTTTGAATCCGTTGACAGGGGATGTAAGACGATCATTTGGGTTAAGTGCATGAGGGTGCGACTGGAGGTAATTTGGCTTGCCCCCAGACACCCATCAACCAGGACGACTCGCCGTCCTGGACCTCGCGAAAGTGAGGAATTGGTTTGGAGCATCAAAGGGCGTGGTTCAGTTTGCAATCGCAGTAAGCCCAATCGATACGCCATTGTTTGGTAACGGATAGTGAGCGCTCCTGGTTGTCGAAAAGGTGCGTTGTTGATCAATCTTTTGCGAGTGGGCTGAATGGGCGGAGTGGTCATTATCCTTTTACCGAACCGGCGAGTAGGCCACGGACAAAGTATCGCTGTAGGGCAAAGAACACGAGCAGCGGCACAATCATGGAAATAAAGGCACCGGCGGTGAGGAGATGCCAGTCTTGGCCGCGATCGCCCACAAGATTCCGCAGTACTAGTGTGACGGGGGCGACGTTTTGGTTGCCGCCTAAATAGACCAGGGCTACTAGCAGGTCATTCCACACCCAGAGGAATTGGAAGACGGCGAAGGACGCGATCGCGGGGGTGGATAAGGGCACGACGATGCGGGTGAAGATTTTGAGGTGGGAGGCACCATCGACGGCGGCGGCTTCGATCAGATCGCGGGGCAGGGTGCCGATGTAGTTGCGCAGTAGGTAAATGCCCAGGGGCATACCATAGCCGGTGTGGGCGAGCCAGACGGCTAGGAATGTGCCGGAGAGGCCTAGACTGTTGTAGGCCCGCAAGACGGGAATGAGAGTCATCTGTAGGGGAACGACTAACAAGCCGACAATGACCACAAACAGCAGTTGTCGTCCCGGAAAGCGCATCCAAGCCAGGGCATAGGCGGCGAAGGTGGCGATCGCGATGGGCATGATCGTCGCGGGAATAGTGATAATCAAGCTGTTCAAAAATGCCTGTCCCATGCCTTGGCCAGTCAGCACGTCGGCATAGTTGCCCAGGTGAAACTGACTGAGTTCGAGGGGCGGGGCAAATACAGTCCACCAGCCGCTGTCGAGGAGCGCGTCGGGTTGCCGAAAGGAACTGATCAGCAGACCAGCGGTGGGTAGAGTCCACAGTAGGGCGAGGGCAATCACCACCATGTGAACGGGGGCTGTGGTGAGCAACTTTTCTAGCCGATCCATCAAGGTGCGTGATTGGGGCGATCGCGGCTCTGGCAATGACGTCATCGGTTGGCCTCCTGCTGCTGAAATCGGCGAATATTGGCCACCATGACGGGAATCACGGCGAGGAGAAGAATCACGGCGATCGCGCTGCCCCGGCCGAAGTTGCGGAAGTTGAACATCTCTTTGATCATGCGGCTGGCAATCACATCGGTATCGAGGTTGCCGCCCGTCATCACGAACACAATGTCAAAGACCTTGAGTACCAGCACAATGATCGTGGTGGAGACTACCACAATGGTGGAACTAATCATTGGAATGGTGATGCGCCAAAATATTTGCAACTCGTTGGCCCCGTCGATGCGGGCAGCTTCAATCACGTCTTTGGGAATGCCCTTGACTGCTGAGGAGAGCAACACCATCGCAAACCCGGTCTGTAGCCAGATCATGATGGCAATCAGGGCAAAATTATTCACCGTTTTATTCACGAGCCAGCCGATGGGTTCGAATCCTAGCGCCACGACAATCGCATTCAATAGCCCGATTTGATCAACGCCAGGGGGCTGATAGGCATACATAAACCGCCAAATCACACTGGCCCCCACAAAGGAAATCGCCATGGGCAAAAAGATCAGTGCTTTGGCGAGCGGCTCATATTTGACGCGATCAACCAGTACGGCGATGACCAGGCCCAAACTGACGCTAATGCCTGTGACGAGCACCAGCCACAAGACGTTGTTACGGAAGGCGATCAGCATATCGGAATTGGTGAAGGCAAAAAGGTAATTATCCAGCCCGACAAAAACTTTCCGATCGCCGATCCATAAAGCTGATGATGATCGTGCGAATGGTCGGCAAAATTAGAAACGCCGTCAGCACAGTCAGCGCTGGGGTCATATATACCCAGGGCAAAATGCGCGATCGGGCCTGATACGGCAGCCGATTGACTACAATATTGGCCACGTAAAACAAAGCAATCACGCCACCGGAGCCGAGAATGATCGCGGCGATCGCGCTCAAAAGCCGAATTGCATTGGAAGTGTCCTGCATAGGCATTACCCTAGCGCTACGATGACAACTGCTTCAAGCCCCCATCAAGGGCGGTTACGAAAGAGATGAGGGTGAAGGCCAGCTTTTTGCGGATAGAGAATTACCGACTGATGAGCGACGACTTCCAGTCTTGACGACTTTCCTGACGACCCGCAAAGATGCTTCAAAGTCACTCAAGCATTTTTAACCCAGCGTTTTGACCTGCTCGGTAGCGGGCTCACACTGCAACACTCATCAAGATAGCCATCAGTCACTGAGCCTAATTAAACGTCAAATCAGTCGCTGATTGATGCGGAGTCGAAATTAGCGATATTGCTTGCCTGATAGGAAGGTCAGAGGTGAGCGAAGTCGCCACCCATCGCCAAGATAATAGTAGCTGCCGACTGACCAGATACCTTGCTGTCGAAAGCATCGGCAGCAGTCTGACTGCTGCCAGGGCGATCTTGTTGAATAATGTTTTTGAGCACCTAGGCTGAGTGAAATTCCCTCACAAATGAGTAATGCTTAATCGGTTTTCAGAGATTTCTCAGATCTCAATTCAGAAACTTTCTGTCGGGTGGTACGCAATCGACGATTTGCTCGCTACACTACGGTCATTAAGATAATCGAACTGGATTTGCGCCCCTAGTTGAAATGTTGGGAAAACAGTTGATTCCTGGCTGTTTCATTCCTTCCAATGAAGGGCATGTTATCCCTACGGCTAAGGTTCACGGTCTTGAACTGCGCATTTCCTGATAAGCAAACAAACGTTAATTACACTGATGACGACCCAGGCTCGCCTAATTGAATACCTAGAGCAAGACATGGGCTTGTCCAAGCACGCGATCGCGATGGCGGTGCGACAAGCCGGAGCCTTGCCCAATCTATTGCCGATCGCGTTATGGCAATACGGCTTGATCACCGCTGATCAGCTCAACCAAATTCTGGACTGGCTAGAGGCTCTGCAGCCAAGCCAAAGCCTCATTTAGAGACTCGCAAATCTGTCGGGCGATCGCCCGCGACATCATTGTGGGAATTTGCAAATCAGGCACCATGACGACGGCCATCCCAGCGGCTTCGGCGGCCTGTACTCCAGCATTCGAATCTTCTAATACTAGACATTGACTGGGCGGCATTCCCAGTTGGCTTGCGGCAGCGAGAAAGATATCAGGGGCGGGCTTCCCAGCATTGACCTGATCGACGGTGACGAGAGTGGGGAAGCGATCGCGAATGCCTGCTAGTTGCAAACACAGCTCGGCTTCGGTGGTGTTGCTTGAGGTGCCGACTGCTTTGGGAATACCCTGCTGCTCAACCCAGTCCAATAGCGTTAGCAATCCGGGTTGAAGCTTGACCCCCTGCCCCTGAATCAGCGATCGCCAGTGCTCATCCCAACGATGATTAAACTCCTGCACGGGAAACTGATCGCCATAGGTTTGGACAAAAATGCGATCGGCTTCGGCACTACTACGACCCACCAAACTGAGATACAAGTCATCTTCTAAAGTAAACCCGAGTTCTTGGGCGGCGGCTTGCCACGCTTGCTGATAGAGCGGTTCACTATCCAGCATCAACCCATCCATATCAAAGATCAGCGCCTGGGGAATGGCCATAAATTCACACAGCGAATGACAAGAGAGCTGAAATCAAGATTGCTCACTGAACATTGTGCGTGATCAGTTGCCAAGAGCGGAACGGCGATCTCAAAGTCCAGATTGAATCCCTGGGAGCATTTTTCTGCAATGTTCTTGGGGTTTGTCTATTGAAATATCACCAGCTTTTTATCCCTAACAATTCAGGTGAACTCATGATTTCAATCCACATTGCATAGAGACAGCTGGTTACGGTTAGGGGCTTGCGATTTAATAACATCCCTACCAGCAAGAACATTGACTGTAAGGGCGCAAGGCCTTGCGCCCCTCCAAGGGGTACGCTATTTCCCTGTAGATCCCTTAGCTGCTTGGCACAAAGGCATGTCACTTGATGTGAAGTGTCCCAAGGTGGGATATCCCAAACCTCAATTGGTTTTACTGCAGGCGATGGGTTTGAGACGTCCCCAGCTCATGATTGGAAAGGTCGGCAAGGCCGAGGCGCAATGCTACAGTTGGTCAGACTAAACTTTAGCTGAAAGCTTCTTACCGGCGATCGCAACTTGCCCGAATCGGGTATTGGCTGGGGGTATTGCATGTCAGCAGCAGATATTGATGAGGACAGGATCATGGTTTGGCGCTCCAGCATGATGGCCCTTGGGCTAGCGTTGTTGCCATTGTCTGAGGTCTCTGCCAGCCCTGCTTACAGGCAGAAAATCGCCGCTCCATCATCAATCCGCGTGGCCGACGTTCGAGGCGAAGCGCTGGCTCAAACCCCAACGTCTACCGCCGATCGTGATCAGCTTGAGACCGGACTGCTTCAGCTTCATCCCGACATTGTGGGTGTGCGACCTGGTTCCTCAACCTCCCTTTATGAGGACGGTACGGAGTTCACTGCTTGGTCACCCGCGATTACCCTCCGCGCCGGACTGTCGATTGCAGAACAACAAGCGATCGCGCTGACGGCGGCCGAATACGTCATCGATTTCCAGGTCGAGAAATCAGGGTCCTTGATTCCTCCCAATCCTGACTATCCGGTTTATGGCGGCATCGTGTTATTTGTTGAGGTCGAGGACGATAGCTACCCACAGGTCGATTTCATCAGCTTCAGCGTGCTCAGTCGTAGCCCTGAAGCGGTCGAAATTTCTTTACGCATTTTGACCGAAGACGACTATTCCGAAACCGTAGTGGCGCGGTTTACCGAGGGGCAATTTACCGCGATCGCAACAGACCAGCCGAACCTCGGTGAGACAGCCGCCACGCTGCTCGATACGGGCTTTGCGCAACTCTATCAAGAAGCAGACCTCGCTGCTGCCGAAGCCTCATTTGACGCTGCCCTACAACTATTCCGAGAACTCTCTGATGTCAGTGGTGAATACGACGCCCTGCGGGGATTAGTCGCCGTTTATGACCAAACGAATCGGGCCTCAGCGGGCACTGAACTGTTGCGGCGGCAGTCGGAAATTGCCCAATCATTGGTTGATCCTTTAAAGCTACGGGGCATCGCTGGAGATTTGCAGTGTCGCGCTGAATGGGATGCCGCGATCGCCACCTATCGGGAAGCACTCGATTTTTACCGACGTAACCGGCCCGATGTTTTTGACCTGCGCGAAGTCCGTAGCGTGCTCGATCAAGAAGTGACCACGCTAGCAGCCATGGCTCAAACCCACATTCGAGCTGGGCAACTAGATGAAGCGGAAGGGGTGCTGCGAGAGGCCATCAGGCTGTTGGATCAGATTTTTGCCAATGCTCAACTTAATCAAGGCGATGATGATTTCGATATCGACGAAGACATCCGGCAATTGACCGAATGGTATAGCGACCCGTTTAGCAGTACCAATCTCTATCAAATGCTGCAGCATGTGCTGATTCGTCAGGGCCGGACCGACGAAGCCCTCGTCGCGATTGAGCAGGGACGCACTCAAGGTTTAGAGGAACTGTGGGCCATTAAACAGCCTGGAGAACGGCTGAGTTCGCCCAGTTTAGAGGAAATGAAAGCGATCGCCCAGCAGCAAGACGCCACCCTCGTTACCTACAGTTTCGATACCTTCATTGATAGCTGTGGCGGCGATATCGCCCCGCCTCAATTGCTTACGTGGGTCATTACGCCGTCCGGAGACCTGCAGTTTCACCAACAATCGGTAGAATTGGCGGCTCTGCCTAACTCGCCCAACGATGTGCAAAACCTGGTGGAAGATACTCGCCTGGCGCTGGGTGCTCGCGGGATCAACGTCGTTGCTGCTAACCCAGAAATCAGCTTGCGGGGCAGCGATCAGGAAATTCCGTATTTGCGATCGCTGCATCAGCTCTTGATCGACCCCATCGCCGATACTCTCAGCACCGACCCCAGTGATCACATTATTTTCATCCCTGATTTTGTGCTGTTTATGGTGCCGTTTCCTGCCTTGCAAGCGGCTGATGGCAGCTATCTCGTGGAACGGCATACCCCCCTCACGGCACCGTCTATTCAAGCGTTGTCGCTAACGGCGCAGTCCCGGCAGCGATCGCTCCCCGCCCGCAGCAACCCGTTAATCGTGGGCAACCCCACTTATCCACCCATCAATCTACGTGGCCAGCAACTCACTCTTGAGCCGCTGCCATGGGCCGAACAGGAGGCCCGCCACATTGCTGACTTGTTAGAGACTGAGCCCTTAATCGGCGATGCCGCTACCAAAACCGCGATTTTGCAGCGATTTTCTGAGGCTAGCGTGATGCACTTTGCCACCCATGGTCTGTTAGAAGGTGTGACCCTCTTTGACCTCCCCTGGGGCGATCGCCGTGGCTCAGTCCACAGGCAGGCACACCGAGTTTATTGACTTGCCCCATAACCAGCGGCGAGTGTCATTCTCCGATTTGGGCCTCATTGACACCAACGAAATTTTGCTCTTTAGGTTGCAAGCCGAACTCGTCGTCCTCAGTGCCTGCAACACTGGCGGTGGCGATCTCACGGGCGATGGCGTCACCGGCCTCTCACGCGCCTTCATTGCTTCTGGGGTTCCCAGCGTTGTTGTGTCCTTATGGTCAGTGCCCGATGCCCCCACCGGTCAGCTCATGACGACCTTTTATGAAGAATGGCTGGGCGGTAGTGACAAGGCTACGGCCCTACGCACAGCCATTCTCGAAACGATGGCCGCATATCCCGACCCGATTAATTGGGCCGCCTTCACCCTGATTGGTGAAGCTGACTAAGTGATGCTAGGGATTCATGCTGATGAATCCTCAATGGCTCTCCGGGAGAGGGTTTGCCCAACAAAATTCGATGCGAATACCTTGCGGTTGATGAATAGGGCTACAGAGTATCTATTTATCAACCGCAAGGAAGCCTGTGAACCTTTCAGATGCAGCGTTTCAACCTTGCGATGGTGGCCGAAATCTGCCCTGCGCGAAGGGGGCATTGGATGCAGTGGAAATCAGGAGAGCCATTCTCTATAACGAGCGATTGTTAGAGGATTACATCGCTCATCTAGGGAAGCCTGATGCCCATCTCGAAGCGATCGAAGCGTACAAGGCCCACTTACAGAAGAACCGCCGCCGCCGCCGTAGATCCTCTGGACTGAAACGCGCCTAATGAGCCCAACTGGCACAGACCCCAAACCCGAATTCTCTTGTTCAAGCAACTACCCCAAAACCCGTGTTTTCAAGTGAGCGGTTGCCTCACCACGCAGCTATTCTATTCGGTTAAAGATACTTGAATATATTACTGTTAAAGGCTTTCACAGTAAATTAGTTTTGAAATGTCCCATCTTCAAATTCCAGAAATTTCGATTGGTTCTATAACTGCTTCCGAGCTAGGCAAATTTCCGACAGAAGCTATGAGGGACATTTCAAAAATAAATCCGTATAAGAACCTGAATTCTTTCAAATGGTGTCAACTCTTAAAACCTTTATTTGGTAAGAATTTCAACCTTGAATGAGTCGAAATTGCACGTTCGCTGTTTTAGGATCTACCAAAGAGTATTAATTAGTGTTTAATTCTTTTTTGATGATGAGACAATGAAATTCTTCTCAGTGCCAAAAAACTAAAATAAAAGCAAGGCTTGAGGAGTGATTATTGCAATAGAAGCTTAATACTTCCTGAAAAGATACAGGAAGATTCAGGAGGTGACTCTTGTGAACCTTCAACTCTTGAAACTTATTGCTTTGCTCAGCATCTTGCTGCAGCCTTTGGTTGGATTACAGATACGTGGTAAACAAGCCGATCTCGCTGAAGCGAGTTTTCGAAATCTCTACTCCACTCCTGCATCCCAATCAGCAGAACAGTTTGTAGCTTTTGAGTCACCTGATTTCCACATTGACGCTAAAGAAGATGTCGCTGCAATTAGCTTTGTTCAGCCTATGGCAATTCAAGATGTAGTCAATAACTTCTTAGGCACACTTCAGGCTGAGCCGCAAAAAGGCGGACATCAATGGGAGCAAATTCTCACAATGAAGTAAAGTCAAGTGCCAACAGCAATCTCAAAGTGATGTTGCGGGCGGTGGATGAGGACAAACCCATAGGTCAGAGATGGGAGCCTGCTGTAGTGATACCGCTGTCAACATTGCCGCTAAACTGAACGCTCACACAGAGTATCTGTCAATGCCCCTTGCCTTTTGGTGAGGGGCTTTTACTCTGTTTGCAGCAGGGTTCACGTACTAATAGGCAGCATTGGTATAGTGCTTAACCAATTCCATACCATTGTCATCTAATACGGGTTTATACGAATTTGGTTTTGGGATGTCCCATATCAAGCTAACTTTCAGAAGCGAAAAGGTAGCTTGATATGGGAAGGTGTTAGTACAAACGAACGTGGGTGTGACTGAAACGTATGCCAGGAGGCGGGCTTGACCCGCCGACACGAGGATTTTTAGTCCTACACTTTCAAGTCAGGCTATGGCCATTGATAGTAGACATATCTCATCGTCACTGCCATCGGAATTATCAGAAATCGCTGTTGCATCTAGCCAAGCAAGCTCGTTCTTTCATCCGAGTTATCCATCACTTTTGTACAGATAACGCCATCCATCCCCAGAATAAACTATCAGAACTGCTGTCTAACACCCCAAAATCATGGAGTTAGATAGTAAAGTTGGGATATGACTCCTGGAGAGCTGGGTATTAACCGGTAGAGCTACTATATGACTTCAGGCAAAGGGGCATTATCCAACAGATCTGACGTTGAATATATGGAAGAATCACATACTTGATTAGTTGAGTAATAAGGAATATCTACAAATGGCTAATAATATAGATATAGCTATGTGTGCTGACAAAAATCATGTAGCAGGCTTACATGTTACTCTTTACTCTTTAATGCATTATTTGGATGTCCAGTACTCTGTTAGATTTCATTTTTTCCTAGACAAATACAGCGCGAAAGATCTAGATGACATAAAGGAAACTTTAAGAGATTTTGATGACAGGTACAGCTACAAGATATACAAAATATCTGAATTTGATTTAGGGAAAGGTAAAGGCTTACATGGCAACAAACTTTCTCGCTTAACGTTCTATGGCCCACAAGTAATCAACTCACAAAGGCTTTTATTTCTGGATGTAGACCTGCTTATTCTTATGAGTGTTCATGAGCTTTTTACCGAGGATCTGATGGGGAGTGTTGCTGGTGCGGTCTCCATGAAGACTGTTAAATATGCCAATGAGCTAGCCTTCCTTAATGAGCTCGGTATCTCATCTGACACTCGCTACTTTAATGCAGGCATAATGGTGTTTGACTGTGAACTTTGGAAAGGGCAAGATCTAACCAGAAAGTGTCTAGATTTTATGGATATGCATTATTCAAGATTCCATTCAGCTGATCAAACTGTCTTAAATGTTGTTTTGAACAACAATATGAAGTTCTTGGGTAAAAAATATAATATGCACTGCTATCCAGATGTTGCGCTTACTCAAGAAACAGGACTTGGTAATATCTGTCATTTTGTTGGATCACCCAAGCCATGGGATCTTTTCGGTGAGTATCTACATAAGGGCTATCCTCTATTCAAGGAGTACTTACGCAAAACTTCATACTCTAGATATAAGAGCTATGAAAACCTAAGCTATATGAAGTTGAAAAGGGCCTTTCTTCTTTCAAAGCAGTATCTTAAAATCATCAAGAATACGGCCTAGCTTTATTTCCTAATTAGCCAAAATAAAAACCAATAAAATTCTGCCAGATATATATTTTAGAAGAATTATCTGAGTTGTTTGTAATGGATAATACCCTCCATTTCCAGAATTAACTATCAGAACTGCTGACTAACACCCCAAAATCATGGAGTTAGATAGTAAAGTGGCGGTCTCAACCCTGTAGAGTCAGTTATTATCTGTCAGATCTGCTATATGACTTCAGACAAAGGGGCATTGGGCATTATCCAACAGATCTGACGTTGAATTTATAGGACACCGGTTATTGAGGCGTTAAACAAGACATAGTGACTGCTCAACCCACGACTACTCATACCAAAACACTAGAAAGCCTGTATTCCCTCTAACGAGAGAATGCGAGCTTTGGGTGTGTGACAGTTGGCCAAATCAGGTCGTTCCTAGTCCAGAGATCTGTTCTCAGTAAGGTGAGGCTCTGTGGAGATACTCCTAAAATGCCAAAAGACTTCTAATAGAAGGGACTGAGCAGCCGACGCGAGGACTTTTAGACCTGCTTTTATATGGCTGGTTGTGTATAAAGCAATGCCAGGAGGCGGGCTTGAACCGCCGACACGAGGATTTTCAGTCCCCCGCTCTATGGGCTCATAGTTCAGGCAAGTCAACAAGTCCGTTCACATTGCCCGCATAGTGCTCATATAACGTCCTGATACTATGGCCGGTCAGGCTGGCAACCGTCGCTGGCGACAAACCTGACTCTAGCGCCCCTGACGTGAACGTGTGGCGCATCGTATAGGGCTTGCGATAGTCAATCCCTAACTCGTCTAAAGTCCGCTTCCAAGCACGATTCCTAAAGTTGTGGTCATCAATGTAGCCCCCTTCACAGGCCGGGAATATCAAATCACTTGATTGTGCTGTGGGCGATCGCCGCGATCGCAGTAGCTCACTCAATCGAGAGGTCATTTTGAGAAACCGCGCCTCATTCGTTTTAGTGGCGGCCAGCTCCCCCCGGCTGTAAGCCTCACCAATTCACACCAGCTTGTGATCGTCGGTGCAGTGCTCCCACCTCAGCGCACATGCCTCACCAGGACGACAGCCGGTAGACAGCAGGAACTCTACAAAATCCGCATAGTAGGCGTAATAGCGACTCTGTCGAAACGCCGCGATAATCTGCTGGCGCTCATCTTTGGTAAATGGCTTAGGCTTCTGCTGTGGAGCTACCTTGACTTGTTTCAGCACTTCAGGCCAGGGATTTTCAGTTGCCAGTTTATTGGCGATTCCCCATTCCCATGGCGACTTGAGCAAGCTGATTCGCTGCTTGAGGGTGATTGGTTCCATTCGCCCTGACAGCCACTCCTTAAAGGTTTCAGCCTTTTCCAACGTGAGCGGGACATCAGCGCAAACCTGCTCAAGCTGGTTCAGAGTGTAAGTGTACTTATCCAACGACCGCGATCGCAGCGATTTCGCTTTGTAGTCTCGGTATTTCCCAAAGATGGTGACGGCCCCTTGCTGAGCACCCTTCTGATAGGCAGCGCGGTACTTCTCAAGGGTGGGGTCAAACAGGTCATTAGCGATATCACGCTCAATCTGCTTTGCCTTAAGGTCGGCAATTGTCCGATTCGCCTTAGTGTCTGTGAGCCCTAGCGTGAAGAAATAACGTTCCCCGACAAACGACCAAACCAGCCGCAAGCGACCTTTCACAGACCGAACGACAACGGTACCTTTGCTCGCTTTTCCCATTGAGATCTCAACTCCAATCGTGATCTCAATTGAATCTCAATTTCTGACTACGTTTGACGCAAAATGAACACTTCTGAACATACCCACTCACCGCACATTCATGAAGTTTGACGACCTATAGATACAGCGAAACCCCCTATTGCTAGGAGGTTTCAGCTAATCGGAGCGGCGGGATTTGAACCCACGACCCCTACTACCCCAAAGTAGTGCGCTACCAAGCTGCGCTACGCCCCGTTTTTGCGACAAAAGTCGTTTAACTAAACTAGCATGAAACTTTATCATCTCGATAATTACCCGACAAAAATTCTGCGCTTCCGCAAGATTTCAAGGACCTGTCTTGAGTAACCCCAGGCACTTGGCGGCATCTTTGACTATCTTGGGTGCATGATTTCCCAAAGATCGCAGGTTCCATCTTCTCTATCGCTCGATCCCTGGTTGGCAGTGAACTACGCGCTGATTTTTCCCGGTTTGGGGCAGTTGTATAGTCGCCATTGGTGGAAGGGAGGTGGCTTAGTGGCGATCGCTCTATCGCTGCTGCTCTATAGCGGGTGGTCGATTTTTGCGGCTCCAGGCAGCACGTTGCACGGCTTTTGGGCGATCGGGTTGCTGGTTGTGGTTTATAGCTTCAGCATTTTAGATGCCTATCGAGGCACCCAAGCCAACTACGCGACGCGCATCTCGATCCCCCAAGGGCGCAAAGATGTCTGGTACGCCGTGTTTTTGTCCCAGCTGCTGCCGGGTTTAGGACACTTGTATGCGCAGCAGGCTCTTATCGGGGGACTCTTTCTCCTCACCGGACTGATGACCGCTTGGCTGGCCAATCAGCAGCCACTCTTAGTGCCCTTGCCTCCCGCCGTCTGGGCCTTGAGTTGCCATCACATTTATCGCGCCTTTCCGCAGCGATCGCCGCGCCAACCGGCGGTCATCGCACTCCTGGTTTTAGGACTCTTTCTCACGCGATTAGCGATTGGCAATGCGCCCCATTGGGTCAATCAGACCTGGCTCCAGAGTATTGTGCTGAGCGAGTCAATGGTGCCGACACTGCAGGTGAGCGATCGCCTATTTGTGCGGCGCGATCAACCCGATATTCCTGTGACTGGCGATATTGTTGTCTTCCAACCCCCAGATGCCTTGCGATCTCGACGTCCTAACCTTGACCCCGATGATTTGTTTGTGAAGCGCATTATTGGCCAGCCCAATGAATGGGTTGAGATTAAGCACCGACAGGTTTTCATTGCCGGACAACCGTTGGCTGAGCCTTACGTACGAATGCCCCCAGACTATGAGTGGGGGCCAGCCCAAGTGCCTGCCGACAGTTATTTTGTGCTAGGGGATAATCGTAACGAGAGTAATGATTCTCATATTTGGGGCTATTTGCCCGCAGACAAGATCGTGGGCCGTGCCTACAAGATTTACTGGCCACCCAGCCGAGTCCAGGCCCTGCCCAGTGGCCCCGAGGCTCAGTCATTAGCCCGGTAACCACAGTCCCATTGCTAAAATACAACCACAAGAATGTTGGCTCCGGTGGCGGCCATTGGCGATCCCTGAGCCCTCAGATCGGCTTTCACTGGTTCACGGTACTTTACCGAATGCGTAATTTAACTCATGGCATCCATTGATCCGAATGCATGGCTTCGACGACTGCCGATCGCAGTTGGGATTCTCGGTAGTTCATTGCTGATGCTCAACCGCTTGCTGACGCCTGCCCTCACCGAGTCGCAAGCCCGGTCGGATGTCATGGGCATTATTCTGTGCGCCGTCCTGGTGCTGACGGGGTTGCTGTGGCAGCGGGTGCAGCCCAAGTTGCCCGATGCAGTTGAACTCCAGGGTGAAGCGGGCTTTGAGTTAGACGAAATGCTGCCGGAAGTGGCGCAGACCGAGTTAGCGTGGGCGTCACATTTGCTGTTGACGAATACGGTGACGCGATCGCTCGTGGCTTATTACGACGGCAAGGTATTGATGCGTCGAGGTGTGTTGGGGCCAACGCAGGAAATCACGAGCGGAGCCATTCTCAAGCGAGTTTTAGAGAAAGGAAAAGCCGTCTATTTAGTGGACATGAAGCTCTACCCCGGACGCGTCGAGTTTGGCTATATGCCAGAAAATACCCAGGGTTTGATTTGTCAGCCCATGGGGCAGAAGGGCGCATTAATTTTGGGTGCAAATGCGCCTCGCAGCTACACCAAACAAGACGAGACCTGGATCGAGGGCATGGCTGACAAGCTCGGCAACACCCTGGATAGAACGTTACTGACCGATACGGCTGCCCGCCCCGAGGAGTCCTTGACCTAGCGCTATCCATTCGGCAGAAGTCGGTAAACCAATGTCAGGCAAAGTTTCTAGACGACGTTTGCGGGAGCAAAATCGCACCGCCTGCGGCCTCAGCTAGGAGAGGGTTATTTACAGTTTATGCAACGCCTTGTCCCAAATGCCGCAGCGCTTCCGGTTCCTCTCCTTGCCAAGGCTGCCGCTTATAGACATCTCTAGAGCTCAGCGCAAATGGCAGATCCCCCGCTGTCGCTGCCCCCTTAAAAAGGGGGCTCTATCCGGTTAAAACTGGGATTTCCCCCTTTTTAAGGGGGATTAAGGGGGATCCAAGCTCAGGCGTGTTCTCAAGAATGACTTATGTATAAGCGGCAGCCTTGCCAAGGAGAGGAGAGGTTTTATGAGGCCGCAACCCGATCGCAACCGATCGCTGAATCTCTTTTTCAAGCAGCAATACAGTAACTTGGGTGTAACGGAAACTTGGGTGTAACGGATAAGACCTAGAAGACCGCTCTCAATTGGGCACTTTGGTTTATCCCAAGGTATCCAATAGCTGCTGTTTAGCCGTTGCTAGAGCTTCCGGTAGCTTGGAGGCATCGCGCCCTCCCGCTTGTGCCAGATTCGGACGGCCGCCGCCGCCGCCGCCGCAGAGCTTCGCGATCGCCCCAATAAATTTGCCCGCTTGCACTTTTTGCTCGATGACTTTAGGACTGAAGGCGGCGACCAGACTCACTTTGCCCTCTTCAGGAACAGAGCCGAGCACAACGGCCCCTTCCCCCAGCTTTTGCTGGAGTCTTTCCGCTGCTGTTTTGAGGGCATCGGGGGCCACGCCCGGCATTTCGGCTACGAGCACTTTCAGGTCGCCGACGTTTTCGGCAGCGTTGACGAGCTGATCCGATTTCACCACGGCCAGTTCTGATTTCAGGGCTTCCAGTTCCTTTTGGGAGGACTTCAGCTCTGATTGCAGGTTGGTGATGCGATCGGGCACTTCTTCCGGCTTGACTTTGAACCGTTCCGACAAGTCGCGGACAACTGCATCGCGGACATTCAGATAGTCCAGCACGGCGGATCCGGCCACCGCCTCAATCCGTCGAATGCCCGCAGCGACCCCTGCTTCCGAAATGATTTTGAACAGGCCAATTTCCGCCGTGTTGCTGACGTGGGTCCCGCCACACAGCTCCATTGACACCCCAGGGAAGTCAATAACGCGTACTTCGGCACCGTACTTTTCGCCAAACATAGCGATCGCTCCTCGGTTCTTGGCTTCGTCGATGGGCATCACTTCCACCGTGGCGGCATGACCTTCGGCTATCCAAGTATTAACTTGCTCTTCCACCTGCTGCACTTCTTCTGGCGTCAGCGCTCGCGGACAGTTGAAATCGAACCGCAGGCGATCAAACGCCACCAGCGAACCGGCCTGAGAAATGGTGTCATCGACCAGTTTTTTCAACGCGGCCTGTAGCAAATGGGTCGCGGTGTGATTGGCCATGGCGCGACGGCGGCAGGCTCGATCAATTTGAGCCGTTACTTGGTCGCCTACCTGTACGGTGCCCCGCTCGACCCGTCCCACATGCAAGAAAAAATCACTTTCCTTCTTCACATCCTCAATGCGGATGACGACGTTGTCGCCCGAGAGGTAACCGCGATCGCCAATTTGCCCGCCAGACTCCGCATAGAAGGGCGTCTGATCGACGACGATTTGCACCTCGGTACCGGCTTCTGCCGCCGCTTGGGAGATGCCCTCGACCAAAATCGCTTCTACCTGACTAGTGCTGACCGGATCGGTATAGCCCAAAAAAGCGGTGGAATGGATGTGCTCTGCTAAGACATCCAGGCTGCCTTGAGCCGTTAAATCAATGGTTTCGTGAGCGTCTTTAGAGCGCTGCCGCTGCTGCTCCATCTCCGCTTCAAAGCCTTCAGCGTCGACGGTGAGGCCCTGCTCTTCGGCAATTTCTTGCGTCAGCTCCAGCGGGAAGCCGTAAGTGTCATACAGGACGAAGGCATCGGCCCCGGAAATTTGCTTGGGGTGCTTTTCCAGAATTTCGGCCAGCAGCTTTTCGCCCCGTTCCAAGGTTTCCAAAAAGCGCGCTTCTTCGCGCTCTAGTTCTGACTTGATCACCGATTCGCGATCGCGCACGTTGGGATAGACAGCCTCGGAAAGGGCGATCGCCGTCTCCGCTACTTGATTCACAAACGCCCCTTCGATGCCGATCAGCCGCCCATGGCGCACCACCCGCCGAATTAGGCGGCGTAGAATATAGCCCCGGCCGACGTTAGAGGCGGAGATGCCGTCCGCAATCATGTGGACAACTGCTCTGACATGGTCGCCGATCACCTTCAACGAGACCTGGGTTTTCTCATCGCACTGGGCGTAGTCTAATCCCGCAATCTTCGCCGCCGTTTCAATAATGGGGAAGATGAGGTCGGTTTCGTAATTGTTGGGCTTTTGCTGAAGGATCTGCGCCATGCGTTCTAGACCCAGCCCGGTATCAATATTTTGCTTTTGCAGCGGCGTCAATGTACCCTCAGCATCCCGGTTGTACTGCATGAACACCAAGTTGTAGAACTCGATGAAGCGCGAGTCGTCTTCCAGGTCGATATGCTCGTCTCCCTGTTCGGGATGGAAATCATAGTAAATCTCAGAACAGGGACCACAAGGCCCCGTCGGCCCCGAAGTCCAAAAGTTATCTGCTTCATCCATGCGCTGGATGCGATGGGCCGGGATGCCAACCTGATCACGCCAAATGGCAAAGGCTTCGTCATCTTCGCGAAAGACGCTGACCACCAGACGTTCTTCTGGCAGCTTAAAGATTTGGGTTGACAATTCCCATGCCCAAGCGATCGCCTGCTCTTTGAAATAATTGCCAAAGCTAAAGTTTCCCAGCATCTCAAAAAAGGTATGATGCCGCGCCGTGCGACCCACATTCTCAATATCGTTGGTGCGAATACATTTTTGGGATGTGGTGGCGCGATCGACCTCGGCTTGGCGCTGACCCAAAAAGATCGGTTTGAACTGCAACATGCCCGCGATCGTCAGCAGCACCGTTGGGTCTTCAGGGACC
This sequence comes from Leptolyngbya sp. SIOISBB, assembly GCA_010671905.1. Classification (GTDB taxonomy): domain Bacteria; phylum Cyanobacteriota; class Cyanobacteriia; order Phormidesmidales; family Phormidesmidaceae; genus Halomicronema. The sequence goes on from JAAHII010000001.1 coordinate 4,863,094, forward strand.
AGCGATGCACTCGGCAAAATTTTGTGCTGCCGTTCAGCATAAAACTCTAAAAAGGTTTTGCGAATATCTGCTCCACGGGTCACTACTGATTGAGACTGAGAGGTAGGCATAGGACGATGGGCAATTCTGGCGCCAACAAATTTGATCACGATTTATCTATTGTGAGGGATGTTAGCCCATCTCGTGGTTAAAGCCCAAACAAACTCAGGGAACTTGTGTGGCAAGTCGCTTTCACGCTGGCATTGTAGGGTGCGTCATCCCTATGAATCTAGAACGCTTTGACGACGGACATGACTGCGCCCGCACCCCATTAACTAGCTAGGGGCCGATCGCTTTGCAGCAAAAGGTGCAGCCGCTAAATGATGACAGCCCCGAGGCTAGAGGCAAGGCTAATTCTGCGGACTCACTCTCTAACCGGTTGAAGAGACAGACATGCTTGGCCCCAGAACCAGTTGTCACCGTTGCCGGTTCTGATTAGCAGATGCCAGGTGTTGACCGGCGGACGGGGATGACGGTTGGGGCTGGAACTGACTAATCGCGACCAGGGATAATGTTATGGAGAATGCCACCTCGGGTCATTCTGATCACGCAGTGAAGGACCGTCGGCAGCCGACTGAATCCGACCGATTGCCGCCCCCTAGAGAGTAATCTGTCCGTAATCCGACCAGATTATCCGGGAATCCTACATATCAAGTTGAATATCTATGGGAATAGAGAAGCTGCTGCGTCGTTCGGGTACCTGCTCTGTCCTCCTTGGCGCCCCTGTTTTGGAGAGACACCGCAATCACTGAGCCCCCCACCCCTTACCCGACAATTGCTGCTGCCCTCCCTACCCTTGTGCGTCCGCGTTTACAGTTGTGGTGAATGTCCATCAGCGATGATGATAGGGCTGAAGATTTCGGCTCACTTATACTTGACCTCGTTGATAGCACCACGTGTTATTAATCCGCACAGGCCTACCTTCTTCCCTGTAATGAATGCATCGGTTTTAATCGTCGGAGATCCCGACTTTTCAGCATATCTCTGTGAACAAGTGCGGGGGCTAGCCGTGATGACATCTTGGCAAGTGCCGGATGTTGAGTCGGCGGCTGAGTTATTGGACTCTGACGTTCCTGACATTATTTTGTTCCAAGCGACTCAGCCCGATAATTGGGAGTATTGTCAAGCGTTGAAACAGCAGCGTCGTTTCATGTGGTGCTACACCATTTTGTTGGATGAGCGGCTCTGCCCTGAGACTCATACATCTGAAGAAGCCCTGCTGCGGCAGGCCGGACTGACGACCACTGCTCTGGAGACGGGCGCGGATGCCTATTTATGGATCCCCCGATCGCCAGAAGTGCTGTCTGTTTCCTCTCGCGAACATTTGAACCGCAGCTTACAAGCCCACATTCGAATTGCTTTTCGACGTAATCAGGCTTATCGGGAGTTATCCCAGACAAATGATTTGCTATCGGCGATCGCCTTGGTCGATCCGCTAACGCAATTGGGCAACCGCCGGGCCTTTGATTGGGAATTGCCGCGACAGATTCAAGTCACCCGTGAGCAGCAGCATCCCCTCAGTCTCTTGATCATCGACATCGATTTCTTTAAGCGAGTCAATGATGAGCACGGTCATTTAGTCGGTGACCAAGTGCTGAGAATGTTTGCTGATCGCCTGCGACACCATATGCGCTTTTATGAAACGCCGTTTCGTTATGGGGGGGAAGAGTTTGTCGTGCTGCTGCAAAGTACCACGGCGAAAGATGCCCAAAAACTCGCAGAGCGGTTACGGCGGCTGGTTAACGATGCGCCGTTTGTGATTAGTCACACTCTGGATCTGTCTTTGACCATCAGCATCGGTACGGCAACGTTAACCGCAGAGGATGATGAAAAAGGCGAAGACTTGATCAGACGGGCAGATGGCAACCTGCTGCAGGCTAAGCGGACTGGTCGTAATCGAGTGATTACGGGCTCCTGAGGATGGGCTATCGATTAGATGATGAATGGCGAGTTGCTGGTGTCAGCTATGTCTGGGCACCAACAGTCAAGGGCTGCTGCAAAACGATGGATGCTGATATCAGGCAGAGCGCCCAGCCGCGTGATCAAAGGGGATGATGGTGTCATCAGCGATCGCATAGGCAGTCGCTGCTTGGTGAATGGAGACGGTATAACCGCCGGTAAAGTCACCAAAAGAGGGCAGCGTCAGGCGATTGAGCGACGCTTCCCAGTAAAAGCAAGGCAACCGCAAGCGATCGCCCTGACCCCCGATCTGCACACAAGGGTGAACATGACCGCAAACGTTTAGTCCCTCATGATTGGGCAGGGGTTCGTGGCTCAAGATCATGGAGTCGAGGTCGATGGGATGGATATGGCAGGTTAGGGAAAATTGTGATAATTCGTCTGCCAGAGGGCGATCGTGGTTCCCGAGAATCAGGTGAGCCTCTAATTGCGTTATAGCCAAAAACTTGAGCCACCCATCAATTACTTCGTCTACCAGGCCCGCTTGCGCATGAAAGAGATCACCCAATACGAACAGTTGCCGAGCCTGAGTCCGGGCCTGGGCCTGTTGCAGGCGTTGGAGGGTCGCCTGATTAACTTGACTAGGAACTGGAATGCCAAAGTGTTGAAACGTTTCTGACTTGCCAAGATGCACATCGGAGACGAGGAGCGCTGAGTGTGTGGGTAGATACACGGCCTTTTCGGGCAGCAGTGTCAGCGTTTGATTGTGGAGGACGACTGTTTCCATGAGCACCGTTTCTTGACGTTCTTCACTGTGCCACAGTCATGGCAGGTTGGGTTTTGCTGAATGCCGTTACAGTGATAAACGCGATCGCCTCTCACTTACCTACCCGTTATGGCTCAGACTATTCCCGTTTTAAACCTCCAGGATTTTGTGTACGGTTCGCTAGCTCAGCAACAGACATTTGTCGAGCAGTTAGGGCAAGCGTTGACGGCGATCGGGTTTTTCGCGCTGACCGGTCACGGCATCGATACGGCCTTGGTTCAATCCGCTTATGATATGGCAGCAGCGGTATTCACGCTGCCTGCTGCGGTCAAACAGCAATACGAAAATCGGGCGCTCAATGGTCAGCGCGGGTTTACCGCCTTTGGTCGTGAACATGCCAAAGACTCGCCCCATCCAGATCTCAAGGAGTTTTGGCACATCGGGCCAGAGCCGATGCTGCCACTGAATCTATGGCCCGATGAAGTACCGGCTTTTAAGACCGTTATGCTGGAGCTGTTTGAGCAGCTGGATCACTGTGCCCGAGTGCTGCTCACGGCCTGTGCGCTTTATCTTGACTTGCCCAGAGAGGCGCTGGCCCAAGCGACAGTCGACAGTCCCACACTGCTGCGAGTGCTGCACTATCCGCCGGTGTCGGCGGGGTTACCGACGTCACAAGTGCGAGCGGCTGCTCACGAAGATATCAACCTGATTACTCTGCTATGCGAGGCGACGGCTCCCGGTTTAGAACTGTTGCAAGCTGATGGCACCTGGTTACCCATCGCGGCGATTCCTGGCCAGCTCATTGTGGATACGGGCGACATGTTACAGAACCTGACCAACGGTCTGTTTAAAAGCACCACCCATCGAGTCACGAATCCTGACAACGATCGCGATCGGCGCTTTTCACTCCCGTTTTTCGTCCATCCCCGCTCCGAAGTCGACTTATCGCCCCGTGCTGTTTGTGTGGCCCGCACTGGTGGAGTCTCTCAGTTTCCTGATTGGACCGCTGGGGAATACTTGACTCAGCGCCTCCAGGAAATTGGGTTGGCCTGACTGACCTTCTAGAGCTGAAATTTGACTGCTACAGGGAGACTCATGAGTCTCCTATAAACTTTGCTGTTCAACAGGGATATAGCAAGCTGCAGTTTGATCAGGTCGCCCTGGATTGTTGAAACCATTTTCTAGTAAGCATTTCAATTCCGCATTCCGACCTCCACCTTCCGCATTCTGCTATAGATATTTACTTTACAAACGATGAAACGCTCAAACTGATCAAACAATCGCTTTTAGAATGGGGACGACAGCGGTGCTCTCGCAGTCACCTCACATTGCATATCAAGGGCCAAGGTGAGTGAGAAGTGGCTGGTCTCACACCAGCCATTGTCAGTGAACCCCACTTTTATCTGCTGGTATCGGCTTAATCGCTTTGCTAAAAATCGCGTTTATGCGGTTTATCCATCTTCTCTGACTTACCTCGATGTCTTCTCATCCTGCTTCGACCCTGACAGGCCACCAGATTTTCCAGGGCTTGTGTTGGCCTCACGACCAGTGCGTTGGCGCGATTGTTCCCGTGATGCCTCCTGCTGAGGTGCAACTCAAAACGGCAGCACTGCAACAGATTTTGCACAATCTGAGCGCTGCTGACAGTGGGTGGCCAGCCGATCAACCGCAAACGTCAGCTACGCTACTACCCTACGTTGCTGATGAGGTAGAGGAACTGCTAGAAGCCTTGCAGGCAAACCCGATCGCTGCCCTATCTGAGACTGATCAAGCCGTGGCCGAGGACAAGTACGCGAGTTCACCGCGCCTCCTGGCGGATCTCAGCGCCGATTGGCTATGGGCGATCGCGGCCAGCTCTCTCCTCGGGATGCAACTGCTCGAAGGTGTCGCTGCTCGCATTCATGGCTTGCCCCAAGTCTACGGGGTGCGTCTAGTACCCACGCTTGAAATTCAATTTTCCGATGACACTTATGCCCTGGACCTCACGACCCAAAGTTGGGGTTCCCTGGTGCCTGCATTTGCGTCAGACACCTTTATTCAATTGCTAGATTCGCCCACTGCCTCGCGATTGACAGCCGCTGCCTTGCAAACCCAGATTTGTCATCGCAGCACTGCTCTGGTGCCAGCCCTGCATCCTTGGTTTGAGGGTCTATTAGTCAATCTCTGCCTACCGGACACCGTCTGGACAACGGGCCAGGCTCGTCTCGTACCGCAGCTGTTGCCGCTAACGACTCAAGTTGCTGATCCTGAATCGGTGACGATGGCGGGGCCCCTCAGCAGTTTCGACCATAATGGTCTGCCGACTGCTCGGGTTTGGCAAGCAGAGCAATCGTCAACCATCGTTGTTGATACCCCGACTGTGGTGGTTGCCAGTCCTCGCCAGCCGTCGCCTTGGCCGCTGGAATCAGAGCTCACTTTTCAGCATGCTGAAGCTTTGATCCCAGCGCTGCGGACCCTGCACCAACAGTCATTGAGTCGTCAAGTCGCTGAGTATGGTCGATCACACGCCGAGATTAAACCGCCCGATCTCCTCGAAGCTGTTCTCAGTTCCTCTTCACCGGTGGCCGACGGGCTGGGCTTGACCTTTGGCCAGTCGCCGCTATCGTTGTCGGAGCTGTGCCACCAGGTGAAATGGCTATGGATTCAAGCGGGTCAAGAGTACATGCCGCTAATGAGTGGGGTACCAGCGCGGCAGTTGCGGTCTGGGCAGCGCTGGCAGGCGGGCACCTTGCTCAGTCAGGGACAATTGCTCTTCATGGCCGAGGACCAAGCGATCGCGGCGCTGGATGTCGCCAGCAGTGAGTGGATGGCTCCCGCAACGAACTTAGACGTGGCAGATCTACTGCATCTATCTTTAGCAACTGAACCCGGAGCCCCAGTCTGGCGCGTCGATCAGTTAACGCAGCAGGTTAGTCAAACGGTGGCTGCGCGATCGCCCCTAATCGCTAGCCTCAACACTCCTCAACCGGTCAAACTCTGGTCGCCTCAGGCTGAGCTCTTTCCAGAAATGGTGATTCCCGATCTTTATCTGCGCTGGCAACTCGTGCTGACATTTTTCCCTCGGTAAGATGAAAAGGTGCCACTCTTTCCTTGTAAACCGTTGCTTGAACTCGTAAAGAATGGCATGCAAAATCCAAAGTTTAGTAATAAAGATTTGAGGCGCTGGAGATTTCAGCGATCGGAATTGTTCTAATTGAGATTGCAGGTTGCTGATGCAATGGCCCTCGCAGTTCACCGTTGCACTTAATCAGGTGATGCTGCTCTGCTAACTTTGTTCCTGTTGTTGTTCCCATTCATGATTTATCTCTATGCCCTGTGCCCCAGCTTGGCCGTTTCCTCTGACTTTCCAGAGGGAATTGGAACATCTCCTGTTGAGGTGCTAACGGTTGGCCCTTTGGGAGCTGTGATCGAGCGGGAGGTGGATATTGCTCAAATTCAAGCAGACGATACCCAGCTGATGACGGCGGTGCTGGCTCATGATCGCGTGTTGGGGCACCTTTTTACGCAAACCCCACTCCTCCCATTACGATTTGGTACCCAGTTCAAAGACCTTGACTCAGTGAAAACCTTACTCTCAGCCCAAGGCGAGACTTATCGAAAAAAGCTCGACTATTTGCAGGATAAGGCTGAGTACTTGGTCAAGCTGATACCTCAATCGCTAGAGATGCCGGGGATTGCGAGTGACTTGCGAGGCCGCGATTACTTTTTAGCCAAAAAACAGCGACTACAGGATCATACGCTTGCCCTACACGAGCAAACCGATCATTTACAACGCTTTCTAGCCGATTTGCAGGCGGCTAACATCCCCCTGGTGCAGAGTGCGCCACAAGATAATGAAGAGCGCCTACATGTGTTGCTGTCGAGAGATGCCGAAACCACTCAACAACTGATGACGACTTGGCAAGAGCAACTGCCGACTTGGCAACTGCTCTGCAGTGAACCCTTGCCGCCTTATCACTTTGCCTCTTGAGCGAGCTTTTCTGGCAGCCTTGCTCATGCTGGCTGACCTCTAAACCACGTCCAAGTTGAAAACTGGAGTTGTGCTTGTTTGAAAAAAACTCTCCCAACCTCTCCTTGAGAAGGCTGCCGCTTACACACATCTCTAGAGCTCAGCGCAAATGGCAGATCCCCCACTGTTGCTGCCCCCTTAAGCAGGGGCTCTACCCGATTCAAACTGAGATTTCCCCCTTTTTAAGGGGGATTAAGGGGGATCCAAGCTCAAGCGTGTTCTAAGGAATGACTTATGTATAAGCCGTAGCCTTGAGCAGGAGAGGTGCCGCAGGCGGTGAGGTTATACCAGATGTCAAAACTCCACTTCTGGATCTGGATGAGGTTCAAAGTGGTTATTTTCGCCAAAACAGGGCAAAAAAATTGGGCTCATTTTGCATCGCAGCGTGGTCTGCTTGATGCTGCTGAGCCAATCGATAATGATCTTCGCAGTAAGTCTCTAGGGCATCACGATAATGTTGTTCTTGCCGAAATTCTATGCTGAGCTGATGCATTTCCAGAACCTCGAGCACTTCTTGAGGACTGGGTTCGTATCGGCGGAGCAGGTGTTCAAACACGATAAGCGGCTATGCATTGATTATGAATAGGGTAGCAGGTGAGTTGAGCAGGGCAAGTGGAAGAGGGTGGCAGAGTGTGATTTTGGTTCTTGGTTTTTAGTTCTGGGTACTGGGTACTGGGTTGTGAGTTCTTGGTTACTGGGGCTTAGTTTTCCAAACTCTGAATTCGGAACTCGGAACTTTGCTATTCGACGCACGAGCCCACCAGAGCCAACTGCTTGCTGTTCAGGGGGTGGCAATCGAGGGTTCAGGTCAAGGCTCGGCGGAGGGCAGTGACTAGGCGCTCATTCTCTTCGGGGAGGCGAACGGCAACGCGAAAGTAGCGATCGCCTAACTCTGGGAAGCTTATGCAATCACGAATCAGAATTTGGTCATGCTGTAATAAGTCTCGTTGTAGGGTTGTGACAGAGCGATCGCACTGCACCAAGAGGTAATTCGCTTGCCCTGGCCAAGGCTGTAAACCAGAGATTGCCTGTAAGGCTTGAAACAAGGCCGGACGCGCGGCTGCCAACCAGTGCCAGGTGCGCTGCTGAAAGTCATGATCTTGCAAGACATCGACAACGGCTGCGGCTAATGCATTCACAGGCCAGGGATCACGCCACTGCTGCCAGCGTTGCCAATGGTCGGGATGCGCGATCGCGTAGCCGAGACGCAACCCCGGCAGGCTGTAGAACTTGGTGAGCGATCGCAAGATGATCAGGTTGGGCCAACGCTCTACAGTGGCGATCAAGCTTTGTTGCTCAGCTGGTGATACAAAGTCCATAAAGGCTTCGTCCACAATCACCAGAGCAAACTGACTAAGTAGCGTCTCTAAGACGGTTTGGGGAATCACGAACCCCGTCGGATTATGAGGGGTATTCAGCAGCAGACCGCATCGAGCGGGATCGTGCTGTAGGTCTTGTGCCACCATTGTTAGCCAGTCAAGTTGGCCATTCGCGGCAGACGCCAAGGGCATTGATATGGGTTGCTCGTGAGCCCCAAAGGCCGATAAGGCTCGCCCATAGTCGCCAAAGGCTGGCCGGATGAGATAAACGGCTTCTAAGGAGGCAAGATCCCGCCCAGCCCAAGTCAGGAGCTCGGCAGCCCCATTCCCTGGCAAGATCCAGTCAGGGTCGAGGTGATGATGTTGGGCCAGCTGTTGTTTCAGCCAGGGGTATTGTGGATTCGGATAACGAGCTAATTGCGCCAGATTGTTTTGCAGGGCCATAATCGCTGAGGATGGTGGCCCTAGAGGACTGATACTGGCCGAGAAATCGAGCAAAACAAAGGGGGAACAGCCAGCCACGTTAGCAGCCCACTCTAAGTTCCCCCCATGATGCGGTCGATTATTAAACAGACTATCTGCCAACGGTATTCGTAAGGGCTTACTTGCTCACCATTTCTTTGAACTGCTTACCGGCAGAGAAGGCGGGCACCTTAGTGGCCGGAATCACCATGGTCTCACCCGTTTTGGGGTTACGACCTTCACGCTCTTTGCGATCGCGACGCTCAAACGAACCAAAGCCAACGAGAGTCACCTTTTCGCCGCTGGATACCGCTTCCATAATGACATCGACTGCTGCTGTGAGAACCTTGTCAGCTTCCTTTTTGGTCACCTCAGACTTCTCAGCAATCTTGTCAACTAATTCACCTTTATTCATGTTTGTGAGTCTCCTTTTGGGGGAATAAGGGATTTAGAGGGGAGCGATCGCAGACCCCAAAAATGGTCTACACAACAGCCCTAGGGCTAAAATCGCTGAAACCCCTGACATCCCGGAATTTCACTGCCCTATTCTAAGGGCAACTTCCAAAATATGGATCGTCCAAAGCTTTAATTAATGTCGTTTTCGGCGTTTTTTTACGAAAGGTAATGTAGTTCCAAGGGTTTGAGGCTCCGTTCAGTGCTTAAAAAAATGGCCAAAGCTCTTGTCACACAAGAACTTTAGCCATCACACCAGAACCAATAGAGAATGAACCGAAAATGAGCGTTTGCCTAACGTTGCTGAGACCGCTCGATAATCTCTTGCACCTCTTCACTCGGCGTATAACTGTAACCGAACACTGATTGATCTGTGTCGTCTAAAATTTCTGGCGTCAGTAGGACGATTAGCTCATTTCTAGAAGTGCTTTCAGACGTACTCCGGAAGAGCGCACCCAAAATGGGAATATCACCCAAAATCGGAACCTTAGTGGTGCTGACTTGATCAGTTTCTTGGATGATGCCAGACAATACTAGTGTTTGCCCATCACGCACTCGAATGAGGCCGGACTGCAATTCTCGCGCATTCAAAAGCGTGACGGAACCGACCCCCGCACCCACATCGACGGTAGCGACAGGGGCTGTCAGACTCGGCGAAACGGACAGAGAGACAAAGCCATTGTCATCAATGCGATCAACATTGACACCGAGAACAAGGCCAGCATCCACGAGTTCTGGCTCAACAGCAACGAAAGCAGTATCGCCAATATCCACCACCTCTTGAGTCACTCGGGAAACAATCTGCTGCGTTAGAGCCACTGAGGCCGTTTGACCTTCCTGAATAATCAAGGTTGGATCAGTCAAGATTTTAGAGTTGCCTTCTTGCACCGAAGCCAATAATTGGAACAGGAAGTCATCACCCACGCTAAAACCACCACCTCCACTTAAGGTTCCTGGCGAAATCGGCGTACTTGTGGGGACAGAACCGGCCGCTGTGAAAGGCGTAGAACCGCCAAAGTTCACGACGCCGACACCACCATTGCTGGAAAAATCAAAGTCGCCTACCGAAAAGGAAAAACTGGTGCCAAACGCATCGATCGCACTTAAGTTGACGTCGATGACTTTGACATTAACGGCTACTTGACGACGCCTCAAATCTAATCGGGCGAGGTAACTGGTCGCTGTGGTAACGACATCAGTATCGCCAGTCAACGTGATTGAATTCGTGCGATCGTCTACCGTCACTAGCAGCCCTTGCAACACCTGTGGACTGCCGCTACCCTCCACTGGCTGATAAGCCAATGGCACAATATTGGTACTGGTCGAACGCTCAATCAATCGTAAGTCTGTACCGAGATCGCCAGCATCGCTGTCGCCACCGGTTTCGACCCCTTCAATCTCGCCTAGGCCTTCACCCACATCGGTAAACGTGGTTGCAGTGACGATTTGCGTCCCTTCTGCTCCTAATGCCACTAAAAATCCAGCGGCATTAGAGGCTGCAACTTGATTGAGTCGCAAGGTGCGGCTGACCAGGTTTCTGGCAGAGTCGGGTAGTTCTGGGGCCACATAAATCGTGCGGCCAACCCGGTTAGCTTGTAAACCAGTCACTCGCAAGACGCTATTGAAGACATCTTGAACAGATTCATTTTCAATATCGAGGGTAATGGGTGGACCTTCCCCTGTACCTGTCGCTTCAGCTCCCGTGTCAACTTCCCCATCGGGGTCAATGAAAACCAGGTTTAACCCAGCTGCCCTAGCAAGTAGATTGAGCACTTCACGAGAGGGGGCATCTCTCAGCACCAAACGAGGGACTCTTTCCGTCGTGCCTAAATCAATGGCATTAAAAGTCGGGATGGTTTCGGCGATCGCAATGTCACCGACCGGGGGCGCGGTCGCTGCTGGCAAAAAGGGCGGTGCTGCTTGAACCTCTGGCGCATCCACCGGTACACCGTCAATGATGACCTGCGGGTTAGGCACCAGGACATCGGGTTGAGGAGCCGCTGGCTCAACTTCCTCAGTTGAGTCTTCAACTTCAGCTTGGGCTACGGTGGCCGGCTGTTCCACCGGAATCAGAACCGGTTCGTCACTGGCGACGGTTTCGAGATCGCTGGGGACGGGGGTACTGCCTTGAGGCGCAGCGCCTTCGGCTTGAGTAGCAACGTCGATGATGAGGTCACCATTATTAGAAGAGCCCACAACGCCAGTCGGAATGCTACCGCTACCCTCAACGGTTAACCGCACGCTATTGCTGTCGAGGGGGGCGAGGGCGATCGCCTGAATACCAGGGGCCGGATTTTGTTGCACAAACTGGTCGCCATCGGGCAGTTGTAGCTGAGTGCGCACAATGTCAGCCCTTAGCATGCTGCCTTGGTTGACCGCAAATACTTGGGGCGTTTCACCGTTTTCAGTTTGCAGCACAATTTGTGCGCCCGTATCCGTCGGCACTACCTGGATGCCAGTAATTACAGTGGATGTCGCCAAGGCTGGCTGGGCGACGATCGCCAACAAAGTTGTGCTGGCTAAACAACTGCCATATCCTAATAGTCGCTTCACAGTTCACTCTCCTCACATAGGTTCTGGGTATCGTTGACAGCTCATACCGCCAAAAGCACTTATTTCAATCAATGCAGACTCGCTAGCCCTCGTCATTAGTCTCACCTTCCTCACCTTCGGCAGGGGCTTCTGGTTCTGGTGCTGGGGGTGTTGGGGGCTCCAGTGGATCACCTAAGGGCACCAACACTTCCATGGTGAAGGTGGTATCTAGAGGACGAATGCCGAGACGGTTAGCTTCTTCTTCATCCAAATCAATAAAGGATGACGGTTCCTGCTCAAAACCTCTGATGATGAGCAACGGTTCTAGCCGTTCTAGATTGTTGAGAATGTTTTGGGTCTGAGTAAAGAGTCCTCGAAAGCCCACTTCCACAATTTGACTCTCTAGCTGGCCGGCAAGTTCTGGGCCGTATTCCTCCCCAATTGGCCTCGGCAATCCAACCGGGTTAAACGCAAACAACTCAGAGGTAAAGGCCGCCCGCTGCACTGCTGGATCATCAGCAATTTCTTGAAAGATGCGGTTGACTTGCTCTGGGCTAAAGCCGATAGACGTCAATTGAGCAGAATTCGCCTCCGACAAGTCTCCGGCAATGGCCCCGGAGATCGCCGCGTTGCTTTTCTCAATTTGTTGATTGGTATCCAGCAGCAAAGTATCGAAGCTATTAGGATCGCCTAATAGGCTATAAATGCCTTCGCGCTGAGCTAAAACACGGTCTAACTCGGCCTGTATCTCTTCAATTTGACGCAGACTTTCTGCTTGGTTGGCTAGAGTCGTTTCTTTTTCCTCGATCCGCTGCTCAAGCATCCCGAGTTCTAACTGCACAGGACGGACAACTCGAGTAAAGAGAAAGATGGCTCCTCCCACGCCTAAAATAGCGAGGGCAATTCCTTGAACCTTGGGGCTTAATTCAATGCCAAAGGCAGTCGGATAACTCGGGCCTTCAAGTTCTTCAGCGTCCTCAATAGGGACAAAATCATCAGTAAAGGTCATGGTGTTTCGATTACTCCTGAATCTCGAAGGGCACGAATTCGCGTTGCCAAGCCCACAGCGCCTTGGCGATCCAACACATCTAGCAAGTCCTGTGAGGGAATGTCGGTAAAGTTACCGGTCAAGGTAAAGTCCACCAAGAGTTCCGGACGGTTAGGAGGAGAATCAGGGCAAACCCCATCCACTTCCGGATCCAATAAATCAGCACTGCCGCGTTTCTCCGATTGGTCGATGCCCACACTACTGGCTTCTAATAGCGGCGATCGCTGCAGGGTCAGCAAAAAGTCGTTGATATCATCAAACGAACACGCGACCCCTTCAATATTGACCCCACCAGCAATAGGCGGTTCTTCCCCTGCTTCGGCACCGGGGGGTGGTGGCAGAGTTATCCCTGCTGTTTGGGACACTGAGACAACTTGAATGCGAGCCGGGGTGCGATCGCGCAACTCTTCCAAAAAGGCCGACCAGGGACGAATTTGATTAAACACGTTCACAAATGCCTGATTTTCTGCCTCAACCAGTGCAATTTGTGCTTGGACTGTCTGAATCTGCTGTAGCTGATTTTGAATCTCCGCAATTTGCGCATCCAGTTCCGCTTCTCGGGCTTCTAAGCGTCGTACTTGCCCCTGCAAAAACAACCAGTACCCTCCCACCAAGCCTAGAGCTGCTACAGCGGCGAGTAAGCCTAACAATAAGGGGGTGCGACTCCCTGTTGGAGTGGCTGATCGAGCTGTTTGAGAGGCCTCTACTGGCCGGATCTCTCGATCTTTTAGAAAGTTAATATCTAAGCCGTACATCGATTAAATCTCCCTCAGCCCAAGACCAATCACCGTTGCTAAACCCGGTCGCTCTTCTTCCTCAATGTCATCAGTCACCTCTAGGGACAGTGCTGCCACCGGATCAATCTGGCTAGCCGGTAAACTCAAGCGCTGGGCAAAAAATTCATCCAGTTGGCCGATGGCGGCTCCTGATCCTGCCAGCAGCAGCTGAGCGACCTCCATATCCTCGGCCTGATTCAGATAAAAATCGATTGATCGCCGCAATTCGTCCGATAACTCACCCAAAATCCTTAACATCGCGGCTGTACCAGGGTTTGATGCTCCACCAGCAATGGGTTGTGGTGACCCCACCGTATCCATGGGAGTCGTGGGTACAGTCATGCCTTTCAGCAAATCTGTATTGCGCGATGGGGGCAAATTCATGGCCCGGCTTAACGCCCCCTGAATTTGGAAAGTTCCGATCGGCACTGATCGCGAAAAATGAGGAATGCCATCTACTACAATGGAAATTTCGGTGCTTTCAAAACCGATATCAACAATCGCTGCGGCTTCCTGAGGGGTGAACTGACGCAGCTGATCTCGAATAGTTCGAATTAGAGCAAAACTTGATGTTTCCAATACTGCGAGATTAATGCCCGCTTGCTGAAAGGTTTCTAAGTAGGAATCAGTAATTTCTTTGCGAACCGCAACTAATAAAACCTGAACTTTCTCGATGCCGTCTTCATCGACAAAAAAACCTAGCTTCTGATAATCAACGTCCGCTTCTTCACGCGGAAAGGGCAAATAAAGACTGGCTTCTTGATTCAGCACCATCTCCCGCAGCTCATCTTCATCTAACTCAGATGGCACCGGAATGACCCGCGTGATTGCCCGACCCGGAATCGCGGTGGTGGCATATTTTACTTTTATGCGACTGTCAGTCAGGCCCTCTTGAATCGCCTCTGCTACAGCTGGAGAGTCAATGATTTGGCCTTCTTGAAAGGCACCTTCTGGCAATTCTACAGACGTTCTCGTCTCAAGCTTGAGCTTTTGCCCCTGTTTTCGCACCTGGGCAAGATTGACTCGCTCAGGCGTGAGCTCAATGCCCACACTCTGGCGCTTAGATGAAAATAGGGACTGAATGATGTTCACCGCCGTCTCCGTTTATGTCTTCGTTATCAAAACGAACACTCAGCAATCCTCCATAGCAGTCTGTGCAAATTAGGAGGTCTACAAAAATTGTGCTGACGTATGGTACACAATTTAAGTCAGAATTGCCACAGCGATAAACAAGATACAAACCGTAAAAAACGAGGGATAAATCAGAGCATTAACGTTATTTCTAGCGATCGCACTAGCCTATCTCTCGTATCGGTTGCCTCTTGATGAATAAGCTGAGCAATCCCAACGAAGCTGGGCATCGCTTTAAAGACAGAGAGTCTTTTTTCTGTAGACCATCGCACTGACTTAACTTGATCAGTCTTGGCTAAATCAAGTGAATTAACTGCACCCTCGCTTTAACGAGTCACTACTTAAATAGACGACCTCAAGCACAGGCTTGGCTCGCTCAGAAACGACTCATTTTTGACCTGCTAATCGCTGCGCAAATGCGAAGAAATTAGTCGATTCACCTGAGATGTTACACACAATTTCAAAAAGTGAGCCATTTAATATAGAAAAAATCTGCAAAAATCTGAGATTTAATCATCTACTGATGTGAGGCTATGAGCGAAATCGTCACGAATCGGACCGCAAACCCTTGGGGGACGCCTGGTCTGGCTGGGGCTAAACGACTGCTGCTATTGGGCTCTGGCGAATTAGGGCGAGAAGTGACCATCGAGGCTATGCGACTGGGGTGGGAGGTGGTGGCTGTGGATGCCTATGCGCAGGCCCCGGCCATGCAAGTGGCTCACCGCGCCCATGTGCTTGATATGTTGGCTGGCGATCGTGTCCGCCAGTTAGTGGAAGCTGAAAAGCCCGACCTCATCGTGCCGGAAGTCGAAGCGATCGCCACTGATACCCTTGTTGCTCTGGAAGCGGAAGGATGGACAGTGGTTCCGACTGCCAAAGCGACGCGTCTCACCATGAATCGCGAGGGCATCCGCCGCTTAGCTGCCGAGGAACTGCAACTGCGCACTTCACCCTATCAATTTGCGGGCACGCTGGAGGAATATCAAGCGGCCGTTGCCGACATTGGTTTGCCCTGTGTCGTCAAGCCCATTATGAGCTCATCGGGCAAAGGCCAAAGCCTGGTGCGATCGCCCGCCGAGATTGAGGCTGCCTGGGACTATGCCTACAGTGCGGGGCGCGGTAAAGCTGAACGGGTGATTGTCGAAGGCTTCATTGCCTTTGATACCGAAATTACCTTGCTGACTGTACGCGCCCAAGACGGCACGTTTTTTTGCCCGCCGATTGGTCATCGCCAAGAAGCGGGAGACTATCGCGAATCTTGGCAGCCCTGTGCTTTGCATCCCGAGACCATTGGTGAGTGTCAGCGTGTAGCCCAGCAAATTACTGATGCCCTCGGCGGCTGGGGCCTCTTTGGGGTCGAATTATTTATCGCGGGGGCCCCTGATCAGTCCCAAACCGTCTATTTCAGCGAAGTCAGTCCCCGCCCCCACGATACGGGGATGGTCACGATGGTGAGTCAAAATATGTCAGAGTTTGAGTTGCATGTTCGCGCCATCACCGGTCTGCCCATTGGTCGCATCGAACTACTGCGGCCAAGTGCCTCTGCCGTGGTTCTCGCGCCGGGTGCTAGCGATCAGCCGCGTTATGCCGGCATGGCTGAGGCTCTGAGCATTCCTGCCAGTAAACTGCGCCTGTTTAGCAAGCCTCGCTGTCATCAAAATCGGCGTATGGGTGTGGCCCTAGCTTCGGGCGATTCCGTCGAAGAAGCGAAAGCTAGAGCGATCGCCTGTGCCAGTAAAGTGCAGGTTTTGCTTTAGTCTTGGTAAATGAATTCAGAGTTCAGAAGTCAGAGTTTCGTTGCTGATGTCCAGCACCTAGCAATCGATACCCTGCCACCCGATACCCTGCCACCTTCACACCGCCGACTCCGCCATGCCCACCACCCTTCCCCGTCTCTGGAAACGCTTTGGTCTACTCATGCTGCTAGGTCTGCTCATGAGTTGGCTGATCAGTTGTGGTAATCCTTCTGGCACCTCGGAGACCAGTGCCGATGGCTCGCAAGAGGTGGAATTTTGGACGATGCAGTTGCAGCCTGATTTCACCGATTACTTCAACGAGTTGATTGCTAACTTTGAAGCGGAAAATCCAGGCATTACCGTGCGCTGGGTGGATGTGCCCTGGGGGGATATGCAGAGCAAGATTCTCACGGCGGTATCGGCAGGGACGGCCCCCGACGTGGTGAATCTGAACCCCGACTTTGCCTCACAGCTTGCGAGCAAGCAGGCTTGGTTGCCGTTGAACGATCGCATTCCTGCTGAGGATAAGTCACTCTATTTGGACAAGATTTGGCAAGCCAACACTCTGAATGACGAAAGCTTTGGCTTACCGTGGTATCTCACCACTCGCGTGACCCTTTACAACACCGAGATCTTTGAAGCCGCAGGTCTGACTGAGCCCCCCACCAACTATGAGGAACTGGCTGCAGCGGCTCAACAAATCAGAGAGGCGACGGGCAAATATGCCTTTTTCATCTCGTTTGTGCCAGAAGATGCCGCCGATGTGTTGCAGTCATTTGTGCAGATGGGCGTTCCCCTAGTGGATGAAGATGGCAATGCTGCCTTCAATACTCCCGAAGGGACAGCGGTTTTTCAGTACTGGACGGATCTCTATCAACAGGAACTGCTGCCCCGCGAAGTCTTGACCCAAGGTCATCGTCGTGCTGTCGAACTCTATCAGGCTGGCGAAACCGCGATTCTGGCTTCGGGAGCCGAGTTTCTCAGTACAATTGCCAATAACGCCCCTGACATTGCTGCCGCGACGGCCAGTGCTCCCCAGATCTCTGGCGATACGGCGAAGAAAAACGTGGCGGTGATGAATTTAGTGATTCCCCGTTCGACCGACGCGCCGGAGGCGGCTCTGAAGTTTGCCCTCTACGTCACCAACGACGAGAACCAACTCTCGTTTGCGAAAGCTGCCAATGTGTTGCCTTCTACGACCGACGCACTGGCGGATAGCTACTTTACCGAGCCCCCGACGGATGCCGAGCCGGTCACCCTCGCCCGGTCTGTGAGTGCCGGTCAGATGGCTGATGCTGAGGTGCTGATTCCCGCGATGGAAGATGTGAAAACCTTGCAAAAAGCGATCTACACCAACTTACAAGCCGCGATGTTGGGCCAAAAGACTGTAGACGAAGCCGTTGCCGATGCCGCCGCCGAATGGGAAGCGCGGTAGTGCTGGCGCTTAACCCAGTTTGGCTCATTCATTCCGCTCATAGCAGAGACTCCGCCCAAAGTTCAGTATGCGCTTCATACCGTGAATTTCATGAGGAGTAAGACTCGCAGCTTTTGGATTGAGTCTCTTTCATGATGGACAATACCCGGGTCCCCGATGGTTAGAGTCTGGCCAGAATTGATGAGCCGATTTTTCTGCGGATCAAAAGAAGTTGCTTAAAAGCCTTAAAAATTGCGGAGGTTTTGCTGCTGATTTACGATGCTACTTTTGCCGTGATGTGTAAGTTCCCTCACGGTCTCATCAGAGGCATGTTTACCCGATGGGCAACAGCCAAATGTATGACAAGTTGTTAGCGTTTGTTACACAATAAACATGGTGTCTGTCGGCTGGCCTCGTAATGAGGATGTGCTGGCTCCACTGACATTGAGATGTGAAGTGTTGAGGAGATTGTCCGAGTTGTTGCCTAGCCAAACCCCAAGCACCCTATCCCCTGATAGCCAGTCCGCTAAAACCGCTCCCCCGACGCCCTCTGCTGTCTCTCCGTCTGCACCGTCGGTTACTGCGATGAGCGAGTTTGTCGCCCGCCATATTGGGCCGCGGCCAGCAGACATGCAGGCCATGTTGGCAGCTTTAGGGTACGACTCTTTGGATGATCTCATGGCCGCTACTGTGCCTGCCGGTATTCGGTTGGCTCAAGCTTTGAACTTAGAGGCTGGCCTTTCGGAACCGGCGGCCTTGGCAAAGTTGCGGGCGATCGCTGAGCAAAATCAAGTTTGGCGATCGTATCTGGGTTTGGGATACGCCAACACCATCACCCCCCCAGTCATTCAGCGTAACGTCCTCGAAAATCCTGGTTGGTACACCCAATATACCCCCTATCAGCCCGAAATTTCTCAAGGTCGTCTAGAAGCCTTGCTGAATTACCAGACGATGGTAACGGATTTGACCGGGCTAGAAATTGCCAACGCATCGCTGTTGGATGAAGGGACCGCAGCAGCTGAAGCGATGACCCTGAGCTTCAACGTCCGGAAGAAAAAGGCTGTGAAAACCTTTTGGGTATCGGCGGACTGCCATCCTCAGACGCTTGCTGTGGTGCAAACGCGGGCTTTGCCCTTAGGCATTGAAGTCCAGGTTGGTGACCATCGCGATTTTGATGGGTCGACCCCAATTTTTGGTGCTTTGGTGTCATATCCAGCCACGGATGGCGCGGTTTACGATTACAGCGACTTCATTCAGCGAGTTCATGAACAACGGGCGTTGGTCACTTTTGTGGCCGATTTGCTGAGTCTGACGCTGCTCAAGTCGCCTGGGGAAATGGGAGCGGATATCGCCGTTGGGAATACCCAGCGATTGGGCGTGCCATTGGGCTTTGGCGGCCCTCACGCGGCTTACTTTGCCACGCTCAATCAGTACGCGCGCAAATTACCGGGTCGCTTGGTGGGCGTATCGAAGGATCAGTACGACAAACCAGCGTTACGCCTGGCCTTGCAAACGCGGGAGCAGCATATCCGTCGAGATGCTGCAACTAGCAACATCTGTACGGCACAGGTACTACTTGCTGTCATCGCTGGGATGTATGCGGTTTATCACGGGCCGCAGGGTTTACAGGCGATCGCTACCCGCATTCATCAGCACACAGTAAAGCTGGCCACGGCCCTACAGCAGGCTGGTTTTGAGCTCGGCACTGCGCCTTACTTCGATACATTGCGGGTGACGGTGGGCGATCAACAGGCCGCTATTCTGGCAAGAGCGGCGCTCAA
This sequence comes from Leptolyngbya sp. SIOISBB, assembly GCA_010671905.1. Classification (GTDB taxonomy): domain Bacteria; phylum Cyanobacteriota; class Cyanobacteriia; order Phormidesmidales; family Phormidesmidaceae; genus Halomicronema. Next base: position 4,882,459 of record JAAHII010000001.1, read on the forward strand.
GCACATCAACCTGCGGCGCTTGGATGCGGCAACTCTGGTGGTCGCCCTTGACGAGACCACCCATGCAGACGATGTGCGCGACTTGATCGAAATTTTCACTGAACAAACGACGCTGCCACCCCAGTCCGCCTCCCCCCTGCAAAATCAGGCGCTACAGCGCACCAGTGAGTTTCTGACCCATCCCGTTTTCAATACCTATCATTCTGAGACGGAGATGTTGCGCTACATGCATCGGCTACAGTCCCGTGATTTGTCGCTGACCACGGCGATGATTCCCCTTGGCTCATGCACCATGAAGCTCAACGCCACGGCAGAAATGTTACCGGTCACCTGGCCAGAATTTGGGCAAATCCATCCCTTTGCTCCCCGAGAACAGATTGATGGTTATCGTCAACTCTTCCAAGAGTTAGAAGCCTGGCTGTGTGAGATCACCGGGTTTGCTGGAGTTTCCTTACAGCCCAATGCGGGTGCCCAAGGGGAGTACACCGGCTTACTGGTGATCCGTGAATATCATCGGCAACGAGGTGAGGGCGATCGCACCGTTTGCCTGATTCCGGAATCTGCCCACGGCACCAATCCGGCTAGCGCCGTTATGGCTGGCATGAAAGTCGTCAGTGTGAAATGTGATGACCAAGGCAACGTCGATATTCATGACCTGCGGACGAAGGCTGAAAAGCATAGCGCTCAACTATCGGCCCTGATGGTCACCTATCCTTCCACCCACGGGGTGTTTGAAGAGGGGATCCGCGAGATTTGCGATATTGTGCATGCTCACGGCGGTCAGGTTTACATGGATGGTGCAAACATGAATGCCCAGGTAGGTCTCTGTCGTCCTGCCGACTTTGGCGCCGATGTCTGCCACTTAAATCTGCACAAAACTTTCTGTATTCCCCATGGTGGCGGTGGCCCAGGTGTCGGCCCGATCGGGGTACAGGTACATTTAGTGCCCTACTTGCCGGGACATAGCCTGGTGGAGAACGTCGGTGGTCAGCAGGCGATTGGTGCAGTCACTTCTGCGCCCTGGGGAAGCGCCAGCATCCTCCCGATTTCTTGGATGTACATTGTCATGATGGGGGCAGGGGGCCTGAAGCGAGCTACCGAAGTGGCGATCCTCAACGCGAATTACATAGCGAAACGGCTGGAAGGTCATTACGACATCCTTTACACAGGCAAGCATGGTCTGATTGCCCACGAGTGCATCATTGATCTCCGCCCTTTCCGCAAGTCAGCGGAAGTCACGGTAGAAGATGTGGCTAAGCGTTTGATTGACTACGGTTTTCATCCGCCGACGATGTCTTGGCCGGTGGCCGGTACGCTCATGATCGAGCCCACTGAGAGCGAGGCCAAAGCAGAGCTCGATCGCTTCTGTGAGGCCATGATTGCGATCCGTGAGGAAATTGAGGCGATCGCGACGGGGCAAATTGATGCGGATAACAACCCGTTGAAGTTAGCTCCCCATACGGCAGCGGATCTCGTGTCCGACTGGCAGCGTCCCTATGATCGCCGTCAGGCAATTTTTCCGACCCAGTGGACTCAGGACAACAAATTTTGGCCAGTGGTGAATCGGATCGACCAAGCGTATGGCGATCGCAACCTGATGTGTGCCTGTCTACCCATGGACGCCTACCGCGAATAACCCAGTGAGCTCGCAATTCCTGTGGAGTTGTGCCGAGTTTGACTAACTTTGTGTGAAGCTACGGCAAAACCGGGGAACAGCTGCTTTTAAGTGAATGGCTCAGTGATGATTAGCTCAAATCGCATGGGGATTAGGGACTGTGATGAATTGCAGTCCCTTTTGTTTGCGTTAGAAAAAGTCCGCAATTTCATGGTTAATGATCGACCTTTATCTTACCAACATCAGCGTTTCTTAGAAATTACTGACAACACAACAAAGAATCTTCCGAGAGATTGAGTATGAACTTAAGCTGACGATACTCATAGCAGTATTTTGGGGGGCGATCGCTGGAGAATTTAGCTGTTGGCCGTGACTACATTTTCGTGATTTTGTCTGGGCTTCTTATTCCCAGCGGCGATTGCAGTTACTCATCGAAATAGATTGCCCCAATAGATAGTGTGCGATAGCGGAGAAGACCTAGCTTTTACGGGATTTTTAAAGCAATCAAGTGTAAGTACCCAAGGGTTTTTGGGGGATGCGTCCTACAGTAAAGAAAGCTAAGGGCATAAGGCCGTGAAGTCCTGAAACTTCCTTGCCTATGCTGTAGAGGCTTGCTGAGACAGGACCGCGATCGCTATGAAATTGAGCTCATCTTATCCGCCCCAACTTAATGACACCAATACCAACTTATTGGATAAAGCTAAGCAGTCTACATCTGATCGGCGGCCTAATAGTCGAGATTTTATAGAGCGGGATATTCGTCAGTTTGATGGTTCTGAAATGGTTCGTCAGCCTGCTTTTAGTGCCGAAATGCAGTTACTCAAAGAATTGATTGAAGCTGGTCGAATGACTGCGGAGCAACAGGTCGTGGTTATGCATGACCAAGTCACTACTGGCATGACAATTGCTGAAATTCTGATTGCTCGTGGTTGGTTGTAGCATTGCCCAGCAAAAGCGATAAAGCGTGAGTGAGTATATCCTCTATTTGTTCTGCAAATAGAGGATTTTTTTACCAAGGTCGAGGGTAATGATATCGCGACTGGTAGGGAGATAACCCGTCATCTTGGCTATTGAGCGCATAGCTTTCTCCTAACCAGTTTGGCAGATGGATCACGACTTCCGGCTGCCCATCTTCATCGATATCCATGACTTCATAAGACCCAGGGTGCTCGTTCATATAAAGATCATAGTTAAAGCGGGACATGAGTTTCCCCTGTGTCTGCCCATTGACCAGGACTTCAATGGCAGCAGCGCCATCATCCCCGTCATCGACGGCATATACGCGCAAATCGACAACTCTTTCTCCTAAGTTAAGGGAGTGGGTTGTCATCTCTCCCAAGTCAAAATACAGCGGTTTGCCGCGATAAGTGAGCGTGTCAGCCCCCCACCCGGAAAATAGCCACAACGCTAGAACGATATAGCCCGCGCACAGCAGAACCCCAGTCAAGAGAGTCCCGGCGATCGCACTCAATAGTAAAAGTTGCCACCGAGGTCGGCGTGTTTTTGAGGGGGTAGGGGTACTGCGATGAGGCATCTTGAGGACGTTGACGGACCGTTTTAACCCGGTTGCGGATTGACTCAGGGCCGTCGGGAGCGGATAGGTATGGTGTTAGCAGTATGCCCAACGGGTAGTGGTTAATCGTGCGCATGGTAGAGGCCATGAAATTGGTTGTCTCTTAATATTGCTGCGGTTTAATAGAACGACAGACATGAGGATTGACAATATGGATCTGGCGCAGCTCAATCGAGATCACGGCCTTACTGGGCAAGTCAATTTTGTCGAGGGGAAAGGGGGATTTCCTTATATTGAAGTGGTCAACGATCAGGCAACCGCGTTGATCTCGGTATATGGCGGACAAGTGTTGGCATTTAAGCCTCAGCCAGCGACCCATGACCTCCTGTTTGTCAGCGAGGCTGCCTATTATCAGCCCGGTAAAGCCATTAAAGGGGGAGTACCCGTTTGTTGGCCTTGGTTTGGTCCCGACCCCGCTGGACAGGGTCGCCCCAGTCATGGTTTTGTGCGCAACCGTCTGTGGGCAGTTCAAGGTACTCAGGCATTGTCGAATGGCGCGACGCAAGTCACGTTAGGGTTGAGCGACACTGATGAGACGCGTGCTTTCTGGCCCTACAGTTTTGCCCTGGCGATTGAAATTACCGTGGGTAAGACGTTAGATCTGGCTCTGGTGACCCAAAACCTGAGCGATCGCCCGTTTGATATCACCCAAGCGCTGCACACTTATTTCACCGTCGGCGACATCTCCCAAACAGCCGTTTTGGGACTCGGTGACACGACTTACATTGATAAGGTGGATAGCCAACAGGTAAAGCCACAAGTAGGGCCAATTGCGATTACTGAAGAAGTAGATCGCATTTATCAGGATGTTCCGAGTGAGTTGATGATTGACGACAGAGCCCTGAACCGTCAGATTCGCATTACCTCAACCGGCAATCAAACGGCGGTCGTGTGGAATCCCTGGGTGGAGATTTCGGCAAAATCGGGAGATTTGACGGACGATGCCTACCAAAAGTTTGTCTGTGTCGAAACCACCAACGCAGCTGACGATATCGTCACAGTACCAGCCCAAGGAGAATATCGTTTGGCTGTGACCTATGAGATTGGGGCTTAGAGAGCAGCAGGTTTGAGGAGCGACTCACATGGGTTCGTAGGTGCGACGATCGCCCAGACGATACATGCGGGTGCCCTGGTGAGGATACTCCACCACGTCGTAGTCTAGGTCGTAACCGCCCATTAGATACACCAAATCTTCCTCAAAAGGATTGTGCATATCGTGGGCAGGGCTATCGGATCGAAAGCCCATGAAATCTCCTGTTTGGACCTCAAACGGTTCGTCGTCAATGGTGGCGATGCCGCGTCCCGAGAGAATGTAGAGAAATTCTTCTTCGCCCCGGTGTCGATGATATTCCGTGGAGTGGTGTCCCGGCTGTACCCGCACTACATAGACGCCTAGATGTAAACACCCTGTCGTTCCGGCCAGCGATCGCGTGTGGCGCACGGCCTTGTCATTGAGAGGGTGAACAAAGGCGTGTTCTGGCAGGGCGGCGATCGCTGCTGCCTTAATCAGAGGATGGGGGTGGGGTTGATCGTGGGTGTCAGTCATATCGCAAATCGGTTAATCACGTCATCAGTGAAAGATGTGCTCGCATCAGTCATCAGTTCTTGGCGTCCGTTATCGGGGACGGTAAGGCCTGACGCGAGCGATCACCTAGATGGAAACAGTAGGTGACATTGCCTTGCTCGTCGACATCAAAGGTGGCATCGAATTCAAGACTGCGATCGTCCAGATACGCTTTGGCGATATCACCGTCCATTTGCGCCGCCATGGCTAACTGCAGCGGTGTGACCTTACCCTGTCTGGTTTGTACGAGATGAAAGAAAATAGACCGCAGGCGTTGAGCCGCTTGCTGACGACGCTGGCGCTGTTGAGCCCACAGTAGCCAACTGCCGCTGGCGGTGGCCGGTAAACCCAAAAGAATGCCAGCGGTGACGGTTTCTCGCTTTTCAAGAACGCTGGGATCGCGGTTGAGACCCATTTCTACTGCTCTGCCCAGACACCAAAATCCCAGCAAGAGTAGTAACCCAGCGCTGATTGATTTCACCTTATTCATAGGACTATTAGCCGTGAGCCATCAGAAGTAAGCCTGTACCTAGGCTGCTGCGCCAACGGTAGATCAGGTTCTCAACTATGACACATCTAGTTTCTCGGTCTTGCGGCCAGCACGATGGGCTCAACAATTAAGCGTATGAACTAGATACTGTGTTGATTTTGGCGTGTCAAGAACTGCGTGGCAGGAGTTTGCCTGGGTCAAAGGGTTTTCCCGACTTGAGGATGCCATAGATGACGCGCATGAGCTTGTGCATCAAAGCACCAATGACCTGCATCTTGGCCTTGCCAGCGGCTAAGAGCCGTTCGCCAAAAGCGCGGGCTTGGGGACACCGCCGCCACCAGGTCAGCGCCGGAAGAGTAAAGCGCCTTGCGCAGTCGTCGATTGCCGATTTTGCACAGCCGGGTTTTTGCCCTGCACGGAGGTGCCGGAGGTGTGTTCTTGCGGGGTTAGCCCCGCAAAGGCCGCCAGTTGACGCGCCGAGGTGAAGTGCTCAATCGACCCGATTTCTGCTAACACCCGTGCGGCCGTGCTCTCCCCGACCCCCACGATGCTGGTGAGCAATGCCTGCTGGGACTGGAGTGACTCATGGGCCTGAATATGCTCGCGCAAGCGCTTTTTACCGTTTCCACCTGCCCCTGCAGAAACTGGATATGGGCGACGATATCGGCTTCGAAGTCTTGGGGAGTGACTTGGAGACGATTCTTCTCTTCGGTCAGCATGTGCTCTAAGGCATCGAGGCGACGAGTATAGCCTTGTAACTGACTCACCTCAACTGCCGATGGTTGCCAAGGCGCGGGCTTCAGGTCACGGCAGAACTGAGCAATTAATTTGGCATCGGCGCGATCACTCTTGGTGCGAGAGAGTTGGCTTTTACTGTAGCCTTTCACCCGCAACGGATTCACGATACTCACCTGATGTCCCTGTTGATGCAGGTAGAGGGCGAGGGCATGACCGTAGATGCTGGTCGCTTCTAAGCAGGCGTGAACCGGTCCCACGCCTGGCTGGTCTAGCCATTGGCTCAGCTGCCGAAAGCCTTCAGTATCGTTGGAGAAGTGCTCATATTTTTGAACGTTTGGCGCTTTTCAGCAGGGCCACGTGAAAATCCGTTTTGCTGATATCAATGCCGAGGGGCAGCAACGCTTCACTCATCAGGTTAAGGCTCCGGAACGATTAGAACACATCGTCACTCAGCGCTATCCTTGTGAATCCTGGGTCCGTCTTACGAGAAGACGCCCTCTCATACTGTCCAGTCTGCTGACACGATGGGGATGGGCAGGCAGTCTGGAAGGCTCTCTATCTAGCTCGCAAACTCACTTAGGCTTGAGGGCCTGTCCAGAGTCACTTCCCAAACCATTATTGCTTGCCCCTCCCACATACAAGGGTCTGTCATCCGGTCGCGGTCAAATCCTTTCAGCAAAAGAACGACAGCCCCTTGCCTATGGAATGAATGCGGGCGCGGAAATGCTTTGCCCCAAAGGCTTCTGGGATTAATTGATGACGCGCCCTAACTGCTGGCTACTACAAGTTTTTTCTCAAAGGGAGCCGCTGGCACGGGCTGCGCTCAGCCCCCAGCCGGGAGCCTAAGAATTAGCTGGTTTTTGTCTGCCTATGGCCCGTCATGCGGTTGCGATTGAGTTGCGGACAAGCGCCTTATCTGATTAACTCAGCGGTTAACTGATTAACTCGGCGGTTAACTGTTCAGCCAGCGGGGCCTCGGATTGAATCGTCAGAGCTGGTTGCATCACCGTTGAGCCGTTGCCAGCAGCTTGAGCGTTGGGCCACTGCACCCACAGACTGCCAGCCGGGAGCATCGGTGGAGTTGTGTCTCCACTGCCTAGCCAAATTAGGGATTGGGCGGGTAATCGTTGGGCTTGCGGTTGCCCTGGCATCACTGCGGCTAAGGCTGACAAAACGGTGTGCTGGTTTTGCAAGAGGCCCGTGTGGGGTAGCCATAATGCAACTGAGAGCTGATGCCGGAGGCTATAAATATAGAGGCTGGCAGCGGCTGTGACCGCTGACTCAAAAGCGTCTTGATCCCAACGATCGCGCGTATCCAGGCCGATAATGACTTGATTATCGGCGGTTTGTTCTTCGAGCTCGCGCACGCGGAGATCGCCGTAGCGGGCACTGGTGCGCCAGTGGATCAACCGAGTGGGATCACCCCAGCGGTAGGGGCGTACCGCCCGTGTGAGTCCCTGGCTGGCTTGCTGAGCTTGTCGAGATGACTGCCACCGCAGGCCCCTCAGCAATGCCCATTTGGTCAATCAAGGGACAGTGAGTGAGGGGCAAAATTTGAGGATAAACGGTGGCGTGGGTAGCCGCCAATCGTGGGCGCTGACACCAAAACAGGCCAAAGGGTGCCGCCGTCCGCAGCATCACCGTATCCCAATGGTAGATGCCGCGTCGTGTCGGTGTTAGAACGTATTGCCAGAGATGCTGTTGATAGGGGGCAAGCGTCGCGATCGCGGTTTCAGGGGGCGGTCCTAATAAGGTCGGGAGCTGATCGCGGATTTGCAGCAGCACTTGGGGGCGGGCTGTCGGGTTATCGATCACAATTTCAGCGGCTAGAGTCTCCCCCACGCTGATCGGGCGAATCGCCTGACGGTGAATTTGCAAGCTGCGTAAGCTACGGGGTGAGGCCCAAATATTGATCAGAGCGATCGCCAACATGACCCCACTCATGGCATAAAGCCAGCCCGCCATACTGTTGACAGCAGCGCCCAGAAAGGCGATCGCTAATCCGAGTAAGACTCCCCCCGCATAGGCCGGAGCCACCCAATGCGTTTCGAGCCACCTTAACAGCCACTGCAATAACCGAGACATGTGCCGTCCTTTGCCAACTTTTTACCAAGATGGCACACCGGTGAGGTCTGAGGACAAACTGCATAGCCGGTAAACCAAGAGGTAGCAGTAGTGCTCCTCACCAATCGGCGCTCCTTAATCAAGGGAACTAAACCAAACTAATGGGTGAACTAAAAAAGCGCGGTGTCCGTATCTCGGGGAAGGACGATCACGCTTTTCATCAGACGATCTTGCCGTCAGGGAAAACTCGTTGAGTTGTAGGCTTTCTAGCCTGCCCCCACCAACCCGTTTGCGGAGCCTCAACTGACGACCGTTCAAGAACGGCCAGGATGGCCATCAAACCCGCCCATCATCAGCTTGAGTACAAGCTCCCACGGATAATTGCGTCCACTCCCTTAGCAATCAGGGCCGGAGCATCCCTCAATCTAAGTGGCAAATTGGGCTAATACATTGCCTGCCGCATCTTTCAGGGTTAACTGATTGCCATCAATGTCATAGGTTGACACCTCTGCCAGTAATCCGAGAAAGACTTGTTCCTGCTGCATGGTACCGTCTGGTGCTGGACACAAGCGCCGAGTGCTGGCTGCAGTCCCAATTTGCAAGGTATTGTCTGCTTGCTCAAAATTGGCGCGATAGTTATTGCAGCCCGCCGAACCCGCCAGTCCGCCCGCATCATCAAAGGTGGCGGTAAGCGTGGTATCAGGCAACGGGCTCACTAGGTCACCCTGCCCATTGTTATAGCCAATCAAGGTCCAGGCTGTATTGGTTAGCGTAGCTAATGTCTGAGCCTTGAGGATAAACACGACGTCACCATCACGGTTGAGCAACTGCAACTCGTCAGAAGCCAGATCATAGCTGCGAACCGTCGCCATGCCGGCCACAATCGCTAACTCTTGATGCGCGAGCATGTCAGACAAGCATGCTATCAGGGGGCTGTGCCCTGTGGAGAGCGTTAACTCCTCACCGGTTACTGTATATCCGCTGCTAAAGAAGCGATTGCAGCCGGTGGCGAAAGTCACTCTTCCTGAGGCAAATTGGAAGATGGTGGGGGGATCGCCCCACGCCCTGATCATGTCGCCATTGCCGTTGCGGTAGCTGACTAAATGCCAGACAGTTTGTTCCAGGGGATTTTGCATGGCAATGGGCACCTCGGGCACGAGCACCGGTAATACGTTAGGAGACTGCGCGGCACTGGGGAGTGCGATCGTGGACATGCTGCTACCGAGCAAAACCGTTAGCGCCAAAGAGCGGCCCCACCAATATTGCAATAGACCTTTCAAGTCAATAACCTCCTCTCAAAAAAGCTGAAGGGTCAGGGAGGGATGCAGAAATTGTGGAAACTGACATCCCTCCGACTTTTGATAATAGAGAGCGTATTGGGGGAAGCGGTACGGTTACAGAAATCGATACCAGTGGCACTGTCATAAGCAGCCAAGCCATGGCGCCATCAAGTCTTGGCTGCTTGACTTCCTTGCTTGATCAGCGGCGACTGTTTGCAGTGAGCCACATGATTGCTAGGACACGGCACTACACAGTTTGGCCATACTCATCTGGTGGCAAAGAGCAGCTGCATTCGTTGCCGTCTGCCCGACTCATTGATGCGGCGTTCCCTCTTGTCGTCAGGGTCTCAGGCTTTACCCTGGGGGAGTTCATCTTCTATGCTCACAGCATTCACCTTTTTGGTCAGGCAGCATGGCAAGGCAACCGAACTCGTTCTTGAGAAAGCTTCTCCACAATTGGCAAGACGAGGTGTTTCTCCAGCGCTTGGGCCAAGTTGAAGGCATTGTTTCTAAGGTGCTGTCGATCGCGATGGTTGTCGTGATTTTAGTGACCGTGATTGACCTGGGGCTGGTGCTCTATCGATCGCTTTTCGTGTCCGACAGCGTGGGCTTCTTTAAGACGACCTTAACGGAAATTTTTGGTCTCTTTCTCAGCGTGCTGATTGCCCTAGAAATTTTAGAAAATATTTCCGCCTATATCCGTAAGCATGTTGTACAGGTGGAACTCGTGATTGCTACGGCGCTCACCGCCGTGGGCCGAAAGCTGATTATTCTTGATTTAGAAAAGGTGCCAGGCGTAAGTTTAATCGGCTTGGCGATCGCGCTATTTGCCTTGTCAATCAGTTATCTAATTGTGCGATCAGTACACCGATGACTAAGTGGGAGCATTTGTCAACCTCGGATCAGCACCCGATCAGCTCTCTTGCTATTTAGATGAACGTAAGGTAAATTCACAGAAATTTACTTTACGTGTGAGGCAATCGAAATTTATGAGTATTCAAGCATTTTCTGCCAAAACTCTCGCGATCGCAGGCATTTTGGGCTTCGGGTTGGCTACTCCCGCCTTGGCTGATGGCCATACCGCCGTTGAGATGGAAGTAGAAGAGACTCTGACTCAGGCCGAAGAAGACATCGTGCCGATGGCAAACATTGCTGAAATTGTCAGCGGTGTTGAAGAGTTCAGTACTTTAGAAGCTGCTCTTGAGGCCGCTGAACTCACTGAGGCTCTCATGGGTGATGGCCCCTTTACCGTATTTGCTCCGCCGAACGAAGCGTTCGAAGCGCTCCCGGATGGTGTTCTGGAAGCTCTGCTCATGCCAGAAAACCTTGACCTGTTGACTGACATTTTGACTTATCACGTGATTCCTGACTCAGTCATGTCTGACGATCTGGCTCCGGGGCTCGTCGAGACTTTAGAAGGTAGCGATCTGGCGGTTGCGATTGATGATGACACGGCAACTGTCGATGACATTGCTATCGTTGCTGTCGATGTCCCCGCGACTAATGGTGTGATTCACATCATTGAGGGCGTGCTGGTGCCTGAAGAGGTCGCCACTGCTTTAGGTGAGCGTCTTGCCGCCGCTGAGGAAGAAGACATCGTTGAAGAAGAAGAGATTGTCGAAGAAGAGGAAGTCATCGTCGAAGAAGAAGTCATGGAAGAAGTTTCCGAGCCCATTCCTGGCCTTTGGTAGGATATGGTTGACAGTTTTTAGGACTGTTGAACCACATCCTTCATTTTGAAAAACTGGACAGGGAGAATGGCGCAGCGATGATCAAACGTCGGTACCGTTGGTATCTAGTAGTTGCAACGTTGCTGGTCGTCATTGTCAGCAGTGCGGTCAGCGGTCAGGCTGAAACTGTGGCTGCACTGCACGATCCTGTCCAGGTCGAAGTTGACTACGTGCCTGACCGCACTCCCCTAGCCGACAGCGAAGCTTACGCGCTTGGTCGGCGTGATGATCATTTGCCAAGGTATATTCCCAAGGCTGATCAGCTGGTCTTACGCCTAGGGGAGCGGCGGGTTTACGTATATAGCGGCGATCAAGTGCTGGATAGCTATCCGGTCGCGATCGGGGCCTCGGGGACACCCACGCCGACGGGGCAGTTCGAAATCTTTCAAATGGTTGAAAACCCCATCTGGCAAAATCCTTGGACGGGTGAGGTGACAGCGCCGGGAGCGAATAGCGCGTTAGGCTTACGCTGGATTGGGTTTACTGAGTTGCCCAATGGGCTGATTGGCTTTCACGGCACACCAACGGTGTCCTCAATTGGTCATGCCGCATCTAATGGATGTGTGCGGTTACGTAATGAAGATGTTTTAGCGCTTTATAACTACGTGCGAATGGGCATGCTTGTAGTTGTTGAGTCCTAGCTATGCCCCAGATGCTTTTAAGACGACCGGCACCGTTGGCGCTTGTACCCCAGTCGCGGTGGGTCGTCTTCGGATTGTTAGTGAGCGGCGTTTTAGGCATTGCTAGTCCTGCTATCGCCACTGCTCAGCCGGTCAATTTAACCCAGACGAGCACTTCGACTGCACTCACACCGATGGCAGCGCCTCGTGTCATCGATGATCCCACGCTTTTTTTGCCGACTCCTAGCGACAGCATCTCTTTACTCGTCCTCAACCTATCGGAACGTCGGCTCTATGGTTATCAGGGCGATCGCTTAGTTGCGACTTATACGGTGGCGGTGGGTCGGGCTGAGTGGGAAACTCCCACTGGTGAGTTCACGGTGACGCGGCTGCAAGCACATCCCACCTGGCAGCATCCGTTCACGGGAGAACTTGTCCCCCCCGGCCCTGATAATCCCCTCGGTGCTCGCTGGATTGGCTTTTGGACAGACGGGACGAATGCGATCGGCTTTCACGGTACGCCTCACGAGCATCTCATTGGTCAAGCCGTTTCTCATGGCTGTGTGCGGATGCGGGATGCGGATATCGTTGAATTGTTTGAGCGCGTTCGCGTCGGCACTCGGGTCGTTGTGCAGTCATAGATAGATGGCTTAGAGGGGTGAGCGTGAAACTCCTAAATTTGACTGTGTCAGCCTTGTGACCCGCTGGATTCTTACCAGTAGCAGTTCTCCCAGATTTATGGAACCGAACTTGTGGCAAACTGATCGATCGCCCCAAAGATTTGCTGTATGTCCGCTTCCGTCGTGTATGGGTTGAGCAGTACCACCTTGAGCCAATTCTGGCCGCGATAGCGGGGCAGCGACAAAAAGGCCTGGGCTTCGCGCAACAAATATTGCTGAAGGGCGCGGTTCCAGGCGTCCCATTGGTCAGTCGGCAACCAGTCAGGGCATCCCCGAAAGCACACCAGGTTCATTTCTGGTTGACTCGCCAGCTCTAGATAGTGACGGGTTTGAATCGCCGTGACGAAAGTTTCTGTGAGGGCATCGCTGGCCCCAATGAGTTCGCGGTAGCCTTGTTTGCCCAGATGTTGTAGTGACAGCCACAACTTCAAGACATCGGCGTGGCGGGTACCTTGAACCGAAATTTCTCCCAAGTTTACCCAGTCATCTTCTGTATTCATATAAGGCGCCGCCACCTGAAAGTCGCGTTGCAAATGGCCCATATCGCGAAATAGGACAGAGGCACAGGTCTTGGTGACGTACAACCACTTTTGGGGATTGAACGTCATCGAATCGGCTTGTTCAATGCCCCGCAAGCGATCGCTATGAGCTGCCGAAAATATCAGCGCTCCCCCATAGGCCGCGTCCACATGGAACCAGAGGTTGTGCATCTGAGCGATCGCCCCCAATTCGATCAGCGGATCAATATTGCCGGTAACCGTAGTCCCAGCCGTGGCAACCAGTGCAAAGGGCTGTTGTCCAGTTTGTTGAGCTTGGGCGATCGCGTCCTTCAGGGCGCTGATGTCCATCTGAGAATTGCGATTCGTCGGAATCGAGATCGCGGCTTCTGTGCCCAATCCCAACAGCATCGCTGCCTTTTTGATGGAGGTGTGGGCTACCTCTGAAACGAAAAACACGGGTTTTTGCTCGTTCCGGGAGAGTCCGGTTTGGATACAGCCCAGCTTCACGTTCCGGGCGACGGCCAGGGCTTGCAGATTCGCGAGACTTCCCCCACTGACTAATAAGCCACCGGCGCGATCGCCCAAGCCAAATAATTGGGCAATTTCCGCCATGAGCAAAGGCTCTAAGCGAGAAAACAGCGGCGACATTTCCACGCTGAGCATGTTGTTGTTCAACGCGGCCACGATCATGTCGCCCAAAATAGAAGCCGTTGTTGGCAAGGGATCCATGTGTCCGATATAGCGCGGATGGGCCGGATTCATCCCGGTTTTGAGAACTTGCTCGATGGTTGCTAATAAGGTCGTCGTGTCTGCGGGTAATTCTGGCAAGACGAGCTTGGGCAGTGCGCCCACGGTTGGCAGGGGTGTTTGCTGGGCTGCAGTCGTCAAGTGCTTCAGAATCTGAGTCATCGCCTGTTGCAAAAGTGCGGCTACGGCTTCGCGATTGTTTCCAGACGGATGAATGAATGCGGTTGCTGGCAGGTTTGAAGTGGACATAGAGGAGGAAGAGGGTCGCAGTAATCGGCGTTATGGGGGATGAGGTGTTGGCGGAGCCGCTCCGCATGACGTTAGCCTTGGGGGCAGAGTACAAGGGATAAGCGTAAGGGCGCAGGTGGAAAAGGCGTGAATTTCTGCAGTCTGCAGTTACTGAAAATGCTAGGCTCTTAACCAACTTTGTCAAAATCAGATCACCGATGGGAACTCAATCCACCGCTAAAACAATCTTTCTTTTAACATCGATGGTGGGCTGGTTGATTGTAGGAGCCTCGCTCATGTATTTGTTTCCTGCGATCGCTGATCGGCTCTTGGGTAACGATCTTACCCATCTCTGGATGGTTAACTTATCACGAGGCAGTTACCAGCCTTTGTTCGGCATTGTTGCTGGGGGAACCGCATTCGCCTTCTCCACACTCTTGACGGTGGTTTGGTATCAGCGGTTTGAAGAGCGATTCTGAAGATTGCCTCACTAAGGTCTGTGGCAGCCGTTTAGGGCAATGCTAGGGTAATCGGGCTCGGTGGTTTGAAGGCTGACCGAATGCAGGATTAGAAAGTGGCATCGCAGGGCTCTACGACTGGATACGGCCCGATATTGAGTCACTTTCAGGGTGCGGGCCAAGATTTTGAAAAAAGCAGGTTTCTGTTTCCTGTACGCTTATTGAGGAGTTACTACGGAACGGGTAATGACCAGGCGGGTACTGTTTCTGAGTAATGGACATGGAGAAGATCTCAACGCTAGCCTGGTGCTTAAAGCTTTATGGGCGATCGCGCCAGATTTGGAAGTGGCTGCTATGCCCATTGTGGGCAAGGGCAGCGCCTACCGTAACCTGGGGGTAGAGATTATTGGACCCACGCAGCAGTTGCCTTCTGGCGGGTTTAATTACATCAATTTTGCGCGATTCTTGAATCCAGTGAACTGGTGGCGTGATACCAACCCAGTCAGTTTGGTCAAAGACGTACTCTCCGGACTCATTGGTCTGACGTTAGGCCAATATCGGGCTGTGCAGCGCTATAGCCCTTCCTGCGATTTGTTGTTCGCCTGTGGCGATATCGTGCCGATTTTGTTCGCCCGTCTGACGGGGCGTCCCTTTGTGGTGTTTTTGGTGAGTACTTCTAGCTATTACGAGGGCCGTGTCAAACTGCCCTGGTTGGCCCAGTGGGGTATGAAGTCACCGCAGTGTGTGGCGATTTTGACCCGCGATCGCTATACAGCGCAAGACTTATTGGGCCGTGGGTTTGTCCGGACCCAGTTTTTGGGTTATCCCATTATGGATGTGCTTAATCCGAGTGGTCAGGCGTTGGCTGCTCGGGGGGAACCCCTCATTGCGTTGTTACCCGGTAGTCGGTTGCCCGAGGCTCAGACGAATTTAGGACTGATGCTGGATCTGTGTGAAGCGATCGCCCAAGTCCGCCCGACTCAATTTCGCATCGCGTTGGTGCCGGGTTTCACCGAAGGCCATCTCACGGCATTAGCGGCGGAACACGGTTGGGAAATGGAGATGGGATGCTTGAAAAAGGGCAAGGTCCTTGTGCATTATCACTACGACGCCTTTGCCGATATTCTGCATCAATGTGACCTCGTTGTGGGCATGGCTGGCACCGCTGTTGAGCAAGCGGTCGGATTAGGCAAACCCATCATTCAAATTCCCGGTCCGGGGCCGCAATTTACGTATTTATTTGCCGAAGCTCAAATGCGGCTACTGGGAGACTCCGTCATGACCATTGGTACGCGTCCAGCGACTGCCAAGACACTGACTCAAGCCGCCACCAAAATTGACGAAATCCTCGATGATGCCCCCTATCTGGAGCATTGTCGGGCCAACGGTCGCGAACGGGTGGGCGCGCCCGGTGGCTCGGCCGCGATCGCAAACCAAATCCTCGATGCACTCAACCATCTCGCCAAAGAAACCTCAATGGTTTGACATAAACTTCGTTAGCATCAAAACACCCCCCTCTTGGAGGCTCAATGCTCGCATCGTCTCGAATGTCCCGTCAGGGTGAAATCGTTGAAGTCGTGTTCCGCAATGGCTGGGACTATATGCGGCGACTGCTCAGTGGTGGCAAAGCGGCTGAGCCAGAAATCCCCACACCTGAGGTATTGCGCAACATTTTGACAGAGCTGGGGCCCGTGTATGTGAAATTTGGTCAACTCCTCAGTACTCGACCTGACCTTTTACCTCCCCGTTATATTGAAGCGCTCAGTAGCCTACAATCCACTGTGCCACCAGTGCCCGCAAGCCAAATGGAGCCGTTTATTCGCCAAAATTTACCGGGCCCGGTTGAAACCTATTTTCAAGAAATCGAATATACGGCGATCGCGGCAGGGTCCATTGGTCAAACTCACCGGGCTATTCTTAAAGATGGCCGTCAAGTTGCGATTAAGGTGCAACGCCCTGGCATTGATCGGTTGGTCGAGCGGGATATGACCCTGATTCGGGATGTAGCGCGGCTGATGTCGGCAACCCAGTTTGGCCAACGCTACAACATCGTCGATCTGGCCTACGAATTCAGTGAGGCTATCCGCGCGGAGTTAGATTTCACGACCGAAGCAGAATACACTGACCTGCTGCGGCGTAACTTACAAGACAGTCCCTGGTATGACGCCAAACAATTGGTGGTACCGCAAATCTATTGGGAACTTACCCATTCAAAACTGATGGTGATGGACTGGTTGGATGGGGCCCCGATTCTGACTACTGCTGTCGCCAATGAGGATACGGAGAAAGCCGCTCGCAAACGTGAACAGATTACGACCTTACTGTTTCGCGCCTTCTTTAAACAGTATTTTGTCGATGGTTTTTTTCACGCCGATCCTCATCCTGGCAATATCTTTTTTCTCCGAGATGGTCGCGTGGCTTTGTTAGACTGCGGCATGATGGGCCGACTTGACCCTCGTACCCGGGCCACTATGACCGAAATGGTGTTGGCGATCGCCAGTTCCGATGCCCAGCGCTGTACCCAGATCACTCTCAAGCTTACAGAACCCCTGCAGCCCACCGACATTTCTAAGTTAGAGAGTGACTTTACTCGATTGATGGGCCGCTACTACGGTCTCAGTTTAGAAAAGGTTAATACCGCTGAAGTATTCGGTGAAATTCTGGAAGCGGCGACTCAAAATAACCTCCGCTGGCCCGCCAATGTCGGGCTGTTCACTAAATCTCTGGCGAATCTAGAGGGGGCGGCTCGGCAATTTAATCCTCACGTGAATCTCATCTCTGAAGTGCGACCGCTGATGGCCGATCTTTTTCGTCACCAGTTAGCAGGCGAAGATTTGCTGCAAACCCTACTGCGCACCGGTTTAGAATTTCGCAATCTCTCCCTAGAGTCGCCCCGGCAGTTTTCTTTTTTGCTCGATCGCCTCAGCGCCGAGACCCTCCGGTGGAATGTCAATCTCAGCGGTTTAGAAGGGGTCCGTCGCAGTATTGACGATGCTGCCAACCGTCGCGCCTATAGTACGGTTGTGGCCGCTCTCATCATCGGTGCGGCGATCGTGTCCACCAACCAACAAAGTTCTCAAGGCATTATCTTGAGTAATACCTTGTTTGCTGCTGCTACCTTTTTAGGTTTGTGGCTAGTGGTGAGCATTTTGCGCTCCGGGCGACTCCGATAATCATCCCGCAGTTGCTATTGTGATTTTTCTAAAAGATATTCCCTGAAAAATAAAGTCGTATTGCTGGTGTTCTAGACCTGTGTGCTGAGGCAAGATGAAGTGCCCCTGATCAGGTCATTTCTATAGTGCTAGAACCCATCTGTTGCCCCCAACTTCATGCCACTGAGGTGGTCAAAACGATAGAAGTCTTGAAGGTAAATAGTAGCGTAAGGTAAGCAAAATAAAGCTTCAGTGAATTTAACGAAAACACTCAATAATTTGCAAAATGATTGGTCTTTCTCAATCCATTTTGTTCCATGGTAACCGCCCCATACACATCGCTAGCTGAGCGGAGTTGAAGCTAGAAATCAGCCAAAGCGTCCCTTTGACTTCGCTCAGAGGACGCTTACGATCCATGACACTGTTATCGAACTTTTTATCAACCGCTACGAATTCAGGCGGGCAATATTGACTGTTTTCCATCGGTCTAGAGCACCGGTACAGTATTCATGCTCACCATTTTTCTCTGAAAGGATGATATCTGAAGTACCTGATTTCTCGTTGAGTCTTGATAGTTCGCCTGAACTATTTTCGGTATTCTATACCGGTGCTCTAGAACATTACAGTACAAAAGTCGGCGAGATGATAAAGTTCAAAACCGCTTTTCAAGCTCTAATAGTGTCTTGAAACTTAGAAAGTTCTGGCTGCTACGTTCTCAATATCTGCTCAAGCACTAATTTGCTGGTGTGGAATTTCGATCAAAAACTCTGTTCCCTGACCGGTGCCTGAGTTACACCTCAATTTACCATCATGACGTTTGACTACAATTTGATGACAAATAGATAAACCTAACCCTGTCCCTTTACCGACAGATTTAGTGGTGAAGAATGGATCGAATAGTTTGGATTGGATATTTTGTGAAATCTCTGGACCATTATTCATTATTCGAATCACCACAGAAGTGGATAAGGGCTCTTGCTGATTGAGTAAAGATGTAGAAATTTCAATTCGAGGTTTAGTATGCAATTGTCTTGCTAATTGCATCTCTTCAATCCCATCTTCCAAAGCATCAATTGCATTACTCAAAATATTCATGAACACCTGATTTATCTGGCTCGCATAGCAATTAATCTTTGGTAATTCACCATAATCTTTATGTACTTGGATTTCAGGAGTATCTGGCTTGGGCTTGAGTCTATGCTGCAAAATCATCAAAGTGCTGTCGATGCCCTCATGGAGGTCAACCGGCTTCATTTCGGCCTCGTCTAGCCGTGAGAAGTTGCGCAGTGAAAGGATGATTTGGCGAATCCGATCGGCCCCTATTTTCATGGACGATAGCATTTGAGGCATATCTTCCTTCAGGAATTCGAGGTCGATCGCCTCAATATGCTCTTGGATAATCTGACTGGGCTGTGACTGTTCCTGCTCATACAGATTTATCAGTGCTATCAAATGGTTAATATTCCCGCTGATGTGTTTAAGATTGCCGTATATAAAGTTCACTGGATTATTGATTTCATGCGCCACTCCAGCCACAAGCTGTCCCAAGCTCGACATTTTCTCCGATTGCACCATATGCAACTGGGTCTGCTTCAAGGTATGAAGGGTCTGCTCTAAGTCTGTGGCTTTCTGATGAAGGGCTTGAGTTTTGCGGGCAACTTCGGTTTCAAGGGTCTGAGAGTGCGTTGCAACCTGGTGATATAGCCGGGAATTCTCTAAAGAAACGGCAGCTTGACTGGCTAAAAGCTGTAGAACCTCGACGCGATCGTGGGTAAAGGCACCGATTGTCTGATTGTTTTCTAAGTACAGCAACCCAATCAATTCCCCCGTTTGTTGAAGGGGAATGCAAAGGGCAGATTTAGGTTGATGCGTAATGACATAGCGATCGCCGACAAACTGAGAGACGGCACTCAAGTCATCAAACACTGCCATGTCTTGGGTCCGAGCCACTGTGTAAATTAAACTCTGCGGCACATCCAGAGCCTGCTCCAGTGGCTTTTTCAGGCGGATGGTTTGCTGGTCATCGGCTTGAGCCGCGATTTGCCACTGCTCGCCTTGACGGAGAATTAAGAACCCGCGTTGCGCCCCCGCTGTTGTAATCACAATCTGCATTAGAGTTGCCAGCAACTTCTCAAGTTCAATTTCCTGAGAAATTGCCTGAGCGGCCTTCATGGCTGCTGGAAAGTCCAGCCAAAGGTGCTGACTGGTTAGTTGCTGTGTCCCCCTTTTAGTGATTGATGAAATGGTGGCTGGCATCGGGTCTTGCTGAGGAGGTTCAACAATGGCAGCGAGTAGATGCGGATAGCACTCCTCTAGCTGAGCGAGCTTAGCTTTTGCGCCCCAGCGAGCGTAGCCATAATAGGATTCCTCCATGTAAACAGTTGCGATTTTGGGCTTATTCCAAGACAAATAAAACTTAGCTGCCAATTCATTGGCTAGGGCTGCTTCATGGATGTAGTCATTGTCTTTAGCGCCCGTAATCGCGCGATCGTAGTACTCAATCGCGTTCACTTTCTCATTCAGGACGCGATGGCGTTCAGCCTCTACTAGATCATATTTATGCTGAAAGTTGGTGGGCGCGAATGTTGCCCAAACTTTTAGCTGACGCTGATTTTCGGCGATGCGGTGGTGTTGCTCTGTGGTCAACACTTTACCTCCAAGCAGCGCTAAGCTGTGGTAAAAATTGTGCTCTGAGGTATACAGGGTTCCTGTCGCAGCTTGTCGATATTGCCAGCCCTCTTCCCCTGCAGCAATGGCCGTTTCGACATCGTTCAACAGGTAGGCTAACCGCGTTTGGGCCTCATAGAAGCAAAGGACCAAAAAAACAATGTTATTCTGCTGCCACTGGGCCAGGCAGCGCTCCCCATCCAAGATCGAACCTTGCAGATATTGGGGGCTCTCGACTTCACCTAACAGGTTAGCTACTACCTGCTGATTGATCCGCAAAAAGTCTGCGTGAAATGCATACTGGGCTTTGAGAATGGCCGGCAGATAGCGCTCTTGAGTTTCGCGAACCGTATCCAAGGGCTGGCCGCCATAAAACAAATAGCTGCAGTAATGAACGGCGGCGTAGAAGGCATATTCTACGTCGCCGTTGTCCAGTCCTCCCTGAATGGCCTCCGGCAAAGCCTTAATCGCATTGATCAGGGGTTCCTTCCAAGGGCGAATGAACACATTAAACATGTTCTTCACCTTGGCCGCTAGGGCGCGGGCATCGAACTTCTCGAGAAGCATCAAAGAGAGTTTGCCAAACTCATAGCCTGCTTCCACCTGGCCATAGGCACCGCACAAAAGGGCCCCATACCAGCTGTAGGCTGAGGCTGCCAAAGGCGAATGGCCATACTGAATGCAGTGATATACCGTCTGGAGCACAATCATTGGGTAGAGGGTTGGGCTCGCAATATAGGCTGCCGAGCTAGCGTTCGTTAAAATACGTATAGCAGCTAGCTTGGCGTCATCCTGTACTGGCGGCAGCGACATGAGCTGGGAAATGGCTTCAACGGGCATCGCAATGGTTTGCCGTAGGGAGTCAACCTTTTGCTGCACCGGCTCAGGTGCCTGAGGTAAGTTGACGTCCAGAAGCTTCAGCACATCGATGGCAAAGGCGATCGCCTGGTTCATCTGATTTTTATTGATTTCAAATAAAATCTGCAGCTCGTGGACTTTGATGCGATCCAGCAGAGTTTGAGCATTCTCGATAGCTGCTTGGGCGAGTACCTCAGCCGTTTCGAGGTTGTGGCAAAAGTATTCTGCTTCAATCGTGGCGATTGCTAGCTCAAAATATAGGGGGTTGTCCTTTCGCCCTTGAACCGTCGGCAAAAACTGCTGGCCTGCATAGCAATAGCGGCGACTAGCCTCATAAGCAACGGCAGCTTTGGCTTTTTGACTAGCATCAAGATTTAGCTGTGCTACCTGACTACGCTCTGGCATGTCCTGAATTAAAGCCTGGCCAATATTGAGGTGATTGACAATGGTAAACAGATGTTTGTCTTTCTCCTGAGGCGGCAGGTGGGACCAAAGCAAGCGCCCAATTTTGAGGTGAGTGGCCTGCTTTTGATCCTCCGAAATCAGCTCGTAGGCAGCCTGCTGTACGCGGTCATGCAGGAAGCGATATTCCACTAGTAGGGTGTCGGAAGCCAACTGATGGGTGCTCTCGCCTTGAAAGAACCGATAGATCTTGTTCTCCGGCATCACAAAGCCTGCCTGTAGGCCCTGCCACAGATCTGCCGCTACCTGCTCCGGGCGCTGCTCACACACCACGGCCAGAGTGGACAAGTCAAATCGATTGCCGATACAGGCCGCCAGTTTGAGCACTGACTGGGTAGCCTCGGGCAGTTTTTGCAACTGGCTGACCATAAAATCCACAACGTTGTCTGCCAGAACTAGTCTTTGCACCTCCGACAGGTTGCATTGCCACGAGCCAGTTTCTGCATCGAAAGTCATCCAGCCATCCCGGTAAAGTCCGGATAAAAACTGGGTCGTAAAAAAGGGGTTCCCTTGAGTCTTTTGATAAATGAGTTGTGCTAAGGGTGAAGCTACTGGTTGGGAGCAACGTAGGGTATCAGCCACTAGCTGAGTGATATGCTCCGATTTCAAAGGGGTGAGGGTTAAAACATGGTTGCTATCACCCTGCTGCATCATACGTAAGGTCTGCATCAGCGGGTGAGCTGGGAAGACCTCATTGTCGCGATAAGCGCCTAGTACGAGCAAGTACCCACTGTCGAGCTCATTCATCAACAGCTGTAGCAGGTCTAAGGAGGCTGAGTCGGCCCACTGTAAGTCATCCAGAAAAATCACCAGCGGGTGCTCAGGAGTCGTGAAAACCCGAATAAACTTGGCAAATAATCGATTGAAACGGTTCTGTGCGGCAGCTCCGGAAAGCTCAGGGGGGAGGGGTTGCTCGCCTAGGATGGTTTCTAGTTCGGGCATCACGTCGATCAGGACTTGAGCATTGCTGCCAACCGCCGCCAGAATTTTAGTTTTCCAACGGGCTAAAGCCTCGTCTGATTCGCCTAAAAGCTGTCCAACTAGACTCCGAAAAGCTTCTACAAAGGCAGAGAAAGGGGTATTGCGGTTGAACTGGTCGAACTTACCCTTGATGAAATAGCCACGTTGTCGAGTAATGGGTTTATGAACTTCATTGATGACAGCAGTTTTGCCAACTCCGGAAAATCCCGCCACCAGCATCAGTTCTGTGTGGCCTTGGACAACTCGCTCAAAGGCCGTCAGCAGCGTCTGTACCTCTTCAGTTCGGCCATAGAGCTTTTCAGGAATCGAGAAGCGATCGCTCACATCTCGCTGCCCTAACGAAAACTCATTAAGGGTGCCTGTTTCTTCCCCCTGTCGCAGACACTGCACCAAATCATGCTTGAGCCCTAATGCACTCTGGTAGCGGTCTTCGGCATTCTTCGCCATCAACTTCAAGACGATCGCCGATACCGTGGGCGGGATGGTTGGATTGATAGCGTGAGGCGCAGTTGGCGCTTTGGCTAAATGGGCATGTACCAGCTCTAGCGGATCATCTGATTGAAAGGGCACATTGCCGGTTAGGAGTTCGTATAGCGTTACCCCTAAACCGTAAAAATCGGCCCGATAATCAACGCTTCGGTTCATTCGTCCACTGAGCTCGGGAGCCAAATAGTTCAGCGTTCCCTCAAGGACATTGGGGTTTTGAATTTCTTGGGTCTCTTTAGGTAGGAGGGAAGCAATACTGAAGTCAATCAGTTTGACGTGTTTAGAATTCGGGTGAATCAGGATGTTAGCGGGTTTAATGTCTTTATGTACCACCCGATGTTGGCAGAGATCATGGAGAATATCGGCTAACTTTTTTGCAATCGCCCATACCTCCTGCCAGGTTAAAGGTTTTTGCTGAGCGTAATCTGCCAGTGATATGCCGCCAAAATCTTCCATCACCAGAAGGTAGCTGTTATGCCAAGGGAGCAACTTGAGAGGACGGACAATTCCTGAGGTGGGGAGATTATTGGCGATCGTGAATTGGTTATGAAACTGTAGTAGGTCGTTGAAACTGGGATATTCAATTGTCAATATTTTGACAACGACCGGACGCTGAGAAGATTCTTCAACAGCCCGATAGACTTTGGTTCGGGAGCTTGAATACAGTTGCTTGCGAATACGATAGCCCTCTATGTGAGGACAATAACTGTTATGGTCACTCGTGACTGAAGGCATGGTCTACGTAAAAATTCTTAGCAGTTCAAGCATTCCCCTAAGTCCCTATCCCTGAAACAGCAGTCATCAGAAAGGTTCCGAGCCAAGGCACTGAAAGATTGTAAGCACAGCGTAAATTAAGTTTTGGCGGGTTTTATATGTGCTTTCTGAGAGTGAATTTTGTCGTAGTGACGCCGCAGTTTAGCGCCGGTAGAGGTGAGCGAGCATTGCCAGTCGAGTTTGAGGCGTTGCTCATGGGTTGCGGTCACCAAAGCGAGGACTTGTCGTTCTAATTCGATCATCATGGGAATGCGCTGATGCAGGCGGTCCCGTGCTAGAGCGGAGAACTCAATTTCAATCATGTTGGGCCAACTCGCCGAGTTTGGAGTGTCGTGCAACTCAAAGCGCTGCGCGATGTCTAAGCCAAATCAGCCTCTGGCAAGCTCTCTAACGGCTTGAATGGCAACGTCATCCAGGATTCAAGGAAATGGGAGAGCGGGTGTAACAGCTTGTGCGATCGCCTTGCGCATCGAGGCAAACTTAGGAAAAATGAAGTAGTTCTTTTGTACTGATTGCGAGGTGGCAAATGATCTCTCCCTCAGTGGCGTTTCGGATAGATGTGGTGGATGGCTTACGGTTGGGCTGCTTGCAGGTGCCCTTTTCTGAGGTTGCTGACTGGCTGAATTTTTTGGTGACGCCCCACTATCGCGCGGATATTATCTCTGCTGAGCACCTGGGCGATCGCCTGCAAATCTACTTCGAAGCGAATGAAGGGCTCTATGCTTACTTAGACAGACGCCTGATGACCGCGCTGGAACTCGCAGCTTAATGTAACAAGCTCTGTTTTTAAACAGACAGGCCTTTTAAACAGACAGGTCGGCACGTGCTGTCGGCGACGGAAACATGAGTCCTGGATGGCAGAAACTATCTCTCCTTTCCAGGATCTTTCCCTCCTGGCCCCACTGCCCCCTAGCTCATCATCAAAGGATAGGCCGATTCACGTCCAACTCCTCATCCTTATCCTTGTCTATTCAATCGCACCATAAAGAAGCCATCCATATCGGCTTGGTGGGGCCAGACTCTGATCCAGCCTTGTGGCATCGCGAAAGCTGCGGCAGGTTCATCTGATCGGGGCGGCACAATTTGCCAGTCGGGGTGAGCTGTGAGAAACCGTTCGATGACGACTTCGTTTTCGGTGGGGTGTAGGGTACAGGTGGCGTAAACTAGACTGCCCGTGGGCTTGACCCAAGTGGCAGTGCGTTCCAGCAGGCGTAACTGCAGGTCAGCCAGTTCTTGTACGGACTCAGGAGTTTGTCGCCAACGGGCATCCGCATGGCGATGCAGCGTCCCTAAACCAGAACAGGGGGCATCCACCACGACGCGATCGCCCTCGCCGACAAATTTCGTGATTTCAGTACTATCCCCGGTGCAGGTTTGGATGCAGTTCAACTGCAGGCGGCGCACATTTTGCGCGATCTTTTTGACACGAGAGGCGGTGCGATCGCAGGCCCAAATTAAGCCTTGATCGCCCATCAATTCTGCTAAGTGTGTGGTTTTGCCTCCAGGCGCGGCGCAAGCATCAATCACCAACTCTCCCGGCTTGGGTGCCACGAGAGTACTGACCAATTGAGCGCTGGCATCTTGCACGGTCCACCACCCTTCGGCATATCCCGGCAATGCTTGAATCGCCCCGGCAGGCTGGAGCAACCGCAGTGCTTGGGGGGAATGTGGTAGCGGTTTGACGGCAATTCCCGCGTCTGTGAAGGTTTGTTGTAGCTCCTCTCGGGAACGTTTGAGGAGGTTGACCCGGAGATCGAGCGTGGGGGAGCGATTAAACCACTCACACAGGGCTGCGGTTTCGGGTTCTCCCAGTTGATCCAGCCATAGCTCCACGATCCAGTCTGGAAAGCTGTGCTGTATCCCTAACGCGGCAATGCGATCGCTCGGCAGGATGAGTGGATCCGTGCCGGTTTGGCGACGACGAATATATTGCCGCAAAATGCCGTTGACGACGCCAGCCAGCTTAGCCCTACTGACCGTTTTGGTCAGTTCCACACTGGTATTGACCGCTGCTGATTCAGGCACTTGGGTTAAGAACCGCAATTGGTAAAAGCCCAGATGCAAAATGATGCGGAGTTCTGGAGGCTGTTGATGAGCGGGCTTTTTGCCGAGGTGATCAATCAGGGCATCGAGGGTGCGCTGCCGCCGCACAATACCGTAGACCAACTCGGTTGCGAATGCGCGGTCAACCGGGCTGAGTTTGGCTTTGGCCAATAAGCGGTGGAGCACCACATCGGCATAGCCACCGCGATAAATTTCCTTTAAAGCGTCGAACGCCAGCCGTCGGGCTGGCGAGAGCGCAGTTGATGGGGATGGAGTGGTCACAAACTCAGTGTGCCCAAGGGCTAGCTACTTTTTTTCTTCTTTTTAGCCTTTTTGACGGTGGGCGCATTTGCCTCTTGATCGCGTTTGCGACGGCGGCGATCACGCCACTCGGCAGCAGTCAAATAAACCACCCCTCCAGTGACAATCACCATGAGCAAGGCTGCAAGGATCGCCAAAATTGAGAAGGTCTGGTTGGTAACAACAGTCTCCATCACACAAAGTCAATCGCCAACATGTAACTAATCTCGGATTGCTTAGAAGCCGTTCCGGCCCCAAACGACCATCGAGAGCGAAAAGGTGAAAATCACCAACAATGAAACCCAACCCAGCGTCAAAATATCCATAGGTGTCTTAAAGCAAGAATTCACAGTGCATAAATCATCATAAGACAAAGCCCCACCGGAAAGACAGCGATTTGAACAATGCCACATCCTTCTCCGTTTACCCCTGCCGAACGTCTGGAATCAGTCAAGGTCGCGATCGCGGGTGGCCTGACCGCTGGGCTGATGAGCTTAGGCTTATTAATGCTGCATCGTTTCACCCCGAGCGTGTTAGCTCTACCGCTCTTTTCTGTCTGGTCGGGTTTAGCCGGTTTGACACTGCTCCTCAATGTGGCGATCGCCGCGTTATCGGGTAGTTTGTTTGCCCTCACCTATCGCTATGCCATTCGGCAAGACGATAATTTTCAGCTCCAGGCTGGAGTAGTTCTCGCGTTTACCCTAGTGCGCGGACTCGCTCAAGTGGACGCGGGTTCCGCCATTGCGCAACACTTTTGGCCATTTTTCGCGGCTTGTGGCGAGAGTCTCTTGCTGTTTGGCGGGAGTGCGATCGCGCTTAATTTCGCCTTTGCCCAAACCTGGCTCAAACCTTTTGGGGCAGATCGGTGACCAGCCTGATTTTCGCCGGTCGACAGACTGAGCGGCTGGGGACTCGAACACTAGCGGGTCGCCAACTGTGCCAGAAAGGTTGAACGCATGTATCATTCCTGGTGCAGGGCGAGCTTTTCCAGCGGCGCAATTTTAGTGTGCGCAGAAAGTTCTTAAGCGATCTCCTCGTCATCCTCCAGCTTCTTCGGCGCAGCATGGTTTTAGAACTGCTTACTCGCATTTTGTTATGGGCCGCCATGGGCCTGTTCATCTGGTATGTGCTGCTGAAATTTATCCCCCGCAGTTTTTTGACTTGGTTTGGGGGCGCCATCATTTTGACGTTGTTTGTGCTGGCGTTTATCGACCCCAACGACGAAACCATTGGCGCCATTTGGAAAATTATTTCGCTGCCGCTCACTCCCTTAGGATTTTCCATTGGTCTGCTGGTTGTTGCCCTAACCCCCAAGAAAATCAAGGGACGTTATGTCGGGGTCGCCTTAGCAATTCTATTGGTTGCCAGTACGCCTTTATTTGCCCGCTTCTTTGTCAATCAGGCTGAACAAGCGGTGCAAGAAGCCTATCGGGTACAACAGGGAATCTGTGACGATGTTTGCCCAGCAGGTATTCCCACCGACATTCCCCTCAGTCAGGTGGCTATCGAAGTCGTCATTGCCGAAAACATGGACTTCGTGTCACCTGTAGAGGCCTTTCCCAGCCAAGTCGATAGCGAGGTTGAGCTCGATCCAATGTTGGTGACTCGTTTGCAGAGTGCGGCCAGATTGTATGCCCGCTTGCGAGCCCAAGGTAGTGATCCGCCAGTGTACGTCACGGCTGGCCCGCTATACGGTAATGCGGAAGAAGAAGCCGCTAAGGAAGAAGCTTTACGACAGGTCCTGATTGGGAGTGGCATCCCTCGTGAGGTCATTACCATCGAGGATGCCGGTATGGATATTCACCGCGCCATGCGAGATGTGCGCGAGTTTTTAGCAGATCGAGGCACCCTGCCGGATGAAAATCTGCCGCAGCGATCGTCTCAACGGGTCGCCTTAGTGGCCCCTGCGTTATCCATGCGACGGGCTGCTTTGACCTTTGAGAAGGGAGGGCTACAGGCGATTGCCTGGCCGACCAACCTCTACGGTGGGAGTAAGGCGACGGGCGATACTCTCGCTAGATTGTCTGATCTCGTACCCAGCGCCGAAGCCTTAAGCCTCACAACTCGCTACTGGAATGAACTGTTGTCGTCGTTTTACTACTTTTTACGTAATTGGTTACCCGGTGTAGATGTGAGTTGGAATGAGGTTGTCGAGCTAGTGCCAGACGAAACGCCCTAATCGCTGATCAGAGCAGAGGTGCTTTAGGCTTCAGGTTGGACATAGGGTTTGACAAACTCCAGCAACACTTGGCTGTAATCAGGATTACTCTTGTCGGCTAACTCACCTTCCGTGAACATGTGGAACATCGGACACTCGTCGTCCGCTTGCAGTTCAAAGGTGGTACTGTCAAGCTGCTCGCCAGATTTGGCATGATAGATCGCTACGTCGTAAGCGGTGTCATAGGTTTCCAGAACATAAACATCCGTTTCGCCTTCCTCAGGGGGAAATTCACAGGTGTTAGATAGGGTTTCTTGCGTCAGGGTCAGGCAAGCCACTAGTTGGGTTTCTTGACTTGCTTCCCAGTCTTTTTCCCACCCTTCTGGCAAATCACGATAGGACTTGGAGTAAGCTTCAGTCTCGTTAGCCCGTTCAAACACATATATCGGATGAACCTCTCCAGGGGTGGATTCATAGGCTTGTGCCGGAGCAAATCCAATCTCATTGCAAACTTGGGCAAAATCATCGGGGAAAACCTGTGCTGCCACGGTTTCATCTTCGACTAGCGCTTCTTCTTCTACTTCAGTGGTTGCTGCTTGACAGGCGACTAAGCCCAATAGCACTAGGAGTGAGAACGCTGATCGTAGACTCTGTTGGGCAGTGGAAGCAGGCATAATTCATTGACCTCGGACAGCAGAAAAAGATTTTGTCAGTATGGCTCAGTCATCAACCAGAGGTCGACGACTGAGCCAAAAAAGATGCTGAGTCTAATAAGCCCAACTGCCACGAGAAAATCGCAGGAACAACGGTTTAACGCTTTGGCATTAGCGATCGCCCTGATTAAATAGGTCTAGAACATCACCGCCACTAGCAAGTCTTGGAATGACAAAAGCAGAACTAATTGAGTCAGGATTCAATCCGGAATTGTCGTGACCCAATGGTAGTTTGCGCGCTCTTATTGGTCAAAATTTAGCAGCTCTCTCAAGTATCAAGAGCTCTATCAGCCTGGCTGTAAGAAAAGTTTTGCCGGTGCTGGGAATACAGAGCACTTCAATTAGGGGATTGGCCTAGTTGAGTGGGTTCTGGTGCCCTTTGGTAGCTCTGAATGGTTGTTTCTAAAGCAGTCACCGCTTGAATAAACTGCGCATCACGTTCTGAAGCCAAGCTGTTGCGATCGCTAAAGAGGGCGCGTTCTTCGCTGTTCGTCAAACTCACTTCAATATCAGGCGTAATGCCCTTTTGACTAATATCGGTGCCGTTAGGAGTGTAGTAATGAGCGATCGTCACGGCTAAGCCAGAGCCATCTGACAGGCCATAGAGTGACTGTACGAGGGCTTTACCATAAGTGGTTG
This sequence comes from Leptolyngbya sp. SIOISBB, assembly GCA_010671905.1. Classification (GTDB taxonomy): domain Bacteria; phylum Cyanobacteriota; class Cyanobacteriia; order Phormidesmidales; family Phormidesmidaceae; genus Halomicronema. The sequence continues at coordinate 4,911,979 of JAAHII010000001.1, forward strand.
TGCCGACCACTGTAGCGCGATTATTGTCTTGCAGTGCCCCCGTCAAGATTTCGCTGGAACTAGCGGAACGGCTATTAACCAGTACGGCCATCGGTAAGTCCGTTAACGCTGAGCGGTTGGCACTGATTTCAGCGGGATCCCCATCACGATCCAACGTGCGCACGATGGGCCCTCGTTGGAGCCACAAGCGGCTGATTTCAATGCTGGCAGAAAGTAACCCGCCAGGATTACCCCGCAAATCTAAGACAAAGGCTTCCGCGTCTTGTTCTGATAATTCTTCGATCGCGGCCACCATTTGCTCCGTTGCATGGCCATTAAACTCATCTAGACGAATGTAGCCGATGCGATAGCCGTTTACCTGTTTGAGATCATGGGCGACGGTCGGGAGTTCTAAGCGTGCTCGCGTCAGAATGACCGATTGTGGGGGACTACCATTCCGTGAGTAGGTTAGCGTTACCTGGGAATTTTCTGTGCCCCGCAGCAGTTGGGAAACCCCACTCACGCTGAGGCGATCGACCGACTGCCCATCGACTAACAGAATACGATCGCCGGCCTGTAAGCCACGCACCGCTGCCGGAGACGCATCCAATACTGCTGTTACGACAATGGCCCGGGTCTGATCGTCGCGCTGCAGTTGCAAACCAACGCCAGAGACTTCCCCAGCGGTTTGGTCAGAAATTTCCGCATATTCTTGGGGATCTAAAAACCGCGTATAAGGATCATTCAAGCGGCGCAATTCATCCCTCAGTGCCGAGTAAGCGGCCTGAGTAGAGGTATAGTCTCGACTTAATAACCGCTGTCGCACCTCTAACCAATCGGTTTGGTTAAAGGTGGAATCGACATATTCCCGATGGACGAGTTGCCAGGCCTCATCTAACACTGCTTTCGGGTTATCTTCAGCCAGCTCTGCGGCCTCTGCGACGGTACTAACAGCGGGCGTCACAATGGATAGAGCCGTCAGCAAGGAGGTGGCGATGGCACCCTTCACAACAGCCATCGGCGAAGAAACTCGTCGGTTCGCGGAGCGGGTCATAAGTTAATGGAGAGGATGAGGAATCGGCAAAAACGAACAGCCACGAGTCAGTGCACTCACCTTTCAGAGGCTTGAAAGTGCTGCGGCACTTCACCATAAAGACTGTTGAAAATCAGTCTAGCCAATAATATTGCTCAGCGGTGGCAGGATGTTCCAATTCTTAGACTGTATTCATGTTTTAGACCCATCTCCATCATGGTGCCTGGTCAAGCACAATCAGCTACTCGCAGTCAGACCGACTGTGAGTAGATTGACGAGGTCACTAATTTGTTGCTGCCGGAATGATTCATCGCTAATGATTGAGCTGCGGTCAGCCATCAAAAATGTCCTGAAAAGCAGTGCCGGTGTGCCAAGCAAGGCTACAGCCCTCATGTCCAGATGACTGATGCCGGGATGGCTCAGCTCTTAGATTCTACTGGAGGCTTATTTAAGAGTTGCCACTTGTTTTGCCCCCACCGGGTCAAGGGCTCCCGCTGATTAATTAGATAAATGCTCACAATGGTGAACGACACCCCGAGGGTTTGAATCGGACTTAGCACTTCACCTAAAAACAAATTGCCGAACAGTAGAGCAAACACAGGAGTCAAAAACGTTAAAGCACTGAGACTCGTGAGATTGCCTTGAGCCGCTAGAAAGAAGAAAATTCCGTAGGCCAGAGCACTTCCCAAAATGGTCGAATAGGCGATCGCTCCCCAACCCGTTAAGCTAATGCCGGCCCAGGGGGATGGCTCGCTGAGCACAGACAGGCCAGCCAAGGGGAGACCGCCTAGCACCATATGCCAACCGGTTGCCACAACTGGATCGGCCTCTCGGGAGACGTAACGAATCAAAATTGTTCCCACCGCCATGGACAGTGCCGCCATCAGCATCAGCCATTCACCTTGGTCAAATAGGAGCCGCAGCAACATCAGGCCATCTTGGGGCAGTTCGGCGAGGGTAAAGTTACCTTGGAAAAAGCTGATCAACCATTCATCAGGTAAGCCCAACAAACTGATCCCCGCTAGACCAATGGCGAGTCCGAGCCAGCCTAGTGGCCCAACCTGCTCTTGAAACAGCCAGCGCGCCATCAGGGCCACTGCCAAGGGCTGTGAATCAATCATGACCGAACCTAAGCCAGCGCCAGTACGCACCAAACCCTGGGCCAAAAAGCCTTGGAACATGGCGCCATCAACGAGGCCAAAGAGACCAATCCACAACCAGCCGCGCCCGCTAATTTGAAAGCTACGCCCCATCACGAGAGCCACGAACAGCACCAAAATACCGGCTGGCAGTAATCGCATCGTGGCCAAAAAAAATGGCGCGGTATCGGGAATCACCCCCTTCATCGCCACCATTGCTGTGCCCCAGAGGAAAAATGGCGCAATAATCAGCGGTAACCGTAGCCATGGCTTGTCAGTTGGCAGGTTCAATTCCATAAGTCGCGTCGGCGATCGCAGCAGGCTAAATAAACGTTATTTCAATATAAAGAAACTTGAAGCGTCTAGCCAGCGATTGGAGATAGTCCGCTTCAACCGGACGCTTCAATCAGGCGAGTACAATAGGCGATACACACTTGTCATTGTCGCCACAAAATTTTGTCGGGGACTGATAAGCCTAGCCACCGTTTTCGTTTAGTTTGCCCCATCTATGATTTGGCCATTTAAATCTCGTGCTCAACAATCAATCGCTCGCATTGAAGTCAGTGGTGCGATCGCTGGCCCTACTCGCAAAAGTGTTTTAGAGGCACTGGAGCAAGTCATTGACAGGAAGTTTCCGGCGGTCTTACTCCGCATTGACAGCCCTGGCGGTACCGTCGGCGACTCGCAAGAAATCTACAATGCTTTGTTGCGGCTACAAGATAAAGACATTCCCGTGGTTGCCAGCTTTGGCAATATCTCTGCGTCTGGCGGTGTTTACATTGGTATGGGGGCGAAGCATATTGTGGCTAATCCCGGCACCATTACCGGTAGTATCGGGGTCATTCTCCGGGGTAATAATTTAGAGCGATTGCTTGATCGCGTGGGCGTGTCCTTCAAAGTCATTAAATCGGGGCCATATAAAGACATCCTCTCCTTTGATCGCGAACTGACGGATGCTGAACAATCGATTTTGCAAGAGCTGATTGATGTCAGCTATGGACAATTTGTTAAAACTGTTGCCCAAGCCCGTGGTCTTACCGAAGACGTCGTCCGAGGCTTTGCCGATGGCCGCATTTTTACCGGCGAGCAAGCCTTGGAGTTAGGTGTTGTTGATCGCCTCGGCACGGAAGAAGATGCCCGCTGCTGGGCGGCTGAACTTGCCGGTTTAGACCCCGAAAAAGCACCTGTGAAAAAGATTGAGGCCAAAAAAACTGGGCTACAGAAATTTCTGCCAGGGCGCAGTCAATCTGTTCTTGCTCAGTTGTTTCCCGAAGCCTCGACTAATTTGCAAACCGTCACCAACTGGCTAGAGTTTGAAATTTCCACTTCGGGACTGCCGTTGTGGCTCTATCGCCCCTAGTCAAGCCAATACAGTTTGGATGGGTAGAGACTGCTAGGATTGACTCTAGTTCAATCCTAGTTTTGACGTTTTAAAAACTTTTTTAGTAAGGCATGCTGGAGGAAATAAGTGTGGGCTGGCGAATTCAAGCGATCCGTGGAGCGACGACTGTATCTCAGAATTTGGCTGAAGACATTGCCGTTGCCACCCAAGAGCTGTTAGATGCCATCGAATCGCAAAATCGCCTCAGCCCTGAACACATCATCAGCGTCACCTTTTCGGTTACTCAGGATTTAGATGCTTTGTTTCCCGCTGCAGCGGCTCGTCAGCGCGCTGGTTGGGACGCTGTGCCGCTGCTGGACGTGCAACATATGCATGTGGTCGGTAGCTTACCGCGCTGTATTCGAGTCTTGATTCACACTCAAGTACCGGTGCTGCACGAGCAAGTGACTCATATTTACCTCCGAGACGCCAAAGGTCTCCGTCCTGATTTAGAGAACGCTGCCGTATCGGTGCCCTCTAGTCGCGATTAGCTGCTTCACGTCACTAATGTGCAGCCATACTAATGTGCAGCCATCGTCGCAAGCAGTCGTTAGAGAGTTCAGTATGTCAAGGATGGCACTGGCCCCAAAGGATGGCGATAGTCGTGCTAGTGACTGCATCAAAATTAATCGGGCTTTTGCGGTGACTTGTGGGAGTGAAAGCGAATCCCTAATACGAGGTCATACAAGAAACCAAAGAAGTCTTTAGTGCCATTCAGAATCCCCAGCGATTGGGGCGACCCCTTGGAATCCAGCAGGGGCTTCATCACTTCATAGGTCGGCTTGTAGCGATACCAAGGAATAGAAGGCCACAAGTGATGGATGAGGTGATAGTTTTGCCCCATGATGAGCAAATTGAGAATGCCACTAGGATAAACGCGGGCATTTTTCCAGCGATCGCGCTCTTCAAAGGGACGATGGGGCAAATAGTCAAAAAATAGCCCGAGCGCGATGCCGACAACCAAAGCTGGTGAGAACCAATAGTTGAAGATGTAGCCTAGAAAATCTAACTGTACGGCCGCAAACACTAACAGACCCACTGCTAAACGCCCTAAGAACCACTCCAGCAGTTCCCATTTACGCCAGAGGCGACGCTGAAAGAAATAAATTTCGTGATAGAAGAAACGAGCGGCAATCAGCCATAGTGGGCCACCCGTTGAGACAAAGTGGTCAGGATCATTTTCGGGATCATTTACATGGGCGTGATGCTGCAAGTGCACGCGGGTAAATACTGGAAAGGAGAATCCCAGAATTAAGGCACTCCCATGCCCCAGGACTGCATTAACAATGCGATTGCGGTGCGCAGCATTGTGTGAGGCATCATGAATGACGGTTCCCGCCAGGTGTAACGCCAGCACGTTCATCAAAAAGACGCACCAGCTAAACCATCCCCAGAAGAAGTACCCGACCGTTGACGTTGCAATCAAAACGACTGAAGACAGCAACATCAATAAATTGGGACTCAATCCACCATCTGCTTTGAGGTAATCCGAGGGGACAGTTCTGGGAATTGTCAGGGGCTGACCGGCCACCGACATACGCAAAGCTCCTTTAATCTGACTTCGGTAGTATACGGCACTTAGGAGCACCAATAAAGTTTTGTGACATCGTCTCATTTGGTTGACTCAACTCCCTTGTGGGCTTCTGACCAGTTCCGCTATTGCTACGGAGATGGCCTCTCATCGTCGTTTAAGTAGCCGTTGTTAGTTGCCAACAGGGGCGCCAATTTCCCAAGGAGGCGCCAACTTAGTCATGCATCGGTGGTTCGTTAGCGTTGACGGGAGTTGACACCGGTAAACGAAGGGAACGTGCTACTATCCCGTAGGCTTATATGTAGAGAGCTGCTGCTGACTTTTGAGGTTTCTCAGCGCTTTCAGATTCGTAGTTCCCCTTCAATCCTTTTCGTAGAACGGTTATGCAACTTCGACATGCTTTGCGACGCACCAAAATTGTGGCAACCATCGGTCCCGCAACTCAAAAGCCCGAGGTGCTGCGATCGCTAATCGAAGCTGGAGCAACGACACTGCGTCTCAATTTTTCCCACGGTACCCACGAAGATCATCAGCGCAGTGTGCGCCTGATTCGTCAGATCTCCTTTGAACTCAATCAGCCGGTGGGCATTTTGCAGGACTTGCAAGGCCCCAAAATTCGTCTGGGCCGTTTTGAGGATGGCTCGATTCTCCTGAACAAGGGCGACGAGTTTACGCTGACCAGTCGTGCTTTGCCGGGTACGGCCCGCATCAGTTCGGTTACTTACGAGCCCCTAGCTCAAGAAGTGCCCAATGGGGCCACGATTTTGCTGGACGATGGCAAAGTCGAGATGAAAGTGGAATCGGTTGATCAAGATCAGGGTGAGCTTCACTGCCGAGTCGTGGTGGGGGGCGTGTTGTCGAACAACAAAGGGGTGAATTTTCCTGGGGTTTACCTGTCGATCAAGGCGTTAACGGAAAAAGATAAAAAAGACTTGGTGTTTGGTCTCGACCAAGGGGTGGACTGGGTGGCTCTCAGCTTTGTTCGCAACCCGCAAGATGTGCTGGAGATTAAAGAATTGATCGCTAATGCCGGTAAGCGGGTGCCCGTTATCGTCAAGATTGAAAAGCATGAAGCGATCGAGCAGATGGATGCCATCTTGTCGCTGTCGGATGGCGTGATGGTAGCTCGGGGTGATTTAGGCGTTGAGCTCCCCCCCGAAGAAGTCCCTCTTTTGCAAAAGCGTTTAATCAGTACCTCTAATCGCCTGGGGATTCCGGTGATTACGGCGACGCAAATGCTCGACAGTATGGTGAATAATCCCCGGCCAACTCGGGCTGAAGTTTCCGATATTGCGAATGCGATTTTAGACGGCACTGATGCCGTCATGCTCTCGAATGAGACAGCGGTTGGTAAGTATCCCGTAGAAGCGGTGACGACGATGGCCCAGGTCGCTCTCCGCATCGAGCGGGAAAGTTTTGCCCAAGAGGCTCAAGACATGGTGGGTTCGCCGCGATCCATTCCCAATGCCATCAGTCAAGCCGTTGCGCGGATCTCGTCTCAGCTGAATTCCTCCGCCATTATGACGCTGACTAAATCTGGCGCCACCGCTCGCAATGTTTCCAAGTTTCGGCCGACTACTCCAATTTTGGCGGTGACGCCTCATGTGGATATCTCTCGGCAGTTGCAGCTGGTATGGGGTGTGCGGCCGCTAATCGTGTTAGATTTGCCCTCCGCCAGTCAAACCTTTCAGGCGGCCATGAATATTGCTCAAGAAAAGGGGTTTTTGCGGGAAGGGGATCTGGTGGTCATGACTGCAGGCACGTTACAGGGCGTCTCAGGCTCCACAGATCTGATTAAGGTGGATATTGTGACGGCGGTGCTGGGCAATGGAGTCGGTATTGGTGAGGGGTCGGTCAGTGGCCGTGCCCGAATTGCTCACTCAGGCATGGATGTGACGGATTTTAACCCCGGTGAAATTTTGGTGGTGCGCAGTACGAGTGCGGATTTTGTAGACGCGATTCGTCAGGCGGGGGGCATCGTCACAGAAGATGGTGATAGGACTGGCCATGCGGCGGTGTTGGGCCTACGGTTAGGGATTCCAGTGATTGTTGGCGTGCAAGGGGCGACGGAAACGATTCGTGACGGCACGATTTTGACGCTCGATACTCGTCGAGGACTCGTGTATTCGGGTGCTTTAGGAGCAATCAAAGCCGATTCGAATCTGCCAGGTTAAAATCGATCGCGCTCTAAATCTAGGCTCACAATTTTGGGAGTGTAATGGCACATGACTCCTCATCTCGCGAGAATCGATCTCTATCCCATTAAGTCGTTGGATGGGGTGAGTATACAAACAGGATGGGTGCTCAAGAGTGGGGCCTTACAGCACGATCGCGCTTTTGCCCTGATCGATCAAGCTGGCAAGTTTGTGAATGGTAAGCGCTTTGCCAGCATTCACCGGGTGCGATCGCGATTTTCCGACGACTTGAGTCAACTTTCCTTATGGGTCGATGATTCGACTCAAACAGTTACCTTTCATTTGACTGACGACAAGGTTGGCCTAGAGCAGTGGTTTAGCGACTATTTCAAGCAGCCTGTCAGGCTGACACACAACACCGATCGCGGTTTTCCGGACGATACCGACTCACCTGGACCCACGATCATCAGCACAGCAACGCTACAGGCGGTGGCTGACTGGTACGGTCTGAGTCTGGAAGCCAGCCGTCGTCGGTTTCGCACTAACTTGGAAATAGATGGCGTTCCTGCTTTTTGGGAAGATCGACTGTTTGCTGAATCGGGGGAACCGGTGCCATTTCAAATTGGCAATATGACTTTTCTCGGCATCAATCCCTGTCAGCGCTGTGTCGTGCCCACACGAGATGCCACCACTGGGGAATCGATTAAAGGGTTTCAGAAAACCTTTATCCAACAACGGGCGGAGACTTTGCCGGAGGGCGTGGCGCGATCGCGCTTTAACCATTTTTACCGTCTGGCAGTCAATACTCGTCTCTCGCCTGACTCAGAGCGATCGCCGCTAACCGTGGGAGACGTCATTGCCTTAGTGGAATAAATGCCATAGCTGACTGACATTTATCCCTACGTGTCAATTAACCAGACCTATCCTGATTTCTCATGCTTAATTCAAATCACTATTGATCGGAGGCATGGACGCCGCTAAGAAGCCGATGGTGAGACCAGCTGTCAAACCATGGTTCTGTGCTGAATGCCGCCGTTGGCGCGCTCATGCGAATGGTGCGTGACTGTTAGCCGACTGTATGGACAGGCGACTAACCTGCCACACTTGGCAATTATGGCAGTGGGTTTCCTGGGGAAACGTTGTGTGGAGCTGCTGAGCGATCGCCATCGCGACCTCCAGTTCATCAATCAGCCCCCAGTGATTGACATCAGTCGGATGAAATATGTTGGGAAAGCCTCCACAGTTGGTTAATACGCTGATAGAGCCTTCAGCCTCTAGAATGTCGAAGCCGCAGTGCATGAATCCGGCGGGCGGCGATCGCTGGCGGGTCGGCTGTTCGATGGCCGCCATGAGTTGGTCTTGATCTGAGCGGGGTGGACAACGCTGACGCAGGTAGTTCAGGTCAGTGAACCAAGTCAGGTGACAGTCGGCCTGAAGGTTGTGTTGCCAATCTTCTGCCACGAGATCGTCAATACGATCGCCACAAAGTATCGTATCCAGCGTGATGAGTTCTGTGATGTGGGTGAACCCCGACCACTCGATATAAGCGGCCCAATCCTGACGAGCCGGGCTGAAGCGTTCGCGCACGGTGTAAATCCAATTGGTCATGAGGCTGATGTTCTCTGGGACTGGCTTGCTGGATCTAGCGCGATCGCTGCAGCGCGTACCACTCGCGGGGGCGGGGGCCGATCGCTTTTTCTAAACCCAACAAAATGCCCACCCCAGCAGCGTAAGCCAGCAGATCTTCCCAAACAAAGGTGGTGCCGATGACGGTACGGGCGATCGCCGATGAGCCTAATCCTAAAACCTCAACAATTTTGAAATACTGTAGGACCTCAACTCCAAAAGCAAATACCAAAACGCCCATGGCAGCAGGCACAATCGCAATTTTGAAGAATGCTCTGACAAAGGCATAAATCAAAATGACGACTAAAACATCACCTAGGTAAGGTCGAATGAAGTCATCTCTGATAAATAAGGCAATACCCAATTCAATGACGAACAAAATGACCGACCAGGCAAAATAATAGGGAGTAAATCGCATAGAAATCTTTACCCATTAACCACGCAGGCACCAAGATTGCCGCCTTTGCTGACTACTGCTGTAAGTAGGGTTGATTCATTGTAGTGAGAGTAAAACCTGGTCAAGTCGATTGGCGAAAAACCGTTTGGCCTGAGCGATGGAGTCCAGATTGAACCGCCGTGCTGCCGTGATGAAGAAATTGCGAATGGTCGAGTAGTTAGCGGCAGTGTTGGCCGCGCGTTGCGGTGCCCGGTCTTCGTTGAGGACAACATCTTTCGGCCAATGCAAGCGATTCTCAATCGACCAATGCCCTTGTAATCCTTTTAGAAAGGTCGCCGCATCCGCATCCAGGTTACTGATGTAATAGTGGGTTTGGGCAAAGGGCCGCCTTTCACGGTAGCCCCATCGTTCGACACACAGCCCCCGCTGCAGTCCTGGCCACGACTCGGCCCAGTCCTGGCCAGTCACCTCATAGACCGACACTCGGCGATAGACCCAACGGCCATGACTGCGGTCTTCGCGTTGTTCGCAATCGAGCGGTTCCTGGTGCTCACTCACCTGTTTCAGGGCGTTGAGCAACGTCGGTTGATTCCCCCTTCACCGTCAAGAGGTAGTAAGCTTTTTGCTGGTGTAGGCAGGCGACCGTTTTTTTTTGACAATGCAGTGCATCCGCAGTGACTAACACCCCTTCGAGGTCAAGGGTCGCGAGCATCTGCTGGACGACTTGCTGTTCACTTTGATGCTGGTTTTCCATCCCCTCACTGGCATAGACAAAGCCCCGGCGATGTCCAAACAGACTGACCATCATGACAAAAGTTTTGCTGGGCGCTGGCGTAGTCCTTCATCGTCCCCTTGATGCTCTTGCCGTCAATGGCCACCCACTCCGCTTCGCTTAAGGGCACCGATGCGGCCGCCCACTGGCGAAAGATGCGCGTTAAAACAATAAAGTCGCACTGCTCTAGCACCCGCCGGAACGTCGAGTCCGAAGGGGTCGCCGAGCGCACCGGACGGTTGAGTTGGCGACAGAGTTCCCCGCCGTACTGTTGCGCAAAGGTTTCCATCGGGCGAGCGCCCTAGTAGCCGCACATCGCGCCGGTAATCAGCAACAACAACAGTAGCTAGAGCGGCTAGCGCAGGCCCCGTAAGTGGCGAAAGTCCTCGGCGGTTTCCAGAAGAGTCAGTAAGGGAAAGTCCATCTTGCATTCCTAACAGCAACATCCCCAATAAGACCTATTCTCATTTTTCTCTTCCGACAATGAATCAACCCTACTGCTGTAAGGGGGCAAACAAGCCGGTCACTAGTCAGTTGCTTCCAAGGACTTGCTTAAGAATACCTGCTGCGTGGATGGCGTTTTGACGCCGCTCATGACTCGTTGCTGATCCGTGGACCGGGAGGTGCAGCCCGATGAGTGGATACTGTGATTGGGCAACCGCTGCCTCAAGTGGTGTTGATGGGCTCAGTGATGTTCGAGCGCGATGTTACCCTGCTGATCCCTAGAACGATGCTCTCTCTGGGCCTCCTACTCCCCAACCTAGCTGTTTGGGCCGGTGATGCTCACAGCTCTGAGTTCCACTTTAGTGCCGATGAGAAAGTCATTCTTGATGCCGACTTTGAACATCAGGGCGATTGGCAGTTATCAGCAGGGTTACAAGTCGAGTCTGGCTGGCTGAGCTATGCGCCTGATGCTCGCAACACTTTTGCGATCGCCTCATTCGTTCTCGATCGCAGCCTGAGTCCCGCTGGTGGTGCCATTAATTTGTATTGGCGAGCCAGTTTTCCTGAGCATACCAAAACGGAATCTAATGCCTACATTCCTGCCTTGCAATATGCCGAGAACCCGATTGTTTGTTGGCAGACCGCTGACAACTCGGTGAGTTTATTGCCCGGTCAAACCTGCCGAATGGACACCACTGCAATCCGAGAGGATGCCGAACTCCGGGCTTGGCTCCGATCCCAGAAACTGGATGAACATCCTCAAACGCGACTCTATGTGGATCCTGACTTTACCCCTGGGGTTGAACCCGAGAACCGCGACACAGCTAAGTTCCCCTATGTTGGGTTGCCGCACCAGGGCAATCAACAACGGATCTATCGCTTGCGGATTGAGCAACTGCAAAATCAGTATCAAGCCAGTCTCGCCATGCTGCAGGAAGGAAACTGGCAAAGGATCGGTTCCCCTCTGGCGATTGCCCCTGAGCAATGGCGATTTGTGGTCGGGCAAACAGCTGAAGGCTATCGTTACGCCGCCGAAACTGCATTTACGTTTGAGCAAATCAACGTGCTCATGCGCCATGATCCGGCCCGGGCAGAGTTCACTCGGATTGATGCCATTGCCCTGACTCAAGAACGCTCAAGGACTGTTTCTGCAGCCGTCTTGCTCTTCGGTTGCTTCTGTCTGATCGCTCTTTTGGTCATCATCCAGCGGGTTCTGGCCCAATTGCAAAGTGATTAGATTGCACGGTCAAGACTGACAGTGATCGGATTTCCTGGTCTATTGCTTCGGTATTTTACCAATCAGTTCAGCATCGGTATCGGCAGGCACGAACACGATACGGTGTTAATATGAACTCATAATGAGTACGACTTAATCGAATTATAGTTTGGAGAATCTCATGGTGAAACTAGTTGGGATTGCCGGTAGCTTGCGCGAAGGCTCGTATAGCCATCAGGCGTTAGCGATCGCTGCCCGCACAGCTCAGGACTTGGGTGCAGAGGTGACGATGCTCGATTTGCGTGAACTGACGCTACCTTTCTGTGATGGCAACAAAGCCTACGAAGACTACCCCGATGTTGAGGTGCTACGGCAAACGGTGAAAGCGGCCGATGGTCTGATCTTGGTGACGCCGGAGTATCACGGCAGCGTTAGCGGTGTGCTGAAAAATGCTCTTGATCTGATGAGTTTCGAGCATTTGGATGGCAAAGTTGTTGGGGCTATGAGCATTTTGGGTGGACAGGCCAACAGCAATGCCTTGAATGATTTGCGCAAAATTGCTCGCTGGGTGCATGCCTGGGTGATTCCGGAGCAGGTGGCGATTGGGACAGCTTGGCAAGCTTTTAATGAGGACGGCAAATTAGTGGATGCCAAACTGGCTGAGCGGCTCGACAAGTTTGTGCACAGCCTGGTCACGAGCACTCAAAAACTCAAGTCATAGATGGGCAGGTCAGATGCTGTCCTGCTCGTCTATGAAGGATGGATCCTGGTCGCTAGCGGCTATTGGTTAGACAGTCAACGCGACTCGATTCACGATGATGAGAAAGTCAATTTTGTTGAAGGGATGCGTTCGGAATGCGGCTCTCGACACACGAATTTTCTCAATCCGTCGTACACTTGCCAAAGCATCAGCGGCCAGAACCGATCCTCCCGACAGCATGATTAATCTCAAGCAAGCCAATCAAACGCTAGAGACTAACCTAGACAGTAAAGATGCCAGACAAATTGTCGCTTGGGCTCATGAGTCTTTTACGAAAGGACTCATTATGAGTACGAGTTTTGGCATCCAATCGGCGGTCATGCTGCATTTGGTGACGCAAGTGGTCCCAGATATTCCGGTTATTTGGGTTGATACGGGGTATCTGCCGGTAGAGACGTATCTGTTTGCAGAAGAGCTGACCCAACGACTTCGACTCAATTTGCAGGTCTATCAATCACCCATGAGTCCGGCCCGTATGGAGGCCCTGTACGGCCAGCTCTGGGCTAGTCAAGAAGTTGAAGCCTTTAATAAGTATGACTACATCCGCAAGGTTGAGCCGATGCAGCGAGCGTTGCAAGAATTAGGTGCAACTGCTTGGCTGGCTGGACTCAGAGCTGACCAAACGGCTCACCGCAAAACTCTGAACGTGGTCACCCAACAGCAAGACATCTACAAAATTTCACCCATTTTGAACTGGACTGCGAGGGATGTCTATCGGTACCTGCAGACGTATGATTTGCCTTACCACCCTCTGTTTGACAAAGGCTACGTCAGTGTCGGTGATTGGCACTCTAGTCGTCCGCTAATGGCCGATGATGAGAGCGATCGCGACACGCGATTTCGCGGCATGAAGCAAGAATGCGGCTTGCACTTACCCCAAACGCCTGGAGAAGCAGAAAGTCTCGATTCCAGCTCCCTCTAGGTTTTCTAAAATGACGTCGTTCCTGACGAGTCTTTGGGGCACACTCTCCAACTCATCACGTTTCCTTTGGGGCAACTGATCTGATTACACGACAAGGATTCCCCACGGCTACAACTCCAGACGGGATCGATTTCGTCACGACGCTGCCAGCGCCAATGGTGCTGTTATCGCCAATTGTGACGCCAGGGCAAACGATCGCGCCGCCCCCCAGCCAGACATTATTGCCAATCGTAATGGGAGCGGCCATTTCCACCCCGGTTAACCGCATGGCGGGATCAATGGGATGGTAAGCCGTGTAAATTTGCACGTTGGGGGCAATCAGCACGTCGTCACCAATGGTGACCCAGTTGCAGTCCAAAATCGTGCAGTTCACGTTGATATAGAGATTTTTGCCCGCTTGGATGTGCTTACCGTAGTCGCAGTGAAAGGGTGGATAAATCTCGCATCCTGGACCAACAGAGGCCAACAGTTCTGAAATAATCTGGGTGCGGGTGGCCCGATCATCGGGGGCTGAGTGGTTAAAGCGGTGTAAGTGCCGCGCTGCCGCCAACCGTAACTCCACCAGTTCTCGGTCGTTGGCCCAATAGGGCACATTGGCGAGCATTTTTTCGCGTTCGGTCAGGGCCATCGTGTCAGTCAGTGAGTGGATCGCGTGATCGCTCCCAATCATAAGCGATTCACTGGGGAGAATGCGCCCACCGATTCCGGCAGATGACGCTAAACTACAGCTAATTTCTGCCCTTTGATAGGAGTTTGCGAGATGGCAACCTCTGGCCCAAAAGTGAGTGAGCTGAAGCGCTACCTCTCCCACCGTTCGCAAGCTGAACTTGTAAAGGAAATTGCGGAGCTATTCAAAAGAATTCCTGCGGTCAAAGATTACTACCAGGTCAAGCTCAATCCCCAAGCTGAGGATGATGTTGCAGACAAATATAAAGCGATCATTCGCCACGAGTTTTCGACTGACTTTGCACCGGGACCAGGCCGACTTTCGATTGCTCGCAAAGCCGTGATGGATTTTAAGAAAGTCGCGGGCAGTGCTGCGAGTGTCGCTGACATGATGCTGTTTTACGTTGAGCAAGGAGTCGCCTACACCACGGCCTTTGGCGACATTGACGAGCCGTTTTATAACAGCTTTATAACAGCATGGAAAGTATGTATAAACAGGCTGCTCAGTGGACGACTCGATCTGGTCTAACCGACGTCTTTGTGCCACGTTTTGAGCGCATTGTGAGGGATACGGCATCCATGGGATGGGGCTTTCATGATGTTCTGAGCGATATTTATCAAGAGTTTTTTAGCTGATGACCCGCGATCGCCTGCCAAGCGCTGGAGTTACCCAGGCGAGGAACGCTAGAAACAACAGATAGTGCCGATGTATTATCGAGATGGAGTGAGTCGCTATCCATGAGCGATCGCCCCCTATTCGCCTACTGACTCGTCTATGTCTGCCCGTTCCCAACCGCCCCGCTTGCGCCCCTATCAGGTCGAACTGATCAATGACCTGTATCGCAAGGTCAACGAAGGCCACACCAAAATCGCCATCATCGCCGGGACGGGAGCAGGCAAAACCGTCATCAGCGGCCAGATCTGTGCCCATGCGGAAGCCGCGGGTAAGCGGCTGATGTTCCTCGTTCACCTAGATGTGCTGGTGGGCCAAACCTACGAAAAGATGAAGTCCTTTGGTCTGCACTGTGGCTTTATCAAGGCCGGGTGGGAAGAAGACCGGCATGCGCCGATCCAAATTGCCAGCGTACAGACCATGGCCCAGCGCAAATGGTGGCGTCAGTGGCCCGCTGACGTGATTTTTTACGATGAGGCGCACACGACGCTGTTTAGCCGCGTTGGCAAGTCGGTGCTCTACAAGACCCACCCGAATTCTGTGCATTTAGCCATGACCGCAACTCCAGAGCGACTGGGGAAAGACCAACTCGGCGAGCACTTGGATACCCTTGTGTCGGCCCCACCGCCCGCCGATTTACAGGCAATGGGCTTTCTTTCGCAAATGAAATATTTCAGCATGCCGCCGGATGGCGTTGCCGATCTGAAAGAAGTTAAGACGGTACGCGGCGATTACGATGAGGCCGGACTCAAGAATGCCTGCGATCGCCCTGAGCTGGTGAGCAAAATTGTCCAAGAATGGCGGCGACTCGTTCCTGGCAAACGCACCATTGCCTTTTGTGTGGATATTGAACACGCGCGCCACGTCGCGGAAGAGTTTCGCAAGGCCGGGATTCCCGCTGATACGGTGGAAGGGGGCACGCCGATTAAAGAACGCCAGCGGATGTACGCCGACTTGCGGGAAGAGCGTATTCTACTGCTGACCTCTTGCAATGTGATCAGCATTGGCTTTGACGAACCCAGTGTAGAAGTTGGGCTGATGCTGCGACCGACTCAATCCAGTGCTTTGCACATTCAGCAAATTGGCCGCGTCATGCGCATTTCACCGCAGACTGGCAAGGCCTGTGGCATTATTCTCGACCAGGCGGGCAATTTGGAGCGGCTCGGCTTTCCTGAAGACATTGATGAATACCGCTTGCCAACGCGCAAGGATGGTAGTGGTGGCGGCAGTCCTCCCCCGATGAAAGCTTGCCCGAACTGTGGCCGCATGGTGCTGAGTTTTGTCGTCCGGTGTCCGGAGTGTGAGCATCAGTGGATTAGCGATCGCCCGCTCAATCTTGAAGATATGGTGCAGATCTATTCACGGGAGCAGGCCCACACGATTCGCGACATTCCGACGCTGATTGAAATTTTTCATGGCCATCGCCGTCGCATTTTCAAAAGTGGGTATGCCGTTACTCTTGCGGAACATCACTTTTTTGAACATACCGGACGCACGGCTAAGGAATCCTGGTGTCTCGGCTCTATCTTTGGCCGCTATCCCAACTGGGACCAACAACAACTGTTTCTAAATTACCTACAACAATGTAATCGTCGGGTCAAAAAAGGAGCTGACTGGATTATTCGCGAATATGAAAAGGAGTTTGGTCCTGGCACCTGGGAACAGATGGCGCGGATGATCCCACAACAGCAGGGCGATCGCCGTTAGCTATGTCAAGCCACATTTCATGCGCAACATCCAGTAAGTGGGCACCTATTTGTCGCCCACATGACGCATTTCACAGTTATGGTTGCATTGAATTACAACTACCCTAGACAATTATTGGGAGTCGATATGTAAGGGAAATTTCATGACTGCTGAACATACCGTAGAACTATTTTCCAAAGTCCCTGAGGGCAAGACATATCAGGCAGGAGCAGCGATTTTTTAGCGAGGGGGACTCGGGCTCAGTGATGTACGGCATCGTCGAGGGCACTGTCGCGATGCAGGTGGATGGCCAGACGGTGGAAACTATTCAAGCTGGTGATATCTTTGGCGAAGGTGCCCTGGTTCATCCCGACGGCTTGCGGCGCTCAACGGCGATGGCCCAAACGGATTGTAAACTCGTTGAACTCGATGAAGAACGATTCAAGTTTTTGATCGAAAATACGCCCAATTTTGCTATTGAGGTGATGCGCAGTTACTCTAATCGTCTCCAGCGTTTCAAGCATCCTAAATCCGACTAATCCTTTTCTGGCAGGCTTAGGACTTCGGCTGCAACCCTCACCACGCATCATGACAATGAGACTATAGCTAGAGGCTGCATGTACTAGGTGATCGCTGAATTTTTGACCTGTAGAGGCTGTTAGCGATCGCCTTTCTAACAAAGAGACGGTGTTTTCAAAAAATGCCGTACCGCATCTAGATAGACATCAGGCGCTTCTAACATGGGGAAGTGCCCCGTATTTTCGATTTCCACATACTGGATGTTCTCTGGATTCAAGGATGCCGCGTCACGACCCAACTTCGCCGGGGTGATTTGGTCGTATTGGCCTGAGACCAAAAGAGTCGGCACGTTAACTTGAGCGAAGGCCACCGGCATCACCTCTGTCGCCCGCTTACTCACGGCGGTGTATATGGTGCCCAACGCCACATCCCCATCCGCTTCTAAATAATCTTCTAAAAAGGCGGCTCTTTCTGCGGCGGGGATGGGGCTACTCAAAAACCGCGCCATAAAGATGCGGGGCATGAGGGGAATCTGTTTTAACCAGCGGGGCCGAAAGCCCACTACATAACCGCCAAACTTATAAAAGGCTTCAAAGGCTTTTTGGTCATACTCGAAGACGCCGTTACAGGTCAGGATTGACTGCTTGACGCGATCGCCATACTGATTCGTAAACAAGACTGCTACCGACGCGCCGGTGGAATGGGAGTTCAGCCAGACGGCATCTAAGCCCAAGACGTTCAAGAGTTCTGCTAGATCATCGGCAAACGTCTCCAGCTCATAGCCGCGAGCGAGAACCGCTTCACGATTTTCCGGAGCAATGGGCGATCGGCCAAACCCTCTCATGTCATATAGCAAGCAGTCAAACTCGGCGTTGAGTGCTTGAGCAGTCGAATGCCAGTAACGACAAGAGCCCCCCCAACCGTGGATAAAGACCATGACGGGCTTTTCACCTTGGGGTACCCTGCCGTGCTCAGTTACCCACTCGTAGTAATGATCAACGTCAAAGACTTTCGCGTAGGGCATACCTTCAGAAGACCTTAAGCGGATTCAGGCTTGGGCAATGATGACGGATGCATTAGTAGCTCGGCCGTCGAACGCTGTTCGACCATTTCCCGCGTGATCATACAGCGCTTCAGGTCCTTGCGAGAAGGCAGCTCATACATCACATCCAGCATCAATTCTTCGACGATGCCGCGTAAAGCGCGTGCCCCCGTTTTGCGACGATAGGCCTCACGAGCGATCGCGCGAATGGCGTCAGGCTTAAACTCGAGTTGCACATTGTCCATGCCCATGAGCTTTTGAAATTGCTTGATTAGCGCGTTCTTCGGCTCAGTCATAATCGCGACCAGCATTTCTTCATCCAGCGGATCGACCACTGTAATGGCGGGAATGCGGCCAATAAACTCAGGAATCAGCCCGTATTTCACCAAGTCCTGGGGCTCTAGCTGCTTCAACACATCGGCAGTCCGTTTTTCGCGGGTCGCTTGGCTGTCCCCTGGCTGAATAAAGCCCATCGACTTTTTACCAGCTCGCTGTTCTACCAGCTTTTCAAGGCCCACAAAAGCGCCGCCGCAAATGAATAAAATGTTGCTGGTGTCGATCTGAATACAGTCTTGATAGGGGTGCTTGCGCCCACCCTGGGGGGGGACATTCGCCACCGTTCCTTCCAACATCTTCAGTAGAGCTTGCTGTACCCCTTCACCAGATACATCGCGGGTAATCGACGGATTCTCACTCTTGCGAGCAATTTTATCGATTTCATCAATGTAGATGATGCCACGCTGGGCTTCCTCGACGTCTAAATCAGCGACTTGCAGGAGGCGCAACAAAATGTTCTCGACATCTTCGCCAACATAGCCAGCCTCCGTCAGCGTGGTGGCGTCAGCCACTGCAAACGGCACATCTAAGACTCGGGCCAGAGTTTGAGCTAACAGCGTCTTGCCCGAGCCCGTCGGCCCAATCAATAAAATATTGGCCTTCTGAATCTCGATCGCATCGTCGGCATTATCACCTTGACTTTGCAAATGACTCAGTCGCTTGTAATGGTTGTAGACCGCTACTGACAAAACTTTTTTAGCTTCATCTTGACCAATCACATGCTCGTCTAAGTAGCTCTTAATTTCCCTCGGTTTGGGAACTTGACTAAACGAAATCGGCGAAGGAGTACGCCGCCGTTCGGGAGCTTGCTCGCGGCGGGGCACTGACTGCGGCACCGTTGCGCCCGAATCAAACAACTCTTCATCGAGGATTTCGTTACATAAGTCAACGCATTCATCGCAAATGTAAACCCCGGGACCCGCAATCAACTTGCGAACCTGCTCTTGTGACTTACCACAAAAGGAACATTTAAGATGGGAGTCGTACTTAGACATGGTGTACCCCTATTGCGATGCCGCAGCTGTGGTAGCGGTTGTCAGTGAATCTTGTTCTAAAACTTGGTCAATTAAACCGTAATTTTTCGCTTCTTCTGCAGACATATAGAAGTCACGCTCAGTATCCGCTTCAATGCGTTCGAGTGGTTGCCCGCTGTGATGAGCAATGAGTTCATTCAACCGTTGCTTGTGATACAGGATTTCCTTAGCTTGGATCTCAATATCCACGGCCTGGCCTTGGGCTCCTCCCAACGGCTGGTGAATCATAATACGAGCACTCGGCAGGGATAGCCGTTTACCCGGAGCTCCTCCACACAGCAGAAACGCGCCCATACTAGCAGCTAAACCAAAACAAATAGTGACCACATCGGGACGAATTTGCTGCATCGTGTCGTAAATTGCCATGCCTGCAGTCACCGAACCGCCCGGAGAATTGATGTAGATTTGGACATCTTTTTCCGGCTCTTCGGCATCTAAGAAAAGCAATTGAGCGACGATGGCATCCGCAATCTTGTCATCAACGGGTGTTCCCAGAAAGATAATGCGCTCTCGCAAGAGGCGAGAGTAGATATCAAAGGCTCGTTCACCACGACCAGACTGCTCAACCACCATGGGTAAAACATTCTGAACCCGCTGATGCAGCAGACTTTGACTGTCAAGCGTGTGATTTGTTTGAGATTGCAACACCATTCAACCGTTGTTTGTTCTGCTATTTGTGTGATTAACATGCCTAAAGCTCAGTGGGGCAGGTGGTGAATGGTCTCGATAATTGAGACCTCGCACACAAAATCTGCAACCAACTGGAGCGCTGATAGGCACTTGAGAACATTATGCCCCAACCACCTAAAAGCTAGCTGGAAACATGCCCGAAGTCTGAACTTCTAAAAGGGGTGTTTGACCCACAAGTGTAGACCAATTTCCTGTTTTAGGAACTCTGTCTGCTTCATTAATCTTTGAAGTTCTAGCCTTGAGCCATCAGCGGGCGCGATATCGCCCAGCTGATTTTGGCGACGTCGCCATGGGTTACTCTTCCTCTACGGTCGCCTCTACAGCGACCGCAGTAGTTTCGACGACCGCTTCACTGGCAGACTCTGCTGTATCAGTGGCAGGAGGCATGTCGGTGGATTTCTCGTCGGCACCAGAAACTGCCGCTTCAGCCGCTTCAGCCGCCGACAGCGTACCCTCGGGAACCAAATCAACAGTATTATTCTCGACCAGCCATTTGAGGATTTTCTCTTGCAGAAGTTCTTCGTTAACGACCTCTCTGAGGCGCTCAGGGTCAATTTCCTCAGGGTTTTTGACCTCATCCATCATCTCTTGCATGCGGGTTTTGAGATCAGCTTCATCGACTGTGATCTCTTCCTGTTTGGCTACTTCTCCCAGGGCCAGGGTGCGGCGCAGGCGATCAATTGCTTCTGGTCGAGAACGCTCTCGCATATTCTCCACGATCTCAGGGGTCAGCATTTTGTTGATGTCAATGCCTTGACGACTTAGCTGGATGGCGGCTTGCTGTACCAAATGATTGGCTTCACGACGAATGAGTGTTTCGGGAATTTCGGCGTCGAGGTGCTTGAGCAAGGCTTCTAGCAATGCTTCAAACTGGTTGCTCTCTGTTTTGTCCTGGGCTTCTTGCTGATAGCGCTCTTCTAGAGACTTGCGAAGTTCCTCTAGGGTGGCAAATTCGCTGACTTCTTCGGCAAAGTCATCATCCAGCTCGGGCAGTTCTTTTTCTTTGAGTTCTTTGATGGTGACCGTGAAAGTTGTCGCTTTGCCTGCGAGATCAGCCTGCGGATAATCCTCTGGAAATTTCAGCGCCAGTTCTTTGGTCTCGTCAAGCGCCATCCCGATCATGCCCTCGACAAATCCATCAATGAAACCGCCTTCTTTGAGTTCCACCTGAAAGTCTTCGGCACTACCCCCTTCGAACACTTCAAAAGAGCCGTCAGCCTGCTCGACCTTGCCCTCAAAGTCCACGACTGCGACATCCCCCATTTGGGCAGCACGGTCTTCAATCGGCACCAAAGTGGCCAGGTTAAGCCGATACTGCTCCAAGACTTCATCGACTTTGCTGTCTTCGTACTTGATTTCTTCGGCTTGGACTTCTAAGCCTGTGTACTGTTCTAAGGTGACCCGTGGTGGCACATCAACAGATGCTTGAAACGTGAGCGTTTCACCAGGAGTGTATTGCTCAATGAGCTCATCAAATTCTGTGGTCAGCTGATAGTTGCCGATCGCCTCAATCGACTCATCTTTAATGGCTTGTTCAACCGTCGTCTGAACTAACTCTTCCAGGGCGGCAGCTTTGATTTGAGCTGAGCCAAAGCGCTGCAAGAAGACTGGCCGGGGCACCTTGCCGGGACGAAAGCCAGGCACCCGCACCGTTTTCATCAACTTCTTTAGGACTTTCTCATAGGTCTGCTTAGAGACCTCAGCGGGAATTTCAATTTGTAGCCCCACCTGACTGTCGGGCAATTGTTCTTGAGTAACTTTCATGAAAGAGTCCTATCTTCCTGTGCAATATCATGGAAAGAATTTGGAAAACACCTCTGCAAAAGGAAGGTTGTTCCAGGGGGATGGCTGTCAGAATTTGACGCAGTTAGCTATCATACTGCATTCACGGGACAAGATAACTGAATGACTTCAAGGCATCTTAACGATTACGATCGCCGTCTCAGTGAGAGCATAGAGAAAGCTGAATCGCTGGCAAGATTAAGCGATCGCTGATGGTTACCTGGCTGTTGCCTCATGGCTGGCCCGGTACAAAAGTTTATGAAGAAGGGAGAGCAAGAATCGTGTCTGAGGGATATCGCGTTGCAATTTTAGGAGCCACGGGGGCTGTCGGTACGGAACTCATGGCGCTGTTAGAAGAGCGTCAGTTTCCCCTCTCGGAATTGAGACTGTTGGCCTCACCGCGCTCTGCTGGAAAAACTTTGCCCTTCAAGGGCCAGGCGATGACGGTGCAGCCCCTCAGCGATCGGGCTTTTGACAACATTGATATCGTCCTCGCTTCTGCCGGTGCTAGCGTTTCCCGTGAGTGGGCCGCCAAAGCAATTGCTGCTGGTGCCGTCGTCATTGACAATTCCAGTGCCTTTCGGATGGATTCAGAAACACCGCTCGTCGTGCCCGAGGTGAATCCGCAGGCAGCAGCGAATCATCAGGGCATTATTGCCAACCCCAACTGCACTACTATCTTGATGGCCATGGCCCTGTGGCCGCTCCATCAAATGCAGCCCATCCAGCGAATTGTGGTGGCGACTTATCAGTCGGCAAGTGGCGCTGGAGCCCAAGCAATGGAAGAAATGAAGCAGCAAGCCCAAGCGATTTTGGATGGCACGACACCCAAGACAGAATCGTTTCCTTACCCGTTGGCGTTCAACTTGTTTCCCCACAACTCGCCGCTGAATGACGTGGGCTACTGCCAAGAAGAAATGAAGATGGTGAACGAAACTCGCAAGATTTTTGGTGAGCCGACGCTGCGGGTGACGGCTACTTGTATTCGGGTACCCGTACTGCGAGCGCACTCAGAAGCCGTGAATTTAGAATTTGCTGCGCCCTTCTCGCCCGATAAGGCTCGCGCTGCCTTGTTAGAAGCCCCCGGTGTCACGCTAGTAGAAGATTGGCAAGCGAACTATTTCCCTATGCCCCAAGACGCCAGTGGCAAAGATAACGTGTTGGTGGGCCGCATTCGGCAAGACTTATCTCACGCTAATGGTCTGGAACTCTGGCTCTGTGGTGACCAAATCCGCAAGGGGGCAGCGCTCAATGCCGTACAAATTGCGGAACTGTTGGTGCAAAAACAGTGGCTCAAGCCCATGGCAAAATTGGTTTAGGTAAGGTGACTCCGTTGCTTTAAGGCTGACGCCGTACTCGCATGTGCTCAGGGTGAACATTGGCCAGATTAGGTAGCGGTTGGCTAGTGCGGGTAGTGAGAGATGCCCTGACGATGTCAGTCATTGCGGGGCATCTCTAAGAACACTTCATTGAGGTGGTTCGGATGAATGTAGGGAGCATTGGTATCTTGTTGTGAGTCTCCTCAGTGTGCCCTATGGCTTTGCGGCCCTAAGGTTGCTATGTTATTGCTGACACTAATCACACAAGCGATTAGCTCATTCAAGAGATTGAACCTCCGGTTTTTGGCAGATTTAAGGATGTTGAGCGCGTGGGATATTTTGGGCGAGTACTAACGGCAATGGTGACTCCCTTTGGGGCAGACGGCAGTGTCAACTACTCGGTAGCAGAAAAGCTAGCCGCCTATCTGGTAGACAACGGTAGCGATGGACTAGTTGTGTGTGGTACCACTGGTGAGTCGCCGACGCTGACTCGGGATGAAGAATTTCAGTTATTTAGCTGTGTCAAAGCCGCCGTTGGCGATCGCGCCAAAGTAATTGCTGGCACCGGTTCTAATTCAACTCAAGAAGCGATTGAAGCAACTTGTAAAGCGGCTGCGTTAGGCTTGGACGGCACGCTGCAGGTTGTGCCCTATTACAACAAGCCTACTCAAACGGGGCTTTATCAGCACTTTCGGGCAATTGCCGGGGCCTGCCCCGATTATCCGGTCATGCTTTACAATATCCCTGGTAGGACTGGTCAAGGCATGACAGTCGAAACAGTTGTTAAACTGTCAGAGATTACTAATATTGTTGCCATTAAGGAAGCGAGTGGGAACCTTGACTTTGCCAGTCAGTTAAGAGCCTCGACCCCGGCTGAGTTTGCGATGTACTCTGGCGATGACTCCTTGACATTGCCGCTGTTGTCGGTGGGTGGCTGTGGAGTGGTTAGTGTAGCTAGTCACATTGTGGGCAATCAGCTTCAACAGATGCTTCAGGCGTTTGAGTCTGGTCAAGTCGCAAAAGCGACCGCTTTGCACCTCCAGCTCTTTCCATTGTTTAAGGCCTTATTTTTGGAAACGAATCCTATTCCCGTTAAAGCAGCTTTAGAAATTCAGGGATGGCAAGTGGGTTCATTGCGTTCTCCCCTCGTGTCTGCCAGTGACTCAGTTAAACAAGAACTGCGAAAAGTTCTACATTCCTTTGCCTAACTCCTTGCTTGAATCAGATAACACTGACCCCAACTCTTAGTACAACTGAATATTTTTCCGCTACTTACACTTCCTGGTCTACATAGCGTTTATGGACTTTACAACTTTGATCACTATCGATGAACGTTTCCCTGTCATCGCTGTATGCTGGTCTCCTTCTGTGCTCAAATGACCGTTTATCAGCCGCTCCCAGAGTTGTCTTGCTTCAGCTTTAACTCTGTAGAGTTCCTTTCGGTTTCTATTCGCTGATCGGTCTTCGTTTTTGCCCCTATGAGTTGCTTGGTTCTGATTGGACCAGAGAGCTCATCGTATTTCAGCTTTTTGTTCAGCCAATTTTGGCACTGTTTATCAACTACAAACTGTATGACTAATTCAAATTCTGATGCAAAGCTCAAGATTATTCCCCTAGGTGGACTCCACGAAATTGGCAAAAACACCTGTGTGTTTGAGATTAATGATGAAATCATTTTGTTAGACGCTGGGCTTGCCTTTCCCACGGATGGGATGCACGGGGTCAATATTGTGTTGCCTGACGTCACTTACTTGCGAGAAAATCGCCACAAAATCAAGGGCATGATCGTTACCCACGGTCACGAAGATCACATTGGCGGCATTGCTTATCACCTCAAGCAGTTTGATATTCCCGTCATCTATGGGCCACGACTGGCCATGGCACTGCTGGAAGGCAAGCTAGAAGAGGCGGGTGTCAGCGATCGCACTGAGCTGCGTCCTGTCCGCCCCCGCGACATGGTGCGTTTGGGTAAATCCTTTGTCGTGGAGTACATTCGTAACACTCACTCCATTGCCGATAGCTGCAGCGTGGCTATTCATACGCCCCTGGGGGTGGTTATTCACACCGGAGACTTTAAGTTTGATCACACTCCGGTAGACGGTGAATTTTTTGACGTTCAAAAGTTAGCCGAGTATGGCGAAAAGGGTGTACTTTGCCTGATCAGTGACTCCACCAATTCTGAAGTCCCAGGTCAAACTCCATCAGAACGATCCGTGTTTCCGAATTTAGATCGAGTCTTTTCTCAAGCGGATGGTCGGTTAGTTGTGACCACCTTTTCGTCGTCAGTGCACCGGGTCAATATGATTCTTGAGCTGGCGAAAAAACACCATCGGATGGTGTTTGTGATAGGGCGCTCAATGCTGAATGTGATCGCTCATGCCCGGGAATTGGGCTACATCCAGTGCGAAGAGGATCGGTTTCAACCCCTACGCAATTTGGGCCAGTATGCTGACCGCGATGTCATGATTCTCACCACCGGCTCCCAAGGCGAGCCGATGGCGGCCCTAACCCGTATTGCTAATGGCTCTCACCGCGACATTAAGATTCGGGAAGGGGACACCGTTGTGTTCTCTGCTAACCCCATTCCCGGCAACACAATTTCAGTTGTCAATACCATTGACAAACTCATGATGCGTGGAGCTAAAGTCATCTACGGCAAACACCAGGGAATTCACGTCTCTGGACATGGTGCGCAAGAGGATCAGAAACTCATGCTGGCCTTGACGCGACCCAAGTTCTTTTTGCCCGTGCATGGTGAACACCGGATGCTCGTCAAACACTCCCAAACAGCTCAAAGTATGGGAGTACCTGCTGAGAACATGGTAATCATCAAAAATGGCGACACCGTCGAGTTGACCCAGAACAGCATTGGTGTGGGCGGCAAAGTGCCCTCTGGGATTGAACTCGTTGATTCCTCTCGTCAAGGCGTCGTTGATCGCGAAACTCTCCGCGATCGCCAGCAGTTGGCGGAAGATGGCATTATCACCGTAGCGGCGATCATCAACAGCCAAGGCAAACTGGTGACTGCCCCTAGCGTCGATATTCGAGGCATTTCTCAAACCTTAAATCTTGAACGGTTTCAAAACAAAGTTTCTGATTTGATTGGCCGTATTTTGCGAGAACGCGCGACTAGAAACGGTTTAGAGCGTGATGGCTTGCAGCCTGCGATCGAGTCAGAGCTCCGTCGCCTGATCCGTAAAGAGTTGCCAAAACGTTATCCCATGATAGTGCTGCTGTTGACTTCAGTGGAAACGGCTAAGACTGATTCACCGTTACCGGCTTTAACCGCTTCCTAACGATAGGATTTGCGGGTGGCGGTGTCACCAAGTCCCCTAGTTATAAAAATTAACCTTCGCTTAGCGGCTGTCTCGACAGGGTTGGGCGGAGGTTTTTTTGAGCCGAGTGTCTGTTCTCACCGTTGGACGCTATAATGCACCCAACAGAAGCAGGCGTGTCGTCAGGCTTGAGCGTTGCCAAGCAAAAAAGCCGACATCAGCAGCTTACCAAAGGCTTCTGTCAGAATTTCTGAGATTCGACAAAGATTTTGGTAACCCTGGAGCAGCGGTTCACAAGGCTCTTTGAGGTTGTTGGGCTATTTGAGGTAAATGGCTGCCAACAATTCATTCCTGTTGACCGTGTCGTTAATGGTTGACGGTTTTCATGTTGGCTTCTGAAGGCAGCATTGTTACAAGATTCGCTCCTGCAGCGTCAACAGGCAGAGCGGAATCTTTTTATGAGTTTTTGAGGATATTGAATGCCCAAGCAGATTGTTATTGCTGAACAGCATCGCATTGCTGCTGTTTTTGAAGGAGACCAAATACAGGAACTCATCGTTGCTACTGGCACTCACCAAGTTGGCGACATCTATGTGGGGACTGTAGAAAATGTTTTGCCTGGTATTGATGCCGCCTTTGTCAACATTGGCGATAGCGAGCGTAACGGCTTTATGCACGTTACTGATCTGGGGCCATTGCGGCTGAAGCGGGCAGCTGGATCGATTACCGAACTGGTTGCCCCCCAGCAAAAAGTGCTGGTGCAGATTATGAAAGAGCCGACCGGCAATAAAGGCCCGCGGCTCACGGGTAACGTGACTCTCCCTGGTCGCTATCTGGTTCTGATGCCTTATGGGAAGGGCGTTAATTTATCTCGACGGATCCAAAACGATCAGGAACGTAACCGCTTGCGGGCCCTGGCTATTTTGTTAAAGCCTGCAGGAATGGGGCTTTTGGTGCGAACAGAAGCCGAGGACGTGCCAGAAGAGGCCATCATAGAAGACTTGGAATCGTTGCAAAAGCAGTGGGAGGCGGTTCAGCAAGAGGCGGTAACGAGGCGTCCCCCGGAGCTCCTGAATCGTGATGATGACTTTATCCAGCGGGTATTGCGAGACGTTTATAGTGCCGATGTTAATCGCATTGTGACGGACTCCCATACGGGGCTGAAACGCGTCAAACAACATTTGATGAATTGGAATGCGGGGCGTATTCCACCGGGTGTCTTAATTGATCATCATCGTGATCGCGTGCCGCTATTGGAATTTTTCCGGGTGAATGCGGCTATTCGCGAGGCGCTACAGCCGCGGGTTGACTTGCCTTCCGGTGGTTACATCATTATGGAGCCGACTGAGGCGCTCACAGTTATTGATGTGAACTCCGGCTCGTTTACGCGCTCGGCGACAGCCCGAGAAACGGTCCTGTGGACCAATTGTGAAGCGGCAGAAGAAATTGCCCGCCAACTGCGGTTGCGTAACGTGGCTGGGGTTATTATCGTCGACTTTATCGACATGGACTCTCGCCGCGATCAGCTTCAAGTCTTAGAAACTTTTAATCGAGCGCTCCGATCTGATAAGTCGCGTCCACAAATTTCCCAGCTTTCAGAGC
Source organism: Leptolyngbya sp. SIOISBB (assembly GCA_010671905.1). Lineage (GTDB taxonomy): Bacteria > Cyanobacteriota > Cyanobacteriia > Phormidesmidales > Phormidesmidaceae > Halomicronema. The sequence continues at coordinate 4,939,938 of JAAHII010000001.1, forward strand.
TCGGACTAGTGGAATTAACGCGGAAGCGTCAAGGCCAGAATCTCTACGAATTGTTTGGGCGATCCTGTCCGACTTGTGGGGGCTTGGGGCATGTGGTGCATTTGCCGGGTGAGCAGCCCACAACGGTCAACGCACCGGCCATCGAGTCTAGCCGAGAGGCCAGTATTAGTAATCGTGCGCATCCTTCTCTGAAAGAGGCTCATTCTGACGATTTAGAGCCTCATTCTGATCTGCAAGAACTTGATCTGCTCAATCATCCCAGCTATCAGGAATCGAAAGGCAATCGCGGTGGCCGTCGTCGTCGTCGCCGGGATACCCCTTCGCCCAGCCGCAGCAATGGTAGAAGTGGCGATAATGGTAGGAGCAGTGACAATAGCAGAAGCTCTGCGCCAGCGGTATCAATAGTGGAGCCGACGCCTACTGAGCCAACTAAATCGGTGCCAGAACAAAGTAGTGGCCGGTCTAGCCGTGGTCGCGGTGGCCGAGGCGATCGCAAGCCAGCTCCGCCACCGGAAAAAGTGGTTGTCGAGATGACGCCCGAAGAGCAAGGTATCTACGCGATGATGGGCATCTCACCATTGGTGTTGAGTACCCAGGAAGTCAAAGACACTAAAAATGCGATCGTACAGGTAGTTTTGCCAGGGGAAGCGGCTAATCTCGCTCAGAATAACGAGGCGACTGATTCTGGCAGCACTGTGGTAGAAGTGGCCAATGATGAAGCCTCTGAGGCGCCCACCCCGGCATCATCCATGCCCATCCTCAAGTCTCGCAGTAAGGTCGTTGATGAAGTACCTGAAACGCAAGACGCCGCAGCAGAGGCAGCAGAGTCTGTGCTTGCAGATACCTCCGACGATACTGCAGCCAGTATCGATACTGATGATGGGGCAGCAGTGGTAGAAGCTGAAACCGTTCCGAAGACTCGCCGTCGCCGTCGCCGCCGATCTTCTGCGAGTGACGATGAAAGCTAGTTCCCGCGAGAAAATGCCTGCTCCGACTGCATTTACGGAGCAGGCATTTGACTCTGCCAGTATTGTGGCCGGTGTGGATGAAGTTGGGAGAGGCGCTTTATTTGGGCCCGTGGTTGCTGGGGCGGTGATTCTCAGTGAGGCTGCTAGCGTTGAGTTGGCAGCGTTGGGAGTGACCGACAGTAAACGCTTGACGGTTGTTCGACGAGAAGCCTTGGTGCCATCAATTCAAGCGCGAGCGCAAGCTTATGCGTTAGGGCTTGCATCAGTGCACGAAATTGATCGCTTGAACATTTTGCAAGCTTCGCTGTTAGCCATGCGTCGAGCCATCAACCGCTTATCGATGCAACCGGCACTGTGTTTGGTAGATGGGAACCAACGCATTCCCCACTTAGCCATACCGCAGCAGGTAGTTGTCAAGGGAGATCAGACTTCTGTGGCGATCGCCGCTGCGAGTATTTTAGCCAAAGTGTGGCGAGATGCCTTGATGGTGCGTCTAGATAGTCGCTATCCCGGTTATGACTTAGCGTCGAATAAAGGATATGGCAGTCACCGTCATCGGGCCGCAATTGCTCAGCTGGGGCGATCACCTCAGCACCGCAAGTCTTTTAAGGTGGCTCAACCGCTAGGGCGTGTCATCAATTAATTTCAGAAACCTTTTGGGCTAAGCATTACCGCGCCCGCATTTACTCAGCAGGTTAGGGGCTGTCGTTCCGCTGCTGAAAGGATTTGACTGCTAAATGATGACAGACCCTAACCTTACTACCCGAAAGCCGGAGCAAGTGCTAACCTTCCAAGCCCAGTTCTCGCTTCAGCAAATTGATTGATTTTTCGCCAATGTAGTTGTCGCAGACCACAATTTGGGGGGCACGAATCAAATCCTCTCGAGCGCTGGAAATAGCTTGTTTGACGGCTGGCAAGCTGGCTTGGTCGAACACCACGATGGTTTGGGCGCTCCGCACCAAGGCATTTAGCTTGTAAGCATCCTCTGTTTGAGCCGTCATGACCAACACATCTTCGCCCCGCAGGCTGTAGGCAATCACCTCCGCCGCGCGCAAAATGCCTGAACTTAGACTCACCATGCCCAAACAGGTATCCTTAGGCAGTTCTTTGAGGAGTCCTAATTCTCGGCTGTAGTCATAAATGTCGATGGGAATAACCCGGACTGATTTGGGTCCCGCGATCGCTTCGGCCTCGGCCAAAAAGTAGCGACTGGTTACCACCGTTCCTGAACGGGCTTGGGCCAGACTCGTTTCCAAATCTTCAAGCGCAACTAACTGCACGGGAATCTGTAAAGCGGCCTCCAATTCCCGGACAATGAGTTCGCCTGCGCCCAAATCTTGACTTTGGACAGTTACTAACACGCGAGCGCTACAGCGGAGCCGCCAATCAACCTCCGCAAAAAAGAGCTCACGGGCTTGATTGAGGGAACATCCCTGACGCAACAACTCATCCAATACGTCTTCAACCACTTTGCGGGCCTTCGGAAATTTATCCCAGAGTCCCAAATGGGGGCGTGAACTTTCGACCGTTGAGTGTGCCCGGACATAAATACCCGAGCCCGGTTGGGCTTCGACAACGCCCGCTTCTTCGAGTTGGCGATAAACCTTACTGATCGTATTGCGATGCAGCCCTGTTTGCATGGCTAGTTGACGGGTGCTGGGCAGCCGATAACCAGGAGGAAACTGCCGCGAAGCGATCGCAAACCACAGCTGATCATACAGTTGAGTCGATGCCGGAATTTCGCTGTCAGTTTGAATATGAAATTTAAGCACAGTAGCTCTCCCAGTGAACGCCTCAGGAGTCGGCGCTATGTCCGAGGTGGAGCATCATCATCGGTGACGCTATCAACCTTCTCCACATAAGGCTGAATCACCCTGCGCGATAATTAATGTAAATTCAATAAAATGTGACACTTTTATTTTTGGTCACAGTTTGTGGTGCATTGCTTGGTGATCGCTGCTTAACCTCTCTGCACTTTTGCCAACTGGGAGCTTAATCGTCCAGCCATTCGACACTGTCTTGCTGGGATGATGCTTGATAAGGTCGATGTGCTCCCATGCTGTCGACGGAGGCATCTGGGCAAGGCACAATGTGAGACCCCAATAAGGTCATCCCAGGATGAGTTTGTAGAGCTTTCGTGGCGACCGCGATCGCCGTTTGTACCGCCCCAGTGGAACCCCGAATAATGACACTAATGCGCCCTGCATCTGTATTTTCTAGGCCGACAACCTGCACATTCGCAGCTTTACCCATCACATCCGCAGTGACTAGTGCGCCTGGTATTCCACAGGTTTCGATCACCCCAATTGCTTGCTGCATCCCTGCTCTCAAAGTCTCCTTACTAAGTCTGTATCCCTGAGGGTGAATTTCACGCACTCGCCTATCCCTCTCGACAGGCACCTATTCCGCCCCCTTTAATGTAGAACGATCAACTATTCAATGTTCTGAAAATCAATGACGGCGATTCCCCACATCCAAACCAGTACCGTCGATATTCACAGTCAAGGACTGGCCATTCCAGCTTATTTAGCTCATCCTATCGAATCCACCGGTTGTCCAACTGTTGTGGTTATTCAAGAAGTGTTTGGGGTCAATGCGCATATCCGCGAGGTGACAGAGCGAATTGCTCGGCAAGGCTATATTGCGATCGCCCCTCATATTTATCACCGCCAGGCTCCCGGCTTTGCCGTGGGCTACAGCGAGGCCGACTTAGTTTTGGGACGGGAGTACAAGAACGGCACCCGTGCTGATGAGTTGCTCAGTGACATTCAAGGAGCGATTGATTATGTTCAACAGCAGTTTCCAGGCGTAGCGTCCGCTGTTGGCTGCATAGGCTTTTGCTTTGGTGGGCACGTTGCTTATTTAGCGGCCACATTGCCAGTGATACGAGCAACCGCCAGTTTTTATGGGGCTGGCATTTGCCAATTCACACCTGGTGGAGGTGCACCAACGCTCAGCCATACAGCCGATATCACAGGTACGATATATGCTTTTTTCGGCATGCAAGATCCCTTGATTGCTACGGCTGAAGTGGACAAAATTGAAGCGACCTTAAGGACACATCAGGTCAAACATCGGATTTACCGCTACTCTGACGCTACTCATGGGTTTTTTTGTGATCATCGCGCTAGCTATAATGCGGCAGCCAGTCAAGATGCTTGGATCCATGTCACCAGTTTGTTCCAAGAACAACTATCAGCGCCTAGAGACCTGGGGTGAAGGTGAGTGAAGGGCATTGCCACATGGATGGGTAACAGGTTAAGAGAAAAGCCGAGTTGTCAAGCGGCCTCAAAAAGGTGGAGAGTAAAGCCTCTAGCTTGTCTTCCATCAGTCTATGAGTGCCGCTCGTTATTCTCGCAACCCTGACCATATCCGTCGTCGCCATGTGCCAGCCCCGGACAATGAAGCCATCAGCCAGCATCTGCAGGCTCTATTGAGTCCGCTGGTCTATCAGCAACAGGCTTACTACCGGAGCTTGGGCATGCGAGAGCGGATTCTGACGCTGCCCTTGATGGTCGCGGCGGTAGTGACCTTGCTGTGGTCTCAGGTGCCCTCGGTGAGGGAGTTGACCCGCATGTTGAATCGCCAAGACTTGCTGTGGGCGAAAGCGGTTAAGGTGCGTCAGCAATCGCTCAGTGAGCGCTTCTTGAGCTTTCCCGCCGAGTTGTTTGAACGGGTTTTGGAGACACTAGTGCCTCAACTCCAGCATCGCTTTAAAGAGCGCACCCGGCCCCTGCCCTCCAGTCTTGAGCATGGTTTGCAGCACTTTCAGCAGATTCTGGCGGTCGATGGCTCGGTGTTAGAAGCCTTGTTTCGTAAACTCGACAGTCTGCAAGCGCTGCCCACTGGCACCTTAGCGGGCAAAATCTGTACGGTGATTGAGCTCACCACGCGCTTGCCGGTGAAGGTTTGGTTGGAAGAGAACCCCAAGGCTCATGACTGTTGTTTCTTGACAGGCCTCTTGGCGTGGCTGAGCCCTCAAACGTTGCTGGTGTTAGACCGTGGCTTCTATGACTTCCAATGGTGGGCACAGTTGAGGCAGCGACAGGTCGATTTTATCTGTGCCGGCAAGTCAAATCTGGCCTACACCCTCCTCCAGAACTTCAGCGTCACAGACAACTTGCGCGACCGGCTCATCCAAGTGGGGGTAGAGAAAGCGGGCACCAGCCCACTCACCTTGCGGCTGGTTGAAGTCCGCAAGGGCAAAGGATGGCATCGTTACCTGACCTCTGTCCTCGAGCCTGAAGTCTCCCCCCCCTATGTGGTAATCGACCTTTACTGTCGGCGATGGCGCATCGAAGAGGCCTTCCTAGTGGCCAAACGGTTGCTCGGGCTGTCCTACCTTTGGACGGGCTCACTCAATGGCATCAAGTTGCAGATTTGGGCGACTTGGGTAATGTATGCCGTGCTCGTCGATTTATCGGACGCGGTCGCGCAAGTCGTGCAAATGCCGCTCGAGCGGATCTCACTGGAAATGGTTTGGCGCGGACTTTACCACTTCAATCACGCCTATCAAAAAGGTCAAGCCCAAGACCCGATTGCCTATCTAGCAGCCCCTGAAAACCGGGATTTAGGCGTTATCAAAGCTCTCCGAAAACCGCCACAGCAACTTGATTTCACCCCTTTCTTTAACCTCACTTGACCAGCTGACACTGTGCTTAACCTGTCACGCATCGCCACATGATTGTTTTTATAAAGTTTTGGTAAGCATTTCCGGAATCCGTAAAATCAACATTGTTGATCGCGAAGTTGGTGACTAGTGTGATTAAGGGGTGTAGAAGTCTTTTTCTTAGGTGCAGAAGTCTTTATTATTACGAGTATTCTTTAGAGTCTACAGGTGGCAAATCGCCTGATCTAGGCCTGAACGCATTGATCCTGAACTTCTGAAATCAGTCCTTTACTGCTTGGTTTACAGGTAAGTAGAATCGTCACAGCAAGCGCATGACCCTCCAAAACCTTCACTCAGATTTAAAAGGTACAACAGCTGAACTATTGCAGCTTTACCAGAAAACACAACAAGCGGAACTTCGGAATCAGCTTGTGCAGCTCAATCTGGGGTTAGTCAGACGTGAGGCACATCGTTGGATCCGACAATCTGATGAGTCCTTTGATGATTTGATGCAGGTTGGTAGCTTGGGCCTAATTCGGGCGATTGAGCGTTTCGAATTGGCAAAGGGGTTCGCTTTCAGTTCTTTTGCCATCCCTTATATCCGGGGTGAAATTCAGCATTACTTACGCGATCGCAGTGCAACTGTGCGGATTCCTCGTAAGTGGCAAAGTCTTGCTTACCAATCTCGTCAAGCAGTCACGGTGTTGCGAGAAAAATTAAATCGTCAACCAACCGACCAAGAAATTGCTGACTATTTAGAGATTTCTTTGACTGAATGGAGCGAAGTTAAGCTGGCTATGCGCAATCGTTCTCTGCTGAGTTTAGATGCGCCAGTTTTGGATGAAGGTGCTGATTCGGCCTCCTTGTCAGAGATGCTGCCGGATGCTAAATATCGCAGTTTTCAGCTTGCAGAAGAGGATCGAATTCGACTGCATCAAGCTCTTCAACAGCTAGAAGAACGCACCCGCAACATTTTGGAATTTGTCTTTCTGCATGATCTGACCCAAAAGGAAACGGCTGAACGTCTCGGCATTAGCTCAGTGACTGTTTCAAGGCGAGTCAAACAGGGGCTACAACACCTGAAAAGCTTGATGATCTCCCCTACAGGAGATGAAACCACTTAAAGCGTTCCATCCTATAAGAATTGAGTTATCGTTTAGGGGCATTAGTTAATTAAACGATGGGCGAGGAGGCGGAGCCATGAGCGCAATGCTGTTGATATTGCTATTTCTCCTGGGGGCATTGCTTGCTACTTTAGGAGGCATTATTGGCGTTGTGGATGCCTTCCGAACGAGTACCTTGTGGGGTATTTTGGCACTTTTGGTGCCATTTGCTCTTTTGGTTTTCTGCATTAAGTTTTGGGGTCAACGTAAATGGGCTCGCAATAGCTTACTCATGAGTTTGCTTGGTTTACTCGCAATGGTATTGCCGATTCCTTTGGGCGGTGGCCTTGCCTTTTTTAACGCTCGTAATACCGCTGACCAAGAGCTAGAAGATTTTGCGGTTGAGGGAGAATCTCCTGAGGGAGAATTTCCTGCCGCGGGTGACGATGTAGCAGATGGTGCTGAAGGCGCAGGTGTAGAGACTCCTGCCGCTGCTGAGGGTGAATCAGAACTGTTTGAAGAAGCGATGCTGCCGGGTTTGCCGACTGCTGCAGAGATTGCTCGGGCAGAACTCTTGCCCTCTACTGACCCCAACGAGAGATTTAACGAGATTGATAAGGAACGGAATGACCCGTATGCGTTTGTGCCGATTCCGCCGCCTCAAAAAGCACCCCCGCCAGCCCCTGAAAATGCAGGTGGTGGCGCTAGTCCCAATCCTCAACCCGACGGTGGGCAAGGCGCGACAACACCTGGAGGTGGGCAAGGCGCGACAGCACCTGGAGGTGGTTCGCCAACGGCACCGACTGAATTACCTGAATTGCCAGAGCCGACGGTGATTGCTTCGCAAGTGCAGGTGACGGGAGTTGCAAGTGTTGACGGGAAGTCTTATGCCATTGTGAAGGCTCCCAATGAGCCTACCAGCCGGTATGTTCAAGTCGGCGATCGCATTGCTAACGGTACTGTTTTAGTCAAGCGGATTGAAAATCCCTCAGGCTCTTCACCCGTGGTGATTTTGGAAGAAAGAGGGCAAGAGATTGCGCTACCCGTAGGTGCCAATGCGTCCCCCAATGAATCGACGACTGATGCTACCTCTTCAGCTGATGATGTGGCAGCTTTGCCCGTATTACCCCCCATCCAATAGAAGTTTCCTTCAAAGCCTGTTTGTTGTGATTCCGATCGTTGGGTGCGTTGGCATAAAACCGCTTGAATAACTATCAATGGGCTCGCCAGTCTCTTCGAGATGGCGAGCTTTTTGCTCTGCTCCTTTTCCTCGGCGCTCTGTTTATCCGGTGTGAAGAAGAGCCGATCGCTGACATTTTGACAACAGCGACTTGAACTGAGAATAGAGATTACTTGAGCCACATTCTCTATGTTGCAACGTCAGTTTATAGATTAGAGCCCTGCTGTTGATGTCCCTCCGTTGAGGCAGTAAGTTGCTGGCTGATCGTCTCAAAAAACGCTCGCTATCTGATCTCAAGTGCGCTAAAAGCGGAATTTTGAGTGCCGATAAAATGTCTGGGAAGGTCCACTTGTAACTCTGTCACTCAGGGGCAAGAAGTCTCTTTGAGTTCGCGATACCTTTAGGGTGACTGAGTTCGATTGTGACCTCGATCACTCTCAGAGAGTCGTTTTCAGCGACTGGTTACAAAGAGATATTACGCTCTCAGCCATATCGCATTATGACAGGCAGGCAGTCCATTAATGTGAAATTAGAGGGCTTATTCCTCTCATAAATATGATTACCAATTAATAAGAAGGGAGTTAGTTAGTGATGAGTGCAGGTGCATACCTAAAGACAGTTTTCAGTTCTGCTGTTGCTGTTTCTAACCGTTATCACTCATTACATTTGAGTCACTGGCGCTTTATGTTGGGCGGCATTTTGGGTAGTTTGATGTTGTGTGTAGCAACCAATGCCAGTCCACTACTGAATAACGATGCATCAGACGCTACCTTCTCTAACTCCGATACGATTGAAGATGGCGTTTATCTATATGGTTCAGCTCCAGAAACAGGAACTTTAGGAGCTGCTTATATGGTGTTTGCTGCTCAAGACTCGCACCTAATGGGGGCGATGTTCATGCCGCAATCTTCTTTTGACTGCTTCCAGGGTTATCGCGATGGCAATGAACTAGCCTTGCAGATTACCAATAGCTACACTCAAGAGGTCTATGACTATGCGATCGCGTTAGTCACTGACGATGCACCAATCGCTGCCGCTAACCCTGCAGACTTTGTGTTAGCGCTAGATGGCTTCTATGATCTGGGTACACCTGGGGCATCAGAGCTGGCAATCTTATCAACTTGCCAAGCAACTCCATCAATTGTCGAGACTGAACTATAAGCAGTCATCTCTAGTTTCTATGCAAAGTATAGAAATGCTTAGAGAGTAGATAGGGATAGCTGACGATTATAGATTGCCGTTTGCTGGCTTCGTAAAGCTTTGGGGGCTAGGGGCTGACGCTAAGAGTCTTGCTTTTTGAGTGAGGTGATCTGTCTTTATGCGCTGGCCTTATTGGTCTGACATGATTGATGAATTTCTTGATCGACTTCGTTACAAAGTTGACTGTAGAAAACAAAGCGTTATCTTAGTTTGGAAGTTGCGTTGTCGGGGAAGATAGAAGGTGAACGCAGCCGAACAGGCAACGAGTATCGAGTTTGCGAGCAAAATTGCGACTGTTGTTCGTCTATTTAAGCTGGAAATTCCTGACTTACGGGTTGATCTCAAGCCTTGGACAAATGACCAGGATACGCGCTCGCTTGTCGATCCCGACTCTATCGATATTGGGCTGCATTTTCCCGGCGTTAGTCGTCTCTTTCACTGTCGCAGTCTATTGCTACAAATTCGTTTCTATGACGATCCTGAGAGTCAAAGCAAGCGGGTGATTGGTATGGAAATCGGTGGCTATGACCATCGTGGCAAGCAATGGACTTTTTCGACAATTCATCAATGGCGGTTTATGGGCGAGACCGTGCCTGAAGGGAAGGCTGGCGATTGCTTAAAGAAATGCTGTCAACAAGTCTTTGAGGTTTTCAGTACCTCGTTTGAGGAATCAGCATAGGGATGACTGTGCTAACTGGATAGCGGTCGAGTAGCCATATCGATTGGAACATCCTCTCAGCGTTGAGACCTGTTCTCTTGGGGCGTCAGGTCAGCAGCGTTGGCGACTTCAGTTCATACGTTAGGCAGACAGATTGGTGATGCGTGATCATCGTCCATTTGATGTAGTGGTTTTTGGGGCTACCGGCTTTGTGGGCCAATTGGTGAGTCATGCCCTTTTGCATCACACCCGACAAGAGCCTTTGAAGTGGGCGATCGCGGGCCGGTCCGTCTCTAAATTAAAGGCATTGGCAGCGAGGCTTGCTGACGGAAATCTTCAGATATCCTATATCGTTGCCGATGCTCACGACGAAACGGCTCTGCGAGCCTTGTGTTTACAAACACGAGTCGTGATTTCTACCGTGGGTCCCTATGCTCTGTATGGCGATACCTTGGTGAAGGTGTGCGCAGAAACGGGAACGCATTATTGTGATTTGACGGGTGAAGCGCCATGGATTCGCCGCATGATCGATCAGCATGACAGTCAAGCAGCGCAATCGGGAGCCTACCTGGTTAATTGCTGTGGCTTTGATTCGATTCCTTCTGATTTAGGGGTCTTTTACTTACAATCGCAGGCTCAAAAACGTTGGTACCAGCCTTGTGAATATATCAAGATGCGGCTAGTGGCCGCACAAGGCGGCATCTCTGGAGGCACGATCGCCAGCGGGATTAATCTGGTCAAAGAAGCTGCTGAAGATCCTAATCTACGGCAAGCGCTGCGAAATCCTTACTTCTTATGCCCAGAGAGTGAGCAGCTCAAGACGCACCCGCCACCCCTGATTGCCGTACAGTACGACGAAGATTTTCAAGCCTGGGTAACACCTTTTATCATGGCGGAGGTGAACACTCGCATTGTGCTGCGCTCTAACTATTTGCAGAACTATGCCTATGGCAAAGCGTTTCGCTATGAGGAAGGGCTGGTCACGCAAGGTGGCCCGATTGGTTGGCTAGCCGCTCAAGGACTTAAGGTCAGCTTGGATGGACTCGTGCTGGCGACAGCGGTGCCTCTATTGCGCGGCTTGTTAGAGACGACCATCTTACCCAAACCAGGTGAGGGGCCTAGCGCAGAGGAACAAGCCCGTGGTGGTTACGACCTGCGACTGGTCGGCAAAACAGCAGATGGCAAATCTCTGACCGTGCAGGTGAGGGGAGATCGCGATCCGGGTTATGGTTCAACTTCTAAACTGCTCGCCCAGGCTGCTATCTGTCTGGTTAAAGAGGTTGCTGACCAGCCACAACCGGGGGGGGTTTGGACACCAGCATCCTTGATGGGCCAACCACTGCTAGACCGTCTCCAACAGTATGCTGGAGTCACATTCACGGTATTGGCGTGAGGGCATAGAGTAGAGAAGTCTTAGAACCTCCTATGTAGTCAGCCGATGGCTGCTGAATTTGGCTAGATCCATCACGCTTTCACTGCCGGAGGAGTAGCCTTGATTTGGCTAAGGGCTGGGCGACGCCCCCAAAAGCCAGTCATAAATTTGAGTGCCAGAACTTTGCATAGAGGAACATTGCGTAGGAACCACAACCCTAGTCGCCGGAACTGCACAATGGGCCACCAGTTATTGGAGAACATGCGATCTAAAAAGTCAGTAAACCCAAGAATGGCTAAATTTTCGACTTTACGCCAGCGTTCATAGCGCTTGAGAATCTTGAGGTCACCAATATCTTCACCCCGTAAATGTGCCTCAGAGAGAATTTGCGCCAGCGCTGCGGCATCGCGAATACCGAGGTTGAGTCCTTGTCCAGCTACTGGATGACACCGATGAGCGGCATCGCCAACTAAGGCGACTCGGTGGCGAACGTAATTGCGACTTTGCAAAAGCTGGACAGGAAAAACGAGGCGATCGCTAGTGAGTTGCAGCTTCCCTAGAAAACCGCCAGTGTAATACTCTAATTCTGACAGAAATTGTGCCTCATCCAAAGTCTGCAAGGCTTTCGCCTCGGCATGGGGAGCGGTCCAGACAATGTGATAACGATTGCCGGCTAGGGGTAAAACTCCCATGGGGCCATCAGGCCAGAACCGCTCAAAGGCAATGTCGTTGCGGGGAGACTCATGGGTAATCATGAACGTCAGACAAGACTGCCAATATTTCCAACCCCAGGTGCTAATGTCAGCACTTTCTCGAACGCCCGATCGCGGTCCATCTGCTCCCACAACTAGGCGCGATCGCAGCCGTTGGGGGTGGCCTGCCACATCTAACTCAATCACGGCTCCATCGGTTTGATAAGTAACCTGGGTGAGCCGAGCGGGACACAGCCACTGCACAGCTTCGCATTCAGTGTTGATGAAATCTTGCAGCGCTCGCAGCAGAATGCGATGTTCGCCGACGTATCCCAAAAACTCGGTGCCTAAGTCTGTGGGCTCAAATTTGACCAAACGAGGAGAATCGGCATCTGAAAGGTAAATGTGATGATATTTGCCGATATAGGGAAAAATTCGCTCCCAAACACCGATGCCCTCGAAAATCTGCCCGGATAAAGGCGAGAGGGCATAGCCCCGTTCTCTGGCCGCAGCGGCCTCTAGCGTATTGGCTTCAACGATGGTGACTGATAGCCCTGAATCAGCGAGGGCGGCGGCGAGAGTAGCCCCGACAACCCCCCCGCCAACAATGGCAAGATCACAGTCGTAAGTCTTTGTTGACTGCAGATATTCGGTGCGTGGCAAATCTTGCATTATTAAAGAATTGAGTGAACTGAAATGAGGTTCTTTAACTTGAATGTAACGGTATTAGCCGAATGATGCTGTGTAGAGATGCCGAAATTTAAAGCTGCGAAAGCCCTTTGCACAACCACATCTAGGCAATGAAAGGGCTTTCATCACGAACTGATAACCTCGCAAACATTGAGGAGTTTATGCTTGCAATGCTTCGCCGCGGGCAGTTTCGCGAGATGACGATACCGTGGGTGCCTTGCGAGCTTTAAACATGCCAAACCGGCAGAGTCCAGCGCCAAAAGCCAGCCGCATCAACAACATAGTGGGGACTTCGCGCAAAGACTTGATAAAACCACCAAAGCCAAACATGACTAAGCCTTTAGGACGAACGATGCCTTGCCAAATTGAGTCCAGCCAAGATGGTAACGTCTCCTGGGTCCAGTCAGCGGTCGTGACTTCCCCGTCGACTAGGCCAGTGGCTTCCAACTGCTCTGAGAAGCCTTCAATACTCGAAAAAGAAGGATGAGACCACTGATCCAGTAGCTGGCGCATCACCGGCTTTTCCCAGAAGTTCAATGGCTTACGGCGATCGTCACGTTGGTTCCAGTCAGCAACTACTAAAATGCCACCAGGCTTCAGCACGCGCAGCATTTCAGCGCCATAGCGGGCTTTATCAGGCATGTGTGGCCCTGCCTCAATCGACCACACCACATCAAAGCTGTTGTCAGGGAAGGACAGATCCAGCGCATCGTCTACTTTAAATTGAGAAGTTAAACCCTCAGGGGTGAGCTCACGCGCTCGCTGGACTTGTTGTGGACTCAAGGTGACGCCAGTGGTCGAGAACCCGTAATCACTGGCCAAAATGCGGCTACTGCCGCCGATGCCACAGCCCACATCCAACACAGTCGTGCCGTGTGGCAGGGTATCCAAATCCGCCCAACGCACCATTTCGTGCACAAAGTCAGACTTCGCCTTTAGAAAATCTTTGCTCCGTGGGGGTGAACCATAGTGCCCTAAGTGAATATGCTCGCCCCAGTAAAACTCCAGAATGCCGTCTTGTGTCCATTGGTCATAGGAGTTGGCAACTGTGTTGGAAGACTCATAACTACGGGGAGTTGCTAAGTAGACGACAATGCCAACTACCCCTAACACCGCGACTAGCCCCAGGGCAAAATACACAACCATTGAAAGGAACCCTTAACAATAATTAATCTGTTCTCTAATGATTGTAGATCGAGTTCGTGTTGACTGAAAGTTTTCCCCCCTCGACTAATGAAGATAACTCCCTGATGTCGCTAGTGATACAGCCGTCACATGCATTTGTCCAATGCATTCTGGACCAAGATTAAGCCAATAGTTGGACATGACAATGCATCTTGGAGGCTAGGCCAGTGGCAAGGGTTGAGTCCTCTGCTGCTGATAAAAGTCTTCGATCGACACAAGTTGGTTGTTGTGCGCATCCCACAGAATCAACTTGGAACAGTTCGGCATGTCTCGGAAGCGAACTGTCGTGACTTGTTTAAGTAGATGTTGGTTGTGCTGATGGCAAGCCCGAAGATGGTAATTAGGAATTCTCTCAGACAAGTGATGAATGCTGTGATAGCTAATGTCGGCAGTAAACCACTTTAAGATTTCCGGCATCGCAAGATAGCTGCTACCAGCGATCGCCCCCTGCAAATAGTCCCAACCCTCGGTTTGATGAGCGTACGCTCCTTCAAAGTTGTGCTGGACAAAAAAGATGCAAATGAAAATCGCTGCAGACAGCATCAGCACGATCGCATAGGTGCCTAAGAAAAAAGCGGTCCCGAGCCAGTGACAGAGGAGCACCCAGCCACTCAGCACCACAATGTTGTTGAGTAAAACATCCCAAAACTCACCAGTGCTCTTCCACTGGGTGGGGCGGTACATCTTGAAGATATGGGGCAGCGATAAGTGCGGATGCTTGCGCCAAGTTTGCCAAGTGTGACTGATTAGCCCCAATAGCTCAGCCAATAAAATGAGCCGGGGTTTGAAAGCTAAATAAAAGAAACCGCCCGGAAAAATCATGAGGGGATGTCGAATGATGCCGTACAGCTTCTGATCACCAGGACTCAGCTGGGCAAACTCATCGGTTGACAGGAAATCGCCGATGCTTCTGTAACGCTCCCAATCGCCGTTCGTTTTGTGGTGGTAGGCATGATCTCTCGACCACCAATGTTGAGGAATGGCATTGACCAGCCCCAAGATGAATCCGACGATGCGATTAGCTCGCTTGCTCCTAAATAAAGAATAATGACCACAGTCATGCATCAATGAGAAGCAGCGTAGAGAAAAAAGTACAAGTAGCCCAATGATGGGGATTAATAAAAACACCGAAACTTCTGCAACTCTTGTGGCCAAAGCCCACAAGAGTATGTAAGGAACCAGTGTATTTAATATCTGAAAAGTTGCGCGGAGATTATCACTTTGAATGTAAGGGCGCAATACAAAGTCAGACTTTTTAATGGTGCTCTCCATGAAAGACGACGTTTCCTCGATACAGGGATCCACAATTTTGCCAGCAGCAGTTTTTGCCTAAGTAAAGACAATGTTCTGGTTATGAACCAGCTGTCCGGCCAATTCTTGACAGGATTAAGGTCTTTGAAAGGATGCTTAATCCTGTCTGCGACATTTCTCTCAATCATGAAGGCTATCGATTCCGGAGGCGTGCAAGCTGCACCTCACCCAACAGAGGCCCTGACCGTGACGCATAAAATAGCTACCGTCATTGGACAGAGTGGGTAGATTTCAAGCTCAATGTTGAGTTATAAAAATTCACAATATCACTCTTCTCTTGAAAAGGGTAGGTCGGACATCCGACCTCATGCGGCGGATGTTCAATCGCGCTGCCAAAATTGAGTGCCCAGAGTTGGCTGTTGCTTGTTTGTAGAAAATGTCAATTGATAGAGCTATTACGCTCTAGAATTCACCAAGAAAATAGGCATTCATCACAACAGATGAAGCTGAGGCTTAGTTGATGATCGATCAATCTAGGCCCACAAAAAAACAAGAATTATGAGATGCATTAGGCGGCAGTTTGTGTCGATGGAACAGTTGCCTGTTGGCAAGCAAGATAAGCATCAAGTTGCGATTCGATATTCGCCTTTACGTGTTCTCGGAAATCAATAAAATGCTCGGCTTGAGCACAGACAGACAAGTAGTTGGCAGCGACATGAGGATATCGCCACAACATGACCACTAAGTTGCCCCAAAAACGCCACCGAGTTTTGCGTACAATTCCTTGTCGCCAGCAAATAATGAGAAATGCTCGAACGATGATCCAATTAATATCAGGACTGCCTGCGGATTGTTTGTGTTCCTGATAAGTCTGTTTTTGGCCTTCTCCTAACATCAAAAAATGGCGGTAAGTTCGGTTGAGGACAACTAATGGATCATATAGTCGCCAGAAGGCTTCGATATATTCGCTGGCAATTTCCTCGATGGGACGCGTAGGGACAAAATTCATCAACGTCACTTGATTGGCATCGGCACTTTGGCCCAGTAGTCGCCCTTCTTGCTCTAAGCGATGCCACAGGGCTGTGTTTGGTAGCGCCTGGAGCATACTAAACATGGCGGTGGGAATCGCTGTCTCCTCGACAAACTGAGCGACCCGCTTGCCAGCACCGCCTTTTTCGTTGTCAAAGCCAATAATAAAGCCCGCCATGACCCGTAACCCAGCGTGGGCGATTGATTGGACTGATGCCACTAAGGGATCTCGCAGATTTTGAAATTTGCGAGTCAAATTTAGACTTTCGCCGTCAGGCGTTTCAATGCCTAAGAAGACAGTGCCAAAGTTGCAATCCACCATCATTTGCATTAACTCCGGGTCTTGAGCTAAATCGACTGATGCTTCTGTCGCAAACGAGAAGGGATAATTGTGTTCGGACATCCAAGGTTTCATCGCTTGTAGCAGGCGTTTGACATTGCGCTTATTGCCAATGAAGTTGTCATCCACCATGAAAATGCTGCGCCGCCACCCAAGATCATAAAGATATTGCAATTCTGCTAGGAGCTGTTCTGGCTCTTTGGTCCGTGGTTTTCGGCCATAAAGGACAATAATGTCGCAAAACTCGCACTGGAAGGGACACCCCCGCGAGAATTGAATGGACATTTCGGCATAGGCATCGAGTTCTAATAAGTCATATCGGGGAATTGGCGTATCTGTGACTGCTGGTTTCTCACCGTCAGACCGGAAAGTGCCACTGCGATCGCCCCGCTCCAGAGCTTCGACAAACAAAGGCAGCGTGACTTCCCCTTCATCCAAAATGGCAAAGTCTGCGCCAGAGTCAGCAATCTCTTGCGGCAGTGCTGTTGGGTACGGTCCGCCTACGGCCACCAGTTTGTGATGGGCTTTTGCTTCTTGAATGCTGGCTAAAAAGTCTGGCTTTTGCACAATCATGGCTGAGACAATGACCAAGTCAGCCCATTGCCATTCTGCTGTCGTGACTGGGCGCACGTTGCGATCGACGAGTTGGTAGTGCCACGACTGCGGCAAGATAGCCGCTACCGTAATGAGTCCTAGAGGTGGCAACTGTGCTTTGAAGTTAACCAGTTCTAGAGTTTTATCAAATGACCAAAAGCTCTGGGGAAAACGCGGATAAACCAGCAGGATATTCATAGAACTTGGGGGTACTTTATGTGATCCTATGCGTCCTGACCAGATGCGACAACCGCAATCAACCTTTCTAGACCTGATGCAGCCAGGTTGAACGATTTAAGTACGCTTATTTTGCCAACTGTTAAGCTGCCCTATGTTTACCCGCTGTAGCGTTGGTAGAGCGAGCCAGATCGAGTACACAACTGTTATCCAAATGATCAACGATGCTAATTGCCGCTGTTTTGCCCAGTCTGAATGACTTTGCCTAAATATCAGCCACGTACTGCTCTGCTTTGGCAACTTCTGATGACACGGTGTAGGGAGAAGGTAGACAATTGGTGCATCAAGTAGTGCAGGAAGTTTGCGATCGCAGGACAGAACAAACCATCAAGAACAATATCGCTGAAGTGCTTCAGCGCTTGATGACAGCCCCGTGGCTCATGGCTGATGTCGAAAAGAGGCTCTTAAGCTTTTCTTCGCAAAGGCCTAGGAAACCTGTAGCCTCGACATTTTCACGATATTCTATTACCTACAGACATTCGATTAAACTGTCTTTGGAAGACGAGATGAACCATCTCAATGAAGAATTTGAGCTAGATCGAATTCTCATAAAGCTCCTGCTCTTTATTGATAGGCGCCCGAGCTCCGGAGAGTATGTACAACAAATCCGTAGGCATCTCAAGGAGCTTGACTATGAGCAGTCTTTCTCTCTAGAGGTGGTAGATGTTAGTGAGCAACCCTATCTCGTTGAACACTTTCGACTGATTGCTACACCCGCTTTGGTCAAGTTTGCGCCTGGTAAACAGCAGGTCATCTCAGGCAGTAATATCCTGGCTCAACTCGATCAGTGGTGGCCTCAATGGCAGCGAGAATTAGAGACGCTCCGCAACGCACAACCACAGACATTGTCCGCAATAACTGCTACTGGTGAATCAGTCTTATCGGAAGGTGGTGACTTAGCACATTCCATTGAGGTGATGAAGCTCTCGGACGAAATTTTTCATCTGAAGCAAGAAAAGGAAGATCTGGAAGCGCAACTGCAGTTTAAGAATCGGATTGTCGCTATGCTGGCCCATGATTTGCGCAATCCTTTGACGGCTGCTTCGATCGCCGTGGAGACGCTAGAACTCGGTTATGGCAGCCCTGCCGAAGAGAATCGGCAATCGTTATCGCCCAAGCTGACTGCCCAACTATTACGGCATGCTAAAACTCAAATCTGGGCGATGGATCGTATGATCTCGGACATTTTGCAAACGGCAAAAGGGGCTGGTGCTGATCTCCATATTCAACCTCAAGCGGCCTCCTTTGAACGCTTGGTCGTGGAGACGATGGCTTCAATCCGTAATAAGCTTGAGGCCAAGTCCCAAGAGATTGCCATCGATATTCCACAGGATTTGCCCCTGGTTTATGTGGATTCTGGACAAATTCAACGGGTGCTTTCAAATTTGTTGGATAACGCTATTAAGTACACCCCGAAAGGGGGTGGACTATCTGTCTCGGCACTGCATCGCACAACGCAAAAAATCCAAGTCTGTATTAGAGATACAGGGCCAGGCATTCCTTCGGAAATGCAGGAAAACATTTTTGAAGATCGTTTCCGTTTGGAGCGAGATGAATCTAAAGATGGCTACGGTATCGGTTTGGCACTATGCCGTCGGATTATTCGGGCCCATTACGGCCAAATTTGGGCCGAGTCTATATTAGGAGAGGGCAGCGAATTTTATTTCACACTGCCAGTTTTTCAGGCGGTGTCGCTTTGAGGTCAGACCTGAGGACTTGGCTGCCGCCGCAATGAGAATGGAGGCAAGTCGTAAAGGCGCCGGAGTGGCAGAACTCTTGTTTGCTGAAGAGCTATAGCAAAATGTGGAATGCGGCAGTCGGAATGCATGCCCGAAAGCGATTTCAACAAGCCAGGGTGATCTGATCAAACGGCGGCTTGCGATAGAAGATTATTGATAGTGCTTATCCAGGCTGGATTGGCATGGGATTCTTTGACGGCGTTAGTTAGCAGTTAGCGATGGACGTAGATGGCATGACGGGAGGCGATCGCCACCAGCGATCGCCCTGCACTAGGGTATGTACTTGCCACTCTGGGTGCGTTTCGGGATAATCTTGGCGATAATGACCACCCCGGCTTTCTTCGCGGAAGGCCGCACTTTCGAGAATCAGGTGGGCGAGATCTAGGAGGTTGCGGGTTTCACTCCAAAGCCTGAGATTTTCGATAGAGATGTGAGAGACATCTCCTCGGGGGCGCTGCAGGCAGGCCAGGAGTTGTTGAGTGACAGGTAGGCCGTCAAAGCGGTCTTTCAATCGGGCGATCGCAGTACTGGTGGCTAACAGGGTGGCACCGTCACGACTGATTCCCGCGCCTTGCCAAATCCAATCAGGTAACTCCATCCGGAGCTGCTGCAAGCTCGATACTTCTGCCGCAGTCATATGGATGACCGAGACTGCAACCGTTTCTGGAGGTTGAGAGGTATTTTCCGCCTGACTTAATTTCAAGTGTTGTAATTGGCGACCATAGACCAGACATTCCAACAATGAATTGCTGGCTAAACGGTTAGCTCCATGGACTCCTGTACTGGCCGTTTCCCCCACTGCGTATAGTTTCGAGAGCGTTGAGCAACTGTGTCGATCGGTGACAATGCCACCCATCCAGTAGTGGGCTGCGGGTGATACCGGAATCGGCTGCTGGTAAGGATCGATGCCCCACTTTTGACAGACTTTGATGATGTTGGGAAAGCGGTATTGCATGCGCTCAGGGGCAATCGGACTCAGATCTAACCAGACGCAACTGGCCTCTGTGTCGGGCTGCTGGGCCAGATGTTGGTAGATGGCACGACTCACTACATCTCGGGGAGCTAATTCCCCCTGGGGGTGATAGTCAAAGGCAAAGCGTCGACCGCTAGCATCAATCAGGTGTGCCCCTTCGCCCCGGACGGCCTCACTAATCAAAAACCTAGGAGCGCCTGAGATTTTTAAAGCAGTGGGATGAAACTGAAAAAATTCTAGGTCGCGCAGCTGGGCTCCGACGCGCCAGGCCATTGCCACGCCATCGCCTGTACTCGCTGGCGGGTTTGTGGTTTGGGCAAAGATTTGCCCCCCGCCGCCAGTCGCCAGCACCACGGCTTGAGCTGGCCAGTAAGCAATGGTTTGTGGGTCGGCGACGATCGCGCCTTGGCAGTGCTCGCCAACGCGCCAGAGATCGAGAACGAGAGTGTGTTCGAAGACGGTGATGTTGTCGCGCTGTCGTACCGCTCCAGCGAGCGTGCTCACGACCGCTCGACCGGTGGCATCGGCAGCATGTAAGACTCGCTTGCGCGAATGAGCAGCTTCTAAGGTGAGTGCTAGTTGGCCTTGGGTACGGTCAAAGGGCACCCCAAACTCCACTAAAGAGTTGATGCAGTCGGCTCCTTGCTCGACCAATAGCTCTACCGCTGCGGATTCACAGAGGCCGGCTCCGGCCTGGAGAGTATCTTCAAAATGCAAGAGCGGTGAATCTTCGGAGGTAATGGCGGCTGCAATGCCCCCTTGCGCCCAATCACTCGCCGATTGACTCAGGACATCCTTGGTGACCAGCCCGACCCGATACTGGTGAGGCAGACAAAGCGCCGCGTAGAGGCCAGCTGCACCGCTGCCAATGACCAAGACATCGAAGGTGGGGACGGGCAAGACTCTTTCCTCGACGATAGCGGATTGGGGTTCTGAGCATTCTAGTCGAATCTATGGACAGAAACGAGATGGCTCAATATCGGCTGGCATGATTCTCCCTGAGCATGCATGCAGAGGGGCCTCTAAACGTAAAGGCCGACAGAGATAATGACATCTCTATCGGCCTTAAATCCAATCAATCATGAAGGTCGTACAACACCGGCAAGCGCTGTCTCAACCTATCAGGCTTACCGATAAACGCCGTTATTAAAGCGGTCGGCGCCTTCAACTAGGGCCGGATCGGGAGTGGTGACGGCAAACTCATTCAGATGCGATTTGATAATGTCGATCTCGCGATCGCTCAAATCAGGAATATCCAAAACCGCTTCAACGCTATTGTAAGGCGCATATTTGAGAATTTTGCCGGCGATCGTCGGATACATTCCCTTGTATTTGACAAAAGCTTGAACGTTCGCGTTGTTCAAATCCAGTTTGGAACCGTACTCGGTACTGAGCTTGTCATCGACAGCATTCCGGATTTCTTCGGCCAGTATTGGTGACTGCCATGCTTGAGACAAGGGCGCTGCCGTGGCAGGCTGTACGTGCATACCTGACCAGCTTCCTAGCAGCATTCCTAGGGACAACACCAAGCCTAACAACAAACGTTTCATCTATTCAATCCCCTCGTTAGGAAGACTCAACACAACAATTTATTAGAGAGTATCATCTCATTTGCACAGCACTTATAGACAGGATGCTTACAAAACGCATTTTTGTTCAATTCTGGAGGGTCTGAGTCCAATCAGAAGAGACTTGGCCCAGCTCTCCAGTAACTTTGCCGGATCACTGCCGTTAAATCGGCAGCTCGAATCTGGGTGATCGCGGCACCGCTGCTCGACAGGATTGTTTTGCCGAGGGCGCTTTTCTGGTATCGCGGGCTACGTTTCATTCCCCCAGATGAGGCGACCATCCTATCAATCTCTGGAAACTCGCGCCGCTGAAAAAGTTCTTGACGGGCGATGACTTTCCAAGAGCTCGCCTGATCCTCGCGCCGCTGAGTTTTTGTGTATGACGATCTCTCCATCCGCTGCCACCCATTGGTTAGGTCGTTGGCAACGCCCCTTAGAGGCCATTTTTTTGCCCGTTGCAGCTTTAGTCGTCGCGCTGCTAATTTTCGGCCTGTTTTGTGCTTTGGCAGGTGCTAATCCTTTGGCCGTGTACGGTTCCATTTACAAAGCGGCTTTTGGCAGCTGGAGTGCTTGGCAAAACACCTTGATTCGTGCTTCGCCGCTCATGTTAACCGCATTGTGTACCGCGTTGCCGGCCCGACTCGGGTTAGTGATTATCGGTAATGAAGGCGCGTTAGTCATTGGCGGACTCTGTGCCGTCGTGATGGGCCTGAGCATTGGCGAGAGTCTACCGCCCTTGTTTGGACAAACGGCGATGGCGATCGCGGCCCTGGTGGGTGGCGGCCTGTGGATTATGTTGGCCGGGGCGCTCCGCCATTATCGCGGCGTGAATGAAACCATTAGCAGCTTGCTGCTGAACTATATTGCGATCGCCTTTATGAATCACTTGGTGGAAGGGCCGATGCGCGATGCTGAATTTGTCACCAAGCCCTCTTCCGCAGAATTAAATGAAGCGTTGTTGATGGGCACCCTGCCCGGCAGTCGCATTCACTTTGGTCTAATTTACGGTCTGATCGCTTGTGTCCTCGCCTATATCCTGATTCAGCGCACCACCTTTGGCTTTGCTGCAAGAACGGCGGGTGGCAACATTCGAGCGGCTCGCATTGCGGGATTGCCGGTCGGTAAGTTAACCCTAGCTGTCTGCTTTTTAGGCGGTTCTTGTGCCGGTTTGGCTGGCATGATCGAGGTCGCCGCTGTGCAAAAACGAATTAATGAATCGCTGGTTTCGAATTATGGCTATGCGGGCATTTTGGTGGCGTTTGTGTCGCGACATAATCCGCTGGCGACCATTCTGGTGGCGATTTTACTGGGGGGAATCTTAGCCAGTGGTGGAATTTTGCAGCGATCGCACGATCTTCCGGATGCCACCGTCTTGGTTTTCCAGGGCATTGTTTTCCTGTGTGTTCTGTTCAGCGATTCGCTTTATGGTCGCCTCCCATGGTTCCAAGAAAAGCGCATTGTCTAATCCAGAGCCCCCCTCTGAGGCCACAGATAGCCGCAATTGAGCTGCCCTATCGAGACGACATGGCTGATACGTCTAAAGAGTCCTGGACTCCAAACCTCGAACCCTTTCCCCTTTTAGAATTGCTCCCATCATGAGGACACACTATGACAACTGAAGCACTTGGCTGGTGGGGCGTCCCTCTGGGCATTTTGGCCGGTACCCTGCGCGGCAGCGCTCCTTTCCTATTTGTCAGTTTGGGAGAGTGCCTCACGGAAAAAAGCGGCAAAATCAATTTGGGCTTGGAAGGCACATTACTCATGGGAGCCATGAGTGCTTATGGCGTTGCTTATCTCACTCAGGGGGCGGTCGGTGACTTTTGGGCACCGTGGTTGGGAGTTTTGGCGGCTGGAATTGCGGGCATGTTGTTGGGCGCAATTCATGGTTGGCTGGCTCAGCAGCCTCGGGTCAATGACGTGGCGGTGGGCATCGCGATGATCATCTTTGGTAGCGGTTTAGCCTTTTTTCTCGGCAAACCCTTTATTCAACCTCAAGCGCCGCAACTCTTGACGTTTCAGTTGGGCGCATGGAGCAGTAATCCCGCTGTACAGTCTGCCTTAAAGGTGAGTCCACTCTTTTTGATGGGCGTTGCGATCGCTCCCCTCATGCAGTGGTTCTTTCGCTCCACTCGTTGGGGGCTGTACATTCGGGCTGTGGGCGATAGTCCCGAAGCCGCCCGCGCTATGGGCATTTCGATCTTTAAGGTCCGGTTGTTCAGCATTGTGGCAGGGAGCTTTCTCGCCGGCATTGGTGGAGCTTGTTTGTCACTCTATTTTCCTGGCGTTTGGTCAGAACGCATCTCTAGCGGTCAGGGGTTAATGGCGGTCGCTCTCGTGATTTTCGCTCGGTGGAATCCGATTCAATGTTTGTGGGCATCACTTTTGTTTGGCGGAGCACAGGCGCTTGGGCCAGCTTTCCAGTCAGTCGGCATTAACGCTTATTACTATCTATTCAACGCGGCACCGTACATCTTGACGCTGATCATTATGATCATCACCTGCTCTCCTAAGCGCACCCTGGTAGGTGCCCCCCGGAGCCCTGGGCAAAGACGATTAAGTCTATTGCAAGAGGGGCAAGATTCCGTGTGTCTTCCTGTGCTAACGATTTTTCGTCAACAGATTGCATCGATCTTCGCAACTGTGATACCTTATGACTCTGCTAGGACGTATAGCTCAGTTGGTTAGAGCACCACGTTGACATCGTGGGGGTCACTGGTTCGAGTCCAGTTACGTCCATTCCTTGAAACCCAAGACTGGCCTCGAATCCAGAGTCCTTTCCCACTTCTTTCAACATGGCACTCTAACCGCCTTTTAGTGGATTTTTGGGCTTTAGTGCTAGAAAAATGCTAGAAACCCAATCTAAGCGTCGGCGTTGCGCAAACCTTGATTTAGACGCCGACAATGCCCAACTTCACCCCAAAGCTTGATAAAGGATCCTATCGCTGTCAGTTCCTTCTAGATGGCAAGCGGAAAAGCCATTACTTTGGTACTTCAGACCTAACCACCGCTCAATTGCTGGCAGATCAGATGTCCTTAGACTGGCGCTTCGGTCGCTTCGATATCAGCCTACAGAGCTATAAGGCCCAATCAATTCAGCAGCACAATGAAACGTCTCAAGAAAAAGCACCTGAGAGAGAGAATCCTAAGTTGCTTGCCCTTTGGGATGAATGGGTGAATAGCTTGCAGCTTTCAGAGGCAACCAAGAATAATCACTACTTCTACACTCGGCAAATGATTCTGAGGGCTAATCCCTTGGCTGATGAGGTGGAATGGTTCATTCAGGAAGCCAAACTATCAGCTAAGACCTGGAATGCCAGAAAATCGATGATAGCCAAGTGTTTAGATTGGTGTAAGTCCGAAGGCTTGTATTTTGGTAAGAATCTGTTTTCCAGGCTTAAGTCTAGGAAGTCTCAAAAGCAAGACAACATTCAACCCTTCTCTAGGCGGGAGATTCAAGCCATCCTGACAGCCTTAGAGGAGAACAGATTTGTGAATCCTAACAGCAGGTACACTCACTCTCACTATGTCCCCTTTGTCAGACTCTTGTTTATCACTGGAGTGAGATTAAATGAGGCCACTGCTTTAACTTGGGATTGTATTGACTTTCAGAACAAACTAATAGTAATCAAACAAGCTTTAGGCAAGGATCTAGAATCAGGGCCATATACAACCAGAAAGGTACTCAAGGGTACTAAGACACACGAAATAAGGTACATCCCCTTGAATGATGAACTGATAGAGATCATTGAGGGGCAGAACAAAGAAACCAGGTTTATTTTCCCTGGTCATCATGGCGGCTACATAGACACTAAAAATTTCAGAAAGTCTGTCTGGAAACCTGTTTTAGAGAAGTTGGGGGTTAAGTACAGATATCCCTACCAGAGTAGGCATACAGTCTTGAGTGAAGTTACTAAAACCCAAGGACTGATGGCCGCATCTAAACTGGCAGGGCATAAAAGCCTAGACATGGTATCCAGACACTACGCCAGATACACAGATGAGATTGAACTCCCCAGCCTCACTGATGATTAGTAGGTACTCCTGGGTTTCCATTAGAATGTTCCATTGGAATCAGGATGTTCTCAGTATTGCCCGAGGGCTGGCAATGCAATTCCTCGGGTATAGATTTCATGAACAAACTAAGTAACAGCTAGGTTATATTTCTATGAGCATGAATTCTCTTGAGAAAGTTTTGGCTGACTTAAATCAAAAAATTATTGACCTCGATAATTCCACGTCTAATCGTGGAGAGGAATTAGAAAAGATCCTCAACAAGATGTTAGAGGAAAATCAAATGTTCGAGGAGTCTTGGAGCGGCCATTGGTTTAAGTCATATGCAAATCTATACTATTGTGACTCACAGAAGAAAGCTCTACAAAAACCACCTCCATTGGCGCTTATTGATCCTCAGCGGTCGAGATTACTGGGTATACCCCATGGATGGATACCGTTAGACTTTCCTGTAATCGAGGGACATATGGAAGAGCAATGTAAAATCAGCCTCAATGTAATTCGAGAAGAAATCGAAAAACAGATAATTGAGGCTGCAGAAGTCCGTGATCACTTATGCGTGGAATTATCTTTAATCAAGGGTCGCCCTCATCTGGTGGATGAAGTTAAGGAATTAGAAAATTTAGAAAAGCTTGAATGGGGCATATCTATTTCAGATTTTGTTAGCTTAAGGTGGCCAAAACAGTTCGCTGGCAGTTTGGCTGACCTGCAAAGAGGAATTGATGTTCCACCACATATCCAGTTGCAAGCAGCTGTGAGTAATCTGCTAACAAAAAATTCTTCTAGATCAGATTTTATCAAACGGGCGAAAAAAATAATTAGAAAGATAGAAGTCAGAGAAAATGCAAGTCAAGAACATCCCGGGATAATCAATAGTATTGAACGTATAGTTGACATCTGTAATTCTTTTCATGCTGTAGCTCGGCAACTAAGACATCGACATAAGGACAGAGACACCCTAGTTATTGAAGATGAGTATGATGTGCAAGACTTATTCCATGCTTTGTTAAGGATTTTTTTTGAGGACGTTCGAGCAGAAGAATGTACGCCAAGCTATGCTGGAGGCTCTTCTAGAGTCGACTTTTTACTTCCACAAAAAAAGATAGTAGTAGAACTAAAAAAGACTCGAAAGGGATTAGCTGCGAAAGAGGTTGGCAATCAACTCTTGATTGATATCGCTCGTTATAAAAGTCACCCTGACTGTAAAAATCTTATATGTTTTGTTTATGATCCAGAAGGAAAAATAGGGAATCCCAAGGGATTGGAAAATGACCTGAATGACCTTTCAAATGATGACATCAATATTGTTGCACTTATCCGCCCCACCTAGGTTGATGTGCGAAATTTCCATTGGAACCTTCCATTAGAACCAGGAAAGTCTAGGAAAGCCTACGAGTCCAAAGTGGAGGCGCGGCACTGGTTTGCTAACAGGGCATACTGTCTACCCCTCTGCTAGTGAGCAATTCCAGCACCGTGAACGGACGAGAACAAAATCTCATTTTCATGGCTGGGGTGGCCCCTTTGGCCAATCCCAATGGGGTCTGACCCAATTATGAACCAGCCGTTGCAGGTCTAAAACCCGCTGTAAGCCCGAGAGTTTCTTCGCGTAGAGATTTGCCCGCCTGCGATAGGCACTACATCGCCTTCTCACAGCGGCATTCTGAGCCTCATTATGATTGGCGTGGACCTCATGCTTTGGGCTAAACTCCGGACATTGCATCGCCGATCACTCTGATTCATCCTGCAATTATGCAACGCCGGAATGCTTTGGCTTTATCGGTTGCGATCGCTGGTAAATGATCTCTGGGAATAGTCAGCTCTAAGTCACAGTCCGTACATTTCCTTTTGGACTTAGTTCACGACAGAACAGTAAGTGCCAAAACGCCTTTAGCGTTGTCTCAGAAGAGTTTTTTTGAGTGATTTATAAGAGCCTGTAGATTGGTGAATTTTTGTAGATGAATCATTAATTTAATTGTATTTTGTGCCATTCTGATTGGAATGAAATCTGAATATTTTCCTCAGTAACGGCTGGATGGGCTATCTAAAAAAACTTGTTTTCTCTGTGTTTCAAGGCTGATCATAATATTTTTAAGTAGTTTTTGTTGCATCTTGATTTGGCTACGGCACTTTCTTGGGCTTTCGGTCGTCTGTTTGTTGTTACTTAAAAATATAAGCAATGGACATAGCTTAATCTTTTTTGGTTTGGCAATTTGAAGAGAAAAGATGTTGGCATCAATATTGCTGCGCGAAGTATTTGCGAATTACGAATAAGTTGCTAAAACATTGGTGTGAGTAGGGGCTTGATCGGCAAGCACTCATCGGGTTTTCAGAAACTGATTGTGTAAATTATCCATGGAGCGATCGCATGCTGGGATATGGTTTCATCAATCTCGACTTAGGTGATAGCCAGTTTTTATATGCCAAGTATGAGGTCGATCACCAAGCCGGGTTTCGGTTTTATTGGATTGCTTCTCAGGGCAACGCGATCGCCGCGTGGAGTGGCGCTAAAGCGATCGCTGAATTTTTAGACGCGCTGCCCGACACTGTTGATCTAACCACTAGTATGGCGGGCAATTCGACGTTATTATCGCTGCCAGCTTCCCCGCGCGAGGCCTTCTGCGATATTGAATTCAGCGTCGATCGCACCTCCCAAACATTTTCGCTAACAGTGCGATCAGACGCCGAATTTGGATTCAGTCCGGAAGGGTCGGCCCACTTCATTAACCTCAGTTTGACCCTGACGCAGTCTCTCGACCCCGCTCAACTAGCATCTTCTAATAACCCAGCTATCAGCCTGAGCGGCACGGTTGATGTCGTGATTTTGGGGCATGCAGTTCCCTGCACCGTGCAACTGCAGGCAGCGCAACTGGTCTTGACGCCCGCATCTGCCACCGACGCGCTCATGCCGGTGTTTCCGGGAGGCGAATTGAAGATCACGGCCATGACGCTAGAGACGCTGTCTCCGGCGCTGGCTTCTCCCCAAGTTTTCTATGCCTTTGGATCAACGGATGAGGAGCGGGTGTATGACTGTGCTCAATTAGGCGAAGGGGATACACCGCCCCTGGACTTAACCATTCAAACAACTGCCGCAGAAGCGGTGCAGCGGTTTCCGGGAGGGCTGGCATTGGGTGAGCATGCGATCGCCGTAGGTCAGGATCAAAGCCCTACCGAGGCGCTGATTTCAGCCTTTCAAGATACTGGGGCGATCACCATTGCCGCCTGGCTCAAGCCGGAGCGTTCGGAGCAAAGCGGCCCCGCCCGAATTGTCACTCTCTCCAAAAATACGAGTGAGCGATACATCACGCTGGGCCACGGCGGCTCTTCTGGAAATCAGAGAGATAACTATATCACCCGGCTCCGGTCTGACGCTCGCAACGCTAATGGCACGGGTTCCCACCAGGTCTTAGAGACCGAGGATTTTGATGCGCCAACCGAGCCGACCTATGTGGTGTATACCCTCGCGCCCAAAGACGACTCGGCCCATACCGCCACGTTCTACATCAACGGGCTGCCCAACAATTTCAAAGACATCAATACTCAGTTTTCGCCAGGGGATAACCATCCTTGGCGCGTTGATGACCCGGCCATCAAATTCGCGCTAGGCAATGAAGTCTCGGCTTTTAATGCGAACGGCGAATTTGTCTCGGGGAACAACCGAGGTTGGCACGGTGAGCTGTATGAGGTGGCGATTTATACCTCAGCGCTGACGCGAGATGCGATTTATCAGCGTTACTATCCAACGCTCAACATTGCGGGACACCTCACGCTGTCCAACCTGCCTGCCCCTTTAAACCAGCCTTTAGCCGCCACTTTAGCGATTGAAACGCGGCTAGTGGAATCAGACGGTGATTTTGATGCCGACTCAATTGTTCGCCTGGTCGCAACCCATGACCAGCCGCTAGCGGTGACTGAGCAACTGACTTTTATGCAGAGTCGCTTTGAGTGGCGCACGCCGGCATCCCGCACCACTCCTGACTGGACGTTCACAGAGGGGGCTGTTGAGAGTCAGTTATGGGAAGACATCGCGATTCAGTTCAATGCAGAAGCGGTCGAGTCGGCTGAAGCTCCGGGGCAATTTCGCTTGGTGGCAGCCGAGGCCGATTTAGACCTGTTGGTGTTTGCCAATTCAGGCCCGCTAAGGTTGACGGCATTGACGCTGACTCCTCAGCGTCCGGACGCGGCGCAGGCGTGGCAGTGGCAAATGACTTCGGCAACAGAGATGGCGGAAATTCAACTGCCACGATCGCGCGATGGTCGGCCCTTTGATTGGACGGTGGACTTTAAGCTGCTGTTTGATCAGCCCGATTTATCCCCGTTGGCGATCGTCGGTGAGCGCGTCGTTTTGCAAGGTACCTGGTTAGGGGAGCCGCTCGCACTGACGGGACAGACGGAATCCGGTTATTTTGTGCTGCGCGGATCGCGATCGCTGTCGCTACCGTTCACTACTTCGCTCGGTGATGTGTTTGCGCCGGGGACATCCCAAAAACTGCTGGCCGCGACTGATATTGAATCGGTGATGGCGATCGACCTCACCGTCGAACTGCGATCACTGGGATTTTTAGCGAGCGGGGAGGGGAATTTTGAGTGGATCGATGACACCGACACCGAACAAACCTTTGCGGTGCCTCGGTTTACCCTCACGACCCCACCCCTGACGCCGAATCAACTGCTGTCAGCAGCCTTAGATACCTTGCAGGCCCAGGCCGCCACCATTGTTGCCGACCATCTACGCCACAGTGAAGATTATTACTGCCAGGTGATCAACGGGATAACCTTGATTTACTTGGGCGATCGCGAAGACGCCACGCCATCCGCGCAGTCTTGCCTCCTCGACGCGAGCCTGCTAATCAACGAAACTCTCGACAGTGAGATTAACGTCGGACCGTTTAAGCTGGCGGCCAAGGATGACGGACAATTAGAGCTGACCATTGCTGCCCCCACCATCGATACCAATTATCCCGTGACCCTCTGGCAAAATTACACCCAGTTTCTCGAAGCGGTTGATCAAGCTGCGCTGCGTCCGGGGGCCCTCACCATCCTGCGACATCGTATCGCCGAGCGTTTGGCCATTCCGTTGACCGATAGCCTGTACTACTTCTACGGTCTCCAACCGGCTCAGGGCACGGCGGAGTTGATCGAGGAGGTGCCGTTGCTGGGGGCACCTAACGCCATTGATTTGCAGGTGGGGATGCGGCTGCGGGTAGATTATCAAACCTATCAGTTCGTACATCCAGCCCTATCGTCGGCGACCTCGGGCTTTGTGGGCAGCGGCACCTCCTATTACGACCTCACCGGCTCACGCAGTGGCACACCGGAGGTGCTCAATTTTGATGCCTTTCTCTCGCAACTGCAGCCGTTCGTCACCACCGAAACGACGAAAGAAGGGGCGGCGAGCAGCCTCGATACCTTCCGGGTGGGCAGTCAGCGTCCCTATTGGCAACTGGTGTATCCCAGTCAAACCTCTGGTTCAGCCGACTCCCTCGATCCGGAACAAGCGGCTACCTTGGTCGGCTTTTCTACCTTGCAGGATTTAGTCACCCAGAGCGATGTGGTGAAAGTCTACTTTCGCGGGCGGGCGACGGTAATTCCCGAAATTGCGGTGTTTGTGGAGGGGCAGCCTACCTTCGTCTCGGTCGGCACGACCTTGGGGCAACTGCTGGAGCGATTCGTTAATCTGCCGGACAGTGATGCCGGGGCGGCTCCGAGCCAGAACGACCAGGGGCCGCGCGTGAGTCGATTGCTCCACCAAGGCCCCACGGGCACGCCCGCCTACCGTTTTGTCAACCTCCGGGAGGGAGCTGACTACTGGGATCTGCCGTTAGTGAAGGGCGATCGCATCCTACTGAACTGCTAACGTCACCCGCGCGGCCCCGTCGCTGGGGGTTACCGCCTTGCAGTCAGAACGGTTCGCCAACATCACAGACGCAGCAGTCATGGTTACCTTCACCTCCATCCACTCGCCCCACCTCTATCACGTCCCGGTCACGGTGCCCGCGACGCCCTACAGTGTCGGGTTTTGGGCGCTATCCGCGTCACCAGCAAATATCGCCGACTCGTCGGAGAGCCTGACGGATGCGTGGCATCAGCCGGGGGTGTATCTCTTTCTCAAGGCCGCGCTGACGGGAGACGCGGCCATTGACCGGGCTCAGTTCAGCGATCGCCTGCAACAGTTCCTCGCCGTGCCCTCGGTGAAACACACCCGCTTTTTGTGGATTGAGAATCCGGCTGACCCAGTGTCGGCATGGCGCTTTACCGCTCTCCCCACCCTCGCCTCGGTGGGGGATTCGAGTGTGCAGCGGCTGACGTTCTTCACCCTGCGGAATTATCGGCTGGCGATCGCTCGCCACGTCACCTGCCGTCTGAATGAGGCGGGCGACGCCATTCTGTTTAGCCGCCAGCCTGCTCTCCACAATGCGCCTGCCGCTGCCGCAGTACCGGGTAAAACCGATCCTTGCTACCTGACCACCGACTATGGCGAGCATCGCCTGCGGCAGATTGAGGAAGCGGCCAGTGGTGAAGCGATCCGCATCCCTTTGACGGGTGCCCAAGCGGGCAGCCTTGTCTTTACCCTGACGGTGCAAAACCGCCATCCCGACCCACAGCCCTTTGAGGAGTTGACACACCTCAATATTGGTCTGAAAGTTTTTTATCCTTCCGCCGACTTTGGCTCAGCCGGCACCCCCACCAGTTCGTCGGCGACGGACGCAGCAACGACGGATATTTTCTCCGACCAAGATCCGTTTTCGGGCTTTGCCACCCTCAACACTGCCGACCAGCATTTAACCACCCACCATCACTATCCCCTGCTACAGGAAGATGGTCGATCGGCCTTCCCGTTTCCCCAGCTGACGTTGCAGGCGGTATTCGATCCCCTCTTTCCGCTGAATGGCGATCGCACCTACTTCACTTTTGTCCCAGAGACCACAGACCCTGTCACTGCCCCGGTGTCCCTGCCGTCTTGCTATCGCACAAATTTGGGTTACACCGTTCACCTGCATCCTGCCCCCTTTCCTCAGAGTCGGCTGATTTTTGCCGAACGGCCTGGACAAACGGCAGATAATTTTGTCGCCCCGTTGTATTTGGTGCCCCAAGGGGAATTTACGCTGTCGGTGCCCCGCTATGACACGCTGGCGGCGGCGGCGACCCCGGCGATCACCGTGCAATCAGTGGACAACCTGCTCTGCGGCTTAGCAGGCATTGAATATATTGAGCTTTCCTCAACTCACCCTAATCGGCTGCTTTTTCGAGCGGGCAGTCCCGCGTTTACGCCAGACTTTGTGCCCGGTCAAGTTGCCGACGAAACCACGATTGAACTGCGCTTCGACGCTGCTGCCACCACCGCCTGGGCCGCCGTGGAATACGCCGCCCCCCAAACCGACGGCGCGGCCAGTGACCCGAATTTGCCGACGTATTTCTCGCAACCGATCCAGTCGCTGCTGTATCGGGCTTCAGATCTGAGCGACGGCGATGAGATCGCCACTAACGATCCGCTGCGCTTTTTGGACGTACCCGTCGCTCGACTCCCGGCTGATGAGTACCTGCCGATGTTTCCCTATGGCGGGGTGAGCGGTCGCTTAGTCGACTATCGGCAGCTGGAAGAGCAACTGCTCAACCCCCAGCGTCGTCAACGCATTCGCGCAGTCGAGAATACCTTGCCGTTGGTGTCGGAAACGCCCGCAGCAGTGGCCTTGGCATCACCGCCAGGGGGCGATCGCCCACCAGCACTCCAGTCTCCCTTAGCTCCGGGGCCAGCTCCCGCCCGTGCCGCTACCGCTGCTGCCCCGGTGGCTGAGGTCAGTACCATTACTGGCACCACCCCGCAGGGCTTGCTCTGCACCTACACGAATGATTTTGAGCGGCTGAGTCAACTCGTCCTGGCCAAAGATACGGATAACGAGGTCGTTGGGTTACGGGAGTTAATCCGGCGATCGCCCCTACGCAGTGCCTTTCAGTCGAGCCAACTGTTTCTCGTGGTGACAAATCCAGAGTCTTTGGCGGGCGTTTTTCCCGACAATCAGCTCACGATTCAAGGGTGGACGTTTGACCTCGATCCCGAGAACTGGCGTACAGAAACGGCCGATGCTTCCGATACGATTCTGATCTTCAAGTTTCTCGACCAGCCGCTGATCGAGATTTTGCCGGACACGGCTCTGTGGGAACAGCCCAGTCACTTTGTCGGCGAGACTGCCAAGGACGTGCAAGGGGTGAGCGATCGCCTGGTGCAGTTTTTTCAAGCGGCGATCGACACGGTAGCCAGCGCCGCCGCCTCCGAAAGCGACAAAAGTAACGCTGCCCCCCTCGCCCGCATTGCCACCAGTGAGCTGTGGTCGGGCTGGGTTGCCCTCAACGTCAATTTGCCGCCTAAGGGCTTGCCGGCAGAACTGCAGGCGTTGGAATGCGGCATCCAAGGCGATTTTTACGCTCAATATGTGGGCAGCAATGGCACGCCAGTGGTGCCGGAAAATCGGCAACTGGCAGCCAAGCAATCCTCGCTGTTTGGCCTACTGGATTATGAAGACAATTCGGTGCCAGAGACCGGGCCATCAGGCTATGCCTTTCAGGTGGCGACCCTGCGGGTGCAGTTTCAAAACTCACAAATTGCCGACTTTTCGAGTGATGTGAATCTGACGCTCGACCAGCTGTTTGCCGAAAGAACGCTGTTACTGAATAGTCCCTCCAACCGCAACATTGTCATTTTGAAAGGGTTTACGGAAGAGCATGACGGCGAGATTACCTATGCGTTTAGTTTTAGCGGCGAAAACTTTTTTGCACTGCCCTTTAGTCATGTCTTGCACACAGTCGATATTGTCAAAGCCGAATTCGCCACGGATACCACCCGCACCGATAAAACGGTGGGGAAATTCTTGCTGTGGGGGCAATTTAACTTCCAGGCGTTGCCTGAACTGGATCTGTTTTCCTTTGGGATGGAGGCATCAGAACAAGGAGAATTTGACTTTCGCGACTTTCAAAACAATCCCCAAACCATTGCGTTAGAAGCGCTGGAAGAACTCGATCTCCGCGATGTGTTTGCCACCCGTAAAGCCCAACTTGAAGCATTGCCAGAGGGCGACCCGCAAGCCATTCAAGCGCTGGAACAGGCTCAAGCCGTAGTCGCTCAGTATGAGGAACTAGTCGTCTCGGGCGATTCGATTCGCGATGGCATCGGCGCGATTGAAGTGGCGGCCCTCAATGCGCTACAAGACTTGCGGCGGCTCGATCCTGACAGTCTCAACAGTCCCAGCAAATTGGTGCAGTCGGCAGTGAGAGCCAGCAAGGTCGATCGCGCCCTCCAGGCATTAGATGACAATGAGCAGTTTTTGCGGTTCTCTCAACTCTCGATCACGATGGAGTGCGACGACCAAACGCCGCCGACCTTTACCTTTGATGCCAGCCAAATTGCGTTTGATCTGAAGAAAAGCCAGCCGCGATCGCAAAGCTTATATGGCAAATTTCCCTTAAAGCTGGTGGAGTTTGTCACCCTCAATGATGAAACTGCTGCCCCCAAAGGCTTTGTCAGCGTCAAGACGCCCCTGCGGGGAACCTCGTTACCCAGCTTGGGGTTCGGATTCAAGTTTGAAATCAATCTGGGGAGTCTGGGCGAACTCAGCGGCTCGGCTAAGTTTGTCGCTAATCTGCTGATGGCGTGGGCACCCAACACCGAAGGTACCCAAGACCAGCCCCAGATATTTGTGGGCTTTCGGCTCCCCGGCATTGGGGGCGATCCGCTGGGCTTTCCCCTGCAAAGTGTGCTCAAGCTGTCCTTTAAACAGGTGGAATTGCTTCGCGATCTGGGCGCTGAGGAGGCAGCCTATCTGCTCAAAATCCAGAAAATTGCCCTGAAGTTTTTCGTACTGAAATTTCCGCCCAACGGTCAGACCGAACTGGTCATTTTTGGCAATCCCGATGCCGAGGCGAGCAACGACGCCGTGGGCTGGTATGCCGCTTACGCCAAAGAACCCGCCCCCCTACCCGAAGGTCAAGCTACCGGACGCGCCTCACCCCGCCGCCGATCGCGCTAGAAGATGCCCCCTGTAAGGTCCAGGCATCTTCGCCGAAAGCTTCCAGTTCAGACCCACAACATATATCCGAAGATGCCTGGACCCTACCCCACCCATCCACCCTGCTACCCATCCACCCTCTCACCCAGCTACCCACCTGACCTATTTTCTCTCAGGCTCAACCCATGACAGACATCCCAAATCCAGAAAGCATCCAAACCATTCCTGACTTCATGACCGCGATCGCCGATACCTTTGGCGTCGAAGTTCCCGTGACCCTCGTGCCCAACCATCCGCTGTTCGCTCTGTGGGAAGAAACTGCGATCGCCGTTACGGAAAGCACGCCGCCCGAGCCGCGCTATTCAGGTACGGGGGATATGGCGACGGTGTTTCCGTTTGATTTTGCGCAATCGGCAGAAAACCCACCCGAGATGAACCTAAAAATTGAGGTCTTTCAGCCCCCGCCACCCACCGTGAACCCGCGCGGGTTGAAAGTCACCGTGTTTCCCGTGCCTAAGTCTGCCGCACACCCGCATGGCGTCATCGTCAAACGGGGATTTGGAGAGTCGGTGGATGCAGCGGGCAATCTCGTTGCGGCAAACCCCTCCATTGTGCCCCCCGAAGCAGCAGTCGATTTAGACCGTCTAGACCAGCCCTAATTTGACGGATTTATTTGACGGATTTAAGTGTGGCGATCGCGATCGCTCCCAATTGTTTTCACACTTGATATTGCACCCCAAGGAACCTTCGTTATGTCTGAGATTCAACCGACTACATCGACCACAGCGACGGAAACCAAAGTTTACTTTGGCGTTGCCCTAGAGCTTGCGGGAAAAGTCATTGCCCTCGAACCGAAAAATGCGATTAATGAACTGAAAGAAAAGGGGATTGAAGTCGAACTGCCGCCCGGAGAACGGGTCTATTTAGGCACCGTGGGTCAGTCGTTGAACAGCATTTTACAAACCTTGGGAGCGGTAGAAGATGGGGAAACTGCCTCCTTTTTGACCGAGGATGGCAAGTTGAATGAGGACGAACTGCCAGATATTTCGGCCCTGAAGACGGCGGCCAATTTGGTGGTTGATGCTGGGCTATATGTCGATGCCTTCCACGTCAGAATTCCGGGTTCAGCGGCTCCGGCAGGAGGAACGGGGCCTGCTACCAAAGACAAAACTGCTTACACCGTTGGGCTATCGGCGGAATGGGTAGAAGATGCGGGCCAACTGATTGAAGGGTTAGACCTCAAACTGCGCGGGGTTTATTTCAAAGTCAGCAATCAATAAGCACTGCCACGGTAAGGGTTGGGCACGTATGTGTTTAGCGTTTACAACCGGACCGCCATCCCCTCCCGTGGAGGGGTGCCCGTAGGGCGGGGTGGGTCCCTCCTGTGGAGGGGTGCCCGTAGGGCGGGGTGGGTCCCTCCTGTGGAGGGGTGCCCGTAGGGCGGGGTGGGTTTCGAAATCCGCCATTCGACGACCGACCCACCCCATTGCCCCTCCCAGGAGGGGATTCAAAACTGAATGAGCGCATGACGCAAAACGTAACTTTGGCCCTGCCAAAACTCTACGACATCAATCTAGAGCCGTCTGACGAGAACTTATGACTGCAACGACGCCCCGCCAAACTACAGTTGACCTCGGCTTCGTCACCGAACTCACGGTGGCTGATGAAACGGTGAACTTGATTCTGGAAAAAGTCCAGGATCGAGAGGTGACCGTGTTTCGGGGCGGCATGGTGGCCGGACAGCGGCTCTTGCTGGTGGCACTCCTGGAAGAACTTTTGTCAGATGCGGAGTTTGCCGCTCCAGTGTCGCTGCAAAATTTAGCCATCACTCAGATGGCGGTAGAACTTCGTCCCGAAAAGGGCGTATTTGCCTTTGATGCGGCGATTGAAAACGTTTGGTCGATCGCTCTCGACTCGGGGCCGACGATCGCGATCGAGCGATTAGCGGTGTCGGTCTTGTCCATCAAGCCACCGCAGTCGCGTAATGCCAGCAATCCGGGGGCGCTGACGACCGCAGCACCGGCGCGACAGCGAGCTAATGAATTAGCCCAGCAGCGCAAACTGACCTTTGCCGGCGACTTTTTCTTATTTGGGGGCGAATTTGCGGTTCAGGTCACCCATCAGTTTGTCTCGTCAACCGCCTCAACCGGTGGCGAGTTGGTCGCCAATCGGTGGACGTTGGCCGCGATCGCGGAAAACATCAGCATCACCGAAATCATCAAAGCGTTTGGCTTTTCTCAAGACCAGGTAGACGAGTTTGGTTTGCGAGATCTTCGGGTTACGCTCGCGTTTACCTATGACCAAACCCGCTATCGCGAAAATCAGCGGCAGTTCACCGACACTCAATATACCTTTCGCGGTGAGCTGCTGTGGGATACGGGCATTGAACTGGTGCCCGGTGAAGAAACCCTGCAAATTGAAGCGGCGGTGCAAATCGCTAAAACGTCGAGTACGCGACCCGACGGCGCTCAGTCGGCCCTGCAAGGGGAAATTAGCGGCACGGTGCGAGCCACCATTCCCTTCTTTGATACCTTGCAGCTTTCAGTCAGTTATCAGTTTACCCAAACCCGTAGCGCCTCACGCAATTCCTCCGCTTTGGCACAGCGATCGGGCGAACTGATTTTCCATCTGCAAATCAGCACCTTATTACTCAGCGCCGTTTACACGACGGTTCCCGATCCCAAAAGTCCAAATGATCCTCAAAAAAATCGGCAGTTACTGACCTTTAGCGTCAGCTTGGTGAATGGCAACAATCCCACCGTGGGCGATTTAATTGCCTATGTGGTCAGTCTTTATGACCCCAGCATTATCGACTTTGAACTCGACCCGCCTTGGGATGAACTGACGAACCAAGAAATTGCCCTGGATAAATTCAGTTTGGAGGTCGATTTAACCCGTAAGGCGCTGATAATTTCCTACCAGACTTCGCTGAATGTTTTAATCGCGGAAATCTCAGATATTGGTTTGTCGTATCAGTTTGGTGCTGATCCCAGCACGGCGCAGCGTCAACGCCAGTCAGCCCGCTCCGCCTCGAACAAAAAAGTGGCGATCGCGGTCAACCTCAGCATTCCTGGCCAGCCCAAAAAGCGCCTAACCTGGGATCCCGTCAACGAAAATCCTCCCAAGGTGCCCAGCGGCAAAGCGCCCATTTTTGAGCTGCAATTTTTGGCCTTGGGGCAACGGGTGGCCTTTGCCCCCGAAATTATTCAACAGGCCCGCACCGTTGAGCAATTTACCAATGTCATGCGGCAATCGCTGGTGCCGCTGCCACCCATCAAACGGCGACAAAATCCCCTCACGGCCCTGCAAGGTAGCTTGCCCTCGGTGGTGAGTTCGGATCCGACGCAGCCCATTTCATTTACGGGGCAGCCGATTCAGTTCAGCGCTGAGAGTGGCTGGCTGATCGGGACGCAATTTGTCATTTTGGGCGCGATCGACCTCAGCCTCATTTTTAATGACCCGTTTGTCTATGGTTTGCGCCTGAGCCTCGATGGACCGATTGTCAAAAGCTTTGCTGGGCTGGAATTTGAAATTCTCTATCGCCGCCTCAGCGATAACCTGGGTGTTTACCGGGCCGAGTTGACGTTGCCCGATGCCATGCGGCAGTTCCAGGTGGGCATTGTCAGCTTCACGCTGCCAACGGTAGCGGTGGCAATTTACACCAATGGTGATTTTGAGATCGATGTGGGCTTCCCCTGGCAGGGTAACTTCGATCGCTCGATCGCCGTCGAAGTGATCATTTTCCTCGGGCTCGGCGGCTTCTATTTCAACAAACTGAGCGCCGCGACCGCCACCAGCACCCCCAGCATCACCGATGGGGTGTTTGATCCGGTGATCGAGTTTGGCATTGGCTTGAGAGTTGGCTTGGGCAGAACGCTGCGGAAAGGCCCGCTGCGCGCAGAAGTCAGCATTACCAAGCTCGGGATATTGCAGGGGGTGTTTGCCGTCTTTAAGCCCACCGATAACAGCCGGGATCAGGAGATCTTTTTCCGCGTGCAGGGCACCGCCGGCATCGTGGGCCGCATTTACGGCGTGGTGGACTTTAAGGTCATTACCGTAGACGTTGAGGTGGTGGTCGAGGTCTTTGTCCAGTTCGTCGTGGAAGTCCATAAAGCGATCGAGTTGGCCCTGGTGGCGCGGGTTTCTGTGCGGGCTTCCATCAAGGTCGCGTTTGTACGGGTGCGATTTAAATTTGGGCTGACCATCCGCGAAGAATTTAAGTTGGGGTCTGACAGTACGCCCCCCTGGCAACTCGCCCCCGCCAGTGGGGGAGCGATGGCGGCTCCTTTGCCCGTTTTTGCGGCCAGTGCGCCGCCGGTGCCCAAGCGATCGCGGGCCGCTCGCGCCTTTTCCAGAACTGAGCGATCGCCTGCCCAACCGCTCAATCGCCACCGGCCTAGCCCCGTTGCCACTGCCGCAACACCTGCCCCAGTCACCGTGTCCGCCACGAGTACCCCCTTAGCCAGCCGGTTACAGCCCGTGCAGTTCGCCTTACCGGACTATGTGACTGAGCAGTCCCCACTCACGGATGGCGAGGGACATTTACGCTTCGATATTTTCTTTCAGGTGGGCCTGACGCGAGCCGAAACCACCGCTGACGCGACTTCAACCGTGGCGGGGGTGGCCCTACTGTTTATTGAAAATTCCCTTGATCAAGCCGCTGACCAAAGCAGTAAAGACTTTGACGAACTCGCCAAACTGCTGCTGAAGTGGGTGATTTACAGCTACCACCCCACCCTTGACCGCGCCTCCTTCACGGCACCGATCGCCCCGGATAACATTGCCCTCACGCAGCTTGAGCTAGAGGCAATGTATACAGACTTTGTAGAGGACTTAGAGCAGAGTACCCCGGATGAACTGTGGACACCGCTGATCGCGTTTCTAGAGCAGAACGTGGTGTTTGACATCACCGCCGAGTCCCAGGATGACGAAATCAACGGCACGATTTTTCCGATGATTCCGCAGCTCACCCTGGTGCGGCAGGATGGCGAAAATCAGGCGATTGGCTCAGTTGCCTTTGACGATGAACAAGAAAAACTGACCCTAGCCGACGCTGAACGACTGCAAGACTACTTTCAGGCGTTGTTGCCCAATCACGATCAGGCGACGGACGAGTCACTAGCGCTCTCAAGTACCGTCACGACTGCTAACTCCAGTCGCCCCACTCTCTCGTTTGCCCAATTCCTGTTCCTCGACTATTTCACGCTGATCATGCGATCGGCGTTGCAAAACAGCATTGACACCGTCCGCGACACTGCTCTCGAAAATGACCCCATCACGTTGGCGGATTTGCTGGCGGCGCTAGGTGGTTCGGGGACAGAGCCCTCCGCTTCCGCCTTGCAAGAGCTAGCGGGCATGACCTCACGCTTTATGCTGCACGGGTTACGACTCCCCTTATTTGAGAACGATGACGTCGTGGCGACCCGTCCGGCCTATGTGGCCACCCGACAGCAATTCAGTCTGCAAGTCCCTGGCGAGGCGGCGGTGGCTGCCCTGAGTCTGCAGAAATCGGGCAATACGCTTCCCTGGATTCGGTTTTCTGGAACGACCGCCACCGCCCAGAGCTTGAACTACGACCTCGGGCAACAGCAAGAACTCATTGACCAATTGCAAGCGGTGGATTTAAGTACCATTCCGTGGAATGACCGGCCGCTCGCGATCGCGCCGTTTTACGGCAGCACGCCCCAACGCTATGCCCTGCGGCAACAGCAAACCTGGCAGACCCCCGACGGGGAGGCACATCAGCTCTGGAAATTGCCCGCCGACTTGTCAGATTACCTGAAGACGAAGCCGACGGCTGCCACGATCTCGCTGCATTACACGGCGGCGGGGCGACCGGGCGAAGCGATCTCCCCCACCGCCGTTGCCGCCGATGCGACTCCTGAGTATCGATGGGGCACCCAATTCAACCTGAATGTGCGGCGCATTGCCCGAGTCGATGGCAACGGCTTTTTGCCCACCGTCTATGCCCTCGCGGAACTCGATACGGTGGGAGAGCGATCGCTGCAAGCTTTCCTCAATTCCGGCGATACGCCGACCGCGCTGCATCTCTTATATCTCGATGACACGGGAGAAACCACCGTCCTGACCCAGCAGGCGACGGCGGCGGTGGCGCTGCTCAAAACCAACCTGGCGCTAGCCAGTGCTGATACCGATCGCCTTGTGGCGCTTGATGCGTCCACCCCCGCGACCTTCACCCCCTTTCTGCAACTGATTCAAGAAAGCAGTCGATTGAACAACGTCGGTTACTGGCTGACCTATCGCGACACCACCGCCAGCGAACCCACCGGCTTACCCGATGCCCTCTTTACCGATGGCGAAACTGCTCAATTGACGGTGCTGCTGCTCTTTGGCAGTGACCCCCGCTCTGACAGCAACTGTCTGCATATCCCCGCGTCTCATCCCGATAGTGGGGCGATCGCTAATGCCGGAGCCGTCAACAGTACCCATCTGTTCTTTGCTGAGAGCAGCCAAACGCTGCCCGTGCTGAAAATTCCTAGCGGGAATCTGGGCTTCAATTTACTCAGAAAGGAACCCGAGGAAAATGCGGCAGCGGCCACGGATGAACTGGCGACGCTCTATCAGCTTCTGTACTATGAATTCCCGCGCCAGGATAAGGCGTCACTGCTAGAGCATTTT
This sequence comes from Leptolyngbya sp. SIOISBB, assembly GCA_010671905.1. Classification (GTDB taxonomy): domain Bacteria; phylum Cyanobacteriota; class Cyanobacteriia; order Phormidesmidales; family Phormidesmidaceae; genus Halomicronema. The sequence continues at coordinate 4,981,974 of JAAHII010000001.1, forward strand.
GGCCAGATGCAGCAAGAGCGGTTACCGCTCGGCCCCGTCGAGATCGAGGGCAATGAGACCGACTGGCGCTACGAAAAAATCCTACCGATTTATCAATTTGCGCCCACGGCTGAGGCAGATGCCAACGCCCTGCCCTTGATCTTGAAGCAGACGGCCAATCCCTATAATTCCATCGGTCAGCCGTTTAAGCTTGATTTTCGCTGGCAAGACATCTACGGCAATCGGCTGGGAGATGCCGGGGATATTCTGACGGATATTGACCTGGCGATCGGCTATTTTGACCCGATTTTGGGCATTAACCAGTGGCCCTCGGTTGGGGAAAGCTACTTCATCACACCGCACAGCAACAGTACCGCTCAAATTACCCTGGAACTCAATTTTAATCAGGGAAAATATATTCCCACCCCCGCGCAAGCCTTTGCGGAAGTGGCCGATCAAATCAAGGCCGATCGCGCCCTCTATCAACAAATTTATTACCAGGTTCACGACCCCAATCTGACCTTCACCCTTACCACCTCCGTCATTCCCGCCTGGAGTGCCGCGCTCACCGGCAACGCCCGATCTCCCTTCACCCAATTTGTCGATGATGCCTATCGCTACTTAGTCACCCTGGAATTTTTGCAGGAATTTGCCTTACCCGCCGAGGCTACGGTGCGTCCCCTGCACCAGATTGCCCAAACCTTGACGATTGAGTTGGCTGACTTAGCCGATATGAACGGCGATCGCCCCGGCATCTTCAGCAGCAACGGCCCGCTGCAGGTGCCCGTCAGCTTCCGCATTAACGCCTCTGTCGATAGCTTGCAGACCATTGCCGAAAAACTGGTGCCCAATGGCACTGACCCGCAAGCCAAAGTTGAGGAAATTGTCCGCACCTATGCCCAGACCGCTGACCTGATTGATAGTGAGGTCGTTCAACCGCAGCTGGCCTTTGCCCAACCTGGCGACACGTTTGAAGCCCTCGCGATCGCCCAGCTCGCCCAAGAGGAAGACGATCTCGTGGCGGCAGCGGTGGCAGCGATCGCCGCTGAACTGGCCGAGCAACCGGGCATTCTTGCGGTCGGCACCCTCTTCCAGACACTCGACGATCGTCAGAAAATTGCCTTTGACACCACCCTTGAAGAAATCGCCGCCAATCTGCTGCAACAGGCAGGGGATGATCTTCTGCCCGCTGATCCAGAAGCCGCCATTTCCCAGAAAGTCGATGAACTGCTGAGTCAGCCTGAGAATTTGGCGTTGCCGCTGCGTCCGGGTATCGTGATTCCCAGTTTGGGCGATCGCGATGACTACGTCGTGCAGGCTGGCGACACCTTGAGCACTTTGCAGCAAGTGGATGATGGGCTGTCTTCACAAGTGTTGCGGGAGGCCATTCGGGATATTCGCACTCTGTTTGCCGCTGGCGGCGTGCTCACCAGTCAAACGACTGTCGACGACGAGATTGCAACGGTTTTGGTGCTTACAGTGGCTGAAAATCGGCTACAGGCGATCGCGACGCTGGCGACCCAGTCCAACAGTCTGGATGCGCTCACGGTAGTTGACCTGATCACGGCCAATCTGACCCAGCCCGATTTACTCATTGCCGATCAGGCGATCTTGCTGGGGGGAGCTGACTACCCGGTCAAGCCACAAGACAGCTTTAGACGCCTCGCGATGGTGGCTTTGCTGCGTGAGCGCGGCATTACAGACGACTCTGCGATCTCCAGAACGGTGACGGTCGAAGTCGCCTCGCTGGAATATGAGGTGGCTCTGACCGCTCAGGAGCCGCCGCTGCTGGAGCTGACCGATCGCCTCAATCGCGCCACCAATCATCACCGCACTGTGCTTGAAACTGTGCGAGTCGTCGGCAATATGCGGGAGATTTTGTCGCCAGCAACGTTGACCGCGCAGTTGAACATTGTGGCCAGCCGACTTCAGAACATCCCCGGCCTCTTGGGCGATACGGATGTGGTGTTGGCCGACGTCTCGGTCGAAACCCCCCTGGACGACAGCCAGAGCCTCAACCAACTCATCGCTGACCTCAGTACCGATCAGATTTTGACCGACCAAACGACCGCTGGCGACGTGGCAGTGCGGAATGCTCCGACCGTAACTGAGAACGCAGGCGGCTTAAGCGTCAAAGCCAACGTTGATCTCATCCTGCCCGATCGCTTTGAGATCGCGCCCATCGGTTTGTCAGCTAGCCAACTGGCCTTAACGACTGCCCCCAGTACGGCCACCACCCTCGCTAACTTGGCGAGTCAAAGCGGCAATGGTGTAACGGTGGCAGCGATCGCGATCGCCAACCAAACCCTAGCGAACCGGCTATCGCCAACCGAAATCACCCTGCCGCCAGTCGTCGCTCAACTTTTGGGTCTCAATCAGGCTGCTGTCGAGGCGTTGCTGACCGAGTTTCTAGTCACTGCGACTGAGAGGATCAGTGCCTCACCGATCCTCTCAGTCGCCTCTACCGATACGCTCTATACGCTGACAGCCAAACTCGAACAGATCTTAGAAACGCTCAAGCAGACTCTCAACCAGTCCGTGGAGGCGGTTCAGCCGCCGCTGGGGGCGATTACCGCCATTCATGAACAGCTCACCAACCTGACTGGGGCCAATCGGGCGGCGCTACGAGAACTGCTTGATCCAGCGATCGCCACGTCGCCGATGGCACAGTTACAGTCGGAACTGCTGGCGGCTGATGGCACTCTCAAACTTCAGCATGAGCCATCGCCGGTCCACTTTTCCGGTGACTCGGTGGCGACTGCGATCACCGATGAAGTAGACGCTATCCAAGCCGCGATCGCCGATCTCATCACGGCCCATGCGGCACTCGATGAAACCTTAATCGCCACGCTGGAAACGTCATTAGCAGTACTGCATCGCATGTTTGATCGCAGCAATTTGAAGCTGGTGGTGGAGTTGTTAGAGCAGCGATCGCGACGCCCCCTCACCGTAGCCGAAGTCGGTGTGGCGTTACAGCAGGTGCCTGGATTGGTCGCGCCAGGACAACGCTGGATTGTGCCCCCGGCTCCCAAGACGGTGACCCAGCCTGTTCCCATTGGTGATGATGAGAACTCGGTGCAGTATCCCGAGGAGCTGCTGTTCTCAGTGGATGTGCAGGTCACAATGTCGCGGCCCCAGGAGCTCATTCATGGGCAGGCCGACAACACCCTCACTCCCTTGCCCGACGCTGCTAAACGCACCGTCGAGTCCGTGGCTGCCTACTTCTCACCCAAAACCATTGAGCCAGCGCCCCCCTCCGAGCCGACCGATAACGCCGACACCGCTGAGACTGACCCGGAGAATGGAGCCGCGACCCGCTTTAGCGATCGCGTCGCCTCCCTCACCCCCTTTGCTACGGCCTTTGAACAGGCGTTTCCCAACCTGAAGCTGGCTGTGGGTCGCAATGAGGGCAATATCGACAGCACTAATCCGTCCAACAGCGATACCGTCTGGGCCGTGCATTTAGGGCCAACGGGCATTCACTACAACATTCAAGAAGACTTTCCCTTCTTTTTCTCTATCGCCCCGTTGAGCAACACCTTGATGTCGGGAGCCGTGCCGGTCTATGCCTACACGTCAGGCACCGGGTTAAGTGCGACGCCCAGCAGCAGCATCCAGGCCAATGCAGTGGATCTCAACCGTTCGGCGCGGACGTTTCTGCAAGCAATTGAAGATGTGCTCAGCCCCGCGATCGCCGGATCTGTCGCCAACGATACGACCCCCATCAGCAAACCTGGAGAGACTCCCACCACCGTCACCGCCCAAGGCAGCATCGAGCGGCTATTAACTGTGAAATCAAAGCTTGCCGACACCATTAGTCAGCAAGTCACCCATATTCTCCAGACGACTCTCAACCCCGAGACCGCCCCCTACACCGATCGTCGCAACCTGGCAGTCGCCGCCCTGCATAAAGAACTCCTGACTCATCTGGCCGATGCCTACGATATCGAAACCATCGTGCAATACAACGTTGATATTGAGTTCGCTGACGCTAACTATCGCTGGCCGGAGACTTCTGGCGATCGCCCATCGCCGCGACTGTCAGGGCAACCCATGATGACGGGTGCTTATTTTGTGGACGACGACATTAGCGATAACCTGACGCCTAATGCTGCCAGTTCCCTCGCCGACCAGCGAGCGTTTCTCCAGACCCTCGACTTTGCGCTATCGCCCGCCAAACTCACCCTTGATACGCTACCCAATACGGATAAATCGGCACTGACCTTTTTCTTTAATACCCAGACGCCGCAGCGCTACGAAGGGATTGCGGTGAATCTGACCTACCAGGTCAATGAACTGGAATACAACATCAATCCGGAGACGGCGACGTCCTCCTGGCTCAATTTCGTCGTGCCGCTCAACGAACCTGGTGTGCCCACGCCGCCGACTGACCCCAATCACATTGGCGATGTGCAAATTCCCATCCCGCTGCGGGACTATCCGATGCCGCCAGCCCTGATCACCCATAAGGCGGTGCCCGACCCCGACGGCTTCTCAGGTGACATTCTCAGCGCGGAGGATATCCGCGATTGGAACTATGTGTTCCTCTACGAACATCCCGACATTGCCCAAGACACCGTGGAATGCCGCATCGATTACAACGTTGATTCGGCAGACAACGTGCCCATGCTGGTAGTCGATGATGCGATCGCCCGCGAACCCACCAGTGATGGTAGCTCCGTCTTTTTAGTGTTTACTGTGCGCTTGTTCCCCCCGTCGCCAGAGCCGGTCACCGTCTCCTATCGCACCCAAGCGGGCACAGCCACTGAGGGCGCTGACGAAAATACTCCTGGTGCTGATTATGTTGGCGTTAGCGGCGAACTCACTTTCGAGCCGGGTGAAATTACCAAGACCATCCCTGTCCAAATCTTGCAAGACAGTCTCTTAGAGGAGGTGGAATCGTTCCAACTCGTTTTAAGTGGGGCGAATGGCGCCACCATTCAAGATCCAGACGCGATCGGGACGATTATCGATGCGCCGCTGCTCGATACGCTAGTGCAGTTTCACCACGTCTATCCCGCGATCGCTCGCGACCTGGACCTGATCGAAACCGGCATCACCGAGGGGAATCGCTCTCAAATCTTGCTGGCCCTCGATGCCTGCGCCACCCTGGCCGAACGGGTCGAACAAGCTTGGGCCCGTTGGCAAGCGGTGTTGCTCACCCAAACCGCTCCTAACACCACCCATTACACCATTGATGAAACCCGATCCTTCTCCTCCGAGGCGGGCGCGGAGGAATCCGTTACCACTGTGGTTAAGGTGTCTCCGACGGTACAGTTGAGCGCCAGCGATCAGCAAATCCTGAAAGTCGATTTACCGGGCAATCGCTTAACCGGGGTCCAGCAAAATAACGTTGACATTCCCCCATTGCCCGCCGCTGAAGAGGATACCGACGCTGCCGTCCCACCCGCGTTCCAGTATGACGACGCGCAACTGACGCGTACCTATGACTTCCTAGAATTTATCTTTGAGTCCCTGGCGGATACGACCGGGATAGAAACCTTTGGGGAATCGGCACTGCCCGATCGCAAAGTGACCGTCATCAACCTCGACATTTTGGCGTACCAAAGTGCCTGGGCCGCTATTCAGCTCACGCGCAACAAAAACCTGATCACCGGACGCGACACCAATCCCGCTTTTCTCTTCCCGACGCCCGCCGTCCGCTTTAAGAATCCGGTGACGCCGTTGGTCATCAACAACAAGCGGTGGGATATCGCCTTGCTCAGCACCCCCAACACGGTGGATCTGGCTGACCATTTGCAGGCGCTGTTCAATGTCTTACTGCCCCAGCCGGTAGAGCGCTCCTACGACCTGATCATCGCCTGCCAATATGCCTTTGCCCTGGCAGTGCAAACTCCCGGTGAGTTGAGCGCCGATGATTTGTTGGCGAAATTGCCAGTCTTGCTGACGCCGCGATTTACGGTGGAAAAGCCTGATGCGAGGGCGATCGCCGCTGCTCAACAGAATGGCACCTACATCCATGACGCCGAACTTGCCACCCGCCAGTTGCGCCTCAATCTGGCTGCTGAAATCGAGGACTGGTGGCGCGATCAACAAGCGCCCAATGAGACCAATGGCCGCTTTATCTTCAGCGTCAGCCTGCTGTCTGACCCCACCCAAACCACCGCCAGCAACCCCAACCTGCCACTGCTCGTCATCGAAAATCTAGAGCTGAAACTGAGCAACATCCGCGATCGCAATGACTGGTATCAAGGCAGTACAGCCGATTAGGCGGAAATTTATACAACCCCATCAAGTTGGCTGATGCGGGCCAAGCAAGCGCCTCAACCGAGCGCAAACGCCTTAGTTAAGCATGCGTAGCCGCCATCCCAAAACCCAGCAGTCAGGGCAGCAAATTAACGGTATCCTGCCCTATGCGTTTGCTGCATGGCTGCCTCTGTTAGGTTCGTTGACATCCTGGGGCAGTGGTTCGAGTCCAGTTACATCCATCAAGGATTTTAGCCCTTACACTAAAGGTTTCAAGCCTGATAGTGTCTGCCATGCTAATACTTGGTAAGGCTTCTTGAAGCTTGTTGAGACATCCAATAACGTGCAAGCCTTTAGCAGATGAAAAATGCTGAGTGTTGTGTGGTTGATAGCGGTTGAGACTGAATCCACATCCTTGCCTGAGTGGATGGAAAGGTTAACGTCTCATCCTGCTTGGGTTGTTGGCTCTCTAATATTGGCTGTTCTCGTCCCGCTCTTTGTCTTCGGAGATGCCCTCTCTGGGACGTTGAGCCTGTTTGGTATAGAAAGTCCATTCCGTTCTCGGCATTCAACACAATCCGAGGGAGATCGACAAAGGACCCGCCGTAGGCTTTTGCAAATTCTCAATCGCGAAATTGACCAGCGCTTGGCGACCTCTCTTCATGAGCGCGTCAAACTCGATCTCTATATGGAAGACCAGCGGCAGCAGGTCGGCAAGCCTAAGACTGAGATTGTGCCTCCAGACAGGTCACCCCCCCTCTGTTTCCAACTTATCTTTACTCAATCGCCTTTTCCGACCTTTCCAAAGACAAACGGCTTCTCCCTATCCCATTGGCATCGACTCAAAGCATTGTGGAGGTCTTTGACCAAGCCGATATTCAGGGAAAGCTATTGATCCTGGGAGAACCGGGAGCAGGCAAAACAACCGAACTACTTCATCTGGCCAGGGATCTAGTAGAGCGAGCCATCAAGGATGATAACCTGCCCATCCCCTTGATTTTTGGAGCTATCGGCCTGGGATAAGGGAGAACCGATTGAGCAATGGATTGTTGAGGTGGTTAAGCAGCAGTACGGCATTCCCAAGCTAATTACCCAGCATTGGCTAGAACAAAACGACATTCTGCCATTGCTCGATGGCCTCGATGAACTAGGGTTGCCAAACCAGCAGAAATGCATTGGTGAAATTAATACGTTTTTAATAGGGAAAGCGCGATATGGACTCGTTATCTGCTGTCGTCGGGAAGAGTATGAGGCTGGACAAGCTAAACTGGATTCTCTTAAAGGTTCAGTTTACTTAGAACCGCTGCAAAAAGAGCAGATACAGACCTATTTTGAGAGACTTAATCGCCGCCATTTATGGGAACAGCTCCAAGAAAACTCTACGCTGCTGGAACTTACCCAAAAACCGTTATTTCTATCCATGCTAGTCGTTGCCTATCAGGGCAAGCCGATTACCAATGAGGAAGAGCTATTTGATGCTTTTATTGACCAAAAGCTTGAAGGGGCTACCGGTGTTTACCCACCTAATAGAGAACTGAACCCAAAGCAGACGTGCATTTACTTAGTTTGGCTAGCGCAACAACTTGAACGTGCTCATAAAACTGAGTTTTTAATTGAAGGTTTGCAGCCAAGTATGTTACGCCAAAATCGAAATGAACTTCATCTGTACAAGCTGCTTTACGAGCTGCTTTACGGACTACTTGGCGGACTGTTTGGCGGACTGTTTGGCGGACTGCTTGGCGGACTGACTGGCGAGCTGCTTTACGGGCTGATTAGCGGATTGATTGGCGGACTGATTTATTGGCTGATTGGCAGGCTGGGTATCGGACTGTTCTATGGGCCATCAAGCTCTATTGAGCTAAGCGAAAAGCTCATGTTTTCATTCTCAGGTGCATCAAAGTTTGGTCTGATTGGTGGGCCGATTGTCGGGTTGATTAACGGGCTGATTGGTGGGCCGATTTACGGACTGCTTTATGGTCTGATTGGCGGACTATTTTTCGGGTTGATTGGCGGTCTAAGTTTCGAGCTAAGTGGCGATTCAGTTGTCAATGAGACAAGTTTTCCAAATCAGGGAGTTTGGAAAACTTTACGAAATTCAATCATAGTTATTTTGGTTTTCGGGCTGAGTACTGGGCTGGTTTTCGGTTTGAATTTTGGACTGATTAGTGGACGGGATTTCGAGCTGGATATCGGACTGATTTTCGGGCTAATTGGCGGTCTGAATTTCGGACTGATTTTCGGTTTGAATTTCGGACTGGTTTCTGGGTTGGGAGCAGTTATACAACACGTCGCTATACGCATCGTGCTGACAAAAAATGGACATACTCCCTGGAACTATGCTCGTTTTCTAAATCACGCGGTTGAGCTTCGCTTCATGCAAAGGGTTGGTGGCCGCTATCGCTTTGTTCACGACCTGCTTAGAAAACACTTTGCTGCCATGTCTCTCGATTAGGAGCAAAACAAGCCTACGTAGGGTGGGCAATGTCGCCAAAACGTGTCTGTAAAGGAAGACTCGCCATTGCCCACCAGCCCCAACCAAAAATCAATCCTCACTCACCAAAAACTTGATTCAACGCACGATAGTGAATTGGAACGGCTCGTCACCAAACTGATTGAGGTAGGGTTGCGTGAGGTAAGCGTCGCAATGACTGGTATCAAAGCAGTACAGCCGATTAGGCGGAAATTTATACAACCCCTTCAAGTTGGCTGATGCGGGCCAAGCAAGTGCATCAACCGAGCGCAAACGCCTTAGTTAAGCATGCGTGCAGCCGTTCCAAATGCAATAGTTTTAACTACTTTTTTCGTTCTTTGGAAGTGGCGCGATCGCGGCAGCGCCACGATAATCCTATGTCGTCAATATCACTGAGTTGATTTCATGAACTTGAAGAAACTCTGATGGGTAAGCGATGTTATCGAGCGGCATGAACTCCTTGGGCGGCATGAATGGCTGATTCGATCGCGCCCTGAATCCAGCGGGTTTCAAATTTGCTGCAATGGTCGCCTGCGAAATAAACGCGTCTTTCCGGCATCACAATATCCTCAAAATTGGACATTGTGCCTGGTTCCAGCAAGGCCCCCACGCCCCCGGCATAGGGATCGTTGCCCCAGTGATGATAGACCGCGACTTCAAAGGTGCGATCAATTTGCGGATGAATTTCCCGGAGGTTTTCGATCGCCTGGCGGATCAGATAATCGTGGGGCAAACTCGCAAAGCATTGGGCATCGCGGCCCCACGTGTAGCTGGCGAGTAAGGCTCCCCGCCCGGTTTCCTGCCCATGCTGGGGGTAGTAGATATTGCGAATCGCCAAATCGGTCACCGAGCCGCCGCCGTGGATGCCGTCATCCTTTTCCCAAAAGCGCGAACTGCACTGAATGAAAATTTTGGAAGACGAGTCGTAGTTGAGCTGGCGGATCGCCCGACGCTTCCGGGGAGAGAAGGGGGGCGTCACTTCGATATGTCGCAGTTGGCTAAAGGGAATGGTGACGATGAGGTAATCGGCTTTGGCTTGAAATTGACCCGCCAAGGTGTTGTAGGTCACGGTGACTTGATTGGCCGCATTCTCGATCGACTCTAGCGAGGCCCCAAAGCGGATCTCTTTGCTTAAAGCGGGTAAAAACGCTTTGGGTAGGGCATCGGAGCCATCGACTAAATACACCATGTCGGCAAAGGTACTGGCGTATTCATGATGGAGATAGCTGACAAACGACGAATTCATCCGCGACTCGACATTGCCCAGAATGCCCAACAGCTCGATTGCGCCTTCTGACCACCCGGAATGCTTGAGGAAGCCGCGCACGGAAAAGTGATCGTACTCGGCAATGATGTCATCCCAGACGGTCTCTCCTTGTTCCTGAACGCGATCGTAAATGGGTTTGAAGGTGGCTTGGAGCAAGTCGCTGGGATGCTGACCCTGCTCATGGGAATACACATCAAAGGCAAACTTCGACGGGTCAAATTCCTTGCGGCGGACTCGCTTACCCTGCAGATGAATGTAAGCATTTGGATTGCTGAGGATGAACGGCTGTGTTTTCAGACGAAAACGTTTGATGTAGGTCATGGTTAAGTCATGACTCTGGGGAATGCGCATCGCCCCAAATTCCGCTCTCAGCCCCGGTGCTAAACCCTCACGTAGGGTGTAGACGCGGCCCCCCACCCGATGTTGCGCTTCCAGAATCGTAATGTGGTGACCGGCCTGCTTGAGTAAATCGCCCGCGACCAGTCCCGCCATCCCGGCTCCCACAATGAGGATATTTTTCGGGCGGCTAGTCTGGGCGTCTAAACCTGTCCGAATCACCTCTAGCATTTGAGATTGGGTCATCGTTTTTGAAATTAGGGTTTACCAGTCATCGATGCCGTTTTTTCCCGCAATCCATCCGTTATTGAGGACTCGGGGATCGAGTTGCCTACTGACTTTGCTGAAAAGTGCCGATCGCTCCGCCAGCTGCCTTCAGCGCGGCAGCGACGTCATCGTGCTGATGCCGGATCGCGTCATCCAGGGGGGTAAAGCCCCAGCGGTCTTGCACATTGGGGTTGACTTTATTCGCCAGCAAAAACTCAATGACATTCAGTTGTCCTTCTGAGGCGGCCAGATGAATCGCCGTGCGACCGTCGTAGTCGGCCGCATCCATGGGAATGCCGCGAGCGATATAGGGCAACATGGCGATCAGGTTGCCCTGGCTAGCGGCCCAAATTAGAGCGGTCACATCAGTCGTAACGGAGCTGGGTAGCTTGATGTTGGCCTGGGGATGAGATTCCTTGCCTTTTGTGCCCTGAGCCGCTTTCAGAATGGCGGCAGTGGCGGTATGTCCCTGCTGTTCAGCATCATTGAGGGGGGTGCAGCCCCAGCGATCGGTGACATTGACGTTTACCCCATGCTCAATCAAAAAGCTCACAACATTTTTGTGACCGCCAGCTGCCGCCAGGTGGAGCGGGGTGCGTTTGTCATAATCTCCCGCATTGAGATCGACTCCACGAATTTGATATTGCGTGATGGCAGTGAGATCGCCGCGACTGGCAACCTCTATTAAGCTGGTGATTTCTTCTGATTCCCGTTGAATTGGACTCACCCGAGGGTTCTTTTTCTCGGACTGAAAATCTAGGTTGTCGTAGTTGTGGACGCTGAATTTCTTGACGAGCTGCTTACAAAACTCAACGCCCCGCACGCTGTTGCCCTGGGTATCCAAATTAGGCGACCAAATACACAAGCCCAGCACATTGGGAATCACCACCATGACGGCTCCGGATACCCCCGATTTGGCCGGGAGGCCCACGATGAAGGCCCACTCACCGCTGTAGTCATACATGCCGCAGGAGTACATCAAAGAGAGGCAGTGTTGCACGGTACTGGTTTTGAAGATCTTTTCCCCGGTGATCGGACAGGTCCCGCCATTCGCCATCGTGGCGGCAACCACAGACATCTGGTCCGCATTTAATTCAATGGAACAACACTGAAAATAGAATTCCAGGGTTTCTTCTAAATCAGCCCACTCGGGAAAGGCTTTTTTCTCCATCATGTAGTGACTGAGGGCCCGGTTGCGATGGGCGGTTTCCCGCTCTGAAAGATAGACTGCATTGTTGAACGTAATGCGATCGCCTCCAGATAGACGACTCCAATAATTGAGCACATAGTCAAAGCGATCGGCATGGGCCAAATCATGGCGAATGAGGGAACAGCACATGATGGCCCCCGCATTAATCATGGGGTTATGGGGCAGCCCCTTATTGTTGAGGGTGAGTTCATTGAAGCCCAAGCCTGACGGTTCTCGGCCCACATGCTGATGGACGACTTGCGTACCCAGTTCTTCTAGAGCCAGACAATAGGAAATCGTTTTGCTGGTGCTCTGGACGGTGAAATTTTCGAGGGTGTTGCCGCGAGCGTAGCGCTGCCCATCGGTCGTGCAGATGGCAACGGCAAAATTGCGTTCGTCGACCCTGGCGAGCTGAGGAATGTAGTCGGCTAAGGTGCCCCCAGTGTGATCGCTGACCTGTTCGTAGATTTTGTCGATATCCTGGCAAAAATCCTGGAAGTCAGGAATGATCAGCTGGGCCTTAAGAATTCGACGGATCAGATGAATATTGGGCCGGATAATTTTTTGAAACTGCTCTAGGGTAATCTCTGAGTCATTGCGAGGCGAAAGGAACCCCAATTCCTGCAGACTTTCAGAAAAGCGTAAATCGGTTAACTTGAGCCCTGCCCGCACAAAAGCATTCAGAAACTCTTCACGGGTAATCGTGCCACTCCCGTCAATATCAACCGACTGAAAGAGACGTAAATCTTGTTCGTCTATTGCACTCGCTGCCAGGGGCACCGGCTGTGTCCCTGCGGTTGCCGGGGCGGGCGACGACTTTGAGGGGAGCGAGGCGATGCCTTGCCGGGATTCCTGAGTGGCAGACGCCTCTGCGGCTTTAGTTGTGGAGGCTGCTTTGGTTTTACTTTTAGGTTTCATAGGAGTAAAGAGATGTCAAATTCCAGGCTTAAAATTGGGTGATTGATGGTCAAGATGGCGTAGAGGCTCGTGTGGCAACTTCAGATTGCTCGGTCAGGCCGTTGGCCGAGGTAATTAGGGTCGAGGGCCGGTAAGGCTTGACTTCTTGAGCCAGGCGAATGGAGGTTTTACGATCTTCAATAAACTGGTTCATCTGGTTGGCGAAGCGGGCACTGCTAGCCATCAGAGCGGCAATTGCTTCATGGCCAAAAACCAACACCGTCAGATCTTGCTCAACCACGCCCGTGACCAAACTCGGTTTCCCGGGGTGCAGCGCAGTTTCCCCAAAAAAGTCGTTTTTGGCGAGGTGGGCAATCTCGCGTTGCTGCTGGTGGGCATCGGTCACATAAAGCCGGAGACTCCCCTGGCGAATGATGTAAAAACCTTCGTCAGGGATGCCCTCAACCATGACGCGATCGCCAACACCGTATACCTGTAAAACCGCACTTTCGGCCAAGTTCGTGATGGCCTCTGCAGCCAGGATGGTGAAGTAGGGGAGCGATCGCAAAAAATCGCCAATTTCCTGGATATGCTCAGCTCGTTTAGGCTGCCGTTGGGGGACGTGATGCAGAGTGCGAATCGGAAACGGGATGGTCAGACCATTGCGCCTAGCGGCATAAAAAATCCGCGTGCTGAGTTCGTTGCGAATGCGCTCAAATTTGGCGTAGTCATCAATGTAGTACTTGACTTCATAGGTGATAGCAAAGTCTTCGTAGGAAATGGTGCGGATATCAGGAGCCGGATTATCTAGCAGGTCTGAAGTTTCGTTGGCTGCGTGTTTAAGTACCTGCTTCACAAAATTAGGCGGATCATCGTAGGAAAATCCCACAAAGTAGCGTTCTGCATGCAGCGGGTCGATCCGACTAAAGTTGTAGATGCTTTGTTGGTCTAACACACTGTTCGGGACTACAAGCAGATCTCGTTCCAGAGTTTGGAGACGAACGGATCGCCAATTGAGGTCTACGACCTGGCCTTCAATCTCTCCAAAGCGAATCCAATCGCCGACTTTGAAGGGGCTATCAAACAGGAGCAGAAAACCCGATACTAGGTTGCTCAAAGTGTTTTGCAGGGCTAGGGCAATCACTAAAGAGCCCACCCCCAGGGCCGTGGCCAGATTACTCAGGTCGACCCCCCAAATGGTGCTTAAGACATAGAAACTAATGCCCAGCACAATCAAAATGCGGGCAATTTGCAGAAAGAGGCGAGGTACCCTCAAAACTTTCCAGGAGGTCGCTTTGGGGTCGCTGGTGAGGAGGATCCCCAGCAGCGATAGGCTGGTGACAATTATGGCCCCCCCAATCGCGGTTTCGATCGCCTTGAGGGTAATGGTGTTTCGCGCTATGGCTAGAAACTGATGGAGCAGTAGCCAAATGGCAACCGTCGGCAATACCAGCGTACGAATATTAATGAGGAGTTGAGCAATGGGTTTATAGCCACGATTCTCAAGGCGATCAATCAGTTCACCCAAAATGAGCGTGATTAAAGGAAATCCCAAAATAAAGAGTAAGGCTTTTAACCAAATCGTCTGAGTCATGGAGAATCAAGGCTCCTGGCGGTAACGTTGTGGGCAGTAACGCTGGGGAGTAACCAGAGTGGTCTGTCAAGTCATGAACTGCAGGTTAGGTGAACTAGAGAAAGTAGCAGGGGCAAGATCCGCAGGGGCGCAATCACACCAATTTCAAGCATTGAAACTGCCCTTGGGCGGGCGAAAAGTTAGACGGGATCTTGCTCTACAGTCACGGTGCTCTCAATCTCACGCACGGTGTGATCGGGCTTGGGACGGTCAGTGCCGCCCCGGTAGAGCACCCAGCTAGTCAGACGACCGACCTCAGCAACTTCAATATCCCCGGCTGGTTTGAAGGTGTATAAATCTCGTACACTGTCGTGCACTTCGGCCGTTACCTGAATCGTGTTGCTCGCCGCTATCTGATTAAGCTCATAGGCGATCGCCAGGGTTTCGCCCCAGAGGTGATAACTAAGACGCTTAGTTGCAATCACCGCGGCAATGGATTCCCCCCCATCGATGCCGATACGTAGCTTGAGGTCGAGATTGTATTTATGGTTGAAGCGCTGCAGGCTATCAAGCATGGTGAGACCTAGATCCACCACTCGCTTGGTGTGATCCATACGGGGGGCCGTTAGACCACAAACCGCAAAGTAGAAATCGCCAATTCGATTGAGGGTCAATATATCCAGGTTCTCGGCTGCTTCATCAAAGTCATTGAACAACTCAGCTAAGAGTCTTGTCACTTCAGGTACGGCTCGCTTAGCAGACAGTTCCGTTAAGCCTCCTAAGCTGGCCACTAAAACGGTTGTCTGTTGGGTGGTATCGGTGACGAGGGTTTCCCCATTCGCCAAACGTTCGGCGGCAGTACTCGGCAAAATGTTGAGCAACAGCGCTTTGTTTTCCCGTTCTTTGGTGGCAACCAGCGATCGCTGTTCTCGCAGACTCCGGTTAACTTCGTTAAAGGCCTCTACCAATAAACTCAACTCGTCGTGGGTCGTGGACCGCAATTCGGCTTCACCGAGCTCACCGGAAATAATTTTTCGTGAGTCTGCGACTAGCAAACTAATCGGTCTGACCAGACTGTTGGCCGCCACCACTGCAATCAGCGTGACCAAAAACACCAAAATCACCGCCGTAATCAGAATGAAACCCTGTAAATTCGTGAGCGGCGCATAGGCTTCGGCCAGATCCATCTCCGAGAGAATGACCCAATTCACCCCTTTGATGCCCAAAGGGGCATAAGAGCTTAATACCGGTATCCCGCGATAGTCATCAATGATTTGAGTGCCCGATTGACCTTGAAGCGCCGCTTGAGCCCCGGCTGTTTCTACCGACTGGAGCAAAATTGACGTTTCTAACCGCCGAATCGTCTCAATCACATCATCGGGGGTACCGACTGCTTGTAGGGCTTGACGATACCCCGTGGGATCTGCAATGAGAAAGCGAGAAATCGATCGCATGAGGAAGTCATCACCCACCAGGTAAACTTCTCCCGTTTGCCCCAGACCTTCGTTTTCCCAGTTTTGATTACCCGTCAAGACGTCGTTAATGCGATCGACCGGCAACTGCACCGCCACAATCCCGACCTGCTGCCCATCGTCATAAATGGGGGCTGCCAAAAAGGCAGCAGGAGCCCCGTAGGAGGGGCGATAGGTAGCAAAATCAATAATCTGCACTGCCCCAGGTTCAGGATTTTTCTGCACAATATTGACCACTTCAGCAAAGTTGCTGCGGGCATAGGGGCCGGTATCCAGACTGGTGGCAAAGTCAGTTTCTTTATAAACGGAATAGACGATGTCGCCTGTTTCGTGGTCAATCAAAAAGAGATCGTAGTAACCGAAATTGACGATCAGATTTCGCAAAATGCGATGGTAGCGACTGTGTACCGTACTGTAAGTGCTGCCATCATTTGCCTGGATCAGTTCATCTTTACTGCCCACTGAGTGGGGATTGTGGGCAATGTAGTAGTACTGCAAATACTGCGCGACCGCTCCCCCCGGATTGTAAATATCAAAAATGGGGGTGCCTTCGATGTTGTCGGTTAGCCGAGGAAAGAACTCCTCTTCGTAATAGGTTGCGATCGCCTGTTCCCATTCAGGGGTAATGGGTAAGTTTGCCGCACTAATCTGGTCAAATGCCTGGCTAAACTCCTCCATCGCCGACACGATCATGCGATCCTCAGCTAGCGTCTCAACCTGGCTGTACATGAATTGAAAGTAGGATTCAATCTCAGCTGATTTGGAGGCTTTAACGCTGGTGAGCTGATCAAAGATGCGCTGGGTAAGAATATTGCGAGCTCGCTGCCAAACCAGGAAGCCCATAACTGCCGAAGATCCTAAGCTGACGATCAACAAGACCAGCATCACCTTAGATTTAATTCGAAGCTGCCTCAGTCCTAACATGGCTCAGGTGACAAATAATTATGAAAGGGGGCGGAGACACCCCCAGTGGAGTGATTCTGGCCCAGAGCCCATAGACATCTGAGCCAGAAGACTTAGGGGCTGTCATCATTTAGCGGTCAACCCCTTATGGTGAAAGCGCCACAGCCTAGCCTGTAGCATGAATGCGGGCGCGATAGAGCTCATTTCTCAAGGTTTCTAGGATGAATTGATGAAGCGCCCTAAGGATGGTGGGCCTTACAACTTTGTCTCAATTTCTGAACTGGGAGCTTCATCCACCATTGAGAAACCCGCATAGGCAATTTGGCCGTGCTCGTGGATATCCAGACCTTCGATCTCCTCGTAGTCATGGACGCGGATACCAATCGTTGCTTTCAATACCATCCAGGCAATGAGGCCAGTCACAACGGTAAAGGCTCCGTAGGCAGTGACTCCCAGGAGCTGCACGCCAAACTGTTGAATTCCGGCATTCTCACCAAAGATACCGACCGCTAAGGTCGCCCAGATACCGTTACAGAGGTGTACCGAAATCGCCCCGACCGGATCGTCAATGCGGAGACGATCAAAAAAGTCAATCGCGAAGACCACCAGCACCCCAGAAACGCAGCCAATGATGATGGCAGCGGGGAGCGAAACTTGATTACAACCTGCGGTAATCCCCACCAATCCAGCCAGAATGCCGTTGATCACCATACCAAGATCGGGCTTACCCCCTTTGATCCAAGAGACAAAGGTGGCTATCGTGCCCCCCGCCGCGCCGGATAGGTTGGTAGTGATAGCAATGTAAGCAATGTTTTCATTGGCAGCGAGCTCAGACCCAGGGTTAAACCCAAACCAGCCGATCCACAGAATCAGGCAACCTAGCGTTGCCAAGCTCAGGTTGTGCCCCGGAATCGGCTTCACAAGCTTGCCTTCATACTTGCCGTAGCGCGCCCCCAGAACGATCGCCCCAACCAGCGCCGACCAGCCCCCAACGCTGTGAACCACGGTAGAACCGGCAAAATCAGCAAACCCTAAATCAGCTAACCAGCCACCACCCCAGGCCCACTTGCCTGAAATGCAGTAGAAGGCAATATTCACCACACTAAAAATTAAGAAAGCGTCGAACCGGATGCGTTCGGCGACAGCCCCTGACACAATCGTTGCAGAGGTTGCGGCAAACGCCGCCTGAAACAGGAAGAAAATTGTCACCGGCAACCCAGCAGGAAAGGGATCTAAACCGTAGGTGGCCGAGTCTCCAGACATAAAGAAACCGCTCAGGCCAATGATGCTAGTCCCTTGGCCAAACATGAATGCAAAGCCAATGCTCCAGTAGGTCAGCAAAGCCAACCCAAATACAATCAGGTTTTTGGAGAGGATGTTGACCGCATTCTTCTGACGGCACATGCCCACTTCAAGCATGCCGAATCCAGCATTCATAAAAACGACAAGTGTAGAAGCCACCAGAATCCAGACAACATTGAGATTCCCCTGTTGGATGGCTACCTGCTCTGCCAGGGCTTCTAAGTTGATATCCTCTTGCGCGACAGTCACGGTCGATAAACCAACGACTATGCCAATTGCCGATAAAAAAAGCACTATAGAGCGATACTGGGAAAGCCAGTTGAGTAGACGAGCCAACGCATCGCGATACCGCATATCTCCTTGTGAAGGCGGATGAGAACTTAAATATGGCCAAATCTTCCTTGTATAACCAGTCATGAGTACTCCTAATCCAAACATTAAGTCCACCTCCTAAAAGCATTGAACGGGTTTTCTCCGAACTTTAAAATGAGTCCGAAAAGTTCAAAGACCTAGAGGGCACAGCAGTAAAATTCAAGATCTTGACTTCAGTTACTAAAGTTCATTCTCAATATTGTGCTGCCTACTCTGAAAGCAAGTTGACTTTCAGAGTAGTGAAAATCGACATGCTTTTTGCGTTCATTAAAACAAGATTAATCGGCGGAATTGTCGATAATTAAAGCTCGATATATCAATGAAAGTAAAGTCGGTTTGTTCGGGAATTTATTTCATTATTTAGTCTCAAACAAGAGTTTCAGACTCAGATATTTTTATTTCATGAATCCATGAAAAACGAACCAGGGTATGGTCCGTTTTGCGTGATCGATAATGCTGCCGAGTGCTAAGCTCCTTAAGACTTGTTCCAGTCGTCAGACATAAAAGATCAAAGCCTTTTATCGCTAATCGATAGAGACAAAGCCTGAAGAGAGCTAACAGGACTACTTCACATTAAATCTCAATCATCACTAGATATAAAGTCTGTTTTTTAGGAAAACTCTGCAACTTAAAGCCTTTGAGTGTGAAGAAAAATAAAAAGTTCGGATTTATATATGTTTGATTCTGCTGAATGCCTTTTGGTAGGAAAGTGTCTAGGCCATCAATTCAAAATGGTATGTCATCCCGCAGTTAGGTGGCAGAAGTTGACAACTACAAAGCCATTGCCCTGACAAATGCTGGTTTTAGAGACTTGCACTATCAATTCTTCCCAACTTAAATAACACGCCAGTGTTTACTTAAGACTTAACTGCTTTTGAAAATATAGACGATAGACTTCACATCCGGGCATTGCTCGATATCCACTAATTTGAATGAGTCCTAAGCTTTCTAAGCGATACATCGTGACCGCATCTAACTCTACACCGGTCGGGTTAGAAACAATCTGATGCATGGCCTGTGCCAAATCCGGTGCTTGCTTGAGAATCGCTAGATAGTCACGCAGATGAGCCCCGTAGATGCCAGAAGGGGTGGCGGCAGCTTCGAATAGCACATCTGGCTGTGTCGATTTAGTCACTAGATGATATAGAAAAACGTTGACTAGATAGGGATGGCCACCCAACATCTCGATAATCTTTTGAGCCAAGATACTATCAACCGTTTTCAACCCGTAATGTGTTGCGAGTTTGGCAACTTGAGCCACTGTAAACCCTGAAAGCTTAATTGCCTGACCAACATTAAAAGGTGATTGATGAATTTTTAGGGGTACATAAACTTCAGTGGCATGGGTGATGACGACGCGTAAAGTTTGCCAAATAGGGCTCCACCGAGCTTTTTCATGCCAGTAACGCAGCAGCGGAAAAAAGTCCTGAGCAATTTGTGAATGCTGAATAAGTTCCTCAGCTGCAGAAATGAACAGCACAATAGGTCTGTGACTTTGCCCTAAAATGCACTCTTGGAAGTAAAGTTCGCTACTGACTTTATAGCCCATAGACGAGTCCCAATACTTATCAAGCTCTGGGGCAATGCCAAGCTCTTGACTAACGCGCAGACAAAACCATTTAAGAAACGTTTCGGTATTGACGAATATTGCCTCATCAATCGTTTGCAAGTCTAAATGGGCTGTTTTATATTCTTGTACTTGTGCCGTTTGCATGAGGCGGAACACCAGGGAGGTTTTACCCATTTTCCGAGGTGCTTTGATTCTCAGGAAACCTCCAGGACGCTGAATTTCTCGACGGGCAATGTCTTCATTTGGGGGACGATCAACGTACAGTGGTGAATCTGGCGATAGTGGCCCAGAAGGATAGGGCACTTGAGCTAAGGGGGGCTCTACGGGGGCTACCCCTTTTGATTGCCAGACATTTGTTGCATTGTCAGTCTCTGCAGCAGCCTGCCGCAGATGCTCCTTCAGCACAAACAACAGGCTCTTTTTGGTTACCCGTTGTCCTAGGACTTGGGAGATCTCACGCCACAACTTATAGCCCGTGTCCTTAAGGTGAGCATCACCATAGCCTGAGTGCCTGGCCATCTGTTCATAAGTTTGCTTGTTCCAGGTTTGCCCCAGAACAATCCGTTCCGCAGGGTTCAGCTTTCGTTTTAGGAATCGATTCTCAATGGACAGCAGGACTTCTTCTGGATCCATACAAGAGTTCTCATCAACTAAAATCATTAATCAATAATTGTTAGCGTTATTTTCTGTATACCTAGTGCAGCGTCAAGACTAAAGATTAGGGTAGGTAGCTCTTACCGTGCTTGCCACGCAAGGCTTCTGAAAAGAGCTAACCCGAAAAATTAGCGTTAACAGCCCCTAGCCTGTGAATGAGACGTGGGCGAGATCATGCTCATTCCTCAAGGTTTCTAGGATTAATTGATGATGCGCCCTATTAGAGTTTTGAAATCAATAGAAAGAAGTAGATGAAGCCTATGAATTTACGGCACATGCCATATGCATTGAGATTAAGTTTAGTCAACATCAGGAACTCCGAAGAATTACTTACTCACCTTCGCACAAAAATCTTGTGACGAACATGATTTCACGGACTTTTTCCGTCTTTTCCGTCTTTTCTGCTTTTTTCTTAGGCTGAATTATTTATTTTTCGAAAGGTTATTGGGTGCGTAATTTCTTATTGATACAAGCGTCGTTGCGATCTAGACAAATGCCATCTTTGTCTAGACGAATTCAAGTCTTGTCGATTTTGAAAAATAGGACGACTCAATAAACCCCATGTGATTAAATGCCATCACAGAGTGCGCGATCGCTCTCGGCAACCTCACTATTCGTCCGCAAGTAATCAGCAATCCAGGCGCAGGCATATGCCAGCTCGCTTAGTGCCAACACATCCTCTAGATTCCATCGGGCCAGGGTACCATCTTCAGCCACGGTCACCAGTTCTCCCGTGGGGCTAAACTTTACGTCTTTAAAGCCAGGGCCTTGACCATACAGTGTTTTGATTGGCTCTCCTTCCAGGGCCCACAAGGTCACCGTATTGTCGGCACTGGCGGTCGCTAGCATTTGACCATCGGCACTGAAGTCCACCCCAAAAACAGCATTGGTATGCCCTTCAAAGGTTTTGACTAAGGTGCCATCCCAACGCCAAAGCTTGGCAGTTGAATCGCTACTGGAAGAGGCAAAAAACTGACCATCAGGACTCACTGAGAGGCCAAAGACAGCTGCATCGTGGCCCTTGATCTCATGGAGCAGCGTGCCATCAGCCTGGAAAATCTGGAGCATACCGCTGCCACTGGAGGCAACTAATTGCTGACCATCGGGACTAAACTCGATCCTGAGCCCCAAGTCCTTATTGCCCTGAAACGTGTGAATGAGTTCGCCACTTGTCGTCCACACAAAAATTCTCCCATCTTCGGCGATGGCAGCAAGCCGCTGACTATCGGGACTGAAGCTCACACTCCAGGCTTGTAACTCGTCGAGGCCTGGCAAGTTTTGCAAAAGCTCTCCTGTGAAGCTCCAGAGTTGAACCGTGCCGTTAGCACCCGCTGCTGCAATTAGTTGACCATTGGGGCTGTAATCAAACCCAAATAGTGTGTTTTGTCCGGCATCCAGGGTGGCCACAATTTTGCGGTCGCGATCCCAAACATGAACGATAGGACTGTCTCCAGAAATGAGACGTTCCCCATCTGGACTGATGGCAATATCCCAGACATCATCATTCAAAAAGATAGTTTGCAGCAGAGGGGACTCCCATTGCCTCAGTTGAGCGGTGTTGCTGCTGTCTATCGTTACCAGTGTTTGAGCATCACTGTCGGGAAAGCTGATGCCACGCATATCGCCCGCCGTTTGCAGCACCCGCCAGGGAGAGCCGTCTATCCCGCGCATCCAAATCGTGCGGTCTAACCCCGCCGAGGCGATCGCCTCACCATCGGGGCTAAAGTCAACCCCGCCGACGCGTTTCGTATGGCCCGCCAAAGTTGTCGTCAGTGTGCCATCTGGTTGCCAAAGCTGTACCATCCGGTCATCCCCACCGATGGCGACCATGTTGCCATCGGGGTTAACCGCGCCACTCCAGAGGCTACCGCCACTCGCAGCGGCGGGTAAAGTACTCAAAAGCTGACCGTCAAGTGTCCAAACTTTAGCAATGTTATCCAGGCCGGTTGAGAGAATCAGTTGCTTGGTTGCATTAACCGCTACTCGCAAAACACCACTTTGATGTCCAGACAAGGTATTGAGCAAGGTGCCGTCCAGATCCCACACTTTAACTGTTTGATCAGCCCCTCCTGACAGTAAAACCTCTGTTCCATCACTGTGGACGCTAAAGATGACATCCCAAGCCGGGCCTGTGTGAGCCTGAATCGTTTGAACTAATGATTTGTCATTAATGTTCCAAAGTTTCAAGCTGCCATCCAAATTAGCGGTTGCTATTAGAGGCCGCTGGGGATGAAACGCGGCACCATAGCTGTCACCTGCATCTTCAAACGTATGTAATAGCTGGCCATCCCGCGCCCAGAGCTTGGCGGTGGCATCTCGACTCGTTGTGACAATCAAGTTTCCGTCTGGGCTATGGGCAAACGCTAGAATCGACGTCGCATGTTTCGATAGCCGATTCCGTTCATTCATCCAGTAGACAATCTGATGCAGCGCGCGATCGGCGGCGGCTTCCAACTCCGGATGAGGCTCATCCAGTGCTTGGAGATTGCGTTTGGCCTTAATGGCATCCACGAGGGCGTCGAGTTCGTGGTGGGCTGCAAACTGCCCCTCTGCCGATGAAATCAGTGCTTGAACTTCATTCAAACGAGCGTTATGCTCGCTGGCGATCGCTCGCCGATACTGGAAAAATGCGGCCACACCCAGCAACGAAACGATCACCAATGCTCCTGAGGTCATGCCTAGAAGGATTCGCTGTAAACGGGTTGTCCGTTTAGCGGCGGCTGCCTTTTCGAGGTCGAGCGATCGCTGAATTTCAGCTTGTTCCTGTTCTTGCCCGAGGGCCAAAAAGCGATAGTCTAAATCGCTCAGACTTTTTCCCCTGGCCCAGGCTTGAGCATCCTGTAATGCTTGCCCCCGCAGCAGTCGCGACTCATCCATTTGCTGAGAGGTCACCCAAGCCTCAAAAGCTTCAGAATAGGGGCGGAGGGCGTTGAGTTGCTTTTGTACCCAAGCCAAATCAAACACACTTTCATAGATGCGATTTTTACTGTGCAACTGGCCAGCTTGCTGCACCATCAGACCACTGAGCAATAGCTCAATTTGGTCGCGACTGTCGTCAGTGGGGATGGCTTGACCTTCTAACCAGTGCTGATACATGCCCAGTAGGCGTCCTGTGCGGCGCTCGTCATAGAGGAGGCGATCGCGAATCGTGCGTAAATGCTCCGGCTCATCCTGCGATTCCCAGTGAGTTAGGATGAGATCGTGCACCACCCTGTCGACCCAAAAGGACTCCATCCCAGGCGGAATGCTCAAAGGCTCATTCAGCGACGTCTGACTGGAAGTTACCAGTAATTGACACACCTTCTGCGTCAAAAAGGGCTGCCCCCCGGTCCAGTTCAGTACGGCCTGCAAAATCGCTTGGGTATTGGGCGCTTGAATGTCTAAGCCTTGGGCCAGAGGCATCGCTTCTTCTGGGGTGAAGCCCTGCAGCACAATGGCTCGACCGATGTTGAACGGCGTGCGCTGTTTATCAGCAATTAAATCGGCAGGAGCGGCGACCCCAAAGATGGCAAAGGTCAGCCGTTTGTAGTCTGGCTCTACAGCGCGACGGTTATAGCAAAAGCGAATCAGCGCAAAAAAGTCATCGACGGAGAAGGGCAGATTCAACAGACTGTCCACCTCGTCCACAAAGATAAACAGTCGTTGCTCGGGACATTGAGCCAGCAGCAATTCAATAAACTGACTCAGGATTTGGGTTAGCGAGAGGTGACTGCGCTCATTCCACCAGGTGCGAATGTCGCGGGTATGGAGATTGAACTGCATCGCTAGAGTGCCCATCATGCCCCGGTACCACTGCTCGGGGGTAATATGGTCGCTGCCAATATTGGTGACATCGACCACCGCACAGCGGTGTCCTTCTGTTTGCAAGCGATGCCAACTACGCACCATCAGCGACGACTTGCCCATCTGGCGGGAATTGAAGACATAGCAAAACTCGCCCGCTAACAACGCAGTGTAGAGATCCTTATCCGCTTGTCGTTCGATGTAGGTGGGGGCGTCGTGATCAAGACTGCCACCGATTTGGTAGTAATCGGTCATCGTGTGACCAGCACTCAAAGAAACTGACTTTCACTATGGTGTGTTGCAGCCTGGAATCTGGCAATTTTTTAAAAAATAGAGCTGACGCAGAAGCTATTTTTTAAGAGAGAGCGGCTTCAGATAATGCTTCGTAAGCCGCTCCAAATTGTGTCGCTCGACAGGCTTGAGCAACCGATCTACGACTGAACACTTCCTTGTTTCCATCGTGGTCGCCACGGTTAAGGAATGCGGATCAATTAATGTATCGTTTTGGTTTTTCGAAGGTGCGCACGGCCGTGCGCCCGTAACAAGGTGGGAGATTTTATTCAATCCTGATTCCTAAGTATCCGCACAACAAAAAGCCTTGCCAGTCTGCGCGTTGTACTCAAAGTTCTGCACTTGTTTATATCCACCCAGTTTCTGACGGTTTGTGGGAGTTCATTGCCGGTTGCGCATCCTTGGGCGATCGCTAACCGTAGTAGCTGCGGTACCAATCGACAAACTTCTGGATGCCGACTTCTAGTGGCGTGTCGGGCTTAAAGCCAACATCTTGCATGAGGTCTTCAACATCGGCATAGGTGACAACTACATCGCCCGGCTGCATCGGCTTCATGATTTTCTCTGCCGATTTGCCCATGGCTTTCTCGATTGTTTCAATGAAAGTTAAGAGCTCGACCGGGCTGTGGTTGCCGATATTGTAAATTTTGTAGCGCGCTTGCGAGTTGATGGCGCGCTCTGCTGCGATCCGTTCGGGTAGATGATCCAGCAGCCGCACAATGCCTTCGACGATATCGTCGATGTAGGTGAAATCGCGCTTCATTTTGCCGTGGTTATAGACCTCAATGGGACGATCATGGGCGATCGCATCCACAAATTTGAAATACGCCATATCGGGTCGCCCCCACGGCCCATATACGGTAAAAAAGCGCAGCCCGGTCACGGGAATGCCATACAGATGACTGTAGGAATGAGCCATTAATTCATTCGCTTTTTTCGTGACTGCGTAAAGAGACACGGGGTAATCCACATTATCTTCAGCCTCAAAAGGCACTTTTGTATTGGCGCCGTAGACCGAGCTTGACGACGCAAAAATTAAGTGTTTCAGGGCTGAGCTGTGGCGACAGCCTTCCAAAATGTTTAAAAACCCTGACAAATTGCCCTCGGCGTATGCGTGAGGATTTTGCAGCGAATACCGCACCCCCGCTTGAGCCGCCAAGTGAATCACATGGGTAAAGGCCTGTTTGGCAAACAGTGCTTCCATCCCTGATCGGTCGTGTAGATCTAGCTGATGAAAGGAAAACTGTGGATGCGGCGTGAGTTGCGCTAGGCGATCGCGCTTCAGTTGTACCGAATAGTAATCATTCAGGCTGTCTAAACCAATGACCTCGCAGCCCTCTTGGAGCAAGCGTTGGCAAACAAAAAAACCGACGAATCCCGCTGCCCCGGTGACTAAAATTTGGGAACGTGGCATCTCAGCTTGCTTCGGGGTCATAATGCTCTCACAGGGAAGTTGACAAGTTTAAAATCATCGCACAAAGTCTCCCTCCTCGTTTGGCGAACGGACTTGCACCCGAAAGATAGGTGTCTGAGTCAGACATTGTCCCCTAAGCGGTCAGATTTCTTGAAGTCAATGACCTCAAGCAGCATGGGTTAATTGCTCTGGCAGCGGCAATCGTTAGCGTTTCTATTAAGCCAACTCTGAATGAGTTCCCAGAGGAACATATCTGGAGGCCATGGCTGGATTAGTCCATCAGAATCCAGTATTCAGCCAGCAAAAAGATGATTCTTCCTGACCCTTGGCGTCCCCATTCCCCAATTAGTCGGGGGCTGATGCTGCGCATGATTTGCTGACATTTCGGGATGAGCCTATCTTTACTCACTCATCTCAGCGGCAATTTTTGTGAGCTATCGAATTAAGCCGCAAAAGACTCTGTTTAGTTAACACCACAAATTGACGAACTCTGGCAGCTTGTCCACATCTGAATTTACCTGCTCCTGCAACAGTCTTTTAAGGGGAAAAGCGGTTTCGGTTAACAGTGCTACGATTAGGTGCGACACAAAAGAGAGAACAAAAAGAAGGATAAAGTAATCCATGCAAGAAGTTGAAAAGTCAATATCCTTTGATGGACGGGATATCAGACTTAAAGTGGGTTTACTCGCCCCCCAAGCTGGCGGGTCGGTGCTGATTGAGTCAGGCGAAACGGCAGTTCTGGTAACAGCGACTCAATCGACTGGGAGAGAAGGGATTGACTTCCTCCCCTTGTTAGTTGACTACGAAGAAAGACTCTATGCTGCGGGCCGCATTCCCGGTGGGTTTTTGCGCCGAGAGGGTCGCCCTCCTGAGCGGGCAACTTTGACTAGCCGCCTCATCGATCGCCCCATGCGACCGCTGTTCCCGGGTTGGCTGCGAGACGATATTCAGATCGTGGCGAGTACCCTATCGATGGATGAGCAGGTGCCGCCAGATGTGTTGGCGGCGACGGGTGCCTCTGTCGCCACTCTGCTGGCCAAGATTCCGTTTAATGGTCCAATGGCAACCGTGCGAGTGGGATTGCTGGGGGATGATTTTGTCATCAACCCCACTTACAGCGAAATTGAAAAGGGCGATTTGGATCTCATCGTGGCCGGATCCCCAGATGGGGTGATCATGGTGGAAGCTGGGGCCAACCAGTTGCCAGAGCAAGATGTCATTGAAGCGATCGACTTTGGCTACGAGGTCGTGCAAGATCTCATCAAAGCGCAGAATGAACTGATTGCTGAATTAGGGATTGAGCGAGTCATCGCGACCCCACCTGAAACGGATCCCACGCTCGAAAAGTTTTTGGAAGAGCGGGCAACTAAGCCTGTGAAGGCAATTTTGACGCAGTTTGACTTGCCGAAACCCGAGCGAGATGACAAGTTAGACGCGATTAAAGCCGAAATTGCCACCGAGATTGCTGAAAAATCCGAAGATGATCCGGTGCGGCAGGCCGTAACCAATAGCCCCAAAGCCTTGGGCAATACCTATAAGGGCATCACTAAGAAGCTGATGCGTAAGCAGATTGTCGAAGAAGGGGTCAGAATTGATGGTCGCAAGCTAGATGAAGTGCGCCAGCTCAGTTCCCGCGTCAATCTCCTCCCATCGCGGGTGCATGGTACGGGACTGTTTCAGCGGGGGTTGACCCAAGTGTTGTCGGTGGTGACGCTGGGTACCTCGGGCGATGCGCAGATGATGGATGACTTGCATCCTGAAGAAGAAAAACGCTACTTGCATCACTACAATTTTCCGCCGTACTCGGTCGGTGAGACGCGCCCGATGAGATCGCCCGGTCGTCGCGAAGTCGGTCACGGGGCATTGGCAGAGCGAGCCTTGGTGCCGGTATTGCCCTCTAAAGAAGATTTCCCCTATGTAATTCGGGTGGTGTCTGAGGTGCTATCTTCTGATGGCTCAACCTCCATGGGGTCGGTGTGTGGCTCGACCCTGAGCCTGATGGATGCCGGTGTACCGATTACGAAGCCGGTCAGCGGCGCGGCTATGGGCCTGATCAAAGAAGGCGATGAAGTCCGCATTCTGACTGACATTCAGGGTATTGAAGATTTCCTTGGGGATATGGACTTCAAGGTGGCGGGTACGGATGCGGGCATTACCGCCCTGCAAATGGACATGAAGATTACCGGCTTACCGGTGGAAGTCATTGCCAAAGCCATTCATCAGGCCAAAGGCGCGCGACTACACATTCTGGAATCGATGATGAAAGCCATCGATACGCCGCGTGACGTGTTGTCACCTTTTGCACCGCGTCTGCTTAGCCTCAAGATTGATCCTGACATGATTGGGATGGTCATTGGTCCTGGCGGCAAGAAGATCAAGGGCATCACGGAACAGACTGGCGCTAAGGTTGACATTGAAGACGATGGTACCGTCACCGTTTCTTCCCTAGACGGCAAGCAAGCCGAAGAGGCGAAGGCGATGATTGAAGCCATTGTATTTAAGCCTTCGGTCGGTGACGTCTTCCTCGGCAAGGTAGTTCGCATTATTCCGATTGGTGCATTTGTGGAATTCCTGCCGGGTCAAGATGGCATGATTCACATTTCTCAGTTAGCGGACTATCGGGTCAACAAAGTTGAGGATGAAGTGACAGTGGGCGATGAAGTCGTCGTTAAGATTCGGGAAGTCGACAATCGGGGCCGGATTAATCTGACCCGATTGAACATCCATCCGGATGAGGCGGCAGCGGCACGGGGAGAAACACCCGAGGCTCAAGCCGACTAACTCAACCAACCGGTCTGCAAAAAAAGAGGGGCGATCGCCCCTCTTTTTTTGCTTAACTGCACTCAGTCACTGGGGGCCTAACACTGTCAAGATTTATGGATATCAATTGGTTGTGAGTGGTTGACCAACACTATGAGCCATACGCTTAAACCTTTATCCAATAAAGGTTTCGGATGCTTCATATTGCTGGCAGGACGATCAATGAATTCGACAAAAGCAGGGTGGGCCGAATCACGTTTTGTGGGGATCCAGTGCTAAGATTGAGACTATTCACCTAAATCCCGACCGGATTACCGTACAATCCCTTGCTGAGCCGTTGGCGGTCTTCAGCTTTTCCGGCTGTTCAGGGTGGATTCTTTTGTGAAATCTCATTGTCAGCATCTTATGGTTCAGACTCCGATTAAATCCCAATCTTCACAAGCTGGTGCCGAGCGCAAAGTTTCGAAGCTCGAAGGCATTAAAGAACGCAGTAACTTTTTGCGAGAGCCCCTAGCGACCGAGCTGCATCAAGACACCTCGCATTTCACCGATGCGGCTGTGCAGATTCTCAAGTTTCATGGCTCCTACCAACAAGATGACCGAGATAATCGGGTCAAGGGCCAGGAAAAAGACTACCGAATGATGCTGCGGACGCGTAATCCTGGCGGTTTCATTCCTCCGGAACTGTATTTGGCTTTGGATGAGCTGAGCGATCGCTATGGCTACGGAAATCTGCGGGCAACGACCCGTCAGGGTATCCAAATGCACGGCATTCTCAAGGAGAATCTACAGGCGACGATTGCCACCATTATTCAGAATTTGGGCTCTACCCTGGGCGCTTGCGGTGACCTGAATCGCAATATTATGGCCCCGCCTGTCGCGTTTAAAAACAAGCCGGAATACCTCATTGCGCAGGACTATGCGAACAAAATTGCTGACCTGCTGCGGCCCCAGACCGAGGCATATTACGAGATCTGGCTAGATGGCGAAAAGGCCGTCACCGTTGAGGAGCATCCCGATGTGGTGGCGGCTCGTCAACGCAACGGCAATGGAACGGTTTTTGCCGACAGTGCTGAGCCGATTTACGGCACCCATTACATGCCCCGCAAGTTCAAGATGGCGGTGACAGTGCCGGGTGACAACTCGATTGATGCCTACACCCAAGATGTGACCCTGGTGGTCATGACCAATGCGGCGGGAGAACTCAAAGGATTCAACATTCTTGCGGGGGGTGGTTTGGGGCGCACCCACAATAAAGAAGAAACCTTTGCTCGCATTGCTGATGAAATCGGCTACGTCGATAAAGCGGATATCTTCGATTTGGTGAAGGCGATCGTGGCGACTCAGCGAGATTATGGCGATCGCTTCAGCCGTCGCCACGCCCGCATGAAGTATCTGATTAATGACTGGGGTGTAGAAAAGTTTCGGGAAAAGGTCGAAAGCTATCTTGGCAAGTCGCTGCAGCCCTTCAAAAAATTGCCCGCGTGGAAATTTGAAGATTATCTAGGGTGGTACGAGCAGGGGGATGGCAAGTGGTTTGTCGGCGTCAATATCGACAATGGTCGCATCTTTGATAACGGCAGCCTCAAACTGCGCAGCGCCCTCCGCACGATTGTCAAACGGTTCAATCTGCCCCTGCGGATCACGGCCAACCAAAACGTGGTGCTCTACGAAATTGCATCGAGTGATAAAGAGACGATCCAGACCATTTTGGATGAGCACGGTATTGCTCGTCCGGATAACATTGATTTGATGGTGCGTCACGCGATGGCCTGTCCGGCACTGCCCATGTGTGGTTTGGCGGTGACGGAGTCAGAGCGAGTGATTCCCGACATTCTGGGTCGTGTACGCGCGCTGCTGACTAAGGTGGGGTTGCAAGACGAGCATTTTGTGGTGCGGATGACCGGGTGTCCCAACGGTTGTGCTCGCCCCTATATGGCGGAATTGGGTTTTGTGGGGAGTGCTCCAGAGAGCTATCAGATTTGGCTGGGCGGTTCTCCTAATCAAACGCGACTCGCTCGGGCTTATACCGAGCGGTTGCACGTCAACGATTTGGAATCATTCTTTGAGCCGTTGTTGGTCTTTTTCCGCGATCATCGACGCGGGGGAGAAAGTTTCGGGGATTTTTGCGATCGCGTCACCTTTGATGCCCTGCGCAAGTTTTCTGTCGGCTACGATCCGGCGACTTATAAACCCCGTAAAAAAGACCATCGCCACCGCATTGGGGTCTACAGTGACACCTACGAATTGCTGAAAGTTGCGGTTGAGAAAGAAGGGCGGCCGATGTCGCAAATTACGGCAGATGCGATCGCGACCTATGTTGCTAAATACCTTGAGGAGCACGAATCCTAGTCCAGGTATTGATGCCATCTCAACACCCGCTGCAGACTTGGGCGCTAATCAATGATCTGCAGCGGGTGTTTTGATTGATTCAACCAGCGAGTAAGCGTCGCTATCGTGAGTTACGACTGACCGGATGCGTGGATCAGCTCAGGCCTGATGGCGATCGCGCTGCCAAAAATTCGCTCATTTGAGAAAATTAAGCAACGTTACTTTCAACTGTCTTAGCCAAATTTATGAAAGCCCTGCTCGAATCGCACCAGCGCACGAAGCTCGACCCTACGAGTGACACTCTGTTTTACGAAGCGCCTCGATTTGTCACCCATGTAGACGACGGATTCATTCAACAACTCACGGAGCTGTATCGCCAACGACTCCGGCCAGGTATGCGCATCTTTGACATGATGAGCAGTTGGGTTTCTCATTTGCCCGATGATATCGAGTTTGCATGGGTGGAAGGACATGGTTTGAATGGTGAAGAACTCGCCAAAAATCCTCGGCTGAATCATCACTTTGTCCAAAATCTCAACGAAAATGACCAGTTGCCGTTTGAGGATAAATCGTTTGACGCCGTACTCAACACTGTTTCAGTGCAGTATTTGCAATATCCTGAAGCGGTGTTCGCGGAAATTTATCGCATTTTGAAACCGGGTGGTTTGGCCATCATTAGCTTTTCGAATCGCATGTTTTATCAGAAGGCGATCGCGGCCTGGCGTGATGCCTCAGAAGCGCAACGCGTTCACTTGGTGCAACAGTACTTTCAAGCAGTGCCTGGGTTCAGCACTCCAGAAGTCATTTCCTGCCCGTCAACGGTCCCGATGATGATGCAAATGCTGGGTTTGGGCAATAGCGATCCCTTTTATGTCGTGGTTGCCGAGCGGATGGAATTGCTCGTGCAAGATCAACCGGACGCAGGCTGATACTAAAAATCTTCAGATTTTGACATCAGACACTACGAGCAAGGGAACCCAACAGGATAGAATAGATTGCTGTTGCCCGGTGCCGTTCGGCACGGTTTGGCTGTCGTTTTGGAAGCAAACACTCCATGATTCGCGAAGTTTTCATGCCCGCCCTCAGTTCAACGATGACAGAAGGCAAGATTGTCTCCTGGGTCAAATCCCCGGGTGACAAAGTAGAAAAGGGTGAGACTGTCGTCATTGTCGAGTCTGACAAAGCAGACATGGACGTGGAATCATTTTACGAGGGGTATTTGGCGGCTATCGTCGTGGAGGCGGGGGAAGAAGCTCCGGTAGGCAATGCGATCGCCCTACTCGCTGAAACCGAAGATGAAATTGCGGAAGCGAAAGCCAAAGCGGCGAGTGGTGGTGGCGCGAGTGCTCAACCCCCGGCTCCGGCTCCAAGTAATCCAGCTCCGGCTCCGAGCGCCCCAGTCGCAGCCGCGCCCAGTCACAATGGCAGCATGGCTGCTACGAGTGGTCGCACGATTGTTTCTCCTAGAGCGCGTAAGCTGGCCAAAGACCTCAAAGTTGATTTGGCAACCGTCAGGGGTAGTGGTCCCCACGGCCGCATCGTGGCTCAAGATATTGAATTAGCGGCTGGCAAGACGCCCACGCCCACGGCATCTCCCGCCATCCCAGAGAAGGCACCGACGACGCCAGTGACGAGTGCTGCTCCGGCCCTGTCGGCGGCACCGACACCGGCCCCGGCAGCGCCAGGGCAACTTGTACCGTTCAATACGCTGCAGCAGGCTGTCGTGCGCAGCATGAATGCGAGCCTGTCTGTACCCACTTTCCGCGTCGGGTATACCATTACTACCGATGCGCTTGATCAGCTCTATAAGCAAATCAAGTCTAAGGGCGTTACCATGACGGGGCTATTGGCCAAAGCCGTCGCGGTTACCCTGCAAAAGCACCCGTTGTTAAATGCGGCTTATACAGAGCAAGGCATTCAATACAGCAGTAGTATCAACATCTCGGTGGCCGTGGCCATGGAGGGCGGGGGGCTCATTACCCCAGTCTTGCAGGGGGCTGACCAGATGGATATTTATTCGCTATCGCGGACGTGGAAAGATCTCGTGGCGCGATCGCGCACTAAGCAATTGCAGCCGGACGAATACTCTACAGGCACGTTCACCCTCTCGAATTTGGGGATGTTCGGCGTTGATAAATTTGACGCGATTTTGCCACCGAGTCAGGGGTCAATTCTCGCGATTGGTGGGGCTAAGCCTACTGTCGTGGCGACTCCAGACGGCCTGATGGGGGTGAAGCGCCAGATGCAAGTGAATATTACCTGCGATCATCGAATTATCTACGGTGCCGATGCCGCCGCCTTCTTGAAGGATTTGGCCGCACTCATTGAAAATGAGCCACAATCATTAACCTTGTAGCGACTCCTCATAGAGGTGTGAGCCGCATGGCCCTGCCCTGTGGACTGGCTGGTTATGTTTTGTGTAAGCGCGACCAGCCCTAAACGAAGGGCTAAGTTCTATAACATAAAACTCAGGCTGGCGAACTAGTGAACTGCTTCAATCTCTTTCAGAGAGAGGTTTTGGCAATTGCTTGGTTCACCGTCTCGAAAATTCGGTAGCAGTGATTGTCCTGACGCAGAGGGAGTTCTTCATTCTGCACAATCAGGTCAACTCGGGTCGCGGGTTCAGAGACGGTTGGTGGGTTGATTAAGACTTCAACGGTGGCTAATAAACCAGGTTTAACATCGCCTGGTTTTTCTTTCGCTACGAGATACTCCTCATTCTCGTAAATCAGATTGAGGTCGCATGATGTCAGTGTATCGACCACTCTCTGGCGAATCTGAGTTAGAGAACTCATTGCTTTAAATAGCGTAGTGTACCGTGCCATAGTGTTTGGGAAGGGAACAATAGTTGCGTGAGACGATTTCAGTTAATGTTCTCGCCTCTTTCTGTATAGCATCAGAAACGCAAGAAAAATGACATGCCGATCTGCACTCTATGTCATTTGTATGCAAATAGCATAAGGCTAGCATTGTTTTAAAAACTGCAGTGCTGAATACGATCCTGAATCTTGACTCACGCAAGCATACCTTCCGCTACTGTGCGGACTGCTTCAGGATTTTCCTAAGCAGATTTTCATCATTTTATAGCATGTTTCCTTTGAGAGCTGCCTTCTGTTAGCCCCCCATTAAGCTGCAGATAGAGGGTTTTTCTTGATAGGTCTATACGAATCAAGCAATACAAGAGGGCTCATAAACAGCTGGAAATTTAACTATTACCTATGGGTATTTTTGCCTCTGAAAGAATTGATGAAATGTGAAAGGCTTCCTAAAATGTGATGCGATCATGGTGTCTAAACATGGCATTTTGTCTATGAATGCGCACTTTACTCAATCTTTAAATAGGTTTTTAATTTTTGAGAAGTGGCTTGTTTTCTCTAGAATTATCGGAAACATGATCTCCCCAGAACGATTCAGCAAGCATGGAGCTATTGCTTAATCGCTATCTAACGATTGAACGAACTTAAGGGTGATGTTGTTCTTTGGTAAATATTCAGGACTTTTACGGAGTTTGCCAATCACCTCTAAGATAAAGACACGTCAATCCATCTGCTAACGGCAAATCATGCAGGGAAAACTGATTGTTTTTGAGGGGGTTGAGGGTAGCGGCAAAAGCACTCAACTCGTGAGGCTGCAGCAGTGGCTAGGACAAAATCTACTCTTTCAGAAACTGCAAGTGATGGGAATTGTGCCCGCTCTGGTGGTTACTCGTGAGCCAGGGGGGACTACCCTCGGCCAATCGTTACGAGCTTTATTGCTCAACCATCAACCGGACGTCGCTGTAGGGGCCAGAGCCGAGTTGCTGCTATATGCGGCCGATCGCGCCCAGCATATGGAAGAGATTATTCGCCCGGCATTGCAGGCCGGGAGTTGGGTGTTATGCGATCGCTTTATTGACTCAACTGTGGCCTATCAGGGCTATGGGCGCGGTTTAAGTTTGTCGCTGATTGAACAATTGAATGAGATTGCGACTGAGGGGTTGGCTGGCGACCTCACCTTTTGGCTGCAACTGGATGCTGCCCAAGGGTTAAACCGCAGTCGCACCCGAGGAGAACTAGATCGTATGGAACAAGCTAGCTTGGCGTTTCATCAGCAGGTGCAACAGGGCTTTGAAACCTTGGCGGAGGGGCACCCCGAGCGCATCGTTCCCATTCATGCCGCCCAGTCAGAAGAGGCTGTGGCTCAAGCCATTCAGATCGTCATGGAGCAACGACTGCAGACGTGGTACAGACAGTATTTACCGGTTTATTAGGCCAAGCAACCGCCGTTGATTTGCTGAATCAGGCGATCCGCCAGGCGCGGATTGCCCCGGCCTATTTGTTTGCGGGGCCGTCGGGAGTGGGACGACGGCTGGCAGCGCTCCGGTTTGCGGAATGCCTCTTGCAGGATGACCACGCTCATTTATCAGCGGCCTTGCGGCGGCGGATTGAGGCCCGCAACCATCCTGACTTGCTGTGGGTGGAACCGACTTACCTGCATAAGGGGAAGCCGGTTACGGTGGCGGAAGCGGTCGAACTCGACTTGAAGCGCAAGAGCCCGCCCCAAATCCGGTTAGAACAGATCCGCGAGATTGCCCGCTTTTTGTCTCGTCCGACCTTAGAAGCTCAGCGAGCTGTGGTGGTGCTTGAGGGGGCAGAAACCATGGCGGAATCGCCAGCCAATGGCTTGCTCAAGACCTTAGAAGAACCTGGCGCAGCGACCCTCATCCTGCTGGCCGAAGACAGCGCTAGGCTGTTGCCGACCATTATTTCGCGGTGTCAGACGATTCCGTTTCGACGGCTCTCGCAAGAAACGATGACGGTGATTTTGCAACAAACGGGGCACACTAGCATTCTGCAGCGGCCTGATATTCTGGCGATGGCTCAGGGCAGTCCCGGGCAAGCGATCGCGGCTTGGGAGCAACTCAATACGATCCCTGAGGAAATTATTGCAGCTGTCAGCAATCCCCCAACCAATCTGCGAGCGGCTCTCGACTTAGCGCGCCAAGTCAGTAAAGAAATGGATATCGAATCACAACTCTGGTTAGTTGACTACCTGCAGCAGGTTACTTGGGAGCAGCAGCGATCGGCCGATCCTTTGCAAGCCTTAGAACAAGCGCGTCGGCATTTACGCCGGTTTGTCCAGCCCCGCTTAGTTTGGGAAGTCACCCTCATGCAATTCGTGCAATCTTAGACTGTGGATCTTTCCTAGATGTTCTAAATATTGTTGTAAACCTGGCTCGGGAGCGTGACGGCAAGCGCTACACTCAATCGAGAAAATTCCCCAAGAATGGCACCGTTTAGGTGGTCTAGAAGATGACTGGTGACCTTCGGTGGTTGAATCTCCTTTAAGCTATGGCAGTGGTCTCAGGGCATGATTTATGGCGATAAAACAGTTACGCCCCATCTCTGGTAAAGGATTCTGGCTATTGATCGCGGCCCTTTTAGTGCTGGGAGGACTCTCGTTTTGGGGAGTCAGGGCGCTCCTGCAGACCCGTCAGGAACAAGTCGCCGAAACACCTGCACCCACACCTCAACGGGTGCAAGTGGCAGCGTTGGGACGGGTCGAGCCCGCTGGTCGTGTCGTTGATGTGGTCCCCCCTGAAAATGGGCGACTCAGCCGTTTAGATGTAGCTGAAGGCGATACCGTCCAGGTCAAGCAGATTCTGGCGTATTTGGATATCTATGAGGTGCGGCGGGCAGAGCGCGACTATGCCGCGAGCCAGCTGGCGGAAGCGGAGGCGCTACTGGCGGCCCAGACCCAAGCGGGCGCAGCGACGATTCAAGAGGCTGCCACTCGCGTCGGTCAAATTGACCAGCCGCAATTGGCTGCTATTGAAGCCCAGCAAAAAAATATTGAGAGCTTGCAGGCGGATCTCCAGATTGCGACGGCGGATTTAGCCCGCTTTGAAACCTTGTATGCGGATGGTGCGATCGCTCTCCAAGAGCGCGATCAGCAGCGAGCCACGGTGCAGCGTTTGCAAGAACAAGTGCTTAGCGCCCAAGCTCGGAAGCAAGAACTCACCGTCGCCCGTGATCGCGATCTGACCAATGCCAGTGCCCAGGTTGACAGCCAAGTGGCGAATCTGCAGTTGGCTCAGGCCCAAGTCACTGTGGACTCAGCCGCCCAAAATTTGGCCTTAGCGGAGGCGCGGTTGGAACAAACTATTGTCCGCGCACCTAGTGCTGGACAAATTCTGCAGATTTATGCGGAGCCCGGTGAGGCCGTCACTACCAGCAATCCGATCTTGGCCCTGGGGGATACGCAGCAAATGTACGTTGTTGCTGAAGTGTACGAGACGGATGTGTCGTTGGTAGAGCCAGGGCAGCGGGCCAGTATCACGAGTCGCAATGGGGCCTTTAGTGACGTGCTCACTGGCACGGTGGAACAGGTGGGGCTGCAGATATTTAAGAATGATGTGCTGGACGATGATCCGGCGGCGAATGCGGATGCCCGTGTCGTTGAGGTGCGAATTCGCGTCGATCAGAGTGACGTGATTGACCAGTTGACCAATTTACAGGTGGATGTGGCCATTGACGTGGATGCTTAGATGAAACGCACGCCTCTAGCGCTATTGAATCTGTTGCATGAACGCACGCGGCTGATCGTCGCGATCGCCGGCGTGGCCTTTGCGGTACTGCTGATTTTTATGAATCTGGGCTTTCAGGGAGCGCTGCTCACGAGCACGGTGACCTTTTACGAGCAGCTAGATGCAGACATTTTTCTCACTTCTCCCCAGTCGTTGGAAATTAGTTCCACGAAGGCCTTTCCCCGCACGCGGCTCAATCAAATTGCGGGGGTAGAAGGTGTTGAACGGGTGATGCCGCTGTACTTGGAATATCTGCTGTGGCGTAATCCAGAAACTCGCCTGAGTCGAGCCATGTTTGTGTTTGGGGTCAATCCTCAAGATCCGATCTTCCTCCTGCCAGAATTGCAAACCTCAGAAGCCCAGGAGACTTTGCAGCAGCCTGACACTGTGTTTATTGATCGACTATCGCGAGCCGAGTTTGGTCCTCAAACCACCGGTTTGGAAACGGAAGCGGGTCGCCGCCGTGTCACGATTGGCGGTCAATATACTTTGGGTGGGGGGTTTGCGGCAGACGGCACTTTGATCATGAGTGATCAAAATTTTGTCCGGTTCTTTTCTCCTCGTCCCTTTAGTCAAATTAATCTGGGCCTGATTCAAGTTGATGCTGGGGCCAACGCGGAGGCGATCGCTGCCACGATGCGCCAGTTGTTGCCGGGGGATGTCCGGGTGATGACCCGCCGCGAGATGATTCAGAATGACCTGCAATTTTGGCTGCAGAACACCGCGATCGGGTTCATTTTTACGCTGGGCGTCATCGTGTCATTTATTGTGGGGACCGTGATTGTCTACCAAATTCTCTACACCGACATTCGCGATCACATGAAAGAGTACGCCACCCTCAAGGCGATGGGGTATAACGGGGGCTTTTTGTTTGGCGTGGTGTTGCAAGAAGCCGTGATTTTGGCCGTGGCTGGTTACGTTCCCGGTTTGGTGGTGGCGCTTGGGTTATATGGTCTGACCCGCGAGGCTACCAACCTACCCATCGTGATGTCGTTGACTCGCCTCATCCTCGTCTTTACGCTCACTGTGATCATGTGCAGCTTATCGGGCTTGATCTCGGTGCGACAAGTCGTGACCGCCGACCCTGCGGAGGTGTTTTAGCAACCATGACCTGGTGGAAGCGTACGCCCCTAGCGCTATTAAATCTGACCCACGATCGCCGCAAGTTTGCCACGTCGCTCGCGGGAGTGGGCTTTGCCGTATTGCTGATGTTCCTCTTTACGGGGTTTCAAAACGCGTTGTATGACAGTCAGGTACAGCTCATCAACCGTTTGAATGCCGACATCATCATCATTAATCGGCTCAAAAATAATATGTTCGTGCCCGAACCGTTTGCGCGGCGGCGACTTTATCAGGCCAAAGCCTTGGCTGGGGTGCAAGCGGCTTATCCGATGTACATGAGTGATGTGCGGTGGAAGAATCCGCTCACCCGACAGACCCGACCAGTCCGGGTGCTGGCTTTTAATCTGGCCGATCCTGTTCTGCCTCTATCGGGTATCTCGACTCATTTAGAAGCTCTAAAAATGCCGAATACCGCCTTGATTGATACGCGGGCTCGGGCGGAAATCGGCCCCCGAGAGCCGGGCATTCAAACAGAACTGGCAGAGCGTGACATTCGGATTGTTGGCACCTTTGAACTGGGAACAGATTTTGCCGCTGGCAACGGGAATCTGATCATGAGTGACCAAAACTTTTTACGCTATTTTGCCAATCGTGGGCCAGAAGAAGATGAACGGAGTTTTGCCACGGTTGATATTGGCTTAGTCAAAGTCGCGCCAGATGTGAATGTGGATGAAATGGTGCAACAGCTCAGTGACTTTTTGCCGAAAGATGTGAAAGTCATGCGGCGCTCTGGTCCGGGGAATAGTTTTGAAGCGCAAGAGCGCGATTACTGGCGCGAAAGCACCAACATCGCGTTTGTGTTTTCGTTATTAACGATCATGAGCTTTTTTGTCGGCATTATTCTCGTGTATCAGATCTTGTATACCGACGTGGCCGATCATTGGTCTGAGTACGCAACACTGAAGGCCATGGGCTACAGCAACCGATTTTTGTTTAACGTCGTCATTCAAGAAGCCTTGATTCTTTCGGTGTTAGGCTTCATTCCTGGCATTCTGATTAGTCGCTTGCTCTACACTGGAGCCAGCAATGCCATTGGCCTGGTGTTTTTAATGACCCCGGCTCGCATCGCCAACATTTATCTAGCGACCTTTGCTATGTGCTTGATTTCCGGAACGATCGCTGTGCGCAAGGTCCAGTCTACCGATCCCGCAGAGGTCTTTGGCTAATGGCGACATCCCCTTCTTCCCAGGCGAGTGTATCGGGCACGGTCATGGCCACGTCCCAAGCCGTACAAATTCGCAATTTGAATTACTTTTTTGGACTGGGTGACCTCACCAAGCAAGTTTTGTTTGACATCAACCTCGATTTACCGCGCGGGCAAATTGTGATCATGACCGGCCCTTCGGGGTCTGGTAAAACGACCTTACTCACATTGGTTGGGGCACTGCGGACAGCTCATGAGGGCAGTTTGCAGGTGCTCGATCAAGAAATTGTCGGTCTCGGTAGCCGTAAGTTGGTCGGCATTCGACGCA
Source organism: Leptolyngbya sp. SIOISBB (assembly GCA_010671905.1). Lineage (GTDB taxonomy): Bacteria > Cyanobacteriota > Cyanobacteriia > Phormidesmidales > Phormidesmidaceae > Halomicronema. The sequence continues at coordinate 5,022,170 of JAAHII010000001.1, forward strand.
ATATTGGGTTCATCTTTCAAGCGCATAATTTATTCGAATCCCTGACAGCCTCTCAAAATGTGGAGATGGCGGTGGAATTGAAGGGAGAGTTTCAAACGAAGCGATCGCAGGCAGTCGAGATTTTAGAAAAACTGGGGCTAGGCGATCGCGTCGACTACAAGCCCGACTCACTCTCGGGCGGGCAAAAACAACGGGTGGCGATCGCCCGTGCTCTGGTCAATCAACCCCCCCTCATTCTCGCGGACGAACCGACAGCGGCACTCGATAAAAAATCTGGCCGCGATGTGGTCACCCTGATGCAAAAGCTGGCGAAAGAAGAGAACCGCACGATCCTCATGGTCACCCACGACAATCGCATCCTGGATGTCGCCGATCGCATCATTAACCTCGTTGATGGCCGCCTAGAGTCTGACGAAACCCTTGAAACCTTCGTCGAAACCCACGACCCCAAAACTCTAGATCGCCGCATGTTCATTATGTAGCGATGTGTTTTGGTCTGCTAGGTTCTAGCCGTTTGGGCGTGATAACATGCCCCTCAATCTATCAAGAGTCTAGCAAGCGGCTCGGGGAGCAATAGACCGAGCTTCCCGGCGGTGGCACACTGCCCTACCTCAGCCGGTTAGGGGCTGAGGCTGCTGGTTGATAACCTAAAAGAACCCTCTACCAACGATAACGAACTGGGCCAAGGAGCTACCTTTACTCTCTGGCTGCCACAAGTATTAGGGGGCAGTCAGAGAGTGTTATCCTGGTCAGTCGCCCTACACTGCGGCAGGCGTTGCCGTTACAGGGACCGGTTCATACAGGTATTCAAACCAGTTACCGTCGGGATCTTTACCGTAAAAAGACGCGGTGCCGTCCCGGTGCTCGTGAACTTCAGTGACAAATACGCCGTCGGTTTTGAGGCGCTCGTAGGCCGCATCCACCTCGGCGCGATCGCTAAACACAAAGCCAAAGTGAGGGCCAGCTTGTTCATATTGAGGGCTCATTAAGGCAAGGCCATCTTCACCAGCTTTGACATAGGCCCAGTCTTTATCATGCCAGGCCACTTCCATCCCTAACCCCTGGTAAAACTCCACAGCCCTATCAATATTTTCTACACAAATGGCCACATGGCCGAGACGAGTGGGTTTCATAAGTGCGTCAACCTGTTAATCGATCGTTCAATTTCATTGTAGAAGGGGCGTCAGCTTTGACGTCCAGTTGATTTTCCGATTGTTTCTGGGCTCAGCCCCGTGATTGGAGATGCTGACCTGGAGACGTGGGTCTAGTACTGCATGACAGAAGTCATGAAACCCCTGCCAGTTTTCGCCCCTTGGCTCCCTGTTTCCCTGGCCCATCATCAAGGATGGTCAAGTGACGCTGCATCTTACTCGTTGGCAGTGTTCAGGTGGGGGCAATCGTTGAACCGCTTGATTTGCCATAAATCGCTGATGTGCCGAGCCATGCCCGACTGTGACCAGCGATCGCGATCGAGCCAAAATTCAAAGAGCGCGGTGTTGGGCATCGTGATTTGCCAAGTGCGATCGCTGCCCAGTAGTACCGCAATCAAATGCTCCAAAATCCACTGATGCGCCATCACCCAAACGGCGTCCCCATTGCCATGGTGCGCCAATAGATGCTCAATCAGAGCTTGTGCTCGTTGCTTCCCTTGATGAGGGGTTTCTGCGGCGGGAATGGGAACCCAGTCAAGGCTCGTTTCCAGAGTGCGACAGAGGTTGGGATAGCGCTGCTGCGCCTCTGGCCAAGTCAAGCCAGTCAAAATTCCTGCCTGGAACTCTTGCAAGTGGTGAGAGATCAAGAACTGTGGTGCGGCCTGCGGACCTTTGGCAAAGAGCGGTATTAGCATCGCTGCGCCTCTGTCTTCGCCAACTTCCGTCTCCGGTGTTGGGGACTTTTCCGGTCGTAATTGCCATTGCCAGGGCAACAACAATTCCTCTACTGACTCTAGGGCTCGGTTCAATGGACTGCTATAAATGTGAGTTGGGTGCCAGTTTCGTTTATGTAGCCAAGCCGCTAGCTGCTGACACTGTTGATGTCCGCTATCTGTGAGGGAGGCATGGTCTTGCCCAGCCATCCGGCGATCGCGATTACTGATCGACTCACCATGACGCATCAATAACAGTTTCAACATGGCTGATGGTGATTGGGCAGTTTCATCCGGCTTCCAGATTGTACTCAGAGCCGTGAGCCGCCTCAGTTCAATCTCGGTTTGTGCCTCAGTACACAAGTTTCCCAACTTTATAAAAGACAGTAAAAAAATCCATATCAATTAGCGGCCTGAGATCGGCCATCTATTCGTTTCAAACGTTTAAGAAGGGGCGAGGAACTGAGGCCCGGCTCTACGCACTCACTTTTCCGATCAACAGCAATCTTGGGGAGCCACTAAGGGGATGGAACCGATGACCAACTCAAGGGCTGAAGAGTCTGAACAGCCTTGCTTCCAGACACGAAAATCCGTAAAAAGTCATGAGCATACACAATATTTTAAGATGCCAAAAATCACCCATTTAATGCAGTATTTATTCACATAAATCTGAAAAAAAGATTGCAGAACTCTCTTGTTTTCTATATCGAGACGATATTCAGATTGTTGATGGAGAACTAAGAGCAATGGCAGACATCAAACGCATCGGAATTTTGACGAGTGGTGGAGATTGTGCCGGGCTCAATGCGGCTATTCGGGCTGTGGTTCATCGTGCAGTTGATACTTACGATTGGGAAGTTTATGGCATTTCACGGGCGACCCATGGACTCTTGCAGCGTCCCCCTGAGTTTCATCCGTTAACCCGTATCCAAGATGATTATGACCTCTTGGCCAAAGGGGGAACGGTACTGGGTACGACGAATAAGGGTAATCCCTTTGCGTTCCCCATGCCGGATGGCACGATTGGCGATCGCTCTGAAGAAATCATCGAGGGCTACCACCAACTAGGGTTGGATGCCCTCATTGGTATTGGCGGCGACGGCAGTTTGGCAATTTTGCGACGCTTAGCTCAGCAGGGCAACATCAATTTGGTTGCCATTCCCAAAACCATTGATAACGATTTAGGCAGCACCGAGCGAGCCATCGGCTTTGATACTGCAGTCAATATTGCCACCGAAGCCGTGGATCGCTTGCACTTCACTGCGGCGAGTCATTCTCGCGTCATGGTACTAGAGGTCATGGGTCGTGATGCCGGGCACATCGCGATGAGCGCTGGTATCGCTGGGGGCGCCGACATCATTCTGATTCCAGAAATTCAATATTCTATGGATCGCATCTGCGACCACATTACGACGCTGCACCAGCGCGGCAAAAACTACGCCATCATGATCGTGGCCGAAGCCGTGTGCAACGAAAACGGTGAAAAAATCACCCATGATCTGGCTCTGAGCCAGTGTCGTCTGGGCGGCGTGGGTCAATATCTGGCAGATAATATCTCGTCTCGTACCGCCGCCGAAACTCGCGTTACCGTTCTGGGGCATGTGCAACGGGGCGGCATTCCTTCGCCGCTAGATCGGCTGACCGCTACCGTTTTTGGCGTGGCGGCGACTGATCTGATTGCCGAAGGTCGGTTTGATCGGATGGTGAGTTGGCAAAATCGTCAGGTGGTTGATGTGCCCATTGAGAGTGCGATCGCCCATTATCAGGCGGTCGATCCTAACGGTACTCTCGTCAAAACCGCTCGCGCGATGGGGATTTGCCTGGGCGAAAAAATCCGCGTGCCGATCGGCGTGTCATAACTGAGGCACCAGCTACCAGTGAGGCGATCGTCGGGGTAAACCTGCGCTTCACGGTAAAGTCGGTAGAGAGGTTATCTGCCTTCTCGTCCATCAGGTGAGAAGGCAGATAGCAACCAATGACGTTTTTTGCGTTCTGTCGTGGCTCCTGAGTTTTCTGCTCCAACCGCTGCAGGCAAACTGTCGCAAGATCATCGCCAAGCGGTTCGCCGGGTTTTGATCATTACTTTGGTGCTCAACCTGACGGTGGTCATACTCAAATCGATCGTCGGCTTTTGGACGGGGTCTTTGAGTTTGCTGGCGGATGCGCTACACAGCGTGACGGATAGCGCTAACAACGTTTTGGGCTTGGTGACCAATCAATTAGCGTCGCCGCATCCTGATCGCGATCATCCCTATGGCCATCAAAAATATGAGGCCGTCGGCGCTCTCGGCATTGCCGCGTTTTTAGGGATTGCGTGTTTTGAGATTGTGCAAAATACTGCAGAACGCCTGTGGTTCGGTGGTGACCCGGTGACGATGTCAGCGATCGCGCTCTGGTTGATGCTGGCCGTTCTAGGCATCAACATTGCTGTTGCCTTTTATGAACGTCGAGTGGGCCTGAAGCTGCGCAACAAAATCTTGATTGCGGATGCCCACCACACCATGAGTGACGTGTGGATTACCATCTCTGTTTTGGGTGGTCTCATTGGGGTGTGGCTGGGCTGGCAATGGCTGGATTTAGTGATGGCTGTTCCTGTCGCGTTATTGGTGCTCAAAAGTGGCTGGAAAGTGCTGCGGGAAAATTTGCCGTGGCTGGTCGATGAAATGGCGATCGCCCCCGAAGCCATTCATACAACAGTTATGCAGGTGCCGGGTGTGGTTAACTGCCATAAAATTGCCTCTCGTGGTCTGCTTGGGCGTCAAGTTTTCATCGATATGCATCTCATCGTGGAACCCCACGATGTGCAAGACGCCCACGAAATTACCGAGCGTGTGGAAGCCATTTTAGAGGCCGCCTATGGACCTACCCGCGTGACGATTCATCTCGAACCGCTCGGCTATCAATCCCCCGAAATCACTTATTGATGGATGAGTGTCTTACACAGTGCGAGGGACAGCATTTGGGGAGGTTGGGCTCTGGCCAGGGACAACTAGTGAGGACGTTAATCGGTAGGGTAAAGTTACATGCCCTTCCTCCATACGGCTTGACATGATGAATTTGCCCACTTGGATTACCGTTTCTCGTCTGCTGGGGGCGCCGTTTGTATTGATCCTGCTGCTGGACCCGACGCCGCTGCGGACTTGGTGGGCCGTCGGCATCTTTTTACTCGCAGCCAGTACCGACTGGGTCGACGGCTACTTAGCGCGGCGCCTTGATCAGGTGACTGACTTAGGCAAGTTTTTAGATCCGCTCGTCGATAAACTACTGGTATTTGCGCCGTTATTAGCGCTGATCGAGCTCGGTCAAGTGCCTGCCTGGGGCGTATTTCTGATTTTGATGCGAGAACTGACGATCGCGGGTTGGCGAGTCAACCCCACTTTTCAAACGCAGTCCGTGCCGGGGGCTAATCTATGGGGTAAGGCCAAGACGGTTTTGCAAATTGCGGCGATCGCCTGTCTCTTAGCCCCTCTGCCAGCGATCGGCCATCAGATCGGGATGGTCTTGTTTTGGGCCGCCGTTATTTTGACCTGGGTATCAGGCTGGTTGTACATGATGCCGCGATCTGCAGACGACTGACTAACCTGTGGCAAAAGTTGGCTGCTATCACGCTTCAACACTCAGCACTCTGCTAGCTTTTGAGAACTCTAGAGCGCGTCGTCAATTAATCTCAGAAACCATTTTGGAATGGGCATTACCGCGCCCGCATTCACTCCATAGGCAAGGGGCGGTCGTCCCCTTGCTGCAAGGATTTGACGGCTAAATGATGACAGCTCCTAGTAGACTGGGCCATGGTTTAGCAATGATTGTTACCAAGTTGTGACGCAGTATCTGTTAACTGGTTATTAATAGTTCACTCTCACTCAGTTCCACCTGGGAGTATTTCACCAGACCCAAACAGCATGCGCATAGAGCAGGTCGAAGCTTTTTTATCCGTTTCAGAAACTGGCAGCTTTCAACAGGCCGCAAAACAGTGTGGTGTCACGCAATCGACCATTAGCCGTCAAATTCAAGCGTTAGAAACGGAATTGGATGCGCCGCTGTTGCATCGCGGTGCGCCGATTAAGTTGACGGTTGCTGGTGAAGCGCTGTTGCCCAAAGCCCGGCGCATGTGTCAAGACTGGCGACAAGCCACTCGCGATATTGCCGATTTAATGGCGGGCAAACAGCCAGAGTTATGTATTGCGGCCATTCAGTCGGTGTGCTCGCATTTGCTACCGCCGGTCTTGCAACAGTTTTGCCATGACTATCCGCACGTGCAGTTGCGGGTGACGGCCCTGGGGAGCGATCGCTCTCTCAAGGTGCTACGCGATGGCTTGGTCGATGTTGCCATTGTGATGGATAACGAACGGCTGACCACGAGTCCTGACATGAGCGTGCAGTCTTTGTATGAAGAGCCGGTGGAAATCTTGATGGCGGCGAATCATCCCCTGGCTGCGTTCGAGCAGGTGCCCTGGTCAGCCTTGGCCCAGTATCCCCAAGTCGTCTTCAAGGATGGCTATGGCATGCAGCGTCTTGTCCAAGCTCAATTTGACCGTAGCGGTGGCGAATTGCAGGTAGCGGTCGAGCTCAATACCCTCGATGCCTTTCGCGGGGTGGTGCGCCAAGGCAATTTGACGGCGTTGTTGCCTCAATCAGCTCTCACGGAAAGCCGTCGGGATTCCACATTAGCCATTCGCCCAACGGAAGCTCCCCAACTCACCCGCAAAGTTGTATTGGTGACCACGGGCGATCGCTTACTCATTCCCATCATTCAAACTTTCTGTCAGTTGGTGTTAGAACGCGGAACGATCTTTTTACCTCAGCCGTCTCTCGCTGAACTTATGCCGGTAGACATCCCTAAGTGATATGAGTAAAGTCTTTTGCGAGTTGCTTAAAAAAGTCGGCAGCGGTCAGCATACCTCCGAAGTGCTGACCCGCAGTGAAGCGTCGCAAGCCGCCCAACTGATGTTGTCAGGAGAGGCTACTCCAGCGCAGATTGGGGCCTTTATGATTGCCCACCGCATCAAGCGCCCCAAACCCGTAGAACTGGCGGGCTTTTTAGATGCCTATGCGAAACTGGGGCCAACTTTACACCCGATTGCTGCCGATTATCCAGCCCTGGTATTTGGCTTGCCCTATGACGGACGCTCCCGCACAGCCCCCGCACAGCCTTTAGTCGCGCTGATGTTAGCAGCATGTGGTTGCCCTGTCGTGCTGCATGGGGGTAATCGCATGCCGACCAAATATGGTTTGCCCCTGGTGGATATCTGGCAGGCGATCGGACTGGACTGGACTGGTCTACCCCTGGCGGCGATTCAAGGCATCTTGGAACAGACAAAGCTCGGCTACTTACACTTACCCGATCACTTTCCCAAAGCTCAAAGTCTAGTGCCCTACCGTGAACAAATTGGCAAGCGGCCCCCTCAAGCCACTTTAGAGTTAATGTGGTGTCCGTATGCTGGCGACTGCCAGGTCATCGTTGGCTATGTACACCCCTCCCTACCGAAGGTTTGGCTCAAGGCACCTTAGCCGCGATTGGGGTTCCTGACTTCACCACAGTCAAAGGATTAGAAGGGAGTCCAGATCTCCCCCGAGCTCGGGCTGCCATCGTCGGCGTCCATACCCCCAACGGGGAAGAACGTTTGGTGCTCCATGCGCGTGACTACGGTTTAGGCGATCAGAGCGAAACTCCATTAGAGTCAGAGTCGACTTATCTAGAAACTCTGCAGAATACACTGGCGGGCAAGCCTACGCATCTCCAAACCATCGCTCTTTGGAATGGTGGCTTTTATCTTTGGCGCAGTGGCGTCGCCAATAGTTTAGTGGACGGTATCGATAAAGCTCGTAATTTGCTTGACAGCGATCGCCTCACTCAATACATCATTGTTATTCAGCAAGCGATCGCTCTTTACCGTGAAAAATAGATCCCATCGCTCCGGCATCCTGACACTCCGCAACCTGACGCACTAGCCGGATGACCGTCACCTCTGGTGGGCAAAACAACCGTCCCGGAAAGTAACTGGCAAGTCCTCGATTGACATAAAGTTGATTGGGGCCAACTTGATGGAGTCCAGAGGCCCACTGCCAATTTCGGAACACAAGATCGCAATCTTGTTTCAAAAAAGGGATCCAACGCCTTGCCCAGGTTGGAACCCCCGAGCCCCAGGCCTGTAAAATTCCTGGTAAAGCTCCCCGTCCAGGAATTGCTACCTGACCACCGTGGGTATGCCCTGACAAGACTAAATCCGCTCGGGACTGTTGCAGGATAACGAAACTATCAGGATTGTGAGACAGAACTAGACGAGGTATATGTTCATCAAGTCGCCCCAAGACTGACTCTGGTTGGAAGGCCCGCGAATAATAATCCGCCAAGCCGACTACAGGAAAATCAGCTCCGAAGGGATAAGCGATTTCATTCCATAAAGTTTGAATCCCAACCGATTGCAGACCGGCTCTTACTACAGTCTGCATATTGGGATATCGATTATCGTGATTGCCCAATATGGCATAGATTCCATTGCGACTTTTGAGGTCTTTGAGATAAGGCGACAATCGGTCAATATCTTTTGCCTGATCGGTAATGAAATCACCCGTAAGGACTACCAAATCTGGATTGATTTCATTACATTGAGCGATCGCTGCTTCCAGGATGTTGGCTGACAGGCTACGACCATCAAAATGAAAGTCAGATAGCTGTACTACTGTTGCCCCCTGTAATCGCTTGGGTAGATCAGAGATCGTGATCGTGATGTGTTCTGTGGTTAGCGGCTCAATGAGAACGGGAGGTAGCAAGGGACATTTTCTGGATGACTATATTATTGATCTTAACTATTCTCTCAGCCCGATGGGCAGCTACTCTGCGCTTGAACTACAAAAACCGGGTATACTTCTGCGCGGATGCATCGTATCAAGGTTGTTTTAGAGTCTTAAGAATTTAACTTATACAGTCTCTTCGTCTTTTGCACGTATCCAAAGACTTTTGATCGAGTATGATCGATGGGTTAATTTATTCAGACCTGCCACGGACGCTGTGCCCGACATGACTGATTTTCCTCAGCCTCCGCAAACACCGGACAATCCCGCTAGTAAAAATACCGAACACAAAACTAACCCCGTAGTCGAAGGGATTCAAACCCTGGGTCTTAGCATTGTATTAGCCCTTGGCATTCGTGCCTTTGTCGCTGAGGCGCGCTATATTCCATCAGGTTCGATGGAGCCAACCTTAGAAATTAATGATCGCTTAGTCATTGAGAAAATCAGCTATCATCTCAATCCCCCTCAACGGGGCGATATTATCGTTTTTTGGCCTCCCGAAAGCATATATGAAAAAGAAGAAGAAGAGCCACGCAAAGATGCCTTTATTAAGCGTGTGATTGGTGTCCCTGGTGATACGGTCGAAGTGCGTGACGGTACCGTATTGATTGATGGAGTTCCTCTTGAAGAGGACTACATTAAAGCTGAACCCAACTACACGTGGGGACCTGAAACTGTCCCACCTGAAGCCTATTTGGTTTTAGGCGATAATCGTAATAGCAGTTACGATAGTCATGCTTGGCCTTCGCCTGATTTCTTCGTACCCGAAGACAACATCATCGGTAAAGCTGTGGTGCGTTTCTGGCCGCCTAGCCGCCTCGGTGGTCTGAATTAGTTGTTTTGGTTGGATGCTAGCTTCCCCATACAAAGGCATTCGAAATAAGTTTGACAACGCGATTTGGGATAATACAACGAGAGTTTTTCAAGGCAACTAAGTGAGGCATACTCCGATTTGGAGGACGACGACAGTGAGGGTATGACCTGGGTGTCTAAAACTGCAGAGTTGGTGAGTAATCTGCAGTTAGCTCAGGTCATTTTAAATCGCTGAGATTGCTATTCAGTTGAGATTGCTATTCAGTTGAGATTGCTATTCAGTAAGGATGCTAATTCTAATCGCTGACGCTGTCATAGTCATGCTTCAATTATCCTCATGCCCATTCAGGTCAAATTACCGTAGTTTTCGAACGCTGACTTGGCCTGATGTCAGTGATGAACAATACTGTGTTGCTCGGACTCAATCGTCATTCCGGTATTCAGTGTATCCCAGAATTAAGCAGTGCTCGAAAGCGATATTCTGTGCGGCAGATTGGACTGTTGTCATCCTCCGGTCATGCGGAAGTGCGTGCCTTGAGTTGATCTAGGCCGGACGTTCCTATGGGAGCAGTGTGATTGTTGCCTGAGCGATCGCCTCGTAAACAAAAACCAGCCCTCATCTGAGGACTGGTTGCATCACAATGAGCTGTCGCTCAATTCCTTAGATGATGTCGCTGTTATCATCGATCAGCAAATTATCATCGTCCAAGATGGGGTTTTGCGCAGGTGAAATATTGCCGGTTTTTTCACCAGTGCCGTCACCATTATCAACAAAACCCACCATCTCATCATCTTTTAGGATTTTGCCCAAGCCACTATCGAGTTGGTAGTTGCGAGCAGTTGCATCATCTAGTACCACATCACGAGCTAGGGCATCATCAATCATCGCTCCTTCGAATCCGGCATTCGGGTCAGTTTCCAGGCTGGGTGCCGGTTCTTCATAGGCATTAAAGCCAGTACCTGCCGGAATCAGACGACCGATAATCACGTTCTCTTTGAGTCCGCGCAGCCAGTCAGACTTACCTTCAATGGCTGCTTCTGTCAGCACCCGAGTTGTCTCTTGGAAGCTCGCTGCAGAGATGAAGCTATCGGTATTCAACGACGCCTTAGTAATCCCTAATAAGACGGGGGTGTATTCTGCTGGTGCCCCACCAGTGATCGCCATGGCTTCATTAACCTGCTCGATTTGATAAATCTCCATCAGTTCACCTGGCAGCATGGTGGTATCACCGCCATCCTCTACCCGGGCTTTGGAGGTCATCTGCCGCACAATGACTTCAATGTGCTTATCAGAAATATCTACCCCTTGTGACTGGTACACTGACTGAACTTCGTTCACCAAGAAGGTTTGCACTTCCTGCAAAGCTTTCATGGCGGCTGAGTGAATGCCTTCACCCTGGGACTTGTGATATCCAAAGAAAATTTCCAGAATCTGGTGGGGATTGGCTGGGCCGTCAGTTAACGGTTCAGCCGCTTCCACATATTGACCATCATTGATCAATAGGTTTTGGCCCGGACTCAAGGGATATTCTGTCACCACTCCGTCAGCTTCAACGACCTTAACGTTGGCTGTCTCATCGTCAGTGAAGACAACTTCTGCATTGCCTGGTCGTTCCACTAGGACACAGGCTTCTTTCGGTTTCCGAGCCTCCAAGAGTTCCTCAATTCGAGGTAGACCCTGAATAATATCACCGGTCTTAGCTCGCTCAAATACCAGGAGTACTAAACTATCACCCCGTTGTACTAGGTCACCATTCTCAATATGGAGGACGGCACCAGTCGATACCCGATAAGGCCGAGCAATCCGGAAGGTGAGTTGAGTATCCGTGATCTCAGTGATTTGACCAGACTCTTCTAGGGTAATACCGGGTGCAACTTCGGTGCCGTCGACGATCAAATCACCCACGGCAACTGTCGGTTTCTGGCCATTTAATTCAAGCTGAACCAAATCATTAGCTCTCACGACCAAAATTCGACGAATGGCCTCGGTACCTTCCCGAATTCCGCGCACTTCCCCTTCTTCTTTACATTGGATCTCGGTGCGGGCAACAACAGCTCCGGGTTCAATTTGCTGCCCCTCCTCCACCAAAATACGAGTCAAAGTGCTGCCTTGGGTCTGGTCAGCTACCACGTCTCGACGGATGATAATGGATTCCAAAATGACCAGTTGCAGGCGCATCACATCGGGATCATTTTCGTCAGGCACCTGCTCGATGTCGGCTTCTAAGTGCGATGACTCTTCACCGATTTCTAGGACAAGTTGCGTTCGCAATAGTTCTTGGCCTTCTACTGACTTAACGCGATCGCCGTCCTTGAAAGAAATCCGCTGCACTGCGCGCAAGCGAATATGACAGCCCGAGTCACTAGTGGAATCTTGGCTAGGCACAGAGGGCTCATCCGGCACGTTGAATTCTTCAACGGGACGCAGCAAAAGTGCTGGCCCTTCCGGAGATTCTACAAATTCCACATAAGTTAGTTCGGATGTGGTGAGTCCAGCCATGAGTGTCTCACCGGGGGGCACGATCGTCCCGTCCCGATCCATTACTTCTTCGGGATTGTCCACCATGTGCAGAGCACCAGGCTTAATCACGATCTCTCGCAGAATGTCATTTTTCTGGGTAACTTCAACGACCCCACTGCTTTGGCAGAAGATGTCTTTGACGACTTCTGTACCGGCATCTACATATTGACCATCTTCTACGAGTAGCAAAGACAAGTCTTTGTTAACTTCATGGGTTTCTTCAGGAATCCACAAAAGCTGTCCGCCCTTCGTGACTTCGTAGCCCTGCTTACCTTTGCCTTTTTTGGCGGCTTCGACACCTGAGTATTTGATCATGCCGCCGGTACTGGTGCGGTAGGTGGTTTCTTCCATCTCCGCCACGACACCATTGTTGAGGAGCTTAGTCCCAGGGGTGGCGATCAGCGAAAATCGCTGACCGTTAGCGGTCTCGATAACATAGTGTTCACCCCCCTGACCACTCTCCATTTTGACTTCGGCTTGATCCAGTAAAACCGAGGCCGTAATCACCTCGACTTCACGAGCATCTTTTCCTTCTGGGATTTCTGGGAGGCGTACCAGTCCCCCCCGTTCGCTGACCTGACGAGTTTCAGCAATGACACTATCAGGCGTAATGCGATCGCCATTTTTAACGACAGGTTCAGCATTGGGTGGCAGATTATAGACTTCACCAGAAAGCACCCAAATCAAGCCACCACGCTGAGCTAAGCGAGTGGTATTGCCCTGCCGGTCAATTTTTTCTTCCTGCACTAGGCCAGCAAACTTGACTTCTCCAGAAAGATCGCTGTTAACGTCTTTCGTCGCTTTCTCAGTGACCTTGCGAACTCGACTGGAAGTCGGCATTTCCGCCAATAATTGGTCTTTAGTAACGCGACTGCCTTGATCTACGAACAAGATCGCCCCTTGAGGTAGCGTCTCTGACTGATTTTTGCCGGTGTCGCTCTGCACTACGAGCTTGGTTGAACTTTCCAAAACCAAGGCATCCTCACCATGGCGAGTCCGAAATGCACGGTTCTTAAACTTCGCGGGTAATTCGATGGTGCCATCGCGCTTCGCCCTGACTTGGGGGGCCATTTCTCCTGTGAACGTGCCACCCGTGTGAAAGGTCCGCATCGTTAATTGTGTACCCGGTTCCCCAATCGACTGAGCCGCAATAATGCCCACGGCTTCGCCCAAATCAACCATCTCCGAATGCGCTAGACTCCAGCCATAACAGAGCTGGCAAACAGAACGCGTCGCTTCACAAGTCAGCCCAGACCGAACAAACACTTCTTCAATACCTGCTTCATAAATCTCATCAGCTCTCGCTTGAGACAGGGCTTCATTACGCTGGGCAACGACCTCACCCGTTTTGGGATGAATAGCGTCTGCCGCTAAGACTCGACCCAGCAGCCGATCCGATAGCGGGATCAAGACCTTCTCGCCAGCTGTCATGCTCCGTAAGGGGATCCCTCGCTCGGTGCCACAATCTGTTTCGCGGATGATGACATCCTGTGAAACGTCCACCAAACGCCGCGTCAAATATCCGGAGTCAGCGGTTCGCAAAGCCGTATCTACTAATCCTTTACGCGCTCCGTAAGAAGAAATCACGTATTCTGTCACGGACAACCCTTCCCGGAAGTTAGTGCGAATTGGTTGGTCAATGATTTCGCCTTGGGGATTCGCCATCAACCCCCGCATGCCAACGAGTTGACGCACCTGAGAGATGTTGCCCCGGGCCCCCGAAAAGGCCATCATATAAACCGAATTGAGGGGGTTGTTTTCCTTAAAGTTTTTGACAACTTGATTTTTGAGTTCTTCACTAGTGCCATTCCAGGTGTCAATTACTTTCTGGAAGCGCTCCACTTCCGTGATTTCACCACGGGTATATCGTTCTTCAGTGGTGCGAATTTGCTCGTCAGCGGCGTCTAGCAACCCTCGTTTCTCAGAAGGGACTTGCAAATCTTCCACGCTAATGGAGACCCCGGCTCGAGTCGCATAGTGAAATCCCAGAGTTTTCATCTGGTCAGCCATTTGCGAGGTTCTAGCCGTACCAAAACTCTCAAAAGACCAAGAAATCAGTTTTTTAAGCTGTTTCTTGTCAATGATTCGGTTGCGAAATACCATCGGGGATTGATTGGTTGCCTGCTCTGCCATGTCGCCTCTCTGCCCTTTTCTGATTGACTGCTCAAGTGATTTAAGAGGGGAAATCACGCTCTCAATCCCCTCATCTCATAACGATGTTGCTAATTAGCTAATGCGTCATGCACCGTCTTGTTGTAAATAATTCGTCCTGCAGTGGTTTTAATGTACTGGGAAATCAGATTACCCTCGGCGTCTTCTCGTGTCCGACGTTGAGAATAAAGCCGACGAATGGTGCCATCGGCCTCGGTCTTCTCTTCAACGAGTTCGTCAGGGCCGTCAGCTTCGACAGGACCGTCAAACCGTAACCACACCTTTGAGTGGAGACCAATTAGCCCTTGTTCAAAAGCCAAAATGGCATCTTCCATCGTGCCAAAAGTCTGGCCAGCACCCTTCTGTTCATAAGGATTTTCAGCGGTGAGATAGTAACAGCCCAGCACCATATCTTGACTGGGAGTAATAATGGGTCGTCCCGTTGCTGGCGACAAGACATTATTCGAGGCCAGCATTAACAACCGCGCTTCTGACTGGGCCTCTAGCGATAAGGGCACGTGTACGGCCATCTGGTCACCGTCAAAGTCGGCATTAAAGGCGGGACAGACTAGAGGATGCAACTGAATGGCTCGTCCCTCAACCAAAATGGGCTCAAAGGCTTGAATGCCTAAACGGTGGAGAGTCGGAGCCCGGTTCAGCAATACTGGATGACTTTCAATGACCTCCTCCAACACTTCCCACACGCTAGGGTCATTACGTTGAATGAGTTTCTTGGCAGCTTTGATATTATTGACCAAGCCTTGACGAATCAGGCGATGAATCACAAAGGGTTGAAATAGCTCGATCGCCATCTCTCTAGGCAAACCACACTGATGAATGTGCAGTTTGGGACCAACTACGATCACCGAGCGGCCTGAGTAGTCGACTCGTTTACCTAAGAGATTCTGCCGGAATCGGCCTTGCTTCCCCTCAATAATGTCAGATAAGGACTTCAGGGGTCGGTTATTGGCTCCTACCACCGTGCGGCCTCGACGGCCGTTGTCAATCAACGCATCGACCGCTTCTTGCAGCATCCGCTTTTCATTTCGTACAATGATTTCCGGAGCTAGAATCTCTTGCAGCCTCGCAAGGCGGTTGTTGCGATTGATGACTCGACGGTATAGATCATTCAAGTCAGAAGTCGCGAACCGACCACCGTCAAGCTGCACCATGGGGCGCAAATCTGGTGGAATTACTGGAATCGCATTGATCACCATCCACTCAGGTTTCGAGCCGGTGGCAATGAAGTTGTCAATGACGCGCAATCGCTTGATGAGCTTGGCTCGCTTCTGTCCTTTAGAAACGCTAATTTGCTCCCGCAGTTGTTCAGCTTCCTCTTCTAGTTTGAGATCTTGAAGCAACCGCTGCAGAGCTTCCGCCCCGATGCCAACTTCAATGCCTACGAGCTGCGATTCTTCGTCATAGAGCTGATCTTCAATCTCGATCCACTGGTCTTCCGTCAGTAGCTGTTTGTAAGACAGGTTATCCGCGTTGCCGGCATCCAGCACGACATAGGCGTTGAAGTAAACGATCTGCTCAACATCCTTCAGAGGCATGTCTAACAAAATCGCGATATAGCTAGGAATGCCCTTCAGATACCAAACATGGGCTACGGGAGCCGCCAGCTTGATATAGCCCATGCGATGACGTCGCACCCGGGATTCTGTCACCTCAACCCCGCACCGTTCACAGACAATGCCCCGGTGCCGCACTCGCTTGTACTTACCGCAGTGACATTCCCAATCTTTGGCGGGGCCAAAAATGCGTTCACAAAACAAGCCATCCATCTCAGGCTTGAGGGTCCGGTAGTTGATCGTTTCTGGCTTGGTGACTTCACCGACTACCATGCCGTTAGGAAGGGTCCGCTCACCCCACTGGCGAACTCGCTCAGGAGACGCCAATCCAATCTTGACGTAGTCGAAACGCTGCTCTAGCTTTGCCATGCTCAGCTCTTTCCTTTAGATATGCGCTTAATGTTTATTGATTCACGGCTGGGCTGAATGAGATCAGCCCAAAACGTAGTCGATTATTCTTCGGTCTCTTCCAGGACCTCAGAGGGTGGGGCAACGGATTCATACGTTGGGCGAGACGGCGTTCGTCGGTTGCTAAGATCAGCCATCAAGTCAACTTCGACATCTCGGCTAGTACCGTCTTCGTGCGTTTCAACTTTATGCACAGCAATGTCCAAGCCCAAGGACTGAAGCTCCCGCATCAATACTTTGAAAGACTCGGGCGTACCGGGCCGGGGAATCGCTTTCCCCTTAACGATCGCGTTCAGTGCTTCATTCCGTCCTTGCATGTCATCGGATTTCACCGTCAACAATTCTTGCAGGGTGTAAGAGGCACCATATGCTTCCAGTGCCCACACTTCCATTTCCCCGAAGCGCTGCCCTCCTTGCTGTGCCTTCCCTCCCAAAGGCTGCTGAGTCACCAAGGAATACGGACCCGTAGAACGAGCATGAATTTTATCGTCTACTAGGTGTACAAGTTTCAGCATGTATGCCACGCCGACTGTCACTGGGCGATCGAAAGCTTCTCCGGTACGACCATCGTAAAGTTGGATTTTGCCCGGATCATCAGGGTTATAAACCCAACTATTGCCAGTTTTATCACGGGCGTTTTGCAACTGCCCGTGGGTCGTGTTGCGAGACGCCTCTTTGTCATACATTTCGTCAAAGGGCGTAATCTTGAACCGCACGTCAAGATTGTCAGCAGCCCACCCCAACAGACATTCAAAACACCTGGCCGACATTCATCCGAGAGGGGACACCTAAGGGATTTAGGACGATATCAACCGGCTTGCCATCCGGTAAATAGGGCATATCTTCCAGAGGCAAAATCCGGGAAATAATGCCCTTATTGCCGTGACGACCAGCCATCTTGTCGCCAACTTGAATCTTCCGTTTTTGAGCCACATAAACTCGTACCACCATGTTGGCTCCTGGCGGTAACTCATCGCCTTGTTCGCGTGTGAACACGCGAACATCAACGACCCGACCTTTCTCACCATTTGGTACTCGTAGAGAATTGTCCCGGACATCCCGGGCCTTCTCACCAAAAATGGCCCGTAGCAGTTTCTCTTCCGGTGGCTGATCCGACTCGCCTTTGGGCGTGACTTTACCCACCAGGATGTCACCCGATTCGACCCAGGCACCAATACGGATGATGCCGCCCTCATCTAATTGCCGTAGAGAATCTTCACCCACGTTGGGAATTTCCCGAGTGATTTCTTCCGGTCCGAGTTTGGTTTGCCGGGCCTCAATCTCAAATTTCTCAACGTGAATCGAGGTGTAAACATCCTCAAATACGAGGCGTTCACTAATGAGGATTGCGTCCTCGTAGTTGTAGCCTTCCCAAGGCATGTAAGCAACGATCACGTTCTGCCCCAGGGCGATTTCCCCCCCCTCTGCCGCAGAACCATCCGCCAGCACCTGTCCGGCCTCGACATGCATGCCGTGGAAGACTAACGGACGCTGATTCAGACAGGTGTCCTGGTTAGAGCGCTGATATTTCTGTAAAGGATAGTCGTGGACTTTGCCGTCAGCACCTTGCACCTGCACTAAGTCAGCGTCTACATAAACGACGTCCCCCGCTGTCCGACTCACGATCACCATGCCGGAGTCGCGCGCCGCTTGCGCTTCTAAACCTGTCCCAACTAATGGACGCTCAGGCCGCAACAAAGGTACAGCCTGGCGCTGCATGTTAGAGCCCATCAAGGCCCGGTTGGCGTCATCATGCTCAAGGAATGGAATGAGAGACGTCGCCACTGAGATGATTTGTACCGGTGAAACGGCAACATAGTCTATCTCGTCTGGGACCGAGATGGCAAAGTCTTGACGGTAGCGGACTGGAATCGAGTCGGCCAAGATATAGCCATCGGCATCCGTAGGCAAGTCACCCGCCGCTACCCGCAAGTCGTCTTCTTCGTCTGCGGTCATATATACCGGGGGAATGTCTCGCCGTACCCGGCCATTCTCGACGCGGTAAAAGGGCGTCTCAATAAATCCAAAGTCATTGACCCGACCATGAGTGGCGAGAGAGCCAATCAAACCCGCATTCGGACCTTCAGGCGTTTCAATCGGACAAATACGTCCATAGTGCGAGGGATGAATATCCCGTACGGCAAAGCCAGCTCGTTCACGAGTCAAACCGCCAGGCCCTAGGGCGCTCAACCGCCGCTTGTGGGTGAGTTCCGCCAGCGGATTCGTCTGATCCATAAACTGCGAGAGTTGGCTAGAGCCAAAAAACTCTTTAATAGCAGCGACCAATGGCTTGGGGTTTACCAAGGAGGCGGGAGTCAGAGACTCGGCATCAGAGACGGTCATGCGCTCCCGAATGATGCGCTCTAAGCGGTTCAAACCAACGCGCACCTGGTTTTGGAGCAGTTCGCCGACAGAACGTACCCGACGATTGCCCAAATGGTCGATGTCATCGACCATGCCGGTATCAAATTCAAGGTTGATGAGATAGTCGATCGCTGATAGGATATCAACTGGCGTCAGTACGCGAGTACTGTCCGGAATGCTCAGCCGCAGCTTACGGTTAAGTTTATGTCGACCCACTTTACCCAGGTCATACCGCTTAGGATCGAAAAAGCGTGACTCTAACAGTTGTTGGCCGCCCGAGACCGTTGGCGGCTCACCTGGACGCAGCTTACGATAGAGCTCTAGTAGCGCCTCATCCTCACTGAACTGCCCTTCTTTATCGATGGTCTTCTGGAAATATTCTGGATGACGCAGAGAGTCAAAAATTTCTGCGTCAGTCAGGCCTAATGCTTTGAGCAATACCTGAGCGGAAATCTTACGAGTTTTATCAATCCGCACCCAGACCAAATCATTTTTGTCGGTTTCGAATTTTAGCCAAGCCCCTCGGTTCGGGATGAGGTTAGCATTATAGGTACGGCGACCATTCTTATCCGTGTCGGCTTTGTAATAAACTCCAGGGCTCCGCACAATTTGGTTGACGATTACCCGCTCTGCACCGTTGATAATGAAGGTGCCGCGATCTGTCATCAACGGCAAGTCGCCGATAAACACTTCCTGCTCTTTGATTTCGCCCGTCTCTTTATTAATTAATCGAGTGGGGACATACATTTGTACGCCATAGGTGGCATCTCGTCGTTTCGCTTCGTCCACCATGTACTTGGGACTTTTAAGCTTGTAGTCTTTACCGACAAAATGCAGCTCTAACTTACCGGTATAGTCGGTGATGGGTGAAAAGCTGTCGAGTTCCTCAATCAATCCCTCAGCTAGAAACCAACGAAAGCTCGATCGCTGAATTTCGACTAAGTCAGGCAGTGTAAAGTTGTTTGCCGTGGCGATTTGGTCGGTCATGCGTCTCCTCAGGCGGAAAAACCCTACAGTTTCTACAAAAAAGCTCATCACAAGCAACCCCATTCCCTTTGGTTGACATCAGGAATGTGGACAGCTACTGGACCTCAGCGTTGGCAATCCAGTGACAGGCTGAGTTGAATATTCTTGATGAAATCCAAAACACTAAGTCTCGATCCCATTTGGGTCGCTTTGACGAGCTGAACGATAACAGATGCGAATGATTTCTAGCGCTAAATCACTAGAAGATTGATGAGTAGTCAAATTTTAATAACGGCTTCAGACAGCAGCAATACATTACCCCAAGACCCTATCTGTCAGTTTGTCGTGCTTCGAACTAGCTTAGCAAAAAGAACGCACTTTAAGTCATTTGTCAACACCCATTTTCCTGGAAAATATGCTAAGTCGCGGACTGAGATTGACCAAATAGTCTCTCAGAATCCGTCATGATTACAGTTGACTGGCCAGCTCACGACTATGGGCTGGTAGTCGAAACAGCGAAATGGCATTGCGCGTTGTTCGCGCCGCTAGTTGCTCTAGGGGTTCTTGTCGAAGTTCTGCCAAGTAACTTGCGACGTAGAAGACATTCGCGGGCTGATTGCGGCGCTCCTTGCGCTTGGGCACAGGGGTCAAAAAGGGACAATCTGTTTCCACCAGTAGACGATTGCTGGGAACCATCAGTGCCGACTCTTTCACTGTGTGAGCGTTTTTAAACGTCACAATGCCGCTAAAACTCACGTAGAAACCTAGATCTAAAAACCATTGAGTCTCTTCAGGGGTGCCAGCCCAACAATGCATGACACCGGTGACTGTACCGACTTCATGATGAAATGCTCGAATTAACTGGGCTGTGCGCTCAGCGGCATCTCGACAATGAATAATCACCGGTAAACCCAGCTGATGGGCAATTGTCAACTGCGCCCAGAAAGCTTGCTCTTGCACTGCATGGTCATCAGCCTTGTAAAAGTCCAGTCCAGTCTCGCCGATGGCGACAACTCGCGTATCCGACTTTGCTAGAGACTCAATCGTGGTTGCCGTGCTTGACATCCACTTATCCATATCTAATGGATGCAGCCCAATAGACAGAAACACTTCAGAGAAGCGATCAGCAATGGCTTGCATTTCAGTGAACTCACTGGGCTCAACGCAAGAATGCACCAAGTGAGTAATGCCTTGGGCCCGCCAAGTCGCTGCAATCTCGTCGAGATCGGGACGAAAGTCAGCAAAATTTATGTGAACGTGAGTATCAATCAACTGCATTTTGCAGTTTCATCTCCTCTATGGCAGGTTGGTCAATCAGAGGGCGAACCAAAAATCTTTAAGAAGCTACTGCCTGTTGGGCTTCGACAGCTTTCAGCGCTTTACTCAAGCGAGCCTTGCGACGAGCACCGGCGTTGCGGTGATAGACCCCTCGCTTCACTGCCTTATCAATTTGACTAAAGGCAGTAGACAGTGCTGATTGTGCTGCTGCCAAAGTCGTAGAGTTTTGATCGTCAGCATACGCATCTAGCGCCTCTAAGTAACGCTTGGTCAGCGTTTTCACTGCCGATTTGTAAGACTTATTGCGCAATCGGTTACGCTCAGATACCTGGATGCGTTTAATTGCAGACTTGATATTTGCCACAGCTTGCCCAAACTTCTACTAATCAACTGAACAGAAGAAGTATCATAGCATCAATTCTCTATTGCTGAGTGGAGAATCTTACGGATAGTCAAACAGAACCGCGCTAAGCTATAAGACAGAGAAGCTTGCCCTTCCTCCACGCTGGAAACTGATTGGGGTTCAATCCAGTCAGGTTTTGGCGTTGCCGATTACTTAAGTCAGGTTTTGTGCGAAATGTTGCGCATTATCAACCAGTTAGCTGATGCTCAGGTAGAGTTGCAGCGCATTTGTGAACGTACCCACGACGATCAGGTTGTTCACAAAGAGGCGACGGTACGAGAGATATTGCAAACTGTTCAGCGCAAGGGCGATGAGGCATTACTGCAGTACACAGCTGATTTCGATAAGCAAGAATTAACTGTCGACCAATTGCGCGTCCGCGGTTCAGAAATTGATGCTGCTTACCAGCAAGTTTCGAAGGAACTCATTGATGCTATCCGTTTGGCTCACCAAAATATCGATCGCTTTCATCGGCGACGAGTGCCAGCGAGTTGGGTGGAGTTTGAAGAGGGTGTCGTTTTAGGGAAGCGCTATCATCCCGTTGATTTAGCCGGTATTTATGTGCCGGGTGGTCGAGCGGCTTATCCCAGTACTGTATTGATGAATGCAGTGCCTGCTAAAGTCGCTGGTGTTGAGCGCATTGTGATGGTGACACCACCGGGTGAAAACGGGGCTGTCAACCCTGCAGTCCTGGTTGCCGCCCAAGAGGCAGGCGTAACGGAAATCTATCGAGTCGGAGGAGCGCAGGCGATCGCGGCGCTAGCCTATGGCACGGCGACAATTCCTGCGGTGCATGTCATTACCGGGCCAGGCAATATTTATGTCACCTTGGCGAAAAAGCAGGTGTTTGGCACGGTGGGCATTGACTCTCTGGCTGGACCTTCTGAGGTTTTGATTATTGCTGATCGCAGCGCTGACGCCGTCCATGTTGCCACTGATTTATTGGCACAAGCTGAGCATGATCCGATGGCAGCGGCGATTCTAATTACACCAGACGCAATTTTGGCAGAGCGAGTCGCTGCAGAAGTGGCGCGTCAGTTAGAGGGGCATCCGCGACAAACGCTGACCGAAAAGGCGATCGCCAATTATGGCGTGGCTATTGTCGTGGATACTTTAGACACGGCTGCTGAGTTGTCTAACCAATTTGCGCCAGAACATTTAGAACTAGAAGTGAATGATCCGTGGGGCTTGTTAGAACGCATTCGCCATGCGGGAGCAATCTTCTTAGGCCATGCGACCCCTGAGGCCATAGGCGACTATCTGGCTGGCCCCAATCATACGCTGCCGACTTCTGGGGCGGCTCGCTATGCGTCGCCGCTCAGCACCGAAACCTTCATGAAGCATTCCAGCCTGATTCAGTACTCGCCTAAAGCGTTGAATGAAGCGGCTGATGCGATCGCTCACTTAACTGAGGCAGAAGGGCTCCCCTCCCATGGGGATTCGGTCAAATTTCGCACGACCCCTCAGCAGTCGCCGCCGCGTGAGGGCAACAGCGATGCCTAAAAACGCTCCAAAATTTGGATCGTTTCCAGGTACATTCCACAACTGCTCGACGATACTGTAATGACGATGCTCGGGCGAAGCTATTTCAGCACTGTGTGGTTGTGGAGCGCTCAACCTGCAATGAAGGCTTCTTGTTGCTGAATCAAGTCTGGTCCTCGGGAAGTCCCGAGTCGGGTGGCGCCTGCTTGAACTAGCTGGAGTGCCTGTTCGGCAGTGCGGATGCCACCGGACGCTTTGATCCCGACGCGCCCTCGTGACCGCTCGTGAAGTTGGCTAATGACCTCTATCGTTGCTCCCCCTTGCCAACCGGTGCTGGTCTTTAAAAAACTCGCGCCAGCATCCATGCAAAGGTCGGCAGCGGTGCTGAGTTCTGCTGGCGTTAACAAGCTGGTCTCAAGAATCGTCTTGACCGGCGTATTGGTCGTTTCACAAATTTCCGCGATCTCGCGATGCAGCAGATCATGCTGCCCCGACTTGAGCCAGCCCAGGTTGATCACCACATCTAGTTCCGTCGCCCCATTTTCAACGGCTTCTTGTGCTTCATAGAGCTTGCATCCAGATGTGGTAGCGCCAGTTGGGAATCCAATGACTGTGCAAATCGCGATCGCCTTATTTTGTAACTGCTCGCGGGCTAGGGCGACATGAGTTGGTGCGATGCAAATGGCCGCAAATTGATAGCGATCGCATTCACTACACCATTGCCTTACCTGCTCAGGTGTTGCCGTTGGGAGGAGCAGAGAATGATCAATTAATGGAGCTAAATCAACCTGAGGCAGGTCTCGCGAGGCAGAATAACTATTCATTCATCAATCCTTAATTAGAGGCCATGCCCGCCATTCCCTCATGGATATTAACTTACTGTGAACCTTGGGTCTGAGTAGCTGATATCCCGTCCGTAATGAAGAGAATGAAACCATGAGCGGGAATGCTTAAAACGGGTCAATTCAATGTCTACGTCGAGTGGAGTATCTCTCATGTCCCCACCGCGCATTTCAGCGATTATTTGCACTCATAACCGCGATGAGTATCTTGGCGCTGCGATTGACAGCTTGCTCGACCAAGACTGTGACGCTTATGAGGTCATCGTGGTTGACAATGCTTCAACTGACGAAACTCGTACGGTGGTCGAGGCTCGTCTGGCCCATCCGCGCCTGCAGTACATATATGAAGCCACCCTGGGCCTGTCAACGGCGCGTAATGCTGGAGCCCAGGCTGCACAAGGCGAAATTTTAGCTTACTTAGATGACGATGCCGAAGCTAGTCGAGGGTGGTTAAAGGCTCTGATCGAAATCTACGATCAGAACTCCCAAGTGGCGATCGCGGGCGGTCGCGTGACTCTGATTTGGCCAGAGAATCAAACTCCCCCCAATTGGCTTTCCGTGAACATGACTGGTAATTTGGGGGCTTATGACTTAGGCAATGAGATTACCTACATTACGCAACCGGGACTCACCCCTCGGGGGTTAAATTACTCTATCAAAGCTGATTTTCTTGACAAAATTGGTGGCTTTGATACCAAGCTAGGGCGTGTGGGCAAAAATCTGCTTTCTAACGAAGAGCTCTATATGACAGAAAAGGCTCTACAGCAGGGTTACCAGGTGGCTTACCTGCCTCATGCTTTGGTGGCTCACAACGTTGCCCCTGGTCGGTTAGCCCCTGCTTGGTTTATGAGCCGTAGTTGGTGGCAGGGTATCAGTGAATGTTACCGCGAGCAGGTAGCGGGTCGCTCGGGTTGGCATCAGTTACAGCTGGGAGGAGAGCGGCTGATTAGAGGACTTTATAAAACCCTCAAATATCTGCCTGATCCGGCCCAGCGATTTGAAAATTTACTCTATGCCTACGGTCAAGTTGGGTACCTTAGCAGTGTCCTTCGGACGATGCTGTGGCCTGCTTCTGCCGGTTGATAGCTCGCCCAAGTGGCTCAGAGATAATTGCTTAACTAACCGTTTCTAACTGCTTATTTTCCCCCACATTATTCATGACTCAAACATCACCTATGTCTTCTAAACTTCCGGTCTCAGTCCTTATTCCAGCAAAAAATGAGGAAGCCAACCTGCCCGCTTGTTTGGCCAGCGTGGCACGGGCTAATGAGGTCTTTGTGGTGGACTCGCAGAGCGAAGATCGTTCCGTAGAAATCTGTGAGCAAAACGGGGCACAAGTAGTTCAGTTTCACTTCAATGGTCGCTGGCCGAAGAAGAAAAACTGGTCTTTGGAAAATCTACCGTTTAAGCATGACTGGGTATTGATCGTTGATTGTGACGAGCGCATTACTGATGAACTCTGGGATGAGATTGCCGAAGTCATTCAAAAGCCCAATTACAGCGGTTACTACTTGAACCGTCGAGTCTTTTTCTTAGGCAAATGGATTCGGTTTGGGGGCAAATATCCTGACTGGAATTTGCGACTATTTCGTCATGCCCACGGACGCTACGAAAACTTGCACACCGAGGAAATCCGTAATACTGGGGATAATGAGGTGCATGAGCATGTGGTGATTGAAAGCGGTGAAGTCGGTTATCTCAAAAGCGATATGTTGCATATCGACTTTCGTGACTTGTATCACTGGCTACAGCGCCACAATCGCTACTCTAACTGGGAAGCCCGAGTGTATTACAACATCCTGAACGGCATGGGTGAAGACGGGACAATTGGGGCCAATTTATTTGGCGACTCTGTGCAGCGTAAGCGTTTCCTGAAAAAGATTTGGGTGCGCCTACCGTTCAAACCTTTCCTGCGGTTTGTGCTGTTTTACTTCCTGCGTTTAGGCTTTTTGGATGGCCGTGCTGGATACATCTATGGTCGATTGCTGAGCCAATACGAGTATCAAATTGGCGTCAAGCTCTTTGAACTACAGGAGTTTGGCGGTCATCTCAATGTGCAACAAGCCCATGGGGCAGAGGCTGCAGACGCACCTGCTGAGTCATCACCTAAAATCGCTTCTGCTGAAGCTCAAAGCTAAACAGCGTTATGACTTACTTTTTTGGCAGCAAGTCAGCGATGGCGCAGAATCGTGATCATCTATCCATGGAGCAGTCGGGCATTGGCGATCCGGCATGGATCGATTTGCGGCAATATGACCAGTCATGGTACTCACCTGGGCGGCCCAAGTGGCTAGTCCTGCTTTGGTGGCTAGTACAGGCGGTTGTGTTCCCCCTGACGTTGCATGCCCACCATGCTCCCCGCCGTTGGCTATTGCGCTGCTTTGGTGCCCGGATTGGGCAGGGGGTGGTGATCCGTCCCTCCGCCCGGTTTCACTATCCTTGGAAGGTGGAAATTGGCGACCACAGTTGGATCGGTAGCGGGGTCGAATTCTACAGCCTAGAGCATATTCGTATCGGCAATCATTGTGTGGTTTCCCAGAACAGTTATCTGTGTACGGGTTCTCATGACCTCAGAGATCGCGCCTTTGGCTTAAAGGTCGCCCCCATTACGGTGGAAAATGGCGCATGGGTTGCGGCTGGTTGTTTCATCGGTCCAGGAGTCACAGTCGGGGCAAACAGTATCGTCGGTGCTCGCAGTAATGTATTTGGCGACTTGCCAGCCGGGCACATTTGTCTAGGCAGCCCGTGTCGCCCGCACAAGCCTCGGACAATGTGCTGAGGCCACGGTAGCGCCAATCGTTCCCTCATGTGCTCTTCCCAGTCTCTGCGATAATGGATATCTTTCTACTCATCGATATCCATGACTTCTGTCAACGCCAAAAGCCCGGTTGCCTGGCTCAGACGACTGAAGCCGAAAGGGCAGGGCGCTAATATATCAGCGCTGTTTATGATGATGGGCATTGCCATCACCGGCACATTTGTGTTGATTGCGTTGCTGGCTCCAGTGTTGCAGTCTTGGGGGCTGTTGCAAGATCCCACAGCGGCGCTACAGAATCCCGTCCATCAGCCACCTTCACCAGAGCATTTACTGGGTACGACGCGCCAGGGCTACGATGTGCTCTCGCGGGTGCTGTTTGGTACTCGTGCAGCCTGGCAAGTGGTGCTGTTAGCCACGCTGATGAGTGTATTTATTGGTGTGCCAGTTGGCATGTTGAGTGGTTATCTGGGCGGTAAGCTCGATCGCGTCCTGCTGTTTTTTATGGATACGATTTACACGCTGCCAGGGCTGTTGCTGTCAGTGACGCTTGCGTTTGTTGTCGGTAGAGGCGTGATCAACGCGGCGATCGCTCTCAGCATTGCCTACATTCCGCAATACTATCGAGTCGTTCGCAACCATACGGTCAGTGTCAAAACGGAGCTGTTTATCGAAGCGGCCCAAGCTATGGGGGCACCCACCTGGACAGTGCTTAGCCGCTACCTGTTCTTAAATGTAGTGCAGAGCATTCCCGTCCTGTTTACCTTGAACGCCGCCGACGCCATCCTGATTTTGGGAGGACTCGGCTTTTTGGGGTTAGGCCTGCCGGAACAGACGCCTGAATGGGGGGCCGACATTCGCCAAGCTTTGGATGCTCTGCCTACGGGCATTTGGTGGACAGCACTCTTTCCAGGACTCGCCTTGACATTGATGGTGACAGGTCTTTCTCTCGTGGGTGAAGGGTTAAACGAATTGGTGAATCCGCTGCTGCGCCGGGAGAACTGGAAGTAAGTGAGGCGCCTGAATGGCTGTCCACCGTCCGTCGGCGAGTGGCTGCTTGAGAGTTACAAGGGTGAGTGGCTTTAGCCATCTCGTTAATGAAGGGCGGTTTTAGAAACAGGATTGCCATCGCAGAGCCCTCGACATGCCGCTCAAGACTGCCCGGTGCTGATACGCGATCTTTAATCCAGGGCTCTTCTGCCTTCGAGTGCCCGTGCTAGCGTCACCTCGTCGGCGTATTCTAGGTCGCCGCCCATTGGTAGCCCAAAGGCAATGCGGGTGACTTTAGTAAAGGGCTTGAGCAATTGGCCAATATACAAAGTCGTTGTATCCCCTTCAATGCTGGGGCTAATGGCGATGATAGTCTCTTGAATGTCGTCTTTATTCACCCGATGTACTAAAGGCCCGATATTAAGTTGTTCTGGCCCAATTCCTTCCATCGGTGAAATTAATCCGCCAAGCACATGGTATTTACCGCGATATTCACGTGTTTTTTCCAAGGCAATCACATCTCGTGAATCAGCGACGACACAGAGTGTTTGCCCATCGCGACTGGTAGATTTGCAGATGTCGCATACGGGCTCTGAGGACAAGTGAAAACAGATAGAGCAATAGCCCATTTGAGATTTGGCATCGATTAAGGCCTGAGCTAAGGCCTGGACTTCCGCATCGGGACGCTTGAGTAAATGCAAAGCGAGCCGTTGAGCCGTCTTGGGGCCGACTCCTGGGAGCTTTTGCAACTCTTCGATCAAACGGGCAAGGGGACGAGCGTAAATGGTCTGAGTCCTCCAGAATATGAGAGGGCAGTGAGGGATGCGTGCGTTGGCGAGTTGCCCAACGGGTTAAGGGCGATAGGTTGGTGGGTGCAGACACACATCCAAGCCTGAGTTTTATGCCCGGATGAATTTTAAGGGAAATCGCCGCATAGGTGATGAGCTTTGGTTTGATAACTGATCCCTGCGACGACGTCTCGACTCCATAAGTCCGACAAGTCAAATCCTTTCAACTAATCAAGCGGAAAGATTTTGACACGATTGCGGCCTCTTTGTCGTGCCTGGTCTAGCGCTGCTTCAGCAGTCTGGAGGAGTTGATGACTGTCCGTCACGTGGGTTGTGTCTGCGATCGCTCCCCCGACACTCACATCGAATTCTATTGCTTGGCCTGTTGAGGACACTGGTGGATTTGCTAAAATCGCGGCTTGCAAAGCTTCGCCGTGTTGGGTGACTGCCTTGGTATCAAGTCCAGAAATCACCGCCGCAAACTGCCCCTGACCGTTGCTGTATAGCCAAGTATTGGCGGTCGCATTCTGCTGAAGGAGCTTAGCAACGGCGGCTAATAAATCCGGCAGAGCCGAGTCGTCGCCAAGCACTGGCAACACTTTGAGCAGTAGTACACTCAAGAAATTTGTGGACGGTAACTCATTAGCTTGGCTGTGAGTCTGCTTGAGGTGCGCGGCGATCGTCTGGGGGAGCAAATCCTGGCGAATTAGCGTTGTGACTGGATCTAGCACGCCAAGGTGGTTTAATTTCTGCTCGTAATCCTGTTGCACAGCAAAGACTTTTTGCGACTCGGACTGTAACAGCTGTGTTTGGTCATTAACTTGCTGCAATAAACTCTCTCTCTGTGTATGCAAGCGCGCGATCTGAATGTTGCGTCGAATCATCGCAGGCACCGAAACCAACAATCCGACAATCACCCCGATGGCTAAGGTTCCTAAGAGAATGAGCGCTAACGATTGCTGATATTCCCAGATAAAGAGTTGAATTGTAGCCAGATTTGTGTTCTGAAGCGCGAATAAGATAGCAAGGAAGGCTATCATCAGCGCTGAGACGACATACAGTCGCATGATTTCCCCACCCACTGTCCTTCCTTTCAATCCTAATGGCAAGTGGTTTCTGGATGGAGATCGACTTTGCCCCTCAGGATTTTGAGTGTCAACGCTGGGATCAATGGTTGCTAGATTGAGTTCCGGCAACTGGATGGTACGGCGTCAGCTCAAGGATTACAGAGAGCAACTTTCAGACTTAGAGGCATGACGACGACGACGACAAATAATATCAGCGGATGTTGGTTGGGCACGTATTGGCAAGCTGGACAACCGATTCAATTTGAGGCTGCCTTTGTACAAGGCGGTAGTGTGGTTGATGGCCGAATTCTGGATGCCAACTACTTAGGAGAATCATCTATCAAAGGTGAACTTCTTGGACACCGGATCTTCTTTATCAAAAGATATTTAACAACTTCGCCAAATCCGATTCGCTACAGCGGAACGCTTGCCGAAGAGGGTAAGTATATGTATGGTCATTGGCGCATTGGATCTTTTGATTCTGGCCGTTGGGAAGCGTACCGTAGCCATGATGGTCTGTCTGAAGAACTGGCTGCTTTTGTCGTAGCCCTTCCTGCCGAACAACCTGAATAACTAGAGGATGATTTCTTAGAAATTTGAGAATGATTGACTGACTCTGATGTAGAGAGATGGGAGCCGCGATCGCTGCCAAGATGGTGATGCGTTCCTTTGGTTTGAAATTTCAAGTGGTTGTCAGCCTGTGCTAATTTCCGATGGCCTGCAGTCGGTCAACGATTCAGTCTTAGCTGATCGGCGAGTGCGTAACTGCTGGGCGATCGCGTCAATAGCGAGTCGCGAGGGCAGGACCTGGAACAAGGCAAGACATTGCCGATTTGATGTGGAGGATTTTTAGGGGCATCAGCTACGCTGCTGTCGTTGCAACCTCAACTATCTGCTGTCCGGCTCAAGGGCTATATAAATTTCCGTCGGGCATGACCGCATCGATGAGGCAGGCATCTTTGAGATTAGCTTGCCAGACATTCGCTTGAGACAAATCAGCTCCGGTGAGGTTGGCCCCTCTGAGATTGGTTTCTGACAAGTTCGCCATTTTTAAATCGGCAAATCGTAAATTCGCCCCCTGCAAATCAGCTTTCCGTAAAATGGCTTCACGCAAATCAGCATTCTCAAAATTGGTGCGGATTAGTTTGGCTTGGTGAAGATTAGCCCCAATGAGATTGGCGCCAATGAGCGTCGTGCCCTCTAAGCAAGCACGGCTGAGATTGGCCATACACAAGTTGGTCAGGCTGAAATTGGCAATCGTGAGATTGGCCCCATGTAGCGCCACCCCAATCATGTTGGCGGCGCTGCAAATAGCGGCACTGAGATTGACGTCATGCATCAACGCATCCTGTAAAGTCGCCATGGCGAAGTTCGCCTCTCGCAGGTCAGCACCGTTGAGAGTGGCGCTAGCTAAATTGCAACGACTCAGATCGGCAGTGTACAGGGTTGTGTTGCTGAGATCGGCCCAGGCTAAATCAGCTTCCGAAAATTGCACCATACAGGCATCGGCTTGATTCAGCGAAGCCTGCCGCAAATCTGCTTGGCGAAATTGGGCTTCTCGCAAAACGCTGCGAGTCAAATCGGCATTGGTCAAAACTGCTGAGTTAAGCGTTGCTGCCTGCAAACTGGCATCATGCAGCGACACTTCGCGAAGGTCAGCACCGTTGAGGTTGGCGTAACCTAGCTGGGCGTAGCTGAGGTTGGCGGTGTACAACAGCGCCTCTCTCAGATTGGCATAGCGTAGATCTGTTTCGCGGAGGTCAGCCATGCAACAATCGGCCGCTGACAGGTTGATTTCGCGGAGGTTCGCTTTCTTCAGCGGTGCTTCTCGCAGGTCAATCCGACTGCCTCGATGCCCGACTAGGGTGGAACCGGCTTCTTGCGATCGCCATTGATTCCATGCGCCAACTCCTTTAGCTAGCAGGCCTAGGGGTTCAGCCGGCGAAATGCTGGTAGGGGCAAGCGATGACGATATATCAGGAGGCGATAACGGTTGAAGCACAGGATTCCTGCCGCTGTGGGGTGGATGCTGTTGAGCAAAATGCTTTAGGCGGCTACGCCTAGTCTGCCCAAGAAGTGTGGCGTCCTACAACCAGCTCAGGTTTCATCACGACTGCAGCGATCGCTCCAGGTTGTCAGTTACCATGGGTGTCTCGTTATCGATGCTGCCCGCGTTGCCGGAGCCCTTATGACTGCCACTGCGATTACACATCACTATCAAAAAGTGCTCGATATCTCGACTCGGGGTAAATCATTACAGCGCTTCACCCGCCAAGTGCAGGGCGTCGTCAGTGAGTCTGGGATTACTACCGGCATGTGTACGGTCTTTATTCGTCACACTTCCGCCAGCCTCACAATTCAAGAAAATGCTGATCCCGATGTCTTGGTCGATCTCGAAAATTTTCTCGCCAAATTGGTACCTGATGGTGATCACTATGTTCATAGTGCGGAGGGACCAGATGATATGCCAGCGCACATTCGCTCTGTGCTGACCAGTACCTCTGAGACGATTCCCATTGTCAATGGACGATTGGCGTTAGGTACTTGGCAAGGCCTCTATCTGTGGGAACATCGCGATCGCGGTCATACCCGTGAGATTGTTATTCACCTAATCGGGAGTTAAGCCCATGGTTAATAGTTTGGGGTTATCTTCAATTCCTGTTGCGCCGCCAGATTTTCGCTCCGGTTTTGTCGGCATTGTGGGGCGTCCCAATGTGGGCAAGTCGACCCTCATGAATTATTTGATTGGGCAAAAGGTGGCGATCACCTCGCCTGTGGCTCAAACGACGCGCAATCGACTCAGAGGGATTTTGACCACCGAGGCGGCACAGATCATTTTTGTAGATACACCGGGTATTCACAAACCCCACCATGAGTTGGGCAAAGTGCTAGTTCACAATGCCCGCACCGCGATCGCTTCGGTTGACCTCGTGCTATTTGTGGTGGATGGTTCAGTGGCGGCAGGGCGAGGCGATCGCTTCATCGCTGATTTGTTGGCCCAGCAGTCTACCCCGGTTTATCTGGGCATGAACAAAATTGACCTGCGCTCCGCCGATAACGCAGCGGCCATGGTAGAGAGTTATCAAGCCCTCGCCGCTGAACACAACTGGCCCGTGCTGGAATTCTCTGCGGTCACGGGTGATCACGTTTCTGACCTGCAAAGCCGACTGATTGAAGGACTCGAAACGGGGCCTTACTACTATCCTCCAGACCTGGTCACAGATCAGCCGGAACGATTCATTATGGGCGAGCTGATTCGTGAACAGGTGTTGTACCACACCCGTGAGGAAGTTCCTCATTCCGTCGCTGTCGCTATTGACCGCGTTGAAGAAGACGAAAAAATTACTCGCATTCTTGCTACCGTGCATGTTGAACGCGATTCCCAAAAGGGGATCCTCATTGGCAAAAAAGGCAGCATGATGAAGGCGATCGGCACGGGGGCGCGTGAGCAAATGCAAAAGCTCATTACGGGCAAGGTGTACTTAGAAGTTTTTGTCAAAGTCCAGCCGAAATGGCGACAGTCTCGCACACGCTTAGCCGAACTCGGCTACCAACGAGAAGAATGAGACCAATCAAGTCTCGATTTGATGAGTGGGTTAGTGGGTGGCCAACGTCCGCGAGTGAGCGGATGTGAGGAGACTTCTAACGGCTGATCCCTAAGCTTTGGCCCCATCTGGCGAGTAATTTTTCTACAGTAGAGAGCGTACTGAATTGCGATCGCCCATGTTCATTCCGACTGCGACTGATCTAGAAAACATTTTTCAAGTTGCCAACCTGTTTGTACTGCCATTTTGGGGACTCATGGTGTTATTGCCAAACTGGTCTCTAACCCGTCGAGTCATGCAGTCCTATGTTCCCTTTGCCGCCTTGGCAAGCCTCTACGTTTATCTCTTTGTGACGCTAGATGGCGGTGTTCTCGAAGCCTTTTCCGATCCCCCAACTGGAACTCACGGGGTTGGCGGGTATGTTTGCTAATTCCCAGGTGATGGCGCTGGGCTGGGTCCATTTTCTCGTGATGGATTTGTTTGTCGGCCGGTGGATTTACCTGCAAGGCCAAGAGAATGGGATCTTTACCCGTCACTCTCTAGCGTTTTGCTTGTTTGCTGGTCCCTTTGGGCTATTAATCCACTTTTTTACAGCTGCCATCACCCGTAGATTCTTTGCTCCCGCAGACGACAATGCCTCAGCCGAGCCATCTGCGGTATAAGGTCTGATTGACAGGGGTTACAAGACAAGAGTTAATAAAGCTCATTTAGGTTCTGTGAAGCTTGGGGTTGACCTATGGTCTCTTTGGTTCGGTCTCGTTGGCGGCAACTATGTCGCGCTTGGTCCCGTCGGCGGTGGCGATCGCTCCTGCGATTTAGCACATTGCTGAGTATATGTTTCGCATTTATTGTCGCCTGTACGAGCAGTCCGACAACCGAAACCGATGCCCCAGCGGACTCAACAGCCGATACCGGGAGCGATCGAGTCTCCATTGGCACCACTCTCTCTGTCAGGACTTTGGACCCTGCTGACGCTTATGAGATTCTTCCCGGAATTTTGCTACATAACCTAGGGGATCAGCTGTATGCCTACGAACCTGGCACCACTGACCTGATTCCTCAACTGGCAACAGACATGCCTACCATCAGCGACGATGGCCTGACCTACGTCATTCCCCTGCGGGATGATGTGGTCTTCCATGACGGCACTCCTTTTACCGCCGAGGCGATGGCCTTCTCTTTAGAAAGATTTATGCAAAATGGTGGTCGCCCAGCGTTTTTGTTGGCTGATCGCATCGAGTCTGTTGAAGCCACCGGTGACTATGAACTCACCGTTACCCTGAACTCGCCGTTCGCCGCGTTTACGGCATTAATGACCTTTTGGAGCGTGACCCCAGTCCCCCTTGATGCTTATGAAATTGCTGAGGGAAGCTTTGTCCCGGATAACTTCATCGGTACGGGTCCCTACAAGCTTGCGGCTTTCAACAGTGATTCCATTAAGTTGGACGTGAATGAGGATTACTGGGGGGAGAAGCCCGCGAATGGTGGTATTGATATTCAGATTTTCAGCAGCCCTGCCAACCTCTACAACACGTTCAAAACCAATGGGATCGATGTAGCTTACCAAACCCTCGATCCCGACCAGATTGCTGATCTAGAGCGGACTGCCGAAGCAGGCAATTGGCAGGTAATTGAAGCGGGCACGACCGTCATCAACTACATGAGCCTGAATCAAAAAATTGAGCCGCTGAACGACGTGCGCGTGCGTCAGGCGATCGCGGCCATGATTGACCGTAACTTGGTCAATGAGCGAGTTTTTCAAGGTCAGGCAGAACCGCTTTACAGTCTGATCCCCACTAGCTTCGACGTTTATGAGCCGGTGCTGCAGGATGCTTACGGTGATGGTAATTTTGAACTGGCGGAGCAATTACTCAGAGACGCTGGCTTTTCAGAAGAGAATCCGTTCATTTTTGAGATCTGGTATCCCACCGCTTCGACCACTCGCAGCGTCGTAGCCAATACCCTCAAAGAGTCTTTTGAGACGGGCTTGCCAGGATTAGTCAGTGTGACCGTGCAAACTGCCGAGAGTGCGACACTTTGGAGCAACCTTGATCAAGGTGTGTATCCTTCAGTGCTCGCTAACTGGTATCCCGACTACTATGATGTCGACACCTTTGTACAACCGTTCTTGAGCTGTGAACAGGGGTCTGAAGCCACCCTCTGCGAAGAAGGGCAAAGTCAAGGCAGCGGTTCCTTTTACTACAGTGAAAGAGCCAATGAACTGGTGAATGCCCAGCAATCGGAACAAGATCCGGCAGCTCGCAAAGCCATCATCAAAGATATTCAAACCTTGCTTCAGGAGGATGTACCCTATATTCCTCTCTGGCAAAATAAGGATTACGTCTTTGCCCATGACGGGATTGAGGGGGTCGCCATTCAACCGACTCAACAATTCTTGATGTGGCAAATAGGCAAGGGTAGTTAGCGGTTGGCAGAGTTATCTATTCTCTGCAAAGTTGTGCTTGGTATGCAGTGGCTAGCTCTACGGTTTCCATGACCTTGAGTTGGCTGCTGTGATTAAGCTTTTCGGTGTGTTTACCAGTCTAGGTAAAGCTCTAGCTGATTCAACAGACGTCTAGACGAGGGCGGCTAATCAGTTGCGGAGTAACCTAGGACACAAGCTTGTGAAGGGTTCGTTATCGTGGAATAGGAGAAAGAAATCTCCTAAATATCGCGAACCTGCGATTAAAATCAATGCGAACCGTAGGTGGTTGCTGTTCTATGACCGTTGCTTTGAATAAAACTGATAAGGCTACTCAAATATTGAACGGTGCGCTTCAAGAGTTTTTAGCGCATGGCTACGCGGGTACCAGTATGGATCGGGTGGCCGCAACGGCAGGGGTTTCTAAACCCACGGTTTACAATCACTTTCAAGACAAAGAGGGGCTCTTTCGAGCGCTAGTCCAAAAAATCGCGCGGGAGCGCTTTCAAATCAAATTTAATTCAGAGGTCTGTAGTGGCAAGCCTGAGGAGTCTCTACCCCGGTTGTTGGCTTCGATGGTTACCACCATTTCAGACGATGATGATTATCAAGATTTTGTGCGGTTAGTGATCGGTGAGTCTGGGCGCTTCCCGGAACTGGCGAGAACCTTTGTGACGTATCTTGCCAAACCGGGACTGCAGCAGATGCAAGACTATTTGGAACAGCATCCGGAATTTCGATTTGCCGATTCTCAAGCGATCGCTCAAATCATTCTCGGCTCCGCTGTTTACATGTGCCTCACCCAATGCATTTTGCATGGTTGTGACATCATGCCCCTGAGCAAAGAGAACTACATTGACGCCATGGTGCGATTGATGCTCAACTCTGCCCTCTCTGAGGCTGCTCAAGCTTCGTCAAGTGCAGCAACTGCCTCTGCTTAAAATAGACATATTGCTCTCAAGATCATCAGCGTGAGCGGCCTCGCGGCAGGTTCTTAAGTCCCTTCCCTCACGTCTGCGCCGCTCCAAGAGAC
This sequence comes from Leptolyngbya sp. SIOISBB, assembly GCA_010671905.1. Lineage (GTDB taxonomy): Bacteria > Cyanobacteriota > Cyanobacteriia > Phormidesmidales > Phormidesmidaceae > Halomicronema. The sequence continues at coordinate 5,058,228 of JAAHII010000001.1, forward strand.
GCTATCGAAAATATATGATTTGCCCAGCGAACTGCCTGAGGAGTCGGACAAACTGGATGCAGTGCGGGCTTCTAGGGTCTGTCATTCGGTCGCGGTCAAATCCTTTCCACAAAGGAACGACAGCCCCTAGCCTGTTGAGTGAATGCGGGCGCGGGTGTGCTTAGCCCCAAAGGTGTCTGGAATTAATTGATGACGCACCCTAGGACTGCTCGGTATTCAGCCTGACGATTTCTAATACGGAAGAAGGCGATGGCAAGTCTGCCAGGATTTCAAAATGCAGCGCTGTTGACGCAAGCAATGACTCACAAGTCTTATGCGCGGGAAAACCCTCAGGCGGGCAGTGATAATGAACGCCTGGAGTTTTTGGGCGACGCGATTCTCACGTTTTTGTGTGGCGAATTTTTATTTGCTCGCTATCCGGCCAAACCTGAGGGGGCACTGACACCGTTGCGAGCCTCTTTAGTGGATGCGACCCAGCTCGGCAAGTTCGCTCAGGAACTCTCGTTGCAAACGCATCTGCGACTTGGCAAAGGGGTTGAGGGCAGCGGCGGTCGCACCAATCCGAGACTTCTGAGCAGTGCTTTTGAAGCTTTGGTAGGCGCGTACTTTTTAGATCAGCGATCGTGCATTGAGCCGGTTCGGGATTTTGTTGTTCCCTTATTTGAGTCTGTGGTTGAGGTGCTCGCTGATCCCACTCAGAATGTTAACGAGAAAAGTAAATTGCAGGAATGGTCGCTGGGGCAATCAGGCATCATTCCCACTTACGACATTGTGGATGAGTCCGGGCCAGACCACGCCAAGGAGTTTACTGCGGTCGTCCGGATTGATGGTCAGGTGCTTGGCCAGGGCCAAGGTCACCGCAAACAAGATGCTGAGAAAGCATCGGCTCGTGATGCCTTGCAACAGCTCGGCCTGCTGTGAAATTGGGCCATGCGCTTCAGCTCACCGAAGCTAATTGCCAAAGAGCTTGGGACTGTAATTGGGTTTTAGCGACGATTTTGCCTGCTTTGAAGACAGTGCGGTTGGGGGTGGCCGTGGCGATCGCTTCCGAGGCTGATTGGGCGCCTAACAGGACTAAGTCGGCGGCACATCCCGGTGCCACTCCATAGTTTGTAATGCCGATCGCCCGCGCCCCTTGACGGGTCACCAGATCCAGGCAAAATTCCTGACGGGCGGTCGTTCCCAATTGCAAGACTTGGGCTAACAGCGTCGCAATTTTGAGGACGTCGCCATCTCCAAAGGGCGTAAACAGATTTTGAATATTGTTGGTGGCAGTGCCCACGGTGACCCCCCAATCAGAGAGTTGGTGCAGGGGGGCAACGCCGCGACGCACATTGTGAGAATCTTGGCGTGACATCATGTACAGGTCCGAAGCGGGGAGCGCTAGCACTGAAATGCCCGCTTCCTGAAGCTCCGCTGCGATCACGGCTAGTTGCTCTGGTCGCAGAGCTGCCAGCTTCGTCAGATGTCCCAGGCAGACGCGTCCTTGCCAGTGCCGCTTGCGAGTTTCGGCAATGACTAGCGGTAACTGTAACGGTTTATCGTCATCCAAAAAATCGAGGTGAAAGTCCACATCACAGTCGAATTCTTGAGCAATGTCAAAAATGATCTCGATATTGCGCTGAGGATCCGGATCCACATAGGGAGCCGACCCAATGACGTCGCCGCCCATGGCCATGGCTTGTCGCAAGAGAGCTTCGGTACCCGGCTGCTGAGTAATGCCCTCCTGAGCAAATACCGCCAGTTGCAAGGTAATACCAGGTTGATAAGCCTGTTTGAGGGGCAACAGCGCTTGCATCGAGGTTAACCCTAAGACCGGATCTACCTCAACATGACTACGCATTGCTGTAATGCCAAAGGCGATCGCCTTTTCCAGCACGATCCGGGCGCGTTGTTGAATATCCTCAACGGTGTACTGCTCCTTGAGCCGGAAGGTGGTGCTTAAAGCTTCGGCAAAGTCGCCTACTTGAGCAGGGGCTTGGTTCAGTAAAAAAGCTTTGTCTAAGTGAATATGGGCATCGACGAACCCTGGCACCAGTAGCTGTCCCTGGGCGTCAATGATGATATCGGCGGGGATGGCGGTGGTGGGTGTGACCGTTGCGATGGTGCCATCTTGGATCGCGATCGCCCAAAGACCAGAACGTCCCACTAATGCTGCATTCTCAATGACACAATCAACTGTCATGTGGGCCTAATACTGTTGTTGGCAAAACTATGAAAGGCATTATCCTAACGTATTTGGTCATGATCAATCAGGCACTCGGCCTATGCAAAAATTAGCCGGCTAAGTTGAGTACGCGTTAGCTCAACTCATGTAATTTGCCCGGTGGATGGCGCAACTGCCGGTTAAGCAATCACACTGGTATCGACAAACAGTTATGGTATGACTGAGCGCATCTACAGTCGGGCTAGGATCGCCTGAACAGCACCGACAGACTAGGACAGACGCCCCTTGCTCAGGATCTTCTATGCCCCATTCTGCGACAGCCACTCAGTCCAAGACTCAAACGAGTCAGCGTTCGTTTCAGCTCCCTTGGCAAAAACTGTTGGCGGGTGGTTGCCTCTCCCTGGTGGCAATTGTCACCGCAATCAACAGTCCCTTTTTAGCCGGTTGGGAAAAAGAACTACAAACGCTATTTTTTGAGGTGAGAGGGCCGAAGCTAGCACCTGAAGACATTGTGATTTTGGCGATTGATGAAGAGTCGTTGTCACAGGTGGAGCATTACCGCAGTGATCCCAATAGATATGCCGATTTAGAATCAATTCAGCAGTGGCCTTGGCAACGCGAAGCGTATGCGATCGCAATTGAAAGATTAGTGGCTGCGGGAGCGAAGGCCGTTTCTCTGGATCTACTGCTATCGACTGAGAGCGCCTATGGCCCCGCCGATGACGAGCAATTAACCCGGACTCTAGAGCGGTACGGCGATCACGTCACCCTAGCCATGAAATATGACGATACTCAATTGCGACAAGGGTCGATACTACAGCCCACCTTGCCGCTAGAGCAGTTTCGGCAAGTGGGGGTAAAACTGGGCAACCTCAATTCCCTTCTAGAAGCTGACGGTCGCATTCATCGACAAGGGCATGCTTACTTTGAAGCCCTCGCCCAGTCGGCTCTGGTGCTAGAGACTGGCAGTGATCCAACGCACTGGACAGAGCAACTCAGTTTTGCCCAGGCCACGCTGCTAGCCGCCAATGAAACATTAGCACCTGCTCAAGGGGATTACACCCACTTTCTGGGGCCGGTGCAAACCTTTGAACATGTGCCGTTTTGGTATGTTTTGGACGCTGATCTCTGGGAGAACTATTTGCAATCAGGTGCCTTCTTTGAAGACAAGATTGTGTTGATTGGTTCGACGGCGAGTGTGCATCAAGATTTTCATCATGTGCCCTTCGCCCAAAGTCGAGGATACCCTCTCCGGATGCCTGGGGTCGAGGTTTTGGCGAATGACATTGCGACGTTGCGAGCGGGTACCGCCCTATCTGAACTCTTGCCCAACCCCTTAAGTCGTGCGAGCTTTTTGCTCGTCGTTGGCGGCGGCTTTTGGCTTCTCCTGATGCGTCACGACCGGACAGTTTATCGCTTGTTGTGGACCGCGATCGCTGGCGTTGGGTGGCTGCTCATCAGCTTTTTGGGGTTTGTGGGATTGGGGGTCTTTTTACCCACAGCTGGCGTGGCGATCGCCCTGCTAGCCACCGGGGGCTGCTACACGACTGCGGGCCTGATTAGCGAACAGCTACGCAAACAACGTTTCCGTCAAACCTTGGCACAGTACGCTACCTCACCCATCGTGCAAGAAATCATCAGCCAAGAAGAAGAATTCCAGGATTTGTTAGAAGTCCGACAGGCGGAAGTGGTCGGCACGGTCTTGGCAGCGCGCTATCAAGTACAAGCCGTGCTTGGGGCTGGGGGCTTTAGCGAAACCTATACGGCGGCTGACACGCATCGCCCCGGTAATCCGCTTTGTGTCGTCAAACGGTTGCGCATTTTGAGTGATGACCCCAAGTCACATCAGTTGGCCCATCGTCTGTTCATCTCAGAAGCCCAAACTCTGGAACGCTTGGGACATCACCCTCAGATTCCCCGGCTGTTGGCTCACTTCGAAACCGGTTCCTCGTTTTACCTCGTAGAAGAATTGGTCGAGGGCAATATGCTCAAGGATGAACTCACTTCACGGCAGCCTAAATCACCTGCGTGGGTCATGAATTTTCTGCTGGATATCCTGCCCGTGGTGGAGTTTGTTCACCAGCAAGGGGTTATTCATCGGGATATCAAACCCTCAAACCTGATTCGTCGAGCTGGCGATGGTCGGTTGGTGCTGATTGACTTCGGCTCTGTGAAGGAATTGCCCAATCAATTGGCAGAAAATGAGCCCCACGTGACCTCTACGATCGGGATCGGCACTAAAGGATACATGCCGAGCGAGCAGTCGGCAGGGATGCCTCGCTTGAGTAGCGACTTATATGCAATTGGCATCACGGCGATCGAGGCCTTAACCGGCATTTCGCCCTATAAGTTGCAGTACGACGATCGCGGTGACGTTATCTGGCAATATTGCGTTCCTGACCTCCATCCCACGCTGGCGACGGTGATTAGCAAACTGGTGCGGTATGACTTTTCTCAGCGCTATGATTCTGCAGAACAAGTACTCGCCGCCTTACGAGAAATTCCCGTAACCTTGCCGGATGCGGCGCTCATTCATGACAACGTGGTTTTAGAGATGAGTGCTCAAGGCACCGATGACGACGATGATCGCTGGGATGAAGCAACTGGCTACTTGCCTACTGGCTGGGCTGACGCAACCGAGCAAGATCATCGTGTTAGGTAGCTATCCTCAGCCTTGGAAAACATAGGGGGACAAATAAAAGGTTCTTCCATCAGGACTGACATTGTGAGCACCCGACCTTAACGCATAAAATTGTGACCTTGCAAGGGCTTTACTTCCTCTCCTATTGAGGAATCAGTGACATGGAATGTATCACCCCCTATAGCAGAATGCGGAATGCAGAGGTCGGAATGCGGAATTGAAATGCAAGCCAGAAAACAGTTTCAACAATCCATGGCAACCTGATCAAACTGCGGCTTGCTATAGCAAGGGAGTGCCGAAATAGCTGATAGGAGGGTGCTAGAAGTCATGAGAAGGGAGCTTCTAGATATCCATCGCTATCCATCGCATTCCAATACTGAGAGATATTGGCATAAAGGATTACCAAGTCAACCATATTGCCATGCTGTATAAAACCAAGAAACCCTTATGAAGGTCGTAATCTAAGATCAGGTAAGAGATGAGCGATCGATTATTACCCTGGCAGAGAAATAGAGTTCCGTGAATAACCTAAAAACTTTGCTCAGTTAGGGTTTACTGTACGAGATGAGCGCTGCTTATTTGCTGAGTAATAAGTGCAAATTCTTGATATGTATAGAAATTCTCAAAGAATACTCGCCGTCTCTAATAGAGTAATTTCTATCAAACTTGCACGAGCGAAACTTGCTTGGTCATGTATCTTTTATTGCACAGGAGTCATTACCTTTGGAGTTGGAGGCCTCAGCTTTAATTTCCCAGCATTTGCCCAATCAATTACCTCAGCAGCAGATGGCACCGGTACCGTTGTTACTGTTGACGGTCAACAGCTAATCATAGAAGGCGGCTCTCTTTCTGGAGATGGCGCCAACTTATTTCACAGCTTTGATCAGTTTGATCTCTCCTCTCAGCAAACGGCTAATTTCATCACTCAACCAGAAATTCAAAACATTTTAGGTCGGGTTGTTGGCGGCAATCCTTCCATGATTGATGGTCTGCTGCAAGTTACAGGAGGTAACTCAAATCTCTATGTCATTAACCCAGGGGGCATTATCTTTGGGCCAAATGCGCTCTTAAATGTATCTGGAAGCTTTACCGCAACAACGGCCGATCGCATCGGTTTTGAGGGCGCTTGGCTTAACTCAGTTGGTGACAATGATTATCAAGCTTTGATAGGCTCCCCCAATCAGTTTTCTTTTTTGAATTCTCAGCCAGGAGCCATTATTAATGCGGGCGACTTAACCGTTGATGCAGACGCGAATCTTAGCCTCATCGGGGGGACCGTTATCAACATCGGCATCATTGAAGCGCCGGAAGGGGATGTCACTTTAGCAGCGATTCCTGGCGATAATGTGGTGCGCATTTCCCAAGAGGGCCGAATTCTAAGTTTAGAGGTTCCTACAGAATCCTTGACTGGGGGGATTACGCCCACTGACCTGCCTGAATTATTGACTGGTTCCTCCTTATCTGGAACAGAACTGGAGATCGCCGCAGATGGCACCGCCGCCATTGGAGAGACGATTATCCAATCCGGAGATATCGTGATTGGCGGCGCAATTTCTGGAGACAATGTTAGCCTCAACGCCGCTAATCAGGTTACGCCCCTGGCGTCTGAGACGCCTCGGGTACTCACGAGGGATGGCGCCTATAGCGCTCCTACCGTCAGGCTATTTCCCAAAAGTGCTGATGATGCCACTGCCTATGTCTTTATTGATGCCACCGTTCCGGATTATGAAACCTTTCTCTATGGTGGACAGCCGGGAACGATCTCGGTTGTCATCACTCCAGAGGAAAACGGCATCACCAAAATTACAGGTACTTTACACGGCGTCACCGGAGTCGATGCCCTGCATATCTTGTCTGAGGGCAACCAGGGTAACTTCTGGTTAGGGAACAGCTTTGTTAGTGGGGATAACGTTGAGCAGTATAGTGCCGACCTGCAGATTTGGGGAAATTCCCTCACAAGCTTAGCGGACATCCTAATTTACGCCTGTTTTACCGCCTTGGGCTTAGAAGGAGAAGCCCTTGTGCAGGCGATTAGCGATTTCACCGGGGCAGATGTGGCTGCTTCTACGACCCTAACCGGGAGTCCTGCTCTAGGAGGAGACTGGGTGCTGGAGGCAAGCACCGGAAATATTGAATCAGGCTTAGCGTTTCGGCAAGCAAGCCTGAATGCCTATGAAGATACGCTAGCCGTGATCACGGTTACCAGTAACTTGGACAATACCCTGCCTGATGGTCAGGTCACGCTGCGAGAAGCCATTAATGCAGCGAATAATGATGCCGATGGGCTGGACACGATGGCCACTGGGATCTTTGGCGATGACGAAATCCGCTTTGCTGCCAGTATGACCATCAACCTGGGCGGGACAGAGTTGGCAATTAATGATAATGCCGGAAACTTAACTATTGATGGACAAGCGAATCAGGTCATCGTTGATGGTTCGGCCACAAGCACTGTCTTCGAGATTAATAATTCAGGTGGCAATGCAGATGTCAGCTTTAGGAATTTGACGATTCAGAATGGCAATGTTGGTGGTAATGGCGGTGGCATTCTCAACAGCAGCAATGCAGCAACCGTGACCCTTGAGAACGCGACAGTGGCGGGTAACACTGCCACAAATGGAGGTGGTATTTATAGTCAGAACGGTAATGTGACCTTAATCAATAGCACCATTTCTGGCAATGTTGCGACTTCAAACGGTGGGGGCATTGTCGCTTCGGGTGGAACGATTACCAATTCCACCATTACCAACAATACGGCTGGTGATGTGGGGGCGGGTAATGGGGGCGGGGTCTACAGCGCCGCCTCGATTACAGTCCAGAACAGCATTATTGCGGGGAATTTCGACAACAATGGCGTTCAAAATCCAGATGTCTCAGGTACGTTTGTTGATAATGGCAATAATCTAATTGGCATCAGCGAGGGTAGCGCGAACTTCACCACCAGTACCTTGGTTGGCACTTCTGCAAACCCTGTTGATCCTGTTTTGGCGCCTCTCGGTGACTATGGTGGGTCTACTCAAACCCATGTTCCTCTACCGGGGAGTCCGGCGATTGATGCCGGTGCTGATATCGCTGCTGTTACCACCGACCAGAGAGGACAACCGAGGGCCAATGGTGCTTATGACATTGGGGCCGATGAAGTCAGTGCCGACCTGGCGGTGAGTCAAACGGTGAGCAATGCGAATCCCAGTCCTGGGGATAGCGTTACTTTCACAATCCTGGTTACTAATAACGGTAATGATGCGGTAGGAGATGTTTCGTTGAATAACCTCCTACCTGTTGGCCTTACCCTGACGGGGGTTATTCCTAGCTCGGGAAACTACAACCCCAGTACAGGAGATTGGACAATAGGGGACTTGGATGGCAATTTTGACCTGATTCCTGAAGGGGCTACCGCCAGCCTAAGCCTCACAGCTACTGTTGACTCTAATGCCAGCGGCACCCTGACGAATACGGTGCAAAATCTGAATGGACTGGGGGCAGATCCCAATCTAGTTGACAATTCAGTCGTGGCTGAAATCGCTATTGATGCGGCCAGCACGCCGCCGCCGCCTGATCTTAGTGATCCTTTAGCTGGGACTGAAATCGCTAGCACTACTAGCGTTGAATCTTTGGAGGCATTATGCTCACCGAGAGCACTGCCTGCTGGTGGGGAAAATCTTTACCGATTAATTGACATCCGAGTTGTTGGAAACCGGGGGAGGGCTTATACCTTCACCTGCCACCTACCGCTTTCAGACTTTAATGACTGGGAAACCTTGAGAGACGAGTTTCTGCTGGATACCCAGTGATTCATTTGACAGCGATCGTCACTGTTACACAACTCTGTTGACTAGCCCATATCGTGAGATTTGGGGAGCATCTAGTCTGAGCATCTAGCCACACGAATCGGAAGGCACTATGTTCATCCATAAAGCAGAACTTTTATGCTGCTTGCTATAGTCGAACTACTTGTAGGTGGCTGGGGCCATTTCTGGGGGCTGGGCAGAGGTGTTCGCTAGCAAAATGTCGCGGATGAACCGTGCAGCCGCTCGCTGAGTCAGATTGCCGACGATGCGCTGCCCCATGTCGCGGGTTTCGCGCTTGACTAGCACCTGAGGTAGTTGTCGCGCCAGTAGGGTGGCGTCGAAACCGTCGGTTTTGCGCAGAATATCTACGATGCGTAAGATGCGGTCTAGATTACTGTCAGTATTGTTAGGCTGAATCGTAATGGTGGTTTGACTGGCGGACGGTGCTTCCCAACCGAGTCGTTGCCTTACCTTCTGTTGGAAGGTTTGCATCATGTTGCTACCCAAGTGATCGAGTTCTTTGGCGACTTCATCAGCAATGCGATCGCGAATGAATTCTCCCCGCTCTGAAAACAGGAACTCAATGGTCTGATCGAGCACCTTTTCCATATCGTAGTCATCGCTATTGCTGGCGTTGCGCAGCAGATTCTCCAAGCGGTTCCAGCGAAACTCACCATCTCTAAAGAGCAGGTTTGAGAGGGAAGAGCGCAGTTCGGGAGAGGGGTCGGTTAACAATCGCTTGGCGACATAGGGATAAGCTTTGCTCAGTACCTTGAATTCTGGATCGACATTGATGGCAATGCCTTCCAGGGTGACGAGCGATCGGATAATTAAGGCGTAATAGGCGGGCACCCGGAACGGATACTCATACATCAGCGCCGAAAACTCGTCCGTAATACTCTTGAAATTGAGTTCGGCGACACTAGCGCCTAAAGCATTGTTGAACACCTCTGCCAAGGCTGGAATAATGGGGCGAAGATCCGTATCAGGCGTCAAAAATTCCAACTTGACGTAGTCACCGGCCAAACCTTCGAAGTCGCGGTTCACCATATGGACAACCGCCTCAATTAGGCCGTAACGTTGGTAGGGTTTGACTTCGCTCATCATGCCAAAGTCGAGATAAGCCAATTTGCCATCACGCATCGCCAACAGATTGCCCGGATGCGGATCGGCATGAAAAAAGCCATGCTCTAGTAGCTGGCGCAGAGAGCACTGGACGCCCACATCAATCAAGTGGGTAGCATCGATGCCTTGGGCGGCCAACTCTTCCAACTTAGTCAGCTTGGTCCCGTCAATCCACTCCATGGTCAAGACCCGGCGGGCCGTGTACTCTGGATAAATTCTGGGCACGTAGATATCTGCCAGATGGCCATAGAGTGCCGCAAAGCGAGTGGCGTTTTCCCCCTCATGGGTGTAGTCCATCTCTTCAAAAATGCGTGCGCCAAACTCATCCATAATGGCGACAAGGTCACTGCGAATTTGCGACACATTGTTAGTCGCCCACTGCGCGAGCTTTCGCAAAATGTAGAGGTCGAGGGTAATGCGCTGGGCCAAGCCGGGGCGTTGTACCTTTACTGCAACGGTTTCGCCCGTCTGGAGTCGGCCTTTATAGACCTGTCCCAAAGAAGCCGCAGCGACTGGATTTGGGGACAGTTCGGCGTAAATTTCTTCTGGGGTGGCTCCGAGTTCTTCCTTGATATACCGAAAGGCTACGTTGTTTGGAAAGGGCGGCAGCTGATCTTGAAGCTGCGTCAACTCATCTAGGTAAATGGGAGGAACCAAATCAGGGCGTGTCGATAACGCCTGACCGATTTTGATGTAGGCCGGCCCCAGATCGGTCAACAGTTCCCGTAAACGCTTAGCTTGTCGGCGCTGGGCTTTCTCAGAGGTGCCGCCGCCCCGACCGTTCCACCAAACGCGGGTCGCAAACGTCAGCAACGGCCAAACCACGGTCAGCACGCGGACGATGACGCTGGGTAAACGATGCTGGTAATAAGCGTTGATGCCCTCAGGATCGTAGGCTAAGTCTTCGAAGGGATCAAATTTGCGTCGCGATCGCTCGCCCACAGAAGACCTAGGAGCCGCAACCACTTGATTAGCTGCAACGCTCTCAGTTTTTACGATAGCTGATGTATCAGGTGATTGGATGGTCTGAGTCACCGCCCGTACCTCGCGTCAATTTACCTTTCTTAACCATTGTAGTGAGTTGCGGGCCGAAAGATGAGTGGGAAAAACCCGCTGCTGCAACTGTTTGGTTCATTTGTATCGGTATGCGATAAATTAATCGCAGGTTCCAAGACGTCAGGGCGTCCGGTCTTTGCCCATCGGTCCTGGCCGTGTATAGGGTGTCTTCGTAGAGTTGTGTCGGATGATTTTGGCGTCAGGGCAATTGCCATCCACTCGATACAATGGCTCCTGAAGGCGTATGGGCTTGGTGGTTGGTTCGGTGCACGCGCTAGGTGCTCTCAGCGATCTTGATTGCAGTTCGTCTAAATCCCATCAGATAATGTTTTTGAGTGCCTACTGTTTTCCCTTCTAAGGATTTTGTCAATCGCCCATGCTGGTCGCCCTAAAGATCGAGAACTTCGCCCTAATTGATCACCTGGCATTGGAGTTGCAAGCGGGGCTCAATGTGCTGACGGGGGAAACGGGGGCCGGTAAGTCGATTATGCTGGATGCCCTGGATGCGGTGTTGGGTGGACGAGTCAGTCAGCGGATGATTCGCTCTGGCGAAAAACGCGGCGTGATCGAAGCAACATTTACGATTACAGATCGCACGCGAATTTGGCTCAAAGACCACGATGTGCCGGTGGAGGGCGATCGCCTCACTTGTGTCCGTGAACTCACGGCGGGCAAAAATACCGTCCGCAGTCGTTCGCGCTTGAACGGCGTGAATGTCAACAAGCCCCAAGTCGAAGCGCTGCGCCTGCATCTGGTGGAAATTACCGCCCAGGGACAAACACTGCAGGTTGGTGATCCGCAAATGCAACTGCACTGGGTCGATGGGGTTGGCGGCAAAGCGATCGCTCAGCAGCGGCAGGTCGTCGCGGAGCGCTATGAAGCAATGACCGCAGCCAAAACTCAACTAGAGCGCCGTCGTCGGGCTGAGCAGCAGCGACAAGATCAGCTGGATTTGTTTGACTATCAGTGGAAAGAACTTAGTGCTGTGGGGTTAGAAGACCCTAATGAGCTGTCTCAACTTGAGCAAGAACAACAGCGCCTCAGCCATGCGGTAGAACTGCAGCAGCACAGCTATCAGGTCTACCAACTGTTGTACGAGAGTGATCAGGACAGCGCTGCTGCTGCTGATCTGCTGGGGCGAGCCTCTCAAACCCTAGAAGACATGCTGCAGTACGACAATGCTGTAGAGCCGATTCTGGATTTGGTTAACGATGCTCTGGCGCAAGTGGAAGAGGCCGGACGACAAATCAACCACTACGGCGAAGATGTGGAAACGGATCCTCAAAGATTACAAGATGTGCAGGCTCGGATCAGTCAGCTCAAGCAACTCACTCGTAAATATGGCAAATCCCTGCCCGAACTCATCGAATACGTGCAAGAAATTCAGGATTCCCTCGCTTTGTTGAATGGTGAGGGACAATCTTTGGAAGCGCTGGAAGCCACCTATGAACAGGCTCAAACGGCTCTGGCCAAAGACTGTGACAAGCTCACCAAACTACGCCAAAAGGCCGCCAAAACTTTAGAAAAGCAGCTGGTCGCAGAATTGAAACCGCTCGCCATGGAGCGCGTCCAGTTTCAGGTGGATATTTCCCCGATTGAGCCGACCACTCTGGGAGCCGATAAGGTTCAGTTTTTATTCAGCCCGAATCCAGGCGAACCTTTACAACCCCTGGCGGAAACTGCGTCCGGAGGCGAAATGAGTCGCTTTTTGCTAGCGCTAAAGGCTTGCCTCTCGCAATTGGATGTAGTCAATACCCTGGTCTTTGATGAAGTGGATGTCGGGGTCTCGGGTCGGGTCGCCCAGGCGATCGCAGAAAAATTGCACCAGCTAGGGCGATCGCAGCAGGTGCTCTGTGTCACTCACCAGCCGATGGTGGCCGCCATGGCCGACGCCCACTTTCGCGTGGGTAAAGAGGTGATTGAGCCAGTGCTAGCCAGCGGCAGCAAAAAGCGGCAGGCGAAACCCAAAAGCAGCAATACGGCCAGCGACCAAGTCCGCACCGTTGTTAGAGTCACACCCCTCGACGAAGCCATGCGTCGCGATGAACTCGCCCAACTCGCAGGTGGCCAATCTCACCAAGAGGCACTATCGTTTGCCGATTCGCTACTGACCCAAGCAAAAAAACTCCGGCAGCGTTAGTCAGCCAACTGCCTCAGAGCTACAAACTGTAAATGTTCAAAATGAGAGTCCCATGTTTGGCGACAGCCTTTAAGGTAATGTCTTGAATGGCAGTCTTAAAACTATCCGCCCAAGCCTATGCAATTTCCCTTGTTGCTGGTCGAAGCCACCCTAGAAGATCCGTTGATTGAAGAAGGGTTACGGCAATTCTTATTGGTCTTGTCGGTCTCTTTGGGCGTAGCAACGCTGTCCAGAGCCCTCAGCTGGCTACGCAACATCCCCTATACCCTGTTGTTATTGCTTGTGGGTCTCGGCTTGGCGACCTTGGACGTGCGCCTGATCAACCTCTCCCCAGAGCTGATCTTATTTATCTTTTTGCCGCCACTGCTGTTTGAGGCGGCGTGGAATATCAAATGGTCGAACCTGAAGCGTGACTGGTTGCCAATCGGACTATTTGCGATCGTGGGTGTCATTATCTGCGTGGGCGGTCTGTTTTTGGGCTTGCAGCAGTTTGCGGGAGCTTCTCTGGCAACGGCGCTACTGGTGGGGGCAGGGTTATCCGCGACAGATCCGGTTTCGGTGGTCGCCCTGTTTCGAGAGTTGGGGGTGGATAAACGGCTCACTACCCTCATGGAAGGGGAAAGTCTCTTCAATGACGGGGTGGCAGTCGTCGCCTACAACTTGTTGCTGGGGATTGCGTTAGGCGTTGAACAGTTTGACATCCCGGTCACGATTTCTCGCTTTCTTGTGTTTGTGGGCATTGGGCTGAGTATTGGTGGCCTCATTGGCTTTGGGATTTCCTATCTGACTCAGCGGTTTGACCTGCCCTTGGTAGAACAGTCCCTGACCTTGGTTTCAGCCTATGGCACCTATCTGGTCGCGGAGCAGCTCGGCGGCTCTGGGGTAATTGCGGTGGTCACCACGGGGCTGATCCTCGGTAATTTCGGCTCGCGTATTGGCATGAGCCCGCGGACGCGATTATCGGTGTCAGAATTTTGGGAATTTGTTGCCTTTTTCGTCAATTCGATTGTGTTTCTGCTGATTGGCGATCAGGTCATATTTGATGGCTTGATTGAGAATTTAGACACGATTCTCATTGCGATTTTAGTCATGACTGTAGCGCGCGCCGTCAGTATCTTTGGCCTCAGTGCCCTCAGTAATTGGTGGGGCAAGTCAGAGATTACGGTGCCCAATCAAGTTGTGCTTTGTTGGGGCGGGTTACGCGGCTCCGTCTCGGTGGCATTGGCGCTGAGCGTTCCGGAATCGCTGGCGGAGCGAGAAGACATCATCGCCATTATTTTTGGGGTGATGCTCTTTACGCTGTTGGTGCAGGGGTTGACGACCAAGCCGCTCTTACAATTTCTCAATTTGCTAGGCGACCAACCACTGCGCCAAGAGTTTGTCCAAAAGATTGCGCGACGCGTGGCTCTGAGTCGAGTCATGGACGAACTCAAAGATGTGAAGAAGGGCAATTCTATCGATGCGGAATACTGTGACTATCAGATGGCCCTCGTAGAGGGACAGCTTGAGGAAATTCAAGCAGAGATGAAGGTAATGCAGCGTGATCATCCCGAGTTGTCAAAGATTTTGATCGATCGCTTAAATGAAAGTCTGGTGGCGATCGAAGCGGACACTTACGCCCAATTTATTCGGGCGGGTTATTTGAAGGAAGAAATGCAACCTCTGCTAGAGTCGGTTTTAGAGTCTACCAGTGAAGCCGACGGTGAGCAGTTAGCTTCGGAAGCTTTAACGTAAAAACTGTTTGCGATCGCTCGAATAAGCACCGTTTTGAAATGTTCTTTAGAAGGTAATGTATCCCTCTAAAAACGTGACTGCTTGTCCCGCGATCAACACTCTTTCACCCAGATGCTGGCAAAGTAGTTTTCCACCTCTGGAGGATAGTTGCTTTGCCACCATGGCATCCTTGCCCAGTTTTTGACTCCAATAGGGAATCAAGGAGCAATGGGCCGAGCCTGTCACGGGATCCTCAAAAATACTCGCCCGAGGAGTGAAAAAACGGGATACGAAGTCCACTTGCTCTCCCCTGGCGGTCACAACGACACCACCCGGATCAAGATTGATTTGATCCAGGACACGCTGGTTGGGATTGAGATGTCGAATGGTCTCTTCATCTTCGAAGACCAGCACATAATCTCTGGACTTCAAAACCTCTATGGGTTCATGCTGAATCGCGTCCAAGATGATTTGTGGAGCCTCACTGGGTGCGGGCGGGCGCGAAGGGAAGTTTAGGAACAGTAACTCATCCTTAATTGATACGGTAAGCTCTCCACTTTTGGAGTGAAATTGGATGGATGGCCCGGAAAAATTGAGATGCTTGGCAATCACATGAGCCGTAGCCAATGTGGCATGCCCACACAAATCCATTTCAATTTCGGGCGTGAACCAACGGATCTCAAAGCCTTGTTCTACCGGAATAAAGAATGCCGTCTCAGCAACTGCATTCTCCATCGCGATACGCTGCATCACGTCATCAGGTAGCCACTGCTCAAGGGGACAAACCGCAGCAGGATTGCCATTAAACGCTTGATCGGTAAACGCATCAACTTGGAATATTGGCAATTTCATAGCAGCCTGAAGTGCTGACCAATCTTGTCGACGTTTCCGGTGCTTACCCCTAAAAGTAAAACTCCTTATTCAGCAGCCACCAGTGAAGCGCTGTTTTTAAGTTGAAAGATGCGCTCGATCGCTTCCTCAACGGCGCGATCTGGGGTAGACGCACCAGACGTCACACCGACGGTAATTGCCCCCTCTGGTAACCAGTTGTCGGTTGTGGTGAGCTCGCCGTGCAACTGCTTGTGTTCAATGCGGTTGTCGGCACCAATGCTTTCTGGTCCGTCGATATGGTACGAGGGAATGTCGCGCTCGATCGCAATTTCCTGCAAGTGAGTCGTGTTGGATGAGTTATAGCCACCAATGACCAACATTAGGTCAACCGTTTCATCCACCAGCTCAAGCATGGCATCTTGACGCTCTTGGGTGGCATCACAAATGGTGTTGAAGGCTAAGAAATGGTCATTCAGCGCGAGCGGCCCATACTTCTGCAGCATGGTCTTTTCAAAGAGTTTACCGATCGCTTCAGTTTCACCTTTGAGCATTGTGGTCTGGTTTGCTACACCAATGCGCTCTAAATCCTCATCAGGATCAAACCCTTCGGAGTGAGCATGTTGAAACTTAGCGAGGAATTCTTCCCGGTTGCCACCGTGCAAAATGTAATCGGCGACATACTGTGCCTCAGCCAAATTCAGGACCACTAAATAGGTCTTGGCAAAGGAGCTCGTCGCGACCGTTTCCTCATGCTTATACTTGCCGTGAATGATCGAGGTATGGTCTTTCTTTTTATGCTTCTCAACGCTGTTCCACACTTTTGAAACCCAGGGGCAGGTGGTATCGACAATGGTGCAACCGCGATCGTTCAGCAACTGCATTTCTTGCACGCTAGCCCCAAAGGCCGGCAAGATGACCACATCACCTTCACCTACAACAGAGAAATCTTTTTGGCCATCAATCACTGCAATGAAATGAACATTCATGTCGCGCAGGCGCTGATTGACCCCTGGATTATGGATGATTTCATTCGTAATCCAAATGCGTTCAGTGGGAAAGTGCTGCCGGGTTTCGTAGGCCATGGCGACGGCTCGCTCAACGCCCCAGCAAAAGCCAAAAGACTTCGCCAGGTAAATCGTGACGTTCCCCTCTGTCAGGACGTAATTGTGGTCACGGATTTTCTGAATCAGGCCGCTTTGGTACTCCGTCTTCATTTGGTCGGCGACCTGCTCACCGTGGCCCAAACTTTTGCGGAAATATTTGTCAGATTGATTCAGCGATCGCTTAAATGCTTTGGTATCCATGACACTCCTAGAGGTCGCCCGCTACACGCTAACTAGGATAACGGTTTGTGATGCCTTCCCTGGGGCTTTTTGATTGGAAAGCTCAATACCTGACACCGAAAAATGTTGTGGGTGCGCGTGGGCAAATGCCCGGCCCGACCTCATTCCCAGAACCTTTCGCGATGACAAATGCGTTAAGCAAAATATTGACGATGCTGAGGGCTGCCTAACCATTTGAGCAGCACCACCTCTTCGCGCAGTTGAGCGCCAGTCGCGGTGGCGATGCGGGTGCGAAACAGGTCTCGTCCTTGTACTTCGTAACCCACCTCGGCCGCAATTTCTTCCAACAATTCTCCAGTACGGATCATGATTTGAAAAAAAGAGGCTTGGTCGCCGACCACATAAGCCAGTTGCGCTCCTGATTGCAGTGCGGGCTGCAACGCTTGAAAATGCCGTTTCATGCCGCCAAAGTAGAGACTAGTGACTCGATGATAAAGTCGCTCAAAGCCTGAGGTCTTTTGCAGCTCTAGCCGCCGGGCTTCGATCGCCTGCGCGAGGTCGGTCACTTGACTCTCCGACGCGAGGACCTGGTCATCGTTATCGACGGCGTAGACATTGCGCGTGTTGGAACGAATGAGCGCTTGTTTGAAGTGGCGTAAGTCTTGTTTGTTGTGCAGAAAGCCCAGGAGCACCGATTCCAGGCGAGTGGTGCGGGTGTAGTCTTTTTCGTTGGGATAGGGGGGCGAGGTGATGATGGCACTGATCGATTGAGGGGCTAGCAGCGATCGCAGCGATCGCGCATCACCCTGATGACAGTGGGCTGTAACTGCCGCCAAGTCTTGATGGGCGGCCAAATCTTCTACCATTTGGTCAACTTTGGCTTGCCAACAGACCAGTACCGGCACGTCCTCCCGTTTGCGGCGCCGGATGCCCACCTCGGGGCCAAATTTGAGATTGCTAGCATCGTGCACTGCGACGTAGGCCAAGGCCAACTCAAAGAGGTCTTTGACCGCAGATGCGGTCACCGTAGCGATGGCATTTCGCAGTACCAAACACTGGTGCAGCGGGCGATCGCTCATGGAATTCTTGACCACGATCGCCTGCTGCTCTGGTGTAAAACTCAGCAGCGGCAGTGTCGCCATCTGTGGTGCCGCCATCGCGATGACTTGCTGTTTGGCGGTTTCCACCGCTGCTAAATCGAGCTGCCACTGCACCTTAGTCCGGCAGGCAAACTGCGACATGGGCACGGCCTCAACGCCAATGGATGCCAGCCCCAGCTTCTTCGCCTCCACAATCGTGGTGCCAGTCCCGCAGAAGGGATCTAAGACGATGGCATCATCCCCCAGCGCAAATTGGTCGACATAGTGACGCACCAAATGAGGGGGGTATGACAACACAAAGCGATACCAGTCATGAAAGGCGCGATCGCGCGACTGCAGCTTGTTATTGCTCAGGTCTTCGGGGTCAGAGCTGATGGTCGATACAGTCATGGGCCAGGCAGCAACGTTGGCACCAGGTAACTAGTGCTGATGATCTACAAAGTTGTCCTAACTATATCGGCTTGGCAGCCATTCCGCACGGTTTGAGGCTTTTGAGGTTAACGATATAGAGATCGTTTCAAAAGACCCTGTAGTCATGGCCCAGACTGGGCACATGGCTGACGCGATCGGCCCTTCTGTGGACTCTATCGCGACGCCATTTGATCAGTCTGTGGAAATTACGTTAAATTTAGTTAACTAACACTCATATTCTGATCTGTAGCGGTAGTCGCCCTGCGAATTACCCCATTCGCTACAGTGCAGTTGAGTCATATTTAAGAAAAAGCTGTGTTTCTGAGAACGCTCAGCGTTGTCACAAGCCAAAACTTTGTCGTTTAACGATGCATTAGAGGCCACCTGGTTATGAAACTTTCTTGGAGAGTCGTCCTGTTGTGGGCACTACCCATTCTGGTCGTCGGATTCTTCTTTTGGCAGGGGGCATTTTCGACCAATGTCATGGATACCGGTCAGAATGCTGCTAACACTCGGATGACCTACGGTCGCTTTTTAGATTATTTGGACGCCGGTCGCGTGATTGCGGTCGATCTCTACGATGGTGGCCGCACCGCTATTGTCGAAGCGATGGATACGCAACTTGACAATCGGGTTCAGCGCTGGCGCGTTGACTTGCCGGGTAACACCCCGGAACTGGTCACTCGCATTAAAGAAGCGAATGTCAGCTTGGATTCTCATCCTCCTCGCAGTACCGGCGCACTCTGGGGCGTTTTGGGTAATCTGCTGTTCCCTTTCTTGTTGATTGGTGGTTTGTTCTTCTTGTTCCGCCGCTCGAACAATTCTCCGGGTGGTCCTGGACAAGCGATGAACTTCGGGAAGTCGAAGGCGCGCTTCATGATGGAAGCTAAGACCGGCGTGGTGTTCGACGATGTCGCTGGGATTGAAGAAGCGAAGGAAGAGCTTCAAGAGGTGGTCACCTTTTTGAAGAAGCCCGAGCGCTTCACTGCAGTCGGTGCCCGGATTCCTAAAGGGGTGCTTCTAGTCGGCCCTCCAGGAACCGGTAAAACGCTCTTGGCGAAGGCGATCGCGGGTGAAGCTGGCGTACCTTTCTTCTCTATCTCTGGTTCCGAATTTGTAGAAATGTTTGTCGGTGTGGGCGCTTCTCGCGTTCGCGACCTGTTCAAAAAGGCGAAGGAAAGTGCGCCTTGCATCATCTTTATCGATGAGATTGACGCAGTGGGGCGTCAGCGGGGTGCTGGCATCGGCGGTGGTAACGATGAGCGTGAGCAGACTCTGAACCAGTTGCTGACCGAGATGGATGGATTTGAAGGCAACACTGGCATTATCGTCATTGCGGCCACCAACCGGGCTGACGTGCTGGATTCGGCGCTGTTGCGTCCCGGCCGGTTTGACCGTCAAATTATGGTTGATCCGCCGGATGTTAAGGGTCGTTTGGAGATTCTCGACGTTCACGCTCGTAACAAGAAGCTGTCTGATGAAGTTTCTTTGGACGCGATCGCGCGCCGGACTCCGGGCTTTACCGGGGCTGACTTAGCTAACCTGTTGAATGAAGCGGCCATTTTGACGGCTCGCCGTCGTAAAGAAGGCATCACCATGACCGAAATCGACGACGCGGTGGATCGCGTGGTTGCGGGTATGGAAGGTACTCCGTTGGTCGACAGCAAGAGCAAGCGCTTGATTGCTTATCACGAGGTGGGCCACGCTATTATCGGTACCTTGGTGCAGGCTCATGATCCCGTTCAAAAGGTGACGCTGATTCCCCGTGGACAAGCTCAGGGTCTGACCTGGTTTATGCCAAGTGAAGATCAGACATTGATTTCTCGCTCGCAGATTCTGGCTCGCATCAAAGGGGCGCTGGGTGGCCGGGCGGCAGAAGATATCATCTTTGGGGATGCTGAAGTGACGACTGGTGCAGGCAATGATCTGCAGCAAGTTACAGGCATGGCGCGTCAGATGGTCACCCGCTTTGGGATGTCTGATTTGGGACCTCTGTCGTTAGAGGGTTCTCAGGGCGAAGTTTTTCTGGGTCGTGACTGGATGAATCGTTCTGAGTATTCTGAGAACATTGCTTCCCGGATTGATGTTCAGGTCCGCCAGATTGTCGATGCCTGCTATGAAGACACGAAGCAGATTATCCAAGACAACCGGTCGGTGATTGACCGTCTCGTTGATCTCCTGATTGAGAAGGAAAGCATCGATGGTGATGAATTCCGGCGCATTGTCTCTGAGTACACGATGGTTCCTGAGAAAGAGCAGCTCGTGGCTCAACTCTAAGTCGCGGTTCTGCGGCCTCTATTGCTGATTAAAAGGCTCGTTCCTTCGGGAGCGGGCCTTTTATTGTGAGCAGTTTAGCCTGAGGACTGGCCAGCATGATTCAATACGACAGACTGCAAAAATATCTCGAAGGAAAGAGCATGTCTGCCAAAACGCTCTATGTCGCTATCACTAATCATGGCTTTGGCCATGCCACCCGCGCGACATCCGTGGCAGCTACCGTTAAGCAGCTTCGCCCCGATGTCAGTCTGATTCTGGCGACCACTGCACCTCGCTGGCTTTTATCGAGTTATTTTGATGGACTTTTTGCTTTGCGAGATGTCGCATTAGATATTGGCGTCCTGCAGCAAGACAGTTTAACTCTCGATAAAGCGGGGACTTTGGCCGCTTTGCAAAGCATTCGCGATCGCCAAGCGGAAATGGTCGAGCAGGAGGCGGCTTTTCTGCAATCTGCGGGTGTAGATTTGGTGCTCGGAGATATTCCCCCGTTGAGCGCGCTTGCCGCCAAAGCTGCGAAGATTCCTTGTTGGATGATGAGTAACTTTGGTTGGGATTTTATCTACCGCCCCTGGGGCGGAGAGTTTATTGAGATGGCTGACTGGATTGCCGATTGTTTTGGCCAATGCGATCGCCTTTTTCGCCTGCCCTTTCATGAACCGATGAGCGCCTTTCCTCACATTACGGATGTGGGACTTACAGGTGGTATACCCCGACTCTCTGAGTCCGAAGCCAGATCGCGCTTTCACCTCACCGCACCGCCAGCTAAAACCATCCTCCTGACTTTTGGCGGCCTTGGTATCGCTGGTATTCCTTACCAAAACCTGTCGCGCTTTCCCGACTGGCAGTTCATTACCTTTGACTGCGCTGCACCGGCTTTGCCCAACCTATGCAAGGTGAAAGATCACACCCTGCGGCCTGTGGATTTCATGCCATTCTGTGGTCGCGTGGTCTCGAAACCTGGTTTCAGTACCTTTGCCGAAGCCTGTCGTCTAGAATTGCCCATCGTTACGGTTACCCGCGACAACTTTGCCGAAGGCCCAGTATTAGTGACCAGTATGAAACAGTACAGTTATCACCAAGTGATGACACCACAAGAATTGGCAGAAGGTACCTGGGACTTTTTACACGCCGAGCCGCAACCACCGCTGACTGATCAAAAGCTCAGCAAAACCGGTAACCAAGATATTGCCGGGGCGATCGCCAACTTCTTGAATTGATTCGTCGTGAATTAGGCGATCGCCTACACCTCAAAACACCCACCCCAAAAGCGATTTTGATTCGCAACCAGGGTGCCTCCTCGCCATCGAGATCGCCTTAGACAAGCGGGAAAGGATGCTCAAACATGAGTTCAGCATCGATGATCCTTCGGTGTATTGGTTTTTGTCGTATAGCAAGCCGCAGTTTGATCAGGCCGACCTGGATAATTGGAACCAGCTTCTGGCAAGCATTTCAATTCCGCATTCCAACCTCCGCATTCCGAATTCTGCTATAACGCTTCGCTGAGTGCGTCTCGACCAAGACACTCAACTAAAAAGGACACTGAAGAGACTCCAGTGCCCACACACAATGATTTAGAACAAAACAAGGTCCGGTCCGAGGGTTTGATCAATAACCTCAGCAAGCCTGCCTAGTCTAGGTAACCCATCAACACTGACGGGGTCGGATCAACCACGTCATTGGGAGCGATCGGACGATTGCCAGGTAAAAACTGTAAATCTGAAATGGGTAGGGTGCTGACTGCCACAGGACGATGTCCAGGCAACAAGTCTGTTGTTGCGACTTCAAACCCGGTAGACATGATGGGGCGCTCTCCAGCCATGTCGAGGCTGCCAACAACCTCAAATTCACTTAGAGCAATGGGGCGGTGATTTGGCAAGTATTCAGTGGGGGTAATCCGAGTGGTGTCATTCAGGACAAACACAACTTCACCGGCATCTTTAGATTCTGCCTTAACCAGATTACTCTTAGTCTGACGACGAGACGTAGAAGTTGCCTTAGTCGTCGACTTAGCGCTGCCACTGCTACTGGATGCTTTTGGTGTCGCTTGTTCGTTGGTGGTTCCGTTTTGGCTGGTCATGCGTCAACCTCTTACTGCTTGGCGTTATCATAGTCTGCCCTTGAGAGCGTTAATCTGAGACAGACTCAGCTCCTGCCAATGCCTCTGAACTCTGTAGGGAGAACCTGCAAGGCCAGAAATAATCAGCAATCGTTAAGTAAATATTATCGTAAAAAAGGACACAATTAAGTTTACGAAAGATTATGTGTCTAATAATGTGAGCGATCGCGTTCTCCTAAACTGAGCTATCTGCCAGCATCTGTAGCGATCTACTGATCAACGCAGCCATAGTTGTATTGCCACTATTGAGTGAGGGAACCCACACCCTAATCAGGAAACGGATGCGTTAATCTAGATTTAGAACAAGGGGCCGTAACGGTTTCGACGTTTTGACGAAAGTCATTTTGTGATTCAGACCGAGAGGGAGTCTACTCTCGTTAATCCAGGCTCAAAACAAACGTAACTGCGAACAACATCGTTCCTTTTGCTCGCAAAGCTGCACCTGTTGCTGCTTAAAAACTAACTCACGTTAGCGAGCGTCTGCGGTTTGACTCCGTTAAGGATCGCGGACCAACCCCCAACGGATGCTCCTAAAGGGTTCCTCTGGTAACGCTTTAGGCTAAGACATCACTAGAGCATCCCACCGCTAGGGATAATTAGCGGTTCCCGCCTTGAGGGTTAGAAAGGCTATGTCTGTGAATGAATGGAATGTTACTACTCGAAGCGGACACGGGTTCGACTCCCGTCGGCTCCATTTGTATGAACTTTATTGTTCTTTGTTGAACATTTTTTATCTCTAGAGTTTGTTAGTCAAACTCTAGAATTTGGGCATGTTTATACTGTGAGATACAGCACTGACATTGATGGTCGATGCGTCAGCGATCACGCTTGATCTCCACTGTAAACTTTTCTCCTCGCTCATTATGAACTCTCAGCATAATCTGCATACTTTTCCTCTTTGGGCTTATTTGAAACAACCGATTTTTAGCTCTCGTTACAAACTTAAGCTTAACCCTCGGAAATTCTGGCATTCTCAGCGTCTCTGTCACCTGGAACAGTGCTGGATGAGGGTCTACAAGCCAGAAGAACACTACAATTCTTGATATTTATTACGGGTTAAAGCCAGCGATACGCTGGCTTTTTTTATGACTGGATGTTTGGAAGGTAACCTTGAAAATTCTAAGTATGGCGATCAGAAAATCATAAGGATAATTACAAGATCTCTTGCTCGAAATAACTATTTTTGGATTGTTTTTTTGTGAATTCTTGAGAAGATGACTCTGACTTTAAAGGAGATGAGTGGATGAAGTGTCCTATCAACCACTCGTTGCAATCGGTCTTAAGAAAAGTGGTATGTCAGGAAAGCGTTACTTTTGGATGCGGTGTCTTCCTCCTGATCCAGAAGTTTAGAAAATCCTGCTTGGTCAGTACCTTCGGTTTTAAGTCGCTAGTTGAGTGTGGCGTCAGTCCTGGTTCCGCCTAAACAGGTGTCATTAGTTTGGCGTTCCCGATTGCGCGCGCGTGCAGCAACCAGATTCGAATAAGCAAGCTATGGCTAGAGCGCTTATGTTTGCTGTGCTCTCGCTGCTCGTTTTTAGGGATAAGCGCTTTTAACCTTTGCGGCAGCTTGTAGAGCAAGGTCGCTGTGGTCTGAGCCCTGCTCTGCGGCAAATTTTGCTAATGTTCTGAACCTTTAGTCCAGCTTGGTTGTTCGCGTAATGAGTACTGCTGACTCTTGGGCTAGGCCGTTGCGTTACCGGACGCGAAAACCAATGTCGCGACGGTAGTACATCGAGTCAAACTGGATTTCTGCGATCGCTGCATAGGCTTGTTCTAGAGCTTGTTCAAAGGTCTCTCCAAGGGCCGTTACACTCAGGACCCGACCGCCATTAGCCTGTACTTGGCCCTGCGACAGTTGCGTCCCAGCATGGAAGACAACGGCCCCTTGCTCTGCCGCTGCTGCCAGTCCGGAGATCGTCATCCCCTTGGCATATTGCTCAGGATATCCCCCAGCGGCAGCCACGACACAGGCGGCAGAAGCTGGCTTCCACTGTAGGGGGGGCAAATCGGCTAAGCGGCTTTCGGCACAGGCCAACAACACCTCATCCAAGGGCGTTTCCAGTAAAGGCAAAACTACTTGAGTTTCGGGATCGCCAAATCGACAATTGAATTCAATGACGGATGGTTCCCCGGTGGGGGAGATCATCAGGCCAGCGTACAAGATGCCGCGATAGTCGATACCGCGTTGCCGCAGCGTCGCGATCGCCGGTTCTAGGATTTGCTCTTGAACTTGATCTAAGATTTCTGGCGTGACGATTGGAGTTGGCGCATAGGCTCCCATACCGCCAGTATTCGGGCCAGTATCGCCTTCCCCAATTTGTTTGTGATCTTGGGCGGGCATCAAGGGGATGATGGTCTCGCCATCGGTGATGGCTAAAACCGAGGCTTCTTGGCCGGTTAAGAAGGCTTCAATCACGACCTGATTGCCTGCGGCGCCAAACTTGCCTTGAAAAGCATCTTGCACAGCCGCGATCGCAGTTTCGAGGGTTGGAGCGACCGTGACGCCTTTGCCAGCGGCAAGGCCATCGGCTTTGATCACGATGGGTAGAGATTGCTGTTGTAGGTAAGCGATCGCCGACGATGCGTCGGTAAAGACGTCAGAGGCAGCGGTGGGAATCCCGGCCTCAACCATCAGAGCCTTGGCCCAGGCTTTGCTGGCTTCAATTTGGGCACCGGCTTTGGAGGGGCCAAACACCGTTAACCCTTGCTGTTGTAGATAATCGGTAATGCCATCGGCTAAAGGCTGTTCTGGTCCTACTACCACCAGACTTAAGTTATTCACCAGCGCGACTCGGGCAATGCCTTCGAAGTCATCTAGCGCCAGCCCTAGATTCCGACAGCCAGGTAATGTCGCGGTGCCTCCATTACCCGGCACGCACATGACTTCTTCGATGTGTGGTGATGTCAATAATTTCCATGCCAGGGCATGTTCCCGTCCACCCCCACCAAGTACTAGCGCTTTCACTGAATTCGTTACCTTGTATCAACAACTGGTTGAGAAGACTTCTCCAAGGCCGTCAGCGATCTCTCACCCAGTGTGCTGCTTCGCGTCAATGACCTTATTACCTGTAGAAGACTCGCCAATCCGGCTAAAAGATGTGCATCATGAGTGCATATGGCCCTCACTAATGCTAAGCGGGCTCCTAATGCCCCGCATCTACGACCCTTTCTCTATTTTAGGATGACATCTTCCCACGTCAGCGGTCGTTGTCTCCGGGATTCAGGCAAATTTCTTGACCTTAAACCGATGTTTTGAAGGGAATGCAGTGTCGGATTTGATTTGGCAAATTAACCGGAATCTGAATTGGAGCGATGGATTAAGTACTTAGCCGCTCTAAGTTTGTTGCTCTGGTAAACCATTGATGTAACGGATCGCTATCTTGGGATTGCCCCCTTTCATTGTTGGGGCCGTCTTCTCTAGGGTGATGGCAGTGGCTCCTAGAAACTGTCTGGACTGTTAGAAAAACGGAATCTTATCAATGACTGAGCGATCGCCGTTTTCGCAATCAAATAAGGATGCCACACCGTCTCCTGCGATGCCGCAGGACGAAGATGCCTTGCGGCAAGAAATTCTGAACCTGAAGCGTGAGGCGATCGACCTGAAGGCAGAGCTTCGCGATCGCACCCAAGAGCTGCACACCGCACAGTCTGAAATTGCGGATCTAAACCAACGATTTGCTGCCCAAACGGCAGCTTTACGAGAATCAAACGACACCCTGGTGGCGGAAGTGGTCGAGCGCAGCCAGGCTGAAACCAGTCTCAGAACTGCCCGCGATCAACTCCAAGCCATCCTCGATGCCGTGCCTGGGATCGTGTCTTGGATCAGTGATGACCTGAGATATCTCGGCGTCAATAATCATCTGGCCCAGACGTTCAATATGCCGATTGATGCCTTCATTGGTCAGGATATTGGTTTCCTACACACCAGTAACGAATTCAATTTATTTGTCCAAGACTTTTTCCAAAGCAATCAGTTAGATGCCTATCGAGAAGTCTATGCACAGGTTGCAGGTGAACAGCGCCGCTTTTTGATCGTGGCGCAAAAGTACAACCAGGGTAAAGCCGCGTTTACCGTTGGGATCGACATTACGGAGCGCGATCAGGCTGAAACCGCTCTACGGGAAGCGGAGTCGAAATACCGCAACATTTTTGAACATGCGGTGGAAGGGATCTTCCAAACGACTCCTGAGGGGCATTATCTGAGTGCCAATCCGGCCCTCGCGCACATCTATGGGTATGAATCTGCGGCCACCATGATGGGCGAATTGACGAATATTCAGCAACAGCTGTATGTAGAGCCAGGGCGACGCCAAGAGTTTGTCCAAGCTTTGCAACGTGATGGTGCCGTGACCGGATTTGAGTCTCAGATTTATCAGCGTAACGGCGCTATTATCTGGATTTCGGAGAATGCCCGTGCCGTTTATGATGCCCGAGACAACCTGCTTTATTACGAAGGCACCGTTGAAGATATTACCCAGCGGAAAGAAGTGGAAGCGGCGCTACAGCGGGCCAATGAAGAATTAGAACTCCGAGTCGAGCGACGAACCGCGGCCTTGACTGAGTCGAACCAGCGATTGTTATCGGAAATTCGGGGCCGTCATCGGGTCGAAGAAGCCTTGCGGGCGTCGGAAGCAGAACTCCGCGCCCTATTTGCGGCCATGACTGATGTCATTACGGTGTTTGACGGCGATGGTCGCTATCTCAGCATGGTGGCGACTAACTCGCAACTGCTCTATAGCCCTGGCAAAGAGCGCATCGGTCAAACGGTTTACGAAATTCTGCCGCCTTACCAGGCCAGTCTCTTTATGCGTCACATTCAGCAGGCCCTCAATACTCGTAAACCGGTGCGGTTAGAGTACAGCTTACCCATTGGTGACTGGCAGCAGCTGGGTGACGCGAGCGGTCAAGCGGCCCCCGATGATTTTGACAATACTGCCTGGTACAACGCCATCATTTCTCCCATGCCTAATAATCGGGTGATTTGGGTGGCGCGAGATATTACGGAAAAGCGCCGCTCTGATATTGCCTTACAGAAGGCCGAAGAAAAGTACCGCAGCATTTTTGAAAATAGCGCTGAGGGTATTTTTCAAGCGAGTCCTGATGCTCGCTACCTGAGTGTGAATCCGGCACTGTCGCGGATGTATGGCTACCACAGTCCAGCCGAAATGATCGCGCGCATCACGAACATTGATCGCCTCTATGTGAATGAAGAGCGACGGCGGATTATGCTGCAGCGCTTACACAAGCAAGGCGCTGTTTTTGGGTTTGAATCGCAGGTGTATCGGGCTGATGGACAAATCATTTGGGTTTCAGAGAATGTGCGGGCCGTGCGCGATGACCACGACAATATTGTGTATTACGAAGGGACCGTTGCTGATATTACCCAACGTCTGCAAGCCCAAGAGGCTTTGCGGGAGAGTCAGCGCACCTTAGCAACACTGCTAGGGAACTTGGCGGGTATGGCCTACCGGCGGCACTGTGATGCCAATTGGAGCCTTGAATTTGTTAGCGATGGCTGTTATGACCTGACCGGGTATGCCCCCAGTGATCTGCTGGGCGAGACAGCGGTACCGTTTGAGCAATTGATTCATCCCTGACGATCGCAGTTACGTCAAAGGTGAGGTGGAGCGATCGCTGCCGACGGGTAATCCCTTTCAGATGACGTACCGTATTCTGACCGCCAACGGTCAAGAAAAGTGGGTGTTGGAAAAGGGCATTCCGGTGTCGCGCCCGAATACCACTCCGGCAATTGTGGAAGGATTTTTGACTGACATCACCAACCGTAAAGAAATCGAGGAAGCTCTGCGCGTGGAGCAGGAGCGATCGGAACGCTTGCTGCTCAATATTTTACCGGCTTCCATTGCCGACCAGCTCAAGCGTAGTAGCCGCTCCATTGCGTATCGCTTTGACGAAGTCACCATCCTCTTTGCCGATATTGTGAACTTCACAGAATTATCAGGGGCCTTGCCACCAGGCGACTTGGTTGATTTGCTCAACGAAATCTTCTCGGCATTCGATCACTTGGCAGAACGCCATCGCTTGGAAAAAATTAAAACTATTGGCGATGCCTATATGGTTGTGGGGGGTGTGCCCAGTGCCTTACCGGGCCACACCCAAGCGATTGCCGAAATGGCCCTCGACATGCAGGCCGCGATCGCGCAATTTCGTCGGCAAGACCAATCGCCTTTTCGTCTCCGGATCGGCATTGACACGGGCCCGGTCGTTGCTGGGGTCATCGGACTGAAGAAATTTTCTTATGACTTGTGGGGCGATGCCGTCAACGTTGCCAGCCGGATGGAGTCACAAGGCCAGGCAGATGGTATTCAGGTGACCACTACCGTCTATGAACAACTCAAAACCCAGTATGTGTTTGAAAAACGTGGCGCGATTGATGTCAAAGGCAAGGGCAAAATGACGACTTACTGGTTGCGAGGCCGCAAAGCTTGAACGGGCGGAGAATTCCAGTTTGGCATGGGGCTGCGATTGCGGTGCCGACAATTGAGGTCTGGAGACAGGATGGAGTTCTCGCCTCACGTTAGATGCGGGAACCCCACAACGCGGAAGGAAGTAGCCACGTTATCGGTAGCGTCGCGAATTTGATGAATCTGTGTACCGAATTTGAGCTGCTGTATCGGTAAATCTTGATGCTCATAACTTGTTCATTCAGGTCGCTGAATCAAGGCGCTGAACTTTGTGGCATAGTCATTCAGGCGTTGGGCGTGGCTCTCTCTGGCAGACTGAGCTCTCGAATCAGTCAAGACAAATGAGGTTGGAGAACAATTCTGAGTTTAGATTGCGACTTTGATGGTGCTCTTGCCCAAGCCTTTGTTCTACAGGACTCAGTTGCTTTGGAGGGTCGGCCCTCGTTTTTGGCGGATGCGCAGCAAAACTGGGTGTACTCACTAACCCATAATGCCTCTTACCTGACTGGGGATTTTTCTACGATTTGTAGACTGTGTGGAAGTCTTAGGCTCTTGTGATCTACAAGTAATGAAAGTTTGCGCCTATTTTCGCCATGACTCACAACGGCCCGAAAGCAGTTTCCGATGCTTCTTCTACAGCTCTCGAACAGTCTCCAGCAAAGGGACAGGAGTCAGCTAAAAACAAGAAAAAAGCGAAAAAGAAACAGTCAAAAGATAAGCAGTCAAAGTCAGGGAAGAAAAAGCAGCATTCGACATCTTTGGGGGCTGAGACCACCCATTCATCCAATTCTAGTGCGGAGCGCAAGATCTTTTATTACCCTCAAGAGTCAGAAGGCAGTTCGAAACTGCCGAAAAAGTTTTATGAAAAAGAACTGGCTTGTTTGCAGGTAGAACTGGTCAAAATGCAGTACTGGGTAAAACAAGTGGGTGCCCGGATCGTGATCATTTTTTGAAGGGCGGGACGCTGCAGGTAAGGGCGGGACGATTAAACGCATTACCGATCCGCTCAATCCTCGGGGATGCCGTATTGTAGCCTTGGGCACGCCTAGCGATCGCGAAAAAACTGAATGGTACTTTCAGCGGTATGTCGCCCACTTACCGGCAGCGGGGGAAATCGTCTGCTTTGACCGCAGCTGGTACAACCGAGCTGGGGTGGAGCATGTGATGGGGTTTTGTACCAAGCTGCAATACCGCGAGTTTATGCAAACTTGCCCGCAATTTGAGCAAATGCTAGTACGCTCGGGCATCATTTTGTTGAAATATTGGTTCTCGGTGAGCGATGAGGAGCAAGAACGACGATTTCAATCCCGACTGACAGACCCTGCCCGGCGCTGGAAGCTCAGCCCGATGGACCTGCAGTCTCGTGATTGCTGGGTCGAATATTCGATGGCTAAAGATGCGATGTTTGCCCATACAAATATTCCTGAAGCGCCCTGGTTTACGGTCGAAGCTGACGACAAGAAGCGAGCCCGGTTGAATTGCATCAGTCATATCCTTACTAAAGTGCCTTACGTGGATATGACTCCCGAACCATTTGATTTACCGCCGCGCCAACCGGCCCCCGATGATTACATCCGTCCTCCCATTAACGAGCAGTTCTTTGTCCCTCGTGTTTATTAGCCATAACCAGACGGCTCATGCGGTTTGACTATCCCAATCTGGCTCAATGACTTTTGACTATTGGACGGAGTTTTTGGAGCGACTACCATCTCCAATGCTCTATTCTCTGGGAGCTAGTGATCACTAGCTCCCAGAGAATAGAGCATTTGACGCTCTGGTTCGGTTAGCCCCAGACAGCCGCCAATTTGCATCCCTTCGTAGGGGCGATCGAGCCGTAGTTTCCCCTGTTGCTGTCCTGATGTGACAGACCACAAACTGATCTCACCGTTTTGTCTGGCACAGATCAGTGATTGGCCGTCAGGACTGGTGCTGACATGCCACAACGTCTCTTCATCGAGAGCGCAGGTCGCCCGGCAAGTGTGACTTTCGATATCCCACAAGGTAAGGGTTTGTGTGTCGCTGATGATGGCAATGGGGCGATTTTGCTCATCCAAGGTAATGTCGAGGATATAAGCGGTGTCGTGCTGCTGCCAATTGTCGAGCAGTGTACCGTTGCTGATTTGCCACGTGCGCACAGTCCCATCCTGACTACCGCTGTACAGATGGCGACCGTCGATGGATACCTTGAGAGTGTGCACGCGGCGACGATGACCGGCTAGGGTCAAGCCGGTTATGCCCTGGAAATCCCAGGTGCGGATGGTGCGATCGCGGCTACCGCTGTAGACCTGTTGCCCATCGGGTGCAAAGGTCAGGGTCATGACCTGATCCGCATGAACTTGGGTTTTTTGCCAATGAAAAATCCGCTGTGCCAAATCCCATAGCGCCACTGTGCCGGTGGCATCGCCCGCTGCCAGTCGGTCACCCGCTGGACTGAAGGCCAGCGCTGTGATGGCTTTGGGTAGACGAATGCTCCACTCTAGCCAGGTTTGATCTGAACGATTCCACAAGTGGATATGGCCGCTTTCCATCCCAACTGCCCAGTACGCCGGAGATTGACTACTGGCGATCACCCTGACGGCGTCTTGGTGATCATTCGGAGTGGGGATCTGCAGGCGGGCTTGGGGGAGCCAGCGTTGACGGGTCTCCGAAAATTGCCAACTCCTCAGGGTGTGGTCATCATGACTACTCAATATTTGGAGAGGCCTCGTCGAGAGGGCCAGTTGACGAGCTGGATGACGATTGCTGCGCCAAATGCGTAAGCATTGACCAGAGGGGATTTTCCATCGTTGTACGGTGTAATCACACCCGGTCATCAGTTCAGCCCGGTTCGGGTTGAAGACCAGCGACTCCACGAGGGCACTGGGTTCAGTAATTTGGCAAAGTCGCGATCGCGATTCAATGTCCCAAACTGATACCGTATTACTCACATCACTGGCGGCTAAGTAGCGTGCATCAGCACTCAACGCTAACGTCATAAACTCTTCACAAGGTTCATTCATGATGAATTGAGGTCGAGCTGAGGCCATATCCCAGACGATTAACTGGCCTTCATCTCTCCCCACAACGATCGCTTGTACGAGTTCTGCTGCCAGTGATGGGCGGTAAGCGACGACACCTAACCGGGTTGTCAGGCGACCCTGAAAGCGCTTGAGGCTAGTCCCAGTGCTTAAGTCCCATTCCAGCGCGGCACAGTCTTGGCCACAACTCAGGAGGCGTTTGCCACAGGGGCTAAAAGCAATCGCCGTAACTGCTCCAGTATGGGCTGCTAGGCAATGAACTTCCTCGCCTGAAGCAATCCGCCAGACATACAAGTGGCCAACTTCATCGCCGCCAACCAGCAGCGATTGGTCAGGGCTAAAGGCTAACGTCGTTAACGCCTCCTCAAGGTAGTCGGCGAACTGTTCTGGTCCTAAATCTGATGACAAGTCCCAAAACCGAATGGTGCCATCTTGACGACCCTCGGCTAGAACTTGCCCGTCGGGACTAAAGGCGATCGCTCGAATGGCCTGACTGACTGACAACATTGCTCGCTGTAAGCGTCCACTTTGTAGATCCCACAGCAGTAGTCGACCATCTTGATCGCCAATAGCGACTTCTTCCCGCTGCGGATTGAGGGCAACCACGGGACATTGCCCCATTGGTTTCGCCAATAGGGTATGGGTTAAGTCGGCCCCCGCGACCGAAAGCCCTTGGAATAAATCTGACTGTAGGTCTGCTCCTTGCAACGTCAAACCGTGCAAGTCGACTTCTAGCAGTGGTATTTGCCAATAATGGGCGAGATTGATTAAATTACCCGGTCGGTAGTCGGGCATCGTTGATGATGGTGCTACCCGGCTAGCTTGTAAGGTATCGGATAAAAAACGCTGTTTGTCCCCGGCTGTCGGGCATTGCGCCTCGAAGTGAGCGGCGACTGCCGATAATAGCGTTTCCCGTTGCCACTGCCTGACCATTTCTGGTGCATTAGCCTGGATGAGCGCATATCGGCTCAGCCAAGTCATCTGTTCTGCTTCTTGCGCCTTGAAGAAGGTGGTGAGCCAGCGATCGCAGAGGTAAGGTCGAAGGAGTTCTGGTAAGGCCAGTTCCCAAGTCGGCTCGGCTCGCCCAAAGGCCCGACAGATGCCGCGATCGCACAGCGATTCCAATACTGTAAAGGGGATGGCAATGCCTAAGTATTCGCTCAATTGCTTGGCAGACAGGGGGCGCTGGCTAATCAGCATCCAGATTAAAACTTGCCATTCTGCTTCTGATAGGGTTGCTAACCAAGCTTCAACATAGGCATAGGCCCATCGCTTCTCTTGTTGCAGAGCGGTCAAACAGTTGTCTAACCGATGACCAAATGAGGGCAACCGGGGCACAATCTCACTCAAAATTAGGCTTGGCAACCCCCCATAGTCATGACTCAACCGTTGCCAAGCCGTAGACGTCGCGTCCAGTAATTCTGGCCATACCGCTAGCGAGGCAATTTCTTCGGGGGACAACCCTTCTAGCCAATAGCGCTGACAACTAGACCCCGCGATCGCACTGGTCGCCCGAGGTAATTCACGACCGACCCAGATAATACAACTCTGGTGCTCGCGACTCGCCAGCGCTCTCAAGATGTCTTGATAATCAGTAAACTCGGGCTCGTACACGCCTGCGAGGGTCTGAGGACAGCAGAGCGTTTCGGTACGATCCAGCACGATCAAGCTGGGACGGACTGCTAAAGTTTGCACCAGTCGATCTAACTGATCAGCCAGCGGGTCGGCCGGGTCTGATGCCACCGCCAATCGGCTGAGTAACGTGTGGACTAAATTTGATGGCGACGGGCGATCGCGCAAATCTTCATAAATAAATCGCTGAAATTCTTTTCTGACATGGTCTGCCAACTTGACGGCAAACCAGCTCTTGCCAACCCCAGGCAAGCCGGATACACAGAGTAGGCGCCCACGTTCTTCAACAACCCAGTGTCCGAGGGTACTTAATGCTGCCTCGCGACCGCGAAAGTCAGTGACATCAAAGGGGAGGACATCTGCTGGAGGATCGGTCAGAAGGGTGGTTGTAGCAGTTGAACCATTGGTTACAGTTGTGAGTAGGGACTCAGCATGATCTAGTTGAGTCTGTTCTGACCAACGTTCAATTGCCGTTCTAAAGTTCGTTTTTTTGACCTGTACACCGAGCGCTTTTGATAAAACGTCCCATAATGCTGGACCTACATCACGGCTCAAATAACCCTCGGTATAACCCGCCTTAGAAGCAATTTTGTGATAAGTGTGTCGCTTCCACGAGCCTTCTAAGACGACGCGCTCAATATCACGTAGCCCTTCTGAACGCACTGCACGAACGGCTAAATCTGCTGCTCTAAACGCCTCGTCAAACCCCATTAACCCAGACATTAAGTGGTGCGTACCCTGATGATAGTTTGAGTCTATCCTCTCTGTCCTGAGCTTTCCTGAGTTTTTCTGAGCTTTTTAACACCAAGTTGAGCTGATGGAGCTTGCCTGACCTGGGTTCTCAATGTGAGTGGAGTGTCAGACACTTAGTCACTGCCTGCTTTTTAAGCTTAAGACTGTAAGCAACAGACACCGACTTTGGAGGCTTCATGGTGAAGGCCTAGCAGTGGACTTTCTAACCTAGTCTGGTGGCAGGTAACATATTCTGGCTGAATTTGAACTGGTGTTCTGATCACAGAAACAAGCATCGGGGCTCTTTGCTAGGAGATTGAGGGATGAACCAATATCGTGAGGCAAATTTGTACCTGTCAGATTTGAATGCTGTCTTTTCCCGCAAAGGCGATAGAAACTTCATTTAACGCCTGTCAACCATCACTGCTTGCCGCAGTAAAGTTGCTGCATAATACGCGGCCAGCAATCCTGATGAGGACAACGACGAGTTCAACTGTATCGCAGAGTAAAGAAATTGGAGCGCAGAAGCGAACTCTCTGCTAGCCGAATGAGGGCTTCGACGGTTTGCAATGGCCTAAGCCAAACAAGGCTTGCCACATCACAAACCCAAAACTACAACATTCGAGGCGATATCAATCACGTTAGTTGACCAGGAGCCATCTCTAGATGCGATATCGAGGATCATCCCAGCCTTTTAGGGTGTCCTGAATGGTTTTCTCGGCTGCGGGCTGTATCGGTTCATTTTCTAAATGCTGAGGGCGACGACGACGATGAGTCCAAGCGACTTCATTGTTATGAGTGCCGGGTTGCCAGGGTTCTGATCCTGGCTGGGGCGGTATGGATAGGGTATTTTTTTGGAGCTCGTTGAGCTTAACCAAAGCCTGGTTCCAATCTAGCTCCGGCTTTCTAAATAAGGCTCTTAAAGCCTGCAAAACGGCGTCTGACTCATCGTTCTGGCCCAAACTGAGCGGTTGAGACAGCCGCAGTGGATCAACTTGTACCGCAACGATTGCCTGGCGCACAGTGTTAGCAACCTCATGGTGTAGGTCACGCTTGGCTAGTTGGCGTTGATGTCGCCACCCTTTCTCACTCGAAGCGTAGAGGGTGGGCAGTCGGTTTAGCGCATGGGTGACGATTTCTTCCATCTTGAGATAGCGACGGATTCTACCGGGAACATGCTGTAGCTGCTGGTCGACTTCATCCGCTACCACGCTTTCCATCACGTTGATGTAAGCCCGTCCGGCTTGAGGTTGTTTCTTGGGGTTCATAGCGACAATCCATCAAGAGCAAAGATTCGCCAGTGCTCGACTCAGTAGATTAGCAAAATATCCAATAAGAGGAGTGCTGCAAGCTCGTCAAGTCGTCTAGCGGGTATTTACTTAAATTACTCTTAAAGAGTGCCATGCTGTGTAAGAAAGAACACTGTACTTACAGAGACTTGACCAATTTTACTGCTTTATTAAGTTCAGATGGGGGTTCGATCGCCCTCGGTAAATACCGATGGAACTTCAGACTGTTATTGGGTGAAACATGGGATGTGACTTTCACTGTATGGTGGTGAGCGTGATTTGGCGTTGTAGCAATAGGTAGTATGGCCCGCTCGAGTGCTTTGCGTTACTACATCATCACGCGGCTGCTGCTGGCTCCGTTGATGATTTGGACCATCACGACTGTGGTCTTTTTGTTGCTGAGGGCCACTCCTGGTGATCCGGTCGATGCTCTGCTAGGGCCACGGGCCCCCGATGCGGCTAAGGAGGCGCTGCGATCGCAACTGGGCCTAGATGCGCCGCTGTGGATACAGTATCTGAACTATCTGAGAAATTTGCTGTCGTTTGACTTAGGAACCTCGATCGCTAGCCAAGGGCAGACGGTTTGGGAGATCATTGGCAATCATTTTCCCGCGACGGTGGAACTCACTTTCTGTGGCATGGTAGTCGCTGCTGGGGTAGGGTTAACCGTTGGCGCGATCGCCGCTTCTCGACCCAATTCCCCCCTAGATGCCGGTGGTCGGCTCTTTGGCATTGTGACGTATGCCGTGCCCATGTATTGGTTTGGCATGTTGCTGCAGCTCTTGTTTGCCGTGCAGCTACGCTGGTTTCCCATTGGTACGCGCTTTCCCTTATCAGAGACGCCCCCTGCTGGACCTACGAGCTTGTATTTGCTAGATAGCTTGTTGACTGGCCGACTGGACCTGTTTTTTACCACGCTGCATTATCTGGCGCTGCCGAGTCTGACTTTGGGAATTTTGATCAGCGGCGTTTTTGAACGCATTGTGCGGGTGAACCTGAAGCAAACCCTCCGCGCTGATTATGTTGAAGCGGCGAGAGCCCGAGGCATCCCAGAAGTGCGTATTGTGGTGGCTCATGCTTTGAAAAATGCCCTGATTCCTGTGGTGACGGTTTTGGGTCTAACGTTTGCCTCACTACTAGGAGGAGCGGTGCTGACCGAGGTCACGTTTTCTTGGCCAGGGTTGGCTAATCGACTCTATGAGGCCATTTCTCAACGTGATTATCCGGTGGTGCAAGGCCTGATGGTGTTCTTTGCCATGATTGTCGCGATGGTCAGCATTGCGATTGATATTTTAAATGCGTATGTGGATCCCCGGATTCGGTATTGATGCAGAGATCCAGGTCGGTGCAGACTGATACGCACTGCTTGGCAGTGTTGACATCGGACCTGAACGAAAATACCTACTTTTGCCTCAGTTCGAATTACCGAAGTCGTTAGTTTCCAGCATGCCGTACCAGCGGCTGATGGGTCACCGGCAAGGGAGGGCAATGTTGGCTTTCTCCGGCAGGGTGGCGAAGGCGGTTGGTTGATTCCCTGCCTGCCAGCTCGCTCAAGAGCAACGACGTGTGGAGAATCATGTGTTCTCTGGTCGAACTTGGAGAGAGTTCATAGAATAACGGATAGCGATTTGTAGGATGGTCAAAATGCCAGTTCATGTCCCTCCTCCAATGAAATCTTCAACTCGACCAACTGCATCAGTACAGAGGCGTCTCTTTCGACAGCAACGCTTGTTGTCGCAGATGACAGCATATCGACCTTTAGTAGTGTTGGCTGGGATCTGGGTAGGTTTATTGGCGATCGCCTTGCTCGCCTTTAGCCAGCTCACCCACAATGCATCTGATGGGCAAAACCCCGCGTCTACTGTAGAGCCCTATCCTCATGAGCGCCTAAACGGGGCAACCGAGTCTCCATCACCCGCTTCAGAAGCGATCGGTGACCGCGATAATACTCCACCGGCAGAGACCGAGCGTTCCGCGCCTCAAACGGTGCATGGCCTGTCAGTTTGGACGCTAGCGGCTCTAGTCGGTAGCTGTGCCGGAGGGTGCTGGCTGCTATCAATGTTGATGAAAATGCCCCGGCGACCCAAGAAACGGCGTTCGCAGCGCGACAAATTGGGTAAAACGTATCGCTTAACCTCACGTGAGGGCAAATCTGCCGCTTCGTCATCGGCCCCCAGTGCCGCTATAAAACCGCCAACAGTGCCGAAGTTGGCCGCCTATGATCCTCAACAACCCTTGGTTGCACCGCCAGAGACATCCCCTCAGTCAGCCGCGACTGATCACGCTACTGAGGCTGATGTGGCTTTAGTGTCAGACGAGGTGCAGCATCGTCTTGATTGGCCGAACGATAGTTTGGTCAATACGGCAGACGATGCGGCAGCGACGATCACTCTCGTCGTACATGTGAGCCCCTGCCTGCAGGCTCAAGCGATTTCAGTCAGAAACTTCATGGCTATGGTGAACACTTACCAACTGCCAGCTTCACAAGCCAGCAGTTGCTCTAAAACTGCGATCGCAGCAGCATCTTCTCCAGAGCGGATGGCATCCTCCATACCGACATTGAGCAACTCCATACGCAAGCGCTGATGGTAAGCGGTCAATACTTCCTGAGGCGGGCTAAAGAATTGAGCTTGGGGCGCAGGAGAGGCATTGAAAGAAGTCGTTAGGGGATATCCCAGGCGAGTGCTCAGAGATGTAATGACAAACCGTTGCTCTGGACGTGCTTGATTCAGCCAATCCTGTATCGGTACATCTAAGATAGCGGTCTCTTCAGTTGTCGATACTTGTCGTTGAAGCCAGGTTTCTGAGGTGGAAATTGGCCAATCTGAGGTTTCCCCATCTACTTTGGCAAAGGCATGGGCCTCGGCGTAAGAAACGGCCCCATCGTCGTTGTAGTCGGCACTCGCTACTGCTTCACCCAAGCGATCGCGCCCGCTGAGTCCAGCAAAAAAGCTAGAGCTGTAGTCGCGATAATCAGCCTCATTTACCAGCGGTGTACAGCCGACCGAAGGTCGTGTTTTCACTGTGGCAAAAAAGCCACAGCGGCTCTGTGGAGCGACGGGTCGCGCTGGATCGCCTCCTTCATAAACCAGATTGGCAAATGAACCTGAATAGCACTGAGCCATCATGGTGACAAAAGGCGTCTCGGTCGGCCATTGGTCTAGGGCTGTAGCCAGGTCTTGCACTGACATCAGCGCCTCTTCCCACAAAATCATGGCGTTGTTGTCGGCATCGCTGGAATTACGCGCACCGTGTCCAGTGAAATACATAAAGGCGGGGCAATGCTTTCTGCCCTTTGCGGTTTGGGGATAGGTATCGAGCCACGCTTGCACATTGTCCTGCGTCGCTGCCCCTGTCAAGGCATCGATATCAGGGACTTTGAATCGTTCGGTTCCCCGCGGATCGAGATAACGAATGGTCGCCTGACCGTCATTGCCATTCGCAAAAAAGATTGTGACCTCGGCGAGCGATTGCTCTAGATATGCCAGAGTGCGTTGAAAGTAGCGCACGTTTTTTTCTAAAGCAATCTCGTTGTAGCGGGGCGCGCCACCACCGGCAACCACCAAAAATGCTGGCGCTTGAGCTGAGTTTGTGGACGGGGAGTCCGAGTCGGCAATGGTACTGTCTACCCCCGTCGATGTGGAAGAACGGGATTGTAGTGTGATGCCTGCAGTGACGCCGAGAGCCGCGATCGCCAGCAATAGGCTCGATAGTCGATGATGCCTCATCTCATTAAATCCTCCAGCTTGTTCCCATTTTGCAAGATTCTGCAGGAACTCGCTGATGCTTCCTGGGTGGCTCTTGAGGTCTCCAGCCCAGAGGTGAAATGTTCCAGCGAAGGGACAAAACTTTGTTGATTAGGAGGGGTAAAAATTACGCCAGGTCATCTTTTAAGAAGTTGTATTTTCTGCACCCGACTAATTAAATCTTAAGAAATGCTAGAAACGAGAGCTGCGGAGGCTCTGAGAACTTGTAAACGTCATAGAATAATTGTTGACTTAACGATAATGTACAAAAGTTATTGACGAAGTTAAATTTACATATCGCTCATCAATAATGAGCCAATCGATAAGTCAAGTGTTCGTTGGGAGCAGCAATAGCCTTGGAAAGTACGAAAGAGAAAATCTTGGTGGTGGACGACGAAGCCAGTATTCGTCGAATTTTAGAAACCCGCCTCTCCATGATCGGGTATGACGTGGTCACTGCTGCTGATGGCGAAGAGGCGATCGAAACCTTTCATGCATCTTGCCCAGACTTGGTAGTTTTAGATGTCATGATGCCCAAGCTAGATGGTTATGGCGTCTGCCAAGAACTGCGCAAAGAGTCAGATATTCCTATCATTATGCTGACTGCTTTGGGCGATGTCGCCGACCGAATTACTGGGTTGGAATTGGGGGCTGATGACTATGTGGTAAAGCCCTTTTCTCCGAAAGAGTTGGAAGCCCGAATCCGCTCCGTCTTGCGGCGAGTTGATAAGAGTCAAGCGACTGGCATTCCTAGCTCTGGAGTGATTTCGATTAATGCGATTCGCATCGATACGAATAAGCGTCAGGTCTATAAGGGCGACGAACGGATTCGTCTGACCGGCATGGAATTCAGTCTACTGGAACTGTTAGTGAGTCGGTCTGGAGAGCCGTTCTCTCGGGCTGAAATTCTTCAAGAAGTTTGGGGCTACACGCCCGAGCGTCACGTTGATACCCGGGTGGTCGATGTGCATATCTCACGGCTCCGGGCCAAGTTGGAAGAAGACCCTAGTAATCCGGAACTGATTCTGACAGCGCGGGGTACGGGTTACTTGTTCCAGAGAATTGTGGAGCCAGGTGAAGAATTATAGGGTTGAGCGCTGGGGTAGTCTGCTAAAATTTTCTAAGTTTTTTACAGAATTCAGTCCATGGTAGCGACTCGCGCTCGAATCGCCGTAGATGCTATGGGTGGCGATCACGCGCCCGCCGAAATTATTGCTGGGGCCATCCGGGCCAAGGCTGAGCTGGATGCAGATATCTTGCTAGTCGGCAACCCTGACCAAATTAGGGCCGCAACGCCCAATGAAGAGAACCTTAATGATCTGACGATTGTGCCCGCTGAGGGGACGATCGAGATGCATGAGGAACCGTTAAGCGCTTTGCGCCGTAAGCGGAAGGCATCGATCAACGTATCGATGGATTTAGTGAAGAGCCAAAAAGCCGATGCGGTCGTCTCGGCGGGTCATTCCGGTGCGGCAATGGCGGCGGCTTTGCTGCGGTTAGGTCGCCTCAAGGGGATTGACCGTCCGGCGATTGGGGCGGTTTTTCCGACGGTATTGGCCGATAAGTCAGTCCTCATTTTGGATGTGGGCGCGAATGTCGATTGCCGTCCTAAATTTTTGGAACAGTTCGCTGTCATGGGCACGGTGTATTCCAAATATGTGCTGGGGGTTGCCGACCCCCAAGTCGGATTGCTGAACATTGGTGAAGAGCCCAGCAAAGGAAATGAAACAGCCGTTCAAGCCCATCAACTCTTGAGTGATCATCCCATCGTGCCGTTTGTCGGCAACGCTGAAGGTCGAGATGTGCTATCAGGACAGTTTGACGTGGTGGTTTGCGATGGGTTTGTCGGCAATGTGTTGCTCAAGTTTGCTGAGGCTGTGGGAGAGTCCGTCCTCCAAATTTTGCGGGAAGAGTTACCCCGAGGGGTACGAGGTAAAGCCGGTACGTTAATCTTGAAAGACAACCTCAAGCGCATCAAACAGCGCGTTGACCACGCTGAGCACGGTGGCGGGCTTCTGTTAGGGGTGGCTGGTATCTCGGTCATTAGCCACGGAAGTTCCCAAGCACCTTCGATCTTCAATGCCATTCGCTTGGCAAAAGAGGCAGTCGACAATAAGGTGTTAGAGCGAATTCAGGCTCAATATCAAAAGGTGGCGATGCCTGCGGCAGACGGAGATTAGATTGTGCAACAAACAACTGTAGGGGTGTCTTTGGTCGGATGTGGCTCAGCCCGTTTGCCCACGATCCTAAGTAATGCTGATCTCAGCAAGATGGTTGAGACATCGGATGAGTGGATTGCCACCCGCACAGGCATTCGTCAGCGACATATCGCTATGGAGCAAGATTCGCTCAGCAGCCTAGCGGCAAGTGCTGGAGCGACTGCTTTAGAAATGAGTGCGTTGAGTCCTGAAGAAGTCGATTTAATTATTCTGGCGACTTCGACGCCGGATGATTTATTTGGCAGTGCAGCTCAAGTGCAGGCCCATCTAGGGGCGACTCGCGCTGTCGCGTTTGATCTGACGGCTGCTTGTTCTGGCTTTGTTTTTGCCTTAGTGACGGCCGCCCAATATATGCGATTAGGCGTGTATCAGACCGTTTTGGTAATCGGAGCTGATGTGCTATCGCGCTGGACCGACTGGAGCGATCGCCGCACCTGTGTCCTATTTGGCGATGGGGCAGGCGCCGTCGTGTTGCGGGCGAGCGATCGCGATCGCTTACGGGGCTTTGAGATGCGCAGTGATGGTGCTCTCAATGGTTGTTTGACGTTGCCTTATCAATCTGAATCGGCAGACCTTGTAGAGGGCAAAACCTCTCAGCAAGGGACCTTTGCACCCGTCAGTATGAATGGCAAAGAGGTCTATCGTTTTGCGGTCAAGCGGGTCCCCGAAATTATTGAAAAAGCCTTATTCCGGGCTGATTTGACGACAAAAGATATTGACTGGCTCCTGTTACATCAAGCTAACCAGCGGATTCTCGATGCGGTTGCCAATCGGTTGGATATTCCGGCTGAGCGAGTGATTAGCAACATGAGTCGGCACGGTAATACCTCTGCCGCGTCCATTCCCATTGCTTTGGATGAAGCTGTGCGCGACGGCAAAATTAAACCTGGCGATGTGATAGCATCGTCCGGCTTTGGTGCTGGTTTGAGTTGGGGCGCTGCCGTTTTTGAATGGGGTTAGCACTCTGCTGCGAGGTTTGACATTGGGCGCTAAGCCGGTTTGTAGGTGCTGCGCATGGTGACGTTAACCCCTTCAGCCGACTGTGCCAGAATGAGCAGGGGAGTTGGTTTTGCCTTTTGGTCCCAATGCATATTGGCTAAACGTCCTTGAATGGTCGGCTGCCAAGCTCCACCTTCCGCTTCAGGACTTAAGAAGTTCTCAATGCACTCGATAATCTGATTGATGGTGCTAGAAGTTGATTGGGTGGGGAGCTTGGCTAGCTTGATCTCAATTCGAAAGAGAATGC
This sequence comes from Leptolyngbya sp. SIOISBB, assembly GCA_010671905.1. Taxonomy (GTDB): domain Bacteria; phylum Cyanobacteriota; class Cyanobacteriia; order Phormidesmidales; family Phormidesmidaceae; genus Halomicronema. The sequence goes on from JAAHII010000001.1 coordinate 5,101,179, forward strand.
GCGTTTTTGAGCCTAAGGCCTCACTCGTTTTGTAGGCGACATCAAAGGTTTGATCAATTTGACGGGCTTTACTGGCCACTCCCACCATGCCACTTTCTGCCTGTTGGGGGCGTAAAGCTGCCGCTAATTGCTGTTTTACTTTGACTTTTAGCTGATTCACGATTTGGAAGTGGAACATCTCCTCTTCCATCCGCATCCTTAAGTAATCTAAGTTGAACTCGCGGGAATGTACCAAGTCAGGGTTCTTCTCCATCTTCGCGATGGTTTTGGTCGCCATCTTCACTCGCTTCTGCAATTCCTGATTCTTATAGTCAGAAAATTTGAGTTGCTTCCGTAGGCGATTATTTTGCACCTGGGTCAACACGCTAACGGCTACGAGCAAGACGAACAAAACACCAGACGTTGCCATCCACAGATTCATCTCTTGGGCTGGAGCGGCAGGTGACTCTGGGGCCGGTGCTTGCGCCACAATCAAACGAGTCTGCGGGGAAGGGAATTGCATGGCAGGAAAACTTGTTCAACTCTGTGTTTAAGATGCCCGAAACCGGTCTGAACCGCATCATAATTGTGAGTTGTACTTTAATGAACCCAGCGGGAGCGATAGTCGCGGGCATCTAAATGACAGAGGTAAGGAAACTGGGTGTAGCGACCTAAGCCGCCTGTCCACCATGGATCTAATGCCCAGTAGAGCTGGCGTCCGGTCAAGCCATCACAGTAAAAATCGATCGCATCTCCCACAATGTGTCGACTCATTGACGCTCCGCCGACCCGCGCATTGACCTCTGCTGGGCGGTACCAACTGGTGATGAAAAAAGGGCGACCAATCCGATCTCGGGCTGCTTGCGCCAGGGTCGCGATGCGGATGATGGCGTTGACGGTGGCTTGATCCGGGGGCAACCGCGTGCCCCCACGAGTGGCCTCGGCCCAGGTAAAGTTACCACCGGCAATAATTGAGGCTGATAGCTGTAAATTATTCGGCGTCCAACGATTAGGGCGGCTGGGAGGAATGGCGGGCGTCGGGGCTGGCATCGCTTCCAAGGCGCTGCGATGGGCACGCTCCATTTGACGTAGGTCGTTGAGCAAGGATTGAATGGCTGGAATACGCCCCTCCATGCGTCGCCAAATAGTGACCAAGCGAATCAGGGCTTCTCGCTGGTCAGTCTCCCCGGCGTAAGTGGCGGGTACGGTCATCCAAAAATCGAGCAAGGCCCGGTCTAGCTGGTTGGCGACTTGGGCGATCGCTGCTGAGTCGCCAGCCTGATTAACCAAAATCTGAGGGTCGATCCCTAACTGCCGCAGTACCGTGGTGCGGGAGTCTAACCCATGCCACATGCGATACCCCTCGGTGAGGGCAAAGCGTTGGTCACCGTGGCCGCGATAATTCTCGGGTAAGCGTTGGACAAAGGCAACTAGCGCCGGATCGAGAATTTCAGGGTTCGTTTCATTCGCGAATGGATCTTCCGCCGAAAGAGTTTGAATGGCCTCTTCCCGCGAGTCTAGTTCCCGCCAAATCTGCACTAACCGAATCAACGCCTCGCGCTGGTTAGGATAGCCCGAGAAATACCGATCAGCCTGGGAGACAAAATTCACCAGGGCTTGATCGAGCGCGGTTTCATTGATGGGCTCTTGGGCTGGATCGATGCCGAGCGCCGCGATCGCTGCCGCCTGGGTATCTAACTTGCGCCAAAGCCTCACCATCTCTAACAACGCCTGCCGCTGAAAGGACAAGCGACTGTAATTCGCGGGTATCCGTTCTACAAAGGCCAGCAACACGTTGTCGAGGGCCGCTAAATTTTTGGGTAACTGGGCCGCACTAAAGTCGGTATCAATATCAGCGAGGTAGGCCTGCAACAATTCGTCTGCGGCGATCGGTTCTAAGCGAGCGGCCGCGGCATCGTTGGAGGGAGGGCTGTAGCCTTCGGCGATCGTCTGCACAAAGCGATCGGTATAGCGCCCCTGAGCGGCATCCCAAAGATCTTTACCCTGCCACCCAGTTGCTGTTAGCTGGCTGGTCAGGCTGCGAACGGTATTGGCCGCATATTGCACCTGTTCGGGAAAAGTGTTGACTTGGTCAGGGGGAATGCGATTGGCTGGGGCAATGCCTAATCCCGTTTCACCATCTTCTAACGGTGGTTTACGCTGGGTCGCGTACAGAGCCGCCAAAATCGGCTTGTGGATGCCGGCGCGAGCTGCTTCGATCAGATAGTAATCATTGCGTTGATCAGGTAAACGCTGTGCCATAACCCTGAATCCTTCCAATCTCCCCAAAGTGTAGGACGTTTATGCAAAATTCTCCGGTGCTGCTGCAAGAATCTTCGTGGTCACGGTTGCAAGCGGTGCGATTAGTTGCCAGTGATATGGATGGCACCTTGACCCATCACGGCAAATTGACGTCTCCCCTGCTGCAATCGTTGGTGACCTTAGCGGCGCAGGAAGTGGCGGTGCTGATTGTCACGGGGCGTTCTGCTGGCTGGGTACAGGCGATCGCTCACTATTTACCGGTCGCGGGCGCGATCGCCGAAAACGGCGGCGTCTTTATCGCCCCGAACTCCGGGGTGCCTCAATTGCTCGTTGACTTACCCGAGTTAGCTCAACACCGTCAACACTTAGCAGCCATGTTCACCCAGCTGCAAAGCCAGTTTCCTGACCTGACACCGTCGGTGGATAATCCCTTTCGCCTGACGGATTGGACTTTTGACATTGGTACCTTGTCCCCTGCAGATTTAACTCAGATTGCGGAGATCTGTCGCCAAGCCGGTTGGGGCTTTGTTTACAGTACCGTGCAGTGCCATATTCGACCCTTGGGGCAAGACAAAGGTGTCGGACTGCAGCGAGTGTTGCAGCAGCATTTTTCTCAGTTGGCAGCGACGCAGGTGGTGACTGTCGGTGATAGTCCGAATGATGAAGGGTTGTTCGACACTAATCTTTTTCCGCTATCGGTCGGGGTGGCCAATGTGAAACACTATTGCGATCGCCTACATCACCTGCCGACCTTCATCACCCCGAGTCCTGAAATTGCAGGGTTTAGTGAACTGGTAGCGGCGATCGCCCAAGCTCAACAGATATCTGAGCCCTGATGATGCGGGCGATTTGGTCATGTTAGTCACGGCAGTAGCTTTGCCTGAACAAGACTGTTGCCTAAGTCCTTCGATCTCTAAGATCTGAATCTCGAACTCTAAGACATGAATTGTGATAAGCAGACTGTTAGCAGCAGTAATCGCATAGAAGCAGCAATCGCAGGAGTCCTCTTTTGAAGCTTGAACGCTACCAGGCCAAAACCGTGCGGGTCAATCGGCGGCGCGTGTACGAAATTAATGGCTATCAATATCCGGGGGTGACAACGGTGCTTTCCACCACGAAACCAGCGGAGGCAAGAAAGGCACTTTACGAATGGCGTCAACGGATCGGCAAAGATGCCGCTCAATCAATTTCCAATAAAGCCTCGTCGGCAGGGACCCGGTTGCATAAGCAAATCGCGGCATTCCTGCGGAGAGAGGCCGTCGATATTCCGTCTGATCTTGGAGGCTATTGGGAGTCCATGCTGCCCATTCTCAACGAGGTTGACGAAGCGCTGCTGGTGGAAGGGGCGGTGTGGCATGATGCCGGTTATGTGGGTTTTCCTGATGCGGTGATGGTGTATCAGGGCAAGCTTTGTGTCTGCGACTGGAAAACGGCTCTCAAACCTAAAAAGCGTGAGTGGATTGGCGATTACTGCTTGCAAGTAGCTGCTTACGCCCAAGCGATTGAACAGGTGTACGTGTCAACTGGGATAGAAGTTGATGGAGCGTTGATTGCGATCGCCCTTGATAACGCTCCAGCCCAAACGTTTTGGCTCGATCTTAGTGACCTTGAGACTTCATGGCAGCAGTTTCAGCAGCGCCTAGACGAATACTATGTCCTTCGTCCTAGAGTGTTTTGACTGAGATTAAGCCCTGCCCATTGCTGACATTTAACGCTTACTTGGGCGAGTATTTTCGTGTTTTTCGTAGGCGGCGACGATGCGCTGTACTAAGGGATGACGAATCACATCGGCTTGAGTGAGTTTGCAAAACGCAATGCCCTCCACTGAGGACAGAATATGATGCGCCACAGATAAGCCCGAGGATTGGGTGGATGGCAAATCCGTTTGGGTCGTATCGCCCGTAACGACCATGCGCGACTGAAAGCCTAACCGCGTCAGCACCATTTTCATTTGGGCCGGGGTCGTGTTTTGGGCTTCATCCAGAATGACGAAGGCATTACTGAGCGTGCGTCCCCGCATGTAGGCAAGGGGGGCTACTTCGATAACGCCGCGTTCCATCAAGCTGGGAATTTTTTCTGGATCAATTAATTCATGCAGGGCGTCATACAGCGGTCGTAAATAGGGATTGACCTTTTGCTGCAGATCGCCGGGCAGAAACCCTAACCGCTCTCCCGCCTCGACCGCAGGACGGGTCAAAATCAATCGTTCGTACTCATTATTCAGGAGCGCTTGAACCCCTACCATTGCCGCTAGAAACGTTTTGCCTGTGCCTGCTGGGCCAGTGCAGAAAATCAGATCCTGTTTTTTAAGAGCTTTAATATATTGTTGCTGGCGAAAGGTTTTCGCTCGAATCACCTCGCCGCGACGGGTGCGCGCAATGCTATCGCTCTGGATGGCTCGCAGCTCAGCTAACTGGTCGGTGTTAATCGCCTGACGCGCCGTCAGAACATCGGCTCGACTAATGATCGTGCCATCGCTCCAGAGTGGCTCCAGCGCCCGAACAATTTTTTGAGCGAGTTCAACGCTTTTGGCGGTGCCAGAAAAGAGCAGGTCGCGTCCTCGCAGGGCGATTTGGGCGCCGGTCTGCTCTGCAATGAGTTTAATGTTGTCGTTTTGTTGACCGGAAAGCGCGATCGCACTTTCCGCTGAGGGCAAATCGATATGCGCGGTTTGCTGCATGCAGCGGCATCTCAGCGTCAAAAGAACAATTATTTCTTACGTGGCGGGGCGGGACGTTCCCCTCGGCGAGGGCGGCGGCGAGAACCATGATGACCGCCATCATCAGCACCAGCACGAGACTGGTGCGCAGACTCGCCATAGACATCCAGTGAGACTTTTTCGCCGTAAAGCGTTGCAGTTGCCTGCAGAACGGTACGAATGGCTTGGATGTTTCTACCACTACGGCCAAACATGCGGCCGCGATCGTCTTCAGAGAAAGCGACCCGTAACAACACGCGTTGCTTATCGGCTAATCGCTCTATATCGGTTTTGAGTGCTTCGGGAGAGTCAAGAAAGGGCTTCATCAAATAACTGACTAGCCCTTCATAATCTGGTTTTTCAGCCATTGCAACCTATCGAGTTTTTGTTTGCAGTAAGGCCCAAAGGTCTAGTTAGCCTCGGACTGAGCTGACTTGAGTTGCTCAAAAACGCTCGCCTTCTGCAAGATGCTGCGGACGGTCGGAGTCGGTTGAGCGCCCTGTTGCAACCAGCGGACAATCTCCGGAACTTCTAAGCGAGTCTCATCAGTCCGGGGGTTGTAGTAACCCAACTCGGCTAGAGGACGACCATCACGACGGCTCTGGCTGGGCATTGCTACGATGCGGTAGCTGACTTCACGCTTTTTACCGAATCGCTTTAGACGCAACTTAATCATGGATGTTTGACTGGTTAATTTAATGACAACGACTGAAAGCACCAAGACATCGATTTTAGCCAACCGCTTTTTGGTGCGCAATTTTTTATTCTATCAGCCTAAGATGGGTCTGTGAACAAACTGCAAAGAGTTTGACATGGTTCTCGCCGGGTAACGATGCGTGGTTGCGGTCTGTGTGACCACTTGGCGGCAACACCACCAAGGCATTTCCGCGTACTGTCAAGTTTGTATTGGGCGACAAAAAGCCTGCGAGTCACTGACTCGCAGGCTTTTTGATTAGGGCTATCAGAAAGATTTTGGCCTAGCTACCGGCGCAAGGGTCAGCCGCACAGGGGTCAGCCGCACAAGGGTCGGCTGCGCAAGGGTCAGCCGCACAAGGGTCGGCTGCGCAAGGGTCAGCCGCACAGGGGTCAGCTGCGCAAGGGTCAGCTGCACAAGGATCAACTTCTTCGATCGGAGTGTCGGCATCGGGGGTAGTTGCCCCGCCGCCACAGCCAACGACACCAACGGTTAGAGTGGCCGCGATCGCAACCGCGCTCAAATATTTAGCATTCATCGAAATTTTCTCCCTTCGCCTTACAAGTTTCTTAAATCAAACGGAATTAGGCTCCGTTTGCGAGTCTTCGTTGCTTACAGCAGTCCTGGCGGGTTGAGACATGATTCTCACCTAGGAACGAAGCCTTGGAGCAATGTCTATATCTCACTCGCTTCAGAAACGCTGTATCAGAGATATTAACCGCTGTTACCCTGAGATTTTCCTGAGAGTAGGTTAAGGATTGCTTATGGGTGTAAGTTACTTTGCGGTTACTAAGCCCTGTTGCTAGTCAACTGAGTCGGTGAAGCACTAGTGGTAACAGGGGCTTGAGGGGACTTGAAATGGTGATGCGAGAATCGCCAGGGATTAATCATCAGCGGCTTGCCAGAGGTTACTTAGGGTCGTGATCCGATATCCCTGAGCTCGCAACCTCGGTAATATCAATCGCAGTGCCGCTGCCGTATTTTTGGATCGTTCAGCAGAGCCCCCATGCAGTAGTAAGATCGCGCCAGGAAAAACATGTTGAGCCATGTAATTGGCGGTGAAAGTGGGCTCCGCCGTGGCTGAGAGCGTATCCAGGGGCAGCATAGACGCTAGGGCAAAGTAGGGTTCATAGCCAGCAGCCTGTTGAATGACCTGATGCATCTGGGGATTGTAGAAGGCCCGACCGGGACGGTACCAGCGGATGGGATAGTTGGGAACCTGCTCAACTAAGCGATCGTGAGTATGGTGAAAGTGCGCTTCAAATTCCTGGCGCGATTGGAATGCTGGCCAAGTATCGACCATGCCGTGATTTGCCAGTTCATGGCCTTGGGCCACTATGTCGGTCAATAAGTCGTAATCGCGATTCAGATGACTGCCAATCACGAAAAAAGTTGCTCGGACGTTCTCAGCAGGATCCGATACACTCTGGTTGTGTTCTGCGATCTCATCAAGGATCCAACGAGTTGAGCAGGGAGCCGATTCTCCAGGAATGGGGACATCATCGATGGTTAAGGCGACCAAGGGTGCTTGAGTCGGTTTGTAAAAAACCGCTTCGGGAAAGACCAATGCCAGGTTTTCGACTGCTTTTTTGCGCCAATACGTCATTGAATTTGATGTCTACTACTGAGCTGACTGAGTCAGTTCTATTTCAGCCCTATTGAAGGTTATGAGTATCGGCATGGGGTTGATTAGTCCTATTCAATTATTTTGCCCTCCAGAGCGCTTGTGAATTGCCCAGTGTTGCCGCAACGTTTTTGCCATGGTTAAACAAAGTGCTGGGCTATTGATGTATCGCCGTCGTCCGCACCTGGAAGTTCTTTTAGTGCATCCTGGCGGCCCTTTTTGGAGAAAACGAGACGCTGGAGTGTGGACGATTCCCAAGGGACTGGTGGAAGGAGATGAAGATTTGTTCCGTACTGCTTGCCGTGAGTTCACCGAAGAGACTGGACTCGTTGCTCAACCTCCCTTTTTAGAACTGCCGGAAATCCGACAATCGAGCAAGCGAGTCAAAGCCTGGGCGTTTGAAGGGGATTGTGACCCGACCCAAATTCAGAGCAACACCTTCACGATGGAGTGGCCCCCTAAATCTGGCAAACTGCAAGAATTTCCTGAAGTCGATCGCGCTAACTGGTTTTCCTTAGACCAAGCGGTCCACTACTTGCTCAAAGCCCAACGCCCCTTGCTCGACAGTCTGCGTCACCAACTCGACGATTGACTGCGATCAACCAATCCTTAATCGATGCAGAAAAGTCAGCCTGACTCAGGCTTTCTCGATAAGCTGAAGGGAAGTAGACCGAGATTCGACCATGTTGAAGTTCGAGACTCCCCAAGCGCGACAGCTGGCGGATCAACTCCTGCAACCGGCCTTGATCCGCATCATTGATAACATCCGTAAACAGTTGGAAACCTCTGACTGGCAAGGCACCTATCAAGAAACCCAAATTTGGCCCGAAGGCACTCAGGAATCAACCCTGCAACGATTCAAAGAACTGCAAGCTCAGCTCAGCCAAGCAACTCCAGAAGCTGCCGATGTGATTCGCCTGGAACTCACCCAACTGCCCCAGCCGTTTCCCGGTTATGAGTTACATCTGACTAAAGCCGAGCAAGCCTGCATGGTTGATGTTTGGCACCTTTGTTATTGCGTTTGCTTTCAGGCCTATCCGGTTACTGATGGACCCGTCCATATTGACGAATCCATCATTGATCAAGAGCTGAATGACGTGGACTGGCTCGTACTGGATAATAAGGCTAAGGCTATTGTGGAAGACGTTTTTAATCAACTAGGAACCTAATCATCATGCTCGAACTGCACTGTCACACGACTTGCTCTGATGGCACTTTGACGCCGGAAGAACTGGTGCAGGCGGCAATTACGGCTGGAGTCAAAGCAATGGCCATTACCGACCACGACACCTTGGCGGGGTGGGATCGGGCGATCGCTGCCGCCGGGAACCAGTTAGAAATCATTCCTGGTTTAGAACTCAGCACCGTTCATCGAGAGCGATCGCTCCACATTCTGGGCTATTATCCCGATCGCGCCAAGCTAGAGCCATCTTTGCAAGAGCGGATTGCCGGACGTAAACGTCGCGCCCAGGCTATGGCCGATAAATTGGCCGAGTTGGGCTTTCCGATTGAACTGCCGGAAATGCCTGGTGACATGGCCCCCGGCCGGCCTCATGTGGCTCAGGCCTTGGTTAAAGCGGGCCACGTGACCCATGCCCAAGAAGCTTTTACCCGTTGGTTAGGGGATGGTGGCCCAGCCTATGTGCAATATGACCGTTTCCCGACTACGGAGGGAATTCAACTATTACTAGCCTGTGGAGCTGTGCCGGTATGGGCGCATCCCTACCTATTTCGGGGCGGCACTGTACAGACGGTGTTACCGGAGTTAGTAGAGGCTGGGCTGATGGGGGTTGAGGTGTATCACCCGAATCACAGTCCCAGTGACGAACGCAAGTTAGAGGACTTGTGCGATCGCTACGACCTGCTCATGACCGGTGGCAGTGACTACCACGGCCCCTCCGAAGAGAAACATAAGGAAGGCGTTACCCTGAACGGTTTGGACGTGCCGCTGTCCCTCTTGCCGCCCTTAAAGCAGGCCGCTGCGGCTTTGAAGGAAAAAGCGATTGCCTAATAACGATCCCTAACCTGCATTATTAATGAATCCATTCCAAAAACGTCTGAAGTCTTTGTCCTACATAGGATTCGACGATTTTGTACTTTTGACAGTGTGTTGTATACATGAAAGCTGAAACAGACTATCCGCAAGGGATTGGGACTTTAACCAAAACCCTGGTGAATTATCCAGGCTAACTGTCTTCAGCTTAGGATTGAGAATCAGGATTGGGAACCCGAGCCACTGAAGTGAGTCGGCAAAAAAGCTCTCCCTAGCCAGGATGCCGAGGAAGAGCTTGATCCAAATAGTGTAGCGATGCGGGTGATTTTGACTGACATCACTCAGCGGGTAAGCGATCACCGCCAGCCGCGATCGGCAGTTAACGCCTAACCGTTTTTGCCCAGCACCTGATCTTTTAGCGACGTGAAGTTTTCAGTCAATTCTTGCCGATTGGCATCCTTCAGCAAAAAGCGATATACAAACCAGCTGCTGTAGCCCAGACCAATCAGCTCAAAGGTGGGAGCGAGCAAAGGTACTTCATTAACTGCACTCAAGATGGCCAGCAACAGCTTTACCGAAATGAAAGCTGCCAGAATCACACCGACCGTCACCAACGGACGCTTGTATTCCTTGAAAAAGTCGGTGACGTAATCAGGCAAGTTGGCTAACAGGCCAGATACCTTGTCTAAAACTTGCTGTACCTGCTGATTGAGTTCGCCGTCACCTGAGGTCTCCGCATGGGCTGAAGCGTCAGGCATTTCAGGCACTTCAGCAACTGTGGTTTCAGAATTAATGTCTGTGCTCATATGTTATACGGGATTATCACCCGGAATGACGTCTTATAGGATAGATACCTCCCTGGCGATGAGCCCAAAAAGTTACTTTTTGGTACATATTTCAGTCAGGGTTCAGCGATCGCCACACAGCGATAGCAGATTTATAGTCTGAAACCGTTCAAATTTCAAACCCTTAACCGAAGAAATCTATCTTTACTCTGCGGTGGTTGGATTGTCGGTGGGCGGCTCGGCCAACTGCTCGGTGCTCCATCCTCAGTTTGCTGCCATCGGCTCTCCGAAATTTCGATTAGGATAATCTTCAAATCGATTTTTCCGGAGGATAAGGACTCATCGAGACCATTCATGGCAATCTGCGTGGCCTGAAGCCCAGCCAACTGAAGCAACTGCAACGGCTTTATCATCAGCGTCTACCGGGCGATTACTTCACGACCCCCGAGTTCGCCCAGCGCTTGGCAGCCATCAGTACTGACCTGGATCAGCCTCTGTGTGTCTATCTCAACCGACGAGGGCAGGTCATTCGAGTGGGGGTCGGTACGCCCCGGCAAACTCGCATACCTCCTTTAGAACTGCCGCGTTACGGGGCTGAACGCCTTTGTGGTATTCGCTGCATTACGACTTGCCTGAAGCAAGCCCCCCCGAGCACCAGTGATTTGACCGCTATGGCCATGCAGCGCCTCGACTCACTGGTGATGGTGACTTTGTCAGGAAAAGGGTTTGAGCGCCGAGGTGGGGGCGCCACGGGATATGTCAGAGAGGTCTATTTGGCTCATCTCGTTCCCCATCCCGAAGCGCGATGGACGGTCTCTGACCCCATGTCACTAGAGGCGGTTGCCCAGCAAGACTTTATCGAGCTGACCGATGCGCTCGAAGCAGAGTTTCGTCGGGTCTTTGTGGCTCAACAGGTGGATGCCGACCACGATCGCGTGATTGTCGTGGGTCTCATGACCGGCCATGTGAGTAAAGAACAGTTTCGCTATGGCTTGATGGAAGTGGAGCGCTTGGTGGAAACGGCTGGTGGTGAGGTGTTGGCGACGTTACATCAACGACGCGATCGCCCCCATCCGCAGACGGTATTGGGCGCTGGTAAAGTTCAGGAGATTGCCCTCGAAGCGCAAACCCTGGGCGCTACCCTCGTCGTGTTTGATCGCGATCTTTCCCCTGCACAAGTGCGCAATCTGGAACTTCAGATGGGGGTCCGAGTGGTCGATCGCACGGAGGTGATTTTAGATATCTTTGCCCAGCGCGCCCGCACCGGTGCCGGGAAATTGCAAGTCGAGTTGGCTCAATTGGAATATCAGCTGCCGCGCCTTACGGGTCGCGGGCAGGCGATGTCTCGATTGGGGGGCGGTATCGGTACCCGAGGCCCTGGTGAAACCAAGTTGGAAACTGAGCGGCGCGCGATTCAACGCCGAATTTCTCGCCTGCAGCGAGAGGTTAATCAACTGCAGGCGCACCGCGATCGCCTGCGCCAACGACGCCAGCGTAGCGATACCCCCTCGATTGCCGTGGTGGGCTACACCAATGCCGGTAAATCAACGTTGCTCAATGCCCTGACCAACTCGGAGATTTACGCCGCTGATCAGCTCTTTGCGACCCTAGACCCCACCACCCGACGGCTGAGCGTGCTGGATAGTGACACGCAGGAACAAACTCAACTCGTGCTGACCGATACGGTAGGCTTTATCCGCGATTTGCCGGAGTCGCTGGTGGATGCCTTTCGCGCCACGTTGGAAGAAGTGACAGAGGCTGATGCCCTGCTGCATGTGGTCGATTTGTCACACCCAGCCTGGCAGAGCCAGATCCGTTCCGTGATGAGAATTTTAGGGGAAATGCCGATTACCCCGGGGCCGATTTTGTTGGCCTTTAATAAGCTTGATCAGGTGGATAGCGCCGCCCTGGAAATGGCTAAGGACGAATTTCCCAATGCCTTGTTTGTGTCGGCGCAATCGCGCATTGGTCTAGAGACCTTAAGAAAGCAGTTGCTCGAGCTGGCGGGCTACGCTCTGTGCCAGTAGATAGTCTGTGAATTAAGTTCATAGCCGGTTTTCCCCGCTCAAAGGTGGCAGATCGCCGCCACTCGCATCGTAAATTTTGGCTGTAGTCGTAGCCAATGCGCAGACTATGGAACAACTTGAGTTAGGGTTATGGGCAGACTGGAGTGTAATGACTGGATGTCCCCATGGATCTGCTGAAAATTGGCGATCGCGTTTTGCAATCTGACGAATTAGTACCGCTGCTGAGCAAGACAAATTTGCTATCACGGGTGATTCAAGAGGTGATCATTGATGATGCGATCGCTGATGTGGAACTCACCGAAGAGGAAATTCAGGCTGCCGAAGCCGAATTTTGTCAGCGCAATAAAATTACCAATCCCCAAGAGGCGAATGCTTGGGCGCAGCAACAGTACGGGACCTCAGACCTGATTCGGACCACCGCGACTCGGGACAAGCAACTGGCCAAGTTCAAAGAACAGACCTTTGCTAAAGAAGTTGAATCCTACTTTCTACAGCGCAAAAGTCGTTTGGATCGCGTGCTTTATTCGCTCATTCGCACCAGCCAACTTGGCTTAGCTCAAGAACTCTACTTCCGTGTTCACGATGATGGACAATCCTTTGCGGAGCTGGCGAAAGAATATTCTGAGGGGCAAGAAGCTAAAACCGGTGGCTTAATCGGGCCGGTGGAACTCAGCGTTCCTAATCCAGCGCTGGCGGGGTTGTTATCGGTGAGTAAACCGGGGCAAATCTGGCCCCCCAAACGGATTGGTGAGTGGTACGTTGTGGTGCGTCTAGAGAAATTTTTGCCCGCGCAATTAGATGCTGCGACTGAGCAACGGTTGCTGGATGAACTGTTTCAAACTTGGATGCGGGAGCAGCTCCAGCAATCGCCCGTGAGCCTCCCCAATGCTGACACCATTACCGTTGCAGCCGAGACTACTAACCCCGAATTGGCAGCCTCGATTCCTCTCAATCGAGACGCGATCGCAACAGCAGTGCCCGCTGTCGAGAATGTGGTTGCTCAACCCGACGTCACACCCCCGAATACCCCTGTCGGACAAGAAGCCGGCCCAGCCGACTCGCCTGCTCCGCAGGGCGGGGAGGATCCTTGGCAATAGTCAGTAGTGGCAGGGTGTTTACTGGGTTCTCGGAGCAACTTGGCCAATGTAGAACACATAGCCGTAATCGGCGGAATAGCGACGGAATAGCTCGATTTCTTGTTGATGAGACTCTAACAGCTGTAAAGCGTCGGGACTATGGGTGTATTTAGGCAATAAATCCTGGATCCGCTTTGCTAAAGGCGTGTAATAAAACGTCCACCAAGACTTTGCCGGTAAGAGTAAGTGCGCTACGGGGATATAGCCCATTTTTCTAAACAGCGTCAGATTTGCCTCTAAGCTTTGCATGAGCGGATACTCGGTTTGCCAAAACTGCTTCAGCGGCTCAGGCGGATCAGAGCGCAGCCAAGTGATTTCAGAGGCGACGAGATAGCCTTGCGGGGTGAGTAGTGATCGCCATTGCGTTAGTGCTTTCCCAAACCCCATGCTGTAAGCTGCACCCTCCGACCAGATCACGTCAAAGCTAGCGGTTGCGAACGGCATGGCGGCCATGTCAGCTTGGAGGGGGGTAACGCGATCGCCCAACCCTGTTTCCTGCAAAGACTGTTTGAGCTGCTCTAAAAAGGGTTGATGCAGATCCACCGCCGTTACATGCCCGGAGGCGGCGAGTCTGGCCAATTGGAGGGTTTGCATCCCAGGCCCACAGCCAACGTCTAAAATCCTGGGTTGCGGTGGCAAATCGGTCAACAGCGAAAAAGCCCGTGCCGTCGAAGCATCATCCCCTGGCCCTTCACGGGATAAGTCAGAATGCAGCTCCCAAAAGACTTGCTGAGCGATTTCTTCATTCATCGATGGTTTCTCATGACGATTAACAGAACTAGGCAAGCGGACTAGGAATAGCGAATAAAGTTTGACTGCCTCACTTCACACTTTATCTACCTAATGTTCTTTGACAGGCTGCGCCAACCCATCCATCCTTCCTCTCACGATCAATCGCTTTAACCTAGATCAATCCTCAGGAATGGGGGCTGACATGAGTTTTCCTGTCATCACGGTGACGGCTTGACCGCTAATGAGCACGCGATCGCCCTCTCGCTGCACGTGCAAAATGCCACCTCGCTGCGAGACTTGCTTGGCGACAAAGTCGGATTTGCCTAATTTGTCTTCCCAAAAAGGGACTAGAGAACAATGAGCGGATCCCGTGACCGGGTCTTCATTAATGCCGACGGCGGGGGCAAAATATCGCGAGACAAAATCAACGTTGGGCGCTTCACTCAAGGCGGTGACAATCACGCCGTGGGCCGGTAGCAACCGCATCATGGCAAAGTCGGGCTGCAGCGATCGCACATAGTCTTCTGAGGGTAGTTCCACCAAGTAGTTGGTTTCGGCAGAGCCCCCATAGGTGACGGTTTCAGGTTGCAAACCCCGCAGGCTCTTGAGCAGTTCTGGTGGCGCTGAGACCGGACTCAGCGGCTGACTGGGAAAGTTAAGGGTGATCCACTCGCTGTTTTGGGTCGCTGTGAGTAGACCACTCTTGGTATGAAATCGCGCCGTTTGGGCGGCTGCCAATATCCCCTCCCGCCACAATATATGGGCACTGGCGAGGGTGGCATGGCCACATAACTCGACTTCGGTAGTGGGGGTAAACCAGCGCAATTGGTAGCCATCCTCGATCGGATGTAAAAAGGCAGTTTCGGAGAGGTTCATTTCTGCTGCCACGGCCCGCATCCAAGTTTCGCTGGTGGGAGTGGTTAACACACAAACGGCAGCCGGGTTGCCACTAAAAGGATGGTCGGTAAAGGCATCGACCTGAAAAATCGTCACGGTATCAGGAAGGCTCATGAATTCAAACGGGCGATCGACAGTGTCATCATCATGGCCTAGAAGGCGGGATCCCGCGATCGCAAATTGGGCTGGTGAGCGGCGAGCTGTCTACCGCCCTGTCTTGATCTAGACGGGCAATATTTGCGAAGCTGGCAGAGCCAGATTATTCACAGCTAAGGGGTGTGCTGATTTAAAGTAAAGCAATAGTTACACATTCAGGTGAAGCAAGGTTATTGGTATGCTCAACATCGCTCGGCCCCTCTGGAGATGGCTTTCTGTTGGTTTGCTGTTGTGCGTTTTAGGGCTTGGCCCGGCGGCGATCGCGGTAGATGACTTTACCTATGCCGATCTGCATCAGCGCTCCTTTGTGGGTGAAGATTTGACCGGTTCTTCCCTAGCGGCGGCCAATGCTCGTGAGGCTGACTTTACCGATGCCGACTTGAGTGAAACGATTTTGACGAAAGGGTCGTTTTATAAAGCTCACATGGCTGGGGTCAATTTAACCCAATCCTTTGCGGATCGAGTCACCTTTGACCGGGCCGATTTGACCAATGCCATTATCGTCGATGCCATTATGACGAGCACAACCTTTACCGAAGCGATCATTGAGGGCGTTGATTTTTCGGACACGATTTTAGACCGTTATCAAGTGATGAAAATGTGTGAATATGCCGATGGCGTCAACCCGGTGACGGGGGTGGTTACCCGTGATAGTTTGGGGTGCCGCTAACGGTATGTGGAGTCTTTAATCGTCAGTGTTGGGTAGGGCTCGGATGCTCGGGCCAATGTGACCGCAGTCAGGCGATCGCATCGTTTTGTGAATAACCTTAATTTTCAACGTCAGTGAGGAACACTAAGCCCACTTGATTCTTCACAACCCAATCACAATTAGCCAGTATGAAACTTATTTATCGCGGTATTTCTTACGAAGCTTCGTCAACCAGCGAAGCTAATGCTCCTGCTACTCGCCCGACGTCTCGTCAGCCTGCCTCACCGAAAGCTCGCCTACGCCGTTCGGAGCAAGAGCTGACTTATCGAGGCGTGCGATATAACGCTTAACGCTCTTGGCGAGCGGGGCCGCCTTTTGACTTGTCGTTGACGTGATGCTCACTCCACTGATGCTCAATTCCCCAATACGGAGATGCCCAATTCCCCAATACGGAAACGATGCGGATGGCATCTCGGCACACAGAAATTTTCGTGAACCCGTCATAATTTGACTAAAGGCAATGCAGCTAACCTGGTCTGATTGGCTGATGGACCGACTGAGCATGCGAGCCCCCCGCTCCATCAGTCGCATATTCTTTAGCCGGAATTCGACTGATTGACTCTCAGTCGGAAACAGCCCAGTTCTAGGTTGCTGTTGTCGATAACCTGCGCGCTCCAGAGTCCCCTATTTATGATTATTGACCCTCATTACCCTCATGTTGTGCTGGCTTGTCCCTACCGAGAATTCATGATTGAAGTTGAGCAAACGGTTTGGAATGATGTCACGACGTATGCCGCATGGGTCAACTATGACACTGGATCAGCGGTTGCCGTCCCGAAAGCGTGGACTCGGGCAGAAGCGATTCGCCAGGCCAAGCGCTGGATCGATCTCAGGTTTTATGAAACTACTTACAGTTCTGCTCAATGAGGGACCATTGTTGCCCGTCGGTTGCCAAAGACTGTATTGAGGATGGGCGATCGCTAGATGGGAGAATAGCCCGTCAGGTGACTAAAATCGTTCGCGAGTCAGGTCTGCACTCTGAATGCTGCCTTCTGTACTTCGCCGTTATGCCTTAATGTACGCACCCAAAAAGTCGCCGTTATCTTTTGGGAAGACAATGGCGGCTTTTTGGTCACTGCAGTTAACGACGCGTGATGACCACGGGGCGATGGTTCTTAGTGACTGTGATGATGATGCTTATGTCCATGATCGTGTCCATGATGGGCGTGACTATGAGCGTGGGACTGGGCATGGGCGATCGCCAACTCAGGATTCACGGCGAGGGCATCTTCTTCCAGTAGGTCGCGAATTTGGCCATCGGCCCAATCAGCCACCATTTTCAAGAAAATGGGATGGTCATTGACGCACGGCATTTGAATAAAGCTGACATCCTGATGCTTTTTCCGCACATTTTCGATGATGTGCTCGACGTCTAGCAGCGTTTCATGGTTTTCGGTGGCAAACCCGATGGGCATCATCACGATCGCTTTAGCGCCCAGCTCAATCAGATTTTGGGTGGCTAACTTCGCATTCGGCTGAGTCCACTTAATCATCGGCGTTTGATGATTGAGCCAGCCGACAGAAATGAGGGGATAGCGGTGGATTAGCCGTTCTCGCACCCGTTCATACAGCATCTGACTTTCGTCAATCCCAGAGGTGAAACCCTTGGCCTCAAAGGGACAGCCGTGGTTCATCAGCACAATGCCGACCTGAGAAGGCAAATAGGCCTTCGACAGTTCAGCACTAATTTTCTCCTCCACCATCTGCACCATGAGGTCTAGGTACGCCGGTTGATCAAAGAAAGAGGGGATATAGCGTACCCCCTTGACCCAATGCTCATGACCATCGCTGAGCTCAGCCAACGCATTGTTGACCTGCTCGACCGCGATACCACTGGTAAAAATGGAATCGACTACCAGCAACGGATAGATAAGCAGTTTGCTAAAACCTTCGGCTTTAATCTGCTCCAACACTTGAGCCGGTAGGTGAGGCTTACAAAAATTGAATGCTTTGAAGACTTTGACGCGATCGCCCCAACGGGTTTGTAACTCCGCCTCGACACCCGCCCTTTGCTTCTCAAAAATAGCGTTGTGAGGCGAGATGAAGTGATCGTGCTGATGGCTCCACTCATGCAGGTCAAACATGGCCAGTAGCTTGGCCATCGGTGGGTAAACCCAGGTCGGAACTGGGGCAAACTTCGCCGTGAGCAGATTCAAGGCTTGCTCATTGTAGTTGGCAAAGTCATCGTAGCTTTCAACTTCTCCGTATCCCATCAGGAGAACGGCAACTCGGTCTTGGTCAGTCGACGAGTTCACCCCAGAAACTTTAAGACTTTCTTGAATGTTTTGAGTAGTAGTAACCAAAACGGTTCCTCGATGATGCTTGCGAAAATTCTAACGTTACAAATGACGTGAATGCGCACTTTTTAGTTATACGTTAACATCCGTCTATGCAAGAATCAGTTGTTGGGCTTAGCGGCCACTATTTAAGGAACTATGCCCTTCTGCTCAGACGAAGATTAGCAGAGAAATTAACTACCCAATTGAATTATTGGCGACGACTAAAAAAACTTTGACTATAGGTTTTTAAACCTCTTTTGTCGAAACTTAAGATTCTTTAATAAGACGTTTTGCTCTAGATTTCTGAACGACTGCGGGATGCACGATTCAACTTGTTTCAATACGATTGCGCTGCGGATTCCAGCGGTGGTATCAGCGCAATCAGGGTTTCTGGCGCTCGCGCGGAGACGCCTTGTAACTGTTACGGATAAGCCTTGGCTAAATCCTCGTTCGACTGGGTTTGGCGTGGCGTTAGGGATTATTTTTGTCTCGGTACCAGTCTTTTTTGAAGCGCCCTTGGTCAGAGCCGCCCCTGGGCTAAGTGTGTTGCTCACTGGGCTATGGGTATGGGGCAGTGTGTGGCTGGGGCGGCAGCCCCAAACGGCTTTTGCGGGCGACTTACTGTTGGGGCTCAGCTGGAGCTGGCTCGCCGGAGCCATCTATTGGGGGTGGTTTCGGTGGGAGCCGTTATGGCATATCCCGATTGAATCGATTGGGTTGCCGGTGGCTCTATGGGGGCTGTATCGCGGTTGGGGTAAGGTGGGCCACTGGTTCTACCTAGGGTCGCTGTTAGGCACGGCGATTACCGATATTTATTTTTATCGGTTGCACTTAATGCCTTACTGGCGGCAACTGATGGTGGCTCCGCCGGCTGAGGCGATGGGTATTGTGCAAACTGGGTTTCGTCAGATTCAGACGTCTGAGGGCGTTGGTTTGGCCGTCATGTGTGCCTTAGTGCTACTGACTTTGGCTCGGCAAGGTTGGCGATCGCCCCATCGTCATTTCTGGGTCTTTAGCGGAACGCTAATTGGTACCTTGCTGGTTGATGGGCTATTTGTCGTCCTCGCGAGTTTGTAAGTCTATTCAATCCAAGCGTGGCTGGTTGAGCGGCGCTCACGTTATGGCGTAGCTGATACAGCGAGTTCACCCCAATGATGATTGGGGTGACAGAGTAATCGGTGTTACGGTGAGGGCGTTGGCTCAAGTCACAAATAGCCATTGTTTATATCCGCCATAGAATATTCGTCCACCAATGCTCGTGCATTTGTTAACAAATAGTTACAATGGATCTAGTTCAGCTCCTATAAGGCGAGATGACATCGATTGTGTTTGGTAATTTGCCCGTTCCTGGTCAAAGCGGCGATCGCGTCGTTAGTAAAGCTGTTACGGCGGCAATTTCTGCATTGTTCAAGCAGTCCGAAAAGCTAGAGGCGATTGTCCGGGCAGAGCCGGTCGCTAAGCTTTTGCAAGGGAGTGTCGATGGCTTTGACTTCATTGGCCAAGGGTTGCTGATGTATAGCGGGTTGCGGGTAGAATCCATGGAATTCTACGTGCAGTCGGTGGCGATCGACTTTGGCGCTATTTTCAAGGGGCAGGTCAAGCTTAAGCAGTCAACTCAGGCCAACATGCGAATCGTGTTGACTGAGGAGGATATGAATGCCTCTTTCAATACCCCCTTTCTCATCGAAAAAATGCAGCAGCTCACCTTTCAAGGAGATGCTTTGAACTTTGATGATGTGCAACTCAAAGTTGAGGAAAACGGTGAGTTGAGTCTGCAGGGGCAAGTGCGGGTTGGCCAGGACACTGAGCCTCGGGCCGTGAGTTTCACGACCCGCATCGAGGTGCAGGAGCGTCGCAGCATCCAGTTTGTTGACGTAGATTATGGTGACAACCCCGCCAATCTAGAGTTGAGTCAGGCGTTGGTCAACCATCTCAATAATTTATTGGATTTCGATAAGTTTGCGCTAGATGGTATGCAGCTGCGAGTTGACCAATTACGACTCCGGAATCAGAAGCTCACCCTATACGGAATCGCCAATATCACGGACTTCCCTCGCCGCTCGGCCGCTAAAGCTGTGGCCGCTTAAAGACCTACCTGCTGAGGGACTACCCGGTCGGGGCAATCGCTGGGTAGGATGAAAAATGTTAATGAGTCGCTCCGGCGATGGTCATCCCACTGGCAAACCCTTTCCAGTAAAATAACTGAGGGCTTTGATCTAGTGAGTCGGTGAGATCAGTAAGGTTCCGGTAACGCAATTGGGGCTGTAGCAACAACTAGGATGGACTCAAATTCGACACTTAATCAACTGAAGGCAGCGCTACCGTCCGGGCAGTTACCCTCTAGCTATCGGGTTTACTTTAAAAACACCCTAATTGCACTGTGTCATGCCTTAGAAGACCATATTCTGAAAAGCACGGCTCAGCAGCCGGGGCAAGAGCCTTTAGTGCTCGTCACTTTCCAAGAGGGGAAGTGGTATATGCAGGAAGCCGATCGTTATTTGGAAATTGCCCAAAACTCCGCCGAAGTGGCAATTGTTGCTTGTGCTGATAGTGGCTTTGAGACTCACCCAACGGGGCAACTGGAAAATGTCTCTCTCATCGACCTAGCGCGTGATGACAGCCTAGCCAATGAATGGAATCTGATCATTGTGGCCCCTGGCTACACGGCGATGGTGCTGTGTCACGAACTGTCTCCCGAAGAGTACCAAGCGGATACTCAGCCGCGTAACGATGTTGAGCGTAAGTTTTATGGACTGTGGACGTTTGATCGTGCGGCAGTGGAGGCGGCAGCTTCGATTTTGATCGAACGGATGCGCCCCTATGACGAGGCTTTGGCGGATCGCCTCAGCACTCTGCAGCAGCAGATGATTACCAACCCTGAGGCGGTGCCCATTGACTTGACCAGTGTGGTGTCGCGTATCGTGAATTACTTGCAAGACAGCCAAGAACATCTCATCACCGCGAATCGTCAAGCGCAGGAACTTTGGGAGCTTGAAGGTCACGCCCTCAGGGTGAATCGCAACATGACGGCTAATAAGTTACAGGCCTTTCTGCGGATGGCTCAGCGAGTCGATGAACGGGATCAAGAGAATCCCCTCGCTTCGCTACAGGTTGCGGCCCTGGCCGAAACCCTGGGCCAAATCTTGGATCTGCCGACGATTCGGCTGCGGCGGTTACGATTAGCCGGACTCCTGTTTCGCATTGGGTTGGCGGAAGCGCCAATCGAAGTCTTTCAGCAACCCGCGAGTCAACTGCGAGACTCGGAGTTGGTGACGTGGAATAATCGTGCCTATTTGGGGGGGCAGCTGCTGGCGGCGATGTCAGAGTTGGAGCCCGTGCGCGTGATTGTCAGTCATCAACTCGAAAACTGGGATGGCAGTGGTCGGCCAGATGGCTTACGGAGCGAAGACATTCCGTTAGAGTCACGTATTTTGCGGTTGGCAGCGTACTTTCAAGAACTTACCCAACCACGCGGCGATCGCCCTGCCCTTAGCTTGACTGCAGCGCTCGAAAAATGTGTCCAGCATGGCGGTAGTCGATTTGATCCCGCTTTGATCGAGCATTTGACAACTATTGTTCGATTGACTGAAATCGGTATGATGCAGTTACCGGATCGCCCTAGCCAGCTCCCCAAAGTTTGGCTAGAGGAATCGCTGTCCCCTGTCGCCTAATCTGAAAGCCGCCCAGCTATGACTTCGTCTCCCACTTCATTACCTGTATCGCTTGATATTACTGCTATCCGAACTGGCAACCAGAAGAACTTAAGCGAGGCGATGCTGGCTGGGCAAGATTTGTCTGGGGCGGATTTAGAGGCGGTTAATTTGGCTAAAGCTAATTTGGCGGGTGCTAATCTGGCCGGTGCCAATCTCCGCCAAAGTAATCTGCGCTGCAATCTGCGGGGGGCTAACTTGGGAGGGGCTGATTTGATGGGGGCTGACCTCCGCAACGCTGAGTTGCAAGGCAGTACCTTCATCGAAGCACGGTTTCAAAACACGAGTTTTGCAGGCGCTTTTATGGCCGGAGTGAACCTTAGTCAAGCTGACTTAACTGGCTCTGATTTTCGCGGTGCTGATCTGCGGGGGGCCGATTTGCGTGAGGCCAAACTTGAGCAAGTCGATTTTAGCAACGCCAATTTGGCCGGAGCGAATCTGTCTGACGCCAATCTGGAAGAAGCGATTTTGAATGGGGCAATTGTCCGGGGCACCAATTTCACCGGGGCTAATTTGCTGTGTGTGGAAGGTGAAGGTGTGGCTTGGGA
This sequence comes from Leptolyngbya sp. SIOISBB, assembly GCA_010671905.1. Classification (GTDB taxonomy): domain Bacteria; phylum Cyanobacteriota; class Cyanobacteriia; order Phormidesmidales; family Phormidesmidaceae; genus Halomicronema. The sequence goes on from JAAHII010000001.1 coordinate 5,123,408, forward strand.
AGGTGCCTGTCTCGACGGTGCAGCGAGTGCAGGTAGTATCCTAGACACCTAAGCTGCATGTAAACCGGAGATAGCGGTTTGAATCTCCCTTCTTTTATCTGGTTATGGCGCATCGCTGCCTGGTCGATGGGCCTCACAGTCTTCCTATTTGTGTGCCTGGCCGCCCTCGGTGGCTGGATGCGCTATCTCCGACTGCAAGGGGAGACTGTGCCTGCTATCGATACCCAAACATCGCTGTTTCCCAGTTTGCGTCGCGTGCATTTCAGCCTTGGCATGATGCTCGTATTTACGATACTCCTCCTCCTCTCGATTGGGATTGTGGGTACCTTGGGACATTTTGGGAGCTTAGGGCATTCTCCCCATTTGCCAGTTGGCCTGACGGTAGTGACCTTGACCCTGGCTTCGGCCTGGTCCGCCACCCAGATTAATCATCCCCAGAAGCCGTGGGCGCGATCTCTCCATCTCACCTTGAACAGTTTGCTAATGGTTGCTCTGGCCCTCGTCTCCTGGTCTGGTTGGCTCGTCGTGCAAAAATATTTGCCTTAAATAACCTGAGTGGTAATTTCTGGTTTTTTGCAACAAGGCATCTTGAACCTATCCTTGTTGCAAAAACTTGGAGTATGCGTTTGCCCTGCTCTTGCGGCCTATTCTCTGTTGGCAGTAAGGTAAAACAAGGGTCGATCCCAATTATTCTTTAGTCCACCCACATGTCTGCTTGGTCTGCTATTAGATGACAATGACATCGGCGGGTAAGCCCTGCCGACGACAGCTACCGAGACGGGTTGAGAGCGACGTTCTCCATCCCTTGTTCCAGCTATCGCCCTAAAAAAGACACTGAAGGCGTTTTCCCAAGAAGTGGGGAAGCCTCCAGTGCCCAAACAAACGATTCAAAGTTATCAAATCAGAGTGTATATGAACGCCCGAGAGCTCGGTTTAACGCAGAGCGATGCAGCTTCGATTGCCGAATTTTCGGACCGCACCGGCCAGCGCATTGAGGCCGGAACGCATCAACCCAATCGCGGTCGGGTGCGGGACTGGCGCACCAGCGCTGACCCGCTCGCGGGGGTATGGGAAGAAGAACTTGAACCGATGCTGAGACGGGAGCCACGGCTAAAGCCGACAACACTGTTCGAGTATTTGCAAGAGCGTTATCCAGGACAATATCCCCAAGTGCTGCGGACCGTGCAACGGCGCGTTCGAACCTGGAAAGCATTGCATGGCGAAGCCCCGGAAGTCATGTTCGAGCTGCGCCACGAGCCTGGTGTGATGGGCATCTCCGACTTTACTGAGCTAAAAGGGGTGGAGATCACTATCAGCGGAAAGCCATTTGAGCATCTGCTCTATCACTACCGTTTGGCCTACAGTGGCTGGCGTTATGCCCAAGTGATTCAAGGCGGCGAGAGCTTCATCGCCTTGTCGGAAGGGCTACAGAATGCCCTATTTGCCAGTGGCGGCGCGCCCCAAGAGCATCGCACGGATAGCCTCAGTGCGGCCTATCGCAATACCGGTGGCAAAGGGCACAAACCGTTGACCCGCCTCTATGACGACCTGTGTCACCACTATCGTCTGAGACCGACGCGCAACAACAAAGGGATTGCTCATGAGAATGGTGCGATTGAATCGCCTCACGGTCATCTCAAGAACCGCATTACCCAGGCGCTCTACCTTCGCGGCAGCCGTGACTTTGCTAGCGTGAGCGACTATCAAGCCTTCATTAACAGCATTGTCGCCAAGCTCAACCAGCAGCATCAGGCCAAGTTTGCCGAAGAGCAGAAGCATCTGCAGCCCTTACCGCCCAAACGGGTGGCCGACTACGAAGTCCTCACTGCCAGGGTCAGCAGTCGCAGCACCATTGATGTGCGTTGCATTCTCTACACCGTGCCGTCCCGATTGATTGGTCGCCAGCTTGAACTCCATCTCTACCATGACCGCATCTGTGGCTATCTCGAACGCCAGGTCGTCGTGGAACTGCCGCGCCTGCGTGTCACCGCCAAAGACAAACGCCGCGCTCGGTGCATCAACTATCGTCACGTCATTGAAGGGCTCAGGCGTAAACCCAGAGCCTTTATCTACTGCACCTGGCAGCAAGACTTATTACCCAATGCCCCTTACCGGCAGTTGTGGCAACAGCTTCAAGCTGACTTTGATATCGATAGCGCCGCCGTCCTGATGGTGGAAGCGCTCTACATTGCCGCTACTCAGGACAAAGAATCTGCTGTCGCCGAGTATCTAGTGGCTCAGTTGGCTGCTGGCACCCTAACTTTATCTACCTTGCAACGACACTTTCAGCTCTTGAAGGAAACGACTCTACCGACTGTGCAGGTGCAACAACATGACTTGAAAGACTATGACCAACTCCTCCAGCCAGACGCCGCAATTGAGTCCCTACCAGAGTCTCAGCCTCCACCTCAAACGCTTGCGCCTCTCCCACATGCTCCAGCATTGGGAGACCCTGGAACATCAGGCCATGCAAGAACACTGGTCTTACGCTCAATTCTTGCTGGCACTTTGCGAATTGGAGGTGGACCGACGCTGGAGTGTGCGCCTCAAACGTGCCCTGCAAGAGGCTCAACTGCCCGCCGCCAAAACGGTTTCCAACTTTGACTGGGAACATGTCCCGAAGCTCAATCCCGCTCCTTTGATGCAACTGGCCACCGATGCTGGTTGGCTAGAGAGAGCCGAAAACTGTTTAATCTTCGGGCCTTCCGGGGTGGGGAAGACCCATTTGGCGGCAGCCCTGGCGCGGGCTATCGTCGAACTGGGTAAACGGGCGAAATTCTTCACGGCTACCGCTCTGGTGCAACAACTACAGCAGGCCAAACTCCAGTTGCAACTGCCCGCTTTGCTCAAAAAGCTGGACCGATTTGACTTGCTCGTCATTGATGACCTCGGCTACGTCAAAAAGTCGGAGGCCGAAACCTCGGTCCTCTTTGAGCTGATTGCCCATCGCTACGAACGGCGCAGTCTTCTCATCACGGCCAATCAGCCCTTCAGTCAATGGGACACCATCTTTGCTGATGACATGATGACCGTCGCGGCGGTAGATCGCCTCGTGCATCATGCCTTGATTGTCGAAATCCATACCGATAGCTATCGCAAACGCGCGGCCGCCTCTCGCTCAACTGCAGCCAATCCTTCAGACTGAGCTTAGCGGCATTAGCGATCATCGTTGTCGTTTCGATCATTGCTGTCGCGACAAGAGGACAATGCCGTTGCCGATCGCGCTCGCGGATCCTCACACTCGACTATCTAGCTGTCGCGTCACGCTAAAAGCTTGACATTCAATAGTCTGCTAAGTCGTAACGGACATTCGAGAACTGGCGTTCGCAAAAGTAGGCGGCGATCGCCGGTAGCGTTGCTTGAGTCTGGTAAGAAACCAATTCTTCAATGCTCACTGTCAGGCCAGATTGCGCCACCTCACCATAGAGCGAGTAACTTAAAGGAATCTCCGCATACGCTTCAATATTCTCTCTGTCTTCCTCTCTAACGAAGTAATAAGCTCCTATCCGCTCTGCTAGCCGTTCTTGAACGTTTAGTAATCGTTGATGCAAATCTTCCATGCTGCGGGTGTACGCTTCCTCGTCATGCTTCTCTTGAACGTACGCATATCCCAGAGCCATTTGCTGATTTTCTAAGTCCAGTTCCTCTAGAAAGAGTGCGACTGTGTCTGCATCAATCCGCTTTTCACGACTGTCAAGCAGCTGTTGCGCAGCCGCTCTTTGAGCTTGATAAAGCTCGGCAAACCATCTTTGATCGGCCGAAGTTGCCCAGCCATCATGGCCAATCATGGAACCCACAATTCCTTTTACCCAGGAGAAATTTGGCGATAGAGACTGTAGATAGGTGTCTTCTTGAGCTGCTATGAGCTGGGCGTAGGTGTAGCGGGCATTGGCCTGCTGCACTAACTCTTCAGGCGGGTGCTCAGTTGTAGGAGGGTCCCACGGGGCACGTAGTGGACCGATAGAAACAGCGTCTTCTGAGTGCGTGAAGTTTTCTGAAACAGTGAAGAAGCTAGAGAGTTCTTCGGTAACTTGAGTGGCCTGCTGCTCATTGGGGGCTTCTGCCGTCATTCTCACGACCGTGCCACGACCGGCCAGCAAATCCTCTGTGAGAACAGTGGCTGCCGCTGCATCTAGGGCCGCACCCACTTGTTCCTGAGTTTGCGTGTTGAAGGTGGAGACGAAGATGGTCTGGCCAAACAGGCTCGCCGAATCATTTGATTTCAGTTGAGGTTGCAGAGTTTGCCATACGGCTTGCGCTTGCTCTGGCGTGTCTAAGGTGCCAATGAGGGTGATCTGGAGATCGCTCATCACTGCAGCGTTTTCGTTCACCGTTGCCGTTTGCAGAGCGATGTCTGCCTGGCACACATGAGGTGTTGTCGCACGGGCGCTCAGGGTTGCTAGCTCGATGTCATCCGCGAGTTCTGTCTCGGTTGCCTCGCTCGCCGTTGGGGTTAAAATGATGGCCGCAATACCGCCAATCAAACCGACGAATAAACTCACGAGGTATACGCACGATAAACCGACCCGCGTCGTCCAGCCTGCAGCCTCTTCCTGCCGGCGCTCCAAGATGCCTGTTAACAAAGTCGACTTTTGATCAAAGGTGAGGGTGTCATATGGAGGCTGCTGTAGGCGTTGAAACACCTGCCGAGCAAGGGCATCGGTGTTTTCCGTCGTCGTCAATGAAGTCTCTAGTGTGGAGTGGAATTTTCGTCTGAGCTGATTGCTTAACTTGGCCAAACGAAAACTGTTAGGAATGGAGAGACTAATCAAAATAGCAAAGGCAAATAGTAGTGGTGCGCCTAGTAGTAACCCCGTCAAAATCAGCAATCCAGTTCCGATGGCCTTAAAGACAACTCCTATCTGTGGATTTCGCGAAAACAGGAGTAAATCAGCGACCTGCCCCCCATCTAAGGGATATATCGGCAACAGATTAAACAGATTGAGGAACACCAGAATCGAGACAGCCTCTTCCCCCCAACTCACAGGAGCCATCCCGCTCAGGTTTAACGCGATCGCGAGCCCGATGCCTAGAGCTAGTCCCGGTAATGGCCCCGCCAGAGAAATCCAGACCTTTTCGGTCAATGTGGCGTCTTCTTTACGCGCTGTCGCTAATGCCCCTAAAAAAGGAATGAACAGCATCGCCGTATCACGATAGCCAAATATCTTCATGGCCAGGACATGTCCACCCTCGTGCAGCAGCAGCGCCGCCACCAAAATCAATACCCCCTGTAGGTCGAATACAGAGGCATATACCACAAGAAAAAATGCAAACGTGCCTAAAAACAACCAGCTACGAGTACGGCGAGACATCGGATTTGCTTGCTGTCGTTGTCGTTGAAATTCAATGAAATCTCGTTCTGCTTGGCTCTTGAGCGATATAGAGGGCATCGCGTCAGGCACTTTTGTATTGAGTGTTGTCTTAGGTGCTGACGATTTCGTAAACCAACGCTTACGAAATTCCTCAACAATCAGCACCCCGATCTTGCGCCAACTCAATCGGTAAGATACCTGGGGGTTTACCCAAAAGATTTCTCCCTAATTGCTTCAAGTACTCTGCTCGTTGTATCGAATGCGTTTTTCCCTGTGCAAGGAACTGATCGGCTGTCAGCCTAAGAATGGTTTCTGATTTTGAGAGTTCGATCAGCTTTTGTTGATGAATCTGCAAAAGTTCGTCAACATCAACCGGGCTCACAAACTGCTGCCAAAGCCGCTTCTGCGAAGGAAAAAATCCTGGGTCGAGCTGATTGATGGTTTCTAGTAACCCTTGGTCAGCAAAAAAAGTAGATAGAATGACTAAAACAGAACTGGTTGTCTCAGATTGGGTCACTGTCAAGACCAAAGCCCGCGTTTGATGGCTGTTCTGTAGTAAAACCGACCACTCTAAATGTCCCTGCATGGCTTCTATCGTGTAGTAGCCAACGCGTTTAAACTGGTGCGATTCTAGAGCGGTGATGGCATCAGTAAAGTATTCGTGTACATACTCTGGGACAGCGTTTGCTGGTTGACGCTCTAGTGGATCACAAAGGAACGTTAGCCTTGACAGCTTCCAAGCGCCAATTACCACAGGCAATCCATAGAGCAGAGCCATCACTGCGACAATGCCGAGAAACAGTGGCGAAGAGAAGAAACCCATGATGTGAGGCTCCAGCAAAGACACCCTTCAGAGGATGTTTGATAAATCGGGATATCGGTAAAAAAGCTCACTCAACCTAAGCTGAAGCTAGTAAGCATCAGCCCTTGAGTGAGCATGAGTAAAGTCTATCCGAGTGACCTGACGGCCGACCAGTTTGCCTTTTTGTCTTCCCGCTTTTTCTCGGAGACCGTCGGCACATCCACCCGCAGTCGACCTCGCACAACCAGTCTGTGGGCGATTTTGAACGCCATCTTTATGGGCTGTACGAAGGCTGCACTTGGCGGGGATTGCCGGGTGACTTCTCCCCCTGGCAAACGGTTTACACCTATTTCCGACGCGGGAAGAAGGATGGCACCCTGCTGGCCATCCATGACGAACTCTATGTTCTGAGTCATTTGGTAGCAGGCCGTTCGGATAGTCCTTCGGAGTTGATGGTCGATAGCCAAAGTGTCAAAAGCCAAAGTGTCAAAACCGCGACGATGATGGCCGAGGCGGTGGGCGATGACGGGGCGAAACAGGTCAAAGGTCGCAAGCGCCACCTGAGCATCGATACGTTGGGCATCATCTTGCGGGTCTTAGTCACGGCTGCCGATGTGCCCGAGCGAGCAGGCGGCAAGCGGGTGCTGAACAAAGTTAAACAGATGGGGTCAACGGTGGGCCGAATCCATACTATCTGGGTCGATGGTGGTGATGATGGGCTCCGTTTTATCAATGGGCGATTGACACTCTACGCTGGGTGATTTGGGTCGTCCGCCGGCCGGAAGCCGCGCAAGGATTTGTCCTCCTGACGAAGCGCTGGAAGGTCGAGCGGACGTTTGGCTGGTTTAATCGCTACCGACGCTTGAGCAAAGATTATGAGGTTTTGCCCGAAACCAGTGAGGCGTTGATTTACCTCGCCATGATCCGGATTATGGTCAGGCGCTTAGCCTAATTTGATACCTCAAAGGAATTCTCAAACATCCTCTCAGAGTTCACTCTGTCTTTCACAGGCCATATCCGGGTTTTTGCGGAACAGTCGTCTTACGTTGTGGATGCTAAATGCCAAGCATGGCAAGACAAAACTGCAATCGCGCTCACCCATGCAGCTTAGGGCGATCGCCTGCTCTAGGCAAATTCTGTGCGAGATAAGAAAGTCTTGAAAATCAGGGCTTTAGGGAAGTTTAGCTCAACATTTCCTGGCAAGAAACTTTCAATAAGGCCAGGCAGTTGAGGACGTTTTCGTTAGTGCGTCTGGTTCAGAAATCTTACACCGCAAAGATTAGCAGTGATTTCAGCAGAGTCTTGTTGCAGCAGGATGCCACTCTGCTCAAAAGATGGTCCTATTTTGGCCCTGTGGACTTGACCGAAGAGCGCTCGGTGCGAACCCAGTCTGACTGAGGTTTGACCAAAAATTTGAAATAGAGGGGAATCTTCCAAAGCAGGTAGCCGACAAACGCCACCAAACTACTGAGTGGAATATCTTTACGGGCAAAGCGGAACCAGGCTGCCGCGATCGCCATAAACAAAGCTCCCCCCGCCGCTGCAGTAATGCCTCCTGGCAACCAACCCCAGCCGATAAGACCGGCTACTGCGGTGATGCCGAGGGTCAGTGCCCACAACATGACTAATAACGTGAGCGGCGGAATGGCGAGATCCAGCCCCAAGGCCAATAAATCCAGCCGCGCTTGTTTCAGACTTTGCCCTAAGAGTTGGGGCACATAATCTTGCAGCACCTTGAGATGCCCATGCTCCCATCGAGTGCGCTGACTGGTCGCCGCGTTGTTGCTGTCAGGTAACTGCCCCATTACCTGTACGGTGGGATCAAACAGCGGCGGCGAGCCCGCGATCGCCAGATCGAAGCCCAGCTTCATGTCTTCTACAATGTGCCCGCTGGCGAGATCCACCGACGTCAATACAGACCAAGGAAAGGCCATCCCGGTACCAAACAGCAAGCTGGGTAAACCGAGCTGCAGCATTCCTAGGGGCCGAACCCAGTTCTTAACCGTAATGGCAAAAGCAGAAATCAGCGCCTTAGTACTGGTTTTATCGGGTACTTCGAACAGATAACGAGACTGGATCGGTCGACCCGTCTCCATCGCTTTGGCGGCAAGGGCAAGTAATGAACCGCCAGTGATGAGACAGTCGGCGTCCATCATGACCACCACATCCGGAGCGTTGGCAGACAATGCCTGAATACCAAAGTCCAGCGCATATCCTTTACCTCGACGCTGGGCGTCTTGCCGTTCCAGAACTTGCGCACCGGTAGCCCGAGCCACATGGGCGGTTTCATCAGTGCAGTTGTCGGCAATTACCAGCAGGGTGTCTTGAGGGCGCAACTGCCGCTGAATTCCCTGCAAAACGGGGGTGATGGTGCCCGCTTCATTATGTGCAGGCATCAGCACGGCGATTTTAGCGGCTGCACTGAGTGGGCTAGTGCTCGTTGAGAGTTTTGGCGACAGAGCTGCGACCACGCACTCCAAGACAAAAACGCTAATGGGAATGGTCACCGCGATCGCGATCAGTAGTAGCGCACTCTGAATGATGGATAGCAGCATCACGATTAGTCACCGTAAGATTAAAAATAAGCAGTCCTGGTTAACTCAGGAGCAACTCTCCCAAAACTTAAGCGTGTGAGACCTCAGCCCCAAGCCAGCTGCGGAGAAGACACAAGTCGTAAAATCTTATTGCGACCTCATCCTACAAAAGGTGCTGGCGTTTTCTTGGTCGCCTAGGACGACTTTACGAGAGCTTCACAGTGTCCACGGTAATTCTGGCAAAAGCTCATAAAGCTCTCCGGAGGACTGCGGAAGGTCACGGCTGCATCATCCATGCTTGCTGCCGTCGAGTCTGGGACGCGATGATATCCAGGCTTACCCTACTTGCTCAATCAGCTGCTGTATTGCCTCACGGACTCATGTCCCGTCACAATAGCCAAAGACTTCGCACTGTATTGATGGAGCTATTCCACAATGGCGACCCCTGCTTTTTCCTCTGACCGAGATCGCCTGTCGTCCGATTTTTGGGAAGGCCGATATCAGGCCGACACCCCTCCCTGGGATCTTGGGCAACCAGCTCCCCCGTTGGTGCGTTTGTTCACATCACCGGGCGCGCCTGCCCCGGGTAAAACTGTTGTGCTCGGTAGCGGCAGCGGCCATGACGCGGTGCTTTTAGCGCAGCAAGGCTTTGATGTCATCGGGGTCGATTTTGCTCCCTCGGCGATCGCGAAGGCCAGTCGACTAGCTGCCACTGCCAAAGTGTCGGCGCAATTTCTGCAGCGAGATATTTTCGACCTATTGCCAGAGTATGAGCAGCAGTTTGATTACGTGGTCGAGCACACCTGCTTTTGTGCTCTGGAGCCAACCTTGCGCGATCGCTACGCCCAGTTGGTACACCAATTACTGAAACCTGATGGCCACTATATCGGTCTGTTTTTCACCCACAACCGTCCCGGTGGGCCGCCCTTTGGGAGCCAGCCTGATGAATTGCGGCAACTCTTTGGTCGCCACTTCCAGATACTGTCTTTAGAGCCCACTGCCGATTCGATCAGCGATCGCTTAGGAGAAGAACACCTCGGGCGATTTCAAAAATGTTAACTCCTCAGCCCGGAAGATATCCTTGACCTTCATCAAAGCCCCGCATTGCTCTCCGAAGTAGCGGGTGAAGCTGCAACCAAACCACGCTGCCAATACGGCTAGCGGCAGTTAGCTGAGGGTTGCAATGCCGATTCAGGCAAGATTTTAAGGCTGCGCTCCGCAATGGCTGCATTCCATCTGTGCCACACCCACTGTGTCAACCGAGGAGGTTGAAAATTATGACCATGGCTCCCATTGCCAACAAGGTCGCCGTGGTACCGACTACTTGTGACCGCACGGAGATTTCTTGATGTGCCGGTTGTAGCCAAAAGCCCAAAAGCCGAACGATAAAAGGCATCACAATGAACGACAAAATCGTACTGGTGATGATCAAATTGACCAACAGAGCACTGGCCATCGACCAGTCTTCTAGAATATCGAAATAACTAAACAGGCGGTCTTGAATCATAATGACCGGATAGAGCGCTAGCACCACTGACAGAATTTGTTTCCAGGCAGGTGGACCTAAACTGTCAGATTCGCTCCAAGAACCCTGAGAAAACCAGCCCTCTAATCCGGTGGTAAATGACTTAAAGCGATAACTTTCAAAAATATCCCGACCTTGTTGCAGGATATCTTCGCGCTGCTTGGAGGCTAGCCACTGGTTCAAGTGGTCGGGTTGATCAAAGTGGACGACCCAATACCACTTGAGAGCGTCGTCCTTACACCTCAGGGGGCGATGGCGATCGGCACGAGCGAAACCTTCGGAGCGCTCAGCACTGCGGATTAAACGAGTGTGCCACCACCGAAAGGCCCAGGCTTTTTGGCGAGGCACAATATACTCGATTACCACGCTGGAGTAGCGAATGTTATCCCCTTCGGGGAGGGCTTCGATCAGACTTATAGAAGCAGATTTAGACACAAGTGCAGTGCGCTGAAGAACTCGTCCAAAAGTACTGGCAGCGTGACTTAGCTTTAGTCTCAAATCTTCTTTAGATAGATTCACGTCCGATCTGTAGGGCGGCAAGGGTCTATTCCTCAGCATACAGACTCACAGTCGGGTCGTAATACTGCTAAAGTCATCAGCCATGAGGTCTGGGAAGAGGCATCTGCAGGCCTGTGGACATCTCCCTTTTCACAACCTTAAAGGCGGACTGAGCGGAGTGTCTGCGTCGCTGAAGTCAATGAAATGCGAAAGTTAAATTGATGCTGACAATCAGAAGATCGTAGTGTTCTAAGCAAGCATCTTGGAAGACTCGGGACGTTTAATCTTGATCAACACTAGTGATGAAACACGATCGCTCTCAAGGCAAAAAAGCCCGCGACTAAGGTCAAAATAAACATATTTTGCTTGATACTTTTTAGTAACGAGATCATTTCATCGGCTTGCTGCTGAGTCATGCTAGCTGCTGTAGCTGACGATGACGATTCCGCACCGGCCTGAGAGTTTTGCACTGCGGGTAATTCTGCTATAGACACTGCTGAGTCATTGGGAGCTGTCTGCGGCATCCTTAAAACCTCTCTTATTGAACCTCAACTGATATAGTCTAACGTTCGATATTGATGTCATTCAGCTGCAAAGAAAATTTAGGAAAAAGTCATCGTTAGATGACATCTCTGGATCAAGAGAATAACTTTCTGATAATGCAAAGTTTGATTATGCTTAAGGTTGATTGCATCTCTTTGAATTCTCAGACTCACTCAATGGTTCAGTTGGCATTTAAGAGAGTGTTTTCCTATGGTTGCCATCTTGATTTCTGACGCTGTTCCTCCCCTTCTAGTCCATGATGAGTTAAGTCGCTATAGAGTTTTGACGCTCTTTGACTAAGATTATAAAGATATTAATTGAAAGCGGATTTAAGGTGTTAAAATCCTGTGTTTAGATGAAAGAGACGAGCGAGCTGTATTTCTCCGAACTTGATGATTTGAGGTTGGCTGAGAAGTTATCTCGACTGATCACTTTCATACTTTGAATATCCCATTTCTGGAGGCCTTGTGTTGAAATCTGGTTTTGAATATTGCAGACGTTGGGCTCAAGTCGCTTTGATTAGCCTTTTGTTGTTTGGACTGAGCCTATTCGGTGACTCATCTATGGCTTCTGCATCGAGCAAAGTGGTTACTCCTGAAGCTCTCGATATGGCGATTAGCGAGGCCGCTCAAGAATTTGTTGAGTCCGTACTGGATGAGTATGCAGATATCCTGGAGGGAGCATTTGATACTGCTTACGATCCTCTCAAATCTTCGATGAAGAGTGTTTCTAAGCAGTTGATGAAAGCGGAAAAAGCGGCTATCAAAGGAGGCGACGCGACTGCAGTTCCTGCCGTGGTAATTCCTCAAGAGTCTTTTCAATCGGCGGTCGATTCATTTGAGACTTTGCAAGCAACCACTGCTGGCTTTAAGGCCCAGCTAGAATCGTCTCCAAATGCTGTACAAGAGATGCTCGAAGTGCAAATCGGCGAAAAAATGGCAGCGCTTGAGCAAGCGATCGCTGAAGCTGCGACGACTGTCGGTCAAATTGCCACTGATGTGGCCTCATTAGATGCGGCTGATCCAGCAACCACGACAGCCTTTAGTGAGCATGCTACGGCTCTGACCCAAGCCATTGAATCAGTTGATTTAGCGATCGACGGTTTCGATAGCTAGTTCACTTAGCAAGATAGTAAAAAGTCTGGTTAATTGAATTGGATGTAGGTTTCATCAGGAGCATGACTCGATGACCTACATCCTTTTTTATTTAAGCGAGTGGTTGAGTCAGCCGAGCGATCGCTTGAGGCAGGTGGCTAATTTCAAACCATACTTCTCTAGGACTAATGCCGAATATAAATTCCAACACTAGTAATACTGTGACCAATGCTAATAAAGTCTTGGACTCTTGACTGAATAGCCGAAATGCTAATCGGGAAACTAAGACTACAGTTGCGATCGCTCCTACTAGTAAAATCAATTGAGCGTCTATTAAACCCGAAAAATTATCCATCTAATACTAATCTCAGATTTGTGCAAACAAAAGTGATAGGGGGATGAGTCCAGCGTAGACCAAGGCAAAACCCAATAGATCTAATTGTAGGATCGATTGGCGTTAAGTGGGATAGAGCCAAAAGCTCAGCCACGAGTAACCCAAAGCATCACAGCTCAAGAGAGCAATGATGATGTCACTAGTGTGCTCAAGAGAATATTGACAGAAACTTGACCAATGGTGTGAAAAGACAGCTTCGGGCACAAATACAAGTCTCAACACGATGAGAGTATAAAGCCCCAACATTACTGATAACAACTGTTTCTAAACCGAAGGGCCCAGGTTCTTTCGGCAAATGTTTGAGTGATGAAGAATTTATCCAACTTCTCAGATGTCTGGGGGCGTCAAGATGGCTATGAAGTATTGCTCAGTGACATCATTCTCACACACTGAAATGGGGTATTTATCTAGGCGTGTCAAACTTCGATGGTGCTTATGTTGTTTTGAAAAAGGTCTATTCTTGGCAATCACTCAGTGGAGTGAGAAAGATGTCCGTGGATGAAAAGAAACAAATGCTCTCCTGGCCAGTTGTCGTTTCAGGGTCAGGAGAACAGGGAAATGTCGTCAACCAACATCATTTGATCTTGAACCAGCCTTAGTCCAGTTCTTCTTGCAAATCTTCTAAAGTCTCTCCAGCTTTCTCCATTCCGGCTTTGACTTTATCCATGATTTCTTCCGAAGTTGGCATGAAGGTGTCTCGCATTTCAATACCTTTCTTGATCTTTTTCTTGACGGCTTCAGGTACCCCGATGCCCTCAGGAGAACTGGCTTCAATCTTGTTGATGATTTCCTCGGAAGAAGGCATAAAGGCTTCTTTTTTCTTGAGAAAAAGTTCTTTTTTCTCCATTGGACTTAAAGCCGCAAAGGCATCTTTTCGAGGAATTGTGTTGATGACAGATTTGATTTTACGCTTTTGATCTGGAGTCAGCATTAACGATCGAAAAGTCCTCCGAAAACTTTCGCCGCTAGAAATACGGTCTTCAAATATTTTTTGCTGCCGAGGAGTCAGGATATCGCCTAGCTTCGGCATGACCTCTGACTTCAATTGTTTGAGAGCAGAGGTTTCATCGCTGTTAGAAGAAAACGAAAACAGGCTAAATCCTAAAGTCGGAGTCATCGATAGATTACTCGCCTGGGCTGGACTCAGCGGCAGGAAACTAACAGCAAAAATCATCAAACCAGATAAGAGTGCAAACACAAAATGATTTGGTTTCATCAATCCTCCTCCAAAGGAATGCAATATCAATCGTTAATTAAGATTCAGAAGGCTGGCTGAAGTGGTGTACGTAGGCCGCGATCGCTAAAGTCGTGATAATCATCACCGGAAAAATCAGCGTCCACCAACTTTCTGAAACAAAGATTAAAAAGGCGGCGGCTATGCCACCACTGGCAAACCCGACAATGACAGGCAGATAGCGACTAATTCTTTCCCACGACTCGGCGGCCTCCTGCTCGGCCTGGGCCCCAGATGAAAACTTTGCCCCAATGAGTTGTACTAAATCAATGGTTAACTGGGTGGTATTGCCAGTCATTACTGTGGTTGGAATATAGCTTTTAAAGACTTTAGCCTCCTTCATTAAGGTGTTTTGAATACCCATAGCCACCACCCCCGACATGCCAATGGGAAAGATATATTCTTCTTGAACATCGATAATTAAAGCTGGGGTCAAACTAGCGCTAACGATCAGAAAGCAGAGTAAGGCGATCGCTTCAGCCGTTAATAAAACTGCAAAAATTGGCCACTGCTTGCGTCGAGCATATTTCGCGAGCAGAGAAGTCATCGCGACCGTCAGCATAAAAACCGGGATCATCAACAGACGCGTTAGGGTTGATTCTTCCTCTTCATCGACAAAAGAAGCTCCGGCTAGGGCAATGTTACCGGTGACATGGGCGGTAAAAATGCCAAATAGGATGATGAAAGCAGAGGTGTCGACAAACCCCGCAACCAGGCTCAGCAAAAAACCAGCGGGCTTATCATCCACTAAAAAACGACTAATGGTGAAGGCCTTATTGGGCTGTGAAATTGATGTCATCTCACTTGTCAAAGATTTAGTCCTCCCGTTCGTAGCACTCCATCATGCCAACTACTCACGCGGCAAACTGAGTCAATCGATACGACTTTTGTGGTTGATATCTCATCTGTTTGGTTGGGTAAATGTTGGAAGATGCACTGGCTCATCAGCCAAGACAAATCGCTCAGGCTCTTCTGAAAACTCAAGCTTTACCCAGCTGAGTCCGTGAACTTGCACGCTGCATGATGCGGGTAAAGGGCGGTTTATGAACGCATCACCTCAACGGGATGGACTCGCTGGTGTTAGCTTGAGCCACCAGTCGGCCCGCATCAAAGCCACATCTTGGGGCCAGAGTAAAATTGAGGGAAGACAGCACAACTGGGAAACTTCTATGCTAGGTATTGGGCATTCAAATCAATATGACTTACGCAAGGGGGCCAAAACCGAGTGTAACTGCGTCAGTCCTGATGAAGCTAATTGAAGTATTCAGTTCCTTGGGATGCAGACACCGTCGCCAGGCTTTCGACAGCTATCCGCAATTGAATGTGATCGGAGTCGTCTTTCGCTCGACCCCGATTTTGTATTCTGGTGACGCATAAACCTGATCCTGCCTGACTCCAGCCTGATTAATTCTGAATACTTTGCGTAGTTAACCTTTAGGCAATGTAATGGGCAAGCTCTTTAGCAAAATCTATACGGCCCTGCGCCACGAAATTTTATCCGGTCAGTTGTTGCCTGGAGAAAACCTGATTGAACAGAGCCTTGCTGATCGGTTTGCGGTTAGCCGTACGCCGATTCGAGAAGCGATTCGCCAACTGCAGCAGGAAGGCTTGATTGAGTCTGATAATCGTCATGGCATCCGAGTTGCTGTAATTACGATCGCCGATGCCATTCACTTATATGACTGTCGCTTAGGGTTGGAACAAGTGGCGGCGATGGGGGCTTGCGAAAATGCGACGCCGCCACAATTAGAAGCCTTGGCCTACTGTTTAGCTCAAGCGCAATTGGCCGAGCCCCAACCGACGGCTCAATATCCACAAGAGTCTGCTGCTGCATCAGACAACCGCTTGCAGATTGATCGCAGTTTTCACCATTTGATTGCGGAAGCTTCTGGTAATCCTTGGTTGGCCCAATTGTTGAGTCAGATTTTGAATAAGATGTCGCTGTTGGGCAGTACGGTCACCCACCGGAACCCGGCAGTCCTGGAAATTTGGGCAGAGCATCAGCGGATCGTCGATGCCATCATGGCGCGTGAGCCGCAGGTGGCCGCGATCGCGATGCGTGATCACTTAATCGCCAGCAAAGCCCGTGTCGTGCAAGAACTGCAGGGATTGCAGTCAACTGCTGCACTGGGCAATTTACCAATTTCTAAGTGACTTGATCGCTGTTTGCCTGTCGGCCTCGGTTGATTAGTCGAGGCTTCCAACTAACCGAGGACTGAGGCTCCAACTAGAGAGCTAGAGGGCTAGAGAGCTGATGGCCCAACTCCGGTCCGGTAGTTTGGTATTTCGATTCTACTGACCGATGTATTGACGCCCAAAATAGACGATTTTTTTGACCTTGAAAGCTGCTTGCAGACGCTGCGCACGCGACAAACGTCAATATTTTCGGTGCTTTCTCTAAAGCGCGACGGATTATGTAACGTCAACTACCGATTCATTAGGGCCGATATTTTAGGTTGTATACAATCTTGGGGCTTTAATAAAAAACGCATTCAAGGTGTTGTTACTCGCGGATTTGTAAAGATTTGATCCTGGCGTTTTGGCTGCCAAGCTGTTTCTTTTCGCTAGGTTGAATTGGATTTCACTTTAACTAAGCAGCTCATTTAACTAAAAGGTTTTGTTTTGGAAAAACTTCATTATGAATAACCCCGAAACCGCTTCCGAGGAGATGATGTCAGCAGAGGCGGCATCTGAAGAAGCCGTTGCTACGGCTGACATGATTTATGGCTTGGAAGATCGTCCCCCGCCACGAGACGCCTTTTTTGCCGCTATTCAGCATGTTTTTGCTTGTTTTGTTGGCATTATCACGCCTTCATTGATTATCGCTGGGGCGCTGGAGCTAGAGCCCGTAGATTCGGCTTACCTCGTCAGTATGTCGTTATTCGTTTCTGGTGTCGCGACATTCATCCAAGCGAGAACGTTTGGTCCTCTGGGTTCAGGGCTGTTGAGCATTCAGGGTACGAGCTTTGCCTTTATTGGCCCGGTGATTGGCGCTGGCACGGCGGTGATTGCCGCTGGGGGGACACCGCAAGCGGCTTTAGGCACCGTTTTTATGCTGTGCTTTTTGGGCTCCTTTGTCGAGATGTTTTTGAGTCGCTTCATTCAATTTGCCAGCAAAATCATTACCCCTCTGGTCACGGGTACGGTCGTGACGCTGATTGGTCTCACGCTCATTAATGTCGGTTTGACCAGTATGGGAGGCGGTTTTGCCGCCCGTGGTGCGGGTACGTTTGGCAGTCCGCAGTACATTTTGCTGTCGCTGTTGGTGCTCGGCATTATTGTCGTTTTGAACAGTGTGCGTAGTGCCTTTTTGCGGATGTCGTCTGTGGCGATCGCGCTGATTGTCGGTTATATCATCGCTATTCCGATGGGGCTAGTCGATTTTAGTAACCTGTCCAATCTGGGCGGCATTAATGTCCCGATTCCGTTCCGGTATGGTTTCGGCTTTAACTTTGCGGCGCTCATCCCATTTCTGTTTTTGTATGTCATCACCACCATTGAATCCACTGGGGATATGACCGCAACCTCCCTTTTGACCGGGCAGCCCATTAGTGGACCTAAGTACATTAAGCGCATTAAGGGTGGACTCTTGGGTGACGGGTTTAACTCAGCATTGGCGGCTGTCTTCAATACGTTTCCCAATACGACCTTTAGTCAAAATAATGGTGTCATTCAACTAACGGGTATCGGTAGCCGTTATGTGGGGTACTACATTGCTGGCATCTTTGTGATTCTCGGCCTGGTACCGATAGTGGCAGGGGTCTTTCAGACGATTCCTCAACCGGTATTGGGCGGGGCCACGATTATTATGTTTGGCTCGGTCGCGGTGGCGGGGGTCAAAATTCTGCTATCCGTCAATATGGACAAACGCGCCTCGATCATTCTCGCCACGTCATTAGGGCTGGGATTAGGCGTCAGCGTCGTGCCTGACATTTTGGATCAGATGCCGCCGCTGGTGAAGAGTATTTTCTCATCTGGGATTAGCACCGGTGGCATCACGGCTCTCTTCTTGAATATGGTATTGCCGGGTTCCCGAGAATAAGGTTTACAGATCTCTCCTGAATCGAATCAGTTCCAGTTTCTTTGAGAGGCTGGAACTTTTTTTGAGGATGCGCGGTTGGCTATAGCAGAAGTCGGAGGTCGGAAGTCGGAAGTCGGAATTACAAGGCATGCCAGAAAGTCGTTTTAACAATTTAGTGAGCGGGCATCAGAAGGGAATGCTGCTTGCTGCTGTTGCGATCGCTTCATCCCGACCGATCTACAGGACTAAAGTGTCGGCATGGTTACCGGTTCTCTTCTTACACTGTTGCCAGGTCAATTCGTTGCCCTGCTTGATTGAGGGATTGAGATAACGCCACCAAAATTTTGACCAAATCAGCACCGACTTGTCCTGACGAGATGGCAGAGTCTTTTTGGTGAGTGACACAGTCGATAAAGTGCTCACAGACTTGCTTGAGCGGTTCACCGGCAGGAATATCAATCACTTGGCGGTCTAGGTTGGTGGGGATGAAGTAAGCTCCCTGAGGTTCAAACTCGCCCTGCTGCAGGACGAGCGGTGCCGCGGACTGCATTTCATCAAATAGGAGCGTGCCGCGATCGCCCACTATCCCCAGACGTCTCTGTTTATCAGGGTTGGCCCAGCTGACGTGAATCGTTGCCTGAAAGCCACTTTCATAGAACAACTGCAGCCAGGCGACATCCGCCAGACCTTGGGGAAAGTGCGGTTCGGCAGGGCGATCATCCTGGAGCCAGATTTGACCTTGAGCCGCCACCGCGATCGGCATTTCCCCCAGCCAATGGTTAAAGATCGCGATGTCATGAATGGCCAGATCCCACAGGGCATCGACATCGGGACGCACAGGACCAAGATTGGTGCGGGTGGCGTAGCCGTAGCGCAAAGTCCCTAATGGCTGGTCGGCCAAAACCGCTTGTCCCTGCTGTACGACGGGATGGAATAGGTAAGTGTGATCAATCACCAATTGCACGCCGTGGTCGGCGGCCAGTTCACATAGCTCCTCACATTCTGCAACGTTTAGGGTTAGCGGCTTTTCGGCGAGGACGTGTTTGCCGTTGTTGAGCGCTGTTTTGATCAAGCTGTAATGGGTGGCGGCGGGGGTGGCGATCGCTACCGCATTGATGTTGGGGTCAGCCAAGACGGCCTCGGCATCTGCGGTGACTGCAATCGTTGGCGACAGGTTGAATTTGTCACGGATCATGGCGTGCTGGTCGGTACGAGGTTCCACGACAGCGACAACGTCAACGTCATCTAAGGATAGAAAGTTTCTCAACAGATGATTGCCCCAGCGCCCTACACCAAATTGGGCTAATCGGATGCGATCGCTTGTCATAGTGACTCCTGCGTAAGGTGGCTACAGTTCGCGGCTAGGCGATTGGTGAGGCCCCGTTCCGGTTTCAAAATGCCCGTTATGGGTAATCGATCTTGCACCCCTCTGAGAATTCTGATGATTCTCCCAACTTTCCGTTCTGTTTTAGCGAGCAATTGATCCCCGACCTCGGCAGATAAGTTGTATTATTCTCATCCATATGTGCCTCATGATGAGATGAACCATGAGGCGCGCGGTTCATTATGGAGTTCACGATCCATATAGAACTCATCTCAGTTCGTACAGTTGGGCAAAGAGGCGATCATCATCGTCCTTTAGAGCTGCGGCGAAACTCTCTTCGCGTTGGCGACATCGTTCATTTAAGGAGCAACTTCTATGTGCGGCATTGTTGGTTATATCGGCACGCGCCCCGCTAGCGACATTTTGATGGAAGGGCTCCAAAAGCTGGAGTATCGCGGTTATGACTCAGCGGGCCTCGCGACCGTGCTCGAAGGCGAATTGGCATGCGTGCGGGCCAAAGGCAAGCTCCAAAATTTGGCCGATAAGTTGGAGGGGCTGGAAAATCCGGCGCGGTTGGGCATTGGTCATACCCGTTGGGCCACCCACGGCAAACCCGAAGAATACAACGCCCACCCACACACGGACACCTATCGCCGGATTGCGGTCGTACAGAATGGGATTGTTGAGAATTATCGAGAGCTACGAGAAACCCTGAAAGCTAAGGGGCACGAGTTCCGTTCTGATACGGATACGGAGGTTATTCCCCACCTCATTGCCGAAAACCTGAAGCAGCTGACGGCGTCTGATTCTATTGAGGAAAATCCGTTTTTTGAAGCGGTGCGCCTTAGCGTGAATCAATTGGAGGGCGCATTTGCCCTCGCGATGATTAATGCCGACTATCCCGACGACCTGATTGTGGTGCGGCAGCAGGCCCCGTTGGTGATTGGGTTCGGCCAGGGAGAGTTTTTCTGCGCGTCCGATACACCGGCGATCGTGCCCCACACCCGCGCGGTGCTGCCGTTAGAAAATGGGGAATTGGCGAAACTGACGCCACTAGGTGTTGAGGTGTATACCTTTGCCGGCGATCGCCTGAAAAAGCGGCCCTTTTCCCTTAATTGGAACCCCATCATGGTGGAAAAGCAGGGCTTCAAACACTTCATGCTCAAGGAAATTTACGAGCAGCCGGGGGTCGTTCGCACCTGTTTAGAAACCTATTTAGACACGGCTTGGTCGAGCGATCGCCAGACTCCTCCAGTCACTTTGGGCTTAGCTGATGACCTCTTGACCGACCTGGAACATGTGCAAATCGTCGCCTGTGGCACCAGTTGGCATGCCAGCTTAGTGGGGCAATATTTGCTGGAGCAATTGGCAGGCATTCCTACCCGGGTGCAATATGCGTCTGAGTTCCGCTATTCCCCTTCACCGTTGACTCGCCATACTCTCACTATTGGCGTGACTCAGTCTGGTGAAACCGCCGACACCCTTGCGGCGTTGGAGATGGAGCAAAATCGTCGCCAAGCCTCCCCCGATCCGGCCCTAGCGCCTCGCATGTTGGGCATTACCAACCGGCCTGAAAGTTCCTTGTCGCGATTGGTGCCCCACATCATCGATACCCACGCCGGGATTGAAATTGGCGTCGCTGCGACGAAGACTTTCATTGCCCAAGTCATGGCGTTTTACTTCCTCGCGCTGGATTTGGCCTACCGTCGTCAAACCCTGCCGCTGGATCGCATTGAGCAAATCATTGAAGATTTGCGGCAAATGCCGGGGCAGATCGAAGCCGTTCTTGAAAGCCAAGAGCGCTACATCGAGGAACTCGCCCATGAGTTCAACGAAACCCAGGATTTCATTTTCTTAGGGCGCGGCATCAACTTCCCCATTGCTCTGGAAGGGGCGCTGAAGCTGAAGGAAATCAGCTACATTCACGCGGAAGGGTACCCTGCGGGCGAAATGAAGCACGGCCCGATCGCGCTGTTGGATGCCAAGGTGCCGGTAGTGGCGATCGCCATGCCTGGTTCTGTGTATGACAAGGTACTCTCCAATGCCCAGGAAGCGAAGGCCCGTGATGCCCAACTCATCGGCGTCGTGCCGCTAAATGACGAAGAAGCGGAATTCACATTTGATTCCTTGCTGCCAGTCCCCCCGTAGATGAATTGATTTCGCCAATTCTGACGGTAATTCCGCTGCAATTGCTGGCCTACCACATTGCCGCGCGACGCGGTCTCGATGTGGATCAGCCGCGTAACCTCGCCAAGTCGGTGACGGTCGAGTAAGCAAACTCCAGAAGGGAAGTAAATAAGAGATTTGAAAAGTTTTTGATCAGTCCAGCGCAGATTAGGATGCCTGGACTACTATTTCTCCTGAGGTTTTCGGATCTAATTTGCTACCCATTGCTTGCTTATGTTTGAAACGTTCAATCAAGTTCATGATGGTTTTCTTTTCGTCGCTATATTCTTGGCAGCGATCACCGTGGTTTCAACCAAATTCCTGGGCTCAGACTTTAATTGGTTTTACGGTAAAGCGATAGGGATTTTATTGATCAGTCATCAAATTTACTTCCATTGCATGCATATTTGGATTTTGCATACTTATACTGTGCAAAAATGTTTACCCTTACATCTGTGTAGTCTGTCTGTTTTTGTGGTTGCCATTGCCTTGATAACAGATGCTCAAAGAATAATTAATGCTGCACTCGTTTGGTCTCCAGCAGCAGCCATGCTTGGTCTATTATTTCCTGCCTTGGAAAATGCCCCCTGGAATAGCTTTTCGGTTCTTGAGTTTTTTTGGAGTCATATTCTCGTTTTAGTGGGAGTTCTATATTTAGCTTTGCAAGAAAACTTCAACTTGAGCCTGAAAAAAATTCCAGTTTATTGTTCATCATTGATTATTTTGAGTCTTGCTTTTGTCTATCCACTGAATAGGTTGCTTGATGCAAATTATATGTATCTTCAAAAATTGGCCGAGCCTGGCCCCATGTCCGCCTTCCCAGCTCCGCCCGGACAAATTCCCGTGTTTATGTTGCTTTTTCTGCTCCTAAGTACAATTCAGTATTGTTTTTACATTTCGCTGAGAAGGTTATTGAAAATTGAAAGCGTTCACGTGTTGTAGCTTAGGTGCTGTGTAGATTAATTGAAGCATTGGCGGAACCCAAGAAAAACATTTCGGCTGTTAGGTTGAGGACTATTTTGTCCCCGTGCTGAGGAGCAAGATTGACCCGCTTAAAAGCACCGGATCAAACATTTACTAGACAGGTTAGAAGCAGACTGCTTGGAATCGCCATGTCGGGTACTGTGTATGACAAGGTGCTGTCGAATGCTCAAGAAGCCAAGGCACAGGATGCCTAACTCATCGGCGTGGTGTCGTTAAATGATGAGGAAGCGGAATTTACCTGTGATTCTCTCTTGCCAGTGCCCCCGGTGGATGAATTGATTTCGCCGATTCTGACGGTGATTCCGCTGCCGTTGCTGGCTTATCACATCGCCGCGCGGCGCGGTTTGGATGTCGATCAGCCGCGTAACCTCGCCAAGTCGGTGACAGTAGAATAAGAGACTAAGGGCCAGCGATCGCCCATTAGATGTTGCCTGAATTAGTCTGATTGGCTGATTTGCAAAGATTAACGTGCGATCGCTGGTTGCCTGAAGGTCGTGTCTCTTAACCGGTGTCATCATGACGATGCTGTTGGAAACGCTGCAAAGCCAGAAGGCGCAGATTCTGGAGATTGCCGATAAATATGGGGCCAGCAACATTCGGGTGTTTGGCTCGGTGGCGCGAGGCGAAGCCAATGGAGACAGTGATATTGACTTGTTGGTAGACCTGGAACCGGGGCGAAGTCTGCTGGATCATATTGGTCTGATGCAAGATTTGGCTGATTTGCTGGGGCGATCGGTGGATGTGGCGACGCCGTCAGCTTTGCACGAACGGATAAAAGATCGGGTCATGCAGGATGCCATCCCACTATGAAAGACGATGGCCTTTATCTCGAAAATATCTTGGAATGCATTCAGCGCATTGAGAGTTACGTGGCTGAGGGCAAAGAAGCTTTTATGAGTAATTCCATGATCCAGGATGCGGTCATTCGCAACTTCGAGATTATTGGCGAGGCCACCAAGCGGCTTTCGTCAGGGGTGAAACAGGAAAATACTGACATTCCCTGGCGACAGATGGCGGGGTTTCGTGATGTGCTTATTCACGATTATCTGAGCGTGGATATGGCTGAAGTGTGGTCTGTGGTGGAGCGTGATCTCCCGACTATCAAGCCATTATTGCTGAACGTTTTACAGCGGTTTGAGCGGCGTTCTGATTAATGCGAGCTGGCGATTAAGGACATCCGATTTTGCTCGGTCCAGCCTAGATGTAAATTAGCGTCAGTTCGGGTTAAGCAGAAACCTGTTACTTTCCCCTCCGTGGGAGGGGTTGATGGGGTGGGTGCAGCCGTTTTGGAACCCACCCCGTCCTTCGGACACCCCTCCGCTGGAGGGGATGAGCCCTTGAGGTGTTGAAAAGATCCTCATTGCCCTTATCCCGAACTCGGGTTAAATTAGCTCGCCATCTAGCGAAGAGCGTGACAGTAAAATAGAAACGCTGTCACCTACGAGGATGCGGAGTCATGCTCACCACAAAGTTGAGTCTAGCGGATTTTTTGAGCCAGGAAGCTGGCCCAGAAGGCCGCTGCGAGTTTGTGGACGGAGAAATTATTGAGATGCCGCCAGAGAGTCCTCAAAACAACCTAGTCTCTCTGTTTTTATTGAGCCAGCTCTTGTCATGCGTGCCGCTGCGGTGGCTACGTCGGATGGACACCGAACTTGTGGTTGCTGGACGAGTGCGTATTCCTGACTTGATGGTGTTGGGAGATGAATTAGCCAATGCTTTGGAAGCTAAAGGTCGTAGCACGATTACAGAAGAGATGCCTGCGCCATTGTTAGTGGTGGAGGTGGTGTCGCCGGGAAAGGTGAATGAGGATCGCGATTATCGGTATAAGCGATCGGAGTATGCGGCACGGGGCATTGGCGAATATTGGATTATTGACCCTAGCCGTGCCCAGGTGACGGTGTTGACGCTAGTAGATGGGTTGTATGAGGCTCAGGAATTGACTGGCAACGACACGCTCAAATCGCCTCAGTTTCCGGATTTGTCGCTTGCCGTCTTTCAGCTCTTGAATCCACGTGAGCATGGGTGATGGGAGCGATCGCGCTCCGCGACCTGCATGTCCGCTACCGCGACTACGACTTGGAAAATCCGCCTCTGCTGCACTAAAGAAAGTAGCTCATCACAGAGAACTATCCGGGTTACAGCAAGTTCGCCAAGCTCAGCCAGTAAGAGTGCAAATGGGGTTTTCTGGAAGACCCAAAGCCATCTTTTACCGTTGAGGTTGGGGGCAGTGTTTAGCAGAGCATAGGGAGGACGCCACCGAGTATCAGAAGTAGGCTAGAACCATTCTTGCTCAGTCCAACCACTAAACTAGCAGCAAGTTCAACAACGCATCGCAGATCAATGCTGTGGTGAAATACAAACTTCGCTAAATTCAGTCTTTCAGTCTCCTTATGACCCAGCAACCTAACCCCCAACAACCTTATAAAGGTCTCGGACTAGAGGATGTTCGTAAAGTTTTGGATTCAAAGCTGGTCAATACTGGAGTTCCAGGGGTCATTGCCGGATTTGGAGTTAGTCGAGCGTTTGAAGGGGAATGGTGGCAGTTTGTTTCTCTATTAGGAGCTGCGACTGGTGTCTGGTTTTCAATCAAACTGGGAAACCGTTTCGCCCCCAAGGTCGAAAGGGTGCTTGATCGCGCCGATCAAGCGTTTGATCGACGGGTTGATCTCGCATTGGTGAGCCGCAGCAAATTTCATCAGCAATACCTGGAAGCGCTCAAAACTCATTGCTACAACCTCAAGGTCGAAGGCTATAAAGGGCGTCTACCCCGCTTGGTGCTGGATAAGGTCTACGTGCCTCTAAAGGTGAATACCGTAAATGCTCTCAATAGAGCTACCAGAAACCAGCCTCTCAAGATTTGGGACTTGTTGCCGAAAGTGCATCACGACCCAGCTAAGTTTCCTGAACGATTGTTAGCAGTCATTGCCAATCCGGGGTATGGCAAAACCACGCTGATGCGATTTCTGACGCTGAGTTTTGCGAGCCAAAGTTATAGGGCTCATAATGCCCGAGAATTGATCCCAATTTTGCTTTTGTTCCGAGAGTTTTATCCCCGCATTCAATCCAGAAATGAACCGGCGCTGACGCAACTCATTGTGGAAACGGTGCAAAAGCTGCCCCGCTGCGCTGAACTGAGAACCTCGGAGCCTTGGTTTGATGATCAACTCAGGCAGGGCAAGTGTTTGGTGATGCTCGATGGGTTAGATGAAGTGCCCGATGCCCAGCGCGAGCAGGTCAGCCAATGGGCTAACTGGCAAATGCAGAACTATCCCAGCCAATTTGTTCTTACCTCTCGCCCGCATGGGTATGACAGCAGCCTGTTTGAGGGCGTGCAACGCATTGATATTTTGGATTTTAACAACGACCAAAAGCGTACGTTTATTGAGCAGTGGTATCGCTTCATCACCTGGGAACTCACCTGGAAGCACCACTGGGAAGATAGTCAACAAGCCCCTGACCCCAGCAAACGGCTCACGCGATCGCAAGCCGAAGCCGAAAGTGAGGCCGAAGCTCAAACCGCTGCCGATGATTTGAAACGTCAGCTCTTTGGCGATCGCCGCTATATCGACCTGGCCAAAAACCCGTTGCTGATCACCATCATCGCGGCCACCCATGAAGCTAGCGAACAGCTACCTAAACGCCGGGTGCAGCTTTACAAAGAAATTTTCAAGCTGCTGCTGGAATATCGCCCCAATCGCCGCGATACTCGCTTGACCATTGCCAACGCCGAAGACAATCAACTCATCTTGCAGTGCCTCGCGATGGAACTGACCGAAGCAGACAAAACGCAATTTCTTCCCGAACAAGGCGCAGAGTGGATTCAGCAACGGTTACGAGAGGTTTATCCCGACGAGTCACTGACGCCCAAAGCCTTTTTGCGAGAAATTCAGCAGGTATCGGGGTTGCTCGCTGGCGGTGAAGGAAACTTGTATGAGTTCACCCACAAAACCTTTCAAGAATTTTTGGCCGCAATGGAACTGAGCGCGAGCCGTTGGGGGCAGCGTCAGATGATGGAGCACTTTACGAATGAAAGCTGGGAAGAAGTCATCATCTTCTATGCTTCCCTGACTGATCAGCCTGTCCCCTTTATTGAAAAAGCCCTGGAAGACCCAGCCAATACATACACTCTGGACTTAGCCAAGCGATTAGTTGAAGCGTTGCCCTTTATCGGTGATTCCTACAAGCAAGCTATTCTGGCAGCCAAGCACCAGCAAGCTGCTGCATTACCACAAGATCGATTGGAGTGGCGCTTTCAAAATTTAATGCCTTTGAGTGAGCATACGGCAATTTCTGAGCCGATTACTTGGGGAGAATATCAGCTATTTATCGAATCTCAATTGGATCAAGAATTTCATTCGTGGGCCAATGCCGAACATTTAGCCGTAGTATCGTATTTCCCATATGAGCCGCTGGATGATGTGGCTTGGGAAGACGCACGATGGTTTTGTGCATGGCTGGCGACGCAAGCACAGTTAGCACCTAACGAGGGTGTCTATGACTATAGGCTTCCTACTCCGAAGGAACTAGCTGTTATTGGTGTCGAAAGCCGTGCGCCATCGCCTACGCCTATCCAACCTTGGTCAAGTGACCCAGATCGCTTTGGCAACTGCCTGCGGATAGTGCGACAGCAGATCCCGAATCGCTATCGCGAACTGGTGAATTATCTGGCCAGCGGTAGTTGGAAAGAAGCCGACGAGGAAACTGATAAGCTTTTGCTGAAAGCAGTTGGGAAAGAGGATGTAACACGAGAACTTTTGAGATTAGAGGAAATCCAAAATTTTCCTTGCAAGGATTTACTGTTGATTGATCATCTTTGGACAAAGTTCAGTGGTGGCAAGTTTGGCTTTATTTCGCAGAAGCAGATTTGGCAGGAGGCAGGAGGCACGCTAGATCTCGATGGAAATGAACAAATGATGATCTCGGCCTTCAAGGAAATGAGCCAGCTTAATGGTTGGCGCGAAAATAACGACGATATTCCTTACTCACAAGTCATTTTTGATATTTCTGCTCCCATAGGGCATCTTCCTTTATTTTGTGGAGTAGGATATTGCTTCGATGGTTGGGGAGCAGGAGGTATAGATGGCATGGTAAGTATTTTTTCCCGTCTTCGAGACTGTATGGTGTAGTACACCGCTGACAAAGGCCAACTAAACTGAGAGATATGCTTAACCTCACAACAGGTGAATTTGGATGACATCAGCGACCGTTTTCCAGGTCAATGCCTTTTGGGATGCTGACGCAGGGGTCTGGGTTGCCACTAGCGAAGATATCCCTGGACTCGCCACCGAAGCTGAGTCCTTTGATGCGTTGCAGCGAAAGCTCCGGGGAATGGTTCCAGAATTGCTGATGCTCAATCAGGCGATTTCACTCGATTACAAAGGCTCTATCTCCTTCGAATTAACCACCCATACTCAAGAGACAGTTGAGGTGGCTTAGACGATGGCCAAGTCTTTGACGCCAAAGCTGAAGAAGATTTTGACCGAAGCAGGCTGTTATTTCGAGAGGGCAGGCAAGGGCGACCACGATATTTGGTACAGTCCCATCACAGAAAGGCGCTTTGTGGTTGATAGTGCTATCAAGTCGCGCCACACAGCCAATGCCGTTTTGAAACAGGCGGGTTTGCCCAAGCAGTTTTAGTCTGTAGAGATGAATGCCTTAACAAACAGATGGCTGCTACGGATGGGAGTTCCATGCTCGGTAAACGCCCAAATGTCCCGCTTGTACTGCGGTCCATAGCTGATATGAATCGATCGCTCTGCCCCATAAAAATACAGCGAGTCAAACGGCAACCCCTGCGCCATAATCTACTCAACCCACTCATCACTCGGCAAATCCACAATCCTAGTGCCCACCTTTCAACATCACTCCCCCACAACCAACCTTCTCCCCTCAAACTCCACCTTCCAACCCGCGCGATCGCACTGTCAGCAATGGGGCGAACGATCTCCCATCTCAATCTCTGGTCTCAGAGCTTCATCAGTAATCTCCCAACCACTTCAGAAGATGCGCTAGAAATCTACATTGATTATTCAGAAGAGAAATGCGCTGAAAGATCGGCCTAATCTGGCAAAGGCCAAACCAGCTCAAACCCTGGCAAAACCTCTTCCCCAGGCAACCGAGCCGGGAATGGAACTGTTTCGATCATGGCTGTCGGTCGGTAAATCTCGACTTCTTGTCCTTGGGGATTAATCAACCAGCCTAACCGTAGACCACTGGCTAAATACTCTGCCATTTTTTCCTGTAAAGGCGGCAAAGCATCCGTCTTAGAACGCAGCTCAATGACAAAATCAGGGCATATCGGGGGAAATCCGGCTTTCTCTTCCGACGATAATGCCTCCTACCGAGTTTTGTCAATCCAAGCCGCATCCGGCGGGCGATCTCCCCCGCCCGGGAGTTTGAACAACGTTGACGAACTAAACACTTTGCCCAATTTAGATTGTCAATTCCAAAGCGCTAAATCGGTGATCAAATCAGCTTCTCGTTCTCCGCTTTCTCCCCCCACCGGCGACATAATCACCAACGCTCCTGCAGCTGATCGTTCTAATGGTGTATTGGGATTCGCTTCGCACAATCGATAGAATTGCTCATCGGTCAATTCCACCTGATCTAGGCTCAAAACCATGGGAAGACCAGACATGTCAGTAACCTTGTTCGACGATCCGCTAGCCCAATTCTAATCGCTAAAATTCGTTTTATGAAGCAATTGCCCGTCCTTAATCAAATTGCTGAACAGCAACCCCAAATCGAAGTGCTGTGCCACCAAAACCACGTTGCTCGTCTCGAACTTTTTGGCTCGGCCACCGATGATCGCTTCGATCCAGCGACCAGTGATCTCGATTTTCTCGTCGAATTTGAAATCAATACCCCTCAAGGTGCAGCCGATCGCTTCTTTGGCTTAAAAGCAGGACTAAGTGATTTATTGGGGCACACCATCGATTTGGTCGATCTCACGACCATCCAAAATCCTTACTTTTTAGAGGCGATCGAACCTAGCCGCCTAAAAATTCATGGAAAGTGAAATTCGCAAATCTCTGTACGATATTCAGCAAGCGGGCCAACTCACCACCGACATTCTGCTACAGCATCACGAGGCCCGTGCGAATGCCGACGGCGACGGCCTCAGTACGGCTAGCAACATCGAGTTTCGCCAAAATGGCGCTGATGTGAAATTTGACCGTGTGTTCGGAGATGGTTAACTGCTGGGCGATCGCTTTATTGCTGAGGCCAGCGGCGAGTTGATTAAGCACTTCAATTTCGCGCGGCGTCAGTGGATCGAGAGGGCCATCGCGATCCACCTCAGTCTCGACGACTAGCGGGGGCGGGTTAGCGGAGACGAGGTTGACCAGATCAGGATGGATGACGACAAATCCCTGTAGGATGGCCGCGATCGCCCCTTGCACCTGTGATGTTGATACGGATAAAGGCAACATGCTGACCCTACCGGTGGCAAATAACGGGGTTAGGTGTCTTTGTAACTGCCGATGATCCGCATTTTCTGCTGGTTCTAGGGGTGAAGCGTCTGGCCAAAAATCCACGAGGAGTAGTATTGCCAGATTCGTTTCTAAGGAGTCCTCGGTGACGATTTGCACCAGGTTACGGGTAACCGTCTCGGTGAGAACTGAGGGCGCCATGAGCACTAAATCCGTGGGCTGGGTCCGGAGTTCAGCTTGCAGTTGCGCTAGCGTACTGAATTGCTCAGTGACCTCCAACGCGGTGGCCGTCACCATGGCTGCCAGCCCTGCCCGAGTGACGGAATTTTCGGCCCACACGACAACTTGTGCCATGTGCTTAGCGCTCACCCACCGTGACGGTCAGTTCCTGCAGGCGATCGCCCCGCAAGACTTTGAACGTTAGCGCCTGACTAACACTTTGTGGACCCAGATAAGTTTGCACTTGCTGCACCGACTCTGTCGGGTCGTCGTTGATCGCCACAATCACATCCCCCAGCAATACCCCGGCCTGATCCGCCGCGCTATCAGCGGCCACACTCATGACGATAACGCCCGTTTGATTGGACAAGTTGTGCTGTTGCTGGGCGGACTCCGGTAACGGCACCGTCTGCATCCCTAAGCCCAGATAGCCCCGCGCAATTTTGCCTCGCTGTTGGAACTGTTGTACCACTTGATTCACTGTGGTTGCCGGAATCGTCAATACTCGATGTCGGGGACCAAACGTGTTGAAACCGACGACTTCCCCTCTGGCATTAATGAGGGGACAACCGGCACTGCCGGGATGCAGCCGCCCCAGGTTCACTTCAATGTATTGATTGAGCTGCCCCCCTTGTTGACTCTGCCAGGGGCCGCCAAGTTGGCTGACCATACCAAAGCTAGTGAACTCACCGCGTCGGGGCGATCGCCCTACGGTAGCGACCAGTTGACCGAGCGCGAGGCTGTGGTCATCCCCAATCGTCGCGACGGTCAAGTCTGTGCCATCTGGTAGGGACAGAACCGCCACGTCGGTGGAAGGATCGCTCCCCAGCAGTTCAGTCATGGTCGTTTGGCCATTGGGGAGACCTAACCCAAAGCTATCACCGGGGCGCAACGCTTCGCAGGAGGTAACAATCAGCCCCCGTCGCCAGTGAATGCCGGTGCTCGCCGATCGCGTGCCTTTGACCGCGACAACAGCAGCACTGGTTTGGGTAATGATTTCGGAAAAGGCGTTGGAGAGGGTTTCGAGGGCGGTAGTCATGGTTAGCGGGAGTGACGTTGACCCCTCAATTGTTGCGGGTACGCCGGTCATTCAACATCGCCCATCTGAGCAGGTTGCCCCTACCCATTCGTCTAGGTCAGAGTAACGGATGGGAAAAGCGAGCCACGATGCTACTGCAACTCCATAACCTATAGAACCGTGGCTTGAGTTGGCCGAGCAGCGTTTAGAACAGCTCTGTTGTAAATCTAACCGTCAAAAGTGGATGAATCTATGCGTCGCAGCGGAGCACAGCTTCTCAATTTTGGAGCGATCGCTGGCCAACGCTCTATTCTTCTAAATCAGACCTCGCCACCACTACCAAGCTACAAATCCCAATCAGACTGAGATAGCCGAAAGATGTCGGCGCTCGTCTCATTGCTGCCGTAGCGCACAAAGCCGCCTGAAACGTAGATATCGCCTGCGTAGGTAAAAGCGGCATGGGCATAGCGGGGACCTGGCAATGGCGACAGCGATCTCCAGTCCGTCAGATCACCTTGCTCATCAATGTTTGCGGCTTCGACTGCGGTCAGTACTTGCTCGCTACCACCGCCCGCAATGACGACAATCGTGCGATCAACCAAGACAGACGTGTGGCGCTGGCGTGGGGTCACAGTGCTGACCGGCATAAAGGCCGACAGCGATCGCTCTGGCTGCACTTCAGCGCGCCACACGGTATCCACCAGTTGGTTGGGGCTAAACTGTGTCCTGCCGGAAATGCCGATAATGTGCTGATCAAGGGCGATCGCGGTCAACCACCCAATCTCTGTTGGAAAGGCCGTCAACGACTCGAACGTGCCCACTGTGCCATCGTCAGCAATGGTTGCCGTAAACACCGTATCGCCCATCGTCGTTCCGGGCTGAAAGGTTTGGTTGCCGCCGATGATGTAGAGCTGATTATCCACCAACGTGACCGTATGGATGGTCAGGGGCACCGGTAACTGTCCCACTTCCACCCATTCTGTAATGTCACCGGTAGGGGTGGGCACAGCGCGCCAAATGAGATCGGTGACAGTGCTGCCTTCAAAGAAGCCCGTGTCGCCACCAATGACGTAGAGGGCACCGTTGTGAACGACAGTGATGTGATGCTGTAGCCGCAAGGGCAAGCTGGCAGACGCGGGTTGCCAGTCATCTAGTGTTCCTGTGGGCGTGAGTGGCGCAAAAAATACCTCAGCATAGGGGCCTCTGGTGTCGTTCCAGCCCCCTAGCAAATAGACGATGTCATCTAGCACTACCGTTTGGTGAGACTCCAATGGGAGCGGCAATTGCCCGACCAATTCCCAGGCAGAGGCTGCTGGCTCAGACTCGGAAATACTGGGTGGAGAATTTCCGAACGAAGTGCAAGCTGTCGTGCTGACCGCCACCAACAGGGCCGTGCCCCACGCCAAAACCGAGGTTGCTGAACTAACCACTGGATAAGCCTCCAATTCTCGTCCAGTTTAATGTGTGATAGTGGGTGCTGGAAATCTGGCGATCGCTCTCTTTATATCAGCAGGACTCCGGTGCGCTTTGACCAAGGAAATATCCCCAAAATTGTCTCCGAGGTAAATCTGGGCAGTCCAGTCAATTTGGGTCCTTAAACTTTGGATTCTGCTGCTCTCTATGGCGACGTGTGAATTCGCCAATTCGGGGCACTATTTTGGAAGAAATATGCTGTACCAAGGGAGCGATCGCGATGACTGTACCCTTTGATGCTGCCCCGACCGAGGCCCGAGTCCAGCGATGTTGGGAGCTATCTGCCAGCTTTGGCATGGAGCGCAATGCTTATCACAACTACCTGAATGAGATTGTCAGCGATCGCTACGCGCTGATTAGCGGCATGCAACTGCTGCGCGATGAACTGCAGTTTGCGGCGGCGAGTGACAGTGATGTCAAAGCCTGTGGAGCTGACATGAGCTTGCCCAGCGCAGTGACGACTTTGGCCTACACGAACTGCGGCGATCGCGTCCATCAAGGAGAAGCCACGAAACGCTACCGGGATGTGGTCGCCTCTCGGTTTGCCACCCTGTCGGAGATTGGCGAACTGAAGCTAGAGGCATTTTTTCCCGCTGGTGGGGGCACAGACAATGGTGCGACCCTGGCCCATGTCACCGTCGCCCATGAATTGGATGAAAATCTGAAACGGCGAGTGTATGACGGCAATGCCCAGTCGATTTCCCTGGTGGCGATCGACCTCAAAACCCATGTGGGTCGCCTGCGCGAAAATGGGCGACAGGTCTACGGCAAAACCCGTGAGTCACCCTGGCGAGAACCCCGAGCGGCCTGTGGCGCGATCGTTGGGGCCCTCACCCACTACGACTCCAGAAATCTCATTCATCGTCGCATTCGCTCTGACTTGGGGGAACGCAACTTTCGCTATTTGTCGAGCGAACGAATCTTGACTGATGACGGTGCCGACATCACCATGGCAGTCGCGGCGATCCTGGTAGCGATTCATGGCATTCGGGCCACAGCAATGGCGGTCTCCCAAGAAATGGACGAACGCGGCTTAGCGCATCTCACTGCTAGCACCACCGTCAATCGTCCTTCTCGGGATGACCTGGTGATTTACCTGGCCCGCGCCACTGTTTTTAATGGCAAGATTCGCATCCAAAGTCTCGGCACGGAAGCTGACAAGTACGGTGGTCGTCTGGTGGATTATGCCGGGGAAAAGCGGTTGCAGATCCGCTATGCCGATTGGGATACCAGCAACTTACCGATCGAAGAAATTCCGTATCGAGTGCGATCGCTGGATTAATCCCTTTCAGAACCTTGCTCCTGCTGGAAAACTATAGAGCACGGTGTCGGGCGCAATTTTAGGAAAATGCCTTCTAAAAAGCGATATCTTTGTGTCCTGAAAACCTATGGCAGCAGGCAATTCCGGAACCGTTACCAGCTGTTGTGTAGTTTTCTCCCAAGGGCAAACTGTGCTTGTGCCTTTTACTGCTTTGAATCAGGTGCATGGCTCCGTCTGTTAGTGCAATAGGAGACCGGCTCGGTGATCAATCTCATGCAAACTCACTATCCGCGTGGGGCAAACTGGCTCTATCGCTGGCGTTACAGGTTGATGGTGCTGTGTACGATCGCGGTTTTGGCATTGTCGTCTGGTATTTCCGCTGCCCAGGCGCAAAGTGCTTATCCAGCCTGGCAAGATACTTACGTCAATGACTATGGCGACGTCTTGACGCCTGAAGATGAAGCCAGCGTCCGCAGCCGCCTAGAGCAATTCCGGTCTGAGACGGGGGTGCATGCGGTCTTACTAACAGTTAATTCAATTGCTGACTACTCGACGGGAGACAGCACGATCGAGTCTTTTGCCACCAACCTGTTCAACACTTGGGGCATTGGCGATGCCACCCGTAACGATGGAATCCTGGTGTTGGTAGCACCCGGAGATCGCAAGGTACGCATTGAAATTGGGGCCGGGTACGACAGCCAGGGCGATCGCACCGCCCAAATCATCATTGACGACACGATGCTGCCCTTCTTCCGTGATGGCGAGATGGCCGCAGGCACAGTGGCTGGGGTGGATGCCGTCACCCAATATTTTGCGCCCGACGCATCGGCTCCACCGCCTAGCAGCTATGCGACAGAGACGTCTATCTTCGGGGGGCCTTGGTGGTGGCGGCTCGTGGCCCTGTTCATGTTTCCCCTGGCGGTCGTGGGCGGTATTGTGCGCACGATCTTTGGCTGGTGGAACCGGCAGCGATCGCGGCAATGTCCGACCTGTCAGGTTGAGATGCGCCGCCTCTCAGAAAGCGAAGATGATCGCTATCTAGAAGCGGGCGAGCGACGAGAAGAATCGCTGAAATCGGTCGATTATGACGTTTGGCTGTGCCCCAGCTGTGGTTACCATACGACCCTGTCTTATAACAGCCTGTTTTCTCGACATAAAAAGTGTGCCAAATGCAGCCACAAAACCCTGTTAGAAAGTCGTCGAACGCTGGTCAGCCCGACTTACAGCAGCACTGGTACGGCTGAGATTACCCAAGACTGCAAACACTGTGGGCATCACAATGTCTATACCCGCACCATTCCCAGAAAAACGCGATCGAGCTCTAGCAGTGGGGGCGGCAGCTCTTCTGGGGGTGGGGCTTCTGGTAGCTGGTAAAGCTTAACTTTGCCCCCTTGTTAGGATTGGGTGCCTAGCCAGCAGCACTGACGTCAAGCTGCTCATACAGCTGCGCCACGGCTGTGAGGTTTTGAGCGCCATAGCCTTGGGCGATCGCCTGTTGAAAAACCTGCTGCGTTGCGATCGTCGTAGGTAACTCCGTTCCCACCGATTGCGCCGCCGCCAGAGCGTAGCGCAGATCTTTTTCCACCAGTTGAGTAGGGAAAAGAGGAGCCTGTTGATTTGTCACCATTAAGCTTCCTGCTCCCTGTGCCGCTGGGCTTAAAACGGGAGTGTTGCCTAAACAGTCCATCGCCTGGCGCGTGGTCATGCCCTGACGTTGCAGCAACCCTAAGATTTCGCCTAGAGCTGCGACTTGAATGCCAAAGAGGGCATTCACCGCCAGTTTCATCGCCATGCCCTGCCCCCTGTCGCCGATCGCTTGTACTGAGCCTGAGGTCAACAAAATTGGCTGCACTTGAACCAACGTTTCCGGGGCTCCGCCAACCAGGTAGATGAGTTTGCCCGCTTCGGCCTGGGGACGAGAACCGACGACAGGCGCATCTAAAAACGCTGCCCCCGTTTGTTGGATTTGAGCGGCGAGGGCTTGAGTCCAACCGATTGTGAGGGTGCTAGAGGCGATCGCGATTTTTCCCGCTTTTAAACTGTGTAGGGCTCCGGTATTGGCATCCAGCCACACTGACCGAGAGGCGTCGTCATCCGTCACCATGCTAATGACGACATCGGCTTGGGCGGCAGCAGTTCGGGGGGTCGGGGCAACAGTTGCACCTTGTGCTTCCAGGGCTTGAGCCCGATCGACGGTCCGGTTATAGACGACGAGAGGATATCCCGCCTGCAACAGATTTTGGGCTACGCGTGTGCCCATGGCACCGAGTCCTA
The DNA here is from genome assembly GCA_010671905.1 of Leptolyngbya sp. SIOISBB. GTDB lineage: Bacteria > Cyanobacteriota > Cyanobacteriia > Phormidesmidales > Phormidesmidaceae > Halomicronema. Next base: position 5,159,514 of record JAAHII010000001.1, read on the forward strand.
ACAGGGCAATGGTCGGCATCATATCTGGCTCCATTGAGTGATCAACCTGAGCATAAATAGTGAAATAACCACAATAAAGACTTAATGATTCACGACACTCATGCGTAAATCGCATTAAAAAACAGAGTTTTGCAGATCTTCTCGGTAAAATGCGGAGCAACCAGGCTGATGAGTTGAGCTTTGCTGGTGGAGATTTCGACGCTACAAATTTTTGTGGAAGTGATGCGGCAGGGGAGCTTCACGGCTGTCGCCCGCGATCGCAACCTGGACCCATCGTCGATCTCGCGCACCATTGCCGGATTAGAAAAAGAACTCGGCCTCCGGCTGTTTCAACGCACTACGCGTCGCCTCTCGCCGACAGAAGCCGGCACGACCTACTTTGAACGTGTCGGTCCCCTGGTGGAAGAGTTGCAGCAGGCGATCGAGATCGCCACGGATGTCTCTGGGCAGCCCCGAGGTACGCTCCGCGTCACGGCCTCGGTTTCCTTTGGCCAGCGATGTTTGGTGCCGTTATTGCCACAATTTCGCCAGCAGTACCCGGACTTAGCGATCGAGCTACTGCTCACCGATGCCGTGCTTGATCTCTTCGCAGAACGGATTGATGTGGCCATTCGGTTAGGCATATTGGCTGATTCTTCCCTGATTGCCCAGCGACTGATGCCCACCGACTACCGTGTCTGTGCCAGTCCCCACTATTTATCTCAGTCAGGACAGCTGGCAACTCCCAGCGACATTGCCCGACATGCCTGCCTGAGATTTCCCCTGGCAGGCTTTCGCTCTCGTTGGCTATTCCAAGATCAGGCAGGCAAATTGGCCGAAATTCCGGTAACAGGCAGCATTGTCATCTCTAATGCGTTGGCGTTGCAGCAATGCGCGATCGCCGGGTTAGGACTCGCCCTATTGCCCAACTGGTTGATTGACGCCGAACTCCAAGCTGGAACTTTGATCGACGTATTTCCCGACTATCAAGTCACCGCTACCGAGTTCAATACTGCCGCTTGGCTTGTGTTTCCTTCTCGGGCCTACATGCCCTTAAAAGTGCGGGCTTTTCTCGACTTTCTCAAAACCTCAATCTTGACTGAATCAAATTAATTACAGCGTCAATCAAGTTTTCTACCGTTATTGACAGAGGCTGGATCCCCCCCCTTGAAAAAGGGGGCATCCCAATCCAGGTATTGAATAGCCCCTTTTTCAAGGGGGCGGCGATAGCGGGGGATCGCACTACTATCGCTGCGATGCGGCAAGAAATTTAGTTTCCAGACTATTAATGCTGATCGCTAAAAAATTAGTACCCACTGGCGTAAAATCTCTCTGCGGAACTGGGTGGCACCTTCATTACAAAAACTGAAATGCGCCATGAAAAGCGCCTCAAAACGGGAAAGCTATAGTGAAGACTAGAGTCACGTGAGCCGCTGCACGGTCTCCAACATGGGCTGGAGCATGTGATGTCGTTGACACCCTGGATATGGCGATGAATGATTTCTTCAAAGGCTTTGAGCAACTGCTAGAACTGGCCAAAACGCTAGAAGAAAAAGCGGAAAACGGCGAACTCAAGACCGATATTCGCGTCAATGCTCGGGGGTTGGGCAACATTCCGCGCCAGGGCAATATTCCCGACATTGGGGTGTCGCGCATTCGCACACCGGGTACGGGGGGGGATGACGACGACGGCATCAGTGAAGAAGTCATTGTGACGCCGCCCCCCGCAGATGCGGGTGCTACCTCCAGCTCACCGCTTGCTGACGCTGCCCCCCAGTCTGAAAAGCCCTCTCAGCCAGCGTCTTCTAGTGCCGCTCAGGAGAAGCCCGCCGCGCCCGCCATGCCCTCCCTCAAAGATGTCGGCGGTTTGGCTCCGATCATCCAAGAACTGAAGGAACTGATCGAGATTCCGCTCAAGCGGCCGGATGTGTTGACCCAACTGGGACTTGAACCGCCTCGGGGCGTGATGTTAGTGGGGCCACCGGGCACTGGCAAAACCCTGACGGCGCGATCGCTGGCGGAAGAATTGGGCGTCAGTTACATCGCGATCGTTGGCCCCGAAATCATGGGCAAGTACTACGGTGAAGCCGAAGGTCGTTTGCGCAAAGTGTTTGAAAAAGCGGCTAAGTCTGCCCCCTGTCTCATCTTCATTGACGAAATTGACAGTCTGGCCCCCGATCGCAGCAAGGTGGAAGGCGAGGTTGAAAAACGGTTGGTCGCTCAACTACTGAGTCTGATGGATGGCTTTGCTAAAACCCAGGGGGTCGTGGTTTTAGCCGCCACCAATCAGCCCAACCACATTGACCCGGCCCTGCGGCGTCCCGGTCGGCTCGATCGGGAAGTGCAGTTTCGGGTGCCCGATCGCGCTGGCCGATTAGAGATTCTGCAAATTCAGACTCGCGAGATGCCGCTGGATGACACGGTGAATTTGGAGGCGATCGCCGATGTCGCGGTGGGCATGGTCGGCGCTGATATCAAGGCGTTATGCCAAAAAGCCGCTTACTTTGCCCTGCGGCGTCAGGTCCCGTCGCTGAATGACCCGATTCCGGCGGATCTGCATGTTTCGCAAACTGATTTTGCGGCGGCCCTGAAAGAAATCAAGCCCTCGGTGCTGCGTTCCGTCGAAGTGGAAGCGCCTGACATTGCCTGGGAGGATATCGGTGGCCTGGAAACGGCCAAGCGCACACTGCAAGAATCGGTGGAAGGGGTGCTGCTGTATCCCGAGCTGTATCAACACACGGGAGCCACTGCGCCGCGTGGCATCCTCCTGTGGGGGCCACCGGGAACGGGCAAAACGTTGCTGGCGAAAGCCGTTGCGGCCCAGGCCCGCGCCAATTTTATTGCGGTGAATGGGCCAGAACTCATGAGCCGTTGGGTCGGTGCTGCTGAACAAGCGGTGCGTGAGCTATTCATCAAAGCGCGACAGGCAGCTCCCTGTGTGGTGTTTATCGACGAAATCGATACGCTGGCCCCTGAGCGGGGACAGTATCAGGGGGATTCTGGCGTGAGCGATCGCGTGGTGGGTCAACTCCTGACAGAACTCGATGGCCTGCAAGACAGCACCGATGTCCTCTTAGTAGGGGCCACCAATCGTCGCACCGCCCTTGATCCCGCCCTCCTCAGAGCCGGACGGTTAGATTTACAAATCGAAGTGGATCTCCCGACAGAAGAAAGCCGCTTAGCCATCTTGCAAGTTCATAACAGCGATCGCCCTCTAGCAGATGTTGACCTGGCCGCGATCGCGACTCAAACTGAGGGTTGGAATGGCGCTGACCTGGCCCTGCTCAGCAATCAAGCGGCACTGGAGGCGATTCGTGAATACCGCGCTTCGGGGGCCGAAGATCCGACGCAGATTCACATTCAACCCCAGCATTTTCAAGCGGCACTGGAGACCTTGCAACGCCAAAAGCAGCTTAAGGGATAATGCCGTCGCGAGCCGTTATTCTGACATTTCCCACCGAGCATGCACTCGTCATCGGACTCAGACGCAGACTTAACAGCCGGACTCCTGGTATTGCAGGCATCCTCCATATCGGCTGGTGATCCAGTAGGGTATAGCCATTCCCCACTGATCAAGCAGGCCAGTCTGTGATTGTCATCCACCACAACCCCAATTGCGGCACTTCCCGCAACGTCCTCAAACTGATTGAAGCCGCGGGTTACGAACCCATCGTGATTGAATATCTCAACACCGGTTGGACCCGACCTCAACTGTTGGGGCTCTTTGCCGCCGCTGATTTGACACCTCATACAGCCCTCCGCAAAACTAAATCTCCAGCAGCCGAGTTGGGCCTATTAGACCCTAATATCTCTGACGACGTGATTTTCGCAGCGATGCTGGAGCATCCCATCTTGGTCAATCGTCCGATTGTGTGTACTCCGAAAGGGGTGAAATTGTGTCGTCCGAGTGAAAGGGTTCTCGATTTGCTGGAGCAGTGGCCACCCGGTCCATTCGCGAAAGAGGACGGTGAGGTGATTTTAGATAGCGCAGGCCAGCGACTCCAGTAACGTTCACGAGCCCCAATGCCCTGTTCTAGGGGCTGTCATCCGGTCGCGGTCAAATCCTTAAAGTGAAAGGGCAACAGCCCCTAGTCTATTAAGTGAATGCGGGCGCGATAATGCTTATTCCTAAAGGGTTCTGGGATTAATTGATGACACGCTCTAGAAACCTGCGATGGCTTCAGAGTCGCCATTTAAGCACTCAACTTGGTCCCAGTGCAGAACTAGAGTTTTGCTTAAAAACTCATGTCAATCCCGTCGCAGAAATTAGGATAGGCACGGTTTTTGCAAACAGGAGATCACTCACCATGACAGATGCGCCAGTACAGTTACTCATCGCTAGCTTCAATGATGAAAAAGCCGCGAATGAGGCCATGAAAACCTTGAGGGCGGCGAAACGGCAACATCTCATCGGCATTCAAAAGGCGGCCGTACTCAGGCGTAACGCTAAAGGCAAGCTGCATATTGCTGAGCTGAAAGATTTTCAAGCCAAGACGGGGGCCAAGTGGGGCGGTGCTTTGGGCGCGGCGATTGGCTTGGTGACTGGCCCTGGCATTATTGCGGCGGGTGCAACCGGTGCCGTAATTGGGGCGTTGGCCAACAAACTCAAAAATTCTGGATTTGCGAAAGGTCGCATAAAAATTCTGGGAGAAGCCTTGCCCCCGGAGACTTCGGCTTTGGTGGCAGTGATTGAGCATACTTGGGTGGCCGATCTGCAAGCCGCTTTGGAAGACGTGGGCGCTACGGTCATGGCGGAAGCTCTCCAACGGGATCTTGCCGATCAGCTAGAGGCCGGGCGGGAAGTCGCTTACACAGCCTTTGTCTCCGAAGGCGGGATGGCGGCGGGGCGGTTGTCGGCGGGCGAGTCTGATATCGAGGTTATGGGTTTCTTAGCCGATGACGAATCCATTGAATTTGTGGAGGCCGGAGTCGCAGTAGAAGCGATCGATGTTGAGTTTGTCCCCTCAACCGATACCCCTGATGAACCAGCGGCAGAGGCTTAACGACGCGCAGCGCGATCACGGTGCAGCTGAGCAAATGCGTCAGGGATTCATTCTCTACCGATGTTCTAAACCACGACTTATACCTGACTTTTCCCGTTATCTTTTTGGGAGAAAAATCCGGCAGGATTTGACCACCCTGGAAGCCTAAAGGCTCGTTAGTAATTCTCAATAGACACCTCTTGTTGAGAACCATCTTCACTCCCAGAACCCTTGATATTTGGTTGTTCTAGGACTTAGTAGGAAAAGTCAGGACTTATACAGGTTTGCCCCCTGTCCCCTCGGGCTCCCAAGCAAGCACATCAAGAGCTGTTGCCCTATCCAGCAGCAATGGATTAGATACCCTTTTCGGCCGCAATCTTTCCCGACTTCACGGCTTTTTCTAGCTGTTCGTGATCTTGTTCCGTCTGGTCGGCATAGGCCATGGCAAACTTCGCGATCGCTCCAGCAAATTTGTCATTTTTGCCAATGTAGCCCATGGTTTTGGCCGCATCCCCAGTGCGGGCATGGGCGCGGGCGAGGGTCCAGCTACAGAGCTCTAGATACGTTTCTAAGCCTTGTTGGTCGAGATCTTCGACCTCAACTGCACCCTTCATATCTTTGAGTTGCCGCCAGTAATAATCCACCTGGGTGGCGGCGCTCTGATGCCAGCCTAGAAAAATATCACTCACGGTCTGCATTAGGGTTTGGCCGGTGACGACACGCTCGGCATGAGTGTCATAGGCATGGGTTGGCAGAAAGGGTTCCAATACCGATGCCCCCGCTTCTTTGAGTTGGAGGATGATCGCATCCTCTTCTCCCTGACCTTCGAGCAAAACGATTAGGCAGCGGGTGCCGACACTACCGATGCCTCCAACCCGTAATGCCCCGTCGGTAATGCGATATCGACTTAGCAGAAACTGCTGCTCTTTGGACAAACTATCGAGGTAGTCTTGCCAGGCTGACTCAATGGTTTCTCGCACTCCCACTTCCCCGAAGACGTCGTCGAAATCGTTTTGTCGAAAGGGCACCAACAAAGGGGGATCACTGATGATCCGGAGTCGGCCATCTTGATGGGTGGTGAGTTTATCGAGGGTTTGTGCTTGGGTCCGCTGGCGGGCTTTCTGGAACATCTCGCGAGCCGTTTGCTGCCCCTGTTTAGAAGATGCGTCCTTAAAGAGATCGAGCACATATTCGGCATCGATGTGGTAGTACCACATTTCCAACGTCGTGTGGTCGTCAAAGTACTGCATCGCCTTTTGATATCCGCGAGCCACGGTTTCCGCCAGCTCACGGTTAAAGGCGTCTTGGAAGTTGTTAGACCGCCCTGCCACCACGGCACTCGCGGCTAGCCGCTTGACATCCCATTCCCAAGGGCCGGGATAAACTTCGTCAAAATCGTTGATATCAAAGATTAAATTGCGCTCTGGGGACGCAAACACGCCGAAGTTAGATAGGTGAGCATCGCCGCACAGCATCGTCGTCAGGCTAGAAACGGGGGTATGGGCCAGGTCTGCTGCCATCACCATGGCTGAGCCGCGGAGAAAGGTAAAAGGCGATTCCACCATGCGGCCATATTTGATGGGCAGTAGATGAGACAGACGTCCCTGATCACTCTGCTGCAGTAACTCTAAAGGATCGGCTCGCGTATCCGAGGGTGACCAGTCACCATGGCTTTTGCGACCCGCTTGACGACGTAAGGCTTTGCCCAGCTCATACTTTTCCGCCCGTGTCAGTGTCGCCATGGAGGGGATTGTCTCCGCAATCATTTCGGCAATCGTATCGCTTTGCCTCGGCAAAGCGATACGATTGCCGACCCTAATCCTTTAGGCGATCGCTGATCTCATGGAAGCGCCTGTCCTTAATTGCTGCAGCCAACACTTTTAATCAGATGAATGTTCTATAGTCTGGAATAGTTTGAAACTTAAACGCGTCCGAGCGAGTTTATGGGATACCGCCCGTATATCTTTTCTTCAAGGCTTTTGTATGTCTCTACCCAAGATTCAACCGTCAGCTGTGCTTTGCCTCACTTTTGGACTATTCGCCGCTTCGGGGCTACCAACTAAAGCTCAGATTCGTTCAGTCGATGAGGTGGTACCTGAGCCTGCCATCGTGACTGAAGCGGAAGCGTTAACTGCTGAAACTTTGTTATTGACCAATGCTCCAACGGGTGAGGAATCGACGTCGAGCGAAACAGGCGATGCCGAAGAGGCTCTGGTCGCCCAACAGACTGACGACGAAACCCCGGAGCGCATCAACTACTCATTTGGCGTTGGGGCAACAGTGGGCCTCAGTGATGGCGGTGACACTGCGCTGGGTGATGGCGGATTTTCGATCGTAGGCCGCTTCTCGATTACAGACAACCTCTCGGTTCACACGGCTTCTGTCATTGGCGACAATTCATTGTTTACCGCAGCGGTGACCGGGGGTGCCCCCATTCGTAATGAAGAAGCTAACCGTACGCTCGTCTTTCCGTTTGCCGGGGCCGGGGTGTCGGTAGAAACTGAAGACTTTGACATCAATCCTTTTATCTCAGCGGGCGTAGATGTGCCGATTATCGACAAACTGACAGGCACCGTTCGCATCAACACCAGTTTTGATGAAGACGGCACCGATGTTGGTCTGGTCTTCGGTATCGGCTATGACTTGTTCTCACTGTTCTAGTCTTTGAAAAGGGATGGGAGGCGATCGCGACTCCTGATTGCTTCTCATCCTTATCGGCAAACCGATGTCCTAAATTCCGTTTCCTGATATTGCCTTTGACCAGTATTGGCGGCGGTGAGTAGCGCCGGTAGGGTGAATAGGTAGTCGCGATCGCGCACCCTGGTGTGGCAACCAATACAGGAACTTTGACTGTTCGATACTAATGACCCTTGGGGACTGTACCAGGCCGATCGCCAGTCACCACTGTTTTCATTGACCTGCCAACCGTCGCGCTTTTCTCGCACAAACACGTTGTTCAACTGGGTAGGCCGCAAGCGTCCGTCGCTATCTGGCTGGGCCGAGTGCGTTTCCATCATCAGCACAGTGCCGCTGGGTGGCGTATTGTTGGTGCGTAGCGCTGCCAAGGCTTCTGGATTCACAAACATCTTGCGCACAATACGACTGTTGGGGCAATCTACAGTGACGTACTGCACCAAGCGATCGCGATAGTTGGCCGGCAACTCGACGCGGAATGAGGCTGCTGTCTCAGCCGTCGCGGGCTCATAATTCTCACTCGCATAGGGAGCTTGATAGGGACTGCTGGAGCTGTACCAGGAACGAGGCAGCAGGAGATCGTTGAGAGCGATCGCCCCGGCAATGGCAACAACGAGCAAAATGCTCCAAACCACTCTTTTAGAGAGAGCCATTGGCATCTTTCTCCATCTCAATCAACCACAATCAGTGAGTGGGCTCCCGGCCCAGTTGCAATCACGTAATCGGTCGGTTCAAGCTGGGGCGTTTCTCCGGCACGATTCACTCGCCAAAACTCAAGCGCTCCTTGTCGCGGCTCCGGCGTGTCATATTCAAAGACACCAGCCACCACGTACTGGTCAGACGCATCAAATTCAATCCCCTCCGGGAGGATGCCGTCGAAGGTCCAGTCACCGACATGGTTTACCTGTCCTGTCATCGCATCGAACTGGATCAGGGATAGGGAAGATTGGCTGTATCCGGTCTCACCCGGAGAAAACCAGGTTTGACCGATGTTACTGGTAGCTATGAGGGTGCCATCGTTCGAGAATGCCAGGCTTTCGGCATGTCTCGGTAGCGATACGCCGCCGACAACAAAATGCTGGGCTTCTGCTTCCGTCCTTAGCGGGGCTAATTCGATAACCGTCAACTGTGAGGGAGGGGCATTGAGGTAGAAACCTCTGACATCTGGCCCCCATTGCAAATCGTTGGTGACATAAAACCGCCCATCTGGGGAGAACTTGCCCGACATGGGCCACTTCGACGTGACGACTCGATTGCCCCAGGGCACCACATCGCTCACATTGCCCTGGGCATCCCGCATGACTTGATAGAACTGTACTTGTCCGCGAAAGTTGGCATTCACGGCAATCACATCTGCTGTTGGGTGCCACTCCACGTGATGCGGCAACATACCCTGATCTGGTAGTTCTGCTACGGGTGAAAATCCCCGCATCGGCAACTGAATGGGCTCGCCAAACTCGCCGTTCTCAAACCTCACAAACGTGAGCGGTGTTTCTGGCTCCTTGGTGGCTAGGGCTAGCGTGGTGCCGCTAGCATCCAGCGACACGCCTTGGGGGTCGATGCCGACCGTCACGTCTGCAATCACCTTGGGAGCCGTTGGGTCTGATACATCGATCGCTCGAAGGGTCGTCCCCAGATCTAAATCGGTGATGAGCCGGTCTTCAGGCTCACGCGCCTCTTTGGTCTCTGCCACAAAAATCGTGTTGCCATCTTGGGAGGCGACTAGACTGTAGACCGGATTGATAACTGAATTCGAGACTTCGATGGAGCTAGTCAAAGTCGGAGCAGCGGGGAGCGGCAGCGTAACCAGGGAAAGCTGATCGGGGCCGCGTGGTGGGCCTAGTTGCCCATCGATATAGGCATAGGCGCGCATATCGCCATCAGAAATGGCCGCAATGTATCGGCCTTGAAAATTGGGTGGGGTTTGGGCATGAACGGGTTGGAGATGAGCCAGCATCCAGGCGATCGCTCCCCCGATCAACACGACCGCCAGCTGTTTGAAATGAAGCATGATGTCAATGGTTTTAAGAGAGCAAAAGGTCAATACTCAAATAAGGTCATTTACCCAACCGGCCTTCAATCGGCCATCAAATCCTGCATGCGGGCCTCAGACAGCGCTGGGTCAAAGGAAACTCTGGGGTCGAGGGTGGCCAGGGGAAATCGGGGCGTGGTCGGCCGACGAAACTCAATCGACTCTACGTAGGCCAATAGGTCGGGGTTTTGGCTAGCAGCTCCCTGCTCGTTGTACTGCTGATAGTTGGGATAGTCGGGAGCCATCGAATCCCAGTCGGCATAGGCAGTGAGCCCCACATTCAGCGTCTCTGGCAAATCGGGGCGAATAAACTGGTCAAGTACCTGCCACTCGTCTGAGCCTTCGCCCTGAGACAGCAGGGTGAATAACTCCCCGGACCGGGCGATGCGTAGCCGCATCCAGCCGGTTGGGGCCTCAGAGATTTTGAGGGTAGAGAGGCTGTTGTAAGTGGATTTAATTTCGAACTGCGGCTGACCCGCAGGGAAGGCGGTGCCAACGCTAAAAAACAGCCAATTCTCGTTGCCAGGGGTCCAGGTCTCAGCGGTGAAGGGGCGGGGCGCTCGAATCAACAGCCCAGCCAGGGAGAACGATCGCTGCGGCACCAAGCTTTGCGTCCCCTCGACCCGAATCCGGGTGGTCACGATGAAATCTCCGGTCACTGCGCGATACAAATGCCCAGCCGTATTATCTTCAAACCAACCGGACGATTTGGGCTGCAGCACCAACACGCCATCCTCGACTCGGGGCGTTGCCCACTTGGGCGCCCACCCGGTGATCTGAAACTCTTGCCAGTCTTGCAGTGCTTGAGGACGGTCAAACCGAGTTGAAAGGAAGCCCAACTCATCCATTCCTGGTTGTTCAGCGCTGGTCTGGGCGATCGCGGGAACGGGTGTCTGTCCTAAGATGCCGTCAGCGAAGGCCAAGTGCGCCATCAGTAATCCTCCCGAAAGGGTGAATAGTAAGCAGCTTTTCATCGATTTCTCCTGCATTCTTATCAAAGGTGAGAGTTGAGGTCATCGCATGCCAGCGCTAACCCTCAACCGTCTTGCGTCACATGAGTCTTGCGTTACATGATCAAGATTCATCAGGTTGCAGCCTTGACGGAGACTGCCGCGTCAATTTTGTAGACGGCGATTGACTTTTCACACCATAGACAACAGAAAATAATGCTGTCCAATGCTTTTTTGAGTGAAACTAATAACAAAAAGCTATTACTATGAAGCTCCACGCGTTCCAATACTTCGTTGTGGTTGCAGAAGAGCTGCACTTTGGGAACGCCGCCGCTCGATTGCATATCACCCAACCGGCGTTGAGCCGACAAATTCATCGGCTCGAAATGGAATTAGGCGTCAAGTTACTCAGGCGCACAAAACGGACTGTCGAGCTGACTGATGCCGGTGCCGCCTTTCTTGATGAAATTCGCAAGGCCCTGCAGCAAGTTGACTCGGCGGTGCAAGTGGCTCAGCGCGTGGCACGGGGAGAGGTGGGCGCTTTACGAATTGCGTTTACTCCTTCCTCAATGCATACCGTTTTGCCCGAAATTTTGAAGCATTTTCGCGATCGCCATCCCGATGTCGAACTGGCCATGACCGAGATTTGTACCCTTGATCAAGTTCACCAGTTAAAAGCAGAAAAGATCGACGTCGGTTTTCTCCATCCCCCCATTGACGACACTTTTCTCAATCTTTATCCCCTTCAGGGTGAGCAGTTACAGGTGGCCTTGCCCCAGAATCACCCGCTGACCAATCAGCCTTACATTCCGCTCAAGGCCTTGGCTAATGAAGCGTTTATTCTGCATCCCCGGTATGAAGGCCCCGTTCTCTATGATCAATTCCTTACTCTTTGCCGAGAAGCGGGCTTTGAACCCCACATCGTTTATGAAGAGGTCAAACATCAAACACGCATCGGCCTCGTTGCCGCCGGGATGGGGCTGACCTTCACACCAGAAAGTTTACAAAAAGCTGGACTCACAGGCATTGCTTATCGCCCCTTGGCTGGAGAACCACTCGCTCTCCAACTCGCAGTAGCGTGGCGGCAGCACTCCAGTTCTCCAGTCATCCAGAAGTTTGTGCAGGTGGTGGCAGAAATCACCCCGCAGAACCCCTGCACACGGCCGGCAAAATCGCCCCACCCCGCCAGCAATCGAAAGCGGGGCACGGACGTGCTCAGTGACTGATCGTCAAGGCACCAACACCATCGAGTGCGCCCCCCGCGTGACCGGCACTGAATAGCGGGTTTGCACCAGCATGGGTTGCGGATCGAGCGGATCTACCGCAATTCGCCAGAAGTCAATCGAGCCACCCTGAATGCGATCGTCAAAATGGTCATAGTTCACCACGGCAATATATTGGCTAGAAGCATCAAAGGCGGCGGCTTCTGGCAAAATACCGTCATAGGGATAGTCAGCAATCCGGCTAAGTTGACCGGTTTCAGGGTCAAGGGTGATGAGCGTCAGAGACGAAAACCAGGTGATGCGATCGTCGTCGTAGGGCAGATAGCTGCGTTCTAGATTAGTGGTGACGATATAGCGTCCATTCGGGCTGATGGCAATCCCCTCTGGACTGACCCCCGTCATCGCCCGTGAGACGAGCGCGTGGCGTGGTGAGCCATCGGCCTGCATACCGGCCTCTAGCCGAATGCTGACGACGCTGCCCCGAGGGGCTTCGGTCCAGAGACCTGCGACATCAGCCCCCCAATAAAGGGCGTTGGTGATCGCATACCGACCATCCGGCGTAAACCGCACCATGTACGGTGCTTTCTCGGCCTGCACCACATTCCCCCAGGCCCGTAGTTCCTGACCGACGACCTCAACAAACGAAATCTCGCCAGCGGTCTCGTTTGCCAGTGCTAGCACGCTCCGACGGGGGTGCCATTCCGCATGAATCAGCCGCTCGCCCAGCGCAAAGCTAGGAATAGTCGGGTAAACAGGCTCTCCGAGCTGACCATTGCTAAAGGGAATTAGCGCTATGGGCGTTTCGCTGCCTGCACCAGCCGGATGGAAGGTTACCGCAAGTAGCGAACCATCAGCGTTGATGCTGACCGAATCGGGCCGTTCGGCGATCTCGACGTCTTGTACCAGGGTCGGCTGAGTTGGGTCCATGAGATCAAACACTTGCAAGCGATCGCCATGCGTCAAATCGGCAAAAGTTTGCTCATTCTCATTGCCTTCAGGGCGCTGAGCCCAGGTTTCCAACACGATCGCATAGCGACCATCAGGTGTCACCACGACGGAAACAGGAGGTCCCGCAACAGAATTACTTGCTTCCACCTCATAGGCCTGCAAATCTCGCACGTGACCTTCCAACGGAATCACGCTGAGCGCATCGCGGCCTTCCCGAGGACCGAGCAGCCCGTTGACATAGGCCGACGACACCATATCTGCATCGGAAACTGACACCAGATAGCGCCCTTGAAATGTCATCGGTGCAGCCCGGTCTTGGGCACGAGTAGGAACTGAGATCGGCAGCCAAAACAGGCCGACCAAGAGTGATCGAGCAATCGCGTTGAGCTTCATAACAGGTGTCAAGAAAAACTAAAAACACCATAGAAACTGTCGGTATAATTTGTCCAATAGATTTTTGGCAGTTTTTTAATAGGTGAAAGCTATTAAGGCTCTCGACATGGCCGCTCAAGTTGAACTGCGACATCTGCGGTATTTTGCAGCGGTGGCACAAACGCTGCATTTTGGTCGCGCGGCAGAGCAGTTGGGTATTACGCAGCCTGTCCTCAGCGACCAGATTCGGCGGTTAGAAACTTTGCTAAGTGTGCAACTGCTGTATCGCACCAAGCGGGTCGTACAGCTCACCGAACCGGGACGTATTTTCTTGGCGGATGTCTCGCGATTGCTGGAGCACACAGACACTGCGATCGCGACTGTGCAACGGGCCGCTCAGGGCAAGCTCGGCAAATTAGCCATCGGGTATACCGGACCGGCTCTCTATACGGTGCTGCCAGAAATTGTGCGACGATTTCGCGATCGCTATCCCGACGTGCAACTTAATCTGCACGAACTCTGCACGCCCGATCAAGAAGCTGCCCTGCTGGCTGGCGAACTGCACATCGGCTTTCTGCACCCTCCGCTCGCCGCTCCCTGGCAGCAACGAGAGGTTTTGAGTGAACCAATGGTGGTTGCGTTGCCCGACAGTCATCCCCTAGCGAGCCAACCCGAGCTTTCGATTCAAGATTTATCGCAAGAGTCTTTTATCTTGTTTCCGCAGACAGTCGGGCCTAAGCTCTATGGAGAAATTATGACGCTCTGTGCGCAGGCTGGCTTTAGTCCCAAGGTGGTGCAAGAAGCCACCCCCCAACCAACGATGATTGGCTTAGTTGCTGCAGGCATTGGCATTGCCTTCGTCTCCACATCTCTGCAAAGCATCAGCCGACCGGGGGTGGTGTACCGTTCGCTGCAAGAAGCGACCCCCATGCTGAAGCTGGCGATCGCCTGGAAAGATTCCTCTACCCAGCACCATAACCAATCAAGTGTGATATCCCCCCTAGAGCATTTCTTGCAGGTTGTAGACGACTGGCTGCAACCAGGAAACCAGTTGCCCAATGCTTGAGCAAGAACTCAGTGATTCATCAGCGGTCTCTTGGAGCTATTTTTTAGGCAAATCACACTGTTCCTGGTAGATCTTTTTTCAAAAAGAAACGACTATATTCCTCTGGGAAATTCGGCAGTTCGCCAAAAATGACATACCCTCGCTTTTGATAAAACTCGGGTGCTTGAAAACTGAAGGTATCCAAATATACATAACGGCAACCACGCTGCATCGCCTCTTGTTCTGCAGTGGTCAGTAGGGTATCCCCGTAACCTTGGCCTCGACAAGATTCATGCACCCACAGCATATCGACATACAACCATTGCCAATAGGTTTCGCCCATCAAGCCGCCGACGATATGTTCATCAGCATTTCTCAAAAAAATGGCTAAGGGCTGATAATTACCATCGCTAGCTCGCTGACTATTGAAGTTGACGAGTTGCTCTGTCAGAAATTTAATTTCATCAGGTTGGGGTGCTGCCGTGATTTCGATGTTTGGTGCCGCCATTAATCCACCTCCAACTCCAGACAGGTCAGGGCATAAATATGAGAATGTCTGTAGACATATCACTCAGTTACTGTAGGCATTGGGGCGATCGCCTGGAAAGCGCTCTTGCCAAAATCACCCCATCATTCCTCTGCTTCATACCTTGACCGCACTAGTTCAACCGTGTCCCCACTAGAGTGCTGCTTGCCAGGTATTGACGATTGGCTTCAGTCAGGGCGGTACTAAAGTGCGGCGTGAACTTGCCAATCCTTGGTGATTTAGCTGAGTGGCTAGGGGGCAAGAAACTGGAACGGGGGGATGACTGCTGCTGTGCCGTACTAGTGCCGAATGTTTTAGGAAAAGCCCTCAAGCAGTTTGAAGAGACTGCCAAACCGCCTCTATGCTTGCTTCTGATCTGGGTCGAGTTCACGCTGCTCGGCATTGAGCGTGGGGGCGTCATGCATCTAGTCCCGCTCGGCGTAAATTTGCTACCCATTCGCCCTCACCCTACATCCCTCTCCCAAGCTATCGCCCAAGGGCATTCAAGAAAGGGGGATGTAGACGCGGAGCGGCTCCCCGTAGGGTGGGAGATCAGTATCGAGACTTATGCCACCGAGTACTAGTTTGTTGAGAGGCTTGATGAAAAAATGATGCCAGATAGTCAGTTGGTGCACCAAGTGTATGTTGATGTCTATCCTGAACTGTTTGCCAAACTCCAAGCAGCAGGCTGGACGGGGCAGATTCGGCAACAGCATGACCAGCCAAAATGGGCTAGAGAGGCGTCTTTGTTTATTCTGAACATGACCGCGCTGGATTTTATCTTGCAGTTTGAAGGCTTAAGTGTTGAAGCCCCCAGTCACATTGGCAAACCGGGTGAGTACACTAACCGCATCAGGTTTTATCCTGACCATGCTTTTGCCCACATGAAACAAAGCGCTGAGGATTACTACTTGGATGTGGAAGATATTCTAGAAGACCCAGACGCTTTTCCGGTGGCAGAGTCAAATGGCAAGGTGTTGTTTATGACCCAGTCGGGCCGAGCGGCCTTTATTGATCAAACCCTGTGTGGCTATGCTAGAGCGCCCAATCCTTTCGTCTTGCTCAATACGTTTCTGTTTGGTGTGGATGGCGGTGGTCTGATTGAGTACAAACGTGGATATTTTGGTCAACGCATAACCGGGCGTCCCTGGTGGTGAAAGTCTTGCCTCACATATGACCATGAAGGACCTACACGCACTTCGCCAACAAATTGAGCAGCACCTAGAGGGGCAGCTCATCTGGCTAGAACGTGACCATATCCATCGGCATGATGGTCTGAAGCAAGCGATTCGCTGTAGCCCGTGGGATGAGCGGGCAGTGTATGCTGAAGCCCTGTGTCAACTTTTAGGGAGCATCGACATCCGCCACCGCACCGGCGCGATTGCTGTCCTGACAGATGTCATGCCACCTTTGCGGAGCGATCGCGCCCTAGCCTGTCTCAGGCAAATACCGGCCCAGCCCCCAGCTTGGAATATTGGCTACCCCAGTTTGGAGCAAGCTGCCGCGATCGCCCTGGCGACAAAAGCGACGCCCGCTGATGAAAACACGCTGGAATGGCTGAAAAACCTGGTTGTACAGCGGCCCATGCGAACTTTTTGTGGGCGCACCTAGCTCGCTTAGATCCAGCGTGGCTGATTCAGCAGGCGCATCACATTGAGCACAAAATGCTGGAGGTTATTGCCGCGTTGCCGCCAGCCGACCGAGCGACTTACATTGCCGCGAAAGCCCCATGGCCCTCAGAAGTCCCTATGGTACTCACTCGGGCGTTGTGGAAAACCTTTCCAACAGGGGAGGTTCAGCGTCTGCGATCGCTGATGTATCCAACTGATCAGGCACTGTTTGTTTATCAAATCGGCAACGAATATGCGCCTGATGATCCCTTTGGGTGTGAAACCCTGAGTTTGACTCCAGCGGGTAGATTGACCTACCAGCGTCAGCAGCGCGGTCAGATTTGGCAGCAGCAAACCAACGTTGATCCGCAACTGTTAGAAACGCTCAAAGCCGCTCTGGCTGACGCTCAAGCGGCATCCGGATCGCAGCCGCGCATCCCGCCGGGTGCCAGCCGAGTGCAGATTCGGTGGGGAGACCAGACCGCCAGCGTGGATTACTTTCAAGCACAAAACCTTCCTGGCTATGCCCAGATCATTCAAATGATTGATGCCTACCTGCAAGCGTTTCGGAAAATCGAAAAGTAGTTGTTAGTTTTACGACGATATGTGGATAATTCGGGAGGAATTGCCCACTGGGCATTGGCGATTCTTTTCAGATCAATCAGCAGATGGATTAGCACCATCCAAACTCTGGAAGTCTCTAACCAGTCAGACTTCTATATCTGCACTCAGAACTCTAAATTCTGATTAGTGACAAGAGAACACTGTTTTAACCTGGCGGTAGTTCAGGACTAGAAAGCGGCGCTTCTGGCTCTACATAAGCCTCTGGCTCTACAGAATCAGCGGACTCTGGAGCGGGAGAAGTGGGCGCTTCACTCGTCGTTCCCGATTCTGGAGTGTTACTAGTATTGGGTTCTGCAGGAAAGCCGCTGCCTACTGGACTCACGGGCTGGTTCATTTCTTCATGAACTCGACCGGCCACCCGACGCACTAATTCGTTAGCTCGACCATCATTAAAGGGGCGATCGACTAAAACACTTATAAGATACCGATTGCCATTTTCCGTATCCACTAGGGCGACATCTCCTAGTAAAGTCCCGATGTCACCGGTTTTGTTATAAGTCAGGGCTGAGTCATCCGCTAACCCATCGGGAATTAAGGAACGATTATAGGTGCGCTGCATAATACTCAATAGGCGATCGCGCGATCGCCGACTCAACAGATCACCCTGATCAACTAACGTCATCACCCGCACTAAATCAGCCGAACTCGTTGTATTGGTCCCATCTAAATCGGGTAACAAATTACGGAGGGTAGTTGCTGACAACCCCCAAGCAGTAAATTGCTGATTGAGTGCTTCAACCCCGCCAAGCAGTTCAATAATTAAGTTGGTGGCGGTGTTGTCACTGTTCACAATCATGGCAGTTGCCGCTTCTAAAGCGGTGAACTGGCTCCCAATTTCTTGGGTTTGGAAATCACCAGAGCCCCCTGCCAGTAAATCTTCGCGCAGGGTAACGGCCGCATCTAATCGCACTGTCCCAGCATCCACCGCTTGCAAAAAAGCGACCAAAATTGGCACCTTAATGGTGCTAGCCGCAGCAATGGGTTCCGTGCCATTGAGATCGATATAGTTGCCGCTATCCAGATCATAGAAAAAGACGGACTGCGTTAGCCCTGGCGTCATGGTCTCCAAGGCCACCAAGTCAGTTTCAACAGAAACTAATTCATTAGCTAGCAACAAGGGTTGGCTGAGGGGTTCTCGATTGGTGTCCGAACGAGCGGTCGTTTCTATAGTGGTGGGATTCGTGGTCTCGGTACGGGCCGCTTGGTCACTAGAGTTCAACGAAGACAGCACAGTACCGACAATCGCGGCGATCCCCGTGCCCAAAATCAGCAAGCGAATACCGTATAGCACCGGCTGCGGAGTCTTACGGGCAGCGCGACGAGGCTTGAGCTTACGAACTTTGGCCCCCTCTGCCGTGTAAGGAGCAGAACTGGTTCCAGCCGATGACCGTTGCAGCGGGGTGACCTTATTCCGAGTCCCTGGTGGGGTCCCCCGCCGCGATCGCATGGGCCTAGCTGATTTCGTTGGCGTTCCCTGAGGGCGAGGCGTTGTTGTGGGGACGTCTGCTGAATATGAGGGGTAAGTATTCGCTGAACTGGGCTGCCCAATGCCCGACTTTTGCCCTGACATGGACGTTGAGGGCATTGGGGTCTGAATGCGAGGAGAAGTATTATGCCGCGTCGAGGCTGTAGCGGGTCTTGACGATGGCGACTTAGGACGAGACCGGGACGATTCGCCCGTCGACTGAATCCACTGACGCCAGCGATTGCGAGCGTTGCGCTGACGCCGTCGACTACTGCGCGATGTCGTGGCAGTACCGCCACCCGGTGCCGTTAACGGAGGAGGCGTCGGGGGCACAACTTGGCCATTGGGAGAACCCGAGGTGACCGGAGGTTCATAACGCCGAAAGGGAGCCTGGCCATTGTTGGACGGAGAGTTATTGTCTGCCATGATGCTTCGTTGGTATTACCCTAGCCCTGCGGCGTATCCTGCGAATCAAACTCAGGAATTGAGGAAGGCAAATGCTCGACCTGGGTCAATGCCCACTCGGTCTGCCGCAAAATCCCCCTAAGCATAGCCAACTCTTGGGAAGTCGGTGTAGCTCGCACAAAGAAACGCCGCAACTTTTCCATCCGGCTTGCCGCCGTGTGGGGATAAAGATAGCCGATCTTTAACAAAACGGCTTCTAAATGTTGATGAAAACCCTCTAATTGTTCAAGTGATGCCGTTTCTCCCACCATCTGAGGCGGGGGGGGCTGGGCACTGGACATTGTCCGGGGAGCAACCGCTCGGGCTAACTCATAGCAGCACACCGCGATCGCCTGAGCCAAGTTTAAAGAGGTATAACTGGCATCACTCGGAATGCGGACAAACCGCTGAGCGTAGTTCAATTCTTCATTACTGAGGCCCCGGTCTTCTGGGCCAAAGATCAACGCCGCTGAGGCCGAGGCCCCACCAGCTTCAGGTGACAATAGCCAGGGAAGAGCGGCTTCAGGCATTTCCATCGCCGTGTTTAAGGCGCGATCACGGCCTGTGGTGGCGATTGCGCGCGTGCAGTCAGTCAGGGCCTCAGGCAACGTTGAGACCGTAGTCGCGTGGGCTAAAAGTTCCCCCGCATGCACTGCCATCCGCCGCGCCTCTTCCCCCTTGGGATCACAATGGGGATTGACCAATACCAAGTGCGACAATCCCATATTGGCCATGACTCGAGCCGCAGCTCCTACATTCAATGCTCCAGCGGGTTCCACCAAAATAATGCGAATGTGCTGCAACCGGGGGTGAACCATAACACCTGCTCAAGGGCATAAATCCAGAAGGCGATTATAGAACCTGCCTTGAAGGATCGCTAGCGGGTGATGGTCAGTGTGCTCAGCTCACCCCAATATGACTAGCCGTGACTTTAGTAACGGATTTGCAAGGTCACAGTCGCATTCACAGTTTGTTCGCCGCCGATCACGGGGGTCGTGGCAGCAGCGGCATCAGAAAATTGTGCCAATCGAGCTTCGGGCAGCGGTATGGGTGGCACTGCACCGTTAATCTGAATGCCGACGATTTCTTCGGACTGGAAATTCAGAGTACCGAGAACGGTTTGGGCCTGTCTTTGGGCATCCGCGACAGCATTCCTCAGCGCGACATCACGAGCCGTGGCGATCGCCTCATCACGAGCTCGAAAGCTGACGCCTTGAATCCGGGTAGCACCGGCCATCACAGCCTCATCTAATAAAGCACCCACCGTGTCAATGGGGACTTCAAAACTGACCGTGTTGGTGGCGATGTATCCCGTCAAGGTTCGCTGATCATCGAAATGACGATATTGCGGATTCAGGCGAATGCCAGTCGTTTGTAGTCGATCAACGTTGCGATCGCGAAGCAACTCAACGACCTCAGTGGATTGACGGGCGGCTTCTGCCTGAGCCGCTTCTGCCGTTGCAGCCTCGACTTCGACACCCAAATTCACTTGGGCCAAAGTGGTCTGAATTTGCTCTTGTCCTTGACCGGTAACCGTTAATACTCTCATTGTTGCTTCTTGGGCGATCGCGGGTGACATCGCCAGTGGCCCCATTGCCCCCATCCCGGTGAATAATGCCCAACTCAAGCAGGCGGCCGAAAATACTTTCCTCACGATTCACACTTCCACTAACATCATGTTCCTAGAGTGCCAGAGAGAAAGATTGAAATCGGCAGTGTTGCGGTTTTAGCAACGCCGCCGCCCGTAATTACTCCTCCGATTCTGCCTTGGTCGCCGTCTGCACCTCAAAGACCAGGTCGTCAATGGTCACCACATCGCCAGCAAACAGTTTGCGTCCCCGTCGCAGTTCCATTTCGCCGTTGACTTCAACCTCGCCATTTTGAATCAGTTGTTTGGCCTGTCCGCCAGACTGGACTACCTGTTGCCACTTCAAAAACTGATCTAATTTGATAAAAGGCTCGCCTGTTGACGTCACGCCCATAGCCGCTAATTACCTAAATCACCCCCTTAGTGTAGGGGCGGATGATGGCGCGATCGCAGACAAGCGCGCACTTATGTAACGGATGTTGTCAGCCGCCTTGGGGGATCACGCTTGGCGGCGTAGGGTAACAAGGTTGACTATATTTACCCGCATCAACCGCAAGTTGAGAGAGTGCCATGACCATTGCCGTTTGGCGAGACGAGTATCATACCGGTCACCCAGAGATTGACCAACAGCATCAGCAGTTGTTTCAGCTCGTCAATCAAATTCATCACTTAACGCAAAGCGAACAACCTGATCACGCAGCCATCTACTCACAGCTCAATGAATTTGCCAGTTGTGCTATCACTCACTTCGACTTAGAAGAAGCGCTCATGGCACAACATGGTTATCCGAATTTTGCGGTGCATTGTCAAACTCACCGAGCCTTGGTCAATAAAGTCCAAACGCTATTAACCAAGTTTGACCAAACCGCAGAAACCCAAGTAGCGGTCGTCACCGAGGTCCTGGCTGATTGGATGGTGCATCACATTCGTGGCGAAGATCGGCAAATGATTCGCTTCTTTCAAGCGAGCAACGCTGTCGAGATCAGTGGCTCACTGATCTCGACAGGCATTGAGAGGATAGCTGAGCTTTCGCAAGCCTGACTCTTATCCCTAGCTTTAATCGACTCGCGCAATCCTGATACACACTGTCATCCGCATATGACAAAAGCGCTGAGTTGCAGAGGTGCATGCTCGTAAACTCGCGCAACTTAATGCTTTTACAGCCGCCAAAAACCATACCGAACCGATCTCGGAGCTGATCTAGACAGGCGTTCATGTCCTCAAGGGCAGCTGAAGTTCTCTTGAGGACAGCGGTTTGAGAAACGTGTATGACCTGACTAACAGATGAAATTCAGGATTATTCGGAAGCCGCTTAGTTTATGCAACTCCAGTGTGCGGCCCATCTAAGGACTAGAGAGGATTGCTCTTGAGGCGATCGCCACTGTCACGTCGGCTACCGCCACCATTACCCTCATTGCGAGGACGAGCCTTATTCACCCGCAATTCACGTCCCAACCACTCAGCCCCATCGAGCTCTGAGATCGCATTATCTTCATGGGCTTCATCGGCCATTTCGACAAAGGCAAACCCACGCTTGCGGCCGCTTTCACGATCAGTGGGCAAGCTAATCCGCTTGACTTCACCGTACTCGGCAAACACCTCGCGTAGATCATCCTCCCCCGCTTGAAATGACAAATTACCGATGTAAATAGTCACAGTACTCTCCAAACGAACCTAAATCAGACCGATATCTCATCTATCTGTTCATGGAAAAACCGCTTCAGAAAGAAAGTTTGAGATACATTGCCGCGATCATAGCCGATTCAAACTTGAACCTTAGTAGTCCATCTCACATGTGTTCAATCCCTTGACGACATCAAGCTGAATTCACAGACAAGACAACTTTCACCCAGTCCACGCAAGCCTTACCCAGCAGGGGTCAGAAGCATAGTCGCAAAGTGTTAAGAATTGTGCTGCTCGATATTTTTGATGCCATAAAATGAATTCCTAAATGTCAGGGAATGTCGAGATTTCCAGGGAATCTTCGACTCTTTAAGAGGCTGATCTCACAGCTGTTCAAAGGGTGAGAATTGTCTAGACCTCACTTGGTCGCAACACGACCCATTTTGATCCACTAGATTCTGGATTCACGAGTAGTCATTTGTCGGGGCAAGAGTTTGAAGGCGCAAACCCCTATGGCACAATATAGGTTCAGTTTTGAAAGCCTGTTCCAAAGAATTTGTAAGAGAGTTATTTGCTTGTGACTGCGACTGCTGAACGTTCGACTCCCCCTCGCCGCATCGTTTTCCCCTTTACCGCTGTGATCGGTCAGGAAAATATGAAACTGGCCTTGATTTTGAATGTCATTGATCCGCGGATTGGTGGGGTCATGATTATGGGCGATCGCGGGACCGGCAAATCGACCACGATCCGGGCCTTGGCCGACCTGCTGCCAGAAATAGACGTGGTGGCGGATGATCCGTTTAGCCGGTCACCGCAAGACCCTGACATTCAGCGCGAGCGGGGTACCGACACCTTGCCCACTGCGGCCAAAAAAGTGCCGATGGTTGATCTGCCCCTGGGCGCAACCGAAGATCGGGTCTGCGGCACCATTGATATTGAGAAAGCCCTGTCAGAGGGAGTCAAAGCCTTTGAGCCGGGCCTGCTGGCCAAAGCGAATCGCGGCATCTTATATGTTGATGAAGTCAATCTGCTGGACGACCATCTCGTTGATGTACTGCTAGATTCTGCGGCATCAGGGTGGAACACGGTTGAGCGTGAGGGCATCTCCATCCGTCATCCGGCTCAGTTTGTGCTGGTGGGCTCCGGTAACCCTGAAGAAGGTGAATTGCGTCCCCAACTGCTGGACCGATTTGGCATGCACGCCGAAATTCGTACGGTGCGAGATCCAGAATTGCGGGTGCAAATCGTTGAACAACGCTCTGATTTTGACCAAAACCCTCAAACTTATCTAGAAAAGTTTTCAGAGCCGCAAACCTCTCTTCAAAAGCGCATTATCGACGCCCAAGCCCGGCTGCCTGAAGTCACCCTTGACCATGATTTCCGGATCAAGATCTCTCAGGTGTGTGCTGAACTCGATGTGGATGGCTTACGCGGCGATATTGTGGCGAATCGTGCCGCTAAGGCCTTGGCGGCTTATGAAGGCCGGACTGAGGTAACGCTAGACGATATTCGCCAAGTGATCGTGATGTGTTTGCGGCACCGCTTGCGCAAGGATCCATTAGAGTCCATTGATTCTGGCTATAAGGTCGAAAAAATCTTTAGTCAGGTTTTTGGTGTCACCCTAGAAGATGAAGATACAACCACTAATGGCCGCCAACCCGTAGGTGCGCGGTAGTGACCCAGCGGATTCTGGGACTTGACCCAGGACTAGCCATTTTGGGCTTTGGCGTGATTGATGGACTCGATACAGCGGCGACCACGGCAGGGGCGGAAGTGGTGGACTTTGGCATTGTCGAAACTCCTGCGAATACCCCTGTCGGCGATCGCCTTTGTACGCTGTATGACGATCTGAACAGCTTGATTCAGCACTTTCAACCTGATCTTGTGGCGTTAGAAAAGCTATTTTTTCTACCGCATGGGCAACACCATTTTGGTTGCCCAAGCGCGAGGTGTCGTGATGCTGGTGCTGGCTCAACATCAACTCAGCCCAGTGGAATTTACCCCAGCTCAAATTAAGCAAGCGCTCACCGGTTATGGCAATGCGGACAAAGCGATGGTTCAAGAATCAGTGATGCGAGAGTTAGATCTCGACAAAATTCCCAAACCGGATGATGCCGCTGATGGTCTAGCGGTGGCTCTGACCGCCTGGTTCCAGCGCTAACTCTATCTGCTAGGGTCTCTCTCATGACTGCAGTAATGGGTCCTACTCCCAGGTAAATCCCCGCTAGGGATATCTAAGGTGAATGGGGCGGATGCTGATACCGTAAATCGGATATAGATTGACTGAACACAACGATCTCGATCATCACTTTTGAATTTTGGTTAACGTTCGGGATTAACCGGTTGAGCGGGGTTGGAGTTGAATAAATGAAAATGAGGGATACTATCGAGGAGCAATCCCTAATCTGCGTTCGGCATCCATACAGAAAGCCGCTGTTTTTGGGCATGCTAAACACAACGGCAGATAATCTGTAATTTAGATGGCGTTGACCTAGTCAGCAACTTTTAATTTTTTGGCCCCAATCGCTAATGAGTTTGCTATCACTATGCTGAGGTAGATGAAGCGATTCCATGCTAGTTCTTAGCAGCTGCTCTCTGCCAATGGTTAATGGTTCATTCCCCACGAATTGCCTTATCACAGTCTTTGCAGGATAACCTTCTGGCTACTAGCCCAGAAGCTTTAAACCTGCTGCAAGTAATTTCGGTTGAGGTGAGCCAAGCCGAAAGCTTTGAAGCAGCCCTGATGTGCCTCCTTGAGTTAGTTTGTGTCCATACAGAATGGGTGGTTGGAGAAGTTTGGCTGCCTACCGCTGATCAGGTTTTGCACCATAGCGGCGTCTGGTTTGCGTCACAGCCACAATACCAAGACTTTGCTCAAGCCAGTTTGACCTGGACCTTTGAAGCCGGTGAAGGACTGCCAGGACGCGTCTATGAGTCAGCTCAAACGGCCTGGCTAGTCAACGCTTCCGATCCATCCTTACCGCTGTTTCGGCGACACGATTTGGCCTCCAACTGCGGTTTAGGGGCAGCGGTCGGGGTGCCCGTAACGTTGAATGATGACACCCTGATGGTGCTGGTGTTTTTCATGAGTGGCGCCCGTGATTGCGATCGCTTACAAATCCATTTAGTGGAAGCGATCGCGGCCCATTTAGGGGCGATCTTACGCCTCAAGCACACTGAAGCCGAACTCGTGGCCCACCAACAATATCTGCAGCGATTGATGAACACGCTGCCGGGCATCGTGTTTACGGCTCAAGGCCCGCCCCATTGGACCATGCGATCGCTGAGTGATGGTTGCCTACGCCTCACCGGTTATCACAACGCAGAACTCGTAGCCGCAAACAGCCCTGTTTCCTACAACGATGTTACGCATCCAGATGATCGCGAGAGAGTACACGCAACCATTCAGCAAGCCCTCTCCCTAGGGCAGTTTTATGAAGTGGAGTATCGTCTGGTGACTCGTAGCGGCGAGGAAAAGTGGGTATGGGAAAAAGGTCAGGGGGTTTTTGACAGTACGGGTAATCCCGTGGGTTTAGAAGGCTTTGTGACCGACATTTCAACCCTTAAGCAAACCGAAGCCGCTTTGCGCAGCAGCGAAACCCGCTATCGGATATTGGCTGATCGCTCACTGGATTTAGTCTCTCAGCATGACTTGAATGGTCGCATTTACTATATTTCTTCCGCTTGCAGAAATTTGTTGGGCTATACCCCAGCAGAACTCATTGGCCAACTCCCTATAGGGCTCATACATCCCTGTGATCGCCAACGGATGATTCGGTACTATCGCGAATTTTTGCACCGCAAGACAACGCATTCCTTAAGGTTTCGGATGCGCCATCGCAGTGGTTATTATCGCTGGTTTGAAACCGTCAGCTGCAGGCTCGATCAATCCATGCAGACTGACGACCTGCAAGTATTGGCCGTTTCCCGCGATATCACCGAGACGATCAAGGCAGAACAGGTTCTCATCAACCGAGAAAAGTTTCTGAATCTAGTGCTAGATAGCATTCATCAACATCTCTTTTGGAAAGACCACAACGGCCTTTATCTAGGGTGTAATCAAGCCTTCGCCCAAAGTGTTGGATTAGCTTCATCCCAAGAGATCATCGGCAAGACTGACTACGACGTTCCCACCTATTCGACTGAAGATGCTCGTCGATTTCGCCAAGAGGACCGGCAAGTCATGCAGACTGATGTGCCCGAAATTAACGTTTTAGAAGTTCAGGGTGATAAGCCGCAACAGTGTTGGATTAATGTCAGCAAGTTTCCCATTCATGATGCTGACCAGCGTGTTGTGGGTGTGCTCGGTAGTTTAGAAGATATTAGCGATCGCATTGAGTTTCAGCACAGTCTCAACAGTCGTGAACAATATCTCACGGCTTTAGTGGAGCTACAGCGTCAACTGCTGGATTTGGACGGCTCCTGGGATAATGAGCGCTTTCGTCGCATTCTGCAGCCACTCGCGATGGCGACGGGAGCAAGCCGCGTTTACTACTACGAAGTTGATGCCGAGGCTCCTGATCATTTACGCCAAAAGGCGCAATGGTCTGATGCCGCTACACCAGACACCTTTGGAGATCCCAGTGTCGCGGTGTTTGATCGCAATGGGGCGGTGTCGAGTTGGATGACCGAATTAGAACAGGGCCACTGCATTAACCAGACACTGGAAGAATTTCCCACACCTCTACGGACTTTATTGGGAGCAGCCCCGTCGAATGTGAAATCAATTTTGCTGTTACCGTTGACTGTTCATGACACTTTTAGCGGCATCATTGGGTTCAGCAACTGCCAAGAAACTCGAAAATGGTCGCATTCAGAAGTAACGCTACTACGCATCGCCGCTAATGCGATCGCGATCGCGACCGAACGCTTGCACGCAGAACAATCCCTACGGCAGGCCGAGAGTAAATACCGCAGCATCTTTGAAAACGCCGTTGAAGGCATCTTCCAAACGACGACCAACGGCTGTTACACCACCGTCAACCCGATGCTGGCTAAGATCTATGGTTACGATTCGCCAGCCGATTTAATTGTCAGCCTGACCAACATCGAGCGGCAACTCTACGTCGATACTCAGCGGCGCCAAGCCTTTGTCGCCAGAATGCTGCAGCAAGGAGCTGTGATTGGCTTTGAGTCAGCCGTTTACAAAAAAGACGGTAGCATCATCTGGATTTCTGAATCGGCCCGGACGATTGGTGATGAGCATGGCCAGGTGGTGGGCTTTGAAGGCACAGTTGAGGATATCACTCAGCGCAAGCAGGCCGAATTAGAGTTCCACCGGCGCGATCGCCTCTTGCATGGGGTCGCTCAGGCCAGTCAGCAGCTGCTCACTAATCTCAATATTGAAGCCTCAATCGCCAACATGCTGGCCACTTTAGGCCCGGCAGCGGCAGCTGATCGGGTTTACATCTATGAAAATCATCGGCATCCCACATCGGGGGAGCCCTGTATGAGCATGCGCTATGAATGGACCCAAACTAATATTACCCCTAGTATCGATCAGCCCCACTGGCAAAACAAATGCTATAGCGAACATGGGCTGATGCGGTGGTATCGGACCTTTCAAGCTGGGCAACCCATTCGCGGAGCAGTGGCGACTTTTCCCACCCAAGAGCAAGACCTCTTGCGTCGAGATGCCATCACCGCCATTTTGATGGTGCCGATCTTTATTGACCAAGATCTCTGGGGCTACATCGGTTTAGATGCCTGCCATCAAACTCGGGACTGGACCCAAAGCGAAGAATCTATTCTGGTAACCATCGCAGCGAGCATTGGCGGTGCCTTTAAACGCAAACATACTGAAGCTCAAATGCGCTATCAGGCCTTCCATGATCCGCTCACGGGCCTGCCCAATCGGACGGCTTTTAATCAGGAACTCCCCTTAGTCATTGCTGCCGCGCGCCGCCGCGATCGCTTGGTTGCCGTGATGTTTCTAGATCTTGATCGGTTTAAAAACATCAACGACACCTTGGGCCATGCGATCGGCGACAAACTGTTGGTCGAAGCCACACAACGGTTGAGTGACGGACTGCGCCAGGAAGATCTACTGGCTCGCTGGGGCGGTGATGAATTCACTCTGATTTTGCAAGATATTGAGACCCTTGAAGAAGTTGCCTGTGTGGCAGCGCGATTAGCCAATAATCTCAAGCCTCCCTTCTTGATTGAAAATCATGAACTTTATGTCACCGGTAGTGTTGGCATTGCCGTCTTCCCCCAGGATGGGGACAATGTGACGACTCTCTTACAAAATGCCGATACGGCCATGTATGCCGCCAAAGCCGATGGTCGGAATACGCATCGGTTCTACACCTCGATTTTAAGTTCCAGTGCTTCGCAACAACTCATCTTAGAAAAACACCTCCACCAAGGGTTACAACGAGAAGAGTTTAGTCTCTTCTTTCAACCACAAATTGATATTGCGCAAGGCCGTATTTGTCGGATTGAGGCGCTACTGCGTTGGCACAGCCCTGAACTCGGCGAGGTCATGCCGAATCAGTTTATTCCTGTCGCTGAGGAAATCGGCCTCATCATTCCCCTCGGGGATTGGGTGATTAAGCAGGCTTGTTGTCAGCTCAAAACTTGGCATCAAGAGGGCTTCGAAGATTTAGAAATTGCCGTGAATTTATCAGCCCGCCAACTGCATCATAGAACCCTTGTGCAAGATATTGAACAAGTCTTGCTGGCCTTTGACTTGGCCCCACAGTGTTTAGAGTTAGAGGTGACGGAAACAGCAGCTCTAGCCAACTTGGAAATTTCTCTTTTAACGTTGAAGCAACTCCGCCAATTAGGGACTCGCTTAGTGATGGATGACTTCGGCACCGGCTATTCATCTCTGAATTATTTGAAGCAACTGCCCTTCCACGGTTTAAAAATTGATCGCTCCTTCATCCAAGATGTGCCTCAAGGCGAACAAGATGTGGCGATGATTAAGGCGATCATTGCGCTCGGTCAGGCCCTGCAACTGGGCTTGGTGGCAGAAGGCGTGGAAACCCCAGAGCAAGTCAAATGTCTGCGTGACCTCGGCTGTCACCAAATGCAGGGCTATTGGTTTAGTCGGCCACTAGATCGGCACGCGATGACCGCATTTTTACAACGTCACTGGCCTCACTACAATACAGACATCAATGTTGCGTGACGGAGGCCAATCATCAATGCGATCGCTCCCTAAGATTTTCCCATGGCTACTGAGCGTGCTTTGCAGTTGGCTGATACTCACGTCTCCCGCCTGGGCCAATGACTCTGCGCCCACGCCACCATCAGCGTCAGCGCTCTTTGAAACCCACTGCGCTGGCTGTCACGTCGGTGGGGGCAACATTGTGCGGCGACGTAAAACCCTGAAGCAGAAAGCTCTGCTGCGCAATGGCGTGGACTCTGTGACGGCAGTTGCGCAGCTCATCAATCATGGCAAAGGGGCGATGTCAGCCTATCAAGATCGCCTCACTGCAGACGAAATTGATCAATTAGCTCAATACGTTTGGCAACAATCTCAAAACAACTGGCAGTAGCTCCCAGCAACAGATTGCTTAAGCATTACACCCTGGTGAGGCAAACCATTCATTACTGAGCCGGTTCGTCCACATTTTCAGTATTACCCGCTTTGACCCAGCCCTCCTGGCCAGTCTCACGCACCCGGATCTTCATCCAGCTGCCAGAGTCATCGGTTTGCAACACTAAAACCTGTTCTTGAAAATCTACTCCTCCCAGCTGCGGATTTTCGGCACCTGGTCCTGAGCGCATGACTAGGCCAATCGGCTGCACCACTACTGCAACGTAGCTGTCGGGAGGCAGTTCCTCGGCGGGTGGAGTGGCTTGGGGCGCTGCGACCGGAACCGGCTGAGTCTCAGGTTGAGTATTAGCGGCTTCGACTTGTAGGGCCACATCATTTTCGAAGACAGGCCTGGGCGGTAATACCGAAAGTTTGGCCATAAAATAACGGGCAGTGGCAACCCCTGCCAAAGATAGCAGGACAAACGCTAAGAACACGCCCAATGTCAGTTTTGTTATGCCCAGAAAAAATCCTTTCATTATGCGCTTTAGCAAACCACGCCATAGGTTTATATCAGCCTACCTAAAAGGTCAAGAGCGATCGCCCTAAATTCTCCCCAAGGCGATCATGAGAATGACTCCAAATCATCGGCACCAGCAGCGGCAATTGCATGCCGGGAGTCGCTGGCTCATCCCCGTGGTCTCCTCTAGCCTCTAGCCAAAGGCTCTGATTTAGTTGCTGGCAGGCATTAAAAACCGACCTCCCATAAACGGCAAGCCGGTTGAAAAAGTTAACAATCAGCAACTGGCCATCTAAGCTTCATGGCTCCAGCGAAGGGCAAAAGTTAAAGGAGCAGTGTTCGTATCGCTAAAACAAATCTCAACTGGATATGTTCCATCGGCTAATTCAGGCAAGGTTAGGTTCAGGATGCCAGGGCGAGTTTGGGTGACGGTTTGGCCCAAGGTAGGCATCGTTATCTGGCTAGGGCAGGGCACATTTACTGACAAACTAATTTGCTCAGTGGGGGCTGCCTGGTAGTGAACAGTCATTGCCACATTGCCCTCGGCTGTCAGCCATTCCCGATGTTGGGTCGGGGTCCCTGGGGTCAAGGTGAGGGTCAACGTGTTCAAAATCTCTTTGGCTGCCAACATGGTCAGCGTCACTTGCTGCTGTGGGTTGGCCCCAGCATATCCCTCTGGGAAAGCGGCTTTCAAAGCGGCCACATCACGAGTAGCCGTGCTACGAACGGTGGCATTGGCGAGCACTAAGCCCGCAATTTGATCCATGGCCTGGGGTTGATCGGGAAACAAGTTCTCCACCGCTTTAATTAACTGCACACCTGGCTGCAAAGACTCTGCAATCAGTTCTTGGCAGCGGTTAAGCAGCCCCGCCAGAATATCATCAGGCAGGGCAGTTGGCAGGGGGAGCGATCGCAGTTGCAGCATCCAAGGTTGGGCACTGGATTCCGCTAATTCGACCGGGTAATCTGTCACATTCGATTCCCAAGGAAACCGCGGCGGATTTTGGCTAATCTCAAGCTGAAGACGACGTTTCAGCACAGTCTGAAAATGATCTTGCACGGAAGGTAACTCTCCAAATTCAGAGATGGGAGGTATTTCGGTCGATGGGGGTTGGCTAAAGGTTGATGAAGACTCAACTGCGGCTGAATCATACGTATTTTTCGATGCGGTACTGGTCGATATCGTCTGATCGGGAGATGACGATACCGAGATAGAGTTGCCTGTGAGATCATCAACCGGCCCTGATGGCGAGGAATCTATCCGGCTAAAGTGCTCTAAGAGCCCAATTAGAAAATTCCGAATCGTATCTGCGTCACTTTTCATCGCTAGTAGACCCCCTTCCGGACAATTCAAATCAGAAATGACAAATTAAAAGTTACGGATTTCCCAAGCTTGCTCTAAGAGTTTTGTCCACTGTTTTTGGAGCTGTGTCGAAGTAATCCCTAATTTTTTAGCAATTTCAGTATCTTCTAAACCCTCTTGCTTAAACTGCAAAAGTTTGATTTGAGTATCATTTATTGCTTGGTTCAAGTCATCCCATTGCTGAGGTGCGAGACCCAAGTTACGCTCTAAATCGGCTTCAAGCCACTCATGAACAATATCCCAATGGTGAGACAGGGAAAACCGGACTAAATGATATTTGAAACGTTGCTGTAAGTAATCTCGCTGACGAGGCGTCAGCTTAAGAATGGCTTCAATTTCAGCGGTGGGCAAATCTAACAGTCGCAACGTGAAATAATCAGCACAGTCTTCCTGTTTCCGTTCTTTGAGATAACTGAGCAAGGCTTCGATGACCCGATTTCTCAAGACTTCTTCTGGCAGACTGTCTTGCTGAGACACTAACTCTTCACGCAGTCGCTTGGTTGGCAAACTCTCCCGAGCTTCGTCCGGATCATGACTGCCACCTTCAGCAGCCTTTTCCATATCAACGGTAGCTTCTGGGGGTTGTTGCTTGGCAAAAGTCTGCGCTCGCAAAATAATTAACTGTTGACCGCGCCGTCCCGGCAGCGGAATCCGACGTTTGCCATAGCGCTCAGTAAAGGCCATGTACTCTGCCAGCTCTAGCAATGTCCGAGGCTGGTAGTCAGCTGGCGTCTCGTTCTCTCGCCGAAAAGCATTCAGCGATTCCAGATAAAAATTTTGGAGGAAGTCTTCAATTAAGTTGAGGCGGGCTTGATAACTAGCCTGGGCATGGGGGGGAGAAATATACCGGTATACGATCGCACTGAGCGTACTGTGCAGTTCCACACGACCCTTAATCGACCCAAACCGATAGTACTTGAGACATTGATTGAGCCGATGCATGCCGAGATTATGTGCCCAAGTTTCCACTTCTCCAGAATCTTGAATGCGCTGGCTCTGGGTACAGATTCGCTGTACCTCATTATTTAAACGCTTAGCAATCGCCCGCCTGTTTTTGTCAGAAGCTCGTGTGGCTTGCGTAAGCTCTTGGTAAAGTTTCTCTAAAAGTACTTCCACGCCCCGGAAGAACTACCCCGATGCAGATGATCCTTCAAACATTAACACAGGAGACTTTTGAATGGCGCAACGTCAAGTTATCCATGTCAAAAACGAATTGAGTGCCTCAATGATTGGTGGCTCAATGCTGGGAGTAGTGCCTAATTGTAATTATTCACTTTCAGAGTTCCCGACAGCTTACGTAAAATTACTATCTGCCGGTGAGTCGCGTTTGCTCGGCTTACACAATCGACAGAGTGTAATAGCATAAATGAGCGCTGTTATTGGATCGCGGTCAAACCTCTCCAAGTCATTGGGCTAGGTTAAATGATGTGTGGCATGGCGCGACTTCATCTATAACCATTGTATATATGGACGATTTACAAGAGCAAATTCAAACTCTCATTCAAAATGCCCCTGATGATGGCGTCACAGGGCCAACGGTAGAGGCGATCGCGCCAGTGTTGCTCACTATTGCAGGGCGACTTAAGCATCGGCAATATTATATTTTGCAGAATCTGAGTAAGAGCTGGGTGATGACAACCTTGAGCAATCGTCTAGAACCCAACGTGCGGAAAAATGTGCTCTATGGTTTTGCTACTCTTAAAGATGCCGCCTCTGATCCTAATACGGCCAAGAACCCCCAGATTATGGCCATCCCAACGCCTGTTATTCAGGTCTTGTTTCAAATGTTGGCCCTGAAAAGCTTAGATAGCATGATCTTCTTCGATACTTCTGGCAATTTAAGACAAGGGACTGAAATTCAAAAGCAAGAGTTTCAGGCAATGGTACAAACCCATTTAAAGGAGTCTCAAGGATTACCCGACCCCAACGCTAATATTGGCTAGCGAATGCCGAGAGCAGGTCTTGATATTAAAAGACCCGTTCTCCTAGTCTCAGATATTTTCTTTAATCAAGGGCGTAGTAGGGTAGCGGTACATGCTATTGTCATAAATCCAAGGGCGATTAGCACAGGGGTAGCGCGCTTCCTTCACACGGAAGAGGTCACTGGTTCGAACCCAGTATCGCCCATTACTCATCAATCCTCTTAATCCTAGGCTCTGAGAGCATTGAGGCGACTTCAGAATTTGCTTTTTGAGACGTCCTCACTGCTTGTAAGTTCTCATAAAAGTTATTGCACATGATTTAGAGCGCTAGGCCATAGTGATCATAGCCATTATCTACCAGAGTCATAATGCCTGCTGCTTAAAGCAGCCCAAAACCCTTGCTGCGGTTGTTCGCGGCGATCAAAAATGCCAGGTCAGCCAGATGTTTAACATTAACTGCGATACGCCAGACAGCCAGCTTAAAAAACGAGAGAACATAAGAGCAGTCGCCCTAAAATCGCAATCAAAAGAGCAGTCGCCCTAAAATCGCAATCAAACGCGGGCCAGCCCCGATCTAGAAGCGTTTCGAAGTTTGGCTCCAGTACATGACCAACTGACTCAATAACCAATGGCGGAAGTGCAGCCTAATGCAGACCGCCGCACAATTGACAACAGGTTCAGAGGTAGAAGTGCCGATCTTATGGTAGTTCCTATTCACCGCCTCACCCATTAATTTGTCAAATCTATGACAGCACTAGGCTGCCGCTTTTTCCCAGTGCAGTGAGTGTTCGTTTGCCATGCCTTATTAAGCAGCTTATTGACAAGCAATAAAACTGCTTGAATCGGGTGAACCGTTGAATCTCCTGTAGGAGAAGCATTTCCGTCTCAATCTGAACTATTGGCTTCTGTGTATTGGCAGGCAACCAGCAATCTGAGAATGGCGACCGTCTGCCTCAAAGAGTATGCACAAACCTGCATCAACCGGAGGATTTTCAACTAGCTGGTAGTTCTTGCAGTCACCACATAAGCGACTGTAAGAACTAATGAAGCTTATCTTTACTTCCACAAAAATAAGCTCAACCTATATGAAGACCATTAATAATCACCCTATTTTCGGAATTCGACTGTTAGAGTGTAGAGAATTAGCAACAGTTCTTAATTTTTCTTAAGGAATTAATTCATGCAGGATGTTGCGTATGGGTCTGCACCTTCAATCACTCCGACGGCAACTGCTTCTCTAAGGCTGCCGTCAGGCAGCACCTTATTTTGTGACTTTGATGGCCCTATCGCCGATGTGTCAGATCGTTACTATCACACCTACTGTTTAGCTCTCAAGGCCACTCAAGCCGACTATGCCCGTCAGCAAATTGCGCTCCCAATAAGACGATTAACCAAAGCGCAGTTTTGGTATATGAAGCAAAACCGGGTGCCAGATACCACAATTGCCGATTGGTCTGGTCTCTCAGGCCAGCAAGTCAATGACTTTTTGAGCCACGTTCCCCCATTAGTTAACCAACCCACCCTCTTACATCAAGATCAACTACAACCAGGAGTTAGAACAGCTCTCACATGCTTGCGAGATCGCGGGGTCAGGATTGTGATTGTTACGCTTCGGCAAGCGGCACAGGTATTAGATTTCTTACACCAATATGAGCTGGCCACGATGATTAGCCAGATCTATGGGGCAGACAACATCGAAACAGCTTATAAGAATCGGACAGAACACAAAATTGCCCATCTGCGAGAAGCAATTATTGACCAAAACCACCTTGGTTTTGATACTAGTCATAGCTGGATGGTAGGCGATACTGAAGCTGATGTTTGTGCCGGTCAAGCTTTTAGTCTGCCAACGCTGGCTTTAACCTGTGGCATTCGCAGTTCTCTCTATCTCAAAGGCTTTTCACCAACCGGCGTCTTCCACGACTTGAGTGCGGCAGTCAAATATTTGATCCCCCAAGAAGCAAGTCTTCACGTTACCAACTAGTCGCCCTAGAATCTTGTCCAAGCATCACACCGTTTTTATTTCGACTTCGTCTGGAGCTTTACCCCTAACGCTAAGGTTCATCACTCATGGAATGAGGATCAGCCTTAAGTCAGGAACCAATGGTCTTTGATATGCCGCAACTACTGTTACGAGATCATGGCGTTCAACCGAGAATCAACTGTTGTATCAGGTGAAGATTCAACTTTGGTTTCAGCATTTAAATGATTGAGGGTTTCGGTAAAATCCTGAATGCCTTGAAATTGCCTGTAGACAGATGCAAAGCGAATATAAGCAACTTCATTGAGACCCTTCAAACGTTTGAGCACCAACTCGCCAATTTCGGTACTGTCAATTTCTCGACGCGCTCGCTGTTGCAGTTCTGCTTCGATATCGTCGACCAAAGCTTCTAGGGTGTTGGGCAGCATCCCCGTCTTCTCGCAGGCTCGGACGATCCCCCGCAATACCTTAGTTCGATCAAAGGACTCACGATCCCCACTTTGTTTAATCACCGTGATCGGCACATATTCGATCCGTTCATAGGTGGTAAACCGTCGCTGACACTCAAGACATTCACGACGCCGGCGAATGCTTCTGCCGCTCTCAGCAGAGCGCGACTCTAACACGCGATTGTTGGGATGTTGGCAGAAGGGACACTGCATGCAGCTAAATGTCTCCGGTAGAACTCAACGAACAAAGCACAGCTCCTAGACACTACCGGTAGTGGAACGATTGTCCTACTTTCATAGCTTTAGGGGATGTACCTGCATCAATACTATCTAACCTTTGAAAAATAAAGCGACAACCTGACGAAAACAGGCTGCCGCTTCTCTAACAGTCACAAAACGTGATCTGGATGTATTGAGTTCTTGGCAAAGAACTTAGTCTTTGGTGATCCGAGGGGGTTCACGGAATGCGATCGCAAAAAAGAGCGTCCCAATTACACAAGCAAAAATGAAAATGTAAGCAACAGCTTCCATTATTCAGCGCCTCCTAGTCTACCTACTCTGTGTTTAGTCTAAAGGATTTCGATCAGAAAGCGCTTGACTGTTCATCGACTTTATCAGCAAGAACAACATCAAGCGCTTTCGAACGGTAGACCGCTAACTTTCGACAAAATTAGCTAGTCCGTTTAGCTCTTAGTGGTACGATCACCCACTTTCTGGAAGAAACCCCATTCCACCTGCTCAGCAGAAAGGTCAGGGTCAATCCCCGCAAACACGTCGCGGTAAAGCGTCCGAGAACCGTGCCAAATATGCCCAAAGAAAAAGAGCAGCGCAAACACAGCATGGCCGTAAGTAAACCAACCCCGAGGACTCGTCCGGAAAACACCGTCAGACTCCAAGGTTTCGCGGTCAAACTCAAACGGCTCACCCAACTGAGCTTTACGAGCAATCCGCTTCACTTCAGCGGGGTCAGTAATGGTCTGGCCAGCCAACTCTCCGCCAAAGAAGGATACGGTGACGCCAGTCTGCTCAAAGCTATAGCGTGACTCAGCTCGACGGAAAGGAATGTCAGCCCGCACAATGCCGTCCTTATCGGTCAAGACCACTGGGAAAGTCTCAAAGAAGTTCGGCAAACGACGAACGTTCAGGACACGGCCTTCGCCATCCTTAAAGACGGGGTGACCGAGCCATCCTTGAGCGATGCCATCCCCTTGATTCATCGGACCAACGCGGAACAAGCCACCCTTAGAGGGGCTATTACCCACATAGTCATAAAAGGCAAGCTTTTCAGGAAGTTCAGCATACGCTTCTTCAGCAGAGGCACCCATGGCAATAGAAGCTTGGGTACGACGCTGAATCTCCTCTTGGAAATAGCTGCTATCCCACTGATAGCGAGTCGGACCAAACAGCTCGATCGGCGTCGCTGCATTGCCATACCACATGGTTCCAGCAACCACGAAGGCGGCAAAAAATACGGCAGCGATACTACTAGATAGAACCGTTTCAATGTTACCCATCCGCAGAGCCTTGTAGAGACGCTGAGGCGGACGCACAGTCAAGTGGAACAAGCCTGCAATGATGCCGACAATTCCCGCCGCAATGTGGTGGGCCACAATGCCACCCGGATTAAACGGGTTAAAGCCAGCAGGGCCCCATTCAGGCGCTACCCCTTGCACATGGCCCGTTACGCCGTAGGGATCAGAGATCCACATCCCTGGACCCCAAAGACCCGTGAGATGGAAGGCACCAAAGCCAAAGCAAAGTAAACCGGACAAGAATAGATGAATGCCGAACATTTTGGGCAGATCCAGTGCGGGTTCACCCGTACGAGGATCGCGGAACAAATCTAAATCCCAATAAACCCAGTGCCAGCAGGCGGCTAAGAATAAGAGACCAGACAAAACGATGTGAGCGGCGGCTACGCCCTCAAAGCTCCAGAAGCCAGGATCAACGGCAGCTTCGCCAGTAACACTCCAGCCTCCCCAAGATTGGGTTACGCCCAGACGAGACATAAAGGGAAGGACGAACATCCCCTGACGCCACATTGGGTTCAAAACGGGATCACTGGGATCAAAGGTTGCCAACTCAAATAAAGCCATCGAACCAGCCCAACCGGCCACTAATGCAGTGTGCATCAGGTGAACGGAGATCAGACGGCCTGGGTCGTTCAACACGACCGTATG
The DNA here is from genome assembly GCA_010671905.1 of Leptolyngbya sp. SIOISBB. Lineage (GTDB taxonomy): Bacteria > Cyanobacteriota > Cyanobacteriia > Phormidesmidales > Phormidesmidaceae > Halomicronema. Next base: position 5,197,520 of record JAAHII010000001.1, read on the forward strand.
TACTCGGTACCAGGGTAGTCCCATCGACTACTCTCCTCCTCTTCGTTTCAACAAATCTCTTGCAAGCTTATTAAGAGTCACAGATATAAACAGACTACCAGACTGCACTCCTTCGTAGCGCTCAAAATTGGCTCAGGAGGCATGTTCACAGTTTTCTAAGGGCTTCAACCAGACACAAAGAAGTTTCCTCAGACCGGCCAGAGTCCCCTTGTGATGATAAGTCTGTAGACGAGATATAAAGAAGTGTAACCAGTGTCACATGCGTACGCAATCAATTTGCGAGCTGGCTCGGTTTACTGAAGCTGAATTTAGCGATCGCAATGCGTTAGACAGACCTTAGGATAACGACATGAGCCACTCGACAGACTGAAATTAGGTAGTTAGGAGAAAGCTGATGGCAGTTATTAAGTTTCTTGAAGAAGGCAAGGAGGTTGTGGCTGCAGATGGCGCGAATCTGCGTTATAAGGCCATGGAAAATGATATCGATATCTATACCCTCGTCGGCAAGATGATGAACTGTGGCGGCTATGGCCAATGTGGCACATGTGTCGTGGAAATCGTTGAAGGCAGTGAAAACCTATCACCTCGCACCAAAGTAGAAGAAAAAAAACTACGCAAGCGGCCGGACAACTGCCGCTTAGCCTGTCAAACTCTGGTTAATGGTCCCATCACGGTTAAGACCAAACCCAAGAAGAAATAATGAACTGAGTTGATATCTAAAGTTGCCTCGATCGCTGGCTTGATCAGCAATACGGCTTTAATCTCAACGATTCTTCCCAAGCAGTAATCAAGATGGCGTAGACTGTGAGTGTCTCTTTGTTGTGGTAGAGAGTTTAGGCTTTAGATTATGGAAGTCAACAATCTTGGATTCGTTGCAAGCATCTTGTTTGTTCTTGTGCCAACAGTTTTCCTGCTGATTCTGTATATTCAAACGTCGAGTAAGCAGACCGGAGCGTAGATTTGGTTGCGGGCTTGTGCCCATTGGGCTGGGAAAGTTGCATCTGATAACTCCATAATTTTTGAGAAAAAGCGCCTGTCATTGCGACAAGCGCTTTTTTCGAGTGTCACTGAGTCAAGTCTCGAACAGCCCCCAAGTCAGGACAAGCGGGTAGCCACCAGCGATCGCGCCACCGATAAATCAAAGTAAGCGTGTGTTAGCGGTTTTCCCCGCAGACTCTGGCAGGGTTGATCCGGCTTACCTAAATGATTGAGAACTAATGCTGCCGCCGCAAAATTTTGTCGATAGGTGTAATCGTTAACGGTAATAACCGTCATCAGGCCAGCCCCCCAAGCGGCAGTGAGGCCATGTTCGGTGTCTTCGATTGCCAGGCAATTGGCTGGAGCAAGGGCCAGCTGATCAAGCACGTAGTGATAAATGTCAGAGGCTGGTTTTTTGTGAGGCACGATATCGCCAGCGGCGATGACCTCAAACCAGCTGGGAGCGTCAGGCGCTAGGGCCGTTTCTAGCAAGGCCACAGCATTTTCCAGGCGACTGGTGGTGGCGATCGCCAAACGAATGTGTTTGCGACGGGCATCGCTGATCAACCGCTGGATCCCTGGACGCAGAGAAACCTGACCGGCCTGCAGTAACGCCGTGTAGTATTGGGTCTTGGCCTGATGAATTTCAGCAATTAGCTGATCCAAATTTTGGGTGGCAGGCAGGGGTGGCGCATATTTTTTGATAAAGAAATGGATGCGTTCTTTACCGCCTGAGACTTGGAGCAAAACGCCATAGATGCCCTCCGACCAGTACCAAGGCAAACCAGCCGCTTTGAAGGCTTGATTAAAGGCCACGCGATGGCCGTCACGCTCCGTTTCTGCCAAAGTACCATCGACGTCAAAAATGAGTGCTTTTAATTCCGCCATATAACTTGCAATGCGATTGAGTAATCCCCAACAAGGCCTCTAGTCCTGCCGGGACGAGGAGATAATGACGCCCCAAACGACAAACAGTAAAAACGCCACATAGCCGCCGACAAAAACCCATTCTTGAAGATTGTCGCCCGGAGTCATCATCGTTTGCTAATTGAAGAACCGGAATTAATGGGCAAGGAGGTGGACAGGAAAGGCTTTGCATCACCTCGCCCGCGTTGTTGATTCTGATCAAATTTCAACGATGACGGGAGTATGGTCGCTGGGCTTGTCGAGGCGGCGGGGCTCAATATCAATCACGCAGCTTTTGGCGCGATCGTAGAGATTTGGTGACAGGTAGTGATGGTCAATCCGCCAACCACGATTGCGCCGAAAGGACGCAGCCCGATAATCCCACCAGCTAAAGTGCCCGCCATCGGCAGTGAACTTGCGAAAAGCATCTTTGAGGCCAACAGAGAGCAACTCTGCCAGCATTTCGCGTTCTTGCGGAGAAGACATAATATGCGTCTCTTTGCCTTCGGGATCATGAATGTCGCGGTCTTCTAACGCAATATTGAAATCACCACAAATCAAGAGCGCATCGTGGTCGACCAGAAGTTTTTCTAAATAGGTTTTGAGCACCGTGAGCCAGCGCATTTTGTAATCATATTTTTCACTCCCCACGGAAGAGCCGTTGGGTACGTACACATTCACAATGCGCACATCATCCAGTAAGCCCGTGATCACCCGTTTCTGATCATCCAAATCACCGACCGCCGCCGCTCCCACAACCGGCGTAAATCCGGTACTGACATCCTCTAGCGGTTGTTGGCTCAGCATCGCCACGCCGTTATATGATTTCTGCCCACTAACCTCAGCGCGATAGCCAACTGTCTGAATCGCTGCTAGGGGAAAGTCTTGATCAACGACTTTGGTTTCTTGTAGGCACAAAACATCGATCGGATGCTCCGATAACCAATCGGTGACGTGGTTGAGACGAGAGCGGACAGAATTCACATTCCAGGTAGCGATTTTCATGAAGGGAGATTGACACACAAAATGAGCACGAAGGCATCTCATGTCTCGCCATTCAATCACCAACAGCCAGGGCGATCGCAGGGAGATGAGAGCCACCGGGCACCACCAACACGGGTGGCAGGCCCCTGTTGATAGTGTCATATCGCGGCATTCAGGAGAAGCCTGTCACACTAGAGAACAGGAAATGGAGAGTCTAAAGATGCCCCCCTCTCAAGAACCCCTCAAAGGCGAGGCGTTAGTCAAAGAAGTTTGCCGCCGCATTCGAGTCGCTCGCAGTTATTGGGAGGCCCACAATAATGCTGCCTGCCGAGGCGAGCGCGAAAAGGCTTTAGCCCTATACAACACGTTGACGAAAGCGGAAAAGGAAAAAATTCCGCAGCAGTTACGCATTTGGCTACGCTATCGCAGTGAAAAGTATTTTGGCGCCCACCGCACTCCCCCCCCAACAAGGGTAAAGGTGCCTCTCGCAAGTCTTCTTCACGCCGCAATCAACGGGGACGGGGATCTCGTCACTAAATTCAAGGGTGCTGCACACTACAGCAGATAAACATCTGCAAAGAACTCAAACAGTCTGTGTGATCCCCGCAATCGGTAACATTTGGCAAGAGGAAAACCGCTAGCATTTGCGAAGTATGCAGCTTGAAAACTCACTGTCGAAGATCGGATATCTGCAATGAAGTAGAGCTTAATCTAAGCGGTCTTAAGTAGACATCGTCACAGCAATTGAGGCAATAGCTGCGATCTCATCATGGCACTCCGCTACAAATTGCCATGATGTTCCATACTGGGAGGCCCCCATGAATATTGAACAATTAGCCCTACACGTCCACAAAAAAGCGGCCGCAGGCGCTGCTTATCAAAAGATCGAAGCACTGATGGTAAACGCAGCCCGTGATGGCCAACTAACGTATGCAGACGAAGAAATGATCGTTGCCACTATGACCCGTTCGGGCAGGCCGACTGCAGACATCTGTGGCTTGTTTAGACGCTTACAAGAGCGCGTATGGGATGGCGAACTCAGATTGGATCGCCCACATCGATAAGCACAGGGATACAAATCATCGCTATCGATCATCTGAGTGCGGTTGCTGCAAATCGAGATTAGTCAGAGAACAAACAATATCTGTAGCCGCTCTCAAAGATTTAGAAGCGTTTTTACCACCTTGTCTCCTGGCAGTGGACGACCCGAGAAGGTGCCCCACTCCACTGCTTTAATAGCTGCCAAAGACTGAGAGGAAAGGGTATTCACGGGATATCTGCGAAGCTGGGAGATCTGGCAACGAGTCCGGAAAATTACGATGTGAGCAGGATGGCTTTAATGACCATCCATTGAAGATTGCAAATCACCTCTAAGCTAGTCCATGACATTCGATCAGCCAAATGACATGGATATTCAGTGGCAAGTTGCCAAAACCTACGAAGACATTCTCTATCACAAAGCCGAGGGCATCGCGAAGATCACCATCAACCGCCCCCACAAGCGCAACGCCTTTCGACCCAAGACCGTGGTTGAGATGTATGACGCCTTTGCTGATGCGCGGGAAGATACTGCCATTGGTGTGGTGTTGCTAACGGGAGCTGGGCCACATACCGACGGTAAATATGCCTTTTGCGCTGGGGGCGATCAGAGTGTGCGGGGGCCAGGCGGTTACATTGACGAAGCCGGCATGCCGCGCTTAAACGTCTTAGATTTACAGCGCCTCATTCGCTCAATGCCTAAAGTGGTGATTGCCCTTGTGGCGGGATATGCGATCGGGGGTGGCCATGTTTTGCATGTGCTGTGTGACCTCACGATCGCGGCAGACAATGCCATCTTCGGCCAGACTGGTCCCAAGGTAGGCAGCTTTGATGGCGGCTTTGGGGCCAGTTACTTAGCTCGCATCGTGGGTCAAAAAAAAGCGCGGGAAATCTGGTATCTATGCCGTCAATACTCGGCCCAAGAAGCCTTAGAAATGGGCTTGGTCAATACTGTTGTCCCCATCGAGACCTTAGAGACAGAAGGAGTGCAGTGGGCTAGAGAAATTTTAGCGAAAAGTCCGATCGCTATTCGCTGTCTCAAAGCCGCTTTCAACGCGGACTGTGATGGCCAGGCAGGACTTCAAGAGTTAGCAGGCAATGCCACACTGCTGTATTACATGACCGAAGAGGGTAGTGAGGGCAAGCAAGCCTTTTTAGACAAGCGATCGCCCGATTTTCGCCAATATCCTTGGCTACCTTAAACGCCAAACACCAAACCTGGATAATTCCAGGTCTGGTGTTGATTCATAGGTTGCCATATTGTTTTCTGGAAACATTGAGTTTTCGAGCCATCATTAAGCACTTTCTTGCAGGCAATCGGATTCAAGCTGCTCGAATCCGGAGTGATTGAGTACTAAGCCTTGAGACAGAACAGCAATTTTCGACTGCGTTACTGTGCTCATCGATTCCATAAAAACCGGCGCTGCTAAAGAGCAAGCTGACCAATTACCTCGGACAGAAACGTTGAGCTGACCACAATGGCCTCCTCGTCGGCCCGCCAGCGTAAAGTGGCGGCAACGCTGACAACAAGAAACACCCAACTCAGAAGCGTCCATTTCAAAATTATCCATAAACATATGATGCCCATTGTCTCTAATGGAATACTCTTCTTTTCTCAAATAAAAAAATGGAAAAGCTAAGCATAGCAATTACTTGGAGGTTTCTTTCCCTCTCCAGGCAGTTTATATTCTCTTTATGTTTACTTAAAAAATCTGTAATCGGCCTTTTTAGAGGTAAAAGGCTTTTTAATTGATTTCATATAACTTGGGATCGAGTATTAGAGAGCACAGAAATAATCGATAACCCGTAATTCAATGTCATTGTCAATCCGCAATTCCCCTGTATTGAGGAGCGAGATGGGGAGTTGAATTCTTGCCTATCCTGAAAAAGTCAGGGAGTTCTTTGCGGTCAACAGTTGCTTAAGCACAGAGGAAGTGGCGGATCTAAAGTCATCTAAAATCAATGTCGTCATGACACATTTGATTAGCCGTATACTGCCGGATGGCAGCGGCGTACCGACAATTTTGTCAGAAGCTTAGGCAGCTCTTTTCTGAAGTTTTTTCAGCCCATAGATTCGGAAATTTCGCCTGAATATTATGCGGACGGTATTTCTACTAATGGCATAGCATGCCAATTAATCACCCTGCAGTGTTAGGAGACACCAATGCAGGGGATAACTTCAAACCTGTGAGACACGAACGCGATGCTTAACTGTGTCGATTTTGCGTTTGCGGTGTATACCACTGATGGGCAATGCAAATGGCACAAACCCCCCAGCGCTTGACCTCTTGTGACGGGCAAGGACTGCCACAGCGAGGACAAAGGCTTTGACTAGCGAGCTGTGTGCGCTTTAGATCAGCCCATTGTTGAAACGCATCACTCGTCGTTGGCGAACACCTAGTCGCTCGCGCTTGAGGCAAAGCCGCCCAACTAGGATGCTCAGCCAGGGTTGGCCGCCTCGTCGGTGTTGATCGCTGTGATGTGCGAGGCCAATTAGCGGCCGCGAAGTGCAAGTCTTGAATCGTGGTTTGGGTTTCAGGCAGCGATTCGTGCAGCTTTTGCAAAATCCGCGATCGCTCAAAGGTCAAGGTCTGTGACCAAGCAGCGCTAGATACCGACACCTGTAAAACTCGGCGGTGAATTTTGGTTGGACGACTGTGCTGAGCAACGGCATCACCAACGAGCTGCGGCCACACAGCCAATACCCGGCGCAAGCTCGCATTGGCTTGCCATTGCGGCGATCGCTCCAGGGTTTGCATGAGAGTCTGAATTGACTGCATGGGGCTTTAGGTAAATTGGCTAGTTATAGGTGCCGACAAACGTTGTGCGGGTCATGAAGGGTAAATGTTGTCTGGTTCTCAGCTTTTAGACGATCAACGCCATCGCTGGAGATTTCTTACCTGAGTCACCCCTAAATATAGAGATTTTCACGGAGAATGGCCAAATTTTCTTTGACAAACTTGCTCACTTTTCGGCAGACATTGTTATAACTAGATGCGAGTTTCCTTAGGTGATCGCAAAATTGCGAGCTCTGCGGTTCAACTCTGAGTCTGAGCTGTATCTAGTTTCAGACTGTCATGCTTACTTAGATCCCTTGTGAGGCAAGCCCATGCCCCCGTCTACTACGCCCCAGCAGTCAAACTTTGCTGTGAATAGTGCTCAAAATGCATTGGTAGAAGGATTGCAACCGGCACTCAGAAGCACCCTATCGAGCCTGAACATCAACCTCGATTATGAGCTGGCTCGGTACCGCTACGCCAAGCAAGGAGAGGCCCCGTCAGGGGTGCCGCCGACTCAATTTCGGTCTCGCCGCAAGTCGTCGCTCGATCTCATCAACGTCCCGCCATCGTCTCCTGCGGCTCGTCCTGGAGCGATGCCTCCCCCCCCACCGCCCAATCCTCGGCTCCAGCACATTGAGTCGCCCCCTGGCATGCCTGAGTCCACCTCAGAAGTGGCAGCATTGAGAAGCGCGCTCGTCCCCCAGTCAACCACCGCTCAGGCAGGGTACATGGCCGCTTCTGAAGCTGCATTACAAGATTTCGGAAGCGGTTCATCCTTTTCAGAGGTGGCTCCAACTCGGGCATCCCGACGTCGAACAAATCAGTGGCTGACCCCTTTGGGGCTCGGAGCACTGCTGCTGCTTTTAGTTTCCAGTGCCGGGCTAGGCTTTTTGCTCGTTAATCCGACTGCTGCCAGCAATTTGTTTCAACAAACACCGTTGGCACGCTTTTTTCCCTCTGAAGAGGCTGAAGAAGACGTGACGGCTGATGGTGAAGTTCTAGAGGAAGAAATTGCTGCGACTGCACTTGAAGAACCGTCTTTGACTCCCTTAAGCCCTGATTTGTCCCAGCGTGAGTTTTCTGATTTGGAGCTTAACAATCTCAGTAATTTGCCCTCTAGCTCAGCGTCACTGCCGGAGGCAACGGCACTTCAGAATTTGCCAGCTGGTCAGGCCGAGCGTCTAGAAGGTGAGCGAGCCTCGGTAGCTAGCCGTGAAACCGTTGGGACCCCACAACGGGTTAACCAAATACCGACGACGACAACACCAGCCCCTCAGCCGGCGGCTCCGGTGTATCAGGAGCCAACTCCTACATTGTCAGTAGAGCAAGCGACTCAGCCCGCCCCACCAGTTGAGTCGCGGACCCAACCAACGCCACCGGCAGTTTCAGCTACGCCCGCAACCAGCGATACAGCGAGTCCAGCGCCCCAGAGTGCTTACTATGTGGTGACGGACTACACCGGTGATCCATCCCTTGATGATGCGAGAACCGTCGTCCAGGATGCCTACGTGCGGAACTTTGATATGGGTGCTCGCATTCAGCTGGGAGCCTTTAGCAATCAGGAAGGGGCTGCAGAACTCACCGAAACCCTTCGAGATCAGGGCATTGAGGCCGAAATTTACGAGCCTTAATGTCAAGCACGACACTCCAAACTTGAAGTTTGATCGATCGCGAGTCAGAGTAAGTGGGTGAACTAGACAACCCATCGGTGCGCCAGTCCTTCATCGTCCCCCAAAAGACAATTGGACATCGGGTGTTGCTGAAATGAGGGAGGAACAGATCTCTGGTGGCGATAGCCTGCTCCCAATGATTCATCCCAGAAATCAGCAACGCCGGACATCACAAGTGTCCTCCAATTGCTCATCGAAGCAGTGAGTAACAAGCTTCTGACTTCAACTGAAGTATTCAGTGATTTTGGATCGAGACCACGATCCAGGCTATTCAATCGCGAAACTGTCAGATACTATAGATAAGCACGCGGATGTGGCGGAATTGGTAGACGCGCTAGATTTAGGTTCTAGTGTCCTTGTGACGTGAAGGTTCAAGTCCTTTCATCCGCATTCTAAATGCCTCTTATCTCAGGGGTTTTAGTATGCATGCTTTCAACGTTTGTGCCTAAGTTTATTAGGCCAACGTCGCAATCGCGCTTAACTTCACTGCGGTTGTCTCGAAAGCTTTAGTGCTTACATCAAACTGACACTGCTGGTCATGGGCCTGCACGAAGTTGTCAGGCCACTACTAGAGGTGCGATCGATACTTTTTGGCGACTATCAGCGATCCCCTCTTGAAAGCCGTATCCAGCGCCAAGACAGCATCAGTGAGTCATCCTAGAGTGGCAGTTGAGAGGCCTGCCAAGAGGGTCTTGATGATTTTGGCCATGTTTTAGCCATGAGTCGAGTACGCGGGTTATAAGCCCGTACAGCACTGATGCCGTTTGAGACTTGGCGGGCGTTGCTGAACCGAAAGATGAATCTATCCGAGTTGTCAGTGATCTTGCCCCCTTGTATCTTGAAGACCAGAGCGGTAGACCGTTCTCCCCCCGGTTTCAGAAACCGAGATTTAGTCTAGGTCGCCGTTCTCCCTTGGTGGAGAACTCGAAAAATCGCCAGGGTCTAGAACCCGCATCGGACAAGGTCGAGTCGCCCATGATCAATCTCTAAGAGCGGGAGTATCGATATGAAAATCATCCTTGAGCCCCAATGGGTGGGAATTGATGTCAGTCAAGCCAAATTAGATATTGCTCTGCGTCCAGCGGACAGCACCTGGCAGGTGAGCAATGATGAATCGGGCTGGCACGAGCTCCTGAGTCAGCTATCGGCGGTGGTGATTTCATGAGTGGTAGTGGAGTCCACTGGTGGGATAGAACGGGGCGTGGTGCAGGTCTTTCAGCAACACAATATTGCCGTTGCTGTGATTAATCCCAAGCGGGCGAGAGACTTTAGCAAAGCCTCGGGTCGCTTAGCGAAGACTGATCGCATTGATGCCGAGATGCTGGCCCATTTTGGCGAAGCGCTGCAACCTTTGCCCAAGCCACTGGCGACCGAGGAGCAGAGGGCACTATCGGATTTAGTGCATCGTCGTCAGCCAGTCGTTGAGATGATGAATGATGAACGTCGTCGTCGTCACAGTGCCCACAATCGCACCGCCCAAGCCGACATCGATAGCCATATTGCATGGCTTAAGCAACGTTTGAAAGCCTTAGACGCCGAAATTGACCAGCTCCGCCAGGCCGATGCCGACTGGCAACAGCGCTATGAGTGGCTCACCAGTGTCCCCGGCGTCGGGCGCGTTGTAGCAACGACCTTGCTAGCGTTATTGCCGGAGTTAGGGCAGCTCTCGACCAAACGCTTAGCGAGTTTGGTCGGCGTTGCTCCTTTCAACTTCGATAGTGGCAAGCTCAAAGGTAAACGCCACATTGTCGGCGGTCGAGCCTTGGTGCGCTCGGCTCTCTACATGGCAGCGTTGGTGGCTGTGCAACACAACCCAGTGATCATCGCATTCTATGAACGGCTGTTGGCTCGCGGCAAGGAGAAGAAAGTTGCGCTCGTTGCCTGTGCTCACAAGCTCTTAGGCATTCTCAATGCCCTCGTTACCCAGCAACAATCTTGGCAACCTCCACGAGCAGCCACTCCTGCTTAGTTTATCTGGCTGCCGAGCGAGGGGTTGACATCCAAGATAATCGCTAAATCCCCCGATTCTGGGGGACTTTTAGCAATCCGGCTCCCCCAGAATTGGGGGCTGGGGGGGCGAATTCATACCGTAATTCAGCAACGCCACTTGGCGATTTGGCAGAGTTGCTTGCTGCCGACCCGATCATGCTGACTGAATAGATTTCGTCGCCACGCGACCAGTACTCAATCAGTCACCCAGGTCTACTTGCGGGGTACTGGTTCATCAAAAGCTCACATTCAGCGTTGAGTCTTTTTCCTGATTTGTCATTTTCAGTTCAGAAAACAGAATCAAGAAGCGGCTGCGACGGGCCTGTTTTCCGTCTTGCCCCAACTTGATGAAGACTGACGCAGTTGCATCCGATTCTGCCTCCCGGCCTAGCTGGGTGGCATCGGACAACATCGCCCTAGATGGGTGATACAGAGGCCGAATGCGTCGGTTCTGTTCATCAAAACCTTTGTTTACCTGAACGAGCGATCGCGCTGGCCTGCAGCGATCGCTCGTAGCCATCCCTACCCTTGAGTTGTGAGTGCATCCTGTGAATAACCAATCTCCTTCTAGTCGCTGGTCTCCCCTTGCTGACTACGCCCTAATGCTCGGGTCTGGGGTCGGCGCCGTGGCCTCTCTAGCGACACAAAATGCCGCGGTCGCGACGGTGCCCATGACAGCACTGGTGGCCATGGGTCTATTGAATCGGCGACGAGTTGAACAACTGGTTAAGCGCAATAATGGCGCGATCGCAGACTTAAAAGGGCAATTCTTTTCCGAGGTCTCAGTCTTGACCGAACAAGTTTCGGCCCTGCCCTCGCCCGAAGCTATTACTCAGTTACAGCGATCGGCGATGGCCTATACCGATCGCAACATTACCCACTGCATAGAATCGCTCGACCGAACCGAGCGCGATCTCAATCAACGCCTTGATACTTTGGCCTCTCCTGACCTGAGCGGCCTCCATCAAGAAACAGCGGCCCTGCGAGACCAATACATTGAGATGTGTACTTCGGTCAGCAATCTCAGCAAACAAGTTGAGCGCTTGTCACACCTCCCCCGCATGGAAGCCACTGAAACTGACGTTTCCCAACTCAAAACCGAAGTCATGCAGTTGCGGGTCAGCTTAGAAAGTGTCGGCAGCGAAAGTAAAACGGCCCAGGCCACATTGCAAGATGCGGTGCGGCATTTAGATCGCCGGCTGCGCCAAATGCCCAATGGAGCTGACCCCAATATGCTGAAAGGGGAAGTGCGAGAACTGATTAAAGCCGTCTCTGACTTGGTACCCCGAAGAGACTTCTTGGCGCTCGCAGAAAAGTTAAAAATCGTGCAAGAAAGCCAGGAAACCTTGCGCCAGACCCTCGACCACCTGCGCTCTACACCGGAAGCGACGGCCAACGACCAAGTGTGTCTCATGCCCTCGGCCCGCAACGAGATGCAGCAGTTCCAAGCAGATTTGGTCACGCTCTCCTCCGGGCTGCAGCAGGTGGAATCGCGGTTGGAAGACATTGCTGTCCCGTTTGATATCACCACCGAGATTCGCGGTACGACAGCCACGTATTTGAGCGGCTTGCAATGGCAGTTGTCCATGCTAGAGCAGCAGACGCAAGATTTAATGGACAAGCAACAGGCTTGGGCGGCGCAACCCCAGCAGCACTTACCAGAGGCCACGTCACGACCCTCTGGCACGTATTCTCCTGAAAATAAGCACCAGTGTGAATGGCTCATGGCACTGCAGGGACGGTCAACCGAGTCAGGTTGGTCAGCCATTGACCAAGCCCTCTTCCGGGCTTTGGATGAAGTCTCGGAGCGGTTGGTGCTCGTGTGGCCTTGGGCATCGACCCTGGAGTTAGACCAACGTTTGGTCGAGCGCTTTGCCGAGTTGCTAGCTGGGGGGTGTCGGTTAGACATTGGCTGGTGTCATCCCGGCGATCGCCATCAGGGGCGGTTGCTCAAATCCATTGCTCAGCAGTGGCGTCTCACCACAGCACAGCGGCGGCTCCTCAAATCAACGCTAAATCTGCTGTTGCCCCTGAAACAAAAATATCCTGATCGCTTTTCCTTCAAGATCTTAGGCACCAAAGAGCAGTTCATTATCTGCGATCAGCAGTACGCCATGGTGGGGCTACAGTCGCTACCGGCCACGAGTAGCGTTTTTCCGGAATTGGATGTGCGGGTCAAGACTCGTGACTCGACAGTTATTGCGCAACTCTTACAGCGTTTTGAACAACCGGATGCACTGCCCGAAGATGCCGATGCTTATTTTAATCGAGCGGTCACACGATACGATTTGCGCGATGCCGAAGGTGCCGTTATGGACTACGCCCAAGTCCTGCGGTTAAAACCCGATGATGCCGTTGCGCTGAATAACCGTGGTTTGATTTGGGCCGAGAAAAAGCATTATCAGCGGGCACTGGACGATTTCGACCATGCCCTGAGCCATCATCCACAGCTCTTTGCCGCGCGTTGCAATCGCGGCTGGTTGCAAATGCAGCGAGGCTATCTGGATGAAGCGATCGCCGATTTTAGCCAGGCGATCCAAACCCAACAGGCGGATACTGCTATTCCATATTTTTATCGAGGGCACGCCCGGCAAAACTTGGGTGACATCTTGGGGGCGATCTCTGACTTTACTCAAGCCATTCAAAAAAATTCTCGGGCGGCTTTACCTTATTGCTACCGAGGCGCTGCCTATCAGCGACAGAACGATTTCAACCGCGCCATCCATGACTTAGAAACGGCCGCTTCCTTGATGCATGCTCAAGGCGATCACCGCTCTCTAGCTCAGATCACGCAAGCGCTGACTGCGCTCAAACGAGTGGAACTCACGCAACCACTCGCCCTGCACTCCGCTTAATTTTCATGTAACTCAGTCCCGGCATCCCCACGGTCTTGAAGACCCTGATTTAGCATTTGCCGCGATCGCCAAATCAGACATTTTCGGTGTGTCATGATCGCCGATAGCAAACCGCCGACTTCAGAAGATCGAATTGAAGACCGCCTAGCTAAGGAATTTCAATGAGCTGAAATCACTGGCAACTGCGGCTCCCCACTTTCCCTGATTACTGACCAGCGATCCGCAGCCCCACCCCTACTGATCGCAAAGACGGTAGAAAGATTCCCTCCCCTTGGCAGACCAACCCCAAAGTTGAAACGCTATAAACTATTATCCGTGCAGAGAAATGGCGTGATGACAGTGCAAAACGATACGCTGCTACTACGTAGCGAATGGGCTACTGTTCTCTGGATGGCAGTATTGCCGCCGCGTCATATGCTCTGCTGGTGTTAGCGACAATACCTGCGATGCCAGCCCTGGCCAGTCCTGGCATCCAAACTCCTAATGAGCGATCGCTGAGCCGCAACGATAGTGCGCTAAATCACTGGATGGGCAGCAGTAGCGATGATCGCGGTGAGTCCGCCTGAGGGTCAAGGGCGAGCTCAAATTTTTATGCACCGGAGGATTTCCGTTTGACTGCGTCACCACAGGCAAAGCCCAAACTAGCGTTCTGGCAACTTTGGAACATGAGTTTTGGCTTTTTTGGGATCCAGTTTGGCTGGGGCTTGCAGATGGCTAACACCAGCGCCATTTTTGAACACTTAGGGGCAAACGCCGACCAAATCCCGATTCTCTGGCTCGCGGCACCGTTGACGGGCCTGATTGTGCAACCCATTATTGGCAATCTGAGCGATAACACTTGGGGCATTCTGGGTCGGCGTCGCCCGTATTTTTTGGTCGGGGCAATTGTGGCTTCCCTGGCACTCATCTGGCTCCCCAATGCCGGAAGTCTATGGATGGCAGTGGGGTTGCTGTGGCTGTTAGATACCGCCGCCAACATCAGCATGGAGCCATTTCGCGCCTTTGTGGGCGACCTCCTGCCCGCCAAGCAGCGGACAAAAGGCTTTGCCATGCAGAGTCTCTTTATCGGCTTAGGTGCAGTATTGGCCTCAGCCCTACCGTGGGTGCTCTCCCACCTGTTCGATTGGCCCGCAGGCGGCACCAGCAACGGGGTGCCGCAGGTCGTGAAGATTGCCTTTTACGTAGGAGCAGTCTGCTTTTTAAGCACAGTGTTGTGGACGGTGGTGACCACCGAGGAGCGTCCCCCCCGTGACATGGCGGCATTTCGCGAGCAGCAAGAGCGGCGCTTGGGCATCGGGGCCACCGTGCGAGAGATTTACGTGGCCTTAAAGCAAATGCCGCGCACCATGCGACAACTGGCCTGGGTTCAAGGATTTAGCTGGTTGGGCATGTATTGCGTTTTTCTATACTTTCCCCCCGCGATCGCCCACAACTTGTTCCAAGCTACCGACGAAACGTCAGCCCTCTACAGTCAAGGCATTGCCTGGGCTGGGCTATGCATCGCCGCTTACAACGCCGTCTGCTTTGGCGTCTCCCTTTTACTGCCAAAGTTGGTCACCGTCACCAGTCGCCCAGTCGCCCATGCCCTGTGCCTAGCCTGTGGCGGCTGCGGGTTGATTTCTCTGTGGTTTGTACCGTCTCCGGGGTGGGTGCTATTGCCCATGCTGGGTCTAGGTGTCGCCTGGTCGAGCATCTTGTCGCTGCCCTACGCCATGCTGGTAGGGTCTCTACCGGCGAAGAAAGGCGGCATCTACATGGGCATTTTCAATATGTTCATCGTCTTACCGGAGATTATCGTCTCCCTCGGGTTGGGTTGGATTATGGCCCATGTGCTCGACAACAATCGCTTACTAGCGGTGGTGTTAGGGGGCGTCTGCTTTTTGGTGGCCATTCCCTTTACGCTGAGGGTACAAGAAACGGTGGTGCCGCCAGTTTTGCCATCAAACCGGCCATCAGTCCCCGAACCTGAAGCCGCTACACCATCGCTGGACACGTCACTCTAGCGTGGCGAAACCGTCTCCTAATCAGCGATGTCGCCATCGTTTCCCAACTCGTAGTCCGGCACCATCCATCCCACTGTCAACAAACATTTTCTGCCACCGCATGATGATTGGCAGTCTGACGCCTCCGCCCTGCAAAAAAGTACAGTCCGTGAGTTCCCCAAGTCCCCAGACCTGACACTACACAACCAAGTTCGGTATCCCCCCCTACAGAGAATCAGGGAGACCCGGCACACTGTTAATAGCTGTTAAGCCGGAGCAAATTTATGGGAAAAGTAGTCGGTATTGACCTTGGAACTACAAACTCAGTCGTCGCAGTAATGGAAGGGGGGAAGCCCACCGTCATTGCGAATGCTGAAGGTTTTCGCACCACGCCATCGGTCGTGTCTTACGCCAAGAATGGCGATCGCCTCGTCGGCCAAATCGCCAAGCGTGGCGCGGTCATGAACCCTGAAAACACTTTTTACTCAGTTAAGCGCTTCATCGGTCGTCGCGTTGATGAAGTCGGCACCGAATCGACCGAAGTTGCTTACAAAGTCCTCACCGTGGGCAATAGCCTGAAGTTGGATTGTCCCCAAGCAGGCAAACAATTCGCTCCTGAGGAAATTTCTGCGCAGGTACTGCGCAAATTGGCAGACGACGCCAGCAAGTATCTGGGGGAAACCGTGACCCAAGCGGTGATCACAGTCCCCGCGTACTTTAATGACTCTCAGCGTCAGGCCACCAAGGACGCCGGTAAGATTGCCGGTCTAGAAGTGCTGCGGATCATCAACGAGCCCACCGCGGCATCTCTCGCCTATGGTTTGGACAAGAAGAGTAACGAAACGATTCTCGTCTTTGACTTGGGGGGCGGTACTTTCGACGTCTCCATTCTAGAAGTGGGCGACGGCGTGTTTGAAGTGCTGTCGACCTCTGGTGACACGCACTTAGGGGGTGACGACTTCGATAAGAAGATCGTGGACTACCTGGCGGAAAACTTCCAGAGCAATGAAGGCATTGATCTGCGCAAAGACAAGCAGGCCCTGCAACGACTCACCGAAGCCGCTGAGAAAGCCAAGATTGAGCTCTCTAGTGCCGGTCAAGCAGAAATCAACCTGCCCTTTATCACCGCGACTCAAGACGGCCCCAAGCATCTGGAAACGACGCTGACTCGGGCCAAGTTTGAGGAATTGGTGGCTGACCTCATTGATCGTATTCGGATTCCGGTCGAGCAATCCCTCAAGGATGCCAAGCTCAACCGCGAAAACATTGACGAGGTCGTGCTCGTTGGTGGTTCCACCCGCACCCCAGCGGTTCAGGAAGTCGTCAAAAAAATCTTAGGCAAAGCCCCTAACCAAACGGTGAACCCGGACGAAGTAGTCGCGATCGGGGCGGCCATTCAAGGGGGCGTGCTTGCTGGTGAAGTTAAGGACATTCTGCTGCTTGATGTGACACCGCTCTCCCTCGGGGTTGAAACCTTGGGTGGGGTCATGACCAAGCTAATTCCTCGCAACACCACAGTGCCCACCAAGAAGTCTGAAACCTTTTCGACCGCTGTTGATGGCCAGACGAATGTGGAAATCCACGTGCTGCAGGGCGAGCGGGAAATGTCGAACGACAACAAGAGTCTCGGCACCTTCCGATTGGATGGCATTCCCCCGGCCCCCCGTGGCGTGCCCCAGATTGAGGTCACTTTTGACATCGACGCCAACGGCATTTTGAGTGTCACCGCTAAAGACAAAGGCACCGGCAAAGAGCAGACCATTAGCATTACCGGTGCTTCCACGCTGGATGACAACGAAGTCGATCGCATGGTCAAAGATGCGGAAGCTAATTCAGCTGCCGATAAAGAGCGGCGCGAAAAGGTCGAACTCAAGAACCAAGCAGACACGCTAGCTTATCAAGCGAAGAAGCAGGTTGAAGAGCTGGGCGACAAGGTACCAGAGAATGAAAAGACCCAAATCGAGGGCCAGATCAAGGAACTCGAAGAGGCAGTCGCGTCTGAAGACTACGACAAGATGAAGTCTTTGACGACCGAAGTCCAGCAAGCGCTGTACAGCATCAGTGCCAATCTCTATCAGCAAGCAGGTGGCCCTGAAGCCGGTGCTGAGGGCGCGGCTCCTCCCGACGGTGATGCGGGTGATGCAGGCTCTACCGGTGGCGAGGACGTCATTGACGCTGAATTTACTGAGCCTGAGAACAAGTAAGTTCTCACTAGTCGGCAGGCTTCACCTGCCGACTGTTATCTCAGCTCAAAAGCTTGCTCCGGCTAGCAAGAAGAACGGATGGCGATCGCCATCCGCTTTTTTTATGGAAAATTTTCCTACGGAGTTGTCATCAATCCGGTGGAGCAGTTGGCTCCAAAGTCAGAGTTGCGCTCCCGCTTTGCCACCCTCATGTCACAGGGGCCAGGTAAGTTGCTGATCGATCCACAACATTTGTGAAGCGGCAGTATCGAGATTAATCGTGCGGCTAAATCGGAAAGCGATAGGTGATACCGCCCGACTCAGTGGCCTCATACAGGCCATTCAACTGCACCGCCTTTTCATCCAAATAGGTTTTGGCGTCTTCGATGGAAAGGTCGGCTTTAGTGGCAAAAATGATGGGACTCACCACACCGTCGTTAGCTTGGATTTCAGCCAAAAAGAGTTGCTCAACTTCGCGATCGCTTTTCTGCTCGTTGGCCTGGTGTTGTTGACGCAAGCTATGAATTAAGAGGCCACTCAGGGCAATCGGGGGCAGGCCAAATAGAACCAGTGCCGCAACGGAATCGCCGGGGCGATCGGTTTCTGGGTCCAAAATGTCGGCAATGAGCGCGAGACTTAGGGTAATCCCTAACAAGAGCAACACACCTGCCGCAAATTTTTTCACCAGCCTCATTGCTATTCCCCCTGAGGAATCGTACCGTCACTGATTAGGGTATTCCCAAGTTTTGCCAGAATTTCCGAAATTCACAGGAATCTTGATGGAATTCATGGGGTCTTTCCTAGGGACTGTCATTA
The DNA here is from genome assembly GCA_010671905.1 of Leptolyngbya sp. SIOISBB. Classification (GTDB taxonomy): domain Bacteria; phylum Cyanobacteriota; class Cyanobacteriia; order Phormidesmidales; family Phormidesmidaceae; genus Halomicronema. The sequence goes on from JAAHII010000001.1 coordinate 5,215,701, forward strand.
TTTAAGTGGCTGGGCTAATGCAACGGTAGGATGAGCAATGCTATCGCCACCCCATTCTTTTGACTTTGATCGGGAAAGGGAAGTTTCCGCTGCGTCGCCCCGGAGCCCAGGAAACCGACGATTGTGAAATCAGAGCACGACGTGCCAGCAATTTTATTGGGGGTAACCCTCTTGCTAAATCGGAAAGCGATAGGTGATACCGCCCGACTCAGTGGCCTCATATAAGCCATTCAACTGCACCGCCTTTTCGTCTAAATAGGTTTTGGCGTCTTCGATAGAAAGGTCGGCTTTAGTGGCAAAAATGATGGGACTCACCACACCGTCATCAGCTTGGATTTCAGCCAAAAAGAGTTGCTCAATTTCGCGATCGCTCTTTCGCTCATTGGCCTGATGCTGTTGACGCAGACTGTGAATCAGCAATCCACTAATGGCGATCGGGGGCAGACCTAAGAGAATCAGCGCGGGCAACGCCCCTTCCTTATCTTCCGCCGAAAGATTGGGATTGAGCGTATCCACCGTCGCCCAAATGCTCACCGGGATGCCCCATAACAGCAATAGCCATACCACCGTCTTTTTTAACAGCCTCATTGCTACCCCTCTCTCTCCAACTTGCGTGGTTTAACCACTCATTGACTCGGACTTGGCTCAGACGTGTCTGGACAAGATGCGACCAGCACCAGAGTTATCAGGACCGTAGATCACCCGCTGATCTGAAGGCATTAATCAAGATCGCCCCACCACAACTGACCAAAACCTCTGATTAAGGTATTCCCAAGTTTTGCCGTCATTTCTGAAATTTACCGGGATTTTGATGGAATTTACATCATATTTTTTAAGGACTGCCATCCTTTAGCCATCAAATGTGTTCAATGAGAGGAGCGTAGTTTCTCGCTGGTTGAGTGCAGGCAGGCGCGGTGATGCTAACTTCTCAAAAAGGTTTATGGAGTTGATGAATGACGCCCCCCTAAGCAGGAGGGGAAGAGTTGCGTTCCCAAAAGTAGCCATCGGTATAGCCCTGAATACGGCGATCGCCTGCCGCCAGGGTCAACCGCTTTTCGGCTAGACAGCAGTACTCGCGATTGGCTTCGATGCCGATGTAATGACGCTCTAGTTTCTTGGCGACCACCGACGTTGTTCCCGAACCGAGAAAGGGGTCGAGAACGACATCGCCCGCCTGACTACTGGCGAGCATGAGCTTAGCGATGAGCTTTTCGGGCTTTTGGGTGGGATGGTCGGTGTTCTCTGGCATCGACCAAAACGGCACTGAAATATCGGTCCACAGATTCGAGGGGTGAGTCAAGCGAAAGCGACCCTGACGGGAGTCTTGCCAATCTTTTGGGGAACCTTGGCGATCTCGATAAGGGGCAATCACCCGACGCCTGAGCTTCACGGCCTCCACGTTAAAGGTGTAATGATCGGAAACGGTGCAAAACCAAATATCCTCGGAGGCATTTTTCCAATTGGTTTTAGCCCCTCGGCCCTTTTCTCGCTCCCAGGTGATGCGATTGCGGATGGTGAAATGCTTTGCCAACAGCGGATACACGATCGCGGACGACTGCCAATCGGCGCAAATATAAATGGAAGCGGTGACTTTCAGCAAACGCTTGAGAGGCACCAGCCAGTCCTCAAACCAGGTGAGATAGTCGTCAGGCGATCGCTGCTGAAATAACCGGCCATTAAAATCTTTGCGGAGATTATAGGGCGGATCCAGTATCAGAAGATCGATGCAGGTAGCGGGCAAGTGAGCGATCGCCGTTTGACACTCTTGATGCACTGTGGAATCGAGAATGTCGTCTAACGATGTGGGCGCGGAAACCTGTCGGAGCCGCGCACCATAGGTGTGAAGATCGTCTGGCGACAGCGTCAGAGTCCGATTGCGAGGAGCTTTCAGTTTCGGGGACAACACAGCACAATCCTAAAAGTCCGAAAAAATTAGCGCGTTTCACCCACGCTGCCATAGGATAGCTCTGACATCGTATCTAACGTTATTGGCATTGTTCAGGAAATCGCGAAACCTGTGACTATTCCGCCGTTTACTCAATCTCAGTGGACTTCGATCAATGCTCTGGGTCGCCAGGTTGATCAGCAATTGGAAACAGCCCAGGTGGGTTTAACCATGGGTGGGGAGCCGACCTACGTTGCGGCCAGCGATCGCACCGATTTGCAATGGCGCTATCAAGCCTTAGGGGCCGAAAAGCGCCGCTTAGCTGGCGAGTTATTATCCCGCCTGGAAACCCGATTGGCGTATCCGGGTAGTTTGCGTCACTATGGACTCGGCAAGCTGTATCCCGGTGAAACTTATCCGCGCTGGGCTTTAGGATGCTTTTGGCGACCTGATGGGCAACTGTTGTGGCGGAATCCCGACCTTCTCGCAGATGAACAAGCGACCACGACCCAACCGCCTGGGGCAGTTGCCGAAAGTTTCATTCAAGAACTGACGGCCTGTTTGGCGATTCCCCCAGCAGCCATCATTCCGGCCTATGAGTTAGGAGAAAAAGCGCCAGCAGGCTTTGTGCTGCCACTGCTGACGACCGAAGTACAAGGCATGTTCGGCTGGCAAAGCTGTCGATGGACGGGCTTTGACCAGGGCATCATCTTGCTGCCAGGCGAAGCCTCGGTGGGGTTACGCTTACCCCTGACTCAGATCACGGCCTCTGACCAGGTCTTAACAGAGGCCCATCCAGCTTTTAGCAGTGACCCCATTCGTCCAGAGCAGTCGGCACCCTTGGCGGCAGATGACAGTATTCGCTTGGCGCTCGTGGTCTCCATCGAGAACGGGATTGTGCAGGTGTTTTTGCCGCCGATCGCTGCTGCCCGGAGCTTCGCCGATGTGATCACCGCGATCGAAGCGACGGCAGAAGTGCTCGATCAGCCGGTGCAGTTGGCGGGCTATGGGCCACCCAGCAATCAAGGCATCGAGGGCTTCAGACTCACCCCCGACCCTGGGGTGCTAGAGGTGAACATCCATCCTGCCCGCAGTTGGGAGGAGTTAGTCCGGCTACATGTCACGCTGGATGAGGCAGCGATCGCCTGCGGTCTGGCCTGCGAAAAATACGGTAGCGACGGTCAGATCCTGGGGACCGGGGGCGGCTCGCACATTACTATTGGCGGCCCCACCCCAGCCACGAGCCCGCTCTTAAAACGACCCGATTTGTTGCGGAGCTTGCTGACCTATTGGCAGCACCACCCCAGCCTGTCTTACGTCTTTGCCGGACAGTATATCGGCCCCACCAGCCAAACGCCCCGGGTCGATGAAGCCCGCCACGATAGCCTGTATGAACTAGAACTCGCTTTTTTATCCCTAGTACCGGGCAAGGTCATCGAACCCGAAATCGTCGATCGCTTGCTGAGTCCGCTGTTGCAAGACGTGGCGGGCAGCACCCATCGCACCGCCCTCTGCATCGACAAGCTCTACCCCCTCTATAACCCTGCGGCCCAGCTCGGACTGCTGGAGTTTCGCGGGTTTGAGATGCCTCCGTATACCGGACTGCGACTGCTGCAAATGCTGCTAATTCGGGCCTTGGTAGCCCGCTTTTGGCAACAGCCTTTTACCCAGCCCCTGCAGCGTTGGGGGGCCGACTTGCGCGATCGCTGGCTACTGCCCCACTATTTAATTCAAGATTTTCAGGTCGTGTTGAAGGAACTCAAAACTGCCGGCTTGGCCTTTGACCTCGACTGGTTCACCTCATTTTTACTGCGGCGGTTTCCGCAAATTGGCAAGATTTCACTGCTTGATAATCCCTCACGGGTGCTCGAACTGCGCACGGCCTTAGAGCCCTGGCCAGTCATTGGGGATGCCGGGGGCAGCGGCACCTCACGCCCTGTTGATAACTCCCTAGAGCGGCTGCAACTTTTTCTTACTGGGGCAGTGGGTGATCCGCCAGCAGCAGGAACGCTCGCCGAACGCTATGCCATTTTGTGTAACGGTTATCGAGTGCCGCTCCGGTCTACCGGTGTGCCAGGCGACTACGTTGGCGCTGTGCGTTTTCGCGCCCGCGCCCCGATGGCGATCGCCCATGCGGCTCTAGCTCCCCATACACCCCTAAGGTTTGAAGTGATTGACACCTGGCAGTCGCAATTCCTGGGCGGCATTTTGTATGTCCCTGAGAAACCAGACCAAGCGGCCACGTCGCCTCTGCCAAAATCGCCAGAAGAGGCGCGATCGCGGCTAAAACAACGGTTTACCCCCCTGACCAACGGGCCAGTCCCCGCCCAGTTGCCACCGCTATTAGTGCACCCAGAAACCCCCATGACCTTGGACTTGCGATTGGCCGCCCAGCGATCAACATAGTGGTCACTTTTTCCACATTGCGGTTAAATTAAGCCAGTGTACAGGGTGTGTGCGTAGAATCAGGTTGTAATCGTGGGTAGACGGCAATGGCGTTGCAATTTCAGCAAGAATGGCAGCGAATCCAGCGGTTGTGTCAGCGTGAACCGAAGTTTCCCCTGCGGCGACTAACGTTTGCCAGTGGGGCAATTTTGTCAGGGGCACTCATGCTGAAGGCCTTTCCCTCAGTTGGGGGCGGCAATGCCACCCCGATGGAAGAAAGTTTGTGGCATAGCACCGGGGTGGTCCGCCAAGCAGTTGTTGATTTATATCGGGTTGAACGAGCGCAACGACAAAATTCAGCGGCAGTAGCTGACGCCGAAACGACCGCTAATCCAGGCGCGCAGACAACCGCTCAAGACGCCGGAAGCCCAGGCGCAGCCACACCCCAGGCACAGCCCCAGGGACCCCAAGCCAGTGCTGTCGCCATTGGCGAAGACGTCATCGACAACGTGCTAGAAATGCGAGTCGCCGTGGCCCGCAACACCTCTTCCGTCACGGTGGGGGCGAGTTCCCTCGGTTGGGTAATCGATACCGATGGCTCGGCCCACTGCGATATTGCCGCTCAGACCAGCCTCACCGCCACGGCGACCGCTTCGGGCATTAGCTTCGACGGCTGCCAGCTTTCAGGAGCCGTTTGGCTAGAGGCCGACCAGGGCGGCTTTGTCTTTGTCAAAAATGGCTGGTTCAAAGGTCGCGTACTGCTGTACAACGACGGTGGTCAGTTAGTAGCAGTGAATTTTGTACGCTTGGGCGATTACCTGTCGAGCGTCGTCGGCAGTGAAATGTATCATCACTGGCCGCTAGAAGCCCTCAAAGCCCAAGCAGTGGCAGCGCGCTCCTATGCGTTAACCCATCATGTCCGACCCGGCAGCGATTATTGGGATTTGGATAATACCCAGCGTTACCAGGCTTACAAGGGTATTAATTGGGAAACCGCCAATACCCAGCGAGCGGTAGCGGAAACCGCTGGTGAATTCATCAGCTACAAAGGTGGCATTGTCGAATCACTATACGCGGCCTCTGACCAAATTGTGCAAGAGGCCCACGGCGGACAGGGCATGAGCCAACATGGGGCCAAAGACCACGCGGTCAAAGGGTTTAGCTACGATCAAATTCTAGGCGTTTACTACCCTGGTACTGGTCTATCGCGCTTAGTCGTTGAGCAGTAGTGCGAGCCGAGTGTTGAGTTTCGATAACGCCGTGGGAAGCGTGACATTCACTAGAGTTTAGCCTCCTGACCAGTTCTCCATGGCACAAGTCATAATGCCCCTGCAGATTCTGCTCCTGCTTGCTCCCCCTGTCCCCTTGCCCGTCACGCATGGTATGCACGTTTGCGCCGTCTACTAAGGAGATACGCAGCAGCAACTACGTTAGTACAAGGGCTAACGAACCTGTGTGCAGTCCGAAGACGCTTTAATTCGTTGAACAAGATTTTCTCATTCATCGTCCTTCCCTCCTTTCTCCTTCTCATCGAGATGACCTATCACTTCTATCTTTGAGCTTGAGAAACACATAGACGATTGGCGTAGCCGCCTGTGCATGCTGCCAATGTCCTCCACGAACCCCTTGCGGGCTTGGTGAAGCTATCAGCCTTTGAGGAGTGAGTGGCTGGTACTTCAATTTCTAAGATTCGACGAATACTTGGTATCGATGCTATCAGTGATTTTTTCCTTGAAGCGGCTTTACCACTTATTTGCAGAAGGGCAGAGCCTGCGATTATCTATCCCTAAATGAGAGCCATGAGTCACCAATACGTTCACGGGTATGATCAACGAGAAAATATCCGGCTACAAGACCAAGCTTCAACGCTGGTCGAACTGTTGCACTCTGACACCGCTTATCCGGCTGAGAGTCGAGTCTTGGAAGCGGGCTGCGGAGTCGGAGCCCAAACCATAACGCTGGCTCGCAACAGTCCTCAGGCACAGATTATCTCAGTGGATATCTCTGAGAGTTCACTCGCTGCCGCCAAGCAAAAAATTGCCGCCGCTGGATTCACCAACGTCAGCTTTCAGCAAGGTGATATTTTTGCCCTGCCATTTGCACCAGCCTCATTTGATAGCATCTTTGTGTGCTTTGTGCTTGAGCATCTGACTCAGCCGGTCGCCGCGCTTAACTGCCTCAAAAAACTCCTTAAAGTCGGTGGCACTCTCACCGTGATTGAAGGCGATCACGGCTCGACTTATTTCTATCCTGACAGCGAAGCCGCACACAAAGCGATTCAATGCCAGGTCGAACTGCAAAAAAGAGCCGGTGGTAATGCCCACATCGGTAGAGCACTCTATCCCCTCTTAAACGCCGCTGGTTTCAGCAATATCAAGGTGTCGCCGCGCCTGGTTTATGTGGATTCTAGTAAGCCGCAGCTGGTTGAAGGTTTTACCAAGAACACCTTCACAGCCATGGTTGAAGGCATACGCGAAGCGGCCATTAAAGCTGGCTTGATTGATGCAGAAACCTTTGATCATGGCGTCAAAGACCTCTACCGAACAACAGAGATAGATGGGGTCTTTTGCTATACCTTCTTCAAAGCGATCGCTACGAAAGGAATAGCGAGCTGAGTTGATGAATTCCCAACCCGGCAGCAAAAGTGTTCTAAAGTCTCAACAGTCAAGACAACTATCCAAAGCCTTGAGCCCGTGGCGCGACCTGCCACTGCTTGATTTCTCCAGCGTTGCCGCCCGCGAGTAAGCGATCGCCAGCGGGTGACCAGGCGAGACATGAGACGCCAGAGGGAAAGGCCTTGAGCGATTGATCAAGTTTACGGCCTTCTCGCCACAGTGCAATGCGGCCATCTTGCCCGGCAGATGCCAACATGAATGAATCGGGCTGAAAGGCGATCGCATTCACCCGCTCTTGGTGATGCTGCAAGACTTGTGACTGCCAGCCAGCTTTCGGTTTGTCGCCGCGCTCCCAGACTGTGATGCCTTCGACACAGGCGGCAGCCACGAGTGGAGAACCAGTCGCCCTGTTTGGAGTTGACCAGGCCAGTTGCCGGACCTTGCCCGGAAACCCTTGCATCAACCAGGGTGGGGGACTGTCCCATTCCGCGACGGTGAGCGTGCGATCCAAATTGCCTGAGCCTAGATAGCGACCATCTGCCGACCACGCACAAAATAAACTCGCTCCGGGAACGGCAATCAGCGTTGGTTGGGCCTGCCAATCGTCCGTTTGCCAAACCTTGACCCCACCATGACCACTAGCCGCCAGCCGATCACCCGTTGGATGCCAGTCTAGATGCAAGACTGATGACGCCGCAAAATCCAATTCGGCGATCGCTTGCTGCTCTTTCACATCCCAGACATATAGGATAGAACCGACCCCATAGGCCAATACCGGCAACGTTGGATGCCAAGCCAAGGTATCAATCCAAGCGCTGCCGTGGGATTGGCGCAGACAAACTTCAGCCGCCCGGATATCCCAAACCAACAACTCACCGGCTTGTCCCACCCAGGCACAGTATTCACTCGCTGCCGCAAACCCCAAACGATTAATCGCTTGTCCCGACTGGTCGGGCAGTGACGTGGCCTCCCCTTCTAAGGAAAACAGCATCACCTCACCAGCCGCAGTGGCCACCGCTGACCAACTCCCGCCAGGAGCCCAAGCCACCGCAGTCACGTAATCCGATAAAGTTTGCTGCCATTGCGGGGTGAGTTGGATTTTTGCTGTCTTCACGCCAGACACGCCCGAAATCCCTGGCGAATTGCCGCTTCGTCCAGGTTGCGACCAATAAAGACCATCTCACTCCGGCGAGTTTCTTCAGGTTTCCAAGCGCGATCGCCGCGACCGTCAAAAATCATGTGCACGCCCTGAAACACAAACCGCTCCTCTTCGCCCGCCAGGTTCAAAATTCCTTTCGTGCGGAAAATGTCCGGCCCTTTGGTTTGCAAGAGCTCGCTGACCCAAGCGCCGAGTTTGTCACTATCGAGGGGGTGTTCTTCCACAATGGCAAAGGAATACACCTCATCGTCGTGCTCGTGGGCATCTTCATGGAGAAAATCGGGATCAACTTCTAGAGCGCGATCCAGATCAAAGGCTTTCACCCCAATCACCGACTCTATATCTAATTCAGAGTTCTGCGTGCGATAGATCTTCACCATCGCATTCATCTCTTTGATGCGGCGCTCTAGTTCGGTCAACTCGGCTTCCGTCACCAAGTCAATTTTGTTCAGCAAAATCACATCGGCAAAGGCAATTTGCTCTTGCGCTTCATCACTCTCCCAATGCTGGGCAATGTGCTTCGCATCCACCACAGTGACCACCGCATCCAAAGCCAGCTGTGATTGAATGTCTTCATCCACAAAAAAGGTCTGAATCACCGGAGCCGGATCGGCTAGGCCAGTAGTTTCAATCACCAAGTGATCAAACTTGTCACGGCGCTGCATCAGATTGCCGATAATGCGGATCAAGTCGCCCCGCACAGTACAGCAAATGCAGCCATTATTCATTTCAAAAATTTCTTCGTCAGCATCGATCACCAACTGATTGTCAATGCCGACTTCGCCAAACTCATTCACAATGACCGCAACTTTTTTGCCATGCTCATAGGTCAAGATGCGGTTGAGCAGGGTAGTTTTACCGGCCCCTAGGTAACCCGTTAACACGGTTACGGGTACACCTGCAGTTGCTGTCGTCATGGTGCGTTTAACCTTCGAACTTAATACAGAGGAACTCGTCGCATTATCCTCATCGCCGTTCATAGGAAAAAGTTCGTGGTGAACTTTTTGTTCCGTGTCGAGGCGATCGCGCTTAACAGCAGTGCAGATCTTCCCCTCTTAACGCTTGCACCACTGCTGCATGGGAAATGTCAGCCGCTGCCGCGTGAATTTTGTAGGTTTGGGTAGGCTGCGTCATGACTGCAATCACGGTCTCGATCGGTGGGCACCCCGGCTCATGGCATTGCAACTGACTGATGGAGATGGGCACTTCGGCAGAGAGGCCTAAGGCTTCATAAGTCCAGGTCTTGAGTTGCTGAATCGCTTCTGGGCTAGCAGCTGGTTTTTGCTGTTTAAAGAGGTTCATCGTACTGAGATGCGGTGTGATGATGCCGCCAGAATATCAGACTCGTTAAGGAACGAGGATTAAATAAATTACTGAGGCCAAGCCGGATAACATTTCCCTTCCTGGGAGGGGCGGCGGGGTGGGTTACCTCTGAGTGCTAGGGTTCGAACCCACCCCGCCTACGGCACCCCTCCCGAGAGGGGAAAACCGGCACATTATTAAATTCCCGATTCTAAGTACGATCGCGCCTGCCATAAACTGAGGCCCACTAGAGATAGCTCTCACGCAGAGGTCACGGCAACAGGCAAGAGGAACCCTTTACACTAAAGTCAGTTCACGAGAGATCATCATGACTTCTCTCTCTTCCCAAGTTGCTGCTCCCACCTATCCCTCCACTGACGGTGAGCCCGTGGCTGAAACCTTTGTGCACCTATACGCCATGCTGATCACCTTAGAGGTGCTGCGTCAGTATTTGGCGGGTCAACAGGCCACGGTGTTGAGCAATCAATTTTTGTACTACGCCCAGGGCTATCCCAAGCTGCGGGTCGCCCCTGACGTGATGGTGATTTTTGATGTCCCCCCCGGTGGACGCGACAACTACAAAATCTGGGAAGAGGGGCAGACCCCAGCCGTCATTTTTGAAATGACCTCGGCGGGCACCCAAGCGCAAGATCAGTCCTACAAAAAAATCCTTTATGCCCAACTTGAAGTGGCAGAGTATTGGTTGTTTGACCCCAAGGGCGAGTGGATTCCTGAAAAACTGCGGGGCTACCGCTTGCAGCGTGAGGACTACGTGACCATTACTGACAACATTAGCCAGCGGCTCGGCCTGCGCTTAGCCGTGGAAGACACGCTGATTGCTTTTTACCGTCTGGATACCGATGAGAAACTGCTTATCCCGGATGAATTAGCCGCATCGCTACGTCAAGAACAAGCGCGAGTCGCTCAACTGGAAGCTGAGTTAGCTCGCTACCGCCAGCAGTTTGGTGACCTACCCCCCAATCCGGCATCTTAGTTCCTGATTTTTTTGATTGACGAGTACTCAGTGACAAATTTACGCCGAGCGTTACTAGCCGATTGCCTCACAGCGACTGCTATAGCAAGCCGCAGTTTGATCAGGTCACCCTAAATTGCTGAAACCACTATCTGATGGGCATTTCAATTCCGAATTCCGACTTCAGCATTCCGAATTCTGCTATACGTCACCAAGGTCACTCGGTAATACATCAAAGCCATGCTGCTGCCCCTGAGCGAAATTGAGAAGATTCAAACCGTCAGAGGTCAGAAACCAGAAGATCTAACAAACCGCAGTTTGATCAGGTCACCCTAAATTGCTGAAATCATTATCTGATAGGCATTGTAATTCCGAACTCCGACTTCAGTATTCCGAATTCTGCTATAGCTGAGTGTCATTGGTTTTCAGCTCGAATTTCCTGCAAGATTTGGGCCACCTCAGCGTCTGAGTGGTGATGTCGCGTTAAAACCTTTGCTGTTGAATCGAGCACCTGATCGGCAAATAGCTGAGTGAGGTCTTGCCGCAAACACTTGCCAATATAGAGCTTCATCAAGGCTTCCACCGACATATCCCTCTGATGCGCTACCTTCTTGAGCGACGCCAACGTATCCCGAGGAATCTGCAACGTCACCGTCTCAGCCGCTCGTGGGCGCACCGTTAACTCCATCGGTTTCCCTAAATCTCGATCAAGATTGCTCATACAACCGCCGCTCCTCACGAGTCGCCACACGGGCTGAGATAATTCTAATTCTGACACTGCGCTCAATTTGGATTACCAAGAGTAATCGTTCAGCGAGTGAATATCCTAGAGCGAACTCTCGAACTTCATCATTCGCAGAAGCATCGCCCATCACGAAAAAAGGGTCGAGAAAAACTTCAGCCGCCTCTTCGAACGTCACCCCATGCTTCAGAAAATTGCTTTCTGCTTTGTTCGCGTTCCATTCAAACTCTAGCCCTTCCAGGCCATAGCTGACATCCATATCGCTGTTCTAGCTCCCCTACGGCTCTTGCGCTCAAGTAGTCCGATCACGCTCTTTAGGTTGCCTCTCCGGCGAAACTGATAGATTCATGGGCAACCGCACGGTAAAGGTGCTGCCTTGGCCAACTTTGCTGGTTACCTGCAAGGTGCCTTGTTGTAAGTCCACAAACTGCTTCACAATGCTCAGCCCCAGCCCAGTGCCTGGAATATTGCTGACATTACGACCTCGGTGAAACGGCTCAAACAAGTGGCGCTGATCTGCTCGGGGAATGCCCATGCCTTCGTCTTCTATTTGCAAAATCAGCGTCGCTTGTCGCTTTGCTAGCTTGAGCCGAATGGCATGCTCATCGGGAGTGTAGCGCATCGCATTTGAGAGCAAATTGCTGAGGATAGACCGCAACAAGCGCTCGTCCAAATTGGCCACCAGTTGACGGCTCCGACAATTGAACTGAATTGGCAACTGGGGGCGATGATACTCTCGCTCAGCCAGCAAGGTTTGACAAAAAGTCACGAGTTCCAGAGGTTCTGGAGACACTTCTAGGACTTTGGCCTCGATTTTGCCAATGACTAAAATGTCATCAATCATCTGGGTCATGCGCTCCACATTGGCACTAATCGCCAGCAGATAATCCGCTTTTTCGGCAGCACTGAGTTGGGCATCGTAGCGATTGAGCGATGATACCGACAGCGCAATATTATTTAAGGGATTGCGAAACTCGTGACACACCATCGAGACGAAACGCGATCGCATCTCGCTCAACTCGCGTAACTGCTGATTCGCCTCCCTCAACCTGGCAGTGCGTTGCTGCACCTTGAGCTCCAGTTCTTCGTTCGTGCGCTGCAAAATGTCTTCTGCCCAGCGCCGTTGAGTAATATCTCGAAAGGTGACCACTGCACCGATCAGCGTCCCCGCTTCATCATGCAGGGGCGTGCTGATATACTCCACCGGGAAGCTCGTACCGTCTTGGCGCCAAAACACTTCGTTGGTCACGCGCCGCGTACTGCCATCTTGAAAGGCTTGATAAATGGGACAGTCTTCACGCTGATAGTGCGATCCGTCAACGTGAGAATGATGCAGCACCGCATGCATCGACTTGCCAATCAATTCTTCAATGGGCCAATCAATCATGGCGGCAGCGGCGGGATTCACAAAGGTCACGTGACCGTTGAGGTCTAACCCGTAAACCCCCCTCACCCACGGCATTCAGAATGAGCTGATGCTGACGGCGTAACTGTTCCAGCTCTTGAGCAACGGGCCCAGCGACGGGCGATCGCCGAGCCTGAGGCGCTTCAGAGAGCCAGTAATAATCAGTCATTAGAAAAACATTACTAAGGATTACCAGGGAAACTCTGAGGCGACAGACATCAGGCAATCAACCCACTTTTGCTCTCCCCCAACCCAGGAATGTAGCTTAGGCTACCACGAGGGAGCTTTTTTAAGCTTACTAAAGATATATATAAATACTGATTTAGGGACTCTACGGCTCTCCTAACATCAATCAAAAGAGTGCCCTGAAAGGGCTTACTTAACAGGTTTTGAGAAATTGTCGTTAATCTCTAAGCTATCAGCTTAGTGGCTAGGTTCAAAGGGATAGCTGAACAGACCTTTCTTCAACTCTAGGCTGAAGATAACTGGCCAGCAGTTAGAGCAATAGAAGCAGCATGAAAACTGTACTCGTCATTGAAGATGAGTTGCAAACGCGCAACGTTTTTTTGAAATGTCTGACCTTTGAAGGCTTTCAAGCGTATGGTGCCAGCAATGGAAACGAGGGTATTCAACTCGCGCAAGCACATCATCCTGACTTAGTTGTTTGCGACATTATGATGCCCGATATGGATGGTTATTCAGTGCTTTCTACGCTTCGCAAGGCCCAGGCAACCGCAGCCATTCCCCTAATTTTTTTGACCGCTAAAGTGACAATGGCGGATCTGCGTCGGGGTATGGAATTAGGCGCTGATGATTACCTAACGAAGCCTTGCACGGTCGAACAGTTTTTATCCGCGATTACGACAAGACTTCAGCGCCACGCAGCCATTAAAGCTGCGGCCCGCTTACCCCAATCCCCTGATCTGCAAGACTCTGACACCGGCGCACAGCCACTAGAAGCCAGCAATAGCGACACCATTTTTCCTGACTGTCCAAAATTAGCGAGCGTTTTTCAATTTATTGAGCGTCACTATCAAGACTCTATCAATTTAAGTGATGTGGCCCAGGCAGCAGGTTACTCCCCGGCCTATCTCACCAACTTAGTCCAGGCAGAAACAGGTCTCTCCATCAAACGCTGGATCATCGAGCGGCGCATGGTACAGGCCCGTCAATTACTGAAACAGTCAAATCAATCGATCAGACAAGTTGCCGAACAGGTTGGCTATAGTGATGCCGGTTATTTCGCGCGACAATTTCGCCAGTCGCATAGCATTTCTCCTCAGGTATGGAGAAAACAATTCGCAACAAAAGCAATCAAGTCTACCTCCAAAGAATGGGCTCCACCCTTGCAGTCTGTATCGAAAACAACAGTTCTAAAACATCTTTGATTATTGCCAAGTAAATTCCCAAAAATAGTCCTATGTTTTCCAAAAAATGATCCCTATTTTTCATTAGTAAGGCTGGTATAGTTCACTTCAAATGCATGCCAGCTCACTCATTTTTGGTTCTTGGTTGAGTTGTTAATTAGGTTTAGGTAGGCAGCAAACATGGTTTTTGGTTCAGCGACACAAACTACGCAAAGATGGAATAACCTCAACTGCGATCGCGGTGAGCTTTCCGATTTTGAACTTGCGTGCATCATTTGCGGGGGCACGCACTCCACGATGGATCACTGGGAATTCATTCAAACCATGCCCAAAGATCCCATCGATATGGTGGATGACTTGGTCAAGATGGGGATTTACAAGCAGAACCAACTCCGGGCTGCTGAAGGGGTCAATGCCTACGAGCTACGCAAAGCCCTATTCTTGAAGCGGGTGGGTCGCGGCGACCCCAAGCGCGAAAAACTCATTCTCGGCCTGTGTCAACAAGCCGGTGGCTTAGACCAGGCTTTTGCGGCGGCGTTTGGCCCCCAAGCTGGCCTCTTCTTTAACGACACGATTCGCAACAGTGGAGCAACGCGCCGTGAGTTTATGCGCAATATGGCCGTGGGAGCTGCCTTGGTGGCCCTGGCAAGTTGCAATGGCGGTGGCGGTGATGAACCCGCTGCAGAAGATGATGCCGCCCCGGTAGATACTGCTGGTCTAGAGAAAACCGATTTACAGATTGGCTTTATTCCCATCACTTGCGCTTCGCCCATCATCATGTCGGAACCGTTGGGCTTTTACGAAAAGCATGGCTTGAATGCCACCGTGGTGAAGATGCCCAGTTGGGGAGCTGTGCGGGACTCCGCGATCGCCGGTGAACTGGACGCTTACCACATGCTGGCTCCTATGCCGATTGCCATGACCCTAGGCTTGGGCTCGGCATCCTTTGGGGTGAAGCTAGCCAGTATCGAGAACATTAACGGTCAAGCGATCACCGTCGCCAACCGCCATAAAGGCAAAATCAATGGACCGGCTGACTTCAAAGGCTTTACTTTTGGGGTGCCCTTCCCATATTCCATGCATAACCTCTTGTTGCGGTACTACTTAGCAACTGGTGGCATCGATCCCGATGTGGATGTGCAAATTCGTCCCGTGCCCCCACCCGATAGCATCGCGCAGATGGTCGCGGGTGACATTGACGCCTACCTGATGCCAGATCCGTTCAACCAGCGGGCGGTTTACGAGGAGGAGGGCTTCATTCACATGATTACGAAGGAGCTGTGGCCGGGGCATCCTTGTTGTGCGTTCGCGGCGAGCGATGAGTGGATTGATGCGAATCCCAACACCTTCCGCGCCTTGAACAAGGCCATTGTTGAGGCCACTGGCTACGCGAGTGACCCCGCCAACCGAGTTGAGATTGCGGCGGCAATTTCGGAGCGGGCTTTCCTAAATCAGCCGGTTGAGGTCGTGGAAGCCGTGCTGACTGGCAACTACGATGACGGCAACGGCAACACCCTCAGCGTGCCCGATCGCATCGACTTTGATCCGTATCCCTGGCAGAGCTTCGCCAACTGGATTTCGTCTCAGCTAGTACGTTGGGATTTACAGGGTGACGGCATGGCTGGCCAAGTTATTCCGGAAACCGGCTACGACGAAGTCGGTCAAGACATCTTTTTGACGGACTTGGCTCGCGAACTGGCCAGCGAATTGGGTCAAGCTCCTCCTGATGAAATTTATCGCACGGAAGAACTGAAGTTCGATACCTTTGATCCGGCCGATCCTGACACTTACGTCCAACAACAAATTGACGAATACGGTGTCTAATGGCAGTAGTTAGGAGGTATCAGCATGACAGTTAGCGACACAAGTACAAGCCCCCCCTATTACGGGGCAGAAAAGGAGTCTCTCTTCTTTACAGAGGGGGCAAAGGCATTTTTGCTCTTTGTGGGTTCACTCATCGCCTTTTTAGTGTTTTGGGAGATTGGGGCGCGGGCTGACCTGTTTGCCAAGGGTATGCCCACGGCATGGGAAACCCTCACAGAGCTTTTGGTGGTGGCTGACCCATCCATTTTTTAACAATGGCCCCAATGATTTGGGCATTGGTTGGAATCTCCTGATTAGTTTGCGGCGGGTGGCGATTGGCTACTTTTTGGCGTCAGTTGTGGCAGTGCCTTTAGGCATTTTGATGGGCATCTCCTCGGTTGCGCGGATGGGGTTTAATCCCTACGTGCAACTGTTGAAGCTCGATTTCACCGTTGGCGTGGCTCCCTTTGGGGCTCTATGTCTTTCGGGACTCTGAGATGACTGGCGTGTTTATTATTTTCATCTCCAGCATCTGGCCCACGCTGATTAATACCGCTTTTGGCGTGGCCAATGTTGATCAGGATTATCTCGATGTCGCCCAAACCTTGGGTGCATCGCGGCTCCGCACTATCTTTAAGGTCATCATTCCGGCGGCGTTACCCAATATCGTGTCGGGTCTCCGCATCAGCATGGGCATTGCCTGGTTAGTCATTGTGGCCGCTGAAATGCTGTTGGGAACTGGGTTAGGCTACTTCATCTGGAACGAGTGGAATAACCTCTACATTCCCAATATTTTGGTGGCCATTTTCGTCATTGGCTTAGTGGGTCTGGTTTTGGATAGCATCTTCGCCGCCTTGGAAAAATTTGTCGCATTTGGTCGAAATTCGTGAGTTTAGCACCTGTGAATTCAGCAACCCCGGTGGATACCTATTCACCCACGGCACAATTGTCGATTCGCAATGTGACGAAAGTCTTTCGGGGCAAAAAGGATCTATTTAGCCAGTTGTCGGGCAAAAAATCTAAAGATTTTGTCGCGATTGAGAATATCAACCTTGATATTGAGCCGAATACTTTTGTGACCATCATTGGCCCTTCAGGCTGCGGGAAGTCGACCTTATTGAATATGATTGCCGGGCTCTCTGAGGTGACCGCTGGCGAGATTCTGTTTAATAATCACCCGATTCAGGGACCCGGACCAGATCGGGGCATGGTGTTCCAAAACTATGCGCTGATGCCGTGGATGACCGTAGAGGAAAACATCCGCTTTGCCGTGGAAACCGTTTACCCAAAGTGGTCATCAAAGCAGATTAGTCGCGCCATCAAAGAGCACATTCAACTCGTGGGGTTGACGGGCGCTGAGAAGAAACATCCCCATGAACTCTCCGGCGGCATGCGGCAACGGGTGGGCATTGCTCGCGCCCTGGCATTTAGTCCCCAGATTTTGCTGATGGACGAGCCGTTTGGGGCCTTAGATGCCTTGACTCGCGGCTTTTTGCAGGATGAGATTGAGCGCATCTGGGAACAGGAACGCAAGACCGTCATCATGATTACCCACAGCATTGAAGAAGCGCTGCTGTTGAGCGATCGCATTGTCATGATGACCCGTGGCCCTGCCGCCCGAGTGGATGAAGTGTTGGAGGTTCCGTTCCCCCGCCCTCGGAACCGCGAAATCATTGATCAACATCCGGCCTATCACGATCTGAAGGCCGAGATGGAAAGTCATCTGTTCCGTGAAACCCGGGCAGTTGAGGAAGCGCGCATTAGTGGGAAATAGGTTTGATTTTAGGTATGAAGGATGAGGTCTCGTCATCAAACTTGAGTCCTGAGAGCCCAGCCCGAGTGCTTCATACCGCTCCCAATGTTCAAACTTTTCCTTTTGTTGTTGACGTAATTTGTTGAGGATTTTAGACATGGCAATTCCCGAAATCACTGAGAAGTTGCTGGCCGCCAAGAAGGCTGCTGGAGTCACTTTTGCAGATCTGGAAGCCAAAGTCGGCTGTGACGAAGTTTGGATTGCTTCGGTGATTTATCGGCAAGCCAGTGCTTCAAAAGAAGAAGCGACCAAGATTGTCGAAGCCATTGGGGCTGATGCATCGTTCATTGAGCCGCTGACAGAATGTCCCGTTAAGGGCTCCTTAGATCCGGTCATTCCCACGGATCCCCTCATTTATCGCTTTTACGAAATCATGCAGGTCTATGGCATGCCCATCAAGACTGTGGTGCATGAGAAGTTTGGTGACGGCATCATGAGCGCGATCGACTTCACCATTGATGTCGAGAAAGAAGAAGACCCTAAGGGCGATCGCGTCAAAGTCATTATGTGCGGTAAGTTCTTGCCTTACAAAAAGTGGTAAGGCGATTGGTGTGTGCTTGTTTTTGCTGTTGATTACTTTGCAAAGAGGAAACAGATGCGACAGTTTTGGTCTAAGAACACGATGTCGCCAACGGTGTCTCGGCTCGGTGGTTTAGGGTTAGTGGTGACCGTTGGGTTGATGTTGGCGGCAACGCCAGCTTTGGCCCACCACCCCTTTGGCGGTGAAATCCCGAACAACGCGATACAAGGATTTTTGTCTGGGCTAGGTCACCCCGTCATTGGCCTCGATCATTTAGCGTTTGTGATTACGGCTGGTCTGTTAGCCGCAGTGATGGGCGGCGGTCTGATGATTCCGGTGGGGTTTGTGCTGGCTTCCATGGTTGGCACCGTCATGCACCTAATGGCGATTGATTTGCCCGCGACTGAACTGGTGGTCTCAGCGTCTGTCTTGTTATTTGGGGTGTTGCTGGCCATGAAACAACCACCCAAAACCCCCATTGTTGCCGGACTGGCCTCTTTGGCTGGGCTGTTTCACGGCTATGCCTATGGCGAAGCCGTGGTCGGGGCTGGGATGGATGCCATCTTGGCTTATCTAGCTGGCTTCGCGATTATTCAAATGGTGATCGCGGTTGGTGTCTACTGGATTGCCAAGCAGCTCATGGGCAAAACCGAAGGCAGCAGGTTGAATCTCCGGTTTGCGGGGTTTGCCTTAGCTGGTATTGGTGCCGCTTTCCTCTCCAGCGTTTTTCTCGGCTAGATTTTCCCTCGGCTAGATTGTTTTGAGTTTTGATCGGGTTTTTCCCTAAGCTCTCAGGCTGCTAGCAAGGTGCTGGCAGCCTTTTTTTAACTGGATTTTGGAGTAATCGAGATGACGACCCCCGCACAGAAATTAGTGCCACCGTTTACGCGGGAAATTGCAATCGCTAAAGTTCGCATGGCCGAAAATGCCTGGAACAGCCGTGACCCCGCTCGCGTGTCGATGGCTTATACCGAAGATAGTTTTTGGCGGAATCGGGCCGAAATCTTTCAAGGGCGGGAAGCCATTCGAGCGTTCTTGCAACGCAAGTGGGATAAAGAGCTCGATTATCGCCTCGTGAAGGAAATGTGGGCCTTTGGCGAAAACCGTATTGCCGTGCGGTTTCAATATGAGTGGCATGACGATGCGGGTCAGTGGTACCGCGCCTACGGTAACGAAAATTGGGAATTTGACGAGAGCGGTTTGATGCGTCGTCGGGAAGCCAGCATTAACGATCGCCCCATTGCCGAGAGCGATCGCCGCTTTTTCTGGGATACTTCGGAACCCCGTCCTCAAGACCATCCTGGCTTAATTAACTCACCAGAGTAGTTAGCATCACGACTGAGAAATGGGGAGAACTTGTCCGGTGATTGTTCCGTTCGTCAAAAATCAGGAATGATATGATGCGGTCATGAAAGCTGCCCACTCAGACATCATTGTTGTTAGTCCCAGCGGCGAGTATTTGATGCTCGTTGAAGTGAAGCTTGGCGATCTCGTTGAGATTTATCAATCTGCTATCGAGCAGTTGAAATATTTAATGACACTCATGGGATGCGCCGTTGGTTTGGCCGTAACGAGCACGCGAATTTCTCTGCTCCGTGATTCTTTAGAGCAGCCGAATGGCGCGTCGATTCATCTCGTTGGGGAAGCTCAGCTACCTGATGACTTACGACTCTCAGTAACCAATCCGACAGCAAATCTCAGTGAAGTTGAATTTACTGACCAGGTTCAGCAGTGGTTAGAAAGCCTTCAGAAGGATGACCTGGGTGAGTTGTCTGCTGACTTGAAAGCGCTACTAGAAGACTCGGTAATGCCCCTGCTGCAATTTGGTGAAATTCGGGCTGCTGGCCCTCGCTGGAGTCGAGTAGCCAGTTGACGCTTGCCGTTTTTGTAGAGACGAACTGGGTTGTCGATGTTGTCGCGCCGGCTCACTTGCAGAGCCCACAAGCGATTCAACTACTACAGAGCGCTGATGCCGGACAGCTTTCAATTTTTGTGCCGGCAATCTGTTTGACAGAAGCGCGTGAAACCGTGCCTCGACGATTTGCTCCTCGCTCTCGCTCAGCCGATCTACGAAAGTTTGTGCAATGGGCTAGAACGCAAGGACGACTCAGCACTGAAGAGGCAACAACGGCATTTAAAGTTTTTGAGCAGTTTGACAATCTTGTGACTCAAGAATTGACGAAAGTTTCAGAGCGATTGGCTGCTCTCAAAAAACATCCTGGTGTCAACATTTTTCCGCTCTCTGAATCGATGCTAGAGCGTCAAGTTGTAATTGGCTCTATGGGGCTCTCACTTAAGCCTTATGACCTGGCGATATTGGCCGCTATTTTGAGCAGGGCGGAAGAATTACGAGAAGCTGGCTACTCAGAATTCGCTTTTTGTGAATTGGATTCCGACCTTCAGCCTTGGGATCGAGTCGGAAACCGTAAACCTGTTCTCAACAGTCTTTATACTGATGCCCAAATCCGAGTATATGGCGATTTTTTGGTGAGAGCTGCTGATAATTTTCCGAATGATTGGCAAGAGTAGCCTCATTTTCGAGACCAATAACATTGACTAGCTATCAGGTCGTCGCAGGCGGTCCAATTCACTTTGCAGGTCAGCGAGTTCTTGACGCAGGCGATCGACCTCGCTGGCCGCAGGTGTCGGGTCAACATCGACAGTACCGTCAGTGCGCGATCGCGCGTAATTCCCCGCTTTGATGCGAGCGTACTCTTCTGATTGCGCCCACAATTTAAGATAGCTGAGGCGATCGACTGGGAACGGGTGACTCAACATCGGCCCCGCCCCGCCCCCGTTGTACAGCAAAAATTTGTACACCTGGCTCAGACCATCTTCATCCAGATTTTTGTAATCGTCGGCCTGCTTTTCAAACGCCTGAAAATTCAGTTCGTGGGCAAAGCGATTACTGCCGCCGGAGATGCGCATCATCGTATTGCCAACTAACCGCCAATCATCGGTGGCTAACAGCGCGGCGCGATCAGACGACAGTTCTGCCATTCGCCGCCACTCATAAAAGGCGTAGATTAACCCCGTACTGATCATATTGCCGATGCCAAAGGTCAGCTCGCCAATCACGGTTGCCGTATTCATCGCCCAGATTGCCATCTGGGTCAGCGTTGTATGACCGCATTTCACATGGCCGAGTTCATGGGCCATCACAGTGCGAATCTCGTCATCGCTGAGCAAATCTAACAAGCCTGTGTTGACGACCACACAAGGGTTCTCTTCCCCAATCGCGTAACTGTTGACCTGGGGATTTTGCGCCACAAACAGCGCCGGTTCAGGCTGGACATCGAGCGCCTGCACACACTCACGAAACATCTGGTAAAGCGTCGAATATTGCTGTGGCCCGACCTGCACGTTGTTGCCCATGAGCGACACAAATTGCGGTCGCTCGTACATGAACTCCACAAACTTGCGCGCCACGATATCAAACCCAGGAACGGCACGCAGGGCCGCTTCCGCCTGTTGATCGAGAGGATGGCGGAAGGCATCACGACTAATTCCAGGATAGGTGGGCATGGCAATTCATCCGACAAGGAATACGTTCCCCTCAGTCTAATCAATTCACCAGGGTTCAGACACCGGCACGCTGGGCTCAGGGGAATCCCCTTTCAGCCATGCCCGCGATCGCTCCGCAGCCCGATTACCGGCAACGCACAGCAGCTCGATCACCGTTAAACAATCGCCCTAGACTTTGCACAAAGGGTAGCGATCGCCGTATCGTATGATTTGTTGAATATTATTCGCAATTAGAGATGCCGGTGGCTGCTCTGTTCATATGAATTCCAGCATTGTTCTAAAACTCGATGCGTTGACCAAGCAGTTCGCTGGACAATCAACGCCAGCGGTGGATCACGTCAGCTTAGCCCTCAACCAGGGGGACTTGCTGGGCCTACTCGGACCATCTGGCTGTGGCAAAACCACCCTACTGCGGTTAATCGCCGGGTTTGAGCAGCCCCAAAACGGCACGATTGAATTAACCGGCCAAGCTATTTGCGGCGATCGCGTTTGGCTACCCCCCTGAGCGACGGGATGTCGGGGTGGTGTTTCAAGACTATGCGCTGTTTCCCCATTTACGAGTTTTAGACAATGTGGCCTTTGGGCTCAAAACCCAAGCCCGACGGGGTAAGGGCGCGGCCCAACAGATTCAGGCAGAAGCCGAACGGGCGATCGCCCTCGTGGGGCTCAAAGGCTTTGAAAAACGCTTTCCTCATGAATTATCGGGAGGACAGCAACAGCGGGTGGCCTTAGCGCGAGCGATCGCCCCTCGACCTTCCCTCATTTTGCTAGATGAACCCTTTAGCAATCTGGATGTTCAGGTGCGACTCTATCTGCGGCAAGAGGTGCGGGATATCCTGAAGGGCGTCGGCGCATCCGGCGTATTTGTGACCCATGATCAAGAAGAAGCGCTGTCTATTTCTGACAGTCTGGCGGTGATGCGGGCCGGGCAGATTGAACAGTTTGGCACCCCCGAGGAAATTTATCGTCAGCCCAACTCGCGCTTTGTGGCAGGCTTTGTCACCCAGGCGAACTTTCTCCGTGCTGAGCGCGACGGTGATTATTGGCAGACCGTTTTAGGAGCGTTTCCAGCGAATGGAGCCAGTCCCGAGGTCCCCGTGGGCGAGCTCATGGTGCGACAAGAAGAACTCACGATGCAGGCTGATCCAGCGGGAAACTTGGTGGTGCGCGATCGTCAATTTCTAGGCCGCGAATATCGCTACACCCTGACGACCGCCCAAGGCGACACCGTATATGCCCGCACCTCGACCCATGACTGCTTGGAAATCGGACAAACCGTTGATGGCAAAATTGCCACCGCCACACCCCGCATCTTTTGCCAATCGTCTTCCTAGGGCAAGTCATCCATTAACCCCAGCAGCCTTGAGGACTCTGCATTATCGCGCCCGCACCTACTCAGCAGGCTAGGGGCTGTCGTTCCTTGGCTGAAAGGATTTGGCCGCTCAATGATGCCAGCCCCTAAAAACGGTGTGATTAAGTACAGCATGCAGGGTGGATTCTACCCAGCCACTCTCACACCCTGCCACCCTCCACCCTCACACTCTGCCGCAGAACAAGTCTCCTGCTATACGTTTCCGGTACTGAACCTTAATTTTTGATGAGGAATAATAGGGGACGCCGAATTGTCACGGTTAGATCTCTTGTGAAGGTTGGCCGTCGTTTGAATTTCGATTCCACAACGGCTGTCACTCGCTTTAGATGAGCTCTCTCAGGAATTTTCTGTGCTCGAAAATTTACTCCCCCCGCTCAATAGTCACAACTTGCCGTATCCCGACACGATTCATCCCATCGTGGTGCATTTTGTGATTGCGATGGTGTTGTTTGCCATTATGTGTGATGCCCTTGGTTTCTTTACCAAGAACCCGCGCCTGCTAGAAGTGGGCTGGTGGAATATATTTGCCTCGACCACCTGGATTTTTGTGGCCGTGATCTTTGGCCAGATTGAGGCCGGACTCGCTTCACCGTATCCAGCCGTGGTCAGCGATTTGAATCTACACACCCTGATTGGCTGGTCCCTGTCTGGGATTTTGGCGGTAATTACGGGCTGGCGCTACATCATTCGGCTCCGTAGTAAGGACTCTCTCCCCGTTGCTTACATCGGGCTCAATGGCTTTTTGTTGGCCCTAGTGCTCTTTCAAACCTATCTCGGCGATAAGTTGGTCTGGGTTTATGGGTTGCACACCGAAGCGGTGGTTGAGGCCGCTCGGGGAGGGCTACTGTAATGATTCTGTCGTCCTTCTCGGCACCGACAGTGGTGGCTGCCGCCAATGGCTTGCCCTACAGCATCCCGATTCATCCTAATTTGGTGCATTTGACGCTGGGGTTATTCATTTTGGCGATCGCCTTCGACATCGTAGCCGCCCTCTATCCGCTGGAGAAACCCATCTTCAAATTCCTGGCAATCCCAGTCACCAGTTCCAACCTGTATGACGTTGGCTGGTTCAACATGGTAGCGGCGGCGGTGATTACCTTTCCGACGGTGGCCGCAGGATTTTATGAAATTATTCTGGCTGCCCCCGACATGGATCAGCTGAGCACTTGGGGCTTAGGTGCCATGGATACGATGGTCTGGCACGGCCTCGGGGGCGTTTTGCTCCTAGCACTAATTGTGGGGATGACCATTTGGCGAGGATTCCAGCGGTATATGTGGCGAGTCGATCGCGCTCGTCAGGTGCAGTGGAGCTACTTGCTAGCGGGTCTAGGCATCTTTGTGCTGATGTTTTTGCAAGGCACCCTGGGCGCACAATTGGCCTCCGATTTTGGCGTTCATATCACTGCCGATCTCCTGTTGCGCTCTGGCCTTGACCCCAATGCTCAACTGCTAAATGTGCTGATCAAGACTTTGAGGCCCTAACCGCTATGAATCCACGCACGATTATCAGACTGACGGTGTTGGCGATCGCCGATCTCCTCGTCAGTCTGTGGATGGGGCAACAGGCTTACAATTGGATGCCGCCGCAAGCCTCAGCGGAATCCATGCTGGTAGATAATCTGTTCAGCTTTATGACCACCATCGGCAGCTTCATCTTTTTTGGGGTGATGGGCACGCTGCTCTATTCCATTATTTATCAGCGCGCCCCCAAATATGATTCCAGCGACGGCCCACCCATTGAGGGAAATATCAAACTCGAAGTGGTGTGGACGGCGATTCCGATCTTGCTGGTGATTTGGATCGCGGGCTTTAGCTATCAAACCTACGATCGCATGAGTATTTTGGGGGCGATCGAGCCTCGGGCAATGGGCATGGCCACGGCGGCCGCTGACACTCTGGCGGTTGAAGCTGTTACGCCGGAACCGATCGAGGTCTATGCGCGCCAGTGGGCTTGGGAGTTTTACTATCCCGAACAAGACGTTCGCAGCACGGAATTGCACTTACCGATTAATGAACGAGCACAGCTCTTGCTGTCTTCTGAGGACGTGCTCCACGGCTTCTTTGTCCCCGCCTTCCGCATCAAGCAAGACGTCGTGCCTGGTCGCGCCATCGACTTTGAGTTCACCCCCATTCGAGCTGGGCGCTATCGGCTACGCGACTCGGAATATAGCGGCACCTATTTTGCCGCCAATCAAACCAATGTGGTGGTGGAATCGGCCGACGCTTACCAACAGTGGCTGGCCCTCGCCGCAGCCACTCCACCCACCCCAGCTGAAAACGTTGCCTATGAAGAATTTAACCGCGCGACTGAGAACGCGGTCGATTTAGGGTGGCAGACCATCAAACCGGCCCCTGCCCCCGTTGTTAATTACGCCAGTTCCGAGGAGGATTCCTATGAGTAATGCATCTTTGGAGGCGGTACAGCCGAGCTTGCAGCCCCAGCCGGGAGCCCCGGACAATTGGCGACGATTTTTTACCTTTAGCACCGATCACAAGGTCATCGGTATTCAGTACATTGTGGTCGCGTTCGTCTTCTTTTTGTTTGGGGGGCTGCTGGCGATGGTGATGCGGGGTGAATTGCTGACCCCCGAAGCGGATCTTGTCGATCGCACCGTCTACAACGGGCTGTTCACCATGCACGGCACCATCATGCTGTTCATGTGGACCTTCCCCATGTTGAACGGTCTGGCCAACTACCTGGTTCCCTTAATGATTGGGGCGCGGGATATGGCCTTTCCCCGATTGAATGCCGCCGCTTTTTGGCTGGTACCGCTATTCGGGGTGATTCTCACCCTGAGCTTTTTTGTGCCCGGTGGTCCCTCTCAGTCGGGCTGGTGGGCCTATCCGCCCGTAAGTTTGCAAAACCCTACCGGCAATTTAATTAACGGCCAGTCCCTCTGGATTTTGGCGGTGGCGCTGTCAGGCATTTCCTCCATCATGGGGGCGGTGAATATCGTCACCACCATTTTGCGCATGCGGGCACCCGGTATGGGCTGGTTCAAAATGCCCGCCTTTTGCTGGACGGTGCTGGCCGCACAGCTGATTCAGCTCTTTGGTCTACCCGCATTGACGGCAGGGGCCGTGATGCTGCTGTTTGACCTGACGGTGGGCACCAGCTTCTTTAACCCGGAACTGGGTGGCGACCCGGTCTTGTACCAACACTTCTTTTGGTTTTACTCTCACCCGGCGGTATATGTGATTATCCTGCCGATTTTTGGGGTGTTCTCCGAAGTGTTTCCGGTGTACTCTCGCAAGCCCCTGTTTGGCTATCCAGTGGTCGTCGTCTCATCTCTGATCATTACGGGCTTGAGCGGCATCGTCTGGGTTCATCACATGTTCGCCAGCGGCACTCCCGGCTGGATGCGGATGCTGTTCATGATCACCACCATGACAATTTCCGTCCCCACAGGCATCAAGGTCTTTGCCTGGGTGGCGACGATTTGGGGCGGTAGGCTGCGGCTCAATAGCGCGATGCTCTTTGCCCTGGGCGGCCTGTCAATGTTCCTATTTGCGGGCATCACCGGCATTATGTTGGCGTCGGCTCCCTTTGATATTCACGTCAACAACACCTACTTTGTCGTCGGCCATTTTCACTATGTGATTTATGGCGCGGTGGTGATGGGCTTTTACGCGGCCATCTATCACTGGTTCCCCAAAATGACGGGCCGGATGTACTACGAAGGGTTGGGCAAGCTGCACTTTGTGTTGACCTTCATTGGGGCAAATTTGAACTTTTTGCCCATGCATCCTGCTGGCCTGATGGGCATGCCCCGCCGGGTGGCGTCTTATGACCCAGAGTTTGCGCTGTGGAATGTGCTGGCGAGTTTGGGAGGGTTTCTTCTGGGCGTATCAACGCTGCCCTTTATTTTGAACATGCTGAGTTCTTGGTCGCGCGGCCCCGAAGCAGGGGACAACCCCTGGCGAGCGATCGGGCTGGAGTGGTTAGTCTCGTCGCCGCCGCCCCATGAAAATTTTGATGAGATTCCGGTGGTCGTCTCTGGCCCCTATGGTTACGGCAGTGATGAACCGTTAGTTGCAAATAGTCCCACAAAGGAGTAGCCCGTGAGTACTGTAAATCTTGACTCGACGTTGGAAACTCAGGTAACTCACGGGGCAGAGCACGAAGAAGAAGACCACCGCATGTTTGGCTTCATCGTCTTCTTGGTGTCAGAAAGTGTGATTTTCCTCAGCTTTTTTGTCGGTTATATCGTCTACAAAACGAGCGCGGCTAATTGGTATCCGGCTGGATTTGAAGGACTGGAAATTCGTGAACCGTTCATCAACACGGTGGTGCTGGTTTCCAGTAGCTTTGTGATCTACTTTGCCGAGCGCTTTCTCCATAAAGAAAATCTCTGGGGCTTCCGCATTTTCTGGCTGTTGACCATGGCCATGGGCAGTTTCTTTCTGTTTGGTCAGGCGGTGGAGTGGATGAGCTTGCCGTTTGGCTTTACGGATGGGCTGTTTGGCGGCACGTTTTATCTGCTCACAGGCTTCCATGGTCTGCATGTGCTCACGGGCGTTTTGCTACAGGGCATCATGCTGGGGCGATCGTTCTTGCCGAATAACTACGAGGGCGGAGAGTACGGTGTCGCGGCGACCTCCATCTTCTGGCATTTTGTGGACGTGATCTGGATTGTGTTGTTCATCCTGATTTACGTGTGGCGGTAAATAGAGACGCGCTATCAACTCCCTTCGGGTAAGTACCCTGTGGAGATCACGGTATTAACGCGTTTCTACTAACCAACCTGACCTTGCATCGGTAAAGTATCGAGAAGATATCCATGATTATTGATGATCAGCACTACGACGTAATCATTGTGGGCACCGGGGCAGGGGGCGGCACCTTGGCCCAAAAGCTGGCTCCCACTGGCAAGCGCATTCTGATTTTGGAACGGGGCGATCGCATGGCCTTAGAGGAACAAAATCGCGCCGATGTGGATGTCTTTAAAAAGGAGCGGTATCACGCGCCAGAACAGTGGTACGACAAGGCGGGCGAACCGTTTTCACCCCAAACGAACTATGCCGTCGGGGGCAATACGAAGATCTACTCCGCCACCTTGATGCGGATGCGCGATCGCGACTTTACCGCGTTGCCCCATCAAGAAGGCATCGCCCCAGAGTGGCCGTTTCAATATGCCGATTTGGAACCCTACTACACCGCTGCCGAACAGCTCTATCAGGTGCATGGCAGCGCCCAGGATGATCCGACGGAACCGCCCCACAGCGGCGAGTATCCCTTTCCTGCGATTGGGCATGAGCCCCTGATGAAACCCATTGTTGAAGGTCTCAGCCAACAGGGACTCAGTCCCACCGTTCTGCCCCTGAGCCTGACTCGCCGTGACGATGATCCGACCGGTGACGCCGAAGTGTTTGGTATTGACCTGGCGCTAAAACACGCCAACGTAACCCTCAAAACGCCTGCCAAGGTCGTAAGTCTACACACCGACCCGTCGGGCAAAGCCATCAAAGGGGTTCAGGCCGAAGTCGGCAACCAATCCATCATCTTCAGCAGCGATATTGTGGTGCTGGCCTGCGGTGCTGTGAATTCCGCCGCCTTGCTGCTAGATTCGGCCAATGATCAGCATCCCAAAGGACTGGCCAACAGTTCTGATCTGGTGGGCCGAAACCTGATGAAGCAGCGGCTGACCGTCATTGTCGAGAAAGCAGCAGTCACGAACTCCGGTGACTTTCCCCGCAGTGTCAGCGTGAATGACTTTTATTGGGGTAACCGCGACTATGAGTATCCCATGGGACACATCGAAAATAGCGGTGGCCTCCTGCGAGACATCATCTTTGCCGAATCACCGCCCCTGCTGTCGGTGTTAGCCCAAGTATTACCGGGCTCCCGCCTTAAAGGGCTGGCGATCAATTCCATTGGTTGGTGGGCGCAAACGGGGATGCTGCCCGATCCCAAAAATCGGGTGCGACGACAAAAGGGCAAGCTCCGCTTTGAATTTGAGCCCAACAACTTTGAAGCCCACGATCGCCTCGTTTATCAGTGGATCGAAGTGCTCAAAAAGCTCGAAACGACGGTGGACAGCGTCAAAAGCAACACGGTCTTCCCTCGGGGCGAAGTGCCGATCAGCGTGGTCGGCTATCAGCTCGGCACCTGCCGCATGGGCACTGACCCGACCACGTCCGTGCTCGACACCCACTGCCGCGCCCACGACATCGACAACCTGTATGTCGTCGATGGCAGCTTTTTCCCCTCTTGTCCCGCCGTTGGCCCCGCACTCACCATCATGGCGAATGCCTTGTGGGTCGGTGATCATTTGTGCGATCGACTCCAGTGATCAAAGCGGTAAGTTGGCAACCCCGCGATCGCGACGATTAAGTATGAACCCAAAAGAGATCTGCATAACGCTCTAACCACATGCAGGTGCCGCCCCCCTCATACAATCTGCCGCTTATACATAAGTTTCTTTTAAGCTAGGCAGCATGAATGAAGAGGTGTGACTACGATGACAGACAATCCAATTCTGTGTCGAAGAGCCCAGATCACAGGCAGCGTCTTTGGAGATGCGCGTCTGGAAAAAAGGGGGCGGCGCTCTATGAGGCCCTCTGTCAAGAGCAAAGCGTGAGTATCCAAAGCTTGGCGCAGAGCTGGCCCGAGCAAATGGGTTACTACCGGTTTTTTGCACAACGAGCAGGTGACGCTGGGCGAACTCCGTCAGAGTCTGTTGAGCCATTGTCAGTGCCAAATTCGGGGCCGTCAGGTGTTGGCTATCAGCGATAGCAGCGAGATTAACCTGCGCGCTCATCGGGGACGAGTGCAAGCAGCGGAGTTGGGAGTGTTAAGCAACGACCGTGATGTCGGTTTCTTTTATCCATCCCACCTTGATGTTAGATGCCAGTGATGGCTTTCCTTTCGGCATCAGCGATGTGCATCTGTGGAGTCGCCCCATCGGGCATGCGGATAAACACACTCGCAATTACAAGCAACAAGCGATTGAAGAAAAAGAGTCCTTCAAGTGGTTACATGCCTCTGAATACAGTCAGCGATGTCTGGCGGCAGCGAGCCAAGTAACCTACATCGGGGACCGTGAAGGGGATATCTACGAAGTCTGGGCGCGCGTTCCCAACACGACCACTCAGGCATTGTTTCGGGCCCGTCGGAATCGCAAAATTGCCGAGTCTCAGCAAACCCTGTACGCCTACTTGAGTGAGCAACCCTGCGCAGGCACCTATGCCTTTCAGGTAACAGCGGATACCCGCAAAAGCCGCGAGGCTCGCGAGGCTTGGATGGCGGTTCGGTTTGTGGCTGTGACGATTCAGCGGCCCGCCCGACTGCGGCACAGTAACTATCCACCCAGCCTCCAGTTGTCTGCGGTAGAGGCGCGGGAAATTCAACCGCCATCAGGCCAAAAGCCCATTCATTGGCGATTGCTCACCACCCATCCGATTCGGTCGTTAGAGACGGCCTTACAGGCTATTCGCTGGTACAGTTGGCGCTGGCAAATTGAGCAACTCTTCGCCATTCTCAAACAGCATGGCTTAGACCTGGAATCCACTCAGTTGGAGTCGGTGGCCGCCATTAAACGCTTATGTCTTGTGAGCTTAGGGGCAGCGGTGCGCATCTTACAGCTACAAAGGGGGCCGCGACGACGCCTGCCGCCCTGCCGCGCTCGTCTTCGACTCCAACCAGCAGCAATGTTTAGCCCAACTCAGTCCGCGCTTGAATGGCCGTACCCGCCAACAGCAGAATCCCTTTCCTCCTTACACGCTGGCTTGGGCTACCTGGCTCATTGCCCGATTGGGCAGATGGTCGGGATATACCAGTCAGCGACCACCCGGCATTGCGCTCTTATCCAGAGGGCTCAAACACTTCGATAGCCTCTTTGAAGGCTGGTTAATGGCCCAAGGATAAGATGTGTATAAGCGGCAGCTCATACAATCGAGGGTAACGGATTTTTCACCTCACTAGATTTAGCCACATTGCATTGATCATGAGAAGAGCGTTATTAATAATCTTGCTGGTTGTACTAGGGCTGCTCTCTACTTCGGTATGGAGATTGGTTAGCAACCATAAAATAGCTAAACCAGCTTCGCAAGAGTCAGAAATTCAAGCAGTTGACAACGGTCTCAGTCCCAGCTTGTCTGATAGCGAACTAGATACTTTTGACCAAGAAGACTTTCAGTTACAGCAAGTCTTAGCGGCCAAGGTTATCAATGATATCAATCAAGGCATTAGTACAGATTCTTTTAATACTGGGAATGCTCGGTATGATGGCGAGTGGGCACTAGGAAGTTATCAAATGGCCGCTTTAGGCTTAGGGCAATTTATTCAAGCTTACCCTGAGTTCCGAGATGAGTACTTACCAGTTATCCAACGGTGTGCTGAAAGAATAACTTCTGAGGAAATTAACGCTTTTGGAACTGCAGCATGGGGCGAGGAAGGTATTAATTCTCTAAGCTCAGAGAATGGTCATGCTTATCTTGGCTACGTTAATCTGGCATTATCTATGCTTCGACTGCACGAAAAAGATAATAATTTTGCGGAGATCAATGATCAGCTAACTGAAACATTTGTACGTAGATTAAAGTCATCAAATCAAAGTATTTTCGAGACTTATCCTAACGAAACTTATCCTGCTGATCTGGCTGCTGTCATTGCTTCCATTGGGCTGTATGAGCAGGCAACAGGGCTGAACTACGAAGACTTCTTAGCTGGCCTCATATTTCAGTTTCAACAAAATTTTGTTGATCCCCAAACAGGTTTAGTATTTCAAGCCGTAGATGCTTCCTCAGGTAATCCTGTAGATGCACCGAGAGCGAGTGGAACCGCTTTAAGCGCGTATTTTATGTCCTTTGTCAGCTCTGAGTTATCTAAAACCCTCTTCTTAAATGTTGCAAAAAACCAAAAGGTACAAGTCTCCGGCTTTACAGGCATCAGAGAATATCCTGAAGGTCAGACAGGAGAGGGGGATATCGACTCAGGTACTCTTGTCTCGGGGGTCTCACCTTCTGCAACTGCTTTTACCATCGGGGGCGCACGTCTTTTTGGTGAACGAGAATTATCTCAAGAGCTCTATAAAACAATCAATTTCTTTGGAAAATCCCCGATGGGAGAAATGAATGGGATTTCATTGTTAGAAAGCCCTCTCGGGAATGCAATTTTACTGGCGATGCTGACAGCGAATCACATAGAAAACTAATGGGGTGCGATCGCTCATCGCAGTCGTTTCAAGTAAAATGCCAAGTTCTAGACGTCATACGGTCTGCAGGTTTAACAAATCACTTGACCAGAACGCTACCAATTGATTAGCTGAGATCCTAAGACGATTAGTCTCCAGCTATAGCACCAATTGATTCATGCAGACAAAACGGGCAAGATGCCCGTGCAAACAACAAGACAATGACTATAAAGCTCTTCACGGTTCAGGCAGGATTGCTATAGCTTAGCTGTGAGCTGGCTCGGTACCCAAACATTACACTTAACCTTCGGCAACTACTTGCATCATCTGAAATTATCCGGCTCGTTATGAGTCAATAGAGTGGGACAATCCAAAGCGATCGCAGTCATCATCAAAAATGCCGTGGCTAACTTGGGTGATTAATCACTCTGTCAGCAACACGATTTAGCCCCCTTCAAAGGATAGGTCGAGACATAAAGTCTGCCCTATCTTTTGAAGGTATGACAACTGCTTTTCTGCTGATCGAAACGCTTGCACATGCACCTCCATGATTTGAATGATCTGAGCATAGCCAGGCAGTTTTTGTGCTTGAAAGTAATCCACGCTGGCGGTCTGGTCTCCCCACCGAATCTGCACCCAGCTGGCACCCGGCGAGATGAGCGGCTGCGATCCGGATGCCGCTTGAGCGTCAGCCAGAGCGGCTTTGAGCGTTTCTAACAGTTGCGGATCAACGTTGGTTTGCTGCTGCCAAATCTGACCGCGCTGCTGACGCTGATAGATCAATTTACCCACTGGAGTCAAGCTCAGGGTTTCACACCCAAAGGGATCATCAGGCGCATATTCGTTGCCGATTTGATAAACAAACAGTGCCTGATCCGTTGGATACATCAGCGATCGCAGGTTGAAAGACAGAAAAAGGTATTTTATCGGATACCCTGAAACGCTTACCGTGTAAGCATTTTACCATTTTGGAGATGTTCAATTCTTAACCGCTGAAAAGCAGACTCACATTGAAGCAGAGCTTCCGGCATAAACACCAGTAACGCTGACCTTTCAGTCCGATCTGTCGACCGCGATCGCGCTTAGAAAACCCAACCAGCGTTCATAAAGACAAGCAAATTGATGCAGAATGCAGCGAACCCAAGATGACTCCATTCCAGCCCCTATTGCTGAAAGCCTTATGGGACACGCCTTTGAAAATCGTGCAGTTTGGTGAGAGGACCTGCGAAATGTCGGTTAGATTGTCTAACCAGTCATTAATCTGGCCAGTTTGTGTCTTCATCGTCGGGCCAGTTCGTGTCGTCTGGGGATGGCAAAGATTTATCTGGCTGCTCCTGAGGGATATCGCTAATGCTCATATCATTATCCTGCTGCGGCCAATTCGTTTCTGTATCCGGCCAGTTGACATCAGCAATGGAGGAGGCACTAGGTTCAGGTTGTGCCGTATTCCCGGATGAGGCGGCCGATTCCATCTGCTCATCCTTTTGAGCTGGAGACACCTCACCCCCGTCAACCCAGTTAACATCATCATTGGTCACCGATTGACGGCGGTCAGATGAGCTAGTGACTTTGGTGGTCGTCGAGGTGGCTGGCGATCGCGGAATCGAAGGTGGTCGGGGGGGAATATCAATCACTGCTCGTTGCGATTTTGACGGGCGCTTTTCTGCCGGTGATGAAGCCGATGAGGGCGCTGCCGAATCTCTCGAAATTGAAGGCGGCCGAGGCGGAATCTCGATCACGCTCCGCTGCGGTTTGGATTGACTTCGCCCACTGATCGCCGCTGCCAGTTTACCGAAGGCACCCGTGATCGGGTTGGTTTTGGGAGGCGGCTGCTGACTCTGACTAGATACGGGTTGTGTCTGGGCTGGACTCGGTGCGGTGACAGATGGTTGCGGCGAAGCAGGCTCGGTCTCTTGGGGCTGACTGGTTGGTGGTCGCAAGGACTGAGCTGGGGACGGCGTAGCTTCTTTACTCGTTAAGTTAGTTAGTCTTTCAGGCACATCGAATATTTCTGCCTCAGCCGGTTGAGCCTCGTCAACTTTGGTGTCATCAGTGGTGAGAGGAGCTGCTTCAGCTGACACCGTGTCAGCCATCGTTTCGGTGGGAGCAGTTTCAGTCGATTCCAGGTCTGGTAACTGGCGACTAGCCACAGTGGCAAATTCAGAGGGCACTGCTTGCCCATTCCCTGTAGCCGTCTCAAATTCATAGGCGGGCGATCGCTTCAAGGGGGGGACTTCGGCTGGTGCTTCAGCATCCGATGAAGTCGCAGTGCGATCGCGCCAATTTGCCACAGCTAGACTGATTTGCTGCCCAGCCGCCTGCAAACGACGCGTCACCTCATTAAACCGTAGGTATTTGTGAAGTTGCTGTTGCAGCCCCTGTACCAGGCTTTGCAAGTCTTCCCAGGAAACGGGGGTTTGCACAAGTTCTGGGGTCAGGCTGCGCCGCAGTTCCAGTGTGTGCCATCCCAGTCCCCCCAATAGGATCACACTCACCAACTGACCCAGCAGCACCGCCCCAGTCAGGCGCCCGGCACAAAACCACAGCACGACCGCATAAAACATGCCTAAGCCACTCCAGAAGAAATCCTGGCGGCGGTGCATCTCAGGCACAAAAAAAGCCGCCATATAAAAACTGAAGCTGCCAATGGCGACGGCGATGGCAAGGATATAAGCCAGCATGGACGCGATCGTCTCCAATCGAATCGGGTTCTCCGTTTGCCCTTTCAATTTACAGCGGTTTTGCAAAAGTCATCGTTACCAGATCACAGCGTCGTGGCAAGTGTAGCAAAACAGCCTTAATGCATATCATCTGTAATTTCTAGCGGTGTATATAGTTCGAGCCTTCGCAAACACTAACCATCAGAGCGTTGTTGTCCCACTTCGCTGCATTAACACAGGCACCCAAGCACCCAATCCATCATGCTGTGGACTTGAGTGTGATCCAGGCATTGATAATCGTCAAAATTACCGTTTTATAGACATAAAAAAGCGGCCATCTTTGAGGGAAGAACTCGTGACTAATGCCCAGAGTGACTGGCCTAGTCGCAAACTGTTCTGCCAAGGTTGCTGATGACCGCGAGATCGCGTCAAATTTTTAAACAGGTGCTAACAATCCTTAGACAACGTCCGTTTGCTCACCGTCACTGCCGCGCAAATCATCTGGATCAACGTAATGACAACTCGCTTCGTCAATACAGATCAAGGCCCAACCAGACTGCTCAATCCCGACCAACTCATAAGCCGCTTCTTGGACAAAGAAGCCCTTGTGGTTACGAGTCTCTGGCTTAACTTTCACAGTGCGTGCAACCATCTGGATCCTGCTCCGTAATTTAACGTGACTGAATAAAACTCAAGTAAACCTTATCGGTTCATTGAGTAAACCTTATCATTCAGTTCCTGAGGATGCCGTTAAGTTATTTGTCCATTCTTCCTGATCCCTGTTGGCTTCTACAACGGTTCTCTCCAATTCAGAAAGTATTGGCAGAATCAGATTTTTCAGCTCTCCAGTAACAGTTGGGAGTGGTGACATGCGTAACGTTATTGCAATAAATAATCGTCAAATTCATTTACAGAATCCCTTCCTGGACATGAAGACACTGCCCCACCAAAAGCGCTCACAAGGCTAAAAGTTAGGCTTCAAACAGCCATTTCTGAACTCTTTGGAGATTTTTCCAGTCAGGCTTACGGCTTAATCCTTCTTCAAGATTCTTCTGGACTTCCTCTTTTAGATCAGAAGACAGCATCATGATCTGGATCGCTTCATCGATATGGTCACGCACGCCCTTTTTTTGGGTCTCTAACATGGCTAAGGCCAAGTTGACGCGACCTTGGGGATCTTGGGGGGTCAACTTAACTGCTTTTTGAGCAGATTTGAGCGCTGAGTTGGGTTTGTCTTCGAGCAAATAGAGCCAAGCCAAACAGGTCAAGGCGGTACTGCTCTTAGGAGCGCGATCGCACACTTCCTTAAAGACCGGAATCAATTCACTCGCACTGGTGCCCGCTTTATATTGCTCAATGCCTTGCTCAAAGAGCGATTCAGCACTTTCTGTCATGGCTCAGGGTTTCCAAAATCACCGTCATAAAGCGTACAGCAGGTTTAGCCCCGAAGGAAGCCAAACCTGCTGTCAACTAAAAGATTACGTTGGTTGCCCGTAGGCAGCTGATCTAAGTCCCAAACGACGTACCGCAACCACAGGTCTGCGCCGCATTGGGGTTGGTAAATTGAAAACCACCACCAATCAGGGCATTGCTGTAATCCAAAAGGAGGCCATAGAGGTAGATGAGGCTCTTGCGATCGCACACCACCTGGAAGCCGTCGTAGTCGTAAACTTCATCATGCTCATTGATGTTGGAAGGATCTTCAAAATCCATCATGTAAGACATCCCAGAGCATCCCCCTTGGCGCACGCCAACTCGGAGGCACAGCGCCTTGCCGTTCTGCTGTTCTTGAAGCAGTTTCACGTGCTGCAATGCACTTTCAGACATCAAAATGCCCTTCTCTTGTTGTGCCGTTTGTGTAGTCATACGTTGGGTGTCTGTGTAAACGCTTAATTTGGACTTTGCTGATAGACCAAAATAGTGTGGCTACCAGTCATCAATATTTGCCCTTAGTTTAGCTCAAGTCAATTCCCGGCGGCTCAAAAGGTAACGACGAGAAAACTTGTCGGCAGCTTTGAGAATTTCGCTGCAGAATTCGCAAAGCTGTTGCCCAACATGCCGTTCACGTAATCCGGGGCATTCGATAGTGTCCGTTAAGTGTTTTTCTAATTCGCAAGATTGAAGATTTCAATCAACTAGATTTGCCAGTAGTTTTCTGTGCCCTTCTAGACAGCCAGTACTGATTTTGGGAGATTAGCCTTGCCTCTAAAGATGAGGTAAGAAATCAGGCGATCGCTGGATTCTTCATTTCTCTGAGTTGATACGCAGTCGCTTTGGATTGGGAAATACGCCACTCCGGCTCCCAAACAAATGGGTATATACGTACGTCAATTCACAACCCAAAAAGAAGACTTGGCAGCTCAAAAAGATCCACAACAGCAAAATCATGACGCTACCCACAGCTCCGTAAGCCAGGAACTGTTCGCCGAAGCGAATAATACTGTTGCTAGCTAGATGTTGGAGCAGCATAAACAAACCTGACGTAGCTAAGCCACCCCAAAATACATCGCCCCAGCAAATGCGCGTGTTAGGCAATACGCGAAACAGCAACATGATAATGATGGAAATACCGAGGTAAGAGGTGCCAGTTTGTAAAGCCTTGAGCACTAGCAGGTCATCAATTTGAAAGAGACCAACGGCATTTTCTAGATCTTGAACGACTTCAATAATGATTTCGATGACAATGTTGGCAACCAGAGACATGAAAATCAGCGCTGAGGTGCTAAAAACCAGCATGAAGGCCAAAAACCGATTTCGCATGAAGGTTTTGGCCGCAGACTTGACACCTGTTTGATGCTTTTTTTCCAGGTCCACCTGCCAGATTTTATTCATCGATCGCGTTAAGGCCCCAAAGACGCCGCTAGCGGTAAAGCACAAAATCAGGAAGCTGATAATTCCCGCTTCGAGGCTATTGCGATTAAGTTGGCTGAGGGTATTGTCGACCAGCGAGTAGGCTTCGGGGGGGAGACTGTTACGCGCAAAGAGCAAGATTTGTTCGGCGGCACCACTCTCTGGCCCAATAAACGCACCGACAATACTCAACACAATGAGCACAGTCGGAAATAGCGAAAACAGCGCATAGTACGATAGCGCTGCCCCCATCTCTAGACAATCGTCACGTTGCCATTTGAGGGCGGTCTGAATAACGAGCACCACGGGTCTTGAGCGCAGAAGCTGTATACCGGGTACCTTGTGCAAACTTTTTAACACCAGCTCAAAACGTCTGAGAGATTTACTGGTCTTGATAATACCCATACTCTCCTATCTTTCTCTTGAGACCGGTCCTCATCAGGATTTCTGTCATTTTAGACACAGAATTTTGAAAGTTCAATTAGCCGATCCGACAGTCCCATCTGGTTGGAGCAGGCCATCTATTCCTTGGGCGCGTCATCGATTCTAAGCCCAGAAACCTTTGAAGCTAAGAATTACCGCGACCGCATTCACTCAACAGGTTAGGGGCTGTCGTTCTGTGGCTGAAAGGATTTGCTCTCTAAAATGGTGACAAGCCCTAGTAAATATAGATCTTGCCGCCCTTCAATATTATTGCCACAGGGATGACGTACACGGCCTCAGGAAAACTAATTAAAGTCATACCGACCCATGGGCATACGCTTGATTTAGCGGATAACGCACGGTCAATCCACCATATTTAGGTTAACTTTGGTGAAATCCGTGTTTCTTGCGCTAATCTTTGCGTTATTACAGTGACGCATTCCCAGGACTATATTGGGGGTTGGCTGGATGGAACGTTTCAGATTTTGGATGCCAGTAGTTTGCACTAGTAGCCTAGTCGCGTTGAGCGGGTTGGCAATTGTAGGGCCAGCGATCGCCGCTAATGTAGCGAACTCATCACCGACCTTGGCAATGGGCGCGATCGCGCAAACCCCAGGTGAATCCGCCGAATACACCGTCCTGCATGTGAATGCTAGCTCTGGGGACGACACCGCTGGCGATGGCAGTCAGTTGCGGCCCTACCAAACCATGACCCATGCCCTGAATCTGGCAGAAGCCAACACGCTCATTTTGTTGGCTAGGGCCACCTACAGCACCGAGAGTGGGGAAACGTTTCCGCTGCGGTTGCAGCCTGGGGTTACCATTCAAGGTATGGCGGGTCCCAATGCGGCCGATATTGTCATTCAGGGCAGTGGTAATTACTACAGCAACACCGCCGGAATGCAGCAGGTGGCGTTGTTGGGGGCTGATAATGCGGGCCTTGCCAATGTGACAGTCTCGAATCCTCATCCCGAAGGCATCGGTCTGTGGATTGAATCGGGCAGTCCCATTGTGCTAGATAGCGCTTTCTTTCAGAATGGGGCGACCGGTGTTTATATCGCCGGGCCAGGGACTCCCGTAATTCGCGGGAATTATTTCTCCAGTAATGGTCGAGCGGGCCTCGTGATTGCCGGGCCTTCGACCGCCAAGGTGGAAGCGAACGTGTTTGAAAATACGGGGGTCGGCATTACCGTCGCCCCCGAGTCAGCTCCGGAGATTCTCAACAATCGCATTTCCGGCAATCTGGATGGGCTGATCGTTCATGCCGAGGCTCGGCCCAGACTCCAAGGGAACCAAATTGCTCACAATCGTCGCAACAGCATTGTGGACTATGCCGCCTGGGCAACCGTGCCCAATGTGGGACGACCTGGAGCAACCCAGCCGCCCCCCCCCAACGTCACCCCCGCTAACGTGACCCCAACAGCTCTGCCCGTTGCGCCTGTGACTCCGGTGGCAGCACCAGAGAGTACTGGCCTCCTAACAGCGCCGCCGACAGAATCGCCAGTTGTATCAGAGTTGGCGACGACGATTCCGGCTGTATCAGTTATGCCTCCGACGACTAGCACGGTGCTTGATACCCAGGCTGTAGAAGATGCTTTACCCGGCGATTCCCTAAACGAAGGCACTGAAACCGCTTCCCCTACGGAGGCGACTGAAATCGCCACCGAACCGATTTCAGCGGATAACTTTGCGACCTTGTCAGAAGCCACATTGGGCGATTTGTCCCCCCGTGAAATTGATGCCGCAGTAACTGCTCTGAATGACGTTGATATCAGCTTTTTGCCGTCGATCGCTGCCGTAGCCGCCTTGACTAGCGTAGATCTCGTGCCTGTAATGGAGGTCACTCAATCCCTATCGGATACTTTCAGTGACAGTGATCCCGCTGGGAATGTTGACACGTCAGAATCACTCGACACCAGCTTGTTTGGCCCGCTGCCGTCCCCAGGAGCAGCAGAGCCGACAATACCCTTGGATATAGACACACCAGTCTCACCAGCGGCATCAGAAGTCATTGAGCTGCCCGTGATCCCGCCGCCGATAGAGACCCCGACCAAACCGTCAGAGTTGCAACAGTCTCGCGAAGTATTCACTCAAAACGTGGCCGCTGCATTGGTGACAGGAGAGCATTTACCTGAGTTGCCGGCGGCGGCTACTGCTGCACCCACAATCCCCTCTAGCGACCATTTAGCAGTGCCGAATCGCGAGATTCCGGTAGGCTCTGGCGGTAGTCTGCCGGAGGCCTTTACTGCTGGGGCGGCGGCTAACCTGCCGAGTGATGGTCCGCCCCCGCCGCCATCTTTAACCAATTCCCTGGGGCTCAACTACAAGGTATTGGTGGTGGCCCCTGATGAGACGACTCAAGCAGCAGTCCGTTCTCAGGTTCCCGATGCGTTTCGCACTCGGGTGAATGGACAACTGTTTATGCAAGCCGGGGCCTATCCCACGATGACTGAGGCTCAAGCCAGGCGTGACCAACTGCAGCAGGCTGGGTTGTCGGCCCAAATCCAAGAAATGCCATAGGTGACCTATCGTGGCGCAAGCAGTTTGTCCCGTAAGTTCGCCTTAAAGGTGATGAGCTACTGTTTGAAGCGCGATCGCCCCACCTTGCTCGGAAACTGAATGTATTGGGGGGGGATGCGTTCGGCCAGCCAGACCCCATTTTTGGCGCAATAAAACTGGTAGCCCGCTTGGCACATGGTATTGGCCTGAATCACTAGCACTACTGGATGACCGTGACGTTGCCCAACGCGAATGGCATCTAGTTCTTCAGCGGCTAGATGAACATGTTGACGACTGCCGGGTAAGAGACCTTTCTCACGAATGGAGGAAAGAAAGCGAGTGGCCGTACCGTGAAACAAAATCCGCGGCGGTTGCTCTGCGACTAAGTCTAAATCAACTGAGAGAGAATGCCCTTGGTTGGCTCGAACTTTAGTGTGATCAGCATTGAATGTAAAACGCTGCTTATCATTTTTCTGTACAAGGGCATCCAGTAGTTCGTAGGAAATGGCAATGCCATGTTGATTGACTAAGTCAATTAATTGCTCAACATCAGCCCAACCATTGGCATCCAACTGTAGGCCAATTACTTGGGGTTTATGGCGTAATATCAAACTCAAAAACTTGCTTAACTTGGCCGAATGCTTATCCATCAGAAAAACTATTCAAGGAGGAGGGCAACACATCTTTTGCAGACAGGAGAAATCATGAAACTTGAGAGGGCACAGTGCTGCGTCAACAAGACAGATTTACGCATCAAAAAATGGCATCAGAGTCTTAAGTCGGTCTGGACAAATACTCGCTAAACTTTATCCCTGGATCTTTGCGAGGGCGGCAGCAACATCAATGGCCATAAAGCGATCAACGGCCTGATACATCCACTGCAAGGGCAATTTGGGATCGGCACTGGTTTTTTGAAAGCCTAAAGCTTGCGCTAAATCTGCGTAACTGGGATGAATCACTAAAGTATACATATCCATGAGATTGGGGAAATCTTGTTGCATGGCTTGCAGCGTTTGTTGAGCATCGCAGACGAAGGGACAGCGGTGAGTGCCAAGAAAAGCTGGCTCAATGACAAAACTGCGGACAAAGACCGCTCGACATTGTTGATCACCGGGTAGGGCCATTTTGAAAGGATCTTCTGCGGTCACCTGGCTCAAATGTAACCCCTGACTGGGCGGTTCAAAAAATTTGATTTCCGAGTCTCGTTGAGTGGGATAAAGGGCATAAAAACCGAGGGGATTTTGGTTGTCGCTGCGGCGCAATACCCGTAAGCCCTGACGATATTGCCTAGCCCAGTCACGCAAGATATTGGCAATTCGGTAAGGCACGGCATCGGTGTTACGGCTCAGCCAGTTGTAATTGGTTGCGAGTAGGTTAGCAATGGGGATCGCGTCACAGCGAGGATCAAAGTCATCCACGATAATTTTCGCGATCGCGTCTGTCGGCTTAGTAGCTTGCAACTCTGGCAACTCCAACACCTGAATTTGGGTCGTGTTGCCGTCAAA
Source organism: Leptolyngbya sp. SIOISBB (assembly GCA_010671905.1). Taxonomy (GTDB): domain Bacteria; phylum Cyanobacteriota; class Cyanobacteriia; order Phormidesmidales; family Phormidesmidaceae; genus Halomicronema. The sequence continues at coordinate 5,257,638 of JAAHII010000001.1, forward strand.
CATTTTCTGAATCAAGCCAAGGGCGACCAACTTGTCGAGCATCATGCCCGCAGAGCGATCGCTACCGCGATCGCTATCGATATAAAAGACAGCTGCCGCTTCTCCACAGCTACAATTAACCCATCCTGGGGGCACCGTTAAGCGAGTGAGGGGAACCGACAGCGGTTGCCCTTGTTGATGTGCAATCTTCAACAATAGATAGAGCCACAATCGCAAAAAACAGTCTGCTCGCCGCCGAGTCATACCCACACGGCCCATCACTAGCCCCAAGTAACGCTCATACAGAGCATCGGCAACTAAACTCCGCAGCGTTTCAAGGTCATGGGCGATAGACGGCGACATAGGCTTAAAGATGCAGCGGAGACATTAAGGTCACTTCACCAAGATTTACGCCGTTAAATAGGGTTTAGGATCCCGACAGCAAAGATGGAAAAGCTAGATTCGACGATGCGTATCGTCAGCTAACGCCCATGGGGCAATGCGTAAAGTCCTACCAAAGTTGATTGTTGAGTGACGGCGATGCCAACTTCTACTTATCATAAGCATTCCCTAATTTGGTCATTGGCCGATACGCGGCTGTGGTGCTTCACAAAGCGGAACTCATGGCAATCGCGGTGGCGCTCGTGATGGCAATACGATCCCCGTTGCAAACTGCTGAAGCTCAACAAACGCCAGGTATGGCTTGAACAATAACTGTCCGCTCAACGCCTGACAAAGCACGGTATACTCCGTGGCGAGGATTGGGAAGATAAGGGAGAAAGGTCATGGCAGGGAAGCTGGCGGTTGTGGTACTAGCAGCCGGAAAGGGCACACGAATGAAGTCGTCATTGCCCAAAGTGCTGCATCCTTTAGGGGGGCGATCGCTGGTGGAATGTGTGCTGGATAGCCTCAAAGACGTGGATCCGATACATCAGTTGGTGGTCGTGGGTTATGAAGCCAAGCAGGTAGAATCGGCCCTCGCGCACCTAGAAGGTGTCACGTTTGTGGAACAAACTGAACAGTTGGGCACTGGTCATGCAGTGCAACAAGTCCTGCCGCACTTGCAGGATTTTGCCGGTGACCTGCTCGTGTTGAATGGCGATGTGCCGCTCCTGCGTCCGTCAACCCTGCGCCATATGATTGAGGTACATCAGACCAAGCAAAACGAAGCGACCCTGTTAACGGCTCAATTTCTTGATCCCACTGGATATGGTCGGGTCTTTTGCAATGATGACGACGTGGTGACAGAAATTATCGAGCATCGTGACTGTACTGAGGCGCAACGGCAAAATCGTCGTATTAACGCGGGTGTGTATTGCTTCAAATGGTCAGCCCTGTCCAAGATTTTGCCTCACCTTAAAGCCGATAATGATCAACAAGAGTATTACCTGACCGACGTGGTGAAGGATATGCAACCCGTCATGGCGGTGGATGTGGAAGATGCCCAAGAGATTCAGGGCATTAACAACCGCAAACAACTAGCGGAAGCCTTCAGCATTTTGCAAGACCGCATTAAAGATGAATGGATGACGGCCGGAGTCACCTTTTTAGAGCCGGACACGAGCACGGTGGATATTACAGTGCAGATCGAACCCGATGTCATCATTGAGCCACAAACTCATCTGCGGGGCAATACCACCATTGGGTCAGGTAGTCGGATTGGCCCCGGTAGCCTAATTGAAAATTCAACAGTTGGTCGCAATGCCGCCATCCTATATTCCACCTTGTCAGACAGCCAGGTGGGAGACCAGGTAAGAGTCGGTCCTTATGCCCATTTACGTGGGCAGGCGGTCGTAGGTGACAACTGCCGCATCGGCAACTTTGTGGAAATCAAGAAATCAACTTTGGGCGATCGCGTCAACGTCGCTCACCTTTCCTATCTGGGAGATGCGACCCTCGGCAACCAAGTGAATGTGGGTGCCGGCACAATTACCGCCAACTACGACGGTATAAAGAAACATCCCACAGTGATCGGCGATCGCACCAAAACTGGTTCTAATAGCGTTCTGGTGGCCCCAGTCACTATTGGTACTGATGTAACCGTGGCGGCGGGGTCAGTCGTGACCAAAGATGTCGAAGATGACGCATTGGTGGTGGCTCGGGCCAAACAAAGTACCATTCCGGGGTGGCGATCGAAGCGTTATGCCAACTCAGACAACGCTCAATAAAATCTACTAGCCTGACGGTGGTGACTATTTAGTGTTGTGGAATGGCAAGATTTATCTCCTATCGGCGAGTAAATGCGCCGTTGTCGGCAATCTATATAAGTCGAAATCGTTCACGCGATCGCTGAAATGACCCAATCTCAAGGCTGCAAAATGTTGATGAGTTACAGATTGCAGCTAAACCGACAGCTCATCTAGCTCGTTACCAATTGTCTGAAATCGTGGACGATCCGTAATCGTGGGTGACATACAAGCCTGTTGCATGCCTTGTAGAGTCTGGAAGACCTCGGAATTAGCTTCAGCATCCTGAGGCGGGCAATGTTCTAGCAGATCTTGCAACAGACAACCAAATGCTCTAACTTCAACCCGTTCTAAAGCTGTGCGCAGGGAGATATTAGCCACATCGAAAAACGTGGCGGCCCCAAAATCTCCCAAAAAACTGTCGCCGTTGGAGTTAGTCAAGATGTTGTGGGGGTAGAGATCTCCGTGCACAACGCCTCGGCTATGTAGATGTGAAGTGGCGGCGGCAATGCTCTGAGCAATTCGTAGACTCGTTTGCAGAGGAAACTGAGTACCCGATTCATAGGTATCTCGCGTACAACTTTCTAAACTCGGGGAGCCACCCAGAACCCTATAGTCAGCAGGGATGAATGGAAAGATCAGACCTGCTTTGTGGTCTGGATGGTTCATGAGTTTACCCAAAACGCTAACTACGTTCTGGTGAGAACCGGCGGCAATACACGCTTGCATTTCATCTGCCGGTAAACCATCGCTAGTAATATCGCCTTTAAATAATTTGACTGCGACTTCTTTGGGCGATGGGCTGCCATGCCAAATCGCCCGATAAATCACGCCAGAGGCTCCTTGACCTAACTCTTCTTGCACAGAGAGCGTAGCCCAATCTACCTGCTTTAAGGAGGAAAGAGAGTGCTTTGAAATTGTTGACTGGGCACAAAAGGGATTGCCCGCATAAGCAATCCAAGCGAGACGAGGTAAGGATAATAACCATGATGGGAGCGCGGATAACTGATTAGCGGCGAGGCGGATCAGCTCTAGGTTGAGGCAAGTAGATAGTTCTGTTGGCAAGGATTGTAGACAATTACCTGCCAACATCAGCTTTTGCAGATTTGTCAGTTTTCCTAGAGATGCTGGCAGAGTCGTAAGTCTGTTATTGGTCAAAATCAGCCATCGAGTTTGGCGTGGCAAGGCGGTTTCGCTGAGGTTTGTTAGTTGGTTGGACTTGAAGCTAATCATCGAAAGCTTAGGACATTGAGCTAAGACTTCCGGCACTGTCTCAAATTGATTACCGTTAAGGAAAATAACCTTCAAATTGCGCAGTCGCGGTAAATCATCTGGTAGAGACGACAGACGATTATTGGATAAATCCAAAATTTCTAAGGATTCTGCTAAGGCAAAGACTTCTTCCGGAAAGTGGGTGAGGTCACAGGATAGACTCAGTCGTTTTGTTCCTTGAAGGTCGCCGGTTCGCAGTTGCTCCAGTGTTTCCATGGTGTTTTTGGGTGATTTCTTTACCATTAGTAATGGGTTAGCCATTTTGGACATAAGTCCACTACTGCAGCATGAATGATGTTGAATTGACTTCTGACGCTTCTATAGATGCTTGTATCGGCAAGGGCAAATTCGATAGCAAGTCATATCCTGTGGCCAATTCAATTCGATCAACAGTAGTTTGGTACGTGCGCCAATCGTCTGTGACCATATCCCGATTTGGCATATCGACAGCAATCACCAAAGTATCACTATCAATATCGTTTAAGTTTTCTCCAGGTGTCAGGGCTATCAAGACTTTCCAAAGTCTTGATGGTACGATCAATTGTCCCGAGGCTAGCTGCCCTTGTTCACCATAAGCACCGGCAATGATGTACAACGTCCAGTCAAACTCGTAAATCAGATCGCGGCTGTATTCTTCGAGTTCGCGCCAGATGCCTCGATTCTTTGTTGGGGCTTGAGGCAGAATATTGGTCATCAAAAAGGTAGCACTGTTGTCTGCTACAGTGCGGGTTCGATCGCCTGAAGGCACGATGTGGCCGCGATCATATCCAGTATTGTGGTAATCATTAGGGGTGACCTGGTAAACCCCTGATGGCAGCCCGCCATCTTGTCGAAAGTTATCCTGTCGATCGGTATTTCCTAGCCAGTCAGCATTCAATTGCCAACTTACCCAGTTGGCGATGCCGCGATCGCTATTGTAAGAGAGCGCATATTGCGATCTCTCGAGCAAAAAATTGCTGTGATCACTCTTGTTCGCATTAGTGGGATTGCCAAGCACTAGATGCACACTATTGGCAGGGGCAGCTGTTGCATTGAAAGGTTGAACCTGCAGGGGTAATGTCTCGCACGCAAAACCATTATCGTCACGATCTAGGAGAAATGGATCACCTGGCAAAGCATCCAAAACAGTCTGTGCTAGCGCCTGATCGCGAAAATCTCCGCAATTGCAATCGTCATCTACACAAGGTGGTAGCCCAGACAAATCGGCCTGCGTCAAAGTAGGAATTTGGACTTCTACAGGCAATAAACTGCAACCGCTAGTTAAGCTGAGAACTAGTCCAGCTATCCATCGGCCAACAGCTTGGCAATCCATATACTTATTTTCCTTTACGCCACTTCCACAATGCCTTTGTTTCCTTTCTGACAGGACTGGCGACCGTAGCTTGGTCTGTAGTTAAAGCAGCACTACAAACCGGCATTGCAACCTTGACCAAAAAGTAATGTTTACTAAGGGTAAGTATGTTTTTGTGTTGCATGCCCAGGATAACTGCAGATAATGCCTTTATCCGGTTCATGTCACACAGACACCTTCACATCTTTGAACATTCCTGCTAAAAGCTTTGAAAACCATCACGACGCAAGGCAATATGCTGAAGCAAATCATTTCTAAATTCCAAAACCGATTCCCCGCGGCTACGGTCAGCGCTCACTGCGATGGTCCATGCGGCGTTTACGATCCTTCCTCTGCTCGGGTTGCTGCAGAAGCGGTGGTCTCAATGACCAAAAAGCTGCTTGACCTTGAAGCCAAGCCTGGTGATCCTGCTTATGGGAACACCTTTTCCCGTTATGTAGCGATCAAAGAAGAGCAAGCTCAGATTACCAAGGATGAACTCTTGATTCTCTGGACTGATTACTTCAAGCCTCAGCACCTTGAGCAGTTTCCCGATTTGCATGACACTTTTTGGAAAGCGGCCAAGCTGTGTTCGGCATGTAAGGTCGAAGTTAGTGCACAGCATGCCCAAGAATTGATGGCGGCTGTTGAGAAGATTCATAAGATGTTCTGGGCCACCAAGAATCGCGACATCAGCTGGTACACCGCTAGCTAACCAAATTTGATATTTTGAGTAGATAGGCGATCGCAGTTTATGCGGTCGCCTTTTTTGTCTATGCCATCGCAACCTTTACCGCACGCTACGACGACAGACATTTTTCTATGGCTATTGCGCTGCTATCGTCGGTTTCGCATCGAGGGAACTTCAATGCTGCCCAGCCTGCGACCTGATCAAGAGGTGTTGATCAATCCCAAAGCCTATAAAAATGCCCCACCTCTTCCTGACGACATCATAGTTGCCTATCATCCAGGTCAAGCAGACCTTCTCATTGTTAAGCGCATTCTGTTTGTTGAAGCAGATGGTCGCTGTTACGTCCAGGGAGATAACGCGATCGAGAGTAACGATAGCCGACAATTTGGCCTGGTTTCCCCACAACGGATTATCGGCAAAGTCCATTGCTTATTCCCTTGAGCGTTGGTTTACGTCTGACAGCTTTATTTAGGAGATGTCTAGAAAAGAATCTACCCAAGAAGTAATGTAGGGATGGTTCATTTCCTACGATTAACCTCATGGTGAGTCAGTCTGAGGTCCTGTTAGTCCGTCCCACGGCATCTCAGGTCGAAGACCTTCGACTCGCGGCATCCTGTTTGAGTGGCCCAACTCGCCGCGCCTTTCAAGCTGAGATGGCTTTGAAATACTGGGAGGGTACCCCTTCGTCTAGCCGAACCGATGTTTGGCTGGAGCCTTCGCAGCGTCGCGTTGGGGCTCGCTGAGCAAAGCAGCCAGCTGATTGGTGTCGGGGCGCAGTCAGGCTTTGCCGGCAACAAACGGTGGGAATAGCGTGACCTCACCGCCTTAGTGGCCTTAGCCGAAGCCCATCGCCAACAAGACCCCAGCTTTAAGACGTCGATAGCTTAGCCTGTTTGACGGCTACCGAGGTACTCAGGTAGCTCCAAGCCTAAGGATGCGCCCCGTCGTCCAAGCCAAACCGCAAGAAAACTGCCTGAGAGTAACTTGAGCTTTGACAACATTCAGACCAAAGACCGGGCTGCTATCGCCCATCATGCCCCCCGTTTGAGTCTCGACGGTAAAGTGACAGCCGTACTTGGAGACGACTCTCGAGGTGACAAAACGCGCCGAGACGTTCGTGTCAGTGATCACGACATGAGAACCAAGGAGAAGTAGATCCCCTTTGGCCTCGTCGATGAAGACAGTGGCCATCTCTAAGTAAGTAGGCTGGATCAAACTGAGAATGAGCTATCGTGCTACAAGTCTTGCGCAGACAGAGTTTAGCGCTTTGTGAAGTGGATGCTGCGTTTTATAGATAATTGTGTTCTCCTAACTTATATTGAATTCGGCAGTTCCTATAAAATCAGTGATTTCATTGTCGATTTGCTGGAACACTGGTGGTCACAGCTCTCGCCAGCCACCCAACAGGCAGTAGAGCAGATTCCACGCAAAGTGGATAATGGCCCCGAGAGTAGATACCGCTGGCGAAATATTTCGCAAACTTGCCCACGCCTCATCTGTCCCCTAAATCACCTGACTTCGGGAGACTTCTGACCCTTGCTCCCCCAAAGTTGGGGGCTGGGGGGCCTCGAAAACGGTTGCTACTCAGCCAGTGTTTCTAAATGTTGACTTCGCCAGCGGTATCAGAGTAGCGGGGTTCGGACCCAGTTCTCAATCGCATGGTGGCCTGGGTTGATCGCATTATCAGGCCTTTACAGCTCCTCCATTTTCCGCCATATCTCAGCAAATACAATCTCATTGAACGATGTTGAGGGATTTTGGAGCAACATTGGAATGACGCTCGGCTCACCGACGTTGACACTATGCTAGCTTGGGCTCAGAGCATGGCCTGGCAAGGGCAACCACCCACCGTTGAGTTCAACACATCCATCATCCATCTATCAAAAAGTGATTGCTTTGACGCAAAAGGCAATGGTGGACCTCGAAGCACGACTGCATCGCAATCCGCTCTTACCGAAGTGGGACATCTTAATCCGTCCGGCTTAGCAGGAATATTCTTGCCTGAAATGCTCCCGCATGCGAAAGCATCCGAGAAAGCCTTGCTTTTCCACAAAAAGATTTTCCTTATTTCAGAGCGATGGCCTTGTGACTTGTGCCGAAGCCCTTACCCGCTGGCAGTTTCACGGCATCCGAAATTCATTGGAAGGATTGCTTGACAGTGTTTGCCAGTATCGTTATATTGGTAAAGCGCTGAAGGGGTTCGGCACGAAGCGGTGCCGAGTCTTGAAGTGAGGACCTCGACAATTGATATTGAAAGCCAGAGACCTAAATAGGTTCCTGTCAAAGAATTAAATTGATACTAAGTTAGCATACTTTTCACGAAGTGTCTAGCGGAGTATTGATAAAGATTCTGGATACTGAAGAGTATTCAGGGTCAACTTTTCGGTTATGTAACATGGAGAGTTTGATCCTGGCTCAGGATGAACGCTGGCGGCGTGCTTAACACATGCAAGTCGAACGAAGTCTTTCGGGACTGAGTGGCGGACGGGTGAGTAACGCGTGAGGATCTGCCCTTAGGTGGGGGATAACAGTTGGAAACGGCTGCTAATACCGCATATGGCGAGAGCTAAAAGATTTATTGCCTAGGGATGAACTCGCGTCTGATTAGCTAGTTGGTGAAGTAAAGGTTTACCAAGGCGACGATCAGTAGCTGGTCTGAGAGGATGATCAGCCACACTGGGACTGAGACACGGCCCAGACTCCTACGGGAGGCAGCAGTGGGGAATTTTCCGCAATGGGCGCAAGCCTGACGGAGCAACGCCGCGTGGGGGAGGAATGTCTGTGGATTGTAAACCCCTTTTCTCAGGGAAGAAGATCTGACGGTACCTGAGGAATCAGCATCGGCTAACTCCGTGCCAGCAGCCGCGGTAAGACGGAGGATGCAAGCGTTATCCGGAATTATTGGGCGTAAAGCGTCCGTAGGCGGTTTATCAAGTCTGCCGTTAAAGACTGCAGCTTAACTGTGGGCGAGCGGTGGAAACTGATTAACTAGAGTACGGTAGGGGTAGAGGGAATTCCCAGTGTAGCGGTGAAATGCGTAGATATTGGGAAGAACACCAGTGGCGAAGGCGCTCTACTGGGCCGTAACTGACGCTGAGGGACGAAAGCTAGGGGAGCGAAAGGGATTAGATACCCCTGTAGTCCTAGCTGTAAACGATGGATACTAGGTGTTGCGCGTATCGACCCGTGCAGTACCGCAGCCAACGCGATAAGTATCCCGCCTGGGGAGTACGCACGCAAGTGTGAAACTCAAAGGAATTGACGGGGGCCCGCACAAGCGGTGGAGTATGTGGTTTAATTCGATGCAACGCGAAGAACCTTACCAGGGCTTGACATCCCGCGAATCTTTCAGAAATGAGAGAGTGCCTTCGGGAACGCGGAGACAGGTGGTGCATGGCTGTCGTCAGCTCGTGTCGTGAGATGTTGGGTTAAGTCCCGCAACGAGCGCAACCCACGTCCTTAGTTGCCAGCATTGAGTTGGGCACTCTGGGGAGACTGCCGGGGACAACTCGGAGGAAGGTGTGGATGACGTCAAGTCATCATGCCCCTTACGTTCTGGGCTACACACGTACTACAATGCTTCGGACAAAGGGCAGCGAACCTGCGAAGGCAAGCTAATCCCATAAACCGAGGCACAGTTCAGATTGCAGGCTGCAACTCGCCTGCATGAAGGAGGAATCGCTAGTAATCGCAGGTCAGCATACTGCGGTGAATACGTTCCCGGGCCTTGTACACACCGCCCGTCACACCATGGGAGTTGGCCACGCCCGAAGCCGTTACCCTAACCGTTCGCGGAGGGGGGCGTCGAAGGTGGGGCTGATGACTGGGGTGAAGTCGTAACAAGGTAGCCGTACCGGAAGGTGTGGCTGGATCACCTCCTTTAAGGGAGACCTTACCAGCTTTATTCAAGCAACAAGTTATCGCTGAATAGAGTTAGGTCATCTCAAGGTCGGTCAGGGCCTATTTAGTTGGCTTTCAATATTGTCGGGTTTTATGGGCTATTAGCTCAGGTGGTTAGAGCGCACCCCTGATAAGGGTGAGGTCCCTGGTTCGAGTCCAGGATGGCCCACTGAGTGGGGGTATAGCTCAGTTGGTAGAGCGCCTGCTTTGCAAGCAGGATGTCAGCGGTTCGAGTCCGCTTACCTCCACCATTGCTGATGTTTTTGAGGAGTTTAGAGAGTAGCACCGTACTTGCCTAGTAGGCGAAGTAAGCTGCTGAGCTCTAAGTTCAGCGATAGACCCTTGACAACTGCATAGAGATAAAGAGAGTCAAAAGGTAGTTAAAGACAAAACTATTCGCAAAGGATAGAGAGAAGGTCAAGCTACAAAGGGCTCACGGTGGATACCTAGGCACGCAGAGGCGAAGAAGGACGTGGCTACCGACGATACGCTCCGGGGAGCAGGAAGCATGCATTGAGCCGGAGATTTCCGAATGGGGCAACCCAGGATACGGCCATCTGAATCTATAGGATGGTGCGAGCGAACGCAGCGAACTGAAACATCTTAGTAGCTGTAGGAAGAGAAAGAAACCTCGATTCCCCTAGTAGCGGCGAGCGAAGCGGGAAGAGCCTAAACCAATGATTTATATCGTTGGGGTTGTGGGACAGCGACATGGTATTTGGCGGCTAGACGAAGCATTTGAGAGATGCACCAGAGAAGGTGAGAGTCCTGTAGTCGAAAGCTTAAGAAACCTAGCTGAATCCCGAGTAGCACGGGTCACGAGAAATCCCGTGTGAATCCGCGAGGACCACCTCGTAAGGCTAAATACTCCTGCGTGACCGATAGTGAACAGTACCGCGAGGGAAAGGTGAAAAGAACCCCGGGAGGGGGAGTGAAATAGAACATGAAACCGTGAGCTTACAAGCAGTCAGAGCTCGATTAAACGAGTGATGGCGTGCCTGTTGAAGAATGAGCCGGCGACTTATAGGCACTGGCAGGTTAAGGCGGGAATGCCGAAGCCAGAGGGAAACCGAGTCTGAATAGGGCGTTATGTCAGTGTTTATAGACCCGAACCCGGGTGATCTAACCATGTCCAGGCTGAAGCTTAGGTGACACTAAGTGGAGGGCCGAACCGACTGGCGTTGAAAAGCCAGCGGATGAGGTGTGGTTAGGGGTGAAATGCCAATCGAACCCGGAGCTAGCTGGTTCTCCCCGAAATGTGTTGAGGCGCAGCGGTCGCGACTATAGCTGGGGGGTAAAGCACTGATTCGGTGCGGGCTGCGAGAGCGGTACCAAATCGAGTCAAACTCTGAATACCCAGTGAACACGCGGCCAGTGAGACGGTGGGGGATAAGCTTCATCGTCAAGAGGGAAACAGCCCAGACCACCAGCTAAGGTCCCCAAATGAACACTAAGTGGCAAAGGAGGTGAGAGTGCATAGACAACCAGGAGGTTTGCCTAGAAGCAGCCATCCTTGAAAGAGTGCGTAATAGCTCACTGGTCAAGCGCTCTTGCGCCAAAAATGAACGGGACTAAGTGTTCTACCGAAGCTGTGGACTTACATTGTTAAGTGGTAGGGGAGCGTTCTACATGCATCGAAGCATTAGCGAAAGCAGGTGTGGAGTGTGTAGAAGTGAGAATGTCGGCTTGAGTAGCGAAAACGTGTGTGAGAATCACACGCCCCGAAACCCTAAGGGTTCCTCCGGAAGGCTCGTCCACGGAGGGTTAGTCGGGACCTAAGGCGAGGCCGAAAGGCGTAGTCGATGGACACAGGGTTAATATTCCCTGACTACTGATTGGGAGCGTTGAGGGGACGCATGACAACTAGCCATACCCTGAATGGATTGGGAGGGGGTTACGACCCCTGCATGGTGAACGATAGTGCCAAGAAAAGCCAAAAACGTGTTGAGCAATCAGTACCCGTACCCGAAACCGACACAGGTAGGGAGGTTGAGAATACCAAGGGGCGCGAGGTAACTCTCTCTAAGGAACTCGGCAAAATGGCCCCGTAACTTCGGGAGAAGGGGTGCCCCCTGCGAGGGGGGCCGCAGTGAAGAGTCCCAGGCGACTGTTTACCAAAAACACAGGTCTCTGCAAACTCGTAAGAGGACGTATAGGGGCTGACGCCTGCCCAGTGCCGGAAGGTTAAGGAAGTTGGTCAGTCTTCGGATGAAGCTAACGACTGAAGCCCCGGTGAACGGCGGCCGTAACTATAACGGTCCTAAGGTAGCGAAATTCCTTGTCGGGTAAGTTCCGACCCGCACGAAAGGCGTAACGATCTGGGAGCTGTCTCGGAGAGAGGCTCGGCGAAATAGGATTGTCTGTGAAGATACGGACTACCTGCACCTGGACAGAAAGACCCTATGAAGCTTTACTGTAGCCTGGAATTGGGTTCGGGCTTTGACTGCGCAGGATAGGTGGGAGACTGTGAGCGATTCCTTGTGGGGAATCGTGAGTCACTGGTGAGATACCACTCTGTCAAGGCTAGAATTCTAACCTGCAGCCGTTAGCCGGCGCGGGAACAGTTTCAGGTGGGCAGTTTGACTGGGGCGGTCGCCTCCTAAATGGTAACGGAGGCGCGCAAAGGTTCCCTCAGGCTGGTTGGAAATCAGCCATTGAGTGTAAAGGCATAAGGGAGCTTGACTGCAAGACTGACAAGTCGAGCAGGGACGAAAGTCGGCCTTAGTGATCCGACGGTTCTGAGTGGAAGGGCCGTCGCTCAACGGATAAAAGTTACTCTAGGGATAACAGGCTGATCTCCCCCAAGAGTTCACATCGACGGGGAGGTTTGGCACCTCGATGTCGGCTCGTCGCAACCTGGGGCTGGAGTAGGTCCCAAGGGTTGGGCTGTTCGCCCATTAAAGCGGCACGCGAGCTGGGTTCAGAACGTCGTGAGACAGTTCGGTCCATATCCGGTGTAGGCGTAGGAGTATTGAGGGGAGTCCTTCTTAGTACGAGAGGACCGGAAGGAACGCACCGCTGGTGTACCTGTTATCGTGCCAACGGTAAACGCAGGGTAGCTATGTGCGGAGTGGATAACCGCTGAAAGCATCTAAGTGGGAAGCCCACCCCAAGATGAGTACTCCCATGGGGTAACCCAGTAAGGTCACGGGAAGACCACCCGTTAATAGGTGCTATGTGGAAGCGTGGCAACATGTGAAGCAGAGGCATACTAACAGACCGAGGGCTTGTCCTTCTCAGTCTTTAACTATTGCTCTTTTCTCTATGCAGCTTTTAAGGCTCTCTACAGTAGCCACAAGTTTCCTGGTGCCAATGGCGGTCTGGAACCACGCCGACCCATCCCGAACTCGGTTGTGAAACAGGCCTGCGGCGAAGATACTCTGGGGGTTGCCCCATGGGAAATTAGCTCGGTGCCAGGTCCCTATTCAAGCCCTCTCCTATGTGACCAGGCATAGGAGAGGGTTTCGGTTTTTAAGGATTTATTAATGTTGGCAAATATAACAGAATTCGGAATGTAGAGGTCGGGATGCGGAATTGAAATGCTTGCCAGAAGCTGGTTTCAATTATCCAGGTCGACCTGATCAAATTGCGGCTTGCTATAGATAATTTCTAAAGAAGAGTGGGTTCTTACATCTCAGATGAATTTACAGCGCTCTAATCGTAGCATTAGAGCATCAAACAGGCTGGGGTCGCCAAAACCGCCGCCGCGTCCGGTGCCAAAGCCACCCTTTAACCAAGAGTGGTACCAGGACATTTCCCAAAACCATAGAGCTGGTAAATGTCCGTGAGGTGCATCGAGAGAGAAATTCAACCAGTGGTAAAAGTTAAAAAAACTGGTGGGTTGCCAGACGTTCATAGTCCATCCAGCTTGACGGCTAAAGGCAAAGGACGACCTGCCCATTTCCTCTCGATAGATTTGAAGCTGAGTGCTGAAACCAAAATGACCACTGCTGTAAAACAGCCAGCGTTGATCGATTTGATGCAGCATTTCACAGGGGAAATAGGCAATCGCAGCTTGACTGAGCCATCCCTCTTTAAGGCGATTGCAGGTTGTTAACATAATCTCTAATGTTACCTCGTCTGCTAGTCGCCAGTCAGCATGGCTTAGAAGACTCTCCAACTCTTGAAGGCCGTCTTGAGTTTCTGTGGCAATCATGATTGCTGGTTACCTGTTTCAGGGGAAGGGGCGTTACTCGTTTTCTTGAGTTGCGGTAGGCACTTTTCAATCAGGTCATGAAACATCATTTGAACGATATCGTCACTGATGATGTAATTACCTTCGAGGCTATCAGCTATCCAACGCCAAGTGGGTAAGTGCCCGGTTGGTGCCTGTTGGTGAAACTGCAGGCTGCGATAGGTTTTATGGCGGACTAGCAAGTTGACACTGCCGATGCCAACATTCTCAGCCCACTCAACAGCCGTAAGAAAGTCTCCAGGTTGCCTGTCTTGGGTTAGATAAATTTTTTGCTGCGCTGCAAAACCAAATTTTCCTTTACTGTAGTGTGACCAAAGATGGTCAATCGTTTGAACATCGACGCAGTATTGACTCAACCTCAGTAGCGTATCGGCAGTGAGTGGACGCATATCTTGGCTTAGAGCTGACAGAATGAGGCGCTCTGTTTCTTGGTCTGCAGCTTCCAAATGATTAAGCCAAAGTAACTGACGTAATCTGGTATAGTCTAGCCCCAGTGCTGAGTCGATAGGACCATAGCGCTCATCGGTAACTTCACGCTCGATCGCCCGGACAATTTCTCGGTCAAGCTGCCATGTGCGCCGAGCTTGCTCTAATCTTCCTCGGTCAAATTCACTGGGATAGGGTGAACGCGTAATCGCACTAGCGAACTCTTGACGATATTGCTCGACCTGTTGTTGTTGAATGGCCCGCTGCTGTTGGAGCGATAGTTCTTCGACTGTGCTTGTTTCTATTACTTGAGCCTCATCAAGTGCAGAGATTTCTGATTGCTCTTCTGATGGCTGGCACTGGGCGATTGCTTCTGTTCTAATGGCGGCTACATCGTCATCCGCTGATAATCCTATAACCTGGCAGAATCGCTCTAGTTCAGCTTCAGTGTTATTGCTTAGGGGAAACTGTCGATTAAGCTCAGCATTCAATAGTTCTCGATAGCGGTTGAGCTTAGTTTGTCTGTCCTGATAAGGCCCCAAGGCCCGATTTTTGATATGACCTGCAGTGTCAGGGGCGAGTTGCAACTGGTTCCGCAGGAGTTCGAGATTTTCTTCTTCAATGGGTGAGAATTCACCTTCCCGCTGAGCGTAAAGTTCTGCTCGGGCTTGAAAGAGTTGGCGGGCAGGCAGGATAGTGTCGATAACTGGTAAAAGGCTAAGCAAGTCTTCGCCGGAAGCCGTCTCGATCTGTATGCTGATCTTTGCGAGGGTGCAAGTTAAACGAATGTTGACCTGATCAATCGTCAGACGGTCGTCTAAGCGGAAATTGTCGAGACAAATGCTGATAGCTTGAACCCAGCTTGCTACCCGATCAGGCTCTGAAATGCGAATGTCGAGGCCATATAGAGAGTCGCCTTGGCGTTGTTCTCTCAGGGGAATAATGCGTTCGGGTGAAGTGAGATCATATTGGGGCAACGTATCCCAAAAATTCCTTGACTGCGAGATGGCGGTCAGTCAGGCTCAGTGAGTTGCCGATAACTCGTAAAAGTACACGAGCTGGTTTGACGCTCTCCACCCCGATAACACTCCCGCATATAGTGAACTCTGCCGCTGACAGATTTGCCACTAAGGATACTGCTTGCGACGACATCTCAATCGCTCATCTCAGAACTGGATTTCGAACTGCTGCTGTTTTTCTGTCTTGGAGCCGATTGAGGCTTGCGCTCTAGATTTAACAATGTCTGCGCTCTTTGAAAGTCATACTTCATTGATTACTAATTGTTGCCTTAGACAGGTTGTGACGGCAGGCAAAAGTTTACGTTTGGCGAAATTCCGTTTGAGCAGTCTGAGAAATGAAAAATCTTGCACTAGACTAGTGAGGATTTGGCTGAAATCGGCAGACGCTCAATTTCCCTCTTGCATGTTCTTTTGAATGAGGAACGATTGGAAGTTTGCCATTTATCTTCATCGCAGCTCTAAGGTTTAGGCTTGAGGTCTTACTCTTTAGTCACTGGCAAGTTTACTGAGTCTTGGTAGACTTGGCTGCGGTTGGTTTTCTGGCTCGATAGCAAACTTATTTACGCAAGGGTATGACGGTAACTTCTCAATCCCTGCAACGAACTCTTTCTGGTCTGGCTCCCTTTGACCAATTGCCCGGTGCAGCGATCTCAACTCTGGCTCAGAGTGGGCAATTGCTGCGGTACCGAATTGGCCAACCAATCGTACGCCCAGAGGCGCTGCCCCAACTGATACTGATCACCGAAGGTCAAGCGCGGCTGTTGGGTGAAGATCCTCGGACTGAAAAGCCGATAACGCTTAGATTGTTGGGGACTGGAGCATTATTAGGGGTGGTAGGCCTGTTGCGGGGGCAGCCATGTGAAACGGCGATCTCATCCTCGGAAGTTGTGGGCTTCCAGTTCTCGATGGCAACGTTTCAGCAAACGCTTGATCAACATCCAGAATTTGCCACCGCGATTCGTGATCAACTGTATTTGGCTGAGGTTTTTGACCTGTTAGCGCGTCAAGTGAACGATCAGGCCGAAGATGCCGGTGATCTAGCGGCTTTGTCCAAGCGGGCTCAACAGGACGGTGTTGTACACTACTTGCCCTATGGCAAGCGACCCATCAATCTCGCTAGCCAGGATAATTACACCTGGTTTGTCAGCAGCGGCACGATTATCAATCAGCCGATGGGCAGCCAACTCAATTTAGAGTGGGCTGGCAATGAACTAGATGTCATTAGCCCCCAAGGGGCGCGATTGGTGGGTTTACCAGACTTACCAGACCTTACGCCAGTATTGCCATCATCGGCCACGAATGGGCATGCTGAAGCTGCACCCGTCGCCGATGAACGAGCGGCGATTCCCTATGCCCCAGAGCATCTGCCGGAGCCGGAACCGGATATCACTGGCCCAGTGACCGATTATCCGTTTGTGCGGGGGCGAGGAGATGTTGAAGGGATGTTGGCCTGCATGGAAATGGTCAGCCAGTACTTTGGGATGCCCTTTCGCCGCGATATTATTCGTCGCATTTTAACGAATCAGCGCGATCGCTTGGGTCAGCTCTCCCTGCCGCTAGCCGGTAAAGTGGCGGAATTCATGGGACTACGGACCCAGATGACCAAGGTGCCTGTGAGTGCGGTCAGCCGTTTGCCAACGCCCGCTCTGATTAGTTGGCAAGAGGGCTACGCCATTCTGTATGAAACGAATGCGAAAGCCCGAGTGCTAGCCGTGCCCGATGTCGGGATGATTCAGCGATCGCCCATCGAGTTTGAAGAAACTTGGGGGGATGAAGGCGAGGTTGTTCTCCTGGAAAAAACTCGCGAAACGCCTCAAGAGCGATTTGGTCTGAGCTGGTTTATTCCCTCGCTCAAAAAATACCGCTGGGTGCTGGTGGAAGTGCTCATCGCTTCCTTCTTTGTGCAGCTATTTGGGTTAGCCAATCCGTTGATGGTGCAGGTCATCATCGACAAAGTGATCGTGCAAAACAGCACTGACACTCTACAAGTACTCGGTGTTTTCTTATTGGTAATTGCGGTCTTTGAGGCGGTGCTCACTGCTTTGCGTACGTATCTGTTTGTGGATACGACGAACCGCATTGACATGGCGCTGGGGTCGGAGATCATCGATCACCTGCTACGTTTACCCCTCCGTTATTTTGATAAGCGACCTGTCGGTGAACTTTCCAGCCGCGTTAACGAGTTGGAGAATATCCGCAAGTTCCTAACCGGGACGGCACTGACGGTTGTGCTTGATGCCGTGTTCTCGGTGCTGTACATCGTCGTGATGTTCATTTACAGTTGGCTGCTGACTTTAGTGGCGCTGGCGACGATTCCACTCTTTGTATTTTTGACGGTGCTGGTAGCGCCCATCGTGCGGAAACAACTACGTGTTAAGGCAGAACGCAACGCCTCGACCCAATCGTTTTTGGTGGAAGCACTGTCTGGTATTCAAACGGTTAAGGCCCAGAATATTGAGTTACGGACACGGTGGCAGTGGCAAGAGCGCTATGCCAGTTACGTGAGTGCAGGGTTCAACACCGTGCTGACTTCGACCACTGCCGGGGCTGCGAGTAACTTTTTGAATAAGCTTTCAGCGTTGTTGGTGCTTTGGGTCGGGGCTTATTTGGTCTTGCAAGGGGAGCTGAGCCTAGGTCAGCTGATTGCTTTCCGAATTATTTCGGGTTATGTGACTGCCCCGATTCTGCGGTTGGCGCAGCTCTGGCAAAACTTCCAAGAAACGGCGTTGTCTTTAGAGCGTCTGAGCGATATTTTGGATCATCCCTGTGAAGCCGAAGACCAAGGGCGTAATCAAATTCAGATGCCGGATATCCAAGGTCATGTCACGTATGAGAATGTCGCTTTCCGGTTTGCCCCATCTGGCCCCCTGCAATTAGTCAATATTAATTTGGAGTTTCCAGCGGGAGAATTTGTAGGCATTGTGGGGCAGAGCGGCTCTGGCAAGAGTACGCTGATGAAGCTCCTGCCCCGCTTGTATGAAGTGGAGTCTGGGCGGATTCTCATTGATAAGTACGATATTGGCAAGGTGGAATTATATTCCCTGCGGCAACAGGTCGGGATCGTGCCGCAAGATAGCCTCCTCTTTGAAGGTAGTATCCAGGAAAATATTTCACTGACGCGTCCAGAGGCCGATGATGAGGCTATTATCGCCGCTGCAAAAAGTGCCTGTGCCCACGAATTCATTATGGATTTGCCGCTGGGCTATAACACTCGTGTCGGTGAACGGGGCGCTTCTTTGTCGGGGGGGCAAAGACAGCGCATCGCGATCGCCCGGACAATTCTCCACAATCCCCGACTCTTAATTTTGGATGAGGCCACTAGCGCCCTTGACTACGATACCGAGAAACAAGTTTGTAACAACCTCAAAGCTTGGGGGCGTGGCCGGACAGTATTTTTTATCACCCATCGCTTGAGCACAATTCAAGATTCCGACACTATTCTGGTAATGGATCGGGGCGCAGCGGTAGAACAAGGCACTCATGAAGACCTCATGGCTTTGAGAGGGCGCTATTACACCCTCTATCAGCAGCAAATTCATACGCCTGAATAACTCTAATTGAGGAGTCTGGCTGACTGCGGGCCATATTCAACCATCAATTTTCTGTTTTCCTGCTCCGACTTACTGCGAGGATGAATCATGACTTCCGGATCGCGCATGACCCAAAACGGTTCCATCCAGAATGGCCAGAGCCAAAACGGTAACGGTAATGGCCATATGCCGCCTCCGCCGTCGCCGCCACCCCAGGCGCCATCTAATCCTAACTTTGAGCGCTCAGTGATTTTGCGGCAGTCGCCTCGCTGGGCTCGCTACGTCGTTTGGGGAATTGTTGGGGTCACCGTTACCACCGTTGTCTGGGCTTGCTTGGCCAAAATTGAGGAAGCGATTCCAGCCCAAGGCAAACTCGAGCCAGAAGGGGTAGTGCAGCCAGTGCAGGCTCCTGTTGGTGGGGTGGTGGCAGAGATTCATGTGAATGAGGGCGAGTCCGTGGACCAGGGGACTGTGTTGGTCACCCTCGATCCCCAAGCAACCCGTGCTCAACTAGAATCGCTGCAAGATATCCGCGATCGCCTCCTCGAAGAAAACCTGTATTATCGCTCTCAGCTCAGTCCCGACCCAGAAATTTCGGGTGCTCCTACGATCGTTTCTCCGGAAATTGCCCGTCTGACCAGCAATCGGATAGCTCTGATAGAAGAGAATGAGCTCTACCGCACCATTTTACGCGGCGACTTGGACGCGGCGAACCTGTCTCCCCGTCAGCGCGAACGAGTCGCGACTTCGTTGGGAGGCCTTGATTCACAGATTGCGATTAACCAACTGGAAGTTGAGCAGCTGAACAAGCAGTTAGATCAGGTCAATACCCAATTGGCGAATGCTGTACAAGCATTGGCAGTCGAGCAAGAGATTTATGGCCGTATTGAACCGTTAGTGGATCAAGGTGGTATTTCTGAACTTCAAGGGTTGCGACAAGAACAAGAGGTTAATAATCGGCAAACTGAGGTCAACAGCCTACGCGAAGAGCAGCAGCGGTTGTCATTAGCGATCAATCAAGCGCAGGAAGAATTGCTCCGTACTCAGGTTGTGTCAGATGAAGAACTGCTGGAGCGGATCGCGGCTAATGACAACCAAATTGCGAATATTGACAGTCAGTTGACTCGGATTGTGGTCGATAACGAAAAGCAACTGGAGGAAATTGACGGCCAAATTAGTCAGCTAGAGTATGCGTTAGACAATCAAGAACTGCGGGCTCCCCTTGATGGCCAAGTTTTTAACCTGAAAGCCAATCAGCCAGGGTACGTGGCTAACGCGACAGAGCCGATTTTAGAAATTGTGCCGAACGATACTCTGGTAGCACGCGTCTTCATTACAAACCGTGATATCGGGTTTGTCACGCAGCGGTTTCAAGATAGTGAAGAACCGCTCAAAGTAGATGTGCGCATCGATTCGTTTCCCTTTAGTGAATTTGGAGATGTCGAAGGCACCGTTATTCATATTGGCTCAGATGCGCTGCCGCCAGATGAGGTGAATCCTTTCTATCGCTTCCCTGCTGAAATTGTGTTGGATGATCAGCTTCTAGGAGAGGCGTTACCGTTGCAGTCAGGGATGTCGATAACAGCCAACATCAAACTGCGCAAGCGCCGTGTCATTACTATCCTCAGCGATCTCTTCGTTCGTAAGATCGACAGCTTGAGATCAGGGGGGTAATAAACTAATTTTTGAAAGAACGGAAGCGGAGGGATTCGAACCCTCGAGGGAGGTTACCCCCCCTACCTCCTTAGCAGGGAGGCGCTTTCAACCGCTCAGCCACGCTTCCAAGGAGTCTCTGTATTAGACCAGCTTGGTTATTATAGCCCTGGATTGTCTGCAGTGGAACCCCTGACTTCGAAGAATCTTGGCAAATGCAATCAGTTCTTTGGCAAGCTTTCGAGTGACGGCTAATCAGGCTGAAATTTTGGGATGGTATGAGATCTCTTCAGGGGGTTCGGCTAAGCCATGGCTCAATAAAGCAGCAAGCGTTGCCAGCGATCTCGCGTCACTGACCATGAATGGATGTGCCAATATTGGCAACTGGATCATGTTGCCTACGGGCAACTGCGAGCTACTGGGGGGGACAATCATGAGGTCAAAAGGTGTCCAGATTGAGGTGAATTCGACCTGTTTTAACTCATCAACGGTCGTATTCAAGTCCTTTAAAAAGTCGCTGTTAGGTCGCATCTGCTTGGCCCCTGGATTGGTGCGCAAATAGCCTGTCCAGGTGCCATTGTGAGGCGATGAAAGAGTCACAAAGCGCCGGACTTTTTGTAGGCCCCCTAAGCGTTGGAGATAGTAACGGCCCACAATGCCACCCATGCTGAAGCCGACCAAATCAATCTGGGATGATGCCGATAACCTTTGATTGATGTACTGCTGCACCTGTGCTGCCAGCATATCGAGGCCGATGTCACCGTTGTTAGGTTGCAAGTCGAGCGTATGGACGTCATTCCACCCGCGATCGCGCAAATAAGCTTTCAAGGCATGAAATATTCCAGCCGTGTCGTCAATGCCGTGGATAAGGAGAATGGGCGGACGAATAGCAGACATGGTGCAACTTTCTCCGTAGCTTGCGCTTATGCTTCAATAGAGTTGTCGTTTTCCAAAGATAAGGGAAGACAGCAATTTTTTCGTTGGCCTTGTGGCGATTAGATGAATGTCTCTTGCCCTAGCGAACTTGATAGCAGAGATGGCTTCTGCCATAGTAGGGAGCTGACAGATTTCTGAAAGCATCTCTATATTTTGGTTGTAAGGATTCTGGATGTCTGATAATTGACCGCTAGCTGACAGATATAACTAGAAAGTCTGAGTTTTATAGTAAATTCAGGGGAGCATAAGCGGGTAAAGTTACCTAATGATTTTTGATTTTGTATGTGCTAGTGAGTCTAGCGGTAGCAGGTATTGGCACTTACTTTAAAGCCGAAATCTACTCGTCAGTGCTACCTTCCTGAGAAGAAACAATGCGAGAAAAGATACGGCAGGCTTCTATTTCTTCGACTGTCCATGTTCGTTGCTGATACTTGAAGGTGTCAGCAGCTTGGTCGCCAGGAGAAATTAAATTGTATTCTATATTTTCAGTATGAATCGCGAATACAACTTGGAAAACTTCTAAGAAGTTGATGACCCAGTTGCATTGTTCTCGAGGGAATTGCTCATAATATCGAATTAAATCTGCAATTCGAGCTTCTAGATAATGATGTGAGCTTTTGGAAATCAAAACGATTTTCAAAAGCAAAATGGCTAGTAAAATCGAACTGCTTTGAGAAAGCAGTAGGGTAAATAGTGGTGATGGCGATCGCTGATCTTCAGTCATGAGAGCATCGATAACTCGATTGCATGTGCGCAAACGTAATGAGTGATCAATTGGCTCGCGATCGTGCTCAGTGTATAGGTTGCTCAGTTTCTGGCCGAGATTATGCTTCAGGGTTTTGACGACTTCAGGTTGCTTCACAGAGTAGATTAGGTATTCTACTAAGCTCTTTTTGAAGCTTTTATAATCCAAGTCTTTGACTTGCTCTAGAAATAGGTTGGCTAAACTCTTATAACTGTATTGGCCTTTGCGGGCCACAATGGCTTTGATTAACCGCAGGGCACCATCTCCAAGTACCGTCGGATTTTTGAGCCTTTTTCGACTAGCCTCTGTAAAGCTTTGAGAATAAGCTGTATACATGGCTAGATCCATTTTGTACTGATCTTTTAATTTACGGGAAAGAGATCTAGCAGCTTCCCGCTGTTCTAAGGGGTTTTCAGTGTTGATATATTGCTGAATCAGTAGATAAGAAGTATATCTAGAGGTCCATGGAGAATCTACTTCGGTAAATCTTGATGCAAATAGCTTAAGTTCTTCGAAGTCGTTGCTTCTTGTGAAATGAGATACCCAGGTTCTGAGTCGCTTTAAGCTGGGTGAAACAGTATATTTTGTAAGGGTGGAATCCTGGAATAACTCAATCAGTTCTTGAATCGCCTGATAGCGCCGAGCGACTTCCCAGTTGTTGATTAAGATGTAGCAAGAGCGCTTGAGCGTATTGTGGAATTCCCTCTCATCATTGTTGAACAGTAAGATGTAGATGCCTGACGATACATCTGTGCTGGCGGTTTCACCGTACTCAAAGAACAACTGTCTGAACTGGTTTAAGACGTCCTCAACCTCCCATTTTTTAACAATATTCAGCAAAAAGCTGAAAATGGTTTCTTGAGCTTCACTGACGCTTATCTGAGACCGTTTATAGTCTTGGGGATCTGGTTGTTGACTGTGCTCCACCACAAAAGTTTCAACCCTTGTCATATCAATCTCTATTTACCAGGGACATGTTGCGGCACAGTGTCCGTCGCGGAATAAA
The DNA here is from genome assembly GCA_010671905.1 of Leptolyngbya sp. SIOISBB. Classification (GTDB taxonomy): domain Bacteria; phylum Cyanobacteriota; class Cyanobacteriia; order Phormidesmidales; family Phormidesmidaceae; genus Halomicronema. Next base: position 5,280,506 of record JAAHII010000001.1, read on the forward strand.
CCCGTGCCTATTTTTACATCGAATACGTAAATAAGGCGGCGTCACTCACTTCTGAGTGATTTGGTAGGTTGATTTGATTCAGTAAAAACAACGATGACACTATGTGCCAGTATCTTCAATGAGAATGGTCATAATTCCGGTTTTAAAGTATCCACGAATTTCTAAAATTGTATGGGGTAGGTTCCTGCCAAGCTTGCAGCCTTTGCTCCAGCTCGTAGAAATGCTCAGTTGGCTGGCAGAGAGTTGCCATATGAAAACGACACCTTGCTGATGTGAGTGAGTGCTCGGTGGTGGAATTCAGTGCAAGGTTATGGGCTCATAAAGCCTAATTCTGCTGAGACAAGTGAGCCTGTTGTAGATATCGCGCCTGAAGGATTCATTTTGCGTAAATTGAAGGGACTCACAAATTGTTCCCTTAAGAACGCTATTACTAGATGCTGGTTGTTAGATGGGGGCGGAGGGACTTGAACCCTCACGACCTTAACGGTCAACGGATTTTCATCCTCCCGCAGCTTTCGCTGCTGCCAAAGTGTAATGCAAGATTACAGTCGGCTTTGAGAATTGGACCCTCCCTTTACCCTCGTCGTTAGCGTTAGGGTAGCTCCCGTCGGGCCTCTGCACCTTCCAACCAGAACATTGCATGCATAGGCAGAATGATACTGGTTGGCTTGGCTCAGGATTGCCATGTCTTGATTGACGTCTTGCCCTAAAGCGCCTGCCAAACAAAGATTTAGGTTTCCCTGAGTTTGAGAGCTTACACTCAGCAGATTTCTCCACTGAGGCTCAGTTTTCTAAGTCCGTAGCGTCTACCATTCCGCCACGCCCCCTTATCGCCTTGAGAGACTAGCCCTCAGGAATATCTATATTACAGATGAAACACCACAATCGATCATCTTTCTGATAAGAATCGGCTTGGCCTTAGAATATGTTTACGGAAGTATGTCAGGATGGTCACAAGACAACCGCAGGGTTTCCCAAGGCCAGTTACTGGAGAATTGCATGTTGGATACTTTGCCTTTTTCTTTAGATATTTTAATTAGCCTCGGGGTATATGGCGGCTTGGCGATCGCTTACCTGGTGGTAATTCCCGCTGCGATTTTGTTTTATCTCAAAGCTAAGTGGAATAAGGTAAGTTCTGTCGAGCGTTTTGTGCTGTACGGGTTGGTGTTTGCCTTCTTCCCTGGCATGTTGCTGTTGAGCCCGATCTTGAACTTTCGTCCGCAGCCTCGCTCGCTAAATTCTTAGGCTTGGTAAGTTACCTGGGCTGCTCATTTCGCTTGAGTGGCCATCGGGGATATCGCTTCTACAACCATGCCTGTTTTTGGCTAGCTACATCTTGATAGTTCGATTTTGCTTGGTTATACACACTTCTAGAGCGATGCTCTTAAGATGCGTTAGCTGTGGCTGCTATTGTGCTTATTGCCTCTCCAGTCTGAATCGATGAGCAGTTCTCTGTTGGAGAGGTCGCTTTTGACGTCTGGCGCCCTGGCACATTTGTAACGTTTAGGATTAGTGCGAATTGAGTTAGATGCAGTTGAGCCCAGTCGCTCATCATTAGGCATTCAGAGCCGCTGCGGGTTGATTGCTGCATAGCAGTCCTAGTGATAGCTTGGGTTGCTTGAATGTAAGAGAATTTCTAGTTTGGGTTTTGAGCATCTGGGATAAGTGGCATGAATGCTCGGACTGGTAAGGTTAAGCGGATATGGCGCGGTGCGATCCTCGTTGCTGGATGCCTGGCCGTAGCTGCTTGGTGGGCCTATCGACCCCTGCAGGGCGGTTCAGTCCAGCGAGAGGATGCTCATCTGCCGTCCGAGTCTGCTGTGACGGTGCATTTGTTTGAGTGGACTTGGGAAGATGTTGCCCGAGAGTGTGAGGAGGTGCTTGGATCAGCCGGTTATCGAGCGGTGCAGATTTCGCCTCCTCAAGAGCATGTGATGATTCCCGAGTTGAATTTTCCGTGGTGGCAACGATATCAGCCCGTGAGCTATCAGCTCATTAGTCGCAGTGGCGATCGCGCTCAACTGGCTGATATGGTGCAGCGCTGTCGGGCGGTGGGGGTCGAAGTTTATGCCGACGCCGTGATTAACCATATGGCCGCAGTCGATGCGGCCCCTGGTTCTGCGGGCACTGAGTTTAGCCGCTATGACTATCCGGGGTTGTATCGTCGTGAAGACTTTAATGACTGCCAACAGTCGATTACGGACTATCAAAATGCTGAGCAAGTTACCCAATGCGAACTGGTTGAGTTGCCCGATCTGAACACCGCATTACCTCGGGTGCAGGCTCAGTTGGCTGATTATTTAGCGGATTTATCGAGTTTAGGGATTGCTGGATTTCGGATTGATGCGGCTAAGCACATGCGGAGTGCCGAGTTGGCGGCGATTCTTCAGCAGGTGCGCGATCGCGTAGAGCCTGATCCCTTCATCTATCAAGAAGTCATTGATCCGGGGACAGAGGCGATTAAAAAATCCGATTATTACGGATCGGGTGATGTGATCGACTTTGAGTATGGCCGCATTGTCGGTGAGGCCTTTTTGAATGTGGGCGATCGCACTCTGGCCGGTCTCCACGATGCGTTATCGGCTGCCGACTTGGTGCCTAGCCACCAATCGATGGTCTTTATTGATAACCACGATAAACAGCGAGGTCACGGCGGCGGCGGTAACTATGTGACGTATCAAGATGGGAAACTGCATACGCTGGCAATGGTGTTTATGCTGGCGTATCCATACGGTAAGCCGCGCATCATGTCGAGCTATGCCTTTGCCACTTCAGAACAAGGACCGCCCGCGACAGTGGCTGGTCGCACGCGTACGGTTTATGAACCGGATCGGCTGGGCTGTGGGGGCGAATGGGTTTGTGAGCATCGTCAGCCAGCGGTCAAGGCGATGGTAGCTTTTCGCACTGTGACTCAGGCGGTGCCCGAGGTGACTGATTGGTGGAGCGATGGTGGCAATCAGATGGCGTTTGGACGGGCGGATCGTGGCTTTGTGGTGATTAACCGGGAGGTTACTACGCTGACCCGCACCTTTCAAACTCAACTGTCGGCTGGCGATTACTGTGAGGTGATCGGTGCCGAAGCGGACGGAGATTGCGATCGCGTCATTGCGGTCAATGAGGCGGGCGAGTTTACGACAACAGTCGCTGGCATGTCAGCGATCGCGCTGCATCATGGGGCTTTGGCCGCCGATTAATGATTGAGATTCTATGGGCGTATCGGGTGTTGGTGTTGTCCTATGGACAGCCGCAGGGTGATTAGGTCGTCCTGGATTCTGGTATGCCTTGCAATTCCGCATTCCACATTCTGCTGTCGGTCGGAATTTTGAACTCAAAATCTTCACACGTTAAAATCGGGGCGAACCATCGGTGATGGCCATGATCCTATCGGCACAGACGGTTAACTCTCAGGGAGAGGGCACAATCTCATCTCTCAAGCCCGTCGTACAGTTAGAGCAGATTTCTCGGATTTACGGCTCTGGAGAAGCGATGGTCAAGGCCTGCGATCGCATCAGCCTGACGATTCACCGGGGTGAATATTGCGCCATTATGGGCGAGTCTGGGTCTGGGAAGACGACCCTAATGAATATCATTGGCTGCCTAGATCGCCCCAGTCACGGGCGATATCGATTGGATTCTGTAGATGTGTCGCATCTGGGTAAAAATCGGCTAGCCCGTATTCGTAATCGCCAGATTGGATTTGTCTTCCAGCGATATGAGCTGTTGAATAATTTGACAGCGTTAGAAAATGTCATTTTGCCCATGATGTATCTGGGCGTGGGCCGCCGTCAGCGCCAGCGATTGGCCACTGCGGCGCTGCAACGCATGGGGTTAGGGCAGCGGTTAGATAAACGCCCGACCCAACTCTCTGGGGGACAGCAGCAGCGAGTGGCGATCGCCCGCGCCATTGTCAATCGTCCCCTACTGTTATTGGCAGATGAGCCCACTGGGGCCTTGGATACCCATTCTGCTGAAGCCGTAATGGCCATCTTTGATGAACTGCACACGAATGGGATGACCATTGTAATGGTGACTCATTCCCATGACGTGGCTTGCTACAGTAAGCGCATAATCCAGGTAAGCGACGGTCGCATCGTGAACGATCACCTTTCACCCCAGGAAATGTAAGGAGGAGATGCTTGCCAAGGCACGTGCCAGAATCTGCAACTTCCTACATATGGTGGACTGGATAGTCATACTCCCACTTACCGGTTGGTCAGTCTGGGCGCTTTTTCAAAGCACACTTTGCCTACCGCGTTGAATCATGATTGACGAACAAAACTCAGCTAATCAGAATGACTGTGGATGATTCAAGTTTGAAACTTAATCAGGATAATGTTGTGGAGTCGACCACACCAGAGGACATTCAGACAGCCTCGCCAGCTACCTTAGAAAATTCATCTGATGAAGCCGATCTAGATCTGTGGGCAGAGCCGCGCCGCCAAGAGCAGGCAGGCCTCAAATGGATTATTGCTTCTGGGCTCACTGCGGTCGTGGGTATTGGGGGGTGGTTCGGATATCGGGCGTTGATCCAATCGCCACCGGAGACGGTGATGGTCACGATGGCCCCGGTGAGCCGAGATGACCTGGAAGAGATTATTACTGAGTCTGGCGTTGTCGAGCTGGGCGGTCAGCAGACGTTCAAAGCGCCCGGCGATGTGACCGTACAGTCGGTGCTGGTGGAAGAGCGAGAACGGGTGACTAGAGGACAAGTGCTACTGGAGTTGCGCGATCGCGGGTTGCAGCAGCGATTATCTGATCGCACGGTGGAAGCCCGCATCAATCAGCTTGATTTACGGCGTAAACAAGAGGTGTTAGCAGAGCGACAATCACGGGTTGTTGATGCTGAATCACGCTTAGCCGATTCGGCTGATTTGCTTGAACAAGGCTACATTTCTGAAGATGCCTTTCGGAATGACAAACGCGAGTTAGAAGACGCTCAGTCCGCTTTACGCAATGCGGAAGTGGAACTGGCTCAGGCGCAGTTGCGAGTTGAGCAAGACCAATTGACGCTGGCCAGTTTACAGCTGGAGTTGGCCGATAATCAGCTGGTTTCGCCGATGGATGCGATTGTTCTTAAAGTGGATGTGAAACCGGGAGATGGGGTTGAACGAGAAGGTCGTCTACTCAGTATTGGGGATCCCACTCAAGAAAGCATTCGTTTAGAAATGACTACCCTGAATGCGGCTAAAGTCGGAATTGGCATGCCAGTCAGAGTCAGTGTGATTGGGCCGAATCCAGACGTGTTTGACGGTCGCATCATCCAAGTGTCACCGCAGGCCGTGACGGAAGGCACCAACTCAGAACAGTCAACGGTGGAGGCTGAGGCGTCCTTAAATCAGCCGAGTGAGTCGTTGATTCCGGGAAGTGCGGTCAGCGTGGATATTATTCTGGAACAGCGCCAGGATGCCTTAGTGGTTCCCGTTACGGCGATTCAGCGGGATGGGGAAGCGCCCTATGTCTGGGTGCGCGATGCGGATAATCTGGCCCGCCAACGGGAAGTCACCCTGGGGCTTGAAACCCTGGAAGCGGTGGAAATTATGGCGGGTTTGCAGGAGGGTGATGAAATTGTGGTGTCGCTGCCGCCCGAGGCTAGCTTGGCACCCGGACAGCCTTTGAGCACTGAGGCTGAGTCATCACAGGAAGGTGTAAGTCCTGGTCGTCCCGGCGGGGCAATGTAGCGATGGCCCTCTCTCCTGCCGATTTAATCTTGACCACCTTCCGAGATTTGGGAGGCAACTGGGTGCGTTCAGGCCTGACAACCCTGGGCATTTTCATGGGCGTCGCGGCGGTCAATGCCACCCTGAATATCGAAGCCATCACAGCTGCCCAAATTCAGCAAAAGCTGGCCCTGCGAGACAATCCGTTCGTGATTCCTTGGATTTATGATCCCACAGGCACCAAACCTCCTCCAGAACTGGGAGAAGAAGATTTTGTGGCGATGCAGCAGGTGGTGCCCGGCATTTATGGAGTGGGGCAATCCACCCGAGTGTTCAACGTTGACCAGGTGCGACATCAGGGGCAAGTTTCCAATGAGGCAGATATTGAGGGGGTGTCGCTGAATTTTCAGCAAATGACTGGACGACAAATGCTCGCTGGACGATTTTTCCAACAGTCAGATTTTGATGAATATTATCCGGTAGCAGTGATCGATTCTGTGTTGGCGGAGCAGCTGTTCACGGAAGCTCCACCCGTTGGCCAAGGGCTATTTTTAGATACGATCCGATTGACGGTGATCGGGGTTGTGGAAACGAAACGCTGGCGGGGTGACAGTGAACCCTCTGGCACGGTTTGGGTGACCCAAAACTATGCAGATGCGATCGCCGGGCAGTTTACCTGGGGCCGCACCCAAGTTGCCATCGCCCAGTTAGAGAACTACCAGGCAGTGGAAGACGGGGTCACAACGTTTCTCGAACAGCGCTATCCCGGTTTTGAAGTCGGGGCCTGGGGGAATGCCGAAGACTTATATCGAGAAGAGCAGCAGCAGCGTACTAGCACTCGTATTCTTAAGGGGGTGGGGGTATTGGCGCTGGTGATTGGTGGCGTGGGCATTGCCAATATCACGATCGCCGCCGTGATGGAGCGTACCCGTGAGATTGGCCTGCGCCGCGCGATTGGGGCGACGGACTGGGAAGTGATGGTGCAGTTCATTGCCGAGGCGGCCCTGCTGAGCTTGATTGGCGGCACGGCGGCGATCGCCACCATCCATGGGTTAACGAAAGTCGCGACGACCCAGGTTTTTGAAGCGCCCTACACTTTTCGCGTGCAAGATGCCGCTATTTCGATGGGGGCGGCATTCGTCGTTGGCGTCGGGGCCAGTTTCTTTCCGGCCTTGCGGATTACGCAAATTGATGTCGTACAGGCGTTGCGGGGGGAATAGGGCGTGATGCAGTTTATCGGGTATCGATACCTAGGCTGGGCGGGGAGTATGTTGCTCACGCTACCAGTGACTCAATTGCCCGCTGCCGCTGACCCGGTTTTCCAGCCGTTGCCAGCAGCGCCGCCTCCGACCGTTGCAACGCCGTCGGAGTTACCGGAAGCCACACTAGATACCGAGGGACTAGGTCCCAATGTCGCGATCACGAACCGATCGCAGGTGTCTTTAACCCTGCCCGATCTCATCAATCTAGTGGTGGCGGGTAATCGGGCGCTGCGCGATCGCCAACTCCAGCGGCTGATTGAGCAGCAGCAACTGGTCGAGGCAGAATCTCGCTTTGACCCGCGATTAACGCCTGCCGTAGGCCTGGGTGTCAACCAAAGCTTTGACGAAGACGTTTCCCTGGGGCGTAGTTTGCGGGGCAGCATTGGTGGCAGCTCCACTGACATTGGTGATCGCACCACCTTGACCCAAAGCGCGGGCCTGCAGGGAGCAGTGACGACGCGCTTGGGGACGGCGCTCAATCTTAGTCTCGATGCCTTGGGTGATACGCCGATTCGCCTGCAGGTGACCCAACCATTGCTGCGGGGTGCTGGCACCGCCATTAATGAAACGCCGGTCGAGATTGCGCGCCTCCAGGAATCACAAAACTTCTTGGGGTTACAGCAGACCTTAATCGAGACGGTGAGCACTACCGTGACTCAGTACACGAGTTTAATTCAAGCTCAAGAGGCGGTGGCAATTCAGGCTCAGGCATTGGCACGGCGAGAGCAGCAATTAGAAATTTCGACAGCGCTCGTTGAAGCGGGACGACGCGCAGCGGTGGAATTGGCCGATACTCGTCGTTCTGTCGCCAACGCTGAGCGAGACCTCTTGGTGGCCCAGACCCGCTTAGAGGCGGCCAATACCGCTTTGTTAGACCAGTTGGGGACTGACCAAAACGTTCTATTTGTCGCTGCAGCCGAGACGATTCGCGATCTGTTTCAAGCCGCTGTCACTCGGGTGGAACCCTACGAGGTGGAAACTTTAGTGGCGATCGCCTATCAACAGCGTCCCGATTATCAGCAAACCCTACTGGATCAGGATGTGGCACAACTCAATTTAGACTTGGCAGAGGATGATTTACGATGGCAACTCAATCTTGAAGGGGATGCCGATCTGGGGGATTTTTCTGCTACTACCCTGGGGCTGGTGGCTCGTCGCACCTTTGATGAACCCAACCTAGAAACGGCTCGTGTGCGCCGCGAAGTCGAGATCGCGCAACAAGCCAATCAGCTCTCGCAGCAGCGTATCGCCATTCGCAATGAGATCACCAATCAGCTCAACACGGTACGGGCGAATTTGGTGCGGGTCGAAGCGGCTCGTCGGGCGACTGACAATGCTCGTTTGCAATTGGAAGCGACTCGTGAACTATTTGAACGCGGTCGCGCTGGGGGCAACCTGTTCCAAGTGATTTCTCAAGAAGAGAATTTGGTCGATGCCCAGAATCAAGAATTGCTAGCCGAGATCGAATTTCTGGACAGTGTGATTGCCCTAGACCAGTCGGTGGGCTTGACCCTGGATACTTGGAGTCGCGAGGTAGACTTTCTCCCAGCTTTGTTAACCCCGACCACTGTCGAGGAAGCTGCACCGACTGCCATTGATGTGGGTGATGGTGAGTAGAGGGCTTTAGCGCTACTCAATTAGACCGGATTAGGGCTGGCTGATTGACGACGAGATAGGGCAAAGTCGAGCAAATGAGACGCGGCGCGATCGCAAACACCGGATTCGCCCATTTGAGCGCGCATGTCGGCGTATCCTGCCTGGACTTCAGCCCGTGCCGCTTGGTCTTCTAAGAGTTTAAGGCTGGCTTCAGCGATCGCCGTGGGCCTGGCTTCCCATTGGACAAATTCAGGCACGACCGACTTGTTAACAAACAAATTAACGGGGGAAATGAAGGGAATCTTGGCGTTGAGCAGGTAGTAACCGATCCGCGCTGTTATCGGATTCAAGCGATACACCACCACCTGAGGAACGTCCATCAACGCGACTTCTAGATTCACCGTGCCAGATTTGTTGAGGACCAGATCGGCGGCGGCGATCGCGCTTGCACTGCCGGAATCGATGAGTTCAGCGTTGAGCTGGGCTTGGGCCACGGCGGTGGCGATCTCTGGCCGCAGCTTGGCCATCGAAATCGGCACTAGAAAGCGCGCCTGGGGCATCTTATTCTGGATTTCTACCGCTGCGGCCAGCACAATCGGTAAAACCCTGGCCACCTCTTGCTGACGAGAAGCTGGGAGCAAGGTGATCACTGTATCCGTGGCGGGAATCTGCAACTGCTGACGAGCTAAAGCACGACTGGGGGGCTGGGGAAATTGATCCACCAGAGGATGACCAAAATAATGCACCTCAGCCCCGAAGCGATGATAGTAGGACGCCTCCTCCGGAAAAACCGCCACTATCTGGTCGGCAATCCGGGTCAGCCATTCAGTGTCTTTGTCACTAAAGGCCCAAACCCACTGCTGCGGGGCAATGTAATAGGCCGTGGCCATGGTGGAGAAATGTCTATATAAAAACTTGCCCAAGGACAAATTGGGCCCCATGTAGTCCAGAAAAATGGTCAAATCGACCGCATTCTGATGAAAAAACTGTTGGGCGCGGCGCTGCATCCGGAGGTTTGGAATCAGGAAAGGGATCGCTTCGAAGATGCCCACTGCCCCAATCGGCGTGGTGTTACCCACTAGCTGGGTGCCCGCTGCTGCCATGCGATCGCCCCCTAGACCCGAGAGGGTGAGTTTGAGGCCTCGCGATTGCGCTTGCTGATGGAGTGCTTGGGCTAAATAGCTGCCCTGGAGATCGCCAGAGACTTCCCCTGTGCTGATAAAAATATGGAGAGCGTCGAGGCGATCGTGGTGCTGGCTATTGTCTATGTTCATTCTCCGCTCTTGGAGGCTTTATTGCGATTGCCACCGACCATCGGCCCCCGGCGGTTCGCTTCATTGGATGACGTCTGCAAGAAGACTTGTAAGTGTTCAACAAAGTCATTCTGTTGGGCTGAGATTTCGAGATGCGAGAGAGCGGTTTTTAAGGGCATGTCAGAACGGTAGAGTAACCGATAAGCTTCCTTGAGTTCTTGGTAGTAGCGTCCCCCTTCTAAAGCCGTAATCCCGGCCCGCTTGAGCCCGATCGCATTCAGACCGCGCACGCGACAGGGATTCCCTTCCACCACCATATAAGGAGGGACATCCCGATCAATGCGGCTCATCCCGCCCAACATGGCGTACCGCCCGATGTGAACAAACTGATGGATTCCTAAAACGCCACCAATGACTGCATTGGACTCAATTTCCACGTGTCCCGCAAGGGCCACTGCATTGGCAATAATCACCTGATTCTCGATGACGCAATTGTGAGCTACGTGCACATAGGCCATGAGTAAGTTGTCATTGCCGATGACGGTGGCTTCTCCCGCGTGGGTGGCCCGATTGACGGTGACATACTCGCGAATGCGGTTGTTATCACCAATTTTTACCAAACTAACGGAACCGTCATACTTCAAATCTTGCGGCTCAATCCCGATGACCGCGCCGGGAAAGAACTGGTTATTGGCGCCGATTTCGGTATGGCCATCGATGACTACATGGGCGCCGATTTCTGTGCCAGGCCCAACAGTGACTTTCTCTCCAATCACAGCATACGGGCCAACTTTGACAGTTGGATGAAGGGTGGCCCCCGCGTGAATCACCGCTGTTGGATGGATAAGCCTAGTCAAGGACATGCCTCCGGAACCCTGAGTATCAGTAAGATGCACAGTCATTATGCAAAAAATGAGGGCTAGATTAATCAACTACGGAGAACATGAGCTCTCCTTCACACACCAGCTGTCCGTCGACTTCAGCCCGTGCTTGCATTTTGCCAAATCGCTGCCGCTTGATGGCCAGCAGTGTGACAGTCATGACCAGTTGATCGCCTGGCACGACTGGGCGCCGAAAGCGGACTTTATCAATGCCTGCAAACATGCATAACCCATCGACACCGGGGATTTGAGTCAAAACGATGCCGCCGACTTGAGCCATGGCCTCGACAATGAGGACCCCTGGCATAATCGGTCGTCCCGGAAAATGACCTTGGAAGTGAGGTTCGTTGAAGGTGACATTTTTGATGCCGGTGGCCTGTTCCCCAGGGACATAGTCGATGATGCGGTCTACCAGCGCAAACGGATAACGATGGGGCAATAACTGTTGAATTTCTTCAATGTTATAAGTTGTTTGGATGGGGGTATTGTCCGCCGTTGCCGGAGAGGTGGCGGTGGAAGTGCCTGAGTTTGAGTTGGTGCTGACCACGGTTGTCATCGGTTCTTTCACAATGGGCTATACAAGCCAAATGCGCCTACTTTTAGAAAATCTTCATCATTCTCCCACCTGGAGTGCATCCTAGCTAGATGTTGTTTGGGTGGCGATCGCCTTAGCCAGCTGCACGTGGAGGTGATGACTGGCTTTGTAGGCCATGATGTGGGCAATGGGCAACGTCCCCAAAAGGCTCAAGTCACCTAGTAAATCTAAGAGTTTGTGACGCGCTGGTTCGTTTTCGAACCGCAAGGGTGGATTGACCCAGCCATCGTGATCGCACACTAGGGCATTGTCTAGGCTGCCCCCTTTAATTAACCCTTGCGATCGTAAATATTCGATTTGATGGGCGAGCCCGAAGGTGCGGGCGGGCGCAATCTCCGTCGCAAAAGAGCCCGATTGCGGTGCCCAACTATGCCACTGATTGCCGATGGGGGCGACATCAAAATCAATGCCGTAGGTGAGTCGAGTTGCCGGTGCTGGCATCGCGACCACAAAGGCATCGTTGTCTCTTACCCAAATTGGCTCTGGTACTATCACCGCAGGGCGTTCAGTAGCTTGTTGCTGTAGTCCGGCTGCTGTCAACGCGGTTACCCAGAGCTGAGCCGAACCATCCAACAGCGGCATTTCTGGCCCATTGACGTCGATGTAGGCATTATCAATGCCCAGGCTCACCATGGCCGCCAATAGATGTTCTACTGTGCGTACCGTGGCTGTCCCCTGGCCCAATTCCGTTGATAAAAGAGTTTGTCCTACCGCATCGACATGAGCCCTAATTTCCGGCTGCTGGGGTAAATCACTGCGTCGAAAAACCCGCCCCGTATGCGGTGCTGCCGGCTGAATCTGCACGCTCACTTCGACCCCGGAATGTAGCCCGATGCCCGTCTGAGTGACGGGTTGCGAAATCGTATGCTGGAGGGGAGCGCCTATGTCAGAAGCTGCGTTGAGATGGTCTGCCTGTAAAGGGGACTGGGTCATGATCTAGAAACGTTCGCCAATACCAAAGTGTAGCCGCCCATCCCCTTGATCATTAAAGCCGTAGTCAACCCGGATGGGGCCTAAGGGAGTTTGCACCCTCACTCCGGCACCATAGCCAAAACCGCTGCCAGGCTTGTCACGGTCAGGCCCCGGTGAACCGGTGACGCTATCGCCCGTGCCGACATCTGTCCCAGCGTCTACGAAGAGGGCACCTCCGAGGAAAGAAAACAGTGGGAAGCGATATTCAACCGATGCCTGCAGGTAGCTTTGTCCTGTGCCCAGTTCACCCTCGTCATAACCGCGTACGGAGTTGGTGCCCCCGATGGAAAAGGCTTCGTAAGGGGGGAAGTCGCCAATGATGCTGCCACCCTGGACGTTGATCGCGATCGCTTGGGGGCCTTCGTTGAAATTTAGGAAAGAGACCGGGACATAATAGCTATAACTCGCCCGCAGACGATTGAAGAAGATACTGCCGCTGCCTAACGGAATCGATTGTTCAGTCCCTAGTCGTAAAACCGAACCGCTGGTTGGCGTCAGGGAATTGTTGCGCTGATCTTGAACCACGCCAAATTGCACCGTCCACAGGTCATCTGCTCCAGTGCCGCTTGCAGATAATTGGTTATCGTCCGCCGTACCGGGAATTTGGTCAGGACCCACATCCACAGTGACAGTTTCACCATCTGCGTCAGTGGTACGTACTCGCTGATATAAAGTGCCTAGCGATGCACTCCAACCATTATCGAGAGGCCGCCGGAAGGTGACGCCGCCGCCAAAGCGGGTAACTCGGGGGCGATCGCCATTCGCCAAATCAATCTCATTCTCACCCCCATCGAACACCAGCGAAATCGATCGCCGCCCAAAGCCGTTCAGGGTGTAAGAGGTGCGATAGGGATCGCCGCCAATCCAAGGATCTGTGAAGCTCACGTCGAACAAGATATCGCGGAAGCTCAGTTGTGCCTCGGCTGAGAACTTCTGATTGTTGCCCCCAAAGTTATCTTGGCGATAACTGAGGGTGCCAAATAAGTCACCCGTAAAGTTGAAGCCGATACCCGCAGCCACAGAACCCGTGTTGCGCTCAATCACGTTGACGGTTACATCAACCTCACGGGGGTCTTTCTGACCCGGATTGAGCGTGATCGTGACGTCATCAAAGATGCCTAAGCCAAAGACCCGTTGTAAATCTGATTGAATTTGGCTTTGCTGAAACACTTCTCCGGGTTCAGTTTCAAATTCTCTCAGGATGATGTAATCCTGGGTCTTACCGTTGATGGGGTTGCCCTCTTCGTCTTCTATGAGGCCATCTTCAGTTAAAAACTGCACATTGATGTCTTCAATCACCCCTTCAGCAACCTGCAGAGTAACGACGCCATCTTCACCCACTTCTGGCGCTGCAATCACCTGAGCCAAAACATAGCCATTGTCTTGGTACCAGTTGTTGAGTTCAAGAATCCCGTCCTGAAACTCGAGTAAGTTAATGATCTCGCCGTATTGGGGAGAGAAAATATCGTCAATGATTTCGTCTGGGAGGACGTCACTCCCTTCAATCTCGACTTGAGTCAGTACAGGGTTCGGATCAACGACATACGTGACCCTTACACCCAATGGCGTATCAGTCGGTACGGCGCGCACGTTTGAGAAGAAGCCTGTGGCAAAAATGCTGTTGATGTCTTCTTGGATATCAGAGCGCGTGGTGGTTTCTCCAGGACGAGTATCAATCGCGTCGTAAACCGTGTTTTCCAAATCAGGATCAATAAGCTCGCCATCGGGATCGGTCACCGCGACTTCCGCTACCAGAACCTGGGTCTCTTCAGCCGTTTCTGGATCCTCAAGCCCGTCGTTGATTTCGTCTTCAGAATCTGCGGCGTCGGCATCGGTGGGCTCATCTGGAGTGGCTTCGGCCTGCGAGAGGTCAATGCTGCCAGGGCTGCTCACTGATATCTCAGCGGTTATTTCCTCCTGACCGGCGGCGGCTGATGTTGCCCGCAGCTGATGTATCCCGGTCAAAAATGGCTCGTTTTCAGCTGTTTTGACGGCTAGTCGAGAGTCTTCATGACGGGTCGTCTCGCTTTGGGGGTCCTCAGCGGCGTCCTCGTTTTCTGGTTGAGGAGCCTCAAAAACTGAGATGGCAGCATCGCGCCGGATGGTTTCTGCCGCTAAGGGTTGTCCGGTTTCTTCGCTGGTGGCGACGAGTTCAGCGACGCTGACCGCAGTCGAGTCGGTTGCTTTGGGGCTAATGGCCAAAGATTCACCACGGGCCTGAGAGGCGATTCCCAAGGTTGCGGAGAGGGTTAAGAGGGCTACGAGGCTAGGAGTTTGGCGCATGCTTGCAACAGCTACTGTGAGTAGAAGAACATCAAAGGAAATCAAAATAATCCGAAACAGGCGTCGTTTCGGCCATTCTTCTTGGCTTTCGCCGTAAACGGAAAGATTCTACCGCATTGGGTGAACTTACTTTCGATTGAACTGGGCCAGAATTCGCTGTAGAACCTCTTGATAAGCTTCCGCAACTTGCCCCAAGTCTTGGCGAAATCGATCCTTATCCAAAACTCGGTCAGCTTGGTCACTTTTGGCTTGATCCCAGAGTCGGCAAGTATCAGGGCTGATTTCATCAGCGAGCAAAATATTGTTTGCTTGATCCAGACCAAATTCCAGCTTGAAATCAACCAAGGTAATCTGACAGCGTTGAAAAAAGGTCTGCAAAATCGTATTGATTTCCTCAGCTAGACGTATCAGTTCATTGATTTGTGCCTCGTCGGCAATATCCATAATGCGAATGCGATCGCGGGTCAGTAGTGGATCGCCCAGAGCATCGTCTTTGTAGTAGAACTCCACCAATGGCGGGGCGATTACCGTGCCCAACGCTAGCCCCGTTTGTTTGCACAGGCTGCCAGCGGCCAAATTGCGAACGACCACTTCGAGGGGAATAATTTTGACGGCTCGGACGCGCATCTCCCGTTCGCTAGGCGTCTCGATCCAGTGAGTTGCGACCCCTTGAGATTCAAGGAGCTGAAAGAGGTGGGTTGCCACTTTGCAGTTGACGATCCCTTTGTCGGCGATCTGCCCCCGCTTTTGCGCATTGAAGGCGGTCGCATCGTCTTTGAAGTAACTGATCAGAACGTCTGGATCATTCGTGGCGTAAATGATCTTGGCCTTACCCTCATATAACTTTTGGCGCTCAGCCATGCGATCGCCCCCAAAACAGCTTCCCCATCTTACTGGTTGAGGGAATCACCGAATAGCGTGCTAGCAAATAACTCAAGCGTGTCGTGAGGGTGCCGTTAAGGAGAACCCCTCAAGAGGGGCATACAACGACCTGTCCGTCAGCTCCTTGGCGCCAATTCAGACCAAGAGCTTTGTTGGTGCCAAGGAGCTGGCGGACTAATTGTTCGCAACGGCACATAGGTTCTGAAGCTCAAGCAGTAAGTCAATCAACTTTGGCTTTGACTGCCGAGTCTTAGGGCTCGTCATCAATTAATCCCAGAAGCCTTTGGGGCAGAGCATTTCCGCGCCCGCATCACTCCATATGCTAGAGTCTGTCGTTCCTTTGCTGAAAGGTTTTGGCCGCGACCGGATGACAGGCCCTAGGGAGTGAATCACTCCGTCTCATTCCTGACCAGCCGGAGCCAGCCGTTTGCGCAATGACTCAGCTCGCCGCTTTGCCGTCTTATTGTCAGGATCGTAAGTCAGCGCTGCTTCATAGGACTCCAGAGATTGAGTGATGAGCTGCTTACGCTCATAACTATGTCCTAAGTTATTGAGGGCTGTGACATAGTTGGGGGCAATATCTAAAGCCTCTTTGTACTGGCGAATCGCGAGGTCATATTGCTCCTGGGCAAAGTAGGCATAGCCCAGCGCATTGTAAATCAGAGCCGCTTGTTCAGTCTCCTCATCAGTTATCAGCTTCAGCGCTTGTTTGAGTTGAATGACAGACTGGGAATACAGTTTCTTATCGAGCAGCAGACTGCCCAATTCATAGTATTCCTGGGCGTTGCCTTTCTCCTTGCTCAATTTGCCTTGCAGGCGGTTGAGGGTGCCTTCTACGCGTCGTGTTTTATATACCTGACGAATGACAAGCACAGCCGCTACGCTTAGCAAAACTAGCAGCGTGACTAAATAGGTCAACAGCAGATTGGTATCTTCCATATCACCGCGTTTGAAAAATCAACTCAGAATTAGCATCTTAATATCGATCATCTTGACATGCCGGATGCCCACGTTATTGAGATATCTCTGAAGGTTGGAAAATCTTGACAGAAATCAGCTACAGGACCTGAAAGGGGCGGTCTGTGGGACGTCTTGAAATTGCCAGTGTGCTGTTTACCAGTTCTTCAGAAGAGAGCTACAGATCGAAATGGAGGGCTGTGGGAGCCATGGGGCGAAGGGGGGAAGATGGGTAGCTGGATTTTAGAGAATTGGTGTTATGGCCAAACTTTGACCAATGACGCTCTTAGGGAAAATCACTACCGGCATCCTAAAATCTGGAACCCACACCCCAAAAACTGACTGTCTTTATAAGGTCGGCCAGCTAATACTGCAATTGCTTAGGGCAGTCCCCAATAAGTAGCGCGTTCTTCGAGCCAGCCGTCGGTATGCCACTGCTCGATCGCCTCATTGAGAAATCGCTGCAGCTCGACATACTGGGTACCTTTGGGGAACGCGATCGCTAAGGGTTCTACCGTCAAGATGCTGGGCAACAAGCGATAGCTAGGATATTCTTGCAGCCATCCCGTCAACACAGTCAGATCAGCGGCGATTGCCTCTACCTGTCCCGCTTCCATGACCTCATAACCTTCCTGATAGGAATCGATGCCTACTAAGGTTGCTGAGGGCAACCGATAGTTCACGTGGGTGACTGCCTCAGAGCCTTCAATCAACGCGATCGTTCCCTGTCGTAAATCTTGCAGGTCTTGAATGTTGGTATCACGGGTGAGGAAGGCCGTGCCGTCGAGATAGTAGGGGCTGCTGAAATTGACGACCCGCTGTCGCATGGGGGTAATAGCGACGCCCGCGATCGCCAGATCAACCTCCTCATTTAAGACCGCAGAGAGACGATCAAGATTCGACACGGGCACAAACTGAACCGCCGTCTCATCCTCAAAAAGTTCGACGGCTAGGCGAGTGGCAATATCGATTTCTAGGCCGACCAACTCTCCCGCGTCGTCGGTAAATCCCAAGGGCCGCCAATTATCTTTCACGGCGACGATCAGATAGCCCCGTTCTTGAATAGTTTCTAAGTCTGCAGAAAAAACAACTGGGGATGCAAGTCCTTGCACCCCCAGTAAAATGCCAAAAATAGAAAGTGGTAAGCGCATGCCGTTAGCTGACAGGACTACCCCAAAAGTTTAGGCTTTGCTGGCAATTTCGACGACCTTACTGAATCCATCGGGATCCAGAACCGCCATTTGAGCCAACATTTTGCGGTTGATTTCAATATCAGCTTTCTTTAGCTGACCAATGAGGCGGCTGTAGCTCATGCCGTGCAGACGAGCTGCAGCATTGATGCGTGTAATCCACAGACGACGAAAATCACGCTTCCGACGACGGCGATCGCGATAGGCATAGCGCAATGCCTTCATTACCTGCTGATTAGCCGTCCGGAAGAGCTTGGAATGGGAGCCCCGAAACCCTTTTGCCAACTTGAGCACCTTTTTGCGGCGCTTGCGGGCGACATTACCGCGTTTAACCCGTGCCATTCTATTTAATCCTTGTGTTTACAATTACCGACTTTGCGAAAACTGAGATGAAAGTCAGACGTCCGTATGCCAATTCCAACAATTCGCTGGTTTAGGAATAGGGCATCATCAGTTCAACATTGGGCGCATCGGCATCCACTACGACTGCTTTTTGACCCAGACGCACTTTACGCTTGGTCTTTTTCTTGTCTAGCAGGTGATTGCGAAACGCTTTGCGGCGTACGAACTTGCCACTGCCCGTGCGCTTGAAACGCTTGGCAGCCGCTCGGCGAGTTTTTAGCTTCGGCATGACGACGTTTTCCTATTTTCGACGCAGTCTCCCATGATATACCGAGCCTCTTGATCTAGACAAGAGGCGGCAGTCACCGCAAAGCGGAAACTACCTGCTAGGCGAAATACAACAGCCGCTGTTCGGCCAGTACCAGAAACTGTGCGGATCTTGGAGGAGTCTGTTTGAGTATAGTATAAATGACCTACTTCTTTGAGCTAACCCATGGGCTTCCCTATTCCTGGCGATGCGATTGAACAGAGTCTTGATCTCAACCGTCATCTGGTTCACAACTCGGCGGCGACCTTTTTTATGCGAGTCGGGGGCGACATGGTGAGTGAGGGGGAAGTTCAGGCTGGCGATTTGCTGATTGTTGACCGATCGCGAACCGCTCAAAATCAATCCCTGGTGGTGGGCATCTTTGACGGTCAACTGGTCGTGTCGCGTGTGCTCAAGGCCGAAAACTCCCTTCTACCCGGATTGCAGGACGTATCAGTTATCACAAACCCTTGGGAAATCTGGGGCGTCGTGACTCACATTGTTCGTCAGGTCTGACTGCTTATGTTTGCCCTGGTCGATTGCAACTCGTTCTTCGCCTCCTGTGAAAAGGTCTTTCGCCCTGATCTGGAGGGGCAACCCGTTGTCGTGCTGTCGAATAATGACGGTTGTGTGGTGGCGCGATCGCCCGAAGCGAAAAAGCTGGTGCCGATGCAGGCGACCCTCTTCTCCATTCAGCATTTAGTGAAACGGGGAGAATTATGCGTCTTTTCCGCTAATCCCGTCTTATATAAAGACATGTCTCGGCGCGTGATTGAAACGCTGCAGCATTTCAGTCCTGAAGTCGAGCAATACTCTATTGATGAAGCCTTTCTCGGGCTGCATGGTTTTACCCATCGAGATTTGACGGCTTACGGTCAGCAAATCAAGGCCACCGTGCAGCAGTGGACGGGAATTCCGGTGTCGGTGGGCGTGGCCCCGACGAAAACCCTAGCCAAGTTAGCGGCCCATGTGGCTAAACGCAATCCTGATCTCAAGGGCATATTAGACTTCAACACCGTAGCTGATGTCGATGCGGTGTTGGCGGCCATCGATGTCGGCCAAGTGTGGGGTATTGGCGGCAACCTTCGAGCCAAACTCAACGCCCAGGGCATTCGCACCGTTTTGCAACTCAAGCATGCGGATGAGCAACGCCTCAAAAAGCAGTTTGGCATTCTGGTATTGCGGACGGTGATGGAACTGCGGGGTGTGGCTTGCTTCCCGATGGAGCCAGTGGCCGCCCCCAAAACCATGCGCATCGTATCGCGCTCGTTTGGTCACCTGGTGACGGAACTCTCTGACCTCAAAGAAGCCGTCGCGACGTTCACTACCCGCTGTGCCGAGAAGCTCCGGGACGACGGCTTAGTGGCGCATCAATTTGCCGTTGCCATTCGCACCAGCTACTACCGCCCAGACAACCAGTACGCCGCCGCCCGCTCCGTTACCCTTGCAGCACCGACCAATGACACAGCCACTCTGATTCACGCCGCGATGCCCCTAACCGCCGCCGCCTTTAAACCGGGGTATGAGTACCTCAAAGCCAAAGTGATCGCGACGGAACTCACTCCCGCCGATGCCGTTCAGGGCGAGTTGTTTGCAACTCCGGTGAATACCGAAAAGCGCGATCGCTTGATGACTGCGATCGATACCCTCAACCGCAAACTCAAACCCGATGCTGTGAAATTTGGCGCAGTGGGACTGAATCCGACTTGGCAGATGCGATCGGACTATTTTTCCCAACGCTACACTACCCACTGGGACGAAATCCCTAAGGTCAAAGTTGGACAATCGTCAAGGCTCGCTTCTCCGAGGTCCTTACCCGTCAACAACTAGATGGGCCGGCAATGCTTCACTTTCTAGAATGCCGGTTGCTGAGCGCGAGCGTTCCAGAACCGGAGGTCGCAATGAATGTTTGCCCTAAGTCTCTTTAGCAGAAGTAGGAAAATGATGCGTGGTTTCGCTTCTCTAACATCTCTGCTTCATGGCCCAGTTTCCAGCATGTGCACCGGATGCTGCAGGGGCTAATAGTTAGCTGTCTTGAAGCAGTGAAACATCGAAATTTGAGTCTGCAGATGGTGCGTTTAAACTGAGTGAGAGAGGGGAGCAGTGGGCGATTTGTTTGCCCACTAGAGCTGATTAACCTCATCCACTCACTCATCCATCAAATCGAGTCGATGAAACGCTTATCCAAGTGGCTAAAACGTTTAAAACAAGGGGCGATTTTTTTCATAATTGCGATATTTCTCATTCTCATATTCCAAAAAGTTACTGAAGCGCCACCCCACCAACCACAAACATCCCAAGTTATCCGTGGCGTTTGGATGACTCATGTCGGTAGCGCTTTTTATGCATGGACTGGGCAACTCGACGATGTGTTTCATCAACTCTCTCGTCTTAACTTCAATCGTGTTTATATCAGCGTTTATAACGATGGCGTGACTTATCCCAGCCAGATCAGCCATCGCAACCAAGAAACGAATCTACCGCTGAACGATTTTTTGAATAGTGCGATTTATCAAGGACATCGACAAGGCTTAAAAATCTATGCCTGGTTTGAATATGGGTTAATCCTCCACGACAATGATCCTCTGGCCCAAGCTCATCCCGATTGGTTGTTGAATCATGGGCAAGTTGTGAATGGCTTTGTCTGGCTCAATCCCAGCCATCCAGAAGTGGAACAGTACTTTATTGATTTGTTTACAGAGTTTGCTGATCGCTATCACGAGTTAGACGGCATTCAGCTTGACGATCATTGGGCTGTGCCTCAGGAATTTGGAGATTACGTTGTTCCCTTAACACGACTCACAGAGACCATCACCACGACAATCAAAAAAATCAATCCACACTGGATTCTTTCGCTATCGCCTAATCCGCCCGAATTTGCCTACCGCAACTATTCTCAAGATTGGCCAGTGTGGGTCGATCGCGGTTACTTTGACGAGATAATTGTTCAAATTTATCGTCCTACAGTCCAAGCCGTGGCAACGACGCTGACTCAATCAGGTTTAGCCAAAGCTAGTCAACAGGTTTCAGTAGCGGCCGGGATCTTTACCGGTTTTCTGGGGGATGGACTCGCCATCACTCAACTCTCTGAAGCAACTCAACAAGTGGAACTAGTACTCGATCAAGGCTATGGATTTTCGTTATTTACCTATGAGTACACGTTTAGTTTTCTGCGTCCAGCTCGCACTAGGACCAAGGAGGCTTACTTTCAAGCTCCCAAGCTATTGCCGCCACCTTGATAAGCATTCAAATCACGGATTTGCGGCGCTCTTAGCTAATTTCGATGAGACTCGAAATGACTCGCTGTAGAAAGAAATATGAGTCATTTATTTAGGAGCTAGAGTCCGCTCATGACGACTGATAAAATTTTTCATGTGAGTATAGCTAACCCCACTGGCACGATCAAAGCTGGCCTGAGACTTTAGGGCTCAACTTCCTAGCCATTTGATCATTTGCAAACAGGGGTTGTGCTCGCCCCACAGTGTTGGCCATACCTCTAGCGGATGGAAGCCCATGGCGGTATAAAACTGTCGAGTTTTGGCGTAGAACGGGCAGGCGGTCTCGGTGCTCAATGTCTTTACCTGTAAGAACAAGACGCCTTGGGTTTTGAGATGAGCCTCTATTTGTTGTAAGAGCGATCGCCCAATGCCCTGGCGGTGATAATCAGGTAAGACCCCGAGGACATGAATTTCGGCTGATGTTGGATAGTGGTGCGTTAATGCAAGGAAACCAACTGGCGTGTCTCCGTCCCAAGCGACCAGTGTCGGCAATTTTGCAATGTCTTGAATGTATTGTGCAGTGGCTGATTCAATGCCAAACCACTCCGGTAAAGCTCGCAA
Organism: Leptolyngbya sp. SIOISBB; assembly: GCA_010671905.1. Lineage (GTDB taxonomy): Bacteria > Cyanobacteriota > Cyanobacteriia > Phormidesmidales > Phormidesmidaceae > Halomicronema. The sequence goes on from JAAHII010000001.1 coordinate 5,302,522, forward strand.
AATCGATTCACAAATGGCCGACTGCCCTAATGCTGGCTCATGAATTGCGATCGCCATTTCTCTACCTATTAATACCGCTCAACCAACTCTAAATAACGAATTATGTGAACTATTTCATATTGAGGAGCCGAAGAAAAATTTGCTTGATTAGCGCGTCCTGATTTCAGGAGTTAAGCATCAGTCGAATGATAGGTTTGCCGAACTCGATGTCTCAGATTTTATGGCCCAAAGTTGGGCTGTCATCTCAGTTCGAGAAGATACCTCAAGCTTGCGAAACATTCGCTTGAGAGCTTGTTTCACGGAATTCTCAGTAATCCAAAGTTCAGTGCCAATTTCTGCATTGGTGCGTCCCAAAGCCACTAACTCAGCAATTTGTAATTCGCGAGGGGTTAAGCGATCGCTGTTGAACGATGGAGGTTGCGATCGTACGGTGGCCGCCCAAACCGACAGATGTAAACAGAGCGCACTCAGGTCACCTAGATTTTGGTGGTCGAAAGCTGGCATCGACTGTTCGCGGGTGCAGCCAACTACGCCGATCAATTGCCCCTGACTGACGAGGGGGCCGGCCATTACGTGCCAATGATCGGGGCGAGGACAAAACATGGCCCAAACCTTTGGGGAGGTCACCAATAATTCGTGGGCTGGGGCATGACGTTCAACGATGTAACGTAAAACCGGATTTCTCTCGATTGAGAGTGCAGCTTTTAGGGGTTTCTGCAAGTTTCGCTCGATCAGCGACAGTTGATCGAAGAACATAATGCCCCATCGCTTTGCGGCAAAATGCTCACCTATTTTAGGGATAATGTGCGCTCGCAAGGCAGTTTCATCCTTGACCTGATGAATGGCGGCAAACAAGGGCTGCAAAGAACTGGACATGTTCGTATAGCCGAAGGTGTACTCGATCGAGGACTGGCCGAAGCCAGTGACCTCTCCTAATCTCAGCTTAGTGCCAGCGATAGGAGAAGAACGATGTCTCAATATGCTCACCCTGAAGTTTTAGTCGATACACAATGGCTGATGGACCATCTCAATGATCCATCAGTGCGGTTGGTTGAAGTCGATATGAGTCCAGACCCTTACAAAGAGGCTCATATTCCGGGTGCCGTTTTCTGGAATATCTTTACCGATCTTCTCATGCCTGACCTCCGCATGAATTTGGACCCCACGGCGATCTCCAAACTGTTATCGCGGTCCGGCATTTCTTCCGCAACGACCGTCATTGCCTATGGCAGTTATCCCGGTACGGGAGCTTGGATCTTCTGGCTTTTGCGGCTCTTTGGTCATCAAAAGGTGCGTGTTCTCAACGGCGGCCATCAGAAATGGGTCGCGGAAGGTCGTCCAGTAACCTCAGATTTATCCAATTTTCCACCGACTCCTTACCCGGCAACCGCTCCCAATCCTGATTTGCGAGTTCTACAGCCAGAGGTGCAAGCGGCCCTAGAGCAAACCGATTATGTGTTGCTCGATGTTCGAACTATTAAAGAGTATTGTGGCGAGGTCTTCATGATGAAGCCGCCAGAAGGCTCCGAACGGGGAGGACATATGCCAGGGGCGGTGCATCTTGAGCATACTCACACATTGAATGAGGACGGCACGTTTAAGTCAGCAGACGAGTTGCAGGCCCTTTACAGCAGCCTAGGGGTGACAGCTGACAAAGCAGTATTTCCTTATTGTGCAATTGGTGGACGCTCAGCGTATACCTGGTTTGTCTTGACGTATCTGCTTGGTTATCCCAGAGTGCGAAATTATGATGGCTCGTGGAATGAGTGGGGGCGTTTACCTGATTCACCGATTGAGCAATCGTGAAAAGTCAGTGGCGGAATCATGGCCATACAGTCGATAGTTGAGAGATCTGGGGGCAGGGCGAATGACAAGCTGCCGCCCCTGGACACGAGGGTGACCTCGTTACAATCTTGAGGAGAGACAATTCGTAGAACCTAGCAGTGTATTTATGAGTCATTCGCTTTTAAGAAAGCTGCTAATTGGGGACTTTGGTTGGACAAGACTGGTGCGATCGCTGCTGCTGATTTATGCTCTTTTCGCTCTTTATGTCTACTTTCGGGCAGACAGCATGATTTTTTTGCCGCCGTCTGCGAGTTATCAAGACACGACAGACATTCTGAAAATTTCCGTCAGCGATACTGAGCAAATATCAGCCCTCTATTTACCGAATGGGTCTGCTCAGTACACTTTGCTCTATAGCCACGGCAATGCGGAAGATTTGGGTGATATTCGCCCAGTCTTAGACCGTTTGCATAGCTGGGGGTTTAGTGTGTTTGCCTATGACTATCGCGGGTATGGCACGAGTGATGGTCAGCCCAGCGAAAGGCGCGCCTATCAAGATATCGAGGCGGCTTATCGTTACCTAATTGAACAACTTCAGGTGCCGCCTGAGCAGGTGATTTTGTATGGGCGATCGCTGGGCGGCGGAGCCGCTATTGACCTCGCAACGCAATATTCAGTCGCGGGTTTAATTCTTGAAAGCACCTTCACATCCGCCTTTCGAGTCGTTGTCCCGATTCCGGTACTCCCTTTTGATAAATTCTCAAACTTGAAGAAGTTGCAGACCATTGATTACCCGGTGCTAATCATGCATGGTCAAGCTGATCAAACGATTCCGATTGCCCATAGCCAAGCCCTTTACGAGGCTGCATCAGGGCCGAAACTGTCCCTCTGGGTAGCCGAGGCATCACACAATGATTTCACTTGGATAGCTGGTGAACATCATCAAAAAGCTCTGCTGTCCTTTCAAGAACTCATTGAAACCCAGCAACATCTGTAAGTTGCCTTAGGACACCTCGAAAACTCGATCTTGTTGAGAAAAAATTAATCCCGAAAAGAGACTTTTATCGCTTTTTGAATTGCAATCAGAAAATTAATTGATTTATCTATTGCCAGCAGGAGGAAGTAGAAAAATGATGCAAAGGAATCATATTCAACTGTTCTGGAGTTAGGGGAAATGGAAAATCCTGCCGCGATCGCACAGTTCGTCATGCAAAAGGATGACAATCATAGCGATGAAAAAATAGAAGCCATTAGGAATTTGATGATGTGTGCAAGACTAACCCGAGAAGGGAGCTTGCAAATGGAAAGTGAAATTAGATTTTACGAGGGTCGACAAGAGCTGAATAGAATGCTCATCAAGTTAGAACACGAGGAATTAATTAGAATCAACGCCATCAAAATTCTTCATAGAATGATATCTGAAACGGAAATCCCATCTTGGGAGAAGACGAAGGATATGAAAGCTTATCAAGAAATTATTAATGAGTATTCTCATTATTTGGCGATTTTATCTAAGAGTTAATCTATTTCTCCTGAAACCTCCAATAGGGCAATGTCCTAATCAGCCGCAATTATAAAAGGTTAGGATTGGATTATTTAAGATTTAGATCATTAGCAGGTTTCTGTATATCTTGAGTGTCTGTTATGAGCGAGAGTATTCACGAAATTCAGCATCCTGACCAAACGATTAGCTCAGCCACACTACAATTTCATCAAGATGAGAACGATATTTGGCATGTGACGATCGCAACGAGAAATCGTCAGTGGCAATCCTCAAGCCTCGGGATGCAAGGTCTTGAAACCGCTCAAGTCGCTGTGCTCAAGCAGCTAGAAGCAGAAGGCTATCAATTCTTTGCTAATCGCCAACGATTTGAGATTCCTATGTTGACCCCTGAGCAAATTCAAAAGACGGCCCAAGTCGTTCGGTGGCAGGTGGAAAATGACGATTACGTTTCCATTACCTGTGATGGTCGCTCCTGGCGGGGTTGTGGTTCTGATGCCTTGGCAGCTCTGAATGATGTGCGTCAACACTTTGAACCGGATGGCTATCGGCTGCTGTGTTACGGAGCCAGCCTCAATGGATCACCATCGGGCATGAGCCGCGACTCTGACATGGTGCATCAATTGGAATGGAGAAAGCCTTTTGAAAGGGCTAGGGCAAAGAGCACCCATAATTTGTTTGATACAGGCCCGGATGTGATTCCTGCGACGTATCGAGAACAGCAAGTCTTTAAAGAACAATGGCATGCCGGAGTAAAACTGGATCGAAAAGGTGTTGCTTACGACTTGTCTGCATATCCAGTCGTGTCAGTAGATCGCCAAGGCAACCTCACCCGTGGCTACTCAGGCCAGAATGTAGTGATCACCGAAACTATCGGAGACATTGCCTTAGAGATGGTTTTTATGCCCAAGGGCAATTTTTTGATGGGGATTGCCCGCGAGCAAAGTGGTCGTTCTTCAGAGCGCTACCATCGCAATGAGCCACAACATGAAGTGCGCATCCGAAGGCCGTTTTGGTTGGGTAAATATCCCATTACCAAGGCCCAATGGCGAGCGATCGCCACATTGCCCAAAGTGCAAGATGAAATGCGGCCAGAGCCCTCCGAGCACAGACCTCATTTTGACGCTAATCTCGAAAGCCATCCGATTAGTGGTGTCTCGTGGTCCGAGGCAGGCGAGTTTTGTCGTCGGCTCTCTGCCCATACAGGACACCGGTATCGGTTACCCACAGAAGCCGAGTGGGAATATGCTTGTAAGGCTGGAACTACCACACCGTTCCATTTTTGGTGAATATATCTTGCTGGAGCGATCGCAAGTGCCCGATGAGCTGATTGCTTCGGTTACCTCCCCATCGGCTAGCCCTAACGGCCAGATGTACTTACTGAACTACGACGGTCTGATGAAAGGGACAACCCCCGTCGGCAGCTACCCGGCCAACCCTTGGGGCTTGCACGATATGCACGGTAATGTGGGGGAATGGTGCCTCGACGACTGGCATTCGGACTACAGCACTAAACCCGAAACCTATAAGCAGGAAGGCCATTACGCTTGGACAGAGGCCATTCCTAAAGCAACATCAAAATATCGATCTGTGCGCGGTGGAACTTGTGATTCTTCTGGCCAGGAGTGCTTATCCACGTCTCGACAGAAAGGGTTTCTGGAGGATACTCCTCACGGTAACTTTTATGGTTTGCGAGTCGTTTGTGAAGGGTTTTAGCGTTTGGAACGCTACCATTTTTGCCTCCATAGTTCAGCATTACGTGACCGCAAACAGTTGCAACTCAAGCTGTCTGCCCAGTGATTGCCTACCCAGCTGTAAGGAAATCTTTTTCGTCCCTTTTTAAAGAGACATTGTTATACCAGCTCTTTAAGAAATGCCTACAGATTTCGCACCCTCAATCCCTTTTACCCTGCTACCCTCACACCTTCGACATGGGTAGCTCCAGAACAGAGAATGGGTATTAGCCACCCGATGGCTGGCAAGAATCTGGCAGAGGTGGGTTGAAGAGAGCTCCAACTAAAGCCTTAACGGTCGATGGCAGATAGCTTGAGGCTTCCTCATTTCAGTGCTTCAGGAATGTGCACCCTGATGTTGAAGAAAGCATTGACGAGAGGGAGGCACTATGTTGCTGAGTATCATTCTCTGGCCGATCGCACTATTGCTGCTGCTCCTCAGCTTTGCCTCCGGCCCCTGGTACAGGCTGTGGCCATTTGAGATGATTGGCGCAGGTTACCTTTGGTTTGCAGCGTTGACGTTAATACTGTTGCTAGTGTTGTTGCGACTAAAGCCCCGGCCGCCTCACCGGAAGGTGAGGCTAGTCATGGCACTAGCGCTCGGTCTCTATGTCACCACCCTTGGTGCTTGGTACATTCCCCGGTTGCGAGATGCTAGGGCTGGTGGTGTTCCGCTCACGGTTATGACCTACAACGTTAACCATCTAACATGGAATACTGCTGCAGTGACCGATTTAGTGAGGACGAATCCTGTCGATATTTTTGGTCTGGTTGAACCGTTTAAGGAACAGGCTGCAGAGCTCCGAGACAACGTGCCGGACTTATATCCCTACTACTACCGCTCAACGGGTGGTGGACTGAGTTTATTTAGCCGCTACCCCATTACCGAGGCCACGACTGAGAACTTAGGAACCAAGTATCACAGTTTATTTGCGATCGCCGACGTGAATGGCAAACCCGTGCGGATCGTAGTTGCTCACCCCTTAGCGCCGGTCTCGATATACAACTTTGTTCATCGCAATGAGGCGATGGTGGCACTGGCAGCGTATGCGGCCCAGCAACCCATCACTACCATCATGATGGGCGACTTTAACCTCACTTCCTGGTCAATTTATTTTCGCGATTTTATCCGTCATTCAAGCTTGCGGAGCGTCAATCTCGGCCATGGCTTGAATCCGACCTGGTTCTACAATGGGGCGGGGCGATCGCTATCGCGTCGTGAGCATTTGAAACATATGCTAAAAATCCCGATTGACCATGTCTTTGTCAGTCAAGATATCAGCGTGGATCAAGTGATCACCCCTGCTTCTGGCGTGTCGGATCACCGTCCAGTGATGGCAAAATTGCGAATGATCTAGTTTCGACTCCATTGGAAATAGCCCTGTGCGATCGCTAATGACGTCAGATAAATTCTGACCATCCAGATGAGTTGGGGCAGATTTGGTCCAGAGGTGTAATACCGATTCTCTAAAATCTAGCTACACATCCTTTCCCCTTCACCCCCCTTGCTCTCATAGCCCTCCACTACAATTTGTAGTTCTATTCTGGAGAACTGGTATAAGGGCCACCACCCTCGTTGATCAGCAGTAGAGAACTTGAAAACTGTTTGAGAAAACTGCTTGCTGCATAATACCCCCAATACTTTGGAACGCAGCCAGCTACTCAGTGATGTTCTAGGATGAGCGGTTCTCAGTAATTAGCAACTTTATCTGATCCAAAATTGATGCTTGTACGCGAGTTTCAACCTGATGACCAACCCAATGTCATCCGTCTGTGGCACCGTTGTGGTTTAACACGACCCTGGAATGATCCGGCGCTTGACATTCAGCGGAAACTCACTGGTCAACCAGAATGGTTATTGGTCGCTGTGGTTGATGACAGCATTGTCGGTGCGGTCATGGTTGGATATGAAGGGCATCGCGGTTGGATCAACTATCTGGCTGTTGATCCTGAGCATCAACGATTAGGTATTGGACAGGAACTCATGCGTAGCGCTGAAAGTCGTCTGCTTGCCGTTCGATGCCCTAAGATTAATCTCCAAATCCGCACGGATAACCTGGATGCGATCGCCTTCTACGAAGCGATTGGTTTCTCTCAGGACGCAGTTGTCAGTTATGGAAAACGGCTTATCCCTGATTCACCATCCGAACAATATCTCAGATAGTGGCTAATCAGTTGCCGTCCTAGCGTTGGACTTGCTTACAGATTAATGACAAATTTCAAACATCTGGGTGAGAAGGGCGCTAGACGCGGATAGTGTATAGGCAACCTTTCTGTCTTCATGCTGAAGTTTGTCCCTGCTCAAGGCACGGAACGCCTTGAAATCATGGCCTTGAACGAATGACTGGGGCAGCAACTAAGGGGACAGTATAATCGCTTCAACACCATTCCTTCCCCACTACCCCCTAGCCCTGGTGTACCAGCTCGGAACATAATACGATTGATGACCTTTCCCAACTTGAGTACCCATCATGCTGTCGTCACCTGTCGCGCCCAAACCCAACACCGATAATCAAACAGTATATTTCCGCTGCAGTGCGGGCTGTCCTGGCAAGCACTCACTGTTTGATGTGATCTATACCTGCCCCATTTGCGGCAGTCTATTGGAAGTACACCACGAGCGGGAGCCCCTCAAACAACGCAGCGCTGATCAGTGGAAGCAACTGTTTGACTCGCGGACTGCGATTACTAAATGGCCCTACGGTAGTGGCGTTTGGGGGCTAAGGGAGTGGGTGATTCCGTCCTTGGCGGACGAGAACGTGGTCAGCATGTTTGAGGGCAACACCAACTTGTTTTGGGCCGATCGCCTCGGCAAGCAATTGGGTGTCCCCGACCTGTGGATCAAGCTCTGTGGTAATAGCCATACCGGCAGCTTTAAAGATCTGGGCATGACTGTTTTAGTCAGCGTGGTCAAACAAATGATGGCTCAGGGCAGTTCGGTTAAGGCCGTCGCCTGTGCTAGCACTGGTGACACCAGTGCCGCCTTGGCCGCCTATGCGGCTTATGCGGGTATTCCCTCGGTGATCTTTTTGCCTGCGGGTAAAGTCAGTACAGCGCAACTGATTCAACCCGTGGCGAATGGTGCTCATGTGCTCGCCCTCGATACCGATTTCGATGGCTGCATGAAAATTGTGAAAGAAGTCACCCAAGACAATTCGATCTATCTGGCGAATTCGATGAATAGCCTGCGCATCGAAGGTCAAAAGACCGTCGGTATTGAAATTGTGCGCCAGTTCGATTGGCAAGTTCCCGATTGGATCATTATTCCTGTCGGGAATTTAGGCAACATCAGTGCCCTCTACAAGGGCTTCAAACTGATGATGGATTTGGGGCTGATTTCTCGGATGCCACGCCTGGTCGCCGCCCAAGCCGCTCAAGCCAACCCGTTTTATGAATCCTTCAAACAGGATTTCAAAGAAAAGGTGACTAAGACCGCGGGTGATACGCTGGCTAGCGCCATCCGTATTGGGGATCCCGTCAGCTATAACAAGGCCACCACCGCGATCACAGAAACCAATGGCATTGTTGAACAAGCCACTGAACATGAATTGGCCGCCGCTGCCGCCGAGGCGGACTTGACTGGGATGTTTACCTGCCCTCACACCGGGGTGGCCCTAGCCGTACTGAAAAAACTGATCAATCGCGGCTTGATTAAGCCGAGCGATCGCACCGTCGTCATCAGTACAGCCCACGGTCTAAAATTTACTGACTTTAAGGTCAAGTACCACGAATCGCGACTCGAAGACGTAACGAGTCAGTATGCGAACCCCGCTGTTCATCTGCCCGCTGACGCTGATGTTGTTAAAGCGGAGATTGCTAACCGACTGAATCACTAAGCGCTTTCAGCAAAATGCTCGAAGTGCTTAGCGTGCCAAATTTGCAATCAAGCTTGAAGGTTGTGGCCTGCTACTTAAGAGTCGGTCACGAGAGCGTTAACGCAAGTCGTCTGGTTAGCGACGAATCAAGATGACTTCGATTTCGAGGTCATCGTAATCGTCCAGTTGTGTAATATCTTCAAAACTGATTTGGTAGAGATCGCCGTTATTGTAAATCGACTTTTGCACGCGGACAGCGTGGGCATTGTCAAAGTCAGAATCCCCAATGAGGCGATTGTCGCCCTCAAAGTAATAGGTGAAAAAGCCCGTCTCAACCCCGAGGAAAAACCATTGGGATGGATTGTTGTTTTCGACTTCGTAAACCAGCGTTGAGATGGGGGGCAGACTATCTGGCGAGCGAGGGGCGGCTTGCTCTTTATACACTCGTAGCCGCTGTTGGAAGTCTGCTTCTCCTGAGATGACTCGGAACCAAACTTCGTGGCGATCGCTCTGGCCCGCATTCCACAAGGCATAAGCAGTCGCTTCTGGTTGCGAGATATCAAAACTGTGCACCAATTGTTGTAACGGTGGGGGAGAGCTACGAGTTTGGGCTTGCAGCGATCGCGCTGGTGTCACCGCAGTCATCACGGCGGCAGCTAGAAAAAGTGCACCGACTTTGCCGAGCCAAACGCGGTTAGACATTTCTCAAAATCCCCAAGTGACGCAATTCTGCCACCCACGATAACTTGTTTGACAAATTTTGAATCATTCTGCCGATAAAAAGCTAAAATTGCTCTCCTTTTGGCCCATGAGCGCTAGCTCGATCGGGCATCGTTACGAGTAAGACGTAACTCTAATGCATCCGATACTGCGTTGCTTGCTTGTAATGACCTCATGGCAACTGAAAAAACAGAAAGAGCTCTTCGCATTCTCCCTTCCCGATTCGATACTCCATATGCGCCCTCGCAAACCCTCGGGTAAACGACGCCAACACACTCACTCACTTTCAAATTCACCTACTCTCAAACTCCCTCATCATGCCTTTTTCCGCCGACATTCCACTGTGGCTCTTGATTGGCTTGCCAGGTAGCGGCAAGTCCACTTGGGCGGAGCATTTTCGGCAGTCAGGCCCCGAGATCGCCTATGTTTCTACCGACCAGATCCGGCGGCAGTTATTTGGCGGTGAGGCGATCCAAGGCTCTTGGCCTCAAGTTTGGCAGCGGGTCATCCACGAGTGGCAACAGGCCGTCCAGCAGACTCGCCAGGGCAAGATATACGGAGCACTCTATGACGCGACGAATACGCAGCGGCAAGGCCGTCGTCAAGTCATCAAAACGGCGCAAGTTTTAGGTTTCACAAAATTCATTGCGATTTGGCTAGATGTGCCTTTGGCGGACTGTTTGAAGCGCAACCAGGGGCGATCTCGGCAGGTGCCTACCGACGTTATTCAAGCGATGTCACGACAATTAATCGGCGCGCCGCCCCATCCAGACGAGGGCTTTGCCGCTGTTTATCGTCTCTGTCCCAATCGGTTGCCGCCTCGCGAAGAATCGCTCGCTAGTGCAGATTGGCCGCATGACGGTGATCAGTAGCCGCGCGATCTCGAAACTTGATTGAGCAACGGTTGCCCAGTCTGCGATCGCCGGTAATTTTCGACAATTTGGGGCGCCACTGACACTGGGTTGGTAATGCTAGAGCAGTGGGGTGTCACGCGAATTTGCGGATGCAGCCAAAAGGGATGGTCTGATGGCAGAGGCTCTTGCCGAAAGACATCTAAGCAAGCTCCCCGCAACTGCCCGGCATCAATAGCCGTCAACAAATCGGTGTCAACTAAGTGCTCACCGCGAGCCACATTGATTAGATAAGCCTGGTGAGGGAGCTTGGCCAAGAGGCTGCGGTCCAAAATGTTGCGGGTCTGCTCAGTCAGGGGTAATAGGCAAACCAAAATATTAGATCTTTTTAGAAAATCAACCAGTTCCGCATGACCGGCATACGTCTCAATCCCTTCAATTTGCTTCTGCGATCGCGCCCAACCGACCACTTTAAAGCCCATCTGCGCGAGCCGTTGCGCAGTGTAGGCACCCAACTGACCCAGCCCCATGATGCCAACGGTGCAGTGATGGCTGAGGCTGAGGTTTTGAGGATGCCAACAGGTCGCTGATTGCTGAGTTTGATATACATCGAAATCACGTAAAATCCCCATGGTGGCGGCACAAATGTACTCAAACATGGATTGAGCCAGAAAGGGATCTACTAGCCGAACAATTGGGATATCAGCCGGGAGGGAAGGATCTTGCAATAGATGATCGACGCCTGCCCCTAGAGAAGAGATGCAACGTAAATTAGGCAACTGTTGCCAGATGTCTGCAGGCTGTCGCCAACAGAGGGCAAACGTAACGTCCTCTTTAACCGGTACCTGAGGCCAGATTTTGACCGCTAACTCAGGCTCACAGGCTTGCAGAGCGATCGTCCAAGGACTCAGATCGCGATCGGGTGCAATGATCAAAAGAGTCATGAATCCCTCTGCTGCTAGGGTGCTTCGACGACTGCTTTCATTGCTTGTCCGACGGTTGGATATTGATACTCAAAGCCTGCCGTTTGTAGATGCTTTGGCAAAACCTGTTGGCCTTCTAACACGACGATCGCCCCATCTCCCAACAGTGCCTCAATGACAAAATCTGGTACTGGCAGCCAAGAGGGCCGGTTGAGGGCTTGCCCGAGGGCTTCGCAGGCTTGACCCATCCGTACGGGATTGGGCGCAGTGGCATTGTAGATGCCACTCATGGACTCATCTGTGAGCGCCCGCATCAAGATAGCAACTAAGTCGTCACGATGAATCCATGAAAACCATTGTTTGCCGCTGCCAATGGGACCGCCCGCAAAGAGGCGAAAAGGGGTCAGCATGCGTTCCAGAGCCCCACCGTCTCCTAACACAATGCCAATGCGGGGAATCACGAGTCGTACGCCGTCAATGTTCTTGACCGCCAGGGCTGCCGTTTCCCACTCCTGACAGATCTGCGACAAAAAGTCGTTTGCTGCAGGTGTGCTCGTTTCATCGAAGGTGGCGGTTTCGCTGGTGCCGTAATAGCCGATCGCGGAGGCGCTGACCAGTACTTTGGGCTTGACGTCTGCTTGGGCGATCGCTTCCACTAATTTTTCAGTGACCAGCTTGCGGCTTTCCAGCATGGCGCGCTTATGGGCGGCCGTCCATCGTTCTGAAATCGGGGCTCCGGCTAGGTTGACGACACCATCACAACCAGAGATGGTGGCTTGCCAATCGCCAGAAACTTGGGGTGTGTAAGCGATCGGCGTCACGTCGGGAAAGGCGACTGCCGGAAAGATTTTGCGAGCCTTCGCGACATCGCGGGTGAGTACGAGCACTTCATGGCCTGCTGTTTGGAGGGCTTTGACGAGTCCGCTGCCTACAAAACCGGTGCCTCCGGTGATTGCCACTTTCATGTAACCCTGACTCCTTCGCAATTCACTGCCTTAAACCTACCAAATTGCCTCCCCCCTGCTGCGAGCTTATGGCTGACATATTCATCATGCTCTAGAGCCTGGATGGTGCAGATTTCCTCAGCTTTCTTAAATGGTGGGGACTGCTTTCGAAAGTAGCATAGTCCTCTTAGGAAGGGTGAAAAGGTGTCTGTGGTTGGGTACAAAAAAGCTGGTTCGGACAGGATGGCCGAACCAGCTACAACCATTTTGAATGGTCAGTCAGGCAAAGGCTTAAAAAGCCGATTCCGGCAATTCTGGGGGCTCTTCGCCAAACCATTCTTGATAGATTTCAGCGTAGGTGCCATCTTCCATCATGGTCATCAGGGCATCGTTGACGATCTCAACATTTTCTGAGCCTTTGGGCATGGCAATCCCATAAAATTCAGTGGTTAGCAATTCACCCACGACTTTCAGACCGTCAATGTTGCCGGAGGCGATCGCGTCCAAAGTTACAGGTGCATCATTGATCACCGCATCCACGTTGCCGTTGGCCAGTTCTTGCAGGGCTAAGGGAGCCGAGTCAAAGGTGCTGATTTCTGCGCCAGGAATTTCAGCGGCCTGCTCTGCGCCCGTGGTGCCGATTTGCACGGCGATCTTTTTGTCCTGTAAGTCATCCAGGGTAGCGACTTCCGTATTCTCTTCTTTTACCGCGATCGCGAGACCTGCTTTGACGTAGGGCCGAGAAAAGTCAACTGTTTGTAGACGCTCTTCGGTAATGGTCATGCCGCTAATCGCTGCATCGACGGTGCCCGCCTGTAAGGCGGGAATGATGCCGTCAAAGGGGAGCGATTCAAACTGCACTTCTAAGCCAGCGGCCTCGCCAATCGCCGTCATCAGGTCGATATCAAAACCGTCTAACTCGCCATCTTCATTCTGAAACTCAAATGGTGGAAATGCGGGCTCAGTGGCCACGGTGAGAGTGCCGGTAACTGCCTCTGAGCCAGCGGAGTCAGCCGCTGCTGGATCATCGCTATCTGCTGTATCGGTAGGAGCGCCCCCACAAGCGGCCAAAACGAATGATGTGCTAAGGCCAAACGCCAAATTACGTAAAAATGCTGAACGCTTAATTGACATATCAAACTCTTCCTTTCACCACAAACTGGACTTACACGATACGATACTGCCAGCTTACCGATGATAAGCTTCACGTTATTTCCCGAATGCCATCATCATTACAGAACTGATTTTATTGAGCTATGCCTGACTCCCAGACCGCGATCGCCTTCCATCAACTCCGCAAAAGCTATGGCCCGCTAGAGGTCTTAAAAGGGCTCAGTGGCGAAATTTATGCGGGACAAGTCGTTGCGATCATTGGAGCTTCGGGTTGTGGCAAAAGTACACTGCTGCGCTGCTTTAACCGCTTAGAAACGATTAATGGCGGCACTTTGACCGTCAACGGGATGGATTTGTCGCAGCCTGATTTATCCCGCAAACAACTGCAGCGCTTACGGGCGCAGGTCGGCATGGTATTTCAACAATTCAACTTGTTTCCGCACCTGACCGTGCTCGAAAACTTGACCTTGGCACCCCAAAAGGTGCTGAGCAAAAATAAGCAAGATAGTCGGGAACTCGCCGGTCACTTTCTAAGCAAAGTGGGTTTGATGGCTAAAGGTCATGCCTATCCAGGCCAGTTGTCTGGGGGTCAAAAGCAGCGGGTCGCGATCGCCCGAGCGCTGTGCATGGAACCCGACATCATTCTGTTCGATGAGCCCACCAGTGCGCTTGACCCAGAACTCGTGGGCGAAGTGCTAGAGGTGATGAAACAACTCGCTGAAGAAGGCATGACGATGGTCATTGTGACCCACGAGATGCAGTTCGCCCGGGATGTGGCTGACCGCGTCATCTTCCTGAATCAGGGGTTAGTCGAAGAAGACGGTAAGGCTTACGACGTGATTACCAGCCCTCAGAGCGATCGCCTCAAAGCTTTCTTGAGCCGTATGCAGCTGGCAGGTGTCGTTTAAGGTTGGTGCTAAAGCAATTCCGTATTAATGGCTGCGGCTGTACGTCCTAAAGTTAAGCCTTGACTCAGCGTTAGTATCGACTGCCGTAGTCAGCGGGAGGTTTGCCAGAGTCATCATTCGGATAATTGACTGGGCGATAGTCCACATAGCTATCATCCCCAGAATTATCCGAGGGCTGTGAATTATCAGGATCAGACGGCTGATTACTGTAGCCGCCAGAACCGACGTAATTGTCTGAGCTGGCTGCCGAATACCCCGCGTTAGCTGAGTAACTATCGGCTCCATAACTACTGTTATTGGCTGAGTATTTGTCAGACCCGTAGTCTCCACCATTCGCTGAATACCCACCGGAATTAGCCGCATAACCGCCGCTAGATTCATCCCAGCCACGAGTTGGGGGAGCACCATAGCGACCATCGCTTTTAGGGCGTCGCCGCCGCAGGCGATCGCTGCTGGGATTTAACCGTTCCATCGGGCGCTCATTCGGTGGCATTGACCGATCGGAATAGCCGCCTTGATCGTTGCCGTAGCGATCGTTATAACCATCGTCGTAGTATCCCGAGCGTCTTGTCGGCTCGTCACGCCCCCCAATCATGCGACGGTCTTCAGGAAACCGCGGACGATAAGGCTCTTCATTGTCCAATTCAGCCCGAACGTTCATGCGAGGATTGCTGCCGCGATAGTCTTGATTGCGGCTGGGACGATAGTAATCATCTCGGCTAGCACCCCCACCGCCGCTTTGTGAGGCGTAACGATCTTCTTTGGGCGTCCGCGAGTAGACATTTTGAATCGTGAGGGTGATCAGCATCCCTGCCATCATTAATTGCTGAAACGAAGCGAGCAGCTCCATGTTGAGGTGGCCCAACAAAAAGACCCCCGAAATCAGCCAAAGAATGGCATAGACCTTGTCCGAATCGCGCCCATAGCCAGGCTTGAGCCGGTCGACAAAAAAGAGGGTAACCCCGCCCAGGATTAGGACAATACCTATGAGAAGGGGAACTGGCGTACCGAAATTCACAGAAAATTCCTCTCAGGATGAAGACGCAGCGTGAGCTAACTGAAATGGGTCGATGAAACGCACTTTTTTGGCAGGCATTCCACCACAGCACTGGGCGATGGTTCAAAAATGGCAAAGCCATTCGAACGGCACCCCGACGCCAATGCTGTTTGTCACATGCTAACGGACTTTAAAGGGCTTTCAAAAAATCTTTTGAGTTCACCGGCCAAAGTGGCAAAGCATATCTCACTAGGGGGCGAGCAGCCACAGGCATGTCCCTGTCGCTGATAACGATTTACAGTGCCTAACTAACGGCAATATCGATATTTATGTCAGACCTATCGACTGTGGGCGGTCGCCGATCGCCTTGCCACGCTGTGAAATTGCTGAACTAGGCTGAAAATGAAGAAGAGGGTTCCCAAACATGTGAGTTCCCTCTTCATTTAACAAGTTGTTGTCTGAGTAGAATCCGGCACCCACTACTGGCGCTGAATCTTATCTCTCTGGCTAACGAAAACCAAAAAGATAGTTGCTGGAATGACGACAATAGCAGCGCCAGCAACGAGGCTTAATAAAAAATTAGTAAGAGAGGGTGTCATGATTTGCAGGTGTTTCAATAGACCAACTTTCAGAATTGTAACCTACCCCCTGACCGGTCACTCAAAAAGAACCGCTAGGCTGTCTCACTGCTTGGATACTGGGCTCGCGGGCGCTTGATGCTCGCGTCATCCCGTTTTGTGTGTCGCTGCCGGTGGCTGATGTGGCTGCCTCGTATAAATACGTAAGGTTGCGATCACTCTATCCTGAGAGCGGTACAAACCATGGGTAAAAAGTGGAAAGGCACTGGCCCTCTGACACCGATCTGACCGTTTCTTCACTGATGTGCTTAAGCTAGTGGGATATTGGTGCGCAGTTGGCCAATGATTCACCCTCATTCGGGGCATCATAATGACTACTAGCTAACATCTTTAAAACTGATTGCACTCGTTGGCCATGTTGAGAATATTGGGGCACAGACTAGCAAGTTTGCAGGGATAGAGCAGTCTTGAGTAATCAGGCAGAGTTTTCTGACATTCAAGGAAATTTTTGTCCAGTAGGCCAAGAAGGTCTGCTCCTGATTCATGGTGAAAATCATACTCAAGTAGCACTGCGACAAGTATTGGGTCCCCACTATCGCTTGGAGACGAGCACAGAACTCGCAGCCTCTCCTCACTTTTTGAAGGAACACGCGATCGCTTTAGTGTTGATTGAGGCGACCCTGTTTATCAAAATTGGCGATGACTTTTGTCAGCAGTTAAAAGCCCATCGCTGGAGCCGAGACATTCCCATTATTGTGGTGGGCGATCGCGACCCGCAAAAAGTTGCCGCGACTTTTGATGCGGGTGCCCAAGACTACCTCAGCTTGCCGTTGCTGGCAGAAGAGGTCACTGCCCGCATTCAAGCGCGACTGAACGATTACCGACGCTGTCAGCAATTGAGCCACCAAAACCGCCTTTTGTTTGCCGAAGTACGCGAGCGCAAACAGGCCGAAGAAGCTCTACAGCAAGCAGAAGTTAAGTACCGTCGCATTTTCGAAAACGCCACTGAAGGGATTTTTCAGACGAGTCGTGAAGGCCGATATATCAGCGTCAACCCAGCGCTGGCCAATATTTACGGTTATGACTCTCCAGATGATTTGATGCACGTCATCACCGATGTCGGCAAAGGTCTTTATGTGCAGCCCCAAAGGCGTGCTGAGTTGATTGTCTATCTTGAGCAATTTAACCAGATTAAAGGGGCCGAATCTGAGGTTTACCGCAAAGACGGCAGCAAGATGTGGATTAGTGAAACGATTCGCAAGGTCTATGACGAGTCGAAGCATTTTCAGTACTACGAGGGCATTGTCCACGACATTACCGACCGGCGACGGATGGAAATGGAGTTGCGGCAGCAGCGGCAGCAGGCTGATCGCTTATTGGTCAATATCCTGCCGTATCAAATTGCCAATCGCCTGAAGACTGGCCCCCGTACCATCGCTGAAAGTTACGATGAGGTGACTGTACTCTTTGCCGATTTAGTGCAGTTTACGGCGGCCTCCGGACAGATGGATGCCAAGGAATTAGTCAAGCTACTCAACGAAGTCTTTTCCACCTTTGACCACTTAGCGGAAAAGCATGGTCTAGAAAAAATCAAGACGATCGGTGATGCCTATATGGCAGCAGCGGGGTTGCCTACTCCCCGAGCCGATCATATTGACGCTGTGGCCTCCATGGCGTTAGATATGCAAGCCGCCATCAAGCAGTTTCGTCGCCCTGACGGTCAATCCTTTCAACTCCGGATTGGCATTAGTACAGGGCCGGTCATTGCGGGCGTGATTGGGGTGCGCAAATTTGCTTATGACCTGTGGGGCGACACTGTCAACCTGGCTAGCCGGATGGAAAGCACTGGCGTTCCAGAGCGGATTCAAGTCACGACAGAAGTGTATGAGCGCCTACGTCATCGCTACCATCTAGAATCTCGCGGGATGGTCTTTATCAAAGGTCAGGGTAATGTGGAGAGCTATTGGCTATTGAGTCGCAAACGCCCCCTTTGACGGGCATCATCAATTACTTTCAGCAGGCTTCAGGCTTTTCCACATCACTGCGATCGCATTCGCTCAACCCGCTAGGGGTTGCGTCTCTCTGATTGCCAGCCTTTGACTGCTAAATGATGACAGAGCCTAGCGCTGCTGCTGGCATACTGAGGAAGCACCGCGTTGCGATTGGGATCATGACTGCGCTTTCTCCTACCCTTAAGCAAAAACTGGCGACCCCACTGCAAATTGGGGAGGTTACCGTGAATAGCCGGGTCTTACAATCACCGCTCTCGGGGGTGACGGATAAAGTCTTTCGGCGGCTAGTGAGACGATATGCCCCCACTTCTATGATGTATACCGAAATGGTTCATGCGTCGGGCGTTTGCCATGTCGAAACCTTGCCGAAAATCATGGAGGTTGACCCCAATGAGCATCCCATCAGCATTCAACTCTTTGACTGCCGCCCCGATTTTTTAGCCGATGCTGCTCGTAAAGCGGTCGCCGAAGGTGCGGATACGATCGACCTCAACATGGGCTGTCCCGTCAACAAAATCACACGCAAAGGTGGCGGTTCTTCACTGCTCAAAGATCCCGCCATGGCGGTCAAAATTACGCGTACTGTGGTGGACGCGGTGGCGGTGCCCGTCTCGGTCAAAACGCGCATTGGCTGGGATGACGAGCATATTAACGCCATCGAATTTGCCCGACAGTTGGAAGATGTGGGCATCGATATGCTGACGTTACATGGCCGCACTCGGGCTCAAGGCTATACGGGCGCAGCGCGATGGGAATGGATTCGTCGGGTGAAGGATGCGCTCTCGATTCCGGTCATTGCTAATGGCGACATTGATTCGGTTGAGGCGGCGGTGCGATGTCTAGAGACCACCAACGCCGATGGTGTGATGTGTTCCCGAGGCACGTTGGGGTATCCGTTCCTCGTGGGGGAAATTGACTACTTTTTGAAAACGGGCGATCGCTTGCCTGCCCCCACCGTTATTGATCGCCTCCTGTGTGCGCAAGAGCATCTGCGATTGATTGCCGATTACAAAGGCTACCGGGGTATCTGTCAGGCGCGCAAGCATATGACCTGGTATGTCAAAGGTTTTGCTGGCGCGGCGGAACTGCGGGAGTCACTGTGCCGGATAGAGACCGTCGCTGAGGGAGAAGCGCTGTTGCAAGGGGCGATCACTCACCTCTCAGAATGCGGTGAAACTGCTTGCCTCTGGGAGTCGCCGACTCTGACACCCTTGACTTTGTCGGGGCCGATCTCATTGCCGATTCGTGGATAGTTCGCAAATATACCCATGGGATTTCCAATTTTTGGCTAGGATAGTAGGCACTACTACCTCGGAAAGATGATCCACTCGGTCAAGTTAACTCTGAGGTGACCTTTTCATTGTTTGAGTGTTCATGACGTCCTACGCAACATCCACCGCCAGAGCCGATATGGGAGAGTTACGCCGTCTGCGCAGTCTATTGCCACCAGAGCTTCAAAGTTGGGTCACGGTGGAGGCTGCCACCGATGTGACGCCACCTCTGATCACCAGCGAAGAGTTGGGTAAAGATCAAGTCGAGATTCAAATTGACCTCGCGAAGTGGGAAAATTTTGCGCTGGATCAGCGAAACCTCTTGTTCTGGCATCAGGTAGGGCACGTCCAAAATGACACCATTCCTCGGGATGGTTGGGAAATGGCGGCACTGGCGATTGGTCTAGGCGGCGCGATCGGTGAACTTTGGGTGCAAGATGGCCTGTTGCTCATGCTGGCGTTAGCGTTGTGCAGTTTTTCCGGTTGGCGTCTTTACAAGCGCAATAACCCGATCAAGGCGGTGGAGGAAGCTGTGGACGCTGATGAGCGGGCGATCGCGATCGCCACCCGCTTTGGCTACACCCTACCCAATGCCTATAAGAGTCTCGGCAGCGCTCTGAAGACCCTGATTGAGCAAACTCCCAAAAAGCGTAAGCGTGATCAATACATCAAGCGGCTAGATGCGCTCAAGAAAAGTGCTTCCAAAGCCAAAGAACGAGCTCGCAGCTCTGCTGGGCCTGATGCTCGTCCAGTTTATTAATTGGCGTTTTCAACGATGAAGGGGAACTGCGGTTCAAGCATTGGCCTGTCGCTTCATTTTGCTGCCACCCAGCGACAGGGTAGCCATGGTCGAGGCACATAAAAACGCCGTCCGTGGGTAGTTCTAAATAATTTTCCTAAGTTGCTAGGAAGCTCTGACCGGGCTTCCTTTTTTTATTGGCAGGCGAGACTCATGCCGTATGTTGAGTCGCTGGTAGAGAGGGTGCGGTAGCCACTTCAAGATCCGTCTGCGGATGCTTCTCTAGTCATCGACCATCAGGCAACATACTGCTTAAAAGCGGTGACCCTAAAAGTACCTTCTACGGGCCAATGCAGTCTTCGTGGGACCAGGCCGCTATGCATATATAGTGAGGAGCCATGATGCCGACAACTGAGGTTCGCCCCTGGCGGTTAGTATTGCTGTTTAGCGGTGTCTTTATGTTGACCGCTTACATGCCCCATCCGAATCTAGAAAAGTCGCTCCCTGAATCCATTGGGAATTGGCTACAAGGTGGTACTGGCAAGACTGTCATGAATTCCGAAGTGTAACTGGGTACAAACTAGCCAGTGTGCTTGAGCTTGTGAGTTGCCCTGAGGGGTTTGGTCTATCGCTACGGTCGGTTTGAGAAATAGCAAAAACAACATACAGATCTCAGAGTATCTGCAGTCAAGGGACTCGGTGCGGAGCGGCTTCTCGTGTGCTGACAGTGTTTCCGAAGGGGCGATTAGCCCTATCGAGTTTAGCAACCCTGGAGCTGCTGGCTGGGAATTCCAGCTCTCTGAAGGGTTCTCCTATAGCAAGCCGCAGTTTGATCAGGTTACCCCAGATTGCTGAAACCAATATCTGATGGGCATTTCAATTCCGAATTCCGACTTCAGTATTCCGAATTCTGCTATATCTGCAGGGGGCGATCGCAGCGATGCCATGATTGCTCAAGTTGACAGGTGCAATATTGATTGCCTGCTTTTAACGGAGGGGGTACGGGAGGTTCGCTGTCGGTTAGAGCCATCAAGCGCGGTTAGGGTAGCGCTGTAGTAGCGTGAAAAAGCGATTGTAGTCAAACGAGCGGGGATCTTGACGACTACCAGATCGATCGACGGCTTTGTGGGTCGTAATGCGATTGTTAGGAATGCTGCTCTGAGCCAGCAACCAGGCTAATGATTCGTATTGGGCTTGGGTATATCCGCTGTGACTCGAACCATTCCCACGGCCATCACTCGGCGTTTCCAGGGAAACGTGGTAAGCAAAATTGTTGACTGACGAGGGAAACGCAGGGTTAGTCGTCACCGTTTCTGGACCATTGGGGCCGTTAAAGACCGAATTGCCAGCTCCATAGGCCCGTTTCTCTGGTGGCACGATGTAGTAGATCGTGCCATCACGGCCAATCAGGGTGTGATAGCTGACTTGGTCATGGTCGTTAGGATGGTAAGTCTGAAACAGATTCAGCGCGCTTTGGGCAGAACCGACTGTCTCATGCATAACGGCGATGAATTGGTTGCGGATGGGCTGACCATAGGCGTCAGTGCTGTAGCGATCGCCATAATTAGATGGATCTGCGAGCTGAATGACCTGCCGCGGTAGGTAGCTAGGAGCTGTTTGCGCCACTACCGCTTCTGTCGGGGTGAAGTCGAGGGGGCTGTTGGGGTCGGTCAGGGTGCTTGGTACCATGGCGACTACCGCTGACTCAGCCAAAGTGGGCAACCCGGTAACGGTTTCAATGGCTTGAGGGTGGGGTGATCGCGAGAACAACAGCAGCAATGTCAGGCTTACCAAAACGGCGCTTAGGCTCTGCCACCAGAATTTTTGGCTGCGTCTCAGCATGACGATTTACTCCCCAGTTGTATGGCTGTCAGTTAATGTTTGTGGTTAGGCACAAGTTTGCTGTCAATTTTGCCGAAGACTTCGCCTGCGATCACACTTTTTACAATAATTTTTCTGCAAAACTTACCAAGATGACCAGCGATCGAGGGCGCGCTTACCCCCCCATCGGGCCACAATTTCATCATCATAGTTGTCAGCTAGTTTGACGACCGTTGTGACGGAGTATTTCAGTTCAATTTGGTCGCAGGTTGACCCCACCAAACTGTGTTCAAACACAATATCGTTTTCGGAATCCAGCGCAAAGCGCCCAAAGCGAATACCGTTATTTTCCCTAAGCAGATAGTAGGAGAGTTCCTGTGTGACATTGATATCAGTAACCACATAAGAGCGAGTCGTAATCAAGGCATCGTTTTCTTCCCAAGGAATGACGCGGGTAGAGGCGACCGCAGAGCCAAAATTAATCACAAACAAGGGTTCATCATCAAAAAGTACGACGCTGCCTCCAAATAAGTGATGCATCCAGGGTTCAATACGCTTGTAACAGGCCTCTTGAGCTGTCGTCTGAAATTCCATGACACCAGATAAATCGATCCTAAAGTACTATTTTTGCACTAATGGGTCGCCCGAATAGACGGTTACCCGCCGTTAAGTGGCTTTTGTCTCACAGTATCTTGGATAAGCCCCAAACTTGCGTGTATGGACTTTTCTGACATGCCCAGTAACGAACTGTCAGCTAATTTAGCCGATGAGCTCGATGAGGTCATTTTAGAGTTTGAAGATCTGCAATCAGAACTGACTTACGACCAAGCTAAAGGAGCTCTCCAGGCTATCTTGGGGCGGCTGCAACTCACGCCTCGCGAGGCTGCGGGATTAGAGCAAGAGGTTCAGACTTTAACCAACCTCATGCAGAAGCTCGATCAGGCCGTTGTGCAGATCGCTGTATTTGGCTTAGTGGGTCGGGGTAAATCCTCTTTGCTGAATGCCCTGGCTGGGGAAGCAGTGTTTGCTACGGGGCCGACCCATGGGGTGACTCAGACGATCCAATCCACTGACTGGCAGGTCAATCAAGAGGCGTTGAGCGATCACGCCACCATTCAGCGGGCAACTTTGCCGGGCGTTGGTCAATCGCGGATTGAGCTAATCGATACCCCAGGTCTGGATGAGGTGGCCGGAGCCGAGCGAGAACGCTTAGCCCGACAGGTCGCTGCTGCTGCAGACCTAATTCTATTTGTGATTGCGGGAGACCTTACCCGGGTCGAGTTTGAGGCTTTATCCCAACTGCGAGCAGCCAGCAAGCCCATATTGTTGGTGTTTAACAAGGTTGATCAGTATCCCGCAGTAGACCAACAGGCCATCTATCGCGCCCTAGTGGATGAGCGACTGCGAGAGTTGATTTCTCCTGACGAAATCGTGATGGCGTCAGCAGCCCCGTTAGTCGCTGTGGCCAAACCCCAGGCCGATGGTCGCCTGCGGCCCAGTTTGCAGCGGGGTGAACCCGATATTGAGACGCTGAAACTGAAAATTTTGGACATTTTGCAGCAAGAAGGGTTGGCTTTAATTGCCCTCAATACCTTGCTCTATGCCGATGACCTGAATGAAACCATTGTGCAGAAGAAGCTGGCGATTCGGGAGCAGACTGCGACCGAAATTATCTGGCGCAGTGTGATGGCGAAGGCGATCGCGGTAGCGCTGAATCCAGTGACGGTGTTAGATGTGCTGACGGGGGCGATCGTTGACGTGGCGATGATTATCACGCTCTCGCGTCTCTATGGTTTACCGATGACTCAGGCCGGTGCGCTCAAGTTATTGCGGAACATTGCTCTGGAACTAGGCGGCCTCTCGGCAAGCGAACTGCTGGTGACGCTGGGATTGAGTTCTCTCAAGGGCCTACTTGGCGTGAGTGCACCGGCTACGGGAGGATTGTCGCTGGCTCCTTACACATCGGTCGCGATGACCCAGGCTGCGGTGGTCGGCGTCGCGACCTACGGTATCGGGTTAGTGACCAAACAGTACCTCGCCAATGGTGCTACTTGGGGACCCGAGGGACCCAAGCCTGTCGTCACCCGCATTCTTGAAAACCTGGACGAGACCTCGATTTTGCATCGGATTAAATCTGAGTTGACGCAAAAATTAGAGTCAGCACCTCGGGGCTGAGGCGATCGCCCTGGCTCAACCGTGCTCAATTCCCTAATTACGAGCTGAACTGTGGCAGCACTATCGGCCCCCTTGGGCAAGGAAGGCATTGATCTCGACGTTCACTTATTCCGGTGGATCCGTATCCCGCAAACGCCGCATCAACCAGTCAAACCGAATGCCCCCGAGCTTCATGTTGTCAGCCATATCAGAAGAGAGTAGGGCTTTATTGAGTTCTGTTGGCTCCCAAAACTCCGCTTCGAGATGTTTGACTGTTCCTCTCAGACGAATAGACAGTAGTGTTGCTAAGGCTTGATACCAGCGTTTGGCAAACCCAATATCCTGTTGCAATTTATGTTCCAATACCGATCGCTCAACCATCAGCACCACTGCTGGTGCACTTGCTGTTACCGTTGCTGATGGAGGCAGATAGTCTACAAATGACATTTCTCCCACCACTTCGCCACTGGTCAGTCGAGCAATTGGCGTATCTTGCGATCGCTCAATCGACACCACAAATTGTCCCGACAAAATCAGATAGATTGCGGTGATCGGCTCTCCTTCACGAATTAAAACTTCGTCGGTAGCCAGTTGCCGACGAGTGCCTGTGCTAACCAGCCAATCGACATCCTCATCTTCCAAGATGCCTAGTATAAAGAGAATGCGTTCCATACCTTGAATCCGTCCTCAATGGATGGGTGGGTAGTCGCTCACTAGCGCAGAGCTTTGCATCAGCAGGCTGGAGAGTGCTTGGAGGGGGGGCGATCAACTACGAGTGGCAGTGTGGTTTATAGATACCGATACGGTTCAGGTTAGAGCCTATTTTCTTGGGTAAAAGGTTGATCAGCAACCCTTTACTCAAATGACCCTACTAGCAGCCGTGCCTTTAAAGATCCACAGCGGCGACGATAATTACGGGGTGCTGTTTGATTATGGAGTAGCTGCCTTGTTTGGTTTTTCTAGCATTGAAGAAGCCAAGTTCTTGAACGATATCAAGGTTTGATTGTAAATCCGTTTGCCGCACCTGAGACAGAAGACGCGCTAATTCGCCTGGAACCTCTAAACGGAAGGTACAGTCGAAGCGGGTGTCACTTTGGTGTCGCAGTTTGACATTCTGGTTTTGCCATTAGTTGCCCATGTGTTGACCAAAAGTGTCGCGCCTGCCAAGTACGAAGCCGAAACTGCGCAGGTGTTTGATTTGATCGAACCGTATGCTGCTAGTCTACAAAATCAAAAAAATCACCGTCAGGGTGCCAAGGTGCTGCTCAAGCAAATTGGCAACGCCCTGTTAATTCATCACAAAATTGTGGGGCGGGTCGAGATTGTCGATCAGCCAGAGTTGCTTTGGGAATATCCCAAGCTTGATCGCATTGAAGACGAGTACGAAAATCGGGAACGCCACTTATCTTTAAAACCGCAAGCTCGACAAAACCGCAAGCTCGATCTCGTGTCCTGCACTGCCGAGACGGCTCTCGACATTCAACGACAAAATACGGGCCTGCGATTGGAGTGGTACGTCGTGATCTTAATTGTGATTGAAGTTCTGTTATCGGTTTATGAGCTGATAATGATGAATAGATTATTGACAGGAGGATAACCATGGGGGCAATTGTCGAAGTTGCCAGCCCCACCTTTGAAGAGTTGGTGCTGGAGCAGTCTTACCAAATGCCGGTAGTGATCGATTTTTACGCCCAGTGGTGCGGCCCCTGTCAATTGTTGAAGCCCCTGCTCGAAAAGTTGACACAAGAATATGAGTTTGTGTTGGCTAAGGTCGATATTGATCAAAATCCAGAGCTAGCGCGGATTTATCAGGTTGAGGGTGTGCCCGATGTCAAAGTCGCGGTGAAGGGTGAGGTCTTCAACGGCTTTGTCGGCATGCTGGAAGAATCGCAACTGCGCTCCTTTTTAGAACAGCTCAATCTGAAATCGCAATTTGATGACGCTCTGGCGGTGCTAGAGACTGTGCGGGCAACGGGAGATATCGCGCAATTACAAGTTCAGTATGCTGACTTGTTAAAGCGATACCCCGATCGCCCCCAACTACTGCTTGATGCGGCCCAGTTCTATCTAACCCAGGGCCAGTTTGAGCAAACCAATGCTTTACTCGATCGCATCGATCCGTTCCAGCAGCCTTATGGCGATCAAGCTAAGGCGGTGCGATCGCTCATCGACTTTCACCAAACGGTAGCCGAACTTACTCCTGCGAGTGAAACCGATGAGCTGTATTTAGCCGGTGCTCAAGCGGCGATCGCTGGCGACTATGAAAGTGGGCTACAACAGTTTTTAGAATTGGTGAAGCGAGATCGTCAATACCGGGCCGATGCTGGGCGCAAAGCCATGCTGACCTTGTTTAACCTGCTGGGCAATGATCATACCCTGACCCTGACCTATCGTAAGCGTTTGATGCAGGCTCTCTATTGATGTTCTTGAGGCTAACTGTTGCTGTGGGGAGCAAGGCGCTTCATGGCACCGTTGACTAGAACCTCTCATTCACCCTTTTACAACCAACCTCTTTTACTCACACGCCTGCCATGCGGCATCAAAAAAGTCATACTCACACTGCATGGCATAGCGAAAGGTTGTCTTGGCCAGCTCATTATCGAGACTGTATTGATCGACTAAAGCTTCGAGCTGAGCGGCGAGCGGTTCGAAATCGTCGCTGCTGTAAGTCCGCACCCAGTCGCCATAGGCATGGTCAGGGATGCCTTGCTGAGCTAGGGACTGTCCAACGAATGCATAGAGCCGCATACAGGGCGACATTGCGATCGCCGTTACGCCCACTTGCTGACTCCAGGCGTTGGCCAGTAAGAAATCGGTATAACGGCGAGTGGCTCCTCCTGGCTGTACCGCCGCCAGAGAAACCCCCCAAGCTTCTGCGTATTGACCATGGAGTTGCAGCTCACTCAAAACGCCTCCTGCTAACTCGTGAAATGTTCTGAAACCCTCCCAGTCTGGGGCTTTGGCAGCAGCGAGGCTATAGGCGCGGGCAAAAGCTTCCAGAAAAAAGGCATCTTGCCCAACGTAGTAGGTAAACTTCTCTTTCGGCAGCGTACCGTCGTAAATACCTTGCACAAAGGGATGGACTAAACAAGCCTGGGCCAAGTCTTGGTTGGCCTGCCAAAGGCGCTGGGACAAATTCATCGCAAATTATGTGAGCAACCTTTTTCTTGTACCTGAATTTGGGGACAGGCTTCTACTCCAGATTCAGGTTGCTACTGCTGATGAGATTCCTCATGCTTGACTGCAATAGCTAGTGAGGAAAGCTACTGTATGGCAAGTTGCCATTCTCTTCTGCTGTAGCGTAAGCACTGTCGTCCATGATCGCTGCCGCTGCTGCCGTCAGGTGAGATCCCTGCGCCTCGCTCCCATACATCAAGTTGGATGGGTGAGATAGGGTCTTGGCTTCTTGCTGCTTTATTTTCAGGTCGTTATTCAGTTCACGAATACGACGCGATAATAAGCGAATGATGTTGATGGCGATACCCGGCGTTTCGTCGATCGCTTCATACAGTTGATGCTGCGTCAAGATAAGACAATCGCAGGCTTCGATCGTCGTCACCGAAGCCGATCGCGGTTCGGCATCAAACAGCGACATTTCTCCAAAGCAAGCCCCAGCTTCGAGCTCAGCCAATGTCTGGCCATCTTGCAGGTGCACCTTGACCTGGCCTTTCACGACAATGTACAAGGCCCGTCCTTCTTGGCCCTCGGTAAAAATCGTGTGCTGCTCAGGGAACGACAGTTCATCCATGATGGACGCCAGTCTGACTAAAAAGTCATCCCTCAGCTCACTAAAAATCGGTACACCCCGGACAAAGAGTAGCCGGTCAACACTCGTCAGCATACACAGTTAAGCACTCATGCCAAGCTTAGCAACCCATACTGGGTCAGTCTTTGGCTGATTGGGATCTTTAAAGAACCTGCATCAGACCATCAAGGATACGCCAGAATCTTGAACCGTGCGGCGAAATTTGCCAAATTCAACAGAAATCTAACTTGACATATCGTCTCAATCGTAGGGTCGCAGGGTGATGCATCAGCTCACATGCTCACCAATTGCTAAACAATAATGACAGCCTCTAGATGACTATCATCCGGTCGCGGTCAAATCCTTATAGTGAGAGGGTGACAGCCCCTAGCTTATGGAGTAAATGTGGGCACAATAATATTTAATCTCCAAGGTTTCTGAGATTAACTGATGAAGCGCCCTCGCTCCGGTTCAAGATCGCAAGACAAGAATTTTAAAAATCAAAAAATGCAATCTCAAGCTTTGTACCATAACCTGAGTGATTATTCTGGAAAGGGCGATCATCTGACTATTGCCCATCGCTCATGAGTCAGATGGTCTTGGGGAGAGCGGAATTTCGCACCAACGATATTGGGGCAGACGTTGTGAAACTCAAGGCATCTTGAAGTTGCTAGCAAGACTGCACAATGAATAATCATGTAGCCCTTTTACAAGGAGTAACCATCTTTTGCCCGGTCAACTGAATCAAATTCGATATTTCAATCGAATTCCTCTGCGTCTATTTTTGACTCTGCCATTTTTGATTGAGATGTTTGTCATTGTCGGCGTGGTGGGATGGCTCTCTGTACGGAATGGACAGCAGGCAGTGAACCGTGCAACTAGCAAGCTGCGTCAAGAAACGACAGCCCGCATTAATACCGAAGTGAGTGATCTCCTAAGCACCTCACAAAAAATCAATCAATTAACCGTTCAAGCGATCGATCAAGAAAACCTTGATATTAGCAACGTACTCGTTCTGGAGGAACTTTATTGGCGATATCTGAAAGCCTTTTATGAGGTCAAAGGTTTAGGTGTCGGCAACCGCGCTGGAGACATCATGGGAATGTTTCAGCGGAATGAAAGAGAGGGCATGCAGTATTTTTTAGAGTATGAGACGCCTGAGACTCAAGATCTTTATATCAGCAACCAACTAGATGCCGAGGGGCAAATTGTTCAAACGACAACCACTGAACAAGACCTTGATGCTCGTGAGCGTCCTTGGTACCAGGCAGCGATCCAAGCAAATGGTCCTGTCTGGACCGATGTTTATCCATCGGTTAGCAAAGTTGAAGGGCACACATTAGCCATCAATGCTTCGCGGCCGGTGAAAGATGCTCAAGGTGATTTGCAGGGAGTGGTTAGTGTCATCGTTGATCTGGGACAGATCAGTGAGTTTCTGGAAAGTATCGAATTTAGTCCATCTGGGCAAATCTATATCTTTGAACTTAACGGCAATTTGATCGGCAGTGCTGATGGACGTAATCCGGTTGCCGTCAACGGCGATTCAGCAAAGCGCTTGCCCGCAGTAGAGAGTCAAGAGCCGATCATTCAAGCTTCAGCAGCCTACCTGCAGAAAGTCACTGATAATTTTACTCAGATAGATCAACCTCTACAGTTTGATGTTGATCTGCTGGATGAAAAGTACTTTTTGCAAGTAACCCCCCTGCGCGCTAGCAATCAGTTGGAGTGGTTCATCGTTGTCGTTGCTCCAGAATCAGATTTCCTAGCAGAAATCAATGCTCAAAGACGACTGACATTTGTATTTTGCCTAGTCGCGTTCTTGGTGTCAGGGGGGCTCAGTTATCTCACGAGCTTATGGGTTGTACATCCGCTCAATCGCCTTAATCAAGCAGTGCGCTCAGTCGCCCAAGGCGATCTGTTTCAAACTGTGCAAGCAGAGCATATTACCGAGGTGCGTGATCTGTCGGATTCATTTAATCAGATGGCCCGAACATTGCAGACCCTGTTTGGGCAACTCAGTTCTCTCAATCAGGAGCTAGTCCAGAGTGAAAGTCGACTAAAACAGTTTTTAGAGGCATTACCCATTGGGGTCGTCGTACATGATGCTAAGGGGCAGTTGCAATATCTTAACCAGGTAGGGCGATCGCTCCTACCACGTCATCCCCTGCAACAACCGGTACAGCCGACTGCCGAAACCACCGAATCCGTAGTTGACTTAGAGGCTGCCTTATTTGATGCGTTACCCATCGGTCAAACATTAACGGGGGCGACAGTGCGTACCGATGATGTGGAAATTTTGGTCGATGGTCGCCTCATTAATCTAGACATTGTGGCGACACCGATTCTGAGTGATCAGGCTGAGGTGACTTATGTGATTACGGCTTTTCAAGACATTACGGCTCGTAAGCGGGCCGAACGCCAACTGCTGCACAATGCTCTGCACGATACCTTGACCGGGCTACCTAATCGGGCCATGCTTAACCAGCGTTTGGATATGGCGCTACAGTCGGCTCAGCGGACAGAGGCCGTTTCCCTGGCACTGCTGTTTCTAGATTTAGATCGATTCAAAATCATCAACGATAGTCTGGGTCATTGGGTTGGGGATCAACTCCTCATCAAAATTGCTGAGATACTCGACGAAATTGTCCGGCCTAATGACATCGTGGCCAGGTTAGGGGGAGACGAGTATGTCGTCTGGCTAGAGGCGATTGCGCATCCCCAGGAGGCCATTGCAGTGGCTGAGCGCATTTTAGATGCCCTACAAACACCCCTAGTTTTGGATAACCACGCGGTGGTGATTACCGCTAGCATTGGCATGATTTTAGATACCTCTGGCTATCGGCATGCCTCGGAGCTTCTACGAGATGCCGATACTGCCATGTACCAAGCGAAGGCGAAGGGCAAGGCGCGTTACGAAATTTTTACCCCCGATATGCGATCAGCAGCGACTCAGCGGTTGCATCTCGAAAATGACCTCCGCCACGCGATCGAGCGGGACGAATTGTACTTGGTTTATCAACCTATCGTGTCTTTAGAGACAGGACTCATTGTGGGCTGTGAGGGGTTAATGCGCTGGCATCATCGCAATTTGGGCCATATTCTGCCGAGTGAGTTTATTCCGATTGCTGAAGACTCAGGGGTGATCGTGGCCTTATCAACCTGGGTGCTCCGGAAAGCTTGCCAACAACTGGCAGCATGGGCAATGGCCGTTGCGCCCCAATCTTTACCCAAACTCAGCATTAATTTGTCGGCTAACGACTTAACCGCGGTGTTGCCGATGACGCTGTCCGAAACCCTCGCTGAAACTGGCGCATCAGCTTCTAGTCTAAATTTAGAAATTACTGAAAGCGTGCTAATTTATCATGTCACCGAGACTATTGCCGTGCTAGAGAACCTCCGAGAGTTAGGCGTTAGTCTCAGTATTGATGACTTTGGCACGGGGTATTCGTCTCTGAACTACTTGCATCGTTTGCCAGTGGATTCTCTCAAAATTGATCAGTCTTTTATTCAGGCGATGAATCTTCGGGGACAGAATTATCGCATTGTCGAAACCATCATTGCTCTGAGCAATCAACTGCAGATTGAAGCGATCGCTGAAGGTATTGAAACCGTTGCTCAACTCAATGACCTCAAAGCCTTAGGCTGTGAACTCGGACAGGGATATTATTTTTCGCGTCCACTCACAGCCGCTAAATTCCTAGAGCTACTCACATCGGCAAAACAGCATCTGCCCTAGTCGCGTGATATCGCCTGTAAATGTGTGCTTAGGACATCAGAAGCAGTACTTTGGTGGGCACTGAGAGTTATCAAAGTGTCCTAGCTACGGTTTCTGCTGGGATATAGCAGAGTGCGGAATGCAGAGTTCGGAAATGAAGGACCTCTCACGCAAGCGTTCTAGCCATCTAGAGTGTTCGAACCACACTGCGGCTTGCTATACCTATTGCGACTGGTCGATGTGGACAAACGACCTCACTGCCTATCGTCTGAGCATGTCTAAATGGGTGAGATACCAAGCATAAGTCTTCTCGATGCCCGTCTTCAGGTCGGTTTTCGCTTGCCAGCCTAAGTCTTTTAGTCGAGAAACATCCATGAGTTTGCGGGGGGTGCCGTCGGGCTTTGATGCATCAAACACCAATTCCCCCTCAAAACCAACAACTGCCTGCATCGTTAGCGCTAATTCCTTAATCGAAATTTCTTCGCCGGTACCGACGTTAATGAATTCGGGGCGATCGTAGTTTTCCATCAAAAAGAAAAGGGCGTCAGCCAAATCATTGACGTATAAAAATTCCCTCAGCGGCTCACCCGTGCCCCACACTGTGACGGTTGGCGCTCCCGTAACCTTGGCCTCATGAAATTTACGCATCAGTGCTGGCAATACATGAGAATTGGCCAGGTCAAAGTTATCGTTGATGCCGTAGAGGTTGGTTGGCATCGCCGAAATAAAGTTTACTCCATACTGCCGTTGGTAGTTTTCACACAGTTTGAGCCCAGCAATTTTAGCGATCGCATAAGGTTCATTGGTCGGTTCTAAAAAGCCAGTGAGCAGCGCCTCTTCTGACATGGGCTGTGGGCATAATTTGGGGTAGATGCAGGAAGACCCCAAAAACAAAAGTTTCTGCACCTGATGAAGATAGGCACTGTGAATCACGTTGGCCTCAATCATCAAGTTGTCATAGAGAAATTCGCCCCGGTAAATATTGTTAGCCTGAATCCCTCCAACTTTGGCGGCCGCTAAGAACACATAATCTGGACGTTCAGTGGCAAAAAAGTTTTCGACTGCTGCTTGCTGGCGCAGATCTAGCTCTTTGCTAGATCGCGTTACTAGGTTGGTATAACCCCGTGCCTGCAACGTCCGGATAATGGCACTACCGACGAGGCCGTTATGTCCAGCGACAAATATTTTTGCTTGTGTGTCCATATTCAAGTTGTTTACCTAGATAAAGATTAGGGGATTCAATATAGGCAGCGGGCGATAGTCAGGGTGAGTCAGCAGTTTGTCCATCAGAGAGGGATCTGACCATCTCATGGGCTCATCGCTTTAGCCCATTTTCGGTAACGTTAGCCTCGGCAGGCTATCGTGCTTGATCCATTAGTGAGCGCTGTTGCCGAAAATCGATTGCCCCGACATTGACGCCTCGATAGGAGGCTGAAAGCATTCCCAATTCAGAATGCCCGACTCTGGTCGTATTTATATCAGGCTGGGGCAATCAAAAATGGGTGCTAAATGCGACTCCTGTTAATAGACCGACTAAGCCACCACTGAGCACCAACTGCCAAGTCGGTACCTTAAAGCGAATCAGAGCCGCTAGCGAGAGTAGTGTGATAGTAGTCGCGATCGCTGCCAAGACAAGCGAAGATTGTCCGAAGATTGCCGTTTGCATCAGGGGAATAGACGCCGCCGCGATCGCTCCCAGCACTCCAGGCCGCACGGCCTGGAGAAACGCCTGTATCCAGGGATTTTGACGAATGCGTAGTAACACCGGAGCGCCCGCCATGATGAATAAAAAGGAAGGCGTAAAGATCCCCACTGTAGCCACCAATGCCCCCAATACGCCTGCTACCTTGAAACCGACGAAAGCGGAAGTCAGAACGACCGGACCAGGACTCAGTTGACCAATGGCAATGCCATTGATAAATTCGCTGCGAGTTAGCCAATGCAGCTGATCCACCACTTCGAATTCCAACAGCGGAATGATGACTAGCCCTCCCCCAAAGGTAAACGTGCCCGTCTTAAAGAACAGTGTGAGCAGCGGCCCAAAAAAATCACCAATGCGCTCCCATCCCCAAAAACTGGACAATGTCAGCACCTCAGCTGATGTGACAGCTAGCGGTAAACTTGTCA
Organism: Leptolyngbya sp. SIOISBB; assembly: GCA_010671905.1. GTDB lineage: Bacteria > Cyanobacteriota > Cyanobacteriia > Phormidesmidales > Phormidesmidaceae > Halomicronema. Next base: position 5,335,974 of record JAAHII010000001.1, read on the forward strand.
TCAACCCCACAGGGAGCCATAAGGGCTGAATTGAGCTAGGCCGACGAGGACGATAGAGCACCAGCCCAACCAGTCCAGCCAGGATGAATGCCAGAAGGGGATTGAGATTGCCCCAACCGACAGCGAGACCGACGGCGATCGCGATCACCATGCCCGCCCCATCGTGAATTGACTTTTTACCTAACTTCCAGCAAAAACCGATAATGATGGCAATCATCACCGGGGCAATGCCAAAAAATAGAGCCCCTAGTTGGGGTAATGCCTGCCAGCGAAAATAGGCCCATGACAGTGTCACCACGATCAAAAAGGCAGGTGTAATGAAAGCCAGACCGGCAACAAGTGCCCCCAGTTGTCCGGCTCTGAGATAGCCGAGATAAATACCCATTTGAGTTGAGGCTGGCCCTGGCAGCATTTCACAAACCGCCATGCCATCACTAAATTGCTCTTGTGTGAGCCACTGTCGCCGCACAACGGCTTCATCGTTTTGCATTGCGATGTGTGCTTGAGGTCCGCCAAAACCCAGACAACCCAGGCGACTGAAGATTTGCACCAGCTCGCGCAGACGCTCACCTATGGATATCTGCGAAGTAGTCTGGGGGGAAGACATTGGCGTAAATGTTTACAACAGAATGAAGGTGTTACGGATATTGAGGAGGGTTTTCCTCAGCCGATTATGTTTGATTGTCGGCGGTAATCGGAATTCCTCTAGGTTATGTAGAACACATTGAGCTGAGGAACTTATTGCCAGTTGAGATGCCGCGACTCGCCCCCAGTAACGCTCAGCGATCGCAACCCTCGGATGCCTAACGGTTAGAAGCTTAAAGAAATCCATGAATAATTGAATAATCTAAAGTGATTAAATAGACTTAATACTATAGATCGACTTTCACAGCACTTGAAGTTAACCACCGGGCAGTGAATACCATAGATTTATGAAGGGAAAAAATGACAAGTCGATAGAATCTGGTCTATGATGACTTTGGCGCACAATTGGGAGACTTAATTCGTTGTTTCACGCCACGCTACATCAGCTTAAAGTTTTCGAAGCGACTGCTCGTCATGGGAGCTTCACTCGTGCAGCCGAGGAGCTTTATCTAACCCAACCGACCGTCTCAATTCAAGTGAAGCAGCTGACTAAGGCTGTCGGGTTACCCCTGTTTGAGCAGATTGGTAAGCGTCTTTACTTGACCCAGGCCGGGCAGCAACTGTTAGATACCTGTCAAAGGGTGTTTGAGGGGTTAGAGCAGTTTGAGATGGCGATCGCCGACATTAAAGGCATGAAGCAGGGCCAGCTCAAAATTGCGGTCATCACAACGGCTAAATATTTTGTGCCCAGGTTGTTGGGACCCTTTTGTCAGCGATTCCCGGGCATCGACATTTCCCTCAAGGTGACTAACCACCAACATATCCAAGAGCGGATGGCCAACAACGAAGATGACCTCTACATCATCAGTCAGGCACCCGAACAGCCGGATCTTAAGATTCATCCTTTCCTCGAAAACCCCTTGGTGGTGATTGCTCCGAAGAATCACCCCCTCGTAGGCAAGAAAAATATCCCGATTCAGGCGCTCAACGGTGAGCAGTTCATCATGCGGGAGCCGGGTTCCGGTACTCGTCAAGCCGTGCAATCGCTGTTCGACGAGCATGAAGTGGATGTTAAGGTGCGCCTAGAATTGGGGAGTAACGAAGCCATTAAACAGGCGATCGCCGGTGGGCTCGGTATTTCTGTGCTTTCTGTGCATACCATCATTTCTGAAGGCACCACTGGTGAGTTTGCGATTCTAGATGTTGATCAATTCCCCATTGAGCGGCATTGGTATGTCGCTAATCTCGCGGGTAAACAACTCTCCGTCGTCGCCGACACTTTCCTCAAGTATCTGTTGGAAGAGAGCCATCCGATGGCGAAAAAGCTGTTGCCTGATATTCAGTTGGCAACAGCCACTGCGATTGAAGACAACGGCACGGAACTGGCACTTTCTGGCAAGTAATCAGCAGTCACATCACTGTTTCATTCTTGTCAAACAGCCTAGCTTCATTAGTTCTGTCATGGTGGTGCTTGAGGACATCAGGGTAGAGGCACCCAATCACTGGGCAAGTTTCAAGTCAGCGTGATCGCTAAACTTCGGTCACTAAGTCCTAGCCATATCTGGCTAGCAATGCCTCGTCCTTAGGGGGCGTTATCAGTTAATCTCAGCAACCTTTGGGGTAGATCGTTGCCGTACTTACCCAGCTAGGGCTGTCGTTCCTTCGTTGAAGGGATTTGACCGCGACCGGATGACAGACCCTAGTCATGGTTAATGCTTAATCTCGCTGCCTAATCGCGCACTAATTGGCGCAGTACCTCGCCGCTGGAATTCAGAATCTGAATATTCAACGGCATTTGGCCTGCTGCGTGGGTGGAACAAGAAAGGCATGGGTCATAGCAGCGGATGCCAGCTTCTACGCGGTTGAGAAATCCTTCTTGGATGTCTTCTCCGTGGATGTAGTGCTGAGCGATTTGCTTGACCGTTTTATTCATCGCTAGGTTGTTGTTGCCAGTCGCGATGATCAGGTTCACTTTCTCAAGCAGGCCATTTTCATCCACCTTATAGTGATGGAAGAGGGTGCCTCGGGGTGCTTCGCTGACGCCGATCGCCTCTAATTCATTCACTCCCGCATCGGCGCGACAGCGATCTGACATCAGATCGGGATCATCCATGTACTCTTGGATTTTCTCCAGGCAAGCCAGAATCTCGATCAGCCGCGCATAGTGGTAAAGGAACGAGGAGGTGGGGATGCCGCCCGCATAATCGCGGAATTCCTTCAGCTCGGCATCGGCTTTGGGGGTGCCGATATGGGTGCAATTGTTCAACCGCGCTAGGGGACCCACGCGATAGAGGCCATCAGGATAGCCCAAGGCTTTGTAATAGGGAAACTTCAGGTAAGACCAGTCTTCTACTGCTTCGCCCACAAAGTCAGCATAATCGTCCTCGCTGAGATGATCCTGCACGATGTTGCCTTCGCTGTCGGTAAAGCGCAGGTGGCCGTCGTAGTGCTCCCACGCGCCGCCTTTGCCCACGAGACTCATAAACAGGGACGGAAACTCACCAAAGACTTTCACCTCTTCCTTCATTGGGCCATTGATCAACCCTTTGAAGATGTCCAGCCCTTTTTGGATGGTGTCGAGGGATTCGGGTAGGCGATCAACAATCCAGGCTCGCCCTTCTTCCGAAAGGGGCGATCGCACCCCACCCGGTACCGTCCAAGCGGCGTGAATCTTGCGACCCCCGAGAATCTCAATTACTTTTTGACCAAACTGGCGAAGACGAATGCCTGCTCGGGCTAAATCGGGATCAGCCGCAATCAGACCAAACACATTGCGTTTGGCAGGATCGCTGTCCCAGCCCAGAAGAAAATCGGGACTACTGAGGTGGAAAAACGACAGGGCATGGGATTGGGTGATCTGTCCCAGGTTGAGCAGACGGCGTAGCTTATCCGCCGCCTTAGGGATTTTAACTGCCAGGATTTTGTCGCCGGTTTTTGCGGCGCAGATCAGGTGGCTAACGGGACAAATCCCACAGATGCGAGCGGTAATGCCGGCCATTTCGGTAAAAGGGCGACCTTCGCAGAACTTTTCAAAGCCACGATACTCTACCACGTGGAAGCGGGTATCGGCGACCTCGCCCGCGTCATCTAGGATGACGGAGATTTTGGCATGGCCTTCGATACGGGTGATGGGATCGATAACAACTGTCTTAGACATGGATGGTGGCCTCCCTGCAACGGTGGGGGTAGGGGAAACATTGATGCAGGGACACGATCGGCCGTGTCCCTGCGGCGAAAATTAATCTTCGTAAATGCGAGCCTCGGGGGCGTCAGGATTTTCCTCGACGTATTTATCGAAGCTGCTCTTTTCCGGGGCTTCATGCTGGTGGGAAACTTCCGCCTGCATTTCTTCGACGACGTCCCACGCAGCTGCGCACTCGGGAGATCCTTCTCCCTTATCGGCACAGACGGTGCGAGCATCCGCCCGAGCCTGCTCTAACTTTTCGTGGAACTCTTTGCTATCAACACTCATGGAATAAATTCCTCGCGGTACTATCCGAACTTGATCATCTCACGACCGACCATTTCCGGTGTTTGCCCTTGCAACAGTGGTTCCAGAGTGGCGCGGATGCGGTCAGCCGAGGGGGGACACCCCGGCATAAAGATATCAATCGGAATGACCTCATGCACAGGGAGTACCCGGTCTAACAATTCTGGAACAATGCCGGGAGCGTTGGGAAAATGCGGATTTTCGTCGGCGAGTTCAATGTAGCCGCGTTCAAGCACGGGCTCAGCGGTTTTGTTCCCCATCATGTTACGCATGGCGGGCACGTTGGCCGTGACGGCGCAGTCACCAAAGGAAATCAGGGTCTTCGTTTTGCGGCGAATTTCGAGGGCGAGTTCCAGGTTTTCTTCGTTGGCGATCGCCCCTTCGACCAAACACACATCTACCCCATCAGGATACTCCTTGAGGTCGGTACCGACGGGGCTGAACACCACATCGACCAGACCCGCCAGATCAATCAAAAACTCGTCCAGATCCAAAAAGGACATGTGGCAGCCGGAGCAGCCTGCTAACCAGACCGTTGCAAACTTTATCTTGTCCATTCGTGCTTCTCCCGTGCAGTTGTGAGGAAGGCAAACTTATCGCGATCGCCTTGTTTTTCTCCGGTGGTTTCTCCCTGGTGGAAAATTGCGCCCGTGGGACAAGCATCGACACACTTGCCGCAGGAGGTACAGGCATCCACTTCGCCCCAGGGCTGATCGAGACCTGCCACGATAAAGCAATCGGCCCCGCGACTCCCCACATCCCAAACGTGGGCTCCTTCCACCTCGTCGCACACGCGAACACAGCGAGTACACATGATGCAGCGGTTGTGGTCAATGCCAAATTGGGTATGGGAGAGGTCCACACCGCGATCGGGGAAGCGGTAAGCAAACCGGGAATGATCCATCCCGACGTCTACCGCGACATCCTGCAATTCGCAGTTGCCGTTGGCCACGCAGATGGAGCACACGTGGTTCCCTTCGGCAAAGATCAGCTCTACCGCCATGCGACGGTAGCTCTGTAGCTTCTCCGTCTGGGTATGAATCACCATGCCTTCCGCCGCTGCCGTGACACAAGCGGGTAAGAGCTTTGGCGTTCCTTCCGCTTCCACAATGCACAGGCGACAGGCCCCAACATCGTGAATCCCTGCCATGTGACACAACGTTGGAATGGGAATCCCCGCTTCCTGCGCTGCATCCAAAATGGTTTTGCCCGCCTCAATGGCGATTTCTTTGCCGTCAATTGTGAGGGTATTAACTGCCATGATTTACATCTCCATTGAGTCGGCTACACAGAAACAGGATTGGGCTCGGCGGCTTGCCCGTTGAGGTGTGCCGGTTGCACCAGCAGTGAGGTGTACTCCTCAGGGAAGTAGCGTAGGGTGCTGAGTACCGGGTTGGGCGCAGTCATCCCAAGGCCACACAAACTTGTTTCCTGCACCATGTAGGAAAGCTGCTTTAACTGCTCTAGGTCGGCTTCGGTCGCTTGCCCTTGGAGAAGTTTGGTTAGCAGAGCATAGAGCTGTACGGTGCCCGTGCGGCAAGGCACGCATTTACCGCAAGTTTCTTCTCGGCAGAATTCCATGTAGAAGTGGGCAATTTCGACCATGCTGGTGTTTTGATCCATCACCACCATGCCGCCAGAGCCCATCATGGAACCGACTTTCTTGAGGGAGTCATAGTCCACCGGCGTGTCGAGCAGATCTTTGGGAATGCAGCCGCCGGAAGGGCCACCCGTTTGCACCGCTTTCACTTCGCCATTGGGGACGCCGCCGCCCATTTCCTCCACAATCGTTCTGAGGGTGATGCCCATGGGCACTTCGATGAGACCGTTGTTGCGGATGTTGCCTGTCAGGGCAAAGATCTTGGTGCCTTTGCTGGTTTCCGTGCCGATGCTGGCATACCATTCTGCCCCTTCACCAATAATGTGGGCGATGTTGGCGAAGGATTCCACATTGTTAATCAGCGTCGGGCAGTTGTACAGTCCCTTCTGCGCGGGATAGGGCGGGCGCGGCACCGGATTACCACGGGCTCCCTCAATCGACTGAATCAACGCAGTCTCTTCACCACAGACGAAGGCCCCCGCCCCAATGCGAATATCCACTTTGAAATCGAAGGTGGAATCGAACACTTGGCTGCCCATCAAGCCGTACTTTTTCGCCTGCTTGATGGCCTTTTGTAAGCGGGAAATCGCCAGGGGATATTCGGCCCGCACGTAGATGTAGCCATGGTCAGCGCCGACGGCATAACCTGCGATCGCCATCCCTTCCAGCACTAAATGAGGATCACTCTCCAGTACGCTGCGATCCATGAACGCGCCGGGATCCCCTTCATCGCCGTTGCAGATGATATATTTCTGGCCTGCTGGCATTTTGGCCACCGTGGCCCATTTCAATCCGGTGGGATAACCACCACCGCCCCGGCCCCGTAAGCCACTGTTCGAAATCTCCCTCACCACGTCGCCAGGCGTCATGTCGTGCAAGACTTTGTAGAGCGATTCGTAGCCCCCAACCGCGATATATTCCTCAATACTTTCGGGGTCAATCTTGCCGCTGTTTTTGCGTACGACCGGTGTTTGATACGCAAAGAACGGCTGCTCGGGATCAAGCTGCTCAGCCGTAGCAGTGCCTGCTCCTAAGGTCGCGGCGACGATACTCTCAGCATTTTGGGGTTCGACTTGGCCATACAGTTGATTTTCGGGATCGATCTGTACGAGCGGCCCTTGCCCGCAAAAGCCCATGCAGCCGACACTGACCACTTCTAGGCGATCACCACAATCATGTGCCTTTACCGCAGTCTTAAGATTGTCGTAAACCTCCGTGGCACTCGCCGCTCGACAGCCGGTTGAAGTACAGCAATGCAGTCGAACTGGCCGTTGGCGTGCTTTTTCTTTTTGGGCTACTTCCCGGAGTTCGGTTAAGTCCATATGCCCGTCTCCTCTCAAAAGTTTCGTGTGGGCGATAGTGTTGTTTGAGCGGTGTGAGATATTTCATCTACACAGCCGCATCAGTCCTAGGACCGTAATTCGTTGATTCTGGCGATCGCATCTGCCACCTGTTGTTTGCCGGCCACTTCACCGTCATAGACAATGGCTGGGGCAATGCCGCAGGCACCGATACACCGGGCGGCCATCAGCGAAACTTTGCCATCGGGGGTGGTTTCTCCCGTTTCGATCCCAAGTTCTGCTTGCAAGGCCTCCATGACCTTGCCTGCCCCTTTGACGTAACAAGCCGTGCCCGTACACACCACGCAGTTGTGCTCGCCATTTGGCTTCAGGCTGAAGAGGTGATAAAACGTGGCGACGCCATATACCCGACTCAGGGGTAATTTCAGCCCGTGAGCGACATGCACCAGGACAGCTTCATCTAAGTACCCAAACGCTTCTTGAGCCGCATGGAGAACTTCGATCAGCGCATCGGGTTTGAACTGGTTGCGCTTCATCGTGACATCGAGGCGTTTGAAGCGGAGATCGCCTTTGTCCTTCTTCTTGTTCTTAGGTGCAACTCCTTCGGCTTGGGCGAGCGTTTCAGTCTTCGTTACAGCAGCAGTGGGCATAGCGAACCCTCACGTGAGTATCAGCCCGGTCGGCCCAACTCAAAGTGACCGACGCAGTTACTTAACTATTTATATGACCGAATTGGTCTCGCTCTAAACACACAGATATTTTTAACTTTCTCGCGTAGAAAAGTTACGCTTCTTAGAAAATATTTTGATTGGAGCCTAGGTTAAGTTTGAGGATCTGTTTTCTCATATTTTGACAAAAATTAGCTATCGAAAAAATCAACAGCTAGCCGCTTTGATTTCATGGAAAACCCCTTTCTGAAAGAGTTGCAGCTATTTTCCCCTAAGGGAATCAAACTACCGTTAGTAACACAAATGACAATAAAAAAGAGGGGCGATCGCCCCTCTCGTAAATAGTGTTTTTAAAACCCTTTGAAATGATCGGTTACGAGTCAACAAGTTTGACTTTACGGGCCAGTCCTAATGCTTGCAATAAGCGGATATGCATCCAGGTGAAATCAATTTCCCACCACTTAAGACCATGTCGAGCTGAATGCTGGAACGCATGGTGATTGTTATGCCAACCTTCGCCATAGGTCACCAGCGCCACCCACCAGCAATTGGTTGAGGTGTCGTCAGTATCATAGGTGCGATAGCCAAACTTATGGGTAGCACTGTTGACAAACCAGGTGCAGTGATAAACCACTACCAAACGGACAAAGATCCCCCAGATGACAAAAGGCCAACCGCCTAGCGCATAGAGCAAAACTCCCAAGGGCACCTGCATGGACAAAAAGTATTTTTCAAAAAACTTGTAGACCGGATCGTCCGCAATGTCGCGGGTGAACTTGCCGATCTCATCTTTGGCTGGGACTTCTCTTAGCAGCCAACCCATGTGACTCCACCAAAACCCTTTGCCAGCGTCATGGTGATCGTTCGGTTTGTCAGAATAACGATGATGATGGCGGTGTAGACCAATCCAAACGATGGGTCCGTGCTGACAAGCCAAGGTACCGCAAACGACAAAGAAATATTCTAGCCACTTGGGGACTTCAAAACTTTTATGGGCAATGAGCCGGTGCCAGCCTAGGGTAATCCCCAAGCAACCCGTAATCCAGTGCAAAACGAGTGCGACCCCGACAGCCGCCCAAGTAGTATTGCCTGGAATAAAGGCGAGCAGCGCCAACCCATGAATGGCCACCATAAACAAGGTGGTTGGCCAATCAATCGCAGGTCTTTCTAAACTTCGTATAGCTGTTGTCATTCGCAGTTTCTCAGCATTTGGACAGGGGTGTACAGACTCACGGGAGAATACACTCTACAACTGTAGATATTGACTTCCCGATGAACTCCCCAGACAACCTTTTTGCTTCTGAGGCCACACACTCCCAAATTTTTTGGGAGATTGACCTGCAAGTCAAGGCCAACCTAGGCCGTGTACTGGCCGCTATGCGTCAGCACCGGGTAGGCAGTCACCATTTTGCCAGTGTGTCTGGGTATGGTCACGACGATCTAGGCCGTGACACACTCGATCGTGTCTTCGCCGATGTCATGCAGGCAGAAGCCGCCGCCGTGCGAGTACAACTTGTTTCCGGAACGCACGCGATCGCGTGTGCCTTGTATGGCGTTTTACGTCCTGGCGACGAACTGCTCGCCGTTGCCGGTTCACCTTATGACACTTTAGAAGAAGTCATTGGACTTCGCAGTAATCACCAAGGTTCCCTCAAAGAGTTTGGCATTACCTATCGAGAATTATCCCTCACGATGGACGGCTCTGTGGACTGGGATCAATTGGGGGAATCCGTCCGTCCTAATACTCGGATGGTCTTAATTCAGCGATCTTGCGGCTACAGTTGGCGGCGGAGCCTGAGTATTCAGGCGATCGAGCGGATTGTTCACAGCGTTAAATCCCAGAATCCTAATACCATTTGTTTTGTGGATAACTGCTATGGGGAATTTGTAGAAGATCGGGAACCCACCGCCGTCGGGGCGGATTTGATGGCCGGATCGCTGATCAAAAATCCTGGTGGCACGATCGCGACTACAGGCGGCTACCTCGCTGGACGCCAGGACCTGGTCGAAAGGGCGCTTTGTCGTCTCACCGCTCCTGGCATCGGTGGCAGCGGCGGTTCCAGCCTCGATCAAAATCGTCTCTTATTTCAAGGACTGTTCCTCGCCCCGCAAATGGTCGGCGAAGCAATGAAAGGCAACGCTCTCATCGCTCACACCTTTGACCAACTCGGTTATCCCGTAAATCCCCCCGCTGCTGACCGTCAACGCGACGTTATTCAGGCCATCAAGCTCGGCTCCCCGAAAAAACTGATCGCTTTCTGCAAGGCCATCCAGCAGCATTCTCCGGTCGATTCTTATGTCGAGCCCGTCCCCGCTGGGATGCCTGGTTACGAAAGTGAACTGGTGATGGCGGGTGGCACCTTCATCGATGGCAGCACCTCTGAACTCTCCGCCGACGGTCCCCTACGAGAGCCCTACGTAGCCTACTGCCAGGGCGGTACCCACTGGACTCACGTGGCGTTGGCTCTAGAAGCAGCCGTGGCCGCGATCTCGGCACTCTAATTTCCGTGATGTTATTAAATTGCTAGGGTGCGTCATCACTTAATCTCAGAAACCTCGGGGGTTAAGCATTTCCGCGCCCGCATTCATGTCATAGGCTAGGGTCTGTCGTTCCTTTGCTGAAAGGATGGGACCGCGACCGGATGACAGACCCTAGGGCGCGTCATCAATTAAATCTAGAACGCTTTGACGACGGACATTACCGCGCCCGCACCCAATCAACTAGCTAGGGGCTGATCGCTTGGCAGCAGAAGGATTCAGCCGCTAAATGATGACAGTCCCTAGCAGAACCTCACCGAATAATTTGGGTGACTTTCGGTCTGCATGGATAACCGGTTGCAGAAGAGGGCTTCTTGCTTATATATCGTTGTGATGCTGAGAGATTGCATGATGCCAAGTACAAGGAGGACGAATCTATGCCCGATTCAGTGATGAAACTGATGGCTGCTGACATGTATCCAAGAGACTGGGGCGTTGCTGATCTTCTGATTTGAGCGTGGCCACTCTGCAATCAGCTTACGCGTTTATCTGATGTGTCAAAAAGCCTGCTTGCACGTAGGAATAACTGTAGACATCTAACACCCCAACGGCTTCTCTATAGGTGTTTTCCCCATGGAGAATGACCTGCTATGAATGTGGAGCCATGTTCAATGTATCCTAGAAAACACGGCCTTTGTTGCGGATGCTGACGACTAAGATGTAAGGCATCTGCTAAGTAATTCAGTCAAACTTTTAGCCTTGATGAAGATGCCGCCATAAGCTTGCCAGAATTTACGGCAGCAGCCAGATTAGGGGTGAAGGCCATCAGGGCTACTACTTACTAAATCTCAGCAATTTAGCTGAGAAACTCACTCTCGCTTAGCAAAATTATAATGGTTCGTTAAGCACACTTCGTATATGCGGATTTCAATGAAGTCCGCGATCGCTAGATGAAGTGATTGTTAGCTCGGTAACCGTTTGAGCGAACTGGTTTTCGGGGTGCATCGATTTAAGTAAATCAGCAGTGCTGAGCTTACTGACCAGTGATGGGCAGGAGTTCAGTCTAGATTTGAAAAATAGGGAACGGTCTCTACAGGATTTCGTCGACTGCTCCATATGTGTTGAGGATAAGTATGAAGGCTGCATGCCTCAGATATCTCTCAGGGTTGCTTGGTCTAGCGATCTCGGCTACCTGGTGTGGTACCGCAGACGCGGCGACCTTGATTTTGGGTGCTGGTGATCAGGCGATCTCCATTGGTGCCACGACGATGTCTCGCTATGACGAAGATAATCTAGAATTCAACGACTTTATCCCCCCCCCCTGACTTAATCGATCCGATTGGGAACACCTTGACTGGGTTTCGAGATGGTGTTGAGAATCGCTCATACTTTGTTTTTAATATCAGTTCTCTTCAGGAACCGGTTTCTAGCGTCTCATTGAGACTCCTCAATAAGCGCTTTTACTCAACTGAGAGCACGGAAATTATCGATTTCTACGATGTTGATGCTGGCAGCATTCGTGTTGATGACACCACTTCTTTGGTCACTGTCAGGGGTGATAATCCTTTTGAGGATTTAGGGACAGGGGTGCAGTATGGGTCAGCTGTCATTGTCGGCCCGCCGTCTCAAGATGATGATGACAATCTGGTTCTAGACGCCTTTGAGGTAGACCTTGATGCTGCTTTAGCAAGTCTCAATCAAGCGATCGCTGAAGGCAGATCATATTTTGCGATTGGTGCACGCTTAAATCCCGCTAGCTCGGGCAGCCCCTATGAAATTGAGGGGCTGGACTCTCTACCAGTGGAAGGCGTGCTTTTTTCCGGCGGACCTAGAGATACTGAAGTGCCAGATCGTGATGTTCTGGACTTAGGGCCACTCAATCCCGGCTCCCCTGTAGCCGTGTCTGAGCCGCAGCAGATTCTGGGACTTCTAGCCTTGGGCATTGCTGGTGTAGTGGCCAACGCGAAACCGCGGCGTCCCCATTAAAGCTCCTGATTCGAGCCGTTATCAGCTCACCTGCGACATGTTGTAGGTGATAAATCGATTCAGAATACCTAGGGTTTCAATACGATATTCTGGCAGCATGGGAAAGTTGGGAAGGCCTAATGATGTGCGATAAACACTCCCGATGGCAAAATTGAGGCGATGGGTACGTGCTCGAATTAAGTTGTCGAGTTCAGGCATCAACGACTGCACCATCTCATCACATTGACTGCCCAGCAACTCGCCAATCCCGGCTGGCAACTCTGTACACACTTCGTCCGTGAGAAGGGTTTTAGCTTGCTCATGTACATAGCTAGCATAAGCGTCAGGACCAGGGTTAGTGACCACTAGTGCGGCAGTGGCGATCGCTAACACAATTGCGCCTAATAGGACAGATAGTTTCATAGTTCAACCAGATATGCCAACTTGATCGCCTGTAGATAGCAAGATGCTAAGCAGAATGTTGTCTGGTGAGTAGGCGAGCTGTGGATGTCCCTCCACATGAGACGTTTGAGGCTCATGCCAGTGCCGTTCCATTAGCTGTGCCTAAATCGGCAACCGAGATAACGAGGCACTTTGACAATGTTGCTAGGGCGCGTCATCAATTAATCCCAGAAGCCTTTGGGGCTAAGCATTATCGCGCCCGCATTTACTCAACAGGCTAGGGTCTGCCGTTCTTTTGCTGAAAGGATTTGACCGCGACCGGATGACAGACCCGAGCATCCAGATAAAACAACCAACACCGACTGAATTATTCTGCCTTACTTATTCACATAACGGGGAGAAATGCTATATTGAAAAACGCGCATGGCGAGCGTAGCCAAGGGGTTAAGGCATCGGATTGTGGTTCCGACACTCGGGGGTTCGAATCCCCTCGTTCGCCCTTATTACACTTAACTTTCTAATCAAAGCGTTCTCAAATGTGCAGCCTGAAGCGTTGAAGGTGCTTCGCTCTGAGTCTTCTGCATGCGCTAGACCTCGTGGGTCTCTTGCTGACGGTTTGGTTTGTGCCTTAGCCTTGCAATCACTCTAGTGACAGCTCTAGACCTCCTCACTGGTGGGCTGTGGTGAGCAGGTGTATCTTCTTCTGACAACACGTGTGATCAATATGGTCCGAGAGAGACTTTTGCAGTAAGTCAACGCTAGCAGTGCAAACCACTCCACCCAAAGCGATCTGGTAGAGCGAATCACTTTAATGATCTGACTTTACGACCTCTGTTAGCTTAGCAATAGTTCTCATGACAGCCAGGATTCATGACTGAAATTTCTGCGGTAGTGTCTGATGCCCTGTGGCCATTAATCCAGCAGACGACTCGTCAAGCTCTGGCGAGTGGTGCTTTGCAGTCGATCGCGACCCAAACTCATATCCTAGAGGATGCCGAAATCCCCTTTGTCGTGCGGTTAGTCGATAGTCTTGCCCGCAAAGAAAAGTATCAACAAGCGCAGCGCGATCGCCCGCCAACCCAGCCAGACAACCCATTTTTGCCCTACGATGAGGCCTTATTTGTCGCCGACTTGTCACCGACTCATGTCTGCTTACTCAATAAATTCAACGTGGTTGATCATCATCTGTTAGTCATCACGCGCGACTATGTTTCTCAGCAAACCTGGCTTACCTTTGATGACTTTGTCGCCCTCGCTCGCTGCCTACAAGAAATTGAGGGCCTGGCTTTTTTCAACAGTGGGCCAGTGGCGGGGGCTAGCCAGCATCATAAGCATCTGCAACTCATTCCCTTTCAGCAGGGTGAGAGCGCCACGACTTTACCGATTGCACAGGTTATCTCTCAGCGACCCACGGCAGCCTCGCCACAAACTCTGCTGAACTTGCCCTTTCAACACCGCATACAGTCCTTAGAGGACGCGTGGTCACAGGATTGCGACAGGCTTGGCAGCCAACTGCTCAAAACCTATCGCCGATTGCTAGGAGAACTGGGCGTTAATCTCGCTGCCCCACAACCCAATCACCCCTACAACTTGCTGGTGACCCATGACTGGATGATGGTGATTGGGCGATCGCAGGCCAGCTATGCTGAAATTAGTGTCAACAGTTTAGGTTATGCTGGCTGGCTACTCGTTAAGACCCCAGCGGAACTCGAAAAACTTGGCCGGATCGGGCCGCTCCACTTGTTAGCCAAGGTAGGTTTGCCTTTAACGAAACATTAGGCGATGGTGTGAATTTTGGGAACAAACTTTTTTGACGATTCCGTTGAAGCCACTTTGACGATGTATCGTCATTAGACTGTCTGATACTGGAAAAATAAAAAGCCGACTTCATTGAAGTCGGCCAAAAAAATAGTTGCTCTCTCAAGTGGGAGGAAACGACGTCTCTCAAAACGTCCATGAAGCGGTGTTTCCCGATTCATCTCTCTCACCAGACGCATTGTATCAAGCCACACAGATTTTTTGTCATAAATCTTCAGAACTTTCGGAGGATTGCCTTAGAGACTTGGCTGACAATCATGACTTTTGGGTGAATTTCTCTGATATGTGCTCATGAAACCCTGACACTCATCGCCTTATGAAGCGACTAAAGTGGGCGCTGAGGCCGTGGAGTCAGCTATCAAGTGAGCAGAGATTTTAGTGGGCTGGCCCCACAAAATGGTTTCATGCGTATAAGTCACCATGCCAGGTAATGCCCCTTTGGGCTTAAAGACGTACTTGGGCTGAGTGAAGATGACTGGCACCTGATCAGCTTGTTGGGCGCGGCTAAAATAGGCTGCGATGTCCGCCGTAAACTGTAAATCTTCGTCGGTGGGCACTTGTCCTGCATCCAGGCGCAGTAGCACATGACTGCCCGGAATCTCTTGAGTGTGAAACCATAGATCGTAATCTGTGGCAGCTTTCGAAATTAGCAAATCATTCTGCCGATTATTACGGCCCACCCACACTTCTAAATAGCTGGGAGTCTGGAATTTCCGCACATTTAGCGAATCTTTGCTGGTAGGAGGGCTGGGGCGATAGGTCGGATCTGCCAGATAAGCCTGTTGAATCAGTTCGTCACGAATTTCTTGCAGAGCCATCAAATCCACTGCAGCTTCGTAGTGCTCAAGCCGTTTTACCGCTTCGTCCACTTGATCCAAATAAGCAATTTCTGTCCGTACAGCCTGTAATAAAGGCATAATCGCTTGCCGCGATCGCTTCAATTTTTGGTGTTTTTTATACAGTGATTGGGCATTTTGAATGGCGTTCCTTTCGGGATCCAGGGCGATGTTGACGGTCTCACCAGTTTCAAAGTCGGCCAATGCCATTGATCTTAGGCCGGGTTGCCACTGATAGTTATAAGCCATGAGCAAATCAGCTTGCTGCCGATAGTCATCAGCCTGGTCAGCTTGCTTCAAGCGTTGAACAAAGGTGTCTTCCTTGTGGCGCAATTTCTTCAACAGAGTTTTAAGCCGTTGGGTGAGCTGATTCTTTAAACGGTCAAATTCTTGGCGATTGAGGGCGTTGGTGTAATAGTCTCGCAACAATGCCTGCACACTTTCTGCTGGAGTACTCGCCGCCACCAATACCGAATAGCCCACAGCTAAAAAGTGGGCTGAAAAGGTGCCCGTATCCAGGCGCTGCAGCCAGGTTTGCCATTGCTCAAATAATCGTTCCCAATCGGCAGGAGTCAGATCGTTAACTGATTGCGCTAGCGACACGTTGGCTTGGGTCGCTAAATCACGTACTAAGGCAGAACTTAAACCGCTGTAAGCCTTAAACAGTGCATTTTTAAGGTTGGTTGGCAGGAGCGCTACTCGTTCTTGCCAACGCGTTCGGGGCTCGTCACGGGTGGGGAATGGACCAGGAATTTCTGGTGGCGGACTGTAGGGGGCACCCGTCGCGATCGGCCGCACGCTGGATTGCTTATCAGAAACTTGATGGGCTGCCGTCACAATTTGATTGCGGTCATTGACCAAAATGGCGTTGCTGTATTTGCCCATGACCTCGATATACAAATGCCATTCAATGGGATCACCGGGGCGCTTGGCAAACCCCAAATCTAATGCTCGTTCCCACGGTGCAACAGGAGTGATGCCGACTAACGCGTAGCCCCCAATTTGATGCTTGAGTTGCTGGCTAAAGGTAAACGTGTCAGGCACTCTTGGTGGCGGTGAGTCAATATGCAAACGAGCCGCCTGAGGATGCCAAGAGATCGTTAGCCAGCCCCGTTGATTGAGGGTTCTCAGGGCGATCGCTAGCGTGGTTGGATCGCGCTGAATCACCTGCTCGCACCGGGCCGGTAGCCAATCACGTCGCAGCTCAGCACAGACCGCCATCAAGGTTGTGAAATCCACAGGTTGCATGGCTAGGTTCTCCTACTTGCTGAAACGGTTGGTCAAGCTAAACAAGATAACCACGTCAGCTTGTACCGAAGGCTGAGTTACACAAGGGCGATGGCATCGCATCCAGATTAAGGCTTAACAAGCTCGTCAGCGATGCTCTGAACAGCCTGACAACAGTTTGTCAGCGCCGACGTGACTCGCTTTTACAGTCTGTGTAAATCATTTCTTAAATTAATTATGTTACAAATACCCGCTGATTTTTTGCGGGGCTGATTATTCATTATTGGCAGCAGTTGGGGAAGTTCTTGTGGCTTGGATTTTTTGTAGCTAACATGAGACGCAAGCATGGCACTCAAAATTTGCTTATTTGTCATCTGCAGGCGCCTGACTTTGCGCACGTGCTTTACTTGAGTCTACACCCGACAGCCGGTGCAGCTGAGGCTGTGCCGATTGAGAGGTAGGGGGATCGTAGGTTCCGCTTGCAGGCGTTCTCCAGGATATTTTATGGACATCAAGCTGATCAATATTGGGTTTGGCAATATTGTCTCGGCTCACCGAGTCGTCGCCATCGTGAGTCCAGAATCAGCGCCGATTAAGCGGGTGATTGCTGACGCGCGAGATCGCGGACAGCTGGTTGATGCCACCTATGGGCGCCGCACACGCGCCGTGCTGATTATGGATTCAGGGCACATCATCCTCTCGGCGATTCAGCCCGAGACGGTTGCCCAGCGTTTTGTCGCTCATAAAGATTCACCTAATACCTAAACTTCTGAGCCGATTTGGGGATCTGGATAAAGCTTGATAAGTTCTCCGGAAGGAGCGATCGCCGCCACGCAATAAGGGTGAGAGTCTACTTTTTGCGATCGCTCACTTATGAATGCCCTGAAGCAAACTTTGCGGATTGCTGCCTCCTCTTCCGCAATCGATCCAGTTGCAGTTTGTCATCGCCTCGCCGGATATGATTTTCCTTGGGAGCTCAATCGTTCTCTTGAAATTGCCGTTTTAAAGACCTTTTGTGTCCCCCGAATTTCGAGTCTGTTGCACCAAACAGGAGAGTTTGAACACCGAACTCAAAAACGCTACGACGACACCGGTCTGATTTTGGGCAACATCTTGAAATGGGGCTACGACAGTCCTCAAGGGAGCGCCGCTATTATGCAGATGAATCGCATTCATCAGCGTTTCCATATCCACAATGAAGATTTTCTCTATGTCTTGTCAACTCTGATTTATGAACCCATTCGTTGGAATCGGCACTTTGGCTGGCGACCCTTTACATCGGATGAAAAACAGGCTCTCTTTCGGTTTTGGCGAGTCGTCGGAGAGCGGATGGAACTGTGCCAGATTCCGGAAACCTATGAAGCTTTTCAGGACTTCAACCAGGCTTACGAAGCTGAGCACTTTCACTATCACCCCGATAATCGAGCCATTGGCGATGCCGTTGTGCGATTGATGCAGAGCTGGTTGCCAGCGATCGCAGCGCCTCTTGTACCTTTAGTGATTCGGGCAGTAGCCGATGAATCCATGCGCTTAGCGCTAGGTTGGCCAGCCCCACCCTTTCAACTACAGCAGGCCATGTTGCGAGGTTTGCAACTACGCCAGCAACTCATGCGTCGTTTGCCCCGGCACCAGCGGCCTCGATTTGGCGTTGATCAGACCAACCGGACTTATCCCAACGGTTACCAACTGTCGCAGCTCGGTCCAGACTCGGCTCCCTCCTCTGGCTCTCGCTGTCCGTTTTTCAGAATGCGTTCCATGCTCAAAGGCGAACTTTAAGCAAATCTCTCTTTACAATGGGAAAAGCCGTTGAATGGCTATCTGTTGTTTGTGGCGATCGCTCTTCCCATGTCTGCATCCTCTTCCGTTCGTCCCGCCTCCATTGAAAAACTGGTTCAGCGATTTCAAAAAGTGGCTGATCCGAAGCGTCGTTATGAGCAACTGCTCTGGCTCGCTAAAAAGTTAGAAGACTTTCCTGCCGAGGCCAAGACAGAAGATAACAAAGTCAAGGGCTGCGTTTCGCAGGTCTATGTGATTGCTTCTTTAGAGAACGGCAAAATCCATTATTTGGGGGAATCTGACGCTCAGATCACGAAAGGACTGGTGGCGTTTCTGATTCGCGGCATGAATGGCCTCACGCCCCAGGAAGTGGTTGCTCTGTCGCCCGATTTCATCCAAGAAACTCAACTTGATGTCAGCTTGACCCCCTCACGGGCCAATGGGTTCTACAACATCTTTAAAATGATGCAGGCAAAAGCTGCTGACTTGACTGCTGGCGCTTGAGTCAATGTTCTCCCGATCCCCGACCTGACTAACCTTCGGCCTCAAAGGGTAGCGGGATCGGGGAGGACGATTTGATCGTGAGCCGATCGCAAACTGCGAGGAATTTGGCTCGCCAGAGTCATGGCCCGAATTGCCATAAAACTGGCCAGGGCCAACCACAACAACGCTGGACTACTGAGGTGACGAGCCAGTAAGCCCAAGGGCAAGAAGCCGATGCCCGTTGCTAACAGGGTTGAGTTACGCAGTAATTGCCCTTGCGTCAGACCTAAAAAATAGCCATCGAGCAAAAAGGCGATCGCGCCGACCCCCAGGGTTGGCAGTAACCACCAAACCTGGGCTTGCACCTGGTCAATGACCGACTGATGCTGGGTCATCAGTTCGAACAGTTGTTGTGACCAAAGGCTGAAGAGGCTGGCGATCGCAACTCCAAGCAAGACGCTGCTACTGAGACCCCAAATAAGGAGCGTTTTGAGCTGCCGTACTTCTCCCATACTGTAGAACTGACCGGCAAAACTCTCGGTTGCAAACGCGAGCCCGTCAATAAAATACGAGGTCAGGGTCACAACCTGTAGCAGTAAGGCATTGGCGGCCAAAATTTCACTCCCCATGGCAGAACTCCAATTAGTGAAGAGAGTAAAACTTAGGAGCAACGCAAATGTCCGCACCATCAGGTCACGGTTTAGTTGCAGCATGGCTGTTAGAGCCGTTTTATCCCAGAGATTTGCCCGTAACTGCCATAACTCAGCGATCGCTACTTCCCGCAATAAAAAGCTCAACCCGACGGCTAACATCATTCCCTGGCTTAGTGCGGTTGCGGCCCCAGCGCCAGCACTCTCCCAGCCCAACTCGCGAATAAACCAGTAATCCAGCAAGATGTTGCTGCCATTACCCACAAATGACAGCAGGATCACGCGGCGACCCTGTCCACACCCTAAAAACCGACCAAACAGCACATAATTTGCGAGAACTGCCGGGGCTCCCCAGATGCGCGCGTTAAAAAAGGCCTCGCCCGACAAGCGCACATTGGGTTCAGCGTTGAGCAGCCAAAACCCGAGTTCGCGAATGGGTGTCTGTAGCGCTAAAATTCCTACCCCTAGCACCACTGCCAGTAAGCCATTACGTAACAACAGCAGGTTCATCGTGTGGGTGTCACGGCGACCTAAGGCTTGAGCTGTGAGCCCAGTGGTGCCCATGCGTAAAAAGCCAAAGCTCCAATACACCAGGTTGAAAATCACCGAAGCGATCGCCACGCCTCCCAAATGATGCACGTTAGCAAGGTGCCCTAAAAAAGCTGTATCGATAATGCCGGCTAACGGCACCATTAAGTTAGACACAATATTGGCGATTACCAGTCGGCCAAAGCGCTGCAAAAAAGGAGTCATCACCCAAACTTACCTGGTCACAAACAGAGGCAAGGCACAAGGTTTTATCCTAGTCGTTTGCGATCGCTGCTGGAGATCTGTGATCAGCTTCCTGTCGATAGCGGTTAAATTCCAAGCTACTGAGCCATTTCCTCATGGTTAGCCCCCTCACTAGTTATCTAGCAAGGGGGCTAAGGTTTCTGATGGGAGTAACTTCACCAGCGAAAACCGTACGATTTTCAGGTTTACTTGTCCTTCTAAGCTGTCTGAGACGGTTGCTTACGACGCAGCCCTAAGCCAGCGACGGTGAGCAAACCGAGAATGGCAGCGGGCTCAGGAATGGTGGGTGGAGCCTGATTCTCCTCCCAGCGGAGGGCCGCGATCGCCCCACTACCAGGATAAATAACGCTCAATCTGCTCACACCCGTGGCATCAAAATTGAAACGATACAACGAGTTATCACCATCGCTTTTGCTAAGCTGAACTGCCGAGTTCTCATCAAAGTCCCAGGTGCCTATTTCACTACCGTCTTCACCAAACGCTTGGAATGTGACGAGTTTATTCTTCTTGAATTCATCGATATCTAAGAGATCAATTGAGCTGAGACTAACCAGTTCTTCAAAGTCGAAAGAAATCGTTCCGCCCTTAGCGCGATCGTCAGGCTGGTAGTATTTATTGTCTTCTTGGATAATGAGAACATTACCCAAGTTGCTCGAGCCACCATCATAGTCAGTTTTATATTCCAAGTATTCGCCGGTCAAAAGATCATTATCAAAATCTTTCAACCAGCCGCTGCCATCTCTAGCATTGCTATCGTAAGCCGCGCTATCTGGCGCATAGTAATTGGGATCGGTATTAAAAAGTACGATACCTTTATTTTTGTTGGTGCTGATGGTGACCCCAAAATCTTCCAACCATTGATCTGAGACCTTATAGTCATTTTTTGTCGTAGTCATCTGGTTTATCGGCACTCCAATCACCAACTAAGAGATCAAAGTTATTGAAATCAATGACATTACCCTTAGCGTCATGATCAAAATCGAGAGTGTAAGCAGCAGCCTGAGCTAACCCTGGAGTCAAGGGAATGATCCCGAGGCTACCAATGGCCGCTAATGCTGTAATTGTTTGCTTGGATAACATGACTTTCTAGCCTAACGTTGCATGGACTTGTAAGATGCACTGGCTCTCAAAGAAATAAGGAACACACAAAATTGCCTGTTTTGATAACTACAGAGTAAAAACAAGTGCCTCAAGACTACATCCGTAATATTGTTGTTTTCTTAAAATAATTCATGGCTAATTAATGAGTCGCTTAAGCGCCTCAGTCTTCTGGCGAGAAGATCTGTGAATTTACCGATGATTTGAAAATATTTCTTTTTATCTAACTAGTTTTGAAGGGATTTTTTGAGGGTGATTACTGTTTTTTTAGGGGTTTTTTCATTGATTCAGTGACTTTACTTATTCCATCAGACTCCTATATTTGGAATCTTATAAATGTAAGAAAATACACGATCGTAGTTTTACGGAAACAAGAATGAAATCTGATTGGCTAAAGGAGTCAGGGCCGACCAGCCATTCAGAGAGCGCTATTGTGGGCAGCCCTTTTGAATCATGAGTTCTGCTGGGGCTGGTATAGCAGAATTCGGAATGCTGAAGTCGGAAGTCGGAATTAAAAGGCCTGCCAGATGGCGATTCCAGTGATCTAGAGTGACCTAACCAAACTACGGCTTGCTATAAATGACCATTCGGCTCTAGGCTATTTCGTTCACGGTGTGGAATGTGCCACTGTTTAAGCATTCACTGGTTTTTTGCCGTCCCAAGTCGAGGCGAGTCCGGCCATAGCATCGACTTCGGACGGCTTAGGATGGCAAAACCCAGACCCAAATTAGTTTTTGAGGCGATGCGGCTTGGCAAAACTTAGGAACTCGCATCCTACTCGGGCCAGACTGCTGAGAAAAATCACGCTGCTCACCGCAT
This sequence comes from Leptolyngbya sp. SIOISBB, assembly GCA_010671905.1. Classification (GTDB taxonomy): domain Bacteria; phylum Cyanobacteriota; class Cyanobacteriia; order Phormidesmidales; family Phormidesmidaceae; genus Halomicronema. The sequence goes on from JAAHII010000001.1 coordinate 5,357,962, forward strand.
AGAGACCATGGTAATAACGGGGACCAGGGACGTAAGGCAAGGCATTGCGTAAGTCTACGATGCGGACGTAGATAACATTGATGCTAAACAGACCGACTAAAACCGGTACGAGCAGTATGCAGCCGCCAGCAATCAAGTCAATTAAGGCTCTCTGAGGCTCTAGCAAAATTGGTGCAATCAGAGTGACATCGATGGCTGGGCCGTAGTTCGTAGCCTGCTGCTGAATCGCTTTACGCAATCGCATCAGATTGACCAACTGTGAAGACACCAATAGAAAGCCCAATGCTAGCAGCCCTGGAAACAGTACGACAATTTCCGACGTAGAGACGGGAATGTTGCCCCAGGTCGTGGTGAATTCAGTAAAGCGACTATCCAAAATGGAGGTTTCTAGCTCAGTGCACAATGCCTGTTTGGCCAAGCAGTCGGCGCGGTTGCCCAACAGCGTCAAATAGGGAAAGAAGATCAGAAAAAAGAACGCGATCGCCCCAACCAGTAACAGAGATAAAGTCCACCGAAAGCGCTTACGCTTTTCGTCGTATAGCGCCAGTAATTTTTGCAAATAGGGCGAAAAGTCTTCTGTGGTCATGGCTCCGTTAGTTTCCTAATCAGCGACAACCCAAGCGCCCTTATCATAAGTCCTAAGATGCGGCTGTCAGCCCTTTTTCGACACCGCTGGACAATCAGCTAGATACCATCGCCAGGGAATGTCTGCCCCCTGAGTTAGGCCGATACGAGTCGTTTGTACCAGTTGATGTTGGCCAGTGGTGATTAACTGCTCAAACTGCGGCGATCGCGGTTCAAGCCACAGTGGAGCTTTGCTAATAAAGGTAATGCCGTTGAGGGTGCGATCAATTTTCAGAGCCCGACACAGTTTGCCCGGGCCAGCGGCTACTCGATGCGGTTGACGGCGCTGTTTCTCGTCTAGCCAGGGGGGCAGGGTGTCCAGTTCTAAAGCGCGAATGAGGACGGCACTGGGTACCGTATCCAGATCAGTGACGACATTGATGCAGTGATACATGCCATAGATTAAATACACATAGCAGCTGCCGGGGGAGGCAAACATCACCTCGTTGCGGGCGGTGCGGCGACGATAGGCATGGCAGGCGGGGTCATCGGGGGCATAGGCTTCCGTTTCGACAATGAGGCCTCGATACTGGCTACCGTCGGGAAATTGGCGGACTAGGGTGCAGCCAATTAAGTCAGGGGCAACGTCTGGAGAGGGACGGCCTAGCCAAGAAGCGGGAATGGGAGAAACCATCGGTGATCGCGTCATAGTGTTGGTATAGCGAGATCTGTGGCCAACAGCAAGGCGAACCGATCAGTTTCACTCTGCCACGATAGCGGTTTGACTCTGTGGGCTAGTCAATGCTGCACTAGAGCTATGGCAACCTAGTTGCCGTCGTTGCTGTCCATCGTCTAGCTACCCGCCGATTTCGCCCTATGTGGAACATCATTGCCCAAGATATTGCTCGCGCGACCGGACAACCGTTTGATATTCAAGACCGGCGTAGTATTGGTGGGGGCAGCATTAATCAAGCGTTCCGCATTTCCGATGGCGATCGCGACTATTTTCTCAAGCTAAATCAAGCGGCCCAGTACGCCATGTTTGAGGCTGAAGCCCTGGGTCTACGGGCAATGGCTGATACGAATACGATTCGGGTGCCCAAGCCAGTTTGCTGGGGTACGGCCAATGGCTCCTGCTACATCGTGATGGAGTATTTGCCCTTGGGTAACAGCAACCGCGACTCGTGGTATCAGATGGGACAGGATCTGGCGGCGATGCATCGGGTAACCAGCGATCGCGGATTCGGCTGGCAACGAGACAACACCATCGGCGACACGCCGCAAAAAAATCCCTGGACGGCAGACTGGGTAGAATTTTATGTTGAATATCGCTTGCGCTATCAGTTTCAATTGGCCCATCGTCGGGGTAACTTTCGGCGGCAGGACGAGTTAATGGCCGCTGTCCCCTCCTTGCTCGCGGGTCACACGCCAGAGCCGTCCCTCGTGCATGGTGATCTCTGGTCGGGCAATGCGTCCGTCACTGCTGATGGCACCCCAGTCATTTTGGACCCAGCGACCTACTACGGCGATCGCGAAGTCGATATCGCTATGTCTGAATTGTTGGGCCGTTTTCCTCAGCCGTTTTACGACGGCTACAACGATGCCTATGCTTTAGAGCCAGGCTATGAAACTCGAAAAATTCTCTATAACCTCTATCACATCATCAATCACTTCAATCTGTTTGGTGGGGGATACGGCTCCCAAGCTCAGCGCATGATCGAGCACCTATTGCAGTGAGATCCATCTCTAGAAGCTGGTTGTCTGCCCTGACTAATAAACGATGAAGCGACTGGACTCTTGCAGAGTCCCGGTTCAGTTTGCTCACTCTTAATGAGTGCCTAGAGCACCGGTACAGTATTCATGCTCACCATTTTTCTCTGAAAGGATGATATCTGAAGTACCTGATTTCTCGTTGAGTCTTGGTAGTTCGCCTGAACTGTTTTCGGTATTCTGTACCGGTGCTCTAGCGCGTCAGCTTGGGGACAACTGCTGTCGCCTCAAGGGTACGAAATTACTCACTTTTTACGAAATCACCCACTTCTTGAGATGATAGGGGCAAGCGATTTCTAACAGATAGACTCATGGAAACTCAAACCTGCCCAGTCTGTGGCGTTAAAATCATGGTCGGTATTGTCGGAGGCGATCGCGTCCAGTTTTCCTCTGGCCCAACGGGTAACCGCGCCCGCTTGTGGGCTAGAGTCTGTAAATACGTCGATAAACCTGGTTGCATCAATCCTGAGGGCGGTACACAGACCCCCGCCAAAGACGACTATTACAAACCAGATGTGCCGTCCTAAGGCGCGTCATCAATTAACCCCAAAAACCTTTAGGAATCAGCATTATCGCGCCTGCATTCACTCAATCGGCTAGGGGCTGTTGCCCTCTCACTGTCAGGGGTTTGACCGCGATCGGATGACAGCGCCTAGAGTCAGGCAAATGTGATCACCTTGTAGCGTTTGGCTGCATCCTCACAAAGCTGGGCCATAATGACAGACGAAAATCTTGTCTAAAAAGAAATCTATGAAGTTATCTCGCTCTGCAGGTTCATTGGTATGGATGCCCCTTGCGGTAGCTTGCACGCTCAGTCTGGCTGCGGTTAAAGCACAGGCTCAAAGTGCGGTCTATACGCCAATTTCTATGCCCGACAGCCGGGAAATTACGGATACGCTCTCTGAAAGTGACATTCCTACCGGGGTGGGTGGTTTTGCCCGCGACTACACGGTTCGTCTAGAAGATGGTGACCAGGTCGCGATCGATCTAATTTCTGAAGAGTTTGATACGCTCGTGACCCTGCTTGGCCCCGATGGTACTACCGTTGGCGAAAATGATGATGGGCCAGACGGCACCACTAACTCTCTCTTGTTTGCCCGGATTACTCAAACTGGTGTCTATACCGTGCGGGTACGCTCCTACGCGGGACAGGGGGATGGCGAGTTCTTGCTGAAGGTAGCCCGGTTGCGCCCAGTGGATTAACCAGACGACAACAGGCATAAACTGAGGGAACTCAGCAAGCGCATCGCCATATTTTTTGGAAAACGCTTGCTGTTGGTTCAATTGGTCTGTTATCTTAATCAAGCGCTTTGATTTTGCGCTTAAGCCGGGATAGCTCAGCTGGTAGAGCAGAGGACTGAAAATCCTCGTGTCGGCGGTTCAAGCCCGCCTCCTGGCATCATTTCAGACATCGCTAGCGAGGCTGTTCTAAAGGAACGGACAATCTTTGTGTCGACAGCTTAAGCTTTTTTCCTTGCATCCTTTTGGACATTGCAAGCTACTTTGTTCTACTGCTTTTACCTGGTGGAGCTTTTGTATTTAGAGGTATATGGCTTATCACCCCCAAACGCTTAAAGAGATCGCTCAGCTCGGCGGCAATATTGACCTGTCAGAAATTAACTATTCTCCTGAAACGGTCAAAGAGTTGCTGTTGATAGCCAAGGAATCCGGTGCCCACGTCACGGTTTCCAGTTCTTACTCATCAATCATCGTCCAGGAGTTCGTTGAGCTGGCGGGCAATCAGTTGACGGTGAAGGTGAATTAATCAACGAGTAGCCGCACAGCGGGCATCCGAGACACAGCATGATGCAACTACAGCCAATCGATCCACACGATGCGAGCCCCCTCATTGAAGAGCTTGATGCCTACCAGTCAGTGCTATACCCAGATGAAAGCAATCACCTCGACTCCATAGATGTGCTTAGGGCGGACAACGTGCACATGCTGGGTGCCTATGACGATGACGAGCTGGCTGGAATCGGTGCGATCAAACTCTTTCAGGAATATGGTGAGATCAAGCGAGTCTTCGTCCCTCCGGCGCATCGGGGCAAGGGGTATGCGAAAAGTCTCATGGCGGGCCTTGAGCAGGTCGCTGCTGCACATGGACTGGCAGTGGTCCGTCTAGAGACGGGAATCCATCAACAGCAGGCAATTGGCCTCTATCGGAAGCTTGGCTATGCTGAATGCGATGCTTTCGGTGACTACGTTGCCGATCCGCTCAGTGTCTTCATGCAGAAAGCCCTGAGGCCCAACAAGGCACTTCAGCGGACGCCGCTTCGCGATGCCGCCGAGCTTTGACGTTACTCATGTTAGTCTCTGTAGTTATTTTGTTCTATCGAGGTCATCAGTCTTTTAACTATCATCAAAAAAGCTCCCCCACCACATTCAGGCATTTTTGATGTGGTGAATTCTCATGATGTGAATGGGCGTTGATGGTTTGCCAAAGAACCCATTCAGCGTTTTTCTCCTTGATTGTTTGCGAAGGGACGCAAATACTCGGGTTGTACATCCCAGGCAATCGCTCCGCAGAGTGTTCTATTCGAAACAGTTTCAATCCCTCAATGGGGGGTACGGTCACTCCTTCAGAAATGGCATTTTGATCGATGAGCTCGATAATGTATTGTTCATGATTCAAGAATGACCTATGCCTATTCTCCTTATTTAGGGTTGATACAAACAGACAAAAATTTGAGATCAATTGGGCTGATTTAGCGTTAGCGAAGGAATTACAATGCCAGTCAACCCGAAAGGACAAAGAAAATGGCAAACCCAACTTTCACTGCTGGCGACAACAAAGTAACTTTCAAATCCTTTGGAGTGGATTTAGTCGGCAATCTTTACCTTCCCGAAGGCTTTGATAAAAACAAGAAGTACAAAGCCATAGTAAGTGCAAGCCCATTCCCGCAGGTAAAAGATCAGATCCCGGCAACTTACGGACCGGAAATGGCCAAAAAAGGATTCGTCTTCTTGGGGTTCGATTACTTGGGGATGGGCGATTCTCCAGCACTTCCAGGAGAGTTCAAACAATCAAGGTACATGTTTAGACTGATTGAAAATACCTGGGATGCCGTTTCATACTTGGGAATGCTTCCATTCGTCGATGAAATCTACGGTTTGGGCGTGTGTCAAGGTGGCTCAATTATCGCATCAGCAGCAGTGACAGATCATAGAATCAAAAAGATTGCTATGGTTTCAGGCATGATGGCAGCGGATGAATTTCAATGGGCTAACAAAGAAGTAGTAAATCAACAAATTGCTGCATCAAATGCCTCGATGCAAAAGATGTATGAAACAGGAGAACCGGATTATGTTCCTCTTAATGGACTTACAGATGATCAATCAAGAGAAGAGTATATTGCGTTAAACGTTAATCCAATGGCGGCTGAAACGTATGACTACTATGGAAGAGATGGTTTTAGAGGACCGAAGGCAGTTAAAAACTATACCAACATGCATATCGCTGACCAGGGCATGCAGTCTCTCATCTCTATAGGAGCAGCCTACGCAGACAAAATTGTTCAGCCTTCTCTGGTCATATATAGCAAGTCGGCCTGGACAGCTATTTGCTCAACTCAGTTTGTCGAAAAGCTAACAAATGAGCATGAAGTCCTGACTTTTGACGAGTTTGGTCATGTTGATTTCTACTACAAGCCAGACGCCGTAAAAGCGTCAACCGATGCTGTGGCTGAGTTCTTCAATAAGTAATTAGAGCAAGTGGAATTCATAGTATGAACTCCACTTGCTCTAATTACTCAATGAGATGGCCGCTCGCCCCGATCCACACGAACCCTTTTACTTTATATCTATTGTTCAGACCGTTGCTCAAGTCCCCACTGGTAAGGAGATTTGCCAAAATACCGTCGGAAATCGCGACTAAATTGAGATTGGCTAGAGTAGCCCACACGATTTGCAGCATCACCCGCAGTAGAGCCATTCACAATCAGCCTTGATGCTTCATTGAGACGATGCAGCTTAATAAACTGAATCGGGGAATAAGTGGTGACTTCCTTAAATTTGCGGTGAAATACTGCGCGACTCATCCCTGCCTCTTTAGCCAACTCATCAATCGAGAGCACTTCATGAAGATTGGCTTTCAGGAAAGTTAATGCCCGCGATATCTGCTGCATTCCTCCCCCAAATGCATGGAAAAATGCGCCTCCAGCCTGACCCCGAAGAACTGCAAACATCAATTCCTTAAGCCTGCCACTGCCGAGAATATCGAGTGCAACAGGATCATCCAGCAATGCCAGAAGGCGTTGAAGCCCCGTGGCAAAGTCCTCATCCCACTTAGCCACAGTCAGCCCAGGCAAAACTTTGGCTTTGGAGGCACTGCCACGATCCAGAGCCGCCATCTCAAGCACCGTCTCAAACATGGATCGAGTTTCAAGGCTCAGCAAAAGACCGAGTAGGGGTTTTGCTGATGATGCCTTGAACACCTCTGCCTCTACAGGAATAGGCAGAGTACTGCACAAATACTGACCCCTATCGTAGATATGGGTTTTGCCGTTTAAATACGCCCGCTTCTGTCCCTGCACAATCACGCAAATACTCGGGTTATACACCCCAGGCAATCGCTCCACAAGATGGCTCTGCCGAAACAACTGCAATCCCTCAATGGGAGTTTCTGTCACGCCCTCGGAAATAGCGTGTCGATCAATGAGCTCGATAATTTTGCCTACATTACTCATGGTTCCAGGATGACTTGCTCCTGATGTATTTTCCCGATTTCGATACAAATAGGCAAAAAAGCAAGATAAACATGGCTGATTTAGGAGTATGCCAGAAATTAATATGCGAATACAAATAGAGAGCTCACGGGCACAGTCCAAGATCATCAATACTCTCTGAGAGACCTTGAGGACTGTGTTGAAGACCCCTATCAGTCAAAACCTATCGGTAAGAATCAAGCATGTTAGAGCTGAACCTCAAGTCCGGAAGAAACGAGATTTCCTTCAAGAGCCAGGGATATAAACTAGCCGCTCATCTATACGCTCCTGAAGGCTTCAATGCGGACGGCACCGAGTTCGCCGTCGTCGCCCAGGTGGTTGCTCAGAACCACCATCACCGATTGTTTGCTTGATGTCGCAACCACTCTGTTTTGATATCGGCAACTGGCACATAGTAGAATCTGAAAAAAAATCAAGGGTTCTACGAGCGATTGCGGTCACTGCTGTCACACTGAGCAGTTAACGAGAGAAGGCGGGTCCCAGACTTGTAGTATTTGTCGCCAAAGTCCAGATTTAGTCCATCACAGTCGAGACCAGGTGATGATGATACCTGAGAAGGGCATCCGAGGTTCAAAGAACCGAATAAATTCATCTAGAGGGTCTTCGGTGAACCCGTCTGCTTCAGCCAGTGCCTCCATTTCGTCAAAGCTCAATTCTTGGCCGTTCTCCCAGACATGAAGGCCGTCATCATCAATGCTCATCTCAATGGGAGAGACCGTCGTACAGATGGCGTCGGCAAGCTTTTCACAGGACTTGGTTCTCATGCCGGTGTAGAGCTGTATCTTGCCCCCCGGTTGGACGTGTTTGCGCCGTCCTGTGGCCCTGATAGTTTGGCATTTGTCCCCTGACCGGATTGAGTCAACGAACTGTTTTTTGAAGTTGTAAGCGACCATTTCATATGGTTTTAGTTTTGAAATGTCACACATGGGATACCAGCCCATCGCAGCATCCAAACAAGGCGGAGCACGGGTGACAGCTATAGCAGAATTCGGAATGCTGAGGTCGGAATACCCTTCGGGAAGGGCAATCCCTACGGAATTGAAAGTTTTGTCAGACGGAGATTACAGCGATCTGGAGTAATCTAACCAAACTGCGGATCGCTATATCAGGAACATTGCAAAAACAAATTTGTATGAGAATTCCAAAACCAAATGAGTATGGTTGGCGGTTCAGGAGAAGGCATCAGAGCTTGTCGCAGCTTGTTAAAGCTTAAGCATTTCCCATTGAGGCTGATCGTTAACCCATTAAGGCTTAACCAGTTCAACGTACCTGAAAAACCAACAGCATTTATGGCTGAGCTGATCTCAATTCCGCACTCCGGCCAGTTATCCACAGACTTTCATCTTCATCCCAGGTGCGGTATCGAACCACCGTACCGTGATCAGAAACGACCTCTGTTTGAAATCCGTCATCCTGCCCTGTTTTTCGGAAAACCTTATTTCCTAGTAAGACTAGCGTCCGGACATGAGGAGCCAAAGGCATCGGCTGATCAGATGCGCGTATAGAAAGCTGAGGTTCTTGATAATCCGGAAAATAGATATCAGTTAGACGCCGGTAATAAGGATGCGTTAAAACCGCTGTTGTTTCGGGCAAAAATGTTTCTCGAATATATTCAATACTCGATCCATAATCGATATCGTAGTTCCGTAACTCGCGCGCGGTGGGCAAGTTGTCTGGTCCGAGCACAAAAAATAAGCCATTCAACCCGACTGCAATGCCAATGACCCATCCCAAAGCGTAGCGATATCGACTTTGCAATCTCTCACCTAGTGCCACCAAGCTACAGCTTGCGAGCAAAATGAATCCTGGCATGATGGTGAACGCCTGATCCTTTCGGCGCAAATGGACGAGCAGAAAATACAGTCCCCCTGGCAGAATCGAGAGCATTATTGATTGAGCGGACCATTGCCGCGGCCACAGGCGTTTAATCCAGTGCGAACGCGGCCGCAAGGCCATCCACAGCATCGGTAAAATAGCAATGCCAACCACTCGAAAGAGCGCTTTGAACAGCAGAAAAAAGTTGTCCAAAATTTTTACCAGAGAATCTGCATCCTGGCGCTCGGTATGGAGTGGCAACCAAGCCTGAATCATCGCCCAGTAAGTTGGCCACCCACCTGCCGATTGAATCAGCGGAATAAACCAAATAGCAACTCCCAAAAGCCCGATCAGAACCGCTACTACCACGTCTTGAACTTTGTACCCTTTTGTCCTCAATCCACGAAAAGTGGCAAAGAGGGCGAAGGGCAGTAGAAAAAAAGGCGTACTTGGCCGAATGCCTCCAGCTAATCCCATCAAGAGTCCCAGCAGCATCAGATATCGCCGCTGTCCCAAGCCAGTTTTGTAGGCGGTAAAATCGATCAAGACAATCCAGCTGAACTCAGTAACATGACTGAGTGCAACTTCAGAACGGTGCCAAAAGGCAGGACTCGTCAAGGTAAGCAAGCTTGCCGTCCATCCCACTTTGGCGTTGAACCACTCCCGCCCGATGAGGAAGAGGCCCACCACGGCAACCCCGGACGCGAAGATGTTGACGGCGACGAGACTGGCATGGGGGTCCTGAAGAAATAGATTGAAGCCTCTCGCGAAAAAAATGAAGAGGATGAACATGCCCGGCATTTGGGGCTGTTCGAGCCGAATATCGAAGTGCTCCACAGCAAGGGTGAAGTTGCCACTGTCTCCCGGTCGGACGATCTCACCAGCAAAGATAATCCGAGTCGCAACGGTAATCGCAAATAGTGCAATTAATGGCAAAACCAATTGTTGCCAAGGCTGTTTCTTTAATTGATCGGATGGCAATAACGGAGCGCGTTGGAACATAGGATATATGGAGGAGAACGTATTGATGGAATAGTATCCTCTGAGGGATGCTATTGATGAAGAACGATCGCTCCCGATTTTGACACGATTTTAGTTTTGAAATGTCCCAGATTTGCATCTGATAAGGTTTTGGTTTTGAGCCGCTTTTTTAGATCCATCTGAGAGCGGTCATAGCGACAGTGGCAAGGGGCACACAGCACTTTCAAATTGGCGCGATCGCAGTTCTCAGACCGGTGATCGAGATGTGCGACTGTGAGCACCCAGCGCGTGGAGTGGCCTTGAATGTGCAACGATTGCGCCACAACTGGGTGCGACTGATTCGTATCAGTTCAACTGATGAATAGGCTGTTGAGTTTAATGAAGGCTCATTGTGTTACTGGATATCGTTAAATCAGCATGAGACTCTCCGGGAATTCCTTCGTTTCTGATGACTTTTACTGCCAAATAAGCAATATCTGACTTGTCAATGCCCGTTAGATAATTGGGAAGGAACGGTAGGATTGTGAACACTATGCCCCCAGACCAAGTTCCAAAGGTGAAAGGCGATTTTCTCGATGAATGCTGAAGGCGATCGCTCCCATTACAGCCAAGACTCCCTCGTGAGGTAGCCATGCGCGATATTCAAGGACACTGGGCACAGGCGTGCATCGAATATTTAGTAGAGCAGGAAGTCTTTGCGGGCTATCCTGACGGCACCTTTCAGCCAGAAAAAGCGATTACCCGCGCTGAGTTTGCGGTTATTGCCAGTCGTGCCTTTGAGTTGTCTGCCAAGCGTCCCAGTAAGCAATTTGCGGATGTGCCTGATGATTACTGGGCCAAAGAGGTGATCGACCAGGTGTATCGGGCTGCGTGGCTGTCGGGCTATACCAATGGCACCTTTGGGCCGGGTCAGTTGATGCCGCGAGTGCAGGTGCTGGTCGCCTTGGCCTCTGGTCTGGACCTCGTCCCCATTCATCCCGCCGCTGAGGTGGTGAAGGCTTCCTTGACTGACGCGGCGACGATTCCCCAGTACGCAATTTCGGGAGTGGCGGCGGCAGTCGAACATCGTCTTGTTGTCAATGTGCCCCATCAGAATCGTCTGCGGCCCTTAGATCCGGCTACCCGTGCAGAAGCGGCGGCCTTCCTCTACCAAGCATTGATTATGCGCCGCGGTTTGCCTCAGCTTTTTGCCGCAGACATGATTGCCACCTTTGAACCAGATCGACCTGCCGAACTGCGGGGCGTATGGATGACCAATGTTGATAGTGAGGTGCTGTTTTCACGGCAAAATCTCGTAGAGGGGATTGATCGCCTGGTCGATTGCGGTTTCAATACGCTCTATCCCACTGTCTGGAATGGTGGATTTACGCTATTTCCTTCGGCGATCGCCGAGTCCGTTCTCGGTGAAAAGCAGCGTTTACATCCTGGATTGACGCGATCGTCTAGAGAAGCGGCCCAAGATAATCGCGATATGCTCGCCGAATGCTTGGAAATAGCCCACGCCAAAAATTTGCGCGTGATTCCTTGGTTTGAGTATGGCTTCTTTGCCCGGCGCGGCAATTCTCTCCGGTCTCGGCAACCGCTATGGTTCACTCACCAGCGCGATGGCACTCAAACCGACAAGCACAGTATGGAGTGGCTCAATCCCTTTCGACCAGAGGTACAGGAGTTTTACTTGGCGCTCATTGCCGATTTGATGGCTCGCTACCCAGTTGATGGCTTTCAGGTTGATGACCACTTTGGTCTGCCAGTAGAGTTCGGTTATGACGCTTACACGACCCAGTTGTACCGGTCTGAAACGGGTCAATCCCCCCCTAGGGACTCTGGCGAAGAGCACTGGATGCGCTGGCGAGCTGACAAGCTGACTGACTTTGTAGCTCAAGTGAGCCAAACGGTCAAACAATATCGTCCGCAAGCAACGTTTTCTGTTTCTCCGAATCCCCCCGGTTTTTCCTACCGCAATTTTTTGCAAGACTGGCCCCGTTGGCTGACGACTGCCTCAGTGGATGAAATTATTATCCAAACCTATCGGTGGAACTTGAGCAGTTTTGTCAACGAGCTGCAGAAATCGTCTGTACAGTCTTTAAAAACGCAAGTACCGATCAGCATTGGGGTTTTGGCGGGGTTGCGCAATCGTCCGATGCCGCTGCCCATTCTCAAACAACAAGGTCAAGCTGTCCGCGCCAATGGTTATGCTGGGATGGCCTTCTTCTTTTACGAGACGCTCTGGCAACCGGCTGACGAATCGGCGAGTTTACGCCGTGATACGCTCAAGGCTTTATTAAAGGCTTGATGAAGTAGAGTGGCGATCTTTTTCCCTCCTCTTCACCCTTGATGAGTGGACACTGACGAGGCTCTATCCGCCTAGCTGCCTGATGTCTTGCCACGGCGGCTCATCCTCTCCAAAGAACTGATGCCTGAATGGACTCCGTGTTTTCCCTGACGAGAAAACACATTTACATGAAGGAAGTTCGAACCTTGTCTCGAGATCGTTGATTTTCCTTCAAATATGTGAACAATCAAATAGCAACCTTGAACAGAGATGGGGCGTCACTATGGCTCTTGGCGATTTGATTAGAGACTCTGCAGTGCAAGCTAGCATTGTTGAAGACTGTGACCAATTGATCAACTCGCAGGTCTCCCAAAAGGGAGGCGTTTCAGGTATGGCTCTCAAAACGGCCTATCGGGTGGTCAAAGGCATTGGTCCCACTTACATTAAAGGCGCGCTTGGTCGCATGTTGCCGCCGACGCTAGAGGCACTAGATCCGATCTGGCAAGAAGGTATGCAATCAGGTGAGCCAGTCGCGTATCTTGAACAGCATCGCTCTCGTACGGCCGATCTCATTCTGAGTGTGACTGATCACCGTATCCAGTACACCTCTGGCCCGATTCTGGGTGTATATAAGAAATTGCGCAAGTCAGTGAAAAGCGATGTTGAAGCGGCTGTACCCGAATTAGCCCTCATCCTTGATCGCCACTTTAATCAGGTGCTCCAAAGTGCCTAGCGACGACTGGAAATTTGGGGTGTGATTGCTGCGGAATTAGACCCACCATATTAAATTTTCGGAAGGCCCATGTCAGAGCTCTGGCATGAGGCCTTTGGCCTTTCTTACACCTCTGACTGAGGAACGTTTGACTGACCAGAGTTGCCGTGAATTGTTCAGCAAACCGCAGTTTGCTGAGATATGGTAGCGGCAGATTTAATTAGGACACTTTGAATTGATGCTCACTGCTAATCAAAGTGTTTCAGCTGCGGATTGTCCTGAGCAAACATTCACAGGCAATACATCCCTTGTTTGTAGGAAGAGTGCTTCTTGACGAATGTCGCCTATTGTTGGCTTGCTGCTGACTTGGCAGGATCGTGACTGATCTTGACGCCTCCCAACAGAATTTGGTACTGCAAGCCACGGTTGAATCAGATCATCCCAGATGTCTGGAATCGTTATCTGATGAGCTTTTTAACTCTGTCGGGCTTGCCTTTCCCGAAGGGTATTCCGAACTCTAAATTCCGAATTCTGCTATATGCACTGTAGCCATGATCAAGAAAAAAGCCGTTGCAGTCATGACTGCAACGGCTTAGGGGAGTGTGTCAAGGAGAAAGGCAGAGGTTACCAGGTTCGAGTGGGCGCTAGCGCACTGCCCCGAAGCAAACTACCGACCGTCTTAGCGGTGATTTTGAGTTGCGTTAGCGGGTTCGCAGGCACAACTGTTTTATACAGATAGCTGTCAAAGGTCAGCTTCTGCACATCCATGTCAGCGCACATTTCCACAAAGGCTTCCCGTGACGCATCGGTGCGATAGAAGACGCGTTGTAACAGATCCAAAACGAGATAAGTGATGCCGTACTCTTTATCCCAGCGTTTGATATAGGTCTTGAGGTCAGCTTCGGTGGGAATGCGCTGGCCCGCTTGGGAGAGCTCAACAATGGTTTCTGCACACATCCGAGCGGACTTAGCGGCAAAGTAGATCCCTTCGCCAGAAGACTTGGTCACGGTACCTGCTGCATCACCAACGAGGGCTACGCGACCCACAACCCGGCGAGGACGAGGGTGTTCAGGAATGGGGTGGGCTTCGACCTTGATGATCTCGCCACCTTCGATGCGCTTGGCAGCCCGCTTGCGAATGCCAGCCTGCAGAGACTTGATCTTGGCTTGATTCACGCGCATGGTACCGGTCCCTACTGCCACGTGGTCGTACTTAGGGAAGACCCAGGCATAAAAGTCCGGGGAGACATCGTTCCCAACGTACATTTCGGCTAACTCTTCGTAGTAAGCCATCTTGTCATCGGGGATGCGGATCCGCTCTTGGAAGGCGATCGCATAGTTGTAATCACCTGCATCAATGGCTTTGGCAACACGAGAGTTAGCGCCGTCTGCGCCAATCACCAGATCTACCTGCAAGGTCTTGCTGTCGCCGATTAAGCCGTCAGGACGATGCTCAGTGTAATGGAGTGTGTAGGGCTCGCTGTCGGTCTGAGGCAGCTCTAGCTTATGCATGGTGCCATTAATCAGCTTGGCACCCAATTTGGCAGCGCGATCGCGCAAGAAGCCGTCTAGAACCTCACGACGGCACATCCCAATATATTCATCAGGCTTCAGCGTGCTGCCAATATTGACCTCAATATTAGAAGGAGAGATCATCTTCATCTTGCGCACCCGCCGATCAATGATTTCGGGGGGTAGGTCAAATTCATCAACCATACAGAGCGGAATCGCACCACCACAAGGCTTGGCGTTATCGAGCTTACGCTCAAGCAAATAAGTTTCAATTCCAGCTTTGGCTAGGGTTTCAGCAGCAGAGGAACCCGCTGGCCCGCCTCCGACAACGGCAACTCTCAGGGTCAAGAGCTTGTCTCCAGATTGTGCAAATCTACGAAACGCATCGTATCACGGGCTTTCGCCTCCTTCTGGTAGTTTTCGTAAGGTTGTAACCGTAATGCAACAGTCGTTTACAATTGGATACCAAAACGATGGCTTTTTTATGGTCTAGATGCCTGTAGATCAATGTCTTGAATATATAATCTGGTCTGTTACTGATGTCGCAAATGTTTCACGTTGACTAATGGCGTTTGTTTACACAAAGGTTCCTTCGGTAATGCGATCAGTTGATGTCCGGTTGCATCAATATCCTCATATCACGGTCACTTCGCTGAAGACGATTCCATCCGATAGGGATAAAATTGAACTGTACCTGGGCATTCTAAAAACAGATCACTAAGGGTAGTAGCACGTTTAGCTGTTTGATTTGCTGCTCTTGCAACTCCAAAATGCCAGGGTTGATTGAGTTGATCGGTTTCTCATAGAGCTTTCTCTTGTAGAAAATCTGGCATCTGCGTGAGTTGCTCTTGATTCAACTAAACGTCTGTTAGATTGACTCCATGATGGTGCATTTTAAGGTGGAGGTATGTCATTAAAAGGTTATGGATCAGAAAACGCACACCGCTGATGATGGCCGACAAGTTATTGTGATTACTCCAGCAGGGCGTTTGGATATCACAACTGCTTGGCAGTTTCGTCTCAACCTCCAGGACTGCATTTCTAGGGTGAGCCCCCACATTGTGATCAACCTTAGTCAGGTTAACTTTATTGATAGCTCTGGCCTCACCTCATTAGTGGCAGGCATGCGAGATGCCGATAAGGTGCAGGGCAGCTTCCGCATCTGTAATGTCCATCCTGAGGCTAAGCTGGTGTTCGAAGTCACCATGATGGACTCTGTCTTCGAGCTTTACGAAACTGAAGAAGAAGCCTTGCAGAACAGCCCTAAGCAAGTGGCTAGTTAATCCGACTGGCAAGTGCGTCACTTAAATCGTGCGTTTTCACGAGTTTAAAGGGGCCGTGGATTGCTCCCCAAGTTGGCTTGTTGGTCTTTGCCTCAATCCCTTTGTCATACATCCAAAAGGCAGGGTGAGTGAGGCTGCCTGGTTGAGGGGCGATCGCGTCAAACGCTAGGTCCACTAGTTTTAGTTTCACCATTCACCGTAAATTGACAGCGCTCGCCCAGTAACTGTCGCACTGCAAACCGCTTACTATCTGCCCCTGGTATGGTCGTTGCCGACAATCGACTGTTGACTAAAATCTGTAAATCATCTGTTCACAGGGCTGGTAATTGGTGGGGTTCTTGAGTGGTTCCTTGCCATCCCTGAGGATTTTGCAGGGCATAATATTCAACGGTTGGTATGTTCATCTTTCAACCGAATGCGCAGCAACCTTTGTCGATCAGGTGCCTGTTCAGAAGCTGCGCTAGCCTGCTCAATAAATTGCTCAATAAATAAAGTATTGCTATCTTCGGCAAATAACTGAGTGGGGTAGTTCCAGAGCCGTAAATGGAAGTATCAGACTGAATTCGCTAATGTCCGGCGCGATTCTGAAAGGTGCCTGCTAAAGTCGACTTAATTGCTCAAATGCAGCCCCTGAAGTCATTGCCATCCCCACAAGCGAAATTTTTACTGTACTTTTTCGCACAACATGCCCGCAATTGCTATTGCCATAACTCAGGTACCGGTGCAGGGTTGATTCATTGTAGGAGACGAAAAATCCTCTCAACCTGGTTGGCGAGCTCTCGTAGAGCGGAAGTAACCGACTTAAACCCATTCAGTCGGAGCAAATTGATAGTAATGGAACGAAACAGAGAGGCATTGAGCAAAGCGTTCGGGTTTCGGCCATACGTTTCATCTTCATGAAGGACGACATCTTTCGGCCAATGCAATTGATTTTCAATGCTCCAATGCCCTCGCACCATATTGTTCCAGAGTCTTGCCGTGGTCGCTAGAGAGCTGAGATAGTAGGCTCGATGAATGGAACATTTGTCTGGCGTACAGCGCCGTCGTTCAACACAGAGGATGGTTTTCGTCCCCTGCCAGCGTTGAGGGTCAATCCCTTGGGCAGAATACACGCTGACCCGCCGCTGTTCTTGACGGCCATGGTGGCATTCGAAGGGGGTTGAAGCGGTTTGTCGCGGTTGGCGATAACGAATGATCGTCTCGATCTGACGATACAGCTTCCCCTGATTCTCTTTAACCGCCACCACATAGTCATTGCCCCCCCTCAACAATGAGCGACAGTGTTTTTTTGCGCGTGAAGCGCATCCAGGCTGAAAGCCACTCCGCTCAAGTGGAGTTTCTCTAACAGATACTGCACAACCTTCAACTCGCTATTGTCGGTGGGGGGTCAGCGCGGCTAAATCGACGGTGATCCCTTGGGCTTGAGCAAAGACACTGACGAGTCCGACAAAGCGCGTTTTGCCGTCATCGTCGGTGATGGGTTGTCGAATCCGCTTCCCGTCAATGGCATATACATCCTCGTCTACCGTGAGATACTGGCGCATCCATTGAACAAAGGCGTCGCTGAGCGCGGCAAAGTCAAGCCCGATATGGGCTCGCCGGAAGGTCGAAAAGGACGGTACCGCGTCAAGGTCAATCTGCAATAAGTCAGCTACCTCGGAACCGTAGCGTTGCGCAAACTCCTCTAGGGGGCGATTCCCTCGATAACCCGCTAAATTTCCCATCACAATGAACACCAAAATGATCCACAGCGGATGGCGTTTCCCACGAGCATGACGATAGTCAGGGACGGTCTGTAGGGCTTCTATAAGGTTCATCGCAACATCAACGATACGGGTGCCTTACAGCTTAATTTTTATCTCATCACATTGAATCAGCCCTGGGTACCGGTGGTGATTCCGACCTTTGCCAATGGCAGGTGAGCGGCATCGCGTGGTGGTAATCGACGAAGCAAGTTGGGTTCTTTTGCAGATCCCGCTTGGTAGACCCGCTTGACTCCCAGCTGTTATCCCCGAGTTGGCTGCGATGACCAGTCCACTTGGCGTTAAAGTGAGAGGAATAAGGAACCGGCAAAGGGCTGAGCGATGAGCGAAGAAATCACAGGGAAAGTGTTACTGGTAGATGATGAAGCTGGGCTTCGAGAAGCTGTACAGGCCTATCTGGAAGATAGTGGTTTCACCGTTGAGGTCGCTAGCAATGCGTCTGAAGGTTGGGACAAGCTACAACTGGCTACCCCAGATGTGTTGATTTCTGACATTATGATGCCTCAGGTTGATGGCTATCAATTTCTGGAACAGGTGCGCGATGACCCCCGCTACAAGTCGTTGCCGGTGATCTTCTTGACCGCACGCGGCATGACTAGCGATCGCATTCAAGGCTACAGTGCAGGGGTTGATGCCTATTTACCCAAGCCCTTTGACCCGGAAGAGTTAGTCGCGATTGTCACTAATTTAATTGAGCGACAAGAAGCTCGTACTCCAGAAGGGGGGAACCTGCCGGATATTGCCGCAATGGCCAAGCAAATTGAAGAGATCAAAGCGTTGCTAACGCAGAAAGGCAATATTAATAAGACGCCGTCTCCCATTCGCATCGACTTCACCCCTCGCGAACAAGATGTGTTGAACCGTGTGGCAGAGGGGCTAATGAATAAGGAAATTGCCAGTCGGCTTGATACCAGTGTTCGTAATGTCGAGAAGTATGTGAGCCGCCTGTTCAGCAAAACTGGTACAAATAGCCGTACCGAACTAGTGCGTTATGCGCTAGAGCACGGCTTAGTAACTGATGATGAGTAAGCATCTAGCTGTCGGAACAAGCTTCTTGTCATTCCAAGCGGCTCAACAAGTCAATACTTGCTTGAGAAAATGCTAGGATTTAAGGCCGACTGATAGCGATAACAAGCGCTAGAGAAATTAGCCGTTGGTTGAAACTATCAACTTTGAATGGCTAGCGCCTCGCGTAAACATGAAGTTTTTACGAAAGCAAAACTTCGCGATTTGTTACATAACGTTAAATGCGCTACTATTGGGTTTCACCAGGTGCATTCTGGTCTGCACCTACAATTCCCTTGTCTACTAGGGAGCTTTCAGCAACACACCGCCTAGACTGGACCCAAGTTTATGTTTTGGGGTAGGCGCTTACCGGAATTACACATTGTATGTCTTTTGAATCTCTTGGCTTGTGTAGCAAGCTGTTGCGGGCGATCGCGGATGAAGGTTACGAATCGCCGACCCCCATTCAAGCAGAAGCGATCCCTGCAGTTTTGGCAGGCCATGATTTGCTTGCCAGTGCGCAAACAGGCACTGGCAAAACGGCGAGTTTTACATTGCCTATCCTGCAACGATTGAGCCAGGTTAATACTGCCCGCGATCGTCGCATTCGGGCATTGGTTCTCACGCCCACTCGAGAACTGGCAGCTCAGGTCGAAGCCAGCATTAAAACCTACGGCAAGTATATGCCGCTGCGGATTGCTTCAATCTACGGCGGGACACGCATGGGTCCCCAGATTGCAAGACTACGCAAGGGCGTTGACGTCCTAGTCGCTACTCCGGGCCGCTTGCTTGATCACTTGGGTCAAGGCACGGCTGACCTCTCTTCGGTGGACACACTGGTCCTGGATGAAGCTGACCGCATGTTGGATATGGGCTTTATCCACGACATTCGCAAAATTATTGAGCATACGTCGAGCGATCGCCAAACGCTGCTTTTCTCCGCTACGTTTTCACGCCAAATTCGCAAGCTGGCTGACGACCTGCTGGATTCCCCGAAGGTGATTGAAGTTGCCCGTACTAACACCGTGGCTGAAAATGTGACTCAGGTTGTGCATCCTGTTGATCGCCACCGCAAGCGAGAGCTGCTATCTCACATGATCGGCTCCAAAAATTGGGGTCGAGTCCTGGTGTTTACGCGCACCAAGCATGGAGCTAACCGCCTCGCCGAGCAGCTACAAAGCGATGGCCTCAGCTCTGACACGATTCACGGCAACAAGAGCCAGGGGGCTCGTGCCCGTGCCTTAGATTCATTTAAGCGAGGTAAGGTGCGCGTTCTCGTTGCAACCGATGTGGCTGCACGAGGTTTGGATATTGACGAGTTGCCTCACGTGGTCAACTTTGACTTGCCGAACGTCGCTGAAGATTACGTTCACCGGATTGGTCGTACGGGGCGTGCGGGGAATGAGGGCGACGCGGTTTCGCTGGTATGTGTGGATGAGCATTATCTGCTGCGCAACATTGAGCGATTGCTTAAGCGCAACATCCCATCGACTGTGATTCCTGGATATGAACCTGATCCCAACGCTGAGCCGCAGCCCATTCCTGGCGCTAAGCGACCTTCTAACCGTCGGGGCGGCGCTAGTAGAAGCTATTCTCGGGGCGGTCAAAACAGACGCTCGGGTGGCCGTAACCAGGGACGCTCATCGGGTGGGCCGCGCAACGGTAAATCTTTCACAGCTCCCGTGGTGAAGAAAGGCGCCGGTTCTAGTGCGGCCAAGCCCAGTCGCAAACGCGCTTAAGCGATAGCGATTAAGTTCGTTGACTCGACCATAAAGTCCTCCCCTGAAATTCTTGTCTGCTTAAGAATTTCAGGGGAGGATTGTGCTTTTGCAGATCCTGATATGGGAAAGAGTAAAGCGTAGAATGCCGGCATGAAGGTTTTACTGGCTGAGGATCATCGCGATCTGACTGGTTGCTAATTATTCCCGCTTCGCCACTTTGCCTCAATTTTGTCTCGTATTACACCTTCTTGCTATTCAGTGAAGCGCAGTCGAACTCTAACTCCTTATTACATAAGGTCTTAGTGGGGAATATTTGACCCGGATAGGGGTTATAGCAGAATGCGGAATGCGGAGGTCGGAATGCGGAATTGAAATGCTTTCCAGAAAGTGGTTTCAATCATCCAGGGTGACCTAATCAAACTGCGGCTTGCTATATCTATGTGCCTGAATCGTTAGCAACTGCCAGTTTTTATGGATTTTTGATCAGGTACTCGATGCAGTGGTACCTGGAATTTTAAAACTTCCTCGATACTGATGAGTCGCGACTGAGGCGCGGGGCAGGAGGCATCTTTGATAATTAGAAATACGAGTTGGCGCTGCGTTTTAAATGTGTTCGTTAGCCAATGATCGATCTGGATAAGGGCTTTCAGAGCCTCTTCGTTCAAGACTTTGCCCAAAGCCGTGATGATGGGATTCAGCAACCTGAGCAGGAATTGCTGCCCTGGGCTGCGCGATTCCAGATTAAGGGGCTGACCTTCGATTAAGCGGTAAGGTAATCGCAGCCAAGAGCTATATAGACCTTGTGCTTTCAGCGTATAAGCGTCTGGCACCAAGTCTTGAAAACTCGCTAAGTTAAACGCATGAATATGGGCATGAGGGATTTGCTGGCGAATGTTTTCTGCAACTTCGTGAGGGGGATCTTGAGGCACGGTGACGATTACCGCTTTGCGGGCGACTCGCAGCAGCTCATCAAAAGCGTCTTGGTAATTGGGGATATGTTCTAGAGTTTCACTACTAAGCACGACATCAAAGGCTTCATCTTCATAGGGAAGCGCGATCGCATCGACGGGTTCAGCTGGTACCTGAAAAATTTCACGCGCTCGGGCACAGGCTTCTTCAGAAAGATCGGTACCTTGGACTTGAACGTCAAAAAACTGGCGAATGGCCGCGATCATATATCCTTCTGCACAGCCCACATCCAGTAGTGACTCAAACTGCAGCTGCTCCAACGTTTGCAGGATGTTGTAGAAGATGACGTAGCGTAAGACGATGCCAGGCTCGGCGTAGGGCGATTTAAAACCATAGATATTTTGATGGGCATAAAAGTAGCCATCCGCTGTGGTGGCGCGAAACCGCTCGTTGAGCCACTGTTTGACGTCTTGGGTATACTCATCCATTGAACTAACTCGTCCTCACCGGGGCTTGCCCACGATGGTGTGGTCATCAACTGTGTTCTACATATTGCCATGCATTTTGCCATCGAACCTGTCAGGCAAAGTGCATGCACTAACGGCAAAGAGCAAAACCATGACTCGGAGCTGCGACTGCAAGGGCGCTTGGGGCTAGCCTCGAGTTTGACGGTAAACAAAACAGCCCCAATGAGCAGATTGCTAGCTTCCCCTCATGGGCAATACTCGAAGGGGCATTAAGGTGGGGCTTGCGATCGCCCCAGCAGGTTACAGAGTTTATAAACGATCCGTGCTCCCACATTGCCATCCCATTCACCATTACCGACTTCAGAAACATCAAAGCCAATAATCTGGCGATCGCTCCTGACAACTTCCCGCAGGAGGGCAAAGGCTTCTTCCAACTCCAAGCCGCCCGGGACTGGAGTCCCTGTATGGGGACAGAGTTTGGGGTCAAGGCCGTCCACGTCAAAGCTAATGTAAACCTGTTGGGGTAACGGTTCAATGATTTGGTGACAGAGGTCACGCCAGGGGATACCGGCGAAGCGCTGTTCCTTCAACCGAGAATCGTAGTGAGTCTGAATCCGCCCTGCCGATTGTTGAATGGTAGTGACCTCGCCGTGGGAAATATCACGAATTCCCACTTGTACGAGTCGGGTCATTTGAGGCAGGGCGATGACCTGATTCATGATGGACGCGTGGGAATAAGGAAAGCCCTGGTAGGCTTGGCGGAGATCCGCATGGGCATCGATATGGAGGATGCCAAAGCCGTTGTGGTGCTCAGCTAAGGCTCGAATCAGTCCGAGGGGAACGCTGTGGTCGCCACCGATCGCTCCCACCTGCTTACCGTCTGTGATCGCTTGTTGGACGGTAGCGTACAGCCATTGGTTCACTCGCTCACACCCTTCGTTCACCCGCTCGAGTTGAGCCGTCAAGTGGGTGTCGGCCATCAGGTCAAGGCCCTGTTCGGTGGCGTCGATAATTTGGGTGGCGACGGGACGCAACTCGTCGTTTAGAGATTGAATCCAGGCTGGCGGTGGCGGCATGTAGAGGCCCTGCTGCCAACCGTCCGGGTAGTCTAAATCATATAAATCCAGCTGGGGAGAAGCTTTTCGTACCGCTTCTGGGCCAGCTGCGGTGCCAGCATGGTAAGACACCGTCACTTCCCAAGGGACTCCCAATAGAATGATGCCAGCGGTGTCGTAGTCAAAGGGCAAACCACAAAAGTTGCCGTTGTCTAAACCGACGCCGCTGGGATCAAAACTTTGAATGATGTCAGCGCGACTAGCCATTCAGCATCGTATCGATAGCGGTGGGCAAACAGAACGCCGCTTGGTGAATGCCGACGTTGTAGTACTGCAGGTTGTGGGCTTTGGCAAAGTGAGCCGCGCGATCGCCATCCAGATCCTTAACCGGATGCCGGTTCCCTTTAGCACAAAAGGAGAAGCCCCACATGCCAGTCGGATAGGTCGGGATAAACGCTAGATAGCAATGCACGGACTCCACGCCAAAAGTCTTTTTGAGACAGTGATTGAGATCGACAAAGGCCCGCTGATTAAATCGAGGTGACTCACTCTGGGCGGTCATGATGCCACCCGAACGCAAGCAACGATAGACATCCTGATAGAACGCATGACTAAATAAGCCTTCTGATGGACCGACTGGATCGGAGGAATCCACTACGATTAGATCATAGGATTCAGCGGGAGCCTGACGTACGAACTCAATGCCGTCGTCAATGATCAATTCCAGCTTGGGATCATTCAGTGCCGTCGAAAGTGTGGGCAAATATTCCCGTGAGGCCCGCACGACCGCTTCATCAATTTCGACCATCGTGACCGACTCTACCTGTTCGTGTTTGAGAATCTCACGCACACTGCCCCCGTCACCGCCGCCGATCACGAGGACGTTACGCACGCTGGGCTGTACCAGCATCGGCACGTGGATAATCATCTCGTGGTAGGCTTTTTCATCCTTTTCTGAACACATCACCATCTTGTCGACGGTGAGCATCTTGCCGTATTCAAACGTGTCGAATATTTCCACCGTTTGGTAGGGTGACTTTTCATGAAAAATGCGATCGCCCTTATGGCGAATTGACAGCGCGATATTTTCGTTGCGATCCGTAAACCAAACGCTGCGGCTATAGCGGGGGGTCGTTAGTTTTTGCGTCGCGTTATCGCGCAGTTCGCCCAAGTCGATATCAGTCTTTTCCAACAGTTCGAGCTGACCGCGATTTAACTCAACGGCAGAGCCGTGATGCGCTTCAAACTCTGACTTAAGAATTTCATACGATATCCATGGATTGACTGAGTAACCGCAGGTAAAGAGATCAACTGCAGCGTAGCGATACTCTGGCCAAGTGTGAATCGCTAAGTGACTTTCTTGGATGACGACGACGCCCGAGACGCCAAAAGGCGAAAAATGATGAAAGGTTGAACTAATAATGGTGGCCCCAGATTCTTGAGCGGCCTTCAACATACTGGCCTCGATATGGGGCACATCGTTCAAAATTTCGCTGGAACAGCCGTGAAACTCAACGAGAATGTGACGTCCAAGAGAGTTCATGATTAGGTAGTGCCCCCGAAGAAGTGGTGTCAAGGCGTTCACGATAATAGACCGCGATCATCCTTGCGTCGATGTGGCCTGAATGCAGTTTAGATAAACCGCCTTGTAGCTTACAGTCTAAAGCGGCTTTGTGGGTGGACTGGGATTCTTCGCCGATTGAGGCGAATGAAGAGCCTCTAGAGGATATCAGTACGAGCTTGAAGTCTACGGTGTAAGAGGAATTGCACGCGATAGCCTAGCAGTAGTGCGGCGACTAATTGGCCAAGCGCGAGGCCCCACCACAATCCTAAGCCCTGCCCCTGCCAGGTCTGTCCGAGTAGATAGCCGCCACCAATACCGATCACCCAATGTGCGCCAAAGTCAACGATGGCTAGCCAATGAGTGTCATGCAGCCCCTGTAACGTGCCCAAACTGATGAGGCGAAATCCCTGAAAGATCTGGAAAACGATGCCAACTTTGAATAAAGAAATGGCGCTTTGCAAGATCGCTTGGTTATCGACCAGGCGAGTATTCACATAGAAACCCGTAATGGTTTCTGGCAGCAGCCATAGGGGCATTGCCAATATACCCACAACGACGCCATTGAGTAGCAAACTCATCCCCATTAGTCGCTGCGCCGTATCGGGGCGGTCTGCCCCGAGTTGGTGGGCTGTACACATGGCGGTGGCGTAAGACAGCCCCCAAGAAAACATCAATAGGACTTCGGTGGTCGTCATCACAATACGATGGGCGGCTAACCAGTCTGCCCCCCACCAACCCATCATCAGAGCGGCGACGGTCAACGCTCCAAACTCTGTCCCGTAATCTACACACAGAGGCCAACCCAGATGCACGATTTGGCGCAACACGGATGGATATAGATGGCCAATCGAGCGAAACAGCGCCCACTTTTGGAGGTCTGAACGCAATCGTAGACGGAGCGCGATCGCCCCAAACATACCCCAAAAAATTAGAACACTACTCCAGCCAATGCCCGCCAGGCCGAGCTGAGGTAAACCCCATTTCCCATACATCAGGCCATGATTCAAGACAATATTGACTGGGATGCTACCGACCATTAATACGGTCAATAGACGGGGTTGCATCAACGCAGTTGTGATTTCTTTCAAGACAAATAGCCCTAGAGCGGCAGGCAGTCCCCACAGGATAGCCCTTAGATAGGCCATCGTTGCTGCCACAATCTGCGGACTTTGCCCGAGGGCCAATAACCCCGTGTCCAGATGCCAACAGACAATCATTGTTGGAATTGCCACCACCAGACTCAGGAGTAGCGCTTGCGAAGTAATGACGCCAACGTGGGAGTCTTGACCGGCACCATACGCTTCTGCCGCCAGCGCTCCGGTCATCTCCAACAGGCCTGAAAAGAGCGATAGAAAGGTCCAAAAAATGACTGCTCCTAAGCCCCCGCCAGCAAGGGCAACGGTGCCCAACTGCCCCATCATGAGGGTGTCGACGACATTGACCATGCCCTCGGCCACTTGTACGAAAGTGAGCGGAATTGCTAGGCGCAGCAAAGTCCGGATTTCAAAGGGCACGTTCATCACACGGGTAAGAGATGGCTCGGCGTTTGCCGAAGTCTGGGACTAAGACTATTATCTGGCAGCCTGCCTGAAAGCCAAAACCGTCAGAGGAAGGCGTTGGGCACTTATTTTCACTGAATCGACGCGACGACTAGTGCCTAGCGCTTTTGCACTTTGACGAGGTCGCTGGATAAGCATGGCTACACAGTCAGGGAATCTTGATGAGTCTGGCTGACAGGCAGCAGATAACACTCGATCCTGGAACAAATTGCTGGGATGTCCTGCGATCTCTGGAATCATCAGCCCATGCTGTTTGAGTGGTGTGGCTGCACAAGCAAAAGATTGGGGAGATAACCGGCTGGTTATCTCCCCAACTTGCCAATTAAAAATTTGCCATTAGAGACTGCGATCGCTGATATTAGCGAACGGTTACTGCCATGAGCCCTGGCGCATAAGCTTCAACAACGTTGCCAGTGTTACTACACGTAATCATCAGATAATCGCAATGAGGACACTGAGTGCGGATTAACTCATCTTTCTCTAAAAAATGACGAGAGGCATGGCCACCGCAATTGGGACAATTAACAATGTGATGTGCGTTATTCATAAACTTAGGCTCAGGCGTCAGGAAAATTAGGAGGATCGACTAGGGCGCTAGTCAGCCAAGAGAGGCGACCAGTGCATTTGTCTAAAACATTGCGGGGATCAAAAGAGATTTAATATTCAACAATATCCTTTGACATATATAAATGGTATTTCAAATAACAATGAATGTGCAACTAGAAAAACAAAAAATACTCTAAAAGATATACGGATATATGATCCCAGCGATCTTTAAAAAACTCAACTTTCAATCTGTCCATAAACCAAGCTTGAAAAATGTAAGAATGAACACATGAAATATAAATTAATTCTTAAATTCTGTTTTCTGAGCTGTTTCTTTTATGGAGAAATGTTGTGACTCGTGCTTGTTTTTGTTAAGTGCGGCACAGCGTTTAAGCGCATGCGGTTGCCGAGCTTAAGGATGGTCGCTACTCATGCCTCGATTGCCGCCATTTTGGACTGCGGCTAATGCTCAGGATCAGCTCCCAGAGGTGAGAGATGCCCCAGTAGCAGATGTCATTCTGGAAGCGCATATCCTGGCAAGCATCTTGACCCATATAATCCCCTCGGAGGCCTTCCCAACCTCTAAGTTTGGCTCTGCGGGAACCAGCACTGAAGATGACACTCCAGTGCTGTCATCTTCAGTGCTCGCCAGATTCTAGATGGCAAGATGATTCATTTACGTGGCATCTTATGTTCTCAAAGTTTGATTTGACCTCTCTGAGAGCCGATAAATCAGCGTCTAAAAAAGAGTCGTCGCGGTATTGAAACGGATTGTCGAGATCGCGAATTAGGCGGAGTAGGTAGGCCAACGCGACAAATAATAGGGTGGAGACCACAAGATTTTGTTCAAATCGGTTGCTGCTGACCAGTAGTAGCGTGATCACGGCACCAATCAGAAAGATTTCGAGCAGGGCATAAGCTGGGCGCAAAAAGTCAGTATCGCGAATCAGGCGAATGCGACGAATGAGTAAGCGCAGTTTGGCTTGTTCTCCTTAAATCCTGCTGATGACGGGAATATCACCAAAAACCAATACGTTGGCAAAGTGGATATTGAGTTGTGCCAGCGATGTATCAATGGGTGCGATCGCCTTTTGGTGTTCCAGCCAATCTAAAAGATGTTGCGTCAGATTCGTCAGTTCGGTGCTCAACGGGACTGGATCGTAGTCGGGATGAGCTTCAGTCGCCAGTTGGTTAGCGTCGGCGATCGTTTCAATGGCGTTGGCTAATTCAATCGGCATGTAAATGCTGGCATGGTAGTCCCGCAGGGTGCCGCTCAACATAAATGCCAGAATAAAGCTAGCAGCAGCAAACAACGTGCCCGTAAGGGAGTCAAAGGTCCACGCCTCCCACTGCAGTTGGTGAATCCCTACTTTGGCCCCCATGAATAGCAGCGCCCAAGGCAGCAGTTTGAATAACAGTCGCCACTTTGGTGGGAGAGCGTGGAGGGGGCTGGCCATCGATTACCTAGAGGAACATTGCGCTGACTGCGATCGCTGGTTTGACGCAGGCACGAACGATCTCAGGTCCCGCATCGCTTGCCAAAACGCCTCCGAATTATAGAGGTCATCGTGCCGCTACCCGCAACGACTTTGTAGAACAATGAAACTGGAAGCAGAGTGGTGGCCTTGCTAAGCTAAGGCCATGTCATATTTCAAGTGAGCTTGATGTCAACGGTGCTCTCTAATACCTCTGTCGAAATGATCACTATCTTTAAAGCGCTGTCGGAGCCTTTGCGGGTCGAAGTGATTGAACTGTTGCGTGAGCAAGAGATGTGTGTTTGCGATTTGTGCGATCGCCTCAATGTCGCTCAGTCGAAGCTTTCTTTTCATCTCAAAGCTTTGAAAAATGCCGGTTTGGTGCGATCACATCAGGAAGGCCGCTGGATTTATTATCGACTCAACTTATCGAGACTCATCGCGCTAGAAGAGTATCTTTCGGACTTTCGTCGTTATAGCCCACGTTTGCCAGCTCGGACTTGCTTGCCTGAAGATTGACAACAATTCAGATTGAATTAATTGAATATATGACAGCTGGCTGATGCTTGATCTGGAAGTTTTTAAAGTTGCTATATGTGGCTGTAAGCCTTTTAAGATAAAGCTTTTGCTCTTTTAGCATAAGAGCAAATAGAGCATGTGTTGTGTAATACCTAGGGCTTGACAATTCTATTAGATTTGAAATGATGGATTTATCTGGCCAGTTATCGGTCTATATCTATGAGCCGATCGGTCTGAAGTGTCAAGGGCATTGTGTCCTGTCTTAATTGGCATATCATTTCAAGTCATATTGAAATGATGTTGCTTGTAATATTGCTGGTCAGACATCGTCAATGTGCTGATCGCGATCGCCTCTTTCCTGACGGAACATTCGTTTATTGGACCCCTTCGCCTCCCATGTCTACTAGCTCAGAAACGAATTCCCCAGCTTTTCAAGCGGGCGGGCAACTCAGCTTTTTCGAACGCTACCTGACGGTCTGGGTCGCCCTCTGCATCGTGGCCGGCATCCTGTTGGGGCGAGTGTTTCCAGGGATTGCCGTCACCCTCGATGCCATGAGCATTTATCAGGTGTCGATTCCCATTGCGATCTGTCTGTTTTTCATGATGTATCCCATCATGGTGAAGATCGATTTTTCCCAGGCGAAGCGAGCCGCGCAGGCCCCTAAGCCGGTCGTGCTGACCTTAGTCGTGAACTGGCTGATCAAACCGTTCACGATGGTGGTGTTTGCTCAATTCTTTCTGGGTTGGCTCTTTCGTCCCTTGCTCAGTGGTACAGAAATGATTCGCGGCGCTGAGGTGGCGCTGGCGGACTCTTATATTGCTGGTTGCATTCTGCTCGGTATTGCGCCCTGTACGGCGATGGTGCTGATGTGGGGATATCTTTCCTTTAGCAATCAGGGCCACACGTTGGTGATGGTGGCGATTAACTCCCTGGCGATGCTGTTTTTGTATGCGCCGTTGGGACGGTGGCTTTTGGCTGCTAACAATTTGACCGTCCCCTGGGAAACAATTGTGATATCAGTGCTGGTTTATGTGGGGTTGCCATTGTTGGCAGGGGCGATGTCCCGCACATGGATTTTGCGCCACAAGGGTCGTGCTTGGTTTAATGACGTGTTTTTGAAGTATCTCAGCCCTATTTCGGTGATTGCTCTGTTAACGACTTTGGTGCTGCTGTTTGCGTTCAAAGGCGATCTGATTGTGCGCAATCCGCTGCACATTGTGTTGATTGCGGTGCCTCTACTTCTCCAGACCAACTTCATTTTTCTGATTACCTATGTCGCTGCTCAAAAGCTGGGGATGTTTTATGAGGATGCGGCTCCGGCAGCGCTGATTGGGGCGAGCAATCACTTTGAAGTCGCGATCGCCACGGCAGTTACTCTGTTTGGCCTCAACTCTGGTGCCGCTTTAGCAACGGTTGTCGGCGTGCTTATTGAGGTGCCCGTCATGCTCCTGCTGGTAGAAGTTTGTAAAAAAACGGCTTTCTGGTTTCCCCGCGAACCCGAAAAGGCCACGCTGCATGATCCCCGCTGTGCACGGCCATTGGGGTAAGCGCAATGCTCGTGAGCAGAGTTGTCAATTTAAGGGAAAAGACAGGGTTTAAGGGAAAAGACAGGGGAGCAAGGGAGCAAGAGGGCGGGATGTGTGGTGGCAATTGAGGGGATCAGGGTAAGTCATGGAAACCTTAGTGCAGCAGCAATACGATCGCCTCGCCAGTATTTATGACCAGCGCTGGCAGTTTTACATTACGCGTACGCTGTCCTTTTTAGTGGAATGGGCACGCATTTCCCCTGATAAAACCGTGCTCGATGTAGCCTGTGGTACTGGCGAGTTGGAGCGCTTGCTGGTTGAACAACACTCAGAGCAAACCATTACGGGGGTGGATTTTTCAGAACCGATGCTGGCGATCGCTCGCCAGAAACTAGAAGCTCGCCCCTCGGTTACCTTTCAGCAGGCATCGGCAGCGGCTTTGCCAGGGCCGCCATCTGACTTTGATGTCGTGATCTGTGCCAATGCTTTTCACTATTTCAACGAACCGGAGCAGGTTCTTTCAGAAATGCAGCGGGTGCTGCGACCGACTGGGCGGGTCGTGATTTTGGATTGGTGCCGCGATTTCCTGGTTTGTCGGTTCTGTGACTGGGTATTGAGTCGATTCGATCCGGGGCATCAGAATTGCTATACCGAGGCCGAACTTCACGAATTATTGACCAGGGCAGGATATCGAATACAGCGATCGCAGCGGCACCGATTTGGCTTCATTTGGGGCTTGATGGCGGTTGAAGCTGTTCCCCTTGATAAGCAATTGAACCCTTAACAGGAGACAAACGATGAAACGAGTCATGTTTGTGTGCAAAAAGAATTCCTCGCGCTCTCAAATGGCTGAGGGCTTTGCGAAAACCTTGGGGGCGGGCAAAATCACCGTCACCAGTTCCGGTTTGGAGGCCAGTTCGGTCAGACCAGAGGCGATCGCCACTATGCAAAATATTGGCATCGACATTAGCGACCAAACCTCCAACGCCCTCAGTGAATTTAAACCGGAAGACTTTGATGCGGTGATTTCTCTCTGTGGCTGCGGCGTCAATCTGCCCCCAGAGTGGCTCGCCCGCGAGTACTTTGATGACTGGCAACTGGACGACCCGGCAGAGCAACCAGAAATCTTTCCCCGCGTCCGCGATGAAGTCCAAGAACGAGTGGAAGCGCTCATTGCCAAACTGAATTCCGAAGCCGTTGCTTCTTAGAGTTATCTTTTGGGGGCCAGGCCTTGATTTGAAAGCGTTGGGTGACTCAATAACGAAAATTCAACCTGTGAAAGGTTGACATAAATCAGTATTTCGATGATTATCGAATCATGGGAATACAGCCGACATCTGAAGGCTCTTTAGAGCACATTGCAGCAGCGTTTGCGGCCCTGGGTCAGCCATCGCGATTGAGAATTGTGCGGCTACTGCTATCTGCGTACCCTCAGGGCTTGCCCGCCGGAGAAATTCAGAAAGAATTGGAAGTATCGGCTCCAACGCTTTCTCATCATCTTGACAAGCTGCGACAAGTTGGTATTGTTACGGCTCAAAAAGACCGGCAGTGGATTTGGTATAGCGTGCAGTCAGAATCGCTGAGATATCTGATCGATTTCTTGTTTGAAGAATGCTGTACCCGTAACCAGGTGGTGGCGATGGAAGATCTAGAACTCGCGGAAGTGAGTTCTAGATCTGGAAACGAGTGTTGTGATTGAGCGCAAAAAATTTTGGTTTTTATTTCGATGTTTGCCTAAATATCAAAGGATGTATTTGCAATGGCATCTAGTGTACTGACACGACTTAACCGGAGTGTACGGCAGTTTGATGGGGTCGCTTTGGCGATCTCCGTCATCTTCCTTGTCCTGATCTTTCTCGCTCCGGCACAGGCCTCTGGCAGTCTTAGCTTTACCCTTGAAAACCTGTGGAATGTTGCCCCCTTCTTGCTCCTCTCCATTGGTATCGCCGCCTACGCCGCCGCTAGTGGCGCTGACAATCTGATTGCTAAGGCCTTCCAGGGCAAGCTGATGGTGATGATTCCCATAGCGGCGCTGTTTGGGGCCTTTTCCCCATTCTGTTCCTGTGGGGTGATTCCCCTGATTGCGGCGCTGCTGTCGATGGGGGTGCCTGTCGCTGCTGTGATGGCCTTTTGGTTGTCTTCGCCTTTAATGGATCCTTCCATGTTTGTGCTGACAGTGGGGACCTTGGGGCTGCAGTTTGCGATCGCTAAAACCTTGGCAACTGTGGCGATCGGACTGTTGGGTGGTTTCGGTACCTTAGCGCTTATGCGTTCCGGTTGGTCGTCCGCTGCTTTTGAAAACCCCCTGCATGAAGGTGTCGGTAATGGCGGCTGTGGTGGGAGCCGCGTCCGCAATCCCAAGCCCATTGCTTGGCAGTTTTGGAGCGAGGCAGAGCGCCAGCAAAAATTCTGGAAAGGCGCTAGCAAGAATGCTTGGTTCCTCGGCAAGTGGTTAACCCTCGCCTTTGTGCTCGAAAGTTTGATGATTGTGTATGTGCCCAATGAATGGATTCAGGCGATCGCAGGTGACGGCGGTTTATTCTCTATCGGCTTAGCGGCGTTGGTCGGCATCCCGGCTTACCTCAATGGTTACGCGGCATTGCCTCTGGTCGAGGGCCTGATTCAGCAGGGGATGTCTCCTGGGGCTGGCATGACGTTTTTACTAGCCGGTGGGGCAACGAGCATTCCAGCTATGATTGCGGTTTTTGCCCTAGCCCGTCGTCCAGTTTTTGTCGCTTATCTAGCGTTTGCATTTATCGGATCCGTGATTGCCGGTTTAGTCTATACAGTCGTCATTTGAGTGAGATTAAGTTATGCATCCTATCAATGTGCTGCCCAATGTCACGTTGCACGCTCACGGCGTTGTCTCTGAAAAGTTTCTGCAGCGAGGACTCAAGACCTTCCACGATGCTTGTTGTTGGACGAGGGATTTGCCGTACGGAGCCAACTCTAACAGTGAAGATTCGCTCATTTTGTTTGAGGAAGGCTGTGGAACGTGTACGACGAAGCACGGGGTGATCGCTCGTCTAGCTCAAGAACACGATCTGCCAATTCACAAAAACCTAGGTTTCTATCGTCTCAACGATGACATTGTGACGGGAGTGAATCCGATTCTGGCGTCCTACGACCTTGACTTTATCCCCCAAATCCACTGCTTTTTGGTTTACGAAAACTGCCGAGTGGATCTGACGGATGGTAATTGCAACGGCAAAAACAAAACGATTGAGGACTACGATTATGTCGTTCAGGTCGAGCCAGATCTGTCTGAAGCAAAGCACCAAGCCTGTTATCTGGAATATCTGCAACGGTATGCTGACAGCTTTCCGAAACTGGCAGCGCTGGGCGAAACGACGGTGATGGAAGTCCTGACTGCATGCGATCGCCAGTTGAAATTTCAGTGCTCGATCTTCGTTCAAGAACTGGCTACGGCCACATAGAGGACTGTGGTTTGCCCAGTTGCCGACACCGTTCCCTGTTTGAGATCCCTCCACTCGCTCAGAACTGCCGGAATTCCTTGCTAGTCTGGCCTGACCAAAAGGCGGTGAGGCTGGTGATCATTCAGACTCCTGTTGTTGCTCTATCAAAATTGCTATGAGTTTTGACCACAAACCGCGCATCTTGTTTTTGTATGGCTCCTTACGCGAGCGCTCCTACAGTCGGTTAGCAGCTGAAGAAGCCGCCCGCATCATTACCGACTTTGGCGCTGAAGTGAAATTCTTTGACCCGCGCGGTTTACCGCTGCACGGAGCCGAACCCGACACTCACCCCAAAGTGCAGGAACTCCGGGAACTGTCGCTATGGTCGGAAGGGCAGGTGTGGTCGAGTCCCGAGATGCATGGCAACATTTCTGGATTGATGAAAACGCAGATTGACTGGATTCCTCTCAGTATGGGCGCAATTCGGCCCACTCAAGGACGAACGCTAGCGGTGATGCAAGTCTCGGGCGGCTCGCAATCTTTTAACGCGGTGAATACGATGCGGCTGTTGGGGCGCTGGATGCGGATGTTCACGATTCCCAATCAGTCGTCGGTGGCCAAGGCCTATCAGGAGTTCCATGAAGACGGCACGATGAAAGAGTCGGCTTACCGCGATCGCATCGTCGACGTGATGGAAGAACTCTACCGCTTTACCCTATTGCTGCGGGATAAAACGGACGAACTGACTGATCGCTATAGTGAACGCAAGGCGGCGGCAGCAAAACAGATTGAAGAAACGGCGAAAAAAGCAGTGCAATAAGGTCTCAGCCGTGCCTCAGATGATATGGCCGAACGCGGAATGTGGAGGTCGGAATGCTTGTTATACAAATTCTCTAAAATTGGACTACACATCTGCCAAATGGAAAGATCCCCCTCAATCCCCCTAAAGGCCTCCGGGCATGGCTGCGCTAGAAAAAGGGGGAAACCCTGAGAGTAGCCCCTTTTCTAAGCAGGGCTGTTTCATGGTAGCTAGAGGATATTCCAGACTGTCGATATTTCGTAAGGGCGCACGGCTGTGCGCCCTTACCAGCAACGTGAAAACGCCTTTACAGAATTTTCTTTACTGGTATGAAACCACCCTACCTTTTCTAAGGGGGCGGCGACAGCGGGGGATCTTCCATCTGTAGCGCTATTTTGCAGAATTGATATTAGATACTGATTTCAACAATCTGAGATGTTGTTGAACTCGTTGAGGTTCAACAACATCCCGGTTTATCTCAGGACGTTCCCGGCTTCAGCCGCTGTTTTTAGACGCCATATTGATCAATTTGCTCTTTGAGATATTCATCGGGTTGGGCGGGGTCAAAATCACCAAATTTCAGGTTTTCGACTCGGGTCAACTCTTCGGGCGCGTCTGCCCCCAGTTCTTCAGCCAATTCACGAGCCAAATCCGTCAAAAAGATCTGCTCGCCAATTTCGTCATAGTTGGCGTCTTCTGTCGGCATATATCCCCAGCGCACCAGTTGGGTCGAGATCCAACTGGCAAAGCTCTTCCAAGGGTAAGGATCAAAGTAAATGCGATCGGGCACTTCTAGGGTATTGCCCTGACCATCTTCAAAGTTGCCGGTCATCACGGCTTCCAGGACTTCGACTGGTTGGTTGAGATATTCTCGTGGGGCGATCGCCGCCGCAATTTCTTTGCGGTTAGCCGGTTCATTGGCATAGGTGGCACCGTCAATGATGGCCTTGTTGAGGGCGCGGAAGGTGTTGGGATTTTCGTCGATCCAATCTTGAGCGGCGACAAACGCACAGCAGGGATGCCCCGGCCACAAATCCTTCGTCAGCAGATGGATGAAGCCGATATCGTTAAACACCACCCGCTGGGTAAAGTTGTCGGGCAGGATAAAGGCGTCAATTTGACCGGTAGACATTTGGGCGATCGCATCGGGAGGCGGCAGAATGAGCAGCTTCACATCTTGATCTGGGTCTAACCCGCCAGAAGCCAAGTAGTACCGCAAAATCAGATTGTGATTGGAATAGTCGTAGGGAATGCCAATGGTCATCCCCTTAAAGTCAGCCGGGCCATTCACTTTGCCCAGGTGCTTTTTAGCGACGGCAATCCCTTGGCCGTTGTTGTTTTCAATGCTCGCCAGCTTCACTGAGAAGGCCGATGAACCCAATCCCAGTGACATCGCGATCGGCATCGGGGCCAGCATGTGATAAGCATCCAGTTCACCTGCGATCGCCGCATCGCGCACCACTGACCAACTGGCGTATTTCATCAATTCCACATTGAGGCCGTGCTTGTCATAAAAGCCCAGCGGGTCAGACATAATGATGGGCGATGCACAGGTGATAGGCAAAAACGCGATCTTCAGATCATTTTTTTCTAAATCACCCGTGGTCGGAGGCGTGGGGGTTTCCCCTTCCGGCGTTGCTTCGTCGGTGGGCTGCTGAGCACAATTTGCCAGGGTCACCAGGGCCGAACCCACAGCAATATTTTTCAAAAATTTGCGGCGCGTAAACTGGCTAGTGCGCTGGGCATCGGTAAAAAACTGACCCGCTTTAGGGCCAAAGGCAGCGGCAAACGCCTCATCCAAGCCGCCTGCCAGCTTAATCAAGTCCAGCACTAACTTTTCGCGCTTTGGTTGACCTTTACCAGCCATCTTGACAAACAGTGAAGTGCGGAGCTCTGCTTGACTGATGGCATCAGCAACCGCGAGGGCTTCTGGCTGATACAGGCGCATTTTGACTAAATCATCAATCAAATTAGCCGGCTCGTGGGGCATATCGGCCATAAATTTCCAGTGATCTTCGGTGGAATGGACGCTGCCACAAATCAAACACCGCACGGCAATGTCACCAACGTTCCCCTGCTGACACGACAGACTATTCCATCTTTGGCTGGGGGTTGATACAGAGTTAATCATCAGAAACTGCTCTCACTAAAAATGAAGCCCTTGCAACAAACACTCTGGCCCACGGGCGTATGGAGCTGAGCTAACTATTTGTGCTGATAGGTGGCATTAATGCTACCAAGCAAACACCTCAATAACTCACACCTCAGAAACAAATAGTATAGATTTCATTCCAACGCGGCTATTGTGAACACTGTGACTGCTAAAAAACATCGCGAGATGGCCCATTTAAGACGTTTAAAGTCTCTGGCTGTGTCATTTTGCCATTATCAAAAAACTTCTAGATGCTCTTTATTAGAAAGGGTCTTAAAAAATATTTTTGTAATCGAAAATACGGTATTAAAAGATTCTAAGGGACCGATCTTCTCTGACTTTAACCTATCGAGATTAGGTGATGAAAAGTTGCCAATAGATGCTGTTATGACGGCTTTTGGAATAGCCCCTTGCTGGTCGGATAAATTGATTTTTTAAGCGCTAATGAAAAGCTCATCCTTGTGAATAGAAGATCCAGAGCCGAATTTTTTATCTAAAAAAAGACCTGACTGATTTTGCTCATATCAGCCAGGTCAAACGGAGCGATTTGACGCCAAAATATTCGTCAATCAGCGTTGAAAAAAAAAACTTAAGAAGCAGTAGTTAAAGCTTCTTCTGGCAGTGCAAATAGCATCTTCTTCAGATGCTTAAGGGCGGGAGTGACGATCGCCACAAAATAGGCCTCGCGCAACTTCCGCTCTGGAGCACTGCCATGGACATAAGCTCGCGCTCCAGCATGCAACATCGTCGCTTGAGCAGCTCTCAAGGAGAGTTCTGAGCCGACAATACGAGCTTGCACGACTTCCCGCAGCAGTTGGTCATCAATCATGCCCTCGCTGGCATCCAGCCGATCTGCTAGTGCGTAGGTGCGATCGCGGGCCATTAACAAATCAGCTTCAATATCCTCAGTCTGATCATCCAAGAAGCGATTTACATGCCCCAATCGCTTATTAGACCGCTTCATCAACTCTACACAGCTATCCACCAAGCCCAAACCCATGCCCACTTGGGTCAAGATAAATCCAGGGCGGATGCGCAGAACGTATTCTTCACAGGGAGCCGCTAACACCCTGGTATCGGGCACAAACACATCGCGAAAGACGCAGCTATAGGTACCGGTGCCTTCAAGGGCGATGAAATGCGCGTTGCAGCGTAGCGTCATGCCCGCCATCTCGTCAGAAACGACGGCCATCATGTAGTCTTCACTATCGGCAATTTTGGCAGCGATGCCGAACCAATGTCCTGGTCCTAAATTGGAGACCCAAGGTAACATCCCATTCACCCGAAAGCCTCCTTCTACAGGCTCAGCGGTCAAGGCAATTTTTTCAATCTCAACGAAATGCTTCATCGGGTTCGAGAGGCCGGTGCCTGCCAGTTGCTTGCCTGCGGCAATATCGGGCAACAATTCACTCGCCAAGGCTTGATTATCCGTATTTTGCAAGTACCAAGTACAGGCCACTTGACACCAGGCCATAAACCCAGTGGACATGCATTCCTTAGAGATTTCTTCGATACTTTGAATGGCTGCCTTGAGGCCGAGACCAGTGCCACCCAGTTCGGGGACGACGGCATGGGCAAAAGCGCCTGCATTGCCCAGCTGATGTAAGATTTCGCTAGGATACTCACCCTCTAAATCAATGTCTGCAACTTTGGGTGCTAAGGACTTTTGAACGACGTCTCTGACAGCTTCGGCAGCAGCTTGGAAATCGTGATTAGCACTTTTACTAGAAATTGTTTGAAGGATCTGCATTGTGAGTTTATTTCAGTTTTGAGGATGTGACAGCCAGGAGAGTCAACCTGAATTGACCAGTAATGAAGAATCGCTTTTAAGCTATCAAGTTTCAACCATAAAAGCTATGAACTGAGCATGCGACTAATCAGTTGGTCGAACCCGTTGGTCTGAAAAGTCGCGATCGCCGACATAGATTAAGGGAATTTCCGAGAAAGCATGTACCAATGCTGTAATGGGTTTAGCGGCAAGCCTGAGCGCCATCGTTACCAGCCAACAACCAAACCCGCCCCAATGGATATCGTTTTTCCTGGAAATCTCCTAACGGGAAGTCTCCTAAGCGGGTCGGCCAAATCAGCGGTCAATGCTAGGGCCTGTCATCCGGTCGCAGTCAAATCCTTTCAGCAAAGGAACGACAGCCCCTAGCCTGTTGAGTGAATGCGGGCGCGGGTGTGCTTAGCCCAAAAGGTTTCTGGGATTAATTGATGACGCACCCTAGGCCCTTAAATCATGGCCGACCCACCGGCATCAGTTGTCCGATGAGAATCGCGCCTTATTCAGCCATTTCAACGCTGACGGGCATCGGGTTGCTCAGGGTGGCGGATACAGGCGACCAGGTATTGGCGTGGGCTACCATCGCTGCCAACGTTTCTTTGGAAGCATCGCCATCAATGTCGACCTTGACGCGAACATCGGTAAACCCAATTTGCGGTTTGGCGAGCTCGCCAGTTCCCCAAGTACTAGTGATGTTGATATCGCCTTCCAGAGAAATTTCCAACTTGGTCAAGGTAATACCTTGGGCAGCGGCGTTGGCCTGCAGACCCACGGCCAAACAAGAGCCAAACGCACCCAGCACAATCTCCGACGGGTTGGGGGCGGTATTGTCACCCAGCAGCCCCGGTGGCTCGTCTACCACAAATGGCTCCAGGTCACGAGCATAGTTCAAGCTGCGGAACTTACGGTCACAAACCGTTTTAACCTTCAAAGTCTTATCGGCCGGATTGGCACGGTTCTTTTCGCCCAGCTCTTTTAGCCCATCTTGAGGAATAGGCGCTATGGAAACCTTTGCAGTATCTGACATCAGATTCACCAAATAGAATGATCTATCTATTTATATTAAAGGAAAATCTCTGTTTGAGAACTGTGGTAACGGCTACAGTTGGCGGCAAGATCGGCATGGATTACCCTTCCTTGAGGGCGTGCTGAAGTAGGTGGCGAGCCACGTCAAAACTGCGATGCAGTCGGTCAAGGTCGCGGTGCAATTTGCCCATAAGCATGGCCCCTTCGATCGCGGTCATCATTTGAGCCGCTAGCACTGCGGGCTCAGTTCCGGGTCGCAGTTGGTCTTGAGCTTGCTGCAATCGCTGGGCGATCGCGCCTTCCCAACGGGCAAACACCGTCTGCAAATGTTCGCGAAAGCTGTCGTCTTGCTCCACTAAATCCACAATCAAGTTGCCGAGTAGGCAGCCCCCACACCAGGGTTCTTGGTGCTGCTTCGTTTCTAGGGTGTCGAGCATCCAAAATAATTGCTCAATGCCTGATTCTGACTGCTGGGTTGCCGGTTCCAATACGTTCTTTTCGAGCTTTTGCCACTCAAAATCAATCAGTGCGTGACCGAGGGCCTGCTTCGATTCAAAGTAGTTGTAAAAGCTTCCCGAGGAGGCCCCGCTCAAGGCAAAGAGTTCGCTTAAGCCAGTGGCTGTTAACCCTTTGCGATGAATCGTATTGATGACCGATGCGAGAATATCCTTACGGGTGCGCTTAAGATTTGCCATGGTCGACCAGCTTCAGAGGTCACACTTGCTCAATAAAGTGCTTACCAGCGTATCACTCTGCTCTGAAAGGCGTGTGCGCCAATCACTACCGACTCTTTAAAACGTAGAGAGAATAGCGCTGGCTCTACCCTTGGCATAGTTGACCGATGAATAGATTCTGATGGGGGTTGATACTGCGCCTGCATCAGGAGACTGACTTGGGCTGTCATGGCTGAGGCTTATGCGGTCAGGAAAGCCGCCCCGAGATCGTCAATTCCAGTCGCTGCTAGAGTGCATCAATGAGATCGTGATCAGGTCTTGATCGCCCGCTTCAATTATGGTTGGTTAGGCCAGAGTAACCCATTGCCGCCCCCTCTAATGGTCTGGCCGCTTGAGGCAACAAGAGCAACCCCT
This sequence comes from Leptolyngbya sp. SIOISBB, assembly GCA_010671905.1. Lineage (GTDB taxonomy): Bacteria > Cyanobacteriota > Cyanobacteriia > Phormidesmidales > Phormidesmidaceae > Halomicronema. Next base: position 5,397,972 of record JAAHII010000001.1, read on the forward strand.
CATTTATCAACGGAAACATTGGCCACGCGGTCCAGCTAACCCTGTTAAATTCGGGCACAGGCGGAAGCAAATCCTAGTTTTCTAGGGCTGTCATTTTTCTAGGGCTGTCATTATTTAGTGGTTAAACCCGATCAATGAGGGAGCGCCAACCCCTAGTTTGTTTGATGAGGGCAGGCTACCGGTAATCCTGAGTCCCAAAGGCTTCGAGGTTTAATGTGGTGACACGCTCTAGGGGCCGTCATCATTTAGAACCTGAATCCTGATGCAGAAAGCGGTTCAGCCCCTAACTAGATTTACAGAGCGGGCGCGGTAATGTTTATACCGCAAGGTTTTCGAGTTTAATTGATGACGCGCCCTAGGCGTTGTGTTGTTTTTCAATAAACGAGCGACCGGCCATCAATGCGGCACTGCTAGTCGTGTATTCGTAGCCGTCGTTCAACACATCCAGTGCTGAATTAATCAGCCAACATTGGTATCCTCGCTGCCGCGTATGGCTAACGCCAATGATCCATCCAGGTAAGGCGGACAATTGCACGAATTGAGTATTTTCCATAGCTTCGATAGATTATTAAGTTAATCTTAAGCTACAGCATACCCCGATCACTCATCGGAAAGCCCAAACCTCTCTTTACGTAACTGACAGCAGGCAGCAGTTTGTCGTGTTAGCGTGCGGTGCAGTGCTCCCCTGTTTTTGGGGGGGAGTGGTGTGTCGTTATGCAGCCATCTGCCCTGAGATAATCGCCGGACAATTGCGGTTGCCCTGCGTGGGTATTGTTGGTTGTATCGTGGGTCGTTAATTGGGCGATGATATGGGTGATTTCGCCGATGCCCTTGCCAGAGTGGTTGTTGGAATCGATGATTGACGGGGAAGGCTTGGCACTTTCAGCTGCGGTGTCTCGCTTTCGTCTGCAACGTGGTTGACGTTGGCCCTCAGCGATCGCCCATTGCCCTAACTCGCATGTTTGTTAGCGACAAGTTTAAAAACCCGTTTACCGATGTCGAACCAAAGTATTGGCCTGGAATCTGGACTGTATGAATACTTGCTGTCCGTTTCTCTGCGTGAACACCCGGTACTGGCCGAGTTACGCCAAGAGACGACTAACCATGTTATGGGGCAAATGCAGATTTCGCCTGAGCAAGGGCAACTGATGGCCTTGTTGATTAAATTGACTAATGCACAACGCGCTTTAGAAGTCGGCGTGTTTACGGGCTATAGTGCGTTGGCCGTGGCGTTGGCGCTGCCGCCGACGGGTCGCCTAGTTGCCTGCGATGTTAGCGAAGACTATACCGCGATCGCCCAGCCATACTGGCAAAAGGCTGGAGTTGCCGACAAAATCGACCTTCGCCTGGCTCCAGCGACAGACACCTTGCAGCAGCTCATTAACGTGGGAGAAACCGATACCTTTGATTTTGTCTTTATCGACGCGGATAAGAGTAATTACGACACCTACTATGAACAAGCTCTACAACTGGTGCGGACAGGAGGACTAATCGCGATCGATAATGTGCTTTGGTATGGTCGCGTGGCGGATGCCACAGTGACTGATAACCGGACTCAAAAAATTCGGGCGCTGAACCAAAAACTCTTTGAGGACGAGCGTATTGACTTGAGTTTATTACCGGTCGGCGATGGTTTGACCCTTGCTCGTAAACGATAGGGCTTTGATCGTCGGCAGCATTGTTCAATGTGCTTAATGCTCTGGTCCAACACGCTGTCTAAAGACTGGTTTCAATACCTTTTCTCACTGTCTTGCAGCCGCTTGTTGACTGGAATACATTGCCCGTAGCACCAGTGCCGGATCGACCCAATTACCGTTATATTTGAGTCCCCAATGCAGATGTGGTCCGGTGGTGCGTCCAGTCATGCCAATGCGACCAATTCGCGTACCCGTATTCACCATTTGCCCTTCTTGAATGCGGAGACCACCGGCATTATCCAGCATGTAGCGATCGCCCCCTTCTTGGGTCACATATCCCTGCATGTGGCAGTAAATATGCATCCAATTGCCTGATTGGACGACGACCGAAGTGCCGCAAGAGCTGTCATCCGAGACCTCAATAACTTGGCCCCCCCACCAACTGCGGATGTAGCTACCCGAGGGTGCCGCCATATCGAGACCATAGTGAAAGCGCTGGTCACCACCATAGGGATCAGACCGGTAGCCAAAGGGAGACGTGTAGGCTTGAAAGTTTTCGACTGGAAAAGAAGCTTGCTGCCATTGAGCAATGGCCACAGTCGTTGGGTCGAAGGCTTGGGCCAGCCCAAAGTGGCTCATGTGCAACCAAATCGCGATCGCCGTCGCTAGCAATCCACCGCAAATCTGCAAAACTCTGGGGAGATAGCGCCTCTTTGCCATCGAGGAGGTGTTCAGACGCTTAAACCGGATCCAACGCTTCATAATGCAAAACCAGGCGATATCAAGAACAGGAAAATAGCGGTAGTTAACAACTGAAACTCATGACGACTAAGAATAGCCCAGCTTGGGGAAAAGTGACACTTTAGATAGAGGCACACATGAGCCCACAAGCAATCCGCAGCGGCAAAGATTCCGCAGGAAAAAAATGGCTATGACTCATCTGTAGACCCTCAATGCTGGTCGTCTGATTTAGGCCATCACTTCCGATCACCGTTAATGTCGAAAAACTTTACATCTAGGACTTATGCAGTCTTCTCATGTCTCTCTCGACTCTAGGTGATTGTTCATCGGGTCTCCTAAACCTAAATGCTAGTGCCTGTCATCATTTGGTGGTCAAATCCTTTCTGCAAAGGAACGACAGCCCCTAGCCTGTGGAGTGAATGCGGGCGCGGGTGTGCTTCGCCCCAAAGCTTTCTGGGATTACTGGGATTAATTGATGACGCACCCTAAAGCAGCCCAGAAAATAAATTCAATTGCGTCAGTCCTGGCATCAGGATACGCAGCTAACTGTGGATTATCAGGGAAGCTGCAGCGAGAAATTTGTGAAGAAATCATCAACTCGATGTTCCGCCGCTGGGCTTACTCGCATCAGATTCTGAGGGCAGCGATCACGCGCTCCATCAGACCATGGTTTTTAAGTCCGTGCTCAAAACTGTAATGGCTAGGCTCTTATTGCGGGCTCAAGTGTTTTGAACCCTCAGTGGCAATCAAGGCATTGACCTGTTCTAAGAGTAATTCTGGATTGAGGGGCAGTATGGTCGTTGCATTGACATTGGCGATCGCCTCTTGCGCGACCTGATTATCTGTCAGAGCCAAAATTTTTACTTCGGTTGTGATCAGTGACTCGCGAAGCGCTGTAACCATACGCTGACCATCAATGCTGCTGAGATTCATATTGAGAATCACAATGGTCGGCTGCAGCAGCGCCACTTGCTCCACCACCCGTGATCCTTCGATCATCCAAATTACCTGATAGTCGGCTGCCGTTAATAAGTCACAAATGAGGCCTGCCCGATCTTCCTGATCTTCGATTAAGACGATGCGCCCGACTACTGGTTGCACCACATCGGTTTCGGATGTCAACTTTGGGGCAGTCGTCGGTAGGCTGGATTTTATCCGCTGCAGCGGAATCTTGACCGTAAAGACAGAGCCCACCCCGACGCGCGAACTCACCGAAATCGTTCCCCCTTGGAGCTCAATCAATTGTTTGGTCAAGGCGAGTCCGAGTCCTGTGCCCGCATATTGGCGCTGGCGACTGGCCTCTAATTGCTGAAAAGTCTGGAATAACTGGGGAATGAGTTCTTGGGGAATACCAATGCCCGTATCTTCGACCTGAAAAACGGCAGACTGCTGTTCGTGCCATAGCCGCAGGTTGACGGTGCCGCCATCGTGGGTGAATTTGAGGGCGTTGCTGAGTAAGTTATCCAAGACCTGGCTGATCCGCCGTGGATCGCCGGTAAAGGTATCTTGTTCAGCCAGCAAGGTTGATTCGAAGTTGATAGAAATTTTGCGATCGCGCGCTGCTTTGCGAAAAGGATCAATGGCCCGCTGCGCCAACCGCGTCAAAGAAAAACGCTGGACTTCCAGGACGATGCGGCCAGACTCAATTTTGGCCATCTCTAAAATGTCATTGATGACTGCTAGCAGGCGCTCGCCGCTATCGTGAATTGTCTTTAAATAGGTTCGTTGCCGTTCATTTAACTCGCCCAGAGACCAGCGTAAAAGCGTTGCTGACATCCCGATCACACAAGTGAGGGGAGTCCGTAGCTCATGACTCATGGTGGCCAAAAATTCGCTTTTAGCCAGACTGGCAGACTGGGCTGCAGCTAGAGCATCTTTTAGATCTTGGGTGCGATTAATCACACACGCTTCTAAGGATTGAGTTTGTTCGCGGAGTTGGGTATACAGCTCCGCCTGCTGAATCGCAACCGCCAGATGCTCGGCAATGCACTTTAAAAACGTGAGTTCTTGCTCCGTCCACATGCGCACAGCCGTACACTGATGGGCGATGAGGAGTCCCCACAGCTGACCCTTGACCCAAATAGGGGCAATCACTTTGGCGCGTACCTGGGCTTTTTGCAAAAAGTTTTTGAGGCAGGGAAATTCCTCATACGTGGTCTGGACATCGTTCACTGCGACCGGGTTGCCGACTCGGTACTTTTCATGGCAGCGAACATAATCGTTGAAGCAATACTGCTCACTAAATTGTTTAACTGAGACAATCGCGGGTGAGGCCAGAGATTCGTAGGTAATGTAGCCTGGCATGACTGATGGGCGGGTGTCATCAGCGATGGGCGATGATGAGCCCGTGGCATCACCCAATGCATCGGGATGCTGAAATTGATAGACGAGCAACCGATCCGTCGATAACGATTGGCGAACTTCGGCCACAGTGGTTGAGAGAATGGCTTCGAAATCCAAGCTATTGCGAATTTTGGTGATGACTTGATTGAGTAATTCGCCTTGCTTTACTTGACGATCGAGGTTTACTTGGGCGGTGTCCTGGCCCTCAACCGCTGCTGACGCATCGGCGATCGCCATTGGTATGGTTGAGGAAATCCCCATCATGGGGAGTAAGGTCAACAGCAACTCGGTTCCAGATACCGCCGCCCGATCACAAAGGGTTTGCTGGCCGAGCTGTAACGGTTGAACAATGGACTCAGCCCAAGCGGTTGTGAGCCAATGAGTGATCACAGCAGCAACTGCTTGTGGATCAGTCATCAGTCCTATGGTACAAGTCCCAGCCTCGTCTCTAGAAGCTGCTTCAACCGCAAAGCGCTGGAGTAACAAAGCTTGAGTGGTGGGAGTGATGACGAGTAGCCAAGTTTGCCAGTCACTCTCTGAAGCCTGATCGGGAAGGGGTAAATCAGCCTCAGACAGACACCAAGACTCAGGCTGCTCAGCGGTTTGCCACAACGCCTGCCGAAGTTGCTTGTAAGCTGACCTGGGCAGCACCCGCACAGCAAACTCTGAGTTGTTGGGAAATAGAGTCATAATTCTCGGCGATGAAGGCGCACTGTCCTTAGCGTTGCTGCCGCCAATTTTGAATGGCTGGCTGACCAGGGTCGATAGGGATTTTAAGCAACCTTTGCCCAATTTTAATGAGACTGGTTACTGACCAGCTGACGGGGCTGCACGCCGTTTAAGCCAGGAATCCCATAAGTGAATCGATCGCCAAAATACATGCATATAGGTAGTCGACAAGAATGTTTGTGCTCTCAGGTCAACGCTCAAAACATAGTAACTTTCCAATCTCCTATCTCTGGGTAGATACTAGAGTTCCTTCAGATTTCGGGGGTGTTGACATCCGGGGATGCATCGAACCATACGATGCAGACTCAATCTTGATGTTGGAGTTCAGGTCATTCCAAAATTAAGCAATGCCCAGATTTTATGGTGTCCTTAGGCGCACAATATGCATAGATTAGCGGCGACTCCCGGCGGCTGGAGTCCGGATGTAGACGGGGTGATTTTTGTCGAGCAGTCTCCCGCCCCGATTGTTGTGCTAACGGCGGCTGATACTGACATTCAGTGTTTGTCGGGAGTGATCGACCAATGGCCCCCGGCGGCTCCCGCCATTCGAGTCGTTAACTTACTACAGCTACAACAGCAGTTGGCGATCGATGCCTATGCTGACTCGGTACTGAGCCAAGCCCAGATTATTGTTGTACGCCTGTTGGGGGGACGAGCTTATTGGTCCTATGGATTGGAGGTGACGAAGGCGATCGCGGCGGAAAATGAGACCGCGTTAATCGTGCTGCCGGGAGACGATCGCCCCGACCCTGATCTCATCAGTCACTCGACGGTGCCTCTAACCGTGGCCCATAAGCTATGGCGATATTTGAATGAGGGCGGCGTCGATAATTGGCGACATGGCTTGATGAGTGTCTGCGATCGCTACCTGCAAACGACTTTTCAGCCACCGGAGCCGACGGCGATTCCCAATATTGGTTTATACACGCCTAGCGTGTCTCTGTCCTCTCAGGCATTTACCCCGGTCTCTTTGCCAAGACAAATTGCCGCTCTGGCAACAGGCTCCATCGTTGGCATCCTGTTTTATCGGGCACATTACCTGGCAGGCAATACAGCGCCCATTGAAGCTCTGTGCAACGCTTTACAAACCCGCCAGATGCAGCCGCTGCCGGTGTTTGTCTCATCGCTGCAAAACCCGGAGATTCAGGCAGACTTACGCGATCTGCTCCGGCTCAAGGAGGCTCCCGGTATCGACTTATTGCTCAATACTACGAGCTTTGCGGTCGCCAAACTGCAGGCAGAAACCCCTCAGCTCGATCTGTGGCAGCAGCTTGATGTGCCGGTTCTGCAAGTGATCCTGAGTGGCGGTACGCAGGAGGCCTGGCAGCAAAATCCCATGGGACTCAGTCCCCGCGATATTGCGATGAATGTGGCACTGCCGGAAGTCGATGGCCGCATTATCACCCGTGCGGTTTCTTTTAAGGCGGCAGCCACGCGCAGCGATCGCCTCGAAACGGATATCGTCACCTATGAACCCGTGGGCGATCGCATTCAGTTCGTCGCTGACTTAGCGGCCAATTGGTTAGCGCTTCGCCGGACCCCGGTAGCTGACCGTCGCCTTGCCCTTGTGCTAGCAAATTATCCCAACCGTGATGGTCGTTTGGCCAATGGGGTTGGCCTAGATACTCCCCAGAGCTGTGTGGAAATTCTCAACGCGCTACAAGCGGCGGGCTATGCCCTGCCAGAGCTGCCTGAGACTGGGGACGACCTGATCCAACAGCTCACCGCCGGAGTGACCAACGATCCAGAAAGTTGGGCCATGCGCCCAATCGCTCAAACCCTCACGATGGCAGATTACGAGCGCGCTTGGGCTCAGCTTCCGGAACCTGTGCGGACGGGCATGGCCCAGCAGTGGGGCACCCCGCAAGCGGAACGATCTCGTCACCACGCTCCGCCGCTAGATGCCTGGCCCATCGCCGGATTGCAGCTAGGTAATGTCTTTGTCGGCATTCAGCCCAGTCGGGGCTATGATCTCGATCCCTCGCTGAACTATCATGCTCCCGACCTCGCGCCCACCCATGCTTATCTCGCGTTTTATACCTGGCTGAGAGACCAATTCGGGGCGCAGGCGATCGTCCATGTGGGTAAGCATGGCAACCTGGAGTGGTTGCCCGGCAAGGGCATTGGCCTGTCGGCAGACTGCTACCCTGAAGCCGCCTTTGGCCCGATGCCGCATCTATATCCCTTTATTGTGAATGACCCTGGTGAGGGCGCCCAGGCGAAGCGGAGGGCTCAGGCCGTGATTGTGGATCACTTGACGCCGCCCCTCACCCGCGCCGAACTCTACGGTCCCCTGCAGCAGCTCGAAGGCTTGGTGGATGAATATTACGAGGCGCAAAGCTTAAATCCGAGTCGGTTATCGATGATTCGCGATCGCTTGCTGACTCTGTTACAGAGTACCCACCTGCTAGACGACTTGACTGTAACTGGTGACCGTTCGGTTGAGGGAGCGGAGCCGCGATCGCTGGATGATGACCAATTTGCGGCGCTATTACCCTCGGTGGATGGCTATCTCTGTGAGCTCAAAGAAGCACAGATTCGCGATGGGTTACACATCTTGGGGCGCTGCCCAGCCGGTCGGCAACTGCGAGATTTGGTAGTGGCGATCGCCCGCCATCCGGCGACGGGACGGGTGGGGTTGACGCGGGCGATCGCTCAAACCTGGCAGTTGGATATTGATCCGCTCACAGACGATTTGGGTCAGTCCTGGCAGCTGCCTCCTGATCACCAAGTTTCAGGGGAACAGTATGGTCTGTTGAAATCCTGCCGCACCGTTGGCGATGTCGTTGCTCGGCTGGAAGAACAGGCCCAAGTGTGGGTTGCCTCACTCCTGTCAGATGACTCCCGGTGCCGGGACATCGACAGTTCTTACCCACCTACCATCGCCGCAGAACTCAAGTGGATTCAACAAATACTGCTACCGAAATTGCAGCAAACCGAGGGCGAGATGCACTCTCTGCTCATGGGTTTAGACGGGCGTTATGTGCCGAGTGGCCCTGCCGGTGCCCCCACCCGCAATCGTCCTGATGTCTTGCCGACGGGGCGCAACTTCTACTCTGTCGACATTCGCGCCATTCCCACCGAGAGCGCTTGGGATGTGGGACGCAAAGCTGCCGAGGTTTTGGTTGAGCACTATACCCAGGAAAATGGTGAGTATCCCCAAAGTTTGGGCTTATCGGTGTGGGGGACGTCAACGATGCGCACGGGGGGAGACGACATTGCCGAAGCCCTGGCATTGTTAGGGGTGCGTCCCATTTGGGATGGTCCGTCACGGCGAGTGGTGGATTTTGAAATTTTGCCAATCGCGCTCCTCGGCAGACCCCGCGTGGATGTGACGTTGCGGGTGTCGGGCTTCTTTCGGGATGCCTTTCCGAATCTGATTGACTTATTCGATCAGGCGGTGGAGGCCGTGGCTCAACTCCCGGAATCGGCTAGCGATAATCCCTTAGCGGCGAAGGTGGCGGCAGAGACCGCCGATTGGCAAGCGCAAGGATTAACGGCAGAACAGGCCCAGATGCGATCTCGCTATCGCGTGTTTGGTTCCAAACCCGGTGCTTATGGAGCGGGCCTGCAAGGGCTGATCGAGGCCCAAAATTGGACAACGGATGACGATTTGGCGCGAGCGTACATCAATTGGAGTAGTTATGCCTATGGTCGCCAAGCCCAAGGCCGCTCAGCTCCCGAAGCCTTTCAGGCTCGGCTCCAGACGATGCAAATCGTGCTGCATAACCAAGACAACCGTGAACATGATGTGCTTGATTCGGATGACTATTACCAGTTTCAGGGGGGCTTGACGGCGGCAGTGCGGGCCGTGGCAGGAAAAGCCCCCCAAACTTACTTCGGCGACCATGCGGTGGTCGAGAACCCCAAGGTGCGATCGCTGTCTCAAGAAATTGCCCGCGTTTATCGATCGCGGGTGGTGAATCCTAAGTGGATTGCGGGTGTTAAACGTCACGGTTACAAAGGGGCCTTTGAGATGGCGGCCACTGTGGACTATCTGTTTGCCTATGACGCGACGACCCACTGCGTGGCTGACTATATGTATACCGGTGTGGCGCAAGCATACGTGTTGGATGATGACACCCGCGCCTTTATTCAGCAGGCCAATCCTTGGGCGTTGCGAGATATGGCCGAGCGTTTGTTAGAGGCCCATCAGCGTGCGCTCTGGGCTGACGCCCCGCCCGACATTCTGGCCGCCCTCCGTAGTGTTGTGCATACTGCAGAGGCCGAAGTGGAACGTCACCAGCAAGCCGTGTTGGACTAATCCTGCCGGGTTAAAAGCCTGACTCCGTTCAGGTTTCACCCCCCTTGACAGCTTCATTTCCTCGTGGTCATCAATCGCCATCCTGAGCGATCGTGCGCTACTGTGGACTCGCTATATTCGCCACGACGACAAATTTATTTTCGCTGCTAGAATGGCGGGGATCGTTCCTTTCACACACAGTTTGGAGTTAAACCCATGGAGCCTGTATCCACTGACGTGGTTCAACAGGTAGCGGCATACTTCAGTATTCTGAGCGAACCGATGCGCCTCAAGATTTTAAATCTGTTGCGAGACGGTGAGAAATGCGTTCAGGATCTCGTGGAGGCTACCGCTACCAGTCAGGCCAATGTCTCCAAGCATCTTAAGGTGATGCTGCAAGCAGGCATATTGGCCCGACGATCCGAGGGGACAGCCGCCTACTACAGCGTGACCGATGATTTGATTTATGAGTTGTGTACTCTGGTGTGCGATCGCCTCGCCACCCGAATTGAACAACAGGCCCAAAGTATTCGGTCATTTAGTCTGGCTACATCTGCTAGTAAGGGTTACCACAACGGACATATGAGATAGCCTTTATCAGACCCTGGCCTACACCAATCAGCACCAATCAGCTGGCGAAAAGGACTAATCGAAGATTCATTCCTCATCCGGTTTCTCTAAGGCGCTTCAGCAATTAATCCCAGAAGCCTTTGGGGGCAAGCATAAACTCCCCCGTATTCACGCAACAGGCTAGCAGGGTGGTTTCATACCAGCAAAGGAAATTCTGTAAAGGCGTTTTCACGTTGCTGTTAAGGGCGCACAACCGTGCGCCCTTACGAACTATCGACAGTCTGGAATATCCTCTAGCGACCATGAAACAGCCCTGCATTCACTCAACAGGCTAGGGGCTGTCATTCCTTTGCTGAACAGATTTGGCCGCGACCGTATGACAGGCCTTAGGCAGGCGGCAAAAATGTGAGAGCTGTTCAACTCACTCAATTCACCACCGTCAGTGTGACAGTGCGGCCGACTGAAATTCTGCACATGAATTTAGCTTTTCGCCACTGCCAACGCCAGCTACTGGCCTACTCTTCAGCGGGGGCTTCGACGCCGAAATCAGTGGCTAAATCGGTGCGGGTCATCGGTTGTCTGATCTCTAATCCCTCGCCCCCCAACAGTGTCAGGGGCTCGCCGTCGACATCAATCCAGACAGACGCATCTGGGTCAAATGCGGTGGCGGTATAAATCACTTGGGCCAGGCGCCCAATCATGGATGCACTGCCACCGCCCAGTGTGAAGTCTTCGGAAAGATTCACGTGAATGCCGTCTGATTCCACTGAGAGGGCCAACAGCTCAGTCTGCTCGGGAATGCCTGTGGCGACGCCTTCACTATCAGGCCCCCCCATGAGATTACTAAAGGCAACTGTTAGGGCATCGGCATCGGTGGCATCGGTGGGTACCTCGATGCTTGCTGGGTTAAGGGCGACAGTCGTGCCATCGGTCGAAAGCCAATATAAGGTACCGGCTGAGTCTGGATTGACTGCCACCTCAGGGGCCGGTGGATCGGGCACCTCAATCGGCTCAGCGGTTGGCTGATCAAACCCCTCAGGCACTGCCTCGCCTTCAATCTCGAGTTCTGGAAATTCTGCTGTTGGCGCGGGGGGAGAAATGGCTCGCCAGGTAAACCATGCGGTCGCGCTGCCAGCACTCAAGGCGATCGCGATGATGGCAATAGCAATTCCTAAGGGCGGTCGACGCCGATTTGTTTTATCTTCCATTACTGAAGCCCTCAACACTACCTATAGCCTGGCATAGCCTTTGGACGAACCGGGCATATATTATGACACTTCCTAGGGGATGAATACGTGAAAAAGACTCACTGCCATGGGGGACTCGTATGCCAGCCACTAATCCTCGAATTCTAATAGAGGGGAACTCGGATCAACCCGCACGTAGACGACCAAATTTAGGGTCTCTGGCTGCAGATTAAACTGCAGTACTCGAGCCACGATGGCCCAATCATCAAACTGCTTGAGGGTCAGCAACTCATCAATGCCCTCGGTAAAAGCATTGATGAGTTGCTGAGGCACACTTTGGCCATCAATGACGATAGTCGGCTCTAGTAACACCAGCTGATGCCCGTCGATGACTTGGATGCCGGTTTCGACGAGGGCTTCAACCTCTTCTTGCAAGACGCGATCAGCTAAGTCCACTGTGATCTGTATCCGATTGCCGGGCAGAAAGGCGATTTGCGGATTGCTCAGGCGGTAGCGATTTCTCTCCCGGTCAGAAGCGCCTGGTAAGTTGAATTCCAAGGTGTTTAGCAACTCTTGAATGCGGGGCGATCGCAGCAAGGTGTTGATATCCTCGGTTTTGAGCACAATGTGCGTAGCCGCCTGAATGGGTTCATCCAGAGCGAACTTACCGTCCTGCAGGGCGGGTAAATCAATATCAATGGGGTCAGTTTCTACATCCAGGATATCGATGCGGAATTCCGGTATCGGGGAAATGCCGCGTCCAGCAAAGCGAACTCGGTCGACTCGCCCCCCGACTAGCCGAAAGTTGGGGGTATTGTCGATCCGTACATCGACGAGGTCAGCCTGATACAAGCGATCGCGAATGACGCCCTCGGCCACCTGATCCGCCACTATTCCCACGGGTGAAATCAGCGTAAATAAACTCGACAGGATGATCGTGATCCATTCCATAGCAGCATCTCTCCGATCTCAACGGCAGCAGTCGCTTCAGTTCACGAACCATTGGTATGGGTGATAGCAGAGAAGCAAGGGAGCTAAGGCGTTCTATCGGAAGGAGGTTGAGTATAGTCATGTAATATGCGTCAGCCTCCCATTTCCACCCTCTGCACTCGGCACTCTGCACTCTGCACTCTGCACTCCGCACTCGGCACTCTGCACTCGGCACTCGTTTCACCAACCTGACTCACCTATCTAAGGCATCTGCCACCCATTGTTTTAGAGTTGGGACGACATCCGCGATCGCCATTTCCTGAGCGTCTTTAGTGGCCCGCTGTACCACTTCGACCTTGCCATTTTTCAGCGATCGCCCGGTCACAATCCGGAAAGGAATCCCGACAAGTTCCGAGTCTTTGAATTTGACCCCGGCCCGCTCGTTGCGATCGTCTAGCAGCGTTTCGACACCAGCCGCATTGAGGTCAGTATAAAGCTGCTCAGCAGCGGCCATTTGCGCTTCATCGCTGACGTTAGGCACGACAACGATGGCGTGATAAGGCGCGATCGCAACGGGCCAAATGATTCCATTTTTGTCGTGAGATTGTTCCACCGCCGACTGGGCTAAGCGGGATACGCCCACGCCGTAGCACCCCATCCACAGTGGCACCTCTTCACCCGACTCAGCGGTATAGGTTGCCCCCATCGCCTGGGAATATTTTTGACCCAGTTGGAAGATGTGGCCGATTTCGATGCCCCGCGCTGTCTGTAGCGTTTGAGAGGGATCATGAACCGCGCGATCGCCCGTCTGAGCTTCTCGTACATCCACCACTAATTGAGGTTTAGGGAATTCGGCATCCCAGTTGCCGCCAACCGTGTGATAGCCCGACTCATTGGAGCCCGTGACGAAATTCTGCAAATCGACCACTGTTTGATCGACCATCCGTAGGAATTTGGGCTCTAGATCTTTCACATCTGATTGGATGTAGTCATCAGCCAGATTGGGCGCAATGTATCCTAACGGCAGGGGTTTAGCGGCCCACTGGCGCTGCATATCTTCATCCGGCACGTCCAAGGCGAGTACGGTGCTGGCACCATAATTGACCGCGAGTTTCGATAGCTCATTTTGTAGTTTGGTGTCATTCACATCTTGGTCGCCGCGAATGTTTACTAGCACCAATACCTTGTACCCCGTGTCGTACACCACTTGGTAAAGGACGTTTTTGACGATTTGCGTCGGCGAACACTTGAGGAACTGCGACAGCGACTCGATGGTCGGCGTGTTGGGAGTCTCCAACTTTTCAAACTTTGTGAACTCTGAAGGCACCGCATCCGCTGGCAGCGAAATCGCCTTCTCAACATTGGCGGCATATTTGCCATCTTCGGTGTACAGCACTTCATCCTCACCGGCATCGGCTAACACCATAAATTCGGTCGAGCCCGAGCCGCCGATCGCCCCCGAGTCCGCATCTACCGCGCGAAATTTCAGCCCGCACCGCCGCAGGATGTTGGTATAGGCAGTGTACATATCCTGATAGGTGGCTTTCAGGCTGTCCTCGTCCGCATGGAAGGAGTAGGCATCTTTCATAATGAATTCGCGCCCCCGCATCAAGCCAAAGCGCGAGCGAATCTCATCGCGAAACTTGGTTTGAATCTGGTACAGATTCAGCGGCAGTTGGCGATAAGACCGAATCATGTCACGAGCGATCGCCGTAATCACCTCTTCATGAGTTGGCCCCAAGCCCATTTCTTGGTCGCGCCGGTCAATGAGGGAAAACATAATACCCTCAGCTTTGGTGTAGGTGTCCCAGCGGCCTGATTCCTTCCACAATTCAGAGGGCTGTAGCTGCGGCAGCAGACATTCCTGAGCACCGGTCGCGTTCAGTTCTTCTCGAACAATGGCCGATACCTTATTCATTACCCGCCACAACAGCGGTAGGTAGGCATAAACGCCACTAGCAATGCGCCGCATATACCCCGCCCGCAACAGCAGCTTATGACTGGGAATTTCCGCCTCGGCGGGGTCTTCTCGCAGGGTGACAAACAACATCTGAGAGAGGCGCATGGGGCAATCTCCTGCCTAAAACATTGACGTGAAATACATCACAGCATTGTAAAGACTTTTGGCCCGCCGCTAAAGCGTTCTGAAGATATCTGCTGCCTCTGAGGACATCTGCTGCCATCGGTTGCCAGTGGGTTGTTGAGTGATTAACCAGAGCAGGCAAACCAGGAATCCCTCATCCGCAAGCCATGTCTTTGCGCAGTCAACTCAGTTGCATCGTTATGTAACGGCCTGTATGCATAATGGAGTTGACGTGAGAACATCTGAACTATAATTGTTCCACTGTTCACTTATAGCAAAATTCGGAATGCTGAAGTCGGAATTCTGAATTGAACGGTCTGTCAGATGATGATTACAGTGATCTGGAGTGACCTAACCAAACTGAGGCTGCTAGAGCAGTCGGCTGGAGGCCAACAAAACCGCCGCCATCAAACCTCGATTCATTGATGGGTCTCTTAATACTGTTGTCTGAACCTCACTGATAGGCCGATGCGTCTCGAATCGTTCATCACTGAAGGAACTAGAGCAGGCAAGACTTTCCGCAATGATGACGATAAAGTTAACACTGCTTTACAATCTCTCAAGAAAGGTTATGTTGTTTTCTCACAAAGATTAAGCTGCGATCGCGGTTTTGTTAGCTAGGATGCAGATTTCTGAAGGTTGAAAAGACTATTATTCGGGCACTTTAAGCTTGGTTTCGTTGTTAAAGTCTTCCTTAAGATTTTCTTCTCAGATAACCCTGAAAGCCTCTCATAAATGTTACAGTAGTTTACATAGCTGCCACTTCGATGGTGTTATCTCTAATGTTCAGTCTTGAGTGATATGCCGCTCACTGCATGGCAGCTGTAATTTTGCTTCAGTGTCATTCATTTGCTCTGTTCACATGAAAACAACCCAAAGTACTGATCTTGTCCGAACTTATCTGAAAGAGATTGGTCGGGTTCCTCTCCTGACGCATGAAGAAGAAGTTGTGTTGGGCAAGCAAGTCCAGCAGCTTACTGCCTTAGAGAAGCAAAAGGTTGCCCTCGCCGACGAACTTGAGCGGGAGCCGACTGATCTGGAATGGTCCACCGCAGCTGACGTCTCCCCTGATGAATTAAAGACGTTAGTGCAGCTTGGGAAACAGGCTAAGCGCAAAATGGTGGAAGCTAACCTACGTTTAGTGGTGTCGGTGGCTAAAAAAGTACATCAAGCGCAACGTTGATCTATTGGATCTTATTCAAGAGGGCACTATCGGTATGCAGCGTGGGGTCGAGAAGTTTGACCCGACGAAAGGTTATCGATTTTCGACCTATGCCTACTGGTGGATTCGTCAGGCCATTACCCGAGCGATCGCCGAAAAAAGTCGCACCATCCGCTTACCTATTCACATTACTGAGAAGCTGAATAAGATTAAGAAAGTACAGCGCCAACTTTCGCAACAGCATGGTCGGGCCGCCAGTGTTGCGGAAATTGCTGACGCGCTGGAGCTTTCTACTCAGCAAGTCCGTGACTATTTAGAAAAATCTCGGCAGCCCCTCTCGCTCGATTTACGGGTGGGTGACAATCAAGATACTGAACTGAGTGAGTTGCTGGAAGATGACGGCATCTCTCCCGAAGAATTTGCGACCCAATCTTCCCTGCGCAGTGACCTTGATCGCCTAATGGTGGATTTGACCCCCCAACAACGCCAAGTTTTGACGCTACGATTTGGCCTGACCGACGGCAAAACTATGACTCTGGCCAAAATTGGGGAGATTTTGAGTGTGTCGCGCGAGCGGGTGCGCCAAATTGAACGGGAAGCGCTGACTTCTCTGCGTAAGCGGCGGGGGGATGTGCGGGAGTATTTGGCGAGCTAGACCTCGCTCTGTTGAAAGCGTTCTCCATCTAGACTGTGTCCGTTACTGTACAAGCGGTCTTTGTCCGACTGATAGCTGCGGTAAATGCGCTGATGATGTAGCAAGAGTGCGCGTTTGATATGCGGTTGCCCAGTAATTTTGACTTTCCGGTGTCGGTCGTGATTTTATGCCGCCTTTTCCCCAAGGGCAATAACTGAGTAGTGACATCAAGGCGATCTCACTCAATCCGTCTCGCTTATCGGTAATCTTGGGACGAGCCGGTCGTTTAGGATTTTGTGATGGGTCTATAGCAGAATTCGGAATTCAGAGTTCGGAAGTCGGAGTTGAAAAGCTCAACAGATGGGAATTTCAGTCATCTGGAGTTACCTGCTCAAAATACGGCTTGCTATATCGGCCTACTGCATGGCTTCCGGGATAGTGCTTGTTTTTCCAGTTGCTTGAGACTGCCATTTTGACGGACAAAATGATTACTTTATCTTGGGCATAGATTCGTCAAGCTAAGCCTGCGACCGTCTCTTCACGCTGGAGAATGTCTCTGTTAGGGAAACTTCTCACCCCAGCAATAGCCGCTCGTATAACGCACCAACTCAGCGATAGACTACTCACATTGCCTGAGTTTGCCTGCACGAGCAAGCTGACGTATTGACTGAATTTATGACTGCCCATTCTTTCCAGACTTCCTTGCCTGATTTCTTGCCAACTGCCGCAGCACAGTTAACTGAGTCGACTTCCATTGCCCTCGCCCAGCAGATCCAACAGATTGATGTGGAGACTGAGCTGAGCTATCTGCCTATCCCTACGACTTATGTTTGTCAGGGTCAGGGGCAACCGCCCCTGCTATTGCTGCACGGATTTGACAGCTCTGTGTTTGAGTTTCGGCGTTTGATTCCTCACCTGTCGGCGTTTCGCGAAACTTGGACGGTAGATCTACTCGGTTTTGGCTTGACTGATCGCACGGTGACCACGACGGTTTCTCCTGAGGCGATCAAGCAGCATCTCTATGATTTCTGGCAGCAATTGATCAATCAGCCGGTCATTCTCGTGGGAGCCTCGATGGGGGGCGCTGCCGCGATCGATTTCACGTTGACCTATCCTGATGCCGTGAGTCAGTTAGTCTTGCTTGATAGTGCCGGGTTGGCAGCTGGTCCTGCCATGGGCAAATTCATGTTTCCGCCATTAGATCGGTGGGCGACAGCCTTTCTCAAAAATCCTGGAGTGCGGCGACGCATCAGTCAGCAAGCCTATGCTGACAAGTCGTTTGTGACCGCTGACGCAGAACTCTGTGCCGCTCTACATTTAGCTTGCCCGAATTGGTCAGAAGCCCTAATTTCGTTTACCAAAAGTGGTGGCTACAATTTCTTGAGCGATCGCATCTTTGACATCACTACATCAACCTTGATCATCTGGGGACGGCAGGACAATATCTTGGGGACCAAAGATGCAACCCGGTTTACCGAAATCTTGCCCAGCGCCACCCTGAACTGGCTCGATCAGTGTGGCCACGTTCCGCATTTAGAGCAGCCTAAAGCAACTGCTCAAGCCATTCAAGAGTTTCTCGCAGAGTGAGAGCCGTAAGGGGCAGCAAACGGTTCTCACTCTCTGCAGATGTTTATGGCCAATGTCAGATCACCGATATCGGCGATCTGACATCACTTTGTGATGGCGTGTTACTGAGTGCTGTATTCCAAGGAGGTCGGAACCGTTTCTGTCAGGTAGCGAAAATCGGCTAAGTGCTGCTCTAGAGCCACAATTTGGGGCAAGTTGAGACTGTAATAAGTCCAACGGCCGTGAGGGCGCGATCGCACGATCGCGGCCTCTTTCAAGACGCGCAAATGAAAAGACAGCTTAGACTGGCTGACACTGAGATAGTCACACAAGTCGGCCACACAATATTCGCTGTCGCGTAAGCTCTCAATAATCTTCAGTCTCAATGGATCAGAGAGGGCATGAAAGGCTTTTGCCGCTGGAATTTCTAGCAATGCAACCATCTGTTAGAAGCAACCAACTTTGATATGTTCAATATCAATGATACTTGGTAAAAACGAGAATGACATGAGCGCCAGCAGTAAATTCCCCCTAGGGTAGAGATGTCTAGATGAATTTTTATGGTTAGGTTTGAATGTATACAAACTGGAATTTTCTGAGTCTTTCCAAAATAGCCAATTGACGGTTCGTTAAGGATGTGTTGATATCAAAAAAAACTGTTTTGTGGGATTTCAGTAATTTGAGTGGGGAGAAGGCTCCCTAGGCAAGAGCCGCCAGTAAGCTGATTTTTTTTAGGGTAAACACATACTGGCAATAGTGTAACCATTGCCTGGTTGATAATGAGAACTATTGCCAATTATTGCTGCGTTGAATTTCCCTTTGCGTTACTGCTTCTTCGCTGTGTGACGTATGCTCTCTTGTCGTATTGATGCGTTTACTCCGCAGCCTTTCTCGGTGAGGAGTTAAAGGCATGGGTTGCCCACCTGCCTGGTCAGCGGTTCAGTAAATGACGGCCTGAAAACTGCTCTGCCAATGGATAAGGCTTAACGGCTCTAACGACCTCTGTGAGAGTGTGGCCTAGCAATCATCGCTAGGCATCCAAGAACTGATTGAGATCCTCAATAATGCGGGGGAGTTCGGCTTCGGTGGTCAGGCGTAGGCGATCGTCGCGCACCGTGATCAATAGCTTGGCTGCAAAGGGACTCGGCCAAATGTTGGGATTACAAAAAACTTCTAAAAAGACCTCACCCGTGTGCTGATATTCCATTGTCGGCACGGCGGCTCTTTTGCCAGTGGTGGGTGCTTGAGTGGCGATTTCCTTCAGTTGACTTACTAACTCGGTTAGTGCAGCTTTAAGCTCTTGCGCGGCGGTGTGTGAAAAGTTGAAGCGTACTGAACCTTGCAATAAGTTCAGCGTGAGCTGGGTGACGGCGGTAGAGGTCATAGGAGTTGAGGTTGTTTATTCGTCTCCATTCTCTGGTCAAACGGCTACAAGGTTGTAGGTCTTAAGGTTGGGTAAAGGTTAGGGCCTCCTGTGAAACAGTGTTCTATAGATGGCGTTATGGTGGGCCCCATTCGACATGTGCAGGTTGAGTGACGTCGCCACTAAGCCAAGGTGGCAATTTAGCGACTGCCCTCTAAGCGTCACGCCATGCTGATGACAACCTGGGCTGCACGCAATCTGCTCGTGGACCATTGCTGCTAAACGTTTGGTTAACGTGAAGCTGTAGCTTTCCGGGCTCTACCATTGAGTGCAGCTGGCCGCCCAAATCTAGGCTTGATGGCGACTTGCCTCGGCTTAGAATTTTGGTGTCGATAGGGTGACCCAGTCATATTGAACTTGACGCGCAATTCGGTATCTTGCCGTAGGCGGGTAGAGACTGCTCCGCTAGGGTTAAGCGAGCGATCGCTCCTGGAGTTGTGAAACGGTAAGCTTTTATCCCTGCGCCACTGATCAATCAGTTTGCATGAATTACACATGAATTACAAATGACATTAACGGACTGTTGAATCTCGTTAATCCTCCTGTCAGAGACTTCTATGATGTACAAAGGTGACAGGCTTCAAGGTGCTACTGAATTAGTCACACGCGAGGGGCGATCGCGGTTTGCAACCTATTTCCAGAGGACATCATCATGGCTCGCTGGCATTTTCTTCTAGGACTTGGACTCCTCACATCACTGAGTGCTTGTGGCCTGACCACGGACACTGACTCCTCCGCTCCAGAGAGCTTGCCAGCGGAATCTGTGGCGGCTGACGACACGGCTCTAGAGACTGACGAGCCCCCCAGTGCCTCGCCCGAAACGATGTCTCAACTCACTGATACCGTTGTGGTGCCAGGCGATCGCGTCGGTCCGATCACTAGCGATACCAGCCGTGCTGACCTAGTCGACATGTTTGGCGAAGCTGTGTTGGCCGATACCGAAGTTGCGGTCGGAGAAGGCTTTACCGAATCGGGCACCGTCGTGGCGGATGGCAGTGAGCAAACTTTTGCCGTGATTTGGGTCGATGACCGGCAGGCAGAACCGGCAACGGTCAAAGATTTTGGACCAGTTTGGCAAACCCCTGAGGGCGTTGGCATTGGGACATCGTTTGCTGAGCTGCAAGGGATCTTAGGACCCTTTGAACTGTATGGTTTCGGCTGGGATTATGGCGGTACTCTGGTATTGGAGAACTCTAATCTGTCTGATTATTACGGCTCTCTGATTTTGCGGGTACAACCCTCTAATCCCGAGCTGTTCCAACAGGAGGCCGGAGCCTTTCAAGCCTTGCAAGGCGATAAATTGATCTCTTCTGAAGATCCCAATTTGCCGGATCTTGACCTCGTTGTGGATGAAATGATTGTCTACATCAACCCGCCATCAGAATAGCCTTGGCAAGCGAATAAGCTAAGCCTGGCACTGATACGCAGCATCGCAATCTGCAGTTACGAGAAAGCGATCGCGGTTTTGATTCCTGAAATCCATCGCCACTCAGCTCTTCATGGCGGCATCCCGCTTTGTTCTGCACAATCTGTATAGCAAGCGGCAGTGTGGTCAGGCCATTCCAGATGCCTGAAATCATCCTCTGAGTTGTTTAACTCTGACTTCTGAATTCCGAATGCTGCTATACCCATAACAAAACCGGCACCCTGATTCGCGATCGCTTAAGCAATCACTGCTAAAACAGGATTCCGGCTTTGCCTGAAGCTTTTTTCTAGCTGAACCGCAGGTGACTAACTACCAAATTTTTCGAGTAGTCGCTGCACGATTTGTACGCCAGTAATGGCCTGCCAGCCAAACAACCCGACCAAGGTAACATTCAGGGCAATGTGAACTGACCGAGCAGTATCGTTCCCTTTTTGCATGAAAGGTACTAGCGCAGCCGAGGTGGCAATCATGCCAGTCATCCCTAAACCCACTAGCAGGTGCGGCCCCACAAACAACTTGCCGTTGCTGACGTAGGTGGCCCCCATGCCACCGATGCAGCCCAACACCATCAGCGCCAGTAGCGCCGAACCCCATTGATGGTGACGGACGTTGAACTTGCCTTTGATGAGTGCTTTCTTCTCATCACCCTCTGCCGATCGCGTTTTGCGAATTTTGAACCCTAAGTACATTGCGTACACGCTCAGGGCCAGCAAAACCCACATAAAAATGGGGTGGACAAAGTCTAAATAGGGCTTAAACGGTTCCAATGCGCCGATATCCATATATCTTCCTAACTGCTCACTCTCGTACATAAAAATTATAGATTGCTCGTTTACCGAGGGCTACCGGAGGGAGTTCGGAATTCGGAGTGCGGAGTTCAGAATATCGGAGGGGTGCAGGCAAAGCTTGGTGACGCGATCACGAGCGAATGGACAGACTATTGAGTCCACCTGTCGCCCGGTGTGCTGGGTCAAGTGCCTGCTTAGGAGATATCCGACAGGGCAAACTCTACGGTGGCGGCAGCGTGAATGGCCGTGGTGTCAAAGAGCGGGATGGTCAGGTCGGCTGGATTGATCAGCAAGGTGATTTCAGTACAGCCAGCGATGATGCCTTCGACTCCTTGTTGCTGGAGCTTCTGAATGATGGTGAGATAGGCGTCACGCGACGCGGGGTTGATTTTGCCGAGGCAAAGTTCGTCATAGATGATGCGGTGAATGATGGCGCGATCGCCCGCTGCTGGCACGAGAACGTTCAACCCCGGCTGCTCAGTGAGTCGATCTTTATAGAAAGCCTGCTCCATAGTGAATTGGGTGCCTAGCAATCCCACTGTCTGAAGGCCTTGGGCTTTGATCGCCGCCGCCGTCGCATCCGCAATATGCACGATGGGGATATTAATAGCAGCGGCGATCGCGGGCACGACTTTATGCATCGTGTTGGTGCAAATTACTAGGAAATCGGCTCCGGCAGCTTCCAGGGATCGCCCCGCCTGGGCCAATGCTGCCCCCGCCGCTGCCCAGTCACCCTGGCGCTGCAGCACTTCAATCTCGTGAAAGTCCACGCTGTACAGCACGATTTTGGCGGAATGCAGTCCACCCAAACGGTTCTTAATTCCTTCATTGATTTGTTGGTAGTACGACACCGTACTTTCCCAGCTCATGCCACCTAACAACCCAATTGTTTTCACGAGTATCTATCTCCCAGCTATGCGAGTGAGGCTCAGGCCCGAACTATTAAACACAGAAAACTCCGCTATCCAAACGATAGCGGAGCCAAATGGTCCAAAGTCAAATCATCCTAATTAGAGCTGATTCAGAGTGGCACTATTATCGAGGTTACTGGCAGTTATGCTTGCTGATCGCTGCGCCGATGCTTGAGACTATAGCCAGCAGCAAGGGCTACCAATGTGCCCAGCATTGTCATTGGTTCAGGAACGCTCTCAATATCGGAGAACGTACCGACCTTGATTTGAGCGGCTAACCGTGAATTTTGAGGGAAACTCCCGGTGAAATCAATGGTTTGCTTACCCGTCAAGGTAAATGAGCCTGTCAGGTCTGTTACTTTGAGGTAGTCAATATCTGTAACTCCCGACGGCGAGAAAGAGCCAAGGTCATCCAAATCACCAGACATACTACTATCCGTCAGTTTCAGGTCAGAAAAGTTGAAAGTAGCGCTGCCCCCATTGCGGCCTTGAGCACGGGTCCTCAAAAAGATCCCGTTGGCGTTAGCATTACCAACATTTGCCGAAATGTTAGTTCCCCCAACGGTGTAGTTGACTGCACCCGTTCCAGCGTCGTATGACAGTGTGAAGTCGAACATTCTGTCCATGTCATCAATAATACCGAGGCCACCCTGAGCACCGGGGAAAGGACCAGGGTTGACTAAACCACCATTACCGTCAGGGAATAAGGGGCGGTTAATACCGATTTCGCGAATGCCAACGGACGGTTGACCATCCCCCCCTCGCGTTTCTGCCACAAACAGCTCAGAGAATTCACCGTCTAAGATGAGTTGCTCAAACTGATCATCATTAATGCTGGTTTGGTGGACTGTAAAGGCTTGTGCGGGCGATACAACCGCTACCGTTCCTAATGTAGAGAGGGCAAGCATCGCCCCAGTTATTGATTTTGAAATCATGGTTAATACTTATGCTTTCCAAGCAGTCTTGAATCGAAGAAAGTAACACCTGATACGATTGTGAAGAATGGCTCAGTATATCTGGCTGTATGAATTCGTGATTTTACTGAATCCTCATCATCAGTAAGATTACTCAAAGCATCCGTAAAGTCCCAGAGACGCTCGCCCAAAGCCGACCCAACAAAAAGAGCAAAAAACGGACGAAGCGCGGCAGGATAAAAGAACAGTAACGAATCAGGTCAGGTATGGACGCGACTAAAAATCGCCCAAAAGGCGGATGGTTATTGGCGATCGCCACGTTCCTCTCGATTATTGGCACCCTTGCCATCAATACCCTTTCCAACTTTTATCCCCCCGGTGGTGAGAACGTCGGTGAAATTGCCAATACGGTACTCGCTGGGGTGCTGATTACGCCTGCCAACTACGCCTTTGCCATTTGGGGTCTGATTTATCTCGGCCTCATCGCCTACGGCATTTATCAACTCGGGCCAAATCAGCGTCGCGATCCGGTGATTCGCCCGGTGGACTGGCTATTGATAGTGGCCTGCATTTCCCAAATTGTGTGGATTTTCCTGTTTACGCTGCAATTTTTTTTCTCGTCGATTTTGGCCATGTTGGGAATTTTGTTGCCGCTGATCGGGGCCTATATTGTGCTGCGCATCGATCGCATTGACCGACAGCGTCGCTGGTTCGCGATTTATCCCTTTAGCATTTACCTGGCGTGGATTTCGGTGGCGACCATCATCAATGTTGCCTCGGCCTTGTATAACGCAGGCTGGCAGGGATGGTTCAGTGGCGTCATGTGGACGGTGATGATGATGGTCGTGAGTGCCGCGATCTCGATACTGGTGATCCTGACTCAGCAAGACATTCCCTTCACGCTGGTCTATGTGTGGGCTTACGGCGCAATCGCGGTGCGGCATGCTGACCGACCACTGATTATGATGACGGCGATCGCCGCTGCAATTGTACTGGTTGTCGTTCTCACCCTAGTGCGCCTACGACAACCACCTGCCCTCAAAACAGGCTGAGTTGCGCCGCTGGCGGTTCCACCGAATCCCAAGGGAGGGCGGGTAGATCGGGGTAGGTACCCTTGAGCCTGTCGTAAAAGTAGCGGGCAATGGCAGGCGATCGCGCCTCGTCTGGACAGTGAATGAACAGATAGACCGTCTTACCTTGCTGTAACCACTCCACCAATTGCGGGACCCATCTCAGAATATAGGACTCGTTGAAATTTAGCTCTGGGTGGCTGATGTAGCGTACGAGCGTGAAGTCAGCCGTGACGATGGGCTGCAAAGGCACCTTCGGCTTGCGCCGTTCTGACGTGAACTGTGGATCCGGTAGACCCTCGGCTTGGCCGTCGTACATGGTGCGGGTATCAAGTAGCACCCGACCCACCCCGAGCTGTCGCAACGTATCGTTCAACCGCTGGGCATGCACCTGCTCAAACCAAGCCAGGTGACGCACCTCAACTGAAATGGGGGCGGCGTCTCGGGGCCACTGGGTCAAAAAGTCGCGGAGATCGGCAAAGCGATCTGGACTGTAGCTAGGGGGCAGCTGCAGAAATACGGGACCGAGGCGTGGCCCCAACCGCTGCAAGGTTTCGAGAAATGCCAGCGTGTCATCAAAGTGCGGCATCAATGCGCCGCTGTGGGAGTAAAGGCGGGGAATTTTCGGGCAAAAGCGAAACGTGTCAGGAGTCTGCGCCGCCCAGCGATCGACCGTCGCGTCATCAGGAATGGAGTAAAACGTAGTGTTGCCTTCGACTGTGGTGAAGCGATCGCCATACAGCCGTAAAAAATCTCCTGGTCGTGCCCCCTGAGGATAAAAATCGCCGACCCAGTCTTTAAAGGCCCACACTGCGCAACCCAGATAAAACATACCGTGCTCCCTAGCAATGCCGGATGACTGCTGTCCGGCGCGTTCTTTTCGGTAGATTAACGAATCACGGTAAAAGCGTCATTACTCGCAAAAAGCCAGTGGCACCGTTCCCCCTAGGTTGAACCTGAGAGTCAGGACGATGCCACAGAGAGAGCCCGAATGGGTTGAGCTTCTAAACTGCTTGAGCAGATTGCTGACCGACAGCAGCATTGCTGGAAGGGGTCGCCTCTGGTTGCAAATCAGCGGCCGTAAATTCAATATGGTTGACCAGCGTGGTCACAAACGCAAACAAGAGAAACGGCAGGGACAAGACCAAAACCAGCCCGACTGAGACCAATGCATAGAGGGGTTGACGAGCCCCCATGAGCCCCATTGCAGCAGCTAGGCTAATGAGCAAAACCACCAACCAGGCAAGTACCTGGCCATAAATGTCCCCAAACGTTAGGGTGCACTTAAAGCGATATCGTTGTAACTTATCCATAATTTCAATTGCTCTAATTCTTCGGCAGATCAAGCGGCGTTATTTCTCAGGATATAAGCCTCATTTTAGAAAGCAGTATTTCTCAATATTTTTGAAGATATTGAAGCAAATAGTTACATCTGTTGATGTCATTTTGTAGCGAGGCCTCTGTGACTAAACCGGTGAAGCGCGATCGCCCCCGTCGTCGTCAGCAAAGGGCAATCGGTCATACTGCTCAACCCCCTTACCAATACGTCGTTTTCTACAAGCCGTACGATGTCTTGAGTCAATTTACCGATAGTCAGGGCGATCGCGCGACACTCAAAGATTTCATCCCGGTGCGTGATGTGTATCCTGTTGGTCGGCTTGATCGCGATAGTGAAGGCCTCCTGCTACTCACCAACCATGGGCAGCTCCAACATCGCCTCAGCACGCCTAAATATGCACATCCCCGGACTTATTGGGTACAAGTTGAGCGCATTCCTGACGAAGCGGCGATCGCCCAGTTATGTCAAGGTGTGCTGATTCAAGGCCAACCTACCCGTCCGGCTAAGGTTCAGCCATTAATCCCGGAGCCCCCGCTGCCCCCGCGTGAGCCCCCCATTCGCTACCGCAAATCAGTCCCGACGGGTTGGTTAGAGATGGTGCTCACTGAAGGACGCAATCGCCAAGTCCGCCGCATGACCGCTGCTGTCGGGCACCCGACCCTGCGACTCGTGCGCTGGGCGATTGGTAGCTTGACGCTGGCGGGTTTAAGGCCGGGAGAGTGGCGATCACTCTCAACTGCTGAAGTGCAGCAACTCTTGAGCGAAAACGCGCTAGCCTCTGGCCATTAAGGCCTGAATTAAGGAGGGCCGTGGTGCAGCAGCGATCAAGATGACTGGGTTAAACTTCCGGAACGGCGATCGCAATAGATGAACATTTTTGAGTTAGATGTTTGTCTTTCAGCGCAGTATCCGGGCAAACTATCCACCAAGTACGACGGAATTTGTGTGAATTCCCCCACTTAGAATTCTTCGGGTAAGCTAAAGTGATACGACTCTGCCAAATGCCCTGCCAGATAGCAATTTAGGTCGCTGGCCATGTTTGTCTGTCCACACTGCCAATTTGAGAATCCGCTTCAAAATCGGTTTTGTCAGCAATGTGGCAAGGCTTTGCGAGAGCTGCAGGCCATCATTCTCCTTACTCCGGGGCAAGAGAGTTCACCGTCTGCCGCGATCGCTGTCAGTCCGCCGCCGCCATCAGATTTAGAGGCCGATGGCTCGGTTGATGAGGCGGCTTCGTTAACGGCTGCTGACTTGCTCACGACTCGTAACCAACTCAAAGGTGAAAAGCGCTATCAATTGCGGCAACCCACCGATGCTAACAAACCTTTGAGCTGCACCGAAACCATTCTGAGTATTTTAGATTGTGAACCCGCCACTGACTCACCGTTGGTGCAGTTTTTAGAGAACGCGCCCGATGATCTGCAAGCTGCGGATATCGACAAGATGATTCCGCCTTTGGCCTTTCCCTATTGGGAACTACAAGAACCTCTGTATCCGGTGGTGCCAGAACTACAGGCGGCTTGGCAGACCCCCGACCACACCGTCATTGTCATCGAAGATCGTTCAAATTGGCGCACCCTGCTTGACTTTGCTCATGAAAGCCAGGTGGAACCGCTAGAGTTGGTTCACTGGTTGTATGAAATGTTGACCCTGTGGACAACCCTGGCTCCCTTTGCGGCCGAATCGAGCCTACTAGAGTCAAGCAATATGCGGGTCGATGACGACCAAGTGGTCTGTTTACAGCGCTTGATTTTAAATCCCAGCGGTGCTTCCCCGACGTTACAAACTCTGGGCCAGTGTTGGCAAACCTGGATGGAGCAATTATCGCTGCCGCCCATTGCGGCGCTGGATGACTTAGTGACCGATATGGCCGCTGGCGTGCTCCATGATCCGGCAATTGTCAAAATGCGTCTCGTTGAGATTGCTGATCAGCTCCCTGAGACTAGCGCGGTTGCTGCAGCACCATTATCGCCTGCGGAGCCCTTGCAGAACCCGGTTGACTTACCGGAGCCGCGATCATCTACGCCAGCTGAGAGCATGAGCGCCTTAGATGAGAATATCGATTGTTTGGAGGAGAGGGTTGGTGACGTAGACGAAGTTGCGCCTGATGCCGACTCGCCGCTGCTGGCGGTCGATGACATCTTGCTAGTAGCTGGGCTGGAAGAAACTTTGGAAGGTGCTGGGGCGACTGAGGCTAGTGGCGAGGATGGTGGCCTCAATGAGCTACCGACCATGGCTTTACCTATGAAGCTCGCCCGACTCGATCAAGTCGGGCGTACTCATGTGGGTCGCCAACGGGCTCACAATGAAGATTCCTTTTTTGCCGACACTCAGATTCAGCGGGTAGATAGCCCAGCGGGGGCTGATCTCAATGCCCGCGGATTGTATATCTTGTGTGACGGCATGGGCGGTCATTCGGGTGGCGAAGTCGCGAGCGATTTAGCCGTGACGACGCTACGTGACTACTTTGACGAGCACTGGCAAGCCGAGTTGCCCGACGAGGAAGTTGTGAGAACCGGCATTCTGCAGGCGAATCAGGCCATTTTTGATAAAAATGAAGCCGAGGATCGAGCGGGGAATGCTCGCATGGGTACCACTCTGGTGATGATTTTGGTCGATAACCAAAATGTCATGGTGGCCCATGTCGGCGATAGCCGACTGTATTCTTTTACGCGTCAAGGTTTGATGCAAACGACGGTGGATCATGAAGTGGGTCAGCGTGAAATTAGGCGAGGTGTTGAACCCGCGATCGCCTACGCTCGTCCCGATGCTTACCAATTGACGCAAGCGTTAGGGCCTCGCAGCAATGATGAAATTGCCCCCAGCATTGCGCAGCTGACCGTCAATCAAGATACGATTTTTCTTCTGTGTTCTGATGGCTTGAGTGACAACGACTTACTCGAAACTCATGTCGAGTCTCATCTCAAACCGCTGATGCGCACCAAAACGGACTTAGAAGCAGGCGTCGCGGATTTGATTGACCTGGCCAATGAACACAATGGGCATGACAACATTACCGCGATTATTGTGCGGGTTAAGCTGCGTCCCAACCTGAATGTCATGTCAGAAGCCGTGGCTGACCCGACTGCTACTTGACTGCTCCTGGAGAAGACCGGGGTGGTTTAGGGTTCATGAGCGGGGAGATCGCAGTATATGCCCAGGATCCGATAATCATCGCCACCAGAAAAATGAACGGGTTGGCAATCCCCAACACCGTCGCGGTAATGGCTGGGCCTGGACAGTAGCCCGCAATGCCCCAGCCAATGCCAAACAGTCCGGCACCGATCAGTAAGGTGCGGTCAATATCTTGGCGCGTCGGCAAATAGAACTTTTCGATAAAAATGGGATGCGGCCGCTGCAACACAAACCGAAAGCTGATCAGCGTTACCAACACGGCACCGCCCATCACAAACGCCAACGTCGGATCCCAGTCACCTGCAATGTCTAAAAAACCAAGCACGCGATCGCGATCGACCATCTGAGAAACGCCCAATCCTAGCCCAAACAACAATCCGGCAATGAGTGCTAAGCCTTTTTCTCGCATCGTTGATATCTCCTGAAACGGTGGCAATCACGTGATCACTTTTCTGGAATTACAGCCCGAGCCCGTGGCGAGTGATGAAGACCGTGATGGCAGCGGTCACCATAAACGTGATGACTGCCGCCAGCGATCGCCCAGACAATCGTCCCAAGCCACAGACTCCATGACCACTGGTGCAGCCGTTGCCCATGCGGGTGCCAAATCCCACGATCAAGCCGCCGATCACCATGGCCCCCGGCGCAAACGTTGAGGTCGGTGTGGGTTGGGATGCTAGCCCGTACTCATACAGCGCGCCGCCCCCCAGCATGCCTCCTAAGAACCACCAGCGCCATTGCTCAGCCGTGGCGAACGTCAGCGCCCCATTGACCATGCCGCTAATCCCGGCGATGCGACCGTTGAAGGCTAACAACAGAGTGGCGCTGAGGCCAATCAAAATACCGCCCGCTAAACCTGCAATCCAACTTGCCTCCATAACTTTCCTCGCCTTGGCAAACACTAGTCAACTATATAGTAATGATTGTTCGTCGATGATTAAACCCCCGGTCGGATAATCGCTGCAGTTTATCCTATTTCAGGGTCGCCTAACCCTTGAGATTTCTAGCTTTTTCAGGCAGTCATCAGGTCTAGGCGGCATCATAATTGGGGCATGCCGCATCATCCTCAGGAACCTCACCATGACCCAGTCTGCTGCTTCCCGCTCCTATCGCTGGTGGGAAACGGGTGTGATTTACCAGATTTATCCCCTCACCTTTGCCGACGGGAATGGTGACGGTACGGGTGATTTGCGGGGGATTATTGAGCGGCTGGATTATTTGAATGACGGCGATCCGAAGAGTCAATCGGCACTGGGCATCGACGCGATTTGGTTATCCCCCATCAACAAATCCCCGATGGTCGACAACGGTTATGACATTGTCGATTACCAAGATATCTGCCCAACTTTTGGGTCTTTAGAAGACTTTGACGAGCTGCTGGCCAAGGCCCACGATCGCGGCATCAAAATCATTCTCGACCTGGTGGTCAATCACACGTCTAACCAGCATCCCTGGTTTGTTGAATCCTGCACCAGCCAAGACAATCCAAAGGCTGACTGGTATCTGTGGCAAACTCCGTTTGAGGGACAAGACCGGCCCAATAACTGGCAATCTTATTTTGGCGGCACCGGGTGGACGTATTGCGAACAGCGCGACCAATTTTACTTCCACACCTTTAATCAAAACCAGCCTGACTTGAACTGGCAAAATCCGGCAGTCCGGGCGGCGGTTTACGATATCGTCCGGTTTTGGCTCGATCGCGGGGTCGATGGATTTCGCCTCGATGCTTCCAGTGTGTACAGCAAGGATCGCTACTTTCGCGATAACCCACTGAAGTATGGAGCCACGGATAAGAACGATTACAACAACTATCACCACCTCTACGACAAAAATCTGCCCGAAAATCACCAAATCATCCGCGAGCTCCGCACCGTTTTGGAAACCTATGACGATCGCGTCCTGATTGGCGAAACGTTTATTGACAATCGCCTCTACGATTCCGTGATTTTTCACGGCGTCAATAACGATGAACTACACCTGCCCATCACCTTCGAATTTCCCTTTAGTCCTTGGTATCCGGGTTACCTGCAGCGAGAAGTCGAGAAAAAAGAACAGGTCACGCCCCCCGGTGCTTGGCCCTGCTATTTCCTCGATAACCACGACATTCCCCGCCACCTATCGCGCTGGGTCGAGTGCAGCCTGTGTGTGGATTCTAATGCGATCGCCAAAGCCGCCGCGACGTTGTTGCTCACCATTCGCGGGACGCCCCTACTCTATTACGGTCAAGAGCTAGGCATGGTGGACAATACCGACATTCCCGAAGATCAGCTACAAGACCACGCAGTTGTGAAAAGCGACACGGGCGAAACGCCCCCACCCCGCGACGGTGCCCGTACCCCCATGCAGTGGAATGACTCTGCCCACGCCGGTTTCAGCTTTGGCAAGGCGGTTCAGCCCTGGCTCCCCGTCCACGCCAACTATCCTGACGTGAATGTGGAAAGTGAACTCGCCGACCCGGACTCGATATTGAATTTCTATCGGCGGCTGATCCAGGTGCGTAAGCAAAGTGCAGCGCTGCAATGGGGCAAGTGGCGATCGCTGATCCACTATCCCCATGAACATATGGTTTATCTGCGGGAAACCGATACGGAAACAGTACTTGTGGCGATCAACTTTGCCTATGAGCAGCCGCTGACGATGGATGTGTCAGTTGGACGAGAAGCCTGGACGGTGTTGCTTTCCACTGATTATGAAACTGGAAAAGCGATCGACCTGCCCGACAATCTGCAAGCCTTTGAAGTCACCCTCCTGCAAAAAACTCGTGATGAACCCTGCTAGCGGTTACCTGACTGAGTAATCATGGCTTTAAGATTGAAAGGAAGCTGATCCGCTAAGTCGTGAGGTCTTCATGCTGGACTCAGAAGTTTTTGAAAAGTTGCAGACAGCCTCGGTGGCAGAGAAAATTCAACTCATTGAAGCCATCTTGCAAACGCTTAAGCAAGGTTTGCGTAAGCAGACTCAGCCATCTGTGAACCATGACCGACTTCTACGCGGCAAGCTGCGTTGTTACGACAGTCCCTATGAGCCTATTGCTGCAGAAGATTGGGAAGCCTCGGCATTGGTATTAACAAGCTTTAGGAGTCAAGACGATGAACAGTGAAACTGTGAATTTGAGTATTCCATTTGATTTCTTGTTGCAAGCCGTTGCCCGGCTTGACTCCGCAGAGAAAGAACGCCTGTGGGAGTTTCTGGATGAAGATCTGCATGGAGATGACGAAGACGCTACTAGCGACCCGCAGGAAGAGGCCGAAGTCGCCCAAGCCTATCAGGAATATAAGAATGGTGATTATCTCACGCTCAATGAGTATGTGGCTCAGCGGCCCGACCGCTTGTCATGACCTACTCGCTGATTATTCCTAAAAGCGTTCAAAAACAACTCGACAAGTTGCCTGATATTGCGTTTAAGCGAGTCATCAAAAAGCTGCAAGCGCTATCAGCAGAGCCCCTTCCTGTTGGCGCGATTAAGTTAAAAGGAAAAGAAAACGAGTACCGGATTCGAGTGGGAGATTATCGCATCCGCTACAAGGTTGATGCTGAACAGCAGCGAATCATCATCAGCCGCTGCCAGCACCGCAAAGACGTTTACCGATAGATCCGAGACTCGGTTTCGTCAGTGAAATCTCGCGGATGTTTGAATCAAATGAAGGTTTGCATTGCTCTGAGATCGCCGACTACCGCCCCTCATACCCAACCACCCTCACACCCTGTCACCCTCCTACTCTTCAACTCAGCCCCAACTGCTGCTTCAACGCCTCTGGCACCCCAATCGCACTCTCCACCCCCTTAACCCCCTCCCTGATTTGTGCTTTTATCCTATCGAATTCGTTTCGTCCGAATTTATTTCTTGAAGATTAAGAGATAACTCTTGAAACAGGTCTGCAGGAATTTTTGCATGACTTACATCAATACTTCCAAATCTAAGTCCGACAAATATAGTCTCCATAAGATCGCAGTTGCTTAGATCCCCATTTCCTAAAGTAATGCCGAAAAAACGCGCACCTCTCAGATCTGAATTACTTAAGTCTACATTCCCTACAGCCATTCCAGAAAACCTTACATCTATTAGTTCTGAGTTGCTGAAGTCTGCATTGCCTAAAGTCATACCTGAAAACATTGAACCTCTTAAATCGGTATAACTGAAATCAACATTTCCCATGGAAATAGTGTCCAGACTAATGTTTCTCAAATCAAGATGATGGAGAAATGGGCTAATTAGACTCAAAGAAATATTTTCACTGATATAAAAACCCTTCGATAAAACTCTTTTCAATCTCATGTCATCAAAATATTCCGACCTGAAATTCCTGCAAGGATGGAAGTTATAAACGCTATTCATACTGGAAGTGTGCTTGTTTTTCGGAGCCAAATTAATGCCGTACCGATGCAGCTCAAATAGCAAAATCATGGTATTGAGTCCGGTGTAAACATCGACCTGACGTTGCCCTAGTATTTCTTCACAGTCAGGTGTGCGCTCTCGCAATAGACGCATTTTGCGTTGAGGCAAATTCTCTGGCGGAGCATCGATGAATTCACCGTCGCTCCAGCGCCAGTAAAAGTCGTAGAGGCGTTTGTGGAGCTTTTCGGGTTGGAAGTCGGGGTGTTTGGTGAGCAGGGCGGTGAGGTATTCGACGATTTCGGGGGTGAGGACGTGGCAACCGAGCAGGTCGTACATCAGCCAGCAAAAGGCCGGATCGTCGATGTCGTATTCGCGATTGCGTCCGGGTTGGCAGATCTCGATTAAGCCATTGACGATGCGCTCGGCACAGAGAAATTCCCCAAAGCTTTTGTGGACAAACTCGATGGAGCCTTCGCCCTGGCGTCCTTCCTGCAGATAAAAGGCGGCGAGGGCGTTGCGTAGGGGCGTGTCATCGGTTTCGAGGCGTTTTTGAGCGGCTTCGAGAAAAGCCTTGGCGGCGCTGTCTTGGGTGAGGCGATCTTCAATCGCGCGAATACTAGCAAATTCCATGCCGGACTGCACTACACAGAGCCCTGCTTCTTGCAAAATGCGGCGCAGATGGTCGGGGGCGAGTTCGGTGATGTCGGGGTTGAGGTCGCGATCTGTGACGGTGCCTTGGGTCTCCGGCTCGCGGCGATAGCCTTCTGCCCGTTGTTTGGTCAATACCCAGTCCAGCGTGCGTTCATAAATCAGCACTTTGGCCTGAATACCCTCAGCTCCTTTAAGCATATCGAGATGAAGTTCTTCATCTCGATACATCGCTGACAACAGATATAAGATAAGAGGCTCTCTAGAGAGTTCTCGTATGCCTTCTGGCCAGCGAGAGTCCTCAAAAATATCAAATAAGTTAGAATCACTCGCCTTGATTAATTTGGCCCAAAGGTTAAACCATTGATATTGCAACTCATCGTCCATTGGCATAATTTCAATGCGGGTGAGGTTGCTGGGCATCCGGCTGTCGATCGCTTGCAAGGCCAACGTCCGTCCCGTAATCAACACCCGATGGTTCTTTTCCGAGTTCCGTGCGCACTGCTCTTGAAACCGTCCAACCTGGTCGAGAAAGTTGTCCAGACCGCCGCTGGTGCGCCCTTCCATCAGCAGTTCGTCAAACCCATCGAGAATGAAGAGGAAATTGACGTTGCGATCCGTCAGCCAGCCTGAGTCGGTTTTGGCAAAGTCGCGATCCACCGCCTTGGCCAGGGTCTCTTCAAAGTCGCGAGACAGCACCGCTACATCCCGCAGGCGAATCAAGATCGGCGTCCAGTGGGGATGTTCGTGTCGGCGCACCCAATCGGCAAACATGCGACAAAACACGCTTTTGCCGCGACCCGGTCCGCCCTGTACAAACAGCACTCGGTCTTTGTGCTCACCAGCATTGAGCATTTGCCGCGCCCACTGCTCCAACACCACAGTTTCTTGGGACTCTTCTGGTTCGCCAGCATTGGTGAGGGGCTGTGCCTTCAACGGCACGTAGATGTCTTTAAACGTGAACGATTCGGCAAAAACTTGCTCGTGGGGCTTCGGGGCGACCACTTCCTCCAGGTAAATATCGATGCTGAGATACTTCTCAAATTCATTCTTGCCGCCAATCTTTAGCCACTCCACTAAAGCCCGCACGCTATTGCTGCAGTTCACGAGGGTTGGTAGCATCAAACGATTGGTTTGGCGAGCGAGTTTATCGGCAATCTTGGCGGCTTGCTCAGTCCTGATGCCGAGTGCTGACAGCCGTGCTATCAGCACCTCTCGATACACTTCTGCCAATCTGGATTCGTGAAAATAGAACAGGGCACGGCGAGCTTCGGTATCGTTTAGCTCGACTAGCTCTAGTTGCTTGAGCTGTTTTTTGACCAGATCGGAGGCGGGGCGATCTCCCACTTTAGCCAGCCATTTTTTCGCCTGGGGCTGCTCCAGAAACTCCTTGACGGTGGCCAGATAGGCGGCTTGGCTGACTAACGCTACACTTTGCGCGATCGTCGGTTCTTTTTTCGTCTTCTCCAAATAGAACTTCAGCAGTCCTGTCGCGATGGAAACAAACGGCAAGCTGGCACCGACAAGGTTGCCCAACGGCGAATTCAGCACGTCCAGCAGTGAGTCCAATTGGGTGACCAGCGGAGCCAGTTGCTGAACGTTTGGCCCTTCAGTTTGCAGTACCTCCGCTAAACCCAGCACGGCCTCGGCGGCATCTTTGCTGCTAGCCACCGTGTCCAGAGACACCAATTCCCCAATATCCGTAGTGAGAAATTTCCAGAGTCGACTCGCCATATCGAATCCTGAAACGCTTTCCCAAAGGGTAGCCTAACCAGCGGAGGGACACAGCACAGCCAGAACTCAACCGTTGACAGCCGCGTCAGGTATTTTGCCCTGAAGTTGTGTCAGGCCGTCAAAACCATAGAGCCAGCACACCACCACGACCCAATGCACCACAGTGACCGCAAACATCGAGCCCGTTAGGCCATAGAGCGTGGTCAGCACGATGCCTATCCAAAACACAATGAGCAAAAAGCGGCGATCGCTCAGCACGGCCCCGGCTTTCGGTCGCAACCAGCTAAATACCACGTGATACAGCACAAATAACCCGATACTCAGCGCCGCCCAAGCTAGCCAGCGCGGTGTAGGTATTCCCTCCGTCGGATGGGGCAATAAGCCGACCCGAAAGATCAGTTCCTCAAGCAGCGATGGAATAAAGAATAGTTTGATTAGGTTCAACACCGCTTTAATCGGGTTGTCAACGCTGAACCGCGCAGTCAAAAAGCCACTTTGACGACCATAGAAGACGGCGACGGCAGCGATCGCTAGCAACGCCAGCACTGTATACCCAATCACGGCACCCGAAATCGGCACTGCAAAACTCCGCGCCAGTCGCAGGGCGACGCGCGACACTCCCGGAATCAGTCCAAATAAAGCCGTGGGCGGAATCGGCTCGATAGTGGGATCAAAGCCGCCGATTTGGTTGGGCCGGAGGAACCAGAGATCGGCTCCATTTTTCAGGAAAATCAGGGCGATATCGTCCTGTCCCCAGCGCGGCATCATTGAGCGCCAGCTAAAGATGCCTGCGAGTAACCCACTGCGCGTAGCCAACTCATTGCCCCGCGCATCGACCCCAGCTAAGGTTTCGGCGTTGCTTTGCCAATCGGGGCGGACGACGCCGTAAGGTGCCAGCGCCTGTCGCAAATCTGTGGCCAGGGCGGCAAATTGGTCGATCTTTTGCACCTCTGGATCATCGGGATTCGCCGCCACATACGCCGCCAGATTGGGATCTTGTTCTGCCTTGATTCGAATTTCCTCGGTGGCAATATAGAGAGCTTGATTGGAATCTTGGACACAGGAAGTGGCGGGGGAGATCGCTGTTACCCCAGCTCCGTCACCGGTGCGGTAGCGAGCGGCAATGATCTGCGCTTGAATCAGCAGTTCCTTGAAGAGCGACAGGGTGGTGTCACCTAGTTGCAAATCTTCAACGAAATAGTCCAGCTTGATCACAATGTCGGATATGGGGCGTTGCCCGAGCCAACCCCGCTGCATATCGCCGGAATAAGACGCCCAATCGTGGGTGCCCGCAATAATCGCGCCGCCGTTATGGGTATAGATTTGCTGATAATCGATTTGAAATTGTGGTTCTTGGGCGATCTGTTCTTCGATCACTTCGGCCAGACCATAGGCAAAGTGACCGGTGACCGTACCCGCCGGGGTGAACTCTTTATTCTCGCCACCGATGCCGCCAAACAAATGGATGACGAGACCATAGTCACCGACCTGCCAAGCGTTGACCGCCGCATCCTGATTCTGGGCGTGACTGAGCAACACCTTTTGAATCTGACCTTTACGCTCACGCGGGTTGCTCCAGTTACCGCGATCAATGTAGTTGGTACCAGCCTTGTCGCCCAAAATTACCTCATCGGGCGTCAATTGCAGGAGCTTACGGGGCTGCAGCGATCGCACCGTAAAGACCCCCTCAGTATCCCGTGCTCCATAGACATACCAGCCTGCGCTGCCGGCGGGCGCGTCTGCTAAGTCAAGAATGTTGGAGAAAAAGCGATCGCCCTTCAACATGGGCTGCTGGGGAATGCGAATTGTTTCTGCAGGGCCAGTAAAGTCTTTCGTCGCGGTGTTGAAGTGCCGCACCTTGAAATATTCCGTCGGGCAGGGTGACGCTCCCGGACAGGCTTCTGGCAGTGGTTGGTCCACGCTAGTATCCGGTTCGACAATCTGCACCAGGCCATACTCTCGACCCGTGACTTGCACCGGTTCCAACCCCAATCGCACGACGGGTTGGCCGTTTTCCGTTTCGAGCAAGGGCCGTCCCACTAACCGAACCGTGACATCATCCTTGGGGCGGGCTCCGGCTAGCGATTGCAGTGGACCGACATTCTGGCGACCATCTAACCGAATCGGAACGATGGTGCCGCCTTCCCAAAACTTTTTTGCCCGGTCCGAAAATACGACGTCTCGGGTCACGGCGTCGACATATGCTTGCAAGCCCGGCGAGTCTTGCCAGGCGACTTTGATCTGTTGTCCCAAAAGCTCTGGATTAGCGGGGGTATGCCACGCCTCAAACCAAGCCCAGTCACCAGGATCGGCGGCATAGTCTTCAACGCTGGGCAAAATTAGCCGCCCCACCCAGTTGCCGACAGGACGATAGGTGGCTGCCGAAGGTAAGGCCGTGATGGGATACGTCTCAACTTGGTTGAACGGAGCCGCCTGCGCCAGTTCATAGTTAGAGACAGGTGCGGTTGCTGACACCGGATGTCCAGAGATGCCCCAAGTCAATAGTGCGGCAAACAAAGCTAAAACAATATACCTGAGCGGTTTTAAGCACCGCTGACAATTGACTCGGAAATTTGGCCACATGATGAAAAAGTCTCTCGTCACCACCACACTATAGAGGTGAAGAACCGCTACGGTACCAATGACGATACAAACGCTTGCATCCCCGGTTTGTCGTCCTGCAGGGGTTGCCTACGGGGGAGAAAACGTAGTTTAGGGTAGGAGTGCGGGCTAACTTGGCCAGTCAAGATTGTTGGTTGCGCGATCGCTGGACGCAGAATGCCATCCACCCACTGGCGATGCCTCCGATACGAACTGTTGAGATCTGGGCGATCGCTCCCAGCCACGCCATATGGTTGGGTTAAGAGCCGAGCGCACTGCCAGCTCAGCTCAGTTGAAGAATTCTATGCCGGTTGATTTATGACTGTTCACTATGCGTTGGCAACCGCTAATGACTTACCCACTTTGCTAGCGCTATTACAGGAATTTTACGCACTAGAGGAGCTGCACTTTGACCCTAAGCAAGCTCCTCAGACCCTTTTGACCTTCTTGGAAAACCAGCATTTTGGTCGTTTGTGGCTCATCTCGGTTGATGCCGAAGTCGCTGGTTATGTGGCTCTAACGTTTGGCTACAGTTTGGAATATGGCGGCGTTGATGCGTTTGTGGATGAAATTTATTTGCGTCCAGCCTTTCGTCATCAAGGCGTGGGCACCCAAACCCTGATGTTTGTTGAAGCGCAAAGTCGAGAACTAGAGGTTAAGGCACTTCATCTAGAAGTCTTAGCGGATAACGAAAAAGCCTATGACCTGTATAAAAGGTTGGGATACCAAGACCGGGCGAGTCGGCTGCTACACAAAAGGCTGATGGACTGATTTTGGCCTCAGGTGGAGGCACACAACAATATCAAAACTGTTCTCGCAGCTTTGATACAGAACACTTCTGCCAGCAAAATTTCGCTGACAGCCGCTATAGCAACAGAATGCGGCATGCGGAGGTCGGAATGCGGAATTGAAATGCCTGCCAGAAGGCGATTTCAAAAGTCCAGGGCGACCTGATCAAATTGCGGATTGCCCTGAAAATAAACCCGTCAAACTCTGATTCGATGTTTCTCAAGCGACCTGTTTCGTGAGGTCAACCTGATAGCCAAGTTTTTCCAGTCGCCGCTGTAAGCGATTCACAACGGTCTGTTCCTTGCGTTCATCACAGTAGTTGGCCCCGAGGTCTTGATACTCCGTTTTGCGGGAGAGGAGGTGATAGGCGATGGTGAGAATGGAGTGAGCGACGGCAATGGCGGCGCGTTTTTTGCCCCGCCGAGCGGCGAGACGCTGATACTGGGACTGGAGGTAAGTGTCCTTTTTCCGCCCGGCAGCATGGGCAGCTTCGGTGAGGGTAGTGCGGAGATAGCGATTGCCGTGGCCGGTGCGACCATGTTTGCGCTTACCGGCACTGGTATTGTTGCCAGGACAGAGTTTAGCCCAAGAGGCGAGATGTTGAGCGGAAGGAAAACGACTCATGTCCCAGCCGATTTCGGCGAGGAGTTCTTGCGCCCCTCGGGGCCCCACCCCGGGAATGGTCTGCAGTCGTTTCAGGTCATCCTCCAAAGGGCGCAACCGCTCCCCAATTTCGAGGTCGAGCCGTAAGATGCGAGCATCCAGGGCAGCCAAATGACCTAATTGTTCCTGGAGGAGAAACCGTTGGTGGGCCCCCATCAGCCCCTGTAAGGCTTGCACGAGTTCGTCATGTTTATTGCGCAAGCGCCCTTTCGCTAAGTTAGCCAGCGTTTCCGGATCGTCTTCGCCGTTCACCATCGCTCCCAGCATCAGCCGCACACTCTTGCCGGTCAACTTGCTGGCGACGGCACCCAGTTTGATGTTGGCACCTTCCAGCACTTTCTCTAAGCGGTTGAACTCCCGCGCGCGCTCCTCAATCAGGCTGCGCCGATAGCGCATCAGTTCCCGCAGTTCCCGCTGTGCTTTGGGAGGCACAAAGCTCCGGCGCAACAGCCCATGACGCATCAGGTCACACAGCCAGTGACTATCCTGTACGTCGGTCTTGCGACCCGGCACCGCTCGAAAGTCCCGCGCGTTCACCAACCACAGGTCAAAGTCATCCCCTTCCAACAGGTTGTAAAGCGGTTTCCAGTACACCCCCGTCGATTCCATCACCACTTGCTGCACCTCGCACTCGTGCAGCCAATCTGCCAATTCCAGCAACTCAGTCGTCATCATGCCAAAACTGCGGGTTTCCTTCAGCCTCGGCGTCTGCACATGCACCACACTTTGACGTTTACCGATATCAATCGCGGCGACTTCTCGATAGACTACTTCCATCACTCCAGTCTCCAACGTCGACAAACACGGTTCACTAGCCGTTTTTTACAGGAAGAGTTTGCCCTGCGTACTCCCGCTCGTGACGTCGCGAGCGGGGTGACAATTCGGAGTACCTCAAACGGCTTGGGTCAGGTTGCTATACGGGGTACATCACACCAAATATGCGCCGACCTCGCAGAACCGATATCTGACATATACTCCCTTTTCATCCTTTTGGAGTGTCGCCACTGCGTCATGAGCCGTTGCTATACGTATTTACAGGGTGCAGGCTGACGGCTAACTGTCTCTAGTCAGCCATGCCCTAGCGCGATCGCTTTTTACGTCTAGCTACGGCTTTGCGCTTACGCTTTTCTTGAGGTGTTTCAAAATGGCGGCGGCGCTTAACCTCTGAAAAGATTCCCGCCTTTGAAACTTGGCGCTTAAAACGCCGCAATGCCGATTCGACACCTTCGTTTTCACCTACAACGACTTGAGTCATAGCGTACTTTGAGAATCAACGTCAGAAACTAAACAAGAGATCTTGTCTAAGGGTTAGAAACCTCTGCAGACTCGTCGAGATTTACTCAACTGAGAATTTTAATAATATCAGACACCAAAAAACAGGCGGAACGTAATCCTCC
The DNA here is from genome assembly GCA_010671905.1 of Leptolyngbya sp. SIOISBB. Taxonomy (GTDB): domain Bacteria; phylum Cyanobacteriota; class Cyanobacteriia; order Phormidesmidales; family Phormidesmidaceae; genus Halomicronema. Next base: position 5,438,971 of record JAAHII010000001.1, read on the forward strand.
TGTTTGTAAGCGTACGTTAACACACTCTTACTAAAGCATCCACTCTAGTAAGATGCCGACCCGACTTTCCTGACGATCGCGCGTATTTTGAATCTGAATATCGGTGCCAATTCGCCAATCTTCCGCGATCGCGTAACCTGCAGCAAAGGTGGTTAAACCGACCTCTCGATCCGTTCCAGGGGCTACCCAGCTTTGGGTCACGGACAAATCGGCTGTCCCCGTGCGTGATGGAATCAGGATGACGCGCAGGCCCAGGTTGAGGCCATCAGCAGTAAATTCTGGGGTTTGAATATCGCGGTAACCAATCACGGGTGCCACATTGCCATACCAGCCCAAAGGCAACAGATAATATTGGGCATCAGCGCCAATCACCTGGCGATCGCCGCGACCATTCACGGCGTATTCAGCGCTTAACGTCAGCGGTGTGCGCCCGATAAACACATCTTGCACGCCCACATAAATCCCTCCGGTGTTGTCGGTAGACGGAAACTCGGCATAGCCCACCCGAACCCGCGTCCGAAAGGCCGGGTCATGGTGAATATCGACGGCTAAATCGGGCACTTCTTCTAGCCATCGCTGCAAGACAGGACTGCCCTCAATAATTGCCGGGTCAACATCCACTCGCTGCACGGATGAGTCAGGCCAATCATCCGTTGCGGGAACGTCAGCCAACTGCAGGGAATTGGTGAGCGGCTCAGCAGGCCCGGTGGTGCCAGGAAACGGAGCCGCAACAGCGGTTTTGTCAGGCATAGTCGCCAAGTTCGTCAGCACCTGTAGCTGGCAACGGGGCTGCTTGCTCTCAACGCTGCCTAAAGCTGAGCGCTCAGCACAAGGCTTTTGATGAGTCGCTGGAATGGACTGAGCGATTGGCATTGAGTCTGCGGCCACGCTCAAAGTGGGCAGTCCGACCAGCGTCATGGAGACGCCTAACAGTAAACGGCTAAGCCGCCAAGTTGCACTCAAAACCAATGCCGCCATCGGATTAAGACCCACGCTCAAGGTAATGCCCCTGGGAAGATTGCCTCTTTCAATACATGAGAAGTGGGCAATTTTCAGGACGACGGGCGATCGCTGCCGTCTTTATACAGCAAAAAGCCCCAGTCATAAACCGGGGCTTTGGCAACTTATGCGGAAACTAAGGTTAACGAACTACTGCGCGCATTTGCTCAGCGTTGATGGGCTTCATGAAATACAACCGCAGCAGTTGCCAACCAATCGTGGCAAGGTGGGGCAACTGACGGAAGAACTTTAAGACCTTCGGCTGATCAACTTGGCCTAGGGCCGTCAGTTTTTCATTGGCGGCAGCACTCGTATCCAGCGCCTTAAAGAACTCAGGATGATCAACATTCAGAATCACGGGGAAAACGCGGGCCGCACTTTCGTTAGTGTTACGAATGACGTCGATATCATAGGGACGCGCATCGATCCCCAACGTGGCGTAGAAATCCTTGCCCTTCAAGTCGTTTAAGAACATGGTCGCAAAGACCGATAGAAGGAAAAAGCGGCACCACAATCTTGCTCTCCAGTCATTCAAAAGCTGGGGCTGAGATTTTAGAAAAGCCGAAAAGAAGTCGCCGTGGCGGTTCTCATCCTGACACCAGTTTTCGAAGAATTTGAAGATGGGATAGACCCGGTTTTCGGGATGCGATTCAAGATGGCGATAAATCTTGATATAGCGCCAGTAGCCAATCTTTTCAGAGAGGTAGGTGGCATAAAGAATGAACTTTGGCTTAAAGAAGGTGTACTTCTTGCTTTTAGTCAAAAAGCCTAGATCTAACTGGAGATTAAAGTCCGACATGGCCCGGTTCAAAAAGCCAGCGTGACGAGCTTCATCCCGCGAGATCAGGTCAAAGCACTCGGCAACGAACGGATTTTTGTCCTTTAGGCGACGGCCTAACTCTTTGTAGAGCAAGAATCCTGAGAATTCAGACGTACAGGAACGCTCTAAAAACTCAACCAAGAGTTTGCGGGTCTTGTCATCAAGATAGTCCCAAGACTGATCAAACTCTTCACCCCGAATGAAGTGATGGCGATTGTAGTCTTCACGCAGTTCTTCGCGGATCGCCTGCATTTCTTCTTCATTGACCGAGAAATCCATCTCGGCCATTTCATCAAAATCGGTGGTGTAAAACCGGGGGGTCAGGAGAGTATCTTTAGCTGGTGCCTTGACCCCAGAGCGTAACTCTTCTTTTAATTCTGGCTTTTTAAGGGAATCTACCATGAGTCCTCTGGTACAAGCTCGTGATGCCGAAAACGACAACCTCTCAAGCAGGTAATCAACTATAGACAAACCCCTATTGATTTCCCAAAAGAACCTATAGGTAAGCGGTTTGCCTAGCTAACCACTGCTCAATTAACTGTCACATAGTCTATCAACTGTAGGGGGGGAGAAGGCACTCAAAGCTTTAAGAATTGCAACATTCAGACATCTGTCGTAAACCCTTTCGAGCGTGCTGCCTGAGGCGTGACGTTGGCTGTGATGCTAAGTAATGTTGTCTGGTGGTGATGTTAGCACTATTTCGCAGCGGCTATCACCCCTTGTGGGATAAGCCTTTTGCTCTATTCATAGCGATTCCAAGTGACAGAGAAATTGAATGAGTTCTTCTTCAGAGAGTTCGTGGCGAGATCGCTTTTGGTAGGTTTTTTCTAAATAGTCTCGTCCGGCTTCAACTGACCAGCCCAGTCGCCGCAGCTCAATATCAGTTTGGGCAATCACATCGGACAAATTGATCGGCGCGGGTAACGCTTCGGTCGATATCGGTGCAGCGGCTGCATCGACCGGCGGCTCAGGCAGGGGGGGGCTCTTAGCCGAGGTGTCGTCCACCGCTACGGGCTCAGAGATATCTACGGGCTCATCGGTTGGCGGGGCCGTTTTTTCCACCTTGGTTGGCATAGCGGTTGTTTTCACGGACTTAGGGGCCGCTGGGGCGGCTGTCGTCGTCTGGTCGCGGCTGGGGCTGACCGCTGGGGGCGATATTTGCCTGCTCTCTGGAACCTCTGCGGGGGCCTCTAGGGGGGGCCGTGGCAGTGAGACGGGATCAATGGCCTCAACTTGCTCCCGTTCCTTGATCTCAGGCATCATCACTTTATCTGTAGTGCCATTGGGGATGTCATTCGTGCCGTTTGATGCGTCACTGTGGGCATACCCGAGGGCGGCTAAGGCGCGGGTGCGGGCGCGATCTTCTGCCATTTCAATCGAGGTGTGTGTTGCCAAGCCCGATGCCGATCCTGCAGATGTCGTAGTTACGGTGACTTTGACCACAAAGCGATCGCGCTGGACGAGCAAGAGATCACTGGTGATATGAGCGTCGGGATAGCGATCGCGAAAGGCTTGAAAAGACACAGTCATCATTGCTCACATCGAGCCGGTTATGAAACGGATGAAATTACGCTGGCAAAATTGGCCCGGAGGCGCCCTGGATACCGGCAAGGTGGCGCTCTACTCAAACCCGGTTTATCGATCGGTTGATTGCTAGGTCATGCCTCACAAGCCCTATCGTAATCGCCGGTCAGTCATGTAGACGTCACCAGCCTCAGTAATTTTTGCCGCGGAATGTAGCCAATAGCAGAAAAATTGTGGATCCCAGGCACAATTCCGGTGTGATCGCGTCGTACCTTAGTAAGTAAGGGCTTACGCCAACCTACAGGATTTTCGTGATCAGGCAATATGACTCTACCCGACTTTCCGCATGAAGGGCAGGCGCTGCCCTCCAATCACGCTGACGATAAATTCTCAGAAGCGCTAGCAGAACCCCCCGCACAGACTAAGCAAGGCAGTGCCGCTGATGCGACTTCGCAGACCGCGCAATTAGTTCAACAGGTCAATGCCTCCGCCCGCAAGACTTGGCTGGGTGTGCAAAGAATCACTGCACAGTTAGCCAACAAGACGGATACAGCCAAGCCACAAAAGCGCGTGGGGCAACTCTTATCACTGACGGGTGGCGCGATCGCCGTCTTGCTGCTGCTAATCCTCGGCTGGAACAACCATCAACTAAAGCGATCGCTGGCCACTCAGGAGCAGGAATTGGCGCAAGCGAATGCCACTATCGATGACCTAGAGCAACAGCGCACGGCTGTCAGCACGGCGCTCACCAATTTGGCTAATCCCCAATCGGCCTATGCCTTAAGAGGGGAAGGCGAACTGGCCAATGCGGCGGGCAGCGTGGTCACGATTGCTGATGAGAATAAAGCCTTTTTGGTGACTCCTGATCTGCCTAGTTTGCCAGAAGAACAGGTGTATCGATTTTGGGCCACTACGGACTCTCAAGACCGGTTGATGTACTGTGGCCAATTTACGATCGGCCAAACTCAGTTTGTCGAGTGGTCATTGCCCGTGCCTGCTTGCGCGCGCCAAGCCACTCAAGCACTTATCACGATTGACCCGATCACCGCTTCTACCGCATCTGAGGGCGAGGTTGTCTTGCGGAGTCAATCAGTCCCTGCGGCTGAATAAGTTCTTGGCTGACGATGCCCTGTGAGGATCTCCCTACCGGGGAGAGCTGGCGATCGTCGGTGGCGTTGCGGCATGCTAGAGATAGCAATGAAGACAATTCAGTTATGGCTACCCGCTCCACCTTGGTTTATTCGGCGGCTGCCATCCGTCGGATGATGGGGCTGCCAGCGTCGGTTCCGGTACAACTGCGAGAATTTCTCGACGTTGTTTGGGTCTGGGTTAAGGGCGATCGCCCCACCTTTGTTTCTAAAGCTGACTTCAAACGTCATTTTGTCGAACGACGACAGGCGGCAGCCGAATCGCTAACCGTGATTGATTGGCTAAGCGATCCCCCGCGCTACATGGTGACGAATCCTGAGACGGGTTCCAATCATCTGGTTGTTGAGCAGGGCGATCGCCTTGACTGCGACTGCGAAGACTATCAGTGGCAGCAGCGATTTATCGGCCGGGGCTGCTGCAAACATGGCTATGCGGTGCTGCGTTACTTAGGGTTTGACTCGCTGGGCGATTTCCTGCCGGGGAATTTTAGTCCGGACGAGATGAGGCCAGCCGCTAACGCCTAGGGTGCGTCATCAATGTAATCCCAGCAATCTTTGGGGTACAGCATTTCCGCGCCCGCATTCACGCCATAGGCTAGGGGCTGTCGTTCCTTTGCTGAATAGGGTTTGGCCGCGACCGGATGACAGTCCCTTGTATGTGGGAGGGGCAAGCAATAATGGTTTGGGAAGTGACTCTGGACAGGCCCTCAAGCCTAAGTGAGTTTGCGAGCTAGATAGAGAGCCTTCCAGACTGCCTGCCCATCCCCATCGTGTCAGCAGACTGGACAGTATGAGAGGGCGTCTTCTCGTAAGACGGACCCAGGATTCACAAGGATAGCGCTGAGTGACGATGTGTTCTAATCGTTCCGGAGCCTTAACCTGATGAGTGAAGCGTTGCTGCCCCTCGGCATTGATATCAGCAAAACGGATTTTCACGTGGCCCTGCTGAAAAGCGCCAAACGTTCAAAATATGAGCACTTCTCCAACGATACTGAAGGCTTTCGGCAGCTGAGCCAATGGCTAGACCAGCCAGGCGTGGGACCGGTTCACGCCTGCTTAGAAGCGACCAGCATCTACGGTCATGCCCTCGCCCTCTACCCGCATCAACAGGGACATCAGGTGAGTATCGTGAATCCGTTGCGGGTGAAAGGCTACAGTAAAAGCCAACTCTCTCGCACCAAGAGTGATCGCGCCGATGCCAAATTAATTGCTCAGTTCTGCCGTGACCTGAAGCCCGCGCCTTGGCAACCATCGGCAGTTGAGGTGAGTCAGTTACAAGGCTATACTCGTCGCCTCGATGCCTTAGAGCACATGCTGACCGAAGAGAAGAATCGTCTCCAAGTCACTCCCCAAGACTTCGAAGCCGATATCGTCGCCCATATCCAGTTTCTGCAGGGGCAGGTGGAAACGGTAAAAAAGCGCTTGCGCGAGCATATTCAGGCCCATGAGTCACTCCAGTCCCAGCAGGCATTGCTCACCAGCATCGTGGGGGTCGGGGAGAGCACGGCCGCACGGGTGTTAGCAGAAATCGGGTCGATTGAGCACTTCACCTCGGCGCGTCAACTGGCGGCCTTTGCGGGGCTAACCCCGCAAGAACACACCTCCGGCACCTCCGTGCAGGGCAAAACCCGGCTGTGCAAAATCGGCAATCGACGACTGCGCAAGGCGCTTTACTTTCCGGCGCTGACCTGGTGGCGGCGGTGTCCCCAAGCCCGCGCTTTTGGCGAACGGCTCTTAGCCGCAGGCAAGGCCAAGATGCAGGTCATTGGTGCTTTGATGCACAAGCTCATGCGCGTCATCTATGGCATCCTCAAGTCGGGAAAACCCTTTGACCCAGGCAAACTCCTGCCACGCAGTTCTTGACACGCCAAAATCAACACAGTATCTAGAGAACAATTTGAATCAGCCTTGTCCAGATCAAAACTAGCTCTCTGCAACAGTGTGAATCCAGGACAATTTTGATTTTCGGGGCGACTGCCAGTGAGAATGGGGAAACCCCTTTACGTTCTTGAACTCCATGCGTGCTTTGGACTGGATGGCGAATCATCGTCGTTTGCTGTGGATCGGCCTGATCTTTTGGCTCCTGATGGTGCTCAGCATCCTGAATCGTCACTGGGCGATGTATCCGTCCTTTTCCACCCACGACCAAGGCATCTTTAATCAGATTTTTTGGAACGGCACCCAGGGGCGATGGTTTGAAGGCACCCTCTCCTCTGGGGAATCGGCGGCTGTGCTCTTTGAAAATCAACTGCCGGATGTCAGTTACCGTCGCTTGGGCCAGCACTTCACGCCGATTCATCTGCTGTGGTTACCGCTATATGCCCTACTGCCGTTTTCCGCGACGCTGCTGGTGTTGCAGGTGACCTTGGTGGCGGTCGGAGGCATGGCACTGTATTTCCTGGCGCGACAGCGGCTGTCAGAACAGGTATCGCTGTGGCTGACGCTGGGATATTTTTGTGCCCAATCGGTCATCGCGCCAAATTTAGCGAATTTTCACGATTTTTCGCAGATTCCTTTGTGGGTCTTTTTGCTGCTGCTCGCGGTGGAGCGACAGCGCTGGCTGTGGGCGATCGCAGCCATTCTCCTTATTTTTCTATGCCGCGAAGATGTTGGCATCATGCTGTTTGGCTTCGGGCTGTATTTTGTCGTTAGTCGGCGGCATCCTTGGTTTGGCGGGGCCTTATGTGTCGTGAGTGTCGCCCATGTCGTGTTCACAACGACGGTACTGATGCCGTTATTTTCAGAAGAGGTAGGCACCAATTTTTTAGCCTTTTCGTACTCCAACTATGTCGAGGGCGATGCGTCGACAGTGGATTTGTTGTTGGCGTTTCTCCGACGCCCGGATCGCGTTCTTGTAGATCTATTTGTACCCTTCGATAGCACGCTCCGGTTTCTCTTAGGGCACTGGCTCCCATTCCTCTTTGTGCCAGCGATTTCGCCTGCCGCTTGGTTGTGTACTGCGCCGCCGTTAGCCACCTTGCTGTTGCGATCTGATACCCACATCGCATTATCAATGCAGCTGCGCTATACGGTGATGGTGTTACCGGGGATGTGTTACGGAGCCATTGTGTGGTGGAGTCACCATGGGCAAAAGTTATCGCAACGCACTCGGAGCTTTTGGGCGGCCTGTCTCTGTCTCAGTCTGCTCTTTACGTTTACGCTTAATCCGTCGCGGACGTGGTCGTTCATCATTCCCGACTCGGTCGACCCGTGGGTGCATCTGACCTTATCGAAACAGTGGCACCATGCGAATGAGGTGCGATCGCTGATTGCGCAAATCCCCCCTGAGGCCAGTGTTGCGGCGACGGATAATCTGTTGCCCCACGTTTCAGGACGACGGGCGATCCTGCGATTCCCCACGCTGCAGTATCGCAATGACACTGGGGAACCGACAGACGTGGATTATGTGCTGATCGATTTTTGGCAACTGCAACAATATGCCGAGGCTTTTTCCGGGTCGCGCGATCGCCTCCAGACCTGGATGCCCTTGGGGCAATCGTTAGTGGAAGAGAACCGTTATGGCGTGGTCGCGGCGGTGCCTGGTGTCTTTTTGCTACAGCGGGCCACCCCCTCGAATGCTGATGCGGCGGCGGCATGGCAAACTTTTCAAGCGATGCCTGCTGGTGAATTGTAAATACCCGGTCTAGCCTCAGCGCGTTTTCGGTGGGGCTGAGGCCTCATGATTTTCAGCGCTACCCTCTGGTGATGCTAGAGGACAGAACGTCTTTGATTGTTTGACGAGACTTGGCAAAACATCGTCACGAAATAACCAAGACACCTAAAACCAGATCATATTGAAATTCTTGAACAGAATCTGAACAATAAATTAAATTTTTGGCTGGTTTTCTGAGATGGAGATAAGCGTGTCGATCTCGCTATCTTGATAATCCTCCTATGGATAAGAAAACCTGTCTTCACTAACAGCCAAATAGACTCTTGTCTTCACATAAAACTTGAATTTTTCGCTTAGTTTCTCTAGGTAAAATCTTCGATTTTGTTAAGAGCTGTAAAGGTTGAGATGTTTGGAGATGGAATTTGTTTTGTAGTATGGACGGAGTCAGAACTCTTTGGGGAGTGACGATTTCGGCTGATCGAAAAAACTGCTTTTGATCTGCTTTGGGGCTTTAAGGTAGATGTCATCAGAGCTTGATATGCCGGAATAAAGTTTAGCTAAAAAGCGCAACTCAATGAAGTTTTTGATGGCAAAATATCAGGTGTGCAAGACCAAAAGGATTATCGATACCTTGTATCAAGGCGCACAAATGATGTCACCTTTAATCGTCTAGATCTTGTACCTAAAGCCAGCAAAAATGCTGCTGGTTCACTCGTTTGAGTTGATTGCCTGTGTCTGTTTCCTGAGGAAAGCATGAAGTAGAAAGTCTTAGGGAAATTGACAGTAACGTTTTTGGCTTCGGTGAAAATCCGCCTTTTGCGCGCTAGCAGTTTTGCCGTTGCCCAACACACCTAGAGGGCTCATCATGACCGATCGAATCTTTGCCACGCTTGATGGAAATGAAGCCGTTGCTCGCGTGGCGTATCGCCTCAGTGAAGTCGTTGCCATTTATCCGATTACGCCCTCCTCGCCCATGGGGGAATGGTCCGATGCTTGGGCCGCTGCTGAACAGCCGAATATCTGGGGGACAGTGCCCTCCGTCGTCGAGATGCAGAGTGAAGGCGGGGCGGCTGGAGCCGTTCACGGATCACTACAAGCCGGTTCGGTGACGACTACGTTTACGGCCTCCCAAGGGTTGATGCTGATGCTGCCCAACCTCTACAAAATTGCTGGGGAGCTTACGCCAGCAGTACTGCATGTGGCAGCGCGATCGCTGGCGGCTCAAGCCCTTTCGATCTTTGGTGATCACAGTGACGTGATGGCGGCGCGATCGACTGGCTGTGCCATGCTGTGTTCTGCTTCGGTGCAAGAAGCGCACGATCTTGCCGCGATCGCCACCCGGGCCACCCTGCAATCGCGCATTCCCTTCCTCCATTTCTTTGACGGCTTCCGCACCTCTCACGAAGTGCAGAAAGTAGAGCTGATCCCCGATGCCGTGCTGGAGCAGTTGGTGCCGTTGGATCTGGTTTTGCAGCATCGAGAGCGATCGCTGACGCCTGACCGCCCCGTTGTTCGCGGCACCGCTCAGAATGCCGACGTGTATTTCCAGGGACGGGAAACCGTCAATCCCTTCTACGACGACTGTACGGCAGCGGTGCAGCAAGCCATGGACGAGTTTGCTGAGTTGACCGGTCGTCAGTATCAGATTTATGAGTACCATGGAGCCCCCGATGCTGAGCAGGTGATCGTGCTGATGGGCTCGGGTTGTGAGACCGCTCATGAAACGGTAGATTACCTAACCGCGCAGGGCGCCAAAGTCGGCGTGCTGAAAGTGCGCCTGTATCGGCCCTTTGCCTCTGCCGAATTTATGCAGGCGTTACCGGCAACGGTGAAGGCGATCGCCGTCTTAGATCGCACTAAAGAACCCGGTGCACCGGGCGAACCTCTTTACCTGGACACGGTGCATGCGGCTAGTGAAGCGGCCGCTCAAGGTGCTACGGTTCCTAAAATCGTGGGAGGGCGCTACGGTCTGTCCTCAAAAGAATTTACGCCGGCGATGATCAAGGGGATTTTTGACAACCTGACTCAGGACGTGCCCAAAAATCATTTCACCGTGGGCATTCATGATGATGTCACTCAAACCTCTCTCGAATGGGAGCCGACGTTCACCATCGAACTCGATAGCGTGGTGCGCGGCATCTTCTACGGGTTGGGCTCAGACGGCACCGTTGGGGCGAACAAAAACTCCATCAAGATCATTGGTGGCGATACCGAAAACTATGCCCAGGGCTATTTCGTTTACGACTCGAAGAAGTCAGGTTCTGTGACGGTGTCTCACCTGCGCTTTGGTCCGCAACCCATCCGCTCGACCTATCTTATCGACAGCGCCAACTTTGTGGCCTGTCACCAATGGGAATTTCTGCAGCAGCTCGAAATTCTGGCCGAAGCTAAAGTCGGCGGCACCTTCCTGCTCAATTCCCCCTTTGATGATCCACAGGAAACGTGGCTACGACTCCCGCAACCCATTCAGCAGGCCATCCTGGATAAGGAGCTGAAGGTGTATGCCATCAATGCGTACAAGGTGGCGAGTGAAGCGGGAATGCGGAACCGCATCAACACGGTGATGCAGACTTGTTTCTTTGCCCTATCGGGTGTGCTACCGCGAGATGAGGCGATCGCCGCCATCAAGCAAGCCATCCGCAAGACCTATGGCAAAAAGGGCGAAGAAATCGTCAATATGAATATCAAAGCGGTGGATAGCACCCTGGGCAACTTGTACGAAGTGCCCGTAGGGACGCCGTCTCCTGTTGCAGCACCTTATGAGTGGGTGCCGGATACCGCCCCGCCCTTTGTCAAAGATGTGTTGGGGCCGATCATGGCCCGCCACGGCGACGACTTGCCGGTGAGTGCGATGCCAGTGGACGGCACCTTCCCCACGGCCACGACTCAGTATGAAAAGCGCAACGTCGGCCAAGAGATTCCCGCTTGGGATCCTGATGTGTGTGTGCAGTGCGGCAAGTGCGTGATGGTGTGTCCCCACGCGGTTATTCGCTCCAAGGTATACGAACCTGAACAACTCGAAAACGCCCCCGCCGCCTTCAAACACACGGGGGCGAAAGACAAAGCCTGGTCAGATCTGCAGTTCACCATTCAAGTGGCAGCCGAAGACTGTACGGGCTGCGCCCTGTGTGTCGAAGTTTGTCCGGCTAAAAATAAGGCGGAGCCCAGCAAAAAGGCGATCAATATGGCTGCTCAGTTGCCTTTACGGGAGCAAGAGCGAGAGAACTGGGATTTCTTCCTCGATTTGCCGAATCCAGAACGTGATGGCCTGAACCTGAACAAAATCTCCCATCAGCAAATGCAGGAGCCGCTGTTTGAGTTCTCTGGCGCCTGTGCCGGTTGTGGGGAAACGCCGTATATCAAGCTGGCAACCCAATTGTTTGGCGATCGCATGTTGATTGCCAACGCCACGGGCTGTTCCTCGATCTACGGCGGCAACTTACCCACGACCCCCTACAGCAAAAATGCGGCAGGCCGGGGCCCCGCCTGGTCGAACTCCCTGTTTGAAGACAATGCCGAATTTGGTATGGGCTTCCGCCTGTCTATTGATAAGCAAAGTGAACAGGCCGTAGAACTGCTGCAATACCTGGCGTTTGAGCTCAATGGTGCCTCCTTTATTCCCCGCGATTTGGCGACTAATCTGCTGAATAATGAGCAGAAGGATGAAGCCGACATCGTTGAGCAGCGGGAATGGGTTGAAGCGTTGCAAGGCCATCTAGATAGCTGGTTGGCAGGGCTCGATACCGATACAGAGAGTCGGGCACCGGGTCTCCGCAACCGCCTGATCAACCTGAAGTCTTTGGCGAACTATCTGGTGCGCAAGAGCGTGTGGATTGTCGGTGGCGACGGTTGGGCCTATGACATTGGCTATGGCGGTCTCGATCACGTGCTCGCTAGCGGTCGCAATGTGAACGTGCTGGTGATGGATACCGAAGTGTATTCCAACACGGGTGGGCAAATGTCGAAGGCCACCCCTCGGGGGGCGGTGGCGAAATTTGCGGCGGGGGGCAAGCCTGCTCCGAAGAAGGATCTGGGCTTAATGGCGATGACCTATGGCAACATCTACGTTGCCAGCGTGGCCATGGGAGCTCGTAATGAGCACACTCTCAAGGCCTTCCTGGAAGCGGAAGCCTATGAAGGGCCGTCGTTGATCATCGCTTACTCTCACTGCATCGCCCATGGCATTAACATGGCGAAGGGGATGACCCAGCAACAACTGGCGGTGGAATCAGGCCGCTGGCTGTTGTACCGCTATGACCCCCGCAAGGGTGAGCAGGGTGAAAACCCGCTAATGCTCGATAGTCGGACGCCGAAGCGATCGCTGGAAGAGGCCATGTACAGCGAAAACCGCTTCAAGATGTTGCTCCGCAGCAACCCCGCAGCGGCGAAAACCTTGCTGAAGCAGGCCCGAGAGGATGTCTCGACGCGCTGGCACATGTATCAGTATCTGGCGGCGCGGAATCCTGCAGAGGAGCCGGAAATGCCCACTCGTAAGACCTTTCAGCCCCGCAAGGAGGCAACGCCTGGCGACTTTAAGCCGGTGAAGTCGCCAGAAGGTCAGAAGGTTGACTCCCAAGATGCCGAATCGAATCCGGCTAACACATCGGCCTAGATTCCCCAGAACCTCGGTTTCTGGCCGAAATCGGGGTTCTCCATAACAACGGATTCATGAGGAAACGCCTTCAAAAACCATCCTCCCAAATCCGCAATGCCAAATCATCCTTGATGGAGAACGAAGATGGACTTAACCACGACCTATCTCGGCCTGACGCTGAAATCTCCCCTGGTGGTGGGAGCGGCTGGTCCCTTGACGGAAGAGGTGGGCAACATTCGCTGGCTCGAAGATTCTGGAGCCGCTGCGATCGTGCTCCATTCTCTATTTGAAGAACAAATCCGGCGAGAGCGGCTGGAGCTCAACCATCATATGGAGCATGGAACGGAAAGTTTTGCGGAAGCGCTGACCTACTTTCCCGAGCCAGAAGTGTTTCATGTGGGTGCCGAAGCGTATCTTGACCACATTCGGATGGCTAAAGCCACGGTCGATGTGCCCATCATTGGTAGCTTGAACGGATTTACCCTCGGGGGCTGGACCGATTACGCCAAACAGATCGAAGCAGCGGGAGCCGACGCGATCGAGCTGAATATTTATTGGATTCCCACTGATGTTGATCTGTCAGGGGCTGATGTCGAGCAGCATTATCTGGATGTCTTGCGCGCGATCAAGAACACCGTCAATATTCCGGTGGCGGTGAAGCTGAGTCCCTACTTCAGTAACCTGGCCAACCTGGCTAAGCGCTTGTGCGAAGTCGGTGCTGATGGTCTCGTACTCTTCAACCGCTTCTACGAGCCCGACATTGATATCGAAAATCTAGAGGTGCAGCCCAGCCTGATTCTCAGCCATCACTCCGATATGCTGCTGCCCCTTAACTGGATTGCCCTTTTGCACGATCGCCTGCCGGTGAGCCTCGCCGCTACCACCGGCATCAGCAAAGCCGAAGATGTGATCAAAATGCTGATGGCGGGGGCTGACGTCACGATGTTGGTCGCTACCCTGCTGCGTCACGGCATCGGTCACCTCAAGAGCATTGAAGAAGATCTGATCACCTGGCTGCAAGAGCATGAGTACGAATCTCTCGATATCCTACGGGGCAGCATGAGTCAGCGCAATAGCCCCAATCCCAGCGAGTTTGAGCGGGTGCAGTACATGCGGGCGGTGCAGTCCTACCATCCCATTTGGGAAGCTAATGTACCGTCGGCGTAAAGCTCAACAACAATTCTCAATCTGATTGACTGCTGGCAAAACGCTGCTTCCAAATATTGGGGCAGCGTTTTTTGTGGCCACAACTGCGACCGCGATCGCGTTGCGTTTTTTGACAGGATTGCCCTCTACCCTGGTCGGCCCTTTATCCTCAGCAAATAGACTTGCCAACCATCCGACACGCTTGCTCCCAACTCTCTGTAACTGGACTGCACATCCAGAGGGGCAAGCCCTCTTCAACAAGGGGGCGGCGACAGCGGGAGAGCCTCGATCTGTAGCGCTATTTTGCAGAATCGGTACTGCATGGTTGGTGCATTCGCGATCGCCAACTTCAATATCCCATGCATCCGATTTCGCTGATTTTTCTAGGACTCTGCGCCTTTCTAGTAGGCTTTTGGCTCGTGCGCAAACTGGAAAGGCGCAAAATTAAATCGTCTGGTCCACAGGCAACGATTCCCCCTACCCAATCTGTCCCTGCCAATTCCGCTTACCCTGACGAAACTAACCGGGAATCTCCCCCAGTCAGTCTTGCTCATCTGGCTGAAACCCAGTGGGAATCGCCTCCCATCGAGCCTGCTCAGCCTGCCAATGCTCACCGGGAACCCTCTCCGGCCAAGAATGGTGATATTCGAGATTTGATTTTGGAAAATCGGCAATCGGCAGCGATCAACCTACTCCATGAGCAACATGACTGGGACTTAGAACACGCCAAGGAATATGTGGCACAGCAGGAGCAACGGCAATCGTCCAAGCAGCTTGATCCCGAGGTGATCGCTGCTGCCCAAAAACTGCTGGCGGAAAATCGAAAAATCGTCGCGATCAAGCTCATTTATGACCACACCGGGTGGAGTCTGAAAGCCGCCAAAGATTACGTGGAGAATTCTCTGTCGGGGTGAGGCATTCTCGGAATCAAGTTTTGGATGCGCCCAAACTCATTACGGCGAGAATGCCTCGCCTCTAAGACAACGGTTTGTTTAACCAAAGGGAATGAGTGTGGTAGCCCAGCTTGCGGTAGAGGGCGATCGCCCCCTCATTTTCGGCAAACACCTGGAGTCCAATTTGACGATCTCCCCGTGCTTGTGCCCACGCCTGCGCCTTTTGCAATAAAGCTGTGGCGATGCCCTGACGACGATGTGCTGGCGCGACATACAGAGCTAACACATAGCTATGGCGATCGCCCTGCTGCTGATCGACGGCATTACCTAGCCACAGGCACCCGACGGTTTGAGCCGTTGGGGTGGTGGTGGTCACCCACCACACGGGTGTCTCTACCGAAAAGTGTTGCTCTACTGTTTCGGCCAAATGCTGAGTGTTTTGCGGGCCAATGGTTTCTTGATAGGTTTTGCCCAGAAACTTCACTAACAGCGCCCGATCGCTGCCGGAGCCGCGTCGGAGCGCATAGCCTGCGATCGCAAATTTCATGG
Organism: Leptolyngbya sp. SIOISBB; assembly: GCA_010671905.1. Classification (GTDB taxonomy): domain Bacteria; phylum Cyanobacteriota; class Cyanobacteriia; order Phormidesmidales; family Phormidesmidaceae; genus Halomicronema. The sequence goes on from JAAHII010000001.1 coordinate 5,454,257, forward strand.
GCGCGATCCGCTAACTAAAAATCCCTGATCGCTCTGACCAAACCTCTATCTGTCCTGATGCGCTGGCGATCGCTGCTGTAGACTCAACAGTCAACTGTCCGATGGGTTCCTCGATCGGAGCCGGTGCCAACATATCACTAGGCAAAAAGATCCGCGCACTTACCGCCACCATGGCAAATAAAAACGTGAGGACAATCAAGAGCGGCGCAATATAAGCACGAAAGAAAGACATGGCGTTAGGACAAATTAACAAATTCGATGGTGATTCAAGCCGTTGGCAATGAGCCATTATGGGGTATCCCAAAGTGGCAGTGGATAGACCTTGCACTCTGCAACCCTACTCACTCCTTTACCCTATCACTCTGCATCTTACCTGCCATCCAGTTCGCTACCGACATCTTCTAAACCCGGTCGAGGCATGGGGGCAATGCGGGCCCGTTGCAGTCGGCGGAGCCATAGACTGCCCAATACTGCAATCACGAGACTGAGCCAGCCAGTTAAGGGTTGCAGCAGCAAAAAGCCGCCGATCGCAAACATGCTGCCAAAGAGTAAAGAGATCGCGGCAATCACCTGTTGCGCCTGCAATAGCAAATCCTGCTCTGGCGAAATGCCCGGCTGATCAAAGCCGATTTGGGGCCAGCCTCCCGTAAACGTAATGAGGCGAATGGGTCGTTCTCCAGCGGCGACGCGTTGCCGGTTCCAGCCGGGGCCACCGGGCCTGACTTTTTGATAAAAGCGTTCCAAAGTCTCTGAAGTTTCCGGCGGCGTGAGATACATGGCAGTCACCCAAATCACGGTGGTAATGCCCGCGATCACCGCCAGCCGTTGGCCAAAATCGCTGGTTTGCAAGATCGTCACGCGAGACTGCAAACCAGCCAGCAGAATGATTAAGGGATTTTGAGCGGTTTCTGGATCGGCAATGGGAATGGTTAATACCCCAATCAAGAAACCTGCCACCATGGAGGCCAACTCGGCGGTGGCGTTGATGCGCCACCAAAACCAGCGCAGAATTAGCACTAGTCCAGGGCCAGTCCCAATCGCAATCACCAGTCGGAAAATCGTCGTCACATCTTGGGCATAGAAGGCCGCGATCGCACCCAAAACCGTGACCAGCAATGACGCCACCCGTCCGGCAAAGACCAACTCTTCGTCATTTGCTGTGCGATTAATAAAGCGACCATATAAATCGTTCGTCAGATAAGAGGCTCCCCAGTTGATCAGGGTCGAAACGGTGCTCATAAACGCCGCGATCAATGAGGCCACCACGAGCCCCAGCAGCACCGGCGGCAAAAAATCGAGCATCAATAAGGGATACCCCAATTCGCGATCTTCCAACGTGGGGTAGACCACTAGTGCGACCAGCGCCACAATGACCCAGGGCCAGGTGCGAATGACATAGTGCAAAATGTTGAAAAACCAAGCGGCCTTCTCAGCTTCTGCCTCATTTTTAGACGCCGCCAATCGCTGAATGAACTCGCCGCCGCCATCACTGCGACGAAAGGCCCACCATTGTAGGCCAATGTAGGCCAGAAACGTATTGGCAGAAATGCCTGCTGTCTCGCTCCATCGGATGCCGCCGCCATCACCCCAATGGACCGGCACTAGCGCCAGAGTGTCTGGCCCAAACTGACTGTTGATTTGCTCCACCAACATCCCCATGCCGCCAATTTTGATCAAGGCGGCTCCGGCCACCACGATCGCTCCAAATAGCGCTAAAAAGAACTGAAAGAAGTCGGTTGCGACGACTCCCCATAAGCCTGAAAACCCGGCATACACCAGCACAAATACGCTGATGCCAATGACGCTCCATAGTTTGGCATCAGCCCCTGGTTCAAAGCCGAGACTTTCCCAGAGCTGCAGCGCGGTAATGACCTTGACCATGGCCAACATGGCGTAGCCAATGCCAATACAGTTAATTGGCACTGCAAAGAGAAAAGCTTTAATCCCCCGTAGCCAAGCCCCCATCTGCCCGCCGTAGCGCAGCTCGGTCAATTCAGCGTCGGTAACAATTTCCGATCGCCGCCATAGCCGCGAAAACACATAAATCATCACCACATGGGCAATGCCAAAACTCCACCATTCCCAGTTGCCGGCAATGCCCCGAGTGCCCACAACGCCCGCAATGTATAGCGGCGTATCAATGGAAAAAGTCGTGGCGGCCATGCTGGTGCCCGCCAGCCACCAAGGCAGCGATCGCCCTGACACAAAAAAAGTCTACCAACGACCCCGAGGCGCGACGCGACAAATACAGCCCCAACCAGAGGGTCAGTACGAGATACGTCAACACAATCAGCCAGTCAATCCAAATCATCGGTAGCTACGGGGAGAAACTCCTGGCTATCTTCTCACAAGGTACGGAAGTCAGAATTCGGAAGTCAGAAATGAACACTTCACAGACGTTTCGTTACCGTGCTCTCGGGTACTATGGCCTATCGGCAAACGGCGATCGCCATCTGGTAACCCTAACCCCCAAATCAGTCCTCTGTGATTGATGAGACTTTGCAATCAGTGCGCGATCGCTACTGAAATTTACAAAAACCCGACTAAACTCTTATAAACCTTGGAGTCGACTCAGATACGTTATGGCCAACCAGCGTGATACCCTCTCAAATCCAATTAGCACTGCCCCTATTGGCATTTTTGATAGTGGCGTTGGCGGGTTAACGGTGCTGCGGGAGATCAAACGCCAATTGCCAAACGAATCCATTCTCTATGTGGGTGATACGGCTAGATTGCCCTATGGCGATCGCACGCCTGAAGAGATCTTGCAGTTCGTCCGCGAAATCATGACTTGGATGATGGCCCAGGGTACCAAGATGGTGATGATGGCCTGCAATACCAGTTCTGCCCTCGCGTTGGAAGAAGTGCAAGCCGAATTTCCCATCCCAATTTTGGGGTTGATTTATCCAGGCGCTCGCGCTGCCGCTAAGGCGGGCCAACGCATTGGTGTCATTGCGACCCCAGCTACGGTGGCTAGCGATGCCTATCGTCAAGCCATTCTAGAAGTCGATGCGAGCAAACAGGTTTGGCAAATCGGCTGTCCGCAATTTGTGCCGCTGATTGAGCAAGATCGCCTGCAAGATGCCACCACGATTGAAGTGGCTAAAACCTACTTGCAGCCGTTGATAGAAGCTGAAATTGATACGTTGATCTATGGCTGTACCCACTATCCGCACTTGGCGCCAGTCTTCAAAACGTTTTTACCTGACGCCATTCAGCGTATTGACCCCGCCCAATCTATGGTCAAAGCTGCTGCCAAAGAGCTCGAACTGCTAGACCTTAAAAGTGCTATTTCAGGAAGACCCACACAATTTTTTGTCAGTGGTTGCCCAGAGCAATTTGCCCATAATGCGACCCGCTGGCTGCAAAAAACACCTCAAGTGCAGCAAGTGAACTTTGCCTCGTTTGTGGTTTCATAGAACATCCACGTTCTTGCACCCTGGCGACAATGGTAGCCTCACCTCCGCAACGCATTACGATTCAAACGGTTCGTGCTTATAAGCAGACTGGTAAACGGTTTGCGATGTTGACCGCCTATGATTTTTTGACGGCGACGGCGTTTGATCGAGCGGGAGTGCCGCTCCTGCTGGTCGGCGACACTTTGGGGATTTTTGTTCAAGGTCACGATACGACCTTGCCCGTCACGATGGACGCGATGATGTATCACTGCGAAATCGTGGCCCGAGCGGCGAAACAAGCTCTGGTCGTTGGCGATCTCCCCTTTGGCACTTACCATACTCTGGAAGCGGGTATCCAAAATGCCGCAACGCTGGTGAAATCAACCGGAGTACAGGCGGTCAAAGTAGAAGGCCGTCAGGATGACTTAATCCAGCGCTTAACTCAGCTGGGGGTGCCGGTGATGGGGCACTTGGGGCTAACGCCGCAGTCCGTTCATCAGCTGGGTGGCAATAAGGTGCAGGCTCGTACAGTCGAAGCCGCAGAGCAATTGCTACAGGACGCTTTGACTTTAGAACGTGCGGGAATCTTTGCCTTAGTTCTAGAGGCCGTGCCGACAGCGGTAGCGCAGGAAGTGACGGCGGCTTTGACCATTCCCACCATTGGCATTGGTGCAGGCCCGCATTGCGACGGTCAAGTCCTAGTAGCTGCCGATCTGCTGGGCCTACATGATGGGCACTCTCCAAAGTTTGCCAAACGCTATGCCCACTTACAGCCGCAAATCGCTACGGCAGCAGAGCAGTTTATCGAGGAAGTAGATCGCGGTCTGTATCCTAGTCCTGATCATTCATATGATTGGACCTTGAAATAACCTCCACTAGCTATCGTGACGGCTTTCTAAATAAGCTGGTAGCCTGTCGTTTAAGGGAACCCAAGACAACCGACTACTGGTGTGAGTATGGTCTTTGGGTGGGAGTAAGTTGGGCTCATCCAAGCTGCAAGTTGTTACATCCACTTCATCAGGAAATGCTTCAAGCTCACAGGTCAGTGGCGTCCCAGCACTGGGGGGAGAAGATTCGTTTTCCCTTGGAGGCTGAGCGAAATCGAGTTGGGTGCCTGAGGCCAACCGAAAGCTAGATTTCGCGATGCTAAACCATGCGACAATGGTGCGCCACTAGTGCGACGGCAAATTGCACAGTGGCAATTGATTTCTTGGAAGGGGCTACCTACTGCTTCATAACGGATGGCTCCACAAAAGCACCCTCCTTGGATCAAAACTTTGCTCTCCTGATGTTTGGTGACTGCCCACTACTTGTGTAAGGGCTTGGCCTCGTACTTACTGCCCTGACAGTTCGGCGACCCGATCAAGCTGAGCTTGGGTATTCGTCGCCCACTGCGGATTGTTTTGGGTAATGTAAAGGCTCTTGGCATGTTCCAATACGCCTCTGGCTTCGGCATAGTTGCCTAAACGGATAAACGATAAACCCGCGCTGTAATAGGCATTGGCATACACAGGATTGTGGTCAGTTGCCTGACGAAAAGAGTCTAGCGAGGCGTTGTAGTTTCCCTGGCCGTATTGGGCGACTCCGAGGTTGTAATAAGCTTCTACATACTGCGGAAAGATGGCAATGGCCCGATTAAAGGCTGTGATCGCCGCTGCATAATTTTGCTGCCTCAAATGAATCCGTCCTTGATGGAATGCGGGTTCTGGCGCGTTGGGAGTGTGGGTTTCAGCGGTTTGCAGAGACGTGAGCGCTGCACCATAAGCTTGCTGGTCGAGTTGTACCAGTCCCAAATTGTAGTAAGCATTGCCCAGGTTCGGCTGCAGTTCGATCGCCCGCTCTAGATATTCCTGCGCCTGATCAAGATTGCCACCCTCCCAGAGTGACGCCCCCCAGGTTGGAATAGGCCATCGCAAAGTAGGGATCAGCTTCTAACGCTTGCCAAAAGGATGTGGCCGCTTCTTGCAATTGCCCCGTCTGTCGCTGCACCAGGCCTAGGTTGTAATAAGCCGCAGCCGAGTTGGGATCGAGTTCAATGGCTTCTCGAAAGGCGACCGTCGCGGGCTCGACCGCCCCCTGTTGAATTAGTGCCAGCCCTCGGTTGAGCGCTTCTTCTGCGAGGGCCGCATTTGGTGCTTGGGCGAATTGAGTGGGAGTTTCAGCGATCGCTGCTGGGGGCAAATTTGGTTGGGCAATTCCCCAGGCCACCACAAAACCAGCAAGACCCACAAGATATAGCCTGCGATGTTGCCAAATGCCCATAACTAAACCCTCCAGAGACCAGATATAGTGTCTCAGTCGTTGATATGCGAAAGTTCGCCTGTAGTTATAGCAAATCTGCGGGAATTGGGATCAAGCGCTGGACCAAAAAATTCAGAGAACTTTAGGCGGTCGCGGTCAACGACCCGATATCGTCTGGCGTCAAGTTGTCATTCATCACTTCACCATCACGAAACCACACAATGCGTCGGGTTAGACGAGCCACATCGGGTTCATGGGTCACCATCACGACGGTGATGCCCGTTGCATTCAGATCGGAAAAGATGCCGAGGACATCCTGGGTTGTATGGGAGTCCAGGGCACCGGTGGGCTCATCGGCCAGCACCAACAGTGGCTGATTCACAATCGCTCTGGCGATCGCGACCCGTTGCTGTTGTCCCCCCGACAACTGCGTTGGTTTGTTATTCATGCGATCGGCGAGCTTGACCTGCTTGAGGGCATCGGCGGCGCGATCTCGCCGTTCTGCTGACGCGACTCCGGCATACACCATCGGCAGCATCACATTTTCAAGCGCTGATAACTGGGGCAACAAATGAAATTGTTGAAAGACAAAGCCAATCTTGCGGTTACGAATATGGGCTAACGCATCATCATCCAGATGGGCTACGTTTTCACCATCCAAGTAATACTCACCAGAGGTGGGGCGATCAAGGCAGCCAATTAAGTTCATCGCGGTGGATTTCCCCGAACCTGATGGCCCCATAATTGAGCAATATTCACCTGGGTTGATAATGAGATCAACGTTCCACAAAGCATGGACTTCGGTATTGCCGATGCCGTAGACCTTACTAACGCGGTGCAGTTCAATCAGTGGTTTCATGCTTCCACGTTAGCGATAACGAGTAGCTTTGCGGGCCTGCACTGTGACAAATGTTCGCTGTTGCCTCACTGCTTCATAAACGCTTGGTTGCTCTTGATTTGGTCGCGTCCCGTGATCAGCCGTGCTCCCTGATTGCGGGTAAAGAAGTTCCACATCCACTGAGTCATCACAATCATTTTGTTGTCAAACTCGATCAAGAACATCACGTGAACGAGCGCCCACACCACCCAGGCTGGGTAACCTGTGAGCTTAGTCCAGTTCAAATCCACGACAGCAGAATTGCGACCAATAATTGCTAAACTACCGCTGTCTTTATAGGAGAATGACGGGGTGGTTTTCTCCTTCAGGCGATCGCGAATCACCCGCGCGACATACTGTCCACCCTGCATGGCGACTGGTGCTACCCCGGGTAGGGGGCTGTCCCCTTGATGGGCATAGTGTGCTAAGTCACCAATGACAAAAATGTTGGGATGGTTCGGCACGCTGAAGTCTGGCTCGACCATAATGCGTCCGGCGCGATCGCTCGGGGCTCCAGTTTTTTCCGACAGCACTTTACCTAAAGAAGAGGCCCGTACCCCCGCAGCCCAGAGGACATTGTGCGACTGAATGGTTTCAATCTGATCACCGGTTTTAAACGTGACTTGTTCCCCTTCTAACGCCGTCACGAATGTGTTAATGCGAATCTCGACGCCGAGCTTCTTGAGATCTTTGGCCGCTCTCTCTGACAGAGAGGGAGCAAAGGGCGGCAGCACTCGATCCATCCCTTCCACCAAAATAATGCGGGTTTCGTGGGTATTCACGCTGCGGAAATCGTTCTTCAGGGTGTGGAAAGCCAAATCCGCGATCGCCCCGGCCATCTCCACCCCGGTCGGGCCAGCGCCGACAATCACAAACGTCAGCAGGGACTTGCGAACGTCTGGATCCGGCTCCAGTTCGGCCTTCTCAAAAGCCAAAAAGATGCGCCGACGAACTTCTAGGGCATCCTCAATCGTCTTGATACTGGGTGCGATCGCTTCCCAATGATCATTGCCAAAATAGTGGTGGGCGCTTCCCGTCGCTAAAATCAAGCTGTCGTAGGGCACCGTGTCACCGTCTCTAAGGGTGAGCATCTGCGCCTCCGGATCAAGGCCCCGCACCTCACCCAGCAGCACCTGAGTATTCTGCTGTCGATTGAGGACAGATCGCAGGGGGGAGGCAATGTCTCCGGGTGACAAGCCGCCAGTCGCCACCTGATATAAGAGCGGCTGAAATAGATGGAAGTTTCGACGGTCAATGAGCGTCACCTCAACCGGCGATCGCCCCAGCGATTGGGCTGCATACAGCCCGCCAAAGCCGCCCCCGACAATCACCACACGATGAGGATGTTCTGCCGTCGCTGGGGCCGACAAATCTGATTTGACTGGGGCCGTATCAACCATCTGACTTATCACTATGTGTGAACAACGAATGAGAATGTTTGCGAAATGCAAACATGTCTAGACTATCAGCCCTGACCAATGGTTTGAAGTTTGAGGAAATTGGTTCCCTGGGGTTGATTCGAGGGAATGCCCCCCATTACCAACACCTGATCCCCTGGACTCGCCATGTTCCCCTTGATCAGGCAAGTTTCGGCCAACTTCGTCATTTCTTCAAACGTGGTGGCTGGCTCACTAATCAGCACGGGTTTCACCCCCCAGACCAAATTTAAGCGGTGGTAGACATCGCGATCGGGAGTGAACGCCACGACGGGTACCCGTGGTCGTTCGCCAGCCGCAATCATCGCGGAATATCCCGACTCGGTGTAGGCCACAATGCACTGCAAGTCTAGTACGTGGTCAATCACGTTCAGGGCTTCACTGAGGGCATGGGTCACGTCGTTGTAATCGGGTGGGTCATTGGCAAATGAGACTTCCGGTTCAACGTCAATCGCGATGCGGGCCAGCATCTGTACTGCTCGCACCGGAAACTTGCCGACCGCTGATTCTCCCGACAGCATGACGGCATCGGTGCCATCGATAATTGCGTTGGCCACATCGCTCGCCTCGGCCCGAGTGGGTCGAGCATGATCGATCATGCTTTCCAGCATTTGCGTTGCTGTAATTACAGGAATGCTGCGGAAGTTGCAGGCTTTGATGATGCGCTTTTGTAACAAGGGCACTTTTTCCGCTTTCATTTCCACCCCAAGGTCGCCTCGCGCCACCATGATGCCATCGGTGACTGCGACAATTTCGTCCAGGTTCGCGATCGCCTGGGGCTTTTCAATTTTGGCAATAACCGGGGTTTGAGGTGCCCCTGCTTCTTTCAGCAGCGTTTTCAACGCTAGGATATCTTCCCCTCGACGCACGAAACTCAGGGAAACCCAGTCAACCCCTTGAGACACCCCAAAGCGGAGATCTTCTTTGTCCTTGTCGGTCATTGAGGGCAACTGTAGGCTCAGATCTGGTAAATTCACGCCTTTACGACTTTTCAGAGGGCCGCCTTGAATGATGCGGCAAGTTACTTTGGCGGGTTCTACGATCTCTATTTTGAGTTCTAGCATGCCGTCGTCCAGTAATACCTGCATGCCCGGCTCGGCATCGTCGGCTAAGTAAGGGTAATCAATCCCGACACAGTCAGGCTGGCCATTCTCTTGGCCGACGGGAACTAAGATCAGGGTTTCCCCTTCTACCAATTCCATGACGCCATTTGGGACCTGCCCGATCCGAATCTTGGGTCCCTGTAAATCTTGCAGCAGTGTAATCGGCGTATCTAATTCTTTCGACACGTCTCGCAGTAGTTGAATCATGCGAGTGTGATCTTCATAACTGCCGTGAGAAAAGTTCAGCCGTGCCACATTCATTCCGGCTTTGACCATCGCGAGGATCGTTTCTCGCGAACTACTCGCTGGGCCAATCGTTGCCACAATCTTTGTACGGTGGAGCAGCGGTTTCATAAGGGATGTTCCCCTCAGTTCGGTTCGGTGCTAATGATAGGCAGAGTTTCCTGATCTAGCTGTTACCTGACGCTACATTCACCACAGACTACAGAAAGTCTTATCACTTTGATTGCCTGCTGCTTGACTCGTTGCTGATAGTGCCCGCTCGGCCCTGAGCTGATAACGGGAATTGCATGCTAGGGAATGAATCCGGGCATACTGAAGCGTGTATTTGTTTGGCCATGCTGATTCCGCGATCGCCCCTATGCTTGATTGGTCCTCATCGACAACTCCCCCGCATGCTGACCATCGGCCGATTGCGCATGCGTCACCTTTGGGAATCGATGCAACGCTTGAGGCTCTGCCGCTACATGCCGCTCAGCTCGACATCCATTTGCCAAGTCGCGTGGCCGCCGAGCAGTTTAGCCAGTTTCCAGAGCTGCCAGGCATTTTATTAAGAGATCAGCAAACGTTTGTAGGAGTGCTCTCACGGCAGCAATTTTCAGAATTCTTGTTGCGGCCGAAAGCTTGCGAGTTGTTTTTGCATGAGTCACTGTCAGTAATCTATAGCTATTCACGGCTAAGTCCGCTGGTTTTCCCGGCAGAAACGCCAATTCTTGTTGCGGCACGGGCGGCTCTGAGACGCCCCAGTGAACGGCAAGGAGAACCCATCTTGGTGACGACTCCTGACGGTGATCGTCTAGTCAGCGCCCATGACCTCAATCAGGCTCACTGGCAGATTCGCGGTATTGAGACCCAAGTTCGCTACGAACGTACTCAAGCGGCCATGCTGCAATCTCAGAAAATGGCTTCATTGGGCCGACTGGTAGATGGCATTGCCCACGAAATCATGGATCCGCTGGGCTTTATTTGGGGCAATTTGAGTCATGTGGATCACTATTGTCAGCAGTTACTCGAACTGCTTGCCGCTTATGAAGAAGGGGACGCCGCCATCACCGAAACAATTGCTCTGAATGAACTGAAAGAAGCGATTGAACTCGACTACCTACGCCAGGATTTACCACACACTCTGAACAGCATCAAAGGCGGTGCGGCGCGCCTGAAACAGTTGGCCAGCAGTCTCCAAAATTTTTGCCATATCGACGAAGTTTATCCGAAGCCAGCCGACCTTCACGGGCTCATTGACAGCATTGTGCTGTTGCTCAAGAGTCGCCTCACGACCCAAATCCAAGTCGTTCGACAATATGATGCTTTACCACCGGTACCTTGCTTTGCCGGGCAACTCAGTCAAGTGCTGATGAATGTACTGACTCACTGTATTGATGATTTGCTGAGTATGGCGGCGCGGCAGTCAATGGTGACTGATCGCACTTTTGCCACGGCTACCGCGTCGGCCGCAACTTTGGCTAAAGCGCCGCAAATCGCCATTACTACCCGGTTATATGACGCAAACCCTGATGATCCGATGGGCGATCGCTGGATCATCCTCACCATTACTGATAATGGGCCAGGTTTGTCGCCGTCAGCCCTCCAACAAATTCAAGAAGCATTTTCCATTCGCCAGCGCTTAGCCCGAGAAACTGATTTAGCGACTTGCTATCGACTCGTCACGGCTAAGCATGGGGGCAAATTTACAGTGCGATCACCCGTTGCTCACGGCCCCCGTCCTGATGACGCGATCGGCACCGAGTTTGAAATTCAATTACCTCTTTACAGCCCAGAGGGATAACCCTTGAATCAGGACTGCCACGATCCAGCAAGTGTGGGGTTGGCCCCGAAAGCCCATAGACTCCACCGAGCTATGACAGATAGGCTAACCCTCAGTGCCTCCCAATTAATTCGCAGTTGGCTAATCATAGAATATGCGCTTGATCCAGTCCGCAGTTGTCTAACCATGCCTCCTTGTACTTAATCTTTCTAAAACCCTTCGGAGTCGGCCTTACAGCTTCTGAAAGCGATGTCAAAAGTAAGTGAGTCGTCAAATTAAAACTTTTTCTAGACATTTCTATGCAGCTTGTGTATCATGGGTAACTGTCGCTGAAACGGAAACTGGATGCTAAGCGTTCTAAGTCTGTAGCGACGATTACCTAATTGCCTTGGCTTAATTCTTGTCTACGAACACTGTCACTGAACAGAGTGTTTGGTGACGGTACCTTTTTGTCTGGCAAGCGCTCTTGTAAAGCGTGTTTATATGGGTTGCCTGTTCGCGGGTGGCTCGTACGTTTGTGGCGAGATTCTGCAAACGTGGCTCACAAGTGTGATCAATGCTCTGCTATTTGGTTTTGGCATTGCGGTTAGTCACTCCTCTATTAGTAACGTGTAGCAACGGAGACCGGTAAAAGTGTCAGTTGGGATTCTTGGAACCAAGTTGGGCATGACCCAAATATTTGACGAAGAAGGGAACGCTGTTCCCGTTACCGTTATTCAAGCTGGTCCGTGTGTCGTAACTCAAGTTAAGACGGCACAGACCGACGGCTACACTGCGGTTCAGATTGGTTATGCAAGCGTTGCGGAAAAAGCGCTGACGAAGCCAGAGCTTGGGCATCTTGCCAAGGCTGGCGCAACTCCAATGCGGCACTTGAAAGAGTATCGCGTCGATCAAGCAGATGAGTTTGAGTTGGGTCAAAGCCTGACTGCTGAGTGGTTTGAGCCTGGGCAGCTGGTGGATGTCACCGGCACCAGTATCGGTAAGGGGTTTTCGGGTAACCAGAAACGTCATAACTTTCGGCGAGGACCGATGTCCCACGGTTCTAAGAACCATCGCCTTCCGGGTTCCATTGGTCCGGGTACAACTCCCGGTAGAGTCTACCCCGGCAAAAAAATGGCTGGCCAACTAGGCAGCAAGCGAGTGACTACTCGCAAGCTCCAAGTCGTTAAAATCGACGCTGAGAACAACTTGCTGGTGATCAAAGGTGCGATTCCTGGTAAGCCTGGGGGGGTATTGAGTATTGCGCCGACGAACGTCGTGGGCTGAGCTATTAATTTCGACAACGGCAACGCTGTCCGGGAACGTAAGTAAGAGACAAAAGTCATGGTTGAGTGTGTTGTTCAAGATTGGCAGGGGCAAGAAGCGGGTAAGACTTCTGTCGATCTAAAAGTTGCTAAACCCGAGAGCGCTTCTCATATTCTGCACCGAGCCTTGGTGCGTCAGATGCACAACGCTCGGCAGGGCACTCTGTCGAGTAAGACGCGTTCTGAGGTCAGAGGTGGTGGCAAGAAACCTTGGCGTCAGAAGGGGACTGGACGAGCTCGCGCGGGTTCTAGCCGCTCTCCTTTATGGAAGGGTGGGGGCGTGATCTTTGGTCCCAAGCCTCGAGATTTTAGCGTCAAAATGAATCGTAAAGAGCGCCGTCTCGCCCTTAGAACCGCATTCCAAAGCCGCCTAGAGGCAGACACGATTGTGGTTCAGGATTTTGCTGAGCAACTTGCTCGACCTAAGACGCGTGAAATGATTGCGGCGATGGAACGTTGGGGAGTTGGCACCGATGACAAGGTTTTATTTATTCTCGATGAACAGCCGGAAAATGTTGTTCTCTCCCTGCGTAACATTGAGCGCGTGAAGCTGATATCGGCTAAAAATTTGAACATTTTTGACCTGCTGAACGCTGATCGCCTGGTCGTGACAGCTGCAGCAATGGAAAAAATCCAGGAGGTTTACAGTGACTAAGGTTTTTAACGAGGGTGAGTTAGCGGATTTAATTCGTCGTCCCCTCATCACTGAGAAAGCGACCTTGCTGCTAGAGAATAACCAGTATGTTTTTGAAGTCGCCCCGAAGGCGAAAAAGCCCCATATTAAAGCGGCGATTGAATCTTTGTTTGACGTCAAGGTGACCGGCATCAGTACGGTTAATCTGCCTCGAAAGAAGCGTCGTGTCGGTCGTTTTGAAGGGTTTCGACCGCGCTATAAGCGAGCGATCGTGACTCTGGCTGAGGGTGACAGTATCACCTTATTCCCCGATGTATAGAAGCCCCCTGCTTCCGTGTTTAGCAGTTGATGCAGTTTATTGAGTGAGTTGAGCAATGGGCATCCGTTCCTACCGACCCTTGACCCCCCGGTACTCGTGAGCGTTCAGTCTCGGAATTTTCTGAAATTACGCGTTCCGAACCTGAGAAGTCTTTGACTGTCTCGGTTCATCGCGCTAAGGGCAGAAATAATCGTGGTGTAATCACTTGTCGTCATCGTGGTGGTGGTCATAAGCGCCTCTACCGGATTATTGATTTTTACCGCAACAAGCATAGCGTTCCGGCTACGGTTGCGGAGATTGAATACGATCCCAATCGCAACGCTCGCATTGCTCTACTGCATTATGAAGACGGCGAGAAGCGCTACATCCTACATCCGGCTTCTCTTGTGGTCGGGACAACTGTAATGTCCGGCCCCGACGCCCCGATTGAGATCGGCAATGCCTTGCCGCTGCATAAAATTCCTTTAGGGACATCTGTACACAATGTGGAATTGCAGCCCGGTAAAGGTGGCCAAATCGTGAGGGCCGCTGGCACCTCTGCCCAAGTTGTGGCGAAAGAGGGTAACCACGTCACGCTGAAACTGCCTTCGACTGAGGTACGCATGGTTCGCCGTGAGTGTTATGCCACGATTGGTCAAGTTGGCCATGGTGAAGCTCGCAACATCACCCTGGGAAAAGCAGGCCGTAAGCGCTGGTTAGGCAGACGTCCCGAAGTTCGCGGTAGTGTGATGAACCCAGTCGATCACCCTCACGGTGGGGGTGAAGGGCGTGCCCCTATTGGCCGCAGTGGTCCGGTAACCCCTTGGGGTAAGCCTGCTCTTGGCCTCAAGACCCGCAAGAAGAAAAAGGCTAGCAGTAGTTTAATTGTTCGTCGTCGTCGTCGTACCTCGAAGCGGGGCCGAGGCGGACGGAATACTTAAGGCCTTCAAATCTAGTAGGGCTGGTTGACGTAGTTGGGCATCAAATCCACAGAGACGGAAGAAGTATGAGGTTGTAAGGCTTATGTCGCGTTCCTTAAAAAAAGGGCCGTTTGTAGCGGATCATTTAATGCGCAAGGTAGAGGCGCTCAATAGCAAGGGAGATAAGCAGGTCATTAAAACCTGGTCGCGAGCATCCACGATCATTCCTCAGATGATTGGGCACACCATTGCTGTGCATAATGGTCGGCAGCATGTGCCGGTTTACATCACCGAGCAAATGGTGGGACATAAGCTCGGTGAATTTGCCCCGACTCGAACTTTTCGGGGACATGCCAAAAGCGATAAAAAAAGCGCGTCGATAATTTTCAGAGTCGGAGAATCTAATGGCTGTTGATACTACTGAACAGGTTAAAGCGGTTGCTCGCTACATCCGTATGTCTCCCCATAAGGTGCGGCGAGTACTTGACCAAATTCGAGGTCTGTCTTATCGGGAGGCGCTTATTATCCTTGAGTTTATGCCTTATAGGGCTTGTGACCCCATACTCAAGGTGCTGCGCTCAGCTGTTGCCAACGCGGAAAATAATAATGGGCTAGACCCGGCTTCTCTGGTGATTAGTGAAGCCTTTGCTGACGCTGGGCCGACGTTGAGACGATTCCGCCCTCGAGCACAAGGGCGAGCTTACCAGATTCGTAAACCGACTTGCCATATTACGATCGCGGTTGCACCAGCTGAGTCTTAGTAGATAAAGGTCGATAGGTCATTCACAGTAGAGCGTATAACTGAGGGATTACGAGTGGGACAGAAAATACATCCAACCGGTTTTCGACTAGGCATTGTGCAAGAGCATCGCTCACGGTGGTTTGCGGATAGCAATCGTTATCCTCAGCTCCTGAAAGAGGATCACATCATTCGTGAATACATTGAGAAAAACCTCAGCAATGCAGGGATCTCTGATATTCGCATTGAGCGGAAAGCTGATCAGATCGATTTGGAAGTTCGCACTGCTCGTCCCGGAGTCGTCGTTGGTCGCGGGGGCAGTGGCATTGAAGCACTGCGAGTTGGCCTGCAGAAAGCCCTCAAAGATTCTAGTCGGCAGATTCGGATCAATGTAGTTGAGGTCACCCGAGTTGATGCTGACGCACCTCTAGTTGCTGAATACATTGTGCAGCAACTAGAGCGACGAGTTGCTTTCCGCCGAGTTGTGCGTCAAGCCTTGCAGCGCGCTCAAAGAGCCGGTGTAGAAGGCATCAAAATTCAGGTGAGTGGCCGTCTCAACGGTGCTGAGATTGCGCGGACTGAATGGACTCGTGAGGGTCGCGTGCCGTTGCACACATTGCGGGCAGATGTGGATTACGCTTATCGCACTGCTCAGACTACTTATGGTGTATTAGGTGTCAAGGTTTGGGTTTTCCGAGGTGAAGTTATCCCCGGTCAAGAGGATCAGCGAGCGACTCCTGAAGCGGCCCAACCTCGTCGTCGCCAGCCTCGTCGTCGCCAACAGTTTGAGGATCGTTCGAACGAGTCCTGAAGCTGTTGAACTGAATGTTTGGATGACAAGCCATCCCGTTTTTGAATGTGAATCGTAGGCAAAGTTGAGCCATGTTAAGTCCTAGACGTACAAAATTCCGTAAACAGCACCGGGGCCGGATGAGAGGCATGGCCCAGCGGGGAAACAAAATTAATTTCGGGGAGTTCGCGTTGCAAGCAACCGAGCCTTCATGGCTCACTTCTCGGCAGATTGAAGCAGCTCGACGAGCGATGACGCGTTATGTTCGCCGAGGCGGCAAAATTTGGATCCGAGTGTTTCCAGATAAGCCCGTTACGATGCGCCCGGCAGAAACTCGGATGGGTTCTGGTAAGGGCAACCCTGAGTTCTGGGTGGCAGTGGTCAAGCCTGGTCGCGTCGTGTTTGAAATTGCGGGTGTTCCAGAAGAGGTTGCCCGTGAAGCCATGCGCTTAGCCTCCTTCAAACTGCCCTTCAAAACCAAATTTATTGCTCGTCAGGAGGAGTCTTAAGTTATGGCATTACCAAAGATACAAGAGGCTCGTGAACTAGACGATCAGGCGCTGGAGCAAGCGATCGCAGATACTCGACGCAAGTTGTTCGACCTGCGATTTCAGCAAGCTACGCGTCAGTTGCAAACCGGACTCCATCAGTTTAAACACGAGCGTCACCGGTTGGCTCAACTCATGACTGTCTTAAGGGAGCGTCAGCTTGTCGCTGTGGCTTCATCAACTATTGACTCCGACGCACTTCCGGCAGTCTCTGCCAGCGCGACGGATAGCGTCACAGAAGAGGAATAGGGAGGAAAGTTGTATGGCAGTTAAAGAACGTGTGGGTCTTGTCGTTAGTGACAAGATGCAGAAGACGATAGTGGTAGCGGTGGAAAACCGAGTGCCTCATCCCAAGTACGGCAAAATTATGGTTCGTACTAAGCGTTATAAAGTTCACGATGAAGAGAATGCCTGTCAGGTTGGCGATCGCGTGCGCATTCGCGAGACTCGACCTTTGAGCAAGACCAAACGGTGGACTGTGGCCGATATTCTTAATCGCACCATCGAGGTCTAAGGAGGCACAAAGTGATTCAGCAGGAAACTTATTTGAATGTGGCCGATAACAGCGGCGCCCGCAAGCTCATGTGTATCCGAGTTTTGGGCGGTAATCGCACTTACGCCGGAGTGGGCGATGTCGTGGTCGCTGTGGTCAAGGATGCGATTCCAAATATGGCGGTCAAGAAGTCTGACGTCGTTAAGGCCGTCATTGTTCGCACTAAAAAGTCTTTGCGACGCAATAGCGGTATGAGCATTCGATTTGATGATAACGCCGCTGTCATTATTAACCCGGACGGCAACCCTCGCGGTACTCGGGTTTTTGGCCCTGTAGCTCGTGAACTCCGTGATAAGAGCTTTACCAAGATTGTTTCACTCGCACCGGAGGTTCTGTAATGCCTCAAGCTAAAACTAAAAGTAAAGTACGGATGCATGTCAAGTCAGGCGACACCGTTCAGGTTGTTGCGGGGCGCGATAAGGGCAAAGTTGGCGAAGTGCTAAAGGTGATTCCGAAGGCCAGCCAAGTGATTGTCAAAGGCGCAAATATTCGCACTCGCCACATGAAGCCACAGCAAGATGGCGAGTCTGGGCAAATTATTACTGAAGAAGCGCCCATCCATAGCTCTAATGTCATGCTCTATTCCGAAAAGGAAAAGGTTGCTAGTCGCGTTGGTTACACGTTTACTGAAGACGGTAAAAAAGTGCGTGTACTGAAAAAAACCGGCGAGGTGATTGACTAACCATTGCTGATATTTGCTGTGGGATAGGCACAATCCTTTATTGTTTTAAATCGCTTTCTGACTAAGCCCAGAGAGCTTGAGAGGATATCTGAAATGGCGGAACAACTCAAAACGTTTTACACCGATAAAGTTGTACCCAAGCTAATGGAACAGTTTGAGTACAGTAACATTCATCAAGTTCCTAAACTTGTCAAAGTGACAGTCAACCGGGGACTCGGTGAAGCATCACAAAATGCTAAGGCTTTAGAAGCTTCAGTCGCTGAATTGGGGACAATCACCGGCCAGCGACCAGTTGTGACGCGGGCTAAGAAAGCCATCGCAGGATTCAAGATTCGTCAGGGTATGCCGGTTGGTGCCATGGTGACTTTGCGATCAGAGCGGATGTATGCCTTTCTGAATCGCTTAATTAATTTGACCTTGCCGCGCATTCGTGACTTTCGAGGGGTTAGTGGCAAAAGCTTCGATGGCCGCGGTAATTACACTCTAGGTTTACGAGAACAGCTCATCTTTCCGGAGATTGAGTATGACAGCATCGACCAGATACGCGGCATGGACGTCACCATTGTGACGACAGCAAATACAGACGAAGAAGGACGCGCCCTCCTGAAGGAGTTGGGCATGCCCTTCCGCGAGAACTAGGTTTAATCACTGGAGAGGACTATGGCGGCTAACGACACAATCGCAGATATGCTGACGCGAATTCGAAATGCGAATTTGGCGCGTCATCAAACTGTGGATATCCCCTCTACAAGGATGACCCGCAGCATTGCCCAAGTACTGCAAGAAGAGGGGTTCATTGAAAGCTCTGAACTCGTCGATGAAGGCGTGCGGCGTAAGCTGGTAATTAAGCTTAAATATCGCGGCAAAACGAGAGATCCCATCATCAAAAACTTGAAGCGCGTCAGTCGTCCTGGGTTGCGAGTTTATTCCAACCGTAAGGAATTGCCCAGAGTTCTAGGCGGCATTGGCATTGCCATTATCTCTACGTCTAGTGGCATCATGACTGACCGTGATGCTCGTCGGCAAGGCATTGGTGGGGAGGTGCTTTGCTATGTCTGGTAGTTTAGGACGTTTGCCAAGATTTGCGGTTGTTAGGGAGAAAGCTTAGTCATGTCCCGAATTGGAAAAAAGCCCATATCAGTGCCGGCTAAGGTCAGTGTGACTATTGATGGCCAGGCAGTGACAGTCAAAGGGCCAAAAGGTGAATTGTCTCGGGTCTTGCCTGAGGGTGTGGTGGTTTCCCAAGAAGAGTCTGCTGTTCTGGTCGTGCCGGAAAACGAATCGCGGCGTTCTAGAGAGCGCCACGGTCTTTGTCGGACTTTGATCGCTAACATGATTGAAGGAGTGACTAACGGTTACCAGAAGCGTCTGGAAATCCAGGGAGTGGGTTATCGGGCTCAGGTACAAGGCCAGAAGCTCAACATGAGTTTGGGATATAGCCACCCAGTCATTTTTGATCCTCCTGAAGGTATTCAGTTTGCCGTTGAAAACAACACCAATGTAGTTGTCAGCGGTATTGATAAAGAGGTAGTTGGTAACATCGCCGCCAAAATTAGAGATGCGAGGCCTCCCGAACCTTATAAAGGCAAGGGCGTTCGTTATGCAGGCGAGTACATTCGGCGTAAGGCTGGTAAAGCAGGGAAGAAATAATCATGAAGGCAAGTCGGAAACAACTTACCCGTCGCCGTCATGCTCGTGTTCGGCGGCGTGTATTTGGGACTCCCGAAAAACCAAGATTAGCGGTTTTTCGTTCTAATCAGCATATTTATGCGCAAATTATTGACGATACAGCTCATCATACGTTGGTAGCTGCATCAACTTTAGAGTCCACCATCAAGTCTGATGGGGCTACAGCGAGTCAGGATGGAGCCAAATCTGTTGGCCAGTTGCTTGCTGAACGCGCTAAGGAAAAAGGGATCAGCCAAGTGGTTTTTGATCGTGGTGGTAAGTTGTATCACGGTCGTGTGGCTGCGTTGGCTGAAGCTGCTCGAGAGGGTGGGTTGTCCTTCTAAGGTTCAGGCTTTGTAATTACTAAGTTGATGCGATAGGAAGAGAATCATGGCAAACAATCGTCGTAAAAATACGCGTAGCAAAGAAAAAGAGTCTGAATGGCAGGAGCGAGTTGTGCAGATTCGCCGCGTCACCAAGGTCGTTAAGGGTGGTAAAAAACTGAGCTTTCGGGCGATCGTCGTCGTTGGTAATGAGCGTGGTCAGGTTGGCGTTGGCGTTGGTAAAGCCGGCGATGTAATCGGTGCCGTTAAAAAAGGAGTCGCTGATGGGAAAAAGCATCTCGTTGATGTTCCTTTGACTCGCTCTTATTCTTTGCCCCAGCAAGCAACCGGTTACGGCGGTGGTGCCAAGGTATTTATGCGTCCTGCTGCTCCGGGTACTGGTGTAATTGCTGGTGGAGCTGTGCGTACGGTACTGGAACTAGCAGGTGTGCGTAATGTTTTGGCCAAGCAACTTGGGTCGAACAATCCCTTGAATAATGCTCGGGCCGCTGCCGATGCGTTGGCTTCTTTGAGGACTCTGGCAGACGTTGCTGAAGAGCGGGGCATTCCGGTCGAAAAGTTGTATGCCTAGCCTAGAGCTTCCTATTGAAATTTCATTGTCAGGAATAAGTCATGCGAATTAATGACGCTCAGCCTCAAGCAGGCTCAAAAAAGCGCAAGCGGCGCGTTGGTCGAGGAATTTCCGCTGGTCAGGGTGCTAGCTGTGGTTTTGGTATGAGGGGTCAAAAGTCTCGCTCTGGTAGTGGTACGCGCCCTGGGTTTGAAGGTGGTCAGCTACCGCTTTATCGTCGTGTGCCAAAGCTCAAGCATTTTCCCATCGTTAATCGAAAGATTTTTACCATTATTAACGTTGGAGATTTAGTCGCTTTAGATGCAAACTCTGAAGTAACTTTGGAGTCTTTGTTGGAGGCTGGCATTTTGACCACTGCCAAAGGGCCGCTCAAAATTTTAGGTAATGGTGAGATCGCGAGTCCCCTGACTGTCAAAGCGGCTGCCTTCACCAAATCGGCTCGTGAGAAGATCGAAGCTGCTGGCGGAACTTGCGAATTACTTTCCTAGGGGTTCCCTAGTCGCTATGATCACTCCTAGGGGCTATGCATATGTTGTGAGATCGCTCTTGATTTTGTTCGCTAATGCCGAAGAGGTAGTTTGAGATATGGTTGTGAGCCGTGGCAAAACGCCTAGTGCCCAGGAAACTTTTATGCAGATGGCTCAAGCTGCTGGCTTGAGAAGTCGTCTTCTGCTGACTTTGGGCTTGTTAGTCCTAGTGCGATTGGGAGTTTTTATCCCAGTGCCGGGAATTGACCGGGACGGTTTTGGTCAAGCTATTCAGAGTGGTAGCCTCGGAGGCTTTGTTGGCTTCATCGACATCTTTGTCGGTGGTGGTTTGTCAGCTTTAGGCATTTTTGCGTTGGGGATTCTTCCTTTCATTAATGCCTCAATCATTATGCAGCTGCTGACGGCAGCTATACCTCAGCTAGAAGACCTTCAGAAAAATGAGGGTGAAGCTGGTCGACGTCGCATTTCCCAAGTTACTCGTTATGTTGCCTTCGGCTGGGCGATTTTGCAGAGCACGCTGCTGTCATTGTTTTTATTGGCTCCTTTCGCGGAGCAGCCTGGGTTTCTCTTCATTTTTCAGACGGTGATTGCGCTTACCACTGGTTCCATGTTTGTTATGTGGGTGGGCGAGCTGATCACTGAGCGAGGATTGGGCAATGGTGCATCTTTGCTAATCTTCTTGAATATTGTCTCTACTTTGCCACGATCGCTTAACCAAACCGTTGAACTTGCTCAGAGTGGCGATCGCAACTTGGTGGGCGGTGTCATTATCTTGTTGCTGGTTTTCCTGGCCATGATTGTAGGCATTGTGTTTGTCCAAGAAGGCACCCGGCGTATCCCGATTATTTCTGCCCGTCGCCAGGTAGGCCGCAAACTTTATTTGGAGCAGAGCAACTATCTCCCGCTGCGGCTGAATCAGGGTGGGGTTATGCCGATTATCTTTGCCTCGGCTGTCTTGGTACTGCCGTTGTCTCTGACGCAATACGTCAGTAATCCAACCTTTGTTAACTTTGTCAGTAACTATCTGAACCCGACTTCGCTACTGTATGTCGCCATTTACTTATTACTGATTTTGTTTTTTAGTTATTTCTATGCTTCCTTGGTTGTCAATCCTGAAGATATGTCCCGTAATCTGAAAAAGATGGGGGCAAGTATTCCCGGAATTCGACCGGGTAAGGCTACGACTGATTACTTGGGTCGTGTGCTGAATCGACTTACTTTTTTAGGGGCGATTTTCTTGGGGCTGGTAGCAGTAATTCCGAGTGCTGTTGAGAGTGCAACCCGAGTGCAAACTTTTCGGGGCTTAGGAGCAACATCTCTGCTGATTCTGGTTGGCGTCGCTATCGATACGGCCAAACAGATTCAAACTTACGTGATCTCTCAACGTTACGAAGGAATGGTGAAACAGTAGTGGCTCGTCTAATTTTTCTGGGATCACCTGGGGCTGGTAAAGGGACACAAGCAAAGCGTCTTTCTCAGGCTTGTCAAGTGCCGCATATTTCTACGGGAGATATTTTCCGTACAGCGGTGGCTATGCAAACCGATTTAGGTAAGAAAGCTAAGTTCTATTTAGATTCTGGTGAACTTGTACCCAATGAGTTGGTATTGAGCTTAGTAGAGGAGAGGTTGACAGCAGACGATATTTCTAGCGGATGGATCTTGGATGGGTTTCCTCGTAATGTCGACCAAGCGACTTTTTTAGATGAACTTCTGCAAAAGTTCAACAAGCCAATTGACTGTGTTGTGAATTTAGAGGTGCCTGACGAGGTAATCATTTCGCGGCTTGTTCAAAGAGGGTTGCAAGAGGGGCGATCTGACGATACTGAAGAGACAATTCGACATCGATTGGATGTATATCTAGCTCAAACTGAACCTTTAATTGATTTCTATCGTCACCGTCAAAAGCTGGTTTCCGTTGATGGTAATCAACCCGTCGATGAAGTGACTGCCGAACTTACAAAAGTCTTGCAAGTTTAGTCAAGGCTAGGCTTTTCTGTCTGAGAGTCTCATCTTAGTGAGACTTTTCTAGAAACGTGGATTTGTCAAGAGTGTTCTGGCTATGCTCAGTTTGCCAACAAGTATTGCGCTGAACCTTACCGCAGCTATAATTTCTGACAAATCTGTTACGCTTAATGAGGTTTCTTCATGTTTGTGAGCTTTCTTGATGCGTTAGCTCTGCTGCCATTTTTCTGGAGGTATTCGTTTGTCTAAGCAAGATCTGATTGAAATGGAAGGTACTGTTACAGAGTCTTTGCCGAATGCGATGTTTCGCGTTGACCTAGACAATGGGTTTAATGTGCTAGCCCACATTTCTGGTAAGATTCGCCGTAATTACATCAAGATCTTGCCAGGCGATCGTGTAAAAGTAGAACTAACACCCTACGACCTAAGCAAAGGGCGTATTACTTATCGATTACGCAAAAAGTAAGGCATTCGCTAATTAGGCATTGAGGCTGTCAAAATTGCCTCCATTAATGGCTCAGCACCAAAGCGAATAACATCAGTCGTCGGCAAGCCGGTTTCTTGACCCACCTTTGCAATCGCTTCTTGAGCAGTCACTTCATCGAAACCGTAGGTATTGAGGGCAATGCCTACAGTTTTCGCTTGAGTAAAACATCCACCGGCTGTTGCGATCGCCTCATATAGTGCGATGGCCTGAGAAAGCGGTGGAATTGAAATTGTCGGATTATTCCTGATCTGAGCTTGGCCCCATCGATGTACCAGGATCAGGTGAGTGGGTTGAGTACCCCGCATGAGTGGCAATGTTGCCGTTGAGCCAGGATGAAAGATGGAGCCTTGACCTTCGATGAACAAGACGTCGTGATCGCGGCCATACTGCATGACTTGTTGCTCCACAGCCCCGGCAGCAAAGTCAACTCGGATCGTGTCGAGCGGAATGCCGGGGTCTCCGAGCATGAGGTTGGTTTGTCCGGTGGCGATGACCTTAGATCTTAGGCCACGCTGCAATGCTAGTTTATGGAGCTCGAGGTTGGTCGACATTTTCCCAATTGCCATATCCGTCCCTACCGGCAACACTCGGCGGCAGGTGAGGGATTTCGCAGCGGCACTCGCAATGCCCAACCCAGCGGGTTCTTGACGCACATCCCAAATCCATTGAGGCGGTTGCACTAAGTCTGCAAGCGCAGGATCGGTTGCCATCGACGTATGGAGTCCATTGACGACACATAGCCCTGCTTTAACGCCTGCTTTGACTTCCTCATACCAAGGCTCTGGCAGGGCACCGCCGGAGGGGGCAATGCCGATCATTAGCACGGATGGCTGCCAAGCCATCGCGTCTTGAACAGATCCGACAATCGGCACGTTACGGTCGATGCCTGTGACCGCTTTCAGCGCTTTCCCAGTTTGCTGTTGGTCGATCACTGCCACGATATTAAGGGGACTGTATCGCAAGATCGATAACCCTGTTTTACCGCCAGGATTGTCCGTGCCCTCATGCATGAGCAGAGCAATCCGATGGTTAGCCGTAAGGTAATTCATGATGGGTCAATCCTAAACCGGGAGAATCGTTGGGCATCAAGCAACCTGCTTGCATCGTAGCGCCGTGGAACGGATCGTCTGTCAGGTTGAGATGACTGTCTAAATCAAGGTGATCGGCTAATGGCGCAAGGTGGGCCAAGGCTGTATTGGAAATGGCGCTGTCAGAGTAGCAGCCAAACATGATACCGAGATCATGGGCTCGGGCGGTATGAATCATTTGCAAAGCCTCGCTGAGGCCACCGGCTTTCATCAGTTTGATATTGATGCCATGGACTTTGCCGACTAACCGTGCGACGTCTTTAGCGGTAAAGCAGCTTTCGTCCACAAAAATGGGTAGGGGCGATCGCGCCGAGAGTTCTTCCAACTGTGAATCTAGTTCAACGGGAAGCGGCTGCTCCAGATAGGCGATACCGTGTTCTGCTAGCCAATTGGCCATCGCGATCGCGGTGGCTAAATCCCAACCCCCATTCGCATCAATGCTGACCTTTGTGTCAGCGGGGATCTCTGCGAGTAAGGCTGCCATCATGGCTTGATCGGCCTGCATACCGGCCGGACTGCCTAATTTAATCTTGACTGATGGCAAATCTGTTAACTGGGCCTGCCATTGCTGCAGTCGGTGGACTGCTTTTTCAGGCGAATTAATGCCCACGGTGATTGCTGTCGGTCCAATCCGGTTGCGGTCCAATCCCCATAACTGCCACAGCGGCAACTGCGCCTGCTTACCTAACCAATCATGCAGGGCAACATCCATCGCGGCTCTGGCAGCAGTACTTAGGTTGGCTAACACTGGGGCAAGACGTTGCCGTTCTAGGGGATGAAAGTCGGCTAACTGGGGGGCTAAGGCGGTGAGTTCGGCAGTGAGTTGCTCAGTCGTCTCCGTATGGGTACCGACGGAAAACGCGGTGGCTTCTCCCCAGCCCTCAATGCCATCAGCCTGCACCCGGACCCAGAGGTTGACCGACTGAGCTGACGTCCCGCGACTGATGGTGAGGGCCACCCGTTTATGGACTGTGAAGGGGGTGATCGAAACTTGCATAAACGTCTACTGCAATCGCGTTTTGGAGACGATGCGGGTGCGTTTGCGATCGCGCTCAGACAGGTCTTTGCCCGCTTGCAATTGAGTTGCGTTCTGTTGTAGCACAGTGGCAGCACCCTGATCACCCATTTGTAGAGCCGTCTTGGCAGCGGATTGGAGTAAGGTGGCAGCGCCTTGACGATCTCCCTGAGCGAGCTTTTGCTCAGCAATCTGAGTTTGCCGATATTTTGCTAGGGTCAGAACGTGTTTTTGCACCTGTGGGTCTGGTGCGGCTTGGTATGCACTCTGTACGGTGACGCTGATATTTACGCTGTCTGACTGCAGTCCCGTTTGGTCAGCCGCAGGGGCGTCATAGCGAATGTAAGCCTTGGCAATGGGAAAGGTGCCTTCCCCTTGGGCCCCGATGTAGAGATTGGTGAGGACGACGCGCGGCGTGTCGGAGAGTAAATCGCCCAAACGCATGACCACTTCATTGCCAGACTGTTCGAACGTTAACTCGATGGTTTCTGGTGCGACCTGGGCAATGGGTTTGAGTTCCGCAAGTCTTACCCCTGGCAGCAGTTCTAGATGCAGATAGGCATTGGTGAAGAAAATCGACTGGGCACGACTTAAAAGCCGATTGAATTCATCCACCGCCGTGTCAGGGGCTTCGATATAAGAGAGCGTACCACCGCCCGCATCGGCAATCTGCTCTAATACGTCTTGATTCCAGTGGTCGCCAAAACCGAGAGCATTCATTGTCAAGGTATAGTCGGCTGCGACTTGAGCCAGTTTGAGACAACGCTCGTTGGAGCCATGCTCATTTTCGCCATCGGTGAGTAGCAACATCTGCGAGACTTTGCCTGGCCTGCCTTGGGCGGCTTCCTCAATGCCAAGTTTCATGCCTTCGTCGATCGCGGTGCCCCCACTGGGCTTTAGGGTGCTGATTTTGCGCTTGATAATGTCGCGATCGCTGACTGACTGCAGAGGTAACAAGACCTTGGCTCGATGGTCGAATACCACGATCGAGAGCGAATCTTGTTCAGAGAGCTGCTCGACTAAACGTCCAGCAGCCTCTTTCACAATGGTTAGAGGTGGGCCATTCATCGACCCGCTGTGGTCCAAAATTAGCCCGAGGTTCAACGGTGCATGCCCTGCGCCTGAACCGGCAGTTACCTGCACCGAAATAGCTAACTGACGTTGACTCGCAGTTTGTTGACTATCGAGAAAAGGATCACTCAGGGCACAGTGCAGAGCGACACTCATAGAGCAGTTCTCCGAAACAATCAATTGCAGGAAGTAGGGATATCTCGCCCGCTGACAGCTTCCTCACACACGTTACTATGTAAAGAACTGGGAAGCCTAAGTTATTACATTCCGTTTATGAGCTCAACAATTCGTGCTGTACAAGCCCCTTATGGGGGCGGTGGTGGTGCCTATTATCGGACACCCCCACCAGACTTACCCTCTTTGCTACTCAAAGAACGCATTATTTACTTAGGGCTACCCCTGGTATCTGCGGACGAGTATAAGCGGCAACTAGGTGTTGATGTCACTAAGCTGATTATTGCGCAGCTATTGTTCTTACAGTTTGACGACCCCGATAAGCCAATTTACTTCTACATCAATTCTACGGGGACATCCTGGTATACGGGCGATGCGATCGGTCAAGATACCGAAGCTTTTGCGATTTGCGACACGATTGGCTATATCAAACCCCCCGTACATACGATTTGTATCGGTCAAGCTATGGGGACTGCGGCCATGATTCTCTCGGCGGGCACGAAAGGGTATCGAGCCAGTCTGCCGAATGCCACCATTGTGCTCAACCAGCCGCGGATTGGGATGGGACGCGGCCAGGCGACCGATATCCAAATCCGAGCGCAGGAAGTCTTGGATAACAAAGCAGCGATGCTCGATATCCTGTCTCGTAACACGGGGCAATCGGCTGACAAAATTGCGCAGGATACCGATCGCACCTTTTACCTGACGCCCGACCAGGCGAAAGAGTATGGCTTGATTGATCGCGTGCTCGAGAGCACCAAAGACTTGCCCAAACAGATGCCTGCAATGGCTTAGGATGCCCTATGTCCGTCGATGGAATTTTACGCGTTCCGTATCAAGTGCGGGGAAGCCAGAACTGGCAATGGATTAACATCTACACCCGCTTGAGTCAGGAGCGCATTATTTTTCTCAACCAGCCGGTCTCTATGGGCTTGGCCAACTCGGTGATTTCGGCGCTGCTGTATCTCGATTCTGAAGATCAGGGCAAGCCGATCAACCTGTACATTAACTCGATGGGCGATCCCGTTACGGCTGGCATGGCCGATGCCTTTTCGGGGATGGCTGGGGTAACCGCAACCTTAGCGATTCTCGATACGATGCAGCACATCAAATCGGAAATCACGACGATTTGTATGGGGCAATGCTTTGGCGTTGCTACGGTATTACTGTCTGCAGGCACCCCTGGGAAGCGGGTCAGCTTGCCTCACGCCATGATTACCCTAGCCCAACCTAAAGCGGCAACTCAGGGGCAAGCTACGGATATCCAGATCAATGCGGACGAAGTCATTGCCAAACGTCAGCTCATGATGGAGGTGTTGTCTCGGAACACGGGGCAATCACTGGAAAAACTGACCCAAGATATGGATCGGACCTTTTACCTAACGCCTCAAGAAGCGATGGAATACGGGATTATCGATCGCGTTCTTGGCGACACCTAAACTCTCTTAAGCCCTGATTTGGCTACAACGCTTTTTTCAACCGCACCAACTGTTTGAGGAGAATTTGATTATGCCGATTGGAGTCCCTAGCGTGGCTTACCGGATGCCCGGCAGCCCCTACGAGCAGTGGATCAACATTTACGAGCGACTGTTTCGCGAGCGGATTATCTTTTTGTCAGAAGAAGTGAACGACAACATCGCGAATGCGATCGTTGCTTATCTGCTGTATCTCGATTCTGATGACAATAGCAAGCCGATCTATTTGTACATCAACTCTCCTGGTGGCTCGGTCACGGCTGGCATGGCTATTTACGACACCATGCAGCATATCAAGTCGGAAGTGATCACCATTTGTGTGGGACTTGCGGCTTCCATGGGGGCGTTTTTGTTGGCGGCGGGTTCCCCTGGGAAGCGCATGGCCCTACCCCATGCCCGGATCATGATTCACCAGCCCTTAGGCGGTGCCCGTGGGCAGGCAACAGATATCGAAATTGAAGCCAAAGAAGTTGTCCGAATTAAGCATACGCTCAACGAAATGCTGGCTAAGCACACTGGCAAAACGCTAGAAGAGATTGAGCGTGACACCGATCGCGACAACTTTATGTCGGCTCAGGCGGCGATGGAATACGGCTTGATTGACCGGGTGATTGAAGAGCGAACTCCAGAAGCGGCGGCTGTAGCCACGGTCTAGAGCAGTCTCAAATTCATCCAATGACTGATGATTTTTTGCATTGACTGGGGCGATCGCCTCAGTCAATTTTTTATGGCTGAGTGCTATACCATCAGGCAAAATACTGGCTTAAGGAAGACTCAATTTTGAGGAAATCGCCAGCCTCCATCGTGATCGCTTTGGCTTGCCCTTACACATCATCTTCGTTGCGACACGCTCGGCGAAATTTCGAGTGAGTACAACATCGCCTTGAGAAGAATCCGATACACTAGGGCTAAAGATTAATCTCTCTTCACCTACAGCATATCCACAATGACAGTCTCCCCTTCAGTGATCATCAGCGCGGCTTCGTCTCCGACTGTAGCTCCCGAAAAGACTCGTCAGGTCGTCCGCCAGCCGTATCCCAATTACAAAATCATTGTGCTGAATGATGATTTCAACACCTTTCAGCACGTGGTTGAGTGTTTGACTAAATATGTTCCGGGTATGAACAGCGATCAGGCGTGGGACTTGGCGCACAAAATCCACAATGAAGGTCAGGCGATCGTCTGGGTAGGTCCTCTAGAACAGGCTGAGTTGTACCACAGTCAGCTGAGCCGGGCGGGTCTTACCATGGCCCCACTAGAGCAGGCCTAGGGCGTGACTTGCCCCCGCTGTAGAAGTAAGTCAATATGGGAGATATTGTGGGTAAGCAAACACCAGGACGACTCGTCTGGAATCACTCGACCCACGTTCCCGGTCTGATCGCCGTTTTGGAAAAGCTGCTGGAATTATCTGCCGACGTTCGGACTGTCACGCCTGGTCGATTGTCGACGGTGCGTAGTAACGCGCCGAAATTGCGACTCAAGGTTTCCGTACCCATTCGAGGTGGCTACAAACTGATTGCCCGCAAAGGTAAGTCGGCTCAAGAAGTCTTTGTGATCGCCGACGTGACGCAACAGCAGCTTGAGGAGGTGATCGCCCAAGCACTCGCGTCCCGCTCATGACCGCCGAGAAGTCGCCAACACTAAGCTCTGAAGGTCAGGCTCACTTTCAAGTTGGGAAGGCGTTTTACCGGGTGAAAAGTCGTATAGGGCGAGATTTAGCTGTGCTCGCTGCTACTGTTGATCGACAAGAGCGAGGCACTTTGCGGATCCTTGATGCGATGTCAGGCTGTGGGGTGAGATCGCTGCGTTACGCTCTGGAAGCGAAGGTCGATTTTGTCTGGGCGAACGAAGGGAATCCTGATTTGCATGATCTGTTGGCCCAAAATCTGGCTGACAGCCTGCAAGATGACACCTTTCGTATTACCCACCGTGATGCCAATGAAGTCTTCTTTGAGTGTTATCAGCAACGGGACTTTTATGACCTGGTGGATATCGATAGTTTTGGCGGGGGCGCGCCTTATCTCTCGACTGGGCTCTGGGCAACTAAGCTCGGGGGCTTGCTTTACGTCACTAGCACAGATACCCGCACTACCGGTGGGCACAATCCTGACCAGAGTGTGCAACTCTATGGCGCCTACGCCCGTCCTCACCCGGCGAGTCATGAGCAAGGGGCCAGGCTGCTGATTGGGAGTGCCATGCAACAGGCTGCGGCCCGAGGCTTAGCGGTTCGACCGATTTTTGCCTACTACAATGGGCAGGTGCATCGGGTCATGCTGCGCCTAACCGCAGGCGAGCCCTGGCCCGCAGAGCAGTATGGCTTTTTGGGTTACTGCCACCATTGTGGGCACTACCAAACCTTGTCTTGGCGACAATTGGGCCGGGCGATCTGTGACCATGGTGAGCGTGCCGCAGACCTAATGCCTCAACCCATGGTCATCAGTGGACCGATGTGGTTAGGCCACTTACACGATCGCCCTTTTCTGAATCAGATGAGAGCTTTAGCTCAGACTTGGAACTGGCACCCGCAAGTCGATCTGCTAACCCTCATGGAGAGCGAGGCGACTCTGCCGCCCTACTATTTCACCCTGCCGGAAATTGGCCGTCGGGGTCGCATGGACATTCCTAAACGAGAGGACTTGATGGCAGGGTTGCGCGATCGCGGCTTTCAGGTCAGCCGCACCCATTTCGATGCTCAGGCGATCAAAACGGATGCGGCGATCTCCGATTGTATTGCTGTAGCGCGCCACTGCCATGTGGCCTCTCGTTCCTAAGGAAGTGCTCGCCATCATTGTTCAGTGAAACCACGGGAGGGTGGTGGTTCGTTAGCGTTGGCATGAAATCCGCTAAAACTCTGACTGGAAGGGCTTTTTGAACAAGAGGTGAGCGACTGTTCATGACCCAAGTTCGCTGTTTGGGTGCCATTCAATTAACTTGCTCTACTCTTCATATTGTTTGCCTGTGAGTTTACGGAAAATTAACCCATTGCGTCTTGGGCAAGGCTAATCTTGATTCATATACGAAACCAATATAGTTACTTACCCCCCACCGCAAGGATGGGGGGTAACTTATTTTTGCCCCTCAACGCAGGGCATCGAGCTGATGTAGCCGACCCAATATCTGTCAGTCTCTTGTCGGTCATCGCTGGGTTTCCTCGGCATACTCAAGACAACTTCCCGCGATCGCCGATGGTGGGGAAGATCGACCAGTAGCTGGGGAACATCATGCTCAACTCACTGCAGCGCCATGTGCGCCGTTTCTTTCGCAAAAGTAATCAGGTTAACAACGAGCCGATCAACAAGGTCAGCTTAGTCATCATCATTTTGGTTGACTTGTTTATTTTGTCGAATGTGTTTTGGGGACTTCATGATGTGGGTAATTGGCCCATTACTCCTCAGCAGCAACATCCCTGCTATAGCGATTGGTCTAACTATCGTCAGCAAACTGAGGACGACAAAGCGTTTGAGTTTTTGCAAAGCGCGTTGGGGCGATCGCAAGTTGACCTTGCTCTCCAAGAGAATTATCAGCAAATCTCCCGCGATCACCTCGGCCAGGTTTCGGAGCTTTGTACCGAATACGCTAGCCGCTATGAGCAGGTGGATACGTCCGCCAATCAACAGCGACTCGCGGATATTAATCAGCGTCAAAATACGATCGCTGAGTTGGCAGTGGCAAACCAGCAAATTCGCGAGCAATACGACTCCACCCTGCTGGAATCGTTGGCGGGCCAACCTGAAGAACTCTCCATCAATACGGTGGAAGCGGCTGAAGCGAAGCGGGAACTCGATCGGAATACTGCTCAGATCGCTACTTTGGAGGCCGAGATTGGCAGCCTAGAGGCCGAGATTGTCGCCGATCCGAACAGTCAACCCATCCTCGATTTGCTGATGGATGAAGCGCAGTTTGCCCAGTTAGAACAGCAATATGAGCGCGCAACTTTTTGGCATCCTACCCTCGAAATTTTCTTGCAGGGTCTCTTTTTAATCCCGCTGCTGGCGATCGCTTGGGCGGTACATCAGTTGGCCCAGCGTCGTGGTTATGGTTTAGTCGCTCTCTTGAGTTGGCATCTGCTGGTGATTTTCACCGTGCCGCTGATTGTGAAGGTCTTCCAGATTTTTCAGGTGGGGGCACTCTTCACCGTCCTGACAGAGATTGCGCTTGTGCTGTTGGGCGGGCTGCAATTTTTGGTCAGCTACTTCTATATCTTTTTAATTCCGCTGTTGGGCTTTGGCCTGATCAAGTTCTGCCAAAAGGTGGTCTTTAATCCCAAGGTGCAGGCCGCCGGACGGGTGCAAAAGGGGCGCTGCATTCGCTGTGCGAAAAAAATCCATCGCCATGAACACCACTGTCCCCACTGTGGTTACGGACAACTGCGGGAGTGTCCGGTCTGCCATGAGTCTACCTATCGACTGTTGCCTCACTGTCGTGCTTGTGGCGCTAAGGTGTCGTGAGTGCGGTGACGGGTTTTTGGGAGATTGCCGTGGGGTTGAGGTATTGGATGCCCGGGTTTATGAGGAGTGGGGCGGGGTATGAAAATGGGGTCGCCCGAAAGCTGGGTGGAGGATCGTTGGAGTCTGGAGAACCTGGGAGCACATCCAATTTGCGGCTAATCAAGCGGTAGAATACGGGCGGTATTCGGAGCCTCTTGAGTGGGAGGCATCGTATAGCAGAATTCGGAATGCAGAAGTCGGAATTCGGAATTGAAAGGTTTGTCAGACGGCGATTACAGCGATCTGGAGTAATCTAACCAAACTGCGGATCGCTATAGTGCAAGCGCGATACAGCAACCGTTGAGGTAAGGGTGATGGGGCGTCAGTTTGATTGGTTCAAGGGGCTGGTATTCGCGATCGCCGCGCTCATCTTAGTAGTGGCCTGCCAACCACCGATGTCAGAATCGCCCACCCCAGCTCCAGAGGCCTCCGCAGCGACCACACCCATCGTCTTGAATGGCACGGGAGCCAGTTTTCCGCTGTTCATTTACGAGCGCATCTTTACGGAATATCGCCAGCAGGTCGATCCCAATCTGCAGGTTAACTTTCAGCCGACAGGCAGTGCTGCGGGCATTCAGCAACTGTTGTCGCAAACGGTCGATTTTGGCGCTAGCGATGTGGCGATGACCGATGAGGAGATGGCCCAAGTGGAAGCGGGTGTCGTATTGGTGCCCATGACGGCGGGCATGGTGGCGATCGCTTACAATCTGCCGAGCGTTAACACCGGACTGCAGCTGACTCGTGAGGCCCTAGCCGGGATCTTTTTAGGTCAGATTACCCAGTGGACGGATCCGCTCATTGTCGAGGCTAACCCCGATGTGTCATTGCCTGATCTGCCCATTACCTTGGTGCATCGCTCTGATGGCAGCGGCACAACCGCAACCCTGACCGCGCATCTCAGCGCCATCAGTCCTGAGTGGCAATCTCAGGTTGGTGCGGGTCTCAATGTACAGTGGCCTGCTGGGTTCGGTATCAAGGCTAATGCGGGCGTGAGTGCCCAAATTCAGCAGGCGGAGGGGGCGATCGGATACGTGGAATATAGCTACGCCCAAAAGTTAGATATGGCCATCGCCGCCTTAGAAAATCAGACTGGTACTTTTGTGGAACCGAATCCGACTACGGGGGCGACCGCGCTAGCCGCCGTGACCCTGCCAGAAAATCTCAAAGCTTTTATTGCTGATCCAGCTGGGGCAGAGGCTTATCCGATCGTCACCTATAGCTGGATTTTGGCTTACGGGCAGTATGCCGATGCCGACAAAGGGAATGCCCTGAAGCAGATTTTGACCTGGGGGCTGTTGGAAGGTCAACAGTTTAGTGAAGAACTGGGCTACATCCCTTTGCCTGTGTCAGTGGTGGAGCAGGCGATCACGGCTGTCGAAAGCATCCAAGCTGGCTAGTGGACACCAAAATCCAGCCAGCTCAACGCATCGCGATGGTGATTTGATTTTGCACTAAGAAATCTTGGATCTGGTCGAGTTGCTGAACGGTGGCTGCCAAATTGGCGAGAAATTTGCCGTCGGCCACCTGATTGAGAAAGACAAAGAGTTGGTCGTAGTAGTCGCGAAATAGCTCATCTTCATAGAGTTTGTAGATGAACTCTGACATCGTCATGGGGCGATCGCCCGCCGCGGCGATGAGTAATTCGCCCATGCCGTTGACGTAGTGAAACCAGAGAATACTGCCATCACTCGACAGCGTATTTTTGAAACCCTCGATGAGGTCAAAAAATTGCTTAGTGAGGGACGAGCGCCCAAATTTCAAAAATACGACGTCCCGTTCATAAAGCTGAATCCAGCAGGAGACCAGGGCAATCAAATAGGCTGTTGAGGTAAGGTAGTAACCCTCTTTGGTGAACCAGTCGATGGCCTTAGCCTGCCGGGGTGAAAGACTGAGGGCGGCGCGAGTCTCATTCATCGCTTGCGGCATTTTGGGCAAAAATGCCTGCAGGCGATAGGCCAGTTCGTGGCAGGCATGACTCAGGGGGCGAGCATACAGAAACAGCTTTTTGCGGGCTTCAACGGACTCCGTAAAGCGGGGGGCGAGCCAGTAGGTTTCAGCCAGACGAAAACCGGTGGCTACCAGTCCCCCGCCCAAAACGCCAAACAAAAAATTTGCCCAATGTTCGTTCATGCCGCGTGTTTTCCATCCTGACTGCCCATCAGCATAAAGGCTATGGGAATGCACCTTCGCCACGGCGGGAAAATCTGTAGAGCGCGCGATCTCGATGGTCTGCTTCAACCTCAATTCTGGTTCAGGACTGAAGCCATCACATGACGTCGCGAAAAGCAGACCAATTCATAATGTCGTCGAGTAGGGAACGATAGCCGAGCACGTTGGGATGTAAGCCATCGGTGGAGATGCGCGATCGCCACCAGGCATCACCACGCTTGAGCCACAAGTCCAACACGTCCAAATAGGGAATGTTGCGCTGTTCGCAAGCTCGCCGGGTGAATTCCTTACAGCGGTGTTGATCGGTGTGGTTGTAATGCAAGATTTCCGCGAAGGGCATACGTTCTTCAAGCACCGGTGTCATGCCGATAAACATGACGGGACATTGGGACTGGGCCGTTTCTAACAGCTCAAACATCTGCGCTTGAAACATTTCAAACTCGGTGAAGGGACGACCGTTGGGCTTCCCCACTCGACATGTATCGTTTAAGCCTACGGAAAGAAACATTAAGTCAGGAACGCGGTTACGAAATTCACCTCGGGTCTGAAATTCTTGCACGAGCCGTTGGGAAACGCGCTGGGTCGTGTCGGCTCTGACGCCTAGGTTATACATGGCATGGCCCGGAGTCTCTGGCTGTAGCCACTGTCGCCTTAAGCGCTCGACCCAGCCGCCACCTTCAGGGTCACCAAAGCCATACACTAGGCTATCTCCGATCGCGACGATACGTTTTTCGGTCCGCTGCTGTAATGTGCTCAGCGATCGCGTAAACGGAGAAGCCGCTACCATGTCAGATTGCTCATTAACATCAAAGAGAGTACGTAACTTTCCGTTACGTCTCTAACGGAACTTACCATTCTAAAGATTTCTTTTCAAATCATTATTAGGACGCAGGTCGTTACTGTTGGCGATCGCGACGCCCTTTTAACCCTCTCAGAAGGCAGCTTGCGGCGTAGCAGACGAATTCAAAAATTGGGTATTGACCTCTCCCATAACCCGGTAAGGTTGATTTGGCACAGATGGATGGATTAGCGATCGTGGCGGCAACTTTTTTTGAGCGAGATACTCATCTACAAACAGTTTTAGACAACGTGTTGGACGCTACCTGGGAGGCCTTTCCTAAACTGGCCCGCAATCAAATTGCGGCCACCTGGCTGATCTATGATCCACCCTTTCCCATCAATACCGGTGGAGCCATTAGTGTGTCAGATTTTTGGCAACACCGACCCCGTGGAGCCAGCTACCGAGGCGTGGAACTGATTTATCCCGCTAGTGTGGTGAAGCTGTTTTATCTGGTCGCGGCGCACGAATGGCTGGAGCGTGACATGGTGCCAACCACGCCGGAGTTAGAGCGGGCGTTGCGAGACATGATTGTCGATTCGAGCAACGATGCCACTGGCTTTGTGATCGATGTGTTGACGGGCACCACCAGTGGCCCGGAACTGCCCCCTGGCCCATTTGAAACGTGGCAGACCCAACGCAACATCATCAACCGCTTTTTGCAATCTCTGCAGTGGCCGGAGCTGGAAACTATCAACGCGAACCAAAAAACCTGGTGTGATGGCCCCTATGGTCGGGAGCGGATTTTTCTGGGGGAAACCTATGAAAATCGCAACCTGCTGACGACGGAAGCGACCTCTCGTTTATTGCACAGTATTATCGGTGGAGTGGCCGTCAGTGGAGCGCGATCGCAAACCATGATGAACCTGATGCGGCGTTCTCTAGACCCCCGCGCCCGCGCCGCCGACCCCGAAAATCAGGTCACGGGCTTCCTCGGGACCGGGTTACCGCTAAATGCCGCCGTATGGTCAAAGGCCGGACTCACCAGCAAAGTACGACACGATGCAGTTTACGTCGAGTTGGATGGTTACTCACCCTTTCAGTTAGTCGTATTCACCGAAGGCGCAGAACACAGTCAGAACGAAGCGATTTTACCCTTTGTCATGCAAACACTACTCACTCAGAGCAACACCACCAGTGGTGGCTGAGTCTTTATAGGTCTATCTCCTGAGTTCGGTGGCATTTGAGGCAATGCAAACGATTTGTTATCTAGTGGCCTTTTCCCTCTGATATGCATATGTATCGAACAAGAAATTACATACGGACTTTGCAGAATTGCACACAAGTATGGCGTGGTGCCTCGATGGCTTGTAGGTACGGACATGACGATCTCCCATTTTGTTGCTGAGGCCGGACAAACCCTGAATGATATTCACGAGGCCCGACAGGACCTGTTTCAAAGATTGATTGATGTCCGGGCGGCCCGGATCAAGATGCAGCAGTTTCTGAACTCGCTTATACAACTTCGGCAGATCGCCGTCGTATTTGGGGGGCTCTGGGTTCAAGTCCGACTCGATCTGGGTCAGAACTGCCTCGACAAGTGATCTGGCGTTGGTGATTGCCCCATCATAGTCTTCATCTTGGATTTTCCGTTCGGACTTCTCAACTTGTTCGTTGATAAATATATGTGCCTGTTCCTTCGACCCTTCAAATGGATGTCTGGCCTCTACGTGAACCCCTTGTTGGTTAAGAACTTTGGCCAACCCGCCTTCCAGGACAATTTCAAATCCGTCGTAGCTGAGGCGCTTGTTTATGTACTCAAGGGCAGGGCCAAGCTCGTGTTCAGTGTCCATGAACTCGCGTGGATCGAGTACTTCACGCAGTAGCGCTGCTAGGGCAGGCGTGCCGTTCAATTCTCTGAGCTTCTGCTCGGCATATTGCCACCGCGAGGGAAATCCTTGGCCATACTCGTCGTTGGAGCCGTAGTCGTTGAAAAGGCGCACAAGGTCTGGTCCGCTTCGATACGTGGAGATGCCTTCGTCACCAGTCACGATTCGGCCGATTGCAGTGATTGTTCTGGCAGCTACTTGCAAGGTGGCACCTGACAGCTATCTATATGATTAGAGAGAAAAGTTCCGCATAAATCACCTATTTAGGTTATGAGGTGGAAATCTTTCAGGCTAATATCCTGGCGCGGATGATTAGATGACGATTTCAGTATAATCACCTAGCTTGTGGGTGCCTGGAATTGCTTAGAGTTTGTTGATCATCGTTGCTGGTTTCCTGACCGATGCAATCTGAACCTTGACCCCAAAAACTTTTAGAGCAAGTGCACAAGGTAATTCGGATGAAGCACTATTCCTATTGTTCAGAGCAAGCATATTTCGGATTCCCCCAACGCAATTGTCAAGCGGTGAATACAGACCTAACAGATTCCTAAAGTCTTGGACGGAGGTTGAAAGCTTGCCTACAAAATGGAGGTAGGCACATTTGCTAGCTCACCCAATCCCAACACCCACTATGGCTTACACCTGTGAACTCGGCTCTGGACAACGATTGTATTTAGACAATGTGGGGGAGCAAACTGCTGTCACCCTCGCTTCGAGCAGTGCCGGACAGCAGCAACAGTCTGGGAGTCAGTTTGCTACCGGGGCTTGGACGGCTCCGCCAGAAATGTTTCGCACACCCCAGGGAGTTGTCATCAAGCTCACCACCACTCAGGGAATGCACCATTTGCAGTTGCAGGGTAGTCAACTCGGGGTGATGTCCCAAAGTCCGGCTTTGGGTAATGCGCAACAGATGCAGATGAGTTCTGGGGTGGCGATGCCGGGAACTGCTATGCCCCCGATGGAGCCCATGCAGCCGATGCAACCCATGCAGCCGATGACCCCAATGGAGCCGATGCAACCCATGCAACCGATGAAAATGGGCGATATGGAGATGAATGCCAATCCGATGCAGATGCGGATGGGCAATATGGAAATGCAGATGGGCAGTGCGGCTGCCAGCAGCATTGCAAGTGGTTCATCCACTGCTGGCAAGGCGAAATTTTGCAGTCAGTGTGGGACTCCGGTAAAGCCCAGCGATCGCTTTTGTGCCAACTGCGGTCATCAGCTCAACGGCTAGGCGTTGGCGCGATCGCTTTTCATTTCCGCCTTGATCGGATCAAACCCCATCGGAAAGTGAGTTTCCGCCGGATCATAGTCGGCGCCATGGAAATTAGTTTCAGTCACAGTGGCCCCGAGCAAATCAGTGCCAATCAGCATGGCTCCTCGCAGGTCTGCCTGAGTCAGATTCGCCTCGCGCAGGGAGGCATAGCTGAGGTCACAGCCCCGTAAGTTGGCTTGGCTGAGATTCGTCTCATTCAGGTCGGCATAGCTCAGGTCCGCCCCTTTGAGATCGACCCCGCTGATATCGACACCAGCCAGCGCCAACCCCGAAAATGCCCGTTGTCCGGCCTCGTAAGCTGCGATTAACTCATCGCGATTGAGAATTTCAGAAGTTGCCTTACGGTCAGCCATAACAATCAGTTCGCTACGTTGAACTCATCAATACTACATTGCACCACTCCCCACCGAGGCAGACTTTAGCCCGCAATGTCATGCGATTTAAAGTTTAAGCGCTCCAGAAAGTTTAATAGATCAAGGTGGCCTATTGTGTCTAAGCCATTCGGCCAAAAGTGGTTCGGTGAACGATGCGCTAGGCGATCCAAGATTCGTCAATTGCGGTCATCATCACCAGATCTCGCTGCGGATCATTGCCAAACTGAAAGACATGCTCACCCACAGCTTGGAATCCGTATTTGCGATAGAAAGCGATCGCCCTCGGATTTTCTTCCCAGACACCCAGCCAGATGGCATCGGCGCCCGCCTTTGCGGCGATGGATAGACTCCGAGACATGAGTTCATGGGCTACGCCTCGGCCCTGCCATTCCTGAGTAACGTATAGCCGGTGGAGTTCTGATGAATGCTGGGCAGTAACGCAAGCTTTTGGTGAGCACAGCCAAACTTGGGCAAAGGCGACTAGCTGGTCTGCCGTCTCGGCTAAGAGCGTGACAGAGTTGTCATCTAGCAGCTCTTGCCTTTGCACATCGACCCCGAAATTCTCAGCACAATGGAGCTCCATATCGGTGAGATTGTTATTCGTTGCAAACGTATCTCGAAATGTATATTCGGCTAGATGCGCTAAGCCTGCGGCATCTTCTAAATTGGCTGGTCTGATGGTTACCGTTGACATGGTGCATTTTGAGTAGAGGAAACGAGCAGGAAAATCATGGATGAGTGCCGATCTTGTTGAGGCAAGCACCGATCGAGCATGCTCTACCAGGCGTTTAGGAACTAAAAATGTCGAGCTGCTCAGCGGGATCTTCTTGCACGCTGCGACGTTTGCGCCGCCTGCCGTTGCCGTTGAACTGTGCCCCCTGGCGGAGACCGACAGCAATTTTGCTGTGCTTTTCAATTTGGGACATGACCTCCCGTGCCCGCTGGATAACCGTGGGGGGCAAGCCCGCCAAACGTCCCGCCTCGATACCGTAGGAGCGATCGGCTCCCCCCGGTCGCACCTGATGCAAAAAGACAATTTGGTCAGGCATTTCTTTCACCGTTACCTGATAGTTAGCGACATTGTCGAGGATGCCTGCCAGTTCATTCAGCTCGTGATAGTGGGTGGCAAAAATCGTGCGGGCCCGGATCTCGCTCGCCAAATATTCCGCCACTGACCAGGCAATGGAAAGACCGTCAAAGGTGGCTGTGCCGCGGCCAATTTCGTCCAGCAGCACCAGGGAGCGATCGCTGGCATGATTCAAAATATTTGCCGTCTCGTTCATCTCGACCATGAAGGTGGATTGTCCGGTGGCGAGGTCATCAACCGCGCCGACCCGGGTAAAGATGCGATCGCAAATACCCAACCGGGCGGTACTGGCCGGAATGAAACTGCCGACTTGTGCCATCAGCTGAACCAGACCAACTTGGCGGAGATAGCAGCTTTTGCCGCTAGCGTTGGGGCCGGTGAGGATGATGAGGTCGGGATGTTGGGGAGATGGGGGGATGGGGGGATAGGGGGATGAGGATTGGGTTGCTGAGTGGCTGGGTGGCTGGGTATTAGGTGCTGGGTCTTGGGTTGCGGGTGCTGACTGCTGACTGCCATTTTCTGACTTCTGACTTCTGACCTCTGACTTCTCAGCCCCACCGAGTTCCGTTGAGTTGGGGACGAAGAAACCAGCGGGGAGCAGCTGTTCCACCACGGGGTGGCGGCCATCGGCAATCGCGATATCGCGGCCATTGGTCATCTGGGGACAGCAGTAGCCTTGGTAGATAGCGACTTCGGCGAGTCCGGCGAGCACATCAGCGGCGGCGACGCCTTGGGCGACTTGACGGATGAGGTCAGCGTGTTGGCCGACGAGTTCCCGCAGCTGTTGAAAGATTTCGTATTCCAGGCTGTGAATCTGTTCTTGGGTGTTAAAGACGCGGGCTTCCCGTTCTTTGAGTTCGGGGGTGATGTAGCGTTCTTCGTTGGTTAGGGTTTGTTTGCGAATGTAGTCGTCAGGGGCCTGACTCGACTTGCTGCGAGAGATGCTGATGTAGTAGCCAAAGGCTTTGTTGAAGCCGACTTTTAGGGTGGAGATGCCGGTGCGTTCTCGTTCGGCGGGCTCTAGCTTGGCGATCCAGTCCTGATCGCCTTTGATCTGATCTCGTAGTTTGTCCAGATCAGCGTTCACCCCGGGGCGAATGAGATTGCCTTCGGTGAGGTAAAGGGGCGGGCTCTCGACCAGGTGCGATCGCAGCGTGTCCCCCCAGTTTTTCTAGATCCGGAGGCACATGCTGCAGCGCCTGCAAATAAGGCGACTCGACGGCTTCCACCAGAGCCGCGAGGATGGGCAACCGGGCAAAGGAATCAGCGAGAGCCACCAAGTCGCGGCCATTGGCAGTGCCGGAACCAGCGCGTCCCGCCAGCCGCTCTAGATCGTAGATTTGCTTCAGCTGCTGCTGTAGAGACGTGCGGAGGGAACCGTCGTCCACCAACTCTTGAATCGTGGTTTGGCGCTCTTGAATTTTCTCTACAGACAACAGCGGTTGCAACAACCAGCGCCGTAGCGCCCGTCCGCCCATCGCCGTCACGGTGCGATCGAGCGCCCACAGCAAGGAACCGTTGTAGGTGCCGTCGCGACAGGTTTGGGTGATTTCCAAGTTGCGGCGAGTTTGGTGATCGAGCACGAGGAAGTCGCTGAGCACATAGGTGCTGAGCAGTTGTAGCGGCACCTGGGTATCTTTTTGGGTGTCTTCCAGGTATTCCAGCAGGCCACCGGCAGCACGGACGGCCAGGGGCAGGTGATCACAGCCGATGCCTTCGAGAGATCGCAGCCGAAAGGTCTGCAGCAGTCGCTGACGCGCTTCGGTGTGGGAAAAGGAGCCCTGCGATCGCAGCGTGTAGCAAAACTGACGGGGCAAGCATTCCGGCAGTTGATCCGACGCTTCTCCTGGACGCAACATGGCTCGCAGGTCGGGAGTATCGGTGGGGAACAGGGTTTCCGAGGGTTGCAGGCGCATCAGCTCCTGACCCACTTGGTCAAGATCAGTGTGCTGGGTGGTAAAAAACTCGCCGGTGGACACGTCGGCGTAGGCCAGTCCCCAGCTTTGTCCGGCCAGTACGACTGCAGCGAGAAAGTTATTGCGGCGGGCGCTCAGCATCCCTTCTTCAATGACGGTGCCGGGGGTAATGACGCGGGTAACTTCCCGTTTTACCAAGCCTTGAGCCTGAGCCGGGTCTTCCACTTGATCGCAGATGGCGACGGCGTAGCCTTTTTCCACCAGTTGGATGCAGTAGCGATCCAGCGCATGGTGAGGAATGCCCGCCATCGGCACCCGCCCGACCACTTTGCCGCACTCTTTGCTGGTCAGGACCAGTTCGAGTTCGCGAGCAATAGTGATGCCATCTTCAAAAAAGGTTTCAAAAAAGTCGCCGACCCGATACAGCAGCAGCGCGTGGGGATATTCCTGCTTGACCTGCACGTAGTGACGCATCATCGGCGTCAGGTCGTCGATGTTCACGTCCTGACAGTTGGCATAGCGGACGGTGTGTTTCGCCAGGCGTTCGGGGATGCCGTGATTGGCTTCGTTGTCGGCAGGCGCGATCATAGCCCTCTCAAGGATGCACAAATATTCCCCCCGATTGTAGGGCTCACCTTTGAATGCTGACAGGGAAATGGGGTAAACAATTGCGATCGCCCCCTCCCACTGGTTTATACCAGTTCTTCAGGATAGAGCTACAGATTGTAGTGGAGGGCTACGGGGGCAAGGGGGCGAAGGGGAAAGGATGTGTGGCTAGATTTAGAGAATCGGTATTACTGGCGCTCGCGATCGCACTTTCCGAGCCAACATCAGCCATTTTCTCTAACTCAGCTCCATGACGGCAGCCAATCGCTTTAAATGCTGAAGCTGCTGACCGGATACAAAAAAGCTTGGCTATCTTGGAAACAAGTTTTGAGCCGAGACGAGCAATGCAGGCATTGAAAGGGTTCTGGCAGTTTCTCAACACTGATGTGCGGAAGATTCCCTGGGGGGAGCTGGCGGAACAAGGCATCGACGCTGTCACCGCGACCAGCGACCTGGGCACCACCCTGCGCGAGCAAGCCCCGAACCTGAAGCGGCTGCAACCCCATCTCCAGCAGATCGAGCCCTTTCTGCAAACGCTGGAATCGCCCGTGACCCAGCTCGCCGTCTCCGGCTTACCCTTCGTCTCTATTGGCATCGACTTGCTGCGGATCTACCTGGATTTGTCGAAAACTGACCCCACTTATGAAAGTGCGGTGGCTATCGCTGCGCAATTGGCCTATCTGCAGAGTTTAGAAGCGGTGTTGGCACGGGTAGAGGATGACGCTGTTAACGCTAAGCTCCAGCACGTCTCGCTGCAAACGCTCATTGAGCGGCAGTTGGCGGGGTTAAAGACCGACCTGACCAACCGAGAAGCCGAAACCGTGACCAGCCGCTTTCGGGAGTCGGTGCTGGCGGAGCAGTTTAGTGAAGCACTGCAAGTCGTCTTGGTGCAGGCGGGACTCGCCCCGGCGACGGCGCAACGCTTGGCAGAGCGCATCAAGTGGGAAACTCCGCGCTATCTGTATCGTGCCATTGCGGAAGCGGGGGACAGCGTCGCCCCGCTGGCGGCGATTTATCGCGCGGGAGGACAAGCCACCCTTGAGCGCTACGACAGCATCGAAAATTACCTCGAAACCCAGATAGCGCCCCTGCCGCAGCAGCAGGTATTTGACGAAGAAAATCCTCGCGTGACCTTCGCAGATCTGTATGTGGAGCTGAATGTGCAGCCGCTGACCCAGTCCGGCGAGGTTGACCGCAAGGCCGAGCCCATCAACATCCACGCTTGGGCGCAGGGGATTTTAGACGCAGCCGATCAGCAGCCCGACCAGCCGCGCCAGGTTATGTTTATTGAAGGGGAAGCGGGCCGGGGTAAGTCGGTGTTTTGTCGCATGTTGGCGGATCGCGTGCGGCGGGAGCTGACTTTTGCTTACATTCCCATCGTGATTCGCTTGCGAAACTTGCGAGAGCTGGCCAATAACCTGACAGAAACCTTGGAAGACTGCCCCGATCTGGAACAATGGAGCTTTGTGCGGGGCGATCACGACTGGCTGGCAGATCGCAATACCCGCTTTTTGCTGATTTTGGACGGCTTTGATGAGCTGCTGCTAGAAGGGCGTGCCAGCGGCGGGCTGAAGGAATTTTTGCAGCAGGTGGCACTCTTTCAAGTACACAGTCACCATCAATGTGTGGTGACGGGTCGC
Source organism: Leptolyngbya sp. SIOISBB (assembly GCA_010671905.1). Classification (GTDB taxonomy): domain Bacteria; phylum Cyanobacteriota; class Cyanobacteriia; order Phormidesmidales; family Phormidesmidaceae; genus Halomicronema. The sequence goes on from JAAHII010000001.1 coordinate 5,498,353, forward strand.
CCTTTGGCGTTGCAGGGAGTAGATAAACTGATTACCCAGACCAAAAATTTAGCCCGCGTGCGGCTTAAGCCGATGGGAGATCCTCTGCGGGAGCAGTGGCTGACGAATTGGCAACGCTGCTTTGGGGCCGCAGAAACCGCCAAATTTAGAGGGTTTCTGCAGGCGTGCCCAAAGGATATCAATGACACCCTGGCGCGGGAGCCGCTGCTGCTGTACCTGTTGGGGCGGCTTCATCGGGAAGGCCAATTGACGAAGACGATGTTTGCCGGGTCCAATGAGCAGCCCGGCAGCCCCACCGCCGCCAAGGTGTGCATCTATCGCGAATCGGTGAATTGGGTGCTGGCCAAGCAGCGTCAGGACGAAAACCTGCGGCTGTCGGGCCTGGAGGATTTGGAGGATTTGCGGGAGGTGCTACAAGAGGCGGCCCTGTGCGTGGTGCAGTCGGGCAACGAAACGGCCCGAGTGACCATGCTGAAGCAGCGCTTTCAGGATACGACCAACCCGATCCGGCAATACTTAGAAATGGCCCAAACGGAAACGGCTCAGTCGGATGATGACGCCTTGAATAATCTGCTGACGACGTTTTACCTAAAGCCGAAGGAGGGGGAGCAGGGTTCAGTGGAGTTTGCCCACAAAAGCTTTGGGGAATATCTATTGGCCGAACGGCTGATTTGTGCCTTTGAGGACTGGACAGAGTTGAACAAACGCCAGCGGCTGGTGATGGACGAAGGAGCTGTGAATGCCCAGATTTATGACCTGTTGGGCTATGGCGGCTTGACGGTCGAAATTGTGGAGTATCTATTTGAGCTACTGAGCAAAAGTGATATTAATCGAGTGCAGCTCTTTGAGCGCCTGCACGGTTTTTATCAGCGCTGGCACGAGGGGGCGTTTATCAACCAGGGGTCCGTGGATGACCTGCCCCAGCAGGAAAATTTGCCCCTAAAGAAGATGTTGCAGCTAAGGAATCAAGGCATTCCCATCGGGCTGAAGCAGGTCGACGTGTTTGCAGGGCTAAATGTGCTGATTTTGCTGTTTAAACTGCACGCCCAGGCCCAGCCCGACAGCTATCACACCCTGCCTGACGATGCGCCCGCCCCGACCATCACCTTTCACCCCTGCGGCACCCCGGACACCGAAACCTGGGACGCAGATCGGCTGCTCAACATCATTCACTATGCCGATTCCTTAGGGTTAGCTACGTTTACCCGCACGGTCGGGCCACATCTCGCGCGCGCCAACCTCACTCTCGCCAACCTCAGGAACGCTGTCCTCAGGAACGCCAACCTCACTCTCGCCAACCTCAGGAACGCCGTCCTCACGAGTGCTAACCTCCTTGGCGCCAGTCTTGTTAGCGCCGACCTCACGAGCGCCCAACTCGCGATCTCCCAACTCTTTGATACCAACCTCACGAGCGCCAACCTCACGAGCGCCTATCTCTTCAGCGCCTATCTCGATAACGCCGTCCTCACGAGCGTCAACCTCACGAGCGCCAACCTCACGAGCGCCAACCTCACAAGCGTCCACCTCAGGAACACCGTCCTCACGAGCGCCAACCTCACGAGCGCTAACCTCACGAGTGCCGTCCTCACGAGCGCCAACCTCACGAGCGCTAACCTCACGGGCGCCTATCTCGATAACGCCGTCCTCACGAGCGCTAACCTCACGAGCGCTAACCTCACGAGCGCCATTTTGCTGAATACACAGTTAGGAAATGCCCAAAACCTCTCACAGGAACAACTAGCGGGCGCATCGCCGCCACTACTGTGTGGTGCAACCCTGCCTGCCGATATCGCCCTTGACCCCAACCGCGACTGTGGCCAACTGCCCCAGGTGATGGCTGATCGCTATCCTAAGGCTTTCGAGTCGGTCGAAGCCGCTGCGGAGTATGTGCGGCAGCAGGTGTCGTCAGCCGAGGTGTAGCCGCCCGCAAGCGCGACGTCCTGGCTGACGACACCGCCAATTCAGCCCAAGCGGCATCGCTACAATATCCTCATCCTGACATTGCCTAGCTAAAGCCAGTCACCATGCCCGAATCGAGCTGAATCTCGCGAAGGTCGTTCTTCAACCCCAAAAAAACGTGTAGAGCAGCAAAAAAGTTCAACGTACATGAAACTGTCAAACCCAGAACGAGCGGTGATTCCTGCCGACAAGCTAGAAGGCTATGTCCTGAATCCCAACCATTCAGAAGGTCGCCATAAAGCGGTTGTTTTCCGCTCTGCCCTGGGTCTTGATCGAGCAAATGCTGATGAACTGCGGGAGGCACTGCGACAAGCCCTCAAATACAAAGACGCCACACCCACCAAACGCAATCCCTATGGTCAGAAATACCAAATTGATTTTGAGATGATCCGCAAGGGTAAAAGCGCCATCATTAGAAGTATCTGGATTGTCAAAGATACTGAAAATTTCCCTCGACTGATCACCTGCTACATCCCCTAACGTCAGGAGAACTGCCCATGAAACACTTAGACGTCGTCGCCCTCACCCAAGACCTGCCTGAACTCAACCTACATAAAGGCCAAGTTGGCACCATTGTCGAAGTCTATGAGCCGACTGCCTTTGAAGTTGAATTTGTGGATCTCAATGGTCAAACCTATGCGGTCGAAACACTGACTGCGAGCCAGCTAATGCGACTATACTATGCCCCCTTGCCGCAAACAGCCTGAAGATTTGATCGATTAGCTAACGTCTTAATAGCCCCGCGATCGCACCCCTTGTACCAACTTCACCGCCACATAGCTCAGCGCAATGGTCAGCAGACCGGCCCCAATCCAGACCCGACCGACGTCTGCTAGCCACAGCCCCACCAAGGCCAAAGCTAACCCGTCCGCTAGCAGCACACCCGATCGCTCCCGCAAGCTAACCGATCGCAGTGGCGGATCGGCCTCGGGTTGCAGTTGGAGCCCTGCCGCCAGATTAAACCCAATGATGCTAATCATGATGGCTCCGGCCCCATACCCCAGCCAGCCCACTGCGGCCAGGTAGAACCCGATGAGTTGCCCCGCGATCGCCAGCAGCAATACGTAGTAGAACCGCACCAACCGGCGATCGTCGACTAATTGCCCCACTGCCGCGACCTGGCGCAGATCCACCATGGCCATCCGCCCTTGTTCCATCCCGGTTAATAGGAGCCCTAACGCGAGCAGACTGTGACTTAACCCCTGCTGAGAAAAAACTTGCCAGCCCAGGCCAATGATCGCAGGCCCGAAGAGGGGACCGCTGAGCCAGATCAGCGCTGGTGTCGGTTGGGGAGATCGAGTCGCAGCGGGAGGAGGTAGAGCGTCGGCCACGGTGGTCAAGAACGTTTGTAGAGCAAAGGTTCAGTCAGCGTTATCACTAAACATAGGCATGAAGCCATCGCCATTTTACTGACGGCTGTGCTGCAGCGATCGCTTTTTCTTCGCGACCACCCGTCCACATGGATCAATATGGCTCCTACTCACGCACGCTGGAATCCTGAACTTTGCAGAGTGATGAGTGTCTCTGATGCCGATACTTTGTCACAATCAACAGTGTTGTTTGCGATGCGGTTTACGATGCCTTTGACCTGTGAAGCTCTACTCTCTCAATATCCTGATGCTTGGCAGGAGGCGACGGTTCATCCTTTTTTGACCCAGTGCCAAGCGGGGACGATTCGTCCGACGCAGTTTAATACCTGGCTGGTGCAGGATTATCGGTTCGTGACTGAGTTCACGCGGTTTGTCGGGCGCACGTTGGCGGCAGCTCCCGATGGCGATTTAGATGTGCTGCTGAGTGGCTTAAATGCGCTGCAGGATGAGTTGAACTGGTTTCGAGAGAAGGCGGCGGAGCGATCGCTTGACTTAGCTACCCCGCGCCAAAACACCTGCCAGAGCTACTGCGAGTTTATGGGGAGTTTGGTCAATGCTCCCTATGCGGTGCAGGCGACTGCCCTGTGGGCGATCGAATATGCCTATAACCAGGGCTGGCAGTTACCTGGGGCGATGCCTGCCCCCTATGGTGAATTTGCTGATCGCTGGGGGAATCCAGGCTTTACCGACTATGTAAAACTATTGGCGCAACAGGCCGATGCGGCGCTCGCGATCGCCCCGCCAGCTAAACAACAAGCTGCAACCGCCGCTTTCCTGCGAGTCGCTGCCCTCGAAAAAGATTTTTGGCAGATGGCTTACAATGCGGCAGCTTGAGTTCCCATAATGTCGCGCTTAGCTTGGCCCACCAGCGTTCTGTGGTGCCTGATGGGGGCTGTGACTATCTGATCTCAGATCGGCCTCCTCAGTCGATCCCTCAAATCCTTGCCAGAAGCCGATTTGGTGAGTCCTGTTCATTAGTGTATTTTTGTTTCATAATGAGGGCTGTTCTCGGGTTGTTCGCCAAAATTAGCCCCATTATCCTGTCTTCAGTGATGTGAGTAGCGTTTATGTCCTTGCCTCAACCAGCCCTTGACGTTGAGCCTTCCGAAAAAGTATTGTCTCTGCGACGCCAGCGCCAACAGCAACACCAGCGATCATTACGATCAGCTCGTTTTCGCGCTACCGGTTGGGAATTGACTGGACGCCTCACTGTCAATCTGATGCTGACCCTGGTGGCACTGGCAGCCTTGGCGAAATTGATCCCTTATTACCAAACTCAGCGGCAGGTCTTGCAAGAGTTAGAAGCCTCTATTGGCACCTTGCAAATTCATAATCAGCGGCTTCGCAGCGACTTTATCCGGTATTTTGACCCGGCCCAAACCAGCCAAGTTTTGCAAGAAAACGGTGCCCGTGAATCGGCTCAGCATGTGCCGATTGTTTGGGTCGATCAGCTCCCGACCCAGTTGAATGATCCCGCCGCTAGCTCCCCTGAAGCATCTGCAGAGGTCGCTCCAACGGAGACCGCCCCTATCGACTAGCTGGTTACGAACTTTATTCAGTATCCGGGATTTGAATATCTGCTTGATGTTCGCAGCTGAAGCCAGTAGCGGTCCACTCGGCTAAGTCAACGTCTGTGAGCGGAAAGACGGTCGCACATGCCGGTTGGTAGATCTGGCTAATGATGGCCCAGCCCAGCGATCGCCCTACGTCGAGCAGGGTTTTCAGCGGGTTCTCCACATTGGCGGGGATGCCGATTTCCTCCACTAGCTGCATCTCTACCCAGATACCGTGACTGCCCAATAAAATCTGCGCCAACCACTGGGCGCGGGGCAGATGAGTGGGCGAGGTCACGACGACGACATGCTGTACTCCCCATTGCTGCAGCGTCGGTAAGCTGTAGCGGTAATTATCAAATGTCGACTCGGCACAGGTTTCGAGCCAGACCTGATCGATCGGAGCGGCTACTCGGTCAAATACTAAGCGAGTACAGGGGGGCGTTGCTCCGTGAGAGATCAACACGGGTAAGTCGCTGCCCTGGGCGACGGCATCCGCCACGACAATTTCGCGGCGAATGCTGCCGCCCAACACGAGCACCGCATCAGGCGGTTGCTGAGCGTGGCGATACAGCTGAGTCGCTAAGCTGCTGAACCAAATCATGCCCCCGGCTAAGATCACTAGCCACAGCCAGCGCGGGCAGCGATATCTAGGACGCCAGAGGCGTCTTACCTGGGCAACTAGGCGTCGATATAGAGGCGATAAAAGACTCATGCAAACCGCCCGAGATCAGGGCAATAGGGCCACGACCTGATCGTTCGTTTTGGGGCGATAGGATTTGGCGACATACTGGTCTAAATGGCGAAAGATAGCGACTGGGGGCACTACCCGACAAGAGAAAAACTCGACCGCGACCATTTTGTCATCTTTAATTTGTACCTTGGGGGCGAGATTGGCGAGCGGTTTGGGGGTGCGCCATTGCCAGGGTTTATTGGGGGAGGCGGTAATTAAGCGATGATGCCGCCAGCGGCAATTATGCCCGCTGCGACCGAACTCCTTAAACTCTCGTAGCAGAATCGACGCGGAAAGATAGGAGGCGGCGGAGCGATCGCCGGTCACCCCCTCCATCACATTGCCTAATGCACCCTTGGGATGAGGCGGAATGGCCCCCTCCCCAGCACTTTCAATTGCGGCTTCTAGCTCCGCCGTGGTACTCATGAGCTCTGGCAACGCCCAGGTCACCCCCATGCCCCCGGTCGATTGTCGCTGCAGATAGGTAATCAGTCTAACTTTGTTTTTGAGGTCTAAACCGGGTAATTTAGCCAGTGCCGCCGCCGGATCGATCGTACTGATAAACCAGCGCCCTTCTGCATTGGGGGCAACCCCTTCGTCATCCCCAAACCCCCCCACTCGAAATAAATCACCGAGAGCATCTAAGGACTCCGGGGCGAACGCCTCTACCGCTATGGCTCGCTCCTGACTATCACTGACCGGTTGTTGCTCGGAGTCAGGTAAGGTCAGTTGCAATTGAATATACTGTTGTACTTTTTGTACAACTTCTAACGAAAACTTTTGCAGAGCCATATTGGGCAATCAGCGATCCTTAATTCCTAAGTTATCCCCAGTAGATAGCGATCCTCAATTTATAGTTATCCCTATTGAGTCAGTTAAATGCTCATAGGGTGCAGCGATCGCCTATTTTTGCAGGCTGCTGTCATGGCCTAGCCCCAGAGTAGAACAACCGAGCAGGAACCACAACAGACTTAAGTGTGTCTCAAATCGCTGCGGCAGGTCTTCGGGTTAGGCCTGAACAGTCATCCCCATCCCTTGCTCATGGGAAGCTTGAGCTAAATCCATCAGCCATTGTGAATAAACGCCCTCGGCAATGGCGGGGGCGTCAGCACAGCCTCGATCAATGCAATTGACCCAGTGATCAACGACGCGAATAAAGGGTGCTAACCTGCCATCGTCATAGGTTTGAGGAAAGGCTAAGGCGGGTGAAATGGGGAGTTCGGCCAAGGGTTGTCCGGCCGGTGCGCCCCAGAGTTTAAACCCGTGAACGTAGTCCTTGAGATTGTCGCTACCGAGGATTAGCGTGCCGCGATCGCCATATACCTCAACCCAGTGTCCCCGTCCGGCATAAGTGACGGAACTAATCGTTACCTGGCAAGGGGTGCCGTCCTGCATCTCCAGCATGAGGGTACAGGTGTCGTCCGCATCCACCGGCTTCAGTTCTCCGGTTTGGGGATCCGGCCGCTGAGGAATCGCCGTCGTCAAATTGGCACTGAGCCGCTGCACTGGCCCAAACAGCCAGGCCAGATAGTCAAACGTATGGGAAGCAAAAGCTCCTAACGCGCCCCCACCCTGGTCTTTGCGGGCGTACCAGTTCCAGGCGCGCTGTGGATCGGCCCGACCCGGCACCATCCAGTCCACTTTGATCAGGCGAGTGTTGCCGACGTAACCTGCGTCAAGCTGGGCTTTGAGCTGCTGCCAGGCCGGTACAAAGCGAAATTCAAAGTCGAGTCCTACCACCTTTTGCTGCTGTTGTGCGACCTGCTCAATTTCCCGCGCTTCTTCGACATTGAGGGCAGTGGGCTTTTCGAGCAGGACGTGCTTGCCTGCTTTGAGGGCGGCGATCGCCATCTCCTTCCGCAAAAATGGCGGTGTCGCGACACTCACGGCATCGACCTCGGGCAGCATCAAGAGTTCCTTGAGCGAGCTGCAGCCGTGGGGAATTTGGTGTTGCGCGGCGATCGCTTGCGCCTTGGCGTCATCCCGATGGTAAACCGCCACCACCCGCGTTCGGTGGTGTGCCTGAAACCCCGGAATATGGATCTTTTGCCCAAACCCCGTCCCGATCACCGCTACCCCAATCTGTTCCCCAGCCATACTCATTTCCTCAACCCTTCATCCCTGGACAGATCAATGTCATCACCCCAGCGGGCGAGGCATTTTCGCCATGCCCCAACGGCACAGCATTTACGATACCTCCAAAATACTTCACCCCTTATCCCCAACCCGTACGGGCGAGGCAGACTCGAAGTCACATATTGGTTAAATTGGCACTGTTATCTTGAGTCTGCCTCGCCCCTGCGTCCTTGCCTACAACCCCCATTCAGTGTTGAATCAATCTGTGACCTTGCTAGCAAAACCACCATGAGCCTTGTTCTCTACAACACCCTGACTCGCAAAAAAGAAGCGTTTGCCCCCCTAGAGCCCGGTAAGGTCAAAATTTATTGCTGTGGCGTCACGGTGTACGACTATTCGCACCTGGGCCATGCCCGCAGTTCCATCGCGTGGGATGTGATGCGCCGGTATCTGCTGTGGCGCGGTTACGACGTGACCTACGTGCAAAATTTCACTGACATTGACGACAAGATTCTCAATCGGGCCAAAACGGAAGCGTCGTCGATGCAGACCGTGGCCGAAAAATATACTGCCGCCTATTTAGAAGATATGGAACGGCTAAACGTCATGGAGGCTGACGAATATACCTACGCCACCAAAACCTTGGATGGCATTCAGCGTTTGATTGCCGAACTGGAACAAAAGGAGTACGCCTACCCAGCCAACGGGGATGTGTATTACGCCGTGCGCAAATTTGACGGCTACGGCAAACTCTCGGGGCGCAAACTAGAAGACATGCAGGCCGGAGCTGGGGGCCGCGTCTCTACCGAGACTGACATTAAGCGGGATCCCTCTGACTTTGCCCTGTGGAAAGGAGCCAAACCGGGTGAGCCGTCTTGGGAATCGCCGTGGGGACCGGGTCGGCCCGGTTGGCATATTGAATGCTCCGCGATGATTCGCGATCGCTTAGGCGACTCCATCGACATTCACGTCGGCGGCAGCGACCTGATCTTTCCCCACCATGAAAATGAAATTGCCCAGTCCGAAGCGGTGACGGGGCATCCCTTGTCTCGCTACTGGCTGCACAACGGCATGGTGAACGTCGGCGGCGAAAAGATGTCCAAATCTCTGGGCAACTTCACCACGATTCGGCAACTGCTAGACTCCCCGGATGCGCCTGACCCCATGGCCGTACGCCTGTTTTTGCTACAGGGCCAGTATCGCAAGCCCGTGGACTTTACGGACGCAGGGATTACCGCCGTGAAAAACGGCTGGCAGACCCTGCTAGATGGGCTGCGGTTCGGCAGCGAGTACGGTGCTAAGCTCGGCTGGGCAGACGCTGACGATCCAGACTTTTTGAATCCGGCCGCGATGCGGATTGATCGTGAGAGTGCCCCCGTCCAACAATTTCAAACTGCGATGGACGATGATTTCAACACCTCTGGCGGGCTAGCAGTGCTGTTTGAACTCGCGAAGGAATTGCGACGGGCGGGCAACCTGATCACCCACACCGGCCAAGCCGACACCCCCAGCGACACGCTGCGCCAGCAATGGCAAACGCTGATATGCCTCGCTGCAGTCCTCGGCCTCAAGACCCCGGCAGTTGATGAATCTGAGCCTTCAGACGGACTCGCTGATGATGATGTGAACGCGCTGATCGAGCAACGCAAAGCCGCACGGGCCGCGAAGGATTTTGCGGCGAGCGATCGCATTCGTGACGAGCTGCAAACCCAGGGCATTACCCTGATCGATAAACCCGGTGGCGTCACCGAGTGGCATCGCTAACCGCTGCTGTGAAACCGATTCTGCGATAGTGTTGATTGCTGATCGGCCAAGACCTACGCTATGAAACTACCTAACTCTCGCCGTAACGCCATCCGCGAACTCGATCGCGTGGTCAGTAAGGTAATCAAAACTGTTGATGCTGCTGACACGGTGGACAAACAAACCTTTGAACGGTTGCTGGATGGCGTGATTGTGCAAGTCGCTAAGAATCGCCGGATGGATATTAATCAGGTCGCGATCGCAACGGAACAAGTCGTGGATGAGATGCCTGAAGAATACGATCGGTTGGCTGATGAGATGAAGAGTTGGGAAACCTACATTGCCTTTCTGTACCTGAAGTACCAGAAAGTGCTGGGCGTTGACACCTCGATGTTTGAGTAATGCAGATCCCCAGCTGCTGCTGGAGAATTCGTGACTGCTGAGCCGGTCCAAGCAACCGGGAATCTGGGCGCTAATTCTTGATACTCCTGCTGCGCCTTACCCGGATGTGCGCCCAAGTAAGCCGCGACTCAGTCGATTAATGGCCCGTTGAGTTACCGAAGCATAAGTTTGTTTGCCATTAAAGAGTTTGATTAACTGCTGAGTGGCATTGGGCCGCTTGACTGCCGCCTGATAGGCCATTTTCGGGGCATTGTAGAAAATCGTGGCGAGCCGCTTAGCCCAGGCCATTTCCTGTCCCCATTCTGCTTGCATTGTCTGGGTATAGCGGACGAGAGCGTCCCTATCCCCCCCCAGCGCTTCGTGAATGGCTTCGGAGGCTTTGAGACCACTGAAAATCGCTGGGCGAATGCCTTCGGCCGTAAAGGGATCAACGACGCGGGCCGCTTCTCCTGCCAATAATGCCTGCTGGGTATGCAGGGTGCGATGTTTATCCCAGATCAAAATCGGGTGACCATAGGCTTTTTCTTGAGCGAGGTCGACGCCAAACTGATCCGCATAATCCGCGATCGGGGGCCGCAAATCGTACCGACGTTTTTTGTCGGCTAAAAACATGCCGCCGCCAATGGAATAGCCGTCTGCCTTGGGGAAATTCCAGAGATACCCGTAGGGCAACATGCCAAACTCTAGGTGAATGGGCACACCGTCTGGCATGGTGACACGAGGCTCGATTTCAACTGCGGCGGCCATTTTGTCATGGCGTTGGCTTAAGCCGAGCCAGCGAGACATCGCGCCGCGTCCGCCATCTGCCGCAATCAGATAGCGTCCCTCAACCGGACCCTGGGAAGTCTCGACCCGCCAGCGATCGCCCGCAAACTGAATGCCTCGGGCCTTGGTCGCTTGCCAGAGTTCGGCTCCCTGTTTCTGAGCCTGCTGCACCAAAAAATAGTCAAATTCATCCCGCCGCACCATCCAGATGGCCTCGTCCTCGGGGACTTCGGCTTCCACCTCGTCTTCCAATTGCCAGGTACAGCGAATGTGCCGCACCCGTTTAGAAATCACGGGAGAAAAATCGAAGTCAAACCACTCTGCCACCTGGGGAGAAACGCCACCGCCGCAGGGTTTGTAGCGGGGCAGGCTTTCTCGCTCGATCAGTAGCACCGAGTGACCTTGTTTCGCCAGATGATAAGCTGCCGTGCTACCGCTGGGGCCAGCCCCGACAATAATGCAGTCGTACATAAGAATTCCAATAGGAGGGGTGCCAGGCCGAGGATACCCTGAGCGTGGCCTAATTTCTCATCATATAGGGCAATTTGATCGGTATAAACGGGCCGCGATCGCTGCCGGATGGACGAAAAGAGGCACGATATCACGCTTTTGGAAAAAAGGAGCATGGTTTTAAGACGATAGTGAAGGTCAAGGGCATTACGCTATCGAGCCGAACCCTTGGGGGCTTGCCCCCAACCCCCCGCTGTGGGGACCTGACTTCCCCACGCCCCTCGAAAGTATGTATTCACATTGTGAAAGCCGGGGGGCGGGCCGCGATCGCCCGAAGGGGATTAGATTCTGAATCGCTTAGCCGAGATATCCATCAGGGGTGTCATCAACGGGCGATCTCTATCGGCGCAGCAGCCAAGCCACATTCGCGATTGTCCCGTTCCCCCTCATACTCTGCGGACGGTCTTGATTTCAGGCGTTTTTCCCACAGGGCATAGCCAGTTATGACCGTTTTCGTAACACTAGAGAGAGCGCAATGGGGAGTGGTATGAAAGCGGACGTGATCGTGGTCGGCAGCGGCATTGGGGGGCTGAGTTGTGGAGCTTTGCTAGCGCGCTACGGCTTGGATGTGGTGGTTTGTGAAAGTCACACGATTCCTGGCGGGGCGGCCCACGGCTTTGAGCGCGACGGCTTTAAGTTTGATTCCGGGCCATCGCTGTACTCGGGGCTTTCCTACAGTCCGTCACCGAATCCGCTGCGGCAGGTGCTTGATGCCATTGGCGAAGAGCCCGAGTGGAAAACCTACGACACTTGGGGTTGCTGCCTGCCCGAAGGGACGTTCGACACCCAAGTGGGGGCCGAACAATTTTGTGAGGTGTTAGGTAAACTGCGCGGGCCAGCCGCGATCGCCCAATGGCAGGATCTGCAAGCGCTCATGAAACCGTATGGTGAAGCCGCGATCGCTCTGCCCCCCGCCGCTCTCCGCTTCGATTTCGGTGCATTGCAAACCGTGTCACCGTTCGCTTGGAACCTGCTGGGGCATTTGCCGCGCCTGTTTGACCTGACTGGCCCCTTCAGCAAACTGATGGATCGCGTGGTTAGCGATCGCTTTTTGCGGTATTGGCTAGATCTGCTGTGCTTTTTGCTGTCGGGCCTGCCAGCCTCCGGCACCAGCACCGCCGAAATGGCCTTTATGTTTGCCGATTGGTATCGCCCTGGCGTCAAGCTTGATTATCCCGTCGGGGGTAGTGCCGCCCTGGTGGATGCCCTCGTGCGCGGTCTCGAAAAGCCGGGGGGACAACTGCGGTTAGGAGCCCACGTCGAGCAGATTGAGCTGACGAGCGATCGCGCCACGGGCGTGCGGCTGCGATCGGGTGAACTGCTCACCGCTCGTCGAGCAGTGGTGTCCAACACCTCTATCTGGGACACGCTGAAACTGCTGCCTGAACATCCAGCAGCGACGGCTCTCCGGCAACAGCGCGAACAAATGCCCCCGTGTGAAAGCTTCATGCACTTACATTTAGGCATCGACGGCACCGGCTTACCGGCTGATTTGGCCTGTCACCACATTGTGGTAAACGATTGGGAGCAAGGCGTCACCGCGCCCCAAAACGTGGTTTTAATTTCCATCCCCTCCCGGCTTGACCCCTCAGTGGCACCTGCCGGAAAAGAGACCATTCATGTGTACACGCCGGGGAATGAACCCTACTCGCGATGGCAAGGGCTCGATCGCCGCAGCGAGCATTACCAAACCCTGAAAGCGCAGCGGGCTGAGGTGATGTGGCAAGCACTGGAGCGGGTGATTCCCGATATTCGCGATCGCGTCGAAGTCTCTCTAGTCGGCACCCCTTTGACTCACGAACGCTTCTTACGACGGCATCGGGGTAGCTATGGCCCGGCGATCGCGGCTGGCAAAGCCGTTTTTCCTGGCCCAACGACTCCCATTCAGGGCCTATTGTGCTGCGGCGATTCCACCTTTCCCGGCATTGGCCTCCCGGCGGTGGCCGCCAGTGCCTTTCTCACCGCTAACACGCTGGTGCCCCTCAAAGACCACTGGCGGCTCATGCAAACCATCGGCCTGCGTTAAGTTAAGCAGGCTAGAACTCAGTTTCTCCGGGCGATCGCCACGCTGGCAAGAAAGGTAAGGTTAACCCCTTTCCCGTTTGCTCATGTTGTCTGCTTGCCCTGCCCCCACTCCGTTTGCCGACGCCAATCCTTGGTCCCTTGCAGAAAGCCTAGACGGCTGGCAGCGGTTCCTCCAGTCAGAACCGCTGAACCGACTGCCGGAGTTAGCAGTTGGGGAGGCGGCGATCACGGTTCAGGAGGATGCTGGGAGCGCATCGGTGTTAGCTCCTATTCTCGACACTCTCCATGGCTTTACTGGCAGCTGGTTGCTGGGAATGTTGCTCGCTGGCGGCTCCAGCACCTTGGTCATGTGGGCGTTTTCTGAGGTTGTTACCGTACCTTCCGCCCCGAACTGCTCGAACTTGCCGGATGATCCCCTAATTCGCGATCAGGTGACTTGCTGGCAAACGGCGATTACTACCGGAGACACCCAGGCCCGGCAGCAGGGGCTCACCGAGGTCGGGAATTGGTTGCCCACCAATCCGCTATTTGGTGAAGGGCAAGATTTGCTTGATCAATGGTCGCGGGCGGTGCTACGAGAGGCGCAACAAGCTGAGGCCGCAGGTGACTGGATCATCGGGATCTCCCTGGTCGCCCAGGTGCCCCATAGCAGCCCTCACTTTTATGAGGCTCGAACCCAATTAGCGCGCTTACAGAACCATCAACAGGCCCAAGCTCAAGCCCTGAATGAGACGGCGCAAGCCGCTCTCCAATCGGCCGATTGGGCCACCGCGTATCAGTCGCTAGAGCAGCTACAAGCCTTAGATCATGTGGCTGCTCCTCTAGACTTGCCAGATCAACTTGCCCGCCAGATTAGCGCCGAGCGCCGAGCCGTCCGTTTATGGAATGATGCTCGCTGGCAGTGGCAGGCAGGAACGGTGCCTGACCAGGCATCAGCGATCGCGATCGCCCACCAAATCGACCCCAACACCTATCGGTGGCAAACGGTGCAGCCCCAAGTTGATCGCTGGCAAAACGAACTACTGTTAGCCCAAACGCGCTGGTCTCAAGACGATCAGAGTGCAGCGATCGCCTCAATTCAGACCACTGCCGAAGCTCCAGTGCGTTCCCCGCAGGGGCGGGACTGGCGATCACTGGCCCGTGTCCGGCCCTTTGCTACAGTTAAGCCTCAGCCGCAGTTTGCCCGCGATCTCCCATAGCGGCAGGGTTTGAAGGCGATCGCCCGACAGCAACAGTGAGTGATTTCTACTCAAGCATGGTCGCTCTAATCTACAGCAGTATGAGATCGCTCTAAGGTGGGTGAATAAGCTGGAGCATTAGAGGCTGAGTTTTTGAGTGGATGATTGTGGGCAATGCCCACCCTACTTGCTCTTCTCTGAGGATTCCGTCGCTTATGGCCGCTACGACCTGCTAGCTCTGAGGGTTGACAGATAGCGGTGTGATTGAACATTTGGGTGTTGGGTTTCTTGGCATCAACCTAACCTACGGCTAGGGGCGATCGCTCAAGACAATCGGGGTGTAGCGATCGCCTCGATTCGAAAAATTGCCGAAGAACGAGTGCCGACTGCGCCAACACCAACTGGGCTAACGCGCTTTGCCCACAACCCTCAATTTACCCGCGATCTTTCAGAATCCCGGATTTTGAGTAACCTGGAACGCGGTTAGCAAGATACTGCCTAACCGTGACAGGCTCTAATGCAGGTTAATTATCGCCAGCGTTAGGCCCAATCACGTTGATCCAGACAATTAAGGAAAAAGGCGATGGTTGTGTTTCAGCGCACCCATAACGGCGAAAAGACACCTACAGGTTAGATATTAAGCGTTAGTTTCTTTCATCTGTGGCTAGAGTGATGAGCTGTTGCATTCGCAAAGCCTCAAATTGTCTATCACTCAAAAAGATATATCCCTCCGTACCATGCCCGTAGTAAGACAGTGGGTAAAATCGTCCTTGAGGTACTTCAATAGCAGCAACGCTTTCCACAAATTCAAAGAAGCTAGGATCTAGCCAATCACCGTCAAAGACTAGATCAGTGCTGTATCGAGTGCCATTCAAAGTAAACGCCACACTAGCGATCTGGTTTTCCCAATCGAAGCCATCATCAATATCGGTGGGATTGAAATTGCCCTGGGAAAGCCGAGCAAGTTCCTCAAGGAAATATTTATATGGATTTTCGCCTTCAGCACTTTCCCAATCGAACAGCACAATCACATCTTTAAAGGCCGATAGTAGCTGGTAAGGGTGAGTAATATATTGGCGGGCAATCTGCTTTTTGCCCTCAGAGATTTCTGCCTCACTGAGATGATCTAAAAGCTCAATATCTTCAAGGAGCGTGATGATTTCTGCGATGCGATCGCTAGTAAACGTATTTGCATAATCTGTGCCATGCCAGCCTCTTTCCCAGTAAACATCGGCTTGCGCTTCAGTTAACGCAATAACTCCAAACTCAGAGGAAACCACATTACCTATGAATGTGTAATCAAAGCTCGGAATCGAGAATAGTCGATACGGCGATGATTGATCACGCAAAACTTTGTTGAATAAATCAACCAAGCCTTCCCTGTCTATAAGACTTAGAAAATCTCGCTCGCTGATCGGGGGGCTATAGTAATTGCTCTGTTGATAGGTGCGATCGTCGATTTGAACTGATACCACAGCATCATAGGTACGCCATTCGTTCGCAAACGTTTCCGAGAGATTTGATAAACCGCTTTGATTAAACTCGTACACCTCATCCAAGATCAGCTCAAGGTTAAATTCACCAATTTCGCCGTTGATGAGACCACCTTGATACAGCATTTGAGCCACTGACTGATAAATCGCCGGAAAATATTGCTGAGGATCAAGAGAATAGTCGTTCAAATCAAGCACTTGAGCTCGATCAATATACCGCAAAAACTCAATCGGATTCGGTAACTCCGAGGCTTCAAGGGCTTCTAACAGCGATGTATACCCTTGGGCAGAGAGGATGCCGACTGATTGGAAATCATCCAACTGCGGTTTCACTAATTCAGGATCAACGGCTTCTTCACGTCTTGATAGAGAAACTGCTGCTCGATAAAGCACCGATGCATGAGGCACATACCCAGAGTTAATTTCGTTTTGCAGCTGGTTATAAACAGATTCCCTGAGAACACCTGTGTTGTTCAGTTGCTCAAGCTGATGATGCATTTGTGCCAGCAGAGCTTGTACTTCTGGTGAATTAGCTGACTCAGAAGAGGGCGATATCACACTGACGAAAAGGCGGGCTCCACTTTGCTCCACTACTAGCTTTTGGAGGAGACTAGAACGCGCTCTAATAATTCCTTGTTCCACCTCACGCAGCGTTCTGTTGTAAGCCTTGCCATCGAGGAGGCCCGCTTCATTAAGATTGTGTACTACCGCAACGAGAGACCCGTCGTCATCATTAGCGACAGGTTCCTCCACTCCTTCAATGACATTGCCGAAAATTTGAATATTCAAATCCGCAGACTTATTCCAACCCTCTTCCGCATCAATAATGTATAAAAACTCTCCAATGTGACTAAAAGCAGACATCAAATCATCGGCACCTTGCTGAGGCGTGCCGCTAAGGGCAGCATTGGACGCATGGTTGTACCAAGCATGGCTATATTCTGTCTCCAGAAATTGACGACCGATTCCCTGCACCGAAAAGTTGTATCGACGGCCGCCTTCGATCACCCAGTTAAGGTTGTGAAAGTCAATTTGCCAGATCGGGATCGTCGGGCCAAAGTTGAAATAGTTAGAGCTTCCAGGATTAGGATACGTCACTGGCGTGATGACTATATCAGAATTACTCGTTGCGCTACTGCCCTGAAGGAGTTCACCCGATGTCCGGATGGCCAATGGCTCATCCGAGGCTGTTCCCCCGAGCAATCTGATGTGGTTAAACCAGTCGCCCACGGCTGCAGGTACAGATGGCCCTTCTTCTCGATATCCGAGGACTGCCCAGGTACGAATGTGGTTGATGACATAACGCTCTCCTGGGTTACCAATGATGAAATCATCGCCAGAAAAACGCTCATTGTCAGACCCCGCAGTCCAACGGATATTACTGCGTTCTGGATCCGGCTCAAT
The DNA here is from genome assembly GCA_010671905.1 of Leptolyngbya sp. SIOISBB. Lineage (GTDB taxonomy): Bacteria > Cyanobacteriota > Cyanobacteriia > Phormidesmidales > Phormidesmidaceae > Halomicronema. Next base: position 5,515,564 of record JAAHII010000001.1, read on the forward strand.
GTTGAGATTCGTTGATGGCAGCCCTCGATCAAACAGCATATTCTCGTCGCTAGCTTGTGCAGCACCAGCGATCGACAAGGTTAGCAAGAGAATGCCTCCCGCTTTCAACCAGTGAGCAAGCACTGCCATGAACATGCAAAAGGGTCGAGTGTACTACTAGAAAATCATATCTTTTACACTGGCATCTCGTAGTACCTTAAGTCGGTCTTGTCTTGCGACAGTAGAGCAAGTTACGGTGGCGACACTTTTCTGCCCTGTAGGGTGGGCACTGCCCACCGTAACGTTTGCTGATGCTTTATTCCTTTAATGGGCAATCTGTCTAGGCAACCCCACCCGTCGCCGCTATGCCCAACTATCGCCGCGTTTACATCCCAGGCAGTACCGTTTTCCTCACTTGGGTCACCTATTGCCGCACCCCGCTGTTCCATGAGCCTGACAACATCAATTTGCTTCGCCAAGCTGTCCAACAAACTCAGCAAGAAGCTCCGTTTAAAATCGTGGCCGCTGCCATTTTGCCTGATCATACGTGAGTTCGATGAAATAAAAGCTCAAAACCCCTAGAAATACGTGCGCTTGGAGATCAGCTATCCCAAAAGGGTTCTCATCAAATTTCCCTTGTTGAGAAAAATCGTCAGATTCTCAATAGATTGCCTTTATTGCGAATATATTTTAGAGCAAGCTTTTCCAAAGACCTTGATTTGCCTGGATTGCAGCCACAAAATCCCGTCGAACTCACGTGATCATGTGCATTTCATCTGGACCTTACCTGATGGGGACAGCAACTATTCCATACGAGTCGGCAGAATTAAAGTCCTGTTTACGCGGGCTCTGCGTGGACAAAATACTCAGCCGTTTGACCTATCTTCTTCTCGCCGGAAACATCGAGAAAGTGATGTTTGGCAACGTCGATTTTGGGAACACACCATCCGCAGCGACGAGGCGTTAGCCCATTCCCTTGATTATGTCCATTACAATTCGGTCAAACATGGGTTGGTCAGTTGTCCTCATTTGTGGCGCTATTCAAGTTTTGCCAAATGGGTGAGTGAGGGCCATTATTCTGGCGATTGGGCCTGTCAATGTGTCGGCCAATTGATTTAGAAGCGTTTTCTAAGGTGAGTGAATACGCTGGAGAATAAGAGGCTGAGCTGTTACATGGCGTATTAGAGATGGTGAAACAGCCCAAAGATTAGCACAGTTGTTTAGAGAGAAAAATCTCCCAATTATTGTTAGACAATACGATAATGGAGTATTGAGTGATCCAATCATCCCATAGCAAATTAGATTGATTTGGAGACAGGAATCTTGAAGAAATTAGATAGAGAGTATGAATACACTCTAAGTCTGTCATCTTACTTCCCTCACTCAGAGGCAGCATTCTACGATGTCTTGAAGTGCAAAACTCTCAAGGATCTTATTTTTCCAGCAAGGTCACCAGTATCAAGCTGGGAAAAATTCATCAATATTTCTTCGATTAATGATGTAAAGTCGAGAGATTTGATAGGTGAGCAAAGTTCTAGTAGTGACTTTTGTCTTTACCTATATGGCGACTCAGGAGTTGATTTAGTGATAAGAGTAATCGTTGAGTCAATATTAGGTAGCAGTAACTTAGTTATCAAGTTTTGTAAGCAGGAAAATGCTTTTCATAGCTTGGGGGTTGAATTAATTGAGAATCTTCTTTCAGAACTTGTACCTGTTTTTCGGCCATATTATGCTTCAGCCTACAGTAAAACAACTGGTTCAACATATCTTCCATCGGGGCAACCTAAATATTTCATGGATAAGCTGAGTAAAAGGCACTACCCATTACATGTTTGTTGGGTTTCCTACTTCGGCATAGATATGCTCGATTTCTTAGGTGTCGAACGGTTTGATAGACTTGAGACTCATTATAAAAAGTATGAGTTGTTTCAAGGTATTTTGGTTGTCTTGCAGAAAGACTCTCCTTTAGTAAATATTTCCTCGTACCAGAAGAGGCGAGATCAAGCAGAAATGGAGCTGGGTTTTCTGGAGTTACTTAATGGAAAACTGTAAATTTAATCTTTATTGTATGTGTAATTATTCCTTGTGATAGGTTTAGTGCAAGTTCCTCTCGCTGCACATCGCATTTTCATAAAAAACTAACCCGCAAGCGAGCCTAGTCGTAGGTTGGGTTGCCGCTAGAAAACCCAACACACAAATGTTTGATTACGAAACTATCCGTCAATCCTAATGGCACGAATCAATCGCCATTAACATGCACTACCGCCGTGCTAAAGCACCCAGAACGACCTATTTCTTTACTGTCGTCATCTACAACTGTCAGCACCTCTTCAAGCATCCTGAAACCATACGACTCCTTCGGCAGTCCTTCCACGCAGTCAAGCAACAGATCACTCCTCGCCACATATTGAATTTCCGTCAAAAAACCCAACTTGTAGATGTTTAATTAAGACGCCATTCGTCAATACTAAAAGCGTGTGAATAATGGAGAATTCACATTAGGAATGTTGGGTTTCGTTTGCTTAACCCAACCTACGGCGAGGTGCGATTTTACTTTAGTATTTTTCAATACTTGCTTAAGCGAGTTTTCTACAAGACCTTTAAGTAGTCAAAATCGAGGCATGAGACATATGAAAAAAATATTGCTAATACATGCATGCATGTTCTCTTTCATATCGATTTGGCAGGTGAGTTGCGCATCGCATGAACTCACGTCAAATGAATCCTTATTGACGAATGACTCTTTTCAATCAGGATCCAGCAGATTGGAGTCAAACATGCCAGAAAGATCAGAGGAAAATACCTCAGGGAATTTTCACGTTGAGCATTCCCCAGTATGTGAAAGTACTTTGTCTGGAACTTATAAAAATAGCATCGGGGACATAGCAACTGTTGAATCTGTAGAAGGAAAATCTATTCCGCAGGACAAAGTTAGTATTTTTCTTGAGCAAGAAGACTTTCAGGAATCTTTGAGTTTTACCTACACTACTCCTATCGGTTATGGAATACGAGAAACGATCAGCGACGATATACGTAATGAATCACCTGCGGGCAACCAAGAACGTTCAATATACTATTCAAATTTAGGCAGTTGGAAAACTGCAGTGTTTGGAGAAGGAAATCCTTTCTGGTATTCGGATAGAAGAGTGAACCTCCAGGATTCTATTTGGTTTCGAGTGTTATGCACAATTGATGTTGAAGCAGCTAAAAACTTATCAGTTCCAATCTAGTGCGATCGCCCCTCGCGACATATTGAATTTCCGTCAGAAAACCCAACACACAGATGTTTAATTAAGACATCATCCGTCAATACTAAAAGCATGTGAATAATGGAAGATTCATATTAGGAATGTTGGGTTTCGTTTGCTCAACTCAACCTACAGCGATATGCGATCTCTGAGGAGGTGGTACCTGGCGTTACATCTGCGATAAATAGAGATGTTACTGGAAACTCTGAGCGGCCTTGGGGGCGAACAACGGATTAAGGGTAAACAACATGTGTCGGCTTAAGTGGAAATTGACATATACATTCATCTGTAGCTTTTTGGTGGCGATTATTACTGCCTGCACAGTTTCAATGCAGAACTCACCGGCAACAGGATCGGAAGCATCATCGAATTATCACAATGCATCCCCTACTAAGATTGAATTTCCTGTTTCTGAGCAAGATGATGCTTCATTAATTTCACTAGAATGCTTTACTCCACCTCGTCAGTTTGAAGGCTTGGAATCTGTAAAGAAAGGCTATATGGATGTTACCGGGCAGCTGGTGATTCCTATCTGCTTTGATACAGCTTTTCCATTTTCAGATGGCCTTGCATTAGTTGGGATTAGCGAGTTTTCTTCTGACTCAGCTCATTTTGGTTTCTATGGAGTCATTACTCCAGAAGAAACATTCAGCATCCCTCCAGTTATTGACGGAACGCAGAGGGCTGGAAAGCGAGCTTTTTCAGAGGGATTGCTTCCCCTCAAGAAAGAGAAGGATGGCAAGATTGGCTATATTGATAAGCGCGGAGAGTTTGTCATTGAACCACAATTTGTTCAAGCAGCCTCTTTTCATGAAGGACTTGCCGCAGTCTGTGTAGCAGAAGCAGCTTGCGGCTACATTGATCGGGCAGGTTCAATCGTTGTTGAGCCTAGATTTAAGTCTGCCAGTGATTTCTTTGAAGGCGTTGCGTTAGTTTCAATTCCTGGACCTGGAAATTTTGAGGAAACTGCCAATCTCGAAATCATCGATTATCTATATGGACTGATTGATCGCCAAGGTAATTTTCTTTTGGAGCCTGAGGTTCATGCAGTAGGTGGAGTATCGATGGATAACCAAACGTCTAACGGTCTACGACTAACTGCCTTCAGTCCAGAAGGGCTTCTGCCTGTAAGAGTTTCCACGACAGACACAAATTTTCCAATTCAGGGAATTGACGCTCGCGACCCCATTGATGGGGAAGGTGGGATCTTAGGACATGGAAAATGGGGATATGCTCGCAAAACCGGTGACTATGCCATTAAGCCTCAATTTTTCGATGCCACTTTATTCATCAATGGCAGAGCAATGGTTCAGCTTCCCACAGTTGATTCCGATTATCCAGCGGAACTCAAGGGTCAATATGTTGAGATCGATACAGAGGGTAATATCACTTATGTCTACGGAGATCCCACAGACAATCTTGATCTAATTATTCTCATTAGAGAGTGTAGTAGTAGTTACTCTGTCTGTGGTGTCGAGGGTCGCCGATTAGCGGCTCTAGTGCCCAACATAAAGTTGTTATCACCGTTTTTCAATGGTTTGGCCGTGGCCCACATCGAGAACAAAAGTAATACAAGAATGCCTGAAAAGTTAGGGTATATCAACGCTCAAGGCACCTTTGTGATTGAACCTCAATTTGATGAAGCTATGCCGTTTAATGAAGCTGGCGTTGCTGTTGTGCAATTGTATGAATATGAGAACAACAGTCGAAAAGTTCGCTGGGGCTTAATTGATTGTGCGGGTCAGTATTTGATTGGGCCTCAAGAGCGAAAAATCAAAATCTTGAGCAATGGCTTAATTGCCCTGCAGGATAATTCTGAACAGGATAGAAATACCTATTTTCTAACACCGGGTTCGCTATCAGTTCTGCCCTATAGATTTGCTGGCAGTCTTGATGATAGCGAAGGAGCTGATCCAACAGGATTAATTCGTGTCACTGGGCCAGTGCCGGAAGATTTTCATTTATAGTGCGATTGCCCTTTGCCATATATTGAATTTCCGTCAGATAACCCAACACACAGATGTCTAATTAAGACGCCATCTGTCAATACTAAAAGCGTGTGAATAATGGAGAATGCACGTTAGGAATGTTGGGTTTCGTTTGCTCAACCCAACCTGCGGCGATATGCGATCGCGCTAATAGTTTTCATCGTGAGGAAGTACATGTATAGGTGTAATTTGGCCGTTAGATTGTTTGTCGTTTACGGCTTCTTTTTGATTTCCCAGAGCTGTACTAGTCTTCGCGCAAATATGTCCATGCAAAAGCCGCCAGTAGTCCCTGTTATGGAGAACGAGACAGCTCTTTCATTATCTACTTCCGAAAGAATCTACCAGAAAGCAAAACATGAAGATCTCACTCAGGGAGTTTCTGAAGTTTCTCTACTTAGCGTAAAACTCCTCAATTATCTAGCTCAACAAGATGGAATAATCCAGTTATGCAACGGAGAGACATACGAAACTTTAGTAATGCAGTACTTCCCTAGAATTTACAAACTCGACTCTCAAACATATCTTGTAGAACAAGTGTGTTATTTAGGAGCGTATAATATTGCTTATAGCTACCTTCTATATTTCCCTGTTTCTCCAGTTGATGAGATTGAAATGAGTCGCCAGCCATCAGAGTCTTATCGTAGAGACACCGAAGGTTATTACATTTTTACAGGAAATTCACGTGAACAAACAGCTATTTCTCAGGAAGAGATATTTCCTCTCTCATTCACAAAATATCGTCATGATGCAGCAGGGAATTTAGTTCCATATAAAAGCCACGTTGTGGGTGGCAGGCAACTTTTCGATTCTAGCGAAAGGCTCCTGTCGCTCTTCAGTAAGCATCGAGGAACTGCAGATTGTGGTTTGTTTGCCCACTACCAGTTGGTTGAAAATGAATTCCAGTTGATTGAATATCGCTATCAAGAGTGCTGCTCGTCGGAACAAGAGTGTACTGACCCAAGTTATGGTCGTAGCCCCGAAGAATATCCACGAGTTTTTCCATAGGTTGTTTACTCTAAATCCGTAACTACTTCAGTGCGATCGCCTCTTGCCATATATTGAATTTCCGTCAGAAAACCCAACACACAGATGTTTAATTAAGACGCCATTTGTTAATACTAAAAGCGTGTGAATAATGGAGAATTCACATTAGGAATGTTAGGTCTCGTTTGCTCAACCCAACCTACGGCGATATGCGATCGCACTAAGGAATGAAATTGGCTTCCGAGAAAATTGTATCTACCCTAGGGAAAAGCCTCTTCCTAGCTTCTGGTAAGGTTGTTGGCCTGTATGATCAATTCTGGCAATTTGACGATCGTGTGTATAGTCAACGTTTCGTTTGCTTTCCCGAAGCGGTTACATTCTTCCCTATCGGAGAATCGGTTGTTTTTTGGGTCGAGTTATCTATAGAAAATAGTTTTGAGGTACATCCAGACTCGGAATTTGCTGTAATGCTACCGTTCAAAAACTCTAAAGAATCCATATTCCTTGGAGGAGGGGACGAAGGAGAGCTTACTGAAATAGCCAATGTTTCTGTTGGACATTATTTACTTATCTATCAAGAACGATATATGAAACAGGCTGAAATAGAACAGCTATCGTTTGCAGATCTTCCTTCAGTTGAGACTGAGCGGGGTTTAGGGAGCTTTGGCCCTAAAATATGTGAGATAACTCTAGTGCAAACTTCAACTACACCAGAAGCTAAGGTGCTTAAATCAGTGGTACGGTCAGAAGTGTCAGAAATATTCTTGTATAGTTCGTTTCCACCCTGAGAGAGAGCGTCCTCTCGCTGCATATTGAGCTCCTATCAGAAAACCCAACTCACAATTTTTCCAATCAAGACACTATCTCTCAATCCCAGTGGCAGATTTGATCCGCCCTCACCATACACTACCGCCGTGCTCGAACGCCCGGAGCGACCTACTTCTTTTCCGTCAGCACCTCTTCGAGCATCCTGAAACCATATAACTCCTTCGGCAATCCTTCCACGCGGTCAAGCAACAGATCACCCCTCGCCATATATTGAATTTCCGTCAGAAAACCCAACTCACAGATGTTTCATTAAGACGCCATTTGTCAATACTCAAAGCGTGTGAATAATGGAGAATTCACATTAGGACTGTTAGGTTTCATTTGCTCAACCCAACCTACGGCGATATGCGATCGCGCTAATCGAGTGTTCGAATATTTACGTTTGAATACTCGATAGCTGTTGTATATTTCCTGAAACAAAATTATGGCTATTCTAAATATCATCTTTAGGAACCTAACAGCAGATGAACTAATACTAACCAAGTCCGAGAACAATGCCATCTCGGAAATAAGAGCTGGTCGCCCCGAATATATACGCTGCTTTCTATGGCATCCCAATTTTGTTTATGTAAAACTATTTGGTGATTCGCGTACGGCAAGGCTAAAAGTAGATGTAATGGATGAGGTTATTGTTGACATAGAAACTTCGGAGTGGATATTTGCTTTTCCAATGAAAATTGACAATGATAATCAAATGTTCGTTACTAATCATGATATCTATCATCAATTAGATATCGATTCAGGAACTTACTACGTAGTGGTTCATGCTAAGAAGCTAACTTCTGAGGAGATAGAATCAGATCCAGAACTAATGGGAGTTTACTGCGAAGTTGGTATGCCGCTCGATGTTGAAATTCCATATGAATACCGCATATTATTCTGTAGAAGCAATCATCTTAAGGAACCCAAAATATTTCGCGTTAGCGATAGTCTAAGAAAAATACAAGCCATACTTCGAGAGCGTGGGCGTCCTCAAGACCTTGAAAACATAAACTTTTATGATGAGATTTATGTTTTGAATTCTGACTACGAACCTGTTTTACTCGAAGACAGTAAATACGAATTTTTGGATGAGGTTGATTGAAGCGATACCGATCAACATCTTGTGAGCGGCCTCTTGCCGCACATTGGTGTCTTCGACAGAAAGCCCAACGCGCAAATGCTCAATCGCCGCACACTCCCATTCATGCTTCTGGGCACTCTAAAACTGCCCTTTCTGCCCACTCCTCATGCCATCTACCCTGCGCGAGCTAGCCGATCGCTGCCACTTCACCCTCGGGGCTGCCACCCTCAGCGAACGCAACTTCCTCGCTAACCCCGCCTACCAACAACTCCACACCCAACACTTCAACCTGCTCGTGCCTGCCAACGCGATGAAGTGAGGCCCCTCACCGTAGGTTGGGTTGCCGCCAGAAAAAGCAACTCACAGGTAGTCGATTACAACACCCTCTGTCAATCCCTAAAGACACGAATCAATCGCCATTAACATGCACTACCGCCGTGCTAAAGCACCCGGAACGACCTATTTCTTTACCGTCGTCACCTACAACTGTCAGCACCTCTTCAAGCATCCTGAAACCATACGACTCCTTCGGCAGTCCTTCCACGCAGTCAAGCAACAGATCACCCCTCGCCACATATTGAATTTCCGTCAAAAAACCCAACTTGCAGATGTCTGCTTAAGACGCCATTCGTCAATACTAAAAGCGTGTGAATAATGGAGAATTCACATTAGGAATGTTGGGTTTCGTTTGCTTAACCCAACCTACGGCGATATGAGATCGCGCTTGCTACCAAGATCGGAAATGGCACAAAAATTGAGACAGAGTTGACCGTCATAGGGCAAAGGTGTTCACCAAAAGGTACTGGCTAGCAGGGCGGCCTGGGTGCGATCGCGCAGTTGTAACTGACTCAAAATACTGGTGACGTGGTTACGCACAGTGCGTTCAGAAATAAACAGTGCCTGGGCGATTTCACGATTGCTTAGGCCATTGCTGATCAGCTTGAGTACCTCTTGTTCCCGAGGGGAGAGGGCCGCTAAAGCCGGTGGCATCAGATCTTCGGTGGGACGGATGGGCTCTGGGGTGGTGAAAGTTTTCTCAAACAAACCTGGCCCCCATGTGGGTATAACCCTGATGAACGGCACGAATCGCGATGGCTAAATCAGCGATCGGAGTCTGCTTCAGCAGGTATCCTTTGGCCCCATAGCGCATCGCCTGTTGCACGTAGTCATCGTCGTCAAAGGTGGTGAGTACCAAAATCTTGACCCCCGGAAACTCTTCGCAAATCTGCCGAGTTGCGGCGACGCCATCGGTTTCTGGCATCCGCACATCCATTAAGACGACGTCGGGCTGGTGCGGTGTATTGTACAAAGCAGCGACTTGTTCCACCGCCTGCTGACCGTTTTCGGCATCACCGACCACAGTTAAGTCGTGCTGCGCCTCTAGCAGGTTGGCTAACCCCTGGCGAATAATGGTTTGGTCGTCGACCAGTAAGATGCGGATCATCGATCTGTACTTAAGCAGGATGAGTGAGGGATGCGGGCAGCGGCAAAATGACTCTGATGCGACAGCCAGCGCCCGGCGCACTCCAAATTTGGCACGTGCCGCCTAGCGCCGTGGCTCGTTCACGCATGCCCCGCAGGCCAAAGCCTGAGGTATTTTTGCTCGGGTCAAAGCCTTTGCCATTGTCGAGCACTTGCAGGTTCAGACGACGAGATTTCTCTACCAGTCTGACTTGTACCAGTTGCGCTTGGCTATGCTTAACCGTGTTGGTCAGGGCTTCTTGCACAATCCGCAATAGTGCCAGACTGGTGTCCTCGGGCAGGGCTTCGGGGAGTTCAATCAGATAGTCGGGGACGATGTGGGCGGGTTGGCAGATATCTTTGACCAACGCGGGAATGGTTTGACTCAGGGGAGCGTCTTGCAGTGGTTGAGTACGCAAGGTGGCGACTGATTTCGAGACGTCTCGTAGGGCTTGATAGGCCGACTCAGTTGCGGTGGTGAGATAGCCTTTGGCGCGAGCCGCTTCGGGGGGCAAGAACAATAAGGCATTTTCGAGCAATATCGTTTGGGCGGTGAGGGCATGGCCCAAAGAGTCGTGAATTTCGCGGGCGATACGATTCCGTTCTTGCAAGGTGGCCTGATTTTCGATCTTGGCTGCATAGGCCCGTAGCTGTTCGTGGGCGATCGCCAGGTCTTGCTGACTGCGATAAACCGACAGCAGCGCATTGACCAACAACAGCACAAACACCAACACCAAGCCAAAAAAGATGATGAGGTTGGTCTTAATCGCAGTCATTTGCCAGTCGGTCGGCGGTGTGCCCAGACGTTGAACGACGAGGGGCGGTATGGGCATTTCGCCTCGGGCAAAGACCGCGATGCCGTGCAGGGTAAACACAATGCCGACGACAGCCACTCGCCACCATCCCTGTAGCATCTGGCAGCTCCGGATCACCACAACCATCCCCAACAGGGGTAACAGTGGCGTCATCGTGGACGATCGCCAAGTATGGAGAGCCAGTAGCAGTAAGCCACTTAATTCCAGCACAGTGTAACTGAGCTTGGGCAACCAGCGCTGCGGCAAGTGCAACCCCATGACAGTGAGTCCCAAAATCAGGCTAAGTTCGCCCCAAGCTACTTTCTGACCGGGAAACAACGCCATCGCAGACAGCGTCGCCAAGGCCGCCATTCCCAACAGTATCCATTCGACATAGAGAAGCTGTTTGAAAGGGGCGCGCGATCGCCGGACATCTAACTTCACCAGAGGAACTCCACAACGCAACATTGGTCGACGATTGATTGAAGGATATTGGGGACAGATGGCGGTAAGCGTTTTATCAAAAGCATGGCTGATCAACAATGCCCAACTCACTGCCGCCATTGGTCGCTAGCAACGAGAATTTTGGCAGCGACATCTCCTTCTAAAGCGACATCTCCTTCTAAAAGGATGCCAGGCCTGTACTCTGACTTGCCGAGATTGGGGTGAAAGGGACTGCTCATGGTTGCTGAGAGCGGGTCATCAACTAAGCCCAGAGAGCTTCAGGAATGAGCACACCCGCGCCCGCATTCACGCCACAGGCTAGGTGGCGGTTACCCTCTCACTGTTAGGCTTTGACCGTTAGATGACAGCCTCTAGAATAATGGACCGTCCCCTCACCTTCCGTCCTTTCTCTCGCTGGGAAAAAGGACGGAAACGGGCTGACTGAGTGAGAGGAGCCCTTTAGTAGCCATTCAGGGAACTCATTCACTCTACGGGCGGCTCCTAACTGACGACCAGCGACGAATGTCCTATTTGGAGCGGCACCACACTAGGACAATTCTCCTAATTTGAGTTGCGACAATTGCCCTACCCCTTTTGGGAGGTTTGCTTCAGGTGCTGCCACTCGGGTTCCCCATAGGATGGGCCTAACCCACGGGGGCAAGGACAGCGCCAGAACGTCATCCTACCCCCTGGGAGTTGGCGTTCCATCCTCATATTGGAGAAACCACATGGTTTTGCAATCGCTAATGCGAACAACGTCTCGATTATTACTGGTGAGCGTGGGGGTTGGCGGGTTGCTGCTCAGCACTCCGAGCCCTGCACAGAGTCAGGTCAATCGTGAGGCCGTCCGATCGCTGAATTTAAGCCGATCGCAGATGCAGCAGCTACGCGGCGTCATGCAGGGCTATCAGTCTGAACTCGAAGACATTTTCACTTCAGAGCAACAGCAGCAGCTAGAAGACCTCAAGGCAGAAGTGCAGAGTGGCTCTTCGGATGCCCCGTTGGATCCCTTCGCTGAGCTTGATCTCAGTGCGGATCAAGCCAGTGAGTTAGAAACCCTGCGGGCGGACATCGCTGCGGATTTGGAGGACATCTTGTCTGCAGAACAGTTAGAGCAAGCCGAAGAGCTCGGCTTCCCTGGCTTGTAATGAGTCGTCGTTGCTCACCTTCAGTTGCCACATAGTTCACACTCCACACCGCTCCTCTTGGTGTCACATCAGATGAGACGAAGAGGAGCTTCTTAAAAATGGCGTCAGAAATTTGTATCGCCCTGCAATGGGGCTCAACCCAGAATCAAGTTGGCGACAAGACACAGCGCGATCGCACTGGCTAGGAATGCCCATTAGACAGTTTTCTGGCTGTTTTAGAACCGTGATGATGATTGATATGAATACCGACTCCGATACGGCAATATTTGATCAAAGCGAGGAGGCGATCGCCCCTGCCGAGATGACTGACCAGCCAAAACGTCGCCGCTGGTGGTTGGGGGCGATCGGGTTCATTGCCCTGCTACTGGTCTTAGGTGGTCTGATTAGACCGCGCGAATTGCGTCGTACCCGTAACCAACCCACTCTAGACATGCTCACCCAACCCGTCGAAACGGTGCCGCTGACGCTGCGGGTTGAGGGTACCGGCAGTGTTGTGGCGGAAGATACCGTGAACCTCAGTCCCAAAACGACCGGGCGGCTGGAAGCGTTATCTGTTGAACCTGGCGATCAGGTCCAAGTGGGAGAGGTGCTGGCTCAGATGGAAGTGGGCACCTTGACCGATGAGCTAGCCCGCAACCGGGCTCAGCTGGCCCAAGCCGAAGCCGATTATGCCAAGATTCTGGCGGGCAATCGCTCAGAAGACATTCGGCAAGCAGAGGCCTCAGTGGTTGCAGCCCAATCCCAGGTCACTTTAGCAGGGACGCAGCTGGTGCGTTACCGCGAACTCGCGGCCCAGGGAGCGATTTCCCAGAGTGAACTGGATCAATACATCAATGAAGCCAATAGCGCCGAAGCCAACTTTGAACAGGCACAAGCCCAGCTGGAAGAAGCGGCGAGCGGCTCTCGCCCTGAAGATATAACTGCTGCTGCCGCTGCCGTGGCCGCTGCCGAAGCCCAAGTCGCCGCGACGGAAACGCAAATTGAGGAAGCGGTGATTCGCGCTCCCTTTGACGGGGTGATTACCCAAACCTACGCCACCGTGGGCGCGATCGTAACGCCGACCACCTCGGCGTCGGCAACCGCGTCAGCAACGTCTAGCTCAATCTTGGCCATTTCTTCAGGACTAGAGGTGGAAGTGGATGTCTCGGAAGCCAACATTGCTCGAGTGCAGGTGGGGCAATCGGTCGAAATTGTGGCGGATGCCTTTCCCCAACAGGTGTTTACGGGGCAGGTTAAGCGCATTGCCCCAGAGGCGGTGATTGAGAACAATGTGACCCTGTTTCAAGTGACGGTGACACCACAAACCGGCCTCGATCAGCTCAAGTCGGGCATGACGGTCGATGCCACCTTTATCGGTGAAACGGTGGTTGATGCCTTGATGGTGCCGACGGTGGCGATCGCCACTGAGTCTGGTCAGTTGGGAGTTCAGATTGCTGACGACGAGGGTAACCCCACGTTTCAGCCCGTGACTGTCGGCCTCACCCAGGATGGCAAAACTCAGATTCTCAGTGGACTAGAGACTGATGATCGAGTGTTCCTGGATGTACCGGACTTAGACCGTGAACGTCCTTCTTTTCCTCCCTAGGCGGAACCGACACCCTTTCCAGGTTTTGTGATCACCCAATCGCTTGAATACTACAGCCAGCCGCGATTAGCTCAAGTTGTTTCAGGCGGCTGAAACTTGCAGCCAGCAAGACCTTCTTTCTGCACTCTGACTTCTGCACTCTGCACTATGGCTTACAACCTCTTTGAAAATGCCACCATGGCCGTCAAAACGCTGGGAGCCAACAAGCTCCGCAGTGGCTTGACGATGCTGGGCATCATCATCGGGAATGCTTCGGTGATTGCGATGGTGGCTGCCGGACAAGCGGCGCAGGGCTTCGTTACCCAACAGTTCGAATCCTTGGGGACGAATGTTTTGTTTATCACCCCAGGCGATGCTCAACGCGGTCCGACCGCCGGGGTGAGTCGGGCCGATACCCTCACCCTGGCGGATGCCGCAGCGATCGCGGCCGAAGTGTTGGCAGTCAGTGAAGTTTCCCCTGAGAAAAATCAGCGCCTGCGAGTAACTCAAGGAGCCGCCGAGACCCAAGCTAATGTCATTGGCACCAATCCAGATTATTTGACAGTACGTCAGATCACTCTCGATCAGGGGCGATTTCTTAGCCCAGTAGATGCTCAGAGTGATCTAGCAGTAGCTGTTTTGGGCAGCGAAACTGCCCAGACTTTATTTGGTGACCAGAACCCCATTAATCAAAAAATCCGAGTCAACAACGTCAGATTTACGGTTGTAGGGGTGGTGGCTTCGCGGGGTTCTTCCTTTGGTCAAAACCAGGATGAAACTGTTTATGTGCCCATTCAGGTCATGGTGGATCAGATTACGGGGCAAGCAGTGGGCAAAACCAGCCCGACGGTGCAAATCATTGCCGTGTCTGCCAGCGATCCTACGAGTGCCAGCGCGGCTCAGTATCAAATCACGAACTTGCTAAGGCTGCGCCACGGTTTATTGAACAAAGAAGACGACTTCACTGTCCAGAGTCAGCAAGATTTGCTGGACACGGCGGCGAGCATTACCGACATTTTGGTGCTGGTGCTGGGATTTACAGCAGGTATTTCGCTGCTAGTAGGGGGCATCGGCATTATGAACATCATGCTGGTGTCGGTTACTGAACGCACTCAGGAAATTGGCTTGCGAAAAGCCATTGGCGCTAAGGGCAGCGATATTTCCATGCAGTTCACGATCGAGTCCATCATCCTCGCCGTGATTGGGGGAGTGATTGGCAGTGGTGTCGGCATCATCAGCATTGTGATTTTGACTCTGACCACTCCCTTGAGTGCAGGCATTAGTCTGTCGGCGATCGCCATTTCCTTCACAGTGTCAGGCAGCACGGGGCTGATTTTTGGCCTGTTGCCCGCACGCCGCGCTGCGCAACTTGATCCGATTGTGGCGTTACGGAGCTAGTTCCATGGCTTTGATTAACTTGTGGCACATCAGCAAAACCTACGGCATTGGCGACCTCGAAGTACACGCGCTGCGAGACGTTAGTCTAACCATTGACGCTGGCGAGTATTGCGCCATTGTCGGAGCCTCGGGCTCAGGTAAATCGACGGCGATGAACCTGATCGGCTGTTTAGATCGACCGACGCTAGGCGATTATCGCCTCGATGGCATTCCTGTGAATACCCTGGGAACCGATGCCCTCGCCGACATTCGTAACCGCAAAATTGGCTTTGTGTTTCAGCAGTTTTATCTATTGCCCCAGCTCACAGCGGTTGAAAATGTCATGCTGCCGATGGTGTATGCCAATGTGCCCAAGTCGCAGCGGCGATCGCGGGCCATTCAATCTCTGCAAAAAGTGGGCCTAGGCAATCGCTTGCATAATCGCCCAAATCAAATGTCGGGGGGGCAACAACAGCGAGTCGCCATTGCGCGAGCCATTGTGAACCGTCCCAAACTACTGCTAGCGGATGAACCGACGGGGGCTCTCGACTCCCAGACCAGCCGCAGTATTTTAGATATTTTTGCCAGCCTTAACCGGGCGGGTATGACGTTGGTGATAGTGACCCATGATGAGGCTGTCGCCCAGCAGTGCGATCGCGTTATCACCTTCCGCGACGGTCAGGTACTCAGCGATCTTCCTACCGCCAAAGCTGCCCCCAAAACCCTGGCATAAGTATCGGCGATGGCCCCTGTTAAAGACGTTTTACTGTCAGCCGTCATGAGCCGTGCAATGACATATCGCCGTAGATACGGGTTGGCTCAATGGCTAAATCGCTCAATATGACCCAATAGATTCTAGGGGCTATCATCACTGAGTGGTCACATTCTTCCTTCTATTGAGAGGGCAATAGCCCCTAGAATGCGGGCGCGGGTGTGCTCATTCCTCAAGGTCTCTGGGATTATCTTGATGACGTGCCCGACATCCTTAAGCTTGCAACCAAGCAAAGACTTCGCCCACCTTGAGTTGTAGGGCTGCAGCAAATGCGGGTACAGGTAACACGACCTCTGCCGCTTCAAACCCCTGTACCGATTTGTCAGCTCCATACACAAAAATAAAAGACTCATCTGGGTCTAGTAGCCACCCCATTTGGGTGCCATGGTCAAGGCCATGAAAAATGTTGCGGATGACTTTTGTTTGACTCTGATGAGGGGAGAGAATCTCGATGATCCAATCGGGAGCGATATCAAATGAATTCGCCACTTGCCCATTCGGATCGCGGGGAATCCGGGGTGTCAGAAAGACAGATATGTCTGGAACAATTGAGCGCCCGCCAAACGTACATCGCAGCTCTGGAAAGGCTTGGGCCGTTCGCTCTGGCTTCAAGGCTAAGGTAATAGCAAAACTCAATTCCCGCTGCAGCAGACTGTGCTTTCCCTGGGGCATCGGTTTCTGAACTATGTCTCCATCGAGATATTCACTGGCAGGAGTGGTCTCTGGCAGCTCTAGAAATTCCTCCAGCGTCAATGGTTTGGAAGGGGTTTGTACCATCGTAAAGACCCTTGATTTTGCCTTGGCGCTATTGTAGGCGATCGCAGTTTGGACAAATTCCAGTTGTAGGTTGGGTTGAGGCAACGAAACCCAACAGTCTTGAGCAGAGTAGGGTGAGCAAGAGCTTTACCACAGCCCATCTTTGCTTTCTAGGACACCTACTTGCCCATCAGTTTTCGTGAAACCATTCAAATTTTGTCAAGTAGATAATATAGGAACATTGACAGAATCGTTATTCAGCAGACGAAGGGATGCACTAGATTTCGGTGGGTAGTGCCCACTCTACGCACTTTCGGACGATCTCATGGCTCAAAATCAATGACAAATATAATCTTCGGGATGTATACCAAGAGATTGAAGTCGTAAAAACTGAAATAAATATATAGATTTGAATGAAACTTCGAGACAAGATAGATAACTTCAAAGAGTATGCCTTGAGAGGCAAAGGCACTACACTCAGTATATCTTCCGATGAATTGAATTTGCTCGACCAAGAATATCGGAATACTTACAATTCAATCCTCTCAAATCTTTCATTTCTTGAGAAGAATTGGCTGGGATTCATGCACTACAAAATAGGTATAGGCTGCATTTCGAGTACATTTAATATACAACCCATTTGGGTGTTTCCATTCCTGAGATTAAATGTCAAGCAAGATATTTACTTCTGTAAGAATGACACCCATGACTGGTATGAAAGCTATATTTTGCGCTCAGTGAGTTACATGAAAGTACCTGTTAATGGTTTATTTGATGAAAGTCTGAAAATCTCAGGGGAAAGCGAGGGTTTTATTGAATTTTTACTTGGCTCCTCAAAACTTAAAGGTTCAACTTTTGAGTTATGCAAGAGAGGAGTTGACTATATATCTATTTTGAACAGGAATTCTGAAGAGAAAGAACTCATCAAAAAAATTACAAGTAGGATTAAAAACATAGAGATAGAAAATAATTATATCAATATTGATGTATAAAAATATCTTTGAAGTTCATGGTGATTTACTTTCAGAGTTAAGTAGCGTGGGGTGGGCTAAAACTTCATCAGTGCCCATCTTTGCTTGCCAGTTCACCTGCTTGCCCGCCCGTTTTCGGGAAGCATTCAGGTTTTTAACGAGCGGATTATATACGGACATTGACAGAATTGGTGTTTAGTAGCTGAACTGACTTTTCCTACTAAGTCCTAGAACAACCAAATATCAAGGGTTCTGGGAGTGAAGATGATTCTCAACAAGAAGTGTCTATTGAGAATTGCCAACGAGCCTTTAGGCTTCCAGGGTGGTCAAATTCTGCCGGATTTTTCTCCCAAAAAGATAACGGGAAAAGTCAGAGTAGCTGAAGAGATGCGCTAGGTTTCGGTAGGCGCTGCTACAGCACGAATGTTGTTGGGCGGTGCCCACCCTACTTACTGAGTCAGACGATACAGTTCGTCGTAGGTGTACTCGACATACCGCCCGCTATGCTCCTCAACAGAGGTCTTGTTACCCGCATCGTCATAAGTGTAGTCAACAAAAAATAGAGGCGTGGTTACCGCCCACACTAAGTGCTTTATCTGTCTATAACTCCAAATATTGTCCGATTGATAAGAGATGCTATAGCCTCTGCATTTTCTCTCTCGGTGGTTCCTGAAGAGTTTACTTCAGTTTTCTGACCTGATTGAAAAGATAATTGAACCCCATAAGAAGTAACTTTTGTTCTCTTCCGGACAACTTCAACTGCTACAATCTCTTGGAATGAATACTGAATAACTCGATTCAGCAATAAGCTTTTACGGCTAATGATTAGTCGATTGCTTTTTTTTAAAAATGCTACTAACAACCTTGAAATGGATCAAGAAAAAGTATGCAGTAACCATTATTTGTACAAGCATTAGCAATGGATGATGATGCTTGTACAAATAATAACTACTTACCACAAATCCCGGAATCAATAAAATGATCCACCCAAGCCAGTCATCCACTGGAAGATGGCGAAGAATGAGTTTTATTGAATTGTTTTCCTCGATTTTGATAAATTTCATTTGACAATTCAAGAAGCTGATTAGCAGAGTAGGGTATGCAAAAACTTCCCCGGTGCCCATCTTTGCTTTCCAGTCCACCTGCTTGCCCACCCGTTTTCGTGGAAGCATTTAAGTTATACAAGTGGATGATATGAGGACATTGATAAGTAGGTACGTCAGAAAAGATCGAGGTGTACAACGGTTAATTAAGTAGTCTTGACATTGACGTATTGGGTCGTGTGGCCGTGCATCTCACCCCGATGTTCTAGCCCCTCAACAACGTGATAAGCCAGTTCTGCTTCACTCTCAAACATCTGTCCCCTGAGTTCATCGCGCTTGAGATGTTGCCATTCCCCCTTCAATCGGGTTCATCTCGGAGCAGTAGGCCGGTAAAAAGAACAGGTACAGCCCAAGGGCTTCCCATGCCCTCCATTTCTGCTGTGTCACTTTGCTTTTGTGAATCGAGCCATTGTCTTGCACAATCACCCTTGGTCGTCCTGCTTGCTGCGCCGCCTCGGCTTGCCCATCCATCATGGCGATGTAGTTTGCGCTCTTCATCGACCCGAAAACCAGGCCATAGATAAAAGTGACGAACGGTTGCCAGAGTCCCAGAATGCTTAAGCGGCGTCCCCGTTTGCGAGTCTGCTCTTGGCGTTGCTGTTCGCCTCGGAAATAGTAGCTGTAACTGACTGAACTCCACTGGCAACAGCCGAATTCGTCTAGATAGAAAAGGTCGATATCCCCTGCTGCCGCTGCCATTTCCAGCATATCGAGGTCGGCTTGTTTGGTGCCGCGTTGTGCCGGGTCTTGCCGGCGACGGTGACTCTGGCGGGTGCGCTTCCAAATCACCCCCTTTTTTTCGAGCACCTCACGGAGGTGACCTGGACTTAAGCGAATCTGGCGGTCTTCATAGAGCTTCTCGGCTAATTGCGCCGCCGTATAGGTGCGTTCATCGGTTCTCAATACCTGCTCTAGGTAAGCCATGTCCGTTTCTTGCCAAGTGCGGGATTGACCGCGTCCGGGGGCTTCCCATAAACCACCTAAACCCGCGGTTTGCCAACGCTTGAGCGTCTTGCGCACCGTCTCTACATGCCACTTGAAGTAAGCGGCAATGGTCTCGACATAATCCCCCCGAGCGTTCATGCGCACCACGTCGGCGCGATCTTTGACCCGTTGTGGCACCGTCGTTGCTCGGCGTAACTCTCGCAGGGTTCGCTCTTCCTCAGCGGTGAGGAACACACGCAATCGCATTCCCATCTGTTGTCCTCGCAGTGGGTCGCAATTCAAGCTTTACTCCCTGAAATATACCTCGAACTTTTTACCCAAAGCTACTTAGAGCTGTTGCTCAGTAGCTGAAGGGATGTGCCAGATTTTGGTGGGCAGTGCCCACCCTACGCACTACGCACTACACCCTTAACTATCTTGAGGAGGAATTTCTGAGCGCGTTGGCCCTAGATAGCGCGTCAAGTAGGGCGAAAAGACCTCGTAGATAAGCGTCAGGGGCTTGCCATTGTGCCAGAACAAATAGTGCCGTCCCCAAAACGGCCCCCGCTCACCAAAAGCAATTTCCAAGGGTTGCGAGTGGCCGTAGTAAATGCCGCGAATGTCGCGGTACAGTTCCGCCCGAATGCGTGAAAGACTGGCCCAAATCGGCAGCGATTTGTTTTGTAAGTATTCATCGACATGACTAGCCTCCCACCAAGACGTGGCATAGGCTAAGCGCTGCCCCGAGGCGGTGCGGAGCCAAACTTGACGGCGCAACCGGGGCCCCGGCACCGCATCGACAATTTGTGGGGCGTTGTCGGGGGCCAGGCCGATCGCGGACATGTCAATGACGTCAACGTCAGTCCGTTCACGAGTTAGCAGTTGTAGATGGCGGGTGGGTGAGCCATCCCCCAGCAACAAAATTTGCCAAGCGGGTGAAAGTTGGTCATGGGGCAATCCCTGTTTGACCACGGTGCCGCCACCTTGCCAGAGAACATCGAGGGCCAACCAGGCAGAAGAGCAGGAAATCGGTTGAGAAGGTCTGACAGCCGAAGTCAAAATATTTACAAAAGTTAAGCTTCCTTTCACATCATAGTACTTACTTTCAATCTAGGTCGTAGAAGGCCCAGATTCCCGCTTTTTCGACCTTCTTAGGTGTCGTTCAAGTTGGAGTGGGGCCACTCTAAGCTGAGGATTGGGCTTCCTTTCGCGGTGCAAGCTAAGTTAAGCAAAATCCCCCGTTGAGGCTGCTACGAGTCAACGGGGGATTTTGCGTATCTGATTCAATTCTTCAAGACTTGCGTCAGTCAAATAGACTAACCGACCGTCTCTAGTTCGTCGCTGCGAAGGTGGGCTTGAAGGGGACGCTTAGCACCTTCAACTTGGAACTTGACCACAACGGGAAAGTTAGCACTGATCGGACGCCCTTTCCAATCTTGTAAAACATTGACGACTTCGCCTTCCATGCCCTTGGCATCAAAGGGTTCATTGCGATGCAGGGGATGATGATAAAAAATAACCGAATCTTTGATTCGTACGCGATCGCCAACCTGCATTGCTAACTATGCCTCCTCTCTAGGTCAAACCGTTTGCCCTTAAGGAAACGGCCAACTTCTCTCAACAGCTTTACCATCTTGACACAGGTTGTTACATAAACTACCAATCAACTGTTTCAGTTTTGTGACGTTGACTGACCGTAGGATCCTTGTGATTGCAGATATTCAGGCGTTGCTGAGGGCCGGTTTGCCCCTCAAGGCGTCGTGCGATCTGCCAGGGCGTGCCAGAGCCCGGCAAAGGTCTATAGCAGAAGTCGGAATGCGGAAGTCGGAATGCCTGCCAGAAAATTGTTTCAACCATCCAGGGCGACTTGGTCAAACTCCGGCTTGCTCTATATCCAGGGGACGCCATGCTGATAATGGCCAGCAATACCTCAGCAAAAAATCCCCCTTGAAGCCACACTTGACCTCAAGGAGGATTGATTCGACGTTGATGTTTTCGATGTCTCTCTGGTAGCAGAAACGCTGAGGCAATTAGCTGTTGGTTTCAGCCAAAATGCGATCGCGCAACTCATCCGGGACTGGGTTCAAGTGGTCGTACTGCCAGTTGAAGGTGCCAACACCCATGGAGAGCGATCGCAGTTCCAGAATCAGGTTTTGCATTTCTGCTTCGGGAATGTAGGCCGAAACCACATCCCAACCTTGCCAACCGGCCTTGCCTTCGTAGCCCAAAATCTGGCCGCGATGGCTGCTAATGAGTTTCAACACGTTGGATGTGAAACTGGTGGGCACCGAGATTTCTACCGAGTCCACCGGTTCCAGCAGTACCGGCTCACACTTCGGCAACCCTTCTTGCATGGCGATGCGGGCGGCTTGTTTGAACGCCTGATCAGAGCTATCGACATTGTGGTACGAACCATTCGTCAGCGTCACTGCGACATCCACTACCGGGAAGCCGAGCGGCCCCTGACTGAGATATTCGCGCACCCCGGTTTCGACACTGGGAATGTATTGGCGGGGCACGACGCCACCGACAATCTTTTGGTCAAAGCTGAAGCCTTCACCCCGATCCCGAGGTTGAATGTCGAGATAGACATCACCGAACTGGCCATGCCCCCCGGTTTGGTGCTTGTAGCGACCACGAATTTCTTTGCCCGACTTGCGAATCGTCTCTTTGTACGGCACGCGAGGCAGGTGGGTGGTCATCGGCAGGTTGTACTTCCGACGCAGGCGATCCAGAGTGATTTTGAGGTGGACTTCGCCTTGGCCCCATAAGATCACTTCGTGGGTGTCGCCGTGTTGCTCCCATCGCAAAGAAGGATCTTCTTCCATCAGTTTGTTGAGGGCGTCAGTCAGCTTCACTTCGTCGCTGCGTTTTTCCGGGGTGATGGCAAGGGCGTACACCGGAGCCAGGACTTCTGCCGTTGGTAGTTCGACGCTGGGGGTGCCTTGAGGGTTGAGAGTCGCCCCGGTCAGGGTACTCTCTAGCCGCGCGATCGCCACAATATCCCCAGCTTGAGCTTGGGTCACGCTATTTTGCTGTTGACCCATGAGGGTATACAAGCCACCCATGCGATCGCCATTCAAACTGTCACCATCGGCGAGACTGCCCTGCCAAACTCTGACTAGCGACAGCTTGCCGCCCTGCGGAGTATAGAAAGTCTTGAGCACTTGGGCCAAGGTTTCGTCACCGTCCGCCTCTAAGCCGCGATTTGCCGCGGTCGCGGTGGCATCGGGCGCTTCTTTGACGAGGGCATCCCACAGCGGTCGCGTACCAAAGTCATCTGAGGCGATACCGAATAGGACCGGCACGATGAGGTCAGCGCCTAAATCCTGTTTGAGATCTTGCACAATCTCTTCTTGTGGCGGCTCGACTTCCTCTAACAACTCTTCGAGGAGATGGTCATCAAAGTCAGCGAGCGCTTCCAACATTTCCTCGCGGGCCGCGTGCTCTTGCTCCTGCAAAGTCTCGGGCAGAGGCACTGGGTCAGCGGGCGCGTTGTCGTGGTAGTGATAGGCTTGCTCGGTAATCAAGTCGATAAAGCCCACCAGCTTTTGATCTTCGCGAATCGGGTATTGCTGCGGCAAAATGGGACGGCTAGAAACGGTTTTCAACGCGGCCAATACTTCCTGAAAAGGGGCCGTTGCCCGATCCATCTTATTGATCCAGACCACATGGGGAATTTCCCAACTATCTAGAAACTGGAAAAGCGGTGCCAGGGTGAGGACGCGGTCAGGGTTGGCTTCACAAACGATAATCGCGGCGTCGACCCCGATCAAAGCGTTGTCAGTTTCTTGTTGTAGCTCTACCGAACCCGGACAATCAATAAAATTAAAACGAACGCCACCATACTCAGCGCTGGCGGCGTTTAATTCAACGGTCATGGTGCGATCGCGGGCTTCGGGGGTGGCATCGCCTAGGGTTGTACCCTCTTCGATTTTGCCCTTGCGAGTGATGGCTTTACTGACGTAAAGCAAGCTTTCTAAAAGGGTCGTTTTACCACTAGAGTAGGGGCCAACAATGGCGACATTGCGCGGCCCCGCTGATACTTTCTGGGTCATATTTACCCCTTCCATTTTAGGTGAAACGGCTTCACCCAACTTCCCGTAGCGCTGGGAAAATTGGGTTAACTAATCGCCAGTCAATTCACTGGCTTAGCCTCAGATTAACGCTCCCATAAAGTCCGTGATCTCCTTCCACAAAAAAATTCATTGAACTAAGAAGCGTAAGCCAATATTTAGAAAGGTGAATGTATTTAGGAGATTTCATGAACTCCCAGCGTTGCTAAAAAAGACTGGTTAAACCTTAAGAAAAAGTGGTCTTTTTGTGGAAGGAAGAAAATTGAAACGAAATAAAATCTTAAGTTTTCTCGGGTGTTTGCTGATAGCCTTCCTGTGTTTTCTCGGGCTAGCGAATCGTGGGCAGCCGGTTTGGGGTGAAGTCGGTGTGCCCCCAGCGGTGACATCTATCCCTATGGACTACGAAGCGACTCTGACGGAACTGCGGCAGTCATTCACATTTCAAGGGGAGCCGGTGAATCCGCGGGCGATCGCGGCGATGACGCCCTGGTTGTCTGATACGTTGCCCGGGGGCGATCGCGGTCGATATTGAAGGCACTACCGCCGATACCAACCAGTTCTATGCTGACGTTTCAGTGGATGAGGCGGGACGAGTCACGGCAGCGTGGGAGCAGTTTGGCGATCGCCGCTTTGTGGCGTATCAAACCATGGGTCAATTGACTGACGGCACCTACGTCTTCAGAACCTTTGTGAACACAGGTGGTAATGCTGTCTTTCCCTATTTGATGTTGGTGAACGTTGGCCTTGACCAAGAACTGGATTGGAACGGTGAATTGCGCCCCCGCTTGACCCTGCATCGACGCGGCGAGCTGGTGTTAGGGGTTGGCTACGCGGGTGATATTGCTGTGGCTGACCAAACGGTTACTTTGGTACCTGCTCCCCGAGGTGGGGAAGCGATTATGACTCTGGAGGTGTCTCCGCTTTAACCGTGTGTGTTTAGCGTCCAGCGACTGCCGATCCCCCTGGAAAAGCTATTCTTCAAGCAAAAAACTGCCAAAGCTTTACACTGAGAGACTTCTGGCTATCGCTTGCAGTGGGTCGTAAGACGAATATTCAGGCTACGTTAGAGCCTATTCTCTGGGGGCAATTTCGATTTGCCCCCAGACCTCCGTCGACCAGGACGAATCTGCCGTCCTGGACCTCGCAGATGGCGTTCTCGGTGGATGGTCACAAGCTTCTAGAACTTGTGAAATATAGTGTTGATACTTGTTTGCCTCTGTAACCTGGCCTTGAAATCCTCGGCAGAAAAGAGTTACACCGATGCTCCAAAATCCAGCGACACATCTTCCCCCGTCGCCCCCTTGCCCCCAGAGCCCTCAACTCCGATCTGTAGCTCTATTCTGGGGAACTGGTATTAGAGTGATTTGTACATGACGGATAGTTTTTGAGGGGAGACGACAGCGAGGGATCCTTTGAGCACGCTAAACAACTACGTTTCATCAGGCGATTTAAGTCAAGCCTGGGGAGAATGCTTGCGGATGACGATCGCGCGCCCGTTGCCCACCAAATCGCTCGGCAATGATGTCGTCATAGGTATCGGCGATCGTCACCACCGATAGGATGCAAGTTTGCAGTTCAATGAGTGACATCTCGTCGCCCCCCAGCACACTTTCCGAAAAGACCACCTGACCGGCATCGTCGAGATGAAAGGCTCCAAACCGCATCCGGCGATTTTCAGTCAGCAAAAACTGCATCAGCTCGCAGTCCAGCGTGCTGCCTACGGTGACACAGCTTGTGGCCCTTACCGTCGCAAGGTCACCCGCTTCCCACGGATGCACTTCCCAGGGCAAAACCTCGATCTCAATTAGAGCCGAGCCGTAGAGAATGTCGAACTTAGGGCGATCGCCATAGTTGCGCAGGGCCGACCGAAAGAGTTCTGACCCTTGGAGGTAATCAGCGACTTTTTGATAAGTCAGTTCTTGAACGGGATTGGTAAAGGTCAGGGACATACAGTTTAGAGTACAAGGTGGATAGGCAGCCCGCAGGAAAGCTCAGGTCAAGTTTAACCACCGATTGGCCGTGAGGAATCCACAGCCAGGTACATTGATGGGAGGGCGATTTATCGTCTATTGTTGCTGATTGGGCTGGGCGATCGCAATTGGGTTGGCATGAGATAGATTTCTGGAGCCTTTATGCGGCAAGACTTTCAGTGCTGCCCTCGGCTTTTCGCTATATCGGTAATAACGGGGCTGGCCGCTGTGGGTATCCTGACTTAAGAGGATGTTTTAAAGGGGTTGCTTTGCGCAGCTAAGGTTACCCGTGTCCACTGAGTCACGGCCAAAAACGCCGATTCCATCCTGGGTACTTCTAGGTACTTCAAGTAGCCAAACATTGGTTGGATAACTTTTCAAACACCCTCTTAACTGATTTAACCTCAAGCGATGACCCAACAACCTCAAGCCAACGGCATTATTCGTTCCCATGTCCTGTGGGCCATGGGCGGCGGCCTCATTCCCATTCCGCTCGTAGATTTTGCGGCCGTCACCGCCATTCAACTCGAAATGCTGCAGCAACTCGCTAAACTCTACGACGTCAACTATTCGCCGAATATGGGCAAAACCTTTGTCACGGCGCTCACGGGCACTACTTTGGCCCGACTGGGCGCGAGCTTTATTAAAGCGATTCCGGGTATTGGCACGATGATTGGCGGTGCTTCCATGGCGCTCACCTCCGGAGCCTCGACCTACGCAGTGGGACAAGTTGCGATCGCTCATTTTTCCAGCGGCGGCACCCTGAATAACTTTGTGGAAGATCAGGTCAAAGCTGCCTATGATTCCGCTTTTGAACGGGGCAAAGGCTATGTCTCTGATCTCGAAAATGAACAGGGAAATGAAGCCGCAGATGTGTACCAAACGCTAGAAAAATTGGGCCAACTCAAAGAGCAAGGCATTTTGACCGACGAGGAATTTCAGGCCAAAAAACAAGAGCTGCTAGCCCGCCTTTAAGTCCCCTCAACTGGACTGCCACTGAGGACGACATCTGGCGTCGGCTGAGGCGTCAAGGTTGATTGCAAAAACGCTCGGAGTAGCCCCACCACCACTGCTGGCGCTTCCACATGGGGCAGCACGCCCACATCTGGCACCACGTGGACGGTTTGAATGGCCTGACGGTTCATGGCCGCTAATCGTTTCGTCTTCCCGGGGTGGTTGAATCGGGCTTTTTCACCCCCGACGATGGTGGTGGGCACCGTGAGTTGACCGATGTAGCGGGTCAAGTCAAAGCAGATATCGCCTTTCAGCGAGGCTAGCGCCGCATATTCCGCATTGGGCTGTTGAGTGCAAAAGGTGTAAGCCTGCACGATTTCATCGGTGATGCGTTCGGGATGAGCAAAGAGAAAGTTGGTGAGAAACTGCGTCACGGCGGCCTCGTTCGCCGCGCCAAATTGATAAATGAGGCGATCGATAATCGGTGTTCCCGCCAAAAGAGCAGGCAGGCTGAACCCGTACCCCACTCCAAAGTCATCATTACCGGAGGGTGACACTAAAAACAGCGCCTTGAACAGTTCTGGCCGCTGAATTGCGAGTTGTACCACCACCCCGGCCGTTAACGAAGTTGCTGCGACGATCGCGGGTGCGCCCGCCACTTGTTCAACTAAGTGGGCAATCATGTTGCAGTAGTCCGCTGGGCAGTAATCTCGCTGGGGATGGGCCGATTGTCCCCAGCCCACCAGATCTGGCGCAATGATGCGATAGTCTGCCGCCAGCGCTCCATACACCTTGGACCATTCGTAAGCCGAAGAACCCCCACCCAAGCTATGCAGACAGACTAATGTGCACTGCTTTGGCGAGTTCTGGGTATCCCACATGCCCCCCGGCGCTTGCGTGTAGTAAGCCATGATGCCCAAAGAGGTTTCAGTGACTTTTTGCTCAAAGCCCGGAGGCAAAAATTGCAGCATGGTGAAAGAACTCAATGGATGCTTACTGTAACGGTATCAAGTTTGCCGCCGCGATCGCTGTTTCCCATTGGCCAAGCTTCCCGAAATCTCAGGCCACTGGATGATGTGAAGCTTAAACCCCAATTGCCACGGTCGAGCAAGGGCAAGGGAGCATTGTCACTAAGCGGATAGGCTGTCAGCAGAGAAGCGATCGGGGCGAGTGGCCTGTACAACGTCACTGGCTTGACCGTTAGCCCACCGGGCGAAGTGCTCCGCCATCGCGGGCACTAAGCCAAAGGGACTGGTAAAGCCAGAAAACACATAGCCTCTCTGCAGGCCGGGCACCGGCCCTGCCAAGGGCAAGCCATCTTGACTAAAGGCCACCCGGCAGGCGTGCCACTGTCCCGGCACCTGATCAAGCGCTGGCACTAAGGGTGTAATGCCCGCCCGGATGCGCCGCTCGCCTTGGGTGACGTCCAACGTCGGCTCCAGAGCAGTGTTGATGCGACTAATTTGTCCCATGCGCAGGCGGCCATCGGGAAACTGTACACACCCGGAATCGAGAAAGGGGGGGCGGATTTCATTGCCGGGTTCATCCCAGAGATCCTGCGTTGCATCGCTGGTGGCTTCTGACTCGATCGCAGAGCGGGTCAAGTCTGCAGGCATAATCAGAGATCGCAGCGTCAAATCTAACGGCGGCGTTTCCACCACTTCCGCATGGGTGAAATAAACGGGCACCCGAATGCCCGCAGTTTTGATTAGCTCTCGTGTGAGTCCTCCAGCAGCGACCACTACCTGACCGGCAGCGTAGGCTTGGGTGGGCGTGGTTACGCCCGTAATGCGATCGCCGATGCGGACTAATCCGGTTACGGTGGCGATAATGATTTGCCCGCCCAGATTTTGCAAACCGTGGTTATATACCTTGACCAGCGCCGCTGGGTCGACGTGGCCATGGCGCACTGTAAGGGCTCCCGCGATCGCGGCAGGATTCAGCAGCGGTTCTCGTTCAACGGCTTCCGCCGCCGTAATGGGAACTGGTGGAGTTTCGACCTGAGCATAGCGCCGGACTAAATCTTGCGGATCTTGATCGGGTTCCACTGTCAGCAACAAATCCAACTCGCGATAGTGATGAGCTACCCCCGTTTCCTCTGGCAGGGCGGCGTAGCGGGTGCGACTCTCGCGAAAAAGTTGCCGCAGCAGCGGGCTACTGCCTGACCAATGGGGTACCCCGGCATAGCTGTAGCGGGTGGCACTTTCCGGAGTCACGGACTTTTCGAGCAGCAGTACCGAAACCCCTTGGCGCGCCAGTTCATAACTCAGCGCAGCGCCGGTCAAGCCGTTGCCGACCACAATCCAATCAAAGGTGGGCATGACGACTTAAGGATGAATTTGAGCAAGAATGGTGCGGAGGCGATCGTAGTCGTCTTTGAGCTGCACGTTCAGCACTCGGCCTGCCTGTACCAGCCAATCTCGATCCAGTCGGCGTAACTGATAGACTTCGCGAATTACCGCCGCAATCAGACCATCTACAGGGGCACTGCGCATATCCATCAGCGTGCGCAAAAAGTCCAACTGCTCGGTAAACTCTACGACTGCTTCCGGCGGGCAGCGATAGACCGCCTGGTGAACTTGTGGGGGGCGAGGCGGCAGGTGTTGGTAAATAGTGTTATCCCCCCGCTGGGCAAAAATCCCACGATCACCACACTAAACTCGGTCTTGAGCATCGCAAAAATTTGCGGTTGCTGCTCTCGCAGTTCCGCCAGCGATAGCCCTAAAGCGGTGGCCCGATGGACAGAATCCAACGGACTAGTGGTGGCATGGTAAACCACACCGTAAATCTGATTACCAGAGTCTTCGTCGGCGGCCTTAACCCAACTACCAAAGGGTGGCATCTGAGCAAAACTCAGCGCATCTGGTTCAAGGCATTGCGCCAAAAACTCAGTCGTCGACGTTTCAATAACTTCAGCGATGTGGCCAGGTTGAGGTGACTGGGCCGCAAGCTGCGGTAAAGGCAATCGCATAAAAGACCTTCATAATGCGGGCAGTGGGGTTTATTTCTTGCCTCGGCGCTTATCCAAGCCCTCTAGCTCGGAGGCGTTAAAGGTGACGAGCTTGTCCCAGTTGCCTCCTTCAAAGAGCACTGCTACTTTGCCGTCAGCAACGCGCTGCACTTGCCCTTGAAAGCCGTAGTAAGTGTCATCCATGTTGACCACGCGGACAGCCGCACCGGGAAAAAGCATAATCCTCGAATTCCTGAAAAGACAGCTACTCCCTTCTTTTAACACAAAGTCGAGAACTTCTCGCCATAGGCGACTTTCAGACCGATGGAATTTTGTCAGGGCGGCGATTGCTATGACTTATTCAAGCCCATGATTTTAGGAACTGCCCCAGCTTCAGGTCTCGCGAACTGAGCCAAATTGCCGCGATCGCATCGTTCAAGAGGCCAGAGAAACCCCTTTGCCATACCTCTCATGCCGTGATTTTCGTTGTGCCAATTTCGATCTGGGCTGTGAGTTGCTCCGGTCAGGCACGGTTACAGGGCATGACATATTTCGATAAAAGTGTGAGGCCAGTTCAGGAGATGGGCATGTTTGTCAGGAGTGAGGTCTGGGGTTGCGGTTTGTGGGTGTCATCAGTGAATTCCCGAGACTTGGTAGGGCCAGTCTTAACGGTGCTGTTCCACAACGCAAGCCAGGGGCTCGAACCTTGGTGGTGCTAATGACTGATCGCCGATGGATAACTGCCTTAACGGTTCAGGGGGCGAACTGAGGGGGCGATCGCTGAAGCAGACCCCGATGACTGATCGCAACCCATGGTTTGTTCTACATAGTTTGCAATTCTGATGAGATTTTTACTAACGCTCTTACAGTGGCTCGTGGCTCTTTTAGCCGGAGCACTTTTATTCTTGGGGCTCGTGGGTGGGCAAATAATTATGGCAGTGCTGGCAGCGCTCGCCTTCGTGGTGGTGTTTCCGCCGCTGCAGCGCCAACTAGAGGCCAAACTCACCTTTTTACAACCCAAAGTCTTAAAGCTACTCGCTGGCATCATCTTAATAATTGCGGCGATCAGCTTCACGCCAGCGGTTGCCCAAGCCAAACTCTGCGCCGCGCCAGTGGATGCGACCTGTCCCAGTCATGAAGCCGAGTTGAATGTTGATGCAGCCTCGTCTGCTTTTGTGACGGCTCAGTTTCCGGATACCGATACAGGCACCGAGGTGACGCTGGAGTTAGTTTACACACCCGATAGTGATACGCCCGCCGCTCCCGCTGAAGCCGCACCCGACGCCCCTGACGCGGCTGCCGAAACATCGCCGGACACTGCTGATGCTGAGGCGGCAAATCCCGAGGATGTTGCCCAGCCTGTGGTCCATACGGCGGCAGCAACTGTGAGCGATCGCAAAGTGCAATTTGAACTGCCGTTAGAGACACTGCCCATCGGCGACTATACTGCGACCCTGGTAGCGGGAGATGAAACGATTACCGAAACCTTTGCGTTGACAGGCAATCCGCCCCGTCTCAATACGGTCGCCCTCTGTAGTGCTCTAGAGCAAAATGCCTGTGCCGCGAGTACGACTCGATATCTCGAAGATTCCTTCGAAACACTGTATGTGACTGGTGCGCCCCAGCACATTCGAGCGGCGGTGCCGGTGGAGGTTACGGTCAACTATCGTCCGCTACCAGAAGATAGTGAGACGTTGAACACTACAACGGTGACGGTTAACCCCGGTGACGAGGCCTTCCAAGCCGCCATTCCCTTGCCGTCTCTCGCGGTGGGCACCTATGAAGTGCAGATGGCCTCTGCGGCTGCACCCGACTTTTTAGCCGAGACGAGCGAGTTTACGGTATGGCCCAATCCTGATGTCATTGACGCAGCAGCGGGGGGCAGCCTTATCAGTGATGCGATGCAACTGTCAGCCCTCAAGGTCTGTGAAAAAACCCTCTCGCCGGAAGAAATCGAGCAAATTATCAGTGAGGAAGGTTTGCAGGAAACGGATGTCAATCGGGGCGATCGCTGTGGCGATAGTCAAGACAGCTTTGCCGTCGGCACCCAAACCGTCAATGCCGATGTCAGTATTGGCAATCGGTTTACGGAGGCGACCCAAAACCTCGATCTCACGTTTATCTGGCGCTATGCAGCCAGTGAAAATGATGCTTTTGCCGAGGTGGCCGCTGATACCGTGACGGTAACGCCGGATATTGGCACCTATGTCTATACCTTGACCGCTGGTGAAGCTGGGTATGACGCTGGTATCTATGACGTGCTGGTCTATCTCAACACTGAGGCGTCGCGCCCGTTGCGTCGGGTCTTTGTGGTGCAGTAAATGGCGTAATTACCCCAACAAAAAAGCGGCGGGCAGCTAGCTGTCCGCCGCTTTTTTGGTCAGGCTTGATTTGCATACACGACGACCCAAGACTGATTTAAAGGAACCTACTTACACCGTCATGATGTCTTCTTCTTTGGCTTTCAGAGCCTGATCAATCTGAGCCGTGTACTTATCGGTTAAAGTTTGGACTTCATCTTGCAAATCGCGAAATTCATCTTCCGAAATTTCGCTGTCTTTTTCTTGCTTCTTAAAGACGTCGAGGCCATCGCGTCGTACATTGCGCACCGAGACCCGACCTTCTTCGGCATACTTGCCCGCCACTTTGACAAATTCTTTCCGTCGCTCATTCGTCAATGGGGGAATATTCAGCCGGATCAACTTGCCATCATTGTTGGGCACCAGGCCCACATCTGACATCGAAATGGAGCGTTCAATATCACTTAAAGAACTCGGGTCAAAGGGTTGAACCATAAGGGTGCTGGCATCCGGAGTGGTGATATTGGCCAGAGACTTGAGGGGAGTCGGACTGCCGTAATAATCCACCATGATTTTGTCCAGCAACGAGACGTTTGCTCGCCCTGTACGGATGGTGTTGAATGCCCGCTTGGTGGCATCCACTGCGTTTTGCATTGCGAGTTCGATATCAGTTAAATCAGCTAACTTCACAGGACTCTCCCACTATTGTGCCGATCGATTCTCCCATCACTGCCCGGCGAATGTTACCTGGCACCGATAGGTCAAATATCATAATAGGAATATTGTTGTCTTTGCACAGCGCGATCGCCGTGCCATCCATCACCTTTAGGTCGTGAGCCAGCACATGGCCATAGGTGAGACTATTAAATCGCTTGGCTTCTGGGTTTAGTTTGGGATCGGAATCGTAGACCCCGTCTACCTTCGTGCCTTTAAAGACGACATCGGCACCAATCTCGGCGGCTCTGAGAGCAGCTGTTGTATCTGTGGTGAAGAAAGGATTACCCGACCCTGCGCCGAAGATCACGACCCGTTTTTTTTCTAAATGGCGAATGGCCCGCCGCCGAATGTAGGGTTCCGCGACTTCTTGCATGGTGATGGCGGTTTGCACGCGGGTGGGAATGCCATTACGCTCGATCGCATCCTGTAGGGTCATGGCATTCATGACAGTGGCTAACATACCGATATAGTCAGCCGTCGCCCGATCCATCCCAGCAGCAGACCCCTTAATGCCCCTAAAAATATTGCCACCGCCGACGACGATGGCAATTTCAATTCCGTTTTTGACGACAGTACTAACTTCTTCGGCAATGGATTGAACAACTGTTGGATCAACGCCATATGAGAGCTGCCCCATCAAAGCTTCGCCACTTAATTTAAGTAATACGCGTTGGTAAGTATTGGCCATTTAGCTTATCCCCAAGTCCACAACCCCAGGATTCCCCATACATCTAACCATATCTGGGCGGGGCTTACCTCAAATCTGCGCGGAGAACTTATATTTCATCTGGCGTCGGGTTCTGAATGGTCGAGCAAAGCATGTGAGTAGGCAGAGCGAATATGCGGTAACCCCGTTTAGCAGTTGGCGATCGCACCGAATAGGCCGTTCGTCAGGCACGATCACATTCTTCCTTCGATCGGATGGGAATGATAGACACAATTCTGTTTGCCGATTTATCGCAATCTGCTGATTTAGATGAGACCAATACAAATGCTGGAAATTCACCGCGAGTCCAACTTGTATTTTGGGCTTTGCCCTCTGCATTTGGCTATGTCAAATACCTAATTCAAAGCACTAAATCGTGATTGCGACGGCTGCCAAATAAATGCGCATAGACGTAAGACATTACGCAGCCAAAGAAAAAGATTTGGCAGGTGAGATAAATCCACAACATCAAAATCATGACCCCACCAATCGCACCGTAGGACTGGTACTGACCACCGATGTGAATAATGTTGCGGCTGACCAACTGTTGCAAGCCGATGAGCAACCCAGTGGTCAATAAAGTCCCTGGCCACAAATCTTTCCATGGAGTGAGGGTCGAGGGCAAAAAGCGGAATAGTAGCAACACGGCCAACGCGACTAATAAAAAAGACGACCCGACTTGTAAGATTCTCGCAATCAATAAACTATCAATATTGACGAAAGAGACCGTACGGTCCATGTTGTTGAGCACGCGAAGAACGACTCGAATCACAATATTCGACAGTAGTGATAGCAACAACAGCATCGCTGTGCTCATCACGAGCCCAAAGGCCATGAGTTTTTTGATCCCAAAAGCCATGGCATTAGCGTGTAAAGTCATGGACTCGCTGGTCTCTGGCTCTTCAGCTTTCCAAATCCGATCAACCGATCGATCCAACGCACTAAAAACGCTACTCGCGGCGAAAAACGACACCCCAAAGCCCACCATCCCAGCTCCCACACTTTGGCGGTTGAGTCTTAACAATGTATCTTCAATAATGTCAAAAGCATCGGGGGGCAGAGAGTCTTGGGCAAAGGTCAAAATCTTTTGGGCAGTGTCGGTTTCTGGACCCAATAAGAATCCCAAAATACTGGCAATTACTAAAGCAATGGGAAATAGTGAGAACAAGGCGTAATACGAGAGCGCTGCGCCCATTTCCAAACATTTATCCTTTTGCCACTTCAATCCCGTCTGGATGATGAGTTGTGCCCCGCGACTGGGTAAGACTTGATTCTTTAAAAACGGCAGCATAGCGATCGCCTTTGGTCAGCCCAACAGCCCTTACAGTATCGCTGAATGCAGTCGGCTGAAGTGTGCTCAATAACGACCAAGGCTTAGAAGCTTGGCCATTGCAGAAGCCGATTACCGCAGTCAACCTAATATGCTGGCAGTCTTACGACTGCGAGGGACAAAGCAACTGCAGCTACTTATGAGAGCGGTTAAGTAGAGGGCGCCACCAAGCCTCATTCGCGAGATACCATTGGGCGTCTTACGACTGCGAGGGACAAAGCAACTGCAGCTACTTATGAGAGCGGTTAAGTAGAGGGCGCCACCAAGCCTCATTCGCGAGATACCATTGGGCGGTTTGGGCGAGCCCGGTGGCAAAGTCGTATTTTGGCTGCCACCCCAACTCGCGCTGAATTTTAGAAATATCCATGGCATAGCGGCGATCGTGCCCCAGGCGATCGGTCACAAATGTGATCAGGTTGCTAGCTGGCAAGACGGGTAACTCCCCGGCCAAGTTGTCCATTAAGCCACAAAGCTGCTGGACAATATCAATATTTTTGACTTGGTTGTTCCCACCAATATTGTAAGTCTCACCGGGAGTCGCTTTTTGCAACACCGTCGAGATCGCCTCGCAATGGTCCGCAACGTGCAGCCAGTCTCGAACGTTTTGTCCATCCCCATAAACGGGTAACGGTTTTCCTGACAAAATATTCACACACATCAAGGGAATCAATTTCTCTGGGAACTGGTATGGCCCATAGTTATTCGAACAATTTGTGATTAAGGTGGGCATGCCATAGGTGTGAAAGTAGGCCCGCACCAGATGATCACTCCCGGCTTTAGAGGCCGAATACGGACTGTTGGGGGCGTAGGGGGTGATTTCGCTAAAGGCCGGGTCATCCGGCCCCAAGCTACCAAAGACCTCATCAGTCGAGACGTGCAAAAATCGGTAATGCTCTGGCTTACCTTGCGCTTCCCAATGCTGGCGAAAGGCTTCCAAGAGGGTGAACGTTCCCACCACGTTAGTTTGGACAAAGGCTGCTGGCCCTAAAATTGAGCGATCAACATGGGATTCCGCAGCAAAATGAATGACCGTGTCAATCTGATGGTCGATCAGTAGCTGAGACACTAGGGCCGCGTCACAAATATCGCCCTTCACAAAGGTGAAGCCAGCCGCGCCTTCTAAATCTGATAGCGTATCTCGATGACCGGCATAGGTCAGGGCATCCAAAACGGTTAAAGACGCAGATTGCGGATGCCAGTACCGCACAAAATTAGAGCCGATAAACCCGGCCCCACCTGTGACTAATACACGCATGTTAGGCACATTAGATGATGCTTGATTGACCAAATTCGTCACCTATCGTGATACTTGAGCTTGATAAACTTCTGCAAAAATATCCTTCAGGGCGTACTTGTATTGCCACTGAGGATAATGTTTTTGAAACTTACTGACGTCAGAAATATACCAAATATGGTCACCAATCCGGTTGTCTCCGGAATATTGATAGTTAAATTGATTGCCAGTAAACTCTTCACAAAGTGCGATGGCTTCCAACATAGAGCAATTGCTATGCCGAGAGCCCCCCAGGTTATATACCTCACCACAGCGCGGATTTTGGTAGAAATGATAGAAGGCATTTACGAGATCATAGCTATGAATATTATCTCTAACCTGTTTGCCTTTATAGCCAAAAATCGTGTAAGTCTTTCGAGCGATCGCACATTGCACTAAGTAGGCTAAGAAACCATGTAGTTCAGCTCCTGAATGCAGCGGGCCAGTCAAGCAACCACCTCGGAAACTACCCGTCTTCATGCCGAAATAGTGACCATATTCCTGCACTAAAACATCAGCTGCTACCTTTGACGCCCCAAAGAGAGAATGTTTTGAATGATCAATACTCATTGTTTCATCGATGCCTCGATAAAACGCATGCCCAGGCATGATTTCCCAGCGAGTATCCAATTCTTCTAAAGGAAGGTTGTTGGGCGTATCACCATAGACTTTGTTCGTTGAGGTAAAAATGAAAACCGCCTCTGAACAAAATTGACGAGTGGCTTCTAACAAAACCAAAGTGCCGTTCGCATTGACCGTGAAATCAGTGTGTGGATCATTAGCCGCCCAGTCATGAGAAGGTTGAGCTGCGGTGTGAATAATCAACTCGATATCGGCACCATATTCTTTGAAGAGTGATTCAATGGCGTCGCGATCTCGAATGTCAATATTTTTATGCTGATAGCGATCTCCATATTGCTCGATGAGTAACGCTTTGTTCCAACTAGTGGATGCCGCATCGCCAAAGAATAAGGCTCGCATGTCATTGTCGATACCGACAATATTGAAGCCTAACCCCGCAAAGAAATGCACAGATTGAGACCCAATCAACCCTGCAGAACCTGTGATTATAACAGTACCCATCTCACACCCCTCTTAAGCAAAACAACGCGATCTTCAAAAGTTACTACAGCGTTAATTTATTGCCGTGGACTATATGGCTTAGACGCTTGAACAAACATCTGTCCGCCTAACAATTTCCAGGCGATTGGCAACTTTAAATACAGTCTCAACATCCATGCTGCAGACGGTCTGCCCTTAGTCGAAAACGGTAAAAATCTGGGTATCAGGGTATCAATG
Organism: Leptolyngbya sp. SIOISBB; assembly: GCA_010671905.1. GTDB lineage: Bacteria > Cyanobacteriota > Cyanobacteriia > Phormidesmidales > Phormidesmidaceae > Halomicronema. The sequence goes on from JAAHII010000001.1 coordinate 5,552,543, forward strand.
CGAAAATCGAGTGCCTTTAATACTTCGAGCAACGACTGATGGGTGATGGGCAAGTAGTGATCGATGAAATCGAAATATTCTCTATATGAGTATTTGAAGTTAGGCTGGATAACCAGCAAAGAACCACCAGGCTTCAATTTCTGAAAGCAGAAATCAAGGACTTCAAACAACTGATCTTGGTCAGCCAAATGCTCGAAAAAATTGGAGACGAAAATAATATCGAAAAAATTATTCTCAACCTTCTCCCGTTGGTGGATATCCAAAATATCAATATTCATGATGTCGACATTTGGATTGGCGAACAGATGACAGTCGGGATTGAGATCGATTAAATGCTTGGAGGATGCTGAAATCTGATTAATGAATTCACAATAGCCTCCTGCAATATCGAGAACTACAGCATCAGTTGAAACATACTTTTGTAGAAAATCTTGGATAAGAACATTCCACAGAAGCAGTTTGGATCTTTGTTGTTGGCTATCAAACCGATTTTCGTATAAACGTTTTAGATATTCTGCCTTATTCACTTTGAGATCCCAAGCACGAATTTGAATATGTCAAGTTACAGATTTTATATGCTTTAGAGTACCATGCCGGATTAGTATTAAAACCATTGTCATCCTAGTAATGGTTTCAGCATATTGTCATATGTTAGCAACCATTTATAGATGTCCTCTACTGTATTTTTGAGGGGGAGTATTGCGGTCGCCATCCAGTCTTTTCCTCTATTTTCTTCGTGTCCATAATAAACAGAGGAACGTCACCAGGCCGTTCATCATTGACTGGCTCAATTTCAATTTCTGTTTGTGTGAGCTGCTGGCAAAGTTGAGTTGTTTCAAGCAAAGATAAACTGCTGTTTGTCCCTCCCCCGACATTTAAGACGCTGCCATCTAAATTATTGAAATGAGTCAACTGATACTCTACTAAATCTAATAAGTCATTGACGTGGAGCAGATCTCTGACTTGTTTGCCACTGCCGCCATAGCCGATATACTTCAACGACTTTCGATAGTGATGGGCGGCGACCCATAAAACAAACACTCCTTGATCAACTTTGCCCATTTGCCAAGGACCTGTGACTACTCCACATCGGTTAATGATGGCTGCTAAGCCGTAGGCATGGCGATATTCTTCGATCAATAATTCTGAGGCTAGTTTTGTCGTCCCATACAAGCTGCGATATCCCTGTAACGAAAATGCTTCCGATACCCCTTCAATAGATAAACCAGGAAGCATTTGTTGGGGCGCGATCTCATATCGAGTGGGGCTTTCGACTAGTTTGATGGCCTTTAAAGGCTCAATAGGATAAACCCGGCTGGTTGATAAAAATAAGAGCTTTGCTTGGGTCTTTCGAGCTAGCTCTAAAATATTGATTGTGCCCACTAAATTAGTTTGGAGCACATAGTCAGGCGCGGAAAACCCAGCTAAAACTGATGGCTCCGCAGAGCAATCAATGATGATATCGACATCGAAAACAGTGGGATCAAGATCGCTGGAGAGACGAATATCGCCGTGGGCAAAAAGAATGCCAGCTGATTTGAGTCGACTAAGATTTAGCTCAGAACCGCGTCTTCTCAAGTTGTCTAAACAGGTGATTTCCCACTGGGGAAATCTTTGCTTCAAGCCAATCGCAAGAGAGCTGCCGATGAATCCAGAACCACCACATATTAGCAGCTTGCTAATATCACCCATTGATTTTTACCATTTTCTTGCGCTTGCTACGATGATAATCTCCTCTAGACAGGTGTTTCTCTAGCCAAATATAGAGAACAATAAATAAATATCGGCTCCCCATTTCTTTGATTTTGAGCTTAGAAATACCCGATTTTCGATTTTTCCAAATGATGGGAATGCTGGTGTATGAGTAGCCCCTAGTGATAGCTTTGAGAGGCAGCTCAACCGTTAGATTGAAATGATGGGAAATTAAAGGAGAAATCCCTTCAATGACTTCTCGCCGATAAATCTTAAATGCATTAGTTGTGTCATTGAACCCTAGCGCAAACATGATTTGGATAAATAGATTTGCTAAGCGGTTAATGATCAACTTGTGCAAGGGATAGTCAATGACTTTTCCCCCTTTGATAAATCGTGAACCAAAGACACAGTCATATCCTTCTTGTAGCGTGTAGTAATAACGGATAATGTCTTCGGGAACATCTGAGCCATCGGCCATCACAATTGCAACGGCATCTCCTTGAAAATTTTCTAAGCCGCACCGAACGGCAAACCCAAACCCATTGGGATAATAGTTATTGATATAGCGAACGTGAGGATTGGTCGCACTAAGCTCTATTAACAAATCTTCGGTGCGATCGCGGCTGTTGTCATTAACCACCAAAATCTCGTAGGACAATCCTGCATCGTAGAGTACATCAGAAATGTGCTCCACTGTGGCCACAATTGATCCTTCCTCGTTATAGGCCGGCATGACGATAGACAGTCGTAGATTTGAACCAGCAGAGGCATCTTCGAGTTGCCGGTTAGAGAGCTGATCGGTGACTCCTGGCGATAGTCCTTCTGGCAGGTAAACAGCAGGCTGTCGATGACGACTAGCATTGCCTGGAATGTCATTATGAGAACGATTGAAAACGAGGCGATCGCTCAACACATAATTAATAGCGGCACCCGCTAAAACGCCGATAAGTGTATTAATTAAATAATTGACGCCAAAATAGTCAAGTAATGGAAAAATCAGTAAAACCCTAAGTGACAGGGCTGCGCCAGCCGAAAAGTGATAAAGCGGGAGTTGTTCTAAAATTATCTTCTTCAGGCTCCATCTGCCGCCCGGCCATACCCAAATTCGATAGATAAAGAAGCTGAAGATCAGCGATAACTCAATGGCGACAAGATTGGCAATATTCCGGAGAAAAGCAGTATCGAAACCTAAGTACGCAATTGCAACATGAATCAACAGCAAATTGAAGAGAGCTGCTACTCCACCGCCTGCTAGAAATTTTGTGATTTTTGCAAGGGGTAATCTATTCATCTGCAATCTTGGAGGTTACGAGTAGTCGTTAATCACAGATACATTATGGCTTCGTTTGGTTAGAGACAGCCCTTTGCCTGGGCACCAAGCCTATAGGACGACTCCGCTTCCTCACGAATTTTAGAAACGCTGTATCGAAGATGCCTTAGAGTTTATCAGAATTTATGGTGGGATATAATTAGAGCTATCTAATTGGCAAGTCAATGATCAGGGCTCACTGGGTATCATTAAACCCGCCCGTTAATTTTGGCTTGGCTTTCAAGGCTTCGACTCTCCTAGGATGAGCCTCTGAGGATAAGCAGCAGTCGGAGAAATACGCGAGCGAAGACTTTGTAGGAATAGACTGACGGGGCTACGGCATTCGTAGTACCTAACCTGACAGTTTTTGCTCCTTCATGCTTGCGCTTTCTGCCTGGTTCTCAGACGTGTTCGAACGATCGTTATCGGATGCTGTTGTCTTGACAAGAGCAGGAAAGTATTGAAGGCATCCCAATTATGTAAGTCCAGGTTTGAGACAATTTTCCACGTCCTTGATTGACACAGGCTTTATGTCTGGTTGCTCGTGCTTATTTCAAAACTTGGGTACCCCTGTTTAAGTATTAGAGATTCTCAGCTACTGTCCATTAGCTATAAAAGTAGGAATGGGTTTTAGAATGCCTCGCTCCACTCGCTTTTTTGCCAGCATCATGGCTGTCTTTTTGCTACTGGTTGGAATCTCATTCACCAGGGTTAATGCTTCACCAACTTTGCCAGCCAGTGATTATGCTTTGACTGGTAATTTTATGGCGGTCAAATCAACATCAGCAACGCAGGCTTCCCAAAGGCTGCAATGGCAATCATTGGATGCGGGGATACAGACGACTGGCACTCTGACATCTTCAGAATTCAAGGCCCCTAAACGCCTCCGCTTGCAAGTGTCAGGCTTTCCTAATGTCCCAAATATTGCTCTTTTACTCGAGCGAAGTGGAACTGGTGAATACATTAGGCTCGTTGCGAATGATTCTGGCCATCAATGGCAACAGCATACTTGGCATATTCCCAATTCCTGGTTAGGCAAAATGGTTAGGCTGAAAGCCATTGATGCATCAGAAGTAACAAATATCTGGCTGGGGGTTAGTGAACCGTTAGGCACACATTGGCTCAGTGAATATCATTCTGGAATGGGTACAATCGCGCTTTGGTTGCGGTACACCTTGCATTTTTTACTATTCATTCTGCCAGGAATAGTCATCTTTAAGCGCTGGCTATATGATAGATTGAGTCGGCCAGAAGTTAGTGTTTTATACCTTATTGGAATCGTTTCGCTGATAGGATACTGTATCTTTTGGTTATATTGGGTCAATCACATCTTAGGTATAGTTGTAAGTAGTCTTTTCCTGTTAGGAACCCTAATTGAAATCTATCGCACTCTTCGAGATAGATCTTTGCAGACACTTATCAGGCTCCCAGATATATTTTTCCCTTTGTGTCTAATCTATTTGATCGGTTCCTTGTACCTTGGCATTCTATACCTTTATTCTCATCCTTCAGAATTTAGTACTTGGATTGCCAATTTTCGGTTCTTTTGGCCAAAGCCACCCGACAACGTATTGCCTTACCAGTTTGCCGATCTTCTTTACTTCGGCCAAGATCCAAGGCCATTATGGGAAGGATGGCAAAGTAGTGATCGTCCTCCATTACAGTCCGGCATTGTCTTAATCCAACGAGCGTTTATTGGCCTGATCTTTCCAAAGACATCAGTACTTTCTTATCAAATAATCGCGACGATTTCTCAATGCAGTTGGATTGCCGCTGTCTGGGCATTATGTCGCCAGCTAAAACTCAGTTACTCACAAATTTCTACTGTTCTAATTCTTTGTACTAGTTCCGGTTTCTTCTTGTTTAATAGCTTGTTCGTATGGCCTAAATTGCTGGCAGCAGCTTTAAGCTGCACCCTATTTATACTCGTTGTACAAGCTCTTCAGGGTGTCAGCAAACCTACAGTCTTCTGGGCAGTATCTGTAGGAATCTGTACCGGTTTAGGATTGATGGCACATAGTGGTGTCGTTTTTACAATCATTCCAGCTTTAATGATTATGATTGTGCTTGTGCGAAAGATCGGCTTGCGACAGGTTGGACTTATTGTCTGCACAATTACTCTAACTATTACTCCCTGGATAGGGTATCAGAAGCTATACGAACCACCAGGAAATCGACTATTGAAATGGCACTTAGCAGGGGTTGCTGAGATTGATGATCGTTCCTTTCATCGAGCATTAATTGAGGAATATCAAGATCTAGGATTAAAGGCTTCCTGGAGTTACAAGCTCGATAACTTTCAACATTTATTCGAAAGTCAAACTGCTGCCAAAAATTATAAAATATGGCCTTTTTATCAAGCTCAACGGATTAATGAGTTTTTTGGGATCTTCTTTGCCCTAAGTATACTCAATATTGGCTGGTTGTTGATGGCGATTAATTGGACTCGCCGTCAAATGTTTAATGCAAACATTTCAAATAAGCAGCAAAATTTATTATTCTTTTTGCCAGCTTTAGGCATATTGGGATTGGTGACCTGGTGTTTGTTGATGTTTGGGCCTGGCCACAACGTAATCATCGTCCATGCCGGATCATATGGAACGATGCTGGTTCTATTTGTCGGCTTAGGAGTCTGGTTAGCAAAATCTCCGGCTTGGCTTAAGTCTGTTGCCCTGGCAGCACAGTTGGTGCTCTTTTTAATTGCTTGGATTCTGCCACCGCCGCCATTACCCTTAGGTGTGCCACTTCAAAATACTGTCACCTTAGATAAGATCACTAATCTATATCCTCGTCCTAACTGGTTTATCGGCATTTATGTGCTGTTGTTTGCTGGACTTATTGTCATGACATTGCTGAGAATGGTTCGGTTAGATTCCATGCCTCGCATATCTTCAAGAAATTGAGAGAAATGCTAAGCGGCAATGCCGAGGTAATGCGTCTTTATCACTGTGAGCTTCTGGTTGACCGGCCTCGGCCCACGCAGTTTGCAATTCGGCAACGGTGATATCTTCAGTCCAGGTGTTCTGTGGGTTAACGGCGATGGTAATGGCATCAAAAGCGAAGGTCAGCTCAAAATATCTCACCTTGGCGTCGCCACAAGTTTGCATCAAAGGCTCGGTAGAGCCCGTTGTTTCCATTCTTAGGGCGTTGCTTAGAACCTATCGGAAAACCTCAGCTGAGGGAAACGTGATGACGGTACTAGCAAGCTATAGCGGAGCTAAATAGTTCTCTGATTTCTTCTACCAGCGAATCAGCAACCGTCGAAACCGATCATCCGGTTACGGTTTCACCTTAAAACTCACACTGCTACAAACACATCCGTTTTCGGATAGATTCTCGGTGGTGACAGGGGCGATCTTGTCTTTATCTGATTTCTCACGACCAGTTGGTAAAAATCACCGCATCTTTGTCCAGATTCTCGCAGTGACTTTTTGCAGCCTGTTCAATCACAAATGGATAAGTCGAATTAGATTGTACAGACAGAGAGATGACTCACTCAAACTAACCAAAGCGCCCCGATACATAATCCCTCGTGGCTTCATGCTGAGGATGTTTGAAAATGTTTTCGGTGGCGTCGTACTCAACCAAATAGCCAACCTTGCTACCCGAGTCAGTTGCTTCAGCGTTGTAGAAAGCCGTTTTGTCAGACACGCGAGTGGCTTGCTGCATGTTGTGGGTCACGATCACGATGGTGTATTTCTCTTTGAGCTGGTGCATCAATTCTTCAATCTTGAGGGTGGAGATGGGATCCAGGGCCGAACAGGGCTCATCCATCAAAATCACCTCAGGGGCGATCGCGATCGCGCGGGCAATACAAAGACGTTGCTGTTGTCCTCCCGAGATTGATAGGCCGCTCTCCTTGAGTTTGTCCTTCACTTCATCCCACAGGGCAGCACTGCGCAGTGACCGTTCCACTAGCTCATCCATGTCGCCCTGGTAGCCGTTAACGCGAGCACCAAAGGCAATGTTGTCATAGATCGATTTGGGGAACGGGTTAGGCTTTTGAAACACCATGCCCACCCGGCGACGCAACTCCGTTGGGTCAACCCCCTTACTGTAAATATCTTGGCCGTGAAAGGTAATGCGCCCGCCGATATGAGCGCCCTGAATTAAATCGTTGAGGCGATTGAAGCACCGTAACACCGTGCTCTTACCGCAGCCAGACGGGCCAATAAAAGCGGTGATTTTATTGACGGGAATCTCCAAATTTACCCCACGCACTGCCTTAAAGGAGCCGTAGTAATAATCGGTGTTTTCGACCCGAAAGATACTCTGTTGCTCAGTAGCAGCGGTGGCAAAAGATTGTTCAGATTGCATGGGAGTCACTCTCTTAACACAATGAGTTTTAAAGCAGTTAGCGCTAACGGGAACTTTGGAAGCGATTACGGATAAAAATGGCAGTGGAATTCATCACCAGCAGCAGGATCATCAGCACGATAATGGCCGAAGCGGCGATCGCATGAAACTCCTCTTGCGGTCGGCTCACCCAGTTAAAGATCTGAATTGGCAATGCTGTAAAAGCTGGTTCCTGCAAGCCTTCGATCGTGAGTGTAGGCGCAAAGGGCACGAATGCTGCTGCCCCGACTGCAATGATGGGAGCCGTTTCCCCAATCGCTCGTGACAAGGCCAAAATCGTCCCCGTCATAATGCCAGGAATAGCTTGAGGTAAAACGTGGGTACGCACCGTCTGCCAGCGCGTCGCGCCCAACGCCATGCCCGCCTGTCGAATGCTGTCCGGCACTGCCTTTAACGCTTCGCGAGTCGCCACAATAATCACCGGCAGGATGAGTAGCGCCAGGGTCAACCCCCCAGACAAAATACTGCGTCCACCCGTCGCAAATATAAACAGACGAGCGAATACAAACAAGCCCAGTAGACCATAGATAATGGAAGGCACCGCCGCCAGATTACTGATATTGATTTCAACAACCTGAGCGAATTTGTTGTTCTGAGCAAACTCCTGTAAGAAGATTCCAGTGCCAATGCCAATCGGAATCGAGACTGCTGCCGTGATGATGAGCAAAAAAATTGATCCCAAAAAAGCTGGCCAGATTCCAGCTCGATCAGGTTGTCGAGAGGGTGGCGCCTGTAAGAATTCAAAAGCTGAGAGTGGGCAGCCCCGACACCAAAATACCGATGATCAGTACGGTCAAAACGATCAGACCAGAAAAAGTCGCAATCCAGGCGATGGTCTGGAAAATCCGATCAGTTTTGTAGCGGCTTTGCAGTTGCGGCTTGTAATCACTGCTGCCAGAAATAGCTGAGTTTTGAGAGGAGGTCATTATTCGTACTTCTCCTGATACTTACGCACAAACCAGTAGCTAATAAGATTCAACACCAGGGTGATAACGAACAAAGTCATACCCACCGCAAACAGCGTTTTGAACTCTAGGGAACCATAGGGAGCATCGCCTTTGGTTACTTGCACAATAAACGACGTCATCGTCTGGATAGAAACCCTGGGGTCAAGCGTCAACGTTGGGCTTTGCCCCGCCGCCAAGGTCACGATCATGGTTTCGCCCACGGCTCTCGATACGCCCAAAATAATCGCCGACACAATTCCTGAAAGCGCTGACGGCAGTACAACGCCGAGAATCGTTTCTCGCTTGGTTGTGCCCAAGGCGTAAGATCCTTGCCGCAAGCTATTTGGCACTGCAAAAATGGCATCTTCACTCAAGGAGGCGATCGTCGGCAAAATGGCAAATCCGAGCACGATGCCAGCGCTCAGCGCATTAAACACCTGCATACCAGGGATAAAAGACCGCAAAAATGGCGTCACCAGCAACAGGGCAAAGTAACCAAAGACCACCGTGGGCACTCCAGCCAGCACCTCTAGCGCGGGCTTCAGAAAAGCTCTTGCCCTTCTGGGCGCATATTCACTCAGACAAACGGCGGATAGCAACCCCAAAGGTATCGCAATCAATAGACCAACGACTGAGGTTAAAAAAGTTCCACAAAGCAGAACAATAACGCCAAACTCCGGGTTAGCAAACAGAGGTGTCCAGCGAGTAGATGTAAAAAACTCGACTGGGGAAACCTCTATAAAGAACTCGATAGTTTCAAAAATGAGTGTGAAAACGATGCCAAAGGTGGTGAACACCGACACCATGGCAAACGCGCCGAACAATATCACCACAGCTTTCTGCGACATCTTGCTGGCGGAACGATTGGGCTTCCAGAGGTCACTCTGGTCAACTCCTGTATCAGGGAAAACGCTTTGAGCCATTGCAACTCTTCTCGTGTGGGCCTAGGCAAACTTGACGTTTACTGTGTCTTGACTGACCAACTGCGAAGTCGATCAGTCAAGACAAACAGGTTTATCTCGACTGACAAACCTAAGACATCAGCGATCAAGGTAAGGTGACTGACAACAAAGCAGTCTCATCACCTTGACAAGCAGGCTGAGTCAATAGGATTACTCAGCAGTGGACTTAACTTCGCCACCCTTAACCAGTGCCAAGGATTCTTCGTACAATTCACCAGACAGAGGCACGTAGCCAGTGTCAGCAACGAACTGCTCATTTGCTGGGTCTAGGTAGAAATCGATGAATGCCTGAACAGCGGGATCCTCTTCATATGCGGCAGCATTGACGTAGATGAACAGGGGCCGAGAGAAGGGCGTGTACTCACCGGCCAGAACGGTCTCTGGGCTGGGGGCAACGCAACTGCCAGTGCCATCATCGATCGCGACAGACTGCATCCGATCTTGGTTCTCGAAGTAGTAGGCAAAACCAAAGTAAGCCAACGCACTCGTATCACCTTCCACACCCTGCACGAGGACGTTATCGTCTTCACTAGAGGTGTAGTCGCCACGGCTAGCGCCTTCTTCGCCGTTCACCACTTCGGTAAAGTAGTCAAAGGTACCAGAGTCCGTACCGGGGCCGTAGAGGATCAGCTCAGCATCCGGGAAGCTTGGATCAACCTGATTCCAGTTAGAAATTGTACCTTCAGCTTCGGGACCCCCAGATGGTGTTGAGCTGATCGATGGTCATGCAGGCCGCCGCCCAGTCGTTGTCGTTGTTCACCACGACGGTCAGGGCGTCAGTCGCGACCGGCACCTCGATCATTTCGATGCCGTTTTCAGCACAGTTGTCGATTTCTTCCTGCTTCACACCGCGAGAAGCGTTGGAAACTTGAGTCTCACCATTACAAAACTTCTCAAAGCCGCCGCCCGTACCCGAAGCGCCGACAGTGATCCGGACACCCGGGTTCGCAATTTGGAATTCCTCAGCCATCGCTTCGGAAACGGGGAACACTGTACTAGAGCCATCGACGGTGATTGAGCCTTCTAAATCAGAACCGTCATCGGTAGCTGCGACTTCTTCACCACCTTCTTCAGTGGTCGTGTCAGCAGTATCTGTAGGGGCACCACAAGCCACGACGCTACCCAGCAGGGCAACTAGTGATAAAGAGTAAGCAAACTTTTTGATCATCTGAAAATCTCCCTCTCAGTCGGATATTGAATGTTTTGAGGTTTTCCTTGGGGAGTATACCGAGGGAACATAAAGAGCAGGTTAAAGAACAAATATATTAGTTCTAAGGTTGTCAGGGTGCATTGTGACAGTGGATGAAATACTGGATTGCGTCAATGTGGTTTTCTAGCTTTTTTGAGCAGGACACCGTTTCATCAGCTTCCAAAAAGTTGCTATGGCAGACGGCGCATTGTCGGTAGACCGGCGGTCATGAGTGCCAGAGTGCGAGAGCGGCCACTCGAGAGCCATCGCCTTGAGCGCGTGGAAGGTATAGCCTGATCAATCTGCGTCGTGCCTCGTCGATTGCCGGGTAGAGCAAATCAGTAACGTTGCCCCTGTTCATTTCGCACAACCCCAAAGGGAGGGTTGGCGATGACGACATCATGTTGTTGGTCGGGCTGGTACTCGGTAGCTTCGAATTGAGTGACAATCGCATTGACGTAGATAAACAAAGGTCGCGAGAGGGGTTAATACTTGCTGTCCTTTACCGTTTCTTGATAAGGGGACACCATGGGACGAGAGGCACCATGGTGTCCCCTTATCACCAGCACAAAACTTTTCGGCGTTGCTGAATCGAAGTATGAATCCGGCATTTTAGATCACGGGCAAGATGCCCGCTCTCCGCTATCGAGATGGAATCAACTCGTGTCATTCTTCCTGCCCGCGATTCACTTCATACCCAAAATCAGCAACGCCAACTTTTCAAATCCGTCGCCCGTGCCAGAAAAGGAAACGTCGATAGTTGTTGCTTCTGGAGAAGGCGCGGCATACTGCTCAGAGCTCGCCACTGTAATGGGATAGATAGTACTAGATCCATTAACCACAATTTCTGAAGTCGCTGAGCTGCTAGTCGGCCCCCTCTGGGCCGACTAGCAGCTCGCTACGGTGGCGGTACCGGCAGCCGCGATCGTATAAATAAGCCAGCGTTTTATCGTCGTGGAATTGGCTATGTTTCAAAAATTTGCTGCGCAGGTTGATTTGCGCAAAGCGGCAGTACTGGCTTTAGTGGTTGGCCTCGCTGCCTGTGGTGGTGGCACCACGACGACTGATGCTGCTGAGGGAGCTGAAGAGAAGATCTTTGAGAGCAATGTTTCTCTGACCGGCGCGGGAGCCTCTTTCCCTGCACCTCTCTATCAGAACTGGTTCGTTGAACTCAACAAAAAGGTTCCTGAGCTGCAGGTTAACTACCAGTCTGTCGGGAGTGGTGCTGGCGTTGAGCAGTTTACGGCTAAGACCGTTAACTTTGGTGCTAGCGATGTGGCAATGACGGATGAGGAAATTGCCGCTATTGATGAAGGCGCAATCTTGCTACCCATGGTTGCTGGCGCGATTGTGATGGCTTACAACCTGCCTGGTGTTGAGGAACTGAACCTGCCTCGCGATGTTTACACCAACATTTTGCTGGGCAACATCACCAGTTGGAACGACCCAGCGATTGTTGAGGTCAACCCCGATGTTGAGCTGCCTGATGCTGACATCACCGTGGTAACTCGTTCTGACGGTAGTGGTACAACTGGTGTCTTCACTAAGCACTTGAGTGCTATCAGCCCTGACTTTGAGAGCCAAATTGGTGAAGGTAAGACGGTTGATTGGCCGACGACTGGTAACTTCATTACGGGGAAAGGCAATGAGGGTGTGACTGCCCAGATCCAGCAGGCTGAAGGCGCGATTGGCTACGTTGAGTACGGCTATGCGACTAACAATGGTCTGGCTGTGGCAGCGTTAGAAAATGCTTCTGGCAACTTTGTAACGCCAACCGGTAAGTCTGCTTCTGCGACTTTGGATGCGGTCGAACTGCCTGAAAACCTACGAGCTTTCATTACCGATCCGGAAGGCGGCAACTCTTACCCCGTTGTAACCTACACTTGGATGTTGATCTATGAGTCCTACGAGGACCCTATGCAAGCCAAGGGGGTTGAGGTCATGGTTGAGTATGGCCTGAACGAAGGTCAAGCCATCTCACTTCATCTGGGTTATGTCGCTCTGCCTGACAGAGTCCGCGAAAAGGTAGCCGCGGCGGCTGACGGTCTCAGCCCTGACTACACAATCACGCTTGAGTAATTAGCTCAATTGCGAAAGGGGGCTGCTAGCCCCCTTTTTTTACGTTGAATATCGGTTTGATGACAGGAGAGATAGCATTGTGACTGCCTCAAATGCCCCGAGTACCCGTGGCCGTAGTAATGGTGAAAAAAAGTTTGACGGCTTTTTTGTGGGCACGACGTTGACTTTTGCAGTAGCAACTGGGTTACTGCTGTTAGCGATCGCATTCATCATCTTTACGGATGCCATTCCCGCTGTTCGGCAGTTTGGGTTAGGATTCATCTTCGCCAGTACCTGGAACCCGGTGCAGGAGACCTACGGCGCCTTGCCGATGATTTACGGCACGCTGGTGAGTGCGTTTCTGGCACTACTCATCGCAGTACCTTTGGGGTTAGGCGTTGCCATCTTTCTTAGTGAAAATTTTATTCCCCTCAAGATTCGCACCGTCTTGGTTTTCATGGTGGAGCTGTTAGCTGCCATTCCCAGCGTCGTGTATGGATTGTGGGGCATCTTTGTGCTGATTCCGGCCCTCAAGTGGTTTTTCGGCCTGTTCGGCATTCAGTTCACCGGGCCGAGTATGCTGACTGCTTCTTTGATTTTGGCAATCATGATTTTGCCCATTATTACGGCGATCTCTCGCGATTCTCTGGCATCGCTGCCGCCCGACTTGCGGCAGGCTTCCTTGGGGATTGGGGCGACGCGCTGGGGCACCATTTTTCGGGTGCTCATTCCCGCTGCGATTTCTGGCATTGTGGGTGGCATCATGCTAGCGCTTGGTCGCGCCATGGGTGAAACCATGGCGGCAACGATGGTCATTGGCAACTCCAACCAGGTCAGCTTGAACCTTCTAGAGCCGGGTAATACGATCGCGTCTCTACTGGCTAACCAATTTGCTGAAGCGAAAGGCCTGCAGGTTTCGGCCCTAATGTATGCGGCCTTTATCTTGGTGATTATGACCCTGGTGGTGAATATCCTGGCGCAACTGATTGTGAGCCGCATCCAGGCGAAATATGAGTAGTGAGCTTTCTTGGAATTTCTTAAGTAGTGGGTTTGGGTATCCAAAATTATGACAACCGCAACGGGCTCTTCTCCAGAGTCTTTTGATTTGCAGGGGCTGCGTAAAGACTCCTGGCGTCGCCGGGATATTTTCAACATTGTCATGACCGGGCTCTCCGGGCTCTGTATGATTCTAACGTTGATTCCGTTGGCGCTGGTGCTGGCTTATGTCTTGATCCAGGGTGCTGGCAGCTTTTCTCCAGCGCTCTTTTTCGAGTTGCCACCCCCACCGGGTCTAGACGGCGGCGGCATTGCTAACGCGATTCTCGGCACTCTGATCGTGGTGGCGATCGCCACTGTGATTGCGGTGCCCTTTGGCGTGATGGCTGCCGTTTATCTGTCGGAGTTTAGCCAGGATGGTCAGGTGGCAAAGTGGGTGCGTTTCTTTACGAATGTCTTGAGTGGCGTGCCCTCGATTATTTCTGGGGTATTTGTTTACGCGCTGCTGGTCAAGACTGGCCTGACCGGTTATTCAGCGGTGGCTGGTGGGGTCGCTTTAGCCGTTTTGATGTTGCCCACCATTATTAGAACGACCGATGAAGCCCTCAACATTATTCCTCAAGAGATCCGCTGGGCTGCGGTTGGCGTGGGCGCGTCTCGGTATCAGACTGTCTTGCAAATCGTCTTGCCCGCTGCGGTGCCCTCAATTTTGACTGGGGTGACGCTGGCGATTGCTCGGGCCGCAGGCGAAACGGCGCCTTTAATGTTTACTGCTTTGTTCTCGCAGTTTTGGCCCAATGGCATCATGCAACCCATTGCGACGCTATCGGTGCTGGTTTACAACTTTGCGATCGTCCCATTCGAGCCACAGCAGGAACTTGCTTGGGCCGGTTCTCTCATCCTGGTTTTACTGGTCTTAGTGACGAGTATTACGGCACGGGTCGTGACCAGCCGCAAAACATTTTAAGCAAGGGCATTCTTTAGGGCGCGTCATCAATTAATTCCAGAAACTTTGAGGAGTCAGCATTACCGCGCCCGCATCTCGTGAACAGGCTAGGGGCGATTGCTCTTTCAGGGCAAGGATTTGACCGCTAAATGATGACAGCCCCTAGATATAGGAGGGTAGAGTTAAGGCTCATGATGGAACAAGTGGCTGCACCAACTAAGACTGAAACCGTTTTTCAGCTGGAGAATTGCGATATCTATTACGGCAGCTACAAAGCCGTTAGAGATGTCACGATGGCAATTCCTCGCAATCAAATCACCTCTTTTATTGGTCCTTCGGGTTGCGGTAAAAGTACAGTCTTGCGCTGTCTCAATCGATTAAATGACTTAATCGAAAGCTTTAGCTTGAAAGGCAAGATTCTTTATCACAATCAGAATCTTTACGATGCTGATATTGACCCAGTGGAAGTGCGTCGCCGCATCGGCATGGTGTTTCAGCGTCCCAACCCGTTTCCGAAGACGATTTACGACAATATCGCCTACGGTCCCCGAGTTAATGGTTTTAAGGGCACCAAAGACGAAATGGATGAGATCGTGGAAACCTCTCTCAAGCGAGCCGTGCTCTGGGATGAAGTGAAAGACAAGCTGGGCGAGAGTGGCTTTTCCCTTTCTGGTGGTCAGCAACAACGGCTTTGTATTGCCCGCACGGTAGCGGTAGAGCCGGAGGTGGTGCTGATGGATGAGCCATGCTCCGCACTTGACCCCATTTCAACCCTCAAAATTGAGGAGTTGATGATGGAACTGCGACAGAAATATACCATCGTTATCGTGACTCACAATATGCAGCAGGCGACGCGGGTGGCTGACAAGACGGCCTTCTTTAATGCTGTGCCCACTGAATCAGGCGGCAAGGTGGGGTACCTGGCAGAGTTCAACGACACTCAGGAAATTTTTGGCAACCCGGCAGAAGAGGCCACGCGCGACTATGTGACGGGCCGTTTTGGTTAAGGTCTTGAGTCTTAATCATTAATTGGGTACCGATTGGCCCGCTTTTTAATTGTGAAAAGCGGGCTACTTTATGGGCAATTTAGTTTGCTGTCATGAGCTGGCGGAGGTCAGCAACAAGGGCGTCGATGCGATCGCGGGTCGTGTTCCAGCTGCACATAAACCGCACACCGCCTGCTCCAATGAAGGTATAAAAGTGCCAGCCGCGATCGTGGAGGGCCGCAATGACGGCTTCTGGCAGTTCGACAAACACCCCATTGGCTTGCTGAGAGAAAAGCAGCTGTACTCCCGGAATTTTCGACAACTGCTCGGCCAGATAGGCGGCGCAATTGTTGGCGTGGTGTGCATGTTTCAGCCATACCTCATCTTTCAGCATCCCGATCAACGGGGCCGACATAAATCGCATTTTTGAGGCGAGTTGTCCAGCCTGCTTGCAACGATAGTCAAAGTCTGCAGCTAGAGCCCGATCAAAGAAGATCACTGCTTCCCCCACGGCAAGCCCGTTTTTAGTTCCGCCAAAACACAAGACATCGACTCCTTGTCGCCAAGTCATATCAGCAGGGGAGCAGTTGAGGGCGGCGATCGCATTGGCAAATCGAGCCCCATCCATATGGATTTTGAGATGGTAGCGATCGGCTACCTCACGAATTGCCGCTAACTCTTCCAGACTATAGAGAGTTCCTACCTCGGTGGGCTGGGTGAGGCTAATGACTTTAGGTTTCGGATAATGCACATCACTCCGCTTGAGGACAATTTGTTCAATCGCTGTGGGAGTCAGCTTGCCATTAGGCCCTCGCCCCAGCAGTAACTTCGCCCCATTTGAAAAGAACTCTGGTGCCCCACATTCATCGGTCTCGATATGAGCGAGTTCATGACAGATGACGCTGTGATAACTCTGACATAGGGAAGCCAGCGCCAACGAATTCCCCGCTGTGCCGCTAAAGACAAAAAAGACTTCGCAGTCTGTTGCAAAGAGTTCGCGCAGGCGATCAGCGGCTTGCTGGGTCCAAGGATCCTCTCCATAGGCGATCGCGGGGCCCTGATTGGCTGCCAGTAGAGCGGAGATCGCCTCGGGGCACATGCCTGAATAATTATCGCTAGCAAATTGTTCGAGCATGTTGACTGTCCAGAAAGTAAGTTATAGAAGCGATTGAGCCGAATACGTGACCGCGAGTGGTAGTGGCGCAAAGGTGAGTGCGGCTTGCCAACCCCAGGAACTCGCATGGATCGTTCACAAGAGTGAGAAAATCGTTGTATCAGCATGAACAGTTACAGCTGCTCTACTGCAGTGGCCAAAGTCCCTCAAACATATCGTCACTTGAGGCAGACTAGTTGTTCAGCTAGCCCGCAATCACCCATCATTCTGTAATGCCAACTTCGATGATTTTGTATGTTTTTGATATGTTAGGCGTCGCGGTCTTTGCCGTTAGCGGGGCGTTAGCTGCCGGGCGCAAACACCTAGATTTGTTAGGGGTCTTGGTGATTGCTGTGGTGACGGCCTTAGGCGGCGGGACCCTGCGCGATCTGCTTCTCGATCGTTCGCCAGTGTTCTGGATACAGCAGCCTGACTATTTATTGGTGGCTCTCGCAGCAGGTTTACTCACGGTGCTCTACACACGTTTTTTAAAACCACCTCAGCGGGCGCTGTTGATCGCTGATGCTGGAGGGTTAGCACTCTTTAGCATTAGCGGTGCGCAAATTGCAGAGGCCGCCCAACTTCATGCCTTGATCGTGATTCTCATGGGCACTTGCACCGGGGTCGTCGGTGGCGTGATTCGCGATGTCTTACTGGTCGAAATTCCCATCATCTTGAGGCGCGGCAATATTTACGCCACCGCTGCGATCACCGGCATTGCCTTATACCTCGCCCTCCAAGCGCTGGGCCTGGCAGACGCACCGGCCACCCTGATCGGCATGGGGGCCATCATGAGTCTGCGGCTGGCAGCCATTATTTGGGGCTTAACTCTGCCGGTTTATCGCTTGACGGATCAGCAATAATCATGGCCAGCACCGCCTACGATTGGATTCATCAGTCACTTAACACGATTCATAAAGCGCATTGGTATCGAGCTGTTGAGTCACTGGATGGCAAAGCTGGCCCAGTCATGACCTGCCAAGGGCAGCCCGTCGTGAACTTTGCGAGCAACGACTATTTGGGACTCGCAGGCGATCCGCGCTTGGCCGCTGCCGCGATCGCCGCCATTCAGACCTATGGTACTGGCAGCACCGGGTCGCGATTACTCAGTGGCCATCGTGATCTGCATCGACAATTAGAAGCCGCGATCGCGAATTGGAAAGGCACTGAAGACGCGATCGTTTTTAGCTCGGGATACTTGGCCAATATCGGCACGCTGAGTGCGCTGGTCGGTAGCCGTGATCTGATTCTCGCAGACCAATACAATCACTCCAGCTTGATTAGTGGGGCCAAACTCAGTGGTGCCAAGGTCCAAACCTACCAGCACTGCAGCATCCAGGATTTGCAACAACAGCTAGCTGCCGGGCGATCGCAAGCACGGCGCTGCCTCATCGTCACCGATAGCGTCTTTAGTATGGATGGTGACCTGTGCCCCTTGGTCGAGATCCTGGATTTGGCAGACGCTTACGATTGTATGGTGATGGTCGATGAAGCCCATGGCACGGGCGTTTTAGGCCAGACTGGGTCGGGTGCGGTAGAAGCGCTCGGCTGTCGTCATCGTCCTTTAATTCAGATGGGCACTTTGAGCAAAGCTCTCGGGAGTCTGGGGGGCTATGTGACCGGCCCCGCTCACCTGATCGACTATCTCCGCAATCGCGCCCCCAGCTGGATTTATACGACGGGTCTCTCCCCTGCTGATACGGCAGCCGCCCTAGCGGCTATCCACATTGTGCAAACCGAGCCCCAGCGACGCGATCGCCTATGGCAAAACGTGCAACAGCTTCGACAGGCTTTGCAACTCCTCATCGCGGCGTCGCCCTCACCTCGTTTGACGTCACTGCTTCCCTCGGACTCACCCATTCTTTGTGTTGAAGCCCCTGATGCAGCAACAGTCACTCAACTAGGGCAACGCTTGAAAGTGGCAGGATTCTTAGTCTCGGCTGTCCGGCCACCGACCGTGTCCACCAGCCGTTTGAGAATGACCGTGATGGCGACCCATGAACCGCTACAGCTTCGACAACTGGTGAAAGCTCTGCAGACAGTCGCGATCGCTAGTTCTGCCACCGGTCACCTGCCATAGCGAGATCCGAGACCTTAGAATGGTCTCAGGCGCATCAATTCTCATCATGCTTATGTCATCGCAGCCCAGCAAAATCATTAGATTTTGCTGGGCTGCGATGACTACATTCTTAATTTTTTTGATGACTACATCTTTAGACCTGTTAAGGAGCATGTAATTTTTGGGCAGTCAGTTGGGTATTTGGGTATTGTTTTTTTATATGAAATCACTAAAGATATATCTATAGGGTATGCATCTTCTCTTTCACTGTCTTAACACCAGACGCTTAGCAAGCTATGCCAAAGCGGTGGTGCTAAAGCCTCCCAGAAGCCGCCGCCATTGTTAAACCCAGTACCCTGTTTGAGCTAATCCTTCAGATTCCGCCTGAGCCGGTGGTGCTAGCTGCAGAGCTAGAGTACATGGCTAACTAATCTCAATTGGCAGCCATTATTCCTTTAGTTGATTCTGTTTCCTGTCATGAGTTATGAGCTGTTGGCCGATCGCCCTGCGGAAATCCTGATTGCCGAAAGTCCCTTAGAATCTCTCAAATTGTTGTGTCAGGTGCTCGACCAAGAGGGCTACAGCGTACGCCGTGTGACTAGCGGTCACCTAGCCCTCAATTCAGTCAGGTCCGCGCTGCCAGATCTGATTTTGCTCAACGCTGAGATGCCAGACTTGTCCGGTTACGAAGTTTGTCAAGAACTCAAGGCCGATCCTCAAACTGCGGATATTCCGGTCATTTTTATCAGTGCCAGTCAGGCAAAGATCAATCAATCGCGGGTTTTTCGAGTCGGTGGCGTTGATTACATCACTCAGCCCTTACACATGGATGAGGTGCTGGCCCGCGTCCACAACCAGTTGGCCCTTCGCCGTTCTGTGATGCAGATTCACCAACTGCAGGCGGAGATCGAGCAACGGGTGCAAAAACGCACTCACCAATTACAAGCGGTCAATCAAGCTTTAACCGCTGAGTTGCGTGAGCAACAACAGGTAGAACAGCGCCTCCGTGACAGTGAGGAAAAACTACGGCAAATTTCAGACCATATCCGAGCAGTTTTTTGGCTGATCAACATTGATCCTGACAGTGGGGCAAAAACTGGCGTTAGCTATATCAGCCCTGCCTTTGAGGAGATTTGGGGGCAATCCCGACAGACCTTATACAACGATCGTCACTTATGGCTCGAAACCATTCATCCAGGCGATCATGATCGAGTGGCAGCCGCGTTTACCCAATTGCTTCACGAAGGTGCGTACGATGAGGATTATCGGATCGTTCGCCCCGATGGTACTATCCGCTGGATTCGCGATCGGGGCTTTCCAGTTCGTGATCAGCACGGCAGAGTGTACCGTATCGCTGGCCTAGCAGAAGATGTGACAGCCCGTGTGACCGCTTACGAAGAGTGCGATCACTGCTTCAAACTGTCCTTAGATTTGCTCTTCATTGCTGACGAGCAAGGTCAACTTAAGCGGGTCAATCCGGCCTGGGCCAGCATCCTGGGCTACTCCCAAGAGGAGCTTGTTGATCTCAACTGGGCCGACATCATTCACCCTGACGAGCTATCCCTGGTTCAAAGAGCACTGACAACGTTGCAACAGGGCACCAAAATCAGTGAGTTGGAAATGCAATGTCGTCATCGCGATGGCTCTTATGTTTGGGTCGCCTGGAACGCTGTTCCTGTGTTGCAAGAGCACTTGTTTTACGGCACTGGGCGCGATATCTCGGAGCACAAAACTTCTGAAGCTCGCCTCATTTATGAAACCCTACACGATGCCCTAACGGGACTGGCTAATCGCCCCTGTTTTCTACAACGGTTAGAACTCGCGATCAAAAAGCAGCGTCGCTTTCCTAAAAACCATTTTGCGGTCCTCTTTATTGACCTCGATGGCTTTAAGAGCGTGAATGATACGCTTGGGCATGGTGTCGGAGATCAACTCTTGATTCGGATCGCCCGAATTCTGCTCCAAAGCGTGCGTGAAGTGGATACCGTCGCTCGGTTAGGGGGAGATGAGTTTACTGTACTCCTCGAAGATTGCCCACAACCCCGTGAAGTCCTAGAGATTGCTGAGCGCATCCAAAAGAACTTAGAACCAGCCTTGCACATTCAGCATCACGAGATTTTTACGAGTGCCAGTATTGGCATTGTGGTCGGCACGCCCCAATATCAGCAACCGGCAGAAGTTCTTCGAGACGCTGATAGTGCGATGTATCGAGCAAAGGCCAATGGCAAGGCACGCTATGCCGTGTTTGATGAAGTCATGTATGCAGACACGCTCTATCACTCTGAATTAGAGAATTGTCTCCATCATGCGATTGCCAACCAAGAGCTAGAAATTCACTATCAACCAATTGTGAGCCTGGAAGACGACATTGCGATTGAGGGGCTCGAAGTCCTCGTTCGCTGGCAACATCCCCAAAAAGGGTTGATTCCTGCTAGTGAGTTCATCCCCATTGCCGAAGAACTCGGACTCATTAACGCGATCGGCGAGTGGGTATTACAAGAAGCTTGCATGCAGTTTTGCCGTTGGCAACAACTCCAGCCGAAGTTTCAGCACCTGTACTTAAGCATTAATATCTCTGGGCAACAACTACGGGAACCATCGTTGCTACAAACCTTGACCCGGATGCTGGCGGAAACACACATTCCAGCCCACTGTCTACGGTTTGAAATTACCGAAAGCAGTCTGATTCACAATACGCGGATCGCGGCAGAGTTGTTAGAGCAGATTCGCGAACTGGGCATTCATATTAGCCTGGATGATTTCGGGACCGGGTTTTCGGCCTTGAGTTATTTGCATCAGTTACCGATTGACACGATTAAAATTGATCGTTCGTTTGTGGGTCTTTTGCAATCGGGAGATCGCGAACGCAGCATCATCACCGCGATTTTGGGCCTTTCCCAGGCTTTAGGACTGGTCACTGTCGCTGAGGGGATTGAAACCCAAGCCCAGCTTGAGGCTCTACAGGCCCTCAACTGTAACGCTGGCCAGGGATTTTATTTTTCGCCGCCGATGACTCCAGCACAGTTAGAAGATTGGCTAATGGGCGATTATCAAGGCTGCCAAACTACTCACCCTCTCTGCATGATTGATGGTCATCAGGTTCCTCGCATTTCATGAGGCAGGGCTGAATACCTCAGACGTTCTTTAGTTTCTCCATGCCCCTTCCTAAGAAGTTGCTGTCACCATTATTTCTGGTGTCATCCTTGCTGATGGATGCGTGAGTGATCGTTGAGATTGGGCAACGCTTCCCCAACCGTTAGTTAGCCATAAAGTAAGGCAGGTGGTTTTCCACCTGCCTTACTAATACCCTTATTGATTCAAGGTTGTCCCTGACAGTCAATTTTGACTGTCAGGGACAACCTTGAACTCGTGTCCTCACAGAAGACTACGGCGCTTTCTCGACTTTCCTAATCGCTGAGCCCACCAAAGGAGACCATAAACGACGACGAGATATGCGATCGCGAGCATCAAAATCCAAACAGTCGGTGTGATAAGGAGGTTCATGGTGATGAGCAGGAAAGTGGACGGCGGCGAATAACGGACTGCCTGACCCACAGGACAGTTGCCGCTCCAGCTCAAATAGCTCTTCTGCTTCACGCGACACACGCGACATCAGTATTATCTGGGTTAAGATCTACGCCCCGTTAAAGCTCCCAACTCAAAGTCAGCAATAACAATCACAGGTGTATTTGCTCGCACCCGAAACTAATCGCTTGTTTTGCGATAGGCCTACGAACCTCTAGCCGTAACAACAACCACCCCATCAGCTGTTGCACTAGAACGAGTTCTTTAAGAACCAGCAACAAAACTGAGGTGCAGTACTATTCAGTTAGCTTCAAAACTTGTCTTCAGTCTAGCACACTTATCAGTGCTTGTAGACCTTCCCAGTCAAGAGATTCGCACATTTTCAGGGATTCTCTTGTGGCTTAACTTTTATTTAAGTTTTGTTGGGAAAAATGCCGTTTCGGTTGGCTGATGAAATCGATGAAATGGCAGAACCGTATGAATCTATTCGAGTAAGTCGCGTTTTGAAGCGTTGTTTTTGGTCTCGTAAGAGCTGCTGTCAATCCCTTGCGAATTGCTTCGATATCCTCTCAGATAAAGCGTTTCAGGGCTTTGATAGGTGTCTCATAAAGAGTTTTCATAGTGGTGACTCCCATCTGCTGGTGTGGTTGCCTTAGAATAGACTTAGAACTGTAAAATTTCGTAAACCTCCGCCTGGGTCGGCTTATCCATGGTTTCAGTGACATCTCTATTTGCGCCGGTCGAGTCCGATCTGCAAGTCTTGGTCGAAAACTTGAAGAATCTGGTCGGTGCCAAGCATCCGATTTTATATGCCGCTGCTGAGCATCTTTTCGGTGCCGGTGGCAAGCGGATTCGTCCGGCGATTGTATTGCTCCTGGCCAGGGCAATCTCGACTGAGGCCGACATTCTGCCGCAACATCGTCGCTTGGCCGAGATTACTGAGATGATTCATACGGCGAGTCTCGTTCATGATGATGTGGTTGACGAGTCAGACGTCCGGCGAGGCGTGCCGACTGTGCACAGTAGCTTTGGTAACCGGGTGGCGGTTTTGGCGGGCGACTTTTTGTTTGCCCAGTCTTCTTGGTATCTGGCCAACCTAGATAACCTGACCGTGGTTAAGCTGCTGTCCGAAGTCATTATGGATCTGGCGGAAGGGGAGATTCAGCAGGGGCTCAATCGCTTTGATACTGATTTGACTCTAGAGGCTTATCTAGACAAAAGCTATTACAAGACCGCCTCCCTCATTGCCAATAGTGCCAAGTCGGTTGGCGTTCTGAGCGGTTTGCCGGACCACCAACTCGATAATTTGTACGCCTATGGTCGATATCTGGGGCTGGCCTTTCAGATTGTTGATGACATTTTGGATTTCACGGGCTCTAGTGAAGTGCTGGGCAAGCCTGCTGGCTCGGACCTGCAGAGCGGTAATTTGACTGCGCCAGTTCTCTTTGCCTTGGAAGAACAGCCCTACTTGAGAGGGCTCATTGAGCGTGAATTTGCGGAAGCCGCCGATTTTGAACAGGCTCTGGATCTGATTCATCAAAGCTCAGGCATTGCTAGATCGCGGGAACTCGCCACTCAACACGTCGAGCAAGCGATCGCCTGTTTAGAAGATTTGCCCGCTTCAGAGCCCCAGAAGGCCTTGGTGGAACTAGGTAGCTATGTTTTGAGGCGGGTGTACTAAGCTATACACTCGCTGTTTGGGGCGCGTAGATCGTGAGTCACGAAAATACCGTCATTTGTCTGGGCGAATTATTGGTTGACCAAGTTGTTGATGCCCAGGGGAATCGCCAGAACTTTCCCGGCGGGGCACCTGCTAACGTGGCTGTGGCCTTAGCTCGTTTAGGGTTGCCGGTCGCGTTTGTGGGGGCAGTGGGTACGGACGATACGGGGCGTCATCTCATCCAGGTCTTACAGCACTGCGGCGTTGACTGTCGATGGGAGCAACCCCGTTCTGCCCCCACCCGGATCGTGGAAGTCAACTGCACAGTTGAGGGCGATCGCACCTTTGGCGGTTTTATCGGTGGCGCGACAACTGATTTCGCTGACGCCCACCTCGCCGCTCAACAGCTGCCGTTGGCAGCATTATCGGTTGCCTCAGTGCTGGTTACTGGGACCTTGGGATTGGCCTATCCGGCAACCCGGGCAGCGATGACCCAGGCCGCCGCAACCCTCAAAGCCAGTGGTGGCAAGTTAGTGATTGACGTGAATTGGCGACCTACCTTTTGGCCTGACGAGAGGGCGGCGCTGGCGCTGCTGATGCCCTGGCTACAGCAGGCAGACTTAATCAAGGTGGCTGCCGATGAAGCGATGGCCTTATGGCAGACTGACGATATTGCCCAGCTGCAGGCACAGTTTCCCGACACTCATCTGTTGCTGACAGATGGCGCTCGCGGTTGCCAATACGCATTTGCTCACCACTGTGGTCAGGTTCCTGCTTTTTCCGTGTCTGTGGTCGAAACGACTGGGGCTGGCGACGCTTTTTTAGCTGGGATGGTTTACCAAGGCCTGCAACAGAGTTGGCGGTTCGAAACCCCAGATCACATTACTCAGGCAATTACTTTTGCCAATGCCTTAGGGGCTTTGACGACGCTCAAGCCTGGGGCGATCACGGCCCTTCCCACTGCGACAGAACTCCTCGACTTTTTATATACCCACACAGGAAAAGTCTGGACGTTAGGGAGGGTATGATCGGCTTGTCCAGTGAGGTCAGCAGGGATGGCACAAGAAATTGAGCGCAAGTTTTTGGTGGCTGATGTCGCCTGGCGGCAATACGCCAAAGGCACGCTGTATCGACAGGGATACATGCCCACCCAAAATGGCACGACAGTGAGGGTGAGGGTGGTGGGCGATCGCGGCTATCTCACCATTAAAGGCCCGACTAACGGCGTCTCACGGCAAGAGTTTGAGTACGATATTCCCCTCTCCGATGCCAAAACGATGTTGGCCGACCTTTGTCAGTCGCCACTGATTGAGAAATGGCGTTATCGCATCAATGTCGGCAGTCATCTTTGGGAAATCGACGAGTTCTTAGGGGACAACGCTGGGCTGGTATTAGCCGAAGTGGAACTAGAGAGCGAAACGGAATCCTTTGATTTGCCTCCCTGGGTCGGTGCCGAAGTCTCCCATGATGCTCGCTACTACAACTCTAACCTTGCCAAAACGCCCTATCGCTCTTGGCCAGTATCCGGATCATGAGTAGGCAAATCTGAGGTGTGTACTCAGATCTGTGCAATACCTGCGATTACACTATGTTCGTAGCGATTAGCATCGCCTATGCTGCAGTTAGAAATTGGGTCAGCAAAAACGTCAAGCCGCCGCCAAAATAGCGACTATGCCACTGCTCCATGACAAATGAGCGAGAGCCCTACCTGTCACGTCTATCCTCAAGGAGCTATCTGAACTGTTTTTGGTCGACCTAAAGGTTTGAAGAGTGAGCCTTAGTGATATAGGTTTAAGGACGTTGCTTAAATGCATATCCAATATTCGTTGTAGCTTGTTGTTAGCCGTTTGGTGCTTATGGCCTCTACCTATTCTTTTGATGTCGTCAGCGAGTTCGATCGCCAGGAGTTGATTAACGCGATCGATCAGGCGCGGCGCGAAATTACGAATCGCTATGATCTGAAAGACAGCAAAACCTCCATTGAACTGAGCGAAAATACCATCACGATTGAAACCGACAGTAATATGACGCTGCAGTCGGTACAGTCCATCTTGCAAACTAAGGCGGCTAAACGCAATTTATCGTTGAAGATTTTTGAGTTTGGTAAGGCTGAATCAGCTAGCGGTGGACGCGTTCGTCAAGCAGTCACCTTGAAAGAGGGGATTGATAAAGAAATCGCCAAAGACATTTCTAAATTTGTGCGTGACAACTTAAAAAAAGCCCAGGCCTCTATTCAAGGGGATGCTGTGCGAGTTTCAGCCAAGTCCAAAGATGATCTGCAGGCCGCTATTCAATTATTGCAATCGGCTGACTGGCCGGTGGCGCTGCAATTTAACAATTACCGTTAAGCGCTGGTTTACTCAAGGCATTTTGAGCCCCTATCAGGCGCAATGGCTTGCTCTAAAGGCATCAAGGGCAAGCCATTGCGCCTTGATGAATACGGGGCAGATACTTGACCTCAGGTGGCGACAAGTTATTGCCGCCAAGCATAATAGCTGACTGTCTTGGAGCCCCGCTCTACAGCGTTGAATTGGGCAATGAGTTGTGAGATTGTCGCCCCAAGTGAGAACGAAGTATCGCGCCCCAAAAGCTATGGAGTGTGATGCTTCATCAGCAAAGAATCAGTTGGCGTTAGGTTGAGCTGGACGGTAGGGCAGTTCGAATCCCTCAGCTTCGGCTAGTTCATCGTCTGACGATATTCCCAGGGCTAAGAGAGGATTGTTCAAAGCCTCAGCCAAATTGTTCATTGCATAACTAATCAGTTCGTTGGGATTCAGGACAATCCACCCCTGAGCCGTCAATTCGCGCAGTTCAAAGTGCAGGTGCGGCCCCGTCGAATTCCCCGTGTTGCCGACCAAACCAACGACTTCTCCCTGCTGTACTGCTTCACCAGGGCGTACCAAGATGCGAGAGAGGTGGGCATAACGCGTTTCGAGAGAGCCTTCAGCATGACGTAAAATCACCGTCAAGCCGTAGCCACCCAAGTAGTCTGCGATGTGTACTTCGCCATCCTGAGTGGCCACAACGGGCGTGCCTTCAGGAGCGCCTAAATCTGTCCCCGTGTGAAAGCGGCGATCGCCAAAAATGGGATGTACCCGCCAACCAAAGAGGGAGGTGATCGGCGAGGGTATCGCTAACGGGAAGACGAAATCCTGATTGCCACGCCGCATCAGATTTAAGGAGCGCAGCTTGTCGTTGAAATATTCGCGACTAATAACGGTGGTGTTGCCAATGGTGACGCCATTACCGCCGACGCTCACTGGGCCGACCGAAAATTGGGCGCCTTCGTCATCGGTCGCGCTGCCATAAGTAGCGTAACTGCTGCCGTCCTGTCCGTTAGCGAGCGCCCCGCCATTACGACAACTCTGCGCTGGCGCTGACTGTCCTTGCTGCAGACTAAACTGACACCCGGTTGAGCGATCAGAGAACACGAGCGATGGGGCATCCGGGGCGGTGGTTGCTCCCAAGCTGTAATCCGTCGTGTCGATGAGGGAACCACCAACTAAAGATTCGGCATTAACTGGGGGGACGCTGTCAGCTACCGGTGCTGACGGCAAAGGGCTCGATTCAGCAGGAGCTGCTGATTCAAATACTGGGGTAGCGAAAGGGGGCGTTGATTCTGGAGAGGGGGCAGCATTCAACTGCGGCTTGAGCAATGACTCAGCAGAGGTTTCGACTGGGTCTGCAGGCATGATTGAATCGACGGACGTTGGCGCGTCAATTTGGAGTTCTACTTCAGCTTGTGCAGGCAGACTGCCTAGGGCCAACGTGACGCTGATGGCACCGACACTGCTCAACCAGAAGAAAGGCTTCTTAGGCATAAAAGGACTCAGATGAGCTCTCAGTTCGCTGGAGAATTGCTCCGGCTGCATATTTGCTGCTCCGTCAGAAACCATCATAAACCTCAGCCATTGTAGCCCAGGCTAATCTCACCTGGCTTTAAAAAACGCACGAATTTTTGGCCGTTGTGCTGCAGGCTGACAATTAAGTCACCCTGTAATGTGACGCCTTCTACCCTGGCAATGTGCCCGTCTAATTTAACTTTTTTTCCGTGATGAGCAAGTTTTTGGATATATGCGTTTACGAAGGCGCTGTTTCCTTGCTGCTGCCAATAGTAAAACCCTTGCAAGATGCCCCGCAGGGCAATCGCCGCTAGGTCTTCCAAGGTCTTTATCCGGGTAGATGCTTCATCTGGTAAAAGCTGACGGATGGAGGCAGCGTTGGTCGGGAGTGGATTATCCCAATTGAGTCCGACCCCAATCACGACCTGCTGCAATTGTGGCGATGCCCTAGCTGTAGTGGATGTGGCCAGTCGACTTTCGGTCAAAATGCCGCCTACTTTAGAGCCTTGGCTGACGAGGTCATTAGGCCACTTAATTTGTATCGGTATCGCCAAATTAAGCAGGCTGGTCGCTATGCCCCAAGCACTGGTTAGCGTGAGCAAGTTGCTATGGCGCAGCGGCATCTCCGGTTCCAGCACTAAGGAAAGATACAGGCCCCCTGGTGGCGATGCCCAGGTCCGTCCCCATTGCCCCCGCCCGGCAGTCTGCTCAGCGGCGATGACGACAGTACCTGCGCCATGACCTTGGTCGATCAGCTGCCACGCCGTTTGATTGGTCGACGGCAACCGATCATAAAGATGGAGTTGAAAGTCAGGCCGTAGCGCTGCTAGTTCGGGCAGGATGCCTAACTCTGAGGATGGACGAACCAGGGCAGTAATCAGGCGTTGATAATCGATCATGATCTCGGGCCGATGACACAGCGCCGTACCGAACGTCGTGGATCGGGCTGGCGCTGTTGAGTTCAATGATGGCCCCTAAACGCTCCTAAATATTAAAAGTGGGCGGATCTAATATCCTCTAGGATCTCGGGAGCAACGGGGCGAGTGTAAAAGAACTGGTTGATAACCGGGCTGAGTGGAATTAAACCAGTATTCATCAATTCATTAAGAGGGGCTGTCGTCCGATTCACGGGTAGGGCCAATCGATGGTTAAAGTGGGTTTTGGTCTGGAATTTAACTTGTTAAGGTAATCCTGGCACGTATCTTGTGCTCTAATCCGGTTGGGAGAACGCTCGGGCAATTTAGCAGTTGGTCTATCCAGAACAGGGGGCGGACAATCTCCCTGTTACGCTTAACGAGATAACTAGGAAGGCCCAAGCTTCAAGGTATCCATTCCCACAACGGTCCTGTGCAGTGCAGAAGAGGAGAGAGCAGATGTCAACGACTCGGCAGTCCAGTGAAGAAATGCTGCAAGCGCTGCGATCGCAGATTCCCTCGGAACCCGACAATGGGCAGCCTCACACGCTTTGGACGATTGAAAACAGTGAGGAGCTGTATCGCATTCACGGGTGGGGCGATCCCTATTTTTCGATTAACGCAGCGGGGCATGTGATGGTCGCGCCCCGAGGCGATCGCGGCGGCTCTTTAGATCTTCACGACTTAGTCACAGCGCTACAACAACGTAACTTGGGATTGCCGATTTTGATCCGGTTTTCTGACATTTTGGAAGATCGCATTGAGCGGCTCAATGCCTGCTTTGCTAAAGCGATCGCCCGTTACAGCTACAGCGGGGTGTATCGTGGTGTCTTTCCGGTGAAATGTAATCAGCAGCGCCATTTGGTAGAAGATTTAGTCCGTTTTGGTCAGCCTCACCAGTTTGGGTTAGAGGCCGGTTCCAAACCAGAATTGTTGATTGCCTTGGCGACCCTCGATAATCCAGGGGCGCTGCTGATTTGCAACGGTTATAAAGATCTGGAATATGTCGAAACTGCGATGCTGAGTCAGCGGTTGGGCCATACCCCAATTATTGTGCTGGAGCAATTGGACGAAGTCCCTTTGGTCATCGAAGCGAGTCGGCGATTAAAGATTCGGCCTATTTTGGGGGTACGAGCGAAGCTGACGAGTAAAGGGATTGGGCGCTGGGGCGGCTCAGCGGGAGATCGCGCCAAGTTTGGCTTGGCCATTCCCGAAATTCTCAGTGCGGTGGAACAGTTGAAAGCTGCTGACATGCTGGACTGTCTGCAACTGCTGCACTTTCACATTGGTTCCCAAATTTCGGCCATTAGCGTCATCAAAGATGCCCTGCGAGAAGCCTGCCAGATTTATGTGGAACTGTCAGAGTTAGGGGCCAAAATGGGCTATCTGGATGTCGGCGGGGGGTTAGGCATTGACTACGACGGCTCCAAGACTAACTTTTATGCTTCCAAGAACTACAGCATTCAGAACTATGCCAATGACGTGGTTGCGGAAGTCCAGGAAGCTTGCTCGGCCCGCAATCTGCCAGTACCGACGTTGATTAGCGAAAGTGGTCGGGCGATCGCGTCCCACCAGTCCGTTCTGGTGTTTGATGTGCTGGGTACTAGCGATCGACCCGGATTAGATCCCATCGATCCACCTACTGCTGACGCTCATGCCCTGTTGCGCGAGTTGTATGACACCTACACCAACGTCACCGTCCAAAATTATCAAGAGGTTTATCACGACGCCGTCCAGTTCAAAGATGAAGCCATTAGTCTATTCAATTTTGGTTATTTGAGCTTGACTGAGCGGGCGAAGGTTGAGCGACTCTACTGGGCTTGCTGCCGCCGCATTCTGGAGCTTTTGCGCCATGAAGACTATGTGCCGGATGACTTAGAAGATCTCGAAAAGAGTCTGGCATCGATCTATTACATTAATTTGTCGGTGTTTCAGTCGATGCCCGATGCGTGGGCGATCGATCAGCTATTCCCGATCATGCCCATTCACCGGTTGGATGAGGAACCGACCAACCGCGTCACGTTGGCGGATCTCACCTGCGATAGCGACGGCAAGATTGAAAAGTTCATTGACCTACGGGATGTCAAATCGGTGCTAGAGTTGCACCCCCTTAAAGATCAGGAACCCTACTATCTCGGCCTGTTTCTTGGTGGGGCCTATCAAGAAATTATGGGCAATCTGCACAATCTGTTTGGCGATACCAACACCGTCCACATTCACATGACGCCCAAGGGCTATCACATCGAGCATGTGGTCAAAGGCGACACCATGACGGAAGTGCTCAGCTATGTGCAGTACGACTCCGAAGACCTGATCGAAAACATTCGTCGGCGATCGGAACACGCCCTGCAAGACGGTAAAATCACCATCCAGGAAGCGCAACTGTTGCTTCAGCACTACGAGCACAGCCTCAATCACTACACCTACCTCTCCACGGATTGAGCGCTGCGTTATTGGTTTTCGCTCCTCGATTTGACCTACGGCGAGGGGCGATTGGACTGAGTATTTTCGTGCTGAGCGATCGCATCTTCAATCACATCGTTACCGACATCGGAGCGATCAGACTTGGCATAGATAGTCGCTAGGATGATACTCTCTGCCGTTTTCACGTAATAGACGACACGATAGCCGCCGCTTTTGCCTTTCTGGATATCAGTGTTTCTCAGCCGAACCTTAAAAACCTGATATTTCGTGCCGATGATGCGATCTCCTGGAGTTTCGCCAGCCTGTAGCTGCTCCATTAGGGGTGTCAGGTCGGACCGGATATAGCGGTAGCGTTTTGCCAGGGTCCGCAGGTCGCGTTGGAATCTTGGGGTCAGAGCAATCTGAATGGCCGCAGGATCACTCGGCATCAATGCCCTCCCACATGGCAGAGAGCGGCAGGGTTTGCCCGCTCAAAGCTTCTTTGAGCCCTTGATGAATGCCCGAGATCGCCTCCTTGGTCGGAGTTTCATCGGGATCAGTGTCATCAGCTTCGTCGATGAGAATAATCAAGCGTACACGCTGCGGTTTGAAGACGCCCAAAGCACTATCGAGCATAAGTTGCCCGCTCTCATCAATAGTTGCTGTCGTCTCGATCGCTTTCATAAAACGCCTCGCCTGCAGTTAAACAGCCAGGTAAATCAAATTGCCTTCTTTCAGGCTGGAAAAGCAAACTCCACACATTATGCCGCTATATGCACAGCCTCAACCAATACATCTATCTGTCCACAAGTTAAAGACCAAATCGAGCATGGCTCTATTTTGAAAACTGAATGGGTATACTGCGGCTGCCAGTTTAACAAAAGTCCGACCTCTGTATGCGCATTGCAGTAGCATTTCTTGCTGTTCTAATCATATCGGGATGTATTCCAAAGAGGTTGGATACTCAACAGAGAATCCTGACGAATTCTGTAGGGAAATCCTCTCTACCGGAGACCCTAAAGAAGTGAGGAACTGGCTCAACGACAGGGAAAATACATTGGGCGAACTTCAAACCAACGAGGCTTCAGTTGATTTTATAACCGTCGGCTATGAGGCAGGCGCAAAGACCATCTACGCTGTAGAAATTGACTCCTATCCTGGTTGGGGAGAGAACACTGGTCACCTAGTTGTTGAACTGCCATTGGAAAATTCTAGACGTCAAGCAGTACTCGACTGGGCTGCGCCCATTGCGCATGAGCAGGGTTTTGACGCTTACAGTGACGTTGGGCAGCAATACATTTACGTCAAACTGGACTGATGCCTAATATGTCATTCAACCGGACATCCCCACAAACTGAGTCAACCATAGGAATCCCAGCATTGTTGTACTTCAAACAGAAGCGCGATCGCCCTTTCACTTCAAGGACTAACCACTTGCATTTTGACTCTTTTCACTTGCATTTTTGACTTCTTTGTATATTTGCCTTTTGATTGAAGCCAGGTTGGAATAAATGGGCGATCGCAGCAGGCTTGCCGAATGTCACCAAGTTCGTCCAAGCTTGTAGCCAAATGAAATGCTTTCAGTGATCGGGGGCTGCTGATCCTACTTTGAGGAAAGCTACAGCAGAAGGCTGCTATAGAGCTAACATCCTGAAGGAATGGTATCTTCGCACACTAAAAAAGGAGCCTGAACCTCAGACTCCTTTCGAGCGCTGTGTTGATGGATTGTTTGACTAAATCTCTTCGTCGTCAACGGTGATTTCTTCAATAGCCTCGACTGGTTGAGCCGATTGCTGCCGCAGCAATTCCTGCTGACGTTGCCGAAAATCTTGAGCTTCAGAACCGATTGCCCGATCTTGGTAATCTAGGAATTCTTGGGAACTCATGCCGGGAACCGAAATGGCGCGGTGGATCAGCTCAAAGGGGTCAGAAGAGTCACCGAACAAGCTAGCGCCATCATCATCGGTGCCAACGTTACTGAAAGGCTCAACGTCAGTTTGTGCTAGGGCGCTATGCATTGAGACACCAGCCCCTAAAACGAGTAAGGAACCAGCGACCAAACCTGTCAGAATTGATTTTATCGAAAACATGATGGATAACTCCTACTACACCATCGCTGCAATCGGCGTAATCTACGCCTTACTTTAGCAAAAAAATTGCCAGCGATCGCCCCCTTATACAATTCTACGACGCAGTAACGGCTGAATAAGTGCCAGCGACAGGCCACAAAAGCCAATAAGAACAGCCAGGGCGGTTGCCAAGGTGACTTCCGCGAAGGGCGCTGGCATCACTACACTGCCCAAACCCCAGTTGCCAGGATGCAAATAGATGTAACGAATCGGCTCAATGGCGTAGCTCAGCGGATTTAGGCTAGCAACTACCTGCAACCAGGGTGGCATAAAGGAGAGGGGCACCAACGCGGTGCTGGAAAATAGCAGTGGTAGGTTAGTGACGAAAATCACGGCAATTAGCTCAATATGTCCTGGCAAGGCAAAGGATAAGCCCAGGCTGAGGGCTGTCACGCCTAATACCAAGGTCAGCACGATGAGCACCACCAACGCTAACCCAGTCGGATCGGGCAAGCCTGCCCCCAACGCCGCACTCAGCACAATGATGGCTGCTGTTTGCACCATGCTCATGGCCGCGATAAAGATGGCTGACGCCGCCACGATGGAATAGCGAGAGGCCAAAGGGGCCACCAGAAATCGATTCAAAAAGCCAAACTCGCGGTCAAACATCACGGGGAGGCCTGCATTTAACGCGCCCCCAAAGGCGGTGAAGACAATGATGCCCGCGCCTAAAAACTGGCCATAATTACGGCTATCCCCAAATAAGCCCTCAGGCACATTTTGAAAGAGCGCTCCGAACAAGATGAGCCACATCACGGGCTGCACCACGCCTGCTACTAATGTTGAAGGCCGCCGTTGTAACTGGATGAACAGCCGCCGGGTCATGGCCCCGGTCTCTTGCCAAAACTCGCTGGAAAACAGGCCTGGCGTCGCCATTGTGGAGCCGTCGCTGACCTGAGCTTTCCACTGACGTAAATCAGGATTGTCTAAGGACAGTTTGGGTTTGGGCGTAAGGGTGGTGCTCATGGGGATTGATCGAGAGTTGATGAATGGTTGAGAGAGTCAATGGCCAATGGCGTTGCAAGTATCTTAACGAAGTCGCGATCGCCCCTTGGAAAATCTTTAGCTGCCTTTCATAGCTTGCTTGCGCTCAGCTTTGAGATCGCGGCTGCCAGAAGCGGCAATTTCGGCATCCATCAGGGTGCGTCCCGTCGCTGCTAGATACACATCATCGAGACTCGGGCGCGATTGTGAAATGCCAAACATGGGTAAATTGGCGTCTTTGAGCGCTTGCTGCACGGTTATCAGCGCATCCGATTGAGCCGTGACCACCAGATTCAAGGAGTTGCCCTGGGCTTCGTTCACAATTACCTCTTCCACACAGGACAAGTCCTGCAAGAGGGTTTTCGCTTGGCCAGCTTCACTATTAGGGGTGAATTCGCGAATGCGGAGGGTAATGCGATCGCCGCCCACGCGATCCTTCAATTCATTGGGCGTGCCTACAGCGATCACCTTGCCCTGATCGATAATGGCGACGCGATCGGACAAGGCATCGACTTCTTCTAAATAATGGCTGGTCAGTAAGACTGTGGTGCCCGCTTCACGTAGCTGCCGCAAAAACTGCCAAACGGCTGAGCGGGTTTCAATGTCTAAGCCGACAGTCGGTTCATCCAGTACAAGCACGTCGGGCTGATGCAGTAGCCCCATGGCCAGATCCAGCCGCTTTTGGAGCCCCCCGGAGTAGGTGCCCGATTTTTTATCGGCCCAATCGATCAGTTCCAACAGGGCAATCATTTGCTCGATGCGATCGCGAGCCACTTTTCTGGGCATGTGATAAAGCGCCGCTTGCAGTTGCAGCAGTTCACGCCCGGTCAACATCTTATCCAGCGACACGGCCTGGGCGATGTATCCCAGTCGCTGGCGTGCTAGAGCCGGATTTTCCAGCACTGATTTGCCGCTGATTTCCACTTTGCCCGCATCCGGCATACTGAGGGTACACAGGCACCGAATCGTGGTGGTTTTGCCCGCGCCGTTTGGCCCGAGCAAGCCAAAAATTTCCCCCGGCTCAATGGTGAAAGACACGTCTTTGACGGCTTCGACATCCCCATAGCGCTTTTTTAAGCCTTCGACTAACACCGCTGGCGGCATATGGTTAACCCAATTGGCTCCACTGCAAGGTTACACGGCATATTCTACCGAAGTCGGTGGAGAAGTTTCAGAGACCCTAGTCGTCTGTGGTGTAATTTACCCAACCATTTACCCAGTTATTGGGGCCTTTAGGGCAGGGGTTGAGGGGGCAAAGGCAAGGACCGGGATTGTGATGATTGTCTGCTGAGGTGTTGGGAAGCCGTACTCTGAAGAGAGACTTTCATTCACCCCACATCGGTTGCAGCGGTGCTGGCAAGGTCATATACGGTGGTGTGTAACCGCCGTACATTGCGTGAGTGGTAAGCAAGACTTGGTTCAGCGCCTTGACCGTGGCCGCATCCGCCTGGCGCGGTACAGCAATGCGGGTCATATAGGCCGGGGAGTAAATCGAGTCAAAGTGATGGTTGAATTTTGGCAAGACCATGTGTTGTCCTTCTTGAGCGAAGAGTAAATCAATCGCGCCATCAGCTTGCTGCACAAACAGTGGATCTTGCAGCATTACCAGCGGTAAAGACACTGAGAATTCGCCACTGTGGTTGGCCAGTCGCCAATTCAGATTAGTGATGCCCTCGGGCGATAGCTGAGGAAAAATTTGTTGCAGATTAGCGTCGCTGAGGCGGGTCACGCGCGGGGGCGTAGTGGCGCGATCGCTGGGCCACCCCGCCAGCCGAAAATCGAGATTGTTCAATCCGTGTAATACGGCTGGAGCGGCGTTGCCATCTGCCCCCGCGACCCGCTTTAGTTCCGGACGATACTTATCGACTAAAGGTAAGAGCGCCAGTTGCTTGGGCGGCAGGCGTGTCGGTGACTGATTCGACGAAAGACTGTTCGCCGTACTCACCAACTGCATAAAGGTGTCGCGATCCCAGCGGGCGAGATCACCGTTTGACACCATCTTGAACCAAAGATCGCCCATCGCCTCTAGGGTGGGGGCTTCCTCGGGGGTAAGGGCCATGAGATTGGGCACAACATAGTTGTCGAGGCCATAGCGCTTAATGTTTTGACCATTGCCCCACTGCTTATTCAAATCGGGCATATCCCGCAGGAAGGGGTACAGTGCGCGGGTAAATTCTAGATAGTCAATGGCTTTGCGATCGCTGGGCTGAAACTCGGCATACACCAGGTCACTCAACCGCTTTGCCATGGCCACCGAGAGTAGAGAAAAGGACTCAGTGGAAATATCGAGTTGATGGGTTTGCAACAGCCGAAACACTTCGGCTTCTTGGGCTGACGCGTCGGTATAGCTTTGTTCGAGCTGGCCGACCGCCGCCTGAATGGCAGTGATCTCTGTCACGAGATTAGGTTGCCAGCGCTTCAGCGATCGCCAAAACCGGGGATTAAACGCCTGATCACAAAACAGCAGCGTCAGCAGTTCAGAGTCCGATAGGTCGGGGGCATTGTTTTGAAAAAACGTGATGAAATGACGACGCGCGACGGGATAGCTATCGGCGGCGGGCCAATTAGTAATGGCTTCTGTCCGGGTGGCAAAGAGACCTAGGATCCGTGACGTATCCATCTGATTCACCGAGCGGCGACTCAGGTCGTGAGTGAGGCCAATGTCTTGCCAAAAGCGGCGATCGTAATAGTGATTAATGGCCGTTAAAATGTCGTCGCCATGATCTGTGGCTAACGTGTCAAGTTGCTGTCTGAGGGCCGCTTCGAGGGCGCGGCGATGCTCGTAGCGGTGGCGATAATTGAGCGACGCCTGCACCAAATCTTCGGGAAAGAGAGCAATCCCTTGCTGTGCCACATGGGCGATGTTCAGCGCGTGAACGGCAGGCGTATCTTCCGCTGCGGTGGGCGTCGGTAGCGGCAGGCGACCGAGGGCAATAGTGGTACTGGTGGATTCGGCATCGGTGTAATCCTCCTTTGTAGAGGCAGCCTCGACCTGAGCGATCGCTTCTAGGCGCAGCCACGGTTCGATCGGGGTAGTGAGGAGCGA
This sequence comes from Leptolyngbya sp. SIOISBB, assembly GCA_010671905.1. Classification (GTDB taxonomy): domain Bacteria; phylum Cyanobacteriota; class Cyanobacteriia; order Phormidesmidales; family Phormidesmidaceae; genus Halomicronema. The sequence continues at coordinate 5,589,702 of JAAHII010000001.1, forward strand.
TCGTAAGAGATATTGCTTGTTGGTCAGCGCCTGCTCGTATTTATAAAAGGAATGCACTGATCCTGACTCGGTCTGTAGATCCTGTTCTCGTAGGTAGGGAAATTCCAGGGTGGTCAGGTGGGTTTCGACCAGGGGCAACAGCTCTTGTAAGGGCACATCAGCCTTCTGCGCCGCCCAAAACAGATGCCCCAAAAAGGGCCGGAGATAATACTCATCGGTGTCAAATACCTTGTTACTGATCAGCTCCTCATACTCACCTCGACTCAACCCTGCAGCAATGAGAGGAATCGCCGGATTGCGCTGCAAATGCCAAAAGAACTTGTCATCAAGCACATACTGTTGCCCCGGCGGCACCGTACTGCGAATCACCTCGTAGGTTTCCCGCGACAGCGGCGGCACCACGACGCCATTCGCCAGCACAAACGTAATGCTGTTATCAGGGTTGATCGTGTACGTTGCCCCCTCTAACAACCAAATGGGACGCCGGGGCTCAACCCCAGTTAAGGCGACAAAGCCCCCCTTTTGCACCTCGGCCCAAAAGGCGTCTTTACCCCGTAAGATGCCCCGCCACAAATCGGCAAACCGCTCTCTGGGAATGGGGAGAATGGCCCCTGTGGTTGCTCCGGACTGCGGCGTCACCGCGATCGCCCCCTGTGCTGTCGCCCGAGCCGTCCCACTTAAATTGCCAATGCTGAGGCAGCTTGCCGTCAAAATTGTGGCGACTAATCGGCGATTTGCCCGACGTGGCGCTCCAGGACCACGAACGGTGAGACGAGAGAGCAAAGCTATCAAACTCCTGGCAGCAAAGCGCGATCGCACGAATCAACAGGCCCGATGACTGCCGCCAGTATATCGACGATTTTCTACAGGAGACGGGATTCCAGCAAAATGCACCCAAGTTTGTGCGAAGTCCCGAAATCTGGGTGCAATGCCCAGGTGGCCTACCAGAGATGGTAACGGTTATTAGGATTACCCAGCTTCCAGGGTTGACCACACTTCGAGCTTCGTTTTGACCTTGCGAATGACTTCGTCGGTGAAGTCGGTGGTGCTCATTTGCCCCCCTAAATCGGGGGTGGCTGTGCCTTCGTAGATGGCTTCAAAAACCGATTCATAGATGGAGCGGGAAGCGCGATCGCAGGCTGGAGTCCCCACATAGGTCAACAGCGCCGCCCCCGCTAAAATCATCGCCATGGGGTTGGCAATATCTTTGCCAAATAGCGCTGGAGCAGTGCCGTGGGGTGCTTCGGCCATCACCGTTTTGACCTGTAATGTCGTCGGGTCAAACCCCAACACTAAACTTTCTGAACCGGCAATGCTGCCATACATTTGCAGCACCATGTCCGAGAGCAAGTCCCCATCTCGGTTGAGCGCTGGAATCACTAGGGCTTCACCGCTGTTTTGCAACAGCAGGGCAAAGGTGGCATCAATGAGCAACGGTTGGTAGGCCACTTCTGGGTAACGCTGGGCCGCCGCATCCAATTCTTCTTTAAACATGCCTTCATAGGTGGCGCTGACGGTGAACTTGGGTCCCCCAAAGACCTTCGCTCCAGTGCGCTTGGCATGGGCAAAGGTAAACTCCGCCACGGTACGACAGATCGAACGGCTGATTTTGGCGGTGCGCCAGGCAATTTCATCGCCGGTTTCGGTCGGTTCGCGCCATTCTTTGGCTCCGTAGGCATCATCCACCGCCATGCGGACAATCGTAATCGGCGCATACACCCCGCCAATGGGCAAAATCTTGGGAATGCGCCGCCCCGTACGCAAAATGACGGCAGCCCCTAACTCTTCTCGCAAAATTGCGTTGGGACTACCCACATCGCCCGCAATTTCCGGTGTAATGGTGGCCGCTTTGAGCGCCAAACCGGTTTTACATGCAGCCTCTGCCGCCTGTCGCACCACCTGGTTTTGACTCGCCTGTCGGCTTTTGAGACTCAAATCATAGTCAACAAACTGCAAGGACTGGCGAATTACCTCTGGTTGTAAGACGCGCAAAGCGGCGGCTAACAGTTCTTCACCGGTTTCGTCCCCATGCATGACCACGACCGCCGGAACCGATTGCTGAGTTGGCATAAAAAATCCATGAGAACTGACTGGGTGAACGTCAGCATCTTGATCGTTGGCAAATTGCCAAAACTGTAAAAACCAGTACCAAATGAAAAAGTTCCCAATGGTCTTTAGGATTGCCGACGGCGCTAATCGATGGAGGGGCGAACGCAAAAAAGCCCTGTGTCTGTATCTAAAGATGAGGACGATCGCAATTTTTAGACTACGTGAATGTGAGAAGAACCCCGTTGGGTAGGCTTCCTAGCCTGCCCGCCCCCACCGATTGCCCCAGAACGACCAGGATGGTCTTCAAATCAATTTGACATCAACCGTAATGCGAAGACTGGGTGACGGCACGGCTGGGTGTACTGGGCATGAGTCAGGCATCCCACCGGAAATTTCGTCCGCCCACAGATGGAGAAAATATTTGCCGAATCAGAAATGCCGTGAAATAATAGGAGATTGTGTCTCTCAAAAATTTTTAAGGCTGATCTAACTTGTCATGGCTAAAGGCGTTCGTCTAGTAATTACCCTTGAGTGCACCGAGTGTCGCACCAACAACAATAAGCGGTCGAATGGGGTTTCTCGGTACACGACTGAGAAAAATCGTCGTAATACCCCCAGCCGCATTGAGCTGAAGAAGTTCTGCACCCACTGCAACAAGCACACCGTGCACAAAGAAATTAAGTAATCCAGTCAAGTAAGGATAAAAGAGGTAGGTAACCCCATGGCATATTTCCGTCGTCGTCTGTCTCCCATCAAACCCGGAGACGCTATCGACTACAAAGACGTCGATCTCCTGCGCAAGTTCATTACCGAGCGTGGCAAGATTCTGCCCCGGCGGATTTCTGGTTTGACGGCTAAGCAGCAGCGGGATCTAACGACTGCTGTCAAGCGGGCTCGCATGCTGGCCTTGTTGCCTTATGTGAATACTGAGGGCTAGTACCGATCGCCTCAGCCGTTATGCTTGAGATGTCGTCATCATCGTAGGGAACGTTTGGGACTGTGGAAAAGGGGACGCTTGTCGAATTCCAGGTCAAAGGGAGTCCCCGACTGGGTGTGTTAGATCGGCCCGAGGGCAAAAAGAACTGGATCGTCCTAGACGATCAGGGGCAGTCCCATACCGTTCACCCCCGTTCGTTTACGTTTCAGCTCAACGGGCAGTCTTTTGAGCCGGATAGCTTGAGCGCGATTCTGGCTGAGGCCGGTAACTACGTTGATCCCAGCAATTTGGAAGTGGCCTGGGAGTTGTTGAGCGAAACCAATGAGTCGACCAATCCGGCGGCCTTAGCGATGTTGCTGTTCTCTGATCAGGGAGCAGCTTTTTGCTATGCGGCTCACCAAATGTTGTCGGCGGACAAGATTTATTTCAAGCATAAGGGCGATCGCTACGAACCTCGCTCGGCTAATCAGGTCCAAGAACTGCTCCATCAAATTGAAAAAGAAGCCCAGCGCAAAGCCGAATGGGCCGGATTTCTGTCGCGCGTTCAGCAACGTCTGGCGGGTGAATCGATAGAATGGCAGAAAAGCGATCGCCCACGTCTAGAAGTGATTGAAAAGCTGGCGCTCTTAGGCGAAGAGTCGAACCAAAAGGCCCCTGCCCAGGAAGTATTGTCTGCAGTCGGTCGAGGGGTAGGCCAGGAATCAGCCTTTAACCTGCTGGTTGACCTCGGCATTTGGCAGGTACACGAAAATCTAGAACTGCGTCGACGGCAAATCCCAGTGGACTTTTCAGAGGCTCTTCTCACTATGGCGCAGCACCGCCTGAGCAATCCACCGCCAGACGCCGATGCCAATCGGCTTGACTTGACGGGCCTCAAAACTTACACCATCGATGACGAAAGCACTCGTGAAATTGATGACGCCCTTAGCCTAGAAACCTTGCCAGATGGTCAACAGCGCCTATGGGTTCACATTGCCGATCCGACCCGGTGGCTATTGCCGGGGGATGATTTAGACCTAGAGGCGCGGCGGCGTTGCACGACGGTCTATTTGCCAACGGGCATGGTGCCCATGTTTCCGCTAGAGCTAGCAACGGGGCCGATGAGTTTGGTGCAAGGGGAAGTGCATTGTGCGCTGAGCTTTGGGGTCGTGCTGACAGAGGCCGGGGCGATCGCGGATTATCAAATTGCTGCCAGTCTGGTTAAGCCCACCTATCGGCTAACTTACGAAGATGTCGATGAAATGTTGGATTTGGGCATCCAAGCGGAACCCGAATTGCTGGCGATCGCTGATTGGGCCAAAATCCGCGAACAATGGCGGGGGCAACAAGGGGCCATCAATATTCACATGCCGGAGACCTCGATTCGAGTGTCCCAAGAGAACGAAGATGAGTCCATTGAGATCAAGGTATTGGACGACTCTCCGGCTCGGGAACTTGTCGCTGAAATGATGATTTTGGCAGGCGAAGTCGCCGCCCGCTACGGTCAGGATCATGCCCTGGCGATGCCATTTCGGAGTCAACCCCAACCGGAACTGCCCCCCGAAGAAGAACTCATGCAGTTGCCGTCGGCATTGGTGCGCTACTCGGCCATTCGCCGCTGTATGCCCCGCAGCGAAATGGGGATTACCCCGGCTCGCCACGCCACCTTGGGACTAGAAGGCTATAGCCAGGTCACGTCTCCCATTCGCCGCTACACAGATTTACTCGCTCACTTTCAAATCAAAGCTCATTTACGGGGGGAGCCGCTGCCGTTTTCTTCCGAAGAAATCACAGAGCTGACCCAGGGGGTGAGTTCGGGAGCGTATGAGGCCGTATTGGTCGAACGTCAAACCAAACGCTATTGGGCGCTGGAATATCTGCGTCGCCAAGGATCGGATTACGTTTGGTCAGTAATGCTATTGCGTTGGCTGCGGGAAGGCGATCGCTTAGGTCTGGTGATGTTCGAAGATCTCGGTCTGGAGTTACCGATGCGCTTTGAGCGCAATGTGGATCTCGGTGAGCGTTTGCAAGTTCAAATCACCCAAGTCAACCCGCGACAGGACATCATCCGGATGGCTGAAGTGGCAGCAGCACCGAGTGAAACCGATATCCATGCAGAAGTGTCTGGAGCTGCTACCAGTTAAGGTTAAAATTGCCGACAGACAACGCTTTCCTGATTGTTCCGGTCGTAGAGTGGTCCCATTTCAGGGTGACTTTGCCGCAAAGTATGTCATGGCTCTAAACGCCAATGACATACTTTTTCCATTCGGCATGAGTGCCACTCCTGACTTGGCGAGTCACTTCAAAAAAGAGGCTGCTGTGGGGGCGTCGAGGTGGATTTTGGAGCGGCATTGCAGCTTCACGAGGGGTTCGATTGCCCTTCTTCACGTTGCAACGAACACAAGCGGTCACCATATTATCCCAGGTGTCGCCCCCGCCCCGCGATCGCGGCACGACATGGTCAAGGGTCAAACCATCGGCAGACAGCCCGCAATACTGGCAAGTATGATCATCCCGCTGCAGGATGTTGCGTCGAGTTAAGGGAATTTCTTTGTAAGGCACCCGTACATAGTTCCGGAGGCGAATGACTGTTGGCAAAGGCATATTGGGGTAAATAAACCTGCCATTGTGCTCAACCTGTTCAGCCTTGCCCTTAATAACTAGTACTATCGCTCGACGCCAGCTCGTGATGTTGAGCGGTTCATAAGAGGCGTTAAGCACTAGAACCTTACTCATGGGTGATTGTCTGAAGAATATTGCACTGATGTTAACACAGGTGCATTTTCCAGGAGATCTGAGGCCTATTCCTTACAAACAAGGCACCTAAGGGTGTAGCCAAGCAATTGCTCAAAGAACTTTTAGCAGTTGTATTGGTGCAGTTCTCGTATGCACTGTACTGATCAGCAAAGTCTCTGACGGCAATTCTGAGAAAGTATTTACAAATTAGTTAAGTCGATGCGAAACCCTACAGGCATAAGCTTTGGCAAAATATTGTTGGAATCGCCCCTGTACCGAATGGTCCTCGATCTTGAACGATGCAGCGAGATTGTGGAATGAACAGTGGCACGAACCTGTGATGCGAGCCTCGGACTGATGATCGGGATTGGTTAATTAGGCTTCGCGACTACTGGCTTCTGCTGTAGCTTTACTTCTAAAAGAGCGGCTGATATTTTGCCAGACCATCACCCCGCCCGTTCCCAGCATCCACAATAAGCCTAAGCCATTTAGCAAGACATAGAACGGTTCTAAATTGGGGCCAAGATACTCTCCCTCATGCAGAGTCATCAAGAAATGCACCTGATCACGAGACAGCCCCAACCAGTCCTTGGAGAGGCGATAAATCATTCCCGTGGTGACCGTGATGAGTAACGGTAGCAAGACAATGGGGGCAACAGTGCGGTGCAGCTTACGGACGAATAATCGAAACTTCATGATTTAGAGCAAACTTGAGCAATAAGGAAGGGGCAGGAGGCAGGGAAATCGATTTGCGTATGCTCATCAGTGGCTTTTGGCCAGGTAATCGATAGCCCAAACGTGAGATATCGTGTTCACCGACTTAGACTTCATAATCTTCTCATTTTTAGAGATAAAATACTGTTGCGGTCACTGCCTGCGCTCAAGCAATCAACTACTTGCCTTATCGGGATCCTTGACGATGATGTTGATTGCAGAAAAGGCTGGCGGGTAGTTATGCGGATTTTCATTGGATACCCACAATCCTAATGTTGATTTTGCAGACTGTGCTTTGGAGGGTAAGGCTGCCCGACATCAAGACCGACTCTCAACATTCCTGACGCGATTGTTGAGGCTGGGAGTTGCTGCAGATCCATTTGGATGAGGGACGATCGCCCGCGCGATTTTTGTCGATATTTACACTAAGAGATTTGGCTTGATAACGCTTAATGATGGAAGAAGCTAGCCTCAGGATGTGGCTGTTTGCCCCAGGTAACTGGCAATACTTACTGATTAATGCCGCGATCGGCATTGGCATTGCCGCTGATGCGGTCATTGCCACCATTGGTCGGTTTAAACGGTTTAAGACTGTGCGCGATGCGTTGACTTGGGCGGCGGCGATCGGCTTTACCCATACTGTGTTCCCAATGATTGGGTTAATTGGTCTGTGGTATGCCGCGAGCTCATTTCCCTCCCTTAAGGCGGTGATCTATGGGGCGGGATTTGTCGCGATGGTGTGGTTCATCAATGACGTGGTGCGTGACATCGCGGGACTAGATGAAGAAGAAGGCGAAAATGAGACTGATGAAAAAGATTTTTTCTATCAGTTTTTAGCGAAACACTCTCGCTTTTGGGCGGCGGTGTGGGCGGTTTCGATTGATGCTCTGGTTACCGGACCCGGTAAGACCGCCGCTACTGCTCAGTGGAGCCAAGCGCAAGTGCTGGGCAGCTTTCCCCTGGTGGGGTTTGTTGTGTTTGGGTTGGTGATGTTGAGTGCCTGGCCCGCGATCGTGTTGCATCAATATTGGCAAGAGCAGAAATTTGATGACCCCAAAGGATTAGCCCGTTTTACCACGCTGGGGTCTTGGGTCGAACTCAGTATCTTTCTATACTTTGCCTATTTGGCCATCTCGGAGATGATACTGGCTCTGGGGGTGCAGCCCATCATCAGTGAATTTTTAATCGCGGGTATTTTCGCGATCGCGACCACCGCTGTCTTGCTGATTACATTGGGCGATCGCGTTTGGGTTACCCAATTGCAGGAGGCTAAAGACTTACTCCAGACCTGAGGTCTCGCTGACAGATTTAGGGAATCAGGCTATTCTCAGGGCAACTTTAGTAGGGGATCGTCTATGAGTGATGTGCTTTGGCAACAGTCGGCGCTCGCCTCGTCTCTAGAAGATCACCAAATTGCCTGTGGGGTGATGCGCCATCCGGTCACCCGCAACTGGCAAACTTGGTTCTCTCTGTATGGCACCGACATCACCTGCATCTTTGCTAGCAAAGACTATGGCTTGGCTCAGGCTGTCCGGCAAATGTTTGTAGTGGAATTGCGCTCCGGTTGCTTGGTGGATAGCGATCGCGCCAAAACCTTTATCGCTGATCTACAACAACTGGCAGGCAGTGAGCTCATCGATCCCCTACCCCAACGTAATCTGGAGACATTGGCCCAACAAATCTGCCAGCAACTAAAAACCGAGCAGGGCGTTGAGTAAGCGACGGTTCACCAATACGTGGAGATCGCCCTCATCCACTTTGGTATTGCTTGAGCAGATCCTTTGCGGTGTCAAGGGTATCGGCTTCGGCCACAGGTTTGTCATCGCGCCAGCGCAGAATGCGGGGGAAGCGCACAGAAATGCCTGACTTGTGACGCTTGGACTCAGCGATGCCCTCAAAGCCGATCTCGAAAACGTGGAGCGGCTCCACAGAGCGCACTGGGCCAAAGCGCTCGATCGTGTGGCGGCGAATCCATTTGTCGAGTTTTTCAATTTCAGCGTTGTCCAGACCCGAATAAGCTTTGGCAAAGGGCACAAGGTCTTCGCCCTGCCACAGCGCAAAAGTATAGTCCGTAAACAGGTTGGCCCGTTTGCCACTGCCCGCTTGGGCATAGAGCAACACGGCGTCTAAAGTCATCGGATCGACTTTGTATTTCCACCAATATCCCCGTTTACGGCCCACCAGATAGGGACTGTCCCAACCTTTGATCACCAAACCTTCGGCCCCTTCATCCCTTGCTCTCGCCCGCATGGCCTCTAGATCGTCAAAGGATTGGAACTCTAGGGGAATGGACCGACCAATCCGCTCATCAGCGTACTCATCGAGTAATTCAAACAGGAGGGATTTGCGATCGCGCAGCGGCTTTTCGCGAATGTCGTGTCCAGCATGTTCTATCAGATCATAGGCAATGAAGCGCACAGGATTTTCGGCCATCACCTTCTTAGTGACCCGCTTGCGGCCCAAGCGCTTTTGCAAATGGTTAAACGTTAAGGGGCGATCGCCCTCCCAGCAGAGGATTTCGCCATCCAGCACATGGCCATTCGGGAAAGCCTGAAAAGCTTCCACCATTTCGGGAAACTGTTCGGTAATTAAGTCTTCGCCCCGCGACCAGATAAACACCTCATCCGCCCGTTTGATGACTTGTGCTCGAATGCCGTCCCACTTCCATTCTGCTAGCCAGTTCGACAACTCCTCTGCGCGAAATTTTTCCTCATCGATTTGGGATGCTAGAAAGAACGGATAGGGTTGACTGGGCGCAGTTTCAACCGCTTCTTCGCTGAGGAGATTTTCATAGAATGCGACTGTGGGCTCAAAGTCCCCCATCAAGCGGTGGGCTAAGACGGGTTCCGGAATCCCCGATGCCTTGGAGAGTCCTTTGATCACCAATTTGCTTGAAGCCCCTACCCGAAAGGCACCCGTCAAGACTTTGTTCAGCACAAAGATTTCGAAGTCGTCGAGCGATCGCCACCACGACACAATCAGTTTGTGGCGCTCCTCGTCCGTGTCCGCCGCTTTCACCAGGGGAATAATCTGCTCCATCCACTGATGTAGAGGAATGTCCGCCGCCGATTTGCCTTGCAGCGGTGTGTCTCGCAGCAGTAATGCAATCACCTCTGCCGAATCGCCCACATGAGAGTAGCAGTCTTTAAACAACCATTCCGGCAGGTCAGAAATGCTGAGGTACACATCCCGCAAGATTCGCGCAGTGACGAGGCGGCGACGGGTCTTGCTGAGCAGCAAGTACAGCGCCCAAACTGCGTTCTCAGGGGCCTCCTCAGCGAAATATTGCCGCAACGCTTCGATCTTTGCATTGGTTGAGGTCGTGGCATCGATCGCCTGAAAAAGCTCGGTAAACCGCTTCATGCTGCTGGGAATGACGATGGGAGCGCTATTGCTGATTCATTATGACGCTAGAGATGATTCCCTTGCAGGGGTTGTATGAGTGGGTTATACCGAGTCTCTAAAATCTAGCTATACATCCTTTCCCCTTGCCCCCATCGCCCCCTTGTCCTCCACTACAATCTGTAGCTCTATTCTGGAGAACTGGTATTACGTCCAGACCAGAGTGCTCCTCTGACAGAACGGGGCAATTTCTTGCACAATAAAAAAGCTCTGATTATCTGTTTAACGAATCAATGACGACTGCGGCTCCGTCTCTCACTGCACAGCAAAAGCCTTGGGCAAAGGCGATCGCTCAGCCCGCTCAGGAATTTTCCCTCACGCCCCTGTCCGTGCTGGCGGGTGCCATTCCTCCCGATCTGCGAGGCAGCCTCTATCGCAATGGGCCAGGCCGCTTAGAACGTCAAGGTCAGCGAGTGAGCCATTGGTTTGACGGTGATGGGGCAGTACTAGCGGTACATTTTGCTGATGGACAGGCCCAGGGGACATATCAGTATGTGCAATCCGCTGGTTTCACCGAAGAAGAGCAAGCTGAGCAGTTTCTTTATAGTGGTTACGGCAGTTTGGCCCCTGGCCCCTTTTGGCAACGCTGGAATGCTCAGCTCAAAAATGCAGGCAATACGGCGGTGCTGGCGTTGCCGGACAAACTGCTGGCCCTGTGGGAAGGGGGCTGGCCTCATCACCTCGATCCCATAACTTTAGAGACAAAAGGCGTTCACCCGTTGGGACAATTGACGGCCAATGAACCCTATTCTGCTCATCCCAAACGCCATCCTCAAACCGGACACATTTTCAACTTCGGCCTAGTGGCCGGCGCTAATGCCACACTGAATCTCTATCGCAGCGATGCTCACGGTCACATTGAGAAAAAGGAATCGGTGCCACTGAATGGCATTCCCCTCATTCACGATTTTGTCTTGGCCGATCGCTACCTCGTCTTTTGTGTACCCCCAGTACGGCTGAATCCCCTCCCTGCTGTCCTGGGCTTTCAAAGCTTTAGTGATGCACTGATGTGGCAACCCAAGCACGGTACGCAACTAGTCGTGGTCGATGCTGAAACCCTTGAGGTCATTAGCTCTGAGGCGGTGGATCCCTGGTACCAATGGCATTTTGGTAAAGGCTTTGTCAATAAAGACGGCGACATTGTGCTAGAAGTCGTACGCTATGACGACTTTGCCACTAATCAACAACTGAAGGAAATCGCCTCAGGCCAGATTAAAACTCTGGCAGACGGACAGTTTTGGCGGGTCTGTGTGGAACCTCAAACGGCTCGGGTACGATCGCAAACCTGTTTAATCGAAGACCATTGCGAATTTCCCCATATTGCGGAAGATCAGCCGACGGTGATGGCTCCCACTTACCTGTCGATCCAAACACCTGGCGAAGATAATACGGGGGAATTGTTTCGGGCGATCGCTCGCTTTGATCCCGATACGGAAAAGCTGACCATCGCCGATGCCGGATTAGAGCGCTATCCCTCTGAGCCAATCTACGTACCCAAGCAAGCTGGCGATGTCCCCTCTGGTTGGGTGTTGTCGGTGGTGTATGACGGAGCCGCTGATCAGAGTGAACTCTGGATTTATGATAGCGATCGCCTGACTGAATCACCCGTTTGCCGCTTGCACCTGCCACAAGTAGTGCCCCATAGTTTTCATGGCACCTGGCGACCCAGCTAATTAACTCTAAAGTGGGGGTGCTGCCGCAGCTGATCTAGATCTAGCGCCTCAATGAACGCGATGAATTGTTTTTCATCCATCTGATTACGCGTCATCATCTGGCCTTTGAATTGGAGAGCAATGTAGTCCTGTTGACGCCTTACCACTATGGCCGTCGTGGCCTCTAGCTTAATTGTGACCTGGTGAAAATCTTCTAACTCCAGCGAAGACGATAACAGCGATCGTAACCCTAACGCTTGGAAAACTATTTGCACCCAGTGCGTTGTTGAATTTTCTTCCGTAACAAAATAGTCTCGGGGTAAGCCACTGAGATCAAATAGGGCCACTCCTAAGATGTCGGTTATTTCAAGTGATGTTTCGGCAGGTGAATTCAATGCAGGTTTGATACAGGAAACGGAAGCGTGGGCCATCATGGCTTAGAAATTATATTGAAGACTATTCGATAGTGCCAATCACCGCAACTGCATAGTTTAGGCATGGCAAGATGCTTGTGCTGAGTGCTAGCTGTAAGCGCTTTTGTAGGGAATCAGCGATCAGAAAAGGTCGAGGCCACATGTTTTAGAGACTCAACATCCTCTAACTTAGAGTTTGACATCTCTGGCCTATCGCAGTTTGAAAACCACCTCTAATGTTTATTTCATTAACGTATACGAATGTCGTGGCCTAATCTTAGGATTTTAAGTAAAACTCATCAAAAGAACATAACTGTCAAGCTTTGATAGGCTCGGTAGCCTGCTTCAAAACTACTGTTTGGGTTCACTCCGGCCCAGAGATGAATCCCAAAAAACTGACTGGGGCAAAAGTGGCCTCGAATGGTACGGATGCTCTGGTCTAGGCAGTTCTTGGCCGTTACTTGATTAGGAGGGCTTTAGCTGGGGCAACAATTAAGGCAAGGGTATCGGTCAGCGCGCGCTCTACTTTTTCCAGGGGGATTAGGATATCAATCCCCAAATGAGTAAGACTGCTCCCAGTCCCAGGCAGACAAACATGGCTATTCCAGTATTTTGGACATTTCGCGAAGTGGTCGTGGCTAGCCTCTCCTCATCTTTGAGTGAAACAAGATAGTTGTGGTCGGCCTGCACGGGCTTGCCAATGGCCACTTGCCCGGTCAGATCGCTGACTGCGCCTACCACCAAGACATCTTGTCCCACGGGTAACACTGACTCAGCGTAACGATAGCCAAGGGTTGAGCCCGATCGCTCATCACGAAACTCATCCATGATGGCAACGGTATCAATCGCCGCCCCATCCAGATTGACTAAAATGCTGCCGGTGTCATCTTTCAGCCAAAACTTAGTGGACCGCTGGTTGCGAGAAACCTGTTCGGTTTTGCGTTCGAGTTTCCCTTCTTGGTTTTTCTCTTCGTACTCGCGGGTCACGGTCGAAACATAGTGGACACAAGGTTCCTGTTTGTGCTCTGACCGTAGCGGCTCCGCTGTGGTGACTTGGCCCCAGAGTTTGACATAGTCGCGCCAATTACCGCCGCCGATTTCATCTGCCACCGCTCCAGCGATATCGGTCAACTCAGCCACTGTCACCGATCGCGCCCGCTTAATGCTAAATAACTTTTGCTGTTGATTACGGCGGGTAAAAAACATTACCGCACCGATAATCAACAAAATAATGCCGATAACTTTCATCGCATCTCACCCACACTCATTTAGCCCGGTTTCAGACTTTACTTAGGGTGCCCCGCAGAATCCGGCGAGGGCATTACCCCACACAAAACCATACAGTGCACCTAAGCAAAAAAAAGCCCCCAAAAGTCAGATAAGTGACTGGGGAGCTAGTGTCATAGTCGTATTTGAGTTGCTTTGACGTGCTTGGACTCAAGTCTTATTAGCCTTGCGCTGGCGAGTCCAAGCGACAGCCCCTACGATTGCTAGGGCTAGTGCCGATGTGGGTTCAGGTACGGAGGCGACTTCACCTTCAAAAACAGTCCCTTCGTTAAAGCACTCTGCCCACAGGTGCGCGATAAAGCTACCACCCGGCAAATTGGAAATGTCGAACTTAAAGCCGTAAGACTTCGCGTTAGGAATGTCTCTCTGATCTAAGTTGCTGGCAAAATCGAAGCCGTAGCTAGTCAGTGCACTTGCATCTAAGACTTCGACCTCGTTTAAGAAGTCGCCCTCAGCAATCAGGCTCTGGGTGCTTGAGCGATTGGCACCCGTTTTAGGTAGATAGGTGAAGTTGCTGTAGTTGGTGCCATTGTTCAACACGCTCCCGTCTTCCAAATCGAAAACGTTGCCTAGGGTCGCATCACGTGCGGCGTTGCGATACGACTGCAGGCTGGCAAAACCTTGGTTCTGGCCGGACTCAGTCTTGGTAGCATCGACTTTATAAAGTCCTACATCAACAGAAGAGTCATTATTCTCAGCAAACCGGACACCATAAACATCACCATTGCCTAGGGCTGTATCAAAGTCATCGTTGGGGGAAAAGTTGAAAAACATATCACCCCAAGCAACTGTGTCGTTCAAAACATTGTTGAAGGGTTCTCCTCCCAAGGGCAATTTGCTGCTAATCCCGACAATTAGGTGATTACCATCTTGCACATATCCCGTGCCGAATAATTCGAAAGCTGAGACGCCATTAGTGACTCGTCCCTCACCATCGGTAACGCTGTCTTGGGAGTATGTGACCTGAGCAAAACTGGGCATGGTACAGATCAGCGTACCGGCTGCTGCCGCTGCGATCGCGGAAGAAATGTGCTTAAGCATATGAATCCATCCTGAGTGAAATCCCGCAAACGTTTCCAACTTCTCTGAGCATATGGATGGAAATACTGAGTGTAAATAAATACTTGATTGCTTTATGCTTTCTTGATGCACTGCTTCCGTGATTCACGATGAAACATCAATTCAATAAGTTTTGTTGCCTGCGGAAATGTTCTGGGCCCTCTGCTGAGATTGAAATATAGCTTTGGCCGTAGAAAATAAAATTAGTGCTTGGAAAATTGGAGGTGTGGATTGCATCAGTGAAAATACTTGCTTCTTGGCTTCCTTCATGATTCTGATGTTGCTTCGATCAATACTCCGCAATCAGTTGACTGATTGCGGAGTATTGTATAGAGCGCTAAGGGCTCTAGATCGCTACACAGTTGACTGGAAAACGAATGTAAAGTCATCGTCCAGTTGCCAGAGTCACTCGGCCACAATCCACAACAAATAGCCGCTGCTGTAACTAATTCCATCGCTTCGACCACTTTGTCCAAAGCTTGACGGCTATTACGTAGGCTAAAGTGCTGAACTGAAAATTTCTTACAAGCTTTTTCCTATGCAGGAGGAAGCCTCTGATGCCTGAAGAATCTATCGATGTTACTCGCGGCGTTGCCACAACGCATTGCAGATGGCTACAGAGTCAACTCTGTTAGGTCGGGATTTAGATGGGTCAATATTCATGAAATCTATGTATGCCAAGAATCTCGCAGACTTTGCGCAAGTTAAGTGATGGCATTGCCTAAAAGCAGAAGTGACTGTTTACAGAAAGTCCTAGTTTTTTAAAGTGTTGGTGAAAGGACTGTGCTTTTTGTGACGAAGATGACTTGCGTAGTCAAGATGTAAGTGCGACTACTTAGCCCCCGAGTGTCGCTCTCCAGAATTTCAACTGTCCAAGCAGGTGTAATCTCCCATTCGGTTGTATTGAATTTGTAAAGCACATGTCATATAAGAACTTATTGATAATTCTGGCCTGTTCTAGTGGCCTTGGACTGTTCCCAGTATTTGCCAGTGCTGTACAAGCAGCTGACTTTACACTTGATTTCGATAACAATGCCAACGGTGACCCCATAAACTTTATGGGTAACCCAGACCTTGCGGTTGGTAACTGGGAAGATGTTGCATCGACCAAAATTACTGACCAATGGAAAGATGACTTTGGCGTCACTATTAGCGCATTCGAGAAGACGAGCTACGACAGTAACGGGCACTATGACAATTCCGACCTAGATGATGCTCTTCATGGGGCTGTCCTCTTCAATACAGATCCCAATTACTATTCTGAGAACTCGGATGCCAGGAGAGGTAACGATGAATTTAAGGGAGGGTTCGATACCGATCTGCTAGCTGGCACTGACCAACTAACTGGTGCGGAGTACCTAACCGTTGGTGGAACTCCGCAAGACCTAGGAAACGTTCTCATTATTCAAGAAAAGAAAAAACCTTAACAAAACTGATGATGAAGCTGACGGTGGTATTCTCCGCTTTGACTTTGATGATTTGGTTGATCTGACCTCCATTGACCTGTTGGACGTGGACGATTTTGGTAGCCGAGGCACGCAAATTGTCTTTACTGCTTATGGTGAAGACGATAAGCTTGGCACCTGGAAATTTGACCAAGAGGCTCTAGATGATGGGACGGCTCAGCAACTCAGTGATGACGCTGGTGACAATTCCCTTTATCGATTTAACTTTGAACAATCGGGTGTACAGCGTTTAGAGGTGCTTTATCCCGGTAGTGGTGCGATCGCAGCTTTACGTTGGCAGGAATCACAAACCCCCGCGTCCATTCCTGAGCCTGCTTCTGTCGTCGGCCTGTTGGCGATCGCTGGTTTAGGCCTGCGCCTCAAAATGCGTGCCGGTAATACGATGAATCTCTAAGCAGTTGTTTTCTCAGCTATCTCAACTCATCGACACTGATGAGTCCTCCTCTCGAATTGATTTACTCAACTGCGTTTGGAGTATTTGTTTCTAGACGTGATTGAAGTGTTGACAGGGCTTCGTCGCACCATCTCAGCCAGCCCTGCTCATACTGGATACCATTGCGCAGGGTGAGGTATTGATAAACCGATTTGTCTGAGAGGGCTTCTGCATCAGGAAAGAAGCGGTCTTCGATCGCTTGATATTCCACCAAGCGAGTCTGATGTTGTTTGCGGTGTTGGCGCAGTTCTTGCAAAAGGGTGGCTGGTTCGACAATGTAACCACCAAATAATTTGACCAGCAGATTATCTTTAATCGGACTGAGTTCACAGGGGGTATGCATCCATTCGGCGAGCCTCCCTTTACCTAATTCCGTGATGGCATAAAGCTTTTTGTTGGGGCGAGTTTCTTGCTGCACCGTTTCCGAGATAATGATGTCGTTAGCTTCGAGTTTGGCGAGTTCTCGGTAGATTTGCTGGTGGCTGGCATCCCAAAAAAAGCCAACCGAACCATCAAAACGCTTGGCGAGGTCGTAGCCGCTGCTAGGGCCGTCTAACAGCGCCACTAAAATCGCATGGGCAAGAGCCAAAATCATCACTCCAGTGCATAGGCAACTATGAGCATACACTAGGGGGCTGGCTCAGCAGATATGGGCACCTGTCCCGTGGGTGGCATTCTGTGACACCTTCATTGAGGGGCGGCACGGTCTCACATTGCAGCGTTCTCTCGCGTCACAGGATTGGCAATTTCGATTAGGTTGCCATCCGGATCGCGAAGATAGATTGACCAAAGTTGGCTCTGGGCCCCCGTTCGCGGCACTGGGCCGAGTTCAATTGCCACGCCTGCGGTTTCTAGATTGGTGATGAAAGTTGACAAGGGAGTGTTAGTTAATAAGCAAATATCTGCAGAGCCTGGGGTGGGATATTTGGCATGGGGTGCAATGGGTGCGTCAGCAATATGCAAATTGATTTTTTGGCGGCCTATCTGTAGGGCTTTACGACCAGCCCCAAACGTGATGATGGGAATTTGTAAAATCTCTGAATAAAACTTGAGGCTGGCGGTCAAGTCAGTGACTGTTAGAACCCAATGGTCAATCTGATAAAAATGCATGGGTTTAGGAATTAAGCGATCGCAGATTCGATAATCATTAGATAATTTCTAAATTGCTGCATCGCGGAGTGTGTTCGTGAAGTATTTTTTTCTCTCTGAGGGCTGGACGACGGGTCGAATCTGGGAGTTTGGTGGGTTATGGGATGAGTTTGCCTGGCAACGCAAACCCCAAATCAAAAAAATGTTGCTCAATATTATCGAAAATGGTGAAACGCTCTGGTTGTATCAAGTAGAAGATGCTGTTTTGATGGTAGAAGTGCGTCCAGTCACAGAGTCGGCCCGCGCCATTGGGCAAGTTGTGCTCAAGCGCTTGATGACAGCAGAGCAGGTTTTAGAACGACTTTGTACAGCGGATGATGGCGCGATGGCTTCATCAGGCAATCTCGATGATTTAGCCTCTAAAACGCTCAATTCTCTTGGGCAGGCCACCGACGCCTAATGCTGGCGCATTAAGACACTGCGGCGTAAGTTGGCAAACCGTTCCAATGGGCAGCGGAGAGAGGGAAGCCAGGGGACGAACACAGCCAGGACCAGCTTTTACCGTGAAGTATTAGTTGCTTGAGCCTGTTTGACACAGAAACAGTAAAGGCACCGTGGACTGGCCGACGATGCCTTGAGGAATTATGGGGGGCATTTGAGCATGGCGGGCATTTAGTCGTTGCCTGACCGCTGTGACCAGATGCGAGTCGGCAAGCCCCAGACGTAAATAAAGCCCTCAGCCGCCCGATGGTCAAAGGAGTCGTCGGAGCCATAAGTCGCTAAAGCTTCGCTATAAAGGGCGCTCTCAGACTGGCGACCCGCAATTAGCGCATTCCCTTTGTGCAGTTTAATCCGCACTACGCCAGACACATACTCCTGTGTGTAATTAACAAACGCATCTAGCGCTGACTTCAGGGGACTGTACCAAAGGCCGTTGTAGATCAGACGACTGTATGATTCTTCTAATTCACGTTTGTACTGAGTGACATCAGCGGTGAGGGTCAAACTTTCTAAGTCGCGGTGAGCCGCAATCAAGAGGAGCAGCGCGGGTGCTTCGTAAATTTCGCGCGATTTGATCCCGACTAAGCGGTTTTCGATCATATCGATGCGGCCAAAACCATGCTTGCCAGCGATTTCATTCAGCTCTTGCACGAGGGCTGTCATCGGCAGTTCTTGACCGTTTAGGCTGATGGGTTCCCCAGCGTTAAAGCCAATTTCCACATATTCTGGCTCATCGGGGGTATCCGCGATCGCCGAGGTCATGGCATAGATTTCTTCTAGCGGTTCCGTCCAAGGATCTTCTAGCGGTCCCGCCTCAATGCTGCGGCCCAGCAAGTTGTAATCAATACTGTAAGGCGACGACTTTTTCACGGGAAAGGTGAGGCCAAATTTTTCTCCATAGGCGATCGCCTCTTCGCGGCTCATGCCCCACTCGCGAGCCGGAGCGAGTACCGTCAGGTCGGGATTCAGTGCACCAATGGCCACATCAAATCGCACCTGATCGTTGCCTTTACCTGTACAACCGTGGGCTACCGCATCGGCATTGCACTGGTGGGCGGCATCAACCAACAGTTTGGCAATTAAGGGGCGAGCGAGTGCTGTCGATAGGGGATACCGATTTTCATACAGGGCATTAGCCTTAATGGATGGCACGGCATAATGCTTAACCAGAGCTTCCTTCGCATCGACTACCAGCGATTCCGAAGCCCCGGCCTTCAACGCTTTTTGACGGATGGGTTCGAGGTCTTCTCCTTGCCCCAAATCAGCCGCCAGCGTAATCACTTCCTTGACCCCCAGCTCATTCTTGAGATAAGGGATGCATACCGTCGTATCGACCCCGCCCGAGTATGCCAACACCACTCTTTCTGCTCGACCCATTGCTCATTACCCAGTGAAGTCCACAAGCTATACATTTTTGCAGACAAAGGGGCATTTGGCTGACTAAACCTAACAGATTTTTTGTGGCGTTTTATCGAAAAAACAGCATGCTGAAGACATCGCGTTGAGCACTAAACCGGGGCTTTTGAGTGCAGGGGCAGCGTGAGGTATGAAGGTCTTGCTGGCTGTGAGTTGCCAAGATCTAATTGTGAATGGCTTCGCTAACAGCTATATGACAGAGATCGATGGTCTACCTCCTTCCGCCCCCCACCCTTCTCCTCAGGGCAGACTGCATCAACACGCTACGCTCACCGAACTTCCTACGCGAGGGCTGTTTTAACGCACTCCCCCACCTGTCGCATCGCCTTTGTAGAATAGACAGGTGATTGATGTTCAAAAGGCCCACAGACCACTATGCCAACGCTGCAAGAAATCGCTGCCTACGCGCAAGAGAGTGCCCAAAAGCAGGGAATCCACAAGTACGACGTTTACGGTTCGACAGTGGATGAGACGAGCGTGCAGGTCGATCAGGGAGAACCGAAACAGGTTAAGGCGTCTCAGCGATCGAGCGTGATTGTCCGAGTGTGGAATGAGCAGGGCTTAGTGGGGGTGACTACCACGACCGACGTTGATCCTAACGGCATTGACTTGGCATTACAGACGGCTGCTGATGCCAGCACCTTTGGCGCGAAGGAGCACATTCCTGACTTTAGTCCTGAGGCCACAACTC
The DNA here is from genome assembly GCA_010671905.1 of Leptolyngbya sp. SIOISBB. Taxonomy (GTDB): domain Bacteria; phylum Cyanobacteriota; class Cyanobacteriia; order Phormidesmidales; family Phormidesmidaceae; genus Halomicronema. The sequence goes on from JAAHII010000001.1 coordinate 5,609,526, forward strand.
CGACTGCCGAGGTGGTATGCGAAATTATGCCTCCAAGCGATGTCCAAGACCTGATCAAAACACTGGTAGGTGCTGAAAGAGAGGTGCTTGATGCGCATGCTGCGATCACCTCAGTTCCCTACAATGGGATTGCTCAGCGTCAGGTTGATCGCTTTTATCTCAATAGCGAAGGGGCACAGCGGCGAGAAGGGCGTAGCTATGCCTCCCTTTATCTCTACAGCAAGACTGAGCAAGAAGGTAAAAAGCCGCGATCGGCGGGGGCTATGCGGGTGCATCGAGGGTTGCCGAATCTGGATGTTGAGACCTGCATTCAAGAGACGACTGAGAAAACTCTTAGCCATTTGGACTATCGCCCCATCGAGTCTGGCAAGTATCCGGTGGTCTTTTCTGCCGAAGCCTTTTTGAGCTTGTTAGATGCTTTTTCCAATCTGTTCAACGCTCAGAGCATTTTGGATAACCGTAGTCTTTCCACTGCTGATGCTCTTGGCACAGAAATTGCAGTGCCACTGTTGACCGTTTATGACGACGCCCTACATCCGGAAAATGTGAGTGCCGAAACCTTTGATGGTGAGGGTACCCCCACCCGTCGGTTACCCATTATTGAAAATGGCGTACTGAGCAATTTTCTACACAGTGCGGGGACGGCCCAACGTATGGGTGCTCAGCCCACCGGCCATGCCAACATTGGTGCTAAGGTCAGCGTGGATGCCAACTTTTACCATGTGATGCCGGGACAACCGTCGGAGCAAACATTGAGTTTAGAAACCGCTGAAAATGTCGTTTTTATCGACGATGTGCAAGCGTTGCATGCTGGGGTTAATGCCCTACAGGGTTCTTTCTCGTTGCCATTTGATGGCTGGTTGGTGAATAAAGGCGAAAAGGTCAGTATCGAATCGGCAACCGTTGCGGGTGATTTTCGTGATTTGTTGAAATCGATTGTTCACGTAGAAGCAGAACCCGAGATCACACCCGGTGGGGTCTGTCCGCGCATTTGGGTGGAGGCGTTGTCGATTACGGGTGAGGCGTAGCCCTCCTCGGTAATGGTGGCCAGTTCCTTCAGCCCAACTAAGACCTGTTCAGCAGTCGCCGTCCAGCCAACAATGCCCCCCTGAGCCCGGACCATCTCGACTGTCGCCTGTTGGAATTCAGGAAAGTAGCTGGCAGTACCGTCTTCGACCAAGAGGCATTCGAAACCGCGATCGTTGGCTTCGCGCATGGTCGTCTGCACACACACTTCGGTCGTCACGCCAGTCAAAATCAAGTGGGTAATGCCCTGTCGTTGCAATATTGAGGCGAGGGGGGTCGCATAAAACGCCCCTTTGCCTGGTTTGGCGATGACGATTTCGTCTCCCTGCGGTGCCAATTCAGAAATGATGCTGTTGCCTGGCTCTCCTAATACCAGCACGCGTCCCATCGGCCCGGTATCGCCAATTTTGAGCGTGCTGTTGCCGCGATCGCGCTTCGCTGGGGGACAGTCTGACAGGTCAGGATGATGCCCCTCAACTGTTTGGATGATCAGCCAACCGCGATCTCGAAATTGTTGCTGCAGTTGCTGGATCGTCGGCACAATTGTCCATAGTGGTGTCACATCATTGCCTAACGCCTCTCCGAAGCCTCCTGGCTCCAAAAAGTCGCGCTGCATGTCAATAATGATCAGGGCCACGCGATCGCTCGTGGGCAGCACATAATCATAGGGCTGAGCAGCAATCTGGGCCATCATCCTTCTCCGAGACCTCGAGTCGTTTATACCGAGCAGCCAGCCGTGGCAGCGTCAATATGAATACTTTGTTCATGGCTTCAAGCAGTGTCATCCATCATTTCATGAAAAAGCGCCCGGTATCGACGGTGCCAATACCGAGCGCATAGGCTCATATATGCTAAACGGAGTCAAAACGCTGTAATTGCGTTAGCCATGTGTTGAGAGCCTTAGCTCCACTTCTGGGCCACGAGTTCAGCTAAGTCAACGACGCGCTGGCTATAGCCCCACTCATTGTCGTACCAAGCCACGATTTTCACTAAGTCGCCGCCCAAAACAATGGTCAAGCTGGAGTCGACGATTGAGGACTCATCAGTCTTACGGTAGTCAATGGAAACTAGCGGCAGCTCGCTGTAACCCAGAATACCTTTCAGCTTGCCCTCAGACGCTTCTTTCATCGCGTCATTGATTTGTTGAGCGATCGCCGGTTTTTCAATCTGTGCTACAAAGTCAACCACTGACACATTAGGAGTGGGAACTCGCAAAGCAATCCCATTAAGTTTGCCAGAAACCGCAGGATATACCTTCGCAACGGCTTCAGCCGCACCCGTGGTTGTCGGCACAATGTTCAAAGCAGCAGCGCGGGCTCGACGGAGATCGCGGTGGCTGGCATCCAGCAGTCGCTGGTCACCCGTATAGCTGTGGGTCGTGGTCATGGTGCCTTTCACGATGCCAAAGCTTTCATGCAGCGCCTTCACGACGGGAGCCAAGCAGTTGGTGGTGCAGCTTGCATTGCTGACCACATTAAATTCGCTAGGGTCGTAATCTTCGTGGTTAACACCCATCACGAACGTACCAACGCCGCTACCTTTGCCAGGGGCGGTAATCAGAACTTTCGAGGCACCTGCTTCGATGTGGCGTCCAGCGCCTTCTACACTTCGGAAAACCCCGGTGGACTCGATGACGAGATCAATGTCCCAGGCTTTCCAAGGCAAATTGTTGGGGTTACGGTCAGAGCAGCATTTAATTGTTTTGCCGTTAACAATCAGGGTATCTTCGCCCGCTTGGACATCAGCGTCTAGGCGACCCAACATCGAATCGTATTTTAATAAGTGAGAATTGGTATGGGGATCAGAGGTGTCATTGATAGCCACTACCTCAAGTTGACTGTCGTCGCGGGTCAACCAACAACGCAGAAAGTTACGACCAATCCGCCCAAAACCATTAATTGCTACTCTAATCACTGCGTTTTACCCTCTGTGCACTCAAAACTCAATAGGTAACATTTCCTAAACGGGATTATCATATCGCAAAGACTGCCCCCATTTATAGATCCCTTGGTCGGAACCGAGTGAGAAATTTGCTACTTCGCTGAACTGGGGGATCAGGCTGTTAATGCTCTCTGGCCAGTGGCGGAAACGGATGAAATTAATCAGGCTATAGGGAAGAAACGGGTGAACGAAAAAAAGCGCGGTATCTGTATCCGAGAAGGGTGATCGCGACTTTCAGAAGACCTCAAGTGAGGGGCAACTCGTTGGATAGGTTTCCGAGCCTGCCCAAACTCACCTTGCAGCTCGTTAACCGACCACCAAAGAACGGCCAGGATGGCCATCAAACGAGCCCAGAATTGGCTGGGCTGGATGGCCATCCTGCGAGGCTTACCGGGCAAGCATCCCGCCGAAAATTCCGTCCACCCGGGAAGAAACCCACTTTCTAGCTAAGGGGTATGCGTGACTCTTGAATAATTTGGCTAATCAGCCGAGACTGAAATTATGCTGAATGAGTTATGGCGTCTCTCACACCTTGGGTCTGAAGACTCTTTTTTCCTTTTGGGGTGTGCGTCTCTCGCTATTTCGCGTCAGTCTCATTGAGTAGGGCGTAAGCTGGTTGGGTTGAGCATGGTGGCAAAGGCCAAAAAGTCGGAAAAGGTACCCAAGGTCATGCAGGTGATCTTCGATCTCATCACAGCGATTACCGATAACTTTGCTGTCCAGCACCTCAATGCTGAATATGCCACCTTGATTCGCCAGGCGACGGCAGCGCTCTGTCGCAAGCGTCCGTCACCGCTCAAAAGTGGGCGTGATCGCAGCTGGGCCTGTGGCATTAGTCATGCGATCGGCATGGCGAACTTTTTGTTCGACTCGTCACAAGACCCATACATCAGTGCCAGCGAGTTGTATGCCTGGTTTGGTGTTAGCAGCAGCACTGGGCAGAGTAAATCTAAGCAAGTCCGCGATATGCTCGACATTGGGCAGCTCGATCCAGAGTGGTGCCTGCCAAGTAATCTCGGGGATAATCTGCTGGCGTGGTTGATTTCAGTGAATGGCCTGATTCTCGATCCCCGCTCCGCTCCCCCTCAGGTACAGGAGCAACTTGCAGCAGCGAGCCTCATTCCTTATGTTCCTGATCCGCTTGATGCCGATTACCCTCTTAGCCACAACTGAAGCTGCTGGCCTGGCATCGGGGGCAACCCGCAAACCGAAAAAGGTGATCAAAAGAGCAAGCGATACTTTTTATATTCTCAAAGTGAATTTGGTGGGTGGCCCCCCTCACGGAAAGCTTTGTTCGTAAAAATCCCCGGATTGCCCGAACGATTGTCATCAAGGGTGAGCAGTCTCTTCAAGAACTCCACCAAGTCATCTTTGCAGCATTTGATCGCGAAGAAGGGCATCGGTATGAATTTCAGGTTGGGGGCGATGGCCCTGACGCTCCAGACTGCCGACGCTATGGGCTCGCATCGTTAACTGAGCTTGACTATGCTGGCGACGTACCTCAGACCACCATCAACGATCTCAATCTGGAAAAAGGAGAAATGTTTGGCTATACCTTTGACTTTGGGGACGACTGGTGGCATGTGCTAGAGGTCAAGGCGATACGCTCAAAAGCCCCTAAAGGCAAATATCCCCAAGTGACTGAACGAGTCGGCCAAAGCCCACCCCAGTATGCTGATTTTGACTGACCAGTGGGGATCCTCTATCAGCAGAGCAGAACTGGAGGGATCGGTTGACAGAAGGCGATCGCCCTATGCTAAGAACACAGTCGTAAAATTTGCACAGCCATTGCCAGGCTATCTTGATAGAGGACGTCTTCACCCCAGCGCTGGAGCTGCTGTCCCAAGATTAGATCGGCTCGCTGGTCAGAGATGGCACTCACCTCTTCGACGCGGCAGGCTTGTGCCCCACCACCGGCTTCCATACGCATACATCCAGTCGTCTCTGAACAGAGAATCGTGCAGCAATCAGCCTGTTGATTGTCAGAGGTCAGACGAATGCCCACTAAATCCCCGATAACTTCGCCCACATCCGCTACGGGAATGGCCGCCAGCTCTGCCTCAATCTCGTGTTTACCCGAGCTGTTTTGCAAGTACACCTTGCGAATGCCGTAGTCGCCACCTTCTTCGACATAGCGAATGGGGGTCCACTCTAATCGGCTGGCTAGCCAGCCGAGAAACATGAGGGCCTGGGCGGCATTGCCCGGTTCGTGGTCGATACTCACGTGGTCAATTTCTGCCAGGGCATCGCGGCGTTCTGGAGGATCAAAGGCTTCAGCCGTGAGCTCTTGCCAGGGGAAGAGGCGATGCCAATTGAGATCAGCGATATATTTGCCTGATTCCGTAATCTCTTGAATTTTGTTGAGCTCAGATTCCACTTCGCTAAAGTAGCTGGAATCGACAATTAGGCAGTTGCTGGTCTCTGATAGCTGATTAAAGAGGGTTTGCTCCGGATTAGGGGTGGCCTTCCACCAAACAAATTTGGGCAACTCGCCAATCATTAACGAGGTCACCACATCGGCAACCTGATCAAGGGCTGCTTTAGAGCCTCGTAGGGAAATGTATTCGCAACAAATTAGATTGCTGGCGTTGCGTTTTTGCACAGGGCAATAAGCGGACACTTGAGCAGTGACTGTATCATCGCCATCTAGCGTCGGGCAGAGGGTAATAACGCGACAAGGATTTTGAGCCGCGATCGCCTCGCTCAGGCTAAAGCCCCGCACATCAGCATTCGTAAACACCTTCTGACTGTCAGGCAGATTGGCATATTCCTGACGCAATCGGGCCAACGTCACCTCATCTACGCGTCCGGTCACCCGCAGTCCATAGGCTATCTGGGCCTGCCGAATCGCCTCCCGTGTTTTGGGACCATGCATGCCGTCAATCGGTCCCCGATAAAAGGTCAGCGCTGCTAGTAGCTGCTGAAAGTCTTCGGGTTCATAAACCACGATGCTAAAGGTACTCGCCCGCGTCGCGACCGGAGCGGTGGCCCCATCGTTCTGAGTCCGCCAAATATTCCGGAGCTCGTTTTCAATTTCCTCAATCGAAATGCCTTTAGGTTTTTGCAGCGCAACAAGAGGAGTGGTGGTCATATCAACTTTAGAGATGAGGGACAGATTCGATCCAGTCGTCCAAGTCGTTAGTCAAATCGAGTCGAAATCCGGTTGTCAAGACGCGAGTTTATGCTAACGGATTTATCCATAAGTCCGGAGAACTTAAGGATGATGCTAGAGTCGGCGCCAGCGACGACCATGGCAGTTCAGCAACAGTTCCGACTCCACCGGCCCCCAGGTGCCTGCTTCATACATCGGAATCGCATCCGGAGCCGCTGGCGCATCCCAGACCTCCAACAGGGGCGTGAGCATTCGCCAAGAGGCTTCTACTTCATCGCCGCGAGTAAACAGCGTTTGATCGCCCAACATGCAATCTACTAACAAGCGACCATAGGCTTCTGTACTCGGTTTACCAAATGCAGCGTCATAACGAAAATCCATCGCCACCGATCGCGTCCGTAACGAATTTCCCGGCGCTTTTACTTCAAAGCGCATCGCAATACCCTCGTCGGGCTGAATGCGTAGCGCCAACACGTTGTGGCTCAACTGCTTAGCGGCCGACTGAAACATCATGTACGGCACTTCCTTAAAGTGGATGGAAATCTCCGAGACTTTCTTGGGCATGCGCTTACCCGTTCGCATGTAGAAGGGCACACCTTTCCAGCGCCAATTGTCAATCATCAGTTTCAACGCGGCATACGTTGGGGTCGTAGACGTTTCACTCGCACCCTCTTCTGAGCGATAGCCGGGTACCTGCTCACCCTTCATCCAACCAGGAGCGTATTGGCCTCGCACGGCACACTTTGAGAGATCTTCCAAATCTGCCAGGTGAGTAGCTTGCAGCACCTTCACCTTTTCACTGCGGATACTATCGGCATCCAGCGAATTGGGGGCTTCCATCGCCGTTAGGCAAAAGAGCTGCATCAGGTGATTTTGCACCATGTCTCGCAGCGCCCCAGACGTTTCGTAATAGCCCGCCCGGCCTTCTAAACCAACGGTTTCCGCCACGGTAATTTGCACATGATCCACAAACTGCCGGTTCCAAAGCGGCTCAAAAATCGCGTTAGCGAACCGGAAAACCATCAGGTTTTGCACGGTCTCTTTACCGAGGTAGTGATCAATCCGATAGACCTGCTCTTCTTTACAAACGTCTTGCACGACGCGGTTGAGCACTCGAGCCGAACCAATATCTTTGCCAAAGGGCTTTTCGATGACCAGGCGCTGTTGGGTCGGATCACTCAGCATTCCTGCCGCCCCTAACTGTCTGGTGGCTTCGCCAAAAAAGCGTGGCGCGACCGAGAGATAAAACACCCGATTGCCGCGCGTGCCCCGTTTTTCGTCTAGCTCACCCAAAAACGCTTTCAATCGTTGATAACTTTCTGGCTTGTCGATGTTAGCGGGGCAGTAGTACAGTCCCTCAGCAAAATTGTTCCAAACGGCTTCGTTACCCAGACCGCCACCAAATTCTTCAACCCCTTCACGCAGGTGGTCGCGAAAAAAGTCATGGCTCCATTCTCGACGCGCCACTCCCACAATGGTCAGCTCCGGAGGGAGGCGGCGATCGAGCTTCATTTGATAGAGCGCAGGCACCAGCTTGCGCTGGGTTAAGTCGCCAGAGGCACCAAAGATGACTAAAATCTGGGGGATCAGGGAATGCGGTCTTGCTGTAAACCAACGCGTAGGGGATTTTCGAGCAGACTAACCATAGGACGTTATCGGGGGTTAAATGAACAGAGGCTATTCGAACCGGACTTTGTATCGTTCGGACAGACGGCATACCTGATGGCGCCGCAATCAGCCGGTGTGCGCTTCAAGAAGACGCGATCGCAGCCTGTTCGCGCAGCCGCTCTTGAATAAACGACTCCACCAATTGCACATCTTCTGTACTGCCAATGACTAAGGGCGTACGCTGGTGCAGTTCCGAGGGCACAACATCTAACAATCGCTCAGTACCAGTACTTGCCCGGCCACCCGCCTGCTCAATCAAAAAGGCTAAGGGAGCGGTTTCATAGAGCAGTCGCAATTTGCCTGCCGGCTTTTTCACCGTGCCGGGATACAAAAAGACGCCACCTTGCATCAAAATTCGGTGGAAATCTCCGACTAATGCCCCGCTATAGCGTAAAGAGTAGCCCTCGTGACGGTGTACATAGCGCGTGAAGTCGCGAATTGACTCTTCCCACTGCCAAAAGTTGCCCTCGTTCACACTGTAGGTGGGTCCGTGCTGAGGAACTTGAATGTTTTCGGCTGTGAGAATGAATTCGCCAAGACTGGGATCAAGAGTAAAAAGAATGTACCCCACTGCCAATCGAATACACCAGTACGGTGGTTGGACCGTACAGAATATAGCCAGCTGCGAGTTGGTCGCGGCCATGGGTAAGGAGATCCGAGGCCGACTGGTCAAGGTCATCGTTAGTTTGTCGACGAATTGCAAAGATGGAGCCGACGTTCAAGTTAATGTCCACGTTAGAAGAACCGTCGATCGGGTCATATAGCAAGGTATAGCGACCAATCGGACAGTTTTCGGGAATGTAGTAAGGTGTGTCCATCTCTTCGGAGGCCAGCCGACAAACCAAACCACTCTGTTTAAATACCGAGATAAACACGTCGTTGGCAAAGACGTCCATCTTTTTAACGTCTTCCCCTTGCACGTTCGTTTTGCCAGTGAAGCCTAAAGTATCAGCCACCAGCCCCGCCCGAGATAAGTGTCGCGCAATTAGCTTGCCCGCTAGTGCAATTCGACTCATCAGGGCACTGAGGTCTTGTGCCTCTGGTCCAAAGCTCTGGAGTTGTTGCAGCACATGGCGCGACAGAGTGGTGCAGTCACGGTCAAGCGTTTGCTCCGAAGACGGTTGATAGCTTTCAACCATGCAGGTCTCCTATGAAGACATTAATTAAAGAGCTGCTGACTACCTGAACCTGACACGTGATGTCAAAAAATATTGCAGGGCTCGGCAGCGAGTCTCTCAGCTTCATAGTAAAAAGGTTGCCGCTAAAGCCCAGAAGTCTTTATACCAACTAAAGATTAGCCTATGCATAGAATTGATTTGGTGATGGTTGCTGGAGCGATCTATCACACTTGGGATGGCAGCATTAGTAACACTGAACTGGTTAAACCGTGATGACGCTATCAGCCGCCTCCAGTTTCAGCAGCTATTTAGATGAATAGAGGGGCGAGGCAATTTGGCTGTTGTCTGCGGTGCTGCCAAACAACAACTTTCAATAAAACTGCTACGAAATTACCGATTCCTGAGTCCGTGTTTCTCTAAACTTGTTTGAAGTGAACCTCATAATATTCACTGCATTGCACAGGAAGACTGAATATGGATGAACTTGAACTTTGGCAGCGTTATCAAGACTGGCTGTATCGTCACGAAGGTCTCGGACTCTATCTCGATATCAGCCGCATCAGTTTTGATGACAAGTTTGTTGAACAAATGCAGCCCAAATTTGCCAAAGCCTTTGAGGAAATGGCGGCGTTAGAACAAGGATCGATCGCCAATCCAGACGAAAAGCGCATGGTCGGTCATTATTGGCTGCGAGATCCTGACCGGGCTCCCTCTGCCGCTCTGAAGCAAGACATCCTCTCGACGATTCAAGACATCAAAACCTTCACACAACAGGTGCATACTGGGGCCTTATATCCCCCTGGACAAGAGAAATTTACCGATCTCCTTTGCATTGGTATTGGTGGTTCTGCCTTAGGACCGCAGTTCGTTTCCCAAGCCCTCACAGCTGATGCGCCGCCTCTCACCGCACACTTCATTGACAATACCGATCCCGCTGGCATTGATCGCATTCTCAATCGTTTGGGCGATCGCCTCGCCACCACCCTCGTGATTGTCACTTCTAAATCTGGCGGTACTCCCGAAACCCGCAATGCCATGCTGGAAGTGCAACACCGCTTTGAGCAAATGGGCCTCCATTTTTCGAAGCAGGCGGTGGCGGTAACTGGCATTAGCAGCAATCTTGAGCAAGTCGCCACTCAGCAAGGTTGGCTGGGCACGTTTCCGATGCATGGCTGGGTAGGAGGACGCACCTCTGAACTGTCAGCAGTGGGGCTACTCCCTGCAGCCCTTGAGGGCATCGATATCATGGCCATTTTGCAGGGTGCCAAAGTCATGGATGCGGCGACTCGGGTAGCTGACTTACGACAAAATCCAGCGGCGATGTTAGCCCTGAGCTGGTATTACGTCGGTGAAGGGCACGGTCTCAAAGACATGGTCCTTTTGCCTTACAAGGACAGCCTGGCTTTGTTCAGCCGTTACTTACAGCAATTAGTGATGGAGTCGCTCGGTAAAGAGCGCGATTTGGACGGCAACATTGTGAACCAGGGCATTGCCGTTTATGGCAATAAAGGCTCTACTGATCAGCATGCTTACGTCCAACAGTTGCGAGAGGGGGTTAACAATTTTTTCGTGACTTTCATCGAAGTCCTGCAAGACCGCGAAGGTACATCCATCACCATTGACCAAGCAGCAACGGCTGGCGATTTTCTGAACGGCTTCCTGCTAGGCACTCGGCAAGCCCTCTACGACAATCAACGCGGTTCGATTACGATTACCGTGCCTCGCGTGATGCCAGAAATCGTGGGTGCTCTCATCGCCTTGTATGAACGAGCCGTCGGGCTGTATGCCTCTTTAGTGAATATCAATGCTTACCATCAGCCTGGTGTAGAAGCGGGCAAAAAAGCCGCAGCGGGGATTTTGGATTTGCAGGCGAAGGCGATCGCTGCTGTCCAAAATTCACCAGAACCCTGCATGATCACCGAGCTTGCTAGCAAGATTGGAGCAGAAAAGAACATCGAGACGCTGTATCAGATTTTGCGCCATCTTGATGCTAATCAGCGGCATATTGAGCTTTCAGGAGATGCCGTGAGTTTGGCCCAGCTACAGGTCTCTCGACGATAGAGGCGAAATGCTATGGTCAGCGTCAAAATCCAGGGGCAGCATATTCCCTCGGCTTTTCGAACGGCTGCTTTTCTACGTCCCTTTAGGTTGGAATTGAGACCGTGACGGCCGCGATCGCAATGTACATGTCGTCGTTCTTATCAGCGAGTTCGGCGATCGCCTTGCCCGCCACGACCATGCCACCATCTTGCAAAACCAAAGTCTTTTGGCCAAAGGGCAAAACCGCTAACACTTCGGCCTGCCTGACGGTACCAGGAAAGGGCACCGCCACTTGAACCTCTACCAACATTTCGTTCGGATGTTCTAGACCCGCTACTTCCCAAACGCCCGGTAGCGCATTGTGAGCGATCGCATTTCGCACCGCTCGTGCTGCTGCCACGGTTGGATCTTGACCATGCTGATCGACCCCCATGCCCATTTCAATCACCAACCGCTTCTGGGTCATTTTGTTTCCTCAAAGTTTTTACCGACAGCAGTGACAATCCGTCAACTCGTCCCGATTACGATGCTGCTTTCACCATAGGGGCTTGATACCCTTGAATATTTTCTGGCCGAAAGCGACGAATAATGGGAGTGGCTAGTCGAATTTCGGGATCTGATCCCTGGACCACAACCAAGTATTTCCCAGCGTTTAGGCGATTGCGATAAGACAAGGCATCACCACTGCCAAAAGCCAGTCCTGCACCGCCGCCAACAAAAAATGCTCCCATGGCTCCAGAGCCCGCTCCGAGTAAGCCGCCAAGGATTTGATTGCCCAGTGTTCCCGCCCAAGGGAAGGTATCCAACCCCGTCACCGCATTGAATCCAAACCCCGCAATAAAGCCAAAAGGCATCAGCCAGAACATCATCAAGCGCACCTGCTTCCACGCTTGGCTAGCGGGATCAATTAAGCCAAACTCATCCGCGCTTTTGTAGCCTTTGCCCAAGATCGTGACGGCGTCCATCGTGAATTGAGCCTCTTCTAGGGCTGAGTAGGCCGCTTCAGCTTGCATGCGATCGCTTAAAACAGCTATCAAATAAATCATCGACAAGCCAAGTAATAACGACATTTGTGAACGTATTTTGGTATCGAGTTTCTCCATCTGCTTTGGTTAGATAGAGCTCCCAAGTTGATACCCATTCAGCTTCCTATTATTACGTGTTGGCGGGCTTCTGCTGGCCCATTCTAAAGCCAGCTACTGCCAAACCGAATGCATCTCGCGGGATCAGTCTCGCCGCCATCAGCATTCCTTATGCTCCAAGCATTTGTGGGCTCCTGACACTTGCCGCTGGCTTACTGAAACTGCAAAAAGACATTAACGTGACAACGCAACAAGGTAATATATCAAACATATTGTCTTAGCTACCCAACATCGTTGTAGCTCACTGAGTAGGAAATTATGAAACAGCTTATTACTCGCTTTTTTGCCCTAGTTCTGGTAGCGGTAATCGGCCTAGCCGGTTGTAGCAGCGCTGGAGTCAGTGGAAAAATGACCGGTGACTACAAGCAAGATACTCTTACGGTTGTTGATGATCTGAGAACAGCCATTAATATTGCTCAGGACGATCCCAACAAAGGGGCCGCTGAGGTTGATGCCCGCAATATCATCAACGACTATTTCTCTTACTACCGACGTGATCGTGCGATCGATGGATTGAGCTCTTTCACAACTCTTCGAACCGCGTTGAATGGGTTGGCTGGTCACTATAGTTCCTACCCTAATCGCCCCATTCCTGACAAGCTGAAGAACCGGTTAGAGCAAGAGTTCAAGCAGGTTGAAGCGGCCCTAAAGCGAGGCTCTTAAGCGCGTTGTAAGACTTGAGATTTCTGTTGGTTAAAGCGCTCTCCAAATTTTGGGGGGCGCTTTTGCTGAGCGCTAGAGCTTGCTTATCATGCCATCATCAACTCTACATCCCGGCACTCAACGCATTCACCTCAATCCACCGACCGCTCTGAACTTAGACCCAACTACGCTGGCGATACTCATTGGAGCTGCTAGTCTGCAGCTTTTGTCATGGAAATCATCAGGACAGGAACTTATCCTATTGGAGTTGTCGGTTGCGGATCCCCTCCACATTTATTTTGGGCATGCTCTAAGCTTCTGCTGTAATAGATGCTTGGGCTGAAGATAAATCTCTAGCTTCTCGAATTTCCCCACTGTTTCAGAGAAACTGGGCGTTCATCAAGGATTGCTTTGAGTTTTAGTATTCCTGTCGCAAATAATTTGACTAAGATGGCTTAGCTTTGTTAGAATCGCAATTCTGTAGTGGAGTGCTGAGAAAAGGGACATGAAAGTCCGCGCATCCGTCCGAAGAATGTGTGATAAGTGTCGCGTCATTCGTCGTAAAGGCCGAGTGATGGTGATTTGCTCAAATCCGAAGCATAAGCAGCGCCAGGGTTGAGTTCTCTGGATTTGCAGTCTATGTAAAGGTTTTTTGTCGTTCGATGGTGGATATTCACCTGGCAGTTTGGAAGTTCACGGCTAAACTGCATCGAGATCAGATGAGGTTCATGGGGAGAAGATAGTCAGTGGCACGGATTGCTGGCGTAGACCTGCCAAGAGACAAGCGGGTTGAAATTGGTCTGACATATATTTACGGTATTGGTTTAAGCCGGTCAAAGGCAATTCTGGGGAAAACAGGTGTTAATCCTGATACTCGAGTGCGTGATTTGACTGACTCTGATGTCGCTAGTCTGCGCGACTCGGTTGAAAGTGACTATCAGGTCGAGGGTGACCTGCGTCGCCTTGAAGGCTTGAACATCAAGCGGTTGATGGATATCGGTTGTTATCGAGGGCGTCGTCATCGGGCGGGCTTGCCAGTCAGGGGGCAGCGAACTCGGACAAATTCGCGTACTCGTCGCAGTGGCAAGCGTACTGTGGCCGGTAAGAAGAAAGCGCCTAAGAAGTAACGTAATTTTTGGTGTGTCTTGAGTCATCGTCTACCCTTTAGACGGTGTTTTAGGGCGCGCCTGTTTCGCTGATAAGGATTAATGGCAGGCAGGTAATGGCTAAACCAACAAAGAAATCGGGTGGGCGTAAGACCAAGAAGAATATACCTAATGGTGTTGCCCACATTCAGTCCACATTCAACAACACCATTGTGACCATTACTGACACCAACGGTGGTGCAGTTTCCTGGTCTTCAGCGGGTGCTAGTGGCTTCAAAGGGGCTAAGAAGGGAACGCCCTTTGCGGCTCAAACTGCTGCCGATAGCGCTGCCCGTCGAGCAATGGATCAGGGAATGCGGCAGATTGAAGTGATGGTTAGCGGTCCTGGCGCTGGACGAGAAACGGCGATTCGGGCGTTACAAGCTGCAGGATTGGAAATTACATTGATTCGCGATGTGACGCCAATTCCTCATAACGGCTGTCGTCCTCCCAAGCGGCGACGCGTTTAGTCTGAGGCATTTCAGAGTACTGGCAAGGCATAGAGAGGGGCACATCAGTGGCACAATTTCAGGTCGAGTGCGTAGAGTCATCGATTGGTGATGATCAAAGTCATTTCAGTCGTTTTGTTATTGAACCGTTAGAGCGCAGCCAAGGGATCACGGTTGGCAATGCTCTGCGGCGAGTTCTGTTGTCTAACTTAGAAGGCACTGCGATTACGGCAGTGCGCATCGCTGGGGCTACCCATGAATTTTCGACGGTGCCGGGTGTGCGTGAAGACGTCCTCGATGTGCTCTTGAATATGAAAGAGGTTGTGCTCAAAAGCTATTCGGCACAGCCTCAAATTGGTCGTTTGATGGTTCAAGGTCCAGCTAGGGTGACGGCTGGTCATTTTGACTTACCTTCTGAAGTTGAGGTTATCGATCCTGAGCAATACATTGCCAACGTTGCGGAAGGGCACACGCTGGAAATGGAATTTCGGATTGAGCAAGGCAATGGTTATCGAGCTATTGAGCGTAGTCATGATGAGGCCGCTGCTCTTGACTTCATGCAAATTGACGCGGTGTTCATGCCGGTTAGAAAGGTGAACTACACCGTTGAAGACGTCATGGAAGGGGGCGCGCTCAAAAAAGATCGCTTGCTTATGGAAGTCACTACGAACGGTAGTCTGACGCCACAGCAGGCGATGAGTGAAGCGGCGGCGATTTTGGTCTCTTTGTTCAATCCGCTGAAGGATGTCACGTTGGAGCCAAAGTCTGAAGAGGAGCCGAAAGAGGAAGATCCCGCTAACCATATTCCTATTGAAGAGCTACAGCTGTCTGTGAGAGCCTATAACTGCTTAAAGCGAGCGCAAGTTAACTCTGTTGCGGATCTCTTAGATTTCACTCAAGAAGATTTGCTGGAAATCAAGAATTTTGGTCAGAAGTCTGCAGATGAGGTAATTGAGGCTCTGCAACAACGCTTAGGAATTACGCTGCCAGCTGAAAAGTCTGCCAAAACTTCTTAGCGAAGACGGTTTGCTCAGTTTGACTGAGTTAGTTGCCGAGGTCTGCCGCTTCGGTTTTTTATTGAGTTGTGTGAACGCAAAGGGGGAAGTCAACATGCGACATGGATGTCGTGTCCCACAATTGGGAAAACCGGCTGATCAGCGCCGAGCTTTGTTGCGATCGCTGACGACAGAGTTGATTCGCAATGGTCAAATTACCACCACTAAGGCCCGAGCTAAAGCGGTGCGTTCTGAGGCTGATCGGATGATTACGCTCGCCAAGGATGGCTCTCTAGCTGCTCGCCGTAGGGCGCTGGGTTACATATATGATTCCAAGTTGGTGCATGCCCTATTTGAGCAAGCACCGGAGCGTTATGCCGATCGCAAGGGTGGCTACACGCGCGTATTGCGCACGGTGCGTCGTCGTGGTGATAACGCTGAGATGGCCATTGTCGAGTTGACCTAGGGTCCGCTGTTGTCCATATTGCTATGTCTCTTGTAAGTCCCCTATTGCAATCGTCAGCTGACGACTCTACGCTTCGAGATACTGAGTATCATCGGGTGGCGTTAGTTGTACAGTATGTCGGGACTCACTTTCATGGCTGGCAGCGGCAGCCTCGAGAACGCACTGTTCAGGGCGATATCGAGACTGCCATTGCGAGTGTTTTGGGGGTTCCGGTAACGCTATGTGGCGCTGGACGAACCGATACGGGGGTTCATGCAGCCGCACAAGTAGCGCATTTTTCAGCGCCTACTTTGATTCCAGCCTATCGCTGGGCCAGTATTCTCAACAGTCGTTTGTCGGCGGACATTGTCATTCGCGGATCGGCAGTGGTTCCAGATGACTGGCATGCGCAATTCTCCGCTCAGTGGCGCCGCTATCGATATACCCTCTATACCCACCCGGTGCCTAATCTATTTATTCGCCCGTTCTCTTGGCATTATTATTATGAGTCTTTGAGTACGACGCGGATGCAGGCTGCCCTTGATCCCTTGGTGGGATATAACGACCTGACTGCTTTCCAGCGGTCAGGCTCGAAGCGTTCTCATGCTTGGGTGGAGTTGCAAAGTGCTCAGTGCGAACGCCGTGACCCGTTTATTACGGTGGAATTGCAAGCCAATGGCTTTTTGTACGGCATGGTGCGGCTCTTGATGGGGATTTTGGTGCAGGTTGGGCGTGGGCTATTAAGTGTCGAAGAGTTCACCCATTTGTGGCAGAGTCAGCAACGGGAGCGTGTGAAATATGCGGCTCCAGCCAGCGGTCTCTGCTTACTCCGAGTCGGTTACGATGTCTTCCCCTTTGAGTCTGATATTTGGTATGACACTCAGCCTCACTTTAATCTGCCTCAGCTTTCCCCGGCAATTGCCGTCTAAATGTTGACGGCTCTTTTGTAATCTTCATCCACTGAATCCGTTCTAGAAAACCATGACTAAGACCTACATTCCACCCATAGATACGATTGAGCGCAAATGGTACGTTGTTGACGCGGCTGATCAGCGATTAGGGCGATTAGCGACCGAAATTGCCGGTGTTTTGCGTGGCAAAAACAAGCCGAGCTTTACGCCCAATATGGATACAGGCGATTTTATTGTCGTTGTCAATGCTGAGAAAGTTGTCGTGACGGGCAATAAAGCGAGCCAAAAACTCTATCGTCGTCACTCTGGTCGTCCTGGCGGCATGAAAGTGGAAACCTTCAATCAACTACAAGATCGGATTCCAGAGCGCATTATTGAGAAAGCTGTAAAAGGGATGCTGCCCAAGAATGCCCTAGGCCGCAAATTGTTTACGAAGCTCAAAGTTTATGCTGGGCCAGAACACCCCCATGCGGCTCAGCAGCCCGAAACGCTTACTATTAATACGATTCCTGGAGGGAAAGCCTGATGCAAGCTACTGATACCACAGAACGTGTTGTGTATTGGGGGACTGGGCGGCGTAAGTCGGCAATTGCCCGCGTCCGCTTAGTCCCCTGGCAGCGGTGAGATCAAAATTAATGGCCGTCCAGGAGCAGAGCATCTACAAGGGAATCCTGCCTATCTTGCCTCTGTGAAAGCGCCTTTAGAAACCCTGGGACTGGAAAACGAATACGACGTTCTGGTGAATGTTCGTGGCGGTGGTCTGACAGGACATGCTGATGCGATCAAAATGGGAGTGGCCCGAGCCCTGTGTGAGTTAGATCCTGAAAATCGCAAACCGCTGAAAGTTGAAGGCTATTTGACCCGCGATTCTCGTTGTAAAGAGCGGAAGAAGTACGGCTTGAAGAAGGCCCGTAAAGCGCCTCAATTCTCCAAGCGTTAAGTCAATTTCAGCGCCTGTTGATCATCAACACTCATGTTTAGATAGTTTTGACAAGTACCTAGGAACTCACTATGCCTAAGTCCGAAATTCATCCGGAATGGTATCCCGAAGCCAAAGTTTATTGTGACGGGAAACTGATTATGACTGTGGGCTCAACCAAGCCTGAATTGCATGTCGATGTCTGGTCTGGTAATCACCCCTTCTACACGGGAACTCAGAAGATTATCGATACTGAGGGCCGAGTTGAACGCTTTATGCGGAAGTATGGCATGTCCGATACTACGACTAGTGGCAACGATGATGCTAAGGCTGATGCTTAGCGATCGCTTTAAAAACGCTGTTGCGCGTCTTTAGCTGTTGCGATCGGAGTCTCCAAGTCAGACCATGGCCGAAGCCTACCTTATTGACAAACTCAATTCAGTTCATCAGACATTTCATGAGCTTACGCGACGTTTGGCTGATCCCGATGTCGCTCGTGATCCTGATGAGTTCCAACGTATTGCGAAGGCACGGTCTTCCCTTGAGGAGACTGTGACAACGTATGATGCCTGGAAGGAATTGCAAGAGGAATTGGTCGGGGCCCAAGAGATTCTGCGCGAGTCTAGTGGTGATCCTGAGTTGAGGGAAATGGCGGCTCAAGAAGTGGCTGATCTAGAAGCCCGTTTAAAGCAGCTGGAAGGACATCTGAAAATTTTATTGCTACCCAAAGATCCTAACGATGAGAAAAACATCATGTTGGAGGTCAGGGCTGGCACTGGTGGCGATGAGGCAAGTATCTGGGCGGGTGATTTGGTGAGAATGTATTCTCGCTATGCCGAATCGCAAAAATGGCGCATTAAGCTCCTGAGTGAATCGACTGCAGATATGGGGGGCTTCAAAGAAGCGATCCTAGAAGTTCAAGGGGACAGCGTTTACAGCAAGCTTAAGTACGAATCCGGCGTTCATCGAGTCCAGCGAGTACCGGTTACTGAAGCTGGGGGGCGGGTTCATACCTCAACTGCTACGGTGGCAATTATGCCAGAAGTTGATGATGTCGAAATTCAAATTGACCCGACCGAGGTCGAAATTTCAACGGCTCGATCGGGTGGTGCCGGTGGGCAGAATGTGAATAAGGTGGAGACGGCTGTAGACCTGTTTCATAAACCCACAGGGATTCGTATTTTTTGTACAGAAGAGCGATCTCAGTTACAAAATCGAGAGCGTGCCATGCAAATTTTGCGAGCCAAGCTCTATGAAATGAAGTTACAAGAGCAGCAGGCAGAAGTTACTTCGATGCGTCGTTCCCAAGTCGGTACGGGGTCACGGTCAGAGAAAATTCGCACTTATAATTACAAAGACAATCGGATTACCGATCATCGCCTGAATCAGAATTTCTCTTTGTCACCTGCGCTAGAGGGCGACATTGAAAGCATGATTCAGACTTGCATCACCCAGGATCAACAAAAGCAGCTTGAAGAGCTAGCGACTTCTGAACCGGCTGCTTAGGAATAACGCAAGTGCCCGTATTCGCAGTGCTAGGGTTCGAGTAGATTGTAGGCTATGAGTTTACACAATCCGTATGGCACGTTTTCTGCATTTGGCCGACATTCACTTAGGCTTTGACCGCTACAACAGTCCTGAGCGGACTAAAGATTTTTTCTTTGCCCTGTCTGATGTGATTCAGAAATATGCGATCTCGGCGCAGGTTGACTTTGTCGTTATCGCTGGCGATTTGTTTGAGCATCGCGTCATTCAGCCTGCCATTTTGAATCAAGCGCAGCTTTGCTTTCAACAACTCCAGACAGCTGACATTCCTGTCTTAGCGATCGAGGGGAATCATGACAATACCCCTTATGGCACGTCCACCAGCTGGCTCAAATATTTGTCGCAGTGGGGCATGCTGAAGTTGTTAGAACCCGGTAATTTAGCAGCTGGAGAGCCCTTATATTCTCCATGGGATGAGGTCAATAGGAAAGGTGGCTATATCGATTTAGCCTGTGGTGTTAGAGTTATTGGCTCTGCTTGGTATGGAGCAGCTGCTATTCGCGCCATTGAACAAATTGCCGAGGCGATTCCAGTCTTGCCACCCGGCCCTGACACAACACTGCTCCTCTTTCACCATGGTTTAGAGGGGCAGATTGCTCGCTATAGTGGGGCGCTACGATATTCTGAACTGCTGCCCTTAAAAGAGGCTGGGGTAGATTATTTGGCATTGGGGCATATTCACAAAAACTATAGTGAAGGCGGCTGGGTCTTTAACCCCGGTTCTTTAGAGGCAAATAACGTTGAAGAAGGCAGCTTTACACGGGGGGCATATTTAGTCGAAGTGGGTGCTGAGGGTATTCACGCTGAGCTGAAGCAAGACTATCGTCAGCGTCCGATTGTGCGTTTGGTCATTAAGACCCAAGACAGTGATAGCGAAGCTGATGTGGTCGCGAAAGCCAAACAAGCGGTTGAGGAGGCGATCGCGACTGGGCAACTCTTGCCTGAACGACAACCCATGGTCGAATTACGCATTGAAGGACAGGTGGGTTTTGAGCGCTTAGAACTCGATACTAAGCAACTGCAAAAAGATCTGCAGGCGTCAAGCCAAGCCTTGATTTTTCTGCTGAAATACGAAGTTGAGGAAAAAGAGGTTACTGAACCGATCTCTAGCGAGGCCAGTCGTGACCTCATCGAGCATAGTGCCTTCAAGGATATGCTGACGGCTCATCGCGATTATAAAAGGCGGGCTGATACTCTGTCAGAAGGACTTGTCGATCTCAAAAATAAGCGCTTGGCAGGGCAGGACGACGAAGCCCTTTATGAGTATCTGGACGAATTGTTGGTTCCGTAACCCAGCTAGCAGGTCGCGCCATTTATGGATCAGTGATCCTAATGCAGGTCCCTAAAACTTACAGCTAGTGACCTCTTCCTTTGAATGCTGCTTTTTTGTTGTATCAGGCTTAGGGAACAGTTGCTTGAAGACTATGGGGCGATTTGCTTTGCCAGGCTGAGACTTCTTACAAGACTCTTATCAGCTTTGTACACTTCTCATGGGATGGGCCAGCTTTGAATTCTGGTCGACGAAGGAGCGACTGCAGCTTTATTTTTCTACTAGGACGAAATTTTTCTGAGAAAAGTCTGGCCTTTTGCAAAACTGGGCGACTTATGCATTTCAAGATCAGGTCTTTGAGGCGGCTGATCTGGGTTCATTAAAGTAGTTTTATTCAGCAATTGTGTTCATCAGTAGCGGTGGCTGATTTATCACACCCTATAATACTGTAAAGGGATCTTTGTGATTTTAAACAGTTTGCATTAATGCTTTTCAAGCCGTAATGCAATACTCTTGAGTCAAGGAAAGTGGTTTGAATAATGCCTCGCATACTTGTAATTGACGACGACCCATCTATTTCTGAACTGGTTTCGGTCAACCTGGAGATGGCTGGTTATGATGTCAGTCAGGCTGGTGACGGAATCAAGGGCCAAGCATTGGCGGTTCAGCTCTTGCCTGATCTGATTATGCTTGACCTGATGTTGCCTAAGGTTGATGGCCTGACGGTGTGCCAAAGATTGCGTCGTGACACCCGAACAGCAGAGATTCCTGTGTTAATGCTGACGGCGTTGGGGCAGACCCAAGATAAGGTGGACGGTTTCAACGCTGGGGCGGATGACTATTTGACTAAGCCCTTTGAACTAGAGGAAATGTTGGCACGAGTGCGAGCTCTGCTGCGACGGACTGATCGTATTCCTCAGGCGGCAAAACATAGTGAGATTCTCAACTATGGGCCTTTGACCTTGATTCCAGAGCGCTTTGAGGCGCTCTGGTTTGACAACACGGTTAAGCTCACCCATTTGGAATTTGAGCTGTTGCACTGTTTACTACAACGGCATGGTCAAACTGTCTCCCCAAGTGAGATTTTGAAGGAAGTTTGGGGATATGACCCCAATGATGATATTGAGACAATTCGCGTACATGTGCGCCATCTGCGTACCAAAATCGAACCTGATCCTCGGCATCCGAAATATATCAAGACGGTTTATGGTGCCGGTTATTGTTTAGAGCTGCCCGGAGATTAATCAGGAGGAGGGATTGGCCGCTTGCAGCAGTTCTGGTCATGAGGTCGTCAACGGAAAGTTGAGCGCACTCGATTGTGCTCATTCACCTTATTCATAGGAGCACCAATCGCTCCAGCCCCCAACATAGAGTTGGGGTATGGCTTTTCCCATAACGGCTTGGGCTAGCAAGTTGACGCAGGCAGTGACTCCAGAGCCGCAATAGTGAATGGATGGCTCTTGAGCAGGCAGATCGTTCCAGATTTGCTTGAGTTCTACAGGAGATTTGAAACAACTCTTCTCATCAAGATTGTTTTGCCAGAAGAAATTCACCGCTTGAGGGATGGAACCGGCGATGGGGTCGATGGGTTCCTGCTCACCCCGATAGCGTTCTGACGATCGCGCATCCACTAAAGCCCTGTTCCCCTGGATCTGGTGCTCTAAGATGATTTTGCGGTCAACGATCCAATCAGTTTGGGGCTGAGGGGTAAATTCTCCTTGCGATCGCACGGCGATATCGGTCTCTAAAGGGAAATCAGCAGCCTGCCAGGCTGGGAAACCGCCATCCAATACAGCAACGGCTTCGTGGCCCAGATAGCGCAGCAACCACCACAGGCGAGCGGCAAATGCTCCCTTCGTGGCATCGTAAGCAACCACTTGAGTCGCTGGTTGCGAAGAGACTCCCAGACTTTCTAACTTGTTAACGAAATGCTCTAGGGATGGCAATGGATGCCGCCCGCCATGTTGCTCGACTGGGCTGGATAAATCTTGATTGAGATCCAGATACAATGCCCCTGGAATGTGACCAGAGAAATATTCTTGTCTACCCTGCTGAGGATTGCTTAGGGCAAACCGACAGTCCATGATGACAACATTAGGGTTGCTCAGATGCGCCTGCAACCAATGAATATCGACTAAAGGAGTCGGCATGGCAATTGAGGATGGATTCATATAACCTCTTGAGCAGATGCAGTAGAGCTTGCAAATGTGGCGGTGTAGAACGATAACCGAGTACGGCCATAGCGTTTTTTGGGTGCGTAGGGCCAGGGCTGGTAGGGCGATCACCATCCAGCGATCGTCATGTTCAACCGCCAACTCGCCATCCGGGGTTAGGAGACTGTATTGTGCGATCGCTTTAATTACCGAATTGTATAAACCTGCATCGTAAGGGGGATCGAAGTAAATATGATGAAATGTCTGACCTTTTAGCAAAGATAGATGAGTCAGGACGTCGCCCCGAATAACGCTAAATTGCTGCTTGGCACTGGCAACTTGTTGCCAGTTTTGCTGGATCGTACGGCAGGCCACACCTGCCTTTTCGATGCCGGTGACGGTTGCAGCCCCTCGGCAAAGGGCTTCGGCCCCCATGACCCCATTACCCGCGCATAAGTCTAGCCAGCGGCAGCCGTTGATGGAACGTTGCCAGATATTAAATAGCGCCTCACGGACGCGCCCTGTAGTTGGGCGTGTTGCTTGCCCTGGAACGGTTTTGAGCTGACGATTGCCGTAAATTCTGAGAGCCATTAGCGACTTAAAGCAGGGATGCTCTGCTGAATAACAGAGACGAAATTAGACAAAATTTGTAAGCCCACTGTCGATGACTTTTCGGGGTGAAACTGGACTGCCATGACATTGTCTTTGGCGACTGCTGCGGTTACTGTTTGACTGCCGTGAGTAACCGTCGCTGCCGTTGCTGTGGAGTCGGTTGGTTCTGGATAAAACGAATGGACAAAGTACACCCAATCATCGGTTTTAACGTTGCGCCAGAGGGACAAATCTGGCTGGGTGAGGGTGAGTTGATTCCACCCCATGTGGGGAATGGTGATGCCAGGTTCGGACTGAAAGCGTCGAATCATGCCAGGAATGATGCCTAATCCGGCCTCTTTACCTTCTTCACTGCCGTCAAATAAAACCTGCAGACCGACACAGATCCCCAAAAATGGTTTGCCCGTAGCCACAATGTCATGAATGGGACCGATCAAATCGCGTTCTTTGAGGTGCTGCATGGCTGGATCAAAGGCCCCGACACCGGGTAACACAATGCCGTCGGCACTTTGCCAATCGGCCACGCGATCGCTCACAACGGTTGTTGCTCCGGCTTTTTCTAATCCTTTACAGGCAGAATGGAGGTTTCCCATGTCATAGTCGATGACAGCGATGCGAGTCATGGTTGACCTCCTTAGGAACGGCAAAGACCACTCTTATCCTACACAGGGTAGAGACTCTCTGTTGTTCAATTGGTCGACTTTGCAACCTTACCCTGACTATTTTATGCCTGTTCATGCCTGAAAGTGCTGTAAGAGGACTGTATTAATAAAGACTCGCAACCTTAAACAGCGCTTAGGAGCAGGAATCTGTGACTACCACGTGCGGTCTCTGTTGTGGATAACTGGCACTGGGTATTTCTATGACGTTACTCATAACTACGTTTGCCCCCTGGAAAGCCCATCAAACCACTAACTCATCTGACGACTTAGTGGCGTCATTATATGAGCTCCGACTCTTACCTACCCAGACTCGGTTGGTACGCAATTTACCTGTGCACTTTCAACTGGCACCCAGTCAAGTGATTGCAGCGGTGTATCAGCATCGTCCGACGACGGTAATTTGCTGCGGCATGGCCGAGACGCGGTCACGCCTTAATTTAGAGCGTTATGCCCATGGACCTGGAGAGCGCTTTGAAACACCGCTCAACTTATCGCAATTGGCTGCAGGATTAAAGTGGACTACGATCAGCCACAATGCTGGCAATTTTGTCTGTAACGCGCTCTATTATGAGCTGCTTAGGCATATTCAAAAACATGATCTGGGTATCCAGAGCTTATTTCTTCATGTGCCACTGTTGAATAACTATAATCGTCAACCTTTAATCCAAGACTGTGTCAGTGTATTGTCCCGTTTGCAAACAAATAAACCTTTAGCATTGCTCCCGTAATGCTAAAGGTGACAACGCCAATGACCGTTAGATAGAAATCGCAGAGCTGTATCTCAAGGAACAGCGAGGTTCCCCAGCGGCTGGCCGACATATTCGAGACTGTCATAATCTAGCTATCCTTGTCAGGCCGTTCAAAGTTCGCAGTCCCTAGCTTCTTACTGCAAGATGGGTGCGGCATTGCCGATCTCACAAGATTTTAAGCATCAGTTGATGAGACGTCTTAGCTTGTTCCTGCTCCACTAAGTAGCTGGGCCGAATCAAACCTCAAAGCCTATCGCTGATTTCGACTCCGCTCAATCAGCTGGATGGTTGACCAAACTAGACACTGAGGGGTGAGCGGAGTCGAAATCAGTCTGCACAATAATTACGCCTTCCTACTTATTCCTGCTGACAATCAGCCTTAACTGTGATGCTGGCTGCATTGGTCAACGTGGAATCATCAATAAATCAAAAAAAAGCTGGCTGCTTCAGCAGCCAGCTTTTGACATCTACAAAACCTGGTTGTGTACTCAGTTCAGCAGGAGTGATCCCATACTTGGACGCACCAACATCATGCCGACCGCATCTTGCTCCACCAAAAGCGGCGACGAGTATCTACCAAAGTGCCACAGTTGCTGCACTTCTTAATCCCGCGCACACGAATGCGACGAAGCTTTGTTTCTCCACAATGGGAACATTGAATTTGTTGAGTCATGATGCGCCTACAGAGACAGGGGATGTCGTTGCCAGTATTGACTACAGTTGTATCTTGCCAATTCCGTAAGCCCATTGGCCCCCAAGACACTACTCAAGCTGTCCCAGCTGACGGCGAAAATTTCTTGGAAATTACGGATGCAATCTCAACATTGTGGCGACAAGCCCAATCCACTCAAAAAAGTGTCCTCGGAGAAAATTGATCACAGATTGTGGCTGACTGGTCGAGGCGTGATGGTCAAAGATTGAACAAATCAAATGGAAAGGGGCCATAGGTGCCGTTTACTAGGTCAACCTCTGGCTCCGATACATGAAACGACACTAAGACGCCTCGCGACGCCCCGGTATAGCCGTCTAGATACCAGGCCCCTTTGAGCGTGTTGAACTTGAGATAGACCGGCCCGCTACGGTCTTCTAACTGCAGTTGTATCGGACGGCTCAGGACAGCGACGTAGGCTTCTAAAGCGGTCTGAGCGATCGCCAGCGTATCGGCACAGACGCCGAGGGTTTCATAGTCTGCGGCCTCACTAAAGGTTTGCAACGCCTCGCGAATCGCCACTTTGTCAGCATCAGGGAGTTCTGGGGGCGTTTCCAAGCAGCTGAATGGCGCTAAACGTTTACGTAGGGCTTTGTAGTCAATCGAGTTCGAGTCTGTGACTGTCATGAGTTAACTTACCGTTAAAGCAGAAATTCTCTTGGGTTTACTGGAAGTAGGGGCTTCACCCCATTTACCTTACTGGCTCTGGTGCATCCATGACGACCTATCAAGTGCGTGTGACCGACATGCCCTCTAGTGAGCGCCCGCGAGAGCGGCTGCTCGCCCACGGTGCTAAAACCTTAGCCACGGCGGAGCTGATCGCAATTTTGTTAGGTACGGGGCAAGGGCCCGGTAAACTCTCAGCCGTGGGCTTAGGGCAATACATCTTGCAATGTTTGGGTGCCAACCAGCGCGATGCCATGAGCGTCATGCGGGATGTTGCCCCTCGGGAACTGATGGAAATTCCTGGAGTGGGTCCGGCAAAGGCGACAAGTATTTTAGCGGCGATCGAGTTAGGCAAACGCGTGTTGCAGTCACGTCCGCCGGAGCAAACTGTGGTCGATGATCCCAGCGTGGCGGCTGCCGCCCTCAGCCACGAGTTGATGTGGCAAGCCCAAGAACGCTTTGCGGTACTCTTTCTCGATGTCCAACATCGCATTTTGGGGATGAAGGTAATCACCGTTGGTACGGCAACCGAAACTTTAGCTCATCCTCGCGATATTTTTCGCGAAGTTTTAAAGCAAGGCGCAACTCGAATCGTTGTCGCGCACAATCATCCCAGCGGTAGTCTAAACCCGTCTCAAGAAGATATTCAGCTCACCCGTCAACTGCTAGAGGCTGCCACCCTGCTGGGAGTCCCGATTTTGGATCACCTGATTCTCGGCAATGGCGACTTCAGCAGCCTGCGGCAAACCACCGCCCTCTGGCAGGAGGCTTCTTAATACAGGTGCCCAGTTTCCCATGCCTTACTAGCAGCGCTTTGTAGCACTTCCTGGTCACACCACTCTTCCATCAAGCGAAACGTCTTGGTAGTAAGTCAGAATGCTGCGTGAAACCGAGGAAAAGTCCGGAACCAGTTACGGTTGCTAATGAATCTATACCCGCCCCTAGTGAAGGTGAACTGGAATTGAATGACTGGGAATTACGGCCTGAAGAGAAGCAACCTTGGGTATTGAAGGCCAGACAAATTTATGTTTTTCAAGAAGTGTCGGGACCTATTCAGTGGGTAGACGTGAGTCCACAACTCTCTGAAACCCTGGGAAAGACTGATCCTAGCCTGCACTGCCAAGCCTATTTGGCAGAAGGAATTGGCGCGATATGGGAGCAGGGTTTTCAAGTGAGCCGTCACCAGAGTGGTTGGCACTACTCGAAGAGTTTGAGTTGAGAGGTGTTGCCCCAAGAGTTCCATCTTTGTCTTAAGGAACTGATTCCTGGCGGCCATCTGCCCAATGAAAAAGCATATTGTGGGATTGAGCGAATCGAAGAATCATGTCTTTTTGAGCTAATCCTCAATCCACCTTAGACAATAGAAGAAGAGGGGCGGTCTGCTTTGTTTGCTGCGTTGACCTCGCCAAACTTATCCACAACTGCCGCAGACTCTGCTTCGTTCCAGATTGCCCCATCGTCAAGGAGATGAAATTATGATCACCGAAACGATGCTTGTAAATCCAGCCACTTATCTTGCTGTGAAGATGCTGACACTGCTGCTAGTTGCATCTGTGTACTGGTTTGTGGCAACTCACCAATCTGGTCATCATCAACCAGAATCATGACTCCGCGATCGCACAGATTCAAGCACTCTTCAGCTAAAAACCGGCAACAGCATCGCCAACGTTTTGTCTAAGCATGGATGCTTCATCGGCGATATGCAGGCTAATTTAGCGATCTCGGAGTCTCAACACCAGTGACATTTCCAACATCAGGTCAGCACTAAACCCTAGAATTATCCTCCGAAGTCTTTCCAGAGTTCACCTTCGTGGGGAATGACGTTTTGCTGAACATCATTACTTAAGGCTGCCGTACTGGCGGACATCAAAGAGACCCGAGCAACGGTATACCCGGCGACAAAGGTGACACCAGCAGCCAGCAGACCGGCAACCCAGCGATCGCCGACAGACATACTAGACGCGTTGGACTGATACATAGAACACCTATCGTTAAAAGTTGATGTATCTATGATGGCAGCCTTTTTGTAACAGAGACTACTTTTTAGGGTTTCGTTATCTTTGCTGTGGCTTATCGCAAAGAAACATCTTTACCTGCGACAATCTGATGCACTTGCTCGCCTAGGTCAACAGGCAAACCGGCGTGATGAGTGATAATGCCATGGGCAACCCCAGCAAGTAGGCCGACAAAGGCAGGCATCATCAAAAAACTGAACGACTTCATATATTGAGGATTGCGACTAAAACTTTGTCCAGCATTCCTAGAAATCCGGTGTAAAAAAGTAGCAAAACTTACGATTTGCCTGGGGATTATGCTTGATCCGCATTGAGTTGATGCGTTAATCGAAATTCACTTATCCGCAAACGCTCAATTCTTTACATTGTGCAAATAATGAGTTTCTTAGGGTGATTTACCATACTCATTGCGCCAAGATTCGTTTCCTCTTTAGTACTTTTTGCGGTGATATTTGCAGGTTAATCTTTGATACCACACCAATCACTCTTTGAAACAGAGTCTCTGCCTTGGTTAGGTGGTTATTCAACACTAGAAAGACGTGGGCTCGTCAGAAAAGTTCCAAAAACTAAGCTTAATTCTAGCTTAACTATCTCAAAAGCTTATCTTTGGGTTTCGTGGCGTTGTTTTTAATCTTGAACCCTTAAGTTACACGGTGGTTTTGAGTTTTGATGACTCCACGGAGTGTGCTGTTATGTTCGCAAATAAGTTTAAATTTGCTGGTGTTATTGCACTGGCTGCAACTGTCGGTCTAGTAACTGCGACCTCTTCCCAGGCGCAACGAGAAGGTCTGATCCAAATTGATGGTTCCAGTACTGTCTTTCCGGTTTCTGAGGCAATGGCTGAGGAGTTCATGGCTGCGAATCCGGGTTCTCAGGTCGTGGTTGGCGTTTCGGGAACTGGCGGCGGTTTTCGCAAGTTTTGTTCCGGTGAGACGGATATTTCTAATGCGTCTCGTCCCGTCAAGGATGAAGAATTAGAGGCCTGTGCTGAGAACGGGATTGTGCCGATCGAGCTGCGAGTCGGAACTGATGCTCTGACAGTTGTTACCTCGGTTGAGAACGACTTCATTAGCGATATCTCCACGGAGGAGCTGAATGCAATCTGGGCTCCTGAAGCTGAGGGCACTATCACTCGCTGGAACCAGGTAAACTCGGCTTGGCCGAATGCACCCATTGGCTTATTTGGCCCTGGTACGGATTCCGGTACCTTCGACTTCTTTACGGATGAAATCAATGGTGAAGAAGGGGCTAGCCGGGCTGACTATACCGCTAGCGAAGATGACAACATCATCGTTTTAGGAGTATCTCGTGACCCTAATGCTCTGGGTTATTTCGGTCTAGCCTACTTCCTGGAAAATCAGGATACCTTGAAGGCATTAAGTGTTGATGGCGTCGATCCGACTCCTGAGAATGCCAAGAGCGGTGATTATTCCCTCGCTCGTCCGTTGTTCATCTACGTTAGCCCAGCCTCTCTGGAGAAGCCTGAGGTGCGCGCATTTGTCGAGTTCTACCTAGAAACGGCTCGCGATACTGATCTCATTACCGAAGTGGGCTATGTGCCGATGCCTGAAGACGTATACGACGAGATCTTAGGTAGCCTCTAAGACCTGACGGTTTGAGCACTGTTTTGCTCACCCTAATGCTCCCCCAGGATGGATTCATTTCGTCCTGGGGGTTGCTATGCCCAGCTTCGAGATGAGCGATCGATGTTTCTAGGCGTTCTTAGCTCCATCAAGATATTGCTGTTGTTTTAGTGGCGAGTTAGGGGGCGATCGCTCACCTAGCTGTGAACTTGGTGCTCAAACTTATGCCCCGCATCCGGTTTTGCAGCCTTTTTCTCGAATTTTTAGAAACAAACGGCAGCGATAAGGTTTAGCCGCTCATGGTTGGTGATCAGAACGGCACCTTCTTCAAGCGAGAGAGACTTCGCAACTTTAATGAATTCGCCAGTCTTGGTTTCGTTCATACGCTCCATCCATCGTTCGCATTTGAGTTCCCTGATCCAGTGACATAGCCAACGTGGAAACGTTAGAGAAACGAGAGCTCCCTGAACAACTTCCGCAGACTAAATCTGGTGGTCAAAAATGGCGTTGGCAATGGTTGCTTGCTCCACTAATGAGCTTATCGATTTTTTTTCATATTGCGCTGCTGTTCGTGCCACTGCCAGCACCAGTACCGCTTGCAGAAGAAGACATTGAAGAAGAGATTTCTGAGGAGGAAGAAGCCCCAATCGATATCTTGGCGCTATCTGACATTGACGTACCTGAGCCCCCATCAGAGCCACTGCCAGAATCACCTCAACCGCCCGAAACCGCTGCCCCGCCGCCAGATGCCGTGCCGCCACCGCCCGATCCAAACCAGGTGCCTGAAACGTTGCCAGAATCGCAACTGCCAGAAGAAACAGGACTCGAAGAAACGCCCCCTACTAACACTTTCGACCCCGCTCGCCAGCAAGCCCTCCTCGACCAAACTGGGGGGATTAACTCTGAGTTCGACCAGACACAAGACTTTCCACTTTATGCGTGGAATCCAGTTAAAGAGCCGGCAGCCTATCTGGCTGGGTGGGAGCCTCAAAGGCTTAGCTGCTTTTTTAGCTTTATCGATGAAATGAATTATGACCTTGATCCACGGGCTAACCGACTTAAGTATTTGACGCGTAATTATGGGTTAATCGTCAATGAAGATCTGCCCAGAACGTTTCCCGGTCAAGAAATTGTTCCACAGCCTGACGGATACTGTGGTGAAGACTTCTTCGTGATTAACGAAAATGGCGTGCCTGCAGGTGTCTATGTTTCTGCTATTGGGGTTGGGGAAGGAAATCCGCCAGCCAATGTCATCCTGGTATTTTGGGTTGAAGACCCTCGGTGAACATCACTGATTGGTTTATCGTCATACTGGTTAACTCTCATGGGAGAGCACTCCAGCGTCTTGTTTTGCTCATTTTGAACGCCATCACTTTGGGTCCCAGGAGTTATAGAAACGGTGTCTTTCCAATTACCTAAAAAGAAACCTGCTTGGTATTTTTTACTGGCTCCGATGTTGTTGGCCTCGGTGGGTTTACATGCGCTGGTTTTGTTTGTGCCCACCGGGCCTGCA
This sequence comes from Leptolyngbya sp. SIOISBB, assembly GCA_010671905.1. Lineage (GTDB taxonomy): Bacteria > Cyanobacteriota > Cyanobacteriia > Phormidesmidales > Phormidesmidaceae > Halomicronema. The sequence goes on from JAAHII010000001.1 coordinate 5,640,556, forward strand.
GAAGAGTCTCTATTACCACCGCCTGATCCCGAGGAAGACGGGGTGGCGGTGATTAAAATTGACGCTCCACAATCTAGTGCAACCGCAGCTTCAGCTAATGCTGGTACAGTCAAGACAGCGCCGCCAGCTAATGCCCAAGCGTCGCGCACGGGAAGTTCGGCGAACGCAAACAGAGCTCAGGCTGCTGGACAAAGTAGCAATAGTCGTCCCACTAGCAGCAGTACAACTAACTCAAGCACGACGGGACCGATACCCAACTTTTCAACCTCAGGTCAGGTCAATAATCCTAATACTGAGACACCAACGGTGGGAGGTCGAGCGACTAGTGGCAGTGGTCGAACAACTGGCGTCGCAGTTCCCCCTGTGGGTCCTGATCCATTTGAAGAATATATTGAAGTCTTTAAGACTTACAATGCGGTCAAAATTTCGGCGGAAGTTGCTGCAGATGATCGCAATACTTGGCTAGGGAGTCTTAGCGATCGCGGCCCTGAGTTCACGAGCCTAGAGATCGAACCGCTGAAGATTTTCGACCCGTTACCGTATGAAGCCAACATTTGTCTTCCTGGTACGCCTGAGGCAGCCCAGCTCTTGGTATTAGTTGATGCCGAAGGCAATCTAGATGAAGACCAGTATCAGCCCTTTCTGCAACGGACGGGATATCGGTCTTTTGATAATGCTGCTGCCGAAAAAATCAAGCAGCATGATTTCCCTGAAGGCGACATGCCTAGAGCTTACCTAGTCGAAATTGCCGTGGATTATGATGCAGCCGACTGTGACTGGCCGCCTCAGGTGGAAAAGTTGCCTGACGAGTATTTCACCGTTCTAGATAACTATATTGGGCCAGCCCTCACAACGCCTGCTGACAGCAAAGCGGCTCAAGAAACCTGGCTTGCCTCGCTTGCTGACAATGATGAGCTTGAGCTACCGGTTATGGATGAACTAGCGGCTGAAGACTTTGAAGACTTTGAATATGAAGTGCCTTATCCCTTAGAGATTTGCCTGCCCTTGGCCCCGAAAGATGCGAAGTTTGGCGTAGTCCTACAGCCTGATGGCAAATTAAGCACGGAACCGGTGATGGTGCGCTCAACGGGATATCAAAATTTTGACGATCGCGCCCGCGAACTCGTGACGGATTTTCAATTTCCGACAGCTGATGAAACACACCTCTTAGTCGTCATAGTCCCGGTGGACTATAACTCCACTAACTGTCAGCCTCTCGATTCAGACTCGTTTGATGTACCAACGACAACCAGCCGCACCACCGCCAATGATGAGGCTGTTCCTGAGACGGATACAGCGATCACCTTTGACCCAGCTCAGCAGACCACCCTTTTAGAAAAGGGTCGACAGCAGGTAGAAGCCGATTCGGTAGGGAGTTTGAATACTCAATTGGCCTTAGCAGCTGCGGCTTTAGAAGCCGGTTGGCCTGCCGCAGTTGACCGCAGTTGCTTTTTGGCTGATATCACTACCGAATCATTCATACCGGTAGAGGCGGCTGCAGACGCGTTGGTGATGTCAGAAGATGTTGAGTGGGTGCCTACAACACTGTCGCGTTTGTATCAGACCGAGGCTGCTGACGCTGGCGAATATTGCGGTGCGCCCCTGATCACCTTGTCAATTGACAACGCCGCGCAACTCTTTGCCTCCACCATTCCGTTTGGGACGGGTGGGGCCAATACTCTGGTCGTTCTTTGGACTGCTGATCCGCGGGGGGCTAAACCTGCAGACTGATGATTCAGAGCCGGCGGCTGGTATGGCCACTACTTTAGGACGCCAAGCGATCGCGATCCGTCAAAATTTCATAGCCGGTATCTGTCACTAACACCGTGTGTTCAAACTGAGCCGATAGAGAGCGATCCAGAGTGACGACCGTCCAGCGATCGCTAAGGGTGCGAGTGTGCTTGCCCTTCGCATTCAAAATTGGCTCAATGGCCAGGGTCATCCCCGATTCCAAGCGAATATTCGGTAACTGGCGCGTGCGAAAATTAAACACTGACGGGGGTTCGTGCAAGTTACGGCCAACTCCATGACCAACATAGTTTTCCACAATGCTGAAATCTGCTGCTTTTGCGACATCTTCAATGGCTCCAGCAATATCCATTAACGTGTTGCCCGCTTTCACCTGTTCAATACCCGCGTAGAGCGCCGCCTCTGCAGTGTTAATCAGGCGCTGGGCCTCTGTCGATATCTTACCGATCGGAATGGTGATGCAGGAGTCGCCGTGGAAACCATCGAAATAGGCCCCTGTGTCAACTTTCAGCACATCCCCCGCCCGGATGACTTTGCGTTGACGAGGAATGCCGTGAACCACCTCGTTGTTGAGACAAGCACAAATACTAGCGGGAAACCCGTGATACCCCTTGAAGCTAGGCGTCGCGCCCATTTCTCGAATACGGGCTTCGGCATAGGCATCCAGATCGGCCGTGGTCATACCCGGTTCTACCCGCTGCGAAATTTCGTGGAGAACTGTAGCCACGATTCGCGCTGCTTGGCGCATAGTGGCAATCTCAGCATCGTTTTTCAGCTCAATCCCCTTCACTCGACGTCGTTTAGGACTGCTTTGGGGATTTGGACGGGAAAGGAGTTGGGACAGCAAATTCATATAACTTATGTGCAATCTTAAAAACTCAGCGTCTGGTTATTGAGATCGCTGTTTCATCGCCCTATCTGGATCGACACAGAAGGTTTATACCGAAAAACCAGAGCCGCATGGTGAGCTATACAACTCACTTAGAGAGTAGTGTAACTTGAGAGGTCGGTGTTCTGTGCTTGACCGCTGCTTCGAGACGGGTTTAGCAATCGCCTTCTAATTGATCGCGGTTCGATATTGTTCAACGCTCGTGGCTGAACGAAAGGTTAGGTAATGTTGCCGTTCGGGAGGGGCCAATCATCTCCATGACGACAGCTTCTCGGGCCAATCTCCTTCAAAGACCTCAAAGCTCGCAATTCTTTTTGGTCAGGGCTAGACACAAGCAAACTACTTGTCCTAGTATTAAAGACTGTGCGCTTTTCCAAATATCATGAATGCCGAACAAGCTATTCGTTCGCTAGAAGCGGACTACATTAAGACAGATCTTCCTGACATTTACGTGGGTGACACTATCCGCGTGGGTGTTCGCATTCAGGAAGGGGGTAAAGAACGAGTTCAGCCCTATGAAGGTACAGTCATTGCTAAGCGTGGTGGCGGTATTAATGAAGCGATTACGGTTCGAAAGATCTTTCAGGGCGTCGGCGTTGAGCGAGTGTTTTTGGTTCACGCGCCGCTGATTGCGAATATCAAGGTTTTGCGTCGGGGTAAGGCTCGTCGGGCCAAGCTGTACTACCTGCGCGATCGCGTCGGTAAAGCAACCCGCCTGAAACAGCGATTTGACCGCAGTCTCTAAGGGCAAGGCCAGGTTATCCGTGATAGCATAAGAGCCCTGCGGGGCTTCCACATGCGTCCTTAGTTCAGTTGGTAGAACGCAGGTCTCCAAAACCTGATGTCCGGGGTTCGAGTCCTCGAGGGCGCGCTGGGCGAATAGCATCACTGACCCAAAGGTTTTGCCCGCAAAATCTTTGGGTTTGATGATGTTTTAGCGGTGATGGGTTTTGGTAAGAGCGGCCGTTGGCTGGTTTCGATTTTGGACTTTATAGGGCGATCGCGTGGCTAAGAAAGAAGCTGAAAAAAAGGAAAGTGCTCCTGAGGCGTCGGTAAAGCAGTCCACCTCAAGCACGAATGCTGTGGCTTTCTTGAAAGGCACTAAAGATGAGTTGGCAAAAGTCGTTTGGCCTTCTCGTCAGCAACTTATTAGCGAATCCGCAGCAGTTATTTTAATGGTGAGCCTTTCAGCAACCTTGATCTATTTGATCGATCAATTGTTTGGCTGGGCATCTAGGCAGGTATTCTAAATGGTTTCAGAAGCAGACTTTAACGCCGATCAAGACTTCGAGCACGCTGAAGAAGGTGAAGGACAGAAGAAGAAACCCGCTCGGTGGTATGCCGTGCAGGTGGCGTCGGGCTGTGAAAAGAAAGTCAAAGCAAGCTTAGAGCAGCGTCTAAAAACGCTGGATGTGGCTGACAAGGTGTTGCAGATTGAAATCCCGCAGACGCCGGTCAAAAAGGTGCGCAAAGATGGTACCCATACTAATGCGGAAGAGAAGGTCTTTCCGGGCTATGTGCTGATTCGCATGACCATGGATGATGAAGCTTGGCAGGTGATTAAAAATACCCCCCATGTGATCAACTTTGTCGGTGCTGAACAGCGTCGCGCTTATGGGCGAGGGCGTGGACATGTGAAGCCAATGCCACTGGGTCGTTCTGAGGTTGAGCGGATCTTCAAGCAGGCTCAAGAACAGCAACCGGTGGTCAAGGTGGATATGGAAGCGGGCGATCGCATCTCGGTGCTGTCGGGTCCCTTCAAAGACTTCGAAGGGGAAGTGATCGAAGTCAGCCCCGAGCGTAGTAAGCTCAAGGCTTTGCTCTCCATCTTCGGGCGTGATACCCCGGTGGAACTAGAGTTTAATCAGGTACAAAAAGAGAGTTGATCGATGGCAAAAAAGGTAGTTGCACTGATTAAGTTGGCGATTCCTGCCGGAAAAGCCAACCCAGCGCCACCCATCGGCCCTGCACTGGGCCAACATGGCGTCAATATTATGGCGTTCTGCAAAGAATACAACGCTAAAACCGCTGATAAAGTCGGTCTGGTGGTGCCGGTAGAGATTTCGGTTTTTGAAGACCGGAGTTTCACCTTCATCCTGAAGACTCCACCGGCTTCCGTGCTGATCAAAAAAGCGATCGGCATCGAAAAAGGGTCAGGTCAACCCAATAAGGATAAGGTTGGCTCGATTACCCGTGCTCAACTTAAAGAGATCGCGGAAACTAAAATGCCCGATCTGAATGCCAACGATGTTGAAGCAGCGATGCGCATTGTTGAAGGGACTGCCCGCAACATGGGGGTCACGGTTGCGGACTAGGTAGGTAAAAGGGCGATTTGCGATCGCTCATGTGTTCATTTAGTGGGGGAGAGGGTTCTCTTCGTTAGCACCCCAAGGAGATTTAAACCATGGCCAAGAAAGTTTCTAAACGCCTCAGAGCATCACTTGAAAAGGTTGAAGACCGTCCGTACGAACCGCTCGAAGCATTGACATTGCTGAAAGAGACTGCGACCGCTAAATTCCCTGAATCCGCTGAGGCGCACATTCGTCTGGGTATTGATCCCAAGTACACTGACCAGCAACTGCGGACAACGGTTATCCTGCCGAAGGGGACTGGTCAGACTGTTCGAGTGGCGGTAATTGCCCGAGGGGAAAAAGTTGCTGAAGCCACTAACGCAGGTGCCGATTTATCCGGTTCTGAAGAATTGATTGATGACATTCAGAAAGGGATGATGGATTTTGATGTCCTGATTGCCACGCCAGACATGATGCCGAAAATCGCTAAGCTGGGTCGTTTGCTTGGCCCCCGTGGCTTGATGCCTTCGCCTAAAGGGGGCACCGTGACCACAGATCTACCCAAAGCTATTGAGGAATTCAAAGCGGGTAAACTCGAGTTCCGAGCTGATAAGAGCGGCATTGTTCATGTGCAGTTTGGCAAGGCTGGCTTTGATCCCCAAGATTTATTGACCAACTTGAAGGCGCTACAGGAGTGTGTTGATCGCAACAAGCCAACAGGCGCTAAGGGGCGATATTGGCGGACGATGTATGTGTCTGCTACAATGGGTCCCTCAATCGAAATTGATATTAGCGCTCTGCGGGACTATAAGTTGGCAGATGCTGAATAGGTTTAGTTTTTTGTTGTGATTTGGGGTAGCGCTACGGATACCAATTCAATTTCCAATTGAATCAGTAACTGAAGACAGTAGGCCGTATGACATAAGTCCTACCGAGGTTTAGATCAGCTTAACCAAATTCGTTTGCTATTTGATGTAGCAATCGTTGAGGATGAGTCCTGAAGCCTCGGTGTTCACCGGGGCTTTTTCAATGTTTGGCCACCCGACGAGACAAAAAGCTGATTGACGACTGGCTCTCAACCCAAAAGGAGGTGAGACCGAAATGGGTAGAACGCTTGAAAACAAAAAGGAGATTGTGGCAGGGCTGAAGGAGCTTTTAAGCGAAGCTCAATTGGCTATGGTGGTTGACTTTAAAGGTCTATCAGTAGCTGAGATCTCAGAACTGCGCAATCGCCTACGCGAAAAAGGCGCAATCTGCAAAGTGACTAAAAACACGCTGATGCGGATTGCTGTCGAAAACGACGAAAACTGGCAGCCGATGACGCAGTTCCTTCAGGACTCGTCAGCATTTTTGCTGGTTCAAGATGATTTGGGTGGGGCGATTAAAGCCTACAAGTCCTTCCAGAAAGACACCAAGAAGACAGAACTTCGCGGTGGCGTCATGGAAGGTCGGGCTTTAACGACGGCTGAATTAGACGCCATCACTGAACTGCCGACCAAGGAAGAACTGATTGCGCGCATTGCGGGTGCAATCAATGCGGTTCCGACCAAGCTGGCAGTGGGTACCAATGCTGTACCGAAGAAATTGGCAGTGGGTATCAAAGAAGTTCCAGCTTCTCTGGTGCGGGCTGTCAAAGCCGTATCCGAAAAAGACCAAGACGCTGCATAGCCTGGTCTTTGTTTGATTTGACCAACCGTTTCGTGACTGATGTTCGCGATTTGTACTTAGGAGAGACCTCATGTCTGCAAAAACTGATCAAATTCTCGAAGAGTTGAAATCCCTGTCCTTATTGGAAGCTTCTGAGCTGGTTACGCAGATCGAAGAAGCCTTTGGTGTTGATGCTTCCGCTTCTGGTGGCGGCGGCATGATGATGATGCCTGGTATGATGCCCGGTGCTCCTGCCGGTGGTGACGCTGAGCCCGAAGAAGAAAAGACTGAGTTTGACGTGGTTCTGGAAGAAGTTCCCTCTGACAAGAAGATCGCTATCCTCAAGGTGGTACGTGGTCTGACTGGCTTGGGGCTGAAAGAAGCTAAAGAAATCGTTGAATCTGCCCCCAAAGCGATCAAAGAAGGCGTGTCTAAGGACGATGCCGAAGACGCTAAGAAGCAGTTAGAAGACGCTGGTGCTAAGGTTGCTCTCAAGTAACTAGCTGTTGCTTTGAATACCTCCTAATCAATTAAGTAGCCCCACAGTCATCACATGACTGTGGGGTTTTTATTGGCACCAGTTTGGGATCGAGCTGAGACATATGGCAGTGGAAGCCTTAGTGAGGACATTCTGGAGCAACCATTCATATGCAGGACCAATTCTTTGAGAGGAGTGCGATCAATTTTCCTGTAGTCTTCGCTCAACTGAGCTTCCTGGAGCAGAATTGAAGCCAACTTAGTATGTGTAACCTTGGCTTTGCAGAATCGATATAGCAGAGTTCAGAGTGCAAATTACCCTGAGGGAAGGGCACTAGACGCGCAGCAGCTTTTCAAAGAGTAGCCGGTGATTTTCTAGAGCTGTGTAAGGTTTTCATATTGCTCGTCCAAATTCGTAGCGATTGGTGAACAAGTCCATTACGGTGTCATGCATCAAAACGGATTTGGAGAAGCAGATAGTTGTGCGGGCCAAGCATTTAATGCATATCCGCAGGTCTAGGACTACCTTTTGCGGAATATGGCTATGAATGTTGGATTAGGACAGTATGGAGCTGAAGCGCGTTGATAAGTATTGCGTGCCAATCCAAAGGTCCTAACTAAGTCTTGCCATAGTCAAAATATCTGACTCCTGTATTTAACGATATCCATCTGCACATTGGTGACGATAGACGACACGTTTTGAACATGGCTGGTAAGGTAACAAGGAGCGAAAGAACAGCGATCGCATGCAGCACTTTAAGAAAAAGCTACGCGGTGGCGTTTTGGTGGGCGTGGGCTACATGCTGTCGCCGCTTTCGTGGTGGAATGATGTGTTTTTTAACCTGCCGATCGCGCTCGTGTTGGGCTACATCGCTAGTTGGTTGCACCCGGGCTGGTTTGTACCGGGGACACTGGCCGGTTACTGGCTCTCCAATGTGGCGGGGATGGTGATGATGCAGTTTGGTGCGACGGACATCTTGCTCGCCAACGACCAACGTAATGCGCGGCGAGATTTGCTGATTGGCTTTGGTAGTTCCACACTGTATACCCTGGGTGTCGTGACTTTGGTGTACTGGCACGTGCTAGAAATACCTTCGTTTTTAGAAAATTTGAGTCCGTAGAAAAGCAGGCTGTACCAACCGATGAGCAAACCCTCGAGGTTCGTTACTCAGCGTCGGTATACTGACGACTGCGGGTAATGCGGTAGCTCAGCAAAATCACCGGCATAATCCCCACCACGAGAATCGCGAGGGCGGGGGCGGCAGCATCGACTAGTCGCTCATCTGACGCATATTGGAAAACTCGCACCGCTAGCGTGTCGAAGTTGAATGGACGAATCACCATCGTTGCGGGCAGTTCTTTCATCACATCGACAAAGACCAGTGTCGCTGCGGTGAGGAGACTACCGGTAAGTAAGGGGGCATGCACTTGGGTCAAGGTTTGGGTGGGGGTGTTGCCCAAACAGCGGGAGGCGTCATCCAGCGTGGGGCGAATTTTGGTGAGTCCCGCTTGTATCGTACTGATGGCGATCGCCAGAAATCTCACTAAATAGGCAAACACAAGCGCCGCCACCGTACCACTTAACAGAAGTCCGGTTGGGACACCCAACCACTGTTCTGAAAGTTGGGAAATGGCGTTGTCCAAGCGACCCACGGGCACCAAGATGCCAACGGCAATGACCGCCCCCGGCACCGCATATCCCAAGGCCGCTACCTGGACGCCAAACCGAACTCCAGAACTCGGTTGTAGCCGTGCCCCATAGGCCAAAACCAGCGCCAGCACAATGCCCAATCCGGCGGTCACCCCTGACAGAATCAGACTGTGGGTAGCCAATTCAAAAAACTCTCGATTGAGAGATTTGTCCAGATTGGTCAGGGTCATCCACAACAGCAACATTGCGGGTAGCAGCAACCCTAGCGCAATCGGCAGCGCACAGGCCAATAGAGCGGCAATCGCCCGAGCCCCCTGTAAGGAAAATTGGGACACACTCGGCTGACTGCCCACCCCCTGATAGTAACGAGCCTGCCGCCGAGAAAATCGCTCCAGCACAATCAGCACCGCGATGAACAGTAGCAACATGCTGGCTAGCTGAGTTGCCGCGAGCCGCTCTCCCATGCCGAACCAAGTCCGATAAATGCCCGTCGTAAACGTGGGCACGCTGAAATACTCAACCGTACCAAAGTCGTTCAACGTCTCCATCAGCGCCAGAGCCGTACCTGCCGCGATCGCGGGGCGAGCCAAAGGCAATGCTACCTTCCAAAAACTGCTCCAGGGGCTACAGCCTAGAGAACGACTGGCTTCTAGCGTGCAAAGAGACTGTTCTTGAAAGGCCACTCGCGCCAACATATAGACATAGGGATATAACACCAGACTGAACAAGACGATCGCTCCCGGCAGCGATCGCACATCCGGGAACCAATAATCGCTGGCGGTTTTCCAGCCAAATGCGTTACGCAAGCCCGTTTGTATCGGGCCGAAATATTCCAAGAAGTCCGTGTACGTATAGGCCAGCAAATAAGAGGGCGCGGCTAACGGCAGCAGCAAAGCCCATTCAAAAATATGACTCCCGGGAAATCGACACATCGTGACAAGCCAAGCCGTACTCACGCCCAGCACCAACACCCCAGCACCGACACCCACCATTAGCCCTAGGGAATTCGTCACATAAATGGGCAGCACCGTCGTCGCTAAATGCTGCCAAATATCGCTGGAAGACTCATCGCCAACATGGCTAAAGGCACTAAACAGCACTGATAACAGTGGCATTGAAATCAATAGAGCAATCAGCAGCACCCCAACCGACCATCCCGAAATCAAGGAACGGCGACGTTGTGGTCGTTGTGGTAACATCTGAATTTTGACAGTCGTCGGATGAGCCATCTGAGAGCTACTTTTCTAAAAACTAATTGACAGAGGCAGTTTTGCTAGAGCTTGGCAGCGTTGGGACGGCGGCATTTGCCTCCGTTTTACCAGCTACTATTACTGCTTTAGTCAGTCATCAAGCGGGCCAGTCTAAACTCTTGGTCTATGGACGATTTAAGCCGGGGGGCGATCTCCCACGAAATATGCTTATGCTGCTGAGAGCCGTTTTAACGCCTCTAAAGTCAAAGGCTCAGAACTCATGATGTAAATGGCAGAGCCATCTGTAACAGACGAAAAAATATGTAAAAACTGCGGTTCACTACTATCAGGAGCTGTTAAGGCATAGACTTCACGTCCCGCCTCAGTGAATTCATCACGGAGGTGGACGGTGTATCCTTCATTTCTCAAACCAGCAACAAGGTCTCTCCGGACATCGCGAAAGTTACCCGCATCCGGCACGCGTTGACATCCACTGAGACCAAAGCACCCGCCGATCGCACCTGCAGCATGGGGAAAGCCATCGCCATAGCCCAGCAGCGGCCCCTCATTTTCAAGGGGGGTAAACACGGGGGTGGAGTCGCCGTCCTCGACTGGCAGCTCGTCTGTCGACGGGTCGGTCGTCACTGGAGTTTGGGGGATTCGTAGGAACCGGGGGGTAATTGAGGGGGTGGGGTTGCCGACTCTGGAGTGACATCTGTTGGCAACAAGGCTGCGGGCTCGCCTACCGATTGTGCTGATGGCGCTAGGGTTGGTTCAACGACTTGAGATGGTTGTTCTGCAGGGGCCTCTTGTTCTGGCAAGACCACAACTGCAATCTCATCGCTGGGGGGGGAGCCACTAGCAAATTCTCTTCTTCAGCTTCAGGGCGAGGCATCGGCAGCCACAACATGGCACTGTGAGCAATGGCGGAAAGGACAACAACGGTAGCGAAAACAATGACTGACCGCTTCTTAGGGGGAGAAACCAATTGCACCAACCTGACAGGCTCCAAGCTGCACTGCGCTCCACCACCCACAAAAATCCAGATAGCTGAGAGCAATTCTCTTGGAGAATAATACCCTTAATGGCAGTCGCTTGCAATAAAAATCGTCTCTAAAGACGACGAGGCTAAACCGTTTGGCTGGTGATATCGCAGAAGTCGGAAGTCGGAAGTCGGAAGTCGGAATGCTTGTCAGAATCTGGTTTCAATTATCCAGGTCGATCTGATCAAATTGCGGCTTGTTATACCTTGTCGGAACAGGCAGCAAAACCTTCACCTGTAGACGGTTCAGCGATGCGACTCAGCGACTACAATGCCAGTGATGCGTCAACAGTCTCAGGTAAGGCATGAGTCAATCTTCTTCTCAATTCACACCAGAAGAGATGCGCCGATGGCAATTTGGCCTCAGGCAGGCCGATGACAATAATGTGTTTTGCCACTGCCGTCGCTGCGATCGCGAGTGGGTCGCTTCCAAGCATGATGTTCGCTGTGCTTGCGGCAGCCAAGACGTTGAGACGATTTCTTGCTGGCAATTTCCTGACGGCTAGGACCTCAAAAAACAGGGGCGATCGCCAAGGTTCAGTGTCAGTGCTGATGGCAATCGCCCCTGTTTTTAAGCCGAGAAGAATCCGACTAAATCTGTTCCCACATCACCCGCAGAGCATCTGGCAAAACCTTGGCAATTTCTTTTGCCTGTTCGGATGAAATGGATTCCCGTGCTGTCGAAAATACCGCAATCACGACAGCTTCAGGCGTGACATTTTTAGGGACACCGCCCTCTTGCTTAATCCGACGAAGAAACAATTCAGAATCAATCTCTAGGGGGGGGCGAAAGCGACTCAGGAAAGACACAATCGGGTTATCATCGCGCCAGATGTCAGCGATGTCAGCATCCTTGAAAGCAGCTTCGGTCTGCTGATCGGTGTCCGTCGTCATCAAGTCCCGCATCGTGCGAAAGACGATCGTGGTGAGGTCTCGCGCATCAAAGATATCGGGAAGGCTGGCCCGTTGCATCACCTTTTCATAAAAGGCTCTTTCGCTAACGCTAAAATCTTCTGCCATGGTGTAAAACCTCCACAAGATGATGTAGTGAAATATCGACCTCTCTCGGCGATGCTATCACGCAGCCATCTGGAAACCTTCTAACTTTTGTTGCAGAGACTACTGAATTGAGCCTATCAGCCTCACCTCGCTGGTGACCATGCCCTTGGCTACCCAAACGTCTACCCTCAGGTCGTCGCATCGTATACTTGGGTGCTTCTCAGTCCATCGAAGTCAGCAATTCTCGACCGACGGCTTCATAATCCTGCCAGGCAGTTTCGGCTTTCGGATCTTTGACCGCATACACCGGAACGCCAGCCTTAGCCGCCTTTTGGTAAACGCTGTAGCGACGAATCCCCTGTTGAAAAACGGGTAATTGGGTTTCGGCAAGCAGCGATCGCACTTCGGCCTCAGCTTTGGTCGGTTTTGGTGGCATCGACGTCAGCAAAATGCGATAGCGAGCAACCGGAATCGTTTTCAGCGTATTCACCGTGAGGACAAGGGCTTCGAGGGCCATGATGTCGGCGGTGGTGGGCAATACAAGCAGATCGCAGTGGGCCGCTAAAGTTGCTAAGTCGTCTTGAATGGGCCGAGCTTGCGTATCGATCACAATATGCCGAAAGTCGGCACTCAAGGCATCGGGATGCCATTCATCAATCACGGGAAACGGCAATTCCCCCCGGCTGGCCCAGCCTAGAGAAGACCGATTTGGATCGGCATCAATCAGCAGCGTCTCGGCCTGCCCCTGCAAAAACGTCGCCAAATGAATGGCTGTCGTCGTTTTGCCAACGCCTCCTTTAAAGCTGGTTACCGTCACGATCATGTACTTGCAATCCGTGTTGCCGTCTGTCGCGATCGCCGCCCTTCTGAAACTCCCCGTGAAAATAACCTTTGAGGGCCGCCTGCAAAAAACAGGATGCGGCCCTCAAAGGTTATTTTTATCTGGTTGGGGAAGGAGCATCCATCGCCATTGACATTCATTACCCTATGGCAAAGACGATAGAGTATTTGCACGGTGCCGAGGAGTTTTTTTGCTAGAGACCTTACAAGATCCAACTCAGTGGCCACAGCTGGCAATGCAGGTGCTGTTAGTCGGGGCATGGCTAGGGATTGTCGGGATCATCTCCGAGAGCTTGTACCTGACTAAGACCGCATCGGTTGAAATTACTCGCAAAATTGTCCATATCGGCGCGGGTAATGTAATTTTGCTGGCTTGGTGGCTGCAAACTCCTGCCTGGATGGGCATCACCGCATCACTGGTGTTCAGTTTGGTGGCGCTGCTTTCTTACTGGTTGCCGATCTTGCCCGGCATCAACAGTGTGGGGCGCACTAGCTTGGGCACGTTCTTCTATGCCGTGAGTATTGGTTTGCTGACGGCCCTCTTTTGGGACAATCAACCTGAGTTTACGGCGTTGGGCATTTTAACGATGACCTGGGGGGGATGGCATGGCCGCCATTGTGGGCCAGTCTCTGGGGCGCCATCCCTATCAAGTGTGGAACATGACCAAAAGCTGGGAAGGCACCAGCGCCATGCTCGTGATGAGCTTTGGCGTGGGACTCTTAGTTTTGGGCGCAGTCCATGGGGTGACGCCGACGGTGACCGCGATCGCCCTGATCACCGCTGGGACTGCCACCTTTTTGGAATCTTTTTCTCGCTGGGGGCTGGATAACCTGACGGTGCCGCTGGGCAGCGCCTTTCTCGCCTATGGATTGTGGCAATGGTGGGGCTAAGAGTTAGTGATCGTAGTGATGGCACCTGGGACTGTTTACGATCGTCTAATTTGATCTATGGTTTGAAAGGCTGGCTGCAGTCGTCAAGGTGCCGTTTACGGATAGGTGATCGCGCTGCACATTCATGGTGAAAGGGTATGGGTAAACGAAAATCATCCCGGTCTAATGCTCAGGGGGGCGATCGCACCGTCTACTCGGAGTTCGCTACGGCGCGCACAGCCGCGACCGAAAGAGCGGTCCCCGATTTACCGCCCAATCAGCAAACCGTCAAAGTGGAAGTCAGCCGTAAAGGGCGCGGTGGTAAAACCGTGACGGTGATTAGCGGCTTTCAGCATCGTCCGGAGACCCTCAAAGCCTTGACGAAAAAGCTGAAGGCCCAATGTGGTACCGGTGGCACGGCCAAAGACAACATCATCGAAATTCAAGGTGACCAGGCTGATACGGTATTAGCGGCTCTGCAAAAAGCTGGCTACACCGCTAAACGTAGCGGCGGCTAAACTTCTTTCCTAATTTTCCCTCCTTCCTTCGGTATCCTCTCTGCGATGAAACTCAGTCCCCAGTCTCAGCGATTTTTCACTGGCCTCTTGCTGGGCCTCATTTTGGTCACGACCATTGGCGCGTTTATTCCCTTGCTGGCGCAACCAACGACTGACGAGGTGGCGCACCATACTCAGGTCCAAGCGCTAGCGATGAATACGATTAAGTCGGGCGATCGCGCCAGCCATAACGCCACAGTATTGTCACAGGCCAATCCCCTACCGGGGGATCTTGATGGTTACTGGGCCACCGACTGCATCACTGAGTTGGCCCGACGGGGAGCCGTCGTCATCAACGACTTGCAGTCGCCACCCCCACCCAATGTTGAATTGCTAGATTTGGCCCGATTTTACCCGAATGAACCGGCAACTTGGGGCGTGGTCACGACCATGCTGAATCGCAGCTTTCCCACGGAGGCTGCCTATGGGGGTGCCTCGGCGATTGAAACGGCTTTGGGTCTGTCATCGCCCGTGAATGTGCTGTACACCTATCCGGCAGACTATTACGAGCCGGGCCGGGCAATTACTCGGGGAGAAGCGGTGACGGCGATCGCGGCCAAAGCTCAGTTGCCCTACGTGGCTAGAGCCCAAGAATTGCTGGAGGCGAGTCTGGAAGATGGCGATCGGGTACCCCCCTACGCCCTGGAAGGTACCGCTGCCATGCTCGCTGAGGGCGCTTTGGTCAACGCGGAGAATCCCCAGCTTGCGAGTAGCTTTGCCCCCATCAGTCGAGGCGAAGTGGCGGCGCTCATTTGCCGCGCCAGTTCTGATGAGCCGTTAAAAGCCACCATTGATTCGACCCAGGTGGCCTTCCCAGCGGAATTATCCACTCAAGCAGAACCGGATCAAGAAGTGCGGGGAGTTTGGCTCACCAACATCGACAGTGAAGTGCTGTTTTCCTACGAGGAATTGGCGGCGGGGATTCAGCGGCTCAAAGCGATGAATATCAATACCCTGTATCCCGTTGTGTGGAACATGGGCTACACCCAATATCCCAGCGCTGTTGCCGAGCGTTACCTAGGACGAGAGCGCCGCCTCTGGCCCGGTGAGAACCCTGCGTTTGAAACTGCTCAGGGCGATCGCGACATGTTGCAAGAGTTGATCGAGCTGGCCCACGCCGAAGATATGGCGGTGATTCCCTGGTTTGAGTTTGGCTTTATGGCCCCCGGTGACTATGAGCTACATGAAACCCATCCTGAGTGGTTTGCCCAACGGCGCGATGGAACCAAAGACATCCCCATGGGCAACGAAGTTTTCACCTGGATGAATCCCTTTCATCCCCAAACCCGCAGTTTGTTACTGCAGCTCATCGGCGAAGTGTTGGATAACTACGATGTCGAGGGCATTCAGGTCGATGACCATCTGGGCCTGCCGGTCGATATGGGCTACGACCCTTATACTGTGGCCCTTTACGAACAAGAACATGGCGGCACCACGCCCCCTGCCAATGAAAATGACGCAGTCTGGATGCGCTGGCGAGCCGACAAAATCACCGAGTTTATGAGTGAGGTCCGTAGTGTTATTGATCGCCGTCAGCCCGGTGCTTTACTCTCGGTTTCCCCCAATCCATATCCCTTTTCCTACGCCAAATATTTGCAGGACTGGCCCACTTGGGATGCCGATGGCCTGCTGGACGAAATCATTGTGCAAATTTACCGCAACGACGTCGACCGCTTTGTTTGGGAACTCAACAAACCTGCCACCGCCGCCGCCCGTAAACGCACCCCCACTAGCATCGGTCTCCTAAGCGGCCTCAAAAACCGACCGACCGATATCGATTTACTGACCGAGCAATTAGAAGCAGTGCGCGATCGCGGCTTCGCGGGCGTTTCCTATTTCTTTTACCAAAGTCTTTGGGCTCCCGGCCAAGAGACCATGGCAGAGCGCGAGCAACAATTTCAGGCTTCCTTCTCACAAACGGTGGCACGTCCCTAGACGTTGCATCCCGCACAAATCATGCTCTGGCTGACCTTAAGCGGATTGAAGCAGCGGTGATGTAATGCTGCTCATATCGACTGCGCGCCAAAAATCGCCAATTTCTGCAGCGGTTTCATCGGGGTGAGAGGCGTAAAAAAAGTGGCGTCCCTGAGGACATAACCAGAGGCGATCGCCCTGCTTAAACCAGGGATACCATCCCTGTAGCTGTGCCGGATCAATAATGCTGTCCGCCTGTCCCCCACAGACGAGTAGTGGCACGGACACGCCGCCGGGAAATAAGCTAAATCGCTGCAGCGGCGAATGCAGCGATAGAGACTCCGTCAAATCTTGATCCAGCATCGCCAGCAGCCCTTGTAGATAAGGCTGACGCTGATAGCCAAACAGGCTGAAAACCATTTGGGTCAAGATGCGTGTACGACTGCAGGGCAGCTGAGCCAGCTGAGCGTAATAGTGAGCCTTCCAATCCATCGCGGGGTTAACCCCCACCCCCAGTAGCGTCAGCGACTTGACGCGCTGCGGAAACCGGCGCGCATAGAGGAGACCGAGCAAACCGCCATTACTATGGCCAATGAGATGCAGAGGGCGATCGCGACCTTTCACATAATCGTGCAACAGCGTGAGGGCGATTTCTACGTCACTCGGTTCATCCGGCGTTTGCGAATACCCCCAGTGCGCCACCGTTCCAAAGTCATGATTTAGAGGCATCAACAATTGCTGCTCTAACCGGCGAAAACAAGGATTAACGCTAAGCCAGAGAGCATCAGGCATATCGGCAGTCAGAATTTGAGTGGTCATACGAGTCTCAACAAAAAAGCGAATGGTTGATTAAATAGCGATCCCCACCCCGACAACACCGGAGTAAACTACCGTCATCACTAAGTCAGCCAGGTTGACAATCCCAAAGCGGTTTCTAGCGGCGCCGTCCAGGCAGCAATCCGCTCAGTAGTCAACTCAGCCTGATTATCTTTGTCCATGGCAAGCCCTACATATTCACCGGCCCGCATCGCTTTCGATGCCGCAAAATCATCGCCATCTAGCCACCAACAACCCAGCGTTTCACCGCCGAGTGCCGTGCTCCTTCCTGCCAACAGCCCCATGACATCCTGAAAGTTATCGGCATCGTCAATCTGATCGCTAGCGCCAAAGTCGGCGACCCGATTGCCGCTAAGGTCAATTTCAGGCAGGGCATCGGATTCATCCAGGGCATCGGAGACCGCATCCCAATCTGATTGCCGCTCACCCGTATTCCCAGTTGGGCAGCCAACAATCAGACAATCAAAGGCAGCAAAATCATCCCAATTAGCATCAGCCATGCCATATAACGTGACGATAGACTCACTGCCTAAATGCTGATGAATCGGCTCGGCAATGATTTTCGTATTTTTGGTTTGCGTGCCCCAAAACCATGCGATCTTGCTCATGGCGATTTCATCCTCATCGTGTTGCAGTCTGACAACTCAGATGCACAGGAGATCGCTGAATCGGTGCGGTTGCCCCCAACACCGGCATCGCTTGTCGACAAGTGGGACAAAACCAGTACACGCCAGCTCGTGAAGCATGACGCAAGAGGGCATCAGCACAGCAAAGACACTTCATCGCCACTCCATTCGACAACCTGAAATAGAAAAGGGGGCAGGCCTTGGGTTAGTTAGGTTAGACATAGTGCCCCCAGGCTTTGATCAGCGACTCATAGCTAACTCATGACTCGTGAAACCAGCGTGTTCGAGTGGCCTGCCCACAATTGCCAGCACTGTAATAGAACGCGATTCTCACCAACCAAGCGATCGCTTCCTGCTCTATAGCCATGAACTTTGCTCGCACCACGACTCAACCTCCGCAAATACTCAAGCAAAACCTTATTGACTTTATTTCTCAATAAGCTAGTAGCACTATAAACCAGAATCATTCCCAATAGAGAAATATGTATTTATATGAAGAGTCTGTGCTGGCTTTCTTCAAGTCCTCATGGGAATCAGCTTTTACATTCAAATCGCCGATCAGGCATCAAGATTTCAGGTTGCGGATGAATCACTGCCGGAATAATTAATTGCTTGTTATTTTGAGGTTTGTTGAGAATTAAGCCCAATAAATCTCGGGGGGCAGCATCTGTAGTTCCGATCTGAGCCGTCAACCCGTTACTCAGCCCATCGTCGCGTGAGATTTGCCAAACTCTTACAAAGCAAGTCAAACTCGTCGGTTTTACCCGTTTGGGCATAGAGCGATCGCCGCACCGTATCCAGATCAAACAAAATTTCTCGCTGGGCAGGCTCTTTGACCCAACTATGTACCCAACCTACCGCCGCTAGCCGCACACCCGAGATCACTGGATTGACTCGGTGCAGCGTTGAAGAGGGATAAGCGATCGCCGAACCCGCCGCATACTTATAGCGCTGTTCATCGTCGGCCCCTTCCATCACGAGTTCGCCCCCCTCATAGGTAGCCGGATCAGATAGAAATACCGTGAATGAAACATCCGAGCGATACTGCCCCATCAGCGCATTATCCGTGTGGCGACCATATTCCATGCCGGGATCGTAGCGACTCAACAGCATAGAATGAATGTGTTTGGGGCGAACCGCCGATTGAAATAGTGGATGTCGTAGCAGCGCGGCCTTAACCAGGGTTCTAAGATCCTGAGCATCCTTGCCCTTGACTTGGCGATTGTGTTTCACCTGTTTGGCATACCAGCCCGCCGTCAACTTGCCATCAATAAAGTCAGCCTCGGCTAGTGCCGTCTGTATTTGTACCAATTCATCTACAGACAAAATATCGGGTATTTGAAAAATCATTGGCCGTTTTATCGCCTACAGTCCATGCGATCACAAGCATCCCTATCGTAAGACTGCTGTCTAAAACTTTGCCCAAAATCGCAAAAGCCCTCCGGAGAGGGCTGGAATTAGCTCAAGAGACCAGATGCGAGAGCGATCTCACCATCTCCTCAAGAAGAGAAAAGCAATCGCCCTAAAACCAACTTTACGTGAGGCAGTCGGAGTATGCTGCGGGCGATCGCATTGAGGGTAGCCGCTAATCGGGAATCAAGGCCCAATCGATGGGCTGCATGTTAGCGATCAAGTCAAAGCCACCGTTACCGTCAGGTTTGAT
The DNA here is from genome assembly GCA_010671905.1 of Leptolyngbya sp. SIOISBB. GTDB lineage: Bacteria > Cyanobacteriota > Cyanobacteriia > Phormidesmidales > Phormidesmidaceae > Halomicronema. Next base: position 5,659,798 of record JAAHII010000001.1, read on the forward strand.
CACATAAGCAATGCCCTGCGGTTCAGGGTAGATCCCCGTCGCCGACTCAAACACATCGTCATGACCCACAATGACGGTGTTTGTACCTGCAGCAGGTACCGCTGTTAGTAACGGCATCACTGCATTTCGCATCTGGGCAAACTGCTCGTCAGTGTATTCCTCTGCCGGATAAAAGTTCAGCGCTGTCGTCTTTTCATAGTCGCCAAACGCAATAAACGCAGTCTGCCAGGCCCGACAATATTGACTCGTGATAACTTCCCCCACGGGAATATTGAGCGCATCAAACGCCGCCCCAATCACTGCTGACTGTCGCCATCCATACTCACTCAGGGTGCGCTGAGTGGAACAATCATTCAAGTCAATGTTGGGATCAGCCTGATCGGCATAGTCCGCTTCGGTCTGAGCGTGGCGGAAGTAGATAACATGGCCACCGCCGCGCAGGGCATCCACCAAAGCAGGTCCATCTAGCTGATCTTCAAATTCAGCAGAGTAACCACCTTCGCCACCTTCACCGCCTTCGCCACCTTCACCGCCTTCGCCACCTTCACCGCCTTCGCCACCTTCACCGCCTTCGCCACCTTCGCCACCTTCACCGCCTTCGCCACCAGCGAGCAGTTCAACAGCAGCAGCTGTCTCAGGTGTTTCAGTCTCTAAGAGATCGGTCGCGATCGCATTCTGTGCACCGATTGCCAGAATCCCAGTTGCCAAGAAAAGTTCTATAGACTTCAAACGATTTGCCATCTCAGGTAAGAATATTTTTCAACAATTCCATTGCACTTGAGGCTACTTTGAAACAAGAATTTTTGTCAATAACAAAATTGGAATCTTATCTTGCTTTCAGAGCATATTCTTAAGTCACCTGGAGGAACAGCCTGAAAAGACCAGTCCAATTAACTAGAAGAGTGGGTCTCTGCTACCAGCAGCGTTCGCATGGCCCTCGCTCAATTAGCTTTGCCAACAAATTTAGCCAGAATCATTTGCACTATAAATCAGCAATACTGGATTTAGGATGCATTCAAAAGGCTATTTAGCTGCAACTGCTTCGCATCTAAATGGGGGAATGTCGGGTCAGCATCGCAGGAAACTGGCTATTCCTAAGAACTTGCCGCAATTACCCAGCGCTAGCAATAACGCTTACTTCACACTTACGAAGCGCTCTTGAGCCATCGTTCGCAGCGTGTGCAAGTCTTCTCGCCGACTAATGGAAAGGGGCACTGTCGATTTGACTTCATTGATGATGAGTTCGGTATCGACAGGCCTCTGTTCGTAAATGGCACGGTAGAGAGACGTGATGATCATCTGCTCGATTTCAGCTCCACTGAAACCGTCCGTCGCCTGTACCAGTTCGGCCAACTGAAACCGTCGAGGGTCTTGCCGTCGCCGCATCAGATGAATTTGCAAAATTCCAGCACGCTCCGTTTCATCCGGCAGATCCACAAAGAAAATCTCGTCAAAGCGACCTTTTCGCAACAGTTCTGGAGGAATCCGAGAAAGATCGTTAGCTGTCGCCACGACAAACACATCCCCCGACTTTTCCTGCAACCAGGTGAGAAAGTAGCCAAACAGGCGGCGACTCAGGCCCCCATCAGCATCACTGTCTGATTGGCCCATGCTTTTCTCAATTTCATCAATCCATAGAATGGCAGGAGACATCGTTTCCGCCAACGTCACGGCCCGGCGAAAGTTTTTCTCCGACTCGCCAATGAATTTGTCGTACAGCCGCCCAGCATCCAGCTTGAGTAGTGGCATTTGCCACTCACGGGCGATGGTTTTGGCCGCCAGCGACTTGCCACACCCCTGAATACCCACGATCAGAATGCCTCTGGGAGCTGGCAGGTTAAAGGCTTTGGCCTGGGCACTAAATCCCACTCGGGCCCGTTTCAACCACTGTTTGAGACCGTTAAAGCCGCCGAGCTGTGCTGGGTTCATTTCGGGGGGAATGTAGTCTAACAATCCCTCTTCATGCAGTACTTGCACCTTACGCTGCAACACCCGTTTCACATCTTCTTCGGTGAGTTTGCCGTCGTCTAACGCCGCAAAAGCAATCACTTTACGTGCCTGCTGCAGGGTCATGCCGCGCATCGCCTGCACCAGTTCGTTGATGCCTTCAGGTTTGATTTCGACACTAATCCGCCCTTTGAGCGATCTCACAACTTCTGAAATCGCCTGATACAACTCATCGGGTTCCGGCAACTTCAGGTCAAAGTACACTACATCCTGAGCAATATCCGGCGGCAGGGTGATGCTATGTCCCGTGATCACCAGCGTCGAGCGGTTTTGCGAAAACTGTTGAATCACTTCTCGCAGTTGCCGCCGCACAACCTCATCTTCTAGATGCGGCCCCAAGTCTTTCAGCCAATAAATGGCCTGAAACTGCAATTCTGCAATATGTTTCAGGGCCTCAACGGGTTCTGAGGTTTGCTCCAGCGCTTGTGGCTTTTGGGAACCAGGGGGAGCATACTCATTCGTCCAGCGATTTTGACAGTTACCCTGAGATCGCGTTAGCCCCTGGGCCACACTCCACTCAAACACCGCCATCTGCAGTTCGTTGATGGCGGTGTTGATCAACGTCCGAACGCGCTCTTCTTCAACCGTTTCAATCACAATGGCGGAATGAAACGACATTACCAAGGTTTGAAATAATCGAACGCTGTTGGCAAAGGACATATGTTGGGGTCTGCAGAACCGTACTGACCTCCAGAGTTCCCCTAAACTTGCGGCAATGAAACGCTAGACGTGGAGTTGAGAAAGACTAGGGACTGATCCCCACGTTTTGAGTCACGCTATTCAGTCGGTGCATGATCAGTAATTTGGCGATTTCTGATGAGGGCGAAGCCAGTCGCTTCATATCAGTCAACAGTCTCTCAGTCGTTGCCCTGCAGCCACGACCAGCATTATCACTGCCCTATGCTCCCAACTCTTTATAAATAGGAAGTTCCAATTAAATGTAAGACACTGTACGTTGAGGTTGAGGAACGTTGGCTTAGCCTGGCCGGATGCCGTAAACCAACACCCGCATAGGTTACGCTATCGCTTTAGCGAAGCCATGCCGGAGGCTTTACTCATCCTACATTTGAATAATCCCAGCTACTTACACAGCTAAAAGAATGGGCTGGATGAGAACCCATTGGCGATGAAACTAAAAACTCGCTTCCTCAGCCCGTAACCGTACTGAGGCCAAGAATGCCAACCAAGCATCAGCTAGTTTGGCAAACCTTGATCGTTAGAAGCGTATTTACTGCAGGTGTGACGCAACCGTTGTCGGCTTGCAGTCAGAAGGTTTAACGCCAAATTTGACGAGATCAGCCAACTCCTGAAGTTGGTTAATGGCTTCAGCCCCTTCTAACTTCATGAGCTCTCGATCATCACGCATCTCCGTCCAAGTAATGCCATAGTCAGAGACCAAAAAACGAATGAGGTGATTGTCTCCCAGGCTCACCATAAACGAAGCACTATTCATTTGCCCGCCGCAGGTGTAGCAGGAGGCCAAGTAGCCTCGATTCTCAAGGACAATGGATAAAGCCTGCAAATTCATTACTAGGTCTTGCACAAAACTTCTGTGCTGCTCTGCCAAGCGGACAAACATGGCATATCTCCTTCCACTGCTAGATTCTCATTTTAGCCGTAAATCTTTAGATTGTCTTAACAAGTATCTGTGATGCACTGATGGCGGGCTGATGCTTGCCTGCAAGGTATGAATGGGTGGGCATCTCAAGGATAAATTTGTTGTCACCATCAAGTCTGTAACTAATTTGGAGGCGACATCACATTAGCGCCGACGCTTCTGAGGCTTTGTATCTTTTTAGACGGTTGATCACTTGTTATAAATTTTGTTCTAACGCATTCTGGACAAAATCGCCTGTATTACTCATAAGTTGTCATCAAGTTGTAAATAAAAACTTTTTATTTATCAGAAAATAACGACTGCTTACGCCTTCGTCTTCGAGACGATTGGCCCGGAAAATCATTGAAAATTTAGCCTCCTGTGGCAAGTATCTTAAGTCGTATCCGTTCGGTTCGGTTGATTTTTCCAGTACTTTGCAAGCCTTGACTAGCCGATGATCTGCAAGTGTATACCAGCTAATAGGCTATGGCCTGAGACTGGAAATGATGGTCGCCTCAAGCCGGCAATCCCTAGAGTAAAGTTTTACGGCAAACCACGATTTACTAAGGCTGCTAAGTATTGCTACAGAGTCTGTTAAATCAGCATTTAATCAAAAACTAAAGAGACTGATTCGTCTTTCAGAGGTCGTGTGAGAAGTCATGTTGCGGGCAAAGCCAATGCCTTGGTGCTACATATGGCCAACGTTGGGGTTAAGCTCATTTCCAAATACCATTTGGCCAGAAGCTGCAAAGGTCTACGGCACACTCAACCGCTCTCGCAATGGTTAATGCGATTATCTAAATGTCTGCTCAACTATCTATTGATGGGCGAGAGTTGGGTGAGCGGCTAAGACCGTTTTTCTGAGCTGAGAAGCTAGCAAGCTCAACCCACCTACAAAACACCGAAAACTAAAGGAAATCTACTGATACTTGGCGTTAAGCTGTTCACTTCTGACATCACAAAGTTTATACAGTCAATCCTGAGATGCCCCTATCGCTATCGTCAGATATGCTGTCTTGGTAGTCTACAAGTGAGTGCCATTAAGACGATTACCTAGGAAACGTGAGCTTTCACGGTAGTATCTTGATGGTGTTAAGAAATCTTGAGTCATGGTTGAACGTCCCATCAAGAAATCGGAAATAGCTGCTCGTGAAGCACAAGAAGGCAGTGGCGATCGCGAGGGGCGTAGCAATGATCGCCGTGACCGCGATCGCAAAGGTCGCAAAGGCGGCAAAGGCAAGGGTCGACGAGATCGTGAAGAGAGAGCGCCAGCCGTCCCCCCAGCCTTAATGCGGGGCCCCAAACCCAAACCTAAAGCTGAAGAGCCGGAGCCGGAGCCAGAAGAAACGACAGAATCTGCAGGTGCCGAAACTGTTGAGGAAACGGCTGCTGCTCCAGCGGGCACTCCTGAAGCAGCGGGCACTCCTGAAGCAAGTGATGCACCTGCATAGCGGGCACCCGGTTCTGCGCACGGAATAGCAAAAAAAATCCCCGATCAACTGACCGGGGACTGCTATCAGGGTGCATCTACCATTCCACTGTTCTCTAACGTCAAGAGACTATCCGGACGGCTCTCGCATTTTTCTGTCAGGTTCAGTAAATTTTTAGTGCATCCATGTCTGCTGACAGAGACATGAAAACAAGGCTAGTGGTCTGTCAACGCTAAATTTTCGGGTCAGCTCTTTTCAGAAGCCTTTATTGGCAAGCACTGTAAGAACTGCCTACCCTAATCTTTAGTCTTGACGCTGCACTAGTGCTCGTTAAAAGCATCGAGACTTGACGACGTGGAACCTCTCGGAAGCTGGTTAACAAGATGGACTACCGCATTGCGATTGTTGGCACTTCTGGCGTTGGTAAAACGACTTTGGCGAAGGCCATCGCTGAGATGCTTGGTATTCCTCATGTGGAGTTGGATGCGTTGTTTTGGGGGCCTAACTGGCAGGAGCCCAGGACAGGAGATTTTTTGGAGCAAGTCCAGGCTGCGACAGTGGGAGAACATTGGGGCATCGATGGCAATTACTCACGGGCGCGGCTAATCATTTGGGAACGGGCCAGCATGATCATCTGGCTCAACTACTCACTGCCGCTCGTGCTCTGGCAAGTGACTCGGCGTACCATTATTCGCAGTTGGCGACACCAGGAACTCTGGAATGGCTGCTATGAAACTTTTCGAAAAGGATTTTTGAGCCAAGATTCCATCATTCTGTGGGCCCTAAAGACTTATCGTAAAAATCGCCGCTCTCTGCCAGAGTGGCTGGCGATGCCTCAACATCAGCATCTGCAGCTAGTAGAGTTACGATCGCCTGCAGAAACAGAGGCTTGGTTGCGATCATTACCCGAGCCCCCGGCCATTTGAAGAGAGGCCGCCAGCATAACGGGTCACTCCAATTGATCGGGTTGAGCAAAATTATAGGGGGCCGTGAAGTTGTTGTAGCGAATGCGTAGCCGATCCTCAAATTGCTCGTCGAGGGCCTCGATCTCCTGGCTGAATTCTGCTTCTCCTTCCCAGGGAATCAAATAAGCCGTGTTGTAAATCATGGCATCCGTAAGGGGATCATTTTCAATCACATCGACCGCGAACGAATTCAGCCGTTGCCGAAATGCCTTAATAACTTCATCTTTGCGATCGCCCATCGCTTCTTCAATGGCCTGGCCAATGGTGACGACCTGTTCCATGCTGAGTTGCTTACCCTCTAACTGGTCCCGCTGGGATCGCAGTCCGGCATTTTCCGCCATCAGCTGATTGAGTTCCGCATCTGGCTCCCACAGGACTTTGACACTGACCTCACGATGGCCATCCAGTTTCACAAATAGCCGCTTCAGGGCTTCGCCGCGAGGGTTAATCAGTTCCTCAACAACGCGATCCCAAGTTGTAATGATCAACCCAAACTGCAGCGGTAAGAGCGTGCGATACCCTGCCTGCATAGCCGCTTCAAGTACTCGCTCATGGCCTAACAGATTTTTACGACTGGCGAGATAGCGCTCTTGCTGAGCAACAGAATACAAAAACACAAAGCTACCAATGGTGTGGGTGCTAATTGGTTGTTTATCAAGTCCTTGCACCTCTAGCTCTTCGGGCCCCGGCGCCGGAAAAATTCCGTAGAGATATAACAGTTGCGGCATGATCAGCCATCAAAAAAACATCAGAATGCGCTGAAAGCTTACCTCAGTTCGTGGGTTTCGAGGTGAGCACTAGGCGTAATTTTGCCTGAATCAGATTGAGCTGTGCCAAACCTAGATTCACATCGCCCTCAACCACGACACCAGTATCAAGCAGCCGATCGAGTAACTCCAGCAGAGAAGGTGAATCCGAAGTTTCCCCTGGGTAATACCCACCGTTACGGGGTAGTAACGTGCCCAGATCCCCCAGATCAATATTTAAGTCAGCCGGATCGACTTCAAACACTTCGCACAAGCGCACAATCTCCGCCTCAAGCCGTCGCAAACTTTCAGCAGCCTGATCAAGCTGCCCATCAGCCAAATCTCCTGACTCCATGCGCCGAATGATCTGCGCTTCCATGAGCTGGCGAACCAATTCTGTAACAGTTAGCAGCAGCGGTGCCAGCCCGGCATCCTGGTTACTGGGACGAGCCAGGGCAAAATCACTTTCTGCCGGTACATTTTCTGGTGATGTCATGGGTTTAGCTTAACGCCTGTCTTCTTCAACCCATCACTGGGGATACGCTGTTTGACCCTCTATGGTCCATAAATAGAGGGAGTCTACAAGAGTCATCATGCCTGCTGCTTAACCGATTCAAAGCCCTTGGTGCGGTTGTTCGCTAAGATACGAAGCGTCATGTCAGCCAGATGTTTAACATTAGCCACAATACGTTAGACAGCTAGCGTAAACAAAGGGAGAGTACAGGAACAGTCGCTCCCAAACCGCGTATTAAGCAACGACCTGGAAGTGTTTCGGTGTTTGGCTCAAGCGCATGGCCACCTGACTCAATAGCCAATGGCGGAGCTATGGTCTGAGCCGGTGAGTAACTGCACCAAGAAAGACAAAGACGATGGCTACTGTGAGCGCGATGAAGCCACTCATGCTGCGTTTGCGACGCAAAACGTAACATATCCGCGATCTCATCGTTTATGTCAATGAGGTGGGTATTGATGACATTGAGGACTATACCTACAGCTACTGCCATCAGTCAGAGCGGAACGGACACATCAGCATTGTTGTGGACTGTATCATCGCGAGGTTACGGCACCGATGCTCATCACTGGGCACTGCGATACTCGCCGATTTGAGGAATAGGGTTGAGGCGTTTTGGACCAAACTGAAGTCGCATTTACAGAAGACGCTGCAACAGTATCTGTTTTATGGGATCCGTCGATGCAGCATTTAAATATTTGCCCTCACCAGCTCTTCAAATGCAACAGGCTGATGTTTGAGATGAGGAACGAATAGCGGAATGCAAAAAAGCGCCCCTCGTACGAGAGACGCTTTTTGTTGTTAACTCAGACCAGCTGAACGCAGAGACTAACCGATGATTTCGGGAGCCTCAGCAGCAGCCAAGTCGAGAGGGAAGTTGTGAGCATTACGCTCGTGCATCACTTCCATACCCAAGTTCGCCCGGTTGATGATATCAGCCCAAGTCGCAATTACGCGGCCTTGAGAATCCAACACCGACTGGTTGAAGTTGAAACCGTTCAGGTTAAACGCCATGGTGCTGATGCCCAGAGCGGTGAACCAGATGCCGATAACCGGCCAAGCACCCAAGAAGAAGTGCAAGGAACGAGAGTTGTTGAAGCTCGCGTATTGGAAGATCAAACGACCGAAGTAGCCGTGGGCTGCCACGATGTTGTAGGTCTCTTCTTCCTGACCAAACTTGTAGCCATAGTTCTGGGACTCAGACTCGGTGGTTTCACGCACCAAGGAGGAGGTCACCAAGGAACCGTGCATCGCGGAGAACAAGGAGCCGCCGAAGACCGCTGCCACACCCAACATGTGGAAGGGGTGCATCAAGATGTTGTGCTCAGCCTGGAACACGATCATAAAGTTGAACGTGCCGGAGATCCCCAAAGGCATCCCATCAGAGAAGGAACCCTGACCCAAGGGATAGATTAAGAACACTGCAGTTGCAGACGCCAAAGGAGCGGAGTAAGCAACGCAGATCCAGGGACGCATGCCCAAGCGATAGCTCAATTCCCACTGACGACCGAGGTAAGCAAAGCAGCCAATCAAAAAGTGGAAAACGATGAGCTGATAAGGGCCACCGTTGTACAACCACTCATCCAAGGAAGCAGCTTCCCAGATGGGGTAGAAGTGCAGGCCGATAGCGTTGGAAGAAGGGACAACCGCACCGGAGATGATGTTGTTGCCGTACATCAGGGAGCCAGCGACGGGCTCACGGATGCCGTCAATGTCAACGGGAGGAGCAGCGATGAATGCGATGGTAAAGCAAACAGTCGCGGTGATCAGTGTGGGGATCATTAGCGTACCGAACCAACCCACATAGAGGCGGTTTTCGGTGCTGGTCACCCACTGACAGTAGCGCTCCCACATTCCCACTTTGTCGCGGGTTTGAAGAGTAGAAGTCATAGTGATGATTGCCAGATATATACGACAAAAAATCAGTGAGTTGTTGCTAACAACAACGGCTCACATGTTGACTAGCGTAAAGATTCATATTGGGTTTTGACCCAAACCACATAAAAATCTTCGTTTTCCGATACGTTTCGTAATTTTCGTGGCCGGATGATTTTGTTATGCGGCGGCTTGAATTGGGCAAATGCTTGTGGAGTCAGCGTTAGCCAGGAGGCCACTGCAGCGATCGCCCACCCAACAAATGCATATGTAAATGAAACACTGTTTGCCCCCCATTAGAGCCTGTATTGATCACGACTCGATAGCCCTCCTCGGCAATCCCCAACTGTTCTGCCAGAGACTTGAGCGTCAGCATCATGTGCCCTAATAGCTCTTTATCATCGCTGGTGGCATCGGCCAGCTTGGGAACCGGCTTCTTGGGAATTAGCAACACATGGGTGGGGGCCTGCGGCGTGATATCACGAAATGCCAGACAGAGGTCGTCTTCGTAAACAATGTCGGCAGGAATTTCGCGGCGAATGATCTTGCCAAAAATCGTCTCTTCACTCATGGGGCGATCGCCTCTGGAAAATCACTCAGCCATCATACCGGGCAGACGACCTAGCCCTGTCATTAAATCTGGCACGAGGTTGCGGTTGGGCAAATAGTTGACGGAGCTCGTGGGTGCGATCGCCCAGCGTTTCCCCCGGGGCAGCTTGCCACAGCGATTCGTAAAAGAAGAATGATATGCCTTGAAAGCCTAGCGATCTCGCCGTTTGGACCTGCTGACGGATAAGGGAAATCGGCACTGGCGCATTGCGTAGACCGGTAAGAATGCCGATACCAGTGGGAATGTGACCATTGGATTGCTGAATGGCGCGATCGCGTAAGGTCTGGCGAAAGCTGTCAAGGTTGGCACGGTAAACCTGTACCACAAGTTCTTCGACATAGCCCAGATCGCGCCAGCGCGGCCAGTCTTGCAGTGAGTAGTGGTAGGCAAAGTAGGCGGGGTTAGGAGAAACCGACAACACCGCATCGGGCCGCCTTGCCTTGACCGTAAGGAAGACGAGATCCATAAAATCGGTCAGCTTGTCAGCTCGCCACCGGGTCCATTCGGCATCTTCATAGTCTGACGGTGGTGATTTGCCCCCATGCTCCTGTCGATACAGGTTCACCGTATAGGGGTCGTAGCCAAATTCCACTGGCAGGCTGAAATGGTCGTCGAATTGCAGCCCATCGATGTCGTAGTTGGCCGCCAGTTCCCCAATCAACTCTAGGATGAACCGCTGCACCTGAGGATGAAAGGGGTTGAGCAATACGCGGCGATGGTCACCTTGTTGATAGATTTGGGCATTGGGCAAGCTGCCTTGCTTCTGTGTCAGCCAGTCGGGATGTCGTTGAGCCAAGGGTGAAATAGCCGGGGTCATGAAGCCAAACTCAAACCAGGGAATCACGCTCAAACCACGAGCATGGCCCAACGTCAGCACTTCTTGAAAGGCATCGCGATCGCGCTGGGCATTCTCTAGTTCTTCGTTGCGCCCTAATCCCTCATAGTCAGGATAAAGCCCCTGCTTGTAACCGATCTCGCGTTCCGCTACTGCACTGGGATACAGCGTATAGCCCCAACTCCATACCGCTGGATAAACCGTATTAAAGTTGTATTCCGCCAGCTGCTGCAGCGCGTGCTCAACCGTTTTACGCGAAAAAAGGACCGAGCTATCGACGTTAGTAAGCCAGACGCCCCGAAGTTCTGTTACCGTTGCTGGGGAAGTTGGTGCTTGTGGCGGCGCACCACCACTGGCAGGCGCTCCGAATGGCAAGGCCCAGAGGACGCTCTGGTTGCACCACAGCCACACCACCGTCAAAACTGTTAGCCCCAGATAGCGAAACCTTTTCATGGCAACCGTTAGCACTGCTGCTATGTGATTTCATCGCCGCTAATCTCCCCTCCGGAGAATTTAATTTGAGGGGGATAGGCGATCGCTAATCTTAGTGAGGATGCTCGTTAATCCAAATCGCTAGGCCGCCCCCGCGCCCCCGTGCTGCAATGTAATCGTCAGTCGCGACAAAAAACGCAAAAAATGGCAGCTTGCTAATGGCAGTGTCGACAAAAGCTTGGGTGTCCCGCTTACCAACTTTGCCACTGTAAACCTTGATGCCAAAGCATCGAATCTGTAGATGAGTGAAATCAAACACCAGCAGATTTTGCTTGCCGGGATAGCGAACGGGACCAGTAAAGTGCACCGTTAATGGCCCGATTTGTAGTTCATTTTTAACAGTGAGTGAGTGTTCACTACTTTCATCGTTGCGGGCAAAGGTGATGCGAGCGATCGCTAACTTTGGGATATAAAATCCACTGCCGACCGGTTCACCAGATTGAAACTTGGCCTGCTTGCCAGCACTAAAACACAACCGCCAGGTCCCCAATAGGGATGCAGCAGGAATGCTCAGTCGCTGTTGCTTGGCCCTCCTTTCCAAATTAAGCAGAGCGGTGGTTGTCGTTTGCCCATCAGGTCGAGCCGCCTTGGAGGTCAAAAAAGCCCGAGCCGCGTTGGCGACAATTGCTTCAGCATCAGCGACCTGAGACGTTTGGGGTTGAACCGTCATAATCTTGAGATACGTGTAGGCTGGCAGATGTCAATCTTGTCTGTATCCTACACAAATTGACTGGGCTCAAATGCCTGGCCAGTCAACTTTTTCGGAGCGATCTTAGGGCTGTTGGCGCAACCAGTCGAAAAATCAGAACCCCAACTGCCACTAGAATACCTGCCAATAGCGCCGCGGCAGCGGCGGTTCCCAGACGCTCAAACGCCACTACATCGATTTCAACTGCCGTCGAGATGGCTATCGTTTCCAGAATACCAATGGTCAATAGTGTCGTTGCGCCCACATAACTCACGGGCATGAGCCGCACCGCCAACAACTGACTAATAACAGCCACTGCGCCATGCAGAGCGACCGGCTCAATCAGCTTACTCAGGACAATCGTGACCATAGCCCCAGCCAACGTTCCCACGACGCGCTTCAAACTCCGATCTAACAGTTGGGCATGGGGTGGCAATGAGACGATGACAAAGGTGAAAGGAAACCAGTAACCGTGGTCACCAAAATAACGATTGCCCACCCCAATTGAGATCACCATCCCAATTGCCAAGAGGATTCCAAAAACCGTTGTGTAACCCCGAGATTGAGGTTTTTCGGCCCCCATGGCACAACTGTGGCCAAACAGCTTGGCGATTCCCAAACTCCAGGTCATCGCCGCCAGATAGATCCCAAATGTCAAGGTTGGGTCGTTGGATTGTAGAAAAGGACTGGTGAAAATCGTCCAGGCTAGCAGCGCTTGTAAAGCCGGACGCGCTAAGCCATAGCTGCCACAAATTGCCGCCATGATCGCCAGCGTCGGCCCCACCACCAGAGCCATTGAAGTATCTCCTAGTGACAGCAGCCCCGCCATGCCCGTCACCACTGTAAACAGTGCCGATACCGCAGGACCGGCATACAATGCGGCAAAATAAGCTGGCATCGCTGCCAGAAATGCGGCCATGCCCAGAGAGTTCACCGCATCGGGACCAAAAGTGGCCACCACGATAACTGGAGGAACGGTGAGCGCCGTCATTCCCACCGCAGCAAACCGCCACGGTGTTGGCTGGGTGCCCTCAAACAGCCAACGCTGCCAGACTGATTGATGGTTGATGCTGGGATCTGGCATTAGGTTTGAGAATAACGGCTCATGCAAAAACGATCGTGAATGCTTAACGGCACCAAAACTCCTTAATCAGAGGAAAGCAACTCGGGGTTGATTTAGGTCGCCGAGATCGAGACTCTAGGGACTATTCCTAAAGAGATCGATCGATTTGCTGTAAAAACTGACAAAAGCTGCCCGTCAAGACTGATGCATTGGTGGCAGTTTATAACTTGGGCCCGTAAAACTCACGGCGCATCGATTTACTTGACTGAACTGAAACTTAGCCTTCTTGCCAATGTCAAAGTAAAGTTGCCATGCCCTCATTGGGGATGCAACACATAATGTTAAGTCGCTGTTGCTCGGCCTTTCTCTCAAAATCCAACAGGGTAACTGTACTTTGGCATCAGATCGCGTAGCACTGGGCATCAAACAGAATCACGCCACATTACTGAAGGTTAATTCAGAAACAGATGACTTGGGATGTTGAAGGTTGAACTGTCGTGAGTTAGAAAATATACGTTTGGCAAAAAACAAGCCTTACTTATAGTAGGTTGATTGACTGATTTTTCTGAAATACACTTTATCTGAATAAAGGGGAAACTAGCTCAAATCCAGGATGCGAGGATCTAGACTCGGCGTATCTATTGGGCAATAGTAAGGCTCTGGCGAATCAAAGTGTATTGCAATTCTTTCATCTAGTTGATCAAGACGACTACCCAGAAGAAGTTTCGAAGCAATATCAAAGAAACTACGACCTACAAAGTATATGCCCTCTCCGGGGACCCAATCTTTATTCCAGAATGCTTCTAGGTCTATCAGATAGATTTCATAGCTATCTTCACTGTTCCGACTGCGCAAGTCCCAAGCCATTACAGCATCCCAAGCACAAGAACAAAAGAAAAAGCAATTATCGAGAAACTCAATTGTATCGGATACGGACTTATCGAGACTTTTATCAACATGTACAGATTTCAAGTCGGAATTGATATCCTCTTTTATCAGTTTCTAGACTTTCCCACTCCACCAAGCCAAGAATTCACTAGGCCCATCGAAAAACCAGTGAGACCCGCTGGTCATTGTCCCAGCTCCAAATATCCGAAGAAATTGTTTATATTCCTTTGGAAAGAGGACTTTATGTGTTCTCTCAAATTTTGTAAAGTCTGTTTCAGAAAAAAGATTCTTAGAATAACCGGCTTCAAAAATCACCAACTCAGCAAGTGTGCTCCATCTATCCATAAGCTACTTCCACACATCGAATTATTCCCACATACCGAATACTAATGCGGTGAGTTTCATAACGGCATTCCTTGAGCGATCGCGGCTTGCAAATAAGCACTTGCGGATTCAGCGGGCACCAAATCAAAGGAAAATTCAGAAGCGCTCAATAGCTTAGCGACAGCTTGTAGATAGTGCTCGGGGGGCAACTCCCAAACCGCTAAATCGATATCCGATTGCGCGTGGAAGGTTTGCTCATCCAACACTGAGCCAAAGACGACTACGCGGCTCACCCCAAAAGTTTCGTGCAAAACTTGAGCGGCCGCTGGGGCTGCTTGCAAAGCCGCTTGCCGCTTTTGCTGGAGTCGTTCTCGCTCTAGTTGACGGCGTTTTCGGGCAGTTTCAATATAGGGCTGAAGAGCCACTGCGCACTCCTTCAAAGCCGGATGTTTCCAATGATAGAGGTCAACAAAAGAAACATCCGGTTTGAACAGTCCCTGCCAAGGATGTGCTACACCAACTGACAGGCACCGCCGAGACCGCAGCTCAATTCTTCCACAGTAACTTTGCCGTCATGGTCTAAATCCAGCGCGTCAAAGACGGCGTCGGTGCCCATCCATTCTTCGCGGGTGATCAGCCCGTCACCATCGAGATCATAGGCTGCAAAGAGGTCTTGAGTGGCGTGGTTGGCGAGTTTCTCGCCCTGACTCAGTTGCACCAAGCGATCGGCCAGCAGTTTCTCCAGCGATTCCAAGGCTTTACTAAACCCTTTGATGCCTTCATCCAGCTTTTCAGACGCCATCCGATCTTTCTGATGCATCTGGTCGAAGGTCGCTTTGTCCATGGCAATCTTCTCGATGTCCATCTTCTTGGCTTTCTCAGGAGCAAGCTTGCACTCTAGAGTCTCTTCTTGCTCTTTGAGCTGAGCTAGCAGCTTGGGCGAAATCGTTAGCAAGTCGCAGCCTGCAAGTTCTTGCAACTCACCGATGTTGCGGAAGCTAGCCCCCATCACTTCAGTGTTGTACCCAAATTTTTTGTAGTAGTTATAGATTTCAGTGACGGACTGTACACCGGGGTCTTCGTTCGGAGCGTAGTCTTTGCCGGTTTCTTTTTTGTACCAGTCAAGAATCCGGCCAACAAAGGGCGAAATCAGCGTGATGCCAGCTTCGGCACAAGCGATCGCCTGATGCAAGCCAAATAGCAACGTCAGATTACAGTGAATGCCTTCTTTTTCCAAAATTTCAGCGGCTTTGATACCTTCCCAAGTGGAGGCGATCTTGATCAGAACGCGATCGCGGCTCATGCCTGCGGCCTCGTACTGACCAATCAAGTCACGAGCCGTTGCGATGGTGGCTTCGGTGTCGTAAGAAAGCCGGGCGTCCACCTCAGTAGATACTCGACCGGGAATGATGGCCAAAATTTTGAGGCCAAACGCCACAGCCAAACGCTTGAACGCCAGGTTAGCAACTTCTTGATCAGAGGCATCGTCTCCGGCCTCCTGCTTAGCCTTCAACAGCGTATCGTCCACAATACTGTGATACTGAGGCATTTGCGCTGCGGCTGTGATGAGAGAGGGATTAGTCGTCGCATCACGGGGCGTAAATTGTTCGATTGCCTGAATATCGCCGGTATCGGCCACGACGACAGTGAGATCGCGAAGTTGCTCTAGCAAATTCTTGGCCATAACTTTTCCTTTGGTGAGTGAGAAGACTTTCAGAGTCATTCTATCGAGGCATTTTCAAGGCGGCTGCAATCATAAGGTCGCATTAATTAACGGCAAATGCCCCTCAAACAAAAGTGCAATTTATTGCATATAGAGGGCTTTCCAGCTAAACTTGTGATATGCAATAAGTTGAATATACATCCATGCCCCAATCTCACTCACCTCCCTCAGCCTCTCTGGAAACTTCGTGGCGGCCAGAGTCTGAACAGTTTTATTCCCATGCAGCCGCAGAAGCAATTTTGGGTAAGGCGCTGGATTTACGCGCCACTGATCGCTTTTCAGCCCAGCAACTACAGGAAATGGCGGCTGAACTCGATATTGCCCCCGAAATTTTGGCCGCTGCCGTGGCCGATTGGCACACACGGCAGCCTGCGGAACCCAAGTCTAGAACGATCGCCCTATCCCAAATAAAACCTTGGCAACGTCGCCAATGGGGACAATATGCGATCGCGAGCATCCTGATGCTCGCGATCGATCTGGTGACCACTGGTATGTTGACCTGGTCCATCTATCCCGTCATGGGGTGGGGATTAGGACTGCTGTTTGGTGGTTGCGATCGCCCTGACCAGTCTTCAAAATCTTCTTAGCTTTAGCGCCTGACCCTGGGCGACCATGCGTACGAATGCTCAATCCTGAAAAATCTTTCGTGACCAATCTTTAGCGGCTGTTAAAGATATTTCAACTCCCATCGGTTTTGATGAGCTAGCGGGCTTCAGTCTTCCTTGAGAAGGGCCGCGATCGCCAAAATATCGGCCAGAGGGTCCACACTGCTGCCCAGAATTACAGCGAACGACTCTCGATTTGATCTTGTAAATGCTGGGTCTGGAAAACCGTTACACTTGCGAAACAAACATTCCTGTCCCCCCCCTCAAAGACACAGTGCATGTCACGATAGTCGAGCCAAGCTAATTGGGCGTCAATCAACTGTTCTTGTTCCTGTAACGACAGTGCCGCTTGTAAGTCTTCATAGGTGATATTTAAGTCTCGGTCAGCGACCTCAAAACTGGGGGGTGGCGGTGCTGTCTGTGCTAAGAGAGCGGTGCGGTCTTGAGTGAGCTGAGTCATGCAGCTGGCATAAATCAGCGGCTGGATCGACCCACCCTCAAATTGGGCTTGCACAAACTCACAGTAGAGGTCGCGATAGGCGATCCAAGCTTCCTCCGCAACGATGAGTTGATCAGCTTGCACGCCACTCACCTGCGCTTTCACCGCTTGATAGGCATTGTTGAGTTGCACATCAGCCTGGTCGTACTCGGCTTGAGCGCAGGTATTCATCGCGAGTTGCGTTTCTGGACTGTCGCATTCTGCCGGTAATTTCGGCACGGGCTTCGGCTCAGGCGCTTTAGGCTGCGTCGACGGTGTAGAGGAATTTGTCGTAGTTGAGGCTACTGCTTCATCCTCAGATTTAGGTGACTCAGCTGGGTTAGCTGCCGGTTCAGAGGTCTCGGCCTGCTCTGTCGTCTGCTCGGGTGTGGTGTCAGCAGCCGACTGTTCAGCCGTATCGGAGGCTGGTTGGCAAGCAGCGATCGCTCCCATCATCAAACTGAGAACCATCCCCTGCTGTAACTTCTGCACAACCCTACTCATAATTCTTCGCCCTACAATTGCGCAACGTCATTTAGGATAGCTCGCAGTTTTTATAAATTTGCGACGGTTAGGCACCTTTTCCGACCGGCATCGTCCGGTATGAAAGAGCGCTATGACTTGTAGGGCGCGTCATCAATTAATCCCAGAAGCCTTTGGGTTAAAGCATTTCCGCGCCCGCATTCACGCCATAGGCGAGGGGCTGTTGTTCCTTTGCTGAAAGGGTTTGGCCGCGACCGGATGACAGGCCCCCTAGATCAACAGCAATAGCATGATCGCGAATCGAGCCAGTAGTTTCGACGGGCAATCGCGATCAAGACCCGGTTGTGAGATTAGCCGTCGCGATCGCCCTTCGGAGCAGTTTCCTAACCAACACCTAAACGTTGGCACTGGTGAACCAGGAAGCTAGACTACTCGATGAATCAACAATAGATATCCCACATCCCTTAACTTCGTCAGGAGACTCTATGGCTATTTTGCGGATCGGTACTTTGTTGGCAGTTGGCACCGGGTTAGCGCTGGCCACATCCCCCGCCCGTGCCCAGTCGCCTGGACTCTACTACGCTTGGCGAGCCGTCGACGCAGACTTAATTACCTGCATTGATCGCTCTACCACCGCGCTCGCTGATGAAGGGTTGAGTAATATTCAAGTCGAGGGCAACAGCGTTGCTGGCACCACAGAAGATTCGACAGCAGTATTTGTCTGTCTAGAAAATCCTAATGCAATGACGGTCATGATCATGGTGTCGAGTACCGATGACGATACCGCCTTTACCCTTAGAGAAACCTTAAAGGAAAGCTTTTGAAGGGGAATTACTTTCGTCCTTTAAGCAGCAACTTGAAGCCCCTCAATGAGTAACAGTTGGCCCCTGTTTGAACGTCGCATTTCTGCTGTAGGGTAGTAATTCAGACATCAAGCAGGAGACCTTTGTGGCGGCTGTCCGAGTTCGGCAACACGTTAATCCCCTGAGCCATAAATATCAAACTATCGTTGAGCCGTTGAACTGGGCAGAGATTTATCAAGATCCTCATCGGCCCTTACACATTGATATTGGCTGTGCCAAGGGACATTTCATTAGTCAGATGGCAGAACTGCGGCCAGACTGGAATTTTTTGGGGCTCGAAATTCGCGCACCTTTGGTAGATCAAGCCTTACAGCAGCGCGATCGCGCTGGACTGACCAACCTACACTTTTTGTTTTGTAATGCCAATGCCTCACTGATTGAGTTGCTGCAGACCCTACCCAAAGCTAGCTTGCAGCAGATCAGTATTCAGTTCCCTGATCCTTGGTTTAAGAAACGCCATCAAAAACGCCGGGTTGTGCAACCCGAATTAGTGCAAGCGTTAGCCACTCATTTACCAACTGGAGGACGGGTCATTCTGCAATCCGATGTCGAAGAAGTTGCTGTAGAAATGTGCGATCGCTTCGCTGAAAATTCGACCTTTCAGCGCACTCAGTCCGATTGGTTAGCCGATAGTCCCTTTCCTGCTCAAACTGATCGTGAGATCTTGACCTTAGGCAAAAAACTACCCGTTTTTCGCGCAATTTTTGTGAAATAACCCGAAATACTCAGTTGACCTCATCCCTCCGATTTCCAGCCCCAGATGCCGGTCATTCGGGGGCGAACTGTCCCATCAATTCCTGGCGGTATGGCACCTTTTATCGATCAAAGACAATATGCTCCGGCGACTGATCGCAATCGCGAATCTATCTGCACCGTCCTAAAAGAGAACTTACCAGCCACCGGTACTGCGCTAGAAATCGCCAGCGGTACGGGACAACATGCTGTATTCTTCGCTGAGCAGTTAGCACCTCGCACTTGGTTGCCGAGTGATCCCAACCCCATCGCGCGAGACAGTATTCGCAGTTGGCGGGCGATCGCGGCCCTCAACAATCTGCATGAGCCGCTAGAGCTAGATGTGACCCAATCTCAATGGCCCCAGGTCGTGATCGACTGGCAGCAGCAAATGGGCGAACCGGTTCCAGTGATTCGGGCGATCGTGAATATCAACATGATCCATATTTCACCGTGGGCAGCTTGTGAAGGTCTATTTTCGGGGGCCTCTCAACTCTTATCAACGGGCGATGTGCTCTATCTCTATGGGCCATTTAAGCGAGCAGGGCAGCATACCGCTCCCAGCAATGCCGCGTTCGATCAATCGCTGCAGCTCCAAAATTCCACTTGGGGAGTCCGCGACTTAGAGGCTGTTTGTGAGGTTGCCCAGTCAGCGGGATTTGCGCTCAGAGAGGTGATTCCCATGCCTGCGAATAATTTCTCTGTGGTATTTCACAAAGTGTAAATATCGAGAAAAGCAGCGTTCAGCCATGCGGTTCTCGCTGGCGACGACTTGAGCACGCTGAAATATTCTCGCTTGTCTGCGACCTAATCAATAACGTCAGTTCAAGTTAAGACCCAAGCCGGATATTTCCCCTCCCAGGAGGGGATTTGAGGCCCAATAGGCTGGTAAAAACGTTACTGACGTCTGAACCCGAACTCAGGTTCAATAGATGGACAAAGCAGCAGGTCTTCAACGTCGCTGGCTGCGACTCCGTTCAACCCGCTCAATCTTTGGGTATTGAGGAGACTGAGGGCTGAGCGCATGTGTCCATGCAATGATGTCAGACTTAGACGGAGCGATTATTTGGCCCAGCCTTACGAATTAGCAGCATTCAAGCTTTAATCAGCCATCGCGGATCAGATTTCCTTTGCCTAAAGGGGCTGACCGTTCCGCTCCAAAGAATAATTTCATCGCCGAATAGGGCTAGCAAAGTAAAGCGAGCTGTTGCCCACTGCTTAGAAACGATGTGCCAATGAGATGTGACAGCCAGGCAAGTTAACTCGTTCTGGGAACCTGGTGAAGACTACTGACTGCGAGCAAACGAGCCGCTCCCAAGGTTGTTAATAGCTGAAAAGCGTGATGGTCAAAACGATCTCGCCTCTCTAGCCTGGCCCGCTCTGTCAACCGATCTCACATCCACGCTGCGCCCCCATGCCAGAGAGTTCGGTGCCACAGTTCACGGATTTTTTACAGATGACGATCGCTCCTTGCCGCTGTAGCAACTGTCATATAGCACTGGCACACTACTGATTCGGCAGCGCTACAACAGTCTCACCGTCAGAGGAGACATCCTCCAGCGGCTAATCACTCGCTTCACCTTTTGGAGGAATTCCATGAAAGCTCGTTTTATTTCCATTGCTGCCTTAGCGATCGCCGGTACTGTTGCCTTAGCTTCATCAGCCTCAGCTCAAACCCCTGCCACCGACTATAACTATGTCGGCGTCGGCGTCGGTGCTGGAGAGTTGGGCGATAGCGACATCGGCTTTGCCGTGAATAGCAAATTCACCGTTAGCAACCAGGTTTCTGTACGCCCGGGTCTGATTACTGACTTCGACTTTTCCGATGATGGCCAAACCTCGTTCATGCTGCCTGTTACTTACGATTTCAACCCCATTACGCAAAATGGCAAGCTCTTGCCCTATGCGGGCGGCGGCGTGGCAGCCAGAACCGGCGATGACAGTGCCATCGCCCCATTGCTCACTGCCGGTGTTGACTATCGGGTAACCGACAAAGTCACCGTCAACGGTGCCGTTAACTGGTCGATTTATGAAGATAGTGAAGTCAACGGTGTCGTTGGCGTCGGCTATACCTTTTAAGTTGGCCCAGTTGGCCATCAGCGATCGAGCTAACCTCAGAGGCTCACTATAAGTTACCCCTTGAGAGACGCAAGCCATTGCGTCTCTTTTTTGGGATATGGCAAGGTACTGATAGGTCTGAATGCTTCAATAGGCTGAAAGCCCTTCCCAGTAAGCTTTTTGATCCCAAACTCCGAATTCTGCTATAGCCTTGGTCTCAAGCTCCAAAAAAACAGCCTTCCAAAATATAGAAGGCTGTCTCACAGAAGGAGTAGAGGGATGGAACTTAGGCGTTTCTTAAATTAGGCCAGCATTTCTTTGCTCATGAAGTTGACTGAGCCGTTCAGGCAAGACTATTGATGTTAAGAACAAAGTCGTTAAAGTCAAAGTCTGTCCAGTCCTCAAAGCGCCATTCATTCCCTTCCCGTTCGATACTGCTGATGCCAGTCACGCCATCATCGAGCGTGATTAGGTTGTGGATATTCCCATCTACCAGCAATGCTGGAGCATAGTAAGTGCCTCCGGTTAACACAATCGACTCGTCAGCGATCGCCCGGTTGGCGACAAAGAGTTCTAACTCGTCGATCAGGGCTGTACGAACGGCGTCTTCATAGCCGACATCGCCGGGTTTTAGACCGGCCACTGTGCCCTCAGCATCCGTTTCATAGAACTTGAGGATGTTGTCAAACGCTGCCTCCCGAGACAAGGTAAGTTCGGCTGTGACGTCGCCATCAAAGCCAGTCAAGTCAACAATTTCGGTAAATGTAGGCTCACTCTCTGGGACAACCACCCCTTCAGCATTTGTGGTGATGACAATCTCGTCGCCATAGACCCGACGTTCCGTATCAATCAACTCATAGTTCGAGTCGAGAACGGGGAAGCTGTAAACCGGCGTAAAAGTAATCTCCGCACCCCCATCAGGGCCATCAAGCCGTTCGAGGTTGACCTCTAGGTGACCGTAGTGTTTACCCCCGGCGATGATTTGAGGCACACCATCCACCTCTGCCCACAGCTCCGGTTCGTCTTGATCCGCAGTCCACTGGCTAAAGGGGTTGTAGTTTAAGAGCTCGCCCGTCTCATCAGTGCGTTGCCCGCGCATGCCATCACCCGCCACGCCCACGTCATAGTAATAGACGCCGCTGCCGTCATTATCTTCATCGACAAAGCTGCGCTCAAACATCTCGCTGTGTCCAGAGAAGACCGCTGCAACCCCATATTCTTCAAACAGAGGATGGTACTGACGCATCGGCGTTCCCCCTTGTCCCGAAGAATTTTCGTGGTTCATGGGTAGACCATGGGTACCACTGGAGTAGGGAGCGTGGTGCCACTGAGCAAAGATGATTTGCCCAGACTCTCGGGCATCTTCAAGCTGCTCGATCACCCAATTCCATTGAGGGCTACCGGGGTTAAAGTCAGCTAAATCGGTGCCTCCCGCCGCTTCATATTCTTCGCGAGTGAAATTTTGTTGGGTATCGGTTCCCGGCTCGGTAAATTCCTGACCGCTAATTTGGGGTGGCTGTCCTTCGCCACCGTAATTGTCGCGGCGGTCATCGGGTTCACCATTCGAACTGTCCAGGGTCAGAATCGTAATGGGGCCGTAATCAATGCGGTAATAATTATCTTGATGTTCCGGCGTCCCGTTCTCAGGTGCATCAAAGTAAACGTCGAACTTCTGACGACCAAACAAAGGTCCAAACCGCCCATCGTCATCAAAGCCGTAGCCGCCATTCAGGGCACCGAAGTTTTCCCAGTTGCCCAACGCCGGTAGCAGAGCATATTCTGAGAGGCCACTGTCGAATTCACCCGCGTTATGACGGAAGAATTCATCCCAACCAGGCTGATAGCCTCCCCCCTGCATCAAATCTCCTGGCATCACCAGAAAGTCAGGGTCGCGGCTGTTGATAATCTCCAGGTTTTCGCGATACCCTACCGTTTCAGTCAGGGGATAGTTGAGGCGATCGCCTGCCACACCTAAGTTCTCAGCCCACAGGCTATCTTCCGTCGAAGGACGTGCTAAAGAATCGGCGTCTAAAGCACCTTGCTGCCAATCACGCTGACGAACCCGCCCCCGTGGCTCCGTTTCACTATCTGAAAGTGCAATAAAGCGAATCTCATCCCAGTCTTCAGCCGTCGGTGCGGTGGTGAAACTGGCTTCAAAAACCTCGTCTCCTACAGTGACGGTGTAGGTGTAGGTGCTATCAGGCGATAAACCGCTGACATCAACCGTGTGCTTGTAGTTCTCATCATCCAGCAACCAGGAACCTTGTTCTAACCCATCAATTTCTTGATTCAGTTCAGCATTGGTATAGCTGAGCAGCGGCTCAAAGGTTGGGGTCGTCGTGAATGTCAGGGGAGCATCTAATCCTGGTCCGGTAATGGATACCTCACCGGCAGCATTCGTTTCACCAAACCAGGTGATATAGATGCCATCGCTAGAGGGTTGTTGCAAATACGGATTAACTCGGAATGACATAACTCGGGAGTCTCCTTCGATCGAATCAAACTTGGTGACAGAAATTATGGGGAATTTCAAAATCAGAAATCACGCCACACTTCTGAAAAAGGGCAGAACAATTCATCACGCTAGTTATCAGACTTAAAAAGCACTGTTCCTTGCTCGAAGTCGTAATAAAAGCCAACTCAAAACAGAGGCCATTCAATCATCAGAAATCTTTTCCTTCGAGCGAAATAACTGCTATCCCATCAAAAAATATCAACCCCATTGACTATTTTTTTGATCTTTCATGGAGATAGCTGCCAGGGAATTGGCTTGAAAAATCTAGGAAGCGTCATTGTTGGGAAGCAACGAATATGATCTTTTGATCTACTCTCTAATTTTGTTTTGGTTTCCACAGCAGAAGATACCATGCAGATAATATTAAAGAGGTTAAAAGTGGAATAAGAGAAGGGTAAAATTCCAATCCATCAGGCTTTGAATTAGCCTAAAAATGCCATAAAATCAACACGAATAACTTTTCCATGGTAATTAATCGCTGTAAACCCCCAGCTCTGCTGGGGGACTAGTAAAGTTTGACAGTTCCACAATGTTCGGAGTCGGAGCACCGAAAAGTCTCACAGGTTAACAACTTTATAAATTCAGATAGATCGGGATGTTTGCTTCTCGCCCAATTGCCGCTTTGAGCGGCTTCTTTCAAGCCTCCGGCTTTGCCGGAGGTTGGTGACTTTTGGGGTATTTATCCAACAGCGAAGCAGCGCTAAAACTGTAACGATGCGTTGTATTGATGAATCAAATGCCAAATCACTAAAATGTCCTACTCCCGTTTTTGGGTAAGTTTTTAGTGTCTGTATGCCGCAAATCCCCTCCGGTGGAGGGGTGCCCGCAGGGCGGGGTGGGTTTACCGCGTTTTGAATGCCAGGTTTGACCCACCCCTTAAGCCCCTCCACTGGAGGGGATGAGCTCCTAGCAAACCCGATACGCTAAACAAATACGTTTTTGGAGAAGGAGAAGGTCTTCTGGATCAACCTGGGCCCTCGCTGCTGTCAGGTGCCATTGAAGGGTTCAATGCGATGGGCTTGACCACTGTCTTTACCAACCGCATGATGGCGTTGGCGCAGCAACACGATTTGATGTACCTCACAGAGCTGATCGCGATCTGGAATATTTAAGGAGCTGTTAGGAACGTGCCTGCTGGTGTGATAAAGGCCCACCGCTGATCGATTTGCACTCGAGCTAACGATTCTAAAAAGGGACCCGCATTTTGAAACGTGGGTGCAATGACGATTTCTCCAGTTAGGTCAATGTAACCGTACTGCCCCCCCTTTTGGATCGCCGCGAAGCCCTCCGAAAAGTCGGCTGCGTAGGCAAAATCTCCTGTGATCGCAACTGTCCCAGTGCGGTCAATATAGACCCAGTTGCTGCCCTGCAAAACCACGGCGCGCCCCTCGGAAAAATCGGCTGCATAATCAAATTCTGGCTCAATGACCCAGTCGCCTTGGGCATCAATAAAGCCCCACTTTTGCCCTTGACGCACCCGCGCTAATCCTTCCGAAAAGTTAAAAGCCCCGTCGAACGTCAAGGGAATAGCAATGCTGCCATCAGGTGCAATGTAGCCATACTGACGATCGACTTTGACGACGGCGCGCGCTTCAGAAAACTGCCACGCATCTTTGAACTGTAGGGGAATGACGAGATTACCAGCCCGGTCAACATAGCCATACACCCCCCTCTTGTTTGACCACGGCTAGCCCTTCAGTAAAGCTTTCGGCTAGGGCAAATTCCGGCTCAATGACCCACTGACCTTGCGGATTGATGAAGCCATATTTATCGCCGCCTTGTACCGCCGCGAGTCCCTCAGAAAAAGCTTTAGCCTGCTTAAACTGCACCGCGATCGCCCAGTCACCGGACGGGTCAATATAGCCGTGATAATCTCCGGCCCGGGCCACCGCCAACTGCTCGGCAAAGGCTCCCGCCACTTCAACATTGGCATCCGCGATCGTCGTCACCCAATTACCAGCTGTATCGATATACCCCAACTGTTCGCCTTGGCGGACGGCAGCCGTGCCCTCAGCAAAATCAGTTGCGGTCTCAAACAAGAGCGGTTCTGGCATAACCTGAGCAGTCTCAATCACAGCGGGACTCATGAACTCTACCATCACCGCTGCTGGTGGGGCAGACTCTTGGGCAGCCGGTAAACTGCAACTCGCGATCGCGAGTACAAGACCATGGGAAAGTGCCTGCTGACCAGAGTATCGAAATGCCATGCCGAGAGAATGTGTCTCCACCAGGACTTACGCATTGACAAATTCAACAAAACCATAATTTAAGCGGTCCTCCCCATCAGCGGTGATTGGAGGATGAACTGGCGAGCGACCTCTTGATAGAGGTGACGTTGTAGCTCATACCAATTGCCTAACTGCTGGTGCCAGACTTGCAACTCCAACTCGACAAAGGCGCGCAGGGCGCAGAAGATATGGGTGTGAATAGCTTCCTTTAAGCGCACCCGAAAGCGTTTGAGGGCACACAACTGTTTCCCGGCCCGGTGAAAACATTCAATGCCCCAGTGTTGGGTGTGCAATTGCTCAAAGTCAGCCGCAGCGGCTGCTTCTAGCGCCTCAGGGTCAGGCAAGTACAAAGCATAATA
Organism: Leptolyngbya sp. SIOISBB; assembly: GCA_010671905.1. Taxonomy (GTDB): domain Bacteria; phylum Cyanobacteriota; class Cyanobacteriia; order Phormidesmidales; family Phormidesmidaceae; genus Halomicronema. The sequence continues at coordinate 5,685,873 of JAAHII010000001.1, forward strand.
CCGACACGATTCGTTTTTTGAAGCGCTGGCAAAAGACTTTGACTCGCCCGACTCCCTTAAGATAGACCAGCCTCCCAGCCTCGGGAATCTCCAGGGCTTCGACCCGTTGATAGGGCTGGTGAGGCGTCAACCGCACCAGTCGATTCTTGGCAACGCCGACTAAAAATCCCGTCTGGTCGTCTTTTGAGCACATTGAGATTGGCCTTGGCGGCATCCCAAGTATCGCTCGTGACGGCGCGAGGACGCAGCCCCCACGGCCCCACCTCCTGCCACATTTCCTGAAAGTATTGGTTTTTAGTTTTCCCCTCCGCTTTGTCATAAAGCCGGTAGTTAATCGGCACTCGCAAGCCATTGAGGCTGGTGTAGTAAAGTGTGACCAGTGAAAGTCCCAGCACCGGCTGGGCGGCTTTACTGCTCCAGAAATAGCCCAACAGAGCGGTCGCTTTTCGCTGCGCATAAGGCTTTTCCAGCACGGTATCGTCCACGCTCACAACACCGCCGACTAAGTCAATCCAGCCTTGAGAGACTAACTCGTCCAACAGATCCTTCGGCTCGTAGCGCTCTCGGCACAGAAAGCGATTGACGCTGTCGTGGGACACCGTTTTGAGGATCTCAGCCAGTTCGCAACAGCCGGAACCTTGCGGTTGGGCTAGCAGATAGCGGACGTAGAGGTTGAGCGTGCAGTGCGCCGTGGAAGGTTTGGTCAGAATCCGCAACGGAATAGGTTATTCAACATCTTTGATTTTCAACCCATACATGCATTCTGCTGTCAATGCGTAACTCCTGTCCACATTCGAATGCTGCTGTTATCAACTTGACAGGAGAAAATTGGCGGCGGGGCAATCCGTCACAATTTGGGCCAATCCGTCATACTTCGCAGCAATCTACGCTAAGACTGGGCTGTCGCTCGCTGAGCCACCCCTTCGTCAAACTTGCTTTACCCAGGTTGGGGCAGGAGGTTCTGCGGCAAAGCGACTCTATCGAGAATGATCAATTTCTACTCCATCCGAGGCTCCCGGCACACACTCGTAGCGGTAGTCGCCGTAGCGAATTTCCGCACCACACAGGATGGCTCCTTCAAAATTGACACTGACCAAAACCGCATTACTCAAATCAGCCCCAATCATGAGGGCATTGACAAATTGAGTTTTTTCTACAAAAGCATTGCCAAACCGCGTGCCATATAGCGAGGCATCGGTAAAGTCGGCTCGGTACACAATGCTCTGGTCAAGTTGAGCAGAATTGAAGTTAGCGGCGATCGCCGACACTGATGACAGATAAGCCCCTTGCAGATTCGCTCCACTCAAGTCCGCATTGTCAAGGTTAGCCTGATAGAAGTTGGCATCCGTCAAGTCAGCTTGCTCTAAGTTGGCACCACTCAAATCGAGCCGCCGGAGATCTGCGCCTGAAAGGTCACAGCGAGGGCAGGAGCCCGTCTGCAGCAATTGGGCAAAGGCGTCGGCTTCCGAAGCTAGACTGGGGGACGCTAAAGCCCAGCCGCCCAGCATAGACAGCGCTAAGGCGGCGTAAACGGGGGCAAGAGGAGACGGGCGATCGCTAAACATCATCGACATTATCCTGCGACTCATGAATGATTTGAGGGAAATGGGTAGCACCATCACTAGGGCATCCAGTATGGTTCCATTCCACTGCAAAGTTTAGGGCAATGGAATTTAGCTTGTCCCAGCATTGAGGATGCCCAGAATGATGAGGGACTCAATCGCCATATCCATAGCACGGCCAAGAATCCTTATCCGCACGAAATTAGCCGCACCTCCCCGCCGAAACTATTCGGCCAACAGAGACTTGATCCGGAAGGAATTTCCTAAATATTTTGGAAGAGATCGGCCATCCAGCAGTGGATTGATCGCATAATAGCGATGCTCTGAGTCCAGTAGACCAGGTTAATCAAGGTTCTGAGTGTTGACTTTTTCTCCACCCGGCATTGATGAGAGCTACCACATTTAGACAATCTACGCTCTCAGAGGGCACTCAAAAATACGAAAAATCGTCTCTACAGCTATGAGATACAACGGGTAAATTATGAAATCAGTGAAAGCATGGAAATTTGTGGCCGTTGCGGCGGCTACGACAATTGGGATCTTCAGTAGTTTTAGCCCCTCCCAGGCCAATACTTTTGACGCCGTTGAGGTGGATGAAACCAGTATGATCTCGGTAGCCATTCCCGGGGGCTCTTTAGTGCCTTACAAGCTTTGGCTAATTCGCGAAACGCAACCGGGAGCCAATTGCTTTTCTGTCAGTGGCGACAACCCTGGCATTGTGGAGCCCCTGTGGCAAACGACCAGTGGCTGTGGCGCTGGGTTTGATTCAAATGCCTACTCGATTCGCGCTGGCGGTGAAGAACTGAGAGGTCAATACAGCCTGATCGTACAAGAAAGCGATGGTGAATTATTGCTGCTAGGCAAGCCCTTAAGAGGCCGCTCGTTTGTCATTGGCCGCACTGGTGGCATTGTTCCTGGTGGGTTCATGGAAATCGAACTCGAACCCGGTTGGCGGATTACCCAGCGCTCCTTTGAAGGCAGCCGCCTTAGCCACTTCTACTACACGAACGAAGCGCCTCTGGCGTCGCTGTTAGATGGCGAACCGGTCGTCACCAACCCCAATCCGGATCCGAATCCGCCCACCCAGCCGGATTACCCGTTCCCAGATATTTCCAGAGATATCTATGCTGATGAGATTGCTGCGGCCTTTAACCTCGGCATCGTGGCCGGAGGCACTGACGGCAACTTTGACCCCTTACGCCCCGTCACCCGCGAAGAAGCTGCTTCAATTGTGGCCGAAGCGATTGAGACGAAAGGATTCACTTTTCCTCAAACGGTGACCACAGCACCCTTTCCTGATGTCGCAGCCAATCGCTGGAGCGCGGCTAAAATTGCGACTTTAAAGACACGGGGGATTCTGGCCGGTGACCCCAGTGGTCTATTCCGACCGACCGACACCGTCACTCGGGCAGAGGTGATGTCGATGTTGCGCCGAGCGGCTGAGCAAATTGTGGCAGCCGGTTCCGAAGATGTTCGAGCCGCTGCACTCACGCCCACCGGCGATGTCTTTAATTTCTCCGATACGTCAGGGCACTGGAATGCCGAGACTATCGCCATGATGTCTGCCTACTGCGGTGTGGCCACCCCTTATAACGAGCGAGGTACAGCATTCCAGCCGAATGCTGCGTCATTGCGCAACTACACCACGGCAGCCACTTTCCGCATGGTTGATTGTGGCGCTACACCCCTGCCATAGTCGGCATTCAGATAGCGTTGCTGGCTTTTGAGCCACAGCGGTAGCTTAGGTCGATAGCAAGAAGCCTGCGGTTGAGGAGCCAATCTCCTAGCCGCAGGCTTTCGCAGTTTGCTGGATGGCCAGATGTCCTAACCGGCGTCCATGACTAAGATGCCGGGTTCTGATTGAATTGGCACCAGATCTAGCACGTCCAATTGAGCACAATATTTCAAGTCTTCTTCTTGATGTAAACGGAGGAGTCGCTGACCATGGCTGGCATAGTGCATCAACTCTAGTAGGGAGTCTTGCCACTGTTCATACAGGCTGACCGCCGCAATGGTCGAGTCGTTACCCGCGATCGCCTTGAGGTCACACGCCAAACGCGTACTCAGCTGATGCGCGATCGCTCCAGCACAAACCGTATCTTCGAGCGAATAATCGCCTTGCCAACCTGAACCCACTAGCCATATTTCAGCGAGATCACGACGCAGCAAAAAGTCGACAACGGCCTGTCGGGTGGTCAGGGCGGCGGTAATCACCATCGGGGCTTGCTGAATGCGCTGTAGACAGCGAGTGCCGTTGGTGGTGGTCATGAACAGGTGACGACCCTGGGAGCGTTCTTGGGTGTGATCTAGCGGAGAGTTGCCCAAATCAAACCCCTCGACTTTGGCACCACCGCGCTCTCCCGCCAGCAGACGTTTCTCTAGGGGGTAAGTTTCGCTAGTTGTGCGCAGCTCGTCTAAGTCACTGAAAACATGAATTGACTCAGCGCCGATATTAAAAGCTGCGGCCATGGTTGACGTGGCGCGGAGGACATCGATCGCGATTGCACAATCGGGTAAGTTTCCTTCCGGAACTTCTTCGGGGGTGTGATAGACAAATACCTTCACAAATCAGGGATGCTCCAATATGGTTACCTGTGCCAATTTTTTATTCTATGCGGATTGCATCCCAAAAGGTGATCAATCTTCTGCAGGGTAACCATGGCATAACGGCATCATAAAAGCGCCCAAGCCGATACCCGCGATCGCCCCAAAGAGGGTCATGCGCACATTATCCATTGGCCACCATTCAAAGCCCTGCAGGGCTAGCTCAGCGGGGTACGCCATGCACAGGGCAAAGGTCAAGCCAAACCCCACCAAGCCGTAGCGGTCTAGCCAGTAAGCAGCTTGCCCGCGATCGCGGGCATACAGTAGGCGCATCGCAATCAGCCCAAAAATTGTGCCGTAGCAGCGCATACACACCGCCGCAATGCGGTCCCCGGCTAGGGCCACGCCCATATCTGGCTGTGGACAAACCTGTTGCCCCATGAAGTAGATGATGTCGCTGATTTGCACCAAAATAGGCAAACCCGATGCGGCTAAAAACGGTGCAGCAAATGGTCCACTCACCATCGCCACCAGGACTAAATCAGCCAACCAGCTTAACCAGGTACGCTGAGGCAAACGAACAGAAACAGAACCTTGCATCGTGGCACGACTCACTCACCGCTAACGATTGTAAACACTTAAGGGACGTCATGCAGGCGATCGCCCAATTTCCGCTTAGAAAATCGCTAGTCCGATTGTCCTGATTCCTCAGTTACCGTGGCCCCCGCCTCATCTTCTGTTGATGTGGCGTCGGTTTCCGCATCAGCTGCATCAGAAGTTGCCGGGGTTGGCTCTGATGGCACCAAATCTCGACTCGTCGTAGAGGGGGACTCTTTGGCCGGGGCCTTCTCCTCGGCGGCTGAATTATCCGACTCTGCCGCCGCTTCAGCATCAGGCACAGCCGGGGTCTGGCGACCAATCTCAACACAACCATCGGGAGAATAAGTGACGAGCACCTCAAATTGATACCCCGTAAAGGTCTCAACGATTGAAAAATCTAACGTCTCAATGTAAACAGTCGCCTGCTGATCGAGTCCCTGGTAGCCAGTACTGCGAATTACTTGGGGCTCTCCCAATAGTTCGCCTGCAGGGCTGACCCAGGCTCCAACCAAACCGTTTTGCGGTTCCTGGGTGAGGCAAATGCCAGCTCCATACTCAATTTCTAGGTTAAGAGGTCGCCGCACAATGCCCCCAGCAACAACTTCTTCGTCAGGGGCAGTCTCATCCTCATCTGAGACCGGGGCTAAGATACCAGCGATAGCAGCTTCTTCAAACGCACTTCTGATGGCTGCAACCTCACCAATTTCCAGTTCGGTCGCCAACGTTTCACCGAATTCTAGCCAATCGCCATAGCTGCTGGTAACAGCGGCTTCTGTCATTTGAGTATCGTCAAACGTGTAGGCCGCTAGCCGTTCTTCTAACGTCAGGGTATCTGTAGGGTTACTGTTGGCCGCGATCGCCTCAGCGTCTTCAGCTGTCACGGCACTAGAGTCACCATCAGCATCAGAGCGTAGAGCATCGGCACCGGGGGGGCTGACAGAGGCTTGAGCCGAATCATCATTGAGCTGAACACCATCAGTGTTGTTACCGCCTCTAGTCCCAAGACTCCCGATGGGCGGTAAACCACCAGACCGTGGAACGGGAGAGCCTGAACGAGATTCTAGGCGAGTAATGCCAAACGGAAGGTTATAGGCTGAGGGCGGGGAAGCATTACGACCTGGAGATAGCAGCGGCTCTGAATTAATGACGCGATCGCTGCCACTGAGCTTAGTGCCATTCTCAAACAGTGGGGCGAGTGGTTCAAGTTCGCCAAATTCATCAAAGTTGTAAAAGGGGCTGGAGAAGTCTGGCAGGCGCTCTTGTTCCCCAGCGGTCAATTCGACTAACGGGACGTTACGGCTTTCAGTCACCAACGTTTCTTCCGTCAGTTGGTCAAATCCCAAACTTGGGAACGTCGGGCCAGCAGTAAATAACACCCCATGAAACCCGACAGAGATGACTCCTGCCAGCCAAGCTGGTTTCAGCAGCGGTTTCCAGTTAAAGCGTGGTTGAGAGGGTGGGGTGGCAGTCATGAACGAGATCGCTCCCTTAAGCCAAGACGCGATAATTATCCTAGACGCAAATCTGGGCGATGTGTTGCCCTTGTTGTAGCAGATGATGACCCACACTCAATCATCAATAGCGAAAAATAGGGCAGGTCGAGCTGGGATAGTTCGCTTAAATCTCGATAAATCTGCTCATCCGGTTGCGTCGCTCGCACGATAACGCGACTTTGGGCGAGTAAATTGCGGCGCTGTAAAATTTGCCAGACGTCAGCATAGACTGAGGCGACCTTCATCAAGACAACAACATCTGCCTGGTCGATCGCCGCTTCTAGATCCGCGATCGCATACAGAGCGGGCAACACCACTAACCGCTGCTGCAAAATTGTGAGCGGCTCTCCCAACTGCGCTGCTGCGGCTAAGGGGGAACAGACCCCCGGCACGGTTTGTACCAGAGCTTCGGCATGATCACGCTGGAGAGTTTGTGCCAAATAAGTAAAGGTGCTGTAGAAACTCGCATCCCCTTCGGTCGCAAACACCACATCCTGCCCCCGTTGCAGATAGTGCCAAACCTGAGTGGCCGCTTGTACCCAGGCGGCTTCTAACACTGCCGGATCTTGCACAAAGGGAAAGTCCAGTGGCAGTTGCACCTGATTAGCCGGTAACCAAGGTTGAATAATCGCCTGAGCTACTCCAAGCTGCCCCTGACGTCCCGCAGGAAACGCCACCACCGGACTCTCTTGCAGTAGGCGCAAGGCTTTGACAGTCAGCAACTCTGGGTCTCCAGGTCCGGCACTTACCCCCCAAAGTGTGCCAATTTGATCGCCAGCCATGACTCATACCCCCCTCAGCCTTGAGGTTCCTTCTACACACGCTGTTGTCTCATCATGGCCACCTCCGGCCAAGTGAGGGGAATCAGGATACCTAAGCCCCCACCAGTCAGGCTTTTTGTCTACACTCGGCATTCTGCCTGAGCCGCCTGCAATCGCCATTAGCCAACCTGCCAAAGGCGATACCCGCCCTCAAAAGACTGAAGCCGTTCGCTCTATCTTGAATCAAATTGCCGTTTCTCACCCTTGAGAATTGCTCAGGCCTGATCCTAAAGCGGTTATTGTCGGTTCCTTTGAGAACCTTGGGGACGCGGGCTAATCTTTTTGCAACACATCTGAGAAAGCGAGTTCTTCTGACGCCATGACTAACAGAGTATTGGGCAACGACGTGATGCGATGCTGCAGCTTTGCGTAGTAATCCGTGAAGCTATCGACCGAGGCGGGAGTTGCTAGGCCCAACAGCACTAGGTCTGCAGTCTGTGAGGAGATCAGCAAAATTTCATCAAAGGACCGACCATCGGCCACAATCACTTGCGAAACCGCCCCAATCCTCAGGCTTTCAGTCAATCCTTGCAAATTTTGCTCAGCTGATTCAGCGGCCATCGTATTGGGCACCACCAGCTTCAGGCAAATCTCGGCATTACGCCAGGCCCAACTAGTCCTCAATAGGTAGGCCAAAATCAACATCAGCCCTCCATTTGATTGCAGTCCCCCCACCACACATCAATGCGGCGAAACCGGGCGGGCCGCCGTTGTACTAGGGTGAACTGTTCTGGGCTACTGCGCAAAATCACCACATTTCGTCGCGCTTGGTGGCATTGGGCCACGAGTTCGCTGAAGCGATCGCGCCCCTCTGGATTTTCGGTATCCCCGAGCAAAATGGTATTGGGCAGCAGTGGACCAATGCCATAAGCTTCGATTAACTGCTTCATCCCCTGAAAAGGATCCGATGCGGTCACTAATCGCACAAACGCTTGGATACCCCGCTTTTCCAGGTATTCCTGTAGCGTTGCTTCGAGCTTTTCTTGGCGGCCCACATCGCGGCTACCCTCTGGCAAGACGCTGGCGACGGTAAATAACCCGCGCTGGTGCGTCAGGGCATTCGCCATATCCAACAAATGCCAGCGCTTCGTAGGGGCTCCTGAAAATACCAGCAGATGAGGTCGCCAGTTTTTCGAATCCAGCGGCCCCTTGATGCGAAAGAGTCCTGTTCGAATCAAAGACATCCACACACCCTGTCGCACATCCCCCCCAAGTGCCCTCAATTTCTCGCCGTTCTAGCCAGAGATAGATGCCAAGGACAATGACCGCCGCCACCACCGTGGCCATGGCATTGATCAAAAACATGATGCTGATGCAGCCCACAGCCCCCAGCAGAGAGAGCAGCCAAGGCACTTTAAAAGTGGGACGAAACGAGGGACTGCGCAGAAAACCTTCGATACCGGCGGAGACATTGAGCACCATGTAAGTCGTCAAGAAAAACATGGTCAGCACTGGGGCAATCACATTCAGGTCACCAATGGTGACAGCGGCCAGCGCAATGCCCAGGGTAAACCACGTCCCCAATCGCGGTTCGTCATTGGGGCCATCCCCCTTACCCAACCATTTCAGCGACTTGGGCAACACGCCATCGCGGGCGAGTGCCTGCAGCACTCGCGGCGCACCCAGAATGCTGCCGATCGCGCTAGACAAAGTCGCGCCCCAGACTCCCAGCAAGATCGAGTCACCCCACAGCGCAATGCGCCGCATAATCAGTGGGTCGCCAATCAAATCCACAGGTTCTGCCCGAAATTGCAGCGTCAGCGGAATCAACATATAGATGACATAGCCCACTCCGATCGCCGCCAGCGTGCCCACGGGAATCGCTTTGGACGGGTTCTTCAAATCGCCGGACATGTTGACGCCAGACATAATGCCCGTCACAGCGGGGAAAAAGACCGCCAGCACTTCCCAGAACCCGACGGAGCCGACCTCGACTTCGACGGTGGCGGCAGCGGCAGTCGGTTCTGCTGTGTGACCAAACACTAAGCAGATCAGCGAGAGGGCGATCGCCGCCATGATGAAATATTGCGCTTTGATGGCAATTTCTGCCGATTGCAACGCCAACAGCGTCACCAACACTGTCACGATCAAGGCCACCAACGTCAGATTCAGCGTCGGAAAAATTCGCACCACACTTTCCGCAAAACCCAGGGTGTAGAGAGCCACTGACAGGGCTTGGGCAAAAAAGAGCGGAATGCCGACGGCTCCCCCGGTTTCAATGCCGAGGGAGCGACTGATCATGTAATAGGCCCCCCCAGCGCGCACCACTTGGTCAGTGGCGATCGCCGAAATTGACAGCCCCGTTAACAACGTAATGCTGGTGGAAATGGTGACAATCAGCAGCGTATTAGCCAACCCGACATGCCCTAGCACCCACCCAAATCGGAGGTACATAATCACCCCCAAAATGGTCAAAATCGAGGGGGGTAAAGACGCCTCCAAAGGCACTGAGGCCCGTTGCATCGTCAACATGGGGAGATTTAGTCGCACTAAGACTCGAATCAGAGCTGTGTTGAGGCATAAAGGTGGGGGCAAAAAAGAGTCAGTTCTAAACCTTAACGTAACGGTGAAACCCTGGTAGCCAAGACGATAGCCGCGATCAACCTACACAAGCAAGCGCTCCCGCGCAATCTTCATGAGTAACGAAACTGCTCATGGTAGGTTGCCCAAGGTTCCCTATAGCCACACAAACCTTAAGACGAGTTTGAGAACGCCGCAAGACACGGGTTTGTGAGATGACCGTGAAACTTAGTCAACACTTCTTGTGGCCCATCAAGGTGCTCCAAAACTCCAGCGGTCAAGGTAGATGAGCCGTCTAGGCCCATGCACTTAAAATTAGACTGGCTAAATCCGCCATCGGCTCTAGAAAACTGCACTTATGTGTCAACTCATTGACTTGACTTCAGCAACTCCCCTAGGTGGCAGCAGAACCCTGAGGATCGGGAATTTAATAATGTGCCGGTTTCTCGTGCCGTAGGCGGGGTGGGTCCGATCCCTAGAACGCCGGTTCAGTATTATTTTCTCTGGTAGATCGATATCTGAAATACCTGACTTTATCGTTCGACCTTTTTAGTTCACTTGAACTGTTTTCGGTATTCTGAACCGGTGCTCTAGCACTCAGGGGCAACCCACCCCGTCGCCCCTCCCAGGAGGGGAAATGTGGTCTCCTAGGCCCAAGCTAAATTGCGGAATTTATATAATCCTCAATCCCTAGGAATCTAGAGTTGGCCGTCTCAGAATTTTGGGGATTTGCGAGTCGAGCCACCCCCCTCGATAACGCCCACAGCCCAGTTCGAACTGCCGAAATCGCACATGTACATAGCCCGGTTCAACATCGGCCAGCAAGTGCTGCGATTCGCCTCTGAGAAATTGGGTAGCTGCCCCCAAGTCAGGCAGGTGAACAACATTTTTTTGCCCGAGGGGGCCAAACCGCTGCAAAAAAGCAGTTGACGGTTTGAGCCCTAAATTTGTCTGGGTTGCCAGCGCGAGGCCAACGGTCTGCACCCCCAATTCGGTCGGTGGGCGGCTCGTACGGTCGAGTAACCAGAACCGGTGCTTGCCAGTAGCCCAGCAGTCATAGCTGTCAAAGATCGAGGGCGCGATCGCAAAACGCTCACATAATTGCAGCAGCGGCGATTCGTCTATCGACCACGGGACGGGCGGCAGATGGGGTTGTGTAACCGAGGAATGGGAGACACCTGGTGCCTTCGTCAGGGGCGGTACGGAGGTGCGCTGCAACCGCGCCACAAAGAAGCCGCCCGTATTGTTGAAATGCGGAAAATATCGCTGCGCGTGCTTGATATCCGCTCGATAGGTCTGGCCTTGCCATTGCGCCAACCCTGGCTGGGCGGTCAAGCCCGGAATCTTGAACGGCACGACCACCGCGCGATCGCCCATCACGGCGTCGAGCACCGCCTCGTTTTCCTCAGGGGCAAAGGTGCAAGTGCTGTACACCACCGTGCCACCGGGTTTCACGAGATCTAAGGCCCGACTTAGCAGCTTTTGCTGAACCGTGGCCATTCGCAAGCCGTGGGTAGGGTGCCACGGACGAAAACGGCGACGACGGCGTAAGTTCCCCTCACCCGAGCAAGGGGCATCGACTAACACGCGGTCAAAGGACTGATCGGGCAAAGGCAGCGATCGCCCATCGGCTTGGGTCGTGATCACCTGGGTTAATCCCAATCGATTGAGATTGACACTGAGACTGGGCAACCGAGCGGCCTGCATTTCGTTGGCAATGACGGTTCCGGTTGGGTTCAGCAAGGCGATTTGGGCGGTTTTACCTCCTGGAGCAGCACACAGGTCAAGAATCCGTTCCCCAGGTTGCGGGGCCAGGGCGGCGACTGCTGTCATGGCAATTTCTTCCTGTACGTAGTACCAGCCAGCGCTAAAGGGCAGTGTGTTCCCCGGCCCAGGCCAATGGTGACTGCGAAAGGCACCGGGTTGCCAAGCAATGGGCTCCAGCGTGATCGCTTGATCAGCTAACGCGGCAAGCAGGCTCGCCTCGCCACATTTGAGCGGATTGTGCCAACAGCAGACCGGCAAGGGGGCTTGGCTAACTGCCAATAAACTTTGAGAATCGTCGACGATCGCGGCATATCGTGCCAATATAGCCGCAATTCCATCAGGCTCTAGCTGCGCACGAATCATCACATCGACCTGGGACACGGTTGCCGACTTTGTTCAGTGAAGGTGTGTTCTATTATCAACGGCATATCAGACCTACCTTTCTCTGTCGAGCAATTTCCGGCCATGCCAGGTGACTCTCCCGACCATATCTTGAAACAGGGCTTAGCAGCTCTGAAAACTGCTGATTACGCCAATGCGATTGGGCACTTTGCGCAGCTGTTACGAGAGCGGACCGGGCCCGCCCCCATCCGTCTCAAGGCGCATATCGGGTTAATCAAAGCGCTCAAAGGCGATGGTCAAACAGCCGCCGCGATCGCTCTTTGCCAAAAACTCGTTAATCACCCCCAACCGAAGGTCAAACAATGGGCCAGTGAGACCCTCGCCACATTGACGCCCCCGGCATCGGCGGCAACCTCCCAAGAAGCAATCGCTACATCTGACCTCAGTGGCTTCCGTCCCCTTGCCAGCGCAGACCTCCCAACACCCGCGATCGCTCCCCCTCCCGCCAAGTTGCCACAACCCTCCCCAGAAGTGGTGAATCCAACAGGCTTTCGTCCGCTGGACGCCGTCCCTGAGACCTTACCGAGGGTTGAGCCGGAACCAACCAACCTCCCGGCCACCGACACGTCATTCTTAGAGGCAGAAGGGATGCCAGATGCGTCTGAAACAGCCGCCCCCTTAGATTCAGCCGTCATCGCCGAATCACCTTCTGGGCCTCAACCTAGTTACCTGCAGTCACCCCAACAGAGCGCTGCCGACCCGCCAAGCGAAACCGGGACAACCGCATCGCTCTTTCACTACGAAGAGCTCAATCAACAACCGATCACGAGCGAGCAGAGCGTTCCTGAGAGTGCTGTAACCTTCACCCGCGAGGCAATGGCTGCAGAGCCATCGCCGCCGGTACTCGCGTTTCAAACAGGAGAACGGCTAGACCGCCCGCGCAAACTCCCCCTACCGTCTGGTTTATTGTGGCAAGCCTGGATGGGGCAAGTGATCGGCGCGATCGCACTGTTTTGGCTATGTCGGAGCCTACTGCGATTCAATTTAGCCGTTCTTGCTGGATTTCTGACTCCGTTTAGTCGCATCCTACCCATCCCCTTAGACTGGCGTTATCAAGACGGCAACGGGGTCGTATTGGGAATCTTAGTGATCTTGTTAATCGCCTCCCCTTGGTTGTTAGATCGGCTCTTACAAACCACAGCGGGGCTGAAAGCCCTTTCCATTCAACAGCTCCAAACGACCCACCCAGAGGGGTGTCGCTTGCTGCGGCGGATCAGCCAAAAGCGAGGTTGGCTCATGCCTCTACTGCAAGAGTTGCCAACCTCAGCCCCCTTGATATTTAGCTACGGCTGGTTGCCCCGATATAGTCGCATTGTTGTGAGTCGAGGACTGTTGGAGCAACTAACTGATGACGAATTAGCCACATTGGTAGGTTACGAAATGGCCCATGTGGTGAGTCGGACCTCGCCTTTCATGTCATTGGTAGCGGTGTTATTGCAGCTTTGTCATCAGGGTTATTGGCAAGTAGCGCAATGGGGCAATCGCCATGCTGATTCGTTCAATCGGACGGTGGCGGCGATTATCTCATCGACTTTTTACGGACTGTACTGGTTATTTCGTAAGGTCAATGTGCTGGCTGCCCGCTCACGAGTCTTAGTGAGCGATCGCCAAACCGTTGTGTGGACGGGTAATCCCAATGCCTTGATGCGGGCGCTGGTCAAGCTTGAAACGGGCATTGCCCAATCAATCATTCAGACTGGCTACACGCCGCCATTGGTCGAGAGCACGGATCTCCTTACGCCCATCGGCTATGAGGCGGCGATTGGCCTGGGCAGCTTGTTCCCCGACGCAGGCTTTTTGGGCGCGATCGCTTGGGACATGCACAACCCTTATCGACGATGGCTATCACTCAACAGCAGCCATCCTGGCTTGGGTGCACGGCTCAAGCGCTTAACCGGGTATGCCGGGCAATGGCAACTCACTCCCGCTCTACCGCTGCCAGAATTCACCCATATTCGGAAAGCTGGACGCCCCAATTTTGGCACCCAAGGAGGAGCTTTTTGGACGCAAATCGGGCCTTATCTCGGTCCCGTCTTAGGAGTTTCGACGGCCATGCTGTTGTGGTTTTTAGGCGGTGTGTTTGAACCTTTAGGGCTCCAACGTATCGGCTGGCTTTATGGCGATCGCAGCGTGCTGTGGGGCAGTCTGCTGCTGGGTCTCGGCATGGGCATCATGATTCGCATCAACGCTTACTTTCCTGATATCACCGCTGGCAACCGTTTCAAAAACCCGCCATTGTCCAGCCTATATAAGGATCCGTTACTTCTACCTACCGTTAGCCAACCGGCACGCCTTACCGGCAAACTATTGGGCCGCCCTGGCATCGCCAATTGGTTATGCCAGGACTTAATTATCCAAACCTCGACAGGGTTGCTAAAGCTACATTTCTTCTCGGCCCTCGGCCCCTTCGGCAACCTCCTAACCCATCCGCGTCACCCCAGCGAGTGGGTAGGCCAATCTATCGATGTACAGGGTTGGTATCGGCGCGGTGCGATCGCCTGGATGGATATTGAGGCCTTTTTCCAGAACGGGAAGCTCGCGATCAAAGCCAATCATCCACTCTGGTCTGTATGCCTTTGCTTGAGTTGTTGCGCCCTAGGATTGCTCATCTTGATCCGCGGCTGAGCTAAAGCGAAGCCGCGAGGTTGCGACCCCCTCAACAAAGTGTTACCTTTCTTAACAGAGTTCCAGTGCGCCTAACCGTGACTGACCCATGCAAGTATAGTCAAGTCACTTTACCCACATGGGGGCTAGGCATGGGTTCTCCTACTCTCAACACAGCAAGACATACCAGCTGCTTGATTCAGGTAGCTGGTTTTTATTACTCAAATTTGTCGGCAAATTTTTCAGATTACTTCTGCGGGCATCTGCTGTACATGTTAAGTTAATTGATGGCTCTCATGTGTCAGATAGTTAGATGCTAAGGCTTCAGAGGTATATCTACAAACTTGCTTGTCTAGCCAAGGCTGTGTGGGGGTTACAAGAGCGGTGAATAGCTTTTTGGGAATTGTGAAGTTGCTGATTTGACAACTACTGGGAAGCTTTTTGTGTCATTCCAAAATATTTGGAATTCAAATTTTTCTGGGATTTAAGTGAACCACAAACTGCCGTTCTTAAGCTTAATCAAAACTTGTCAACGGGCAAATTTTGACTTTGAGTTAGTGATTAGAAATAGTGTGTTGAAAAAGAGGTATCCCTAATGTCTGTGAGAGTCTATGTCGGTAACTTGCCGAAAGATATTGAACGTGAGCAGTTGGAAGCCGTATTTGCAGAACATTCAGAAGAGATTGTGTCTGTCAAACTGGTCACTGATCGCAAAACTGGTAAGTGTCGTGGCTTTGGCTTCGTAACGCTCAAAACTGATGAGCAGGCCGATGCGCTGGTGGCAAAGTTTAGCGATTTTGTCCTTCAGGAAAGTCCTCTCAAAATTGAGAAAGCCCTGCCCCGCGCCAAGGGTAAAGAAGAGAGTGAAGGTGATTCCAATCGTCGTAAACCAGCTGCCAAGGGGCGCAGCAAATCTGCTGCTAGCAGTGCTGAGGCGGCTCAGCCCGATCCTCGTTGGGCTGATGAACTTGAAAAGCTCAAGCAAATGTTAGCAGCCCAAGCAACGAGTTAGTAGCTCTTGAGCTTTGAAGAGAATATCGGTCCTAGAACTGAGACTTAGTCATGGAGCGATTTTTTGATACCTTTTTGGTCAACCTCAGTTACTGGGGTTGACTTTTTTGTGCGTCTCTAGAATGCGTCAAGAAGACATTCAGTAAGGCAGGCAGAGAGGCGGCTCTAAGCTATCTGGTTTAGAGGTCATCATGCTGTCGACGGGCTGTAGCACCACAGCCCCGTAATTCTATGACATCACTGAGCGGTATTTAGAGAGATAAAGCTAAAAATATCCCGCAGAAATGGCCCTAATTCCTGTTCTATAGCCAGGATGTGAATACAGATAGAGACCGCAAACAGTTTTGGCATTCATTTAGGAGGGATACCTCAAGCATGTTGACGATCGCAGACATTATGACCGAAGAGGTACAAGTCATTGACCGTCTGGCCACGGTCGCTGACGCCATCGTTCAAATGCAGACCCATGGCGTGCGATCGCTCATTGTTGACCGACCTTCTCCAGACTTGCCGTACGGCGTCTTGACCGAGCGCGACGTCGTCTACAAGGTATTTGCCCGCAATCTGGACCCCGATCGCGTGCGGGTCCAAGACATCATGCGTCAGCCCTGCATTGCCCTCGAACCTCATATCACCCTGAGGGAAGCGGCATTGGTCATGTCCGATGCGGGCATTCAGCGGGCCCCAGTCATTCAAGCCGGTGAGTTATTGGGCATCGTGTCAGTGACTGATCTCGTGATGAAAGGCTATGTTGCGAGCACCCTATTACCGGGCTAAGCCGGCTCGCCGTGGTGCTAATCCCTGGATGCTCAGCCAGCGGGGCGCTGGCGCTCCGGTTTGATGGTCAATTATTGCCGTACGTTTCAGCGGTTTAAGGTTTTCTGATGTCTCTCAAACCCTCTCTTGATCCGGCCTATGACATTTTTCGTTCAGAAGAGCACTCCCTGAGTGCTCTCTTCAACCCCAAAGCGGTTGCGGTGATTGGTGCGAGTGAGCGCCCCGGTAGCGTTGGTCGCACCTTGCTGTGGAACCTCATCAGTCATCCGTTTGGCGGCATGGTATTTCCGATCAACCCCGAGCACCGAAGTGTCTTGGGCATTCGCGCTTATCCCAGCCTCCAAGAGGCCCCCGACCAAGTCGATCTGGCGATCATCGCGACCCCAGCGGCGTCCGTTCCGGAACTGATTAAAGACTGTGTCGAGGTTGGTGTAAAAGGGGTGATCGTGCTCTCTGCCGGATTTCGTGAGATCGGCCCGGTCGGTATCGTCCTAGAACAACAGATCTTAGAGCAGCTGCAGCACAGTCCCTTGAGGCTGATGGGCCCTAATTGTCTGGGCATCATGAATCCGCTGACGGGGCTCAATGCGACGTTTGCTAGCAGCATGGCCCGCCCAGGTAATGTGGGATTTATCAGCCAGAGCGATGCTTTGTGTAATGCCGTACTGGACTGGAGCTTTCAAGAAAATGTGGGCTTCAGTGCCTTTGTCTCTATTGGCTCCATGCTGGATGTGGATTGGGGTGACCTGATTTATTACCTGGGCGATGATCCCCGCACCAAGAGCATCGTAATTTATATGGAGTCGATCGGGAATGCGCGATCGTTCCTCTCAGCCGCGCGAGAAGTGGCTCTGACTAAACCGATTATTGTGATTAAAGCCGGTCGGACTAAGGCCGCTGCCCAGGCAGCGGCTTCCCATACCGGCACACTGGCCGGTCGTGATGCCGTGTTAGATGCGGCCTTTCGGCGATGTGGGGTGCTGCGGGTCGAGCACATTTCAGAACTATTTGACTTAGCAGAAGTGCTGGCCAAGCAACATCAGCACCCCCAAGGCCCGAATCTCGCGATCATTACCAATGCCGGGGGACCCGGCGTTTTAGCCACCGACGCGTTAATCAACACCGGCGGCTCACTAGCAGCGATCTCTGACGACACCATCGACCAGCTCAACGAATTTTTGCCACCCCACTGGAGCCACAGTAATCCCATCGATATTTTGGGCGATGCCGACCCCGATCGCTATGCCAAAACCCTCGAAGTTGTTGCTCAAGACCCTAACAATGATGGGGTGTTAGTGGTGCTGACGCCTGAGGCCACATCCGACCCGACTGAAACCGCTGAGTACCTTAAGAAGTACGCCCAAATTGCTGAAAAACCGATACTTGCATCATGGATGGGAGGGGCTGAGATTACCAATGGCGAAACGATTCTCAACCGTGCCAGCATTGCCACCTATCGTTATCCAGATGTTGCGGCACAGTTGTTTAACTTTATGTGGAAGTACAGTTACAACCTGCGAGGGATCTACGAAACGCCAGCTTTACTGCCCGAATCAGAATTTGCCCAGACTGATCGCGCCCAAGCCAATGACATCATTGAGGCAGCGAAAGCGGCTGGTCGAACCTTACTCACCGAGTTAGAGTCCAAGCAGATTCTCCGAGCCTACGGCATTCCCACAGTGGAATCACGGTCTGCCGCCTCGGTCGACGAAGCGATCACCCACGCGGCAGATCTGGGCTACCCGGTTGTCCTCAAACTCGTTTCAAACACCATTACCCACAAGATTGATGTCGGCGGGGTCAAGCTCAATTTACAAAGTGCGACTGCCGTCAAACGCGCCTATGAAGAGATTCGGATTGCCATCATCGAAAAAGTTGGACCCGACTCGTTTCAAGGGGTGACCGTGCAACCGATGATCAACCTAGCCAGAGGCTATGAATTGATCATTGGGAGTAGTGTCGACCCCCAGTTTGGCCCAGTGATTCTGTTTGGCACGGGGGGCAATTGGTGGAAATATTTAAGGATCGGGCGATCGCCCTGCCGCCTCTCAATACCACTCTGGCTCGCCGCCTGATGGAGCAAACCAAAATCTACCAGGCCCTGCAGGGAGTCCGGGGGCGTCAACCAGCCGATCTCGAAAAGCTAGAAATGTTGCTGGTCCGGTTTAGTCAACTCACATTAGAACAGCCGTGGATCAAAGAAATCGACATCAATCCGCTACTGGTATCAGAAGCCGATAGTCCTGATCCCTTACTGGCCTTGGATGCGCGGATGTCTTTGCATCCCGCTGACATGGACCCGGCAACCATTCCTCGGCCAGCAATTCGTCCTTATCCGTCGCAATATGTTTTGCCCTGGCAGTTAAAAGATCGGACAGCTGTCACCGTGCGCCCCATTCGCCCCGAAGATGAGCCGTTGCTGGTGCAGTTCCACCAGACCCTGTCGGAAGAAAGCGTCTATTTTCGCTATTTTCACCTCATGACCTTGAGCCATCGCATTGCCCACGATCGCCTGACTCGCATCTGTTTTGTAGACTACGATCGCGAAATGGCTTTAGTCGTCGATAAAAAAAACGGCGACGGTACCCATGAGATTTTAGGCGTTGGCCGCTTGAGTAAATCCCACGGCGTCAATGCGGCCGAGTTTGCCATGTTGATTAGCGATGCCTACCAAAAGCAGGGCATCGGGACAAAACTCCTTGAACAACTGATACAGATCGGTCACGATGAAGGCTTAGACTACATCACCGCCGAAATCTTGCACGAAAATCGGGCCATGCAGCGCGTGTGTGAAAAGGTGGGTTTTGGGCTCAAACGCATGCCGGACTTTATCGAAGCCAAGATTGACGTCACCACGACGCCATTGCAACCAGATGCCATTAGCAGTCATTAGCGGATGTCTGAAGAGTTGATTGATCGCGCGCCCATAATCCGCACGCTTGATCAGTCAGGGTGCTCAATTTGCCCGTGGCAGCCAGATCACAAAGGCTGTGCCATGCTGCTGAGCAGCCTGATCAATCTGCTCTGGTAAAGCATAAGGCAGTTCTGACAGGGGGCTAAAGACCTGAATGTGGCCGTGCATTTCTTGGATCAGATCTGCTGCGATCGCCAATCCCAAGCCGCTGCCGGCCAAATCACCCGCTGCCTGTAAACCACGATAATGTCGTTCAAAAATGCGATCTTGATCGCGCTGCGGAATGCCCGGCCCAGTATCGCCTACCAGGATACCCACCAAATCTGGCGAATCCGGTCGTGACCAGCCCCACTCTATCCAAACTTGACTGCCAGGGGTGGCATATTTAAGGGCGTTGTCGAGCAAGATACTCAAGCTTTCAGTCAGAGCTTTGAGATCGGCTCGAATCATGAGGTCTGTTTGATCGAACACCGCCTGCAATTGCATATCGGCATCTTCAGCCAGCGGCTGTGTTAACTCCACCAGTGGCAATACGACTGACGCGATCGCGATTGACTGAGGCGTCAATACGCCCCCAAAATGTGCCAAAGAACCCGTCGAGGCTGTCAACGAGGGCATTGGCCCCGAGCGATCATCGCCTGGCAACAACAACGGGACGGTCGTGGCAGCTTCTTCGCGGGAGTCGTCCGCCGCTTGTAGCGTCTCATCAAAATAGCCCAACAGTTCTTGCATGCGATCGCTCTCTCGCAGCATGTTAGTCACCAGCCGACGATTGGTATCTTCTGTCGGCAATCGCTTAGTTAAAAGTTTGCCAAAGGTTTTGAGTGCCGTGAGGGGACTCCGCAGCTGATGCAACAACTCATGAAAGCGATCAGACTGCTGAGCTTGCACTTGGTCCAACGCCGAAACTTGCGTCTTAAGCCATTGCCCCCGCTGATCTAGCACACAAGCCAAGGTTAACGATTGCGCACAGTCTTCCATGCGAGCGCGTTCTATATCCAGCCAAGGGCGATCGGCTCGCCAACCAACCAGCACCCCTAACATGCCCCCTTCATGCATCATCGGAATTGCCAGACGCTGCAGCGGCCCAGCGGGCTCAGCTGCCGGACCGGCTCCAGTGACTAGAGGCGGTTCTGGATTGATAGAATCCGCCATCATCAGCCTTTGTGGACTCTGAAGCGCGGCTGAATTACTGGATTGCGCAGGCAATATTTTCTCTATCGCTCTCGCAGAAGAACCGTGGGCCTCTGGGGGATAAAGCGCAACCGGCAATAGATCAGGAACTTTTTGGTCTGACCAACCTTCCGCAATATAAACAGCCGTTGAGTCAGCACCCATTAACTTCGCCATCATCGCCAGTTGTGACTGACAGAGGGCCGCAAATTCTGCACTAGCAGGCATCAACATCATTTCACAGTCGCCTGAAACTCTTTTCGGAAGGAAAAATTCAAACCCTTACGAGCAGCCCAATCGCCTGTTCGTGGATTAGTTAAAAAAGCATAAGAAAACTTACCATTTAACCATGGCGGTTACACATTGCACGTTTAAATAAGTTGAAATTTTAGTTTTTACCGGATATACTTTGCAGGGTTAGGGTTTTGTAGCAGAAACTACACACCCATCTTAATATGTACACCAGAGAGTAGGAGGTAGGCAGGTTGGCAAGAAGACGTAAACGTAAAAGCCGCCGTCGTCTAGAAGGCAGGCGCATTCTGGAGTGTATACCTCAATATAGTATCGAAAGCGGCACCGATAAACCCGTCACCGCTGCTCGTAACTTCATTCACAGCGAAAACATTGCCCCCCCCGCACTGTTACTCGTGAAGCGCAATGAGCATACGACCGATCGATATTTTTGGGCAGAAAAAGGTCTCTTTGGTGCCCAGTATGTTGAAGAGAACCACTTTTTGTTCCCCAGTTTGAGAGCGCTGCTGAACGAAGAGGAAGACGAAGTCGTGAGCTTATCCAACTAAGACTTCTGTCTCACTGCTGAAGTTACTTTCGTCAAGAAAGGTTTTCAGCTTTTCAGAATCTCAACTAGAAACGTCATAAAGCTCCAATTGCCAAGAGGTGGAAGTGATTACTCCACCTCTTGGCGTTTTAAAGGTATCTGTGCTGCTAGCGTTGCCAATTCATCGCGATGAGCCGTCACTTGCAATCGAGTCTCTGATGTCGTCATTCCAGAGTCAACTGACGCTGCTCCATCGGACGACAGCACGCAGAAAGCAACTTTTTCCAACCGATTAGCCCCTTGCCAGTAGAACCAGGAAGCTAAAGGCGATAATCCCAAGAGCCCGTAGGGCCAGTAACCCAGTCGTGATGACGACATGACCAATACAAGGGCCAAACACAACAAGCCGACACCGGCCAAGCTTCCCAAGAAAACTGCCAAGAAAATACTGGCACCCACGCGGCCTTCCAACGCAATTTGACCGGAATCGGAGTCTACCTCAGTCACCCGATAAGCTCGGTCGGCAAAGTACTGCTGCAGTTTTTCGAGCAGCGTGACATCGGCCAATGGGGTAACGTAGAGCGCTGTTTCTGTACGGTCTTTAGTCGAAGCGCGAATGAAGAAGAAGAGACCAATGAACAGTAGAAAGGTCAAACCAAAAATTGAAGGCGGAACAAATCGTTCAACAGCAACCATGAAAAATAAGTCGAACTCAATTTCTAAACAATTCTGGGATTAGCCAGGCGATCGCGAAGACCTTCAAAGGTAATAACACCTGCTACGCACCCACTCAACAACGCAGGCTTACAAGTGATGATTCCTGAGAATAGTGGGACCAAGACGCCCAAAGAAGTCTGCCCTTAATGATCTTAGAGAAATCCTCTCAGAGAAGCATTTTTAGCAACGACAGGCATTGCTGCCATTCGCCACCCTTCATATTTTCCCATCTCTTGCCAGTTCTGAAGCCACTGGTTCCCCAGATTAGGATTGTCCCAGCAGAATAATCAGAGCCCAAAACTCATGCCCAAGAATTCTACTGGCTATCCCCTTGGCACCGTACCCTTTAGCGATCTACTCAACGCCTGCCTACAGGACTGAGATACCAACTAAACTTTTGAACGGCACTTGCCCTTGTTAAATCGCTAACGCCAATCTGTGCCTCGCCAGCAATCGCTCAGCAAAGTCGAGACTTAACATATGTTTATGAATGCCATTGGTGTTATTTAACTTTTGTTTCGCGGGATTGAGAAAGTTGGCTGACTAGGAAATCCTATAGGTAACGAGTTTTTCGGATGCAGGTATGAGCGATCGCTTTCCCCTAGTTCCCCGCTATCGGCTAGATGACGAACAAGCTTGGCTGGTTGGTATTGATCCGCTCCGTCGCTATTGGCTGCTGGTGAATGGGGATGAAACCAAACCCATCATTCTGCCAGGGCTCGGTGTCAACGATTTTGACCAGTTTCGGAAAGCGATTTTATCCTTTCGTAGCATGGTCGCAGGCGATACGTTAGATTTGCCCACAGCTACAGGGGCAACCTTAACGATCACGTGCGCTTCAAAGAACTGCTTTGCCATTGACTTTGAAGTCGATGGCAATCTAGCCACCCATCTCTTTGATCAGGAATCGATAGAGTCACTCTTGATGACGGCTCATCCTGATTGGCAGTGCGCACATCATCATCGAGACCTCGGACGGCGCACCCTAGCTTTGTCTTGGCATCAACCAGCTGTCAGTCAGAAGGTTGCCTAGAGTACTTGGAAAACTGTCTCCTAATCAAGAGCGCAGACTCAAAAGCTCTTGCATAGAGGCTAAGAGCTTAACACTCACTGATTGAATCTCACCACTTTCATTCAGCTCAAAGATCCAAGCAGCATTGACTCTAAAGACGATCGCTTTGACATGCCCTTTAACAACAACACGGCGTGTGCTGTCGGCGGTTGGCTCAACTACTAACGCCTTGGGGTATGCTTGCATACCTGCGGCTTCTGTCTTGAGATATTGAGCGATCGCCTCACTTCCGACAACTGCCGCCTCAAAAGGGGGCTGCAACTGTCCGTTTACCGCAAACAAAGTTGCTGTCACGTCAAAGTCACCGGCATTGAAACTTTCGAAATAGCGCTCCACCGTAGGATGAGCGCGCAATTCGGCCAAGAGTTGCGCCCCTGATTTTGCCTGGACTAGCGACATAGAAGAACCTTCGCAATATCAACAGCAACCAATTTACTTGATGCACAGAAAAAAGCAGGGCATTGCTGAATCGAAGCATGAATTCGGCATCTGAGGCCGCGGGCAAGATGCACGCTCTCCTCTCTCGACGGGGAGTCAGCCCATATTATTCTTTTAGCCAGTGATTCAATTCATACCCAAAATCAGCAACGCCAAAAGCAGATAAGGCATGAGGAGTTTTTAACTCCTCATGAGTGCCTTCTGACAAGTCATGATGACTACTGCTCTAAGCCAAAGGATCAACGCCCATGGATACAACCATCTGGCGCATGACAGTAATTTGCTGCCCAAAGTCGAGTCTAGAGATGCGATTAAACAGCTGCAAGGCATTGCCAGACAAACTGTAGTAATCGGGCACTGGAATGACGGTACCCGATTCCATCATCACAGCCAACTGATACCAAAAAGCCAGCTTTGTATTATTTGACAGTACTCCGTAGGCCCGAGTATCTGGTGTGTTGGCCTTTTCAACCAAGTCGCGCATGAACTGGAGCTGTAATTCGGAGGACATGGCCTGCACACGCGCCAGTAAACCTTCGGCGAACTGTAAACGTGCAGCGCCTGGTGCTGCAGGCGTAATAGAACCGCCCATATTTTCGTAAAGAACCCACAGCAACCCTAATTGAGCATCAGTCGAGAGTTGCTGAACAGCGGTAATGATGTTCTCAACGACGCTAGTGGAAGAACTTGAGTTGTTAAAAGTGGCAACCGTAGAGTAAGTCATCAAGACATCCTAAATGAAGAACGACGAATATCGTTACATAAAGAAATGTAACAAATTAAAACGAGTTTTGTTACATTTCGCCATGGAAAAATTCTATATGCTCTATGGAAGCCTTTTAATGGTATCGATCATTTGTTTCACTACTCAAGATGGTTGCTTGCGCCAGTACGGATTGCCGCAGCCATTTCTAGCTCGTTGCAGATATTGATTTTTTATCTTGGGAAGAGAATAGCCGCTTGCAGGAATAAAGATGCCAACCGCATTGCCGACATTGTTAACCCTGGTGATTTTTGCCTGGTCAATCTTGATCGTGTTGGGACAGTTTGGAGGATAGAAGAGATCGCTCTGATCGTGGCTGCTAGTGATCGCCTCTATCCGTTAAAGCTAACTTGCTATTTAGGTTATGTTAACGGATACAGTTGCTGATTGGTCTAATCAACTGTTCAAGGTTTCTTGCAGCACCTCTTCTTTGGCGCGAAACCCTACCAAAATTGCTTTACCGTCTTTGACAAACAGAGGACGCTTGAGCAACATGGCATTATTGGCAAAGGCTTCGACCCATTGCTCGTCGCTCCAAGTCTTTTTCTCTTCGCCAATGGCTCGATATGCCTGACCAGAGGTGTTGCGCATGGGTTTAGACCCTAAAGCCGCGACCCACTCGGTGATCATTTCACTCGTCGGGGGTGCAGTCTTAGTATCAATAAATTCGTAGCTAACGCCGTTCGATTCCAGCCAGCTAAACGCCTTTTTGCAAGTGCCGCAGTTGGGAATACCATAAACCTGAAGTGCCATAGCGTCTTGAGAAACTCTTGCGTGTTGAATTTTGCCGCTATAGCCTATCAGACGGGTCGGCCTCACCGTCAAGTTGCGGTCATCACCTTTATTTGTGATAGTTGCTGCCCTGCAAAATAGTTTTGGCTCGATACAGTTGCTCTAACAACAGCAGTCGCGCCAGTTCATGGGGAAAGGTCATGGGCGACAAACTTAGGAGGCGCTCAGCCGATCGCTTCACCGACTGGCTTAAGCCCTCGGCACTCCCGATCGCAAATACCAGACTCCCAGACTCAGCCTGGCTGATCATTTTCGCCAATTGGATAGAGCTGTGACATTTGCCCTCTTCACTCAGGGCAATCAAGCGATCTCGGCCTTTTTGCAATGAGAGGATGTGTTCTCCCTCTTTCGTGGGAGTCGTGTCCTTCAGTTCCACAATTTCTAACTCTGGCAAGCGCTGACGATAGACTTCAATCCCTTCACGAATCCAACCCTTTTTGACTTTGCCAACCGCCAACAACTTGATTTTTGGAAAACTCGTCATCATACGGGATGGGGAAAGGGCAGGAGAGTCAATCAATGGGTAATCGAGTGGATGGGCTGGACAGCAGAAACGGATTACCAAGTTAGTTGTTGGCTAGCTTGGATGAGTTTAGGGTGGACCCACCAAAAGCCCAGAATAAAGAGCACAATGCCGACATAAGCGGGCTTCACGAATTCCTGCCATTTGAGCTGTTGCCGACCTTGCACAATTGCGAGAAAGGGAATGACTGAAGTGCGCTCTTTAACTTTGAGAAAGGCATCGCCATAGCGAGATTGCCAGCGGCGATCGCCGTGCCAGACAGCAAACAGATGATGGGCGATCAATCCTGCTGAGGTGACCAACATAAAGGTGGTGCCCAGCCACAGGGTATGGGCGATGCACCAAATCACCTGTCCCACCATTTGCGGATGGCGGGTGATGCGAATGATGCCGGTTTCGTAAAGGTGAATCTGGGGTTTTTGGACGGCGGCAATTTCCAATAAGTTGAACGTCGCTGGATAGAGAAAGATGAACGAAATCGCGGAGAAAAGCCACACGCCCTCGACCATGCCGGGGACGCCCTGCACATTCCACAACTGCAGTCCGTCGTAGCGGTGAATGATGAAGTAAATGATGAGGACGCTTGCGAGGGGAATGCTGACGAGGGCGAATAAGACGCGATAAGCCCGAGCACCGATCAGCTTTTCTCCCCGGGGCCGTAAGGCGGCCAGACCGCTATGGGCGATCGCAAATCCGACCAATAACCCCACCATGATGAAGTGACTGGACGTTAACCAAGACAATGCTGCCATACTGCTAGATTCGTACTTGCTGAGTAAACAAATTCCCCACAGTTAGCCGTTCATCGTGTTTCACCGACGAACAGCCGACCATAGAGACTTTCTATCGTTAGCGTGTACTTTTACTGATCCCCCTCAATCCCACTTAAAAAGGGGGACTTCCAACCGAGATGTTAATAGCCCCTTTTTCAAGGGGGCGGCGACAGCGGGGGATCGAAGACCCGCTAAACACATTTATCCTAAAGCTTAGGAGAATATTAAGGCGAGGGAAATAGCCGAGATCGCGCCGATTGTCGTATTCACAATGTTGACCAGTTCGTTCGTCAGCCAGGGCAACCTTTCTTGCAGTGTCGCGCCAATCACGCTCTCCAAATTAGTAGCGATGAAGGCCGCAATCAGACACAGAACTATTCCTAAGAGTGAAATCAGGCCCACCGCCCAGCCAACAACGGCGATTAGCGCCGAGCCCACCACACCTGCTAGCGTCCCTTCCAAGCTCACTGCTCCCTCGGTGCCAGCGGACACCGGCTGCAGTGTAGTAATCAAAAACGTGCGTTTGCCATAGGCTTTGCCGACTTCGCTAGCAGTGGTATCAGACAGCTTAGTGGCAAAGCTCGCCACATAGCCCAAGCCAAACAGGGTCACCCATTCCCCAGAGAGGCCGGAGACTAAGCCGCTACCGATCAGCAATGCGCCCAAGGCACAGACTGTCGCCGTAAGGGCTGAGCCCCAGACATTCTCGGGGCCTCGCACCCCGGAACGCTTTTCGGCAATGCCAGCGGCTTCTTTTTCCGCCATGCCGATGCGCGTTACTGCCGTACCCACTAAGAAATACACCATGACAACGACATAGCCGCGCCAGCCCAAGCAGCCCCATACCAGCACGCCCAGCACCCAAGCGTTCCCATAGCCCAGCGGTGTGAGCAGCTTTTTGGGCAGAAACCAAGCGATCGCTAGTAGCACCGTATTCAGCGCGATCGCGATAAGCCAAGGCAACGCGGCAGGGGGCATGATAATTACTCCAGCGGCAACCAATGGAAGATAGTTACAGCATGGAGCGATCTCCCAACGCCGTCAATCAGATTCTGGGTGTGTGTATTTAAGCAGAGAGAAGGAGTTGTTATAGAAAATCCCCTCGCCATTAGCGAGGGGATTCTAATCAGTCAACGAACAAAAGCTCATCATTGATTTTTGCGGGTGAATCGGTTCACAGCTACAAAACCAATGAAGTCTTGGAGATCTAAGCCTTAACAGAAGGCGCTTGTTTGCGCTTAACGGCGGCACCAGTCACCAGCGCGCCAACGGCCAGCAGCCCCAGCAAACTAGTGGGTTCGGGAACAGCCGTCGCAACGGTCGGTGAAGCGCCAGTCACGAAACCAGGAAGACCCGTAACATCGGCAATATCTAAGCCTGCGCCAGTGGTGGTGTTGATAGTCAAAATATCACCTGATGCAGTGAAGCCAAATAGAGTGCTGTCTTGATAAGTCAAACCAAAGACGCTCTCAAACCCGATATCGCCAATACGAGTACCCACGCCGGTTATTGCGTTGATGGACCACAAGCTATTATTAGCCCCATCATTAGAGGTGGCAAAGAACTGACTGCCATCGTATGCAATGTCGCCCGAGCTGCTAAACGGAGAGCCCACACCACTACCGACTGTAGATGCTGCGCCAGTACCTAGATCTAGACTGAATAAGCTACCGTTACCGGTGCCAAAGAGATTACCAGAATCATCGAACCCTAAACCATTGATAAAAGAACCTGCATTACCGAGCAGTGTCGTACCAGCGGTAGCTAAATCAATTTCGAAAAGATTACCACTGCTAGTGATGCCGTATCCTGTGGTCTCGTTTAGCGTCGCAATGTCGAAGAACTGCCCAGTGTTGCCAATTTCAGTAAAAACACCGGTATCGGTATCGACGGTACCAAAGCTGCCAGTACTTGAGCCGAGGTATGATGTTGCAGCTTCAGCACCACCTCCAAAACCGGCTCCAACTGCCATAGCTCCCATAAGAGCAAAGAATGTTTGTTTCATCATCATTATTATTTCTCCTGAAGAAACTATCAAAATGAGGCACTTTTTGATAAATGCTTCTGATTCGGATTAGTTATCCCTATAGACGCAAAACTACTTAGAATGGATAACAACCTCCAACCTTAAATAGAAGATCTTTATCTAAGCTTTAAGTAACCGTTTTTATTTCATCGAATTTTTATATCAACCTCAAAAGATAACGATCTGTTAATGGAAAATGGTGCTAGTTTGCGCGGTTAGCCGCACAACCCTCTAGCCTCTAAAGTGTTTCCTCCGTATTTTCTCGCTGAGTGATGCGTATCCAATGCTTCAAGGGTGCCCTTGGCCTTGGTTGGCTCCAAAAAATCTGCGTATCAATAAACACATAGAGAGACTGTATGGGCTCTGCCTCAAAGCCCCCTATCCGTAAAACAATGACGGACTCTAATCAACTGGTTAGCAAATTGTTTTCAGCTAGGTTGACCCAGGGGCGTTATAGGATCAAAAAGTGGACGAATAATTTTGAGGCAAGCGGGTAAGTAATGACGGGGACTCCTGATGTCCTAATTGTGGGCGGCGGTGTGATGGGGCTCGCGATCGCCCTGAAGCTGCGACAGGCCTCGCTCTCTGTGACGGTACTCAGTCGTGACTTTGCCGAAGCGGCGAGCCATGTGGCGGCAGGTATGTTGGCACCCGGCGCGGAAGAATTGCCTCCCGGCCCTCTGTTGGATTTGTGTCGCCAGAGCCTACAGCGCTATCCCGATTGGGTACAAAAGTTGGCATCGCTGACGGGGCAGGATGTTGGCTACTGGCCCAACGGCATTCTCGCGCCCCGGATGCAGCGGCCAGTTGATGTACGCGATCGCCCACACACCCAAGGACGGTGGATTGAGGCAACGCAATTACCGAACTATCAAACGGGTCTGAGTGCCGACATTGCGGGGGCCTGGTGGTATCCCGAAGAGGGTCAGGTCGATCCGCGATCGCTTTCCCAAGCTTTATTGACAGCCACGCGTGATGCTGGGGTCGACATTCGCGAAGGGGTTGCCGTCCAGGGATTTGTGCAGCAAGGTGGCCAGGTACAGCAGGTCCAAACGACAGCGGGCAGCTTTCACGCTGAACACTATGTATTGGCCACAGGAGCCTGGGCTAATGATCTATTACCCGTTCCGGTTATGCCCATCAAAGGGCAAATGGCGGCGGTTCAAGTGCCCCCTGGTTTTGCTCAATCGCAACCGCTGCAGCGCGTTTTGTTTGGCGAAGACAAAATCTATATTGTGCCCCGTCGCTATGGCCGCATCGTGCTCGGGGCCACCAGCGAAACGGTCGGTTTCACCCCTGGTAATACGGCAGCGGGCATGGCGCACCTGTTTCAAAAAGCCGTGGATTTATATCCGACGTTACGGGACTTTCCCGTACAGGAAACTTGGTGGGGCTTTCGCCCAGCGACGCCCGATGAAGCCCCGATTCTTGGCCCGAGTACTTGCCAAAACTTGACCCTGGCTACCGGCCACCACCGCAACGGCATTTTGCTGATGCCCATCACCGCAGAAATCGTGTCAGACTACATTCTGGGTCGAGCGTCGCCGTTGTTGCCCCCCTTCACCTGGCAGCGATTTGAACGTTCCACACCTGCTTTGACTATTCCCTCACCGGCACTTTCCAAGATGACTTTAGCCAGTTCTACCGTTCCCCATCATCTGTCTCAGTTCTCGCAAGACACTCCCCTAGAAATTGCGGGTCGCCAATTTACCTCGCGGCTCATGACGGGCAGTGGCAAATACAGTGATTTTGAAACGATGCGTCAGGCGATCGCGGCTAGCGGTAGCGAAATCGTCACGGTCGCCGTGCGCCGAGTACAGACGAATGCGCCAGGGCATGAAGGGTTGGCAGAAGCTTTAGACTGGTCGCGCATTTGGATGCTGCCTAACACCGCTGGCTGCAAAACCGCAGAAGACGCGATCCGCGTCGCCCGGTTAGGCCGGGAAATGGCCAAGCTCCTGGGTCAGGAAGACAACAATTTTGTGAAGCTAGAAGTCATTCCCGATGCCAAATATCTGCTGCCGGACCCGATTGGCACCCTAGAAGCAGCCGAACAGCTTGCGAAAGAAGGGTTTGCCGTGTTGCCGTACATCAACGCCGATCCCCTACTGGCCAAGCGCTTAGAAGAGGTCGGTTGTGTCACCGTGATGCCCCTCGGTTCTCCCATTGGGTCGGGGCAAGGCATTCGCAATACGGCCAATATCCAGATCATTATTGAGAATGCTAACGTTCCGGTCGTGGTGGACGCTGGGATTGGGACCCCGAGTGAAGCTGCCACAGCGATGGAAATGGGCGCGGATGCGTTGTTGATCAATACCGCGATCGCGAAGGCCCAAAATCCTGTCCTGATGGGTCAGGCCATGGGCATGGCCACTATCGCTGGTCGGATGGCTTATCACTCTGGTCGCATCCCGGTGAAGAGCAACGCTAGCGCCAGTTCGCCGCTTTCAGGCCGCATTACTGAGTAGCTTTAGGTAAACCGGTGAAAGCCTTGGAGAATCGGGGGTGACCTTCTCAAAAATTCTGATCGCGGTGGAAAGGCCCCCTCTCGCTTTGAAGGTGGCCGAGACGGGGTTTACCTTGGCTAGGAAACTACAAGCCCAAGTCGTTTTAGTGCATGTCAATGCACCAGCATTGCTGTACGGCACAGATGCCGCCATGCCCGTTGAACAGATTGAGGGGCAAAATGATGGCAGCGGCTGATCAGTTGCTCACAGAATTAATCGACCTTTACGGCCAAGACCTGGCGCCCCTCGCCTTAGTCCTGGAAGGTAACACTGAACGGAAAATCTTAGAATCCGTTAACGACATCAAACCCGATTTGTTAGTCATCGGCACCCATGGCAGAAGACTATGGCGCGATATGCTGCTGGGCAGTATTTCGGAGGAGTTGATTCGGCATTCTGCCTGCCCGGTCATGCTAGTTCGAGAACGTGAAATCCATTGATGGTTGACGGGGAGACCATCATGGATTGGACTCCGCTAGCGATTAGCGTCGGCGCTGTCTTCGGCGCTCTCGGTCGCTACTACATCGCCCTGTTTTGGCTCCAGCGAGCCGGCGATCGCTTTCCCTATGGCACCCTATTCGTCAACCTCACCGGCGCTTTCCTCATCGGTATCTTCGCCACCGCTGCTCCCGCCTGGGGACTCTCCTCAACCTGGCAAACATTGATTCAGACTGGGTTTCTGGGAGCCTATACGACCTTTTCTACTTATATTTTGGATACAGCCAAACTATTCAATAGCCAACAAAGGCTCAAAGGCCTGCTCTATTGGCTAGGCAGTGCGGTCTTGGGTTTTGTTGGTGTAGAACTCGGTATTTGGATAGGGGGCCTTTGGTCGTAGCGATCGCGGTGTGTTCCCTGCCAAAGAAGCGCTTTAGACGGACGCAATTATTCATTTACAGCGGGTGTTAAGGCTCTGAATCATTCGCTGATCTCTGCCGCAGTTGTCGTTGCTGGGCAAAGTAACGATTCAAATTAGAGTTCGTCACCAGATAAATGGGAATCAGTAAACTGAGAGCTGCCAGGAGCCAACTGCCCACCACCAAAACGGTTGATAGCTCGGAGCCCAAAACCAGTAACAGGGCAACCAAGGCAAACGCGGAGAGACCAAACAACACGATTAAGAGCCATTTGGCCCATTTACGTCCCCGCAACACAAAGACCATCACCATGATGTTCAAACAGATGCGAGGGATCGCCCACAAATCCCTCGCCAAAATCACCAGCACTATGTCTAGGACACAAAACACGGTGAACAAAACCACCAGAGTATTGCGGGCTCGGAGGGCTGCTTGTTCCATTTGCGTCATTAGAGTCAGTCAAGGACAATTCTCAAAGTACCGTAATCGTGTTTGAGAGATCGAACCCATCGCGTTTATTCGTCTTTTATCCTTTCCAATAGAGACAGCCTAAGCAATGGTGAAAATTTCGAACGATGAACGCTCCGATTACCAATGCCCTGAACCACAATAGGTTGTCATGCATAGCAGAAGCGTTAAAAAGCTGACAGGTCAAGTCGGCAGTGTGTGTATCAATTACGGTGGTCGAAGTGGCAGCGGGATGAGTATGTGGCTCAGCACTTTGACGGCAGGCGCTTTTATCAGCTCACAGTAGAAGAGCAGCAGCTGTTGATATATCGCTTACGTACCCAGTTGCTGATGGAGCCCTGATCACCTACTCCGCCCAGATTTTCTGCCTCGCGTCATTGACGATTTCTCGGGCATGTTCGGGTGCTAGGCTGTACCGTTCTATCAGTCTTTCTCGGATGGCATCACAGTCGCGATTGAGGTCGGTATCTTCAATGTCGACTGTATCGGGCAGCGCCGAATCGCAGAGGTAGGGACCGCCTTCCCCAGTGAGCTGTTGCGGGGTGAGGTTAGTGCCGCGTAAATCAGTTGCTAGCAAGATTGCGGATCTGAAGTCTGCGTTTCTGAGATCTGCGTTTCTGGGGTCTGCGTTTCTGAGGTCTGCGTTGATGAGGACTGCGTCGCTGAGGTTTGCATCTCTGAAGTCCGCGGAGGTAAAGATTGCATTGTTGAGGTTTGCGTCGCTGAGGTCTGTAT
The DNA here is from genome assembly GCA_010671905.1 of Leptolyngbya sp. SIOISBB. GTDB lineage: Bacteria > Cyanobacteriota > Cyanobacteriia > Phormidesmidales > Phormidesmidaceae > Halomicronema. The sequence goes on from JAAHII010000001.1 coordinate 5,718,510, forward strand.
CTCTGAGGTCCGCGGAGGTGAGGTTAGCGTATCTGAGATTAGCATCTCTGAAATCGGCGTATCTGAGATTTGTATCCCTAAGGTTAGCGGAGATGAGGTTAGCTTCTCTGAGGTTAGCGGAGATGAGGTTAGCTCCTCTAAAATTGGCGTATCTGAGGTCCGCGGAGATGAAGTCTGTGGCGACGAGTTCTGAATCTCTGAGGTTTGCATCTCTGAGGTCTGCGGAGATGAAGTCTAGACGACTTAGAGAGCGACAGTTACCAAATAGGAGGCGCTCTCCGATGTAGTTGCCTAGGAAGCTTGGTTCGAGTGCAGGGGTACTGCGTAGCGGCACACCGCGTCGACAACCTCTAACTAAATCTTCTGCCGAAAATTTTTCTGCTACGCCTCTTTGGTTTAGATCATCAATGCGCTCAAAATCCGCTCGCACCCGTTGTTCACGCAGGTGATTTTCCACAACACCGACTACTATTACCGCTGGGATTATCAACCAGCTCGCTGTCTTCAGCCAAACCCAGCGTCGTTTCCACTGACTCTGCTTGATAAATACTTTGGCCGAATCAGACAACGGAAATGTATCTGCTTGCTGCTGCATAAAGCGGACGGCTTCTTTAAGCGCCCAGCCTTCTAGCAGATACCGTTCGCCTTTCTGGTACTCTTGCCAGTTCACGGCACTCGCTTCAGTCCGTCGCTGCTGCCGCAGCAGGTCTCGGTTTTGCTCAATCCACTGTCGTAGCAGTCGCCAATGGCGAATCAGTGCTTCGTGGGCCACATCGACAATGGCCCGCCGCTCACCGATATCATCCTTGCCCACCACTTCGCTGGTCACCAGCAGCCGATTCTCTTTATCTGCGAGCTTTTCTACAACTGTCTGCACGCGGTCTGCGGAGTGGAGCGGCTCGGAGACCAGGTTGTCCAAAAACACTCGTCGCCGGGTATCTTCCGTACCTTCTCCCAACTGGGTCAACTGCTGAAACAGATGTCGTACCGTGCGCTGTTGCTCAGCGTTAAAACCCTGATACAGTTCCGTGGCCCGCTGGTCTAAGGTGCCGTTGATGCCGCCGAGGGCTTGGTAGGCCGACAGCACCAGTTGATTGCCCTGTCGCCTTTGCCACAGCTCCTTTAGCGTGTACTGCAGCAGCGGCAAACTCCCCGGCGCGCCCTTAATATCATTCAAAGTCTCGGTGACCAGCGTGTCTTCCACCGTCAGCCCGACTTGGATTGCGGGCTGGCAAATGGCCGCTCGCAACTCATCCGGCTGCATCGGCAACACACTCACCATGTACTGCTGCACTTGCTGGGCCAAGCCGCTATAGTCCCGTTCCAGACATTTGCCGACAAAGTCCGATCGCATGGCGATAATCTGACACAGCTTATCTCCGGCAATTTGCAGCGCCCCCATCAGACAGGCAAAAAACTGCTCCCGTTCATCGAGGTCATCACAGCGAGTAAACACCTCCTCAAACTGATCCACCACGAGTAGGACTCTGGGGGCTGGAGCCGCTTCAATCAGTCGGGCGAGTCCGGTGCCGCCTTCCTGCAGAATTCCCTCTGCCCGACCCAGCGCTTCGGCCCGATCCAGTTGTGATCCGTCCATGGGCAAAAAGGCTGTTGCCAGGTTCTTCATGGGCTGAGCATCAGGGCGCATCATTAGCAACTGCCACTGGTCACTCCCCGCAATGCGTCGCCCCACCCGAAGCTGGTGCAGCAAGCCCGCTCGCAACACGGACGATTTGCCATTTCCCGAGGCTCCCACTAACGCCATAAAGTTGCTGGTGCGTACCTGATCTATCAGTTGATTGGTCAGGGCCTCGCGGCCAAAAAAGTATTGAGGGTCGGTGTCATTCAGGTCAAAGAACTCCAACCCTTTGTAAGGGCAAAGGCCACTGTCGGTTGCTGCTGCTGAGGTGGTCTCATCGGCGACCTGCCAGGTGCGGGTGAGGTTGATGGCATCGCCAAAATTAGTGCAGGTGGGGGTTTGCAGTTCGCCTTTTAGCGCCTGGTTCACGGAGTCCACCAGGGCAAAGGTATCAACCCAGCGACCCGGCAACCGGGTCGGGTCAAGGCCATCCAGCAGCGCCTTGGTCAGCACACTGTAGGGACTGTTCAGGTCTTGCCAAGACTTTTCAAAGTCTCGCGATGAAGCAATAAAGCAGCGACTCCGGTCATGACGATGCCCCGGATTCGCCGCTTGCACATTGATCAATAAGCCCCCACTGTGGCAGCAATCCAACCACACAATTTGATTGGCGATGGGGCTATGGGCCAACAGATTTTGCAGCCAGGCCAGTGAGACGCCGGGGCGGGTCTGGCGCGGGTCGGTGTCGCTAGCCACCAGATAGCCTTTGTCTAACCCATCAGCACCTTCGGGATCGGGCAACCCATGACCCGAAAAGTAAAACAGAGCGGCATCAGGGATCTGGGCGCTGTCAGGACGAAAGAGTTGCTTGAGTTCCGCTTCGAGTTGCGCTTGCGGCATGCTCAGCGTTTCCCCCACGGTGGGACTGAGCTGTTCCCCCTCCCGCACCAGAGCCTCCGGGAAGCGATGGACTTTGAAGTCGCCGTCCTGTTGTAGCCGCTGGGCGATCGCCTCCGCATCTTGAGCCGGAGCCTTGAGATCTGGAAAGTGGGTGTAGGTGTTGATGCCCACAACGAGGGCGACACGAGTCATGGTGATGCAACAAATTTTTTAACTAGGTGAGCCAGAGGGCACTGGTACCGTATACAAAGTTAACCCTATTTTTTCCTCACCGCTGAATCATGACCCAGCTCATTCCCATCCAAGTGGATGCTGACACCGTCATCTACGTCGAGTCCGCCGAAGACGTACAAGTCGAAGCCGCCACCCATGCCCCCAGCCGGGAACTGACCCGAGCGGACTTGGATAAAGGCGATAAGGGGGCGATCGAAGCTGCCACTCGCAAGACGATGCAGAGCTTTGCGGTGATGGAGACCACCCTCAAGGCCTACACCCGCCGCACGCTCAATGCCTTTCGCGATTTGGGGGCAGCGGAGGTAGATAAGGTGAAGCTGGAATTTGGTATCAATATGGGTGGTGAAGCTGGGGTGCCTTACGTGACGAAGGGCACGGCTGAGTGCAGTCTCAAGATTACGGTGGAGTGTTCTTTTCCCAATCCCGAGACTGATGCGCAAACGTAGAGCAGCCAGCACCTAATGAAGTAGGGATGAGGGAATTGGGCAGCGAGAATTTCCTGAGATGAAAGGGATTCTTCCGTTCCAACCTGAAATATATGGCACGCCTTTGCTGAAGCTTGGCGGGAGGGAATTGGCCAAGCGGTGCGACCAATTCCCTGGTATCACAGCATCAGCCCTGCTGGAAAAGCGAAAAGACGCCGACCAGTGGCTGTGGGATTCAGCGAAATCATTGAGATCGCTCGATGTCTTCCCTAGTTCACAACTTCGGCCTGGGGTGTACCTGCCCCACCTTGACGGGCGGTAGATTCGGCAAGGTCTCAATCTCTCGGTGGAATAGCACCATCGTCGTGGTTTGATTCTCCTCAAACCCGATGCGCTCATAAAAGGCCTGTTGATTAGTCGTCATCAGATAGACCCGCTCAATGCGACTCATGAGGGGGTGACTGAGGACAGTTTGCACGAGCTTACGTCCCAATCCCTCTCCCTGATAATCAGGGTGAACGACGACATCCCAAATGGTGGCGCGGTAGATCCCGTCAGAAGTGGCACGCGCAAAACCAATCATGGTGTCGTGATCCCACACGGTGACGACAGGATGGCTATGCGCAATTGCGATCGCCATCTCTTCTGCAGTGCGATCGCTGGCCCAAAAAGCCGCTTGGTGAAATAGGTCGATGAGTTGCTGTAACTGGGCAGCCGATAGGGTATCGGTATACCGAAATTGAATGTGACTACAGTCCATGGGTATTAAATGAATGCTTGAAAACGACACGATATGAGAAACCACCAGCAAAGTTGCCAGGGGACAGTTTGGGAGTCAAAAATCTGACCGCGTTTTGCAGCGGTTCTTGACATGGAGTGGGGTGAAGCGAAGCCCCTGATGGGTCAAAAATATCCCAACTCCTACAAAAAACTGGGCAGCCTCATCGTCGTCCGCCTGCTTGGCGCTGCGATCGCATACGAGCTTGGGGATGGGTAACCCGATTCACTCCCACTGAGCGACGACACAGCTGCGTCCACGCTAGCTGTCCCAGGTCACTCGTTCGCTGGAGAGAATTTAAGGTCATAACCAAATCGGGCCTTCAAAGGCCAAAATAGTTCGGTGTGAACATATTTTAAGCACATAGTTTTCCAAATGAGTATGAAAGATTGGCTCACAAAGTCACCATTTCCTCATCCCCAAACTCAAGTGGTAGGATCGATTAAGGTTTAAATGAAAAGGATTTCATCTAATAAGGTGCGGCGATCGCCCCTTGTGAAGTGCTGATATTTTCGTTTTACTAAAGATTCTGTTAACCCATCGTCTCCGGACATATGCTCAAAGCTCTGCTTGGTGATCCAAACGCTCGTAAACTCAAGCGCTACAAACCCGACGTAGTGGAAATTAATTTGCTGGAAGAAGAAATCCAGCCGTTGTCAGATGAAGCTCTGGCAGCCAAAACGGGTGAATTTAAGCAGCGCCTAGAAAAAGGCGAATCCCTGGACGATATTCTCACCGAAGCCTTTGCCGTCGTACGAGAAGCCTCGCGCCGAGTCTTGGGTATGCGGCACTTTGATGTGCAGCTCATCGGTGGCATGGTGCTCCACGAAGGCCAGATTGCCGAGATGAAAACCGGGGAAGGCAAAACCCTCGTAGCGACCTTGCCCAGTTATCTGAATGCGTTGACGGGCAAAGGTGCTCACGTCGTCACGGTGAACGATTATCTGGCCCGCCGCGACGCTGAGTGGATGGGACAAGTCCACCGCTTTTTAGGCCTGGATGTGGGTTTAATTCAGCAGGGGATGAGCCCTGCCGAGCGGCAGCGTAATTACGCTTGTGACATCACCTACGGCACCAATAGTGAGTTTGGCTTTGACTATTTGCGTGACAACATGGCGACCTCAATTGAGGATGTCGTGCAGCGCCCCTTCAACTTTTGCGTCATTGATGAAGTCGACTCGATCCTGATTGACGAAGCCCGGACGCCGCTAATCATCTCCGGTCAGGTGGAACGGCCCAGCGAAAAGTATACGCAAGCTGCTGAGGTGGCAAGGCAGCTGAACGCTGATGACCACTACGAAGTGGATGAAAAGGCCCGCAACGTCCTGCTCACGGATGAAGGGTTTATCCTCGCAGAAGACTTGTTAGGGGTTAAAGATCTCTTCGATCCCAAAGATCCTTGGGCGCACTATGTCTTCAACGCCATCAAGGGTAAAGAGCTATTTGTCAAAGACGTCAACTACATCGTCCGCGATGGTGAAGTGGTGATCGTCGACGAATTTACCGGACGGGTGATGCCGGGTCGGCGCTGGAGCGATGGCTTACACCAGGCGATCGAGGCCAAAGAGTATGCCGATATTCAACCGGAGACCCAAACTCTTGCCAGCATCACCTATCAAAACTTCTTTTTGCTCTATCCCAAGCTCTCAGGCATGACGGGGACAGCGAAGACGGAGGAGGCAGAATTTGGCAAAATTTACGACCTCGAAGTCACGATTATTGACACCAATCGACCTTCTCAGCGGCAAGATTTGGCTGACGTAGTTTATAAAACCGAGATGGCCAAGTGGCAGGCGCTGGCAGGCGAATGCGCGGAAATGCACGAAACGGGGCGGCCCGTGTTGGTGGGGACCACCAGCGTTGAGAAATCGGAGCTATTGTCGACGCTGCTGGCAGAGCGCGACATTCCCCACAACTTGCTGAACGCGAAGCCCGAGAACGTAGAACGCGAAGCTGAAATTGTGGCTCAGGCTGGACGCGGGGGCGCGGTAACCATCGCCACCAACATGGCGGGACGCGGTACCGACATCATTCTCGGCGGTAACGCCGACTACATGGCGCGGTTGAAGCTGCGGGAATATTTGCTGCCCCGCATTGTCAAGCCAGAGGATGACGACACCATGATGGTGTCGGTACCGGGCACTACTAAGGGACGCAGTAAATCTCAGGGCTTTGGCGACGGTCAGAAAAAGGTGAAAACGTGGAAGGCGTCGCCGGATATTTTCCCCACGGAGTTGTCGGCAGAAACCGATGGATTCCTGAAAGAAACGGTGGACTTTGCGGTACAGACCTATGGCGATCGCAGCCTCCCCGAACTGGAAGCTGAGGATAAAGTGGCCGTCGCGGCGGAAAAAGCTCCCACCGATGACCCCGTGATTCAGAAACTGCGGGAAGCCTACAACCTCATTCTCAAAGAATATGAGAAATACACCGATGCGGAACACGACAAGGTAATCGAAGCGGGTGGTCTGCACGTGATTGGCACCGAACGTCACGAATCGCGCCGGGTCGATAACCAACTCCGAGGCCGAGCGGGGCGCCAGGGTGATCCTGGCTCAACCCGCTTCTTCCTCAGTTTGGAAGATAACCTGCTGCGGATCTTTGGCGGCGATCGCGTCGCTGGGCTGATGAACATGTTCCGCGTAGAAGAGGACATGCCCATCGAATCGGGCATGTTGACCCGTTCCCTCGAAGGCGCGCAGAAGAAGGTCGAGACTTATTATTACGACATTCGGAAACAGGTCTTTGAATATGACGAAGTGATGAACAACCAGCGGCGCGCCATCTATGCCGAGCGGCGGCGGGTGCTGGAAGGTCAGGACTTGAAGGAACTCGTCATTGGTTATGCCATGCGCACGATGGACGACATTGTGGAGGCCTACATCAATCCCGAATTGCCGCCGGAAGAATGGAAGCTGCCAGAGATGGTCGAGAAGGTGAAGGAGTTTGTCTACTTGCTAGCAGACCTGGAACCGGAACAGCTGGCCGACCTGTCCGTAGGCGAAATCAAGACCTTCTTACACGAACAAGTGCGGACTGCCTACGACCTGAAAGAAGCTCAAGTTGACCAGGCTAAACCAGGACTCATGCGCGAAGCCGAGCGTTTCTTCATCCTGCAGCAGATTGATACCCTGTGGCGCGAGCACCTGCAGCAAATGGATGCGCTACGGGAAACCGTCGGTCTGCGCGGCTATGGTCAAAAGGATCCACTGATTGAGTACAAGAGCGAAGGCTACGAGGTCTTTCTGGATATGATGACGGGTATTCGCCGGAATGTGGTTTACACCTTATTCCAGTTCCAACCCCAGACCAAACCCCAGGTCAAGGCGTCTCAAGAAGTTGGCTAACACCCTTAGGGGACTGAGATGAATCGTGTCCTGGTAGGAGTAGCTGTCGTCGGCAGTATCGTATTGGGCGGCTGGTTAGCCTATGCAACCACACCGCGCTCAGTGCGATCGCTGATTCCCGACATGATGCCTCTCAACGATTGGCATGCCAGCGTCATTGGCTCTCTGGTGGTGAACCGCCAGTTGAGCCCGTGAGCCATGCGGCAATTCAAAATTCCTGTCTGAGACCCAGTGGCAACTGATGAGGGGGGGCTCAGACTCTCGAATTCAGTAGGTGAATCGAGTCACTCACTTTGACCGACTCGATTTTTTCCCGCTCGTTTCGCTTGATACATGGCTTTATCGGCAGCTTCCACCACCGCCTCTAGGGTCTGCCGCTCAGGCGTTAATGTCGCCACGCCAATAGAGACGGTAACGGCTCGTTGTAAACCAGGAGTCGCAGCTGGCTGACACTGTTCCTCAATTAACGCTCGGATCCGCTCTGCTGTTATCACAGCTCTGTCTAATGGACGGCTGAGCAACACCACAAACTCTTCTCCCCCATAGCGGGCAATAATATCGTCTTCACCCGCCCGCACGGCTTGCCGTAGGACGCCCGCGATCGCCTCCAGTACGACATTCCCGGCTTCATGGCCAAAGGTATCGTTGTAACTCTTGAAATTGTCTGCATCTAACAAGATCACTGTGAGGGGTAGATTACCGGCCAGCGCCAGATTGATTCGTTGAGTGGCCAAATTCTGAAAATAGCCAAAGTTGTGTAGGCCAGTAAGGCGATCAATCGTCGCTGCTCGATTTAAGGTAGCGACCTCTCGACGATCAGACTTAAACAGCATGAGTAGTGCGATCGCTAAACTCATGATAAAAATCATTTCCAATCCATCACGAACGATTTCGAGCCCCTCAGCAGCCCAAAACAAACCGATAAACCCTAATGCCTCATTGATTGAGAAGGTCGTGGTTGCTAAAGCAAGTAGCTGTACAGCTCGACGCTGTAAACGTAGATTTAGGGTTGGTATCAGCCGCAGTACACAGTAGAAAACGCATAGCGCGGCCAACAGGTTTACCAGTTCTAAGATCAGTTCGGTCATAAAAATCAATCATCTCTTCGATGATGTCTGGAGATAGTGAGCCCACCCCTTAATTCTGAGAAAGGCGATCACTGTCACTATTCCCGTTTTATGACGACAAGCCGTAGTGTGTGCTTTCAAAGACCTTTAAGGGGCGACAACAGGAGACTACTCGGCAGCTGCCATGCTCTTGTTCGTTAGCTTGGCGGCTTTTGCCGTAATCACTGTTTTTCAAATCGGTGGGCGGAAGTTAAAAAATTGCACAGACCGATTTTGCTGTGTCGAGAAACACAGTATCGTTTGAAATGCAGGATGCTAGCGACAGCCCTCATCCTCAACTTTCGCCGTCTCACACCACTGTTATGTCTCAACCGACGATCGAATCGATTCTCAACGAAAAGCGCTTGTTTGAGCCCTCGGCTGATTTTTCTGCCAATGCCCGCATCAAAAGCATGGCGGAATACCAGGAACTCTACGACAAAGCTGCGGCTGATCCGGCAGCGTTTTGGGCTGAACTCGCAGAGCAAGAACTCCACTGGTTCAAAAAATGGGACACCGTGCTGGACTGGCAACCGCCCTTTGCTAAATGGTTTAGTGGCGGCAAGATCAATATTTCCTACAATTGCTTGGATCGGCATCTGACGACTTGGCGACGCAACAAAGCCGCCCTGATCTGGGAAGGGGAACCAGGAGATTCGCGGACGCTGACTTACGGCGAACTACATCGCGAAGTCTGTCAAATGGCCAACGTGCTGAAAGACTTAGGCGTGCAAAAAGGCGATCGCGTCGGCCTCTACATGCCCATGATTCCCGAAGCGGCGATCGCCATGCTGGCCTGTGCCCGCATTGGGGCACCCCACACAGTCGTCTTTGGCGGCTTTAGTGCCGATGCCCTGCGCGATCGCCTCAACGATGCCGAAGCCAAACTGGTGATCACCGCCGATGGGGGCTTCCGCAAAGACAAGGTGATTCCCCTCAAAGCCGCCGTTGACCAGTCGTTAGAAAATAATGCCGTCCCCAGCGTCGAAAACGTATTGGTAGTCGAACGGACAAAATCAGGTGTCCCCATGGTGGCAGGACGCGACCACTGGTGGCATGACCTCAAGAAAACCGCCTCGGGGAACTGTCCGGCCGAAGAGATGGACGCTGAAGATATGCTGTTCATCCTTTACACCAGCGGCACCACCGGCAAACCCAAAGGTGTCGTCCACACTACGGGTGGCTATAACCTGTACACCCACATGACCTATAAGTGGACCTTTGACCACAACGACACCGACGTCTACTGGTGTACTGCCGACGTCGGTTGGATTACGGGGCACAGCTACATTGTTTATGGACCGTTGTCGAACGGGGCCACTAGCCTCATGTATGAAGGCGTGCCGCGCCCCTCTAACCCTGGCTGCTTCTGGGATGTAGTGGAAAAGTATGGCGTCAATATCTTCTACACCGCGCCGACCGCCATCCGCGCCTTTATGAAAATGGGCGAACAAGAGCCCCAAGCTCGTGACCTGTCTTCTCTCCGGATCTTAGGCACGGTGGGTGAACCGATTAACCCAGAAGCCTGGGTCTGGTATCAGCAGGTGATCGGTGGTGACAAATGCCCAATTGTGGATACCTGGTGGCAAACGGAAACCGGCGGCTTCATGCTGACGCCGCTGCCCGGTGCCACGCCCACAAAGCCCGGTTCGGCGACGAAGCCTTTCCCTGGCATCCTGGCCGACGTGGTGGATTTGGACGGCAATCCTGTGGGTGATAACGAAGGGGGCTATCTCGTTGTTAAGCATCCCTGGCCCAGTATGATGCGTACCGTCTACGGCAATGACGAGCGCTTTCGCCGGACCTATTGGGAGCATATTCCCCCCAAGGATGGCAAATACCTATACTTTGCCGGTGATGGTGCTCGCCGCGACGAAGACGGCTATTTTTGGGTGATGGGACGCGTTGATGACGTGCTCAGTGTTTCGGGTCATCGCCTCGGCACCATGGAAATCGAATCGGCACTGGTGTCACATCCAGCAGTAGCTGAAGCGGCCGTAGTGGGTCGCAAAAACGAAATCACGGGGGAAGAAGTGTTTGCCTTCGTCACCCTTGAAAATACCCACAAGCCCAGCGATGACCTGAAAGGCGAACTCAAGCAGCACGTTATCAAAGAAATCGGCATCATTGCTCGCCCGGCGGACATTCGCTTTGCAGATTCGTTGCCGAAGACGCGATCGGGCAAAATCATCCGCCGTTTCCTACGCAACCTCGCCAGTGGTGAAGACATCGTCGGCGACGCCACCACCATGGAAGACCAAAGCGTCCTCGATAAACTCCGCCAGGGAGCATAGTTGATATTCTCGGATGGAGAAGTGATGGCGAAAACCAGTCGCTATCACTTCTTCGTTTTTATGACCGAGTTCTCTGCAGAGTTAATGGATCAGCTTGAATTTGCCCTTGGCCCTACGAATTTTGGCGATGCTGATTTCTGGGATGAGTCATTTGGAGTAGGTTATAGCCACCCTGATCTTCAGAAATCCGTTCCTCACTCATGTCAGCAACGCCCGAATTTCTTGCGTCTCTGATCGGTAGCTCCCCCCTAATGGTCGTTGTATTCTTAATTCCTTAATCCAGCTGATAAACCGCAAGAGTTATTTCTTTATTCAAAGATAATCTGTCGGCCTCTACTGCACTCATAGCTACCTTTACTAGCTATATTCTGGGAGGTGGCATTCAGAGGATGTTTGAGAATGCAACCGAGGCATGAAATTAGGTCAGTCGCCGCCCCATAATGCGGCTCATGGCGAGATGAATGGACGCCTCACTGGTTTTTGGCCAGACCTCATAATCTTTGCTCAACCGCCGATACCGGTTAAACCAGCCGAAGGTGCGTTCGACTTTCTCCTGCTTTTTCAACCAGACAAATTCCTGAGTGGATTTCGGCCGGAGGACGCCTCCAATCACCCACCGCAGAGTGTCGGCTCATCGCAGTTGTATGACCTTACACAATCGTCACACGACCCTGATGAGGGTTGTGATGGCCAAACCATTTAGGAATATAACATTTGTACTACTTTGCTTGTAGCCTAAGAGCTGACTGGCTTAAGGTTTACTGGCGAGCCTTCGGCTGGTGTCATTGTCTGGTCATTGAATGGTATGCGACTCACCCAAACCGCTTTTGCAAATGCCCGTCAGTTCATTAAAGAGCACGCCCGATCGCTGGAAAAGGCTCGGTTTGAACACGTCTTTGAGCAAGGTCCAGCGGCGGCGATATTGTCTGCCTTGGCGGCGTTTCAAAATACCGACGGTGGATTTGGTCATGGCTTAGAGCCAGATGTCAGATCGCCCCACAGCTCGGTAATTTGCACCTCGATCGCTTTCCAGATCCTGCGATCGCTCCAAATCCCTGCCACTCATGAATTGGTTAAGACGGGGCTCCAGTATCTGCTTGAGCAATACAATCCCCAGCCAGTACATTGGCGCACGATTCCCCCCATGGCGGATCAGAGTCCCCATGCGCCCTGGTGGGGTAACTCTGCCAGTGACCGCTATGACGAATTCTCGCTGAATCCCACGGCAGAGATTTTAGGCTATTTGTATGACTATGCCGACAGCGTGCCACCAGAACTCATCACGACAGTAACGGCAAAAGTGGTTGAAACGGTGCAGGCGAGCGAGCACCTCGAAATGCATGATCTGCTTTGCTGCCTGCGATTGGTGCAAACGGGGACGCTGCCCGCCGCGATCGCTCAGCCTTTGATGACCCACCTCCAAATGCTCGTGCCTCAAGCCGTCGATACGACCCCAGAGGTTTGGGCTGGGTATGGCTTACGGCCCTTACAAGTGGTCGAAGATCTGCAGTCGCCCTTCAAAACGGGCCTGGAGGCCGCCGTTGAGGCCAACCTAGATTACGAAATCGCGACCCAGACTGGGACTGGTGCTTGGGAACCCACTTGGTCCTGGGCAGAAGATTTTCCCGAGGCTTGGGTGATCGCTCAACGCGAGTGGTCAGGCATATTGACCTTGAATAATCTCTGCTGTTTTCAACGATTTGGACGCATTACTCAGGGCTGATTTACTTTTCGTGAAGAAAAATATCTCAAAGTTACTTAAACGTCCCTTCAGTTGCCTGGGAAACCCTAAAAACAGCTCCATTTTCGGCTTTATGCCCCCTGGGGGTATTGTATTTCCGGTTTGAGATGGCTTAACTGAAGTTGGTGACCGGAGTGTTTAGAACACTGAAAGCTACAACCGGTATTCCTAAACTCCACAATGATTAAAATCAAGCGAATTGCCCGCATGGCAATGACAGCGGCGCTGCCGACACTATTGCTGGCCTGCGGGGCTCAAACAACGACCGAAGAACCTACGGAAACCGGCTCTCTGGAAGGAGAGGTCGCAGGCTCATCCACCGCATCTGATGGCGTGGGTGAACTCACGATTCGAGCCAATGGTGAAGACTTTGTCCGTCAAGGTTTTGTCACAAAGGATGGCTGGCAGATCGACTTTGACCATGTGTATGTGACGTTGACTGATATTACGGCGTTCCAGGCAGATCCGCCCTTTGATGCTGAGGCCGGGGGCACGCCAAAAGCCATTGAGACGGTCCGCATTGCTGAAACCATGACGGTGGATCTGGCGGCGGGAGACGAGAGTGCTGAACCGATCTTGGTGCAATCGATCGAAGCCCCCGCTGGTCGCTACAACGCCTTCTCCTGGCAGATGGTGCCCGCCCCGGCTGGTCCGGCTGCTGGGCAAACCATCTGGCTTGAGGGCACTGCCGCCAAAGCAGGGGAGACCATTAGTTTTGCGCTGAAACTTGACCCCGACTTAGCGTTTGTTTGCGGTGACTTTGTCGGCGACGAGCGCAAAGGTATTCTAGAAGCCGCTGAACAGGCTGATCTAGAGGCAACTTTTCACTTCGATCATTTATTTGGCGATGGGGAAGCTCCTCCTGAGGACGATATCAATACCGGAGCACTCGGCTTTGACCCGTTGGCGGCGATCGCTGATGGCAACACCCTTGATATCGATATGGCCACGCTAGAGTCGGAACTGGATCCTGAAAATTACCAGTTACTGATGGAGATTTTGCCCAGCTTGGGCCATGTAGGTGAAGGTCATTGCGAAGAAACTAAACTAGTTAGTCAATGAAGTCATTTTGGTCGGCCCTGCGACGGGACATGCAGCGGGTAAGTCTAGCGGCGATCGCGATCGCGAGTACGCCCTCCCTTGCCCTTGCCCACGGGGCTCATATTCAGGCCCGCAGCACTAACGCTGTGGAAATTCAGGCCGCCTATGATTCGGGTGAGCCCATGGCGGCAGCCGCAGTACAGGTGTTTGCGCCAGATGATCCCCAAACGCCAGTTTATACGGGCCTGACAGATACCGAGGGCCGCTTCGTTTTCGTGCCCACGACCCCTGGCACCTGGGAAGTCTCCGTGCGACAGGCGGGGCACGGGGATATTGCCGCGATTCCCGTTGAGGCAGGGGGCCTGGTAGCTAGCGATTTCACTAATGATGTTGGACTCAACTGGCTACAGCGGGGGGTGGTGGCGGGTGCAGTGACTTGGGGATGCGTCGGCACTGCACTGTATTTTGGGCGTCGAGGTAAGCAATAGTGCATATTCCTGACGGTATTTTACCGGCGTCAATTTGTGTCGCGGGGTATGCAGTCGCGGGGGGCGTCACCTGGGTAGCCCTCAAACAAATCAATAGAACCTCTAATCCCCAAGTGGAAGTGCCCAAAGCTGCCTTGCTAGCGGCCGCTTTTTTTGTGGGGTCATCCCTGAGTTTGCCCGTGCCTCCCGTATCCGTACACTTGGTGCTCAATGGCTTGTTGGGGATCGTATTGGGTTGGTATGCCTGGCCGGCCATTTTGATCGGGCTGTTACTGCAGGCGATTTTGCTCGGCCATGGCGGGGTGACGACCCTTGGCGTCGATGCCGCCATGATGGGTATTCCGGCTCTATTGGCGGGACAACTTTTTCAACAGCGGCAGCGCTTGGGCAAATCCCTGCCGCCTAAGATTTCTCTGGGCTTGTTTAGTTTTGCCTCAGGAGCTTTGGGAGTCGGGCTGTCGGCACTGATCTTTTTTGCCTTGGTCATTTTTGCGATGCCCTCCACACTGGATCAGAGCACCGAGCGGAGTTTTCTCACGGCGCTGATGCTGGGCTACATCCCGCTGATTTTTTTGGAAGGTATTTTTGCGGTGTTGCTTTGCTTTTTCTTGCTGCGCGTTAAACCTGAATTGCTAGAGCGTTAAGTTATGGCTGTGAGTCTTCACGCTGATGTCTATATTCCTGGGCAGTCCACCATTCATCAGTGGGCTGCGCGACCCAAGTTGCTGAGTCTGCTGGCCCTAATGTTTGCCATTGCGACGGTCCGCCATTTGGTGTTGCTGCCGTGGGTGTTTGGGGTGGTGGCGGGTCTGTATTTGTGGGCGCAACTGCCGTTGACCTATCTACGGCGGCGCTTGCCCTACCCAGGGCTGTTTATTGTGGCGATGGTGGGGCTGCTGCCGTGGATTTCGGGGGAGACGATTCTCTGGGAATGGTCAATTTTGGCGCTGCGGTTAGAAGGTCTACAAACGGCGGCGTTGATTGCGGGGCGGTTTGTCGCGATCTTAACCACGGGATTTGTGCTGCTGGGTACGACGCCCTTTCTCACCCTGTTGGAAACCATGCGATCGCTGGGCATTCCCACCTTGTTGACCGATATGACGCTGCTGACCTACCGCTATCTGTTTGATATCGCTAACCAACTGGCCACTATGCGCCAAGCGATGCAACTGCGCGGCTACGGTTCCTCTCGTCAAACGCTGCAGCGGCATTGGGGCTGGCTAGCAGCGCTCTTTGGCAGTCTGTTATTGCGGAGCTATGACCAGTCGCAGCGGGTGTATAGTGCGATGCGATTGCGCGGCTACGGCCAGCATCCGCCCCGGACGCTAACGACCGAGGGTGGGGCGGAGCGCGACAGTGTAGCCCTGCCGACGATTTTGACGCTAGTGGCCGCGGCCAGCGTTGTAATTTGGGAACTTTCTTTGCCATCGTTATGAATCAATCCTCCAATTCGCTTTCCTCTAGTCCGCTACCGGCAATATCGATGCCCGTCTCGCCCCAGGGCCGTATCCGTGAGGTGGCGATCGCGCTCCAAAACCTCTCTTTTTCCTATCCCGATAATCCCGGTATTTTGCAGGGGATTGACACCACTATTCGCGAAGGGGAACGGGTGGGGCTGATCGGCCACAATGGCTGTGGCAAGACGACTCTGTTCATGCTGCTATGTGGCTTATTGACGCCCCAAACCGGCACGATTCACCTATTTGATCGCCTCGTTGAACCCCATCAATTTCGCCCCGAGTTGGGCTTCCTGTTTCAGGATCCAAAAGACCAGCTGTTTTCGCCATCTGTGCGAGACGATATTGCTTTTGGCCCATTAAACCTAGGCTTATCCGATGCAGAAGTGACAGAACGGGTAGAGGCCGCGTTGGACCTCACCGGGATTCAAGCGCTGGCCAGTCGACCACCTCACCATCTCTCAGGTGGCGAGAAGCAAATGGTAGCGATCGCGGGCTTGATGGCAATGTGTCCCCGCATCTTGCTGTATGACGAACCGACCGCCAGTTTAGATTTGCGGACTCGCCGTCGCCTGATTCAGTTTTTGCAGAAGTCGGATGAGACGCTGCTGTTAGCATCCCATGATCTGGAGTTTTTGTTGGAGGTGTGCGATCGCGTGCTCCTGATTGATGAAGGCCAAATCATCGCCGATGGCACCCCCTTTGAAGTGATGGATGATCAAGCGTTGATGGAAGCGCACGGGCTTGAAAAACCCCACTCTCTGGTGCCCCACGTCGAGCTACATCACCGGCGCGGAAAATAGAGATCGTGGCGCTGGCCCATGCTTGCCGATCGCGTACCTGGCCCCACTGCTAATCTTGACCTTGCTTGAAAGGCGATACGTCGCAGCAGGATTACCCTACTAGCAATCATTAAGAATGCCTAGGTCACAAAAGTGAGACCCAGGCATTTCAGTTGCTTTGGAGTTGTCAGGAAGTTTCTCAGAATCTAATGAAGGCTCGTGACGTGGCGATCGCTCTACTGAAAATTGACGATGCGACCAAACCCTTCTGGTTGCAGACTAGCACCACCCACCAGCACGCCGTCGATTTCCGACTGGGCCATGATGTCATCAATGTTACCCGGTTTCACTGACCCGCCATATTGAATTGGCACATCCTTATTCGTGAGCTGTTCACGGATATTGCCAATGACCTTATTAGCATCCGTGGCTTCGCAGGTATCTCCAGTGCCGATCGCCCAAATTGGTTCGTAAGCAATCACGAGATCACTTTGATCAACATCGACCAAATCTTTGCTAATTTGGGCCTCAATCACGCTGTCGGTTTCGCCCGCATCGCGCTGCTGTTTCGTCTCACCAACACACAATATCGGGGTAAAACCGTGACGCTGTGCGGCTAGTAGACGGCGATTAACCGTTTCGTCAGTCTCGCCAAAATACTGACGCCGTTCGCTGTGGCCGACGATGACATACCGCACTCCAAGCTCACTCAGCATCTCACCAGAGATTTCGCCAGTGTAGGCTCCTTCATCTTCCCAGTGAATGTTTTGGGCACCTAATTTGACTCGGCTGCCGTGCAGATTTTTGGAGAGCGTACCCAATGCAGTAAACGGGACACAGAGCACAGCTTCGCGATCGTCCGAGGTCTCTGTCAGGTGAGTTAAAAACTCCTGGAGAAACGCCAGCGCGTCTCCCTGAGTCTTGTACATTTTCCAATTTCCAGCAATGACAGTCTTACGCACGGGTCGTCCAGCTAAAGGTGTTTATAGTATTTCGCATCACTGCATCCTACTAGGAAAAGGTGGCCTGAATCAAATACTCGCTACCGTCTAGCGCCGCTCATCGGCTAGGCGAAATGAGCAGACTTCAGGAAAACTTTAGCGGTTTTCTCAGGTTCGTAGCCGTCTACCGGGGTTGGGTCGGCAAGGCCAACTGACGCTCATCGCCCTGGCTAGAAACCGAGTTGTTATGCGGCGGACCGCCGAAAAAGCGATCGCTGAGTTGCTTCACCACCACATACAAAATCGGCACGACGAACAAACTCAGGAAGGTTGCCACGAACATGCCCCCAAAGACGGCAGTTCCTAGAGATTGACGGCTTCCCGCTCCAGCTCCGGTGGCAATCACCAACGGGAAGATACTGCTGAGGGTGGAAATTGCGGTCATCAGAATTGGGCGCATCCGTTGCTCTGCCGCTTCAAAGGCCGACTTCACAATGGGGAGTCCTTCAGCGCGTAGCTGGTTGGCAAATTCCACAATCAAGATGGAGTTTTTACTCGCCAAGCCGATGAGCATTACCAGCCCAATTTGACAATAAACGTCATTGGGGAGCCCCCGCACCGTCTGGGCGAGTAAGGCCCCGAGTACCGCTAACGGCACTGCAAAGAGAATCACCACCGGGTCAATGAAACTCTCGTATTGAGCGGCTAACACTAGGAACACAAAAATCAATCCCAGGCCAAAAATGATCGGCGCTTGGTTGCCCGATTCAATTTCTTCTAGGGAGGTGCCCGACCATTCGTAGCCCATGCTCGGCGGCAGGACCTGAGCGGATAGCTCTTCCATAGTGTTCAGAGCCACACCAGAACTCACGCCTGGCCCAGGGGCACCGTTGATTTCGATCGCTCGGTACAGGTTGTAATGGTTGATCGTCTGCGCCCCGGTATTGGGGATGAGCGTAATGAGATTGCCCAGGGGAATCATCTCACCCCGTCCAGAACGGACGTAGAGCTTGGGAATATCATCGGGGTCAGAGCGGAACTGCTGGTCGGCCTGTACATAAACCCGATAGGTGCGTTGCCCTTGGGTGAAATCATTTACGTAGCGAGAACCAATATAGGTCTGCAGCGTGCTGAAAACATCGTCAATATCAACATCAAGCGCTTTGGCGCGATCGCGATCCACCTCAATCAGTAACTGGGGGGTTGCGGCTGAATAAGTACTAAAGACGTTTTGTAGGTTGGGATTTTGATTGGCGGCCCCAAGCATGGCGCCCATATTGCCCACCAAATCGTTCAAGCTCAAATTACCCTGGCGATCTTGCAATTGGTACTGGAATCCACCGAACTGTCCTAACCCTTGAATGGCTGGGGGATTGACCGGAAAAACACGCGCTTCAGTAATTTGCGAAAATCGGCCAAAAAGTTGACCAATGAGTGCCTGGGCGGATTCCCCAGGTCCACGCTCTGACCAGGGTTCTAGGGTGGTAAAGACCACCCCCGTGTTGGAGGTGCTGCCGGAAAAGCTAAATCCCCCCACCGCAAACGTCGCCCGCACGCCTGGCAGGCCGAGGATCTCTTCTTCAACTTGGCGGATGACGTCGCTGGTATAGCTGATGGAGACGCCTTCTGGCCCCTGAATAATGGTGATGAAATAGCCCTGATCTTCATCTGGTAAAAATGCTGAGGGTACGGACTGGTAAAGCCAGCCTGTAATCACGAGCAGCGCTACAAATCCTGCTAAGACCAGGGGTTTCACCGCATTTAGCAGTTCTAAAGTACTGCGATAGGCACGCCGCAGACCATCTAAAAAGCGGTTGAAGCGGTTGAAGATGGCCCCTAACCAGCCCCCCATCGGCGGTTTTTGCCGCAGCAGTAAGCCCGATAGGGTAGGCGTCAACGTCAGGGCGTTAAAGGTGGAGAGGGCGATCGCAAAGGCGATCGTCAACGCGAATTGGCGATATAAAGCTCCCGTCGTACCAGGGAAAAAGGCAACGGGAATAAACACGGCCATCAAGACCAGTGAGGTGGCAATGACGGCGCCGGTGAGTTCACGCATCGCCTCGATCGCGGCGCGGGCGGGCGGCATCCCCAAATCTTGAATCTTACGGGCGATATCTTCGACCACCACAATGGCATCATCAACCACCATACCCGTCGCCAAAGTTAGGCCAAACAAGGTCAGGCTGTTAATAGAGAAACCAAAGATTTTGATAATGGCGAAGGTGCCGACCAGGGCTACCGGAATCGTGACGGCAGGAATGATGGTCGTGCGCCAGTCCTGCAGAAAGATAAAAATGACGAAGACGACTAACAGCACTGCCTGAATCAACGTCCACACCACCTCAGTCATCGACTGTTCGACATAATCGGTGGTGTCAAAACCAATGCCGTATTCCATTCCTGGTGGAAACTGTTCGGCCAATTGGGCCATTTCCGCTTTCACCCCTTGAGCAACCTCTAAGGCGTTACTACCAGGGAGCTGGTAAATCCCCAAACCGATGGCTTCCTGGCCCCGAAACCGGAGAAATGTACCGTAGTTTTCGGCCCCGAGTTCAACTCGTCCGACATCGCTAAATCTCACCAGCTCATCATTATCACCCGTCTTAACGATCAGGTTTTCAAACTCGTCAATGTTCTGAAAACGGCTGATGGCACGGAGGTCGATCTGATATTGCTGAGCGGTGTCAGCCGGGGGTTGACCCAATTGCCCTGCCCCGACTTGAACGTTTTGCTCACGAAGGGCATCGACCACATCCTGAGCGGTGAGGTTGCGACTGGCTAACCGCTGCGGATTCAGCCAGAGGCGCACGGCGTAGGTCCGTTCCCCAAAGATGATGACGTTACCCACCCCCTTGACTCGCCTTAGGGCATCGACGATGTAGAGGTCGGCATAGTTACTCAAAAAGACATCGTCATAGGTGTTGTCTGGCGTATAAACACTCATCGCCAGCAGAATATTGCTGCTTTCTTTGCTGACGGTGACCCCAGTTTGCAACACGGTTTCGGGCAGTTGCGGTTCCGCCAGAGAAACCCGGTTTTGTACGTCTACAGCAGCGATATCTTTGTCGCGGGTGGAATCAAAGGTCGCGGTGATGGAACTGGTGCCGCTGTTGCTACTGCTAGAGGTCATGTAGCGCAGTCCTTCGACCCCGTTGATTTCCCGCTCTAGGATGTTGGTGACAGTCTTTTCAACGGTTTCGGCGTCTGCCCCGATGTAGTTAGCCAGGATACTAATCTGGGTAGGGGCAATGTCTGGAAACTGAGCAATGGGCAAAGTCGGAATGCTGATGGCCCCGACTAGCAGCAAAATGATGGCGCAGACAGCAGCGAAGACCGGACGTTTGATGAAGAAATTGACGAACATGAATGGGCCTTAACAACGGCGGGCGATCGCACAGACACAAATAACAGATATGAACTATGAAGGGGGCGTTTGGCCGGGGTCTTCACCCGCTGGCGGGCCTTCCGTTGCCGATTGCGGCAAAATCGGCGTGCCGTCTTGCAGATTCAAAATACCCGAAACCACAATTGTTTCGCCCTGTTCTAGACCGCTGAGCACTTCATAGTTATTGCCCTGCAGTTCCCCTAATTGCACCGGGCGCAGGCGAGCGACTTGGTCGGGCGCAGGCATTCCTGGCGGTACAGCGGCTGGCGGCGGCAATTCTTCGGCGGTGCCTTCGTCAGCCACGTAGACAAAGGTTTGGCCCCCCAAGCGGGTAATGGCGACAGTGGGCACCAACACGCCTGTAGCCTCCGCCCAGATCAGCCGAGCTTCAACCTTTTGAGCATCTTGCAATTGCCCCTGCTGGTTTTCAAACCGCGCTTTGACCAGCACAGTTTGAGTATCTGAGTCAGCTTGAGGAGAAATAAAGCTGATGCCTCCCGTGGCGATCGTCATTTCGCCATCCGCCGACAATAGTTCCACCGGCAACCCTAGCTGCAGGCGATCGCGTTTCTCAATGGGCACCTGTAAGTCCAGCTCCAGAGAAGCGTTTTCAGTGATGTTCGTAATCGCACTATTCGGGGTCACGTAGTCCCCTAACTTGGTATTCAAGTCGCCTACGGTGCCCGCGATGGGCGCTGTCACCGTGCGATCTTGTAGATTTTGCTGCGCTGCAGATTGGTTTGCTTGGGCTTGGGAAAAACTCGCTTCGGCTTGATTCAAGTTCGCTTGAGCGGCGGCGATCTCATTGCGGGCAGAAGCTAGTGCGGCTTGGGCCACCTCTAAATCACGGCGGGCTAGGTCTAGTTCTTGCTGGGACTGGGCTCCCTGCGCTACCAACTGCTGTGTCCGATTAAATTCGGCTTCTTCCAGGGCCAGTTCAGCTTCCAGCTCTAACTGCCGGGCTAATAGCGACTGCAAAGAGGCTGAAGCAGATTGCTGGGCTGACGCGGCTGCCGTCACGTTGGCCGCCGCCGCCGCCGCTTCTGCCTCAGTCCGCTCAGGACTAATGAGGACGATGGGCTGGCCAGGGCTGACGCGATCGCCCGCGCTGACATAGACCTCGGCGACCCGACCCGAAACTTCAGGTTGCAGCACCACGCCGGTTTGGGCTTCCAGGCTCCCCAGAAATTCGGAGGCGTCTTGCACATTACCGGCCTGTACCGGCTCTAGCTGTACTGGCACCCCTGGCGGCATACCCATAGCCCCCTGACCACGAGCCCCCATCAATCGCCAGACGATAAAGCTACCAACCAACAATAAAATGCCGAGCGCCCCAGCGATTAGCCAAGACCCTATGCTGGGGCGGCGATCGCTCACAGTGCTGGCTGACATCGGGGCTGATGGAGAAATATTTGGCGCAGTCATCGCCGAGACCTCAAACTAAACTGAACGGTTTAGGCAATTAATTTGCTTATGATAATGCAACTTGTCCCTATTTGTCGGTGAGGCTGACTTATCTGTGCAGCAATTCTCATTTTAGAACACTCGTACTGCTTCTTGAGGCTTGAAGGCACTTAATTGGCCAGCTATTGATCAACCCAGAGAATCGGTGTTTCAGCGCTCACTGTGGAGGGCAAGATTAGAACTGTTCTCATACCTTAGAACGGCTGGATAAGGTGACGGCAACGATCGCCCAGCGCTGTAATTTCCTTGAATAAAGAGGGATTGTAGGGATTGGGGAATTGCGATTGGCAGGTTTGGGGAATTGCCATCGGTCAGGATTTTGTACCTCCTCTGGCCTGTCAAACTTGCCAGAGAAGCTTTCATCAGAGCCATCCATACACATGAGGCAATTTAACCTGCTTTCTCTATCGAACCCCCGCCCATTCAAGTGAGCGAGGCCGCTGACGTCCCTCGCCTTTAAGAGATTCCCTAACTTTGCATTATGCGAAGTATCGGTTGATGCATTTTGCGTTATCTATTTAGAGGTATTGCTGAACTTTGAGCGGATTTTGAATGAAATCAACGATGAAAACCTTATGGATTTTGCCTTTGCTGTTGGCCGCCTGCGGTGGTCAACCTTCAGTTGAAGATGCTGAGGCCTCACTTTGTGGCGCAATTGATGATTTTGGTGGGGCACTCGCTGCCTATTCACAACTAGATGCCCAATCTACCGTTGATGACCTGCAGACCGCCCGGGAAGATGTGGTGTCTTCTTACGAAGCCATGCAGGCGGCTGCTACCGTAGTTGAAGAGGCTCGTATCGCGGATGTCGAAACGGCTTATTCAGATCTGGATTCGACCGTGAATGGGATCTCTGGACGTGACACCCTCGGCGAAGCCGCAGTAGACGTTGGGACGAGTCTGGCCAACGTGCAGGCAGCCCGTGAGCAACTTTACAGCAATCTGAGCTGTCAGTAGAGTCGCAAAGTCGGGGCTGGATTAAACATCGTAGATACGGTTGTTTGTTGCTTCGATAAACTGCAGATTTCTACCAAGTAAAATCAACATCCCTAACTGGATTAAGTTATCGAATGCGATGAAACAACCTTCATCGGACTCGGTCTCAGCCTTTGCTAGGCCCTAAACCTATGCCCGTGGAGACCGCCCTCACTCCACGCGATTGCTGGCGTCAAGAACACCAACAGCGGCTTTTGGTCGCCACTGATTTAAGCCAATAGACGCAGCAAACCTTGTTGTCCTAATAACACCTCACGCAATAGGGTGGTGATGCCAACCCAAATGATGGGTGAAATATCAACTCCACCAAAGGGCGGTACTACCTTACGTACCGGTGTTAGCAGAAACTCAGTCGGCCAAACCACCAAGTTGAATGGCAAGCGATCGCCATCTGCCTGGGGATACCAAGTCAATACAATGCGAACGATAAACAGCAGCGTATAAACAGCCAACAGTGGACTCAAAATCCAGTTGGCCAAATGATTGAGCGTGAACAAGTCAGACATGAGAATTTTGCCAGCAAAATAAAGCGATAGAATAAGACTCTCGTATCCCATCCTAAACAGGATAAGATGTTGCTTGCCAAAATTGGTGATGGCTCTTAGGACCTTTGAGGATCTGATATCGTTGCTGACAGCAAACGCAGAGTTCAGAAACGCAGAGTTCAGAAATGCAGAGTTCAGAAATGCAGAATTGCTTGACTGTGAGTGGATGCAATCTGCATGATTCGCACGAATCTGCAGGCTACGACTCTCACTCGTATTATGAGGATATAAGCCTGATCTGGGTTAACCTCCAGCAGTGGTGAGGATGTCTCTAAACCTCCGAAAGCAGGAGGCATTATTCGTCTAGGTGTTCGGCGACCGCTTGATATAAGTCGGTGACATGGTCGTCGGCGAGACTGTAATAAACGTTACGACCTTGGCGGCGATATTTGACCAAGTGGTGCGATCTCAGCACGCGGAGTTGATGCGAGACTGCCGATTCTCCCATCTTGACGGCGGCGGCCAAGTCACAGACGCAGAGTTCTTGTTGGGCCAGAGCTGATAAGAGCTTTAATCGATGATGATCAGACAGGGTGCTAAAAAAAATCGGCCATACGCTGAGCTTTAGCCGTTTCTAAAACGCCCCGTTGGGCCTGTCGCACCGAAGCAAGATGGACTAATGATTCGTCGCAACCAGGAGCATCCGTAGAACTAGATTGATGATTTACAGAGCGAGGGCTCGCCATTACTTAATGTTCGGAACTTGCTGCAGTTTCTATCATACTGAGCTTTTCGTGCTTCTTGAGTCCCGGATCGACTTCTCGATGCGAGCTACTTCAGGATTTATCAGGAAATACATCCCCCAGTCCGTTGGGACA
This sequence comes from Leptolyngbya sp. SIOISBB, assembly GCA_010671905.1. GTDB lineage: Bacteria > Cyanobacteriota > Cyanobacteriia > Phormidesmidales > Phormidesmidaceae > Halomicronema. The sequence goes on from JAAHII010000001.1 coordinate 5,742,831, forward strand.
ATACTTTAGGTTGGTAGTCCGTCAGAATTTGATGTTTGGGTAGCGAGAAGTGCTTTAGTGTGATGCGGGCATCATTAATGATGAATTGTCCATCACTGCCCTTTTGATTGTGCTGAACCATCCAAAGGTCTCCGTTATGCTCAATCAAATGCCATTTTTGAGAGCATAGAAGATCTGAGTCTTTAGATAATGCGTTGGACTTCTGGAGAGGCAAAGGCTGTGCCGAAGGTGCCCTTTTGAACGTTGATGTAGCCCAATCGGGCGATCCAGTGGTTAGAACGATGATGCCGTTTTTGTTTTAACCCAACGAGCTCTCAATCGTGAGCAACCCGAGAATGACGCTGTATTGCTCTAAAACGGCGACGGCTTTTTTGAAGGCGATCAAATTGCGAAAAACGTTGTTGTGAAAGTATTTGACCTGGAGATAGTCTAGAATCTTGAGCGCACAACCGTTCATTTCCGAACACTTTATATCCTGCTCAGCAGGTTACGTACCATTTTAGGCACGTTTAACTCGACGTGGATACCTGTTGGCAAACGGAAACCGGTGGCTTTATGCTCATCCCGTTACCGGGTGCTACACCCACTAAACCAGGCTCGGCGACTAAATCGTTCCCTGGCATTCTCACCGATGTGGTGGATTTGGACGGCAATCCCGTCAGTGACAATGCAGGGGGCTATCTCGTCGTCAAACATCCCTGGGCCAGTATGATGCGAACGACTACGGCAATGATGAGCGCTTTCGCCGCACCTATTGGGAGCACATTCCGCCTAAGGATGGCAAGCATCTGTTACTTTGCGGGTGATGGGGCGCGTCGCGATGAGGATGGCTATTGGGTTTATGGGCTGAGTGGACGACGTGCTCAGCGTTTCGCGACGTGCTCAACGTTTCGGGTCACCGCCTCGGCACCATGAAAATTGAGTCAGCACTGGTGCCGCACTCGGCAGTGGTGGGTCGCAAAACCGAAATCACTGGATAAAGAAGTCTTTGCCTTCGCCACCCTCGAAAAGACCCATAAGCCCAGCGAGGACCTAAATGGCGAACTCAAGCAGCATGTCATTAGTCATTAAAAGAGATCGACATCGTTGCCCATCCTGCTGACATTCGCTTTACGGATGCGTTGCCGAAGACGCGATCAGGCAAAACATTCGCCGCTTCCTACGCAACCTCGCCAGTGGTGAAGAAAGCGTCGGCGACGCCACCAAAATGTAAGACCAAGAAGTCCTCGACCAACTCCGCCAGGGAGCATAGTTGACATTCTCCGTTTTTATAATTGAATTCTCTATAGAGTGGATAGATTAGCTATCATTAGTTTCCATTTATAATCTGCTTTTGAACATGCAGGCATGATCAAATAATGGATCAGCTTAAATTTGCCCTGGGCCCCTACGAATTCTTTGCGTCTATCATCGGCGGTTCCCCCCTAGTGATTGTTTTATTCTTACTGTTTAACCCAATCGCTGGCCCGCAGGATTTATTCCTAGTTTTCAAAAATAATTTATCGACTTCTGCTGCACTCATGAGTGCTTTTATCAGCTACCTTTTGGGAGGTGGCATCCAAGGGGTTTCGTGGCGGTATTTCCTGGCTCTCTGTCGAATATTCAAAAGAGATTATGGTTATTTCGGCGATATGATTCCTCGAAAGCATCAACAGCTTCCCCATGACGCAAACGAGATCGCTGATCTTGAGCTAGATTTTGAAGACCGCTTGGTCCTTTTACTGCGGGAGAAAACCGGTATTCCCCAAAAATTAAATTGGCTAGATGCTCGGCTGACTTCGTACCTCAAAGAAAATGGTAGTCAAGCCCCTATCACTGCAGAGTTGCATCTGGTTAACCATATTATGTATCGCAATTTATCCTTGGGTTTTCTAATCCTTAGCCTCACCTTTGTAATCAATACTTTGAGGGTTCAATCGTTTATTTTAGAACAGAGTATTCTGATACTTCTCTTGCTAGGCCTTTCCTATGCAATGTTTTTCCGATCGCTCTCTTTTAAGAAATGGCATAATCGCGAATTATTACTCGGCTTCTACTTTTCAGCCCGACGTACTCAGCACCCATAGATGTTTGCAGGATCAAGTGAAATGGACTTTATAGCTTTGTTGCCGCTGCGATCGCTCGGCTTCTTGTTTTTGCTTTTGGGTTTAGGGCCGCCAGGTTATCTCTATATGCTATCTCGCGGCGGCGCCTATCCAGATAGTCAACCACTGTCCGTTTTTTTGAGCCTTTTGGGCATTTGTCTGCTCTGGATACGTCCAGCAGTTTTTCAGCCTAAAGGCCGTTACCGCATTTTTCTTAAGACGATGGCGATTGTGCGATCAGTGCTTATTTGTAGTTATCTAGCATTCGTGTGGTCAGGCGTCTTTCTCGGGACCGGCATTGGTAATCGACTGAATTTCGCCATGAACCAGTCAGATGCGGGAGCCTGGTGGACAACATTGCTGACAATGCTGCTCGTCGTGTTGATTATCGACCTCGGTTTGGGTGTTGTACAACTGGTCATCCCAAAATTGGGCGGTCAATGATGAGTGCTAAGAAGTTGACCGTTTATTTCGCCGCTCGGCGTTGTGAGTGAACCAGTCACGAGAAGATGACCAGCACCGGAACGCGATCGCTCAACCAACATTGGCAAGTTGTTTCCCGCAGTTATTTTTTGCTGGGAAGGTTTCTTGGCGGCACTTCGTCACCCTGATAAAACTTCCGCTCCAAATTGCCCAACCACAGCCAGAGCGCGCCGGTCGCAACAGGAATTCCAGTTAGCAGTAGTCCGAGACTCAGAGTCGGGGTGCCCAAAGCGAGACTAAGCGGAGTCGCCGACCAAATCAGCGCACTCAGAACCAGGGCTCCTTTACGAATTTGCTGGATTCGCGCTAAGGCAGAGCGGCAACTACCGCAATGTTCAGTGTGAGAGTGGTAGCGATCGAGCAGGGCCGTTTTTGACAGTTCCGCTGGTAATGCTTGTCCCGCGAATGGATCGGCGTTGAAGTCGCTAATCCATTTGCGAAAGGCCATCACGTAGCGATCGGCTTGAGTGGGCAGGTAACAAGACTGAGCGTAGGGGCGATCGCCTGCCTGTTCCAGCATCCGTTCCTGGATATGGAGAAAAATTTGGTCATCCTCCAACACGCGGTTGTTGCCAACATGGCTATACCAGCGAGGCGTCAGCTTAATGAAGAAGCTCGGCAGCTTAGAGGAAAACTTGAATGGGAACCTGGCGAATAACCGACATTCTCCCCTTCCGAGTGGGGACGGCATAGACGACGGTGAGAGTACGCCCGAACTGCTTAGAGGTCAGGTCATGATACATCAGCGAAGGTGCCACAAAGGTCGTATGTTGAGTCCCCAACTTGCCTTTGCGAGGTCCCTCTGGCCAGATGCCTTTAAAGCCCTGTTTACCCAATTCCAGGATATCCATCTGCATCGGGGCAGCATTTTCGCGCTTGCCCACCGTTTTGTGATGGGTATAGGGAATGTGGCTGGCATCCAGCACATTTTCAAGCAGGGTCAGCGCATCGTAGGGCAAGTCGCGGAAGGTGTTGAGAAGCACCCAATCATCGGGCTCCTCTTCTAGCGCAGCAATGCTGGGGATCGGAACCCGCTCGGCATTCTCTGATTTACCGGGATAAACGAACAGCAGCCCTTGGTGAACTGTTGTCGGCATGGAAGCGACACAAGCCCGATTAGAAAGATTGGCCTTCGCTTCAGGGACCGCCTGGGGAATCTGTTCGCAGGTTCCTGAACCGGAAAAAGCCCAGCCGTGATAAGGGCATTCCAACAGTCCAGCTTCATTCACACGCCCTTCAGACAAAGGGGCCAGGCGGTGGGGACACTGATCGGCAAAGATACGCCAAATCGCAGCCTGGGGATCCCACCAGATCACTAAAGCTTGTTCGAGTAAGGTGAAGCGAGTAGGGCGAGTTTTATCCAGATCTTCGACATAGTGGACGGGGTACCAGGCCTCTGCCCAATCAAAGTATTCTGGGTCGGGGCCACCAGCGGCTAGGGTTTCAGTTGTATGGTCGAGATTAACCGCGTCTTGGGTAACCGTCATAGTCTTCTAAAAATATCTATTTTCTACACTTCATTGTGTTACAAAACTTCACTTTCTGCCAGAAGCATGACGTTCCCAATCACGGGATTATAGATTCCTAGGCGTTGCTGCGTTTTAGCACTCACCCGACGTTCGGTTTGAACCTCTACTTCGGTTTCGGCCTGGGCATAGGAGACAATTGTCCTTAATAACCTGAAGCGTCTCGACGTTTGTCTCAGGCGCATGGCCACCTGACTCAATAGCCAATGTCGGAGCGATGTTCTGAGTCAGTGAGTAACTGCACCAAGAAAGGCAAAGACGGCGGCAGCATGAGCGCGATGAAGCTGCTCATGCTGTGTTTGCGTCGCAAATTGGAGAACATGCCCGCAACCGTGTCGTCTATGTGGATAGCAGGGTATGTCATAAAGACTCTAAAGTGACTGGCCTGTAGAATCAATTGGCAAGATTACAGCAGTAACTGACAGCTAGACGAGAGCCTTAGAAGGGCTAGCAGCTATCGCTCACTTCCTCAACTGCCAAGCCTCGTTACGCCACTGACGATGAGCGTCTTGAGCGAGGACTTGAGCATGCCCCACAACCATTAGCCCCTGATCAACGATAAGACCTTGATTAGCACGATTCAGGGTGCGGCAGGAGCGAAAACTGGGAATTGTACGGCTGCTGGCAACCTGCTTCATCGTGCGAAGTTTAATCATGAAGGCTCTGGACGTTAATGGGAATGAGAAATAGTAACGATGGGCCAAATAGACTGCCCGACAATGCTGATATCGCTCAAGCCAGCGAAGTAACCGGCAACGCCAACATCCCTTTGCTTCTCTAGATTCAGAGAACAGACTAAGGACAGAAGCACAGCTCCCAGATGTCAGCTCGATCGCTGGAAAAATATCTAGAAGACCTCGGTGATTCCAGGCTGTCGAGTGGCTATTTGCCTAACTGTCTCATTTTTCCCTGTCAGTGAAGCGATCGCACAACCACACAGGAGATTATGTGAGGGGCACATCTGACAAACCTCAAGAGACAACTCCTTAGAACACCATCAAGCTGACGAAAACGATTTAGGCTGCAAGTTCATTCACTAAAGGTTGCCAGCTAAAGACGCGATCGCCCCCCATTTCTAGCACCACCTTGACGTTGGGCAAGGTCTTTGGTAACTCGGTGAGGTAAGCAATCTCTTGTTGAGAGAGGATATTGCCTTCGATTAGCCAGAGTACAAGTCCTTTAGCTTTTGGTGACATCCCTTTCATGCGGTAGCTAATAATCGGTGGGATGTAGTGCCGGTCGCCAACGGCAGCGGACTGACCGATGGTTTTCTTGCCTAAGTGAGCTGGGCGAACGCCATGAATATCGGTCAGATAGGCCGATAAGTCACCCAGGCCTTTGACGGTCAAATTGACTGGTTCATAGCCTGTGGCCCGCAAGCGGCGCTGATATCGACCTTCGAAGCCACCTTCTAAAGGAGCTCTGACCGCCAGCGCGCCAGTCGATTCGAGGTCTTTGATAAATCGCTTACCGGTAACGAGCAGTGCCATGGCGATCCTGAAATTTAGATGGTATTCAATAAATCTATTCTTTATCGTACTGGTTTAGTGACGATCAGGGCCGCGATCTCGATTGGCTTTTCTGTGATCAGTGATTGAACTGACTAATGCCAGCACTTGGGGCACGTAGCGATCGAAACTAATTGAGCTGGCGCCATCATCCAACTTGCCGAGCTCATCTTTCTATAGAGCTACCAGTCGATCATCTAAAGGCCAATCAATAACGTCGAAGCCAAGCAGTTAAAAGCCGACAAAAAACCTCCATGCCAACTTTAGTTGGCATGGAGGTGAATAGCAAAATGCTTTTAGTGTTAGTGATCAGCTTTACCGAATGTGTGGAGGTACCTGATTGCTATGCACAGCCTCAGCAGAAGCCATTTGAGGAGCCATCTTGCGATAAGAGCGCTGTCCGTGCTTACCTTCTACCAACTGCTTAAAGAGCGTTTCATACCGATTAAGTGCTTGCTCAAATGAATATTCATTCATGGCATGATGGCGTCCTTGACGACCCAGTTTCTCAGCAAACTCAGGGTTTTCATACAGATCCTGAATTGCTTTGGCCAACTCGTTAGGATTTTCGGGTTCAACGACTAAGCCACCGCCACTGGCTCGAATTGCTTGCGCTGCAGTTCCGTGGTCCGGAACTGCAGCCAAAATTGGTCGGCCGCTAGCCAGTAGCACTTGGGTTTTAGATGGCATATTGAAACCGACCACATTCCGTTTCTGCATAATCAAGCCCACGTCAGCGGCAGCCAGCATTTCTGGTAATTCTGCACGAGGGGCAAACGGGCGTAATAAGACATTCTGAACCCCTAATTCTTGTCGTAGCTCATCTAGATCAGACAGTTGGCTTTCTTCTCCGGAAATGACGAATATCAGGTCTTTGATATGTTGCAGTCGAGCGGCGGCTCGAATCACCGTTTGAATACCTTGGGTGCGAGCAATATTGCCTGAATAAAGCACAACAAACTTCTCATTGAGTCCATTGGCCTGACGAAACGCATTCTTATACTTTGGCAAAGGTCGAATAAAGTTGACGTCGACCCAATTCGAGATGATTTTCATCTTGTCGTCTCGGATCCCTTTACCCAGAAGGTTTTGGCGAAAACCCTCAGCAATCACACTGATTTGAGTGGCTGACCGATAAGCGAACTTTTCTAATATCTCAAATGCCCGAATGGCCAGTGGATGAGTAATCAACCCAGTCTGTACAGCCGCCTCAGGTAGAATATCTTGGAGATTGAGGACTGTCGGGCAGCGATAAATAAGCTTCAGAAGGGCGACGGGCAAAGCGACGGGCAGTGATGGGCTTGTGTTCAAAATCACGTCAGGACGCCATCCTTGTAGAGCCTTGATAAAGCTCAAACCGACAAAGCTACCTTCAAGCAGCAAGCGGGTAAACAGTCCTGGATTGGGTCGAATCCATACATAGCATCGTTGAATGGTCACCCCATTCTTTTCTTCAGTTGTGAACCATTTGCCACGATAGGCCGGATAAATTTTGCGTTCCGGATAATTGGGCATTGCGGTGATAACTCTGACTTCATGCCCACGCTTGACTAATCCTTCTGCCAATTCTGTCATCAGCGGTGCGATGCCGATAGGTTCAGGATGATAGTTGTAGGAATAAATCAGGATGCGCATGGCTGCAGAGTTTCCTTTGGCTACTGACCGTGAAGTTATCTGAGAAGAAAAGAACTTAGAAGAGTGATTAGACATCAAGGTGACTCAACGCTTGGCAAAAAAACGTACTTGCCGCCTCAATCGTTAACCCACACCTATACATATGCCCTACATCAAATGGAATGTCCGGAGATAACGATCAACTTTATAAAAATCCAAAATGTTGATTAAGTTACAGAGAAGAGAAATGACTCAATTTTCTTCCATTTTTAGACTACCCAAATAAACTCAAAAGGCCTCATTCTCAGTGCTTACAGGCAGCTTCAATGAGAATTCATTATTGATATCTAGATACTTTCAGTAAGATTACTGTGGCAAAAAAGCGGAGCTTATCTTGGCAGCTCTAAATGCAATCGAATATAAAATCATCTTCAATTAGCTATGAAGATGATTTAAAGAAAGAACAACCTGCCAGTGTCCAGAACACCTTAATAAAGCATTTGCATCTCATCGACACTCGTTAAGATGCTGACGCAACCAAAATCGCTAAGTTCCTTCTAACTTTCTTCATGAAATTGTTGTCAAGCTTCATAAGCGGGCTAGTCAGAAGCGGTTGTAACATTTGTCTCTGATCAATGAAGTATGTTTAACCTCAACTACCTTAACTAACTGTCTGTTGATGGACTGGCAGGCCTTGCAAGGCGACCACCTAAAGGGCATTAGCTGGTTGCAAATGGCGGTGGGGCTCGGTCCCTAGGCAACAGATGGATCATCAGACAACAGCTGACTCAAAACGTTGGTTTCATGGGACTGCCGAGGGATTGGCTCAGGCATAGTATCTGCCGCAAATCTATAGCATCAGTCTTGGCAAATTAGGAAAAACACAGTGATCTGCTCAAGCTACAAGCAAGGCAAGTTACAAGGAAGAGCATTAATCACAAAGGAAGGCCATTAATCACAGTCAATGGCGGCTTGCTGGACTGGCGGGTTTAGGGGCTTTCTCGGTAGAGTAATCGGCGTGCTCTCTACACCTCTTCTAATCACTCGGTAGATATCGAGAAGTTATGTTGAAACCCAAATTTTTGTTTCTGGCTCTTTGCTTTGCGTTATTTTCGGTGATGTTGCCCCAAGTTGTTCCAGCTATCTCAGCAGATGAGCCGGTTTTGATACCGGGAGATAACTTGCTGATCGAAGGGGTTCCGCCTATTCCGATGAGTTTAGTGACGCAGGCCGATCGCTACACCCAGTTCCGCACGGCCTCGTTGCAAAGTTGGCATCCCATCCGTCGCGAGATGCTGATATCAACCCGGTTTAGCGATACGGCCCAAATTCACCGAGTCAGTGAGCCTCTAGGGCTCCGTTATCAGTTGACTTTCTTCGACGAACGGGTATCCGGAGTCAGCTATCAGCCGACCGTAGGAGATTACTTTTTGTTCAGTAAGGATGTGGGCGGCACGGAGGCGAATCAAACTTTCCGCTATGACACGGCAACAGGCGATGTCACACTACTAACAGACGGAACCTCACGCAACAGTGGCGGCATTTGGTCGACGGCGGGCGATCGCATCGTCTACACCTCGACGCGGCGCAATGGTGCAGATGCGGACTTGTACATCATGGATCCGCAAGCGTCAGAGAGCGATCGCTTGTTAGCTGAGGTCGAAGGTGGAGGATGGTTTCCCACTGATTGGTCACCGGATGACAGAAACCTAGCCGTAATTGAGTATGTTTCCATCAATGAGGCCAACCTATGGCTGTTTGACGTAGAAACCGGGGAGCGCCAGCAGATAACTCAACAGATTGGTGAGTTGCCGGTGGCCTATTTAGAGGGCATCTTTAGTCCCGAGGGGACGCGGTTGTATACCGTGAGCGATCGCGACTCAGAGTTTCTGCACTTGGGTTATTTGGATTTAGACACTCAGGAATTAGTTCCTTTAACCGACGATATTCCCTGGAATGTGGAAGCTGTTGACTTATCCCCAGATGGATCGCAGATTGCCTTTGTGGTGAATGAAAATGGCGCCAGCGTACTATACCTAATGGATACCGTTACGGGAGCAAGGCAGACTTTTGAGGCGATTCCCGCTGGGCAGTTACGGGGACTAGAGTGGCGTAAAAGCGGCGAAGCACTAGGCTTTACGCTGTATTCGGCGCGTTCCACTGCAGATATATTTTCACTCGATGTGAAGACTGGTGAGTTAGAGCGGTGGACTCAAAGTGAAACCGCAGGCATCAATACCAACACCTTTTCTAAACCGGAGCTAATTTCTTGGGAGAGCTTTGATGGGCGCACCATTACCGGCTTTCTATATCGCCCGCCTGCCGACAAATTTCCAGGACCGCGTCCGGTGGCAATGTATATCCATGGGGGGGCCAGAGGGGCAGTTCCGCCCTTCGTACCTAGGACGACTCAATTACTACATCAATGAGTTAGGCATCGCCATGTTGTTTCCCAATGTGCGGGGTTCGACAGGCTACGGCAAAACCTTTACTAAGCTCGATAATGGCTACCAGCGGGAAGATGCGGTTAAAGATATTGGTGCTCTGCTCGACTGGATTGAGGCGGAGCCAGGATTGGATGGCGATCGCATTTTAGTCAGCGGAGTCAGCTACGGCGGTTATATGTCTTTAGCCGTAGCGACAAACTACGCCGATCGCATTCGCGCTTCGATTAACGTTGTTGGCATCTCTAACTTCGTCACCTTTCTAGAAAATACGGAGGACTATCGTCGCGATCTACGCCGGGTGGAATATGGTGACGAACGCGACCCGCAGATGCGACAGTTCTTGACAGAAATCTCGCCTCTGACCAGTGCCGACAAGATTCAAAAGCCGATGTTAGTCGTTCACGGGGCCAATGACCCGCGCGTGCCTCTGAGCGAAGCGGAACAATTGGTGGGCATTTTGGCGGATAAGGAAATCCCGGTGTGGTATCTCGTCGCCAATGATGAGGGCCATGGTTTCTCGAAGAAGCAGAATATTGACTACCAGTTCTATACAAACATCATGTTCATGCAGCAGTTTTTGCTGGATGAACCCGTGGATAGTGGTGGTGGATGAGCGTAAATTAGGGATATCGAGGACTAGGATGGCCGGAAGTTCCAAAGCCTCATTTGCACGTTAGTGAGTTCCGCAATGAGGCGCTTGAGTCACCAGGCAATCCCCTCGACTTTGCCTCCCAGCTTCACGGCAATTCACACTGCCGTAGACTCAATTGCAAGTTTTGATACCAGTCAAACGATACCTTAGCGCTGCTCTCGGCTTTTATTACCCCGGGCAGAGCAGCACCATTCTAATTTCCAAGGCGTGGGAACAAGACTTTAGGAAGAGAGCGATCGCGATTTTCTAGTCAATCTGCCTTTGCCTAGCTCCTGCCGCCCCCTAATTTCACCGCTCCCAACTCAAGGACTTGAGGTGCCGTAGTAAACCCTTACTGTTCTTGCATTAACCGAAGGTAGTTTTGCCGCAATTGGACATGACTTTCAGTGATGCGCTCTGAGAGATGCTTCTCTACTTGGCATAACTCTTGCCAAAAGGTCACTGATCGTTGGGTCGTCACGTATTCCCGCCATAGCATTTGCAGCATGACGGCCGCTTGGGGGTCCTGACTCTGCAGCATTGCCAAGACTTCGTTGAAGGCCGCGTGAGCCTTGTCGTTAGAGTCACTGTCTTGGGCCAAGTCGATAGCGCTTTCTAAGGCTTTAACGGGAGATTGTGAAAGGGGCTTATTCATGAAACAAATGATCTTGGGACAACAAAAAAGGCTTGAACACCGAAATGTTTTAGGGCTTCTTATACAATGCGTAAACAGAAGTATACAGACTGATACCTTTCTTATCTATGGGCAAGAACCGTATTCTTTCCGGCATTCAACCTACGGGCAACTTGCACCTAGGCAACTATTTGGGCGCTATTCGGAACTGGGTCGCTCTGCAAGAGGAATACGACAGCTTCTTGTTTATGGCAGATTTACACGCCATTACCGTGCCCCACAACCCTCAAACCCTGGCTGAAGATACGTATAAAGTAGCGGCAACCTATTTGGCCTGTGGGATTGATCCACAGAAGTCAACTATTTTTGTGCAATCCCACATTCCCGCCCATAGCGAGTTGGCCTGGCTGTTTAACTGCGTGACGCCTCTGAACTGGCTAGAACGCATGATTCAGTTCAAGGAGAAGGCGGTTAAGCAAGGCGAAAATGTAACCGTTGGGTTGTTTGACTATCCAGTTTTACAAGCCGCTGACATTTTGCTGTATGAGCCGGATCTCGTGCCCGTGGGCGAAGACCAGAAACAGCATGTAGAGCTAACTCGCGACATCGTCAACCGGTTTAACTTTCAATACGGCAGTGAAGAAGAACCAGTCATTAAGGTGCCAGAGCCCTTAATCCAAAAGGCCGGAGCCCGGGTGATGAGCTTGACGGATGGCACCAAAAAAATGTCGAAGTCAGACCCGTCGGAGATGAGCCGTATCGACTTGATTGATCCCCCAGAATTGCTACAGAAAAAAATCAAGCGATGCAAAAGCGATCCGGTGCGAGGGTTGGAATTTGATAATGTCGATCGCCCAGAATGCCACAACTTACTCACACTCTATATGCTCCTCTCCGGTCAGACGAAGGCCGCTGTCGCTGAGGAATGCGCCGAAATGGGATGGGGCCAGTTTAAGCCGTTGTTGGCGGAGACGGCGGTAGAAGCACTGAAGCCGATTCAAGAAAAGTTTCATGGCCTGATGGATGATCGCACCTATCTCGAGTCCATCCTGCGAGAAGGGCGCGAAAAGGCAGAGGTAATTGCGTTACAGACCTTGCATAAGGCAAAAGCCGCTTTGGGATACTCTCAACCACTTTGAAATTTCCCCAGCTCTGGGTCAATTCGAGAATGTCAGGAGTCGCAGGATATACTGACGAAATAGTTCTACTCGACTGATGTTCTCAATCCAACTTTTAAAAAGCCTAGTTTGATGCTGCCGACTGACCCGACGATCCCTCACGCGTTTCCGACCTCACATTTTCAAAAAGCGGCCGAAGCTGGTGACTTTTTGGTCACAGCGGAAGTGATGCCCCCCAAGGGCGGCGATGTGAGTCACATGGTCGAAATGGCTCAGCAGTTGCGGGGCCGGGTGCACGCGGTAAATATAACCGATGGTAGCCGGGCAGTGATGCGGATGTCGTCAATGGCCGCCGCTGCCGTGTTGCGGCAACAAGGCATTGAGCCCATTTGCCAAATGGCCTGCCGCGATCGCAATCGGATTGCCCTCCAGGCTGATTTGCTCGGGGCCTATGCTCTGGGTATTCGCAACGTTCTGGCATTGACGGGAGATCCGGTGAAAGCCGGAGATCAAAAAGCGGCGCGACCGGTTTTTGATTTGGAATCGGTGCGACTATTGCAGCTAATTCGCCAGTTGAACTATGGCTTGGATGCCTGTGATCGCCCACTCCCTGACCAGCCTGTCCGGTTGTTTGCTGGAGCTGCGATCGATCCCCAATGCCCCAGTTGGTCAGGACTGCAGCGGCGTTTCACCAAAAAGATGGAGGCCGGAGCCCAATTCTTCCAAAGTCAACTCATTGACGACTTTGAGCGGCTGGAAAAATTCATGGATCAGATTGCAGCAGGATGCAACAAGCCGGTTTTGGCGGGCATCTTCTTGTTAAAGTCGGCAAAAAATGCGCAGTTCATCAACCGTAACGTGCCTGGAGTTACCATTCCTGACCATATTATCCAGCGGTTAGCTGACGCTAAAGAGCCGCTGCGGGAGGGCATGAAAATTGCGGCAGAGCAGGTCAAAGCGGCGCAAGATCTCTGCCAGGGGGTTCATATGATGGCCATTCGCCGAGAAGACTTAATTCCAGAAATTTTGGATTTGGCAGGTATTCATCACTTGCAGACAGTCCCATCAGTTACTCAACGCGAACCAGCAGAGCTGTCACGATTAAGATTCGACCGCTCAAAAAGGCTCAGGAACAGCGAAGGTTAGTCCGCCTCGAACACCCTAGTACTGCTCGGCGTAAATTTGACCACCCATTGACCCTCACCCCTAAATCCCTCTCCCAACATTGGGAGAGGGACTTCTACACTTCTGCTCCCCCTTCTCTCAGTTTTTGGGAGAAGGGGGCGGGGGATGAGGACGGATCGGTATTGAGACTTATGCCGCTGGGTACTAGAGGTTTAGCGCAGAACTGCATGAGTTCAGCTCTTGAGCATCAACTTCAAGGACTAAAGGCTGTAGACAAAGTGATATAGCAAGCCACAGTTTGATCAGGTTGCCATGGATTGTTGAAACTGCTGTCTGGCATGCATTTCAATTCTGCATTCTGCTATAGCCACTAAACATGACATCCACTATGGGTAGTAATGTCCATCCGGCAAGATGGTGGAGCGATCGCACTTGGCCTCAGCGAGATTCACATTACCGGCCCGAAACAGCGTTGCCCCAACTAGACAAGCCCCACTCAACTGCACTTCCAGCAGCTCAGCCCCAGTTAAGTCCGCCCCGCTCAGATCAGCCCCAGTCAGATCGGCCCCAGTCAGATCGGCTCCGCTCAAATTACACCGAAGTAAGCTTGCCTGTCGCAAGCGACTGTAGCGCAAGTCAGCACGGGAAAGATTGACCCCATTCAGCCGAACTCGAGTGAGGTTACTATTTGATAGCTTGGCATCACAAAGATTGCCTTGGTTAACAACTAAATCCTGTAAATTTGTTCGACTCAAATTGCCATAGGGCAAATAAGCATTGTCAATAACTGCTGCCGATAACTCAATCTCCCGCAAATCACATTGGAATGCATCTGCTTGCTCAATAATGATGCCTTGAAATTGACGTTCACCAGATTGATACCGAGCTAACAGATCCTTAAAATCCAACTTTTTCATAGAACCAACAACTTCGTTGAATACTTAATTGAGTCTTGTGGAGTTTAGATGTCAGAATGTCCTCTATGTGAGCTGCCATTTGCTATTATTGCTTAACTTGAAGCCACTATTAATCGCGACTCAAAACGAAAAAATTAGCAATCAGAACCTTGGCATGACTGCCACCAATCCCTTGATTGACAGATGTTTTGCTCAGATGACGGCAGACTCCAAACCCGCATTATCTGATGCAGACACCCACCCACATCCAAAATTTGTCGTAGATAAGCCTAGGTTTACAGCTGCCAGCACTTGAAAATGAAACAGCCGTTTTAGGTGCCGATCGCTTTAATCAGTATCGCCAGTGCCGCACCTCCATAAATCTTAGTTAACACTTGTTAAGCTACAATGTTTCGCTTAATAAACTGACAGCCTTAAAGATGTCTTTGGATTTATTTCGCAAGCTTAGCTAGCGTGGGTGAAACCGAAGGAACTGAAGATGAGAAACCGAAAAAAACTTCAGATGTTCAAATGTATTTTTTGAAGATTGATAACCAAGACTTACTTTGCCGATCTCGGAAGTTGCTTCGATCTACTGGCTGAATCTAAGTGCAAAAGGAAACTTTATACGGACAATTAGAATCTCTGATTTAAGCGTCATAATGAATGGTAGCTAGATAGTATAGATACCTTGTTTGCTGGCCAAATAAGGCATCTTTGCCTTGTTGGCTGCTATACATGTGAGTAACCTTTATAAGGTTGTCTGCCAAGTGTTCATTTTGTACGCAGTCTATTTTCTGGTGGCCGGATGCGTGCGGCTGAGCCCCATAATGGAAATTATGGGATCCTTTGTTTGATTATGAGTATCTTATTGACGGCACTCAGGCTATTAGACGAATACTGTCAACCAGAAAGTAGAGCGCTTCATGAAAGTCGCTAATCCTTGGATTTCTGAGTCGGTATCCTCGACAGGATTCTATAAGAACCAAGCTGAAAGATTATGAGTTCTTTTGATTCCATTGCGGAATATTTCCACGATCGCACAAAATATAGCCCCGATTCCCTGACTCGGGTGGCTAGGGCCATGCAAGGCCCGCAGCCAGAACCCTTTAAAGCCTACCGACTAGGCACTGAAGTAGATCTGAAGCCTTACCTGGACGAGTCTAAAGCTGATGTTCAAGCGTCTAATGACGAGCGGGCTTGGGCGCGGCTTTCGCACTTTCTGATTAACGTCTATGGCCTGACGGCTCAGCTCCAAACACGACTGGGGGAAGTGTTTTATCTCCGAGCGGCGCCTTCTGCTGGAGGCCTGTATCCCACCGAAATTTACTTGGTGTCGCGGGGCAATCAACTGTTACCAGCAGGGCTATACAATTACCAAGCTCGGACCCACGCTCTATGGCGGTTTTGGGACGATCATGCCTGGCAAGCCCTCCAAGAAGCCTGTTTTTGGCATCCAGCACTGGAGACGACACAAATCGCAGTTATTTTAACCAGCGTCTTTTATCGCTCAGCCTGGCGCTATCAAGACCGCGCCTATCGCCGGATTTGTCTAGATGCTGGGCATGTGCTGGGCAATTTAGAGCTGGCGAGTGCACTGGTCGACTATCGTCCTCATTTAATTGGCGGTTACCTAGATCAAGCCATCAATCAACTTTTGTATTTGGATGCTGAGACCGAAAGTGCGATCGCGGTTGCGGCTTTGGCAGACTTACTACAGATTGAGCAAAATCTGCCTCATTCAACCACCACCCAACCGAGTCTGGCACCCTTGGAGTGGCCGCGCCTAGCCGATGGTGAATTGCTGCCGTTCATTCACCAAGCAACCTGCATTGAGCAAGATCACAACTTTCGATGGAGCAGTCGTCAGCAGAGCGTGTCAGACCAAGCTGGCCCTGCCCCTAACGCCATCCCTGATGACAAATACAACTTTCCGTTTTGTCTCAAGGTATCGACGGTGACATCGCCCATTAACTGGGATAATCGCCTGCAGGGATTAGAAAGAACGATTCTACGGCGACGCTCTACTCGAGCCTTTAGTGGCGCAACCCTCACCTTAGAAGAACTCAGTGCCGTTCTGGATTTTGTTTATCAGCCTCACCATTACGTTGACCAAGGCTTAGACGGTGACCCAGACTACTTCGATATCAGTTTGATCCAAACCTTTGTGGCCGTTTCTGGAATCGAGGGCTTGGATGCTGGCTGTTACTACTACGCTCCTTTAAGCCAAGAGCTCCGGCAAATCCGTTTCAAAAACTTCCGAGCCGAGCTGCAATACCTCTGTCTGGGGCAAGATTTAGGACATGATGCCGGTGCCGTGATTTTTCACACAGCCGATTTAAAGGCGGCGATCGCCCGCCATGGCGATCGCGTCTATCGCTACTTACATCTCGATGCCGGGCATCTGGGGCAGCGACTTAATCTAGCGGCCATCCGTCTTGAGTTGGGTGTTAGCGGCATTGGTGGCTTTTTCGACGATCAGGTCAACGATGTTCTGGGTATTCCGGAAGATGAGGCCGTTCTTTACATCACGACGCTCGGACGTCCGAAATCCTCAGCGGCTAGTTGAGAAACTCCCCAACGGCTAGTTGAGAAACTATTGACCCCAAAAATTGCTGACGGCTGACGCTGCAGATGCACCGACCCCAGATCAAAGTAAGCTGATCTAAGACAGTGCAATCGAGTTTCTTTCCACATGGTCACAATTAACGAAAACTATTTGAAGCTAAAGGCGGGCTACCTCTTTCCAGAAATTGCCCGACGAGTCAAAGCCTTTGCAGAGGCTAATCCCGACGCACCGATTATCAAACTGGGTATTGGTGATGTGACTGAACCCCTCCCCGAAGCCTGCCGCACCGCCATGATCAAGGCTGTGGAAGAAATGGGTGATCGCGAATCCTTTAAAGGATATGGCCCCGAACAAGGCTATGAGTTTTTGCGCGAAAAGATTGTCCGTCATGACTTCCAGGCCCACGGTTGCGACATTACTGCTGACGAAATCTTTATATCCGATGGCTCTAAGTGTGACTGTGGCAACATTCTCGACATTTTTGGTCACGACAACACCATTGCTGTAACCGATCCGGTCTATCCGGTCTACGTCGATACCAACGTCATGGCTGGACATACCGGTCCGGCCCGCGAAGATGGCACTTATGAGGGGCTCATTTACTTACCGATTTCCGCCGAAAATGATTTTACGGCTGAGATCCCTGATTACAAGATCGATCTTGTCTATCTTTGTTTTCCCAATAACCCCACCGGCGCAGCAGCTACCCGCGAACATCTACAACAGTGGGTTGACTATGCCCATGCCCACGGTTCCTTGTTGCTGTTCGACGCAGCCTATGAGGCCTACATTACCCAAGACGATATTCCCCACTCAATTTATGAAATTCCGGGGGCGCGCGATTGTGCGATCGAATTTCGGTCTTTCTCCAAAAATGCGGGCTTCACTGGTACCCGTTGTGCCTTTACCGTTGTCCCCAAAACGATCAAAGTTACCGCATCAGATGGTACAGAGGTTGCTTTGCATCAGCTGTGGAATCGGCGTCAGTCGACTAAGTTCAATGGGGTTTCTTACATCGTGCAGCGTGGTGCAGAAGCGGTTTATACCGAAGCTGGGCAGACTCAGGTGCGCCAACTCATCCGGTTTTATCTCGAAAATGCCCGCATTATCCGGGAAAAACTTTCTGAAGCTGGGATCAAAACCTACGGTGGGGTGAATGCTCCCTACGTTTGGGTCAAAACGCCCCAGGGTCTTTCCAGCTGGGATTTTTTCGATAAGTTGCTCAACGCCTGTAATGTTGTGGGGACCCCGGGTTCTGGCTTTGGAGCCGCGGGTGAAGGCTATTTCCGGATCTCAGCCTTTAACAGTCGCGAAAATGTGGAAACGGCAATGCAGCGGATTATCGACAAATTCAAAGCCTAATTGCCGGTTCAGTTTTTAACCATTAGCAATCGAGGGCATCCCAGTTGGGTTATCAGTTGGCTGAGTTCTTGCAACACTCACAGTGATCGTGTCGGATTGCAAGTCGACTCTGTCGGGCACAATACATCATTCCGCGATCGCGGCCCTCAGCATACGTTTTGCCAAGCAAGGATATCCGATGGATTACCAGCCGCTTGCTTAGCAACACAGCTATCAATAGTCCAATCAAAAACAGGAGCTAGCGTACGCTAGCTCCTGTTTTTTACTTAGCCATTATTCCAACTAGGAAACACACAAACGCTTACGCTGCTTTGGCGCGCTTTTGCCACGCTAGTGCACCACCCACAAGAGTGAAGCCTAGGATAAATGCAGGCTCAGGTACCCGTGCTGCATCAGTACCCACAAACTTCCAGTCGGGGCCATTGAACCCACTCTCGCTGAAGAAGCGAATAGAGTCTACGGCGCCACTCTCCACCCCAAGGTCATCGAAAATGCTGATCCCGAGAGAACCAACTTCCTGAGCTTCGTCAATCTCAGTAGTGTCAATGGAGTAGCCCGCATCCAACCACATATTGCGGGTGATTGTTAGCTTCTCACCGATCTCGTTACCAGCAGCGTCCAAGGCGACGATACCCAGATCACTGTTCTTACCCCGTTCCCAAATTAGGAGGTTGTCGATGGATTTACCAAATTGCAAGTCAATTGTGAATGCCCCTTCGTCTTCGGTATCAATAATGTGATTGAGGTTATTGGTACTCAAGTTAGCGACGACAACATCACCATCCATTTCAGAGAGGTTTTCTTGTACGACACCACCAGTGGCGTTATCTCCCTTATCCGCACTCGCTGCACCGGTGTTGCCACCATCAAACGCATCGTTGAAATCAATCACAGCTGAATTCACGAAGGAGAAATCTTCAATGATTTCGTCGCCAATGGTGACGGATTTCAGCAGAATATCACCCTTAGGGGAGGCGTTTTCAAAATAGTCCGTCTCAAATCCAAAACCGACTGCGAAAGCATTTCCCGTAGCAAAACTTGAGACCAGAGCACCCGTGGCAAGACCAGTTGCCACAGCGAATTTTGAAATGGAAAGAGACATGGTTATTACCCGAATACGACTGTCACGATTTCGAAGATAACGACAAAAAATAGCCGAGACGACAGCGATGTCACCCATTCATCTAACCTTTGGACCTTACAAAGGCTTTATCAAATGCTTCGATGCAGATGCGGCAAGGTGGCTTTTTGTCTTGCCCGCTACATAACACCACTAATCTCGTCTTTGACAACGATGCCAACTCCGGGCTCATATCCTTGCTATAGAAGACTTTTTTCAAACTTTTCGACATTCATAATTAAGGCAATGCCTCAAATCATCAGTAGATTTCCCTAGCCGATTTGCTAGCTCCGCGAAATTGCCGAATTAGTGGTTGTCTGCCAATGATTCAGTGGTCGTAATCTCAATGGATCGGGTTTTCTAGAAACGGGGTTTCTACCAAATGCAATGAGTATTTCTTTTGGGCTAGCGTTGTGCCTAGCCTACATAGCTGGTTTGTTATTGAGTTCAATTACGGGGTCCTTAGCTCTTGGGGGTATCGCGATTCCCTGGTCGGGCATTGCAGGCCTTGGGGTGATCGCCGGCTGGGGGGGCTGGGCACCTCGACGTTGGCGGCTAGGGTGGCGAACCGCTCAGTGGTGTGGTCTGGGACTCGTTGTTTTACTAGCCGCAAGCTATATGGCGATACGATCGCCCACTGCTGGAACCCAAGACATCAGCCATCTGGTGGAACGAGCTGGTGCGATCGCCCCTAACCAAGTCATTGTCGGCAGAGCGATCGAAGAACCTCGGCTCAACCGCGACTCAAGGGGACGTTTTTTAGTAGCTGCCCAACAGTTGCAAGTGTTGGATGCTGAGGGTGTCGTCACCTTTCAAATTCCTGTTCGAGGCCGGGTGTATGTGACAGCTCCGCTGCTGCAAATTACGGGTTTGCATTCAGGGCAGCTGATGCAAGCCCGAGGCTCTCTCTATCGACCGCAACCAGCCATGAATCCGAATGGCTTTGACTTTCAGACTTATTTAGCGCAAAAAGGGACGTTTACCGGGTTTACAGCAGAGGAATTGCGGTTTAACGAGGCGACCGGTTGGGGGCTCTGGCAACTGCGTCAGCGCATTGTCCGCACTCAGGTTCGAGCTTTAGGCAGCCCCTTGGGGCAGTTAGTGAGCGCGATAGCATTAGGGCGCAGGGCAGTTGACCTGCCTATGGATATTCGAGACGTATTTGTTCGGGTCGGACTGGCTCATACGATCGCGGCATCCGGGTTTCATGTGTCGCTGTTGTTGGGCATGGTGCTGGTGCTGATGCGATCGCGCTCTGGCAAGATGCCACTCATCATTGGCTTCGGGATACTCATCGGTTACGTCACGCTAACTGGGGCACCCGCCAGCGTGATCCGGGCCGCTTTGATGGGCGGGGCTACCTTAATCGGGCT
Source organism: Leptolyngbya sp. SIOISBB (assembly GCA_010671905.1). GTDB lineage: Bacteria > Cyanobacteriota > Cyanobacteriia > Phormidesmidales > Phormidesmidaceae > Halomicronema. The sequence goes on from JAAHII010000001.1 coordinate 5,763,321, forward strand.
AGCCATAAACCGCAAGGTTATTCCTACTGGAGCCTTACTTACCGCCGCAACGCTCATGTTGTTGATCAACCCCCATTGGCTGTGGACGGTCAGTTTTCAACTCAGCGTCATGGCTACGTGGGGTCTGATCGTGACCGTACCAGTTTTGATGCGCCGTTTAGATTGGCTGCCTGTGACAGTGGCGTCTTTGGTGGCGGTGCCGATTGCGGCTACCTTATGGACTCTGCCCTTGACGCTATATCACTTCAACGTTTTGGCCGGATTGAGCATTCCTCTGAATGTGGTGGCGATGCCTCTGGTCACAATTGTGAGTCTGGGCGGTATCGCTAGCAGTGCCTTAGCCATCATCTCGCCTTGGGTTGCAGGTATCGTGGCTAGCCTGCTGTACTATCCAGCCACAGCGCTGTTGTGGTTAGCGCAGACCAGTAGCCATTTACCGGGCAGTTCGGTTGCGATTGGTCAAATTACTCTGTGGCAACTCATGGGGTTGTACGGTTTGCTCTTTGGCCTCTTGGGCAGCACTGTTTGGATACAACACCGACAGTCCTGGCTCAAACCTTTACTCGCGATCACGTTCCTGGCCCTCATGCTCTGCCCGCTCGGATGGCGTTGGGTGACGCAGGATCAAATCACCATCCTCGCCGCTGGGAGTGAGTTGATTTGGGTACGACAAGACCACGGCCACACCACACTGATCAATAGTGGCGATACGAAGACGGCCTTCTACACCGTTGAACCCTTTTTGACCCAGGCGGGTATCAATCAGATTGAATCAGCGATCGCGCTCCCCTTTCATGCTGATTATCTGCAAGGTTGGCAACATCTCTTGGCGCACTTCCCCGCCAAGCATCTCTACAGTTCGGCGGTGACAGCCGCAGAACTCACGTCAACCAGTCAGTTTCATCTGCTGCAAGCCGGCACCAGTAACATCCTCCCAAAACTGACCCTCCAATTATTGGGGACAGATCATCCAATTGTGCGTTTGAGCGATCGTCAAAGTTGGTTGCTGTTGCCTGACTTACCATTAGCCACGCAAGATTTTTTGGCTCAGGCGGGTTCAGCGTTACAGAGCCAAGTGTTGGTGTGGTCGGGCACTGAACTTAGCACCGAGCTGTTGCAGATCGTCAATCCTCAAGTTGTTGTCTGTTATGGTCAAAGTCTGCCAGAGTCGATGGAGCGTGACCTTCGCCAGAGGGGCATTCGCGTATTTTGGACGCAACGAGACGGAGCCATCACCTGGCAGCCGAAACACGGATTTCAAAGCTATCTAACGGCACCACACCGTACGCTGCACTTTTGACTCCTGTAGGAATAGCAGTAGAGGTTTTGGAAACTGGATGTTGCGCTTGCTCCAGGCCGTTTGTGAGGAGCCGACATCCAAAACCATCGATTTAGCTGATAAGACGGCCTATCAGTCCACATCTTTGACGGCATCTTGGGGCTGTTCAGTTAAATACGGCAAAGTTGTGACTGAATAGATTCCTCACTGACCTCGGCAGGAAAACTTCACTCTTGAGCTTTCAGCCCAATCTTCTCCGGATCGATGTGGCATCGCTAGAAAACTGTATTGGTAGATGCACCCTGATTGTCATACCCTGGATTTCTTTGAGAGATTCAGGGTTTTTTTTGTGGTTCTGAAGTGGTAGGAATACTTAGACGAGATCGCACTTATCGAATCGAACCAGCAAGTCCATCCGACTGACGGTATTTAGTGAGCTCGCCCAGAACAATGAGCACCAGCAATAGGAGAGTCATCATGGCAAAAACACGAGTAGGCGTTTTGTTTGGCGGTTGCTCTGGCGAGCATGAAGTTTCTATTCATTCAGCGCAGGCGATCGCGGGTGCCCTGACTCGTGGAGCGAATCAAGAAAAATACACGGTGACTCCGGTTTACATTACCAAGACTGGGGTTTGGCAGTTTGGCGAGATCGCTGCGCAAACCTTGCAATCGGGTGAAGCTTTGGCCGTAGAGATGGATGACGTCACGGCCAGCGATCGCTTACCTGACCGCCAACAATTAACCAATATCGATATCTGGTTTCCCGTGCTGCATGGCCCCAATGGCGAAGACGGCACGATTCAGGGATTGCTCTCGCTGTTGCAAATACCCTTTGTCGGGGCTGGGGTATTAGGGGCCGCCGTTGGCATGGACAAAATTGCCATGAAAACCGCATTTGCCCAGGCCGGACTACCGCAAGTGAACTACGTTGCCGTTTCCCGCGCTGAGGTGTGGTCAAATCCCTGCGTGTTTCCCAAACTGTGCGATCGCATTGAAGAGGCGTTGGGCTACCCGGCGTTCGTGAAACCAGCAAATTTGGGATCATCCGTGGGGATCGCGAAGGTGCGCTCCCGCCAGGAACTTGAAGCCGCCCTCGATAGTGCCGCCAGCTATGACCGCCGTATCATTGTGGAAGCTGGGGTTCAGGCTCGCGAAGTCGAATGTGCAGTGCTAGGAAATGATGTACCGAAAGCCTCAGTCATTGGCGAAATTGCTTTTGAGAGCGATTTTTATGACTACGAGACGAAATACACTGCGGGGCAAGCGGAGCTGACAATTCCGGCTCAGTTACCGCCAGAAGTGACTCGCCAGATTCAGGAGATGGCCGTGGAAGCTTTTCAAGCGGTGGATGCCGCTGGTATCTCGCGAGTTGATTTCTTTTATGTTGAGTCCACTGGCGACATCTTTCTCAATGAAATCAACACCCTGCCTGGCTTTACTCAAACCAGCATGTACCCCATGCTGTGGCAGGCTAGCGGTATCACTTTTGAGGAACTAGTGGATCAGTTAGTGCAATTTGGCTTTGAGCGATCACAATAAGTCAGCCCAGTAGATTGAAGGTTCATCAGGCAAAGTACAGAAATCATCTGCGCTCTCTCTGTACTCACCTCTTTTTCCACGCTGTATACCCTGTCCTCATACGCCCCCAGCCTTCGCTAAAATTACTCCACTAACCCTATCCTCTGACTTGCCATGGCGATCGCACAGCTCATCGACCAGTTTGAAACTTGGGCGCCGCCCCACTGGCAAGAAAGTTGGGATAACTGTGGCTGGCAAATCGAGCCGGGGATTTTGCCGACCCCGGCCCATGTGTTGGTCTGTTTAACACCGACGTTGGCAGTGATGGAAGAGGCGATTTCACTTCGGGCTGCGGGCACACCGATCACCCTCATTTTTGCCCATCACCCATTAATTTTTAGTCCTCTGAAGTCGGTGCAAACCGGCCACCCGATTGGGGACATGGTGCGGCTGAGCTTTACCCACGGCATCGGTGTTTATAGCGCCCATACAAATTTTGATCAGGTGCCCGACGGCACGGCCGATGTGCTTGCCCAACTGATGGGTTTACAGCAGGTCGAACCGATTACCCCTACCCAGCCGGGGAGCGGCTATGGCCGTGTGGGTGCAGTTCCAGGCGACCACACATTGCAGCAAGTACTTGCGACTATTCAGACCCAGCTGACGCCCCCGGATTTGCTCTATTCTCCCGAGGCAGACTTGCAGCAACCGATCCACCGTCTAGCAGTTTTAGGCGGCTCGGGAGCCAGTTTTATTGGAGATGTGGTGAAATCTGGAGCCGATGCTTACCTCACGTCTGACTGCAAATTTCACCAATTTCAAGAAGCGCGTGATCGCGGCTTAGTCCTCATCGATGCCGGACATTACGCAACCGAGCGACCGGCCTGCGCGCGACTCGTGGATAAGCTGCTTACTCTAGGGGCAGAGACGGCTCGATTGAGCGATCGCGATGAGGACTTTCGGCAATTTTGGAGTACGGCCCGCCCAGCTTTACGAGATGCCAGCGAATAACTCCGAAAACGACTTTTCAGCGGCGTTTTCTTGGGCAATGATCTCAACAATTTTGTTTTTTGCTGCTGGGTCGTTGAGAGCTGCCACACAAGTTTCAGCCACTTTCAACCGAGGAATGTTGCCCTCAAACAACGTATCGGCAGGGGCCATGATCAGAGGGCGATCGTCGGTATCATCGCTCTTCAATCCCCCAGGACGCACAATGGTGTAGGGCACACCACTTCTGGCTAGATAATCTTCTGCTTGCTGTTTCCAATACAGCACCAACCAAAACAGATTCAGCGGGTGAAAGAAGCGAGAAACACAGAGCGACGATACCATCACAAAGTGCTCGATATTATTGGCTTGAGCAACGTCAACCAGGTTTTTGGTACCCTCATAATCCACCTGATACGGACCCGTGGGATCAAAACTTGGACGTGCCCCCGTGGCGCAGAATAGGACGGTGCAATCGGCGATCGCCGCTTCGATGGTGTCACGCTTCATGACATCTCCTACCGCAAATTCGACGGCATTCGGCAATATGTCCTGAGCCTTTTGGCGATCTCGAACCAAAACTTTGACAGGAATTCCTGTTGCCACCAACACCCGCACAATCCGGCGACCCGTTTCACCAGTGGCCCCCACTACTAACGCTTTCATGTAGTTTCCCTCTTCAGCAACACACAAAGATCATTGACCTAAGTCAATCGAGCCAGCATAAAATCTTAGAATCTTTTATCTTAAACCGTAGTGATGGCTTCAAACTGCGGCTCAGATTTATTCATAAGCTAACCCTACTCCAGTAAGCTTGCGGAGAAAAGTGTGAGATCCATTCAGAAAAAGTCTTTAGAGACCGTGTATTTTCGACTGATAGAGCAGATACAAACGGGCTAGGCTGCAGACAGCTCAAAATGACCTTCAAATTTTGATGAAGGAAAAACTCTCGGCTGCTCGTCAGTTAAAATAGCTTCGGAAATCGTTTTGAAGTTTAACTAGCTGTTGACCTGTGCCATTGGGCATTTGCATTTAAGAATCAGATAGCCAAGCGCATCCATGCAAACACCATTTACTAATCATCGAGCTAGTGACCTGTCAGATCCAGTGTTGGATTCTGTCTCTAACTTGGTCGACAATGTTGATAGCCGTTCAGACAATCTCGCCACCGAAGTACCTCGTCATAACCCTGTGCTATTTCATGGAGACTATGCTGGCAGCATGGAAATGTCTGCTGGTCTGGATACTGTCGCCCGTTATCTAGATGATCATCGAGCTTGGTTTGTACGATGTGCCCAGCCGATGACAGTTACCCCTCTCGGTGATAATGGTTACGACTTGACAGTGGGGCAGTTTGGCGCTTTGGGATACGATGTTGAGCCGAAAATCGGTTTGCATTTGTTGCCGCAAGATCATGGTATCTATCGTATTGAAACGATCACGATTCCTGGCTACAAATCACCAGGATATGAAGTGGACTTCAAGGCCTCACTGGAATTGAACGAGATCTTTGATGCCACCGGTCAACCGCTCACCCAAGTTGACTGGAACTTGAATTTAAAAGTTTGGGTCAGTTTCCCTCGCTTTATTCAAGCGCTACCTCAGGGGCTGATTCAGAAGACTGGGGATCATTTGTTAAGCCAGATTGTGCGCCAAGTTTCTAAGCGCCTGACCCATAAGGTTCAGCAAGATTTTCACGAAACCTCCGGCTTACCGTTCCCTGAGAGTTACCGACAACGAAATCACCATTTCTTTGACCGATTTTCTAAGGCGACTGACCCGTCTGAGTAGTCGTTGCGCTTACCCAACCTTGTCAGTACGTCTGAGCCAAGTTGTTCAGTTAGCGGCGGTGCTTTCTTCCTGACTAATATCTGGTTTTTTGATTAGGTTGTAATGCATCACTGCTGTTACTGAATGGTCCATTGTGGCAGATGGGTTTTCTTGATCAAGGCGTGCAAGCTCTGCGTGAGTGCAGCCATTCCTTTGGCGCTGTTGCTCTAAACGCTGACAGAAGTCAGCAATGTCCTTAGTAAGGATACTCATAAAGAGCATTCGAATCTGATACCCGTGCAAATATTGAGCGCTAAAAGCATTGCTTCATCAAGCGTGTGTTTTTTATTCACATGGGTACTCTGAAAGCGACCTTAAAGATAGACCCGTTTAGTAATTGTTGTGGTCTATTGACCGTAAATAGGCTGTACAATAAGAGGCTTTTCAGAATGGCTGCTGCTCGCTCAAGAAATGCAAACAAAGCGAAGATGTTGGTTGTCGATGATGAACCCGACAATCTAGACCTGCTTTATCGAACTTTTCGCCGTGATTTCAACGTGCTACGGGCTGAAAGTGGTCAACAAGCTTTATCTGTTTTGGCAGAGCATGGTGAAGTCGCCGTCATTATCTCCGATCAGCGAATGCCGGAAATGAAAGGGACAGAGTTTCTTAGTAAAACTGTGCCGGAGTTTCCTGATACCGTGCGGATCATTTTGACCGGGTTTACTGACGTCGAAGATTTAGTCGATGCCATTAATGCGGGGCAGGTATATCGCTACATCACTAAACCTTGGAACCCTGACGAACTCAAGCTAGTGGTTGAACAAGCGGCCACTACCTATGACTTGCTCAAGCAACGGGGAGAAGCCATTGATCTGCTGCATAATCAGCATTGGCTAGTGATGGAAATGACTAACATTGCCCAATCTGAAGAGAATGCTGTAGCGGCTTTGCCCACGATCGCGGCAGTTTTGCAAAAGGTGGCGGGTGCAGAAGGGGCCGGGATACATCTTGTGGAAGACGGCGGGTTAGGCAATGACGTAGGGCTAGCAGGCACAGCCACGCCCGAATTATTTAAGCAAAACCCTTTGGTTGCCGAGGCTATTGCCGCCCAGCAAGTAAAGTATGTGCCTGATACATCTAGGGGGGTAGATGCCGATGTCAAAGCGCTGTACGAAGCGGCTAATGTCGGGGCACATGGCGTTATTCCAGTCATCTTTCGAGGCGCTGTGGTCGCCTTGATCTCCCTACAGTGGCAACAACCTCATGAATTTACAGAAACACTGCAAGATTTTCTAACCATGGCGGCTCAGCAAGTGGCGCTGACCCTGGCCTGTCTGTAACGAGAAATCGGCTAACTCAGTTGGGCTAATTGAATGAGCCCAGAAGGCCGGTTCCCTTTTGGGTAGGGGCTATTGATCTAACCCACAGATCAAGCAAATTGCAGGTGGAATGCATTTAATGGCTGGCGATCGCGATATGGTCAGTAGAGATATTCAGTCGCTCCACGCATGATCGCCCCTGCCGAAAATCCAGTGTCTGTCGCTAATACGGTTCTCTCTGCCCAAGAAATTCAGCAGCTGTTTGACCGCATTGCTCCAGTGTATGACGACTTCAACCAACAGTTAAGTTGGGGGTTACATCGCGTCTGGAAGCAGATGGCAGTGGACTGGAGTGGTGCGAGGCCGGGACAAACTTGTCTGGATGTCTGTTGCGGCAGTGGAGATTTAGCGTTGCGGCTGGCGCGACGGGTCGGGCCAACAGGAGTCGTGTATGGTCTGGATTTTGCGCCAGCGCAATTAGCGATCGCTCAGCAAAAAGCCATTCAGCAATTTCGGCTAGCCCCCCTGCAGTGGATCGAGGGCGACGCCCTATCACTCCCTTTTGATGATCAGCAGTTTGACGCCGCCACCATGGCTTACGGACTGCGCAATCTGACTAACTTGCCACAAGGTTTGCAAGAGCTACAGCGAGTCCTGAAACCAGGCGCCAGAGCGGCTATTCTTGATTTCCTACAACCGCAGTCTGACTGGCTCAAACGATTTCAACAGTGGTATCTGGAGACTGTCGTGGTACCTGCTGCTCAGCAATGCGGTATGACTGACGAGTATGCCTACATCAGTCCTAGTGTGGAGCGGTTTCCCCTGGGGCCAGAACAAGTTGCATTAGCACTACAGTCAGGGTTTGCGCACGCTAAGCATTATCCAATTGCGGGGGGCTTGATGGGGATGTTGGTGCTGACGCGATGAATGGGGGATTGGAGCGTCCTATAAGGTCTCTTTCTGTACTGTCAACTTAAATATGGGCAATTTTGTGAAGCCGGAATGGGCTAGCTAAGAACCTAATACGCGAGCTGTTCTGCACCGGCATCAGGCCCAACCCTTACTATGCTGACACCCTGAACCAACAGATCCTCAATTTACGCTCTCGTCCTTATACTCCCCTCTTATACCCCCTTCCATTAACCGTGGTGAACTTGCTATTGCAGTGTCAGCCCAGCGCCATCATTAATGTATTCGGTCACTAGACCTTGGCGGAAAGTTACTTTACTGTTACCAAAGTCAAAGACTTCTTTGCAGTTATTGTCTAGTCGGCTAACTGCTGTTGGCGTCTCTTGTTCAGCCTGTAAAACTTCCGCCCGGCTAGAACCGATGCTCCAAGTACTGACAGCTGCTTGACTCTGAGCAGTTGCAGGCACCATGGAAATCAGGAGATTGCCAGCAGTATTGTCATAGCCCACAACGCGATTGCCGATCAACTGCACAATACTGTCTTCATAGTGCAGCGTCACCGCATCCTGAAAAGTACTCGTGCGAGTCGGCGTTCCCTGAATATTAAACACCTCTTCTTGAGAAGCCCCGATCGCCCAAGTATTGGGCGAAGACTGAAACGATAGTGCCACCTGACCATCGCCCAGCACTTTCAAATTGCCATCTAAATCGCTGAAATCGACCACATAGCCATTTTTCAGCTCGATCACACTGTTGCCGTAATACATCACTTCCTTGCAGGAATTGCTGTACTGCACCATCCGCAATGGCATCCCTTGGACCGCCATCACCAATTCGCGATCGGAGCCAATGGTCCAATAGGGTTGCGCCTCCGGATTATTCGGAGCCCGGGAGCTCACATTGCTCTGGGCATACTGCAGATTACGAGCATATTCCACCTGCTTTTGTTGAGCCACCTCATAATTAGGGTGCGAAACCGGCACCGACTCCATCTGAGAGAGGGCTTGTTGCCATAAAATTGCCACCTGGCTCCACTCCTCGCGGAACTCGGCGGTTTGTGTCAACTCAGCAGCACTCATCGCCTGACGCGACCCCTGGTTAAACGGATCATCTACCAGTAAAGGACGGCTATTCGACTCCTGCCCCGATAATGGGAATTCAAACACCTCTATAAACCACATTGCGCCAATCCCGATACTGACCCCAAATAAGGTCCACAGGACTTTGTTACGAAACGATTTTCGTTGATTAGTTAGCTCAAAGGTATACAGCGGCTCAGATTGATGACCTTCAAGCTCTGGGTGGCGATTTTCTGACATACACAACTGATGGTAAGAGAATGCTGCCGGTCAAAGAAATCAGTAAACAAGATGCTGCAAAGTGGAAAAACTACGCAAAGCCCAAAACGATTTTAACCATCCTCGCTCACACTAGCCTAAATCAAAGGTTCCACACGACTTCTTGATAGTTGAGGCGGCAAAGTTCACAGTTCCTTTGCATTTCTCACAGCCTTAAGAGTTTGTTACTCAGGAAAGTACTAAGACTGAAAGTTGCAGGCTTCAGTTACTGAAATCTCATCTATGAGCATCAGTTGATACGGCTAACCACCGACATCTGAGCCTTTGCTGACAAGCAGTGAGGACAAGGGGAATGCGTGAGTGTTACACAGAACAATCGGTAGAAAAGATGGTTATGGAGGAAATTTCATAAGAAGACAACCGAGGACTGCGGGCATTCAATATACAGTGCGGTGAAAGGTGATTAGCCCAATTCCTGCCAAGCTCAGAAAGTTTGACTACACTACACCAATAGACATGCTTAGATGGCTGTTCCAACTTGCCCAGCCCAAGGTTTGACCGGGCTATTGGGTTATTACCTGCCGATTTCAATCCTCAACCCACCACTCCTTCATCATGAATCCCCTTAACTCTATCCTGCACTTTGTGGGCGCTGGTGCGACTGCTTACCTATTGGCCAATCAAGTCAGAGATGTTCAGAAGCGTCCCAATGTCTTAGCTGGTTTCTATTTTGCGGAATCAGGTTCGGTACCGTTTTTAACGAAATTGCGCGATCGCGCCCAAGCCGAGGGGGAGATTTGGCTGGCGGAGAAACTCACTCGCCATGCTAACGATGAGCGCCGCCATGGGCAAATTTTTGCCAATGCCCTCAAGCAACTTGGCAAGGAACCGATTACTCCCGAGGCGATGCAGGCGTCAGGCCAAGCTGATCAACAAGAGCAGAGAAGTCCCTTTTTTGAGGCTTATTATCGCGACTACACTCCAGCGAATCTCAAAGCTGAAGTTATTGATTGGGATGTCTTTCTGGGGAGTACTTATATTTTAGAAGCCGATGCCCATGGCGATTTTCGACGCATGGCTCAAGCTTTGGAGAATGTACCCGACATGGAGAAGATTCAGGCCGGGATTCTCAGCGTCTCTGAGGATGAGCACCGTCATGCCAGCTATCTAAAAGAGGCGATGCAGCGCCGGTATGGCTACCTTCAAACCGAATCGCTCATCAACAAATGGCGATCGCGCAAAGTGGATGCCCTGATGGCCATGATCGGCGGACTGATTGAACGTCGTGGCGCCATGCGAACCCTGGCCCAAGATTGCACCGATACACCGGCGAGCCCACCCATTCCCATGGAAGGGAGAACGGCCGCTCCGATCGCGACTTAACCAGCTTTAGAGTAGAGATCGGCACCTTAGGGACAAAGCGGTGACCCAAGGCCGTAATTACGACGATACTGACGCCGAAGGACGTTGATGTGAGGCATACTCCATGCGCTGAAAATCGCGATTGACTTCTTGCCAGAGCACTTTGTTGTGAGGATCAAGGCGTAAGGCTTTTTTCAGGGCTCGGCGCGCTTTATCGTAGTGCCCATGGCGAATTAGATAGCGGCCCCAGCGCTGATAAGCGATCGCTTGCCATTGTTTGACTTCCGCATCATCTGACAGGCGCTGTGCCAGCCCATCAACCAGGGCGATCGCCCGAGGAAACTTCTGTGCTTGAAACAGTCCTTGTAGCTGATCAAAGCCTTTTTGTTTCAGAGCTTGATCCTCGGCGGTGAGATTGGGGTTGACCTGCACAGTGACTTTGGATGCTGCGGGCCGCTTCACCGTGACTTTAGGGCGAGGTCGAGTCGCTGATGGCTGGGTAGTGACCGCTTTCACCGTCGAGATCGTTGTCGTTGACATGGCATCGGCCAACGCCTGGTAAGCCTGGGTGATGCGAATAAACCTGTCTTCGGCCTCGTGATCGCCCGGATTCATATCCGGATGATAACGCCTGGCCAAACGTCGATAAGACGCCTTCACCTCAGCAAAAGCTGCGTCAGGCCGTAGCCCTAAGACTCTGAGTTCATCTACCAGTTGCCTGTGCACCGCTGCCATCGCCTCCCTGTTACTCGCTTGATCGCTGATGATTTAATGATTGGCATCAGGTTAGCCGATCAATCACGATTACGCTCGGAAAATATTGATAAGTCTAGCGATTAATTGCCAAGATAGTGCACCTTTCCTCCATATCTTGAGTATTAGGGCAGTAATCCCAATGTATCGACACCAGGACTTACGCATTGACAAATTCAACAAAACCATAATTTAAGCGGTCCTCCCCATCAGCGGTGATTGGAGGATGAACTGGCGAGCGACCTCTTGATAGAGGTGACGTTGTAGCTCATACCAATTGCCTAACTGCTGGTGCCAGACTTGCAACTCCAACTCGACAAAGGCGCGCAGGGCGCAGAAGATATGGGTGTGAATAGCTTCCTTTAAGCGCACCCGAAAGCGTTTGAGGGCACACAACTGTTTCCCGGCCCGGTGAAAACATTCAATGCCCCAGTGTTGGGTGTGCAATTGCTCAAAGTCAGCCGCAGCGGCTGCTTCTAGCGCCTCAGGGTCAGGCAAGTACAAAGCATAATACCGACACGATTCGTTTTTGAAGCGCTGGCAAAAGACTTTGACTCGCCCGACTCCCCTTAAGATAGACCAGCCTCCCAGCCTCGGGAATCTCCAGGGCTTCGACCCGTTGATAGGGCTGGTGAGGCGTCAACCGCACCAGTCGATTCTTGGCAACGCCGACTAAAAATCCCGTCTGGTCGTCTTTTGAGCACATTGAGATTGGCCTTGGCGGCATCCCAAGTATCGCTCGTGACGGCGCGAGGACGCAGCCCCCACGGCCCCACCTCCTGCCACATTTCCTGAAAGTATTGGTTTTTAGTTTTCCCCTCCGCTTTGTCATAAAGCCGGTAGTTAATCGGCACTCGCAAGCCATTGAGGCTGGTGTAGTAAAGTGTGACCAGTGAAAGTCCCAGCACCGGCTGGGCGGCTTTACTGCTCCAGAAATAGCCCAACAGAGCGGTCGCTTTTCGCTGCGCATAAGGCTTTTCCAGCACGGTATCGTCCACGCTCACAACACCGCCGACTAAGTCAATCCAGCCTTGAGAGACTAACTCGTCCAACAGATCCTTCGGCTCGTAGCGCTCTCGGCACAGAAAGCGATTGACGCTGTCGTGGGACACCGTTTTGAGGATCTCAGCCAGTTCGCAACAGCCGGAACCTTGCGGTTGGGCTAGCAGATAGCGGACGTAGAGGTTGAGCGTGCAGTGCGCTGTGGAAGGTTTGGTCAGAATCCGCAACGGAATAGGTTATTCAACATCTTTGATTCTCAACCCATACATGCATTCTGCTGTCAATGCGTAACTCCTGGACACAATAAAACGATCAACCAGAGCAGATAGTCGTGGGGGAATGGGGAGGCATCTGCAATTGTGAGTTAAAGAACTATGGAAGAATGCGGAATGCTGAAGTCGGAAGTCAGAATTGAAAGGTTCGTCAGATGGCGATTACAGCGATCTGGAGTGATCTTACCCAACTGCGGATCGCTATAGGAAACGATGGCCCATCCCAAGTTGCCCCAGCGAAGACTGCAGCAAGGTTACGCCTGTCCTCAGTGGTAGCATAACGATGTTCGGGTGGCACATAACCACGGTTAATGAAAGCGAGATCGCTCGCAGTCAACGTTTTTTCTTCTTGCCCTTTTTTCCTTTGGCAGACGCCCCCCCGAAGCCCTTAGCGGCTTTGGGAGCAGCACTTTTGAGCCCACTTACCATATCGTCAAATCCAGGAGGCTTAGTCGAAGGAAAGGTACTCGGATCCATCGGTAGCCCCAGTGAAAAGGCATCGGGTTTGTGCTGCCGCTGAAAGGCTTCGTACATTTCTCGCATCTGCTTGAGAGCAGGCGGCATTTCAGGCGTCAACTCGGCTTCTGTAAAGTCAGATTCTGATTTGAGGCCCAACTTAACTTGTACGCCGGGCCAAGTGCCGGTGATAGATTCGTCAATTTTGTCAGCTGTGTAGACTGCTTCCAGCAGGTCAGTGGCCTCAGTCGCTCTTAGTTCTACTAGCCCCATCGCTAAAAAAGACGTATTGTCTTGATCTGTTTCAGGGTGGTTTTCGAGCAGGCGCATCAGGGTGGCGATAACGCGATCGCGAGTTTCAGGATACTGCTCTGGCAGCTTAAACAAGCCATTGATCAGTGACAAGATATAGTTTTGAGTGTCCAAATTGTTGTCAATTAGCTGTTCTATAGGCTCAATGACGGCAGGACCCCAGTACCGAATGATATCGACGAGCTCTTCGACTGCCCAGTCTTCTAACTCGGATTGCAAGGCTTCGACCGCGTGGTCAAACAGCTCTAGCACTTTCAGTTGAGCCAGCGATCGCCAAGCATGAATGGGCGCACACCAAGCATTTTCAGGATCAGCGTAGTCAGGAAATAAGGATGGATCGTCGGGGTCATAGTCAGCCAGCGCCGTATCTTGCATGAGGGTCAGCAATGCCGGTACATGCTCTGCGGTTAAGCCTAAATCACCAACGTAATCCGGCCAGTTTTCGGGCCGAAAGGCGTCGGGGTTGCCATAAGCAAGGAGACGAGAAACTGGGGGCGTGTAGTTGCGTTCCATCGGCAATATTTGAATCGGCGAAGGTCTTATAGCTGACTGTTGCACCATTCTAGAATACGGTTCCAGGCCCACCAGGGGTCGGGGTCACCGGCGATCGCCTGACCTTCGGCACTGCTGATATACCCGACATGGCCACCATATTGGGTTAAGTACAGATCAATTGCCGGATTATGGGCACAGGCCGCTTTCAAGTCGGGAACAAGCGTGGGGGCAAACAGCGGGTCATCGGCGGCATAGAGAATGAGGGTCGGTTTCGCCAGATGCGGGAGCAATGGTAGGGGACTGCTGGCGGCATAGTAATCTTCCACAGAGGCAAAGCCCAAGCGGCCAATGACGAGTTCGTGATCAAAGCCCCAAATGCTGTCCGCTCGTGCGATCGCGGCAGCATCAAACTGGCCGGGGTGATCTTGGTGCAACTTCCAGGCCAGTTTTTGCAGGGTGTCGGCAATGCCTTTTTCGATGTACTTGCCAACGGGATGGGAGGTCAGATAACGCAGCGATCGCTCCGAATCTAAGCTGGGACAAATCACCGCCCCGCCCTGAATGTCATCGGGGTCAATGATCGCTGGATCTGTTGTCTGAGCAGCCTTGACGCCCCACAGAGCTAACTGCCCCCCCAGGGAGTAACCGGTAAACCAGAACGGGGCAGGACATCCCAACGCTTTTGCCTGCGCGGCAATGTGGACGAAATCATCCCCTTCGTACAACCCATCGGAGGTCAAGGTGGGGGACAGCACTGCCGTTTTGCCGTGAGCCCGCCAATCAAACAGCACGACGGCGTAGCCCGCCGCGATCGCCTTGCGGCCCAGCACTTTTAGAAACCACTGATTGTCCAAATCACCGGTAATGCCATAGGTGCCAATAATGGTGCCTTTGGCTTGTGGCGGTACAGACCAGATGCCATAAATGGGCACATCCTGCGCCCCGGTAAACACATGGCTTTCATAGCGAGGTTCTGGATCTGGGGTTTGCGATTCCCAAGTTTGGTTGGCGATTTTGGCCACGTAGGCGGTCATGGCGACGCCGTTAGTGAGATACCAGGGTGGTGAAAAAGAAGGCATTGGGCGGTAATGCAACCTGCAAAAGTCGTCGTTTCGTCTTTAGTCTCTCATAAGGCGAAATTTGCCAGGGCAGATGTTGCCACACCTGAGCGATCGCGGTTCGCAAGGCATCACAGGCGTCTGCATGGCATAACTAGGGCGATCTGTTGATGAGTGACCTGGTTAACGAATTAGGTGCCCCAGCAATTGTTGGTCTGCAGCTGGGCATTCAGCATGTCTGAAAGCGATTGCTGTCAGAGTGTCCAAGTTTTAGGCTATGGGCAGTGGATGGCTACCATTTAAAGTGCTCTTTGCTGATGCGTTTGCTTGTTAGCAACGCACCCTACCGTCTAGGTATACATTTTCGATGTATAAATGCGAAGATCCTGAGGAAGCTTTTCGGGGTTTCAAAGCAATCACCAATAGTTCATAGTATTTTCCGCCCCAGTGAGATCCTGGAAACGGTTTGCAAATCTTGGCAGACTAATGATTAATTGCCTGTCATCATCCTGTGAAGCGCTACTTAGCGGCGCCGAAAAGCTTTGTAACCTCCATCAAAAAGGATTCTCCGTGAGTACTGATTTTTCGTTCTGGGCCTAAATGCTTACGAAGATAATAGGTTTCAGAAATAGTTTTGACTATAATGATTTTGACTGTATCGATTGTTTTATTTGAGACTCAAAAAAGTTTTCTTCGAAGAGACTGCAAGAGTTCTACTTGTGTGCATGATCAAAATTTATAGGTGAATTCTATATGCCTGAAAAGTATGAATCTGATTTTCTGTTCTCACAAAAAACTGGATCTCCATCCATCACTAGCACCCCATCTAATGCCCAAGTCGAACCTATAACAATCAAAGACTATTTTCCTATATTTTAAGAGCTGATTTGGCCACTATTTTGGTTATTTATATTTATTATTTTTAGACGACAACTCTCAGCTTTTTTTCGTCTTGTACTAGAACAGGTCAAGAGTGGAGCCACTGTTGAATTGGCAGGCTTCAAGCTTACACCTGGAGTGCTCGTGAAAGAAACATCAGACTTGGATGACGTGGAAACTGTCGGCAATCCAGATACATTTAAACTCTTGTTTAAAGCGCAAGGGATTTCTCAAGGGAGCTTCTTTAAAAAAAGTACAAAGGCAATGAGAGTTCCCGGAGGATGCATTATTCAAGTCACCAACGAACGGCAGAATCCTGACGGCTCTTGGAATGTTGCTGAAGCTTTAACGTTTATCCCAGGAGATCTAGTTGTTGAAAAAGATATCAATAATGGCCACCTTGTAAGCATTTCTGAAAATGTTTTCTTGGACAACAAAAACGACACATGAACACAGAAAAATCTTTGGTTTTTATCAGTTACTCTTGGTTGGATTCCATCTCTGCTCGGAGCATTGCTTTTTCGTTGGAAAAGCACGGCTACAAAATATGGATTGATTATCGAAACTTAGATCTAAGTAAACCCTTGAAGCCTCAACTAAATTCAGCAATCAAGGCTTCAGATGCTTTGTTACTTGTAAGTTCTCCTAATATAATTTTTGTCTAGTTGGGTGAAATATGAGGTTTCCTCCGCCAAGCTATTTCGCAAAAAGATCTTCGTTGTTCCTGCCTTAGTATGATTCTCAGTACGTTTCAAAGTTTGTAAGTGACTGCGCTCAACAGCACCGTTACAATAGCGATGGTGCCCTTCAAGTTCAAAGATACTCAGATGAGGGGCAGTTTGAATCGTTTTAGGCATGGCATGCAGCAAATGCTTTGTCTATATTCAGGCTTAGTTGCCGGACTTGCTATCAGATATTCAGGACAAGGATATGGGGAGTACAGCAATTTTCTCTCACTAGGTAATCAATAGTTATCTCTTGTTGAGAAAGTTGCAAAGCACATCAAAAGCTCTATCGAAGCTCTAATGGCGTTTTCTCAAACTGTGGAGTTGTCTTCAATTCTCAACAGCAGAGATCTTGTCCAGCACTTCCGAATAGGTCGCCAGATCACCGCGTAAGGCTTCTGACTCGCGGCGCAAAATTGGCTCCTGCTCCCAGGCTTTTTCATGGGCTTGCGGGCTGACCTCGATCGCCCGCTTCGCTTCCCAGGCTTGCAACAACGGATGCCATTTGGATTAAAAAGGCCGTAGACCATTGTTGAGGACCGCGATCGCAATGCCCCCCACCGAATCATGAGCTGCGCCCACCTTGGGGCCCGCCTTGCGCAAAATCTCGCGGGTCGAGCCAAACAGGCTGTAGAGCGAATTCATCGCCTCGCGCACGGTGCCATGCTCAGCGCTCAAAGACTGCACGGCAACTCGCGTTACCAGTTCGATGTAGGGCTCCCAGGCGGCATTTGCTCCGTAGGGTCGGCTTCCCAAGAGGCAGAGCCGATGTTAAAGGGCAGGCTGACGGATACGGACTTGAGGCGAGCGGGGGGATCTTTGGGCATGGGGAGATACCAAATAATACAGTTAACGGCAGGGTTCTTGGGGCGTGGCGTGGTTAATGTCGCCTGAGATGGCTAGAGATGGCTGGCTAGGGCCTCGCGGGCTTGTTCGCGATCGTCGAAGTGGATTTTTTCGGTGCCGAGGATTTGGTAATCTTCGTGGCCTTTACCCGCAATCAATACGCAGTCACCAGGCTGGGCTTGGGTAATCGCCACGCGAATGGCCTCCGCGCGATCGCACACCACTTGCGCTTCTGGCAACGTTGCGGGAATGCCCTCTAAAACGTCGTTGAGAATGCGCTGGGGATCTTCTGTCCGGGGGTTATCTGACGTGACGATCGCGATATCGGACAGGTCATAGGCGATTTTGCCCATTTGAGGCCGCTTGGTGCGATCGCGATCGCCGCCACAGCCAAACACACAAATCAATCGACCTGATACAAAGGGACGGGCGGCTGTTAAGGCATTTTGCAAGCTATCAGGCGTGTGGGCATAATCCACGATTACGCTCACTGGCTGATCGGGTTTGACAACGACCCGTTCCATGCGTCCCGGCACGCCGCCAAACTGGGGCAAACATGCGCTGACTTGCTCCAGCGTGATGCCCAAGTGTAAGGCTGCTCCCACTGCGGCCAACATGTTCGCCAAATTAAACTGCCCCACCAGCGGCAGGCTAAAGGGAATCGTGCCGTTAGGAGTATGCAATTGACCTTGTACACCACTGGCTCCATAAGTGAGGTCAGTGGTATACAAATCTGCCTGTGAATTTTCAACGCTGTAGCTCCAGGCTTTATCGCCTAACCGTTCGATGAGCTGCTGACCATAGGGATCATCCAAGTTGACGATCGCTCGCCCTTGTAGATAATCCTCACTAAACAGCAGGGCTTTGGCCTCAAAATAGGCGGCCATGGTCTCGTGATAGTCAAGGTGATCTTGGGTCAGGTTGGTAAAGACCGCCACCTCAAAGGGACACCCCCAAACCCGCTTTTGGTGCAGGGCGTGGGAGCTGACTTCCATCACGAGCGCCTGACAGCCCGCATCCCGCGCGGCGGCCAGATCGGCCTGCAAATCCACCGCAAAAGGAGTGGTGTGAATGGCGACAGTATCGTGGCCAGGCCAGCGGGCGTAGAGGGTGCCGAGCAAGCCCGTGGCGCGATCGCCCTGCTTCAACAGTGCTTCAATCAGGTGAGTGGTGGTGGTTTTACCGTTCGTCCCGGTGACGCCGACCAACTGCATGGCCCGTCCGGGAGTGTTGTAAAAGGCCACTGCCGCCTCAGCACACACGGTCGCCATATCGGCAAAAGGCAACACCAGCGCGGACGGGTGGTGAACTGCGGGGGGACGGTTTTGGTAAGCCTGGGGCGAGACGAAAGCCGCGATCGCTCCGGCAGCAACGGCTCCGGGCCAAAAGTCACCGCCATCGACGCGGGTACCCGGCATCCCAATGAATAGATCACCGGGCTGGCATGCTTGGGAATTCGTACACAAACGCTTGATCGGCTGCGAGAGCGCTGGATGATCCGGTAATGATGCTCCCTCGGGGATGACCCCTGCCTGAGCCAACTGCGCTAACAAGCCTTGTAAATCCATGTCAGCAACCTCTCACAACAATTGATTGCGCCTATTTTGCCGTATTCGGTTGTAAATATGTCTGTAACATTTGCTCCACTCGCGAAATTGGCGCGCGGGGAGAGAGTCGAGGCAGCTCCTCTTCCCGTTCTCCATCAGGGGTTTCTAGCACTCGACACAGCACAGGAATTTCGTATTGATAGCGCTGAAACCAGGTGTCTTGAGTGGTGATATCGCGAATTTCTAAGTCCAAATTGAGGTGGGGCAACGCCGCTAGTTTTTCCTCTAGCCCTTCGCATAAATGGCATCCCGGCTTGCTATAGAGCAGTAACTTCACGATGCTTCCTCCCGTTTGCCAACACACCAGCATTAGACCTTTTACTATGCCAGGTCACGCTCGCGATCGGACATCAATTGCCAGTGACTGCTCACTCAGCCGATTCTTATAAATCCCCTCAACCTTGAACTTTAAGGGAACTTCAAGCAACCGAACAAGACAATCCCCGGAATCCCGACCGGATTACGTGTGTTTGTCATGGCCAAACGGTGTATAACTGAATGTGGCACTGTCGATACATAACACAGGTGATGAACTCATGGTTCAGTGCATGACACCCCTCGCCGCGATCGCAGATACGCTCGATCTCGACGCGCTTAATCAAGAATTTGAAACGGCAACGCCTCAGGACATCCTGCGATGGGCCATTCGCATGTTTCCGCAGGGCTTAGCACAGACCAATGCCTTCAGCATTCCGGTCACGATTCACATGTTGTATGAGGAACTGCAGCCCGACCGCCGGGTACCCGTGATCTTCCTCGATACATTGCATCACTTTGATGAGACGTTAGCCACGGCAGAGCGAGCTCAGCAGCGCTACCAGCTCGATCTACACATTTACCAAGCAGTGGGAGCCAACACTCGCGAAGAGTTTGCAGCCCGCTATGGGGTTGAGCTGTGGCGACACGACATTGACCAGTTTCATTACCTCACCAAGGTGGAGCCGCTACAGCGAGCCCTACAGGATGTGGACGTTGAAGCTTGGGTGACCGGTCGCCGCCGCGACCAGTCTGAATCGCGGCGGGCGATGCCGATTTTGGAACAGGACAGCGATGGCCGGTTGAAGATTAATCCCCTCGCTAACTGGACACGCAAAGATTTGTGGCGCTATGTGTTTCAGCACAATGTGGTTTACAACCCTCTGCACGATCGCGGCTATGCCAGCATTGGCGATGAACCGTTGACCACCCCTGTGCAAGCGGGTGAAGATGAACGGGCCGGTCGGTGGCGCGGTTCTGCTAAAACCGAATGCGGCATCCATGTCTAGCCGTTATTGAAGTCTCCGCACTGACAGTTCAACAGTCCGAATTGCTTTTGAGCGTAATTCCACACTGCTTTGCCTGTGCGTTTGCGATCGCAGACGCCAGTCGCTGGTTCTCAGCATTCAGTCAGAGACACGTATTCCTAAGTGTATGCGGCCATCTATCCTGCTATTAGGAAATTACAGGTGGCCAGAGTGGCGCTAATTTATGTTTTCTCAAAGCGGCGCTTGAGCGTTCTGATGTTGCTGGCCCGGCTGACAAAGATGGCTGATTGGCCGCGCTGCTGCACAAAGATATCGCCCGCAAAAAAGCGACTGGCGTTGGGCTTTTGGTAGCGGTCAACGGAACCCTCAGTCGTATCTAAGGCATAGCCCATGCCGGTCAGTACGTCATTGAGCTGTTGCCGAAACTGTTTTTTGCTGGTGAACGGCACCTCTAGCGTCTGCGATCGATTGAAAAGAATCCCTAATAGGCCCGCTATGCCACCGCCCAAGAGTCCCAGTTCTGCTGGCAGGGGCGTGGTCAGACCGATGCCAAATAACCGCGCTGCAAACAGCCACGTGATAATGCCAGCGGTCACGAAGTAATAAAGAAACGTGAAGCTAGTACCGGGGCCAATGGGCAGTTCTTCATCCAGACTCAGGTCTGCGTTGTTAGGGGAATCAGGTGTTTTGGTCATGGGTCTTTGAAAGTCGCAGATCAGACTCTATTATCTTCAGGTGTTGGTCGCAAATGTTGTCGGCACTAGCCTACGGGGATGAGCGCTAAGGTGTATCTTCGCAGGCGCCATTGTCGCTTGGGGAACCCCGATCACGATAATACGTCGGTCAATCCATTCCCCTTACCAGCACTTAACCGCAAAGGAGAACGGTCGTTACGCCCATGATTGAAGTTGATCATCTCCATAAAGTGTACGGCTCGACCGTCGCCTTAAAGGATGTGTCTTTTAAGGTTGAGCTAGGAGAAATTTTGGGATTTCTCGGCCCTAACGGGGCGGGTAAAACTACCACCATGCGTATTTTGACGGGGTATCTGCCCGCCACGAGCGGCACCGCCACCGTGGCAGACTATGACGTTCATGCCGACTCAATGGCGGTGCGTCAACGCATTGGCTACTTGCCAGAGCGACCGCCCCTGTATCTCGACATGACCGTAGAAGCGTTTCTGCATTTTGTGGCCCGCATTAAGGGGGTGGCAGCAGGCGATCGCCCGACTCAGGTGAACTATGCCATCCAACGCTGTGGTCTGGAAGAAAAACAGTCGGTGCTCATTCGCCAGTTGTCTAAAGGCTTTCGGCAGCGGGTCGGCATTGCCCAGGCGATCGTCCATGACCCGCCGGTGATTGTGCTGGATGAACCCACTTCCGGTCTAGATCCCCGCCAAAACAACGAAGTCCGCCAGCTAATTCGCAGTCTAGCGGGCGATCACACCATCATTCTGTCAACCCATATTTTGCCTGAGGTCGATGCGACCTGTAACCGCGTGGCGATCATCAACCGGGGACAACTCGTGGCCGCTGGTAAACTTGACACGCTGATGGAGCAGCTCACGGGTTCTGTTAGTTATGACCTTGAGGTGCGGGGTGCCCCTGCCGCAGTACAGCAGCTTTTGGTGACAGTGCCCGGTGTGGATGCTGTGGAACCAGCGGCTACCAGCACTGCAAAAGACTCGCGCTATCGGTTTCAGGTCAAGGCCGGTAAAACCGATCCAGGAGAAGCGATCGCCGCCGCGATCGTGCGAGCCGGATTTGGCCTATGTGAGCTACGGCGACACCAGGCCAGTCTCGAAGATGTCTTCCTGAACCTGACCACTGAGGAACCGACCACAGGGACGGCCCTGTCAGACGCGCCCCTGGCCTCCCCAGCAGATCATGACGCTGATGGCTTGAACATCCCCGAGGTTCCTGTTCCGAGCAGTCTGCCGGCAACGACTGACAGCGCGGCAACGCCAGACCCTGACGGCTCATCATTACAGGCTTGATTGAGGAAGGTTATGACTGCACTGCGAACTGTGCTTGGCAATGTGTTGGCGATTTATCGTCGAGAACTGCAGAGTTATCTGGCCTCTCCCCTGGCCTATGTGATTGCTGCGATCTTTTGGCTGCTGGGAGGATTTTTCTTCGTCGTGATCTTGTTTAGTCCAGAAGGGTTGTTGGCGCAAGTGACCCGCCGCGATCAGGTGCTGCAAATGGGCATGACGCTGCCCCCGTTAGATGTCGCCTACGAATTTTTGCAGGGCTATTTTGGGGTGATTGGCTCACTCTCGATGTTTGTGCTGCCGATTCTCTCGATGGGGTTATATACCGAGGAGCGCAAACAGGGGACGCTGGAACTGCTAGCCACCTCACCCGTGATGAACTGGGTCGTGGCCTTGGGCAAGTTGTTGGCCGTCGTCACGTTCTACATCGGCATGGTGTTGCCGTTGATGCTGTGTGTCGCGATCGCCCTCGGCACGGCGGAACCTGCTGTTTCCCCCAATCTCCTGCTGGTCGGCAATCTGGGGCTGATTTTGTTGGCGGCCAGTGTGTTGTCCCTGGGCATGTTTTTGTCTTCCCTCACCAGCAGCACGGTAGTCGCCGCCATCTTGACCTTTGCCCTAGTGATTTTCCTCTGGATTGTCGATGCCCTGGCCCGAGCGGTTCCTGGTTGGCTGGGTGACGCCCTCAATCATCTGTCGATGCTGCAGCATTTCACCGACTTTACCCAAGGCATTTTGGATACCAGCGGCGTCGTGCTGTTTTTGTCTTACAGTCTGTTGGGACTGTTTCTCACCGCTCAGTCCATTGAAGCGTTGCGGTTTCAGCGCAATTAGTGATGCTGTTCTCAGTCGTCCCAAGAGGGGATGATTCATTTGTCAGTGAATAAAAGGTCATGATGAAAATAAACCTTAAATATGAAGCAACTCCTGAAAATGCGAAGCTATTTGCTGCAGACATTGTGGCAGCGACGCAAGATATTTCAGGCATTCTTTTGGATTACTCACCTCAAGGCGTTCAGGCAGTTGACGACATCATAGAGAACCTGCGTTCAGGTGATTCGAGTATGGAAGACTTAGCCACAACACTGTTTGAATTTGGTTGTTATTTAGGTGAGGTCTTTGTCAGAAATCATGGAGCCATATGGAAAGTCTCTAGTGAAACATCCTTCCAGGGAATGACGAGTATGCCACTTCTTATTGAAATGCCCAATGGTGGCATTGGGAATCCCATAGGCAAGGTGTTTAAGCAGTTTGATAATGGAGAAGAAGATAGCATTAGCTATTTTTACGACGTGTTCCGATCTCGTGAAGACCCACAAGGTCAATAAAATATTTATCTAGACTACTTTTTTATAGTCCGTTGCCCAACCCTTGATAATTTTTTCAAAATCAACAGAGGTGAAATGAAGATTGATGTCAAAGCTTGAGCAAATTGAAGCGGCAATTATGGCGTTATCCACGAATGAATTCGAAAAATTAAAACTGTGGTTCCTGAACTTAGACTATGAACGCTGGGAGCAGCAAATAGAACAAGATATTGAAGGCGGTAAATTAGAGGCGTTAGCTCAAGAAGCGATCGCTGAATTTGAAACAGGTCAGTGCCGAGAACTCTGATGCATTACGCAACTCAGAGATTTTGGCAATGCTACGACCAATTGCCAAAGGATGTTCAAAGAACGGCAGATGAATGCTACAAGTTGCTCAAAATCAATCCGTTACATCCATCTCTACATTTTAAGAAGTTGGGTAAGAAGTACTGGTCAGTTCGTGCCGGTTTGAAGCATCGAGCGTTGGGTGTTGAAGTCAAAAACGGCATTTCCTGGTTTTGGATTGGCACACACGCAGACTACGACAAGTTGATAAGCAAACTGTAGTGCAGCATAAGACTGCGAATTGGGATGAAACGGTTGGCATTTTCCGCAAAGTGGCTGAAATTTCTCACCTGGCCAGGGTTAGCCTGTGCCACCGCCGGTTTGGTCGCAGGCAGCTTATCGGGCTGGCAACTATTGCCCACAGCCCTGATGATCTTTGGCATCGGTCTGTTGTTGTTAGGTCTGAGCTTTAGCGGGCAAACCGCAGGGGCCTTTTGGCAGCAGCGATCGACCCAGAGTGGCACTAATGCAGTGGTCGCCACGATCGCGGTGTTGGTCATTCTCGGGCTGGTGAACTTGCTAGCAGTCCAAAATGCCGGGCGCTATGACCTCACGGAAACTCAGCTTTTCACGCTGGCCCCGGCAACGCAGCAGGTGGTGCAGAGTTTAGACGAGCCGGTGCGCCTCGTGATTTTTGACCCGGTGCAAAATCCCCAAGACGTGCAGCTGTTGGAGAGCTATCGAGAAGAGAGCGACAACTTCGACTTTGAATATGTGGATCCGTTCGCTAATCCTCGCCTGGCGGAGGCTTTCGGAGCCACCCAAGCAGGCATGGTGTTCCTGGAAGTGGGGGGCGATCGCCGCTTCTTGCAAACCATTGGCACCACTGCAAATCCAGAAGCGCTCGGCACCCCTGAAACCTTGTCAGAGCAGGAACTGACTAATGCTTTGGCGCGAATCGTGAGCGATCTCACCCTGAATATTTATTTTGTGCAGGGGCATGGCGAACCCCTTATCGACGGTTCTGAGCCGGGTTTGTCGGAAGCTGGGCAGAGCCTCATAGCGCAAAACTATCAGGTGGAGACGCTGAACCTGTTAGAAGCCGAGGCCGTTCCCAATGATGCCAACGTCGTGGTCGTGGCTGGACCCGCACAGGACTTTTTCCCGGCAGAGGTAGAGGCTTTAGAAGACTACCTGAACGGTGGCGGTGGGGTTTTGCTGCTGCTCGACCCGCGCATCGATGGCGGGCTCACCACGCTGCTCGATGATTGGGGCGTGATTTTGGACGATCGTCTCGTGCTGGATACGTCTGGGGCGGGTCAGTTTGTGGGTCTTGGTCCCGCTGCCCCCATCGTGACCACCTACGGCGACCACCCGATCACTCAGGACTTTGGCGATGGGCGATCGTTTTATCCCTTGGCTCGCGCAGTAGACAGTCGCGACTTGCCAGGAATCGAAGCCACGCCGCTCCTGCTGACCAATCCCGAAAGTCGAGCCGAAGCCATTTCTGACGAAGGCGATCTGACATTTGATCCCAATGCTCCCCCTGATGGGCCTTATGTGCTGGGCGTCGCCCTCAGCCGTGAAGCCGAGGAGACACCCCCTGCTGAACTCTCACAGGAACCTGACAGCGAAACTGAGGGTGAAGCTGTCGCCGCCCCTGATGACACGGAGGACAACACGGATCCGGCAACTGATCGTTCGGCAGAGAGCGACACTACCGACACTGAAGCGGTCGATGCCGAAACGGTTGAGACGGAAGAAACGCCGATCGCGGAGCCAGATGACGATGCGGCTGATGAGCCGATCAATCGCGCTGCCGAATCTCGCTTAGTGGTGATTGGTAATTCATCCTTTGCGGGGGATGGCTCCTTTAACCAGCAGTTAAATGGTGATGTGTTTCTCAACTCGGTGAACTGGTTAGGCCAGGAAGCGGATGCGACCTTGTCGATTCGTCCCAAAACGGTGACCGATCGCCGCCTGCAAATGACGGGACAACAGGCGTGGGGCTTAGGGGTTTTCTCGCTGCTGGTGCTGCCCTTGACGGGGTTAGCGCTGGCAATTTTGATGGCGTTACGCAGACGGTAAAGACCATGAAACTTCAGCGCAGCACAGTCATTTTGGTCGCGGCGGCATTGCTATTGGGGGGCGTGGTTTTGCTGACCCAGTCTCAACAGTCGCCCCCCAATGGTTCAACAGCGGGGCAGAATGACTCAGAAACCTCCCCCGTGTATGACTTTGCCGAAGCGGATGTTGTGGTCTTGCAAATTGAAACGTCTGGCCAAACCGTCGCCTTTGAAAAGGATGACGAAGACTTTTGGCAAATGGTTGAACCGGATGAGCAGCCAGCAGAGGAAGCGGCGATCGCGTTTCTCCTCAGTCGCCTGGTCACCGATGGCTTACTCAACACTACGACCATTGATGCCGCTGAGCAGGCCGATTTTGGCTTCGACGATCCCTTCGCTACGGTAACCCTCACCCTCACCGATGGCACTACGCACATCCTGATTGTGGGTGATGCCGACTTCAGTGGTCAGAACTACTATGCATTGCTTGATCCGGAGGCGTTTCCACTGGCAGCAGATGCCGGAGACATTGAGGTCGCGATCGTTACCCAAAACATTGTCAACGGGGTCGATCGCCCTCTAGAAGAATGGCAAGCCGTGCTCGAAACTCCCCTTGAAGAGACTGAGGAGACAGAAGTAGATGAGGCCGATGCCGAGGAGACGGAAGCGATTGACAGCGAAGACGATGCCCTTGATGTCAGCCCGGATCAAGACTCTGAAGTGGTGGAAGAATCAGGTACAAATTCTGAAGAGCCTGACTCTGATCCAGAAAATTCCGATACAACCAATGATGAAGAAGGCACTTCCTCCCCCTAGGAGTTAGGGACTGCAGAGTTGTAAACGCCGTCTAACTCGATGCCAGCTCAATCCCGGATTGCTGCCAGAGACAGTCAGTGCGACGACCAATCACAGACCGCTGTTGGCACAAAATTCAGCTGATATAGCAACTGGGTCCTCACGGCCACGATGGCAGTTCATCGACTAGTGAGAACAACTCAAATCGCTGTAGGATCTGGCCTGCAGACCTTCGTTTCCGACCTCTAAACTCCGCTCTTTGCCATATCTGTAATGACGCAATCTACCCTGTATCCTTCTGCAACATTGCTAGTTTCTTGCCCCGATCAGCAAGGGTTAGTGGCCAAAATTGCTAACTTCATCTATTCCAACGGCGGCAACATCATTCATGCTGATCAACATCGCGACGAGGCTAGCGACCTGTTTCTTTCGCGGATTGAATGGAGCCTGGACAGCTTTAACTTGCCAAGAGATCTGATTGGGCCAGCGTTTAACGCGATCGCCCAACCCTTAGGTGCCAATTGGCAACTTTGCTTTTCTGACGCGGTGCCCCGCCTGGCTATTTGGGTCAGCCGTCAAGACCACTGCCTGCTGGACTTGCTGTGGCGCCACCAGGCCCAAGAATTTGCCGCCGACATTCCCCTCATCATGAGCAATCATGAGACCCTCAAGCCCATTGCCGAGCAGTTTGGCATTGATTTTCACCATGTCCCCATGAACCGGGATATCAGGGCTGAACAAGAAGCGCGGCAATTGGCATTGCTGGAGCAATACAACATCGATTTGGTCGTCTTGGCCAAATATATGCAAATTTTGAGCGGTGATTTTTTGAGCCAGTTTTCCCAGGTCATCAATATCCACCACTCGTTTTTACCAGCCTTTATGGGTGCCCAGCCCTATCACCGGGCCCACGAGCGCGGGGTCAAAATTATCGGTGCCACGGCTCACTATGTGACTGAAGACCTTGATGCGGGTCCCATCATCGAGCAGGATGTGGTGCGAATTACCCACCGCGATGACGTCAAAGACCTGATTCGTAAAGGCAAAGATTTAGAGCGAATTGTTTTAGCGCGGGGCGTACGGCTACATCTACAAAACCGCGTCTTGGTCTACGGCAACCGCACCGTTGTCTTCGCTTAATGGGTAAGGACGATCCCTGTTACGACTGACGACTCATGACTTCGAGCTTCAGCCTCAAAGGATTCGTCCTCTAGGGCGCATCATCCATTAATTTCAGAATCCTTTGAGGCTAAGCATAATCACGCCCACATTAACTCAACAGTCGAGGGGCTGTCGTTACTTTGCTGGAAGGATTTGACCGCTAAATAATGACAGGCCCGAGAGCAAATTTACTCTTCTTCCCAAGATTCAACCGCCAGCAATTCACTAATAGGATCCTTGGTCGAAAACTCAAAGTCCTCTAGTTCACGCTTCCAATGGGACCACTCGTCCCCAAACAGCAAAGCAATCTTCCAAATGCTGTCTTCTGGTTGCACGATATTGCGCTTTACCAAAGACTTCACTTGTCTTTGAAACTTCACCATCGGATGGACAACCTTGAGGCTAGTCAACGTTTCACTCATATTCAAATCAGAAAAGACCTAAAAAAACATCATGAATAACGATCGCAAAACCAATCAGATAATCTGTCCGAGAAATAGCTAGGTCACCAAGACTTGCCATCAGAGCTGCTAGTGATCATGAAGCATGACTAGCTAACTCTGCGATCCGTAAATCTGGATGATGTAAAAGCTTTCTACACAGCCTCTGAAACTATGGCTGAACCGCATATTTGATTTCCACTTGGTCAAGATAACACAAGAAATCGAGAAATTCACATGATTTTACGTTCGGTTAGCCGTAAGGGGGGCCGCGACGGCTGAGTAGTTCCCCCAACCAAGACTGCTTACCTAGACATCCACAGAACTGGATGCGCCGTTGAGGCCGCTACCTGGAGGCTACTCAGCTGAAATGTGGGGCTTCACAGGTATTGCCGAGGCTCCACCAGAAGCCGCCAGGAACACCATGATGGAACAGCATTGTAACGAGATGGGCAGGGATATGATGGGGTAGTAAGGCCTCGTAAGTCGCCCTCGCAAGGCCCTGCTACGGGGTTCAAGGTGCGCTGAGCGAGCCAGAGAGCTATCGTGATATATAGACATCCCGGCATGACTTGTGACTGATTCGAACCCTGCTCCATCCCCTGTTTCCGATGTAATCTCTGCAACGAGCAATGGTACTGCTCAAAAATTGGCGGTGGCAATGGGCAAGCAGGCGATCACGACGGCACCCCGGCGGGCCAGCATTGATGTAGTCGAAAAGTTGGACAAATTGCTGTCACAGCGAGCCGGCGATCGCCATCTGGTCCTCATTCAAGATTTTCCAGACCCTGACGCCCTGTCTTCGGCTTGGGCCTATCGTCTCATCTGCCAGCAGTACGACATTGATTGTGACGTCTACTATGGCGGCACTCTGAGCCATCAGGAAAATATCGCTCTCGTCCGCCTGTCTGGTTTACCCGCTCGCCGCTGGAATCCCCCAGCCAAGACGGGACCTGACCTGAGCAAATATCAGGCTTACGTGCTGCTCGACACTCAGGGAACCACCACTCAACTGACCCGTCTGGTGGAAGAATCCCAATTATCATTGTTTCTGGTGGTGGATCATCACGCGCCCCAAAAAGACATCGACGCCACGCTAATCGATGTGCGCCCCCACATTCGGGCGACGGCGACGATTCTCACGCAATATTTGCAGAGCGAACAACTGCTGACCCTCGATCGCAGCAACAGCACCCACGTGAAATGCGCTACGGCGTTGATGCATGGGTTGCGTTCCGATACCAGTAATCTGATGCATGCGGCGGAAGCCGATTTTTGGGCAGCGGCATACCTCAGCAACTTTTATGACCCGCAGCTGCTGGCGGCGATTTTGCAAGCCTCCCGATCCAAGCGGGTGATGGATGTCATTGAGCGATCGTTGCGTAACCGCACCGTCCAAAACAACGTTTCGATTGCGGGGGTCGGGTACCTCCGCTACGACGATCGCGACGCCATTCCCCAAGCTGCAGATTTCCTGGTGACGGAAGAAAACATCCACACGGCTGTGGTGTATGGCATCGTTCACGATGAAGATGAAGAGCGGGAAGTCGTGATCGGCTCCCTGCGCACCAGCAAGATCACTCTGGATCCTGACGAGTTTATCAAAGAAGCCTTTGGGCAAGATTTAGAAGGCCGCTTTTTTGGGGGGGGCCGCACCACCGCTGGTGGCTTCGAGATTCCCGTTGGCTTTTTGTCTGGTTTTTACGAAAACAGCGACTACAACCGCCTAAAATGGGAAGTCTTCGACATGCAGATCAAGCAAAAGCTTTGGCGGCTGGTAAACCCTGAAGATGGCCTTATCTCCACAGACTGAGCTGTATTTTATCCGGCACGGCATCGCCGCTGAGCGAGGTACCTATGACCATGATGAAGATCGCCCTCTGACGGACAAGGGACGGGCGCGTACCAAGACTATCGCCAACCAGCTCGTCAAAGTCGGTTGCCACACTGACCTAATTCTTTCCAGTCCGTTAGTGCGCGCCCAGCAAACGACCCGGATTTTGCTCAAAGCTGAACTCGCCGCCACCTCTGAAACGATCGCTCTGCTGGCTCCTGGTGGACATTTGGCCGACTGGCTGCCCTGGTTGGCAGCCTGGCAAGCTACCCATCCCGCTAGTCGGTTAGCCCTCGTGGGCCATGAACCCGATCTCAGTCGCTGGGCGCAGCAGTTGGTGCATGGCATGTGGGGCGATCTCTGGCAGCTCAAAAAAGCTGGGGTCATTGGGGTGACAGTCCCGGCGGCAGAGGAGGCGATTGGTCGCAGCGAACTGTTTTGGCTCACTCCCCCGCGCCTATTACTGTAAATTTCCGTCGACTGTGGGGAATCGAAGGTTATAACCATACACAGATGCCTCGCCCATTCCAGTCTGCAGGAGCCATCCCATGCCCCAATCTGGCTTATCGCTACGGCAGCCGGTCGCTGTATGGAATCGCCCGCTTAAGGCTAATTTCAAAGATCTATTCAAAGCTTTAGGCAAGGGAGGCATCGACGCGGCCACGGGACAATGGGCTGGCTTGGGCAAAGATTTGGTGGACGCCTCCGTGGCCGTTGGTTTGGGAAACGACACCGGCCAAACGGCTTGGCTATTGATTTATCGTTCGCTGGCCCAAGCCATGGCCAATCTCGTGCAAGACAGTGAACCCTTATTTGAAACCGTCCCAGACAACATTGAACAACTCTGCGATCGCCTCGATTTATCCTTAGAAGATCAAGACCTCACCCTCGACGATCGCTTCTTTGCGCAGCCCCAAAAACTCACGATTTTAGAAACCCTGCAAGTCCCCTTCGCTCAGCTGTTGACGCCCTTTTTAGCCCATCCGAGCTATCCCCATCGCGCCCCTCAGCAGGCCCAGACGATCGCAGCTCGTCTGCCCTCTTACTTTATCTTTGCGCTGGATCAAGAATGGCGATCGCGGCCCGGTGAATATGAAATTCTGCGGCAGAACCTAGAAACGCCCTTTACCCAGGCCAGCCGCCAAGCCCAGGAGTGGCGACTCTACCGAGCATGGCTCCAAAAGCAGGTTGATGAACCCATGTTTTTGGAGCCGTTTGGCCTGCGGCAGGTTTATGTGCCGCAGTTGGCGTATTATCGTCGGCCCGTTGAGGATGACGATAGTTATGGTAGTGCGCATCCGACCTACGAGCGGGTTGTGATTGACCTAGAAGCTGATTTAGATCAGTGGCGACAAGCCGCCGGGCGGAATGACGCCATTCGCATTGTTAGCGGTGGCCCCGGCTCTGGGAAATCATCCTTTGCCAAAATGTTTGCCGCCCATCAAGCAGCGTTAGGTCAGCGGGTGTTGTTTGTCCCGCTGCATCAGTTTGATCCGACGGGCGACTTGCCCAACGCGATCGCCCAATTTATCCAATACGATGCCTATCTAACGACGAATCCTCTGGACCTCGCCCAGCTATCTACCCCCCATCGACTACTCATCATCTTTGACGGGTTAGATGAACTTGCGATGCAAGGGCGGATCGCCAAAGAAGTCGCCCAAGGCTTTGTGCGAGAAGTGCAGCGTCAGATCGATCGCGTCAACCAGCGCGAAACGTTGATGCAAGTGCTGATCACCGGGCGAGAAATTGTGGT
Organism: Leptolyngbya sp. SIOISBB; assembly: GCA_010671905.1. GTDB lineage: Bacteria > Cyanobacteriota > Cyanobacteriia > Phormidesmidales > Phormidesmidaceae > Halomicronema. Next base: position 5,795,052 of record JAAHII010000001.1, read on the forward strand.
GCAAGACAACAGCAGTGAATTTCGTCAGCCGCGCCAGATTTTGTACCTGTTGCCCTATCTCATCCCCGAGATTAAACGGGAACAAGAGGGCAGCGATCGCTATGTAGATGAACACCAGTGGTTGCCGGAAGATCGCCGTCAAACGTGGTGGCAGCGCTATGGTCAAGTCAGCGGTCGCGGCGATGCCGGACTCCCCCCGGAACTAGATCGGGGCAACCTGGTAGAAATCACCGCCCAACCGCTGCTGAACTATCTTGTGGCCCTGAGTTATGCCTCTGGCAAGCTCACCTTTACTGACACCACCAACCTGAATGAGATTTACTTCAGTTTGGTGAAGGCCGTCTATGAGCGGGGTTACGAAGACAATCGCCGCCATGCCAGCATTCAAGGCATGACCGAGCGCGACTTCATTCGCATTTTAGAAGAAATTGCCTTGGCCTCTTGGCATGGGGACGGTCGCACCACCACCGTCAAAGAGATTGCAGACCACTGCGACAGCAGCGGTCTGCGTAAATTGCTGACCCGGTTTGAAGCCGGAGCCCAATCCGGGGTCACGAACCTGCTAGCTGCCTTTTACTTCCGTCAGAGTGGTGGCGTTCGAGCGGGCGATCGCACCTTTGAATTTACCCACAAAAGCTTTGGCGAGTACCTCACCGCCCGTCGCATCGTTCGCTGCATCGCCCGCATTCACAGCAAGCTCAACCAAGACGACTTAGACGAGAGCTGGGACACCCATCAAGCCTTGGTGGAATGGGCCAAAGTCTGTGCTAGCCCCAGCTACATGAACGACGCCCTATTTGAGTTTTTGCAGGAAGAAGTGCGTCTGCAAACGGTAGAAACAGCCAGAAGCTGGCAGCAAACCCTCGTCAAGTTGGTGGAACACTGTGCCCATGAATGGATGCCCATGGCGAAACTTTTACCACGGCAAAAGTTTCGCCATGAAGCTGTCTGCGCCCGCTACGGTGAGGAGTCCCTCTTCGCGGCCGTCTACTCTTGTGCTCGGGTGACAAAAGAAGTCTCGAATGTAAAATGGCGCTGGCCACAGTCCTTTGGCGGTTGGCTCAGCACCCTGCGCGGCCAACGTACAGACTGGGGAGACCAGCCGCGCATCCTAAAATTTCTAGGTCACCTTAATCTGAGTAAATGTGTCTTGCTCGGTCAGGATTTTTTCGGGGCAAATTTAAAGGGAGCAGATTTGCACGTGGCAGATCTGCGCGGGGCAAGTCTGAGCAGGGCAGATCTACGCGGGGCAAGTCTGAGCAGAACAAATCTGTTCAATGCAAATCTGTTCAATGCAAATCTGAGTGGGGCAGATCTGAGTGGGGCAGATCTGCGCGCGGTAAACCTGAGCGCAGCGAACCTGAGAAGAGCAAGTCTGATGGGGACGGATTTAGCAGGTATATCTTGGGACCGATATACACAATGGCCTGATGTAGAGAGCCTGAAACGGGCAAAAAACATTCCCGAGGAGCTGAAACAGCAGTTAGGTATTGAGTGAGACGAGGGTATGCTCTGAACTTGCTTGTGTGCTTACCTCACCAACCTTGAAACGATGCAAATCATTCACCCAATGCCCGGTATCGTAGAGCCTTAGCCTGGATTATTCATGACCTCATGCCAACAATGGCTGAACCTTTTATCCAGTAAGGAATCTAGCGTCTTCATGTTTTCGACAGTGTGTTTTTATACACGAAGGCTGTGATGTAGTCACTGTGGGGAGTATGAATCTGAGCAAAAGCCTGGTGAATTATTCAGGTTAGGTCAGTTCATAATAGAACCGTGAGTCAGCATTCCGTCGCCTCCGGCACCAGAGACATGTGTTGGGTGTTCAAGGCCAACCGCTTGGGCACCTTTCGTTAAGCAACATTCAGGAGCCATCGTTATGACCGTTGATGCAGAAATTTTACAAACCGTTTTGCAACTGCCAACGCCGTTGAAACAGGAGCTCCTGCACTATGCCAAGTACCTGGTCAACAATTACGCGCCCAGTGACTCTACAGAAACGCCCCAGCAAAAATATCGGCAAGCAGGAACCATGAAAGACATGTTTGTCTTACCCCTGCCTGATGACTTTGATGAACCACTCGAAGACATGAGGGAGTATATGGAATGAGTCAGCTTTTGCTAGATACTCATACGCTGATCTGGTTCGTCTCAAATGATGCAAAGTTGCCTAATACAGTTCGAGAAACGATTGAAACTTCAAGAACTGTTTTCTTTAGCCTTGCCAGCCTCTGGGAAATTGCCATCAAACTCAATCTTGGCAAGCTGGCGTTAAAGGGTACTTTTGAAGACCTTGAACCTCGAATGGTGGAAGCCGGCATTACAACACTGCCGGTAACGTTTGCCGACACGGCTCAATATCGCCATCTACCTCTACATCATCGGGATCCCTTTGATCGAATTCTAGTCGCTCAAGCCATTAACTACAGCTTAATTCTCATTAGCCGTGACGCCGCTTTTGATGCCTATGATGTTCAGCGAATGTGGGCATAAGCAAAACAAAGATCTGCTATTTTGCCTTTCAAGATCAGCGGCATTGCTGATTTTGGGTGTGAGTGCCATTGCCGCCCCAACGCAAAGCACTTTCTAGGCACTACATCACTTTTTCTAGAACGGCAGTTTTTTCTTGCTGGCTTTTTCGCGATCATAGTCCAGTTCTTTGAGCTTCTTCATGATGCGGCTGAAGTACTCGCCGAGATAGTCTTCCACCGTGGTGATTTCATCAGGATTGATGTGAAAGGTGCTGTACACCTCGTCCATGGGTGCGGTGATGGAATCGGTACCTACAACCACCTCAGTGAAAGCTAGGCGATCGGCAATGTTCCAGCCCCAGGAAAAGTAGGACAAGCCTTTTTTTATCGCGCGCAGCAGCCCCAACGGCATCCGCGAGACGCGGGCATCTTGCCCCGTCAGTCGTTCGCACAGGCGAATAATTTCGTTGGCATCCCAGGCTCGACTCCCGGCCAGCGGAAAGCTGCGTTTAACCGTCTCGGAGTTCTCCAGCGCGGCGATCGCAAAGCGGGCAATATCTTGGGTATTCATGTAGGCAATGGGGGCCGCCTTGTTCATCACCCAAATGCCCTGTTTTTCCAAAATGGGAATTGCATACTGACCAATGAGACCCTGTAAAAAGCCGCAAGGTTGCAAAATCGTGTAGTCAAGCCCAGACTCGGCCAAAAACTTTTCGGTGCAGTGCTTGATGTTCATCAGCGGCACCTCGGGGTATTTTTCAGCCCCTAAGATCGAAATAAAAATGTATCGATTAACGCCAGCTGCTTTAGCCGCCTTAATTAGATTTACCTTGCCATCCCAATCGACTTGATCGATGGCATCCGTCGGACGAGCCGTCGCTGCATCAATCACTGCGTCCACCCCTTCTAAGGCGGGTGGCAGCGTTTGAGCGGCACAGAGATTACCACGCAGGAGTTGAGCGCCCCACTCTCGGAGAAAAGCGCCTCGCTGAAAACTGCGAACTAAGCACTGCACCTCATGCCCTTCATCCAGCGCTCGCCGAACGATTTGCCTGCCCAGCGTGCCAGTGGCACCGACGACCAAAAGTTTCATGAGAAATTAGAAACAAAAGTTTACGTTCCTTTAACCATACCAGATCAACCCCAGGTGTCTCATCGATTACATCTGGGGTTTTTGGCAAATCTTACTCTTCGCCGCCCTGAAGTCGCAGCATGAGAAAGCCCAAACCTAAGCCTCCAAGGGTCAGGACAAAGAGTAGGATAGATGTACTAAAAATTTCGCCGCCCATGATGAATTTATCTCCTATGCTTAATTGCGTTTGATAGTTGAGAAACCGTGGTATTCGCACCGTTTATTCTACAGTTTCGAGGTCTCACGTTGAGTCCTTGGGTTAATGGCTAATGGCGCTGGGGTATGACTCATCCACTCGATACTCACCTTGATAAGGTCAATACTCGACTCAAAGCAGCTCGCCTCGGTCTGAAGATCGAGCGCCGGGGCGATACCCTTGCCTTACGGGGCACGCTGCCGCCACGTCCGGGGAGCGATCACACGCGGCCCTATCAGCAGCGTATTCCCCTCAAGCTACCGGCCAACAAGGCCGCGTTAAAGCAGGCCGAGCAAGAAGCCAAAGTCATTGCCGCCAGACTGATCGAAGGCACCTTTGACTGGCGGCAGTATTTGGTGCAGTCAGGGCCGGTGCTGGGTTCGGATGAATTGGCGGATAAAATTGTTGCGTTTGAGCAGCACTACCTAGCCGAGGGGCAAGCTGACCCAGACAAGCATCCAGCTTCGGTGCAGGCAACTTGGCAAAAGGCCTATGCCCCTTACTTCCGTAAATTACAGGCACTGAGCGATCGCCGTTCCAGTTTGAGTTTGCCAGAAGCGATCGTCGCCACAGTTAAAGAAACTCGCGCCAATTCTCGCGGTCGGCAGGTCTGCTGCACCGCCATGGATGCCTTTGCCCAGTTTTTGGCCCTCGAACTGCCCACTGATTTGAAGACTTTGTGGGGCAAGTACGGTAGCAGCCGCACTCAAAGGCGAGAATTGCCCACTGACGAGCAAATCATTGAAGGGTTTCATCAGATTCCGAATCCAGCGTGGCAGTTCGTCTATGGCATGATGGCGGTCTATGGTTTGCGCAACCACGAAGTCTTTTTTTGTGACTGTAGTGCCTTGCGATCGGGCGATCAAGAGGCAGCGATCGAGGTGCTCGACACCACCAAAACGGGAGCCCATGACGTCTGGCCGTTTCCTCCCCAATGGGTAGAGGAGTTTGACCTGAGAGAAGTCTGTCTGCCAGAAATTGATACAAATTTGCAGCAGACCACCCTCCAACGTATTGGCCAGCAGGTAACGCTCCAATTCCGCCGCTATGACCTTCCCTTTGCGCCGTATGACCTGCGCCACGCCTGGGCTGTGCGCACGATTTTATTAGGGGTGCCCGACACCGTAGCCGCACGCATGATGGGCCACTCCGTCGCCATCCACAACCGCACTTACCACCGCTGGATTACCCGTCGTGATCAACAGCAGGCCGTACGAGCCGTCCTCAACTCTTAATGGCCCAATGGCTGTGACATTCATCCCACTTGGGACAGGGCTCCTAAGGGCGAAGATTCTCAGCACGGTTGCTTCCAATCCTGCTTGCCCCACCAACTTGGGCTCAATATCCCTGGTGCGACAAACCACCGTACTCGTCTGAACCCAAAGCCTAAAAACCTGAAATAGTAGACTCTTTGCCCAAACCAGTTCTCATCCCAATGTCTATTCATGAAGAAATATGTCATGGTTTAACAGGTGAGTTTTTGCAGTGCTGATGAAACGCCGCTGGATCGGGTTAATTGTTTGTATTTTGAGCTTGGCATTGAGCTTTGCTGCCCCCGCCTGTGCGGCTGATAACCCAGCTGAGCAGGCAGAGTTAGTAGAAGAGGCGATCGCTCCTACTGAGACCGCAAGTGCAATCTTTGCGGGTGGCTGCTTTTGGTGTATGGAAAAGCCCTTCGATGAGCTGCCAGGGGTGCTCGATACGACGTCGGGCTATACCGGTGGTCGGGTTGCGAATCCCAGCTATCGGCAAGTGTCTGGCGGGGGCACCGGCCATGTAGAAGCAGTGCAGGTCACTTATGACCCGACTCAAGTCAGCTATGACCAGCTGCTAGAGGTGTTTTGGCGCAATGTTGACCCCGTGGATAATCGCGGCCAGTTTTGCGATAAGGGGAGCCAGTATCGCTCCGCCATCTTTTATCAAAATGACGAGCAAGCAATGGCGGCGGAAGCATCTAAGCAGTTGCTGACCACCTCTGGCAAATTCAATCAGAAAATTGCGACTGATATTCGCATGGCAGCCGAGTTTTATGCCGCCGAAGATTACCACCAAAACTATTACAAAACTCATCCAGCACGATACAAGGTGTATCGCTATGCCTGCGGTCGCGACCAGCGCCTAGAGGCGATTTGGGGCGCAGAGTAAATGAACTCGGTGACCGAGTGAAAACTTGTCACTGGTGGAACCATTCCTAAAAAGGAAGCTTGCTCCCCAAGCTTGACTAAGCACGGTCACTCAAATTTGGGCTCTGAAGTTGGAAATCTGAACTTCGCACTTTGGATATCGCTTTATCACGTCACCGACGCAGTGATTTCCTGAGAATCTGCCGGTTCTGCTCCGGTGGATTCCAGCGATTCCATAATTTGCAATAGCTCGCGTTCAAAGGCAACTTGAGCCCGGTTAGTCCGGCCCCCGACAAAGAATGAACCGTCGGCTTCCAATGCCCAAATCTGGGAGTGGGAAATGTAGCTCATGAGGACGCCGATCATCAGCAGGCCAAACCCTAGATAGACAAAGGGAATACCCGGATCGGCTTTGATCTGTAACCCCGTGCTGCCCACAATGTCCACAATAGACAGTTGAATGCCGTTCACTTCCGTCGCCATGCCCTTCCGCACAGTGGAAATGAGTTGCCCGTTGGTGTCGTAAACCAACAAGGTGCCCTGTAGGTCGGTGGCGAGTAGAGAAACCGCCTCGCTCATATCTGGCTTGGTGGGTAGCCACGTGCCCCAAATGCGCGATTTACCCTCTGTTTCCAATTGGCCCATTGGCACTTCGAGCACGGGACTGTTGTTGAATTTGACTTTGACGGCGGCGATGCCCCAGTCGGCCTGATACAGGGTCACGCCTTTGTAGCGCAGGGGTTCATTCACGTGAATCGTTTTTTGCTTCAGCGCGTCGCCGTCTTCATCAACCACAGTGAGGTCAGAGTAAAACTGATCGATGACGCCTTCGGGGGTGTAGTCAATCCAAAAATTGTTGACCCGCACGGCCCAGTCTTTCGGCACTTGCGCCTCGGCCCACGGCCCCGCATCAAAAATGTTGCGGATTTGAAAGGTTTGGCCGCTAGGCACAATCTCTTGAGCAAAGAAACCGGTCATGGCTCCGTAAATGGCCCCGCCGAGAATAATCAACATACTGGCATGCACCACGATGGGGCCAATGCGACCCGCCACCCCTTTTTGCGCATAGAGGCTGCGATCGCGCTCAAATACCCGATATCCTCGCTGGGCCAACAGCGGTGAAATGTCCTCCAAACTGCCCTGATCGAGTTCCGCACTGAGGGCGAGTTTATTGAACTGACGGGATTTGGTGTAAAAATTCCACGTTCGAGAAAACCAGCGCAGCGCCGTAATCTGCCGAGTAAAGGTACAAGCCGTCAGACTCGCCCCAAACACAATCAAAATCGCGAGGTACCACCAAGTGCGATACACATGGTCGAGGCCCGAAGTGAGAATCACTCGCCAGTCGAGGAAGCCAAACAGGGCTGGATCCGAAGGGTAATTGGCCTGATAAAAGGCCAACGATTCTCCCTGTTCAATCACGGTGCCGGTAATGCTAGTAACGGCGATGACCAGGAGTAGCGCGATCGCCAGTCGCAAATCTGCTAGCAGCGGCAGTAACTCTCGCTTAAAGTAACGCTGGATCAAGCGATTGAAAGCTGTCATCGGATTGGAAGAGGCCATGGCGTCTAGAGAATGAAGGGGTAGGAGCGAGGCATTGGGGCGGTCACTGGGCGGGCAAACTGCGGCATGATTCACCCAACACTTCACCCGAGCGCAAGCGTATCAAACCAGTTGGTTGGGGGCAAAGCGCAGGAGTAGCGAAAAGACGCCAAAGCCCACCAACAGAATGCCGCTAGCGGGCGTAATCCAGCCAGACCAGCGGCGAATTTCCAGAAATTTCTTGATGGTCGCGGTGAAAGTGCCCGCAACCACCAGAGGAGACACATACCCTACGGTGTAAGCCAACAGCAGTGCCGCCCCCAAAACGGGATCACCTGTGGTCGAAATCCAAGCCAGGAGGGTTGCTAAGACGGGCGTGCTACAAGGGGAAGCCACTAAGCCAAAGGTCAGCCCGAGCAGATAGCTTTTGAGTGCCAAGGGCAATCCTTTGTTCATCAAATCCACATTGCCGATGCTAGGCATGGGCAACGGCAGCGCTTCTAGCAGGTTTAGTCCCATGAGGATGGCGAGCACGCTGACAACGATCGGCAAGCCAATGCCAACCTGTCCATAAACTCGACCCACCGCTCCAGCGACCAGCCCCAAGGCCGCCAGGGTCGTTGCGAGTCCCAGGGCGAACCAAGAGGCTTGGGCCACCGATTGCCAGCGATTTTCCGCTTCATAGCCGCCCATGTAGCCCACCATAATTGGCAGCATGGAGAGGGTGCAGGGGGTGAGGCTGGTGAGTAATCCAGCCAGCCACACCACGCCAAGGCTGACAATCGAAATGCTGGTGAGTTGACTGGTGACCAGGGCGTTGGCGTACTGGCTAATTTCGTACAGAGACGTTTGGAGCGTGTCTAACATGCAGCTGAAATCCGACTTAAGGGGGGCGTTGGCATAGCCGCTCCGGAGGAGCATCGCCCATCTCTTTCACCCTACATTCTACCGAGGGCGAAAGACAGAGATCGCTCAATTCGGCAGTCGGTAGCCACAATTGAGGTCCGCTAAAAGTGCCGATTATGAAACTCGCGCTAGAGGATGGTGAGTTCCAGGGTACTAGCCAGAACACCTGCCAGCACAATGACCACAGCATAGCGGTTGAAGCGGGCTGGTCTGGCAACTTCTAGAGAGCGCTGCTGGATAACTGGGAGGCAGGGGCCGCCCAGCATCAAGAGGATAATTCCCCAGATCGTCACTTTGGGAAAATCAGACTGATCAAGATCGTGGTTGAATGGCTGGATAGTCATGATAAACACGGGTCCTTACAAAGCAATTGTTCTTGAGTAGAGCATTCGACCATCCATCGATGATCGCGACAGGAGACGACATCAACACCTGTGCCAAACATCAAACCGCAAATTGATTAAGACACCCTCGCTGAGCTAGGGTCTGTCATCCGGTCGCGGTCAAATCCTTGCAGCAAAGGAACGACAGCCCCTAGCCTGTTGAGTGAATGCGGGCGAGATAATGCTTAGCCCCAAAGGCTTCTGGGCTTAATTGATGAAGCGCCCTAAGACCATTACCAACCCCAGATATATCGCCCCAGGGCAAACGAGCGGTTAGATGCATCAGGGAGTTGGCAAAATCAAGATGGTTCTGCTCGACAGCCTTTTGCCAGAGCTGGCCGGTCAGTCAAGCTGTAATGGCGCTGCTGTCGGCATGGATTCCACCGTTGCAGGCATCCTGGAGGCAGGATGAGTCAACGTCAACCCCACGATCGCCATCACTAAACCCGCAATGGCGCTGGTCAATAGGGTATGGCTGCGTGCAGACGTCAAGGTACACATTAAACGCTGGTTGTAGTCGTAGATCCTGACGGCCCAACTGGTATTCAGGGTGCGCTCTAATTGGGTGATAGTTTTGGTCTGTTTCATAGCTTTCTATAAACGTTTTGGTTCAGGTAATCAAAATCTTGTGGCTGAACAGAGTTTTGGACTAGAGGAGCTGTTAGAGGAGCAATCGCAAGACTGCCGTTTTGAGTTAGTTCTTACGAGCCCAACTACCGAAAATCTCCGCAGCGTTAGCCAGACTAAAGGTAAAGGAAACGGGGAAACACTCAGGGTTTCAAAGTCGATCTCAATACCGAAGTCTCAATTACTTGCTTAACTCAGCCATTTCGGCCGGAGTCTCTGGATGTGCTTCCCTTTGAGTTAACTCTTGAGCAAATCGCACTCGGTGACGACGAGAAATCTGTTGCTCAGGGTCAACGCCATCAAAGGTCGGCGGAATCCAGGCTCGGATAACTAACAAGCCGCCCAGCACTAAGAGAAAAGAGCACGCCGCCATAACCTGCACCCAGGGGGTTTCCAAAATACCCCGGACAATGATTTCCCGTAGCACTGAGACAATCGAGACTTCTACAGCGACCCCAATCGAAACTCGATGCTCCTTTAAATAAATGATCAGTAGTCGAAACAGTTCCACCAAAATCAGCAAGAACAAAATATCGGCAGTGACCTGAGGAAAATTCAAGGGGGGCAGCAGCGATAGGAACATCTCTCGCAGCTGCATCACCATAAAGCTGAACAAGCCAATGCATAGCGAAATCACAATCAAGTCTTGCACGAGCTCTAGGAGACGGACAACATGTGCTCCACTGAACCAATGGCCCCAGCGAGGAGAAGACGATGTCGGTGAGGTATTCATAATGTTTAGAGGTAAAAGGGCGGGCGATCGCAGTAGCCTCAGTCCGAATCCTGGCAACGGCTTGCCGGAAACTTCGGGCGAGTAACTCTACGACAGAAAACGACTCAAGCTCTGAGCGGTTCAATGTAGACCATTCAAAATGAATATAAGCAAAGGTTATTCTGAATAGCTATTTTGAATGGCTAACCTTATGCTCTACGAGCCATCCTGATTTGTAAAATGCCAATCTCAAAACAAATGAATAAGCTAATCATATGAATTTCAAGTAAATACATTTGTCATGGAAATGATTGATCCGTGCAGCGATTTCTACCCACAACCAATTGCCAGTGCCCGTTGTTAATCCCGACACCACTTGCCAACCTCCTGCATGAAGAGGGCGATCGCCCATTTATTCCACCCCAGCTTCAATCGGGAAGCCGGTATACAAAAGAGTCAAAATTCAAGTGTTGATCTGAAAGGGCGACTACGCTTCTGAATAGCATAAAGGAATGGTAGAAGCCCCATCGCTGACTTGTTTTTTGAGGATGGGCGATCTTCTTTCCTTCTCCATAATGACCTCGTCGTGATGGCTGCTTCAGGGTGATCTCCCTGTACGCGAGTCAGCGATCGTGAAAACGCGATATGTGACTCAAACTTTGTTTGAGTAGCTTTGCTCGGAATAACCTGATCGCATGCTGGAAGGTACCGCTCAAGGAAAATGAATTGACGTGTCACCAGTCGGAGGACAAGGTGGCAGCTGTAAAGCAGACTTGATTGAATTTGGAGACGTCAGCATCTGGAATCGTCAGGCTCAACTGGGAAAAGTCTCCAGCTCGCAAACTGTATTCAAGTTACCTTTTGGCTCACCCCACAATTGATGTTGCCTGGGGGCAGTCAGGGCAAACGCATACCCCAATATTTTTGCAATCAGGCTGGCTTCTGGTTGTTTTATTGTGAGAAACAGAAGCAATCTGCACGTGGCTGCTCGTTGAAATCCTCATTCCTTTCTTGGATTTCAATGAGTATGCGTTTGTCCTGATCTTTCTGAATTTTCATTGACTCCATGACCTTTAGATGTTGGCGATCAGCTGTCAGCTATTTTGGGCTGCTTAGGATATCGAAAGTCCACTTCAGCAGGAAGAAGTAGATTATCGATCAGAAAATTCACTTCATGAAAGAATTAAACTTGATCTCTACATGAAGGATCAGCGACATCAAGTAGGAGAAACTGCTCTAGGGCTGTTGCCTAAGAAAATTCCACTAATTCCGTGTTCTGAAATTTCCCTGCCGCATCGTTTTCTCATCCTTATCGACCGGCGAATTGCTCAGCCTACACCATTGAAAGTGACTTAGAGAATATTGGATGTCTTTGACCAAGCAGATATTAAAGGAAGACTAATAATTTCAATATGAGTTTGAGATTAGAAATAGAGGGACTGATGCTGCTGAAGGCATTATCAGTCATTCAGCAGCATCCTTATGATGAGGCATTTAGAAGAGTTATTTTGACATATTGATGACTTTTGCTATCACTCTAAACCCTGATCAACTAACAAAAGTTAGTTAACCTGCTGACCTTATTATGCTTAGGTATGAGTGTTTTTTAAGAGCAAATACATACAGCAGCAGCACCCAGTTCAGTAAATTGAGTGATTTCCTCGTTCTTGTATAGCCTTCTCAGAGATACTTCAGTGCTAACTATCAGGAATGATAAACCCAGCACTTACTCCATAGCTCCCAGATTCTTATTAAGAGGAAATATCAAAAACCTGCTTGGATGCTGCTGCCTTTGATGAAACCAAATCAGACGCTAAATCGATATTCAACCTCCTATTTAATATGGACTGTTGGTTTGTCTTTCGACCTCGGAGCTAACTGCTCCTTGATTCCTAATATAAGGCTGAAAAGCTTAATTGTGGGAACATAAAATCAATGTTTATGACTCTATGAAGAAATGTTCTTTTTGGTTTTGTTCTGTACGAAAATCCAAGATTGTCTTTTGCGGGAGTATGTAGTCTGGTTCTTTGCTGTAAGGAGATATGTTTATGCACGGGCTTAAACTTTATTCTTAAAAAGAGGGCTTAGAAAGCATGCAGAGCCGATTTTCGAATTTTGAGGATTGTTATATAACCAATTTTGAGGATTGTTATATAACCAAAAAGAAGTTGCTGAGTACTCAACAACTTCTTTGGTAAATTACTTTGACTTTTGGTGAACTTAACAAGGATGCTAGCAGCACCTAGAGCGGTTTTCTGAATCTTTTCCTTGTTTTCTCGAAGAGGACTTAGAGTTGCTTCTGTACTGTATTTAACTGCCAAGATACACACAGTACTTCATTGCATTGCTCTCATCTTTCATAGCAGGAAAATATCAGTAACCTGATCAGATGCTGCTGTTTTAGACGAAATCGAATCAGACGTTAAATCGATATTCAACCTCCTATTTAACGTGGACTGATCTTGCGATCTCAAACCGGAGCTTTTAACTCCTTGCTAATAATATAGACCGAGATTTTCCTGATCTATGGCAGGTGAAACCAAACTTTATGGTGAGGTTAACAAGACTGCTGGTAATGTTGCAGTTCATGTAGAGGCTGCTGTCGGCATAAGATCGGCACCGCATCTTGCTGCACAATCCATACAGCAATTATGGGTGTTGGTAGAGGCGGCGGTGTGCCGTTGGAACCTGGGCTTATAATCGATTTTCTCAAAGCAGGCAAATAGCTGGAACAGATAGAGATATGGCAGAGTGGCAAGTGATAGAGGGTGGCGTTACCGCGCCAAAAGGATTTCGGGCCGCAGGGGTGGCGGCTGGCTTGAAGCCCTCTGGGGCCGCAGACCTGGCATTAATTGTTTCGGATACTGATGCGATCGCGGCTGGAGTTTACACTCAGAGCCAGGTGAGAGCCGCCTGTGTGGATTATTGCCGCCAACGATTAGAGGCCAAGCCCTACGCCCAAGCGATTGTGGTGAATGCCGGGCAGGCTAACGCTTGTACCGGTCCCCAAGGTTGGCAAGACGCGGTCACGACCTGTGAGCAGGCGGCTGCGGCCTTGCACATACCTACGGAGTCGGTGCTGGTGGCCTCGACCGGTGTGATTGGACAGCGCATTAAGATGGCGGCGCTGCAGACCGGCATTCCCAAGGTGGTTGCAGCCCTATCCTCGAACGGTTCAGACGCGGCTGCAAAGGCCATTGTGACGACTGATCTGGTCACTAAGTCGATTGCCTTAGAGATGGACTGGGATGGTCGCCCGGTACGAGTGGGTGGCATTGCAAAAGGGTCGGGGATGATTCACCCAAATATGGCAACGATGCTGGGGTTTATTACCTGTGATGCCACTGTATCGCCGTCTTTGTGGCAGTCAATGCTCCGACGAGCGATCGCCCATAGCTTTAACCAAATTACGGTGGATGGCGATACCAGCACGAATGATTGTGTGTTGGCCTTGGCGAATGGGGAATCCCGCACACCGGCCATTACCGAATCAGGGCCGGAAGCGGCCCGCCTAGAGGCTATGCTGACGGCGGTCTGTGACCACCTGGCAAGAGCGATCGCTCGCGATGGCGAAGGGGCGACCTGCCTGATGGAGGTGACCGTCACAGGGGCGGCTGATGACGCGGCGGCGCGGCAAATTGCAAAAGCGATCGCGGGCTCATCATTATTGAAATGTGCCATCTTTGGTCATGACCCGAACTGGGGACGCATTGCAGCAGTTGCGGGGCGAGCCGGAGTGCCCTTTGACCAGGGAGATTTGCGAATTCAGTTAGGGGAGTTTTTGCTGATGGAGCATGGACAGCCTCAACCCTTTGATCGACCCGCTGCCAGCAATTATTTAAAGCAAGCGACCCAGGGCGAATATCTCAACACCGACACGGTCAACATTGATGTCAGGGTTGGGCATGGCGCCGGTCAAGGCATTGCCTGGGGGTGCGATTTTAGCTATGACTATGTCCGCATCAATGCTGAATATACGACCTAAGGGAGTGCACTCTCGGGAGGCAGCACACCAAAACTTTACGCTTGATAAGGAGATGTGAAGCCTCTATGAACTCTCGACCATCTTCCGGATAAGCGGTTGCTAGCGACGGTTATTGGAATGGTAGATGCACCCTGATTCCAAGGTTCTGCGGCTTCGGTCGCAGGGCTTTTTTTTTCACAGATCGCAAAGTGCGGCTCCTTGCAAGGGCGCTTGACGTGCGGCGACTGTTTGCAGAGTCGCTCGGCAGAGGCCGTGTTCAGAGGTGAAGGGTTGGTTGACTGGGGATTGCAACGCTCTGAATTGCTCAGGACTTATGCCGTTGCATCCGATTCTTAGTCCCTGAATCGCCAAATCTGGGGCAATCGGATTCAACATCCCCCAGAGTTGATACCGCTGGCGAAGTCAACCTTTAGAAACAATGGCTGAGTAGCAACCGTTTTCGAGGCCCCCCAGCCCCCAACTTTGGGGGAGCAAGGGTCAGAAGTCCCCCGAAGTCGGGGGATTTAGGGGACAGATGAGGCGGGGGCAAGTTTACGAAATATTTCGCCAGTAGTGTCAGATTTGAGGGACTGAGAGGGCTTTTGCATCAGTCCGATTGCGCTCACTGAACGGCGGGTTGATACCAGCGAGTTGTGTTCACGTTAGTTTAGGGTGGTCAGGCCAAAATGCTCAGCCTGGATGCGGTCTAGCAGTCGACTGGGAAGCCAACGCTTCAGTAGCGGCAGTTGTCGGCTCTTGTTGCCTAGCCAGATTTCTGGTGGCAGAGCGGCATGCACGACTGTTTGCACCAATTGACGGGCAAATTCGTCACTGGGGGTGGCCTTTTGCTGCGATAAGGTGGCTCGCATCTGGATTTTGTCGGCGATGGGGGCGTACCAAGAGTCTTCAGACAGTTGGGATGAGGTTGGTAACTGGGCATTGTTACCAAATTCTGACGCGATCGCACCCGGATGCACCGTAACCACTTGGATGCCGAAAGGCGCTAATTCCATTCTCAGCGCGTCTGATAGGGCTCTTAGGGCAGCTTTAGACCCAGCGTAAGCACCGGCAAAGGGCGTGGTGAAAACGCTAGAAACGCTGGCAATGTTGAGAATGATGCCATGCCCCTGGGCTTTCATCAGAGGGGAGATCGCCTGCACAATCTGCACAGGCGCGACGACATTGGTGGCGAACTGCGCGGCGATGGCCTCCGGTGACAGATCCATCAACGGGCCAAACAGAGCGTAACCCGCATTGTTGACTAAAATGTCGGGCGCGATACCTTCTTTTTGCAAGGTCTTAACTAACTGCCTCATCTGGTCGGATTGCGTTACATCTAACGGATGGGTGGACATCCCAGCTGCTTGCAGATCGACGATCGCCTCTAGACGGCGGGCGGTGGCGATGACGGCATAGCCCTGACGGTGAAATTCTCCACAGAGCGATCGCCCAATGCCCGATGAACACCCGGTAATCAACACCCGGTTTTGAGTCACGTATCGTCTCCCAGAAATCGCCACTTTTTCATCCTGCCTGCTGCCGTCGGTCTTGCCAATATTCACTAGTTGGAGGAATCCGATGTCTCGAATTGGGGGGGGAGCGGTAGAGTAATGGGCACTGTTTTAGAAAAATGTGGGGTTACCAAGCGGTTATGTCTCATCGCGGAAACGCTGGTCAGGGAGTCGTTGCAGCCGGTCATACACTCACAGCGGCAGCGGGTGCTGAGATTTTGCGGCAGGGGGGCAATGCCTTTGATGCCGCGATCGCGGCCGTGATGACAGCTTGGGTCACGGAGTCGGTGCTCACGTCGGCAGGGGGCGGGGGCTTTTTGTTAGCCCACACCCGCGATGGCCAAGACTGTTTGTTTGATTTCTTTAGTCAAACGCCCCAGAGTAATCGGCTCTCGCAGACTCCAGACTTTTACCCGATTTATGCCAACTTTGGTGACACCGTTCAAGAATTTCATATCGGGTTGGGCTCGATGGCAGTGCCCGGAGCGGTGGCGGGACTCTTGCATGTGCATCAGCGGTTGGGACGTTTGCCCTTGGCAGCGATCGCGGAACCTGCCATTCACCATGCTCAGCAGGGCATCACGGTGAACCCATTTTTGGCCTATGTGTACGAACTGTTGGAGCCAATTTTAACGGCGGCGGCCGCTAAGGCGACCTACACCCAGGATGGACAATTGCTGAAAGCAGGCGACACCCTGCACATGCCCGACTTTGCCCAGACGCTGAAATTAATTGTTGACGGGGGGGCAGCCGCCTTTTACGAAGGGGCGATCGCCCAGCAAATTGACCAAGATTGTCAGGCGGCGGGGGGGTATCTCTCGCTGGCTGATCTGCAGCGGTATCGCGTCATCGAGCGGCAGCCGCTGAGCCTGTCGTACCGTAACGCCACCTTTCTCACCAATCCCCCGCCGAGTTCTGGGGGCACGCTCATTGGGTTTGCCTTAAAGCTGCTGGAGCAACTGAACTTGGCTCAGACTGCCCACAGCCGGGCGCATCACCTGCGCGGTTTGAGTCAAGTGATGGCGTTAACGAATACGGCTCGTCGCGATGGGCTCGATGCCCGTCTGTACGATCCTCAAGTGGCGGCGGCTTTTCTGAGTCAAGCGCATTTGCAGAGCTACCAAGCCACCTTGGCCAATCGCGTCAACCGTTTGGGCAGTACGACTCACGTCAGCGTCATTGATGCTGAGGGCAATGCGGCTAGCGTGACGACGTCAAATGGCGAAGGCTCTTCCTACGTCATTCCGCAGACGGGCATCATGATCAACAACATGCTGGGGGAAGAAGATCTGCATCCCCACGGCTTTCATCAATGGACAGTGAACCAGCGGATTTCTTCGATGATGGCTCCGACCATGATTTTGCGAGAGGGGCAGCCGCAATTGGTGCTGGGATCGGGGGGCTCTAATCGTATTCGCACAGCCATTTTGCAGGTGATTGCTAATGTCGTTGACTTTGGTCTGCCGCTGGAGATGGCGATCGCCGCGCCGCGCATTCATTGGGAACGCGGGACTTTGCACTTGGAACCGGCAGACGATCTGCCCCTCGATGCGTTGACTGACTTGCCGGATACGACGTCAGTGATTCCCTGGCAGCAGCAAAACATGTATTTTGGTGGCGTGCATGCAGTGGGCATCGATGAGCAGGGAGACTTTCACGGTGCAGGAGATGCCAGACGAGGCGGAGCCGTCGCGTTTGCTAGATAACGATATGGGTCAAAGTGCGTAATATCCACGCTACACAATTACCCGATCGGCCTAAGCTCAACCGCTTTCGCTACTTTCTAAGTCGCTACTTTTTGATAGACGCGAGCCGTTTGGTCTGGGTGGCCGGTGATTCCCTTAGGATAAAACGACCCCAAATTCTTGCTGTGAATTGTCCCATCTTCGGAATGCTCTGGAATGCTCTACGAGGTTGAGGACATGCCTGAAACCAGAGGCAGACTGAGGGCAGATGCGCCGGATATGGCGAGTCCCGCCGGGATTGGGAGACTGGCCTATACTAACGGTGTTTTAGGAGCTCACAGCAGTTCCGCCCGTGGCCAAGCAAGCAGTGCAAGATGCCTGAATTACCCACGCAATTTGCGGTGCTGCGATCGCGGTACACTCCCCGCCGCCGACACTGGGCCGTCATGGCCGCCATGGTCGGCGGCGGGACGCTGGGGTGGTTAGTGGCACTGCTAGTGGGCCAGTTGTTGGGCCAAGCGGTATCGGCCTGCCAGTTACCAGCCTCCGCGATTGAGTCCCTGAGGGACTGTCGGCCCGTAGTGGCCAATCCCCCGATCGCTCCGGCAACTGGCAACTATCTGAGGGCAGCGGGGAGTGTCATGGAGACCCGATGGCGTCTCCCGTCTGAGGCTGAGCCATTGAGTGTGGCAACTGGATTGCCCTCCACCAATCCGCCTGGGCTGGCACCCCTGATGTATGCGTTTCAGCCACCGTCATTTAACGAGTCGGCGCGACTGCAGGAAACTGTGGCGCGGTTGGAAGCGATCGCCCAATCATCCGAATATCCGGTCGATGCCCTCAGTATTTCCCTCGTCGATTTGACTACGGGGGAATATGCGGGACTGCGCGATCGCACCCCTCGCTATCCGGCCAGCGTCATCAAGCCCTTTTGGGCGATCGCGGCCTTAGCCTACGGTGAAACTGGCCCTGACATTGAAGCTGCCATGACTTATTCCAGCAATGAGGCCTCTAACCGGCTGCTCAACCGGGTCGGGCATCCAGTCATGCGGGCCTACTGGCAAGCCGCCGGTTTTTCCATTAGTGCCCAGTATCCGGTCAATGTCCGAGTTGCCGGTCGCCCTGGCAATATTGTCACCACCATCGACCTCGTGCGTCTGCTGCACGACATTGAGTCGCCCAGTGGACATCAACGGATTGCCCAGGCCATGTGGCACGATGTCAATGCCGAACGGCATAATCCCGTCGGAGCCGTGAAAGGATTCCTCGGTGGGGGACTGCCAGACGGCTCATTGCTGACGAAAGTGGGCCTGACCTCAGGCGTCCGAGCCGAAATGGCGATCCTGACTCTGGGCGATCATGTCTATGCGATCGCCATCATCGGTGCCCATCCTACCTATGCCCGGTCCGAGAGCATTTTCCCGGCCTTTGGCGATATCCTTTTCCAACTGCTTGCCCAGTGAGGTTAGCAAGCGGCAAGCGAAGTTTCTTGGCTCGATACAGCAAACGTGTTGATTGATGTCAGAAAACCCTAGCCTGCGGCCATGAGCGATCGCGCTTCAACGTTTATCGCAAGCTGCTGTTTGATCAAGTCACCCTGAATGACAGGACTGTTTCATGGTCGCTAGAGGACATTCCAGACTGTCGATATCTCGTAAGGGCACACGGCTGTGCGCCCTTACCAGTAACGTGAAAACACCTTTACAGAATTTCCTTCGCTGGCATGAAATCACCCCACTCTGGATTATTGAAACTGCAATCTGATCGGCATTTCAATTCTGATTCCGACCTCCATATTTCGCATTCTACTGCATCTCAAATTCAGCAATCACCCAAGATTTTTATCCCCATCTCGTAACATCAAGTACAGATCTAGAAGCTTAGCCTGGCTGATATTGAATCGTTCAGCTTTAGCAATCATCCATTTTGCTGATAGCTTTTATTGTTTGCCTAATATTAAGAATAAACATACTTCTTGTTATCAAACACCTACAGCCTAATTTGTCTGCATATGATCATCTTTCAACTGCATTATTGACGATATTGCATTCTAGTTCTTAAAGTTTGTCTGCCTCAAAATTTCAATCGCTTCGAATTCAGAGATAACGCGATGAAGCTACTCCGAGTTTTGTTCACTACATTCATTGTTCTTCTAGTACTCCAAGCTCAAACGCCTCTGAGAGTATTGACTTTGAGTGTTACTAAAAGGTGCTCTGGTTGTCGGTTAAGGGCAGTCCACATTCGCAATGTGAATTTGGCTGGTGCCGATTTGAGTAATGCCGATCTGCGGGGGGCAACGCTAGATTCTGTGAATCTCAATAATGCCAATCTGCAAGGGGCAAATCTGCGCAATGCCCGTCTCTACAATGTGACGACTAAAGATACCGATTTCTGTGGAGCCACCTTAATGGACGCAGCAAAAGGCTACTGCAATTAACGGTGAAGTTGAATAGCCGATAAGAGCTCTGCCGTTCCAATGAATGATTTGATGTGAAGCCTAATCTTTAGGTTGTATTGAGCCAATGTCATTGCCAGCAGACTTCATGGTTATGACGCTATCGGCCAGCCTGCAATATTTGCTCAGCCGTCAGGTTTAGAGCTGGAAAGGTAGGGGAGACAATCGTCTGGTTGCCTTGGAATAATTGAATTTTGTACTCTCCATCTGCCAATGTACAGATAGAAAGGGTCGGCTGCTTCGGTTTCCCGATATGTCGAATACCGCCTAAGCCAGCGTAATCAGCAATCCAATACTCAGCAATGCCTAACGCTGCGTAGTCTTCTACTTTTCGGGCATAGTCATTTTGCCAATTGCTGCTAACAACCTCCGCCACAAATTTAATGGAAAGACCCTGCGTCAAAATCGATTGTTCAGACCACAAGGGTTCTTGCTCCAGGGCGGCTCGATCAACCACTGCAACATCCGGTCGAAAGACTGTCATACCAAAATTGCCAGGGCGAAACAGTCCTCGCTGAAGGGTAAACCAAGGCAAGCCAGCACCGTCGATCTGAACACACACTTTTGTGGTGATGAAGGCGGCAACTTCTTCATGCTGGCCGGTAGGCTCCAAATCAAATACTTCTCCATCAATTAGCTCAAACCGGTTGTCTTTGCCGTAATGGTCAAGAAACTCCTCAAAGCTCAGAGACCTCTGTTGTATTGATGGGTCGGTTGCAAGCGTCATCGGTTATCTCAGGCCCCAATACCATCAGCTTACCAAAGCTGAACTGACTATTCTTAGAAAGAAATTTCCTGCCCAACGGTGAATATCAGGAATTGGCTTATTGGCGTCCTCTGCATATAGTTGCTCTGCGGGATTGGCTAGACGCCGCCCACACCTGACTCTATTGTCCTGACCAGATAAGCTCTAGTCGGATGCCTCCAGGCTCGGTGAACATCATATGTTTGCGTGGACCTGCACCAACCAACTCTGGCAGAAACTCAATCTCAACTCCGGGCCAGGACTCGATACGAGATGACAATTCATTGAGCTTGATCTCGCTAGCGACGCTCAGTGCCAGGTGATGCAGCCCGACATTCCGTCGGCGGTGGAATGGCTGCACATCGAGGTCATGGTCTACTTGCCAAAGCGTCAACCGCACCTGACCATCGCTCACTGCCGTTCGCGGATAGCTGTCGTCACGCCCAGACTCGTGCCAACCAAGCACCTCAACGAAGAAATCCCGAGTTTGGTCTAAGTCCTGCACTGCTAGCCCGAGATGATTCAACCCTTGTGTTTCGCTCATATGCCCTCTAGCGAACGGAGATCATGCTGCTGTGGCTCCGCATAACGACTCCAATCAGTAGCGACAAACCTGCAACAAATCGGTATCAATGACTTTCGAGCGCCCGCTGCAACTGAATTTTAAGCGATAACCGTAATGGCTTTGACGTGAGCGTAGAGGTTTGTGCTTTGGCCAACTTTCAACAGTCAATTATGTCGTGAGCTATTGCGTAGGAAGCGATCGCCCCTCTCGGCAATCAAGCTGATTGCACCTGAGCATAGCCGATTTTTCCGGCTTGTGAGGGCACGACGTTGAAATAGCGCTTAAACTCGCGGCTGAACTGCGATGCGCTTTCATATCCGACTCGGGTGGCCGCCACATTAGCGGGAATTCCTTCATGAACAATCAGGCTTTTCGCTTTATTGAGTCGAATTTTCTTGAGGTACTGTAGCGGCGAATCCTCAGTCACTTGTTTGAAGGCGCGGTGGAAGGCAGAGATACTCATATGGGCTGCTTCTGCCAGAATCTCAACTGTTAGAGGTGTGGCAAAATCACGGTGAATTCGGTCTAGGGCTTTGGTAATGCGAGCGTAATACCCATGGTGATGGGTCAGGGGCGTAGAGAGACTGTCCATGCTGGCCCAGTAAAAACCCGATAGAGAATTTCACGCACCAGCGATCGCCCCAAGGCATTGCTATCCAGGGGCGAAATCAAACAGCGCAATAATCGTTCCGTAGCATCCCGCATCTCATCATCAAGCTCTACGGGTTCCACTCCTCTAGGAACAGCATGGGAGCCCATCTCAAGGGCGGGCAAATCATTCGCAACAATGGGCACGAGTTCATGGAGTAAGGCCAAATCAATGTCGATGAAAACGCCCAACATGGGGGTTTCTGGAGTTGCATAGGTTTCGCAGTCAAAAGGTAAGGGCACCCCCAAGAGCAGATAGTTGTTTTCGTCATAACGGAAAACGCGATCGCCTAAATACCCAATCTTGTACCCCTGACCAATGATGACAATACCAGAGGAATAGAGTAAGGGTGTTCTCTCTACAGCCTGCGTTGCCCAGAAAAAGCGCACTCCAGGAATATTTGTTTTGACAAAGCCTTGCTTAGCAGGGAAGCCATATTGCTCCTGTAGAGCCTGCAGCTGTATTTGCATGGGCTACCTCCGCTGACTGTGGCTGGATTCTAGCCTGGTTCTAGCAGGATTGTGCCTATTTCTGTGGAAGTGAGCAGAAATAGGCAAGTCCTTGATAGGAATCAATATTCAAATTACTGACCGACATCATTAGGCTAAAAACTGTCGGCAGGCAGGGGGAATGAAAGCATCCTTAGGATAAGTGTGCTGTTGCATTGATATCTGCTGATCTATGAGCAAAAAACTTCTAGAAGGTCAGCAAACAGGCACATTAGCTCTGATGGCTTCATCTCGGAATTGGCTACTCATAGTTTCATTTTGGATCAATCACTATGGCTTTTGAGAAAACCTTAAACTACACAATCGACAGTCCCCTAAAGGGCCGAATGACCAAAGAAAATTATCGTAGAGCACTGGAGCAGCAGAAGGAAATCTCGCCAGAAAATTACAAGTTAATCAAGTATTTAGCAGAATTTGCTGTGCGGCCATTATTCAGGACTCCTGTGCACAAAACTCCTGCAGATCATGGCATGGACACGTGGGAAGACATTTATTTTCCATCTTCTGATGGCACCCCACTTGAGGGCTGGTACATTCCAGCTGTGAAGGGAGAATCGGACAAGCTGATTGTCATTAACCACCCCATGCCCATGAGCCGTTCAGGGTTTACAGGACATTTTGGTGAACCCTTTTCAGCAGTGGATACGCTTGAGATTGACTTCGTAGCGCACATGGGGCATTTATCAAGGGCTGGATACAACATTCTGGCCTATGATTTGCGCAACCATGGCAACAGTGGTGCTGCTAACGGCGGCATTTGCGGCATCGGAAGATATGAGTGGAGAGACTGTGTCGGTGCCAAGCGATATGTGGATAACCACCCCAAATTAAGCCAGATGAAGCTGGGTTTGTATAGTCGCTGTACGGGTGGCAATGCTCAATTTGAGGCGATGTATCGTCATCCTGAACTGTTTGAGAATGTCTTGTGTTTCTTTGGTCCACTAGTAGTATCGATGACTGCTCTCATGACCCGTTTCGCGGCGCTGATGAGAGTGGAGAAGTACATGGAGCTGATGGATCTTGAGCAGATCAAACTAGGCGGATTTACCAATGGTGAAATGCATCCTCAAAACTATGCCCATGCAGTAAAAGTGCCATACTTTATGGCTCAAGTACTCGATGATATCTGGACTGATAATCCCCGCGATGCTCAAGAATCGTTTGACAATGTTAGCTCTGAAGAGAAGGAATTATTCTGGATTGAAGGAACAAATCGTAGATTTGACGGGTACAACTATTTTGGTCTTTACCCTGAAAAAATGATCGCGTTTTTTGACCAGTACATGGGGTAAACGACCATGCAAGATAAGCGCTAATTTCTGGGGAATTTCTAAGGACAGCGATCGCTGATCACACTTTGAACTGTTGTAGTCACGCTCTAACAAAAAGGTTGAGCGGTGCTAGACAGCGCATAACGAAGGAATTGACTTCATACGCTGCTCCAACGGTTTGTTAGCTGGCGGTTGTATTCCGTTGCAGCCATTCTACAAATGCCTCACGCCATAACTCATCCGATGCGATCGCCAATACCAAATGCTCTTGTTCATCCACAGAAGCTTTAATTTCCCAAGCATTCATAACAAGAAAAGTCCCTGCCGCCGCATGACCTGTTCATTTGTTTCCATCCACAAATGGATAGTTCATAATGATAGAAAATTCCAAGGCTGCCGCTTTTTCAAGCAAGCTTGGGTACAACTCTTCTCCACCAAACGTCATGCGAGGCTGGGCGATCGCTGACTCTCACAGTCCTAAATCTCGAAGACCCAATACTCCACCCGATTGCTTGATAACTCTACGATGTAGTTCCAATACCTCAAGCAACGTCAGAGAACGCATTATGCTAAACGCCGATAAAGTTCAGTATTCTTCTTTAGAACATAATCGGCTGAATCCAAAAAATCGCTTTTTTGAGAATTGGTCCAGTCTTCTAAACTTGCTTTTAATAGAACTTCGAGTGCAATCCCATGTACACCTGCCAGTTCTTGAAGCTTTTGAAGCTGACTATCGGAAAGATCGATAGTAATGGAAGCCATAGCGGCTGCTCCTTTAAGGTCTCTGGTTAAATATTAA
Source organism: Leptolyngbya sp. SIOISBB (assembly GCA_010671905.1). Classification (GTDB taxonomy): domain Bacteria; phylum Cyanobacteriota; class Cyanobacteriia; order Phormidesmidales; family Phormidesmidaceae; genus Halomicronema. The sequence continues at coordinate 5,819,300 of JAAHII010000001.1, forward strand.
CATTCACACTCGCCTGAGTATTGCGCTACTCCTTTTTGAACGTTTAGGGACTAGCAATGGCATTTACTATCTCTGTACTTGAGATAAGTTTCACTAACTACACCTTAAGTCGAGACTTGTATAGTCGTTGATTTTTGAGTTCAGGATATAGATGAGATAGTAACTGTCCCTCGAACTTGCCTTTGAAATTTCCCAATTAGTGAGCTGGCTGAGCCAGTCATAAGGAAATCTATTAAGTTGACCGTTTTCAAAAAGCTGTAATTGAATCTGGCTGTCAGTATAAAAATCTTTAATCCTTGCCTGATCACCAGAAAAACTTCTGACTTCACCTACAAAATAAAAACAATGACTGCCGTTTCCAGGTGGCCGTGTAACCAGACGTTTGGAAGCAACTTTGGATGTATCTGGTGGATGAGCAGTTTCACGAAATACCTGTTCATATTCACTCAGGATTTGATTGTTTAAAGAATAAACTTTACCTATAATGAAACCCCAGAATATGCATATTAAGCAAAGACTTGCGAACGGCATTACCGCAAGCGTAACAATGGCACGTTTCCAGAAAAGGTAACTCATTCTCATATTGAGATCTTCCCTCACCATATCTGTCAGTATGTATTAAATTTAATTTTAGCTAGCCAACTATATTATTGGACTGACTTATTCTGCCTAACTTCCCTACACGGGCGTTTAAGTGAAAATCTTTCAGCCTAATTATCGGATTCGGGGATTTAGGTGTAAATTTGTCAGCTTAATACCCCTAGATGGATGATTAGGTTGACGTCTCCAGAATGAGCATTCCAAGGTTTCTGGCTAGATCGCCCACTTCTCAATCACAGGTTAAATTTCATGGCTTTCCACCCAGTCTTTGAGGATTTCTAAAAAGTCTAAGACCGATCGCCCAAACGCGGTAATTTCGTAGGCGACGGCGATGGGGCGATCGCGCTTTGAAATCTAGACCACAGGAGATCGCACCTTCGCCCCAGAATATGACAACCTCGCTTTTATTTCCCTATCGCCACCTAGATGCTGGTTAGAGGAACGAGATCGCTCTCAGCACTTTTCTGGTGCGTTTATGTTTTGACAGTCATATTCAGCGGCATCCATTAATCTTCAGTTACCTTGAAAGCCTTTGCAACGTTACTGCTGAAATGTAGCAGTCATGGAAGTAAGATTCACTGTCTTACTCTGTTTCAGCAATGCGCTTAACCCTGTTCATCACGTCAGGCAAAGCAGCTTTAAACTGCCGTCCCAGAAACAAACCAAATATAAACGCTAGCAAGCCACGGAACGAGACTTCATGCGTAAAGTAAGTAGTGCCTGCTCGACTGACAAGATAGCGATGCACATTTAAGGTGCAGAGTGGCAACCTCACTGTGAATGTATAGCTAGTTCCTAAATTAAATTGCGAAATCCTAAAGGTAGAAACTCGGCCTCTTTTTGGAGTCAGTTTACCCATCGCTCCAAGCTCAAAAGGCCCGTTCAGAAAGGCCTCTTGCAACTCAGTATCCCACCTTGGCCAATGTTCGACATCCGTCCAAATTGCCCAAATCTTTTCTGGCGTAGCAAATGTTTCAACTGTGTGCCTGAATTTCATCGAGCTCTGTGAGGGTAAGATATTGACAGTGCCAATATACGTCAGAGTTATTGACACTGTCAATATTGAATTGGAAAGAATGCCCAAATATCACCATGGCGACTTGCGGAACACGTTGTTAGCCATTGCAACTGAGCTACTGGCTGAGAATGGAGTTCAAGCGCTGAGTTTAAGGAAAATGGCGCAGCGAGCAGGCGTCAGCCACAATGCCCCATATATGCACTTTCCTGATAAAGATGCAGTACTTGCAGCGATCGCTGAAGAAGGATTTCGTCTACTTACAGTTGACGTGGAATCCGCCATCTCTCAAGCAGGCGATAATACCCATCAACAGCTGATTGCTGCGAGTCAGGCTTATGTCAACTTTGCTCTGAATCATTCGAGTCACATGCAGGTGATGTTTCGCTCTACTGACCTGGCGAAGTATCCTCAACTGGTTGAAGCTTCGCAATCATCACTGAACCAGTTGTTTGAGTTGGTTAAATCTGGTCAGGAGCAGGGAGATTTGAAATCCTCTGACACTCACGAAATGACGAAGGCGATTTGGGCAATGGTGCATGGAGTAGCGGCGATTTCTATTGCTTATGAGCCAACTACTTTATTGCCAGGTCAGGCTTCAGTAGAAGATGTTGTATCAAAGTTTGTGAATCTATTGCTTGACGGACTGACTGCATAATTCCTCATTGATCTTAGATCGAGAAATTTCAGCCTAATCGCTGGGTCCGGAGGAGTGGGATAACCATTCCATCAATTTCTAGAGCGATCGCCCATCCCCTAACCCCAGTCTAAATTTCATGGCTTTCAATCCAGTCTTTGAGAATTTCTAGAAAGTCCACCGCCGATCGCCAAAACTCAGTAATTCCATAAGCGATGGCCATGGGACGATCTCACTTTGAAATCTAGCCCCCAGACGATCTCACGTTTGCACCAGAGCATGACCACCTCACTACCATGCTCTAGTGCCGCCTAGACTCTAGTTTGAGCATAGTAATCTCTATCACACTTTGTAACTGATCCCGTCATGTCCTGAAACTGCCTATTAACTACTACACATAAACTATTAAAATATATACACGGATTTTGTCATACAACTGCTTTTCCTGAAGTCGATGCGTATAGGCAGTGCTTAGATCGGAAATATCAATTCTCTGTTGCAATTCCAACACCTGCATGACAACAGTACTACTCTCAAATACTTCATATTTAATATTTAAACGTAAAGTCACATAACAAATACATTGCTAATAATGTAGGCCTCTCAGAAGTCGACGCACCATTATCAAGACAAGTCTTTTTGCACGGCAGAATTGCTTTGAATAATGGGCTATAATGGTAACCAGACTAACTCCGATGCCCTAACTTCGTCCACAATAAAATTTGTCTTTTAGTACTTGAAAACATGAATCTTTCAAGCAGAACTGTCAAGATTCGAATAAGTCCTAATGTTATTGGGGATTCTGAAAGAATCTTGCAAGAAATTGCTTCCACATTTCAAGGAGATGACTTAGATATAAGTATTACGGAAGAGAACGAAATATCACCTCAAGTTGAAAACACAAACATACATATTGATGGTAATGAAGTAAGTGTGGTGTTAAACATAGCTGCTGATCAAGGTTTGTCAGGGAAGGCTAAGGGAATTGAAGTTTTCCAGACACCGAAAGATCAGAATGAAACACAGGTTGAGGAACAAGAGGATCAACAATTAACTACAGAAGTCATCAAAGATTTAAAGGTATCTGATGATTTTGAAGGGCAAGATCGAAAAGAGAGACTGGTTGGAAAGTTGGGCGAAGCCCTTTCTGAATTCCAAGAGCTTGAAGAACCGAAAAGGATTGACGAAGAACAGGATCAGCTTGTGGAAGAGAAATTAGCTGAAATGTTGAAGAGAGCTTTTTCTGTAGCTATTCCAATGGTGAATTCAGGTCTGCCAGCTGCTGCCAGACTGTTTGATGGGAATATTTTTTTGCAAGCAGAAAAGAATCTGAATCGTCATGGTTAAATCTGAAGAAAACAACGATCAGGCAAGCAAAAAAGCACAGCAAAACTCTCTCGATGACGAAAATTCGTGGTCATTGTTTAGTCAAGAAGATTTGAAGGTTTTTTCACTACTTGTGCCTGAAAGTGAGCGATTTGACTTTGAGCACTTGTCAGGGATGATTGCATATGCCTTTTACACATTGCATAAGCGTGAGTATATTTTGGGTCATCTTGATAAAGAGCATACTCTACCAAAAGATAGCGAGATTAAAACTATAGTTTCATCTTTTCAGAATGAAAATGGCTATTTGATAGAGCAGCTAAGGGCACATTCTCAGTCTATTCTTGTTCAAGAAGTTGAAGCGCAAGCAAACCAAATTGTTCAGGGTAGATTTTTAGAGCCAGTCAAAGAAATTGTTAAGGAGAATTCGGAAAATGTAGAAAAGACAGTGAGAGATAGTACGACTTTCAAGACTGCTGTAAAAGCTAGCATTTGTGCAAGCTTCATATACTCTTTCTTGATAGCAGTTGTGATCTTTATAGCTACATCAGCTATGCCCGATACAAAATTCTCGCAGATCATACGAATTTTATTTGAAACCGAACAACTGGATACCTCTGAGCAGAGTGAAGGTTGAGTTAGCGATATTTCTCTAAATATTTTTTGATATCTTCATAGGTGCATCATTCCCCCAGATTCACTTGTGAGTGGAGTGATTGCCCACTGCTAAATCACAGGCTAAATTTCATGGCTTTCTACCCAGTCTTTGAGAATTTCTAGAAAGTCCAAGGCCGATCTCCCAAAGTCTGTAATTTCGTACGCAACAGCGATGGGGCGATCGCTGATCACTTCACGTTTTACCAGCCCCGCTTCTTCCATTTCTTGCAGGCGCTGGCTCACCATTTTCTTACTTGCCCCACCCATTTGACGAACCAGATCGTTAAAGCGCACCGGCCCATCTTTGAGATGCCAGAGAATCGAGCCTTTCCATTTACCCCCTAACAAGCGCATCCCTCGCTCAATCGGGCAAGGCTCTAAACACGGCTCGGCGACGACCTTACGCCCTTTGCCGTCGGTGCTGATGTTGATGATGTTGCCCATGAGAAAGCGTGGTTACTAAAAGTATACTGGTTGACTCTAGTTACTGGCCTAATTATCTTAGGACATGTCGCTGAGCTGCGCCATCGCTGTCCAGATTGCGAGATGGCGCACTGGCACGATCCATCTCTTGTGTTTGATTTGCCGTTCTTTCATCGACAGGCATATTTATGGCATCCCCCGATATTCATCTCTACACCGCTTCCACCATGAATGGATGGAAGCCCGTCATCTTTCTTGAAGAAGCTGAGGTTGAGTACGAACTGACCTATATCGACTTTGGGAAAAAAGAGCAAAAGTCCGACTGGTACATGAAGCTCAACCCCAATGGTCGCATTCCGACCATTGTCGATCGCAGCAACGATGATTTTGCCGTTTTCGAGTCTGGGGCGATTCTCTGGTACCTGGCCGAAAAGTATCAGAAGTTTCTGCCCGTTGGTGAGAAGGCGCGATCGGAAGCGTTGCAATGGCTCATGTTTCAGATGGCGGGCATTGGCCCCATGATGGGGCAGGCCATGTACTTTCAGCGCATTGCCGCTCCCAAAGGCATTCAGGATGACTACGCGATCGATCGCTACGTGACCGAATCTCGCCGCTTGCTCGAAGTCTTAGACAAACAGTTGGCGGACAAGCCTTACATCCTCGGCGACGAGTTCACCATCGTAGATATTGCTACCTATCCCTGGGCGCGGTCTTACCCCTGGGCCAAGGTCTCGATTGACGGACTGGATAACTTCAAAGCTTGGTGCGATCGCATCGATGCCCGACCGGCAACCCAAAAAGCCGTTACCATTCCCAAACCGTTCCCAGCTTTCTTTGGCAAAGGTGATGAAGCCAAGTCTGTCGCTGAAAATGCCGCTCGCTTTTAGAGCGTAATACCGATTCTGCATGGTATCGCTACAGACCGAGGATCCCCGCTGTCGCCGCCCCCTTGCAAAAGGGGCTATCACCACCCGGATTTTAATGCCCCCCTTTTTCAAGGAGGGTTTAGGGGATCGCTCCTGCACAGACTTCTTTATGCCACTGCTACAGACCGAGGATCCCCCGCTATCGCCGCCCCCTTACAAAAGGGGCTATTCACCACCCGGATTTTAATGCCCCCCTTTTTCAAGGGGGGTTGGGGGGATCGCTCCCGCACATGCTTCTTTAGTCCAGCTTCAGAAAATTGGGATAAGCCAACTTTGATTGCCCCCTTGGAGATTTCACCATGACCTTAGCGATCGCTTTACAGACCCAACAGGCCAGCTTTCTCAGCCGCGTTCCCCAAGATACGCAGACCGTGATGCAGCAGGCGACTACTGCTTTGGGAGCATCCGGCATTCTCGACCAAACCCTCAAGGTGGGTGATACGATTCCCGATTTCACGTTGCCCAATGCTGCTGGACAAACGGTGAAGGTTCGCGATTTGCTAGCCCAAGGTCCGGTGGTCATTGCCTTTTATCGCGGGGGATGGTGCCCCTACTGCAATCTGGAACTCAAGGCGTTGCAAAATGCCCTCGCCAGCATTCAAGGGACGGGTGCCACGCTAGTCGCTATTTCTCCAGAAACTCCTGACAATTCCCTGACCACTCAAGAGAAAAATGAGTTGACCTTTCCCGTTTTGAGTGATTTGGATAATCAGGTGGCTCGACAGTTTGGCTTGGTATTTAAGTTGCCAATGACTTTGCGCCCAATTTACGCAGGATTTGGTATCGACTTAGTGACTTACAACGGCAATGACCATTTTGAATTGCCGATTCCCGCGACCTATGTGGTGCAGCCCAATGGCGAAATTGTGTATGCCTTTGCGGATGTTGACTACACCAAACGAGCCGAACCCAGTGACGTCGTGAACGCCTTAAAAGGACTGAAATAGACGTCGCGCGATCGCCCCCTACAACCACACCCTAAGAACATTTCAACCATGCCAAATATTTTCATTATCAATGCTCACGAAGAGTATCCCTTCTCCCCTGGTAAGCTTAATGCCGCTCTCGTTGAAAAAGCCCAGAATATGCTGACGGCCAAGGGCTATGACATCCAAATCACCACGATGAAAGATGACTACGATGTGGAAGCCGAAATTGGTAAGCACCAGTGGGCTGACGCCATCATTCTGCAAACCCCGGTGAACTGGATGGAAGTGCCCTGGAGCTTTAAGCGCTATATGGACTACGTGTACTCTGCTGGCATGGATGGTCGGCTTTGCGCTGGCGATGGCAGAACCCGCCAAGACCCCACCCAGCAATACGGTACCGGCGGCACGTTGACCGGCAAAAAATATATGCTGTCCCTCACCTTTAACGCGCCAAAAGATTCCTTTGGTGACCCCAATCAGTGGTTCTTTGAGGGTAAAACCATCGATGATTTGTTCTGGCCCATGCACCTCAACTTCAAGTTCTTCGGCATGGAATCGTTACCGACTTTTGTCTGCTTTGATGTGATGAAAAATCCTGATATTGAGAATGACTTCATTCGATTTGATGCGCATCTCAACCAGCATTTTAGTGCTGCTTAGGAGGCACTCCAGCATCACGTTCAGCTCACCAGTAATGTCTGAAAATTGAGACTTAAATCATGCAACCGACTGTGAAAATTGATATCGTTTCAGATATTGTGTGTCCCTGGTGCATCATTGGCTATAAACGCCTGGAAAAAGCCATGCAGATGTTCGAGGATACGGTGACTTTCGAACTGCACTGGCATCCCTTTGAGCTGAATCCGGCCATGCCCGAGGGGGGCGAAAACCTGCGTGCGCATCTCGCGAAGAAATATGGCACCACTTTGGAAGGCAGTATTGCCGCCCGCCAGCGCCTGACGGATATGGGAGCCGAGTTGGGGTTTACGTTCAACTACTATGACGAGATGCGCATGTACAACACCTTCAAAGCGCATCAGTTGCTCAATTGGGCTAAACAATATGGCAAGCAAACCGAGTTACATCTGACATTGTTTGCGGCCTACTTTGGCGAGCAAAAAGCCGTTGATGACACCGAGGTGCTGCTTGCCGCAGCCAGTCAAGTGGGGCTGGATAGTGATGAAGCGAGAGAAGTGCTCGACAGCGGCCGGTATGCACACGATGTCAAAGTTATTGAAGCCTCATGGATGAGTCGTGGCGTTCAGGCAGTGCCAGCCGTCATCTTCAACGAGCAGTCTTTGCTATCGGGTGCTCAACCGACGGCTATTTTTCAAGCCCAAATCGAAGCGTTGGCCATGGCCGCAACCTAGCGTTCTGCCTAGCTTGAAATTCGGTCTGCCGTAGCGTGGGGCAATTAGGACGTGACCCACGCAGGACCATACAGTCATCATTTGCTTGGAGGCTCTTCCCATGCCACCCACGTTCAAGTATTACGCCGTCGATCGCCACGCGACCTGGCTCGAACTCTTTTTCGATTTGGTGTTTGTCGCCAGCATTAGCGTCATTACCCATCACCTGGCCCATGTCCATGAGGGTCACTTAGAAGGCCAGCAGGTGCTGCTCTACGTTACCGAATTCATCCCCGTGTGGTGGATCTGGGCCAGTCACACGCTGTATGCCAATCGGTTCGATACCGACAGCCGCACCCATCGGGTGGCGAGTCTGGTGATCATGTTTTTGATGACGACGCTATCGGCGTTTTTAGGAGCCGGATTGTTGGCCGCTTCGATCCGTTTTATTGCCTACTACATCGTGATTCGCGCGGTACTGGCAGGCATGTATTTTGTCACCGGGCAGCGCTTTCCCCAGACCCAGCCCTATCCTCAAACGATGGGATTCACGATTTTGGGAGGAGCCGCGATCGCTCTATTGTCTCTTCTGTTTGGGAGTTCTTGGCGACCCATTATCTTCTTGACCGGCATTGGGTTAGAAATGGTCGCCACCGCTCGTTTGAGTACCGACAGAGCATTAATTCCTTGTCATCGAGAACATTTAGTCGAGCGGGTGGGGCTACTTTCCATTATTTTGCTGGGCGAGTCGGTGATTAGCCTCGTCGGGAGTCTCAGTGGACTGGACTGGAATCAGCTCGATATCGTCGCGGCGCTCACGGGCTTTTTGATGATTGGCGCCATTTGGTGGATCTATTTTGACGGTTTTCCACTTTTAGAGCGGGCTAAGAACATCCGTTATGGGTTCCCCTTGCTCTATTCCCATTTGTTGTTCTTGCTGGGCATGGGGATTTTATCAAACCTAATTCGACACGCCATTTTGAATGATTTGGCGATGGGAGAATTCAGGATGCTAGCGATTTCTGGCATGACGCTGTTTTATCTGGGCAAGCAAATCAGCTATTACCTGGCGTTTCCCAGCATCCGTCAGATACTCGTGAGTAACACCGTTGTCTGTATTGGGGTGACCATCGTCTCAACATTTTTGCCCCGTCCCGAATACACCCTTATCGGTATCACCCTGGGACTCTTTTTCTACGTCTATTCCAACTTCCGCTGGACTTTGACGAAAGACTTTTCTGATTTCTTAGCAGAGCCGGAGCACTCCTCTCAAAGCCTGCCAGCTTAAGATAACTCAGATTCGTTTCAGTGTAGCGGGGTGTCATACCGCTCAACAACAGCTGGTGGCCAAGGCTTTGCAAAGGTGAAACATTCAGGTGAATCTCCACGTAACGTAAGATATTCCAGTTTGGCTTTCCCCTCCTCTACAGTGGGCAAATAACCAGCAGGAATCCACCACATGGCAAAATGCTCACCTTGATACTTCTCAAACCAGTTACGACGACGGATAAAAAACTCACCATGCAAACTCTTATAAACATAGGATTTTAGCTGCTCTACACTCTGCCAGACTGATAGATTGACCAGTATTCTCGGATCAGGATATGCCCGAAGATTAGTTGCATTTCCAGAGGTAGTTTGTAATCGCCAAACAAAACCTGGACTATGATCTGCAACCGTGTTTACTTCATTAAGTGCAGCGGCAAACTCAGCCATAATTGGATCATCTATCGGAGCTTTCATCAGAGCAATATTTATTTGGGCAAGATGATAATCCTGTTGATGCGTTAAGTTCATTTTTTCTAAGGTCATAGTTCTTCGCCTCAAGAAAACATGACCTAAAGTATCTATGGACTTAAGTTAATTGGTCTTGAACGATATTGACATTTTACGATAGCGACCTGGTGTGACTCCTACAATTCTCTTGAAGTGACGAGTCAGGTGACTTTGATCTGACATGCCAACCGTAATGGCAGCATCTGCAATAGACATGCCTTGCCTCAGAAGCTGCTTTGCTTTTTCTACACGAATTTGATTGAGATAAGTGTATGGCGTCATTCCTACGGCGTTACGGAACACGCGAATTAAGTATGAACGATTTAAGTTTGTAATTTTGACTAATTGCTCTAATGAGATTTGAGAGCTCGAGTTGTCTTGAAGGTACTCTTTGATTAAACGAACAGATTGATGTTCTTTACCTAATCGAATAGACCGAAGTTTAACATCAGCATGGTTGAGCAGAATGTCTGATAAAACTTCAATTAATCGGATTTTTTGTTCTAGTCGATTATTTGATTTTTCAAGAACTGCATGTAGAGAAAGGACATTTCTGGCTAACACCTTATTCTGAACAACAGCATCCTTAAAATAGGGAAAGCCACTTATTTGAATCTCACCGGCTATTTGCTGGATGAAGCCAACACTGGGATATAGCATTCGATAAGTCAATGGTAACTCTTCAGCGGAGTAGCCCGTGTGGGCTTCCTCTGGATTCATAAAAACAATACTTTTGGGAGGAGCCAAATAAGTACTCCCTTGATAATAGTTGCCTCCTATTCCAGCCTCAATGATGCCGATTGAATAGCTTGGATGAGAGTGGCGAGCATAGCTGTGATAGATGGCTTCGGCTCGAAATAATTCCAAGTTTCCGAACTCTGGAATCAACCAAAGCTTTGTGCTCTGATGAGTCGAATTACTCATATTACGAGGATGAATTTGGGCAGTTTCAGTTTGCCATATGGTCAAAGAAACCTATGCGATCGCCCTCTTTTCTCCAGCCGTTTCTCACCTGGCTCCCTGGCAATCGCTAACGACCGCATAGCAGCATCGTTCTTGCTCCGTGCTGTGGCTGTCTGAAAACAACTTCGGGTAGCGCTGCCAGAGGAAGTGTCGTTTGATCAGGCCATTCAAGCACTGGGTCTGAAGGTCTGGGTAAAACCCTATCCAGCGTGCTGTCAGTTGAGGTTGGGTTACCTCGTCTGCGGGCGATCGCCACAACCAAACCGATTTACACACTGAATCCATTTCTGAGCGATCGCGCTGTCCCCGCTCGTATCAACGGTATGGCAATTCTGCCCTGGCATCACCCCTGGCAGGGACAGCCCAAGTTGACCATCCAATTTTCCCAGATTTGGGGATGCAAGGGGCCAAAATCGGATTCAAATGCGTAAGTCCTGCTCTTAAAGAAATCCTGTCCCCGTTGCTATTACGGCAAATCACTCAGGACTTCGCCCAAAATTTCGACCATTTGGTCAATGTGGGATTTTTGCAGCATTAAGGGCGGTGACAGGGCAATAATGTCGCCGGTGACGCGAATCAGCAACCCCCGCTCAAAGCAGCGCACTAAGCAGTCGTAAGCGCGCCTCGTTGGTTCCTGGGGTCGGGGTTCTAGCTCAATGCCCGCCACAATGCCCAGATTGCGAATATCGATCACATGGGGCGATCGCCGTAGGGAATGCACGGCCTCTTGCCAATAGTCGGCCAAGCTAGCCGCGTGCTCAAAGAGGCCCTCTTCGGCATAGACATCCAGGGTGGCGATCGCCGCCGCACAGGCCAGTGGATGCCCAGAATAGGTATAGCCGTGGGGCAATTCGATGGCATGCTCCGGCCCCTGCATAAAGGCGTCATAAATTTCTTGCCTGACTAACACTGCCCCCATCGGCACCGTACCGTTGGTGAGGCCCTTAGCCACCGTGATGATATCGGGCACAACGCCAAAGTAGTCAGCGGCAAAGCCCGTGCCGAGCCGACCAAACCCCGTAATCACCTCATCAAAGATCAGCAGAATGCCATGTCGAGTGCAAATCTCGCGCAATTTTTCCAGATAGCCCATTGGTGGAATCAACACTCCCGTTGAGCCCGCGACGGGTTCCACAATCACCGCCGCAATATTGGCCGCATGATGCAGCGCGACCAGGCGATCTAGCTCATCTGCCAGGTGGGCTCCCCAAGTGGGTTGTTGATAGCTAAACGCCTGCTCAGCCAGGTTGTGGGTATGGGGCAGGTGATCGGTATCGTTCAATAGACTGCCAAAGAGCTTGCGGTTGCCGCCAATGCCGCCGACTGAAATGCCGCCAAACCCGACCCCGTGATAGCCCCGCTCGCGACCAATGAGTCGTTGCCGGGTGCCCTCGCCGCGAACGCGGTGATAGGCGATCGCGATTTTCAACGCCGTATCGACCGCTTCGGAGCCCGAGTTGGCAAAAAAGACTCGGTTCAAGCCTTCGGGAGCCAGGTGAGTCAGGCGATCGGCAAGCTGAAATGGTGCCGGGTGCCCCATTTGAAACGTGGGGGCATAGTCCATCGTGGCGGCCTGAGCCTGAATGGCCTCGACAATTTTGGGGCGACAGTGTCCAGCATTGACACACCACAGTCCCGCTGTGCCATCCAGGATTTGCCGACCGTCCTCACTGGTGTAGTGCATGTCTTGGGCCGCCACCATCAACCGCGGCTGGGTCTTAAATTGGCGATTGGCCGTAAACGGCATCCAAAAGGCGTCCAACTTGGTGGAGACGGTGGCGGGTGTAGGGGGCAGAGATGAAGGTGTCAGCGGCTGCATGGCGATACTATTCAAGCGCGATAGGTCTGCTCATATTAATTGGAACTGCCTCATTGCAATTGTTCCATTGCCAACAAGAAATGTCTGAGGAGCGATCGCCCGTCAATGATTTGTCCGTGCTGTCTCAATTGTCGAATTGCCTCTATGGCAGCGGGTTCGACGCCGCATTCGGCGATCGCCTGTCTGAAGAATGCTCGCGATCGCAGGCCTCACACTCTTCTATCTAGGCAAACAAATCAGCTACTATCTGGCCTTTCCTGGCATCCGTCAGACACTCGTGATTAACACCGTCGTCTGTATCGGTATGACCATCGTCTCAACATTTTACCTCGCCCCGAATACACCCTTATCGGCATCACGCTGGGACTCTTTTTCTACGTCTATTCCAACTTCCGCTGGACTTTGACGAAAGATTTCTCCAACTTTTTGCAGAGCCAAAGCACTCATCTCAAAGCCTGATAGCTTGATTTTTTCGGCTATTCGAAGAACTAAGACTAACAGGATATGTGTGAGTTTCCTAAGTTGCCTAACGAAGCAGCTTTATACACGCCTTACATAAAGTAAATCTGAGAACTATACACTTTCAATCGTCGATTAAAAGTGCTAGTGGGGTCTTGAATAGTTCAACTTAGACGAGAGAAAAATAATCGTCCTATATCTCTGAGCACTTCTTATATCACTAACACCTCTGCTTGATAAACACAAACACTCTATATTCCGAATACGTATTCTTTGTTTTCTGAATACATAATCTTTTACGCACCTAAATTTAGAGGAAGTAATCACACAAAAGTTGAAAAGCACTTTAGCCAAAAGTACTAGTGCTATCAGGGAAATTACTTGGCTCCTACCCGGCGATGCAACTGAAAAAGCAATTGAATCAGTTGTTCAGCAAGCTCATTGTTCCTCTCTAGAAGATTCAGAGGAGCAAGGTGACCACCATTTAACTGTTCATAAATGGGAGGAAATGGTTCCTTGGGTAAAGCTTCAAGTAAAAAATTAATTGTCTCAGCCTTTGCTTGCTCTTTATCCTCTCTAAAGCCAACCATCCCTGTATAGTGAAAAAGCTTACTACTTCTAATCATGCATTTGGTATCGGTCTCATTGGGATTTACATCAACAAATTTCTTGACTAGGTGAGCTAGAGCACGGATAGGAATAGCGCCCTCAACACCTGTGATAATTGGGGCCATTAGGATAGAAGGCTGGTTGCAAAGCGATAATTTCTCTAAATCGACTTTTTCCAGATCGCGTCCCAGTTTTTCGACCTGTCGCTTATCCTTGATACAGGCACTGATAGCTCTGTCGATTCGAGTTTTTTCCGAATCACTTAGGATTTCTAGCAAGGCAATATATTTACAGCCAAGACTATGACCTAACCAAAAGTAGTTCCCAGAGCGTAGCTGATCAGGCTCTGTGGAAATATAAATATCTAGATTCTCACTATAGTTAAGTGAAGTAGCCTCTTGATGAATGGCTGCGAGAAATTGCTCTTGATCTTGAACCATTTGCACCGCAACAGACCAATGATTAAAGGTAAATCGAAAGGGCAATGCCACAATCGTATAACCCTCTTGGAATAGGCGTCGCAAAATGTAGCGATAAAACAGTGTTGGAAAACTCCCAAAACCGGCACCCCCTATAAAATAAATAACGCCTTTGGGTCTTGGGTGAATGGCAACCCAATTAAATTGCAAAGGTCTAAATCTAAACTTCTCACCCTCATCCAATCCTAGGTCGGGGGCTTCGTACTGTAAGTAGCGCTCTGTAAGTAGTAAGCTCAATACCAAAATAAACTCAGAGGAACTACCGGGTAATGTTCCAATTTTGTCAATGGGAATTGTATTAACAATTAGCGCAACTAATGTTCCGAAAAAGAGCCATGGCCATTTCCCTTCCAAACGAATCCAAAAACCAATACTAATACCTAGGAGAAATAGATTTGAGACGATGGTCACAATGGGGACGCTGGAGGAATCTGCCGTATAGCGTAACAACCCAGCAAATTCTATTGGGACTAAGGATAGGTTAAGGAATTCATTGAAATACTCCAATATTCCAAGCCCGAAAGCTACCCCCCAGGCAAGGCCCCGTGTTAAAGGAATTACCCAGCCAGCCCCAGCCCGATTTGCTAGTTCAATACCAATAACAAAGAAAAAGGGTATAACTAAGATATGTGCTAAAAAGCGAATCTTGCTTAGAAACAGCAGCAAAGAACCTTCTCCCAACCGGTTCCCTATTGCAAGTATGAAGTTATCATAGCCGAGGCTGATGAGCAGAATCAGCAACACGATCATTGCGAGACTTCTTGATATCTTCCAGAGTAGAAGAGCCCAAGAAATTAAAGCGGCTTCAGCAAGACTTAGGAGAAGGTGTCCAAAAACAAAAGATTGCATCTCTGGCACAGTGCTATATTCCTTGTCTTAACACTTTAACTTTGTCTTATTCAACTACCTGGTCAATTCAGCACAACTGGCTTGAGTAGCAAGAGCAATCCAAGCCAGTCAACTCTTTCTAAGTTTGTCCCAATTTCTTAATTGGGGTTCAGTTCAATTCCTAAAGTGACATCAGGATTTGGACCAAATCCACTACCCTGGGCTCTATAGATTGTGGTTCCGGCCTTGAGATAAGCTGGGCCACCACAAGATACGATTAAGTCTGTACCATTCATAACCTTCAGGTTAAAGCAGCCAAACTCTCGCTCGTCATCTGGCCCAGTGATGACAATTTCATCAATCGTTCCAGATACTCCTGACGGTAAGGGAAACAATCGCTGCACCAATCCTTATAGAAGACTCAAGGTTGCTTTCGGTAGATACTGTAAATTCACCATCCTTGACCTGTACTTTCTGAAAAATAAGGTCAGCACTGGTTTCGGTAGCTGCCATCGCAACCGGTGCACATAGAAAGAGACAGGCAACCAGCACGATAACCACTGCGCAAAAGGCACGTTGATAGCTACGTAATAAGTTCATGGAAATCTTCCTATGACTAAATTTGCTATTCCAACATGGTCAATCTGGCATTAGTTTCACATAGCTTGAGCTTTTCTTGATGAAATTTAACTTGTTGAATAGGGAGCCATCCAACATAACTCTCCTGACTGAGCATGTGAGTGGAGATATTTCAGCCTAACACCCCTATTCAGGTGATTAGGTTGGTGTCTTCAGCACAACTATCCCTAAGTTTTTGGAGTGATTGCCCTTCTGCTTTTCCGAATGCTAAATCACACCATGCAGAACCAAAGATGGCAACGATAATTCCAGAGCTCCTCTGTCGTCCAAGAGCATTGCGAATCGACAATTTGCCTGAACTTGTTCATTGTCGACGTCACTTAACCGGTATCTGTGGATGCTAGGCGCGATGTGACCCGTCGAAGGCTACTGTTAACTCAAGGACTTGTCAGTCATCACGCGGTTGCGTCCGCTGGCTTTAGCGGCGTACATCGCCTGATCTACCCGCTGTAATAAGCTTTCAATCGTGTCAGTAGGCTGCACTAAACTCACCCCGAACGATGCTGTGATACTGCCTGCTGGCTCAATCTTTTCCGAGGCAATGGCAAGCCGCAACTCCTCAGCGATCCGTTCGATCACTTCAGCTCCAACATGCCGCAATCCGACCAAAAACTCTTCGCCTCCCCAACGGGCAAGGCAATCATTCTTGCGTAAAACCTGACTACAGCGCATGGCGACGGCCACCAAGACAGCATCGCCAGCTTGATGACCGTAAGTATCGTTGATGCGTTTGAAATGATCGATGTCAAATAAAATCACGCCATCACTGGGTTCAGCATCGGCAATACAGATTGAGAGAAACTCTTCGGCTGCACGGCGGTTATAAAGGTGAGTGAGCGAATCTCGTTCGGAGAGCACCTGCATAAGGGCGCGTTCATCTTGTAATGATGTGAGTCTCTGTTGCAATACCCGATGAAAGGGGACCAGGGTGGACACAATTGCGGTAATCGGGCCGAGTGTCACAGCCATTTCCAAGCCGCGAGGACTCCAGAGTTCGATCGGGTGAGTGATCAGATAGATCAGAACGGGTAAGGAAACTAAAGCCCAAACCACGACGGCAGTATTGATAATGGTTTGCGGAGTGGCAAATATAAACATGATGACGATGATAGCCATCGGAAAACTGCTCATTGGCGGCAACCGATCGACCAGCGTGACGTCGGGTAGGTAAATGGCCTGCCCAAGAGACATCCAGGCTGGCAAGGCACTCCCTCCCAAAAAGATTGTGAGTAAGCTAACCCTCATCACTTTTGGCAGGCTTTCAGGGCGTCGGTAAAGCCAACACCACAGAAATGAAAAGACTAGAAACATCAGAGGAGGAATGACCAGATCGATTAGATATGGGTCAGGTTCCCAATAATGGATAAGCGTCGCTAGCCCCGCCGATATGACAGCGATCGCGAGGGTCGTTAGCGCAGTTCTTCGAATAAAGGTTTCATCGGTGTGTAACATAACGTCCCAATCACGCGCCCTAATTGTGGCACAGCCTTTTGGTACTAAGATGACGCAAATCGGCAACACCAGCAGCCGCGACGGAATTTGGGCCGCTGTGCATCAGCTCGTTATAACCACATGTTTTCGTGCACCTCATAATGATTTACATGTGTGTCGGGTTTTAATTTGTAGTTGTCATCTTCTGGGTACAACTTTGCGACATGGATGTCTTCACCCGCAAAAGCTTTGATACATTCAAGACTTTTCCAATATGTCAGTAAAGTTATTTCTACTTCATCATCTAATTCTCGCTTAAATATTTGCGCCCCGAGAAAACCTTCCGTTTCAGAAGTCTCTTTAACGCCTGTTTTGTACAGATATTCGATAAACCCTTTTTTATATTCTTTAGGACAGGTTGCTTTCCATTCCCTGGCAATCATCAATCCTCCAAGTATTTCTTGGTTATCACAATGTTATTAGACAGAAAATTTCTGTATGCTGTCCCTTTCTGTGCGGATTACAAACATCTTTCTGCCGATTCACTCAGAATATGCTCGATCGCTAGACTATTTCCGCGCGGTATGCCGATTCTGAATCGATTGCGGAAAACTATTCTCATCTTTTCGAGCTTGGAGCCTATTCAGGAATCTCCAATCAAATTGTTAGGCTGTTGATGCTTTATAAAGAACACTAAAATTTCAATTTGTGACCCTCGAATAGCCTTATTTCCAGCTTCTGCTGATGAGTCGTCGCGTGATGGTTTGCGTGTTAGCTACTTTGCAACCTGTGCTTGGTCATGCCACCCATCACGATTCCCATAATGCGTGCGCGGGCCCAGGTCGGTAATGGGCTCAATGAATAGATCAGGAGTTTTGACAAAAAACCAGGGAATATCAGCGATCGCTGACCCAAGGCATTCAAAATAGGTTGCGCAATATCGTTGGGTTTCAGAGTTGCCCCCATCTGCATCCCGGCTCGGTCCGCAAACCCAGATTGTGTGGGACCAGGAGCTGCGGCTAAAACATCCACACCTTGGCCTTTAAGCTCAACATGTAATGCTTCTGCTAGCGATTGAACATAGGCCTTGGTTGCTGCGTAGTGAGCCGAGAAAGGCGTTCCTTGAAAACCGACAATTGAACTCATGAGGATCAACCCGCCCGACCCGCGTTGAGCAAATCGCTGACTGAAATGGTGTGTAGCAGCCATCAGTGCCCGACAGTTAACGCTGAGCATCTCCCATTCTTGCTCCAGCGTGGCATTTATAAACGGCCCAGACGTCCCAAAACCAGCCGCAGCTACAAGTAACCCAACATCCAGGTCTTGGGTTGCAACGGCTAATTGCCGATCAGCTGACACTTGCGATAAATCGAGGCTCAGCACTTTTGCATCGATGCCATAGCGAGTTTTCAGCATGGCTGCCAACTCTTCAAGGTGACTCTGATTGCGGGCTACCAGAACCACATTCAGGCCCGCATTGGCTAGCCGTTCAGCGATCGCGCGACCAATGCCAGAAGACGCGCCTGTCACCACGGCCCACGGCCCATAGCGCCTAAAAAATCGGTGCTGCTGACGATTCCGAAAACTCGTTCCACGGCGATCTCTCCAAGACTCAGGCGAATGCAGTTTCATCATTCAAGCTGCCATATTCATATTCATGTATTTGTATTCAATTTTTTGAATACAAAGTCAAGATATCTCTGGCGAGTAAAATATGTCAACTAACCTTTGTTGCCCATCCTTTCGCTCGACTATGGCACTTAAGCACACGATCTTGGCTTTTCTGACGCATGACTCTCTCAGTGGTTATGAGCTGACCAAAGAATTTACTGAGGGCTTTGGGGGGTGCTTTTGGAAGGCGAGTCAGCAGCAAATCTATGCTCAGCTGCTCAAATTAGAACAATCGGGTAGCGTGGCCTATGAGGCGATTCCCCAAGCTGGCCGACTGGATAAAAAAATATATTCAATTACGCAGCAGGGGCTGGATGAACTGATTGAGTGGCTGCATCAACCTTGCGAGCCCACCGCGATTCGCGAAGATCTAGGAGTGATGGGGTTGGCAGGCCACCTGGTTGCTCCAGAGATCATCACGAAAGAAATTGGACGACGTCAAGAAGTTCATGCTTGTGCAGTGCAGCGCTTAAAACGTTTGGATGAGCCCTTTCGTCAGAATCTAAAGTCTCTTGCTTTAAAGGATCTCTATCAACATTTGATTATTCGCCGCGCCATTCGATATCAGGAAGATTGGGTCGCTTGGTGTGAAGAGGCCTTGCAAGA
Organism: Leptolyngbya sp. SIOISBB; assembly: GCA_010671905.1. Classification (GTDB taxonomy): domain Bacteria; phylum Cyanobacteriota; class Cyanobacteriia; order Phormidesmidales; family Phormidesmidaceae; genus Halomicronema. Next base: position 5,838,442 of record JAAHII010000001.1, read on the forward strand.
GATTAAGCAAGCAACGATATCGTTGGATGGCGAATAACCACGAAAGTCCCTAACTTGAATGAGGCTACTGAAAAAACGCAGGCTAACAGCTTTAGGGAACCTTCTACTGACGAGGCCAATGGCTATCCCTACGTTTCTGGGGCGATCGCCTGCTTGCGTTTCCGACTGCCAACTCGACCCATGACAAAGCTGAAGATGGCAACGAGGGGTCCGGTCGGGACGGCGACCAAGCCCCCCATCGCGAACAGAATCATGCGGGAATAGCTGTATCCCACTCCCAAGTGAGCTGAATCAAGCAGGCTCTCTGCGGCCCAAACGCCCGTGCCGCCCAAGGCCCAAAACAGCGGAATGCTGAGGGGGATGATCAACAAAAAGGTAAGGACTAGCCAGCCCCCCGACCAATTCTGTCGTTGCGACAATTGCCCTAGCCAGCGGTAAATCCAAAACGTGATGGCAAAGGCGATCGCAATGCCCACCACCGGTAACACGACTCGCAAGAAGCTGACGAAAGGCGGCACAACGGGATGAGTCGTGACCGTTAACGCCTCGGCGGGTAACCCTGTAAACGTGTTTTGCCAATGCTCAGGGGCGACTGCGGGTAGGTCGGGGGTGAGGGTGGTGACCCAACCAGCAGGAGCAAACACATCGACGGTGAGGGTGCCAAAGGAATTCCATTGCCGCGCTGGCGCTAACCAGTATTCCAGCGTGTATTGGCGGTAGAAATCACCATCGTCGCTGCTAGGAGCGCCCTGATACTCCACCGCGATCGCATGTTCTCCAGGGCTAAGCGGTACTTCAAACTGCAGTCCTTGAAGCACTTGGCGAAAGTTCAGGTTGCCCCAGTCTTCGGGAATGTTGGGGGCGTCGGTCTGGGTGGCGGCGATCGCTTGGGTTTCGTCTAAGGTGACAGTTCCTTTTTCCAGACCAGGAGCCGCAAATAACAAGGAAACGGTGGTGGCTTCGCCAGGATTTTTAATCATATAGGTCACGTTGATCTGAGCCAGGCGCTCAGTCTCGACCGGGCGCAAATCCAAGACCAAATCTTCGTGCTGGATGTCTAAGGTGGCGACGTCCGTCCACGGTTCTGTCAGCAAATCCCCTGGTTGCTCTGGGTTAGCCATGTTGGCGATCGCGGGATGGGGTAGAGACAACAGCATCGCTACGAGCAGCCCCGCCACCATCCACATCGGCGATCGCCAACAACGTGTGATGCTTGGGGGTAAAGCCAACTGAGCCATGCGACCCGCTTTCTGACAAGACTAATTTTTTTAACTATAAATCGCTGAATGGGTCATCAGGCAAGCCCTTTGGGCTATGTTAGCGATGCATCTACCAGGAGCATTTACAGCCATGACGACGGTCTCTTCTCCGCGCTATTTTGCCAATGCTGAAAATATTGCCTTGCCTACGGGTGGCTCAGACTATCAGCCCCATACTGCCTGGTGGCTGGCACAGTGTTCCCGCTTAGCTTATGACTCGAAGCTCAACATTGCCAGCAATCTAAAGCGGGTTGGCTTTGACTGCATTTATTTTTTTGACACCGATGGCACCCAGGGCTACCTGGCTTTACATCCCGGAGACCAGCGACCTTTTGCCATTCTGGCTTTTCGCGGGACGGAGAAAAACTACATCGACATTCTCACCGACATCATCATCCTGCGAAACAAACTACCGGATGTCGAAAATAAAGAATATGGCGAAGGGCCGCTATTTGCCCATGCGGGGTTTTTGCGGGCGTTTCAACATGTGTGGGGCTCAGCGTTGCCAGACACGATTCTCAACCAGATTCCCGACAGTGAATGGGTCGGGGCGCGGGGCATCAGCAACATTATTCACGATCGCATTCGCGGTGACTGGAGTCCGTTGTTTGTGACGGGACATAGTCTGGGTGGGGCGATCGCCACCTTAGCGGCGTATCACGCTACGACCTACCACGACGCCACCTATCTCTACACCTTCGGCAGTCCGCGCGTCGTGAACCAACGGCTGAGTCACAAAATCACGAAGACGCTAGCAGGGCGCTCCTTTCGCTGTGTTCACGGCAATGACATTGTGCCCCGCGTACCGCCACTGCTGAATTACACCCATGTCGATACCCTGGTCTATTTTGATGCGGCTAAAGGCCGGGTCGCAGCGCAGGGGAATATGAAAAATGACGTTTTGGTCATTCTGCTGCTGCATTTAGATGCGTTGCTGTTTTTTATCACGCTGAGAATGCGGAAGCCCAGGACCACGCTGGATCATGCGATCGCGAACTACATCCAAGCGGTGGAGCGCGATGTTCTCAAACCGCGTCATCCCAGCGTTATTCAACCGGCGACGAATCTCTAACACCACCTCAGTTCAGGTCAAGCGAAACCCCGTTATGTTCCCCTCCGCCGGAGGGACTGATGGCTTGGGTAACCCTGGCTTTTACCCAACCTCGTCCTACTAACCTCAGTTTGAGTCAAGCGAAACCCCGTTATGTTCCCCTCCGCCGGAGGGGCTAATGGGGTGGATTACCCCTGGCTTTTACCCACCCCGTCCTGCGGACACCCCTCCGGCGGAGGGGATTGGTTGCTCACATAGGTCGTCAGAGCACTCGAATTTCTTATCTCGAATTCACGTCAACATCCAGCCTCTGACGCGCTTGACTCTAGGGTGAATAATGGACAATGAGTTCAGCGATAAAGGCGATCGCGCTCATCGGTTTTGTAATAGGTGCCCCACGTTTCGATGGCTGAACTCGCCAACCCTGAGCCCGTTCGGGAAATTGCCACAAATCGAGATGCGTGACAGGCGGATCCGCGTAAAAACTGGTCGCTCCGGCCCCTAAAACTGCCGAACTCCAGTGGGTGAAATAGTCATGACTCACACGATGCAGCGGAAAATCGTCAACTTGTGGCACGCCCCAACCATCTACCGCAATGAGGGCGGCGATTGTCCGTTGTTGCGCTCGCCACAGCTGCGTTGCCACCATGGCTCCGACGACGCCAGCGCTAAAACCAATCAGCAACAGCGGTTCCTCTGGAGCGGCGGTCTCTTGCAAAAATGACCAGACAGATAGGCCATTGAACGGCACGTATCGCTGCGTGGGGAGTACCTGCTCTGGAGTGATTAACGAGGGATTACCCATGTCTGCCAGTTGCCGGTTGAGGGCGGTGAGGAAGCGATCGCTCAACGCCACATCATGAATGCCAGGACAAATAATTACCGTCATGAACCGAACGAAATCAAAGGACGGAGATATACCGCCGCCCCATCCTAAACCTGAGCTGAACCACTAATCTGCCGCAAGCGATAAATTTAGGGTGAGTTGATGGGACAAACTGACGGCGATGGCCAACGAAGAACAAGTCGCTTTGCTCAAGCAAGGTAGCAAGGTTTGGAATCAGTGGAGAGAAGATAATCCTGATGTTGCGATTGACCTCCCACATGCCAACCTCAGGGATGCAGACTTAAGCCTTGCGAACCTTTGCAAGGCTGACCTTAGTAATGCCAACCTTTGCAAATCAAATCTCCGTAAGACTAATTTCAGTGGCGCCAATCTCAGTGGCGCCAATCTCAGTGCTGCCGATCTCCGCAAGGCAAAACTGAATAAAGCGAACCTCAGCTTTGCCAATCTCTATAAAACAGACCTCAGCTCTGCCAGCCTCGACTTTGTCAACCTCAGCTCTGCCAGTCTCAGCTTCACCACTATCGATCATGCGAACCTCCGCAATGCCGACCTAAGTAACGCGGACCTTAACAACGCTAGACTTACCAAAACAGACCTCCGTAACGCTAACCTTCGAAGTAGTATTCTTCGTAGTGTCCGTCTTAAATCCGTCGATCTCAGTAACGCTGACCTGAGTTCTGTTAACTTTACTCAAGGCAGTCTGAGCGAAAATAATCTGAGCAACGCCAATCTCCAGAACGCAATTCTTCGCTCGGTCAATCTCTACAAAACCATTCTTTGCAATGCCAACTTTCTAAACGCCAATCTCCAGAACGCGGCCCTTTGCTTTGCCAATCTCAAAAACTCTATCCTTTGCTTTGCCAACCTCAAAAACGCTAATCTCAGCGATGCTAATCTCAGCGATGCCAATTTGAGCAACGCAATTCTAAGCAACGCAATCTTAAGCAACACAGTCCTAAGGCGGACTAATTTATGCGGAACTGATCTCAGAGGCGTTAACTTCTGTAACCTCAACCTCAGCCACCTCAATCTCAGTAACGTCAACCTCGTTGGGGCTCAGGTACTTCATACAAATTTTGCACAAGCCATCCTCACTGGAGCTTGTATTGCCGACTGGCAAATTGGCAAATCCACAGTTCTTGAGGGCATCAAATGCGACTACATTTTTCGCACCTACGACACTGAAAAGGAACAATTCTCTGGGCGGTTGCCAGTGGATCCTAACAGCACTTTTGCCCCCGGTGAGTTTACTCAACGGTTTCAAATTATTGCCAGTGCTCTTGAGACCATTGACATTACCTTTACCGAAGGCATTGACTGGCAAGCTTTCTTCCAATCCTTCCAGGAGTTGCATGACAGCCATCCTGACGAAGACATTTCCATTCAGGGTATGGAGCGCAAGGGTGATGCTTTTGTGGTGCGGTTAGAGGTCGGAGCTGAGGCGGATAAAGGGGCGATTGAGACTGAGGTCAAGCAACTCTATGCCCATCAACTCGCGGCGCTTGAAGCACAATATGAGCAGCGGCTGCAATTACAGGGCGTACGTTTAGAAGATGCTCAGCGGACTATTGAGGTAGAGCGCCAGAGAAACACTGAGCTGATAGGAGTAATTGGGATTGTGGCTCAAAATCAAGGGTCTAAATACGATATGCGGGGAGCCCAGTTTGCCGGTGGCTTTGCCGAAACCGTACAGGGCGATCAGTACGGCGGCGTCATCAACAACTATGGGCAAAATGCTGACGATATTGTTCGCCTACTCACCGCGCTGCGTATCTGGTCACAAGCTCTGCCTGAAGCGCAACAAGACGATGTGCTCATGGAGTTGGATGCTCTAGAAGCCGACCTCAACAAACCTGAGAAACCTGAAACTAAGCGCCTTGGCAAGCGGCTGCAACGACTCCCTTGCCGCAGGGACGGCAGCAGCGATGCTCTCCAGCGGGGCCGTTACCTTTTCCGGCAATGTCAACGAGTTCACTGACAACGTGCTGGAGTTGGGTGAGAAGATTGGCCTCACGCGCGAAGATATCCAAGCTCAACCCTAAGCGCACGCTTTTTCCATCTCCAAGCGATTGCATTGATAAACTCAAGTTAAGTTGGAGACCGCACTTATGGATGAGACTTTACGCGATCGCATCACCATCAACCCCGCTATTTGTCATGGCAAACCCTGCGTTCGGGGACTACGCTACCCGGTGGAGTGGCTGCTGGATCTGCTGAGTGCTGGCATGACCCACGCTGAAATTTTAGAAGACTACGACGATTTAGAAGACGCCGACATTCTCGCGGCGGTGACATTTGCGGCGCGGTTGAGGCAAGCCTAATGACGGTATTGAATTCGCCTTTTGAGAGTCCGATTGCGGCAGTTTCCGGCGAGCGCAAAATTGATGCACCTCAAGTGGCCTATGTTCACATTCCCTTTTGTCGGCGGCGCTGTTTTTATTGTGACTTTCCGATCTCGGTGGCGGGCGATCGCGCGCGCGGCGAAACCTCGCCGCGTATGCAGTCCTATATCGAGTCTCTCTGTCAGGAAATTGAGGTGACGCCCAATCTGGGCGCACCGCTGCGGACGGTCTTTTTTGGCGGCGGTACGCCCTCGCTGTTATCCGTTGCTCAAGTCGAGCAAATTTTAACGACTGTGGATGCTCGCTTTGGGGTTGATCCCGATGCTGAGATCTCCATGGAAATGGACCCGGGCACCTTTGACCGAACGGCGCTGGAATCCTTGCGAAAACTGGGCATCAACCGCGTCAGTTTAGGGGTGCAGTCTTTTACTGATGAACAGTTGGAGGCTTGTGGTCGGACTCATCGACTAGTGGATGTGCATCAGGCTATTGAGGATTTACAGGCGGTGGGGATGCCCGCGTGGAGTTTGGATTTGATTTCCGGGTTGCCCCATCAGACGATCTCGAATTGGCAAATCGCGTTGGAAACCGCGATCGCCTTTGGTCCTCAACATCTTTCTATCTACGATCTGACGGTTGAGCCTAATACGGTTTTTCATCGGCGTTACACCGCAGGCGAGTCGCCCCTCCCGACGGATGACCAGACGGCGGAGATGTATCGGCTGGCCCAAGCGGTACTGACCCAAGCCGGTTACGACCATTACGAAGTTTCCAACTACGCTCGGCCCGGTTATCAATGCCAGCACAATCGGGTCTATTGGCAAAACCAGCCGTTTTATGGCTTTGGCATGGGGGCTGCCAGCTACACCCAAGGTCAGCGGTTTCAGCGTCCTCGCACGACCCACGATTACACCGATTGGCTGCAGACCTACGCAGCGGCGGCGGGGCAACTAGACGTGGAGCCGATCACCGAGCGCGATCGCTGGCTGGATCGATTGATGATGGGCTTGCGATTAGCCGAGGGCGTTTCCTTAAAACAATTGGTAGAGGAATTTAGCGAAGAACGGGTTGAACAACTGCAGAAATGCCTGCACCCTTATCGTCAACAGGGGTGGGTTGCTCAGGATGGGGAGCAATCAACCGTGGTCAGGTTCACCGATCCCGAGGGATTTTTATTCTCTAATGTGGTGCTGATCAAGCTCTTTGAGACATTTGACACCCCTTAGTATTCGTCATGTTTGGGCTCCAGTCATGGAGTAGAATGGCTTCTGGAAATTCCTTGGAGAGAAGGTTTGGGGCACTGGGTGTCCCCCCTCAAATTCCCGGTTTCCGTGCTCATGGCGTCCCCTTTTTACCTCTGACTTAACTATGCCCAAGGTTCTAGTATCCGACCCGATTGATCAGGCAGGTATCGATATCCTGTCCCAAGTCGCCCAGGTTGACGTTCAGACCAAACTGCCCCCCGAAGAACTCGTCAAAATTGTGGGGGACTATGACGCGTTGATGATCCGTTCGGGTACCAAAGTCACCCAAGCAGTTATCGAAGCGGGGCAAAACCTCAAAATTATTGGCCGCGCGGGGGTGGGGGTCGATAATGTTGATGTCCCGGCGGCGACCCGTCGCGGCATTGTGGTGGTCAACTCGCCGGAAGGCAACACCATTGCGGCTGCTGAACATGCCTTAGCCATGATGCTATCGCTGTCTCGCTACATTCCGGTGGCGGATAAGTCGCTTAAAGCCGGCGAGTGGAACCGGAAGGCATTCACCGGGGTCGAGGTTTACAAAAAAACGCTGGGCGTGGTGGGCTTGGGGAAAATTGGTTCCCATGTGGCCACAGTGGCTCGGGCGATGGGCATGAAGCTGTTGGCCTATGATCCCTTCATTTCGGCTGATCGAGCGGAGAAACTGGGCTGTCGTTTGGTCGAGCTTGACCTGCTGTTTCGGGAAGCTGACTACATTACGCTACACCTGCCGAAAACCCCGGAAACCGCGAATCTCATTAATGCCAAGACGCTGGCGTCGATGAAGCCCACCGCGCGGTTGGTCAACTGTGCGCGAGGCGGCATCATCGATGAGGTGGCGTTGGCCGATGCGTTAACCAAAGATGAAATCGCAGGTGCAGCGTTGGATGTCTATGCGGAGGAACCTTTGGGCGCGGACTCCCCGCTCCGGGTGCTCGATCGCAAAGTCATTCTGACGCCACACTTGGGCGCCTCGACGGAAGAAGCCCAGATCAACGTAGCCACGGATGTCGCCGAACAAATTCGCGATGTGCTGTTGGGGTTACCGGCGCGATCGGCGGTGAATATTCCGGGCTTGCGGGCGGATGTCATGGAGCAGATGCGCCCTTATCTGCAACTGGCAGAAACGCTGGGTAATTTGGTGGGTCAGTTGGCGGGCGGCCGCATTGAGTCGCTGAATGTCCAGATGCAGGGGGAATTGGCGGAGAAAGATAGCCAGCCGGTGGTGATCGCGGCTTTGAAAGGCTTGCTGTCTCACGCGTTGCAAGAGCGGGTGAACTATGTGAATGCCAATATCGAGGCGAAAGAGCGGGGCATTCATGTGATTGAAACCCGTGATACCGACATTAAGGGCTACACCAGCTCACTGCGACTAACGGCGACGGGGTCGTTGGGCGAGCATTCGGTCAGTGGGGTCTTGCTGGGCGGTAGCGAGATTCGCGTCACCGATATTGATGAGTTTCCCATCAATGTGCCGCCGACGAAGCATATGCTGTTTACCCTGCACCGCGACATGCCGGGCATTATTGGCAAGATCGGGTCGCTCTTGGGCAGCTTTAATGTGAATATCGCTAGCATGCAGGTGGGGCGTAAAATCGTGCGCGGCGATGCGGTTATGGTGCTGAGTATTGATGATCCGCTGCCAGAGGGTATCTTAGATGAGATTACAAAGGTGCCAGGCGTTCGTGATGCCTATACGGTCAGCCTTTAAATCGCATCTACTCTGCTGCTGAGAGAGAACTCATGACCTTGGTCAATAGTTGGTGGGAAATTCAGGTTTTATGCGATCCCGCCCTGGAGGATACGGTCTTTTGGCGGTTTGAAACCTTTGGGGGACACGGCACCGCCAGCCAGCGTCGCACTCATTATCGGCAGGTGCAGGCGTACTTTCCGCAGGAGAAGTTTGAACTGCTGGATTTGGCCGCCGTGGCGTTGCGGCTGAAGCAGGATGCCCTCTGCGCAAAGCTGGCGATTCCCAAAACCACGTGGCGACTGATTGACGAAGAAGATTGGTCGAAGAGTTGGAAAGATCACTGGTCGCCCCAGGAAATCGGCGATCGCTTTCTCATCAATCCCGCCTGGATAGACAAGCCGGAGAAGAGCGATCGCCTGATCCTGCAGCTTGACCCCGGAGCCGCGTTTGGCACGGGCACCCACCCGACCACCCAGCTCTGCCTCGAATCGCTCGAAATGCGCGTCGAGGCAGAAACTCCTGACATGGTCGTGGCCGACATTGGTTGCGGGTCCGGCATTCTTTCCATTGCGGCGTTGCTCCTAGGGGCCAAGCACGCCTACGCGGTCGATCTCGATTCGCTGGCGGTTCGCGCCACTCAAGAAAATGCCGCGCTGAATGGCCTCACCGCCGCCCAACTCGACGTGCAGCAGGGCAGCTTAGACACGCTGATGGAGACGCTCACCGAGCCCGTCGATGGCATCCTCTGCAATATTTTGGCCGAGGTGATTGTGGATCTGATTCCCCAGCTCAGCGAAATTTCTCATCCCCAGAGTTGGGGCATTCTCAGCGGCATTTTGCTGGAGCAGTCAAAGTTGGTGGCCGATACGCTGGAGCAACATGGTTGGGTGGTGGCGACGCTCTGGCGACGGCAGGAGTGGTGTGTGCTCAATATTCGCCGCTCTTAGCTGGAATGCTAGTCGCCAAACCAACCCCGAAACCAAGACTTTAACCGTTTTAGAAGCGATCTAGCTTTTTGAGGGTTGCGTGGCGATTGTTTTGAGCGAGTTCAAAATCAGGCTTGATTTCGAGCGCTTTGTCGTAGCTGGTGATCGCCTCTTCGTAGCGCCCTAAGTTGAGAAGGGCAACGCCCCGATTATTCCAAGTTTCGTAATTACTAGGTTTGATTTCGAGCCCTTGGTCGTAGCTCATGATCGCTTCCTCGTGGCGGTTTAAGTAAGAGAGAGCAACACCTCGGATACACCATACTGCATGAAAGTCGGATTTGATCTCTAGGACTTGATCGTAGCTAGCAAGAGCCTCTTCATAGCGTCCTAGACTATCGAGAGCAATGCCACGTAAGAACCACGCTTCGTAATTGTCAGGTTTGATTTCGAGCCCTTGGTCGTAGCTCATGATCGCTTCCTCGTAGCACCCTAAATTAGCGAAGGCAATACCACGGTCGTTCCACACCCCGTATTCATCAGCTTTGATGGCGATGGCTTGGTCGTAGCTCGTAATCGCCTCCTCATAGCGTCCTAGACTATCGAGAGCAATGCCACGGCTACACCACGCTTGGTATCTATCGGGTTTAATAGCGATAGCTTTGTCATAGCTCGCGATGGCCTCTTCATAGCGGCTTAGATTAGCGAGCGTAGTGCCACGGAAGTACCAAATGTCATGACTATCTGGTTTGCTTTCCAGTGCTTTGTCATAACTATTGAGTGTTTCTTCATCGCGGCCTAACTGAGCAAGCACTATGCCTCGGAGGGTCAAAACGTAGTCGTCGTCCGGTTGAATTTCGAGTGCTCTATCGTAATTAACAAGTGCTTCTGCATAGCGGTCTAGACGAAAGAGTGTAATGCCTCGGAGGGCCAAAGTTGGATAGTGATTTGCTTTGATTTTTAATGCTTGGTCAAAGCTAACAAGAGCTTCTTCATTCCGCTCTAGTGTAGTGAGAACATAGCCCCGAAGGGTCCAAGCAGAGTAAGTATCTGGCCTGAGCTCGATTACTTGATCGTAGCTGGCAATGGCGTCCTCGTAACGCCCTAAGTTCTTGAGAGCAATGCCCCGGTTGTACCAGGCGTCGTGGTCGTCGGGTTTGATGTCTAAGGCGCTATCGTAGCTGGTAATGGCGTCCTCGTAGTGCCGTTGCCAAGCTAGAATCTGCCCCCGATGAGTCAGATTCTCGGCGGTAGAGATCTCGATTTCTAAAGCTTGGTTCCAGCTCAATTGACCGTCTTGGTATGAGCCATCCGAAAACTGGTACAGCCCCAAATCAAACAGTGCCTTAAATCGTTCGTTTGCGGAGAGGTCAGAATCTTCTAAATAACCCAATAAGCGAATTATCTGTTCGAGCCGCGCTTGCGGCATCATCTGCTGAATCTGGTCAAACTCCTCAAACAGATCTGTTTCTAGACTGCGAGCGATATCTTCGTGCGAGTCTTTAAACTCAAAGACTCCTGATCGCCAGTCAAAAAAGTCGGAAGCCCGCCGTCGCAGGTACTTCGCCACAAACGGCGACACCAGAAACACAAAACAAGTGGAAAGCTGATTGCGAAATTCGTCGCGCTGCTGGTTGAGATTCTGCAAGATGGGGGGGACATCTTTCCAGCTATAGTTGAGCGTTTCCGCCTCACTCCAACCGCTCGCCCGCTTGATGTCTTCATACTCCAACAGCGAATGCCGTAGCCCCTCAATGAACAAAATCTCCGCTGGATGTTCCGCCAAAAATGCCACTGCCCGACTAAAAAAGTCGCCATCCGATACCGGTTCCGTCAAAGTCAACCGTTCGCAGTGCTTTTGGGGTAAGTCTTGTTGCAGTTCTTCAATCAGTTGGCTACCTCGCTCAGGTGAGCAGCGCACAAAGAGAATGCCAAATCCTTGCTGTCGTCGCAGTGCCCGCAACAGGGCGCGATATTCTTCGTCAGCATTATAGTCTGGCAGGGCCAATCGATCCAATGGTTCCGTAGGATCTGAGATCATGGGCGCGCTCCTGACTCTTGGTTAGGGCGATTCCCCAGTTGAGCCTGATATTGCTTCAGAGCCTGATCAAACCGCTCCGTGCTTTTAATCAAAGGATGCACATCATGCCACTTCGTTGAAGGCTGCAATCCTGCCGCTGTTTCTGTAAGAGCAGTGCGATATTCCAGCACGCAACGATTAAACAACAAACCCCGATAGCGATCGTCATTGGGCACACGCTTGGTGATGGAGACCTCTGCGAGCCTCTCCCAATCCTCCTCATCGACCGCCCCGCCATATTCACTTTGGCCCTGACTAATGGCGCGAAGCAGGGCCAGCCGCCGAATCGGGAGTTCGTCTGTCCAATTCAGGGCTGTTTGCACCAACTGCATCAGCTCCCGTATCTGACCACCGCTGATCAGACATAGGTTATCTAACACCGCTTCACTCTCGAAGATATCGGGTACCAGCGGCTGTTCTGTGTATTGGCTCACTCGCTGTAGAATCGACTGTTTCAGCTTGACAAGCCCAGGCGGGTGAATCGTGCCGTTTTGAAGGCGCACCATCACCATTGGCAGCACATGGGTATCGCCGTAAATCTCGCGGAGCTGCGAGACCCGGTTCGAGTAGACCAGCGAAATGGGTACCGTGTAAATGACATTGCAAGCCAGTTGACACATTTGACTGCTGTAGTCGATGAAGATTTCATCGTGGTTGGTTTTGCCGTCCTCATCAACCTTCGTCGGTATAATCCGATCCAGATTGTCGGCGATGATGACCAGTTCTTCTGCTTGCAAGTTTTTCTGAGCATCCGCGATAAACTCGTTCAGCGCGTTGATCAGAGACTTTGAGTGATTGTTGATCTGGGCTCGGACTTGCTGCCGCGTGTTCGATTCTGTACGTAAAGTGGCCGACAGCATCCCAAACAGATCTAACGTCCCTTCGTTATCGAAAGTAATCTCGGTCAGCGCCAAATCCTTCAGCGATTGCCAGCGCGATTTCATCCATTGGCGCAGGGCACCAGTATCGCCGTTATCCTGAAGTTCTTTGATGAGGTGTCGAGTACAAGAGAGCAAAATATCGGTGTACTGAACATTAACGTTGTCCAGATGATCCGTCGCTTCAAAGTAGATGACTTTGCGTCCTTGCTCTTCTAGATATCGTCGCAGCCGCCGCAGTTCTGTAGACTTCCCTACCCCTCGATGTCCGGTGTAGAGCTGATAGGTGAGGCTCTCGGCTCTGACAATTTTGCGACCCACTTCATTGATAATGTTTTCATCGCCGCGCACTTCATGACATTTCACATAAAACGGGTCGTCCGGCTCTAGCGGGCGCTTAGGGTCAAAGGCGTTGTAAATCTGAGTCAGCAGTTCTTCGCTCACAGCAGCATCCAGCAGCTCAATATCGTAGCGAGTCCAGTACTGCAATTCTAAGAGATCAGTCTGTTCAGCGATCGCTGTTAGTCGGGGCAGCGAATTCTGACTGATGTTTAGATAGCATCCTCAGCGATCGCTGATTGATCTTCTAGAGAGGTAGCATCAAGCAGAAACGAAGTGTTGATTGCGCTGTTGAGTTCAGAGCCAGGAATGATGTCAGCCTAAGAATTTTATGTCGTGATCGAACGTGACGAAGACGGTGTATATGTCGGAGAAGTCCCTCAACTCAAGGCTTGCTACAGCCAAGGCGAAACCATCGATGAATTGATGACCAATATTCGCGAAGTCGTCGAGATGTGCCTTGAAGAACTAGGAAAATCTGACGTGACGATTTCTTTAGCTGTATGAGCACTTTGCTCGATTCGAGCAGGAGGTCGAGGGATGAAAAAATTAGCCATAGCAAAGATGTTGAGGCCCTGCTAGTTGAGCGATCACAAGCGTCGATCGTCTACGCCGAAGACGATCGACCCGTCATTTTGCATTACTCACCTGACGACAAACTGGTTTTAGTCGAGATCCTAGATTTCCGTCGCTTCCTGTCGGATGAAACCGTCACCACACTCTTGGCTTCATGAGGCTATGGCGACGTTATTTAATGTCAGGGTTAAGGCAAAAGCCGTTCTTTCCCCTCCTGGGAGAGGCCGATGGGGTGGGTTCAAGCCGTAGAAGAACCCACCCCGTCCTGCGGACACCCCTCCTGGGCTGACTTTTCCTACTAAGTCCTAGAACGACCAAATATCAAGGGTTCTGGGAGTGAAGACGATTCCCAACAAGAGGTGTCTATTGAGAATTGCTAACGAGCCTTTAGGCTTCCAGGGTGGTCAAATCCTGCCGGATTTTTCTCCCAAAAAGATAACGGGAAAAGTCAGCTCCTGGGAGGGGATTAAGTCGATGGAAACGTTATGTAATCGCAGTTCGGATTAAGGCAAAGCCCGTTACTTTCCCCTCCATGGGAGGGGCTAATGGGGTGGGTTCAAGCCGTAGCAGAAACCCACCCCGTCCTTCGGACACCCCTCCCAGGAGGGGATTAAGTTGGTGGCGACGTTATTTAATGTCAGGGTTAAGGCAAAGCCCGTTACTTTCCCCTCCATGGGAGGGGCTAATGGGGTGGGTGAAGTTGTTTTGGACCCACCCCGTCCTGCGGACACCCCTCCAGCGGAGGGGATAAGCCCTTGAGGTGTTGAAGGGCTCCCCATTGTCCGTATCCCTAACATCAACTTCGATACTGTGGCCTCATTGGGTGAGTGGGGGCCGATCGCAATTTTTGAAATAGGTGTGTTCTAGCTGGGCGGCGATCGCGAGTACGGTCTCATCGGCGGCGGGGCGACCGATGAGTTGGACGCCGATGGGCAAGCCCGTGTCAGTGAAACCGGTGGGAATGGCGATCGCCGGTTGACCGCTGGCGTTGAACGGCGGACAGGGGGCAATCCACTTAATAATGTTGTCTAAAATTTGACCACAGCGCAGCGACTGCCACTCGCCGACGCGGATGGCGGGCTGCATGTATACCGGCGCGAGAACGATGTCATAGTCCTGAAACTGTGCAACGATTTGGCGCGACACTACCTGCAGTTTGCTCACGGCGCGCAGATAGCGACCACTGCGAATCTGACAGGCCCGCCACCACAGCCAGCGATTCATTTTTTCCAAGACAAAGAAAGGGATGTTCGCTTCGGCGATGACACATTGCCAGGCGGTGGTAAACGGTTCGATTAACTCAGATAAATCGGGGGGCGGCAACGGTTCCACTTGATGCCCTAGAGACTCTAACTGGCGGGCCGTATCGAGAACGGCTTGCTTACAGTCATCATCGGCTTCGCCAATCGGGGCCACGCCCGTGATGAAGCCCACCTTGAGCGTTGACGGCTCGACTTGAGTCGCGGCTAAAAAGCTCGTCTCTGGGGACGGTAGCCAGTAGGGGTCGCCCGTGACATACCCCGCCATGATGTCTAAAAAGGCGGCGGTATCGGCAACGGTGCGTCCGAGCGGCCCATTCGTGGCCAACCCATGCAGCCGCTCCCCGACGGGCGCAAAGCTGATCCGACCCCGCGAGGGCTTCATGCCCACTAAGCCACAGCAAAACGCGGGGCCGCGCAGCGAACCGCCCCCATCCGACCCTTGAGCGATCGCACATAACCCAGCTGCCAAGGCCGACGCGCCACCCCCGGTAGAACCACCTGCCGTGTGGGCCAAATTCCACGGATTGCGCGTGGGCAAAAAGCCCGGTGGCTCGGTATAAGGAAAAGATCCCAGTTGCGCCGTGGCGGTTTTGCCCAAGATGACAAACCCCGCCTCACGTAGGCGGGGAATCAGGCCGTCATCTTTTTCGGCAATGCGGTCTTTAGCGGCAGCAATGCCGTAAGAACAAGGAAAGCCCGCGATCGGATTCAGGTCTTTGACCGACAGGGGCACCCCAAAAAACGGGGGCAGTTCCGCCGGGTCAGCTGTGGCTAGATGCTCGGTTTTTTGCTGGGCATCGGAGATCGCCGCCTCCGTCATGACCGTAAAGTAGCTGCCTAATACCGGATTCAAACGCTCAATGCGCTCTAAATACAGTTCGGTCAGCTCTAGCGGCGAAATCGTTTTTTGGCGAATTAAATGGGCTTGCTCTAACGCCGGGGTAAATGCCAGGGCGGTTTTGTCCATAAACTCTCGTGGGGCCTGCGTAGGTAGCATATCGCGGATATTTTCCGTCACTGTCAGCCCGAGAGACAGTATTGCAATTGGGTGATGTGACGCGGCGCGGCGTGATGAGGCCGCCACTTCGATCAATCAAAACAGCGATCTCAAAACCGGCATCTCACCTCAGCCATCATCTATATAACGGCATAACTGCGTCTCCCAATTTTGTGGTCCTGACACAACGGGCGGGTTTGTTTGCGCTGAACCATTTCTGATGGGGTTTGCGTAAAAACAGGACTGGTTGCAGGCAAGAATTTCACATATCTTTACCGTGAAAATGTGAAGCTCCTGACAAATAAAGCATAAAAAAGCAACATCGGATACAGACGAGTTCGATGAGCGATTTCGTGAGTTAAGAAACCGTATCACCTTTAACCAAAAAAAAGCACCTGAGTACTCAGGTATTTCTACTCAGGCGAACCCAGAATGAGTGCTTCCGCCCTTGCTAGGTAAGGCTTTTGCATGAGTGCATAAAAGGTCGGAGGAGGGGGGCAAAACACTCGTTCCCCATCTTAGAAATACTCGTACCCCCCACTTTAAAAAAGACTTTCCCTAGTGTTTACAGGCTTCTGAGGGCTTGAGTACACCCCTAACCATCCAATAAACCCGATGGGGGGAATTACCCAAGCCAAGGTTAAGGCGATTGATATAACTCCTTCAACGCCAAACGGCTATCGCGCTGACAGCGATTTCAGATGTTTCTACCCCCGCTGCCTTCCATAGTGGATTTCTGCTATCGAAGTGCCCCTCCCCTCATCTTGGAATCAAGTTTCGGCATCCCGATAGCTCCTAAGCGAAATCCGGTTCGCCGAACCAACACGCTGAAGAGACGTGGCTTGCTGCGTCTCTTTAATCCTAAGTGTGATCGGATTGCCCGCTGAGGAAATATGCGACCCCAAATCGCGGCGTTGTCTGGACCCCATCCCACCCCTGACAACCCATGACGCCACCACCACCTAACGCTACTGCCGAATCGACCCTCGACATTACCCTGACCAAGACCCAAACCAAAGTCAAAGCCGCCAAAAAAGGTGGCAGTTGCGGTTGCAGCACCTCTGGCCAGCCCCAAGAGATGGACGACAAGCTGCGATCGCGCATCGAAAATCATCCTTGCTACAGCGAAGAAGCCCACCATCACTACGCTCGCATGCACGTTGCCGTGGCTCCTGCCTGCAACATTCAGTGCAACTACTGCAACCGCAAGTATGACTGCGCCAATGAAAGTCGCCCCGGCGTAGTGAGCGAGTTGCTAACGCCAGAAGAAGCCGCCCATAAAGCTTTGGTCGTCGCCGGTAAGATTCCTCAAATGTCGGTGTTGGGCATTGCTGGTCCGGGTGACCCGTTGGCGAATCCCGAAAAAACGTTCCGCACCTTTGAGTTAGTGGCGGAACAAGCGCCGGATATCAAGCTGTGCCTTTCGACCAACGGTCTGATGCTACCGGACTATGTCGATCGCATCAAAGCGCTCAATATCGATCACGTCACCATCACGATTAATATGGTGGACCCCGCAGTGGGGGAAAAGATTTATCCCTGGGTGCATTATCGCCGCCGTCGTTATCGCGGCATTGATGGCGTCAAAATTCTCCACGAGCGGCAAATGGAGGGATTGCAAGCGCTGCAGGCAGCCGACGTGCTTTGCAAAGTGAACTCAGTGCTGGTGCCCGGCATCAATGATGAACACCTGCCGGAAGTCAATGCCGCCATCCGCGAGCGAGGCGCTTTCCTCCATAACATCATGCCTCTCATCTCGGCTCCGGAGCACGGCACGTACTTTGGTCTGAATGGTCAACCTGGCCCGACCCCCAAAGAGCTGAAAGCCGTTCAAGACAGCTGTTCTGGCAATATGAAGCTGATGCGCCACTGTCGCCAATGTCGGGCGGATGCGGTGGGTCTGCTGGGTGAAGACCGCAGCCAGGAATTCACCAAAGAGAAGTTCATGGAAATGTCGGCAGACTACGACTTGCAAACCCGGCAAGCTGTCCACGTCGGTATTCAGCAATTCAAGAACAAGGTGAAAGCCGCTAAGGAACTGGCTTCTGCCGGTGCGCAAACGGTTGAAACTCGACCTGACAGTCCGAAAGTGTTGGTCGCTGTGGCGAGTAAGGGTGGCGGGTTGGTCAATCAACACTTCGGTCATGCCAAGGAATTCATGATTTACGAAGTGGATGCGGCTGAGGCTAAGTTCATTGGCCACCGCAAGATTGCGGACTACTGCCAGGGCGGCTATGGCGAAGAGGCGGCCCTCGACGGCATTCTCCAAACCATTGAAGACTGTCAGGCCATTTTGGCTATGAAGATTGGTCCCTGTCCGCAAAAGGCCATCAAAGCTGCCGGGATTGAAGTAGTTGAAGACTACGGCGTGATTGAAGCGATCGCCCGTAAGTACTACGACCAAGCTTTCTCGACCCAATCGGCAACGGACGCTGCCACCGTGATTGCTTAGCGCCTCTGTACGGGCGCACGGCAGTGCGCCCCACCCAGTCGCCTACAACAACCTTTTTAACCTCTATTAATTAATCGCCATGACTTACGCCATCACTTCCAACTGTATCGGGTGCCAACGCTGTGTTTCAGCCTGTCCGACTGCGGCCATTCAGAAGGATGGCGCCCAAGCCCGGATTGACGTCAACCGCTGCAACCAATGTGTCGGCAGTTTCAGCGTGCCCCAGTGCTGGGCCAGTTGTCCGACGAGTCACGGCTGTATTGAGGCGCTCGCCGCCGCCACCACCGACTACTGGGAAAACTGGTTCACGACTTACACCCACGTGGTGCAACGGCTGAATAAAACCGCCAACCCCAAATATTGGAACCGCTGGTTTGACCGGTATGCGGCGATGGTGAAGCGGTTGCAAAAAGAGCGATCGGTCACCCCGTAAGGCCTCCCCCCTGCACCCTGCCACCCCTCCACCCTGCTACCCATCCACCCTCCCACCCATCCGGAGCTTGCCCCATGGTTGTCTATCTCGATAACAACGCTACGACCCAAATCGACCCCGCTGTTCTCGAAACGATGTTGCCTTATTTGAGTGAGCTGTACGGCAATCCTTCTTCGATGCATAGCTTTGGCGGTCAGGTCAAAGCCGCCCTGGATGAGGCCCGGACCCAGGTGGCTCAACTGCTCGGTGCTCAAGATACCGAAATCATCTTCAACAGCTGTGGCAGCGAAGGCAACAATACGGCCATTCATGCGGCTCTGGCAGCGCAGCCCGAGAAGCGCCACATCATTACTACGGCTGTGGAGCATCCGGCCATCCTTTCTGTGTGCAAGCACTTGGAAAAGAAGGGCTACACCGTCACCTATCTATCCGTCGACCGTCAAGGGCAACTGGATCTGATGGAACTGGAAGCGGCACTCACAGGGGGAACGGCGTTAGTGACGACGATGTACGCCAATAACGAAACCGGAGTCGTTTTTCCGGTGGAAGCGATCGCCCTCATGGCCAAGGAATATGGTGCCACGGTGCATGTGGATGCCGTGCAGGCCGTCGGTAAGCTGCCCATCGATATGAGCCGCAGCGCGATTGATTTACTGACGCTCTCTGGTCACAAGCTCCATGCCCCCAAAGGCGTCGGTGCTCTCTATGTGCGCAAAGGCTTCCGGTTCCGCCCCTTCTTGTTGGGGGGACACCAAGAGCGCGGTCGCCGCGCCGGTACGCAAAACGTTGCCAGCATTGTGGCTCTTGGTAAAGCCGCTGAGCTGGCTCAGATTGATCTGCAAAACGCCCCCAAAGAAGCGTGGTTGCGGGACTGCCTAGAGCGCGAGCTGCTCGCCAACATTCCGGATTGCGAAGTGAATGGCGGCAATTCGCCTCGCTTGCCCAACACCACCAACGTGGGCTTCAAGTACATCGAAGGCGAAGCCATCCTCTACATGTTGAATCGCGAAGGCATCTGTGCTTCCTCGGGTTCGGCTTGTACCTCGGGTTCCCTCGACCCGTCTCACGTGTTGATGGCGATGGGGCTGCCTTACACCATCTTGCACGGCTCTATTCGGTTTAGTCTCTCGCGGTTCACCACTGAATCAGAAATCCAGCATGTGTTGGCCGTGATGCCGCCGATTGTCGAGCATCTGCGATCGCTCTCTCCGTTCAACAGCGACGAAGCCGGTTGGCTACAAGAGCGGGATGTGGCCTTGGCCACATAACCCCGTACGGGCGAGGCCTGCCTTGCCCCTCCACCCAACGCCTCCACCCTCCCCGTCCACCCTCACCCCTAGAAAACGCCATGTGGGACTATTCCGAAAAAGTACTTGACCTCTTCTACAACCCCGTCAACCAAGGCGCGATTGAAGACCCCAATGAATCTGATGTGGCTGTGGTCTATGGCGAGGTGGGCAGCATTGCCTGCGGCGATGCCCTGCGGCTACACCTGAAGGTCCAGGTCTCTGCCGATCAGATTTTAGATGCCCGGTTTCAGACCTTTGGTTGCACCAGCGCGATCGCGTCTTCCTCGGCTTTAACCGAAATCATCAAGGGCAAAACCTTAGACGAGGCCCTGGCCATTGACAACCAAGACATCGCGGCTTATCTAGGTGGGTTGCCGGAAGCCAAAATGCACTGCTCGGTGATGGGGCAAGAAGCGTTAGAAGCGGCCATCTATAAATACCGTGGCATTGAAGTGGAACACCACGAGGATGATGACGAAGGTACCCTGCTTTGCAAGTGCTTCGGCGTGACGGAAAACAAAGTGCGCCGCTTCATCCTCGAAAACAATCTGGAAACCGTCGAACAAGTCACCAACTACATCAAGGCCGGGGGGGGCTGCGGTTCTTGCCTGGCCGATATCGAAGATGTATTGCTCGAAGTCCAAGCGGCACCGGAATCGACCCGAGTGGCCGCTGGCGTGGCGCTAAAAGAGACCGCGCCAACTCTGTCCGATGCGGAGCCGCCAGCCCCCCTCCCGGTGCTGACGAACTTGCAAAAAATCGCCCTGATTCAACAAGTGCTGGATGAGGAAATTCGTCCCGTTCTGATTGCCGATGGCGGCGATGTGGCACTCCACGATGTAGATGGCGATCGCGTCCTCGTCAGGCTGAAAGGAGCTTGTGACGGCTGCGCCAGCAGTGCCGATACCGTGCGATATGCGATCGCGGCCCAACTGCAAGAACGGGTCCTCCCCACTCTCCGCGTCGAATCCGTCTAGCGATCGCCTCGCCACCCACCCACCGTACGGGTGAGGCATTTTCGGAATGACGGTTTGTCTCAACCCCGAATGTTGTCTCGACAATGCCTCGCCCCTGCCGGATCCATGATCAATTCACGTTCCTTACAAGACCCATGAACCTCCAACCCTCCAAAAATCATCCCGGAAGGGACCCACCAACGGCCAACTCAGTGCGGTAGACAACGAACCCAGTTTGAGAAGAGCAGGGGTTTCATCCTCTTCCGTGATGCCACACCGCACTGCATCCCTGCTCTGACCTGCAAAACAGCTCCAAGACAGCGGGCTAACGCGAATTCATTCAGCCGAACCCCGCTAGCAACGATTCCGTTCACTACATCCCAAAGCTAAGGAGATTCTCCACCATGCGTCAAATCGCGTTTTACGGCAAAGGCGGCATTGGTAAGTCCACTACTTCCCAAAACACCCTCGCCGCCATGGCTGAGCAAGGCCAACGCATCATGATCGTCGGTTGTGACCCAAAAGCCGATTCCACTCGCTTGATGCTGCACAGCAAAGCTCAGACGACGATTCTTCACCTGGCAGCCGAGCGTGGCGCAGTCGAAGATCTGGAACTCGAAGAAGTCCTACTCGAAGGCTATCGCGGCGTTAAGTGTGTTGAGTCTGGTGGTCCTGAGCCTGGGGTTGGCTGTGCCGGCCGGGGCATCATCACCGCCATCAACTTCCTAGAAGAAGAAGGCGCTTACGAAGATCTCGATTTCGTCTCTTACGACGTACTAGGCGACGTAGTTTGCGGTGGTTTCGCCATGCCCATTCGGGAAGGCAAAGCCCAAGAAATCTACATCGTGGTCTCCGGTGAAATGATGGCTATGTACGCGGCCAACAACATCGCCCGAGGCGTTCTCAAGTATGCCGCTTCTGGTGGTGTGCGCTTAGGCGGCCTCATCTGTAACAGCCGGAATACTGACCGAGAAGTTGAGTTGATTGAAGCCCTAGCGGAAAAACTCAACACCCAGATGATTCACTTCGTGCCCCGCGACAACGTGGTACAGCACGCTGAACTGCGCCGGATGACGGTCAATGAGTACGCTCCTGACAGCAACCAAGCTCAAGAGTACGCGCAACTCGCTGACAAGATCATCAACAACAAGAAGCTCACCATTCCGACGCCCATCTCCATGGACGAACTGGAAGATCTGTTGATCCAATTCGGCATCCTCGACAGCGACGAAGAGTATCAGAAGGCATTAGCCGAAGACGCCGCCACTGCGGCCGTCTAAAGGAACTGAGGTCTAGCGGCCCAGTGAACATCGCCAAATCACTTGCGAGCCAGCTACTAGGGCGTTCCCCACTAACCCGTTAGACCCGGCACCCTCGACCCACCAACTCCACTCTCGAAACTCACTCCCAAGCTTATAGAGAGGGCATTATGGCCACAGTAGAAGACAGAAAAGAGCTGATCCAGGAGGTGCTAGAAGCCTATCCTGCGAAAGCCAAGAAAAATCGAGCCAAGCACCTGGATGTCAAAGAAGCCGAAGCTTCTGACTGCGGTGTCAAGTCCAACAAGAAATCCGTCCCTGGTGTCATGACCACCCGTGGCTGTGCTTATGCCGGAGCCAAAGGGGTGGTCTGGGGTCCGGTCAAGGACATGATCCACATCAGCCACGGCCCGGTCGGCTGTGGTTACTATTCCTGGTCTGGACGCCGCAACTACTACATTGGCACTACTGGTGTTGATAGCTTCGGCACCATGCAGTTCACCTCCGACTTCCAAGAGCGCGACATCGTGTTTGGCGGGGATAAAAAACTGGCCAAGCTGATCGACGAATTGGGCGAACTGTTCCCCCTGAGCCAGGGCACTACGATTGAATCTGAATGTCCCGTAGGCTTAATCGGCGATGACATTGAAGCCGTTGCTCGCCAAAAAGGGAAAGAAACTGGCTTACCGGTAGTACCGGTTCGTTGTGAAGGCTTCCGGGGTGTTTCGCAATCCCTCGGCCACCACATCGCGAACGACACCGTGCGGGACTGGGTATTGCCCAAAGCCGACGAGTATCGCAAACTGCCCGAAGGCTTCGAGCCTGGCCCCTACGACGTCAACATCATCGGGGACTACAACATCGGTGGAGATGCTTGGCCCAGCCGCCTGCTATTAGAAGCGATCGGTCTCCGCGTCATCTCGCAGTTCTCTGGTGATGGCACCTTTAACGAAGTGGTCATGGCACCTCTAGCCAAGATCAACCTCATCCACTGCTATCGGTCGATGAACTACATCTGCCGCTTTATGGAAGAGAAGTATGGCATCGGTTGGCTAGAGTACAACTTCTTTGGTCCTACCCAGATTGCTAAGTCGCTGCGCAAGATTGCGGCTCAGTTTGATGAAACCATCCAGGCGAAAGCGGAAGAAGTGATCGCTCAGGGCCAAGCTCGCATGGATCAAATCGTCGCCAAGTATCGCCCGCGTTTAGAAGGCAAGCAAGTCATGATGATGGTCGGTGGTCTGCGCCCCCGCCACGTCGTTCCCGCTTTCAAAGATCTCGGCATGGAAGTGATCTCCACCGGGTATGAATTTGGTCACGGTGATGACTACAAACGCACCGCCGACTATGTGGACGAAGGCACCCTGATCTACGACGACGTTAGTGGCTTTGAGTTCGAAGAGTTCGCTAAGAAACTCCAACCTGATCTCATTGCGGCAGGCATCAAAGAGAAGTACGTCTTCCAGAAGATGGCCTTGCCCTTCCGCCAGATGCACTCCTGGGATTACTCCGGTCCGTACCACGGTTATGACGGCTTTGAAGTCTTCGCCCGCGACATGGATCTGGCCATCAATAACCCCACCTGGAGTTTGATCAACACGCCTTGGGCTGAGTAGCAGAGTCGTTGGGTGGATGGGTGATTGGGGAGTTGGGTGCTAGGTATCAGGTACAGCGGTCAAACCAAACCTGATACCGACAACCCAAATCCTGCCACCCTTACACCCTGCCACCCCTCACACCCCATACACTTTCACCTTCTCTTCACCCATCGTCCTCTCATAGGAGAGCATCATGACTGACAATCTTGAGAACACCCCCACCCCGAATACGCCTGCTGATCCGGGCAAAATTCAAGACCACTTTGAACTCTTCCACAACGACGAATATCAGGAACTCTTTGACTACAAGCGTCAGTTTGAAGGCGCTTACAGCAAAGAGAAAATCGAAGAAGTTGCTGAATGGACTAAGGGCTGGGAATACCGGGAAAAGAACTTCTCCCGCGAAGCCCTCACCATCAATCCGGCGAAAGCGTGTCAACCCCTGGGCGCTCTGTTTGTCGCCGCTGGCTTTGAAGGCACTCTGCCCTACAGCCACGGCTCCCAAGGCTGCGTGGCTTATTTCCGCACCCACTTAACCCGGAACTATAAAGAGCCGTTCCAGGCAGTTTCCTCCTCTATGACTGAGGATGCTGCGGTCTTTGGCGGCCTCAGCAACATGAAGCAGGGCTTGGAAAACTCCTACGCGTTGTATAAGCCCAAGATGATCGCCCTCTGCACCACCTGTATGGCGGAAGTCATCGGGGATGACCTCGGTGCATTCATCACCACCTCGAAGCAGGAAGGCCATATTCCCGAAGAGCTGCCGGTTCCTTATGCTCACACCCCCAGCTTTGTGGGCTCCCATATCACGGGCTACGACAACATGCTGAAGGGCATTTTGACGACCCTGACCAAGGACAAGAAAGCGGAAACCACTAACGGTAAGTTCAACTTCAACTTGGGCTTTGACCCTTATGTGGGCAACACCCGTGAGCTGAAGCGGATTCTTGATCTGTTTGGCGTTGACTACACCATCCTGTCAGACAACTCCGACACCTTTGATTCTCCCAATACGGGCGAATTCCAGATGTACAACGGCTTGACCAAGCTGGAAGATGCCGCTGATAGCATCAACGCTGAAGGCAGCTACTTCTTCCAGAAATACTCTTCGGTGAAGACCCAGGAATTGATGACGAAGGAATGGGAGCAACCCACCTACAACTTCCGGCCCTTTGGCATCAAAGGCACTGACGAGTTCTTGATGAACCTGTCGGCAGTCACCGGCAAGCCAATTCCGAAGGAACTGCAAGATGAGCGGGGTCGGGCGGTTGACGCCATGACCGATTCCCAAGCCTGGATTCATGGTAAGAAGATTGCCCTTTACGGCGATCCGGATCATGTGATCACCCTGGTCAACTTCTTGCTAGAACTGGGCGCTGAGCCGACCCACATCGTGGTGAGCAACAGCAATGACGTGTTTGAAGCTGAGCTGCGGGAAATTCTGACCGCTAGCCCTTATGGTCAGGGCGCCACCATCTGGGGCAAGAAAGACCTGTGGCATCTCCGGTCCTTGATGTTCACCGAGCCAGTCGATCTGCTGATCGGCAACAGCTACGGCAAGTATCTCTGGCGTGACACGGGCACTCCGTTAGTGCGCATTGGTTACCCGATCTTCGATCGCCACCACATGCACCGCTACGCCACCCTGGGCTACCAGGGCGCGATCAACCAGCTCAACTGGATTGTCAACACCATCCTGGAGCAGGCTGACCTAGAGACCAACATCCCGTCGAAGACCGATATCTCCTTCGACTTGATCCGTTAAGCATCAGGGGGCTAGGGAGAGGGGGCGTAAAGGAGCACTTGACCATAGTCCTGTCTCCTCTCCTCCTCTCCCCGACACCCCCCTCTCCTCCAGCGCTTACTTTTCTCCTCAATCCATGCTGTCTCCTCCCTTCCTGCCATGAAACTCGGTGATCCTGAACTCCACTTACCCCCGACCTACGACCTCGACCAAAAAGTGCGGGTCAAAAAGGTGATTCGTAATGACGGCACTTACCCCGGTGAAGCTACTGGCAAGCGGTTAGCTGAGAAAGGCGACGAAGGTTACGTCATCGGCATCGGCACCTATCTGCAAAGGGCTTACATCTATTCCGTGCACTTTCTTAGCAACAACCGGATTGTGGGTTGCTTGGGCCAGGAATTAGAACTCGCAGAAGATTTCTCAAAAGCCAGGGAATAGGGAATAGGGAACAGGCCAAGACCCAATCCCAACCCCCCCTTCCCCTCATACTCTGCTACCCCATCCACCCTCACACTCCCTCCACCATGACCTCCTCCAAGCCCAACATCAGCGAACTCCTGACCCAGCCGGGTTGTGAGCATAACCATGAGAAAAATGGCAAAGGTCATAACAAAGCGTGCAAACAACAGGCTAAGCCCGGAGCAGCTCAGGGCGGCTGCGCGTTTGACGGCGCGAGTATTACCCTGGTTCCGATTACGGATGCGGCGCATCTGGTGCATGGCCCGATCGCTTGTGCCGGCAATTCTTGGGGGGGGCGCGGTAGCCTCACTTCTGGCCCGATGCTCTACAAAATGGGCTTCACCACTGACCTGAGCGAAAACGACATCATCTTTGGCGGTGAAAAGAAGCTTTATAAGGCCATTAGCGATGTGAAAGAGCGGTACCGCCCAGCGGCGGTGTTTGTCTATGCCACCTGTGTGACGGCACTGATTGGCGATGATCTGGATGCGGTATGCAAAGCGGCCTCAGCGAAATTTGAGATGCCCGTGATTCCGGTACATGCCCCTGGTTTTACGGGCAGTAAAAACTTGGGTAATCGCCTAGCCGGTGAAGCGCTGCTGGAAAGTGTGATTGGGACTGCCGAGCCGGACTACACCACGCCCTACGACATTAATCTCATCGGCGAATACAACATCGCCGGCGAACTCTGGGGTGTGTTGCCGCTGTTCGATAAGCTTGGGATCCGCGTCCTCGCCAAAATTACGGGTGACGCCCGTTACGAAGAGGTGGCCTACGCCCATCGTGCCAAGCTGAACATCGTGATTTGCTCGAAGGCGCTGATCAACCTGGCCACTAAGATGGAAGACCGCTACGGGATTCCCTACGTCGAAGAGTCGTTCTACGGCGTTGAGGACATGAATCGCTGCCTGCGGAACATTGCCCATCGGTTTGGGGACGTCAACCTGATGGCGCGAGTTGAGGCGCTGATCGCTCAAGAAACGGCGCAATTAGATGAGCGACTAGCTCCCTATCGCGATCGCCTCAAGGACAAGCGCGTCGTCATCAATACGGGCGGTGTCAAGAGCTGGTCCATCATCTCGGCAGCTCAAGACTTGGGTATCAAGGTGGTTGCCACCAGTGCCAAAAAAAGCACCGAAGCCGACAAGGCCCGCATCAAAAAACTGCTGGGTCAAGACGGCATCATGATTGAAAAAGGCGGTGCCCAAGAACTCCTGCAAATCATTGAAAAGACGCAAGCTGATTTACTCATCGCGGGGGGCCGTAACCAGTACACGGCGCTGAAAGCCCGCATTCCCTTCCTCCATGTGAATCAGGAGCGTCACAATCCCTATTCGGGATATGTGGGCCTGATCGAAATGGCGAAGGAGCTGGACGAAACGATTCACAGCCCGGTTTGGCAAGAAGTGCGCCGCCCTGCGCCATGGGATATCGAAGCGGCGCAGCGCAGTCAAGACGCCTGGTGGATTCCGAATCGCTTGGAAACCCTGGAGCAAGCGGAGTCAGCGGCACCGTCAGCCGCCATTACCAAGGTCGTGGCCCGGCGGAAGGCGGTTGCGGTGAATCCTCTGAAGCAGAGTCAACCGCTCGGGGCGGCGATCGCCTTCCTCGGTATCCAGGGCGCGATTCCCCTGTTCCACGGCTCTCAAGGCTGTACGGCTTTTGCCAAGGTGTTGCTGGTCGGCCACTATCAAGAAGCGATTCCCCTCGCGACTACGGCAATGAGCGAAGTCAGTACCGTGCTCGGCGGTGATGACAACGTTGATACGGGTCTGATGACCGTCATCGAGAAAAACCAGCCGGAACTCATCGGCCTCTTTACCACTGGGCTGACCGAAGTGCGCGGCGATGACATGCACGGCATCCTGCGGCAGTTTCACAACGACCATTCGGAACTGCAACTGCCCATCGTCTTTGCCTCGACGCCAGATTACAAAGGCAGTTTGGAAGATGGCTATGCCGCCGCAGTGGAAAGCCTGATGCGCGACCTGCCCCAACCAGGTGCGACGAACCCCCGGCAAGTGACGCTGTTGATGAGCTCGGCCTACGGCCCCGGTGATGTGGAAGAACTGCGGGAAATTGTCGAAGCCTTTGGTCTGCGAGCCATCGTCGTGCCGGATATTTCCACCTCGTTGGATGGGCATTTGGATGACGGTAACTTTGCCAACACGACCACCGGCGGTACGTCAGTGGCCGAGTTGCAAGCGATCGGGCAATCGGTGGTGACCCTGGTGTTGGGTCGTAGCCTGACGGGGGCAGCGGAAATTTTGACCGATCGCTTCGGGACGCCCGCGATTCCCTTTGACCAGCTCACTGGGTTAGAAGGCGTTGATCGCTTGCTCCATACCCTTTCACAGCTGAGTGGCCAGCCGGTACCCCCCAAATATCAACGGCAGCGGCGGCGAGTGCAAGACGCGATGCTTGATACTCATTTCTACTTTGGTCGCAAAAAGGTGGCGATCGCCCTAGAGCCAGACTTGCTTTACAACATGGCCTGGTGGCTGCAATCCACGGGGGTGGAAATTCAAGCGGCGGTCACCGCCACCAAGTCCCCCCTGCTGAAGCACTTGCCCACGGAGAAAGTCTACATCGGTGACTTTGAAGACTTTGAGGAATTAGGGGCCGGAGCCGACCTGTGGGTGGCTAATTCCAAAGTCCGTCCCTTTGCCCGTCGCCACGACATTCCCCTCTATCTGCACGGTTTCCCCATGTTGGATCAGCTGGGCAACGGTCAACGATGCTCTGTCGGCTATCGCGGCACGTTGGACATGCTGTTCGCGATTGGCAACCTGTTCTTGCATGCGGATGAAGAGCGGAGTCGCGAGCTGGTCCGCGAGTGGCGGGATAGTGGCATCGATCGCACGGCTATGCAAGCCGCTATGCAATCCCCTGTTCCGGTCGGTGAGTTCTTTGAGCCTCACCGCTCAGGGGGTGAAAAGTTTGCTGATCCGTTCTTGACCTGTGCGGGAGAGGCGATCGCCAATCCCCAGCCCGTCCCACGCGACGAAGCCTTGCCGTAAAACCTGTCATGGCCCGTCCGGGCGCCCGATGCGCCCCTCCCCTTCCCCCGATAGCGCCCATTCCCAAGGAGACTCCGATGAAAATTGCCTTTGCAACCAAAGATTCTCTGGCCATCAACGGTCATTTTGGTTCGGCCAAACAGATTGACATCTATGACATCAACACCGAGGGCTACACCCTCGCCGAAACTGTGACCTTTGGCGGCAACCTGAAGCAAGACGGTAACGAAGACAAACTCGTACCCAAGATGAACGCCATCCAGAATTGCACCATCGTCTACGTGGCCGATATTGGCCCCGGTGCTGCTGCCCGCTTGATCAACAAAAACATTACGCCGATCAAGCCCACCGATCCCGATATCCCAATTGCCGAGGTGCTTGATCGCCTGGTGATCACCTTGAAAGGCAGCCCCCCACCCTGGTTGCGCAAAGCCCTACGCCAGGATGCGGCCCCCAGCTTTGAAGAAGACTACATCGAAATCGAGGAGGAAGTTACCGTATGAGCCCCGTCACTGTTGCCCCTGAAGTTACCCCTGCTTTGTTAATCGATAGCTCGCCCTTATTGAAGGCGATCGTCCAGCAAATTCGCGCTAACGACGCTTACGGCACCTATCGCAACTGGGCTGATGAGCTGCTGCTCAAGCCCTACATCGTCAGCAAGACGGACAAAAAAGACATTCCCTTAGAAGAGGAAATTGATCCGCTAACCAAGAGTCGCATTCTGTCCTACTACCGAGCGATCGCCTACTGCATCGAACAAGAAACTGGCTCCCTGGCTCAAGTCGTTGTTGACCTAAACCATGAAGGCTTTGGCTGGGCCTTAGTCTTTGCTGGCCGCCTGCTTCTCGTCAGCAAAACCCTGCGGGATGCTCAACGCTTTGGCTTCAAGTCCCTCGACAAGATGAAAGCTGAAGGCGAAAAGCTGATTCAAAAGGGGATTGAGCTGGCGGAGAAATATCCCGAGGTTCGAGAACTGTAGGGAGTGGGGGGTGTGAGGGTAATTGGGTAGCAGGGGATAAGCGCAACCACCCAACTACCCAGCCACCCAACTACCTAACCCAACCACCCAGCCACTCAGCCACCCAACTACCCACCACCTACCATGACCACGACCACGGCAACTCCTACCGACATCGATGCGCTGAAAAAGCAAATCAAGCGGCTCAACAGCAAAGCGGGACAGATGAAGATGGACCTGCACGATATTGCTGAAGGACTGCCCGCCGACTTGGAAAAGCTGCCTGATGCCGCTGCTGCTACATACGACATTTACTGCCAACTGCGCGACTTGAAACAGCAACTCAAAACTTTGGAGACTGCCCAATGAATATCACGCTTGCTAACTTCAACACCCTCACCAAAGCCGAAGAGTACCTGGAGTTTTTTGGCATTAGCTACGACCCCCAAGTCGTCAACGTCAACCGCCTGCATATTCTGAAAAAGTTCTCCCAGTTCATTCGGGAAAACGGCATCGACGCGGGCAGTCTCACTGACGAGGCCACCTTCAATCAGACCCGCGAGGCCCTCACCAGCGCCTACGAACTGTTCACCACATCTAATTCTGTGGAACAGAAGCTGTTCAAGGTCTTCCAAGAGCATCCCAGCAATGTCGTGATGGTCTCTGAGATTGAAGTGGAGTAGGGAATAGGGGACAGGGGACAGGGGACAGGGAATAGGGAATAGGCCACAACCTAAAACCCAAAACCTAAAACCCATACACCCTCATACCCTCCCCATCCCCCCGTAGGGGCGAGGCATTCTCGAAGTCACTGACTGGTCAAGTCCAAATTGTTCTTTCGAGAATGCCTCGCCCCTACCCCACCGGAATGCCTCGCCCCTGCTCACCCTGCTCCCCATTCACCCTACCCCCATGCCCCTTTCCCCGACCGAACAAGAACGCTACCGTCGCCAAATGCAGCTTCCGGGCTTTGGCGAAGCGGCGCAGCTGCAGCTCAAAAACACCACGGCTTTGGTCACAGGTGTGGGCGGGCTCGGTGGCACGGCGGCGCTGTACCTGGCAGTGGCGGGAGTCGGCAAGCTGATTTTGGTACGGGGCGGCGACCTGATTCGGGACGACCTCAATCGGCAAGTTCTGATGACCGATGACTGGGTGGGCAAACCTCGGGTCTACAAGGCCCAGGAGACCTTGTCGGCCTTGAATCCAGACATCGAGATCGAGGCCGTCTGTGAGTATGTCGCCGCCGACAACATCGACCCGCTAGTGCAATCAGCTGATATTGCCCTGGACTGTGCCTTCGATTTCAAGGAGCGGGATTTGCTAAATGGAGCCTGTGTGCGCCACGGCAAACCGATGGTGGAAGCGGCCATGAACTCGATGGAGGCCTATTTGACCACCATCGTGCCCGGTCAGACGCCCTGCCTGACCTGCCTCTATCCCGAAAAGCCGACTTGGGATCGCTGGGGCTTTGGGGTACTGGGGGCAGTGTCTGGAACGCTGGCCTGTCTAGCGGCGCTGGAAGCCATCAAGTTGATTACCGGTTTGGGTGAGCCGCTGCTCGGGCAACTGTTGACGATGGATCTGGCGCGGGCGGAGTTTACCAAACTGCGGACTTATCACGATCCTAGCTGCCCGGTTTGTGGCGGCATTTCGAACCATCCGAAAAAGCCGATTGAATCCCCGTTAGCTACTGCTGCACTTTGAGGAAACGTTGATGCCCTGGTATCTCTGGCTGCCGCTTTTAGCGATCGCTCTGCACCAATTGCACCGCCGCGAAGACGAAATTATTCAACTGGTCTTTGGGTTGCTGATGGTCGCTGCGATGGGGGGGCTGATCTTTACGGCTTCGTGGGTGGTTCACCTGGGTCTCATCGTCGTTTTATTCGTCTTGCCGATTTGTGAAGTGAAATTTCAACCGTCTTCCTCTGCGCAGTGCGATCGCCCCTGTTTAAGAAAGTCCTTGTGTCGAACTCAAGAGACTTTTCAATAACCCCTCTGCTTCCCTATTTTCTCAAGGAGAATTCCCATGAACATTACCCTCACCGAAGTTGCTGAACTGCGTTTACGAACCTTCCTCAAGTCGAAGGTGGATTCTCCCGAACGGGGCGTGCGTATTGGCGTTCACGATGGCGGTTGTAACGGCTATGAATATGACGTCAAGTTAGCTAAATCGCCCCATGCTGACGATATCGTGCTCGATAATGGCCGCATCAAATTGTATGTCGATCCGACCAATGCCTCCCTGCTCGACGGCATCGAAGTCGACTATATCGAGAGCCTGGTCGAAAGCGGCTTTAAGTTTTCGAACCCCAACGCGACTGATACCTGTGGCTGTGGCAAGTCATTCAAAGCCGGTGACTGCACCCCCAAGGGCGTTGCTTGTTCGTAACCGTATGAGTCGTGGGTAGTGAGTCGTGAGTCGTCAGCCGGATCCCGAGTTCTGCTTGACCCCTCACGACCGACTACCCACCGCTGACCACCTCAAAATTTCCCTTCAAGAGGAGACCGACCCATGACGACTTATCAAGTTCATCTCATCAACAAAAAGCGCAAAATCGACATCACGATTCCCGTTGAGGATGACATGTATATCCTTGATGCGGCGGAAGAGAATGATCTCGAACTTCCCTTTTCTTGTCGGGCGGGCGCTTGTTCTAGCTGCGTCGGCAAGGTGGTGGAAGGCGAAGTCGATCAAGAAGATCAATCCTTCTTAGAGGACGCCCAAATTGAGAAAGGCTTTGTGCTGCTATGTGCCGCTTATCCCCGCTCTGATCTGACGATCAAGACCCATATGGAAGCCTATTTGGTCTAGGGGGCGTCATCAGTTAATCCCAGAAACCTGGTTTTACGCTGATTAAGCCGCCTGACGCAGAGCCGTTAAGAGGTATCGCTCTCGTACTTTAATTAGGAGTCAAACTCATGTCTAAAATCGGAATTTTCTACGGTAGCACTTCAGGCGTCACGGAAGAAATCGCCGAAAAAATCCGCGACGAAATTGGCGAAGACAACTGTGACCTCTACAGCATGGAAGAAGATTTTGATGACGCTGAAGATCTCCTGAAGTATGACTATCTGCTACTGGGATGTTCCACTTGGGGCGCGGGCGAAGTGCAGAATGACTGGCGAGAGCCCCTGTTTGATATGGAGATCGAAAGGCCAGATTTTTCGGGCAAAACGATCGCGATCTTTGGGCCTGGTGATTGCGAAGGTCACAGCAAACACTTTGTCGGTGCCTTGGGCACGCTGTATGACCAATTCAAAGCCCTCGGGGCCAAGCTGGTGGGGGCTGTTGCCACCGATGACTATGCCTTTGAAAAATCCACCGCCATTCGTGACGGCAAATTCGTCGGTTTGCCCCTCGATGAAGTGAATGAAAGTGACAAAACTGACCAGCGCATTACCGATTGGTTAGAGCTACTCAAGGCTGATTTTCCGGCGATCGCCGCCTAAAAAAATTAGCCCCATGGAAGCGGCGGTGAGCTACCGCTTCACCACAGAGAGGAGAACTGCATCATGACTTATGTAACTGGATTGACCTTTGGGGGCGCAACCTGGACGCCCCAATATCTGCAAGAAATCATCAAAGAGAAATGCCTCGGTTGTGGCCGCTGCTTCAAAGCCTGTGGTCGGGGCGTCATGGCGCTGATTGCGTTGAATGAAGACGGTGAAGTCGTGGACGAAGATGATGACGATGACGAAGTTGAACGCAAAGTCATGGCTGTCGTCAACGCGGCTAAATGTATCGGGTGTCAGGCCTGCGATCGCGTTTGTCCCAAAGACTGTCACGTTTATGAACCGCTCGCGGCCACTTGATCTTGCCGTTCGATGGCGTGAGAGCCGTGCTGGTTTACGACGCTCACGCTATTCAGTGAATTTGCAAAGGGGGTGATTCCCATGGGTGAGCTCAGGCTGTTCTTCACCCGATGAATAAACAGCCAATCGCATCCTAGGGCGCGTCGTCAATTAAAACCAAAACGCTTTCGGTGTAGGCATTACCGCGCCCGCTCCATAAACCTAGCTAGGGGCTGAACCGCCTTCAGTATCAGGATTTAACCACTAATTAATGACAGCCCCTAGTTTCAGTCAAGTTGGATGTTTTCCAGCTGTTCACAACATCACGTTAAAGTTGCTAAGGATGACCGATAAAACTTGGCGACTTAAATCAGAGGAGATCATGCCAATTCTTCGAGATCGGCTTCCCCACCCCATCCTGGCAATGCCGGGAATTCCAGGGGTCAGAAAGCCAGATGTGTAAACTGGTCTCAGAGAATCGGGATAAGACCGCTCAACATCAACCCGTCCATCTCAAAACCTAGATTTTGCCACCTTTTAGGCTTGGGCTTTTTTCAATTTCCTGCACAGAAAAAGGTTCATCGATCACATTTCCGGATCTAGTGAGTCATGCCCGTTTTTTGAGGTATCAGAACTGCTGAATAGTGGCTGAAATTCACTCGCTTCAGAAATGCTGTCAAGAGGTTCCCAAAAGCTACGATCGCCGATGCTGACGTGGTTAATCACATTTCGTCCCAAACGTTACGAGGATAGTCCCATGACGAAAGCTAAAGATGTGATGACCCAAGAAGTTGAAACCGTTAAAGGGTCAGCCACTGTTGCTGATGCTGCTAAGTTGATGAAATTCAAAGGTATCCATTCGCTCCTAGTGGAGCCGCGCACCGAGGAAGATGCCTATGGCATTGTGACGGATACCGATATCGTCAATCAGGTGGTGGCCTTTGGCAAAGACCCCAAAGCCGTTAAAGTCTACGAAATCATGACGAAGCCCTGCATTGTGGTGAATCCTGACTTAGCGGTGGAATATGTGGCTCGCCTCTTAGCCCAATGTGGCATCGATCGCGCCCCGGTCATTCAAGGGGAGTTGCTCGGCATTGTGGCTCTCAACGACATCCTGCATCGCAGCGACTTTATCGATCATCCTCGCGTGCCGTTGCTGCAGAAGGCGTTGCAAGCTGCCGTTGCCGAAGCTCGGGCGGTGTCAGCGGTGAACCCGCCTGATGCGGAAGCCTACCAACTCGCCTGGGAAGAGGTGAACGACATTGAAGCTGAGTTGGCCTTTATCCAGGGTGTGGGGCCTGACCAAGCGGCTCAAGAAGCGTTTGGGGAAGTCGTTGCCAAACCGAAATCGACCGTGGTTTAGTTGCTGCCCATCATGAGATCCCCCTGCTGCCGCCTGCTCACCAGGGGAGCAGCGGGGGAGTCGCCAACCCCCAACGCTTGAGTCCAGCCTTGAATTGAGATTGTTTCAAAAAACTTCATTTTCAGGTAATCGCCTTGCGCGATCGCGATCCATGTGTGACTTTTGGCAACGTTGGAAACCGAAAAATCTAGAAATCCCTGACCAAAGTTTCATGGAATTTGAGCATCGCTGGTCTAGTTATTACAAAGTGGTGGAAGGTCGTCCTCCCCGCGAAACTTTAATGAAAGCTTTAGAATTATTTGCCGCTGAAAGTGATTCTAAGGAGAGGAAAAGTCGCCAGTTTGCAGTGGATTTGGGCTGTGGCAATGGGCGCGATACGGCGACACTCTTGCAACAAAATTGGCGAGTTCTTGCCATTGATGGCCAGGCGGAGGCGATCGACCAACTACGCCAGCGTCCCGACCTGAACCGGACGTATTTGGAGGCTCGCGTCCAAAAATTTGAAGCTCTCACCTTGCCGCCAGAGGTCGAGTTGGTCAATGCCAGTTTTTGTTTACCTTTTTGCCCAGTTGAACACTTTTCTGAGCTGTGGGAGGTTATTGTTACTTCACTGAAAAAGGGCGGTCGATTTTCCGGTCAATTGTTCGGCGATCGCGATTCTTGGGCCACGTTATCCAATATTTTGACCCACACGCGATCGCAAGTTGATCAACTCCTGCAATCCTTCGATATTGAGTTTTTTGAAGAAGAGGAGCACCCCGGAAAAACTGCCCTTGGAGAAGACAAATATTGGCACATTTACCAAATTGTGGCCCGTAAATCAGGAGATTAATATGCCCATTGCCCACGACGTGACCGAACTTATCGGCCAGACCCCTTTAGTTCAGCTCAACCGCATTCCCCAGTCAGAAAACTGCCCAGCGCGAATTGTGCTCAAGCTGGAAGGCATGAATCCAGCGGCCTCGGTCAAAGACCGCATCGGGGCCAACATGATTCGCGCTGCCGAAGCGACGGGCGCGATCGAGCCGGGGAAGACGGTGCTGATTGAACCGACGTCGGGCAATACCGGCATTGCGTTAGCCATGGTGGCGGCCGCTAAGGGCTATCATCTGGTGCTCACGATGCCCGACACCATGAGCCTAGAACGTCGCGCGATGCTTAACGCCTACGGGGCCGAGTTGGTGTTGACACCAGGCAGTCAGGGGATGAAAGGCGCGATTGCCAAAGCTGCAGAGCTGACCGAGATGATTCCCGATGCTTACATGCTGCAGCAGTTTCAGAATCCTGCTAACCCAGCCATTCACCGGGAGACGACGGCGGAGGAAATTTGGGCCGATAGCGAAGGTGAGGTCGACATCATCATTGCGGGGGTCGGCACTGGCGGCACCGTTACCGGGATTGCTGAGACTCTCAAACCGCGCAAGCCCAGCCTGCAAATTATTGCGGTGGAGCCAGAAAACAGCCCCGTCCTCTCTGGCGGTAGTTCTGGCCCCCACAAAATCCAGGGGATTGGGGCGGGCTTTGTGCCAGAGGTGCTGCGGACGGAATTGCTGGATGAGGTGGTGCAGGTTAGCGATGACGAAACGATGGTCTATAGCCGTCGGCTCGCTCGCGAAGAAGGACTGCTCTCTGGCATTTCGGCTGGGGCCGCCCTGGCAGCTGCCCTCAAAGTCGGTCAGCGTCCGGAGAATGCTGGCAAGCTGATTGTCGCGATTCAGCCCAGCTTTGGTGAGCGTTACCTGACCAGTGCGCTGTTCCAAGATTTGCCCGCCCGTGAACCCTCGGTGTTGGCCGATTTGCCCTATGTCAAAACGCCCGAGTCGGCTCCGGCTCTAGTGGCGCAAGACTAGGGCCTCATCGATCTGTGTGGAGAACTTGATATGAATGCTCTGTTGACTGACGGCGATCGCTATTCTTGGTATCACGCTCCCGAGGAGATTAAACAACTCCTGCACGCGGCGGTTGAAACCTGGGAAGACACCGCTCAGTCAGAGCAGTTCATCTTGCAAGCGCTCGCCCATCCTCAAACCGATGTGGATACGTTGGTGAGCGCTTACCGCTACTTTTTCTACAAGCAGAAGGACGCCATGGCTAGACGCTTAGCTATGCAAGTGATGGCGGAAATTCGCCAAGCCGAAGACTTGCCAGAAGCCTGGGAAGAATTGCAGCCCATCTTGCAGGAACGCCTGCTCGATCCAACGATTCGGTTATACCTCAGCGCCTACACCGCTTTGGGAGTGATGCTAGCGCGCTGGGGAGCCTTTCAAGCGGCGATCGAAATCGCCGATCGCGTCAAACAATTAGATGAAAAAGACGAATTTGGCGCGGGCATTCTCGTCAAAATTCTGAGCGCTCGCGAGTCGGAGTTTCAGATTTAGTTCTGAGTTTTGGGGTCTGAATTCAGCATTCAGCGTTATCAGCTCACACCATCAATTCAACCACCGACCCTGCCACCCTCATACCCTCTTACCCTGCCACCCTCACACCCTTCTTACCCTGCCACTCTCATACCCTTCTCGCCATGAACGCTCAAGATTGGTTCGTCACTAGCGATGGTCAATGCCAACCCCGCCCCGTCTCCCGCGAGTGGGATCTCTTGCGAGAGCCTTACTATCTGCATCAATTTTTGACGGAAACGCTGGATATTTTGTCTAACGCGCCCCATGAAAAAGACGAGTGGGACTACCTGCCTCAGATTCGTCGCCAGGTGCGGCAGTTCATCCTGAATTCTTACTGGGTCAAGACCCAAACCGATCGCCCCAATCCCCACACCGGCGTTAATGTCACCACCCTCTATGACGAAATTGGCTACCCGCTCACCATTCAAAATGTGGCGACACAGCCGGGCTTGATCACCTCTATTCATAATCACGGCACTTGGGGCGTGGTGTTTCAAATTCAGGGCGAAGACCGCCACCGATTTTGGCGACGGGTCAGCGCGCCTGGCGAACCGGTACAAATCGAGGCCGTTGATGAGCACATCCTCCGGGCTGGCGAAATCATCAGCTTTCATCCCGACGCGATTCACCAAGTGGAAACCCTTGGCAATACTGATGCTTTCACCTTTCAACTGTATGGCGATACCCAACCCCAGGGCCGGTTTCAATATCAACCGGAAACCCAGATCGTCAAACCGTTTTGATTTGTGGGGGCGAGGCGTTCCCGATCTACCCTCCACATCCTGTCCGGGCGAGGCATTCTCCATCTACCCTCCACACCCTGTCCGGGCGAGGCATGCCTCGCCCCTGCCCCTGCGGCCCCTGAATCCCACCCATCTCATCACCCTCATACACCTATGGCCACCGTCATCTTTTACGAAAAACCCGGCTGTATTAACAACACCAAACAAAAAGCACTGCTGGCGACGGCCGGACATACCGTGGATGCTCGCAACTTGCTGACTGAAGCGTGGACCCCGGAGCGCTTGCGCCAGTTCTTCGGCGATCGCCCCTTGGCCCAATGCTTCAATCGCACGGCTCCCGCGATTAAATCAGGGCAGGTGCAGCCCGAGCTTGTGAATGCTGAAACGGCTCTCGTGCTGATGGTGCAAGAGCCGCTACTGATTCGGCGGCCGTTGATGCAAGTGGGCGATCGCTGTGAGGTCGGGTTTGAGCCCGCGATCGTCGATCAGTGGATTGGACTGCAGGCGCTGGAGGGGGCCGCAGCGCAGCGCGATCGCCTCATTCAGCAAGACCTAGAAACCTGTCCGAATGCTGCTGTTGCGCCTTAGGGTCTGTCATCCGGTCGCGGTCAAATCCTTGCAGCCAAGGAACGACAGCCCCTAACCTGCTGAGTGCATGCAGGCGCGGGTGTGCCTAGCCCCAAAGGTTTCTGAGATTAATTGATGACGCGCCTTAGTTTCCGGTCTCTCGTAAAGGAATTCTTGCATGAACGCTGACGCCCCAAACCCTGAACTGGACCCTTACTACAGCCTGATTGATGAGCTACTCCAGTGTCCGTCGGGCAGTGAGCCAGAAGTCTTATCGCGCCATCCAGACCTGTTGAATCCGCAGTTGGTACAAATCATGCTGCAAGTTGCTGCCATGATGGCCCATCACAATCAGCAAGAGTCGTCCCAATTTTTGGTTTTTATTGCCCGCAAGCTCGCTGAAAATCTTCGGCAAGCGGCCGATGCCTGAACGTTGGTTGCGGTTTTCTTCGATGGCCGGGAAAATTCGGATCCGTCTCCTGGGCTCAAAACCTGGCATAAGAAGCTAATCGCTACCCGTCAGTTGGTGAACCCCAGTCACAGTAATGAGTTCAGCTGCTAGCCAATAGTTGTCAGCTGAAGGCTGCCGATGGCTATCGAAGCGGTAGTTTGATCAGGTCGCTCTGGATGGTTGAAACTGCTTTCTGGCAAGCATTTCAATTCCGCATTTCGACCTCGGCATGCCGCATTCTGTGATGGCTGCTGCGGCAACAAAATCAATATTCTTAGACTGTCCCCTAGAGAGGATGGGTACAATAGGCCGCTATAGTAACCCTGGCAGAAAAGTGCAAAGTAGGCGGCCAAAATCGGCCAAGCCTTGCTCCAGTCCCAGCGCTACTGTATGAAAAGCATTGAGGGAGATCGCAACAGCTTGGCTATCGCTATGTCAGATCCGACAGAACTCTTGCGTTGGTGGCACCAGCACCAGGCACAGATGCTGCTGCAGGAGACTGATTTTTTGCGGAACGGCGTGTTGCAAGAAATTATCGCCATTCGCCGCCGGTTAGAGGTGTCCTGTCCTCTCCGTCCCACTGCTGAACATCCGGCCTGTGAGCCGCACCTCGCTGATTTGTCGCGACTCTACAGCCTGTTAGAAAATTTTTGCGATCGCCTGCAATCACCTTTTTCTCCAGACTCGCTACCGCTAGCGTTGCAACATACGCTGCAGCCCTGGCAAGAGCGGCTACATCTGCAAACCCGCTTTCCGGCAACTTGGCAGCCGGAGCCGCTAGAGCAGACCCAGTTATTAGTTTTATTGATGAAGGCACTGCTGCCGATACTGGCCGAAACCGCCCCTGCTCTCCAGGCCACGACCCTGAGCTTGAGTGAGGCGAATCATCTAAAAACATTGGTGTTGACTGGGCAGTACGCCCCGGTACTAGAGCCTGCCCTGACCACACGCATCGAGCAAACGGTGCAGCCCTTTCTCGATACATTTTGCCTATTCACCGAGGCGATTAGTGAGGTGATGTTTCAGACTGAAGGGTTTTTTCTAAAATTAAGATGGCACAGCCCATCTGCCACCCCCGAATCTGACTATCCTCACGCTGACCCATCCCCATGACTACCCCCACCGAATCGCTGAAGCTCTTGGTTGTTGACGATCATGAGGGCCGTGTTAGGGGGGCACCGTCATGGCCCTAGAGAAAACCTATCCGGCTGCCAGCATTCGCACGGCCAGCACCGCCCAAGCGGCCCTGGAAGAATTGGGCTATGGCTTGCCCGATTTGATGATGATGGATCTCTCAATTCCGAAAGCTCCTGGAGGACCGTCAGAAATTGATGCGGGGATTGAGCTATTGAGATCGCTCCTCGCGGATTATCCCGAGTTGAATATCGTCGTGCAGAGTGCCCATGTGCGATCGCTGGTGCGCCTGAAGCCTGCGATCGACACCCACCAA
Organism: Leptolyngbya sp. SIOISBB; assembly: GCA_010671905.1. Classification (GTDB taxonomy): domain Bacteria; phylum Cyanobacteriota; class Cyanobacteriia; order Phormidesmidales; family Phormidesmidaceae; genus Halomicronema. The sequence goes on from JAAHII010000001.1 coordinate 5,878,863, forward strand.
GGGGGCTTCACCATTGCGGACAAAAACCTGCCCATGCAAGAAATGCTGACCAAGGTTGACTGGGCACTCAAGGGACTGATTTATACCCCCCGCGACATGCGTACCGGCATTGAGGTAAAACCCGAGTGGTTGGAAGTGCTGCGGCTCGCCTTTAAGGAAGGATTGCAGGATAAGGCGATCGCGGAGGAAATTAACGTCGCTGAACGCACCGTCCGCCACTACTGGACCAAGGTGCAAGATGCCCTAGAGGTTTATCCTGAAGCTGGTAAAAACATCCGCATCCAAACCGAAATCCGCGCCCGCGAAGAAGGCCTGATTGATTAAAACACCACCACTCCAGTAACCATTGGCCGCCAGTGTAGTGGAATCATTTGAATATTTAGTGTCAATGGTCACTGGAGCGAACACTACGACGGACAGTCCAACAAGGCAACCGGCGATCGCTGCTCGTCGATAACCGGAGCGGGCGATTGCATAGGCCATGACGGCGGTTTCTAAAAACTCTAGGTAGTGCTGCCGTCAACGGTTATGGCAAGTTCCAGTTCATCGCCGGGTCAGAAACAGGATGTTCAGTGGACCGATGCTCACTCGGCGATCGCAAGGAATAGTCATCGAAAATTTGCGGAGTTTATGAAAGCTGGCTCAGACGGCCAACGCGATACTGCGGCGAGGGCTTCAGTGCAATAGCTTCTCCCGACTGGGGCGAGTTGCCAGCGGTGATCACGGGCTCTGCTGCCTCTACTCGGGTTTGATAAGTCCCGGAAATCGTTCGGTCAGCGCTGGAAAACTGAATCTGCACATCAGCCCAGGTGGCATCTCCTGTCCACCGCTCCACAAAAAGTTGTGCCCGCTTGAGGGGAATGAGTCGCAGCAGCGGGTACAGATATCGCTTAATCCCTTTGAGCCCTTTGCGTAGCGTGCGGCCTGACTTGTCGTAATCCAGCCAGTCCCATCCGACCTGCATCCAGATTTCGCGCTCGGCGATTTGCTCAAATTTGCTAAGGCCCGCCCAGCCGCGATAGTGCGATCGCAAGCCGGCAACATCGCCGTCATGGTGCATCAATAAATCGAGCATGTCGGGTTCTAAATGTCCCCAAAACCGACCGTCGGGCAAGTCGACCAGCGTGGGCGCAAACTTATGTCCCCCAAAGTGACTACACCGCCAAACGCGAACATGATCGGTGTACTCGTCCCGCAGTTTTTTATAAATCGGAAAGCCAAACTTAGCGCAGGCCACATCGACATTGCCGTGAGTGCAGACGAGAACTTCGCGAATGTGGCGGGTGTCTATGCGATCGCCCGCAAAACTCTCCAATTCATTGGGCTGCTTCATCAGGTTTTGCAGAATGGCGGTGGCCAACCGAGTAGCATCAGCCTCTGGCACGAGATATTCCTGCTTAGCAAACTGCGCAAACTGTTTCTCAGGACGGTGATAATAAATAACTCGCGTTTTGCCCGGTTGAGAATATTCTGAATCTGGTGCAATCAGGATGGGCCGCAGCATGACACCATGCTTGAAAACGAGTTGCTTGAACAGCTCCAACAACGGGGCAATCTGCGGATCTTCTTTGAAGGTTTGTTCTACCCAAGGCTGGGGCAGTTCCATAACTAGCCAGTGATCAGCTGTGCCAGCGGTACCGATGGGATCTTCACCATTGGCTTTTGAGACTTCAGAGCAAAAGCGGCATTCTGTCAAAACATCTTGAGTCAGCATGCGAATTTACCAAATGGACAGGGACAAGGATTGTGATCGAGGAAGGCTAATACAGAACGACGTCAGTTTGCACACCATCTGACCGGCAGGGAAGCTGAGGAGCTAAGGGGCCTTCGCGATATTCTGAACTCCCACCTTGAGCCAGGGAGTCACCCATCACGTTGCTAGCTGCACCACTGGTTCAAATGTTTGCCATCACTATTTAGCCATGGTCATAAAATGCTTCGACTCAGTATGGCATTATTAGGAGTAATTCTCAACATTAGCCTTCTGGGCCAGTCGCATCCACATTGGCATCTGGGTGTCTCCCCCAGCTTCGATCCGCTCTAACGCTGCCATCATCTCGACTTTGACATCAAACTCCGATTCCTGCTCAACCGCTCGACGCAGCGGCTCCACCGCTGTCTGGTTTCCCATTTCCGTCAAAAAACGAGCGGCCCGCCAGCGCACCAGCTTCGAGGGATCGGTCAACGCTGCGATCATGGGGGACATGGCCCGCGAGTTACCGATGTCGCTGAGGGCATCGCCTGTGGTACGGCGCACAATGGCCGAAGGGTCTTGCCGGACAAGAACGCCTAAAGGCTCCACTGCTTCCTCTAAGGTACTGGCTCCCAGCAGTGCCGCCGCCCAGCGGCGAATCGTACTTTTTTCATCGTCGAGGACGGCAACGACTGCGGCCAGGTTGGCGGGGGTGACTTCTAGCTGTTGCAGTGCCTTGAGCCGATGTTTCCAGTCGGGGTGGCTCAGCGCCGCGACCAGTACTTGCTAATGGGCGCGGCTGGCAACAGGTAGGGGCAACTCGCCGACCTGATGGATGACGTACTGCTCGCCATCAGGGACGAGGGTGCGAAACAGGTCGTTTAACATCATGTGAGCGCTGACAATGCCCGGATTGAGGAACCAAACCTCTGCCGATACCTCATGCACCTGTTCTCGCTGTACGACACTGAGTTGAGACCATAATTGACTCTCCTGAGCCTGGGCCAAGGTCGATTCTTCAGGATTGTCCTGCACAAAGAACAGAACGTCGCCATCGATACTGGGGGAGACTTTCGAGGCTGATGATTTCATCGTGATTGTTTTGCTGCTGACTCTCGGGACGTGGCAGCCCCGCCTCGGCTAACACCACTCCCGGCAGGCTATCTTTTTGGTAGATGTGAATCTGATCGGGGAGAAACCGCGCCACGGAGACAACAGTCGTGTCGAGGCGATCGCCCATTACCTGCTGAAACTGAGCGCTGCGCTGCTCATACTGCTGAATCAGCGCCTGGGCTTCATCGGGTTTCCCTAAAGCCGTTGCCCAGGTCTGTACGTACTCTTTCCAGGCGGCCACCTCGCCTGAAATATCCATCAGCACGGTGGGAGCAATTTGCGACAACCGCGGATAAAAGCTTTCGGCGAACGTTGTGCCCAAAATCAAATCCGGCTGCAGCTCAACGATGGTCTCTAGATTGGGCTGGGCGTAGTTCCCCACTGCAGCGATGCCCTCGGTGCGATCGCTGAGCCTGGGGGCTTCATCCCCGGTGATTGGCGGCCGGGGACTCAGAACCGCCCCAACAGGCTCCACACCGAGTGCCAGCGCGTCCACAGCTGACCACAGCAGCACAACCCGTTCGGGCGTTTGGGGCACGACCGTTTCACCCATCGCATGTTGAATCGTGCGCGCGTCCGCAGCGGGAATCGGCTCATTGCTGGATTGGTTGGTACCACACGCAGCCGCCGTCACGAACGCCAATAAAGCTGCTAAAAAAGCGCCACCGTCTTGACTTTGACTCGAAGAGTAGACATCCGGTATTAGCCTCCTAAAACGTGACGGAAACACTGCCAATGACGGTGAAGGGCTCACCCGGTGTCGTGCCGCCCCGCCCCGCCTCGGTACTCTCGAAATAGTCGATGTCGAAGAGATTGCGAAAGTTGAGCCCAAGACGAAAATCTTCCTGGCGGTAATAAATGGCCGCATCAGTGCGCAGGTATTCGTCCATCGTGAAAGTATTGGCATTATCCCCTTGGCGTTCGCCCACGTAGTACAGTCCCAACCCAAAGCCCAGTCCCGCTAAATCACCCGACTGAATTTCGTAGGTTGTCCACAGGCTGGCTGACGTCTCAGGTACGTTGGGCGGTGTGGCGCCCGCTGCAAAATTGACACTTTCTTCAATTTCCGAATCTAATAAGCTCAAACCCGCCAGAATGTTCCACCCCGGCAGGATTTCCCCGGTCACATTGAGTTCCATCCCCCGACTCGTCTGCTCACCAATTGGCACTACAGAGTTGATACTGTTAGGATCCGCAGCAGCTACATTGGTTTGACTAATATCAAACAAGGAGAGGGTAGCTGCGAGCCGCCCGTCGAATAGCTCCGTCTTCAGACCGACCTCAAACTGTTCACCCTCCTCCGGGTCGAGAAACTCGCCCTCAAAAGTGGTGGCCGTTAAGAGGTTGGGCTCAAAGGAGCGGCTGTAGCTGGCATACAGGGCAAGTTCTGTAATCGGCTGATAGACGATGCCTACTCGGGGAGTAAACGCTGTTTGCGACTGTTCATTGTCAAGCGCGGGGGTTTCAAAGATTCCCGGAATTGAAACGGCTGCGGCAGTGGTGCTTTGGGTAAAGAAATCAACCCGCCCACCTAGCAGTAGAGTGACCTCTGGCAAGAGTTCGATTTGGTTCTGCAGCAGCAGGCCCACCCGGCTGCGACTAGCGCTAGTATCGGTAGTTGTGAATGTTAACGGTAGGTCTGGCTGGGGGACGACCCCAATCTCTGGAGCGAATAGATTGACCGGGGGCGCTAGATCATTGGCAACAAAAAAGTCCGAGTCATCAAAAAATACATCAATGCCCGCTAATAGAGTGTGGTTGATCGAGCCGGTTGCAAACTCGCCAATCACCTCAGTCTGAAATTCATAGCTATCTAGGTCACTCTCGCTGAAGTAATAGAGGCGGGTAATGTCACCCGTTGCTTCGTTTAGACCCCCCAAGATTTCCTCTAACTGAGTCCGGCGGTTCTCAGAGCTACTGTCGGTATAGCGAAAGCGGTTGCGGAGTTGCCAGTTATCACTCAAGCGATGTTCTAAACGATAGCCAGCGCGGGTACTTTGCGTCCTAAAGAAGTCATTGGGTTCACCGATAATCGTATCGAGGGGGACATCAGCTAACTCATCCCCTAACGGAGGAAGCCCGCGGTCAAACGGTCGTTGGTCGTTGAGGTACTCCAAATCCAGTATCAGATCGGTGCGATCGCTCAAATCAATGGCAATCACCGGGGCGATGAATACGCGGTCAACCTCGGTGTCAAAATCGCGAAACCCATCCGCCCGCTCATAGGCCGCGTTGAGCCGGTAGCGAATATTGCCCTCAGCGTCGAGTGGACCCGTGACATCGAGCGTGGGCCGAAAGAAACCGTAGCTGCCGATCTGAGTCGTCACCTCAGCAAATGGAGTGTCCAAAGGCTGCTTCGTGACCAGATTGATAATGCCGCCCGGCTCGACATTGCCATAGAGAATCGAGGCTGGTCCCCGCAACACCTCAATACGCTCCAGGTTGGCGGTTTCCTGAAGACCACCTTGACCATTAGTGTCAGCTTCACCAGAACGAAAGCCATCGCGGAGAATGGCCGCTCCCTCGAACCCACGAATCGTAAAAGTATCGAGACCGCCGCCAAAGTTATTGCCCGGCACCACGCCCGACACGTTTCGCAGCGCGTCACTCAGGCGGATGACCTGCTGATCTTCTAGCACTGCTGCAGGAATGACCTGAATGGATTGGGGAATCTCGATCAGCGGCGTCTCGGTGCGAGTCGCAGTGGTGGCATTGGGCTCGGCATAGCCTGGGTCTTCATCACCCGTCACCACAATTCTGAGCGCTTCATCGCCTTCACTCACTTGAGCTACTCCCGGCACCACGCTGAGCGCCAGGCCAGTGGCTGTGGTCTCAACCTCGGCAGTGGGGACAGCATTTGCGCCTGTAATTATCATCTGTACTTGGTTCCCTGGTAAAGCTGAGACTTGTACCAGGGCAATGGTCTCAATGGGGGCAAACTCTAAAAACTCGTCGCCTTCGGGCAGCGATAGCACCGCATTGGCAATTGCGACAACCAGCGCGTTGCCCGACACCGTTGTGGTCAGCACCGGCAATTCACCGTCAGCGGTTTCTAAGCTTACCTGCAAGCCGGTTTCGGTCTCTTCCAATTGGATGCCGGTGATTTGGATGGGGGCGGTTTCGGCTTGAGCAATTGAGTTTGAGAGGGTGACTCGTTGTGGGTTGTGGGTTGTCGGTTGCGGGTTCTTGGTGACGAAGCCAGGGGGTGAAGTTACATCGAGAAAAACATCGGTTACTGGTCCTTGAGGCCGATCGAATAACCCATAACGATTAGCCAAGGACGCTCTATCCGCTAACTCTTTTGCTGCAGCCGTTTCGGCAACAGCAATCGGTAGGCTAGCGGCGGCTAAAACCCAGAGGTAATGCCAATTCTGTGACGATTTTCCCATCATGTCCCTCACACGGTTGCTGATGCTCAACAGGAAATTGGGTCGGCGACATGACGCGCCGCCACCAAGATTGACTGATTGAGCTTGAGGCAAATTATTCTCAATTAGAGTATGGAAATTTGCGATCGCTTTCTAGCGATTTCGGGCCCCAAACACAATTCTTTTGCCCAGATTTCACTGCCCCCTGAAAATCAGGCAGGGCCTAATTAGCCTGCTGCCAAATCCGCATCTGAAACGCTTTAGGATTAAGTCCAATTTTTTGACGGAAAGCCGTGGCAAAGCGATTACGGCTGGTGTAGCCGACAGCCGCTGCAACCTCCGTGACCGACAGATCCGCAGCCATTAGCAGACGCTTGGCTTGCAACAGCCGACAGTTACGCAAGTAGCCAAAGGGCGTTGTTTCGTACAGTGTGTGGAAGCCTTGGGTCAGCGTGAACCGATTGGTGCCAACCTGCCGCGCCAGTGCTTCAATCATCGGTGGGTTCGCGCTCTGGTTTCTTAAAATAGTGCTGGCCTGGTAAATATAGTCAAGGTCAGCTTCATGACTACAGCGGTGCACTATCGCCTCTAGATAAAGCTTTACCAGGGCTAGTGCTTGATGCTCTAGATAGGTGCGGCGGGTTGGGCCCTGGTACGGACAGCTGAGAATCCGCCCAATCACTTGCTCCATCGCAGGGGTTATCGGGCTGCGGGAAGAATCCTGGAAGGTGAGTACCTCGTTATAGAGAGCATCAGTCAAAATCTGCTCAAGGGTGAGCTGACGCCCAGAGGCCTTTGCCCGGTCGAAAATTTGGTTGAGCATTCCCATCAAGGTTGAGCTGGAGCCGCCTCCCTGGTGTCGATATATGGATTGAACAATGTACTCGGTGTTGTTTTGGGCTTGAGGTGACAAACGCTCTACGAATGCTTGGCAGTAAGTAGTGAGAGCCGGTTGCTTAAACCAAACTTCAATGTTGAAATGCCGTTTTTGCGCAGGTTTGATCTCAAACTCTTTCAGGCCAAAATGCGGAATAAAAGAGCTATACCCAGCATCACGACCGGCTAATCGGAACTCAAATTCTACGGAATTACGGCTATCTACCCGGCCAATAACTCGATGTTGATTGAGGGTATAGTCATGAATGCTCAGGGTCAAATCATCTTGCAGTGGAATGAATTGGCTATAACCTTGTCCAACTTGAGACGAAAGAACCTCAATGTTATCAGTGTCATCGGCATGAAACAGCCGTGAATCGCTGGGGCTTCTGGGTAAAAACCAATTATCATCAACACGATTCAATATCGCTGGCGTTTTCATAAAGGCATTCAGCTCAGAAACTGATGATCAATTGCGAATTTCTCTCATTAATTATGGGAGGGTTGGAGAGCTTGACATCGCCGCTTCAGCATCCGCTCTGGGGCGAGCGTGGTTTGGCTGCAGTCGTGTCTCAAGTGTCACTTACTCAGCTAGGGTCTCTGCCCTCCTATCCCGCACAGTGCTGAGATTTTCTTGGGCAGCGGTAAAATCAGGTTCAATCTCTAGAGCCTGTTCATAGGCAACGATGGCTTCTTCATAACGCTCTAAATTAGCCAATGCTGTACCCAGGTTATTGTAGGCGGCAGCATCGTCAGGTTTAAGCTCTACAGCGCGCTGATAAGCAGCAACCGCCTCTTCCCCAGCCAGCAAATTGCCCAAATTGTTATAGACCTCGGCGAATTCAGGATCGAGTTCGAGCGCTTGCTGATAAGCGGTGATCGCATCTTCATAAGCTTCTAACTCAACCAAAACGACCCCCAGATTGTTGTAGATGGTGGCGCTATCGGGGTCGAGCTCAATGGCTTGCCGGTAGGCGGCAGCCGCTCCGTCCAAGTCACCCAGATAGTAAAGCGTCGCGCCCAAGTTGTTGTGCGCATCGGGATTGTCGGGTTGGAGTTCGACCAACTGCTGCCAGGCCGTCGCTGCGGCCTCATATTCACCGGCTTCATAGGCTTCCAGCCCAGTTTGGATCACCTCTTGGGCCGACTGAGCCACTGCTGGTAGAGAGGGCAGTGCGGCCAGCCAAAAGACCAAAAGGGAGGACCGGCCAAAAGCACCCAGTGTTTTCATCGGTTGCACAGCTCCGCGACAATACTTGAATGAATCTTAGCGCTAGTTGAAAGTCTTTCTCAATTAAATGTCCCTGCTTCGCCGTATGACATCACGGTTGGCGTTGCGGCATCAGGCCCATAAACTGACGTTTACGATTGCGGGTGCTTGTCAGCTTTGCGCCAGAACCGCGCCCGAGTTGTGCGGGCAGCTCCCAAAAATGTTGTGCCCCGCCACGTAATCAGCAACTTTTCCCTCGGCGCGGCAGGCCTGCAAAATTGCTTGAACTTCATCACTGGTTAAGACGTTCGCCATCACTAATGACCATTGCCATAGAGTGTTTCGGCTAGGATTGCGTGGTTAAGAACAGTTCTCAACATTAGCCTTCTGGGTCAGTCGCATCCACATTGGCATCTGGGTATTTCCCCCAGCTTCGATCCGCTCTAACGCTGCCATCATCTCGACTTTGACATCAAACTCAGATTCCTGCTCAACCGCTCGACGCAGCGGCTCCACCGCTGTCTGGTTTCCCATTTCCGTCAAAAAACGAGCGGCCCGCCAGCGCACCAGCTTCGAGGGATCGGTCAGCGCTGCGATCATGGGGGGCATGGCTCGCGGGCTACCGATGTCGCTGAGGGCATCGCCTGCGGTGCGGCGCACAATGGCCGAAGGGTCTTGCCGGACAAGAATGCCCAAAGGCTCAACCGCTGCCTCTAAGGTACTGGCTCCCAGCAGCGCGGCCGCCCAACGGCGAATCGTACTTTTTTCATCGTCGAGAACGGCGACGACTGCAGCCAGGTTGGCGGGGGTGACTTCTAGCTGTTGCAGCGCCTTCAGTCGATGTTTCCAGTCGGGGTGGCTCAGCTCCGCGACCAGTGTTTGCTGATGGGCAGGGCTGTCGACGGGTAGGGGCTCGGAGCGATCGCTGATGGCAGCCGTTTCAATTTGGGCTAGCGCTGGGGAATCGAGCAGGCTGTCGATTTCATCGGCGACGAGTTGGGCGACTTGAGCCGGTTCACCTGCCGGAGCTTGGTAGGGCTCCCAGCGGCGCTCGGCCACATAGTCGGCCTCGGTGGCCGTAATGGCCCGCTGTAGGGTCTGAGCAAAGCGCTCGGGGAGGGAGACGCGGGCCTGCTGGCCGTCGGTGGCGATCGCCCGCACCTGGACGGGAATCCCTCGAAATACCTGCACAGCCACGTCTAGCTGACCCAAACTGGAGCTGGAGGCGGGCGCACTTGTCACATCCTGGGTTGATTGATTGAGCTGAGTCACCTGAGCGAGTAGCTTTGAATCAGCATTGGCGGCAACACCAAGCAAATCCGCCGCCTGAGCCAGAATAGGCTGCCAATCGGCCGTGCCTTGGCGCGTCAGCGTGATGAAATCTTTGACCACAAAGACGGATTGCACTGCTTCAATCGCCAGCACTTGCTGCATCCACTCAGGCGCATTGGGGGCCGGGCTGCCTTGCTGTAGGGTCAACGCTTTGTCGCTAACGCTCTCATCTAAGTTGAGCTTGATGCAGTTGGGGCTAGGGGTCGTTTCGATGGAAAGCAATCGCATGATCTTTGCAACGGTAGCGAACACGCTCATTCTGACACTTTTGCTGGCTGGGCGACTGCGCTCAAGACAAGCTGTCTGTTGCCTTTTCTAAGCCTTGGGCCTGCTGCCTAGCCACCCAAGTTCATGACGATAGAGGCTGCAGCAGCTTGCCCCGTAGGCGGTTATAGCAGAATTCGGAATGCTGAAGTCGGAGTTCGGAATTGAAATGCCTATCAGATAGCGGGTTCAGTAATTTAGGGTGACCGGATTAAACTGTGGCTTGCTGTAATGCTGATTCTCTAAAATCTAGCGACACCTCCTTTCCCCTTCGCCCCCTTGCTCCCATAGCCCTCCACTACGATCTGTAGCTCTATTCTGGAGAACTGGTATAAGGCGGTTAGATAGGTACCCGGCTCAAGGGTCGGGCAGCGCCGATTCCACTGTGCGTAGGGGGCGGTAGAGATAGCCACCGAGCCCAATAAAAATCATGGCGATCGCCGCACCGGTATAGAGCACCGCCATCCCCGTCCCGCGTCCGGTGCCAAAATAGGTACCTAATAGCGGCGCGAGTCGTCCCTCTGGCATCATGGCCGGTTCAAAAACGCGATCGGCCAGGGGGCCAGCGGCTAAGCGTCCCAAAGGCGACATCAATCCCTTGATCAACATGCTGATGGAGAATACGCGGCCCTGCAGGTCTGACGGCACTTTGCTCAGCCAAATGGCATTGCCAGAACTGCCCATCAGCGGAAAATTGAACGCTAAGCCAAACTGCAAGGGCAGCCATAGCATGAGGTTGCGTCCGAGGCCAAACCCGATGCGGCAGAAACCAGCCCCGATCATGCCCAGCAGCACCCCATGAACGTGGGGGCGGGGGCCGCCCCAAACCGTGATGAAAAGGGCACCTGCCACCCCGCCTACTCCCGCGATCGCATAGACCGCTGCGAGCACCTGCGCTGACCCATGGCTGCGGGCTAAAATCATCGGCGCATGCAGAGCCGACGAGAGTTGAAAGGCCAATTGAAACAGGGCAGCGGTGACCAAAATCCCCATCAGGCCGGGCCGCTGCCAGAGGTAGTGCCAGCCGAAAGCGAGGTCTTGGCGAATGGTGAGTGGCGTCGCGGGTGGCGGCGGTTGGGGAATCGTGCTCCCCAGCACGGTGGCGATCGCGATCGCAAAGGTACTTAAATCAGCCAACAGAATGCCAGTCAAACCGACGACGGGAAATAGGGTGCCCGCGATCGCGGGGCCAAAAATACTCGCGCCATACCCCGATAAAAAGTTCAGGCTCAATGCCCGGCTATAGTGGCGTTCGGGCACCATGAGCGTCATCGAGGTAGTGTAAGCCAGCTGTTGCAGTTGCCCAAATATCCCGGTGATGGCTCCGGCACTATATAGATGCCAAATCTGCAGCTGGCCGTTGACTTGCAGAGTCAAAATCACCAGGGTCGCCACGGCGGCCACGGTATCCCCCGCGATCATCAACCGTTTGCGACTGCAGCGATCGACAATCACCCCAGCCAAGGGCATGGTGAGCAGTTGGGGCAACTGGGTAAAAAAGCCCACCAGGGCGAGGGCGGTGGCCTGGTGGGTCAAGTCCCAAATCCACAACGTCATGGCGAAATGGGTCATGCGCCCCCCCACGTTAGAGCCCAATTGCCCCAGCCAAATGGTCAGAAAGGTGCGCAGAGAAGCCGGTATCGAGCTCACGGCAGCGTCAACTCGCCGACCTGATCGATAACGTACTGTTCTCCATTGGGTACTAAGGTGCGGAACAGGTCATTCAGAATCATGTGGGCGTTGACAATGCCCGCATTGAGAAACCACACTTCCAGAGAAACTTCGTGGATCTGGCCCCGCTGCACCACATCGAGCTGCGACCAGAGGGGATTGTTTTGCACCTGAGTCAGCGTCGATTGCGCTGGGTTGTCTTGCATGAAAAACAGCACATCGCCATCCATGGTGGAGAGCTTTTCTAGACTGATGTTTTCGTAGGCGCGGGGGCGCTGTTGCCGCTCGGGACGCGGCAATCCCACCTCGGCTAACACTGCGCCCGAAAAGCTATTTTTTTGATAAATGCGAAAGCGCTCGGGCAGAAATCGTGCCACCGAGATGACGGTTGTTTCGTGGCGATCGCCCAGTGCCCCCTGCAACTGCTCGACCCGCTGCTCATACTGCTGAATCAGCGCCTCCGCCTCCGCCGGTTTTCCCAGTGCCGTCGCTGCGGCCAACACGTACTCCGTCCACGCCGCTGCTCCGCGTGAAAAGTCCACCATGACGGTGGGGGCAATCTGGGACAAGCGCGGATAAAAACTGCCGGGTCCCTTGGTGCCCAAAATTAAAATCAGGTCGGGCTGCAGCTCGATGATGCGCTCCAGATTGGGCTGATTGACGTGACCCAAAACGGTGATGCCCTCGGTGCGATCGCCCAACAGGGGCGCTAACTCGGCGGCATTCGCGCGACTCGGAAACCCCGCAAACGCTGCCCCGATCGGCTCAATGCCCAGCGCCAGAGCATCCACCACGGAGCCCAAAATAACCACCCGCTCAGGCGATCGCGGCACCACGGTTGTGCCCCCCGCATGTTGGATGGTGCGGCCCTCGGCGGGCGGAATCGGCTCGTAAGTGGGGATGCTTGGCCCGCTACAGGCGGCGATCGCGATCGTCGCCACGCAAGCCACAAGCATCAGGGCCAGAAACTGGATGTAGAGTCGTCGCTGCATGATTCCTCTCCGCCTAAAACGAGATGGACACACTACCGACCACGGTGAAGGGCTCGCCGACTGTAGCCCCGCGCCGCGCTAAGCCGCCATTCTCGAAATACCGGATATCAAAGAGATTGCGGAAATTCAGCCCCAGGCGCACATCATCCCGGCGGTAATAGAGGGCGGCATCGGTGCGCAAATAATCATCGAGTTTAAAGGAGTTGCCTTCATCACCCTGCCGCTCGCCAACGTAAAAGAGGCCGACACCAAATCCCAATCCGGCGAGATCACCCGACTGAATTTCGTAGGTAGTCCACAGGCTGGCCGAGGTGTCTGGCACATTCGGCGGGGTCGCACCGTCGGGAAAATCAGGACTGTCGGCAATTTCGGCATCCAACAAACTGAGCCCAGCGATCACGTTCCAGCCGGGTAAAATTTCGCCCGTCACGTTCAACTCCATCCCCTGACTGGTCTGCTCACCAATGGGCACCACAAAATTAGCGTTCGTTGGGTCCGCCGCCGCTACGTTGGTTTGGCTGATGTCAAAGAACGAAAGCGTCGCTGACAACCGCCCCTCCAGCAAATCGGCCTTCACCCCAACTTCAAACTGTTCACTTTCTTCAGGGTCTAAAAAGTCACCGTTAATCGTCGTGCTGGTCAGGGTGTTGGGTTGGAAGGCGCGGCTATAGCTCGCATACAGGGCCAGTTCTTCAATCGGCTGATATACGATGCCCACCCGAGGCGAGAACGCCGTCTGCGACTGGTCGCCTTCGCTAGCCGGATTGTTGACGATACCCGGAATCACAATGGCTGCCGAGGTGCTGCTTTGACTAAAGAAATCAACGCGACCGCCAAGCAACAAATTCAGTTCGGGCAGCAATTCGATTTGATCTTGCACGAGTAAGCCCACCCGACTGAGGCTGCTGGTGGAGTCACCGGTGGTAAAGGCCAACGGTAGGTCGGGTACCGGTGCGCGCCCAATTCTGGGATTAAACAGATTGACGGGTAAGGTTGGTTCGGTAGCCACAAAAATATCGGCGTCGGCAAAAAACAGATCGAGGCCCATCAACAGCGTGTGATTGATCGACCCGGTCGAAAACTCGCCGATCAGCTCGGTCTGGGCTTCGTAACTTTGCAAGCTGCTCTCGTTGAAGACGATCGCGCGGGCAATATCACCCGTCACCGGGTTGAGGCCGCCCAACAGTTCACTCAGCTCCGTGCGCCGATTGCGGAAGTTAACTTCCCCATAGCGGAACCGATTGCGTAACTGCCACTGATCGCTAAAGCGATGCTCTAACCGATAACCGACCCCGGTGTTTTGCACCCGCGCAAAGTCAGTGGGTTCGCCAGTAATGGTGTCGCGGGGCACATCGGGAATGCTGTCGCCCAAGGGGGGAATGCCGCGATCGAACGGGCGCTGGTCGTTGAGATATTGAAAATCGAGAATCAGGTCGGTGCGATCGCCCAAATCAACCGCCACCACGGGGGCAAAAAACAGGCGATTCGTGTCGGTTTCAAAGTCCCGAAAACCTTCCGCCCGTTCGTAGACCGTATTCAGTCGATAACGCACCGTCCCCGACTGGTTGAGCGGGCCAGTCACATCCAACCTGGGGCGCACAAAGCCCTCGCTGCCAAACTGGGTGGCCAACTCGGCGGCGGGTGTCGCCAGCGGCTGTTTCGTCACCAGGTTAATCACACCCCCTGGCTCGACATTGCCAAAGAGAATGGACGCAGGACCGCGCAGGACTTCAATTTGCTCCAAATTTGCGGTTTCTCGGAAGCCGTTGGTCACCGTGTCATCCAATCGGAAACCATCTTGGAGGATGGCCGCCCCCGCAAACCCCCGAATCACAAATTGCTCGCTGCTGCCCCCAAACGTGTTGCCCTGCACCACACCGGGGGCGTTCCTTAGGGCCTCATTCAAGCGCACGACCTGCTGGTCCTCTAACACTGTCTCGGGAATCACCTGAATCGATTGGGGAATGTCGATGAGCGGCGTATCGGTACGAGTCCCGGTTGTGGCGTTGGGTTCGGTATAGTCGCGGTCATCGGCCCCCGTTACGGCCACTCTCAAAGCGTCGTCCGTTTCAACCACGGAGGCTATCCCCGGCAGAACACTCAGCGTCAGCCCTGTGGCAGTCGACACAAACTCCGCTGTGGGGGCGGCATCGACTCCGGTAATGGCTACCTGCACGCGATTACCCGGGAGGGCCGATACCTGTACCAGGGCAATGTCCGTCGCCGGTTCAAACGCCAAAAACTCATCGCTGTCAGGTAACGCCAGCACCGTGTTTTCCAGTTCGGCAATCAGCGCATTGTTGGTGACCGTCGAGGTCGGCACGGGGAGTTCCCCCGCCGCCGTTTCGAGAATCACCTGCAGCCCCGTGTCGGTGGCTTCGAGCCGGACATTCGTGATGGTGGTCAGGGTAGTTTCCGCTTGAGCGAACCCAGGCGCTGAAGTTTCAGGTTGCCCCAGCTGCAACGTAGGTGGGGACTCCCTTTCCAGGTGAATAGCCGCTGCTGGTTGGGGATAACCCGGTGCGGATTGAGGCTGTTCGGCTGTAGAGGGGGCAGCGGCGATCTCGGTAGGGAGCAACGAGGCATCGCCAGTTGCCGAGGCCACTGGCTTGACGGTAATCGGTTGATCGACCAATGGCGCTTCGTCAGGCAATACCTGGGCAAATACTGTGCGGGCGATCGCCAGTTGTCCCCCCGCTAACATCAACAAAATCAGTAAACGGGCCTCGTAGCGTAATCGGTTCATGGTCTTCCTCACTCCACCTAGTGGCTCGCTGCGTCTACCCGACGACCCTCACTGGGCGTTGGGGACTGAGCTTATAGCCAATCATTCGCAATTAGCTTATGGGGGTGAGCGATCGCTGCCTAGAGATTTTGCGCCCCAAATGCAATTCTTTGGCTCAGGCGTGGCTAGTACAGCGTAAATGTAAGTTTTTTACCGTTATTGACAGAGGCTTGATCCCCCCAACCCCCCTTGAAAAAGGGGGCATCCCAATCCAGGTATTGAATAGCCCCTTTTTCAAGGGGGCGGCGATCGCGGGGGATCGAACTACTATCGCTGCGATGCGGCAAGAAATTTAGTTTCTAGACTACTAGCGGGCCTCACGCGATGCTTGAGCGGCGGCCCCTCAAGTTTGCCATGCTTGCATTTGAAAAGCTTTAGGATTTAAGCCGACCTTTTGACGAAAAGCGGTGGCAAAGCGGCTGCGACTGGTGTACCCTACCGCTGCAGCTACCTCAGCCACCGATAGCTCTGAAACCATGAGCAGCCGCCGCGCTTGGTGCAATCGACAGTTCCGTAAATAGCCAAAAGGCGTGGTGCCATACAAGGTGTGGAAACCTTGAGTGAGGGTGAGGCGATTCGTGCCTACTTGCCGGGCCAATGCTGCTAGCGAGGGAGGGTGGGTGAGTTGAGTGCGTAGTAGGGTCGCTGCTTGGGTGATGCAGTACATCTCCGCCTCGTTAAAGGGGGGCTGCAAGAGCGCATTGAGGCGCAGATCGACCAGTTTCAAAGCTTTTTGAGTGAGATAGTGACGGCGGATCGCCCCTTGATACGAACAACTGAGAATTTGCTCTAAGAGCTGTCTCATTGCCGGGGTCAGGGGACTGCGGGTGGCGTAGCCGAGCACGGTTGACTCGTTGTAGAGAGCATCGGTCAAAATCTGTTCGAGGCTAGGTGGCGGTGTCAACGTCGTGGGCATGGCCGGTGGGCTGGCTGCCGGGGCCGCAAAAACGCGCTGAATCATCCCCGCTGTTGAGGGACTAGTACCGCCCACCTGATGACGATAAATCGACTCTAGAATGTGGTGCGCCGCCCTGTGTGCCAAAGGCGAAAGGCGCTCCATAAAATCCTGGGCATAGCTCACCAGGGTGGGGCGCTTAAAGAACACTTCTACTTTGAAGACCCGGTTGCCAGCTCTTCTCAGGCCCAACTGTCGCAAGCCAAAACAAGGAATGCACAGGCTGTAGTCGGCATGCGGTCCGGCCAAGTGAAATTCAAATTCGATGCGATCGCCCGCCCCGACGACATCGGCAATCACATCCTGATGGAAAGTGTAGTCAATGATGACGAGCGTCAGATCATCCCGCAGCGGAATCTCTTGGCGATAGCCCTGCCCCAAACTGGGCGGACAGATCAGCACGCGATCGGTGCGATCGCTATGCAATAGCTGGGGATTGTCAGGACCGCTTGGCAAAAGCCAATCATAATCCTGATTTGACCGGAGCGAGGTCATCATAAGGCGGGCGAATCAGAGAATGAAGTTAATGAGAATTATTGTCGTTATTATGTCACGTATTTTCGAGATTCTTCTGAGCTTTTCGGCCCATCGACCTGTTCGCCCGCCCACCATCCTTCCCATCCACTAACCATGACTGGAGCCCCAATTTGAAGTGCCAGTTTCAGTTTCAAGGCTTTGAGCCGTCTCAGCATTCTCTACTCTCCATCTACCAGCTATCAGGGCTTTATGGAAACGCTTACTTTTATCGGCTCGAACCCACTGCCTCAGAGTTGTGCCCTGTGATATTTTCGCTTCCAGTTTGTCGCCAAGCTTCGCACTCGGTGATGCGTTCAAACTTATTGCTGACGAAGTGGCTGCACCACTAAACATTGAATGAAGCGGGCTAACACATCACTGCAGTAAGTTTGCCTGTCGTCCGCGACGGGCGACGGATCAGCAACGCTAAGTGCTCCAACGCTGGCAGGGTATCGCTACTGTGGTCTTAGAGAATTAGTCAGGCAAGTAGGTCATCAAATCATCGAGAATTTGGTTGGCAGCCAGGTAGCCAGCGCCATACCAGTAAGCATCCACCTCATAAACTGTTTCCGCTTGTACTGTCTCTAGCTGTGCCCACAGAGGATTAGCTTTCGTTCGCTCCACCGAGTCACGCACATCAGCTGCGAGTTCGGTTTGTCCTTGGGGCTTTAGTAAAAACATGGCGTCGCCGTCAATGTCTTCCAGCAGCTCCATCGAAATTTGTACATTAGCCCCCGATACTTGCTTGGCAGGGCGCGATAAGCCAGCATCGGCCAGCACAATACCCGGGAACGAATCTCCGCCTAATGTTGCAATTCTGTCAGTAAAGATCACCACCACCGAAATCTCAATATCACTGGGGTCTTTGTCTAAGGCGGACTTAAACTCCTGCAGTTTGGCGGCATAGTTAGCTGCCAACTGCGCAGCTTCGGCTTCTTTGCCTAACGCTTCGCCACAGAGTTGTGTTACGGTTTTCCACTCAGTAAAGTCGTCAATGTCGAAGGCTACGGTCGGCGCAATCTGAGAAAGCAATCGGTAATTGTCTTCGTTGGTCGCCACTTTGCTGGTCAAAATCAGGTCTGGGTTGGTCGCCGCTAGCGTCTCTAGATTCGGCTCGACTGGCCCACCAATATCCACCACTTCACCCTCTGTTTCAGGTAGATGCAATAGGTTATCTAGGACGATCGCGGGCGCAGCCACGGGCTCTACCCCCAGTGCCATGGCGGCCTCAATGGTCGGTAGTCCTAAAACCACCACCCGAGCTGGGTTGGCGGGAACAGCGGTTGCACCATAGGCATGTTGGATTTGCCGAGTCGTCGTCGCCTCGATGTCTGTGGATGCGTCAGTCGTTTGAGCGGGGCCTGAACAGGCCGCTGCCATTAGAGCACCCACCCCGGTTAATAGGAGAAAGCGGCGCTGCCGATCGAATGGTGGCGCGAGCTTGGGTATCGAGCGTAACAGGTGTGGTCGGACGGACCAAAGAGAGCGATGGGAGACCATAGATTTGAAAACTGTTGGGGATGGGAGAGACTGCCGTAATCAAGAATAAATTGCAAATAGACTAGACGAAAGCGATTGCGACTGACTAGCTATTTTGGGTCCGAAACGCATTATTTTTGTCCTACTGCTAAAGTTCATCACGGCACAATCCGCCATGAACTTTTCAGCGGGCTAAGTGGATCGGCGCTCTTTACCTTCGATCTGCCTGAGTTGGGGGATGCCATAACCGCCCAAGGTTGTGGCGATTCCTAAACTGGCAAATAGGGCAACCTGTACTGCCATCCCGGCTCCGCCACCGCTGCCAAAGCGATCACCGAGAGCCAAGTTCAGAGGCATCCCTGGTTGCATCGCGGGTTCAAAAACACGGTCGGCCAAAGGCCCCGCGATCGCAGTTCCCAACGCCGTAGACAGTTGCGTGATTAGATATCGTGCCGCAAACACCCGCCCTTGCACATCGGGGGCGACCTGTGATCGCCAAATCGCTGAACCACAACTCCCCGGTAAGGGAGAGATGAATCCGGCAACCAGAGCGGCTCCTAGAAAAGCGGCAGTCCGTTGGGCTAAGGCCAGCGCCAGTAAAGAGACTTTCCACAGAGCGTTACCCATAAACACGCCATGAATGCGACGTTTAGGGCCGCCCCACACGCTCAGCAGCAGGCCCCCCAGCAGCCCCCCCACGCCAAAAAACGATGACAGCGTCCCTAAAATCGTGGCGCTGTTGCCAGAGCGCGACAACACCATCGGAAACAGGTTAGTAAAGCAAATCGCACTGATGAAATTATTGATAACGAAGAAGCCAATGAGCGCCCTCAGCCCAGGGTGACGCCACAGATACCGGGCCCCAAAGGTTAGTCGCTGGACAGCGGTATCGGCAGCGACGGTTTTCTGAATATCAACCTCGGTCGGTAGCGGTCGGGGAATAGTGACCAGGCTGAGGGTGGCGATCGCGATCGCAAACGTCACCAAATCAATCGTGAGGATGCCGTTGAGACCGGTAGCGGCATACATCACCCCGGCTGCCGCCGGAGCCACAATAAAGCTCCCGGCTCCGAGCGCCGACTCGAAGGCGGCGGCTCGGGTATAGTGTCGCTCTGGCACCAATAATGACACTGAAGCTGAATAGGCGAGGCTCTGAACATAGCCAAACAACCCATTCACGGCTCCAGTCAGGTATAGATGCCACACTTGCAGTTGGTCACTCAGCACCAGAGTCAGGATGATGATGGTCGAAAGGCCCGCCATCATGTCACCCAGCATCATTAGATATTTGCGATTGAATTGATCGACCCAAACCCCAGCAAATGGCGCAATCATGAGCCGGGGGACTTGAGCAACTACCGTCAGCAGAGCGAAAGGTGTCGCCTGCCCCGTCACCTCCCAGGCCCAAATGGAAATGGCAAAGCCGGTCATCTGAGAGCCTAGCAGCGAAGCAAACTGCCCCAGCCAGATGATCAAAAAAGTCCGCATACAGCCCCTAAGCTCATAGCGGTAATCAGCTTAGGAGGATGGCCATCTACGAATCTATGGCTTTTGGCTCCAAAACGCATTATTTTTGACTGGCTTCAGATGCCCTCAGTAGGTTGGGCCATCCGCCAAGATGTTTGCAAAAATAATGCGAATAGTACCCAAAATCTCTGGTTCACAATCGCGAATCATTCTAATTTGCTCTACAAGAATTTTGTTCCAATCCCCTTTTGAGGCGGGCAGCAGCAAACACGCTAACTGTCCAGAATGCCTGTGGGTTTGAACGTTAAGTGTGTGGAGATTTGTAGAACGATGGCGTCAAGATGGCAGAAATGGGGCAATGGATTCGGGCCAGGGGCGATCGCTCCAGCGTTGATATTGCCGTGGGCGATCGCGGCCTCAGCCCAAGATATCGCCCCAGAACTGGCAGCCGATCCGCTGCTTTCCCCACTCGTGGACGAACTAGCGCAGGCATCACCTGTCGAAATCACGGGACTGACCTTGGAAACCGGTGACGCGGGTCTGCAAATCCAGCTAGAAACCTCTGGTGGCGAATTGTCTACCCCCACCACTAACGTCTCTGGCAACGCCCTGATTATCGAGATTCCCAACGCCACCCTGGCAGAAGAATTGCTGGAGTTTGAACCGGCAGACGGCATTGCCCTCGTGCAGGTCATCGCGCTCCCTGGTGATATTGTGCAAATCGCGATTACCGGCGATGCGGCCCCGCCCGAAGTGACGATCACCCCTGAATCAACTGGATTAGCCCTCGGGGTTACCCCCGGTATCGCTCAAGTCGGCACCGAGGATGACGCTATTGAAATTGGCGTGACAGGAGAAGACGAAAACGACTATGTCGTACCTGATGCCACCACCGCTACCCGCACCGATACGCCCTTGAGCGAAACCCCGCAGTCGATTCAGGTGATTCCGCGCCAGGTGCTCGAAGATCAGCAGGTGGTTGAGTTGGGTGACGCCGTGCGTAATGCCAGCGGCGTCGTGTCGAGTTCGCGTGACCAACGTGGCCCCCGCTTTATCATTCGCGGCTTTAGCAATGCGGCAGTTCTGCGCGATGGATTTCGATTGCTCAACGCGGGCGGAGGCAATGTGGGCTATCAAGAGTTGTCGAATATTGAGCAGATCGAGGTACTCAAAGGACCGGCATCGATTTTGTCGGGGGCGCTGGAACCCGGAGGTGCCATTAACTTGGTGACTGAGCAACCGCTGTCAGAACCCTATTATGAATTTGGGGCACGGGTCGGCAGCCGCTTTTTAGTGGAACCCAGCATCGACCTGTCTGGCCCCATTACCGAAGATGGGCGGGTGCTATATCGATTGAATGCGCTGTTTCGCCGCGAAGACTATTACCGCGATTTTGACGTACCCATAGAAAGGGTGTTTATTGCTCCGGTAGTGAGTTGGGCCATTAGCGATCGCACCGACTTAACGGTTGAGTTGGAATACAGCAATGAAACCCGCCCTGCTGACTTTAGCGGCATTCCCGTGATTGGCGATCGCGTTGCCGATATCCCCTTTGACCGCATCACTGGTGAACCCGACGATGATGCAAACAATGAATTTTTACGGGTTGGCTATCAGTTTGAGCATCGCTTTAGTGACCGCTGGAAAATCCGTAATAGTTTTCGCTACATTGATTTCGATAATGAGTTTGTTGCTAATACCGCTTTCCAGTTTATTGGTGATGAAGCGGACGGCAATTTGTTTCGGGGCTGGGTGCAAAATGCTCAGCCAATTGACAGTTACGAACTACAGACCAATGTCGTCGGCGAATTTTCTACCGGGTCGATGGAGCATACCCTGCTAGCCGGGGTCGATCTGTATCGCCGCGACTTTAATGCCTTCCGGCGCATTGATCTGAGCCGTCAACCACTGTTCAACATTTTTGATCCGGTCTACGGCGTGCCCCGGCCCGATAGCTTTGATGACCCGATTCCCCAAATCAGCTCAAGTCGGACGGATAATCTTGGCCTCTATGTGCAAGATCAGATCCAAGTGCTCAATAATCTGTTTCTGCTCGCGGGTCTGCGCTACGACACCGTGACCCAAGATTCAGACAATTTTGACCTGATGACCAGCGACAGTCGAAGCGATGATGCGTTTACGCCACGTATTGGCCTGGTCTATCAGCCAATTGATGAAATTTCTCTCTACGGCAGCTATAGCACTTCCTTTCGACCGAACTCTGGAATCACGAGAGCAGGGGACTTAACTGATCCCGAGGAAGGTCAACAGTTTGAAATTGGCGCTCGCGCTGAGCTACTGGATGGGCGCCTGGCCGCGAATTTAGCTCTATTCAACATCACCAAACAGAATGTAGCGACAGCAGATCCTAATAACCTGCCGGGAGAGATTTTTGTCGTCGCCACAGGTGAACAACGCAGCCAAGGTATTGAACTCGACGTCATCGGCGAGATTATGCCCGGTTGGAACATTGTTGCCAACTACGCTTACACCGATGCTGACATCACCGAAGACAATACCGGGTTGGAAGGTAATCGACTCTTTGGTGTCCCGGAGCACAACGTTAACCTGTGGACGACATACGAAATTCAGTCAGGTGATCTGGCGGGCTTAGGATTTGGTCTGGGCGTTAATTACGTGAGTGAACGCTTTGGCGACAATGACAATAGCTTTATTCTGGAAGACTATTTCTTGACTAACGCCGCGATTTCCTACGAGCGAGATAATTGGCGGGCCGGACTGAATTTCCGCAATTTGTTTGATGTGGATTACATCGACAGTTCGGAAGGGTCTCGCACCATCGAAGTGCGTCCGGGTAAAGGGCTGACGATCATCGGCAGTGTTTCTGTCGAGTTTTAAGCCAGGAAGGGTGTACGACGGTGTTCACATCAAATCTGCTAGTAACCGAAACAGGGTCATTGATCCAGGCGATCCCATAACTGTGCCCACCTCCTTATGGGTGACATTTTGAGGGCGATCGCTCAAGAGAGAACCGTTCAAGCTAGCTCGCTAGCTTCTCCATCTGGAGTTGTATTTGCATCTGAAAGGTTTTGGGATTCAGCCCTGTGCGGCGGCGAAAGGCCCTGGCAAAATAATTGCGGCTGTCATAACCGACGGCCGCCGCAATTTGTTCCACTGACATTTCAGAGGTCATGAGCAGTCGCTGGGCCAAGGCTAGGCGACAGTTACGCAAATACTGCATCGGCGTGGTGCCATACACCGCATGGAACCCTTGATTGAGTTTGAGGCGATTGGTGTTGACCCGTCGGGCCAACGCCTCAACCGTCGGCGGATTGATAATCTGGCTCCTTAAAACGGATGCGGCCTGATAGATACAGCTCAGCTCAAAGGGAGGTAAACGTGGCTGCTTAATCGCCTGAATTCGCAACGCTACCAGTTCCTGAGCCTTGGCCTCCAAATACTGACGACGGGTTTTGCCCTGGTATGGACAACTGAGAATTTGCGTCATCACTGACCTCATTGCCGACGTAATGGGCTGACAGTTGGCATAGTCGAGATCAACGCTGTGAATATAGAGCGGATCGGGCAGCGCATACTCCAGCATTAGGCTTTCATCAGGGGCTGCATTTGCCTTGAGGCTGGCAATCAGGCAATTGATAATCGCATTTTGGTCTAGTCCCGAACGTCCGCCCTGAAACTGCCAATAGGTTTTAAGCATTTCCTCAATCAATCTCTGATTTTGCGGAGAGAGGCGCTCCATACAAGCTTGAGTGTAAGTTTGGAGGGAATCATGACCTTTGAAAACGACTTCAATCTCGAAAACTCTTTTGCCAACTTGGTGTGCTCCCAAAGTGTTAGAGGCTGTCATGGGAAGGAATCGACTGGGGAGGTCATTAACTTGAGTAATTGGGAATTCGAATTTAACTCCAGTTTCTTCTGCCGGAAAGTTGTAAATCACATGGCGGTGAATGGCATAATCCACAATCACCAAGGTCAAATCATCCCTTAGATGAATATTTTGTCGGTATCCCTGACCAATGGGAGAAGGATAAAGCCAAATTTCGTCAGAAGGGTCGACATGCAACAATCGCGGGTCGTCTGAGCTCCCAGGCAAAAGCCAGTCGCTGTAGCGGCTTAGAACCGGATATGCTGCCATGGTGTAAACAGGTAAAGCCTGGTCTAATGAGAATAATTTGCACTATACGCTACAGCATTTCACTGGTTTTGTTAATAGTGAGCACCGGACAACACCCGATTAATTTGCTTGATGGGGATGGGTAAGGCTGGGTTAAAGCAAATCATTTCCAACCGTCGCAGTGTCATTTAGTATTTGGTGCGTGGGGTGGTTCGGCACTGAGGGCGCGCAGACGATCGCGATCGCACAGGGTAATCAGCCCGCGCTGATAGATGACGGCTGGTTTCAGTTGTTTGAAGAGCCGAACACATTCTTCATAGGTAATGCCAATGCTGCGGGCGATTTGATAGTACGTGTAGCGCGATCGCAGTTGTGCTCCTGCTGCCACAGTGTCGGTGCCGCCATACTCGGCCATTGATTCCAGATAGTTGACTAACCGCGTGATCGCTCGTTCTGAGACCAAACCATGTACTCGCTGGTGCAGTTGTTGCAGTCGCTGATTAAAGATCGCCAGTAAATGGAGCGCCAGTTCGGGCATTTGGGCGAAACTGGTCAGCAAAGCTGGGCGATCGAGGATGAGCACAGTCGCTGGGGCGATCGCCGTTACCGTGGCTGGCGCAATGCCGTCACCACACAGTGCCGGTGCCGCAAACAGTTCCCCCGCTGGCAAAATTCGCAGAATCGTTTCTTTGCCTGATGCCGCTATTTTGGTCATCCGCAGGCGGCCGGAGAGCAACACATGCAAGCCCGCCGGTAACATCTCCCCTTCATGAAACACCACCTCATCAGCTTGGTATGACCTTATACGGCTATTCTCAGCTAATGGCTGGAGCACTGAGACCTCAAGGTCAGCAAATAGAGGGAGCGAGCGAAGCTGAGTTATGTCAACGGGGGAGGTCAAGACTTAAACCAATCTAAACTTATGGAGCTAATTGTCTATTAGTGAGAATAATTCTTAATTGGGGGATGATGCAATTCAGGGACAGGATGTGAAGTATTGGGGGTGAGGTTCAAAGTCCAAGATCCAAGGTTCAAGGTCCAAGGTTCAAGGCAAGCCTCAAGTCTCGACCTTCCCTATTCCCTGTCCCCTATTCCCTACTCCCTGTCCTCTATTCCCTACTCCCTGTCCCCTATTCCCCCAATTGCTGGCCATTTCATGAGGTACCTCATAGATTATCTTGAGAATTTTTGTCAAACTCAAGTCAACTTTCTGAGGTGAAAGCCATGACTCAGACCCAAAGCCGACTTAACTTCAAAACCGCGCCGGTGCATCAGGTGTTAGCGGCTGCGGGTAAAAAAGCCCTGCGACCAGGGGGCTATACCGCAACTGAGCAAGTCTTTGCCTGGGCTAACTTTCAACCGGGTGAAACCGTCCTGGAACTTGCTGCTAGCTTTGGCTACAGTGCGATCGCCTTAGCCCAGCGCTATGGCGTGCGGGTGGTTGGCGTTGAAAAAAATGCCGATAGTGTTGCCTGCGCCCAAGCTAATATTGCCGCCGCTGGATTGACTGAGCAGGTTACCGTACTTCAGGGTGACATTTTTCATCTAGAGGCCATCACCGAACAGTTTGACTATGTTTTGGCCGAAGCGATCTTGACGATGCAGTCGGATGCGGGCAAGGCCAAGGTGTTGGCGGGCATTCACGATCGCCTCAAACCGGGCGGCCAATTTCTCAGCCATGAACTGCGGGTTGAGGGAGACCACACCGACACGATTTACCGTGATTTGTCCACCACGATTCGCGTCAATGCCGCGCCCCTCACTGCCGACGGTTGGTTCACCGCTTGCCAGCAGGTAGGCTTGACCGTCGAACATCACGATGCAGGCCCGATGACCCTGCTCAATCCGAGTCGCATCGCTCAAGAAGAAGGTGTCACGACCCTACTCACCATCGGCTGGAATATGCTGACCCGGCCCGTCTTACGTCAGCGCATCCTCGCTATGCGAGCAGCCTTTGTGCGTCATGGCAGCGATCTGGGATATGTGGTGCTGACGGCTAGAAAGGGCAATTAGATTAGCAAACGCGGGGCCTTTTGTGATGGGGTCGGCGTTATTGGTTACGCATAAATGCGCCATTGTCGTGATGGCATTGCGGTAAGCGTTGCGTTTGGGGGCTAGTTTTTCGATGAGCGGCTTGAGCGGCTGAATTGGGTTGGTGGTGAGTAAATTGCGTGCCTGGGCTCGCCGTCGCCAATGCTGAGTTGCAGTCAAAGCACCTCGGGCGATCGTCATAAAGCGACGATTATCCCGATAATGTCCTCGTCCGGCACCCTCAGCTAAATTGGCACCGACGCTATCAGCAGAGCGCACCAACTGCTTAGGAGCGAGGATGATATCAATTCCGCAATTTTGCTTGAGGCTAAGTGGGATCACCTTTCCCCTCCTGGGAGGGGAAGCGGGGTGGGTTGACCATGAGTGTTTAAGATCGAACCCACCCCGCCGCCGGCACCCCTCCCGAAAGGGGAAAATCGGCACATGATTCAATCCTCATTCCTGACCGCCAGTATCCTTCGCGACAAATCTCAGTTCACGACAACTTTCCAGATTTCATCAGACAACGCTGCCGCCAACTGATACACCTCTAACTCTCTAAATCCCTGTCCCCTCAATCACCTCAACCAAACGAGAACAAAACGCCAACCACCCATAATGGGCAACTAATAACCACCATGACTACCCTCATCTCCCCAGAAACCACCACTCTCCAACTCAAAGACCACATTAGTTACCCTGAATCGGGGGTGCTCAGCAAAGTCATTTGGAAAGATGACGTGTGTCAGTACAGCCTGTTTTGTCTCGCCGCGAATACCGAAATTTCAGAGCATACTTCCACTCGCAATGCGACAGTGCAGGTGGTAGAAGGCACCGGATCCCTAACCTTAAATGACGAAACCATTGCCCTAGCGCCCGGTGTCTTTATCTTCATGGCAGCTAATGCTCCCCACGCGCTCGCCGCCGCTTCCAATCTGGCGTTTGTCCTCACGTTGTCGAGTGCGAGTTGAGACCATGACAACGATCGCCCCCCAAACCACCCCTCATGCCGGTAAACCGTGGTATTTGCCGACGCTATCGCCAGAGCATGGCGTATACGTAATGCTAGCGGTATCCTTTTTGACTGGGGTCGCCGCCGCCCAGCACTGGACGGTGGCCACCACACTAGCGCTGATCGGTGCCTACTGTGGCTTTCAGGCTGAGCATCCGTTGAGTCTGCAAATTAAACAGCGGCGCAGTTGGAAACCGCGATATTTAGTCTGGTTGGGGGTCTATGGCGGTATTGCCATGGCGATCGCCCTTGGGCTACTGTGGCACAGTGCTCAGCCAGGGGCTCTCGGCATCCTTTACGGGGCTGTGGGAGTGGCGGTCATGGTGGATGGGCTAGCGATCTGGCAGCGGCAACAAAAATCAGTCTGGAACGAACTGATAGCTTTTGCCGCTACTTGTGCTGCCGCGCCGCTGGCCTATGTTGTGACCACGGGCACGCTGACTCCCAGCGCGATCGGCCTCTGGCTGCTGAATGCCCTCTTTTTCTCCAGCGCCATTTTTACCGTCAAGTTGCGTAAAGCTCGCACGGCTTCGGTAACAGCGGGTGTGGCCTTTCATGCGATCGCCACGGGTTTAATGGTGCTGCTATGGCAGGGACATTGGCTAGCTCCGATCACAGCGGCGGCGTTTGGCATCGCTCTCCTCAAATTTGGGCTGATTCTTTGGCAGCGAGACTGGTACTGCAACACCCAAATTCAGTCGGTCGCGATGCTGGAAACGGCAGCTAGCTTTTTGTTTTTGGTGGTTGCCGCCTTATCACAGCTTCCCGCGCATCTTAGCTAGCCTAAAGTGCTGGTGTTCTAGGGTGCGTCATCAATTCAGCCCGGAAAGCTTGAGGGATGAGCACTACCGCGCCCGCATTCATGCCACGGGCGGCGTTGCTGATTTTGGGTATGAATTGAATCGCTGGCAGGAAGAATGACACGAGTTGACTCAATCTCGATAGCGGAGAGCGGGCATCTTGCCCGCGGTTTCGAACACCGGATTCATACTTCGATTCAGCAACGCCCAACCAAAAAGTTGTCGTTAGTTAGACCTGAATTTTATCGTTGAGACATTTGCACTGTTGAGTAAAGTGAGCTGTTTCATGAAACTATCGGTTAAAGCCACCCTGACTCTAATTGGCTTGGTCGGTTGTACGGGCGCTGGGCAGATACCGAGTGGGGCGTTGACAGGAACTGTAGAACGCGTTTGGGAAGATGGATTCAGAATCAATTTGGGCGATCGCTCTGTCAATGTAGATAGCTGGGACCTGTGTGGTGATAATACTCAGCAAAACGTGTCGGTCAATGATGAACTCACTCTTGAAGGGGAATTTGATGATCGCGAGTTTGATGCTTCAGTGATTACTAACGCGAGTGGTGAAAATATCTGTTCTGGACCAGAATGAACCCGGTCGGATGCTGGGTGAGGACGATCGCACTGCCTTGAATTCTTTTTTGCAATTGCTCTAACAGTCCACCCATTTTCTATTGTGAGTAATCATCACCAACTCATTTGCTGTGAGCATTTAATTAACACACCAGGTCATAGAATTTCGGCTGAAGTACACGACTTCAAAACCAGCATAGATTGCCTTATTAGGATGATTAAAAATTTGAGAGTCCATTCACGTTAGCGATTTTTTTAGAAGACACATTTGAAAAATATTGCCTTCAACATCCCAGCCGTCACAAACAACGTGGTCGTTAAAGCTCCACTCTTGTTCCGGTAGATTGCACTGCCCTCCCATTGATTGGATGCGGGCTCTCAAGTCAGCCAGTGGTTCAGTCGTGAAGAAAACCGGCTTGATGGGCGTTGATTCGCGCGCCTGAGGGGGGTTCTCAATAGTGACTGAATTCATGTAGGCAGCGGGAGCTTGGATCACCACTAACTCAAAGTCGCCTGAGATCAAGGCGGTATAGTCCTCTTCGGACTCTCTCACGACTAGCTCAAAGACGTGGACATAAAAATTGACCAGGGGCTGGCGATCGCTGGCATAGATGACTAATCCAGATTTCATAATGTTCTCTTGATGCTACCGATTTCGTCTGTTTGATCGATTTGCCGTCGCCACAAGAGCGCAGGCTTAGTCTCATCAGAATATTATTTTTAGATAACACTAATCTGCAATAAGTCAGTTTCATATTAGATAATGGATCTCTGAAATCGCTTATCCCATAAGGAAATCAGGGAAGGGTCAATGATGACAATAGGCACTGCGCCAGAACAATCGGCTCCGGTAGCTGACCATGGTTCTCAGTTAGGGCATTGGCTAGAGGAATATAGTGAAATTGCGGCCATTTTGCCGGTGCTGGGTGGCTTGTTTGTCACCACGCAGTTACGCCTGCGCGGGGCCAGTGCTTTGGTGGTGAATCTGGCGATCGCCGCCGTCACCCGACAGGTCATTGTGCAACTTAAAAAGCAGTCAGCGAGTGATTCGCCCACGGCACCAGCCGCCGCGACGAATGGCGCTCATCCCCCGGCCAAAGAGGAAGACTACACCATCGTTCATTCCGTATCGGGGCGGATTCGTCTGCGGATTCCTCGGCTGCTGACCGATGCGCCCTTTGCTCAGCGTTTAGAGAAGCTGTTGCTCATTCAAGACATTGTGAGTCAGGTGCGAATTAACCGCGCTGCGAGTTCCATTGCGATTCAATATGACGGAGCTGACCTCACCGAGTTGGAGCTGGGGATGCGGCTATTGCAAGTGTTAGAGCAGGCGGAACAAGATATCGTCACGGCCTAACCTGATTGCCTAACAGTGCTTCTACATTGACGCTTCTATATTGACCGCAAACCGTATGACGCAATTTTCGATTCCGGCGATCGGGGCCGCTCCAGAGTCGGGCACCCTGAACTCAGTCCCTGCTGCATCCTGGAAAATCGTGCATCAGGTGCCAGGGCGTCTGCGGGTGCGGACTCCTAGGTTAGGTACCCAACGCCAATACTCAACTCAGCTCCAGAGTGGATTAGCCGCTCTGGCTGAGGTGCAGCAGGTGCGTCTCAATCTAGCGGCTCGGTCAGTTGTGATCCGTTACGCGCCTGCCGCTGCCTCAACGGTGTCGGCCCAACTCAGTCAACTGCTGGACGATTTAGAGGCGGTTGAGGCGAACCCCATTGTTCCGGTTGAGTCGGTCCGGTTGCAGATGCCGCCCGGTCGCGATCGGCTAACTACTCCTCCTGTCAAGGTCGCTTTAGACGAGCATGGCTCAGCGCTCCGATTGCCCCTATTAGCATCGGCTCTTGCCTTTGCCAGCCGGTGGCCGGGATGGCGACGGACGCGTCCCATGGCGGCGGTGACTCTGGCGATCGCCATCTGGCCGATTGCCCAGCGAGCTTGGCGTAGCCTCTGGCGCGATCGCCGCCTCAATATTGACTGTCTGGATTTCCTTGCCCTCAGTCTGAGTGCTTGGCAGGGCAGGCTATTGACTCCGGCATTGGTGATTACGCTCCATGAAATTGGCGATGCCATTCGCGATCAAACGGCTCGGGCGACGGAAGTGCGATCGTCGACGCTGGCGGATGCGATCGGTCGCTTTGCCTGGGTGCAGGGCGTCGAAGGGGAACTCCGGCAAGTGCCCAGCGACCAGGTGCAGCTGGGAGACCTTGTGGTGGTGCATCCGGGGGAGCAAATTCCGGTGGATGGCACGGTGTTGAGCGGGGAAGCAACCGTCGATCAGCAGGGGCTTACCGGAGAAGCAATGCCCATTGTGGCGCGGCCCGAGACCTATGTCTTTGCCTCCACTCTGGTGCGATCGGGACAGTTGACCCTCAAAGCCGCCCGGGTCGGCGACCAAACGCGGGCAGCGGCGGGGCTGCGGCTGCTAGAGCAAGCGCCGGTCTACGATACCCGCATGGCGAACTACACCGAAAAGGTGGCCGATCGCCTGATCATTCCCTCTTTGCTGTTGGCCACGCTGGTATTGGGTCTTACTCGCGATCCCGCCCGCGCCGCCGCCATTCTCACCCTGGATTTTGTCACGGGCATTCGCGTGTCGATTCCCACGGCGTTTTTGGGCGCCCTGAACCACACGACCCGGCACGGCGTGCTGGTGCGCAGTGGCCGCACCCTCGAACAATTGGCCGAGGTGGATACCATCGTTTTTGACAAAACCGGCACGCTGACCGAAGGCGCCCTCGTGATCGTCGCCATTTCCCCCTTGGCGCCGGACCTCTCCGCAGAACGGTTGCTACAGCTGGCAGCTTCTGCGGAGCAGCACTTAACTCATCCGGTGGCGGAGGCGATCGTGGCGCAGGCCCAAGCCCAAGGAATTCCGCTGCTGCCGCGAGATGACTGGGATTACAGTGTGGGGCTGGGGGTGACGGCCCGCATTGAGGGGCACACCATCACCGTAGGCAGCGAACGCTTTTTGCAGCAGCAAGCGGTGACGTGGAACGGCTGGATCAATCCGCAAGCGGGGGCGTTATCACTCATCTATGTCGCCTGTGATGGCGAGTTTATCGGTACGCTGGGCTATACCGACCCCCTACGGCGAGAAAGCCCGAGGCTGATTCATCTCTTGCAGCAAGAATTTGGCCTGGAACTCCACTTGCTCACCGGAGACAACCCCCAACGCGCTGCCCAAGTGGCCCAAGAGTTGGGCATCCCCGATGACAAGGTCTATGCCGAAGCGTTTCCTGACCAAAAGGCCAAGATTGTACGCGATTTGCATCGTTCTGGGCGCACGGTCGCCTTTGTCGGTGATGGCTTGAATGATTCGGTGGCGCTGGCCTATGCCGATGTCTCGGTGTCCTTTGAACGGGGAGCTGATGTGGCCCGCGAGACTGCCGATGTGGTGCTGATGAATAATGACTTGTTGGAACTGTTGGAGGCGATCGCGATCGCTCGCCAAACCCGCGATCTGATCGAACAAAACATCGCCCTCGTCGTCGTCCCGAACTTGGTTGCCCTGGGACTAGCCACCACCGCTGGGCTGAGTCCCCTGATTGCCACGGTGATTCACAATGGGTCCGCGATCGCCGCTGGCCTCAACAGCCTTCGCCCCCTCGTCCAACACGAGTTCACCCCTAATCTAGTGATTGACTGAGTCGCTGAATGAGATCGCAAAATGGAGTTGGGAGTAATCGCAGGCCCTGCGAGGTAAGGTAAATTAACCGCTGTGCATAGGTCACGGGAGCAAGCGACGTGAAAACGCTGGAGGAAGTTAAGCAATGGCTCGTGCAGCATCAATCCGTGTTGCACGAGCGGTACCAGGTCAAAGAATTAGGAATTTTTGGCTCCTATGCCAGAGAGGAGCAGACCGAAACCAGCGATGTGGATGTGCTGGTGGAGTTTTCTAAAACACCTAGCCTGTTGAAGTTTGTCAATCTAGAGAATTACCTCACCGATAATCTGGGGATTAAGGTTGATCTGGTGCATAAAGCTGGGTTGAAACCACGGATTGGCGATCGCATTTTGGCAGAGGTTGTTTACCTGTGAGCCAACGCCAGATTCAGGATTATTTAGAAGATATTTTGGCTGCGATCGAGCATTTTACAGCAGGGATTGGGTATGAAGCGTTTGCACAGAATTTAGAAAAGGTATTTGCGGTCTCCAGGGCGATAGAAATTATTGGTGAAGCAGTCAAGCGGATACCTGATTCTGTCAGGAGTCAATATCTTGATATTCCCTGGCGAGATATTGCTGGCATGCGGGATAAGCTGATTCACGACTATTTCAATACGGATGTAGAGATCATTTGGGAAGCGGTGCTAGAAGATGTTCCCCGCTTGAAAGTTATGATCTCTAAGGTTTTAGAAGACTTTAAGGAATGATTTTGATATCCATTTTGTGGCAATGGTAAAACAGCGAATGCTCATGAATGGGAGAAGTCACTCTTTTTCGCGACTGGCCTCAACAGCTTCCGCCCCCTCGTCCAACATGAGTTCACCCCTAACTTGGTGATTGATTAAGCCGATAGCTTTGAACTTTTGTGGCCAGGACATCTAAATCTGATGGCATCGTTGTGCGATAAGCGCATTCCACATAACAACCCACCTGTAAATGGGTTCAGAAGCCATCGAAAACCTTATATAGAAAGCGACCCAATGACTTTGAGAGGCCATCATTCTAGGTGAAAAAATTCTCTCTAATAAGTCGTTGTGCAGCTTGGGTTTTGGGTAAGGTGATATTGGCAACTCTTCTGTTTGTTGCAAAAGTTGAGTTAGCATAACCCTATGCAGGCAACTTGTGGCTATTCTCAAGTTTATGGTTCAAGAGGAAGACTCTCAGCAGAGCCTTGAAGTGGTTCGTGAACAAATATTTACACCAGAAACATTCTCCCCTCATTGGAACAGCAATCCAGTTGGCCTTTTAGATATTCCCCTTAACTTCCCCTATAGCTTAAAGGAGTGGGATAGAATCTTTGAAATATTGATTGGCTTACTTGACCACAAAGAACGCCAAATTTGGGATAGGGCAATTAATCAGTTAATCCACGCTCTAGAGATGGAGGCGTCACAGCACTCCAATTATGATGATTACAAACCAAGACCGACTCATGAACGCTTGAAAAGCATCTTTGAAGCGATCACTGCCCAGACTTTAGAGAAACCTGAAATCTTTGCAATTTTCTGTTCTCGCTTTAAGTTCCTGGCAGAAAAATCACCTAATAATTATTTGATTCTTGAGTGGTTAGATGAGTTAACTGCTGTAGAAGATCGTCAGGCTCCTACACAGGAGGAGATCGTCGCGGCAAAAATCTTTTTGGGTGCTTATGATTCAACCTGGCAAGAAGTTGGCACAACTTTATTAGAACTACTAGACCATGCTGATACGAATATTCGAGCGTGTGCTGCCTATCAAATTGGCAAGTTTTGTAGCAAAGCTATCTCCAGTAGAGAGGATGTTTGGGAATGGAGGTGCGATGATAAGAAATATGTGCAAGATAAACAAGCAGTTGTGGGGATGCCGCCTCTTGAGGCAATGATGCAGCTGATTCGCGGCAAGGAACTTGAGCGCCCAGGGGTTGCAGGTGCGTTCTGGGGTGTGATCCCGAAAAAAGGGATTGATGCCAAAGAATGGCTGCTAGATGTATTAGAGCATTCGCAAGAACCAGAACCTTATATTCCCTACTTCCCTTGCGATTTAGCCTTTGATGCTCATGAACGGTTCAGTCGGGATGCGGATGCAGTACGTCGTCTGATAGATATGGGACGTGCAGGGCTGGCGCTGGGTACTGCAACTGATGAGCCTTGTAAAGTGGCAACCCTTGAACCTGTGTTGATTGAGTTGGGTCACTA
This sequence comes from Leptolyngbya sp. SIOISBB, assembly GCA_010671905.1. GTDB lineage: Bacteria > Cyanobacteriota > Cyanobacteriia > Phormidesmidales > Phormidesmidaceae > Halomicronema. The sequence continues at coordinate 5,912,946 of JAAHII010000001.1, forward strand.
TGATGACGCTGAAATCACTCGGATCGCATCTTGGCAGCTTGCCTATTACTACCACTACTTACACCCATGCGGCGAGAAACTGAAATATGTTGAATTGCTTAAGTTGTCAGAGATTGATTTATTCTTGCTGTTCAGGCAAGAACATGAACTTGAGCCTCCTTATGCAGTCGTGATCTATTCAGGAACCAATCAGAAATTGAGCCGAGCACTTGCTCAAAGCTGGGTAGATAAGATTTTTTCAGAAGTAGTTAGAGGCGAGCCGAAGAAGGACTTGCCACGAGGAAATAGCCACAGGTATCAGCGAGGGTATGTTGACTACCATACGTCTACACCCAATGCGAACTCCAATCTGATCGAGAATGTCATTATTGGCTATCGTTCCAAATTTCCATGGAATCCCAAACAGTTTCTATAACAACAGCACAACACGACGTCGGAGCGGACATTCGAGATTCTGTTAGGGAGTTCAAAACTATCTGTTGCCGCTCAGCTGTGCAGTTATGAGTTAAGGAACTAATGAATCTCCTCTCCGTATGCAGCAAGAACAAATTAAGGAGTCCTACTGGGGAGGCGATCTTCTCACAGTATGAAGGTATTAATGCAATCAGTGCAGGAACTAATTCAGATGCAGAAACACCTGTTTCAGGAGACTTAATTGAATGGGCAGATATTATATTTGTAATGGAAAAGTCTCATCGCAAAAGATATCGAACAAATTTTCTCCACTACTGAAAAATAAACAATTGGTTTGCCTGGGGATTCCCGACAACTATAAATTTATGCAACCAGAGCTAATACAGATATTGGAATCGAAGGTGAAGGGGATTGTTGCAATCTAGCCATTCAACTCATAACAATCGCATGCAGCCGGTTGGTTGGAGTATACTTGAGCCAAATCAATGAGACAAACCAAATTGCTCGTAAGATTATTGAGGTGCCTTCCATAAGCATCCTGTAGCTATGTCAAAGCAAAGGTTTTTAACAGATGTAGATGCTGAACTAGAAGCTCAAATACCTGGACTTTGCGAAAAATGGCGCTCAATTCAGCTTATAACGCATCCTATTGATCATGCTAAGGCCGCTGAAATTATTAAAACTGCCTACATCCTTAATGGATATAAAGAACCTGAAATTGTTTTTTATAGCAACCCTTTACAGGCAATTCAAACTATCAGTACTATCGATGATGCTCGAAGCTATCTGGGGCGAGACGTTCATATAAAGTTCCTCAAGCGGGTACTTGATTATCTTCAGCACTTAATAGAACGACAACTTGACAAGCAGCTTTTTACTAGATTACGAAATCAAACACTTTGGTCCCAAGTACCTTATGAACCAGAAAAGTGTAATTCAGTCCCCCTCTACTTCCCTGATACTGTCTTGAGGTGTCTTGAAAGTCAGCTAGTTTATGATTTAGAAAAGTTAAATCCTGAACTAGAATACGCTGATATTCGTTACTTTACTCATTGCCTTTCAAGACCGGCAGAATGGGCAAGTTGGGCGTGCTTGTTTGATTTTGGTATCTCTGTGTTGCAATTGAGCCACGATAAGAAAAAGTGGCAACTTCTTCAAGAATTAATTTGTGAGACTGGGTTTCTGTTTCAATATGAACGAGTGTGTATTGCCTGTGAGCGTCCTAGTCATCTGTCTTTTGATCAGGATAATTTGCTCCATGCTGAGGAGCAACCAGCATTACAATTTTCTGATGGTTGTGGCGTTTATGCTAATCACGGCAAATTTTCCTTTAGTATGGGGTGATATCCAGAGTGACAGGTGAAATACGCCCCATAACAATCTGCTTGCACGTCGACCGTATAGAAGTGGTTGGTTAAAAGCGAAAGTTTCTGGCGGTGTATGAAGCGGAACGTTAGTAGGCTTGTCATAGGAACATAATGATCGCCCTTGCGTTTGGCTCAGCAAAAAGTTGCCGTTCCGCGATCGCTCCTGAACTCAAACTAGAGTAAAACTAGAGTTGCAGAAAGGTGTGCCATAACTCCACAACGTGAGGCCGCGATCGCGGCGGGCCTCAACAGCCTCCACCCCCTAGTCGAACACGAATTCACGCCGAATCTGGTGATTGATTAAGGCGATCGCTCTCACGCTTAGCGACACAGAGTAACTCGTCAGATACTAGACTCTTGCAAAGAGTGAGTCACCATTCCACATAACACGCCGCCTGCGAATGGGTTCAAAAGCCATCGAAAGCTTTATGTGCCAGATGTCTCATTGGCTTTGAGAAGCCATCACAATATACGGAAACTTTCTGTCTAATAATAATTGTTAGACAGAAAGACAGAAATAGTCTCTTTGAATCTGTCTCAAAGGACTTTAATAGAAAACTTACAAAATGCCCCCATTGGCCTGGATATTTTGTCCCGTCAACCAATGGGCATCATCACTGACCAAAAAAGCCACGACATTTGCTACATCATCAGGTTGCCCTAGTCGTCCCAGCGGTGTTTGCTGAATCAATTGATCTACAGCTTCTTGAGGCATAATTAGGCCGTCAGTATTTGTTACACCTGGGGAAACTACATTCACCGTCACCTGGCGATGGCCAATTTCCTTGGCGAGGGCAAAGGCAAAGCGTTCACCTGCTGCTTTACTTGCTGCATAGATGCCACCAGCTGATATAGGCATCATTGTGCCGCCCGTGGAAAACTGCACAATGCGTCCACCATCTTTGATACGCTTTGCGGCTTCTTGCAAGATGTACATCGCGCCTCTAGCGTTCACTGAAAATACTTTGTCAAAATCCTCATCGGTTAATTCAGTATGTGGCTTAAACACCGATGCTCCAGCTACATTCACAACGATGTCGATCGCCCCCAACTGCTGTTCTGCGGTCTCAAATAAGTGTCGCACATCTCTTTGGTTTGCCACGCTACCTTGAGCCACAATCGCCTGTCCCCCTGCGGCGGTGATTTCTTGCACCACTGCCTCAGCCTTTTCGGGCGAAGAGACATAGTTCACCACTACGGCGGCTCCCTCGCGGCTAAGCCGTTTGGCCACAGCTCGCCCAATCCCCCGAGATGAAGCGGTCACCACGGCCACTTTGCCAGTCAGTTTTCCCATTGTCTTAGTCCTCCGTAGACCTCTGTTGTTGATAGTTCTACGGTAGATTGTTGTCTCAAAAAGATTAAGAGGGCTTCCTGGAAAAGATTGTTCCATACGAGCAACAATAAAGAACGTCATCTCGGGCAATCGGCAACAGCATCATGGACAATCTCAACGACATCCTGGTTTTCACGAAAGTGGTTGAGCGGGGTAGCTTTACTGCAGCGGCCGACCTCCTGGCATTACCAAAATCATCCGTCAGTCGAGCCGTATCCCGACTGGAAACCCGCCTCGGCACTCGATTCTTGCAGCGCTCCACTCGCCGGATTCATCTCACAGAAGTTGGTCACCGCTACTACGATCACTGCCGCCGCATCATTCAGGAATTGGAAACTGCCAATAGCATTGTTGAAAGCTATAAGTCCCAACCGTCAGGGTTGCTGCGCGTGACAGCTCCCTACGTCTTGGGGCAAGCTTTTTTGGGCCCCATCGTGACGGAGTTTCTAGCGGCTCATCCCCAAGTCACGTGTCAGGTAGAACTCTCGAACCGCCGGATCGACTTGATTGAGGAGGGCTTTGACCTGGCGATTCGGGTGGGCACGCTACCGGATAGCTCACTGATTATGACCCACTTGGGACGGGCTAGGACCGGGCTCTTTGCCAGCGCTACCTATCTCCAATGCTATGGCACCCCACAACTGCCGACGGATCTCTCTAACCATGTTTTGCTTGATCTAGGGACTACCCTCAGCCAGACTTGGATGCTGAGCCAGGGGGCAGAGCACGTGGAAATTCCTGTTTCGCCGCGATTACTGTGCAATGATGTCGCGATTCTATTAAAGACAGCGATCGCCCAGCAGGGCATTACGGTGTTGCCAAAATTCGTCGCCCAAAAGGCCGTGGAACAGCATCAGCTTCAACCCGTTCTACCCAATTGGCAGGTTACACAAGTTGATATCAATGCCTTGTACCCCTCATATAAGGATCTATCACCGACCGTTCGTGCTTTTATTGAGTTAGCCAAATACTCCCTGAAAAAAGTTTTGGTGGGTGCATAATAGCTGTCTAACATGCCCAAATTGTAGTATCTATACGAATGGTTCAACTGCCACCTAAACTATCCTGTTGGAGCGGACTTTGGACTTATCCATAGTGGCAAATAATGTATCTACAGCCGCTCAATAGGGCCGTTAGCCACTAGTTCAAAATCAGAAGCCAAATTAGTTGCCTAAATGACAACTTCGTACATTCATCGCCGCCGAGTTCTCTTCGGTGATTGCGACCCCGGAGGGATCGTCTATACACCCAGGGTTAGTCACTTCGTCGTAGAAGCGGGCTTGGAGTTTCTTGGGGATGTGTTGGGCGGTCCGGCAGAACGCCGAATGTTTGAAATGGGCATTGCCCCGCCAGCAAGAAAGCTCAGTTTGGAGTTCTTGAAACCAATGTCATGGGACGACGAACTGGAGGTTGCTGTTCACACCTTAGACGTGGGGAATAGTTCATTCTCGCTTTCGTTGCTGGGAACTGTTGCAGAGGTGCCTGTATTTACCGCAGAGCTTTCTTTGGTATGCGTTTCCACCGAATCATTCAAACCAGTAGAGTTACCAGATGAATTCAAGAAGGGGCTATTGGCGAGGCTTGTCGGCTAATGTCCATGTTGCATGCGACGTTGTTTGACCCGCTTGCCGCAAAGGCATGTGTTGCCTCAAACGTGCCTGGACGTGGGCGTTAGCTGGCCTCAATCAGACGGCAACTTTAAGTTCCAATATCCTTTATCTATAGAGCCCATTTCTTAGATAGCTGACCTAGCTCGACCATTCAGTTTGAAAGAGTTCAAAATGACTGACTTCCCTGCCATTTTCCAAAATCAGTATAGCTGCGCCCTTTTAGCCGATGCCGCCTTTCGAGCAGGTGTCCCATTCGGTGCTGCTCCACACGGTCTCACGCCGATTGATTGGGCAATGAAATTAGCTGGTCCGATGATCACTGTCCAGGCCAATAATGATCTAGTCACTATCCTGGCTGGGATCCATCAGGCAAGAGCTGGTGATGTCGTCGTAATCACGAATCACTCACATGAGGTTGCCTTGATTGGCGATCTGATCGCCACCGAAGCCAATCGCAAGAATCTTGCAGGTATCATAGTTGACGGATTTGTTCGTGATACGACTGAGCTGATTGAGATTGGGGTACCGATCTTTTGTAAGGGCGCGTATCCAATTGGTCCTTTGAAACTCCCTCAAGAGTTGAAGGCGATCGGTAACATCGGTTTAGACCTCACACTCGGAAACACCACAATCAAGTCAGAGGATTGGGTCTTTGGTGACGCTGATGGGGTTATTTTCCTTAGGAGTTTGGACTTACCAGAAGTTTTCGAATGGGCGGAAAAGTCGTATCGAAGAGAGGAGTTTCTAGCGGCCCAGATCCGTTCGGGAGTTTCATTGGGAGAGTTACTGGATCTGGAAAACTTTTTGGCGAAGCGAGCCTCTAATCCAAAAGCTGACTTCAATGAGCATATTTCTAAATTAGGCCAAGCAATCTAAAGATATCAACTTTAGTACTGCCAACTCTAACAAGTGCGATCGCTGGCTTGAATAACTTTCAGGTGATAGTCAGCTAACACATCAGTGGAGCGAATGAGCAAGAGTCATGGTGCTTCGATTCGATTCGATGTTCTATGCCACCGCCCACTTTTGCCGTTAGACCTTCAATGACCAAAACTTTGGAAGATAGAAAATAGCAAGAAAAGGTGAGACAAAGGTTTTAGTGACTAAGTACCATGGATTCTCATTAGGAGACTTATAGATATGGCTTGGTCACAACGGATGAATTTGGCTATCGAATACATTGAGAGTAATTTAGATGGTGTGCTTAGCATTGAGGATGTCGCAAAAGTAGCATGTTGTTCTAAGTATCATTTTCATCGAATGTTTTTTGCTTGCTTTAAAGTCACGTGTGCTGAGTATATTAGAAGGCGCAAACTTACTATGGCTGCGGTTGATTTGTTGAAAACTGACAAAAGTATCTTTGATATTGCTTTGAAATATGGATACGAATCTCCGAATGCTTTTACTCGCGCATTTCGGAACATACATGGAATCAATCCAAGTCAAGCTCGCTCAGGCGCAGCTACGCTTTCTTCATATAACCGAGTCTTCTTCCCAGTAGAAATTCAAGGTGGAGAAAATATGCACTATAAAATAATTGAAATTCCGGAATTTAATATTATTGGCAAAAGTAAGAGCTTTGAATTCGATAGGTTTGTTAAAGATGGTCCTAAATTCTGGAAAGAGTATGTTATCTCAGAAGATTATCAAAAACTATATGGTCTGAATAATGGTAGGCCAGGTCCAACAACAAATTCGCCTTTGCTTTCAGTATATTTTCCGAAAGAAAATGGAAAACGAGATGAATTCATAGATGTTCTCGGTATGGAGGTGACAAGCGAATTTGCGTCAAGTGAATTTGAAGTTCACACGGTGCCTTCAGCAACTTATGCGGAATTTAACTGTATTTATAAGACCTCCATGAAAACGAATCGATATATTTATGGAGAATGGTTTCCTTCAACTGGGTACGAGCGAGACGGGAATAAGCCAGACATTGCGGCTTATTTTCCAATACCGTTTAGACCAATAAGCGAAATGTGTGTTTGCTGGTGGATACCTGTAATTGTTAAACAATAATGAGACGAGCAATCAATTGGCCTAACAAAGCACTGCTGTCGAACAATTTTTCCGCTGTGCTGCAAAGTACAGCGCGGCGTTAGTAGGCTTTGCATAGGAACATAATGATCGCCCCTGAACTCAGATTAGAGTCAAACTAGAGTTGCAGAGAGGTGTGCCATGACTCACAACTTGAGGGGGCGATCGCTTCTGACCTCAACAACCTCCGCTTCCTTATCCAACACGAAGTCCACCTAACAATAATCCGGACACTTTTCCAAACAAGCTCTGAAAACCTTGATTTTTCGTTAGCTGAACAGCTACGCAAGAGTCCTGAAAACCGCATTCCACCGTTGCCCTTAAAAAGTTGTCTGGAGTGTTGACCTAATCTGGTGATTGATTGAGTCAATAGGTTTGAACTTTTGTGGCCAAGGCAGCCAATCTGATGACATCGTTTTGCTTCCACATAACAACCCACCTGTAAATGGGTTCAAAAGCCATCGAAAGCTTTATCCCGCAAATGTTTCAATGGCATTGAGAAGCCATCATAATATGCGGAAACTTTCTGTCTAATAATATTGTTAGGCTTCTTTACTTACAGGATGGGGCAATAACTTAAAAGTGATCTGTTGGGAAGCATAGAACTAGAATTTTCATTGGAGTAAATTATGTGGGCAGCCTGTATCAGTGAGCTTTCACCATTTCCGTACGCATTAAAAGCAGAAGTCCCTAAGTTTCTTAAGAAGGCATTCAACGGTGCAGGCATATCTAATGATGATGAGATATTTATCCCTGTTCGCCCAGTCACACTTTTGGGGTCATGCAGTACGGCGGCTTATGCCGACTGTCCTAATATGCCAGAGCATCATATAGAGAATTCTAAGTGGGACGACGATCCAGCATACTATCTGAATCATGTGGGGAAGTATTATTGGTTTGATTTCGATGTCGCTTTTCCGAACGTAGAGTTGCTGCAATTACGAATGGTCTTCAACGTAGGAGATGGTGACTGTAATGATGGTATGTGGGGGGCAGTCTGGGATCGTAATACGGAAGATTTAGTCGCGAACATTTTGAGTACTGGTGATAGCGAAGCAACGGTGCAAGCGATTTCAACGAAATATCTTGATATGTATGAGTCTCAATCGATTTGGTTTCCTAGTCGTTTTGAAGAAAGAGATGATGATCCGATACCTTGTATGACAATGGAATATGCTAATGATTTAATGCTGGAAAAGATTATAGGTCTAGCTATCAGAATATGTTGCGTTTATAGCTATAAGTGGAATTACGAATACCACGGCTACTTACCATAGAAACTTATGGTGTTTATCTGGCGCAAAATAAGGGACGGCTTCAGAAGCCTAACAATTCGGTTGCAGCGGAACGTCTCAGTTATTTTGATTGAGAGCATTGGTTTGTCTGCGTCCGCTGAACCGAGCCGTTATGCCGCAAGTCCTCGGTTGGGGAGTAGTTTCAACCCGCTGTTAGGGGATTTAAGAGCAAAGGCGTAGAGCAAAGTGACTGTAACGACAATTTGTAGTTACAATTGGTTATTGAAACTATCGTTCAAGAATGGAATATGAATGGGATGAAGTAAAGCGTCTTGCTAATCTTCGTAAGCATGGAATCGATTTTACTGATGTCCCATCCGTATTTAACGGCGATATTTTGACCGTAGAGGATGATCGCTACAACTATGGGGAGCAGCGGTTTGTCACATTTGGTTTGTTGCAAGGGCGAGTAATCGCCGTTGTCCATACTGAGCGTGAGAATTGTATCCGTATTATTTCTGCAAGAAAGGCAACGAGATATGAACAACGAACCTACTTCGAGCAACTCTCAAACTGACTGGCAGCGACTGGATGCGATGACGGATGAAGATATTGATTTATCAGATTGTCCAGAGGTTACCCCAGAAATGTTTGTCAAGGCCGTAGTGCGACGGGGTTTACCTGTGACCAAGACTAAAGCTCAAGTTACCCTCCGTATCGATAGCGATGTATTGGAGTGGTTTAAGTCTCAAGGGCAAGGCTATCAAACACGGATCAATCAGTTGCTACGAGCATATATGGATGCACATCAATGACGGACAGGGGGGCTGTTGCATTTAAATTTGAGTGTATAGCGGCATAATAATCCCAATGCACACCGACCGCCGAGAGGTTGTCTGTTGGATGTTCAAGGTTATCTGCGACGGGTGATTGGGAACGTTGTGCAACAAAAGTGCATAATTGAGTGGAATGTTATTACGCTTTGCTAGCTTCTACCAATATTTCCTGAACAGCCCTTAGCGATGATTCCAGCGCACTCTGCATCCAGCCTTGGTTGGTTGATGTATGTTCCCCCGCAAAGTAGATGCGTCCTTCTGGGGCAATCCCATGCTCATATAGACTCGATTGCTGATATGGCCTTATCAAAGACCAAGCTCCTAGACTCCAACGATGATTATCCCAACTCCAACTTTCCATGCTCTGGATTGTTCCATTTTGATTAACCTGTGGATGAATCTTCGCAAGATTCTGCTGAACGATTCTATAGCGCTCCTGCTCAGGTAAGTGTGCTAAGTGACGGGCTAGATTACCTGTTGTATAAGACGCTAGCAAAACAGATGGATTAGCCGAAATGGCATGAGTTTTGGCCTGTGCATTATCTGAAGGATAATGGATCGTAGAGATGGGCAAGTCGCTCGACGTACTCCCCCCATATATCCCATCCTCTATTTCCCAAAAACGGCGATTCGTTACAGCGAGTACCTTCGTAGCAGAGACATAAGAAAACTCGCGAATAGCTCGATGCTTAGAGGCAGAAAAAGGATTATCCAGTTTAGATAAAACAGGGAAAGGAATTGTACAAAGAACAAAGTCTCCGACTTCTCGCTTGATGCTATTTTCTTCTACATAAACGGCTGTTGCCTCAGATGCATCATCATCTCGCTCTAGACGAATTACTTCACAGCCCATTCTCGGCTTCGATTTGAGTTTGTCTGCCAGAGCAGCCGGAAGAAGAGCACTACCACCCGCGATTTCCTCCATCTCACCATAATTTCCGCCCACACGAACAAAACTAAGCGCTGAAAAATACATCAGACCGCCCAAAAAACCATTTGCCGCTGCCATCATTTCAATAGCATTGTCTGAAAAACCAGACGCTTTACACCACTGAAGCATGGACTGCTCATCCATCTTGCGGACGGCTGGACTTTCAATTTTCTGGGCAAAGATCTCAGCTTTCTCCTGTTCACTCAACTCAGAAAGATGACTTCTAATGACAGTTCCTAAAACATCATCTGGCGTCAAACCTATCTCCGAATTAGTCAGATTATAGAGACTAATCAACTGTTCTGAATTCGTAACCGTTCCAGAAACTAAAGAAAGCTTTATAGCTTGAGCCCCGAAAAATGTTCTAGATATGGAACATGGACGAGATTGAGATTGGCGGAGAAAAGATCCCCGAACAGGATTGGGAAGCCGCGCCAGCGAGTGTAAAGAGGGCGCTGGTCAATCTAGCTGAGCAGGTAAAACAGCTGAGTGAGCGTCTAGCGGCAGTAGAGGAAACGCTCAACCAGAACTCGTCGAATTCGTCGCGTCCCCCCTCCAGTGATGGGTTTGCCGCGAAGCCAACCAAAGCCCCTCAGCGACGCAAGGCTAAAGGTAAGCAGAAACGTCCTCGCCAGGTTCGTCAGTTGGTTGCCGTGGAGCATTGTAACCAGGTGTATGAAGAGAAACCGGAGGTTTGCCCAACCTGTGGTGAGCGACTGAGGGGCGAAGACCCGCATCCACATCGCCATCAAGTATGGGAATTGCCACCGATCCAGCCGTTGGTGATGGAGTATCGCCTGCATGAGTTGCCGTGTGCCGCCTGTGGTGCCAAGACTCGAGCGCGGTTGCCTGGCGGTGTATCGGCATCAGGAAATGGCGAGCGATTGAGTGCGGTGGTGGGGTTGCTCAGCGGCGTCTATCGCCAAAGTCACGCTCAAGTGCAAGGTTTGATGCAAGAGGTCTTTGGCATCAGGTTGTCCTATGGCGGCGTGCATCGACTCCGGTGTGAGATGAGTGAGGCCATTCGCCCAATGGTGGAGCAGGCCAAAGCGTATGTCTGCCAGCAACCATTGCTGCATAGTGATGAAACCAGTTTCCCTCAGGGCAATCGCGATGGCCACAATCCGCAGGCTCGACAAGGCTGGCTATGGGTGTTAGTTACCCCCCTGATGAGTTGGTTTGCGGTGGTCCTCAGTCGCTCACAGGAAACCGCCAAGCACTTGATTGGTGAGACCTTTGACGGCATTGTTAGCTCGGATCGCTACGGGGCTTACGGCTGGATTGAGGTGACCCGACGGCAAGTGTGCTGGGCGCATCTCAAACGAGACTTAACGGCCATCGCTCAGCGAAGCGGAGTTTCTCAAGGAATTGGTGAATCCTTGTTGCGTCGGCAACAGCGGTTGTTTCGATGGTGGTATCGAGTCCGTGATGGCACCCTCTCACGAGAGACTTTCGAGCAGATGGTGGCGCATCTGAGAGCCGGATTTAAAGCCGAGTTGGAAACCGCTGCCCGTCTGCCCATCGGCGAGCGAGAGAAAACGCCGTTGGCAAAAACCGTTCGCACCTGCCAGAAGCTGCTGCAGGTGGAAGCCGCGCTCTGGACGTTTGTCTACACCCCGGATGTTGAGCCCACCAATAATGCGGCAGAGCGGGCCTTACGTCCGGCGGTGATTTGGCGGCGCACGAGTTTTGGCTCACAATCGGAAGCTGGGAGTCAGTTTGTCTCCCGGATGCTCACGGTTTCTACCTCTCTCAAGGCTCAGAACCGTCCGGTGCTGGAGGCGCTGACCCAAGCTTGTCGAGCCGCACGCTTAGGCCAGGAACCCCCTTCCTTGTTACCAGAAACTGAAATGCTGCCTCAGCCGCCTCCGGTTCTTTTGCTGCCTCAGCCTTTGTGAGGAATGGATACCTGAATTCTTAGCCCGTATACGTTGGTTACGTAGATAGTAGTATGTCTCAGGATTAACTGTTACCGATGGACGGAGTTGTAAGTTACACTCATTCACGTAATGATGGGTCAGCTTATGAATCCTAGCGATTTGCGATGCACCGACTTCGCCATACAAGCCGTTCCCAAAGCGCAGAGTACGAACTCGTCCCCCAATATGACTGCGTTCTGCCTCTAGAATGACGCATGAATGTCCTCGCTTTTCTAACTCGTAAGCTGCACAAAGTCCTGCCATTCCTGCTCCCAAAATTATCACCTTTAAAGATTGACTGGGATTGGGGATAGCATCTAATTCATTCAGCAAATTCGTAGACTTGACTTCTGTCTCAGAAGCCTTTGCCTGTAATGGCGCTCTTGTGTGAATAAAATGAGATGTGAAAGCAGCACTACCTAAAGCAGCACCACCTCGCAAGAGCCAACGACGACTGATTGGAGATAGGGAGTTAAAGTCAAAAAAAGTTCGAATATCTTGATTCATTTGTAGTTATCCAAAGTTGCTTTCTAAGTCAAAATGAGAGACGAATTTATATTTTTGAAGAAATTGCCTATCGCACAGATAAATTTCTAGAAAGAGTGATGAATATAGCATTGATGAAGTTCTTTTATCCTTGAAAGCCATTAATCGACTTGGTTCCTTCTTCTAGGGCTGATACTCACCAATAATCTCTAAAATGACTTCAAATCCTGTAATAAGCTGCCAGCCAAACAGACCCGTAATCGAGAATGTAAGAGCCATATGAATCTGACGTGCCCACTCTTTCCCTTTTTGCATAAAGGGAGCTAGGGCTGCGGCATTAGCCATCAAAACTGTCATGACAAGTCCAACAATGGTATGAGGGACTGCATGTAGTTTGCCACTATTAAGATATTCAATCCCCAAAACACCAATACTTCCTGTTGTCATAAGAGCTAAAAGTAATGCTCCGATTCGATAGTGTCTTTGAGGAAACCTTTGTTTAACTAAGGTCTTCTTTGTTTCTCCAGTCGCTTTTCGGGTGCGACGAGACTGTAATCCCAAGTAAAGCGCGTAAATTGTCAAGACAAGCACAACCCACATCCAGGCTGGATGAATTGCATAAAGCCAATACTTCACCACTTCTGAAAGTGAGTCTACAAACTGTAAGGCATTCATTTCTGAACTAAATTTTAAGCCTGATCTGTCAAGCCCACCATTGAATGAGCATCTGCAGTATGCATATGATTAACCCTTGATTTCTTGCCAATTTCTCCGATTTTTAGCACGTTCTTACAGAAGATGTTTAAGAAACGTCTTTGGCGTGACTCCAAACCATCGCTTGAAGTGGCGGTTGAGATGACTTTGATGGGCGAAGCCAACCTGAAGGGCAACTTCTGCGATTGGTAGCTTCCCTTCAACAAGAAGTTGCCTCGCCCGCTCAACTCGATGCTGAATCACATATTGATGCGGTGTGAATCCAGTTGATTCTTTGAAGAGCTGAGTGAAGTAGCTTGGACTCATTTGAGCGACAGCCGCAAGGTCAGCTAAAGTCAATTTGCGATTCAGATAAGCATCAATATATTCGATCACCTGTTGCAATCGATAGGTTGATAGTCCACCTGCTTGAGCTGAAAGTACTGGTTTTGAGGTGGTGTAATGGCGAACCAAGTGATTAAGCAGTGCGGTACAGAGGGAGTCTGCATAAAGCTGTCCCCCTAAGCCACTTGACTCAAGCTCGGTTTTTAGAGCTAATCCTATTCCGTGAATTAACGGGTCAGCTGTTGCAAAATGGGGCACTAGTTCAGCTCTATCCCAGCTTCCGGTTGATTGCACCGCACTAAGAAATGCGGTTGGGTCAAGACTAAGAATCAGATACCGATGCTCTGTATCCCAGCGGGCGTAGTGGGGCATTTGGGCTGGAACAATGAGAATGTCGCCAACCTGAAACTGATTTTCCTGAAACTGAGTATCTAACCTCTGTTCAGCCCAGGTTGGAATCTCTAGATGAACTAAAACTAAATGCTGATTGGAGACAGTTTCAGGAAGTTCATGGGGACGATGCTGATAATAGCTCAGGTGAACCCCATTCCATTGCCGCGGTTTGCTTGAGAGAAGCGAGCCAGAGGGAAAAACCTGCGAAATCTCACTATCTCTGGTGAAGTCAATCGCTACCGCATTGCCTGAGGAGCGTTTCTTAGTTCCAGAAGGGGTTTGTTTCACAGCGTCAGCTTATTCAAGGCTATTGAGATAATATAAATATTGAGATTAGGATTTACCAATTTACACCACGCAGAGCGTTAGTGTTGTCAGCTCCACAGTAGCCCAACACTCCACGGCAGCGGACGGACGAAGCCGCTAATGCTAAGTTCAAGGCTACTAACGCTGCTGCGTTTTGCCGTTAGCCACAGCGGGATGGAGGCATCCCCCTCGCATGATCGAACCTTTGCCGAACTTCTCTGCTTCTTTCTACGCGGACCTTGAGCGGATCAACGACCGGCCAGAACCATTCGAGATTTACACCGCGAAGGACCTATGGACCGACGAGCATACCTCGCAACAGATGCTCGCGTTTCATCTGAATGGTGAACTAGACGTCTCTTCACGACGCATCGAATTCATAGAAGTATCCGTCGGCTGGCTGGCTGACCGATTCAAGTTGTCAAGTGGCTCCCGGGTGATCGACTTCGGATGCGGGCCAGGTTTGTATGCGTCTCGCTTAGCCAATCTTGGTGCCGCCGTAACCGGCGTCGATTTTTCTCCTCGGTCGATCAGTTATGCCCGCAAGCAGGCTGAGCAAGACGGACTGGAGATTGATTACCACGAGGCGAATTACCTAGATTTTGAACCTGACGGCAAATTCGATCTCGCGACTTTGATTATGTGTGATTTCTGTGCATTGAGTCCCGAACAGAGGTCGGCGATGCTAAGAATGATTGACCGACACCTAAGTCCTGAAGGACGTGTCGTGCTGGATGTTCACTCTCTCAGTGCGTTTGAGCAGAAAGAAGAGTCGGCGAGTTACCGAAAAAATCTGCTCGACGGGTTTTGGTCTCCCTACCAATATTTCGGTTTTTTGAATACATTTAAATATGATCCGGAAAAGGTCATCCTGGACAAGTACACCATCATTGAGCCGGCCCGTACGAGGCAGATATACAATTGGCTTCAGTACTTCTCAGTTGAGATGCTGGAACGCGAACTAGAATCGACGGGGTTTGAGATTGAGGAAGTTCTTGGCGATGTTGCCGGACGTCCTTTTACGCCTCAACAGTCGGAGTTTGCCGTGGTCTTGAAATCACACTATTGTGGCTAACCATTGCGTGAGCCGGAGCGGCGGAACACGCGGAATCTGCATTCAACATCAACCGCCGCCGGGTTACGCTGGCCGTTAGTAGGCTTGGCATAGAAACATAATGGTCGCCCTTGCCTTTGACTCAGCAAAAAATTGCCGTTCAGCGATCGCCCCTGAACTCAGATTAGAGTCAAACTAGAGTTGCAGAGAGGTGTGCCATGACTCCACAACTTGAGGGGGGCGATCGCCGCTGGCCTCAACAGCCTCCGCCCCCTCGTCCAACACGAGTTCACCCCTAATCTGATGATTGATTGAGCCGTTAGTTCTGAATAGTTACAGTGCGAGGCACTCGATTGGGCGACATCATCTTGTTAGAAGGGCACCCCATTCCACATAATTATCCATCATGTTATGTGGAGACTTTCACTCTAACCAATGGTTAGGCTGCTTCAAATTTTGGTGAGGACAGTATCTTAATTTTGCTGGTAGAGCAGCGAAGCACTAGGAGCGACTCATCCTTATTAGGAGCGACTCATCCTTATCTTGATGTATTGATGCGGTGTCGCTGATTAGGAGGCGAAGAAGTGAGCCGAATTGTCTTAACCACCATTGGATCTTTCGGGGACTTGCATCCAAAGATTGCGATCGCGCTTGAGTTACGTCGTCGAGGTCACGATGTGGTGTTTGCCACTCATCGTGAATATCAGGTCAAAATTGAAGCTCTAGGATTTGAGTTTCACCGCATGCGACCGGATAACACTGCCCTCAACGATCCTCAGGAGATGGAACGTATTATTGAATGTCAAGCTTTTAGCGTGACGCGACAGCTAGATAGTCGAGTGTGAGGATCCGCGAGCGCGATCGGCAACGGCATTGTCCTCTTGTCGCGACAGCAATGATCGAAACGACAACGATGATCGCTAATGCCGCTAAGCTCAGTCTGAAGGATTGGCTGCAGTTGAGCGAGAGGCGGCCGCGCGTTTGCGATAGCTATCGGTATGGATTTCGACAATCAAGGCATGATGCACGAGGCGATCTACCGCCGCGACGGTCATCATGTCATCAGCAAAGATGGTGTCCCATTGACTGAAGGGCTGATTGGCCGTGATGAGAAGACTGCGCCGTTCGTAGCGATGGGCAATCAGCTCAAAGAGGACCGAGGTTTCGGCCTCCGACTTTTTGACGTAGCCGAGGTCATCAATGACGAGCAAGTCAAATCGGTCCAGCTTTTTGAGCAAAGCGGGCAGTTGCAACTGGAGTTTGGCCTGCTGTAGTTGTTGCACCAGAGCGGTAGCCGTGAAGAATTTCGCCCGTTTACCCAGTTCGACGATAGCCCGCGCCAGGGCTGCCGCCAAATGGGTCTTCCCCACCCCGGAAGGCCCGAAGATTAAACAGTTTTCGGCTCTCTCTAGCCAACCAGCATCGGTGGCCAGTTGCATCAAAGGAGCGGGATTGAGCTTCGGGACATGTTCCCAGTCAAAGTTGGAAACCGTTTTGGCGGCGGGCAGTTGAGCCTCTTGCAGGGCACGTTTGAGGCGCACACTCCAGCGTCGGTCCACCTCCAATTCGCAAAGTGCCAGCAAGAATTGAGCGTAAGACCAGTGTTCTTGCATGGCCTGATGTTCCAGGGTCTCCCAATGCTGGAGCATGTGGGAGAGGCGCAAGCGTTTGAGGTGGAGGCTGAGACTCTGGTAGGGACTCAATTGCGGCGTCTGGCTGGAGGAGTTGGTCATAGTCTTTCAAGTCATGTTGTTGCACCTGCACAGTCGGTAGAGTCGTTTCCTTCAAGAGCTGAAAGTGTCGTTGCAAGGGTAGATAAAGTTAGGGTGCCAGCAGCCAACTGAGCCACTAGATACTCGGCGACAGCAGATTCTTTGTCCTGAGTAGCGGCAATGTAGAGCGCTTCCACCATCAGGACGGCGGCGCTATCGATATCAAAGTCAGCTTGAAGCTGTTGCCACAACTGCCGGTAAGGGGCATTGGGTAATAAGTCTTGCTGCCAGGTGCAGTAGATAAAGGCTCTGGGTTTACGCCTGAGCCCTTCAATGACGTGACGATAGTTGATGCACCGAGCGCGGCGTTTGTCTTTGGCGGTGACACGCAGGCGCGGCAGTTCCACGACGACCTGGCGTTCGAGATAGCCACAGATGCGGTCATGGTAGAGATGGAGTTCAAGCTGGCGACCAATCAATCGGGACGGCACGGTGTAGAGAATGCAACGCACATCAATGGTGCTGCGACTGCTGACCCTGGCAGTGAGGACTTCGTAGTCGGCCACCCGTTTGGGCGGTAAGGGCTGCAGATGCTTCTGCTCTTCGGCAAACTTGGCCTGATGCTGCTGGTTGAGCTTGGCGACAATGCTGTTAATGAAGGCTTGATAGTCGCTCACGCTAGCAAAGTCACGGCTGCCGCGAAGGTAGAGCGCCTGGGTAATGCGGTTCTTGAGATGACCGTGAGGCGATTCAATCGCACCATTCTCATGAGCAATCCCTTTGTTGTTGCGCGTCGGTCTCAGACGATAGTGGTGACACAGGTCGTCATAGAGGCGTGTCAACGGTTTGTGCCCTTGCCACCGGTATTGCGATAGGCCGCACTGAGGCTATCCGTGCGATGCTCTTGGGGCGCGCCGCCACTGGCAAATAGGGCATTCTGTAGCCCTTCCGACAAGGCGATGAAGCTCTCGCCGCCTTGAATCACTTGGGCATAACGCCAGCCACTGTAGGCCAAACGGTAGTGATAGAGCAGATGCTCAAATGGCTTTCCGCTGATAGTGATCTCCACCCCTTTTAGCTCAGTAAAGTCGGAGATGCCCATCACACCAGGCTCGTGGCGCAGCTCGAACATGACTTCCGGGGCTTCGCCATGCAATGCTTTCCAGGTTCGAACGCGCCGTTGCACGGTCCGCAGCACTTGGGGATATTGTCCTGGATAACGCTCTTGCAAATACTCGAACAGTGTTGTCGGCTTTAGCCGTGGCTCCCGTCTCAGCATCGGTTCAAGTTCTTCTTCCCATACCCCCGCGAGCGGGTCAGCGCTGGTGCGCCAGTCCCGCACCCGACCGCGATTGGGTTGATGCGTTCCGGCCTCAATGCGCTGGCCGGTGCGGTCCGAAAATTCGGCAATCGAAGCTGCATCGCTCTGCGTTAAACCGAGCTCTCGGGCGTTCATATACACTCTGATTTGATAACTTTGAATCGTTTGTTTGGGCACTGGAGGCTTCCCCACTTCTTGGGAAAACGCCTTCAGTGTCTTTTTTAGGGCGATAGCTGGAACAAGGGATGGAGAACGTCGCTCTCAACCCGCCTTGGTAGCTGTCGTCGGCAGGGCTTACCCGCCGATGTCATTGTCATCTAATAACGTATGATGGATCTGAGGACAGGCACAGAGTATGTGGTTAGAAATTGGGTTTGTGCCAGCTTGCGTGAAACTTACATGGACTTGATGAACACTGCTCAAGATGCCGATCTCATCATCAACGGTGAGGGCGTACTGGCGGCTCGATTAGTCGCAGAAAAACTAAGAATTCCATGGATACTGACGGTGCTGCAACCTCTGGCCTTTCTCTCTGCCTACGATCCGTCCGTTCTGCCTGCACTCCCTGCCATCTTTCAACTACCTGGCTTAAACGTCATTGCCCAACGCGGGATTAGACCCCTCTCCAAAATCTTGTCAAATGCTTGGGCAGAAACTGTTTACCAACTCCGACGGGAGATTGGTCTACCACCCCTCGAAGGCAACCCATTGGTTGACGATAAATATTCTCCGGGCTTGGTTCTAGCGATGTTTTCACCCATCCTGGCTAAACCTCAACCAGATTGGCCGATTAACACAATACTCACAGGGTTCACCTTCTACGACGGCAGCGAGGGCGGTAAACAACTTCCCCCCGACCTAGAGCAATTTCTGAATGCCGGTGAGCCACCGATTGTATTCACGCTAGGGTCAGCTGCAGTGGTGTCTCCAGGCAATTTCTATGAAGAAAGCATTAAAGCGGTCGACAGTTTAGGCCGCCGTGCTGTACTTCTGATGGGTAGAAATGTGCCGCCAGCTAATCTTCCCAGCAGTATGATTGCGGTGAACTATGCGCCGTACTCTCAGCTTTTTTCGCGAGCCTGTGCGATCGTTCATCAAGGCGGCATTGGCACAACGGCTCAGGCACTACGGGCGGGTCGTCCAACACTTGTGACGCCTTACAGTGTTGATCAACCGGACAATGCCGCTAGAGTTGAACGTCTAGGTACTTCACGAACAGTTGCTCGCAAACGATACACAGCAAAACGAGTCGCCAAGCAGCTAAAGAAACTATTAGAGAACCCTAACTATACAGCCAGAGCCACAGAGATTGGAGTGACTACCAGAGCAGAAGATGGGGCGAATATAGCGTGTGACGCAATTGAAAAACAGCTTGAAGCTGCTTAAATTTTACTGTGAGCGCCAGCCACTCAACACTGCGTTGGTGCAGACGGTACAGGGGGGGGCAGTGAAAGTTCAAGGTTATCTGCCGCCGCACAACTCCACTGTTATCTTGCTACACGCAGATAACTTTGCGTGATGCTCACACTTATGGCTAGAAAGGGAATTGTCGATGAGCTGAAACGGATCATTTACGCTGATTTAGTGCGTGTGGAGCCGCACTGTTTTACAGGCGTAGGGGCAGGAACAATTTTTACAGGAAGCTTTGATTGGCATTCAAGTGTTCACGCGCACTGGGCGCTTTTATCGATGGCTCGTCTCACTGACGATGTACTGCTTCAACGTCAGCTACTGTCTCGCCTGACACCCGAAAATATTGAAGCGGAGCGAGCATTTCTCAACAATGTAGAAAATCTCGAATTTGAGATGCCTTACGGCAGAGCTTGGTTGCTGCTTATGCTTGCTGAGTTATCTAAACATAAAGAGCATAATTACTTACTTCTGGGTTCTTTTCGAAAAGAATTAGAACAGCAACTGACACTTTGGTTGGAGCAAAATAGCGCGGTGGATGAAGTAGTTGTGAATGGCGGTTATCAGCCATGGCTTTTTATCTTTCTTTTACTTCAATTCAGCCAGCCTAAACCCGATACTCTTTACAGGCTTGAGGCGTTACGCCCCCAGATTGAAAATTTCAGAGAAACTATCACTATTACGCAACCCAAAGAATCAGATTCCTTTTATCTGCCAGCGATTTTATACTTGGTTGACCAAACGAAGCACCCGAAGGGAAAAGATTTTTACTATCGTGATGATATCGCACCAGCATTCAACCAAAACCTTAGTTTTAAGACCTGTCACCAAGCAGGAAGAAATGTCGTTCGATTGTGGCCTTACGCTTTCGAAAAGCTGATTGATGGTGACAGCAGTAGATTTCTTAAGGGTGTGGAAAGAATCGTGTCACAACCTGATCAATGGAGAGGTAGTTTTGAACTTATCTCCCATTGGGTTCCACAATTTATTTGGCTGGGATTCATGCTTAAGCAAGGTGAATTGCTGTGAATTGTTGAGGTGAGTCATCTACTGAAGATTTGTCGCCACTGAATACGATCGTTAATAGACTTGCGTGAAAAGTTGACGATCGCCCTTTCACTTGATTAGGTGAAAAATCGTCATTCGGCGATCGCCTCTGAGTTCAAACTTAAGGAAAGCTAGCTTTGCAGAGAGTTTTACTCTATCTCCACAACTTGAGGCCGCGATCGCTTCTGACCTCAACAGCCTCTGCCTCCCTCTGCCAACATGAGTTTCCCCCTCATCTAGTGATTGATTAAGCCGACGGAACTTTGAGTATTTGCGGCGCGGGGCAATTAATCTAATGGCACCATTGTGTTACGGAGAGATCCCATTCATCCGACATCACTACCCGTTTACAGATGAGATCGGAAGTCATCGAATCTCTTACTATGCCTAAACTGTAATAACATCTATCTCCCATCACGTTATGTAGAATCATTCTCACTAATAAATTGTTATGCTGACAAAAACGTGCCGCATGAAAAGAATTGGATCATGAGCGATAAGGATCCCTTGATATTCCTCCGGGAAACGAGCCGTATTGCGGAAGCATCTTGCTGCACCGCTGCGATCAAGCGATTTCGATTAACGACAGGATCGTGCCATTAACTTATGCTTTCGCTCTAAACGATGCACAGCCGGTGGTCACTCAAATTATCAAACCAAATCCAAGCCAACATGGTCCATTTCATTCTTGACTCGGGCGAAATGGGGCGTCATGTTTTCGCATTGGGCCTAGGGATGGGGCGGTTCCAATAGGCCAAGAGAGAGGGCGCAGACAGCGAATGGGATCAGCCTCATTCTGGCGGCAGACAAACTTCGTAGCTACTGCCACCCCCCCTTATGCTGACCCACTGGCAAGCAAACTTCCTTTAAGTAATAAAAAAGAGAGCTAATGAACATGGATGTACAGTTATATAGATTAGAAGTAGTAAAGGGAAAAGAGAGCATTGCAGAAGAATGGTTGGCATATTTAGAGGCCAATAAAGAAAAAGCTGAGAAAACCTTAGAAAATGAAAAGGTTTATTTTGAAGCATATTTCAAAGAAGTCATTGAGAATCAAATGTATATATACTTGTTTCTGATGTGTAAAGACTATGAGTTTGCCAATAACACAGCTTTGAACAGCTCCAATGAATTAGATAAAAAACACTTTGAATATATGAAAGCTTGCATAGATCTAAATAAAGGGAATATTCTGAGTTCAGAAATTTTTATGGATAACCTAAAAGGAAAATTTTAATTTTTGGATAAGATATTTGATTGTTGCAGATCTCGATCAAAATGAAATTGAAATAGTTTTCGTATCTCGTTTTATGGAATCCAAAAAATAAGTAATGAAACATAAGAACGTAGATGCTAGGCTACTCTCCTTTAAATGAGTTCAAAAGCCATCGAAAGCTTTATGTCACAAATGTTTCAATGGCATTGAAAAGCCATCATAATATGCAGAAACTTCCGTCTAATAAGATTGGTAGATTCTCTGCTCTCTCTATAAGAATTTAGCTTCGGAGAAAACATGACAACTTCAATCACTCGCCTTAATCCGCCGACATTGCCGAATGCTGGTGAAATGGGGTATTCACAGATATCGATAGTCGAACCAGGTCGTATGGCTTATATCTCTGGCCAAGTTGCGTGGCGGCCAAACGGTGAGACAGTACCTGAAAGCCTGCTTGAGCAAATGAGTATTGTCGCGATCAACGCCAAGGCGGCACTGGATGCCATTGGGGCTGCACCCCATGATGTTGTGATTGCCCGTATTTACATGACCAATCTCACCCCTGAAAGATTAGAAGAAGTGATGCCACCGTTTCTAGCCATGTTTGAGGGGGCTCAACCCTGTGTTACTGGTGTGGGTGTCGCGGCGCTTGCTGCGCCTGACTTGCAAGTCGAGATGGAGTTGGTTGTCAGGCTTCCTGACTAATTGCTGCTTTCAGCATATGAAGCTTGAGAATATTTGCAAGTTGGAGATTGAGCCTGACAACTGTGATGCAGCGGGCTGACACAAGCAGTTGGTGCGGGGGACTGAGCTACTTGCAACTGCTGCCCACGACCGTTGGTAGTAGATTTTGCATAAAAACTTGATGATCGCCTTTTTACTTGATTAGGTAGAGAATTGCCATTCAGAGATCGCCGCGCATTGAGGGCAGCTGAGGACGGTGAGGGCATTGCTGCTCAAAGGTTCGGCAGAAATCATCGACTTCCCAAAAAATCTGCGTCACATCTAAGCGAGAGACTTCCGATAAAGTGGTGTTCATAGCTGAGGGTGTATTCGTCAAATCCAGTCTCAGCTTTTTTCTTCACCATTTCTGCTCGTCGAACTCACGTTAATCACAACGAGGCTTAGAATGCCGCTTTGAGGAGACGATGCAGTGCCTATCGAAGACGACAGAATCTCTACGCGAAAAAACTGTCAGGATTGCAGCGGGTGTTGACCGTACAACGGCTGATTCACAATTGGGTTAGACCGCATTGGGGGCTCGGTAAACGGACAACACCTGTCATGAAAATGGGCTTTTGCTCACGACCCCTGAGCACCTTAGAACTCCTAAACAGTAGAGGCTTTAAGTTCATGTCCTGTTAGCAAACCAGTGCCCAATCCGGAACATCGTCTGGTCGTACACTTCACCCCGAAGCATTGTTCATGGCTCAATCAGATTGAAATTTGGTTCAGTATTTTGGTGCGCAAGTTGTTGCGACGCTCTAGCTTCCAGAGTCAAGCTCACCTGAAGAAGCAGATTTTGGCTTTTGTCGACTATTTCAATCGCACCATGGCCAAGCCCTTTAAGTGGAACTACACCGGCAAACTACTGACCGCCTGAATACTTCCTTGATTTCTGCCACCAGACTATTACCGTCTGGCGGAAATGAACATATCCTAAAGGAGTCGGTTTTAGAGGATTGAGTCCGATGCCTGGCCCCCCCTTCCGGCCCTGGTTGTGAGTGCATCCGAGCGCCGCGCCCTCGAGCAGTTGGTGAAGCGACCCAGTACGCCCCAACAACTGGTATTGCGAGCAAAGATTATTCTCCTTGCCAGCGCGGGGGAAAGCCAAGGTCAGATTGCACGGGAGTTGGGCATCGGGGAGCCGATGAGTCGCTGTTGGCGGCGGCGCTGGCAAGAACTACAAACCTCTGAGTTGCCAGTGGCGGAGCGCTTAGCCGATGCCCCCTGTCCCGGTGCCCCCGCAACGTTTACCTTGGAGCAAATCACTCAACTCTATGCCCTCGCTTGTGCACCGCCCGAGCAGTATGGACGCCCTATCAGTCACTGGACACCTCGAGAGTTGGCCGATGAACTGGTCAAACAAGGCGTTGTGGAGCGGATCAGTGGTCGCCATGTCGGGCGTTTGTTAGCCGCAGCCAAACTGAAACCCCACCGGAGTCGCTACTGGCTTCATCCCCCCCCGACCCGGACTTTGCCACCAAAGTCAAAGACATCTGCCAGGTCTACGAACAAGCGGCTGAGCGGGCCGAACGTGGGGAGGTGACCTACAGTCTCGATGAAATGACGGGCATCCAAGCCTTGGAGCGCGTGATGCCGGATATTGAGATGAAACCCGGGCGCTGTGTGCGGGTGGAATTTGAGGATCAGCGTCATGGCACCCAAAGCCTGATTGCCACCTTGAATGTCGCCACTGGACGCATTGACCAGGCCACGGTCGGCGACACCCGCACGGAGAAAGATTTAGAGGCCCATCTCCAAGCTCTGCTCACGCAAGTGGCCGATGCACCCAAAATTCATCTGGTGATGGACTGCCTCAATACCCACTGTTCGGAGGCCTGAGTGCGACTCACTGCAGCTCTGGAAGCCGACCCACCGCCGTTAGGGCGCAAAGGCCAATCCGGCATCCTGAAGTCAATGGCCACTCGGACTGCTTTCTTAACCAAGCCAAAGCATCGTTTGGTCGTCCATTTCACGCCTAAACATTCATCCTGGCTCAATCAAATCGAAATCTGGTTCTCCATTCTCATGCGGAAGTTGCTGCGACGGGCCAGTTTCACCAGTCAAACTCACCTCAAGGCCAAAATCCTTGACTTCATCGACTACTTCAATCGCACCACGGCCAAGCCCTTCAAGTGGAACTATACGGGCAAGCCTCTGACCTCATGACGGCTATGCTTTTTTATGCCGTCGGGTACTAGCCTATAGTACGGGCCAGAATTGATTCTCTAAAAAGAGAGAATACTTCAGAAGGTCAGCCTTGAATTTTGTCTTCTAAAAATTTCCGTTTCTCGGGACTTAAGTCGTATATTTGGGGGCCAGCTTTACCAATAATATGTCCCTGTACATAACTAACCTCTAGTTCTCTTAATTGACGTAAGTTGATGGGGGATTTTTCATCAAGACCTTCTAAGATGATGAGAGCTGGGTTGAGAGGGCTAGCAAAAGCAACTAAATCATGTAAGAACTTAATAATGATTTCAGCAGGCCTATGATGCAACATTTCACGATCTACTTTGACATAAGGGGGACTTAAACCCGCTAGTCTAGACATTGAAGCATGTCCGACCCCAAAATCATCTATCCCAAACTTCACTTTTAAATCACGACTATATTTGGATAGTTTATTCTTAAATGACTCTAAGGGATTTTGCAAACGAATTCCTTTTTCAAAGCTTGGCAATTCAGTCTTCTCAGAAATTTCTAAAATTAGCTTTCTCCCTGGAATAAAATAGCTTCCATCTGACATGAATGTTGACTCTTCAGGAATTGATGTCAACCTTTTGACCGTCTTATAATAAACATCCTGAACAAGTGACTGAGGGTAAACATTTACTGATAGAGGTAATATTTTTTTCATTAAAAAATTGTGGCTGCCATTATCATGATAATCGTTTACGATTTCATAATAATAAGTTCGAACCGCAGATTCTAGTAATACTATATCTAACTCTATGGTAAACCTCTTACCCCATAATTCTGCTGCCTTGAAGAGGTCAACAGGTGCAGACAGAGTATTTGGGTCTCTAGCAAGTGCTTCCCATCCACTAATTGTAATTGTATCTAGATCTAAGATAGGCTCAAAATACATCTCAATCTGTGAAAGGCGTTCACAGAAAATATCGAATCTCTTCTCATAAAAATTCAGTGGGACGAAACCGTAATCTTGTTTGAGATTATCTAAAATTTCCGCTTCAACTATAGAAGGAGAGAAAGGAAATCTTCTGCTTGCCTGATAGAAACTAGTAATCACTCTTGTATAAGCATCACTTATGATTTTTGATTTCTCAGGAAGACCACAAACAACGATAAACCCTGCATCATTGCCGAATAATTCATCACAAGGAGCCAAAGGTATTAAGGCAAATAATTGATGATTTTCAGTTTCTTCGTGCCTATAACTTCTGTATACGCCACGGTATCCTGTGGTGAAAATTTCATCTAGCGATGCAGATGTTAAAATTTCCTTGACTACACTCTCTAGATATATGGAGGGATCGTAAGTTCCGTGAATCTTGTCAGAGAAGGAACTTTGAAATCTTGAA
Source organism: Leptolyngbya sp. SIOISBB (assembly GCA_010671905.1). GTDB lineage: Bacteria > Cyanobacteriota > Cyanobacteriia > Phormidesmidales > Phormidesmidaceae > Halomicronema. Next base: position 5,938,879 of record JAAHII010000001.1, read on the forward strand.
AGCCAGCCACTTTGATCATCACAAAATTGCACTAAAGCAACAAAGTCAGCATCTGAAGAGATTCTAATAAATTCCATGATATTATTGAATTTTTCATTCTCAGATGTATTTTCGAAATGATTAGTTGAGAAATAACGATTCCTTAGATTTTCAATTAATTTTTCTATAAATGGTTCAAGATATTCAAGGGAGCTAGGAATAGCTTTGTAACGGTTACTGGTTTCATCCTTGAATTGCGGAATCTTAACCCTGATCTTTCCTGTGCTAAATGATTCTTCTATCGTTTTTGCATTCTTAATACTTGAATCAATAACTTGTGCTTTTGAAAGGATGATATTATATCCTTCGTCTTTTAAAACAATTATTTTGGGCGTTATGTCATCATACTCTTCCTGAACCCTTTGGGTTGCATATTCATGCAGTTCATATATTGAAAGATAGCCATCTTGGTTCGCATCTGAAGTAACCGACTCAAAGGCTTCAATAAGATGTTTTGTGTAAATAGAAAGTTCGGATTCTTTATGCTCGAAAGAGTACTGTGTTGAGCTCGAGGATGCTAACACAACCCTTCCTTCAGCACCAAGCTGTTCTCTTAAACCTAAAGATGAATCATCTTTTGATTGTAAGGATGTACGGAAAGCACCACTGAAGCAGCAATCCAAAATAATGACCTGCCTTCTAGCTCGACACCTACTCATTACTTGATTGACAAAGCTTGCCGACACAACTGTAGAAAGGATAAGATCCCCTCGCGAATTCTTTTTCGTATTAGTAGTTGCAAAGTGCAAGTTGTTCCGATCATCCTTCAAACCATGCCCTGAAAAGAATAGCAATATCAGATCTTCTTTCTCACACTCCATAAAGAATGTTTCAATCCCATATTGCATTTCTAACGAATCAGGATTGCAAAGAAGCTTTACTTGGTCGAATTCACCCATTTTTGGGTTTTCCAAAACCTCTTTTAAGACTTCTATATCCTGAGCTGCCGCAGGTAATGAATCAAGGTTTTCCTTATAGTCGCTAACACCAATTAATAATGCTACTTTTTGAGGCATACTGACCTATCCTTGTTCTAAGAATTCTTGGGTCAATCGAATTGCTTTTTCTAGATCCTGATGATCGGATACAGAAAATTTTAAACGCCTTTTTTGTGTTTCCACTTCTAACTCGATTGGTCTTGAACTCAACCGATTCCCGATAAAACTTAGAAGCTTCTTGGCATACGTGAATTTCACTTCTGCTGTCAAAACACCTACAAGCATTCCTCCAACACCTTTACTTCCTTCTGGAAGCTTTGAATTTTGCTTACGGTTAGCAGTATCTACATAACCTAGCTGACATAGTTCATTGATGAATAATTGTGCTTGCTCATCTCTGTTATCATCATCTAGCTGGGGATCAATAAAGCTAATTGTCAACTTGACTGGTTGTTGGCCATTCATTTGATGCTTCTAACGTAATACAAATCTGCTGAAGTACAAACTTATCTAAGGAGACAAAGGTTTACAACGTTTCCTTGTCGGTGAGGTACACTCCTCTGCATTGCTACAAAGCTTTCAGGGGGATTTCTATACTCACTAGCTTCAGAAACGCGGCATAAATGCCGACTCACACAACTAAACGTAAAGTAGCTCAACTCTGATTTCGATTGAAAGAAACTTTTGTTTTTACTAGGTTAACCTACTTAAATCAAAACCAGTTGGTTTTATAGATTGGATCAACTATTCAGTATTCCTGCCCCATAATAATTGTTGAGATGTATACTGCCCGCTGCTTTCAGTGCAGCGCTCTCCCGCAGACGCATAACCATCGCCGCCGGTATCGCGCTCGGCCATACCTGACTCATCTCACCTGTCCAAAGCTTGGCCATCTCCTGCTACGTTTTGTCGCGATGCTACTCAGCAAAAATCCTGGAATGTGATGAGGCTTGGTCGTTTATCGGGCGTAAGGGCAACAAACCATGGATCTGGCTAGCCATTAATCGAGAGACCCGAGAAATTGTGGGAGTACATGTAAGAGACCGCAGTTGCGACGGGGCCACCGCACTCTGGCAGTCGTTGTCACCCGTCTATCGACAATGTGCGATCTGCTATAGCGACTTCTGGAAAGCTGATCAAAGCATCTTTCCCCGCAAACGCCATCGGGCCGTTGGCAAAGATACTGGTCAGACCAATTATATTGAACGCTTCAACGGCACCTTACGGCAAAGGGGTTAAAGGTTAGTGCGTAAGACCTTGTCCTTCTCCCAAAAGCTCGAGAATCATATTGGAGTCATTGGGTCTTTTATTCACCACTACAGCGCATCCTTATCAGGTTTAGGACTACCTAGATTAGAGTAAAACTAGAATTACAAAGAGCATGGACTACGGCTCCCCTGACTTGCAACTGTGATCGCCGTTACCCTTGATACTTTCCGTTCCTTAGTTGCATACAAATCTGCGCTTAATAAGGTGACATTCCATGCAAATCACGATTAACCTGCCACCCGATTTAGAGCAAGACTTCATTCGTCAGGCAGCTCAATCCAACATGCCGTTGCAAACCCTAGTTTTGCAAGCTTTACGCCGGGTCACACAATCAACGACAGTAGTTACCGCACAGTGGCCAGAATCCTTCCTAGCTTACGAAGGTACGCCTGACTTTCCCGCCTTCGAGACTTATCGTGATGAACTCCTTTCCCGTCGTGAACCGGAATTATTTTGATGCACTATCTGCTCGATACCTGAGTCATCAGTGATTTTGTCAAAGGCGAAGCAAAAACGATTACGAGACTCAAGCAATCGTCACCTACAGATGTAGCGATCTCAGCGATAATTGTTATGGAATTGCGCTATGGTTTGGCTCTCAATCCACAACGGACTCAAAAAGTTGAACCAGCGATCGCCAGCATTTTAGCTTCTGTAACGATCTTGGCTTTCAGCAACGAAGAAGCTGAACAAGCTGCTCAAATCCGCGCAGTGCTCAAATCGTAAGGACAACCTATCGGCGCTTACGATGTCTTGATTGCCGCGACAGCGCTTCAACATGACTTGATTATGGTGACGGCCAACCAGCGAGAGTTTGAGCGAGTTACTGATATACGATTGAAAACTGGCGGCAGCCCTAAACTGACAGTGGTTATGCCTTTCCTTACGAATTGGATCTATCTTTTACTGCTTATTGCAAAGGACTAGCATCAAGCCCACACTTCTTGCTACCCTGAGGGAAATCAAATCACCGCTTTTCGCACTGATGAAGTAGGCTATCAGTAAAGCAAGCAATAGCGCTGCTGGACGGCCTGAAGTCAATGCTTTACCGTTCTCGGAAAGCTGCCTGCGCGTAAGAAATACAAGGGTTTTGACGACCTAGCTAGTTGAAACTCTCATGCAACAGTTAACGTTCACTTAACCTACTGTTTTGGCGATTACCCCGGTGTCGTTATGTCTTTCATTCATCTAGATAAGTCAATCATCACCTTCCACTTCAAAGAAATTTTGGAGGATGGTCATTGGGGTGGGCCACTGACGCTATTTGGTTTGGGAGCCTTGGTCATTGGGCCAAAACTGCTCGCTAGCGGCTCCACGACTCGTCGCCCCACGGCTCAGAAGCAGCGGGTATCCAGTTCACCTTACCGGCCTCACATGAGTCTGTCGGCCTGGGTGGCGACCCAGGCAGCACAGCAAAAAACATCCTCTCACCTCGGTGAAGCGTACGATCAATCAACGATGCCGCTGCATGTCTTGTCTGAGCAAAAAGAGGATGTTGCAGCCTAGCGCCGGATTGGTCGGCGCTAGGGCTGGGGGCATTGGCGGTTAGGCGGAGCTGTCGTTCTTAATGCCCGTCTTGCCCCATACTTGTGCTCGCTCTCGTTCTTTCCAGAGCTGGTGCGATGTTGCTAATCGACCGACTATGCTTCAGCGCTGGTCGCTTCTGCCGTAACTGTGGGGGCAGCGTTGTGATGACTATTCGACTCAGCTTGTACTTCGGCTCTGGCTTCGGCGGCGACGTCCGCGATCGCTTCCCCCGTTTCGGCGATCGCAATTCTGGCTTTTTCAAACGCCGTCACACCCGTTTTGATCGTGGCCTTGAGCGCTGGCTTAACTAGCGGTAGCACAAAGGGGGTCACCGCCACTGCCGTTGCCCCAATGACAAGGGCTTTGGCATTCGGGTTAGCCATCAGCTCATGCACTCGGCTTCTTAGTCCAACGGGTGAGTTTCGGGTTGTTAACATGGTGTCGCCTCCAGATTCAGGCGTTTTTGGGCCAACGCCTATCTTTATAGTTTAGTCCCGTTTACTCATCCTGCTGCTGCCAGATCCTTGATTTGTGGGGCTCATAGCTCGAGGGGATTGAGCTTGGCGATCGCGCTTTACCAACCCCGTCACGATGGCTAGCCCAAAGATCCCTAACAGGGCAAACCCGAGCAGTAGCCTACCCCCTTCTAGCAGTCCGGCCCCGAGCGCCACAATGGGTGGATTCGAGAGGGCAATGCTAATGACCAAGGCGGGGGCAAATTTGAGAATTGGGGTTTTGGTTAGCCCCACCGCATAGCAAACAAAATCGAACAGCCCCGTCATCAAAAAGCCTGTCATCAGGAAAAAGTTGTTTTCTAAATGACGCTGACTGAGGGCGTTAATCCGCGTCATGAACCTGGCCCCGACGAAATACTGCACAACATCACGGCCATAGCACCGCGAGAGGGCAAAGCTGATCGAGCAAGAGCAAAGATCGGCCAGACAGACAACCAGCAATCCTTGGGTAAAGCCGAGTAGGCTACCAGCGAGCACCGAATAGGCTGTCCCCGGCAAGGCGGGAATTACGACACTGGTAAACCGCAGCAAGAAAATGCCCAGCGGTGCCCACACACCCAATTGGTCAACTTGCGATCGCAATTGCGCGACGCCATAGCGGTTCACCGCCCAAATCACGAGGGCCAAAAACAACACAACGGCCAAAAATCGCAAGGCCTTGATGAGAGCACTTTTCTTCACAACATCACTCCAAAAAGAGGGGCTTTACCCGTGATCGAAATTCCAGCCGTTAAGCCTGCTCAACCTCCACCTCGGTTGAAGGTTGAGACGGAGGATAGTACAGTTCATCTCGCAATTCCCAGCCGGTTTGTTGCTGCACGTAGGCGTGGGTGCTAAGCCCCGATTGTCGAGCTATTTGCACCACTTGTCGGTAATCTAAGCCCAGGCGATCGCACAATTCTCGCTGGCCTAATCCGGAGGGTGGGGATGATAGAGCAGGCGGTGATGAATGGCTGGTCACAAAGACTTGAGGATAAATCAGCGGTAACAGCTGTTGCAGCATCAGTCGCAACAATCGCGTGCCGTTGCCCCAATGCCAAAATTGCGGTACTTCAAATACTTGCTGAGTTTGTACGGCCTTGAGCGATCGCCAACCGCGATTGCGGTTAAGTCCTGGCAATACCGCTGTGCCATAGGACTGCACAAAAATCATATCGGGATCGACCTGGGCAATCTGCTGCAGCGATAAATACGTCAGACCCGGCTCTCCCTGAATGGTTACTGGCTTAACCCAGGGAAAATCGGTGAACTGTTGCAATACGCTGCCGAGGGTGCCGGTCTGAGTCTCTACGGGGTAGCGATCACTCCAGCGACTCAATCGCGAGGCCCCCATCATGAGGACGGTTTTGCGCGGTTCCTGTTGGAGACGCTGGTGATAACTTGCCAATTGCCCATCCAACTGGGCGATCGCGGCTTCGGCTTCGGCTGTGCGTTGGGTCAGCCCGGCAATATCGAGCAGGCGTAAAACCGCCTCTTCGTAGCCGCTGCCCCCCATTAAATAAGTGGGGGCGATATCGGCTAACCAATGGCGATAAAACCGATGGGGAAACTGCCAGCCTAAAATCAGGTCGGGCTGCAGTTCACGGATGCGACGAAAGTTAGGCAGCAGCCAAGTCCCGACCGTGGCCCATTGTTGCGATCGCTCGCCATAAAATTCGGGTTGGGCAGCCACCTCGCTGCGGCTGCCGCCAACCGGGGCTAAGCCTAATTCCACGAGTACATCCAGCCCCGAAGCACTGAGACAAACAAGCCGCTGGGCTGGCCGCTTCAAACGAATGACCGCAGTGGTACTGTCAGCCACAAGATAAGGTCTGTTGGCCGCTTGAGGAGTGGGAAACATCAGTTTGTAAACCGCATGAATCTAGAGAGGCAAGGGGGAGGGCAAGGTTTAGGGCTTAAGGGGGGCAAGGGGAAAAGGGGCACAGGGAAAAGGGGCAGGGGTGAAAGGGGGCAAGGGTGTGCACCTGATACAGCAAGCCGCAGTTTAATCAGGTTGCTCTGGATGGTTGAAACGACTTTCTGCATGCATTTCAATTCCGCATTCCGACCTCAGCATTCCGCATTCTGTTCTACCTTGCACCCAAGATTTAATCCCTGGAACCACAAACCTGACACCCTGCACCCTATCCCCTGCCTAAAATCCATACCCGCTTAAGCGGGGGTTGACCTGATTGGGGTATTCAAAGAGCAGCAAAATGCGATTGATCACAGTGCGAAAGCGCGCCTGATACTCCGGCAGCGGCGGACACTCCCCGGTGAACTGACCATTGCTGGTCGAAAATGACCACTGCGGATCGACATGGTTGTACCCATCGGCTTCAACATGGGTCAACTTGCAGGTGGGCTGTAAGAGCCCTTCCGAAAATCGCACTCTTAGCAAGATGCAGTTGCAAGTCATGCCCAGATGTCGTTTTGGAAAAAAGAAACTGAGATCAATGGAATGCGGATCGAGTTGCCGCTGGGTTTTGGCATCCGTTAACCAGGGGTTCAAGTCAACGCGCACATCAGCGAATTCAGCTCGAAACAAGACGGCTAAATGGGCAATTTTACTGGTCAATTCAGCTGTGACCGCGTGGCTAGCTGCATTCATAAAGCTATCAACCATCAGGAAAGTTAGTTTACATTCATTCTCAACAAGATCGGCCATTCAAAACAGTGGGGTATCGCCAGCTCCATCTTTGGCATCACAGAATACTTAGACGAAAACCATGAAACCCTAGCTTTTCTGGCAAAAACCAAGACTTAAGAGCTCAGTAATTAACATCTTTGCTCAAAGGTGGCATCACAAAATGTGAAAGAGTTTCGATTTGACACCGTCTCTTAATGAGAGTATATATCAATAAACAAGCGATGCAAGCGACAAAAACTAGGAGGCTGACATGAGCCAATACGCTCAAGAATTGAGAGCAACTGCGCAGGCGATGGTTGCCAAAGGGAAGGGTATTTTGGCTATGGATGAGAGCAATGGCACCTGCAATCGCCGCTTTCAGAAACTCGGCATCCCCGCGACTCAGGAGTATCGCCAGGCCTATCGAGAACTGATTTTGACGACGCCAGGATTGTCGGATTACATCAGTGGTCCGATTCTCTACGATGAAACCATTCGCCAGACCACCCGTGAAGGGGTGCCCTTTTTGCGAGTGATTGCAGATGCGGGCATGATTCCGGGCATTAAGGTCGATACGGGAGCCCAGGATCTAGCCGGACACCCCCACGAGAAGGTGACGGAAGGGTTGGATGGTTTGCGCGATCGCCTCGCTGAGTATTATCAAATGGGGGCTCGCTTCGCCAAGTGGCGAGCGGTGATCACCATTAACACTGATATTCCCAGTCAGGCATGTATTGAGGCTAACGCCCACGGACTGGCCCGATATGCTGCTCTCTGTCAGGAGGGTGGACTTGTACCCATTGTGGAACCGGAAGTGCTGATTGACGGCGATCATTCATTGGCGCAGTGCTGGCACGTCACGGATGCGACCCTGCATGAGGTCTTTCACCAGTTACATATGCAAAACGTCGCCCTAGATCAAATGATCCTCAAACCCAGCATGGTCATTCCCGGTTTGGGGTGCAATCAGCCGGCTAGCATTGAGGCTGTTGCCGAAGCGACCATTAGCTGTCTATTGAAGAATGTGCCCGCAAGTGTAGCCGGAGTTGCCTTTCTCTCGGGTGGGCAATCAACCAGCCAGGCAGCTGAACATCTCAATGCCATGAACCTGATCTTTGGCGAACAATGTCCTTGGCCGGTCACCTTTTCTTATGCTCGGGCCATTCAGCAACCGGCGCTTGATCATTGGGGGGGTGAGCCAAGCCGCGTAGAGGCGGCCCAACAGCGTTTGCGACAGCGGGCACAATGCAACAGCGCCGCTAGCCGGGGCGAATATTCCAGCGAGATGGAAAAAACCCTGGCGATCGCGTGATGTTGCCCTCGCCCATCGACTAAGTGTTCCTTTGTCCAGTGCAATCCGCTCCCGGCAGGTGTTTACTGCCGGGAGTTTTCTCTTGGGCTGCCAAAGATTCTGCCGATTGAGAAAAATCCATGTTTTTAGAGTTTATTAATAGGAATAGATCGCATTAGCTCAATATTAGGGTATAGTAAGCGAAGCTATTGAGAAGTAAACTCAATAGTGAGCGGCCGAGTGTTGATGTCTGAATGCCTCTAGAAACCTCTTTCTTAAGTGGTTGAACAGGCTTTTTGGATCTGGTATAAAACCGTTGATGAGAATTTTTCTTGAAAATCTTCAACATGTCTCGAACTCTGGGACGGATTTTCGAGGAAGTCAAGCGGGAAGAGCGACAGTGGCAAATTGCCCTGGCTCTGCTGGGTTTAGCGCGAGATGCGATCAACCTCACCACAGATGCGTTATTGACATAGTAAAGAGTACAAATTCATGGCAAAAGTTGGATTGTTCTACGGTTCCACCACGGGTAAAACTGCCGATGCCGCCGAGCAAGTGCAGGCGGCCTTAGGCGGTGAGGGCGTGGTTGATTTGTTTGACATCAGCGAAAAAAGTGCCGCTGATCTAGCTGAATATGACTGCATCGTCATTGGCTGTCCGACCTGGAATATCGGTGACCTGCAAGATGATTGGGAAGCCATCTTGGATGACTTGGACGACGTTGACTTTAGCGGCAAGACGGTGGCTTATTTCGGTACGGGTGACCAAGTCGGCTATGCCGATAACTTTCAAGATGCCATGGGGATTCTGGAAGAAAAAATTGCCGGGTTGGGGGGCAAAACCGTCGGTTACTGGCCCGCCGATGGCTACGACCATACGGACTCTAAAGCGATTCGTGATGGCAAGTTTTGTGGGCTGGCCTTAGACGATGACAACGAATCTGAAAAAACCGACGAGCGCATTAATACGTGGTGCAGTCAGATTAAATCGGCCATGGGTATTTAGGTTTCAGCTGCCAGGTCTCAGGTGCCGGGTGCCAGGTGAGCGGCGTCAACAGGGAATCAGGTGGCAGATTGGCCAGTGCTCCTCGAACCCTGAACCCTGAACCCTCCCCTAACCCCTGGCTAGATCAGTTGGTTACGTTTCACAGCTAGGCGTCTTCTACCTGTCTAGGCTTTTGCTGGCGGCTGCTCCAATCGGGAGGGGGTATCCGCCAGTTTTTGTATGAATTCCGTCTTGAATTGAATTGGCATAACACTGCAGAACCATGATTTCAGATAGTTTATGGCTTTGTGCCAACCCCGCCTTGAAACACTTTGAACAACCTTTGCTGAACCAACTAAATCGGCAGGCAGATGTGTACTGCTGGGATTACTCTCAAAGTCCAGATGAGCCCTGTGATTTAGCCGGGGCGATCGCCCTGCTCCACGATTATATGGAATCGCTGGAGCGCCCCATCCATCTGTTAGGACATGGTCTCAGTGGCGTTCTCGCCATGCTGTATGCTCGCCAATATCCGGCCAAGGTGCAATCGCTGACCTTGCTTTCCGTCGGGGCAGAACCCGAAATTAGTTGGCCCAGTCACTACTATGCCCTGAGAAATCTACTGCCCTGTAGCCGCACGATTGTGCTGAAACAAATGGTCCGGCTCCTTTTTGGCCCGCAATCTGCCAAAAGAACGGCGCGTTATATCCGGACGCTGACCCGAGTTTTAGATACTGAACTAGCGCTCCACAGTTTGATCTCCCGCACTGCTTTGATCCTGGGAAGGGTGGAAATGCCGCTACTGGTTTGCCAAGGCGAGCAGGATGTCATTCTGGATGCCAATACTCAGGTGCAGTGGAATCCTGTTTTGAAGTCGGGCGATCGCGTGTGGCGATGTCCTGAAGGCCGACATTTTTTCCATTACGAACATCCTGAGTCCACTAGTCAGGCCATCCTCCAATTTTGGCAGCAACCCATCTGTCAACTGCGTTCAAATCTCATAGAACATACACGATGAGCTGGTTACAGATCACCTTTATGGTTATTTGCTTAGCCGTTTATCTGCTGAGCATATTGGCCTTTTTAGCGGTTTGCATCCGTGAGTTGGTCAGTAAAACCCTGGAAAAGCGAACTCTCAGGCGACAAAGTCAGTACTTTCCTTGCGGGCGCTGTCGTTACTTTTCTAACGAGACCTTACTCAAATGTGCGGTGCGTCCGGTTGATGTCATGACTGCCGCTGCCCAAACCTGTCAAGATTTTGTCGCTAAACCATGAATGGGGCAACGATGTCAGGAGCCTCAGATATCCCTGATAAGTGAGAGCAGCGATGCAGCAGAGTTTGGTTTCATGCGGGTAATCCTGGGCCTCTATTCAAGTTGGTTCGACGTTCCACCATCGCGATCGGCATCTGGTGTGCTTGTGGGCTTGAGCAATACGAGGCGCGACCAAGTAACGTCCTTTTTGTGCGGAAAAATGCTGGGCTGATTTTCCCGCAGCAGCACACACTCTAGTCCGCACGTCCTCGCTTCTTCAAGGGTGCGGTTCGTGTCGGTTGGATAGACGCAAGTACCGAGACCGGCTGGACCATGGCGTAATGAGAGGGCACATTTGCCCCCCGGCTTTAAAAGCAAGGCGAAGTGAGCAATAGCAAGCGATCGCTCTGACTCATCCAGATGATGCCAAACGCCGTCGACCAGAATAAAGTCGAATTGTGCGGACGCTGAACCTAACCGCTGGAGTCTCGGCAAGCTGTCGTCTAGCCATGTGATCGGTAAGTCGGCATAGGTCGCCCGCGCCGCCGCCAAAAAGTCTGGCATGGGTTCAATGGCAACAACCGAGTGCCCCATTTTGGCGATCGCGGCGGCGTTTTGTCCCGCCCCCGCCCCGGCATCTAAAACGCGTCCCGCCAGTAAAGGCAGGTGGTCCAGAAAATCTTGGCAAACTTCAGCAAAATCGAGAGCTTGGCTACTTTCGATAAATCGCTGAATCGACCTTTCATAACCTTCAGTTCCTGGAATGGCTGTCATCGGTCATCCAAAGCTGATGGGCTGATCGGCACGATGTGCTCGAAATTTTAAAATGCTTGGCTGGATACGTGGGTGAGTTATGCGACCTTTGCATGAAGCTTTTCACCACGGGAGGCTATGAAGCTCAACTCTTCTATTCAGCCACTCCTCTGTGTGAAACGGTAACACCATTACCGGCAAAGGCGAAGCCAGCTTTCCCTCTGGCTGTTCAATCAGCACCGGACTCTCTACTCTTTGCCACCCTAGTGCTTCATAGTATGCCAACATCTCTGGAAGACAGAAAAGTAACCCAGCGGCAACTTTCCATTCATGCTCTAAGAATTCTGCCGTATGCTGCATGAGCTGACGCGCAAGACCTTTTTTCTGTGCGGTCGGTACGGTCACAACGCCCCCGATGCCTCCAACTGTGATGGATTCTCCATCGACGGTGATCACATGCTTGAGAATACCGACATGACTGGTTGGCTCACCATCTGAATAGAGCAGAAAATGTAAGTCTTTCGACCTCCAGCTCAAGTTGAGTGTTTCCACGCCAAAGATATTCTCTCCCCAGCCAAAAAGCCGTTGCTTTTCTGGATTAGTCAGAGAGTTGACTTGTCTAATCACTGCTACCACATTTCAATTCATAAGTTTCAAGATACCTAGCAGCATAATGACTGGCGGTTTAACCGCCTTGTGACTGACACAGCGAAACGCATTTCGAACTGATCACTGTCAGTCAGTGGTGGCCTGTGGGTGAACTAAGGCAACCGGCTCATTTGATGAATTAAGGATCAGGAATTTAATAGTATGCCGGGTTTTCCCCTCCTCGGAGGGGTGCCGTAGGCGGGGTGGGTTCGATCCTTACATGGGCAACCCACCCCGCCGCACCTCCTCGGAGGGGAAATGTGATCTCCTTGGCCCAAGGCAAATAGCGGAATTTATATAATCCTCACTCCTAAGACTCAAGACACGGTCAAGGGGCTAATTTCTTGTTTTGATGGCGCTATTTTCATCGCTATCGGATCGTGCCAGCAACCGCCTTTCCTGAGATAGTAGTTTCAGGTTAGACATTGGGCACAACTGCAAGAACATCAGTTTAAGGGGTGCGTAACGCCTAACTATATGGTTGGCAAGTACCCTTTAGAAAATTAATTCAATGAATAGAGTTCTTTCAATTATTCTCGGCGGCGGCGCCGGAACGCGGCTTTATCCTCTGACCAAAACTAGAGCTAAACCAGCAGTGCCGCTTGCGGGGAAGCACCGCCTCATCGATATTCCGATCAGTAATTGTATTAACTCAAATATTCTCGACATTTATGTGTTGACGCAGTTCAATTCTGCTTCGCTGAATCAGCATGTTTCTCGTTCCTATGGTTTTTCTGGACTCCAGCAGGGTTTTGTTGAAGTTCTGGCTGCTCAGCAAACTCCTGACAATGCCAGCTGGTTTCAAGGTACGGCGGATGCAGTTCGTCAGCACATGGGGCGGTTTGAAGTGCATGACGTAGATGAATATTTGATCTTGTCTGGCGACCACCTGTATCGGATGGACTACAGCGACTTTGTGCAGAAGCACCGAGAAAGTGGGGCTGATATCACGTTGTCAGTCGTGCCCATGGATGAGGAACGCGCCTCAAGTTTTGGGTTGATGAAGATCAATTGTCATGGTCGCATTATCGACTTTAGCGAAAAGCCTGAAGGCAATGCCCTAAAGCACATGCAGGTGGATACGACGGCCTTGGGGATGAGTGCCGAAGTGGCTAAACAGATGCCCTACATCGCTTCGATGGGGATCTATGTGTTTAAGCGACAGGCTCTGCTCAAATTGCTGAATCACCGACCAGAGCATACTGACTTCGGCAAAGAGATTTTGCCTGCAGCCATTCACAAAATGAAGGTGCAAGCCTACTTGTTCGATGATTATTGGGAGGATATCGGGACTATCAAAGCCTTTTTTGAAGCGAATTTGGCTTTGGTAAAACAGCCTGATCCAGCTTTTAGCTTTTATAACAAGTCTGCACCAATCTATACGCGAGCCCGGTACCTACCACCGACGAAGCAACTGGAATGTATGGTGACTGAGTCCATGATTAGTGATGGCTGCATCCTCAAGAGCTGTCGGATTGCCCACTCAGTCATCGGTATTCGAACGCGGATCGAGTCTGGTTGTGTGATCAAGAATAGTTTGCTGATGGGAGCTGATTATTACCAATCTGATTTTGAGCGAGAGAGCCAATGCGATCGCACCCCCATCTCTTTGGGTATCGGTGCGAATAGCGAAATTGAGAACGCGATCATCGATAAAAATGCTCACATTGGCTGCAATGTCAAAATTCTGAATAAGGACAACGTGCAAGAAGCTGATCGCGAAGGTGATGGCTTTTATATCCGCAATGGCATTGTGGTGGTGTTGAAAGATGCCACGATACCAGATGGCACCGTTATCTAATGAGCTTGAGTTGGAAAGTAGCAAGCAGCATGATGCAGGGCTGTGGGCGTTGCTGAATCGCAGGATGAATCCGGTGTTCGAAACCGCGGGCAAGATGCCCGCTCTCCGCTATTGAGGGTGAGTCAACTCGGGTTGTGCTTCTGGTCAGCGATTCAATTCATACCCAAAATCAGCAACGCCCGATTGCATTTGGTGACAGCTCAGCTGATGGGTCAGTCGATCAATCATATGGACTTAACTTGAGTCACCCGTTGTATTTTGGCTGAATTCCCTCAATTGTTTGCTGTTGCGAGAGCAAACGGTCACATTTTTGAAAATATAAAACAATCAATCTTAGTTTAGAAAAATCACCTGAATTCCCTAACCAAACCTTAAACTTATCTGCACAAATCTTTTTTCCTAGATATCCCCCTTTATGGTCGGCAGTAGGTTTTTCGCCTGATTGAGCCTAAAACCCCCTGATTTGACAGAAGCGTTTGAGGAGCAAAGCATGAGCCCCCAATTTCAACCAAGGCGAGCCCGTAAGTGGGTCGCTGGCTTAGCGATACTTGGTTTAGCGATCGCCGGTTGTGGTGGCGAGGAAGCGGCCACTACTGATACGGGTGAAGAAGCCACCACCGAAGCAGCGGCAGGCACCCCCACCGAAGGCGGTTCCGTAGTCTGGGCTCGCTATGGCGACGCGGATTCTCTCGATCCCCATCGCACCACTACAACGTTGTCTTGGCAGGTATTTGACCAGATTTACGACACCTTGCTGGCCTTTAACGATGACGGTGAAGTCGTCGGCAACCTCGCTAAAGAATGGACGGTGAGCGACGACGGTTTAGAAGCCACTTTCGTGCTGAATGAAGGCATTGTCTGCCACGATGGCACTCCCTTTGATGCGAACGATGTGAAATACACTGCAGAACGCGCCATCGATGCCGAAAATCCCAGCGTCACGAGTGGGGCTTGGGGGCCGATCGCGTCGGTCGAGGCGGTGGATGATCTGACAGTGAAATTTACCTTTGAACAACCCTTCGGGGCCTTCATTGCGTTCATGGCGGATCCATTCTCCAGCCAGATTTGTGACAGTGCCGAGGATTTGGGTGAAGACTTTGGCGTCAGTGCCACTGTGGGCACGGGTCCCTGGAAGCTGGTGAGCTGGACCAAGGGCGACGAAATTGTCTTAGAGAAAAACCCTGATTATCAGAATTTTGGGCGGCCCATCGAAAACTCAGGGGCACCCTACCTAGATGAACTGATTGTTAAGCAGATTCCTGAGCCCCAAACTCGCCTAGCCGGTTTGCAAACGGGTGAAATCCAGATCATCGCTGAGCCCCCCTTAGAAGAATTGGATGCCATTCGCTCAGATGATTCGCTGGAACTCTACGTCGCGGAACAAACTGGACAGAATGTATTCTTCGAGTTCACCATTTCGCGTCCCCCGTTTGACGACATTCGGGCTCGCCAGGCTGTCGCCTATGCCATCGACCCCGATGCGGCGATCGACATCGTGTTTGGCGATGTGGTGAAGCGTGAGAAATGTACGGTGGCACGGGGCGTCCTCGGCAATGATCAAGAATTCTGTGCGGAACACGGCTATGAATACGATCCGGCGAAGGCTCAGGAACTGTTGGATGAACTCGGTTACAGTCCGGACAATCCGTTGACGGTCACGATGATGACCTGGGTCGGCGGCAACCGCGAAAAGATGGTGCAGGTTTTCCAAAATCAACTGGCCCAAGTGGGCATCGAAACCGAAATCGAAACCATGGATATCGGCACGATGAATGCTCGGGTGAAGCAGGAAAACGAAACCGATAGTGGTCAGAGCACTTTCGACATGATGGGATGGGCGTGGTACGACCCCGATATTCTGCATCAGCTCTGGCACTCGCCGGGGGCTTACAGCGGGTATCAAACGCCGGAGCTGGACACGCTGTTAGACGAAACGCGGACAACGGTTGATCCAGAAGCGCGGCTTGCCGCTGTACAAGATGCCCAGCAGTATCTGTTGGAAAATGCGGTACACGTGCCCCTCTACACGCCCGGTTGGCTGTGGATTTACACCACGAGATCGGAAGTTGATGGGTTCAAGATTGGGCCGTTTAATCGTCCGTTGTTTAATGACATCAAGTTGGTGCAGTAACGCCGCATGATGCGTAACGCGATCGCGGCTGCATTGATTCCGTGCGATCGCGTTACGGGTAGGGGCGAGGCATTTTGGAAATGACGTTCTGGGATAATCCAAAACGTGGAAAACAAAATGCCTCGCCCCTACTACGACGATCGGTGAGAAATTGCCCCATCCATGAATTGTTCATCATGAACGTTTAATGGTGCGTAAATTGCGTTGAATGACCGCAACAGCGACCGCCTGGGCCGTTAATAACTGTTAAGCCCGCCCCATGACCCGATACATCCTCAAGCGCATTCTGAGCGGCATTTTCACCATTTGGGTGACGACCGTCGCCGTGACGCTATTGATTCACCTTGTACCTGGCGACCCGGTGCAAATTATGTTTGCCCAGTCGCAGTCCACTACTCCCGAACAAATTGAGCAAATTCGCTCGCAACTCGGCCTCGATCGCCCCATTTACGAGCAGTACTTTATGTACATGGGGCGCATCCTGCAAGGAGATTTTGGCACGACGATTCGCGGCAATCAGCCCGTCTTAGAACTGCTGCTCGTGCGCTTACCGAACACCTTAATGCTGGCCCTCAGTGCGCTGGCGATCACGATGGTCGTGGGCGTCACCGCTGGCTTCTTTGCTGCTTACAAGCGAGGCACCTGGTTTGATACGGCCTTGATGACCGGGGCGATCGTCGGCATTTCGATTCCCAGTTTTTGGCTGGGGCTGATGCTGATGTATGTCTTCTCCATTCGCCTGGGATGGCTCCCAGTTGCGGGCACCGACTTCAAAAATTTGATCTTGCCAGCGGTGACCTTGGGGCTGGCAAATGCGGCCTCGGTGTCGCGGCTCACGCGATCGTCCATGTTGGATGTGCTGTCGCAAGACTACATGCGTACCGCTCGCGCCAAGGGACTGGCGGAAACGTTAGTGCTCTCCCGCCATGCCTTACGCAATGGCCTGATCAATGTGGTGAATATGTTGGGCTTGCAGTTTACCTACATGATGGGGGGCGCGATCGTGGTGGAAAACGTCTTCGCTTGGAACGGCATTGGCCGCTTAGCGATTCAGTCGATCTTTCAGCGCGATTATCCCACCATTCAAGGGTTTATCTTAATTTTTGCCACCGTCGTCGTGGTGGTATCCATCATCCTCGATCTGCTCTACGCCTGGATTGACCCCCGTATTACCTACAGCTAATGACTCAGCCGGTTACCGCCGTCTCCGAATCCAGCCTGCTTGCGGCCAGGGTCAAAGACTTTGGTCAGTTTCTCCAGCGCTTACTGCGGAGTCCGAGTGCCAAGATTGGTGCATCCATTTGTCTGGTGTTAGTGGTGACAGCCATTTTTGCGCCTGTTATTGCCCCCCATGACCCAACGGAACTCGGCGTCGGCCCAGTGCTGCAACCCCCTAATTGGGACTATTGGTTTGGCACCGATGAGTTTGGCCGCGATTTATTTAGCCGCATCGTTTATGGTTCGCGATTAACGCTGTATGTCGGGCTCATCGCCGTGGGTATTTCCATGACGGTGGGAGTCTTGGTGGGATTGATTGCCGGATACATCGGCGGCTGGATCGAGGCCGCGCTGATGCGAGCCGTCGATGTGCTGTTTTCTTTCACGGAAACACTGATTGCGCTGGCCGCAGTGGCGGTGCTTGGCCCGAGCCTGACGAACGCCATGATTGCCGTGGGCATTAGTTCAATTCCTTTTTACGCCCGCATTACCTACGGTGCCGTTCTCGTCGAGAAAAATAAGGAATATTTCAAAGCGGCGCAAGCGGTGGGAGCGCAGCATGTGCGGTTGCTTTTCCGCCATATTCTGCCGAATATTTTGTCGCCGATTATTGTGGTGGCCACAGTGGGGGTCTCGGTGGCGGTGCTGTCGGCCTCGGCGCTGTCTTTCCTGGGTTTGGGTGCTCAACCCCCTTCGCCCGAATGGGGCGCGATGCTGGCGGCGGGGCGTGATTACTTTAAACGGGCTCCGTGGATTACGACCTTTCCTGGCTTGGCGATCGCCATTACCGTCCTGGGCTTCAACCTGCTCGGCGACGCCCTACGGGAAGCCTTAGATCCACAACAACGGACATGACGAGGGGGAGTTTGTCTCAGGGATCTCTGACTGCCAATATCTGTGCGGTAACTCGCCCCTACAGCCCCACCGACCGACCAATCCTCAACCCTCACACCCATCCCCCCTCATACCCTCATACCCTCACACCCATCCCCCCTCATACCCTCATACCCTCACACCCATCCCCCCTCATACCCTCATACCCAAGCACCCTCATACCCTCACACCCATCCACCCTCCAAACCCATGCCTCTACTTGATGTCAAAAACCTCCGAACTCGCTTCTACACAAGCGAGGGTGTGGTTCAGGCGGTAAATGACGTGTCCTTTCAGGTGCATGATCAGGAGACAGTGGGGATTGTCGGAGAATCCGGCTCCGGCAAGAGCATGACCATGTTGTCGGTGATGCGCTTGATTCCCCAGCCCTCTGGCAAAATCACGCATGGCGAAGTGGTGTTTGAGGGGCAAGACTTGCTGCAGTTGAGCCTGCGCGACATTCGCAAGCTGCGGGGCAATCGGATTTCCATGATCTTCCAAGATCCGATGACGTCGCTGAATCCGGTCTTAACGGTGGAAAAGCAGCTTACGGAAGCCATTCGAGTGCATCTGAATCTGGATAAGGCGGCAGCCCGCGATCGCGCGATCGAACTTCTCGAACATGTCGGCATTCCGGCAGCCCGCGATCGCCTGCGCAACTATCCCCACCAGTTTTCCGGTGGCATGCGCCAGCGGGTCATGATTGCCATGGGCCTGGCCTGTAACCCGAAACTCTTGATTGCCGATGAGCCCACCACCGCCTTGGATGTGACCATTCAGGCGCAAATTGTGGAACTGGTGAAGCGCCTGAAAGCCGAACTCAACATGGCCGTCATCTGGATTACCCATGACCTGTCGCTACTGGCGAGCTTGGCCGATCGCATTCTGGTTATGTATGCCGGACAAATTGTGGAATCAGCTCCCCTCGATCAGCTGTATGCCAATCCTCGTCATCCGTATACCCTGGGTTTATTGCAAAGCATTCCCCGGTTAGATGAAGCCCAAAAAGCTGAACTCAAACCCGTCGAGGGCATGCCCCCTGACCTCACCGACTATCCCCAGGGCTGTCCCTTTGCGGCCCGGTGTCCCTATGTGATCGATCGCTGCCACGCCGAAGATCCCACCCTAGAGGCGGTCGGCGATAACCATGCGGTGGCCTGCTGGGTACAACCCAACGGGGCTGAGGTGCTGACAAAAGCACGGGCGATCGCCCATTGAATTTCCTCGGTTATAGGGTGTTGCTTCACGAACGCACCTGATACCCCAGACTCCACCAACCTCTCACACCCTACTACTCTCACACCCTGCCACCCTCATACCCTCCCCCTCATCCATGACCACGATCGACGCCTTGCCCACGACCCAAACGCTTCTACGCATCCAAGACCTCAAAGTCCATTTTCCCGTGATGGCCGGGCTCATCTTGCAGCGACAAACGGGAAGCGTGCAGGCCGTTGACGGGCTGAATTTTGAGGTTCGTCAGGGTGAGACATTAGGACTCGTGGGCGAATCCGGCTGCGGCAAGAGCACCACGGGCAAAGCTATTCTGCAACTAGAGCGGCCCACGGCAGGGCAGATCTATTTTGCAGGGACGGAATTAACTCAACTGCGGGGCGAAGATCTCCGTCGCCAGCGACGAGAGATGCAAATGATCTTTCAAGATCCCTATGCCTCGCTGAATCCCCGCATGACAGTGGGCAGTATCGTGGGTGAACCGCTAGAAGTTCACGGGCTCGCGACGGGGAAAGCAAAGCGCGATCGCGTGGCGGAACTGCTTCACATCGTCGGCCTTAATCCTAAGTTCATCACCCGCTATCCTCACGAGTTTTCGGGTGGGCAGCGCCAGCGCATTGTAATTGCCCGTGCCCTGGCCGTGAACCCTAAGTTCATCGTGGCAGATGAACCCATCGCCGCCCTGGATGTCTCAATTCAGGCGCAGGTCGTGAACCTGATGCAAAAGCTGCAGGATGAGCTGGGCTTGACCTATCTCTTTATTGCCCATGATCTGAGTGTGGTGCGGCATATCAGCGATCGCGTCGCCGTGATGTATCTGGGCAAAATCGTGGAACTGGCGGATCGCGTCGCCCTTTACGAAAACGCCCTGCATCCCTATACCCAAGCGCTGCTCTCGGCGGTGCCCATTCCCGACCCCGCGATCGAAGCCCAGCGCGAACGCATCATCCTCGAAGGCGATGTCCCCAGTCCCACCAATCCCCCCCAGGGCTGCCGCTTCCATACGCGCTGCCCCTATGTGATGGACGAATGCCGTCACGCACCCGAACCCGAGTTCAAAGATGCTGGCAACGGTCACTATGTCGCTTGTCACCTCGTGCATTAAATCCTGGTATGGCAGCCGCAGTTTGATCAGGCCATCCCAGATGACTGAAATCATGATCTGATGAACTTTTTAACTCCGTAGGGCTGGCCCTTCCCGAAGGGTATTCCGAACTCTACATTTCGAATTCCGAACTCTACTTTTGTCCGCCAGTCATGACTATTCAGGCGACTGATCCAAAATGCTTCTGACTTTCTGCAAAAGATCTCTCATGCGAAAGGGCTTCTGTACAACCTCGGCCCCGAATGTTCTGAGCAGCTGCAAATCTTGGTGCCCGAGCGAGCGAGCGGTGATGACGAGTACTGGTAAGGACGAATCGCAGGCTCGCAATCTTTGCAGCACTTCTAAGCCATCGTTGTTCGGCAGGCCCAAATCTAAAATCAGTAGGTCAAAGGCTTCTTGAGTGGCCTGCGTTAGTACGGTACTGCCATCTTCAGTTACCTCGGTGTCAAATCCAGAACGTTGCAGTCCCTTTTTCAAAAAAGCCACAATTTTGGGTTCATCTTCGGCAATCAAGATAGTGGGCATCGACTCTAGCGCTAAACAATGTCCAGCTTTTGGCAACAAGGACTCCAGGGCTCGGTGATGATTTCTCTAATGTCGAGTGGCAAATCTAGCGCTCTGAGTTGTGAGGCAAAGAGGGGTGGCAGCAAGATCGGTAACGGTGACTTAGAGCGGGAGCAACACAAGCACGATGTGGCAGGTGATCGAAATCACGACGAGACCCTGTATCGAGTGAACCTTCTCTTGATGAAAGGCAAATGGCCCGAAGATGAGAATCTTCTTATGGGCGCAGGCGATAGCCCATGCTGCGTACCGTTTCGATGACGCCATCCCCGAGCTTCTTACGGAGATAACCCACATAAACATCCACGACGTTTGAACCAGGGGCATAATCGTAGCCCCACACGTGATCAAGCAACTGCTCGCGACTCATAACTTGATTGGGGTGGCGAAAAAAGGTTTCTGCCAGGGTGAACTCTCGGGCCGATAGATCAATGTTCTCACCCTCGATCTGGAGACAGCGGGTCCGCAGGTCGAGGAGAATATTGCCCACTTGTAAGATCGTGTCGGTGCTGTGGCCGTTGCGAGGTGCCGTGGCGGTTCTGAGACGAGCGCGCAGGCGGACTAGCAGTTCCTCAAAGCGGAACGGCTTGGTCATATAGTCGTCGGCCCCTAACTCAAAGCCTTCGACTTTGTCTTGGAGGTCATCACGGGCCGTGAGGATGATAATGGGCACATTGCAACCTTGACCTCTCAAGTCGGCTAAGAGACTGAGACCGTCTTGGCCCGGAATGCCTAGATCGAGAACGATCAGGCCAACTTGACCATCCAGGGCGATCGCGGCAGCATCGTCACTATTGTCGGCGATGGTCGTGGTGAAACCATTGGAACGTAGGCCCTTTTCGATAAATGAGGCAATCCGTGATTCATCCTCAACGATGAGAACATGTGTCATGCAGGTTTCTCCAAAAGCGGCTCAAAGGGCAAAATCACGCTGAAAGTTGAACCGACTCCCAGCTGACTCGTAAGTTCCACGTGACCGCCATGGGCTTCCGCGATCGCTTTCACAATGGCGAGCCCCAACCCGGCCCCTTCGGAGCGCCGACGAGTATGGCTGGCCCGCGCAAAACGATCAAAAATGTGAGCTTGATCAGCGGCAGAAATGCCCGACCCAGTATCCCGTACCCAAAATCGGAGCTTCTGATTTAATCGTTCGACACCAATTTCAATCAGGGCATCCGGCTGCGTGTGCTGCGCCGCATTTTGAGCCAGATTGATGAGCGCTCCGGTTAGGCGCAGCCGATCCGCCACGAGAGTTCCCTGCTCCAGGTTTTGCAGTTGCCAAGTCCGCTCAGCTAAGGTGCCCACTTTAGCGAACAGGGCTTCCATAAAGGTGGGCACGTCGATCATCTCAAGCTGTAAAAAATCAGGGCGCTCAGACTTTGCCAGCAGCAGCAAATCACTGACAAATCGCCCCATGCGCTCCAGTTCATCCATCACCAGGGCGATCGTCTCAGCTTGCTCCTCAGGGTCGTCGTCCATAATTTCTAAATGGCCCTGAATGATGGTCAACGGGGTCCGGAGTTCATGACTAGCGTCGTTGATAAAGCGCTGCTGGGTCTCAAAGGCATGTTGCACTCGATCCATCATGGCGTTAAAGGTCTTGGCCAATTCGGCGAGTTCGCCTGACCCTTGGACTTCTAATCGTTGGGAAAGGGTTTTTTCGTTAATTTCCTTGGCGGCGGTGGATAACTGCTGCACAGGTTTTAGCAGTTGACGGCTACCTAACCAGGCTAAGACAAAGGCAATGACGACAACGCCAGACGCCACTTTGAAGAAAACCCAGACCCCGACTAACGCTTCACTCTGTTCTCCCGCTGAGAGGTGAACGGCGACAAAGGTGCCGCGCGACGCGTCCGCGTCCCTGATCAAGGTCGTTTTATACAAAATTCGACCAATCTCAGGGGCATTGGTGGCAACTGAATCCTCTACTGCCGTGTCGTAGGTCAAGATCGCTTGCATTAGGTCAGAATCGATTTGCAAAATTTCTGGTAACGCTCGGGGGTTAGACCGATAAATGTCGCCATCGAGCAGCACGATGTGAAAGTTGTCGTCTTCTGGAATTTTGCTAGCGAAATAATCGTCGATGAACCTGGTGAGGGCAGGTTGATCGCTTGGAGATTGGGCCTCCCAATCATCATAAGCAGCCTGAAATGCCGCCCGTTCTGCGCGTAAATCCGAACGCACTCGGGCGTCGATCTCTGAGAACAAGAAATAGCGAAATAGAGGAATGGAGACAGCGATCGCGCTGAGTAAGGTCGCCGCATACAGGAGTAAGATGCGCGTCCGAGTTTCGTCGAGGAGCCGCCGTAGCCAGGTTTTGGGCAAAGGTAAAACTGGCAAAGTTGGCGGCGGGGAGGTGGTAATGGGAAGTTTCACGTTGATATCGTGATGAGGGCGAAAGCAATGAGATCTTTCTGGGTAATTGATTGATTTAGTCCTTAAAAGTTCCTAACCGATAATGGCAGGGTAGGCAACCGGAGAGCATTCCAGTTTTAGAACTGTCTCAGCTACCTGGTTGAGGCTCCCTTGCGGGGCAATGCGAGGGGTTGTAATTCCTTTGCTGAAAGGATTTGATCGCGACCGGATGACAGACCCTAGAAGCTGCCAAGGGGCCGGACAGCATTCATATTTGCCAGGTATCATTCATATTTATTTATCAAACTTTTTAAATCGGCTGACCCGGAAACGTGCTGAAAGCGTCATGAGGGTGGTCGTTAAGCTTAGATAAAACCGATGTGAAGCTGTTTAAGCCAGTCCTACAGGCGTTTATTAACCGATCGAACCCGATTACTAACGTACAGAGCATTCACCTCGATGATCGGTAAGTCCCGATACGTTATTCACCGTGAGGTCTGCACAGCGATCGCTGCGATATTCAAAATGGCTTTGGTCATGATCTAATGGCTTCATGAGTTTTCGGGGCTGCCGCATCATTGGGTGTCGCGATGAATGAGGACATCCCAGTTCTGCATGAGGACGTTTAATCCGGTTGCTCTCACCCGAAGTCTCTGCCCCAAAATTGGCGCCGGGACTTGAAGATCTATCGCAAGCTGCAGTTTGATCAGGTCGCCCTGGATGGTTGAAACCACTTTTTGGCAAGCATTTCAATTCCGCACTCCGACCGCCGCCTTCCGCCTGCTGCTATAGCACCCCTTGCCCAATTTCTTAGAGAAGAAGCTGGGGGATGTCGTGCTTTGCTCTTCATGCCGGGTGGGCGATCTGGCGATTTACGCTGACTTAAGAGTCTTCTCATTCATTGCTCATGAACATTCATGAGGTGGGTCTCATAAACGCCTCAGGCTGGCTTTACGTAAATCCTCGACAGTAAAAATAACCAAGACAGCTAAGACTCCTGTGAAAGCCCGTGCCCCTGTCGGGATTTCCCTTAGTTGACTCCGATCGCTGGCGTTGGAACTGATCTGCAAGGGTCGCAATCCTGCTATCGCCGCCGCTGTAAGACCGCTCTCCTGAAGACTTTTGAATGATCTTTACAATTGTCAATATAGAAGATAAAGATTTTCTAAGGTCATCTCAGGACAGCAGTTTTAGACTGCGACTAACGACGAGTCTGCTTGCTAAATCCGATGAATCCGACTTTTTAGTCAATCGATTCTTCGCTCTCGCTTTCCTCACATTTCTACTTAGGGACCTCACCATGAAGTTAATGGTTTACTCCCATGATGCTTTTGGGCTCGGCAACATTCGCCGCATGGTCGCCATTTGCGACTACCTGCTCAAAGCCATCCCCAATATTTCGATTTTGGTGGTGTCGGGCTCCCCCGCCTTGCACCAGCTACGTTTGCCCGTCGGGTTGGACTACATCAAGCTCCCCTGCTTGGGGCGCGATCAAAACGGCACTATGCGGGTCAAATTTTTGAATGCTGAGTTCGATGATACCCTCCGGCTTCGGGGCGAACTCATCCGTACAGCGACGGCAAACTTTCAGCCCGATGTTTTACTTGTTGACAAGAAACCCAATGGGCTTTGGGGTGAACTGCAGCCCACGTTGGACTATTTGCAGGACCAATCAGTCCCGACTCGACTGGTGTTGCTGCTACGCGATATTTTAGACAGTCCGGCGGCGACGATCGCCCAATGGCAGCGCGATCGCTATTACACCCTGGCCGAAACCCTATACGACCAGATTTGGATTGTCGGTACCCCCGATATCTTTGATGCGCCGACGGCTTATCAGTTTTCCCCCTTACTCAAATCGAAAACCCGGTTTATGGGCTATATCCGTCGAGGGGCAGGCTTGCAAGCTCCTGCAGATCTGCGCCGCACCCTGGGCCTGCGACCGACGGAACGGCTAGTGTTGGTCACCCCCGGCGGCGGGGCCGATGGCTTTCAGTTGGTCGACACTTACTTGCAAAGTCTGCATGAACAGAGTCCCGAACAGCGGACGGTCAGCTTGGTGATTGGGGGACCAGAAATGTCGGCGGCGGATAAGCATCAGCTGCTGCCCCGGATTGCCTCTCATGATGACTGCCACTGGCTCGAATTCACCCATGATCTGGCGAGCTATATGACCGCTGCTGATGTCGTGGTCTCGATGGGCGGCTACAACACTATTGGCGAAATTGTCTCCCTCAAGCGCCGAGCCGTGGTCGTGCCTCGTATTCACCCCGTTGAAGAACAGTGGATTCGGTCCCAGCGGATGGCGGAGTTAGGCTTGTTCACTGCAATTCACCCGGATGAATTAACGCCAGCGCGGCTGAGCCAAGCGCTCCATCAAGAACTGCAGACAGAGTCGTCATCGCCGGAATACGGTCTCGACTTGAATGCCTCGCCCCGCATTACCGCAGCGTTGCTAGGGCTGTTAAAGGAAGCGCGACCCGAGGCCAAGCCTGAGCTGGTAGCTTGACCGTTGGGTCAGATAGGCAACTACAAATCGTCAAGCAGGCTATCTATCGCCAAAGATTATGCATACACAAAAACCCGTTGTGGGCTACTTGCTCAAAACCTTTCCCAAGCTCTCAGAAACCTTCATCTTGAATGAAATGCTGGAGCTTGAACGCCAGGGCGTCAACCTCCATGTGTTCTCGCTGCGACGGCCTCAAGACCACACCCACCACCCTGCAGTGAGCCAGCTCCAGGCCCCGGTGACCTACATTCCCTCGCTGTTGCCCGAGTGGCAACGGGAAGAAGAAACGGCCTTGTTAGACTGCTTGGCCACTTGGGGGCATCGCGACTTTACGACTTTGATGAATACCCTGCAGTTCTATTGCGATCGCCCCGAAGATCGACGACTCAACGAATTCTTGCAGGGATGCTACTTGGCTCGCGAGCTAGAACAGTTGGGGATTGGTCATCTGCATGTGCATTTTGCGAATATCCCAGCGGCGACAGCCGAAATCGTCAAACAGATGAGCGGCATCCCGTTTAGCATGACGGCCCATGCCAAAGATATCTACCTCACGGAGGTTAGTGCCCTCAATCGCCGCTTGCAGACAGCAGAGTTTACCCTGACCTGCACTGACTACAACCGGCAATATCTGACTCAGATTGCCGGTGCCGAATGTCCCATCCATCTCGCTTACCACGGCATTGATCTGGCGCGATTTACACCGCCGACCAAAGAACTATCTCCGGCGGCTCCGGGGCCGCTACAGATGCTTTCTGTGGGTCGCTTTTGTGAGAAAAAAGGCTTTCCCTACTTGCTCATGGCCTGCCACCAGCTACAGGAGCAGGGGATTGATTTTCGTTGTCGCATCGTGGGGTATGGCCCGCTTCAAGCGGCTTTAGAAAATCAAATTGAGGAGCTGGGCTTGGGCGATCGCGTCACGCTGGTCGGCAAGCTGACCCAAACCGAAGTAATTGCCGAATATCGCCGAGCCGATGTGTTTGTGTTGCCCTGTCAGGTGACTGAAGACGGCGATCGCGATGGCATCCCGAATGTGCTGCTAGAGGCCATGGCCATGGGACTGCCGGTGGTTTCCACGGCGATCTCTGGGATTACGGAACTGGTGGAATGGGGGAAAAACGGTCTGCTCGTGGCCGAAAAAGATCCTCCCACCTTGGCTGCCGCCTTGGCCCAGTTGGCGGATGATCGCGCGTTGGGCCGCCGTTTAGGGCTCGCGGGCAGGCGCACCGTTCACCAAAATTTCACCCTGGAGCAAAACGTCGGCCAGGTCAAAGATTATTTGCTCCAGGCGCTACTGACTCAGTCTCCCCGCTATCCGATCGCGCCGACTACCCTCTCACCCGTTTTGGAGGCCTTGATTTAATGAAACGCTTACTCTTTTACTGCCAACACATTTTGGGCATTGGCCACTTGATTCGCAGTATGGAAATCGTTAAGGGCCTGACCGCCGAATTCCACGTGTGCTTCCTGAATGGTGGTGAACCCATCGCTGACTTTCCGGTGCCGTTCGGGGTCGAAGTCGTACAACTGCCGCCGCTCAAAACGGATGATGAATTTTCAGAACTCCACCTGCCAGCGGGATTTGAGTCTCTAGAGGCGGTGTTTGCAGCCCGATCGCAGCAAATGCTGACGGTACTACAACGATTTCAACCCGATTTGTTGATGGTTGAGTTGTTTCCCTTTGGTCGTCGTCGCTTTTCTCCCGAGCTGGTGCCCCTGATTGAGGCCGCCCGCGATCGCGGCACTCGCATCGTCTCTAGCCTGCGCGACATTGTTGTCACCAAGCAAGATCAGGCCCGCCACGAAGCCAAAGTGGTGAAACTGATCAATCGCTATTTTGATCTACTCCTGATCCACGGCGACCCGCAGTTCATGCCTTTGGAACGCAGCTTCTCCCGCGTGGCTGACCTCAACTGTCCGGTTTACTACACCGGTTACGTGGTCCAAGGAGACGCCTACGGCGCGAAGTCGGAAGTCGGAAGTCGGAAGTCGGAAATTTCCGAGCCGCTCATTTTAGCTTCGGTAGGGGGAGGACGCTTTGGCCATGACTTGCTGCGGACGGTGGCCCAGGCCAGCAAGTATCTAGAAGGTCGCATTCCCCATCAGATTCAGATGTTCACGGGGCCGTTTTCGCCGGATGACGTTTACGTGCCGCTACGGGAACTCGCGGCGACGCGTCCCAACCTGACGGTAGAGCGGTACACGCCTGATCTATTGGCCTATATGGGCCGGGCCGCTCTTTCCATCAACATGGGGGGCTACAACACGACCCTCAACGTACTGAAAACCGGCGTGCGATCGCTGCTGTTGCCATTCACCGGCAATGGTGATCAGGAGCAAACCATTCGCGCTGCGCGGCTGGAAGAGTTGGGTGTCGTATCGATGATTCGCCCCGATGACCTGCAACCTGAGCGCCTCGCCGAGCGCATGGTGGACTACTTGCAGAGTCAGCCCTCTCCCATGCGCTTTGACCTCAACGGTGTCGCGAGCACGGCACGCATTTTGACGGAGTTTGCGGCTGAGGCGATCGCGGCTTAACCCTCGCCATGCTTGACAACTGCCCTGGTAGACCTCACGCAACGGCTTCCTAAACCGGATTGATCGGCGTCAGTTCTGCCCTATTTACCCTAATCCCCCGAGAATCATGACTAAACCTCGCATTTGTATTACAACCCTCGAATTTCCCCCCGATGTGGGCGGCGTGGGCGAGTCAGTTTATCGCATTGCTCACATGCTCAAAGAGATTGGCTACGACGTTCACGTGGCGGTCTTCCATTCCAAACAGCGAAAAGACGATACCCTGCGGCGATCGCAGTGCCTCTCCCGTGAGCAAGAGGAGATCTGGGTGCATCGTCTGAGCCCGGCCATTCGCTCAGAACAGCCCATTGTGCAAGATTTTCTCAGCGAAATTTACTTCCTGCTGGAGCAGCTCCATGAGCGCTTTCACTTTGACCTGTTTCACGGCTTTTTTGTGAATGAAACGGGATTTTTAACCACGCTGTTGGCGCAATCAGTGGGCGTGCCGGTGATCAATAGTGTGCGGGGTAGCGACTTACACAAGCACGTGTTTAGCCCCAAGCAGCATGGTCAAATGGTGTGGACGCTAGAAAATTCTAACTGGGTCACCTGCGTCAGCCGTGCCCTGAAGCGCCGCGCCTGTGTTCTGGTACCAGCACTGCAGCAGCGGTCATCCGCTTTCTGGAATTCGATTCAGCCTCTAAGCTTCAACAACCTACCGACCCCGCCTCAGCAACACCAGTTGCAGGGTACCGTCATTGGTTCTGTCGGACGGTTCCGCGACAAAAAAGGCCTGGAGTTTTTGCTCGATGCTTGTGCGGAGCTGGCCGAGCACCTGCCCTTGACCCTGTTGTTGGTGGGTGACTATGCCGATCGCGAGCGCGCCTATTGGGAGCAGCAAGTGCAGGCTAGCCCCATTCGAGATCGCATTGTGGTAACGGGGTTGATTGATCGTCAAGCAGCCTTGGCCTACCTACCCTATATCGATATCTTTGCCATCCCGTCGCTGCATGACGGTTGCCCCAACGCCCTGCTGGAGGCCATGCTCGCGGGTCGGGCCGTAGTGGGGACGAACGTTGATGCCATTGGCGAAATCTTGCGTGATCGCGAGAATGCTCTGGTGGTGCCGCCTGGCGATGGGGCCGCCCTGACCAATGCCCTGCTGCAACTGGCGCGATCGCCCCAACTCCGTCACCAACTTGGCCAACAGGCCTGTGAGACGGTCATGACTCAGCTGGCGCCGGTGGTCGAGCAAGCGAACTGGGCCAAAGTTTATGACCGAGTTTTGAGCGTATCAACCGATAAGGTCGTGGCGCTATCGGCGTAGCGATCGCGGGCTCACCACTCAACTCTGAAAGCAGGCTCAACAGGCTCATGGCATAAAGACCATAGCGGATTTCGGCATCCCCTGCGGGAAGAGCAAAGCTCTATGGAATTTGGAATTCGGAGTTCGGAATTCTCTGCGGGAAGAGCAAAGCTTTACGGAATTAATAAAGCTGACTGAATCGGCATTTCTGACATTAGGCCAGATGCCGCCACCCTCCGGACACCTAGCCCCCCTTGCTCCTATTACTCTCCGATTCTCTAAACTCCGACTCCATATCCTGCCCCCTAGCCCCCTAGCCCCCTAGCCCCCATCACTCTCCGAACCGATCTGTAGCGCTACCTCAAAGTAACGCTATAACTAACGCCCCTCGCCGCGCTTGACCGCCCTGAAAAATTCCACCCCTGGCAATTTGTCCGTTTCGTCCGACTGCATCTTTCTCCTGGAGTTAATCTATGCAACCTAACGTCACGATCATTGTTTCACCCCGTGAGCGGTTTAGTCATACTCAAGTAGCCCTCGAAAGCCTGTACTCTCAAACCCAAAGACCGTTTCAACTGATTTATGTGGATGGCGGGTCACCGCGTTCGGTCCGCGACTATCTACGGCAAAAGTCTGAAGAATGGGGCTTTGAACTCATTCGTACCGAAGACTTTTTGTCCCCCAACCAGGCCCGCAATTTGGGGCTCGCTCAGGCCAACACGGAATATGTGGTTTTCATCGACAACGATGTCGAAGTGGCCCCCCATTGGCTAGATCATTTGGTCACCTGTGCCAACGACACTCAAGCCACGGTCGTGTGTCCCCTTACCTGCATCGGCAAACCCCTCGGCGAAACCATTCACCTAGCGGGGGGCGAGGCTCGGATCGTCCTGCAGGTCAAAGGTGAAGAGCGGCAGCGGCGAGTTCATGAAAAGCACTACTTTGTGAATCGCCCGGTGGCTGAAGTCGAAGAGCAGTTGCAACGTCGGCAATGTGAGTTTGCCGAGTTTCACTGTATGTTGGTGCGGCGCTCGCTCTTTGACCGCATTGGTCCCCTGGACGAAAATCTGATCAGTACTCGGGAACACATTGACTTTTGCCTAACAGTGGCTCAGGCGGGAGGGACGGTCTATTGCGAACCGGCCTCAGTTGTTACCTACGTGCCCGAAGTGCTCTCCCGCTGGTCCGACTTGGCGTTCTTTATGCTGCGGTGGAGTGACGAATGGGAAGTCCGCAGTCTCAAATACTTCCGCAAAAAGTGGGATTTGCCCAAAAAAGACAAGTACTTCAAAAAGCGCTACCGCCGTCTCGGCTACCGTCGCCATCAGGCCTTTGTCAAACCCTGGGTCAAGCGGCTGCTATTTGGTCAAGCGCCCCCAACCGTCTTAAAGCCGCTTTTAGCGCTGGAACATCGCCTGAACAGATGGGTCACTGATCGTTATTATCGCCAGCATCCTGAGCGCCAAACGCTACCGAAGCGGCCGGTCGTCTCGACTCCCGTTCAGTCTCAGCACGTTGCTTAGGGCGCGTCATCAATTAATCCCAGAAGCCTTTGGGGTAAAGCATTGCCGCGCCCGCCTTCACGCCATCGGCTAGGGGCTGTCGTTCCTTTGCTGAAAGGGTTTGGCCGCGACCGGATGACAGTCCCTAGCCAGAAAGTTCAGAGCGCCCCGGTGTCGTCATCTTCCTAAGCTAGGTAACCGGGGCAGCTGTTCCCAATTCGAAGGGCGAAATTTTGCCCTATCGCAAGCCGCAGTTAGCTTAGGCCATTGCAGATCGCTGAAACTCTGATTCAGCAAAGACTTTACTTCTGAACTCTGCATGCTGCACTCGGCGATACCCCATGCCGGACTCTTGGCTAACCGTTTTCAGCATCGTCGTTAGCCATCCGTCTCCCCTTCCTCTACGTCTATGACCGGGCACTTCTCCCCTCTATCGCGTCAAACCTGACTTTAACTGTCACTATGCCTAAGCCAAAAACCCCATCACTCGGGGCCGCCTTACCCAGCATCATCGCTATCCTGAAGCACTTTTGGCCGTACTTGCGATCGCAACAGCGGCTCTTGTGGACGGCTTTTTTGGCCCTATTAGCAGAAACCGCGATGCGGCTGCTAGAACCCTGGCCGCTCAAGCTGATGTTTGACCGCGTGATTTTGCCCGGTTTTCAGGTTGAGTCCTCGGGAATTCAGGATCTAGGCGGCCTGTCGCCCCTAGTGGCGCTGACGGTGTTATCCGTAGCGCTGGTGGCGGCAGCGACCCTGCGAGGCATGTTTGCCTACGTCAGTGCCGTCAACATGGCGGTGGCCGCGACCCACGTCATGACTGACATCCGCAGTACGTTGTATAGCCACATTCAGCGATTGTCGCTGTCATTTCACAATCAAGCTAAAAGCGGTGACCTGATTACCCGCGTCACCTACGACATCGAGCGCTTGCGAGAAGTGACGGTAGTGGCGGCTCTGCCCCTGCTGACGAACGTCCTAACGCTGCTGGGAATGGTGGGGGTCATGTTCTGGTTGAACTGGGAGTTGGCCGTGATTGCGATCGCGGTGCTGCCGTTGTTTCTCATTACCACCCGGCATATGAGCAACAAGATTCAAACGGTGGCGCGGCGGCAGCGCAAACGTGAGGGAGCCATGGCGGCCTCGGCAGCGGAGGCGATCGGGGCCATGCAGGTGGTGCAGGCGCTATCTCTAGAGTCGATGCTGGAGAAATCGTTTGCCAAGCAAAACCAAAAGAGTCTGAAAGAAAGCGCTGAAGCGCAGCGACTACGGGCCGGACAAGAGCGACTAGTGGAAGTACTGGTGGCGATCGCGACGGCTCTCGTACTCTGGCGCGGGGTGCAGCTCACGCTGCAAGGGACCGTGACACCGGGGGATTTGCTGGTGTTTATCACCTACCTTAAGGTGGCCTTTAAACCGATGCGACAGCTAGCGAAATATACCGGTCAAATTGCCAAAGCCACGGCCTCTGGCGAACGCATCATTCACCTGATGCAAATCGAACCGGATGTGCAGGATTTGCGCGGGGCGATCGCGGCACCCGCCTTTCGGGGCGAGGTCCGCTGCGAAGGCGTGACCTTTGCCTATCGACCAGAACAGGGTATTTTGCGAAACCTGAGTTTCACCGTCGCTGCAGGACAGCAAGTCGCGATCGTGGGCCCGTCTGGCAGCGGCAAGTCGACTTTGGTGAGCTTGCTATTGCGTTTGTATGACCCCATTGAGGGCCGCGTCCTGATTGACGGTCACGACCTGCGGGAATATACCCTGGCGTCCCTAAGACCCCAAATCAGCATCGTTCTGCAGGACAGCGTTTTGTTTGCCGCCAGTGTGCGCGACAACATCGCCTACGGCAATCCCCATGCGACCGACACGGACATCATCGCCGCGGCCCAGCTAGCCAATGCCCACGAATTCATTGAGGCGCTGCCCGATGGTTATGACACCCAACTCGGCGAACGGGGCGCAACTCTCTCGGGGGGGCAACGGCAACGCCTCGCGATCGCCCGCGCCGCCATTCGTGACGCGGCGATCGTCATCCTTGATGAGCCCACCAGCGGCCTCGACAACGCTAGTGAACAGGTAGTCACAGAAGCCCTCCATCGACTCACGGATAACCGCACTACCTTCTGGATTTCCCATGATCTCTGCGCCACTCAAAGCGCTGATCAGATTTTGTACATCGAACAAGGCCAACTCTGGGAAAGCGGGACCCATACCGACCTGATGCAGCTTGAGGGCCGCTACGCTCACCTTTACCGGCTCCAAAATCAGCCGTCTTCTGGGTGGGCGATCGCGAGCAACAGCTAAGCCACTGATGTCTTTGGCGGTGCTAACACGCCCTACCGGCCTGACTCCCTACCCCCCATATGGACAAGGCATTCTCGTAGCAAACATTTGAGACAGACCCAAGAGTTATTTCGAGAATGCCTTGTCCCTACACCCAACCCTATTTCTCTGCTCTCTTATCTCCCCCATCCCCCATGATTGCTCAACTCAAACCCTTCCCCCGCCAACCGGTCCTCCCCGGTTATGATCTGCCCCCAGTGCCCCAAACTGGAACCCGCGTCATTCTCCTGCGCCACGGTCGCAGCACCCTCAACGATGCCGGTTGCTATCAGGGCAGCACCGACACCAGTTACCTCACCCCAGCCGGTACAGCCGCCTCTAAAGTCGTCGGTCGCTATCTGGCCTATTGCCCCATCGATGCGGTATACGCGAGTCCGCTCAAGCGAGTGCAGCAAACGGTGGCGACCCTGATGCCTCAGCTCAAAGTGCCGCTCCTAAGGGATGTGATGACGACGCCATTGCTGAAAGAGATTCATCTGCCCGCTTGGGAAGGACGGCGCTACGCTGACGTGCGATCGCACGATGCTGACCGTTATCACTGTTGGCAAGCGCAACCCGAACAATTGCAAATGACTGCAGCTGGTGCGGCCAATAATGTCCCCTTCTATCCGGTGCGAGATGTTTACCAGCGGGCGCAGCAATTTTGGGAAACGACGCTGCCCCAGCATCTTGGAGAAACCATGTTAGTGGTGGGCCATGGCGGTAGTAACCAAGCTCTGATTAATACGGCGCTGGGCCTATCCCCACACCACCACCACGCCCTCCAGCAAACCCACAGCGGGTTGACGGTGCTTGACTTCGCCAGCCCAGCAGATCGGGCGGCCAAGTTGCACGTTTTGAACACAACAGTGAGCGATCGCCTGCCCAAGCTCAAAGCCGGTAAACAGGGACTGCGGCTATTGCTGCTCCCCTGCCATCCCAACGCCCCGAAGCAGCCGGAAATCGCGGCCTTTCTCAAAGGAGAAACCATCGACGCGGCCATTGTCGAAGAGTCAGCGGCTGCTTCCCGATCGCGCGAAACGCTACAAACTGCTGATGCGGCACTGCCGCACAATCCTGCGACGGTGATGCTGTCTGTACAGCAGATGCAGCTGAGTCAGCAGTGGCCAGCGGCGATTCGGCGATCGCTCACCACCTACGATCACGAGCACCTCACAACCTTACTTGTCGTCGCTCCTACAGAGTCGCTGCAGGCCGGATTCCAATCGCTGCTGGGACTGCCTGAGACAGCGGCCACACCCCAACTGCGAGCCCATAGCCTCAGCGTCATTCACTATGCCAAAACCCAGCCCCAGCCAATTCTTCAGGGGTTAAATTTGGTCCCGCTGCAGCCGTAAGCATCTCCACCATTCCCGCACAGTTAATCACTCACCCAAGGATTTCACTATGACTACAGTGCTCGTAACAGGGGCCGCTGGCTTCATCGGTTTTCATGTGAGCCAAGCCCTTTTATCTCAAGGCCACACCGTGATTGGGGTCGACAATCTGAATGATTACTACGATGTGCGCCTCAAACAGGCGCGGTTGAGTCAGCTCATAGGGCATTGTCGGTTTAGCTTCTACCGGCTTGATTTAGCCGATCGCGATCGCACAGAACATCTATTCGCCACCGAGAATATCCAGCGGGTGATTCACCTTGCCGCCCAACCAGGAGTCCGCTATTCCATCGACAATCCCCATGCCTATGTGGATAGTAACCTCGTCGCGTTTATGAACATCTTGGAAGGGTGTCGCCAGGCCCCGATCGAGCACTTGGTCTACGCCTCCTCAAGTTCTGTGTATGGCACAAACCAAGAGCTACCGTTTTCGACAGAGCAGAGTGTCGACCACCCCGTCAGTCTGTATGCCGCCACGAAAAAAGCCAATGAGCTGATGGCCCATACCTACAGCCATTTGTACGGCATTCCCACGACAGGACTGCGCTTTTTCACGGTGTATGGTCCTTGGGGCCGCCCCGATATGGCGATGTTTAAATTCACCCGAGCGATCGTCGAGGGCCGCCCGATTCAGATCTACAACTATGGCCGCATGCAGCGCGATTTCACTTATATCGATGACATTGTGGATGGGGTGTTGCGGGTGCTGACGCACCTTCCCAATCATGAGAAGGCCGCCCCGTATCAGATTTACAACATCGGTAACAATCGCTCGGTTTCCCTGATGCGGTTTGTCGAAGTGCTGGAGTCCGCTCTGGAGATTGAGGCGCAAAAAGAATTTCTGCCCATGCAGCCTGGTGATGTGTCTGCCACTTACGCTGATATTTCTGACCTTTCAGCAGCGGTCGGCTTTTATCCCCGTACGCCGATTGAGGTTGGTATCCCTCAATTTGTTGATTGGTACCTCAGCTACTACAACTGCCAGATACGTCCGAAGGTCTATCCCGCAGCGTGAAGGCGATTGTCGGGGCAGGTTGATCCACATCAATGCACAGCAGAACTCGTTGTCGGGATAGTCACAAGAGGTGTATTGGGCCTCGCTGACGAACCGACATTAAGCCCCTAGGTCACCGAAGTATTCGCGAAAGCCTACAACCTGGCCGCCTTGGATCTCAAAAGCGATCGCATTATGTCCTTGGTAAGGCTTGCCGCCATAGAGTCCTTCGGCCTCAAACTCAAAGATCACAGAAGTGTCATTGCTGAGGACGTATTGGGGTGCCGAAAACGTGAGGCGATCGCCTGCCGCTTCGTGATCTCGGCATTTGGCAATCATCTGTTGTCGTCCTGCTGGACCGCTAAACTTGCCCCGATGCGACCCCATCGGAAACCAGAACATCATCTCCTCGGCCAACATGGCAATGTACGGATCAAAATTGCCGCTAGTCCAACCTTGAGCAAACAGGTCAAAGGCTTTACGAGCCGTTGTTATATCTGTCATGGCAGCGATTTTTTAACCGTGACTACTCAACCGTACAATCGTAAACCGATTCGTTTGCGTAGTTTCCGCGATCGCGATCGGTCGACCCATGCATGAGGCCGGTTCCTCACTGCGAAACAACTGGCAAACGACTCGCATCAGCTGCCAGCAATTCCCAAGTCGCCCAATTCTCTTCTAGATGGGTAATCGAGGTGGTGCCAGGAATCACGACAATATTGGGCGAGCGACGTAACAGCCAGGCCAGCGCTGACTGTGCCGGTAAGGCGGCCCCTTGTTTCATTGGATGGGCACCCAAAGGTCCGTAGGGAATAAAGGCGATGCCGTGCTCAGCGGTATAGTCCACTAGCGCATCTTGCCCCCGCTCTTCTTGGTTAAACCGGTTTTGGATAGAGGCAATCGGGGCGATCGCTAAGGCTCGGTCTAACTGTGAACGATCCACATTGGAAAGGCCAATCAAGCGAATCTTGCCAGCGGTTTGGGCTTCCTTTAGGGCCGCGATCGACTCTTCAATCGGCGTCTGAGGATCGACTCGATGCAGTTGAAACAGATCGATGCGATCGACTCTTAGATTCACTAGCGCTTCGTCAATTTGCTTTTTCAAAGTTGCCGGAGAGCCATCCACTTGAATGTTGCCAGGAGCGGGCTTATCGATTCCCCCTTTAGTGGCAATCACGATTTGAGCAGCGTAGGGATGCAGCGCTTCGCCCAATAATTTATCGGTCCATTCCGGTCCATAAGAACGCGCGGAGTCAAACAGATTTACCCCCAGTTCCGCTGCTCGCCGCACCAGCGTGATCCCTTGTTCCCAATCGGCATAGGGGCCAAAGTTGCCGGGTTGTCCAGTCAGTCTCATAGCCCCATAGCCCAGACGATTAATCTCGATTTCGCCACCCAGTTGAAAGGTCTGATTAATAGAGTTCATCATGGTTGCCAGCTCTGTGTGTAACGTCATGAATTAATCTTGGCAGAGCTGCCTGATATTTGGTAGACGAGTAATAAAAATAGCTGTTATTCTTCTTGCGTATGAGTAAACCGTTAGACCGTCTCGCCTTACTTGAAACCTTTGTGCGCATTGCTGATGCCGGTAGCATCAGTGCGGCAGCGCGTGATTTAGGGCTCTCACAACCTTCAGTCAGTCGTCAGTTGGCGGAACTAGAAGCTCGATTTAGCGCGCAGCTGATGCGGCGGACGACGCATTCGCTTGCGTTGACGGCGGCTGGGGCTGAGCTGCTGGTCGATGCTCGGCGGTTGCTGGATGACTGGGAAGTCTTAGAAGAAAAGCACATAGAGTCTGGCGAGGCGCTACGCGGCCAGCTCAAAATCATTGCCCCGATCGCCCTCGGTCAGCTGCACTTAGTCGATGTCGCCCTGCAGTTTCAGCAGCAACATCCCCTCATTTCGCTGTCTTGGCAACTCCAGGACGACCTGATTCGCTTCGCTGAGGTGGGCTGCGACTGCTGGATCAAGATTGGTGCAGTCCCCGATAAGTCACTACTGGTGGAACCCTTAGGCCAGGTTGAACGCCTCGTTGTGGCCTCGCCCCAATTACTGCAGACGGCTCGCCCCCCCAAGACCCCCACAGCATTAGCAAAACTACCCTGTGTCGCGCTTGCCCCATTTGAAGGTGGACAGATTCCCCTGACCCATCAAACCGGCAAGACCGTCGTGGTCTCCCCAGCGGTGAAAATGGTCACGAACAATATCTTTGCCCTGCGGCAGGCGACATTGGCGGGTGTTGGCATATCGGTGCTGCCGCGTTGGTTCATCACCAAAGAGCTAGCCGATCAGCAACTCATCGATCTGTTGCCTCATTGGCGGGCACCAACCCTCACGATTCATGTGGCCTCACTAGCCGATCGCCACCAACCGCGCCGATTACGCAGCTTTCTTGAGGTCATCAAAGTGGCAGTTCCGCAAATTCCAGGCATTTTCTAGGGCGCATCATCCATTAATCTCGGCAGTCTTTTGGGGGCAAGCATGACCGCGCCCGCATCCACTCGACGGGCTAGTAACGACCTCGGCTCATTGAGGACAGCCCACTGGTCATTGCTCACGATGTTTGCCCTGGCCGTAGCTGACACATTGTGGCCATCCTCTAGTCGGTATAATGAGCGCGACATAAACCTTTTGCCTGCTTGCATTTGTCAACAGCGCACGACACAGCTTGGCTATGAAAACTGATTTGCTGCACGATCGCAATCACCGGGGCCGGACTCAACTCGGTTGGCTCAATAGCTATCACACCTTTTCCTTTGGCGGGTTTCAAGACCCGAATCGCATGGGCTTTCGGTCATTGCGAGTCATTAATGAAGATCGCGTGGTGCCAGGGGCGGGCTTTCCCACCCATAGCCACCAAGATATGGAAATCTTGACCTATGTTTTAGAGGGCGCTCTAGAGCACCAAGACAATCTGGGCAATGGCGCGGTGATTCGTCCGGGTGAAGCGCAGATCATGAGCGCTGGCACGGGTATCACCCATAGCGAATTCAACGCCTCGGGCGACAACCCGGTTCACTTCTTACAGATTTGGATCTTGCCCAATATCCAGCACCTTCCCCCTCGCTATGAGCAGCGTGAGTTTCCCCTAGCAGAGAGACAAGGGCAGCTGAGACTGATTGCCGCAAAGGATGGCCGAGCAGGCGCAGTCAAAGTTTTTCAGGATGTGGATCTGTACACGGCCGTTTTAGAACCCGAGCATCAGATGCGCTATGACCTTGCGGTGAATCGTTACGGCTGGCTGCAGGTGGCACGGGGGATCATCCGGCTCAATGGTGAAGAGTTGCGTGAGGGGGGATGGCTTGCAGTTGGGGGGCGATCGCTCACTCGACATTGCCACCGATATTGGCGGCGAGATTTTACTCTTTGATTTAGCCTAAGTGCCCACCAACTCAATCAGAGCCAGGGATACCGTTCCTACTGCTCACTTTTGCCCATTTTCTCACTAACTTAACTGGCGCAACTTATGACCGCTTCCAATGCTTATCCTTCTATCAAAATCGTCAAGGAGCGCAACGATGACAACCAGCCGGTGACTGCTGTCATCTCCCAGCGCATTTCCGGTCGGCACCAGGCCGCATACGAACGCTGGATGCAAGGCATTTCTGAGGCTGCCCGGCAATTTCCGGGTCATATGGGCATCACC
This sequence comes from Leptolyngbya sp. SIOISBB, assembly GCA_010671905.1. Classification (GTDB taxonomy): domain Bacteria; phylum Cyanobacteriota; class Cyanobacteriia; order Phormidesmidales; family Phormidesmidaceae; genus Halomicronema. The sequence goes on from JAAHII010000001.1 coordinate 5,978,180, forward strand.
GTTATTCGTCCCGAAGCGGGCATCTGCGTTGAGTTTGTGATTATTCTCAAGTTTGACTGCTACACCAACCTCAAGCGGTGGCTGGACTCAGAGGAGCGCCAGCAATGGTTAGACAAAGCCAAGCCCTTCATGGCAACTCAGGATCAGGTGCAGATTCTCACCGGCTTTGAGACTTGGTTTACGCTACCGGTCAGGGCGGTACAGGGCACACCAGCTCGCTACAAAATGGCCATCTTGACGACCTTTGCCGTATTTGTCGCGGTGAACCTGTTCAATCCCATATTGCTGCCGCTCTTGACTCAGTTTTTGCCTCAGTTACTAGCGTCTTTAGTGGCAACCTATGTGGTGGTTTTAGTGCTGACCTACGGCGTCATGCCGCGATTGACCAAGCTTTTCCGGCGCTGGCTCTATCCGTCATAAAGACGAGCTTCTGCAACCCAGTTCAGGCTTAATGGGATACATCTCACATACCATTGAGCGCTGTACCTGGAAAGTGGTGTCGTGCCAGAAAAAAGCTGATGATAATTAGAAATTACCAAGACAGCGATTTTGCAACCGTTATTCGCCTCTGGTGGGATTCCTGGCACTCGTCCTCTGGCTACCAGCATCCCAAAGCCATTACCGACTGGCAACGACGATGGCACCAGCTATTGCCAACGCATAAAGTCGTTGTTGTCGAGCAGCAAAGCCAACTCGTTGCTTTTGCTGCTTTGGATGCTCAACATTGTGTGCTCGCTCAGCTATTTGTCGCTCCGAATTGGAAGCATCAAGGCATTGGAACACGGTTGATGCAATGGGTAAGTTTGCAATGTCCACAGGGCTTTACGCTGAGGACAGCAGCCACCAATCAGGAGTCTAGAGTTTTTTATGAAAATCTTGGCCTTGTAGAGGTAGGTTGTGACATTAACGAATTTAATGGTCGAGAGGAAGTGCAGTATGCGACCCACTCAAGTTTCACTGGATGGGCGCATGAACAATAGCGTCAGTGATTTTCGATTGGTTAACTTCTAAGCTTGGCGGGCCAGCATGCAAAAAAATCATCTTTGTTTTAGATATCTATTCTTACCAAATCGATTTTTATGGGGCATGTAAATAATGCTGTTTATATCCAGTGGATGGAAATTGGCAGAACTAAATTGCTGGCAGCAGTTGGGATGCCGACTCATGAAATCTTCAAGCAAGATGTTGCACCAATTTTAGTACAAACTAACATCACCTATAAATCTCCTTTGTACCTGAGCGATCGCGTTCACATAGAGATGTGGCTGTCGGAACTGCGAAATGCCTCTGCTATCATTCATTTCCAATTTTTCAATGGCCAGAGAACCCTTGCTGCTGAAGGTATTCAAAAAGGCCTCTTTGTGAACACAAAAACTATGCGGCCAAAGCGCTTGACCTCAGAAGAAAGGGCATCATTTTTACCGTATTTAGATCTGGCTAGCGCTGCATCGTAGAATCACTGACGGCAGCTGATTTGAAGCGTTAGGCAACTGTTAGATTTCTAGAAGATATCTCGCAGAGTATGTAGAGATTAGGTTGACTAAATAATCATTAGGCATCCAAATATGGAACCTAAAATCCTGACTGATAATCAGAAAAATATTTTGTCAGTTTTGCGATCGTCCGGTGTGGTTATTGAGTACTTACTCGCCACTAGAACCGCAACGGATGATGATGACTACTTAGCCCATCGCAGTACAGCCCTGCTCACCTTGAGCAAGATGAAAAAAGATATTGATGATTATTTTTGTCGGCTTTTGCAAGACGAAGACTATCAGGACCGCAGCCGTGATGACTTCTTTGAAGTCTCAATAGAACCTGAAAAAATGTCTGGTCAACAGATCTCGATTAATGACTTTCTGGGCAGCTACTACTCTTTAACACGACGTAAAGCAGCCATCCGCGGCAGAACGCGAAACTTTCTAAACAGTTATTTTTGGGCAGGGCAGGAAGAAATTAAAGACAATATCGTCGATGTGCATAGCGAATTCGAGTCTCTAAAGCGCGGCTATGCTTACGCATTTTTTGAGCCACCCTATTTTCTGAAAGGTACAGCACTAGAAAAAGAACATCTTTTCCATGAGGTGGAACGACTATTTTTGCAACGGTTTGATACCAGTGCGATCATTTGGCAATGGTCTGATGGTTGTTCAAACTTTTTTGATGCGGGTAGAGAATGGTGGGGAACCTATTTCTACACGTATTCGTTGCCAGGCGACAATGCCATCGTGGGTATCGTCGCGTCTGCAACAGATTGACATCGAACAACGCTGTGCAGCTAATTCACTTGCGGAACTGGCCATGAAGGAGCTGTGAACTGGTCAATTCTGCTGGGATTTTAATGACGATACTGTTGGTCCTTAATGATCCTGAGACAACTGTTTCATCTTGAACAGTACCGATAATCCTAATATTGCCAGTGTTATTGTTCAGGGAGTAAAGGTCCATTCGCTGATTATGAACGGGGCGCTCCCAACCTATCAAGCCTTACGGGTGATCTCCGCTAAGACGGGTGGAAGTTCGCGTCCTATTATCGTTGAAACGGATGCGGGCTATTTTTTTACAAAATTAAGAGGGGCTGCACAGGGCACATCATCATTGGTGGCAGAGATCATTGTGGCCAGGCTGGCTGAGGCTTTGGGATTATGGGTGCCGGCGCAAGCGCTGATTGTTATCGATGCGGGCATACCTAGTGAAAACCGTGAAGATGAATTTCTAGATCTACTCGCTGCCAGCGGTGGCATCAATTTAGGATTTCAATATCTGCATGGAGCAAGGGATATCCGTCCCCAAGACATGGTAGCGATTGATGAGGATTTGGCCTGCCAAGTGCTCTGGCTTGATAGCTGGGTGATGAATGTCGATCGCACCGTCAAGAATCCTAATCTGATGTTGAGTCAAGGTCAGCTCTGGTTGGTTGATCATGGTGCGGCGCTGCCCTTTCAGTACAGTTGGTCTACGGTCGTAGAAGAGTCGCCCCGCATGGCAAAGTATGCGATGCATCGACATATCTTTTGGGACAAGGCACGTAATTTAGAGCTGTGGGATGACAAACTGGCTGCAAGCTTATCCGCTCAAGTGCTTCAGGATGCAGTGAATAAGATTCCGACTTGCTTTTTACAGCCGCTCCTAAATTCAGGATCCTCTACCCAAAGGATTGAGCGACGCAGGCAAGCCTATGCTGCATTTTTGTGGAAGCGATTGAAGTTTCCTCGACCATTCATGGATCTGTGGCGGACTAACAACGGCAATTGCTAGCGGTAGATGATAATTAACGTGATCTTGCAGTCCTCAATTTTGACGATATTTCTCAGGTGTCATGCGATCGCTACTCGCCAGTGCTGACTGACATGACTCTAGCTATTAAACCCATACTGAAAAGTGATTTCAGCGATTTCGGCGATCGCCAGCTCTGTCCCCTTCAACAGCTGCCTGATCTGCATCAATGCGCTATTTTGCTTAACCAAGCAGGCAAAGTTTTCCAGTCTGATTGGGCTTGAATACTATATAGTTATGCAGCATTGGATAGACGCTTCCAGCAGGATCTAGAATCACGATGGCTTTCAGAGGTCACACACAGAATGACTCACAGGCTATTGTGTCGCTCTTTACGTCTGTGTTCGCACAGTCTGAAGGAGAAGCTGAAGGGACGTTGATTGGCCAGTTGGCCCAAGATCTGCTTGAGAAGACAGATGAGCATGATCTGTACTGCTTTATCGCAGTACAGAGTAACCAAATAATGGGCTCCATCTTTTTCAGTCGGTTAGATTTTGAGAACGGCATAGAGGCGTTCATCCTAGCGCCGGTGGCTGTACATAGTGACCATCAAGGGCAAGGCATCGGTCAGGCTTTGATCAACCATGGCCTAAGTGCACTCAAGAGTAGGGGCGTAAGTGTTGTGCTGACCTATGGAGACCCAGGATTCTACCAGAAGGTCGGTTTCCGCAGCATTGCACACGCAGTCATAAAAGCCCCCTTCGCACTTTCTCAACCAGAAGGCTGGCTTGGTCAATCTCTATTGGATGATTCTATTGAGACATTGTCTGGCCAGTGTGCGTGTGTTGCAGCCTTGAGTGAACCCAAATACTGGTAGTACGTCCATCGTGGGGAAGAGACATCACCCTTCGTGGCAGCGGGCAGTCACAAGTCGTTCATCGTACACAAAGTTATTTTCCGCTGCTGCATTCACCGTGCTCTTTCAACACCGACTAGCCTGCTCAACCCGTCATTGAGACCGTGAAATTGAAGTTAGCGGATGAATCATCAGCCTAGAATAGTTAATGCGTTAACTATTGAACTGAGAAATCAATCTGCATCGCCATGCCTGATTCGTCTTCAAAGGCTGAATTTCTCCAGCAATGGCATCATGCCCTTGCCCCTTACAACATTGGATACAAGGTCAAACTCGTATCCCAATTGATGTATCGAGATTTCCTAGAGCGGCTAGAGCCCTATGGACTAACGCCATTCCACTACCTCGTTCTCTGTTGTTTGTGGGAAGAGGATGGACTGTCAACCTCTGGCATTGCCGACAAACTTAAACAGCTGGGGGCAACCCTAACCGGAGTTGTTGATCGGATGGAAAAGCGCGCCCTGGTCTACCGAGAGCGTGATCCTGACGATCGCCGGGTGATTCGCATCTGGCTCACTGAGGAAGGCAAGCAGTTAATGAAGACGCTGCCAGCCATTGGTGCGGAGACCATTGAGCGGGCCACCACAGACATGTCGCAGGCTGATCGAGAAGTTTTTTCAACGCTCTTGGAGCAAATTGTCCGCAATATGACCTGAGCATTTCAACGTTCAAAGTGAGAGCCACGACAAATACTTAATATATTGACTATTCATGTATTGGCCATTAGTGTATTGATTAAATCCGGATCCTGCCTTCCTCTCGGGCAGGATTGGAACTTGCGTGATTTAAAGGAAACCTATTTTCGGAGTTGAAAATGCCAAAGATAAGTATTCAGCAGAAAAACTGGTTGCTGACCGCCCATATCGGCTTTGCAGCGCTTTGGAGTGGGGCTGTCTTGAGTATGTTTCTCTTGTCGCTGCGCAATACGCAAGCTTCCAATGCGGAGGCGCTTTATGCGCTTAACTCGGCGATTAATCTACTGGATGATTGCATCGTGATTCCTGCGGCAATTGGCTCAGTGCTGACGGCAACGCTACTCTGCTTCACCACTAACTATGGGTTCACAAAGTTCTACTGGGTGATCTCAAAGTGGTTTTTGACAACTGGACTCGTGACATTTGGTACGTTTTGGTTATTTCCTTGGGGCAATCGAGCAGAAGCGATCGCTGCACAAGAAGGGTTGCAAGCGCTCACGAATTCTGTCTATTTGTTTGACGCCAAAGGCGTTTTGGTCGGTACTTTAGTCCAGGTGTTTTTGCTTGTCGTCATCATTGGCATCTCGGTGCTCAAGCCTTGGGGCAGGAGAGCCAGTACCTTGAAAAAACAAACTAATACCAGTGATTAGACCCTATTGATCGTGCTGTAATTCGCTCTGAGTAGACTGTCTACACATGATGAATCGCGGCTCTGCTTAGAATTAACGGTAAGCATCGCTGATTTATCCGTGAGGGATGACCTTTTTATGAGGCTACTCATTATTGGTGGAACCCGGTTTCTCGGGCGGCATTTAGTCGAGGTGGCGATCGCTCATCAACATGAGGTCACCCTGTTTAATCGAGGGCATCATTCATCAATGGCATGCCCCAATGTGGAAATGATCCGGGGCGATCGCCATGCCGATTTGGATTTACTTCAAGGTCGCCAATGGGATGCGGTCATCGATACCTGCGGTTATCTTCCCCGTGCGGTCAAAGCCTCTGCAGAGGCGCTGGCAGATGCGATCGAGCACTACATGTTGATTTCCAGTATGTCTGCTTATGCGGATCTCAGTGTTGCCGGTATCGATGAAACCGCCCCATTGGAGCGGCTCACTGCAGCGCAATTGCAGACAGCCAACGCGATCGATACCTCGGGTCAAGTTTCTGCCATGACCTACGGCGAGCTATATGGCGGGTTAAAAGCGTTGTGTGAGCAGACCGTTGAGGACGCGATGCCTGGCCGATCAATCATTCTGCGCCCAGGATTAATTGTCGGGGCCGGGGACTATAGCGATCGCTTTACCTATTGGGTCGTGCGGGTTGCTCGGGGAGGGGGAGGTGTTAGCGCCAGGGCAGCCCCAGCGATATCTCCAGCTCATCGATGTTCGGGATCTCGCGGCATGGGCTATCACTTGCATAGAAGCCAGGACAACAGGTGTTTTCAACGTGAGTGGAAGGCCTGGTCAGTTGACGATGACGTCTTTGTTGGAACAATGTCGAGCAGTCAGCCACAGTGATGCCTGCCTGACCTGGGTAAGCGATGAATTTCTGCTGCAAGAACAAATCGCGCCCTGGAGCGAAATCCCTCTCTGGATACCCGAAGCAATGCGCGAATTAAAGGGTTTTATGTTCTTAGACTGTCGTAAGGCATTGACTGCGGGACTGCAGCTTCGCCCAGTGGGGCAAACCATTCAGGATGTTTTAAGTTGGTACAAAACTCATCGCCCTCAAGAAAACCTGAAAGCAGGGCTTGATTTTGATAAAGAACGACATTTGCTGGATGAATGGCACGAAATTCAGAAGTAGGAACGAATCTAGGTATCATCAATTTTTACGATAGTTGTTGGGGCTATATCAGGGACTTCTCGAAAGTCCTTGCTGAAGTGGCTTTGGCTATGAATGCACACCGTAGGGCAATGGCCGCGATCGCCCCTTGTCTCCCCTTGAACAGAGGGCTGAAGTGAAATTGACTAATCTCCGCGCCTTCAGTTAGTTCTGCGAATTTGGTTGATGGTGCATTTTTGAATCCTTTTAAGGCATTCAGTGAAGAGGTGACTATACTAAGGTCATCTATCTAACTGATCCATCCGTGAGGCGTGGGTCGATGTTGTTTCATTAGTTCCTGTAAGTAGCAGAGCCTAATCAAACCTTAAAACCTATCGCTGATTTCGACTCCGCTCAATCAGCTGGATCATCGCTTGGATAAGACATCGAGGGGGGAACGGAGTCGTAAGTCTTTCAGACTAGCTGTGCCTACGCAACGCGTCTCCGTGAGGAGAAAACCCGTCTACACAATAATTGCGCTTACCTACTTGGTTGGATAATGGGACCGCACGATTAGCTAAGGTCTATTCAGTAAGGAAATAGCAAAATGAGTCATCCGATACAGTGTAAATGTGGGTGTCTTAAGGGTAGTGTCGCTGATGTCAAAACCGCTAATCGGGTTGTTTGTTATTGCCGAGACTGTCAAGCATTCGCTCACTTTTTGGGAAATAGTGGTGACATCCTCGATCGTCATGGCGGAACAGACATTGTTCAAACGCTCCCCAAAAATATCTCTTTCACTCAAGGGACTGAAGTTTTAGCCTGTATGCGACTGACTGAAACTGGCTTGCTACGTTGGTATACCACTTGTTGCAAAACGCCAATCGGCAATACGTTACCCAGCCATAAAATGTCTTTCGTTGGTCTTGTCCATAACTGTTTAGAATCGTCCGAAATCACCCTGAATGATTCCTTTGGATCAGCCCGCATCTATGTTCATACAAAGTATGCCAAGGGGGAGTCAAAACCAAAGTCAGCAGGGTTGATGGCAACGGTTATCCGCAATCTGGCTAGGGTTTTGAGGGCACGAATTGATGGCACCTATAAACAGACGCCTTTCTTTTGGGTGGACTCAGGAGTTCCCATCGTTAGCCCAAAAATCCTGAGTCATCAAGAATACCAAGATGTTATGGATGTCATCTAACAAAGTCCTGTACCGAAACGACCTTTGATACCACCATGATCGCACTGGAGCCGCCGCCTGGAAACTGTCGAGAAGTGCCCGTCGACTTTGGCATAAACGATAGAGTGTTTAAGCGTGCCTAAAGATTAGAGCCTCCCCGAATCACGGGCGTAATAATGGGCTCAGCAGTGAGGGAGTCTTAAGCATGCGGGAGCGATTCGAGCAGCGATCGCCAAAGGGAAGGATTAATAAGTGGTGGCTGATGGGAGCGATCGCCACTCCGGTCTTTCTCGGAATGGTGGGGTGGTTGTGGCTACTTCCTGAGCGCCGTCTTCAAATAGATGAGGGTCGCCGATCCCTCAACGAAAGCGCCCCCCTGGTTCACCCCCATCGTGCAGCCTCGATCAGTGATCTGGGCACGATAGCAGCGGTTGCTGCTGGAGTCTTCTTATTATTCAAGTTCCGCATGGCCAAAAGCAATGCCGAGACCCGAGACCTCAGCGGTGCCGACTTTTGCGGGGCTGACCTTAACGGTGCTGACTTTTGTGGGGCTGATCTCAACCGTGCTGACCTCAACGGAGCTAACCTCAGTGACGCCAACCTTAGTGGTGCCGACCTCAGTGGTGCCAACCTTAACGGAGCTGAGCTGAGCGGTGCCAACCTCAGCGGTGCCAACCTCAGCGGTGCCAACCTCATCAGTGCCAACCTGAATGGGGCTGACCTCAACAAGGCTGGGCTCAGATATGCCAACCTCAGCGGTGCCAACCTCAGGTATGCCAACCTCAGTGGAGCTGACTTCAACTGTGCCAACCTCAGTGGGGCTGACCTCAACTGTGCCTTAATCATCGATGCCAACCTCAGCGATGCCAACCTCAGTGGGGCCTTGCTATTTTTTATTAATTCACGAGAAGCTCTCAATCTTGAGCCGTTTCAACTAAAGGCTCAACCTTCGCCTTTTTTATGTAATGTTGCTCTGCCGGCTTATGCCCAACAACCCCGTGTGAATCCCAATCGCGACTGCGATCGCATTCCTCAACTCTTGAGTGCCCGCTATGATATTTCACTCGAAGAGGCACAAGGGATCGTCGATGAAGCGCGACAACATCGCTGGGACTAGCCAATTGAGAGGAACCAGAGTTAGTCATTGATGCGATTCTTCAAGCTGAAGTGACTTTGGCTATTGAACTCGCACTACAAGGCAATTTCTGCGATCGCCCCCATCCTCTTCAACAACTGCTGGATCTGCTCGATGCTGTTGCACCTAGCCAAGTAAGCTCGTTTTTTCGTCTGAGTTACCAGGCAAATCATGGATGACGCCCTTATCAGGGGGAGTACCGGTCAAAAGTGATGGATAACACCCTCCATTCCCAGAATTAACTATCAGATCTGCTGTTTAACACTCCAAAATCATGGAGTTAGACAGTAAAGTTGCGATATGAGCTCTTCAGGATTGAGGTTTATTCATCAGATCTGCTACGTGACTGCAGGAAAATGAGGCATTATCCCGCAGATCTGACTTTGGATATATAGCTAAGCATCTGTTCGTGTGCATTTAACGGACATGACATGGCTTTGATTCATCTTTCCGTCTCATATCTGAAATAGAGGGAGTCAAATGGAAGACCTTTGGTTGGCGTGGGCCAAACGATTGCAAAGCATTGCATCAAACGGATTGCTCTTTTCGTCAGATGAGTACGACCGTGAGCGCTATCGTGAAGTCGCGGATATCGCCAATCGAATGCTATCTACACTCGGAAGCGTACCAGTTGGGCGAATTGAAGCATTAGTGTCCGATTTTGCGAGTGGTTACGCAACTCCCAAAGTCGATGTTCGTGGTGCTGTGATTTGCGATGACCGAATATTGTTGGTCCGTGAGGCAACTGATCGATTGTGGACGCTCCCTGGTGGATTTGCGGAAGTAGGCTGTTCTCCCGCCGAAAATGTCGAGAAGGAAATTTGGGAAGAAGCGTCGATTCGGGCCAAAGCTAAGTCCGTTTATTGCATTAAACATAAGGCTAAGCACAACTACGATCCAGACATTCGCGACTTCTACAAGATTTTCTTCATCTGCGAGGGGCTCGAAGGTGATCCGGAGCCAGGAGCCGAAACCACAGACGCAGGATTCTTCAGCTTAGAGGCGTTGCCACCACTATCGACAGATCGGGTACTTGAGAGCGATCTGCTGGCAGCGTTCCGATTCAAGAGGGACCCACAGCCAATCATGGAATTTGACTAATGGAATAGGTGGGTTGTGGAATCGGCTTGAGGCCTTGTCACCGCTATGCTCAACTAGGTCGTTGTCTTGGCAGATCTAATTTTTGCGGTATAGCAAGCCGCAGTTTAATCAGGTCACCCTAAATTACTAAAACCGCTATCTGACAGGCATTTCAGTTCCGTATTCCGACTTCAGCATTCCGCATTCTGCCATAATTGCTGGGTGTCATGCCGATCGCGTCTCGAAAGTGTTTTGTAAAATGACTCCGGTGATTGAATCCACGCTGTAAAAGGCAATGTCTGCGATCGCCCCTTTCTTTCCCTTCAACAACTGCTTGGCCTGTTGGCGTGTTGAATCAGATATTGATGGGGCTTCGTATCCATTGACTGTTAGTACAAGTGGCTGAGGGGATATTGACTGATACTTGCTACCTCAAACAAGTCAGCTCATTTGAGTGATTCCACTTTCTTAGTATCTGTGCTCTCTAGAGCGTAGCTTTATGTTTCAAACAGCTTCTTTATTTTGGATTCAGGTGGAGAAAAATTTACCGAAATACCCGTATAGAAGTGCCATGTGGAACAATTCTCTCTAAAACTATTCTTGCTAATAAGTAATTAACTCCGTAACTCGAAGGCGCTTGGAAAAGTCATTATTGTAACAATTGACTGACCATTCCGAGAAGAAAGAAGATTAAGCTGTAGAGAATTGAGGCTTTCTATCTATTTTAGGGGATAAGGTCAGATGATATGTTTGACTTTAGCGGATGCTGCTTACTCTGAGCTTGCTCTACTAAAAATCGCCAAAATTTGGCGACATTACTCCATCAAAGCTCTAGCGATTCTGGGCTTGAGTGCTGTACTAGGGCTTGGCATACAGTCCCCGGCTATCTCTAGTGAACGAGCAATCTTTGGCGAAATGCCTACTAGGATTGAGGATTATTTTGGTCAATATTGGACTCGTTTAACCCTGACGAATTCTGAAGGCGATCGCACCGTCACTTATACCTACAGTCCCGGAGCGATGCGTTCTTTTTTCGACAATGCAGAAGACTTAAGACTGTCAGTTAGGTTTATTAACGACGAAGCGGTTGCTGTTAGGGTTCATCAAAATGGTGCGGGGTTCAATATTCCCGCTGATAAACTCCCCTCTGCAGATAATTCAACGAGCGTTTTTGATGATGTATTCGCGTATATTTTTGGGTATCAACCACCGATCATGTCTCGCTTGGATCGACAATCACTTGAGCCAAATTTCCTGCAAGGAACATTACATTCAGTCACCTACTGCATGAGCGAGGAAATCGCCATGACTTATGAATGGATCAGCACCCAAGATTACATTTGGTTCATTACTTTTGAGCAGGAGCCTGATTGTATTTAAATGACAGATAAGAAGGCATGGCAATTTGCCCACTGGTTTGACATGCGTGTTTAGCACTAGAGTCAGTAACACTCAGGTTTTGTGGGATATCACGTCTTGGGAGAGCGGATCAATCATCGCTTGCACTTGCGCTAAGTAATAAGCCGAAGGGCCATCGGTTGGGACGAGTTCCAAGCAGGCAAGAAACTTAGTTTTGGCTTCTGACCAGCGGCGATCGCGATAGGCGGCGATCGCTATTTGGAAGCGATCGCGGAGTTTGAGTTGGACATCATCGGTGTCACCCGTGACCCCTAATAGCTCATAGATCGGTTCCGATGGGTCTTGGGTCGTGAAATCCAGAGTATCGATTTCGCGCGTTTCAAAAGCGTCACCAGCCAGGTCGCGGGTCTTAGCCGTAAGCAAAATGCGGGTGCCGTAGCGCTTGTTCATTTCCTCTAATTGTTCAGCTTGATGCACTGCTGCACCCATGACTGTATAGGACTTAGACTGCTCAGAGCCGATATTGCCCGCCACAACTTCCCCACTGGCTAGGCCAACCCGAATATTAATGTCAGGTAATCCCTTACGAATGCCTAGCAGTTCTGGTAGCTCTCGGCGTAATTTTGTGAGCTGATCAAATTGTTCCAGAGCCGCGTAGCAGGCGAGTTTGGCATGGGCGCTAGGGTCTACAAATGGTGGCCCCCAGAAGGCACTAACGGCATCGCCAAGAAACTGATTCACCACACCGCGATGGGCTTGAATGGGGGCAGAGGCCAGGGTCAGGTACTGATTAGTCAACGTCACGAGTCCGCTCGGGGTGAGTAATTCGCTAATGCCGCTAAATCCCGCAATATCAGAGAAAAATAGCGTCATCATTTGACGCTGGCCACCTTGGGGTTGCGTCTGCTGGGTCAGCAGCGTTTCCACAATGCGCGGATCGACATATTGACCAAAGGTGGCTTTGAGCCGTTCTTTTTCCTTCAAATCGCGCACCATGAGGTTGAAGGAGTCGGTTAATTTACCCACTTCATCGCCCGAGTAGACGGGCAACTCAACGTCTAAATCGCCGTGTTCGACGGCCTGAGTTTGAGTGACTAGGCGGCGCACCGGACGCACTAACCCCGTCGTGACGACTGAGGCGAAGGCCATGCCTACGACGCTAGCGATTCCGGCTAACCACCAACTCAGCGTCAGGGTACTCCGTTCGTGGGCTGCGACTTGCTGAGCCGCCGCCTCAATAAATTCGGTCACTTCAAATAAAATGGCTTGCAAACGGGCGTCAAAGTCATCTTCAAAAACCACTAGTTGCTCACTCAGAAGTTGGGCGGTTTCAGTATCACCGGCTTCGTACAGCGCCAGAATTTGGAGTCCATATTCGTGGAGTTTTTGGTGATCTTCTTCGAGCACGGTGAGGAGGGGACGAATCCGCGCAATTTCCAGCAAATTTTCGACCCGATAAGCATTCTCCGCAGCGGCATCGGCTAGAGTCATGGCTTGGGCGATGTCTTCATCGACCAGTTCACCGCGCGATTCGAAGGCCGCTATCTCTTGGCTAATGCGGGAGGCATCAACGGGATCGATTTCGTAATAGCGCAGCACCCGCTCGAAATGAATTTCCTGCTCTAGAACATGAATATTGATTTCGGCGAGATTTTCGGTAATGGGGGTGAGGTATTCAGCAATGTCGGTGAGTTCTTGATTGACCTGGCGAATGCGGACATAGCTGAGATAGGTCACCCCTAGCAGCAAGACCAACATGCTGCTGGCAACACCGAAGATTTTGGTGCCGATGGATAGTGAAAGGCGAGGTTTCATGGTGGTTGGGGATGATGACAAACGGCTATCCAATAGATCTATTTTTGGGTCAGTTGCCAGACGCCGTCCCAATCGTCAGCGGGCGGATTGGCGGCCAGGGTGGTGAGGCGGTCGAGGTAGAGGAGCGCGGGGCGATCTCCTGGTTTGCTCGCTAAGCAGGCCTCAAAGTGCTGTCGGGCCGTGACCCAATCTCGCTGCCGATAGGCGGCTAACCCTTGTTCAAAGGCGGCAACAGCGGCTTGTTCGGTTTCAGCCAGGGTGTCTAAAGGTCCCAGCAGTTCATAGATGCGGACAGGCTCGGCTTTGCCGACTACCTGAATTAAATCCAGCTCGCGGGTCGCCATCGTCGGTGCAATTTGCTGCTGGGTGGCTTGGCTGAGCAAAATGGGGACCCCGTATTGCTTGCTCGCTCCTTTGAGCCGTGATGCTGTATTCACGGTGTCGCCCATGACGGTATACGATTTGGTCGTCTCCGAACCCATGTTGCCCACCACTAACGCGCCCGTGGACAGGCCAATATGGAGCTGCAGGTTAGTGACATCGGCCGTGGGGGCGATCGCGGTAATTTGCTGTCGCACAGTCTCCATGACTTGCATCTGCGCCAGGGCCGCTTGGCAGGCGAGGTTGGCGTGAGTATCGGCTGCGGTAAAAGGCGGCCCCCAGAAGCCCATAATCAGGGTGCCAATAAACTTGTCGATGACGCCTGTATGACTAGAAATGGCGGCTGACATCACCGTTAAATAGTCATTGATGCAGCGAATTTGTGCGTCGGGGTCAAGGGTCGCCAACACCATTTCTAACCCATCGACATCGGCAAAAAATACCGTCATCACTTGGCGATCGCCCACCGGTTGGGCTGTTTCCTCTTCTAACAAATTGTGGACAATACGCGGATCGATATATTTGCCAAACGTTTCTTCAAGCCGGGCTTTGAGTCGCAGTTCGTTAACCATGCCGTTAAATGCCTGAGCCAGTCGGCCAACTTCATCGCGGCTGGAGGTATCAAATTCAGTGTCGAGGTTGCCCGCTTGTACGGCGGCAATGCCCCGGGCGAGCGATCGCACCGGACGCACCAATCCCCTCGTGACGAGGATGGCGTAGATCAACCCAAAGACCGTGGCAACGGCAGCCACAGTTAAGCTGAGACTTTGCACAGTTTGTTGATGCTGTTGCCCCGCTTGGGCGGAACTGACCGTAAACGCTTCTAATTCTAGAAAAATAGTATTAATCGCCTCGTTGAAGTCGGTTTCTTCGGCAATGAGTTGGTCTTCTAGCTGTCGAGCGGCAGTGAGATCACCGGCTTCCAGGAGGGCAAACAGGTCTACCGCATGGTCATGTAACTGCTGGTGTTCGATTTCGATCTCTTCTAAGAGCGGTTCAATATACTCCCACTCAGCCTGATGACGCGATTGCCCCGATTCCTTCAGAGCAGTTTGAGACAGAACAATCGCCGCCGCAATTTCTGCATCGACGAGCTCACCCCGTGATTCAAAGGCGATGAGTTCTTGGGCAATGCGCTCAGTATTGAGAGGCTCAATTTCGTACAGCTTTTGCACTCGCTCAAAGTGCAACTCTTGCTCTAGCGCATGAACATCAACGGCGGCCACGCGATCGGTAATGGGAATCACGTATTCTGCCAAGGCGGTCACTTCTTCATTAACCTGCCGCAGGCGATCAGTGAAAACATACACCACCAGAATGAGCAGTCCGAGCAAACTGGTGGCAATGCCAAAAATTTTGATGCCGATAGAAATCCCCTGAGCGCGAGCTGCTGATGAATTAGACGTACCAACAGTCATAGAGCCAGCCAGGTTAAGGTCTTGGCTAGTTTGCCCAGCCGTGAATCAGCCCCATCGAACCGAAACATTTCATCAAATGTCTAATCCCCATCGTCCATGAGGCTGGCGTTAGCCAGGGTGGTTGCCCAGGGGCGCATATTTATCGTCCTGGTGCTGTCCGTTTGGGGCCTGCCCAGCTGAGTCAGCACCGCATTTTCCATGAATTCCATCACTTGCGTCTAAAAGTATTCTGGCAGGTGATATGGGTCAGCATCGGTTTCAGCACCCTGTTTATTGTCGGCGTGTCGATCGCCTTCCTCCTCTTTCCCCAACATACAAGGGTGTTATCCATCACTTTTGATGGATAACACCCTCCATTCCCAGAATTAACTATCAGATCTGCTATCTAACACCCCGCAATCATGGAGTTAGACAGTTATGGAGTTAGACAGTTAAAGTTGCGGTATAACCCCTGTAGAGTCAGGTATTATCCGTCTGATCTGCGATCTAACCGCAGGTAAATAGGGGATTATCCAGCAGATCTGATGCTGAATATTACAGTTATGCAGCAAGACGGAATCCACCCACACTATGAATGGTAAATCGCTCTACGCTGGGACCGACTACTTTCAAACATTCCCAAACCCACAAGATGTCTTCATTCGCGACGTCGAGGAGCATTCGAAGTACCTTCTGCCCGTCGCGACGTTCTCCCTAAGCCACATATCACCGAAGTGGAGCGGCAAGGTCCATTTCATCCTTCCAATCGAACCAGTTGGTGGATACGGATTTCTCGGCACAAACTCTGGCCGCTACCACAACTATCTTTGTCGCCCAGATTGGATCGGCTACAAGTATCACGGCGACAAGTGCGAGCTGGCGTCTGACTTCCGATTCTTTCATAGGGCTTTCTACGAGAAACACCCCCCAAACACTGACCTGCAGAAGAATGAAGCTAGCGAACTGCCCGGACACTACAAGCAGACCCTTGATCGTTTCGCCATACGGAAACAACACTTCGAAGAACACGGTTGGTTATGCTCTGATCCGTTGGATTGGGATCCGTTAGACGACGATTCCGATGACGATCCGGAAGAATGGCGTAGTCCATTTGTCAGCGATCTCGGCGGTACGAGCTTCGACAGCAATTGGTCCAATTCCGGAAGCTTCCCGGTTTCCAGATATCCCGACAAACTCGACGGTGACGATTGGGACCGCGTTCTCCCAAACACTGAGGATGGCAGAGATTTCACGTTCATCGGTGCAGTTGATATGTGGAACTTCATCGGCGATTCAAACGGCACGCTATTGTTGTTCTTTGATCCGGACAAACACATTGCGCTTACCACAATTGACTGGTCGTAGCCTGAACACTCACACGACTGCATAACAATCAATTGGACCGGAGCCGGCGTCCACGTCGGCTCCGTACTCCACCCTCAACCTCGGCGGCCCGGTGAATTGGGTCGTTTGCATATACTGAGTCCTGATTCAGATGAGGTCCTGTGTTGATATCTGGAACTTGTTACACGACGGTAGCATTGTCGCTTTCAGTGGAGAGTGTCCCGGCGACATTTCTGTGAAGGTCGAAGTAGAGTATCTATGTGATGTACTAGCCACCGGGTCTAAGTTTCTCTGGGTAAACCTTCACAGTTGTAGCGACGTGGAATTCACCCCCTTCGAGAACTCAGAACTTGTCAAAGATCTCACTCAATTGGGGGATTGTGACCTCGAGATCCTGAGCGCGAAAGATGGAGAGAACCACATCTCGCTCTGCTGTAGTGATGGCATACTGCTCCTAAACTACGTGGATGCCACTTGTGAGCTAGAAAACGGTGGTTCAGTTACCTTCACCACTCTTTCTCAGGCATGCAAAAAAATATTGGAATGACTGGGAGCAGCGTAGCAGGGACGACTCATAACAAGCCACAAATCATTTACTGTAAATGACTGAAGATTCTGACAAAATTACTGTTGAACAGGCCTACTCAGCAGCATATGAGTACTTGCTGCGTAGATGGGAGCATATGCCCGAGCGACTGATAGCCGACGAACTCAGCGACATGAGTTTATTAGATGACGGAGGCAGTGCCGACCCAGCTTGCAAGAGGGAGTTTGTCGAAGCTCTCCGCGCGGTTCTTGATGCTGAGGCGGAATCGGGGCGATACACTAGAGCCGATCAACAGCTCGCTTGAAATACATAACAAGTCGATGCAGCGGACTAATAATACAGAAATTCCCTTTTAGCCATTTACCAGCCGCTGATCTCAATCGTTAGGTGGCAGACTGACCTCAGAAGTGAGTATGAGCGAATTGACATTTCTGCCCAACGAAAAAGTCTTGGGCCAGCGGAAACTTCGGCACTCGACAGGCTTCTGTCGCGCCCGGAAACTGCATCGTTGCGAATCAGTGTCTCATCGTCTGTTCGTTCAAGAAGCCACGAGATGACATCAAGGTGGCTATAGCCGGGGGCGCTGCGAAGTTAATAAGCCCGGGTGCTGAACTTGCGATACATGCGATCAACATTTCTCAAGCGGGGTAAGGCCGAAAAAGCCGCTCTACCCAGTTTTTGACCAGCCCCTCAGTGAGCTCTCCACGAGCACAACATATGCGATCGATCGCACATGTCTGCAATTCTCTGCAATATACTCGTTGTTCACACCAAACTCTGCAATCTAGCCGATGCGTATTCAGCATTCATCGACGCGGATCGTCAACTACTTGCCTGGCTTCGCAGAATCGACACCTAAGTAGTCGGCACAATGTCAACTTGGATCGTTAGATCTGCAAAATTAACTTGCCGAAATTTCCGCCACTAAACAACTTTTGAAATGCGGTGGGAAATGCCTCCAATCCTTCAACTATATGTTCCTTAGTTGTGATGTGTCCTTGCGAATACCACATCAAAAGGTCTTTAGTGGCCAACTCAAACTCATTGGCATAATCTGCGAACAGTATTCCTTCGATACGGGCACGCTTTGCTAACAACATCAGGTAATTTTTAAGACCTGAGATAGGTTCAACTGAATTGTATTGTGAGATTGCTCCACACATTACAATCCTTGCTCCGACCCGGATTTGGGTAAGCATCAAGTCCAACATTTCTCCACCCACGTTATCGAAGTAAATATCCACGCCATTGGGACAAAACTCCTGCAGTTTGGCTTGTACATCATCAGATTTATAATCGATGGCTCCATCAAACCCAATTTTTTTGAGGTATTCGCATTTCTGGACCCCACCAGCAATACCAATCGCTCGAGCCCCCCTTTATCACGGCAAGCTGACCGACAACCGAGCCGACAGCACCAGCCGCTGCAGAAACAACAACAGTTTCTCCTGGTTTGGGTTGCCCCGACCTGAGCAACCCGAAATAGGCTGCCATTCCAGTTGTACCGAGAAGATTGAGAAACATGGGAAGAGGCCCAAGTGATGGGTCGACTTTTATCAAGCCTTCGACGTTCGAAATCAGATAATCTTGGACGCCTCCCTGACCGTATACAAAATCCCCAGGTACATAATCGGGGTGATTCGATTTCAGTACTTGTCCGACGAAAAATGCAGGCATTACAGTCCCAATCGGCAGCGTTGCAGACTGTGACGTTCCTTCGTTCAAAATGCTCCTAAACCCAGGATCCAACGCAACGTATTTCACCTGAATTAGCAGCTGTTCATCTCCAGGATCATTGAGTGGCTTGGTAATCAAATCCCAATCGCTACTGACTGGAAGGCCAACTGGTCTCGATGCCAACGTGAATTGGCGGCTGATTGTTTGATTCATAATCGCTTGTTTGGTGTCTTGAAATATAAACTCTAAAGTCCATTTTTGAACTGTTTCTCCGGGCGAATCTAGGCGGAGAGTTATCAGATTCAATCGGACAAAAATCTCAATGCTTCGCTGACGAATTCCTCATGATACTGAAACACGCCTGCGTGTCCGGCATCTTTATAAAGCACAAGCTTGGCATCTGGGAGCCCCAAGTAAAGATGCGCAGAATTGATACTTGGTACCATGATGTCGTCCTCGCCGTTGGCAACAAGCACGGGCTGCTCGATTCGTTGCCAGTCGAGCTCACTTCTTTTGCCGAAACGACTTATTGCAGCAAGTTGCGATCGGAAAGATTTGAATGATATTGGTTTTACTCGATCGTGCTTTCGCCGCTTCAATCGTGCCAAAAACTCTGTGGCCTTCTGCAGACCATTTTTTGTCTTTGTAAAAAACAAATAGCGTCGAATGTCCTTCCGAGTCATCATGCTTCTGAGTTGGTTTCGATAAGCTTGCCCGGGAATCCGCGTAATGCCGATGCCCCCTCCGGGTCCCGTCCCTGCGAGTATCAACTTGCGAGCTAAGTTTGGCTCCTTCAATACAACGTCTTGTGCTACTGCTCCACCTAACGAAAAACCGAAAAGATCTACTTTGGAGTGGCCAAGCGCTTTGATGAATGCAATCGCATCATCAGCCATTTCCCCAACCGAACGAGGTGTCGCACCTTGCGAGCCCCCAATTCCTCGATTGTCAAAGGTAATGACCCTATGTTTCGCGGCAATACCGTCAACTACCGCTGGATCCCAATCATCCAGAACACCAGCAAGGTGATTGAAGAGGACTATCGGAACATTCGATTCTTCGCCAGTCACTCTATATGCGAAGCGATCGCCGCATGGTACAGACACGAACTGCGTCTCGACATCTACGCAAGATTTTGAATATGGATTAGTTCTCATTACTGCTGTCTCTTATTCTGTACCTGCAGGTACAGAATAAGTCAAAAAATCTAATTAGTCGAGAATCTGGAGCGAAACCGAGACTACCTCTTCAAGTCCCTTCCGTGAAGCCCCTGCTTTCCCAACGGCTCCCAATCCTGCGAAACAAGTAATTAAGTAACGAGCAATCGCCAATGGATCCCTATTCGAGCTGATTTCACCGCTTAATTGCCCTTCTCGGATTCGATCACAATAAATTTTCTCACTTCGCTTCATTGCATTCTTGATGATCCGGTCCACCTCTTCGTCATGTGGACTTAATTCGCTCGCTGAGTTGTAAATCAAGCAACCAGTCTTTTCATTGCAAGCGGAATCCATCACTTGCTTACTAATCTTTATCAACCCTTGCCTAATGTTGGGATTTGCTAAAAATTCCCGCAACTGAGATTCAATTTGTGCTGAATAGTAGCGCAAACATCGCAAAAACAGCTCCCGCTTGCTTCCAAATGTCGAATAGAAACTTCCTTTGCTAATTTGCATTGCGGTCAATAGGTCATTGGGTGTCGTGGCACGAAACCCTTTTCTCCAAAAAACAATCATTGCCTTTTGAAGGACTTCTTCTTCGTCAAATTCTTTCGGTCTTACCATTTTTTACCGCATGCTACGCAAAGTATAGTAGATATAGATCGCGAGGTTCATAACCAACTTTGGATTCAACGGAGGTGCCTCGTTCGTACGATTTCTCTAGTTGTCATTTGGGGATTTGCCTAGTTGCTCAAAGGCCAGAACGAGCGGCCTGACAGAGCGACTCACTACACGATCTCGCTGGCGCGGGTTACCCGTTTACAGGTGAGAAGAGTTTCGCCCTTATTGACAAATCTAGTGCTTGTTGGCTACCGCGCAGGATTTGCACCGTGTGAATTTGGCAACCACCCAACGTATAATTCGCTCGGACATAACACTGGGTGGGTTGACCCATTCAAGCTCAGTGCATCTCGGCTCGTGGATCAACTCATGAATTCCGTCCAAAGCTGAACCATCAGAAAGGCAGCAAACCAACAACCTTTTTGCATTGCACTCAGTCGTGTGCGGCAAACCAGGGTTCGTTCATTACTTTGTCGGGTGCGCTATCGGCAGCACGCGGTTGAATCTCATCTCGCGAAAAGCCACATAACAGTCACATGCACCGGAGTGATGGTCCGGGCGCATTCTGTATTTAACGTCGCTGGCCGTCCCCCGGTGATGTTGGGCGTTATCTTTCAAATCTAACTTTTGCGATAGTCCCTGGGCGTCATGCCAGTGGTATCTCGAAAGTGCTTGCTGAAGTGGCTCTGGCTATTGAAACCGCACTGCAGGGCAATTTCCGCGATCGCCCCTTTCGTTCCTTTCAACAACTGCTTGGCTTGTTCGATGCGTTGCTGAGTCAGGTATTGGTGCGGCGTCATACCCATCGACTGTTTGAACAGGCGGCTGAAATGAAACTGACTGATACCCGCTACTTCGGCCAGGTCAGCTAACTTGATGGATTGGTTGAGGTGAGCATGGATGTAGTCGGCAATTTGCATAATCTTGCGATCGCCCAACCCACCTTCGTAATCCGCCACCCGAGGTTTGATTGCGGAATAGTCTCGCAAGAGATTGACCGCCAACACATTCGCCAGAGATTCGACATAAAGCTGCCCCACCCAGCCGTCGCCCTTATGGAGTTCGGCCCGTAGCAGTCGCAAAACTTGCTCTAGCTGTGGATCACGGATGCGAAACTCGTTTCTCAGGCTCAAGCGAGCTGGGTCAAGTTCCGCTGCTGACTCGGCCACAGTCTGCAAAAACTGCGTCGGAATTTGCACATGAAAATAGTGATCCTCGCCTTCTGTGCGGTAAGAGGCGGGAATATTGGCTGGGGTGATGGAAATATCCCCCTTGGCGTACAGTCCCGTGTAGCGGAGATCGCCCACCACTTGATGAATGCGATGAGGGCGCGGGGCTAAGCACAGCGCAATAGAATGGCCTTCCCAGGGTTCCAGAATGTCGGTGCCGCCGGGGTGCTGCTGAAATTCTTCGGCCAACAGTGGTTGCCAGCCCAGGGATTCACTCGACGCGATGGGGGTCAGCGTTGAGTGTTGTTTGGGGATGCTGGTTTTCCGAGATGCCCGTGTCATCGAAGTTTTTGCCCGTTTCAAAATTGACCGCAAGATTCCGACAATTTCGCAAGCTTCAGATATTTCGCCGCTTTAGATTCCCTTAAGTTGTCATTGTAGCCAATGCGGTTACATACCGTAACAAGACCAAGGCTTTGACGCAGAAGCGGGTGATGAGGTGAGCGCGATCGCCAATTCCAATCCTTCGATCATATCCACCTTGCCTGAAAAATTAACGAGGAAACAGATGAAAGCTTCAAATATGACGTCCTCTGATTCATTACCAGTAATCAGAGGTTTATCTTGCTATCAAAACCGTCACTTTGAAACAACAAAAATAATCCAATCTGAAAATAATCAAAGCCAGGAATCCTTTGTTAGTTGGCTATTTCTTGTCGGCTCTCTAATGTTTGTTTTAGATGCCGTATTGGAGAATCTTAAAGGAGTCTCATTCTCATCGATTTTGCATATTTCTGCCAGTATTTTGTTCACCATTGGTTCTATACTTTTTATCCCTAGTACGGCAAAAAGTTAGAAGAGATGAAGCGTGCAATCGTCAAGTCATTCTCAACAACTATTCTGTACAACCTGTGGATTCAACATGATTGGTTTTCACCCAAAACACTGTCGCTTTTGTGGGAC
This sequence comes from Leptolyngbya sp. SIOISBB, assembly GCA_010671905.1. Classification (GTDB taxonomy): domain Bacteria; phylum Cyanobacteriota; class Cyanobacteriia; order Phormidesmidales; family Phormidesmidaceae; genus Halomicronema. The sequence continues at coordinate 6,000,605 of JAAHII010000001.1, forward strand.
GACACCTGATGCTTTTATCCGTGTTGAAGAGGGTTCAGCAACACACGGAGTTAAGGGAACTGTGGTGATGGAACAGGCCAGTCAGTTGAAATCCTTTCCACAGTTGGGATATGAATACGTAGCTAAGAAAATCGATACAGGTGATGTCATTGTTGGGATCGACTGCCTGTTTTCCTTGGCTGTTAGTTTCGTCCCCATGCATTACAGGTTGCTTTATTCACCATAACTTCTGGGGAGTGTCGAACTTATAACGCAAACAGTTTGGTACTTAAAGATGGAATCACTAAAAGGGGATGGCTCATCCCAAAAGTCGATTTTTGACATTCGATCGCTGCTTGGCAACAGATTTTCAACTACTGGGGATTAAGCGATCGTGATTGGTGGACATTCCCCAGAATTAACTCTGTACTGCTTGGAAGATATTTGATTGATCGGTGATTGCCTTAGCTATATGGACAAGCGCTCTGTTGGGAACCCAGATGGCAACAAAATAAAGACGATCTCAGCGGTTCAAAAGATATCACAGATACTCGAAGAAAGGATCCTCAATACTGTTTTTGACGTAAGTAAAACTTGGGAATGTCGAATCTGGAAAACAAAGTTTGATGAACTTGTTTGCCAGGGTGAGTAAGGCCGTAAAACAATGATTTCTCCACAAATTGATCATTTTGAAGATGACAATATTTTCAAAATGGTCATTGAGCCATGCTCTATAAAAGATTGGCTACCTTTCTAGCAACAGATTAATGGATATGTGTAAGCCCTGCTTAGAAAAAAGCCAGCATTAGAGCTTATTTCTTGCCAAGACCTCTTGCTCCAAGTGACTCGAAAGCTGCGATTTAGCAGCATTTTCTAAAACTGAAAACCATCATAATCAAAGGTTAATCATCATGTTGAATCTGACGGCGCGATCGCCCTGGCGGTCTGAGGTTCGTGAATTTCTCAGCCTGGCAGTGCCGCTCGCGAGTGCGCAGCTTGCCCAGGCGGCCACCGGTTTTGTTGATACGGTGATGATGGGCAGAATGGGATCCGATGTCTTAGCTGCCGGTGGCTTGGCCGCCATCATCTTTCTCTCCGTGATGACGACCGCGACCGGTATGGTCATGGGTGTCAGCCCCCTGATTGCCGAAGCCTTTGGGGCCGGACAACAGACCCGCATCCAACACCTGGCCCGTCAGGGGTTGTGGCTGGCTGTGCTAGTGGCGATTCCCGTGATGATTGTCATGGGGCACCTCGATCGCTTCATGCTTCAAGCCGGACAGGCCGCAGCCACGGTGAGGTTAGCCGACACCTATCTCGACATCATTCTGTGGGGCATGATTCCAGTGATCGGGTTTGCGTCCCTGCGAGCCACCGTCTCGGCGTTATCGCTGGCTCGTCCCGTAATGACCATTATGGTTGTCGGCACGGCCTTCAATATTGTCGGCAACTACAGTTTGGGATTCGGCAAATTCGGGCTGCCGCAAATGGGGTTAGCGGGGCTGGCGCTGGCCAGTGTGATTGCTCAATGGGGCATGTTTATCGCCCTAGCACTGTACGTTGGGGTGCATCCCCAGCTGAGTCAATACCACATTTTTCAAGGGTTCCATCGCTTGCGTCTCAAGGTGCTCTGGCAGGTGATTTGGGTCGGTGTACCCATCGGCATCTTTTCGGGATTGGAAACGGGCTTCTTCATGGTGATCATGTTTTGGGTCGGCACTTTGGGGACAGACGCGCTGGCGGCTCACCAAATTGTGTTCCAAACCATTGCCATTGTGTTTATGGTGCCGTTGGGCATTTCTTACGCTACGACGGTGCGCGTGGGTCAGTGGTTAGGACGGCGGGATGTTAAGGGCATTCAGCAAGCGGCCTGGGTCAGTATCGGCCTCAGCACCCTGTTTGTTGTCGGCGTGTCGATCGCCTTTCTCCTTTTTCCCCAACAGGTAATTAGCATCTATTTAGATGTGCAAAATCCTGACAATGCGGCAGTGATTGCCTTAGCCCTGCCCCTACTCATCATCGCGGCGATCGCTCAAGTCCTCGACGGTTTTCAGAAGGCAATCTACGGCTCTTTGCAAGGTCTGCAAGATACGCAAGTGCCCATGTTCCTCAATGTGCTGGGCTATTGGGGCGTCGGGTTATCGGTTGGTTATGTCCTCGGCTTTCAGTTCGGGCTGGGTAGCAAAGGGCTGTGGATTGGGCAGTCGGTGGCGATCGCGGTGGTGGCAGGTTTGTTTGTCTGGCGACTCCGGCGGTTGATCGCTCAACGAAAGGGGCATCAATCGCTGCTGGCAATTCCGCATTCAGCGTGTGATTAAAGCCCATGGCTGATACCAGGCGGTAACTCTATCTGGCTATCCGATTCCACTGCTCCTCTGAGTTTCTCCAGCGGCATCGGCAGCCCAACCCGATAAAGATATAGCGATCCGTAGTTTGGTTAGATTACTCCAGATCGCTGTAATCGGCGTCTGATAAACCTTTCAATTCCGAATTCCGACCTCAGCATTCCGAATTCTGCTATATCGGCAACCAGAATATGAGAAGCGGCGATAGGGGCAGGGATCCTGTTTTGTGGATGGAAAGGAGGATTTATCCGCCTAGCATTCTCTGCATCGCAACAATTTCGTCAGGTTTGGGATACCGCGTTTTGCGCGAAGGATTTGGAGCAATCCGCAATAATGATCGAATTAAAGCGTGCTGGTCGTAGTGCAAAATTCCTAGCAGATCAAGGACCTTGCGCAAATTCGTCGCTGCCCCACTAATCAGGGATTTTTGGCAGATCCGAGGCAGCAGGTCAGCGGCTCCCTGAGAAAGCGCCCATTTACGTTCAGCGGCCAGGATATGAGCCTGCATGCCATTGACCAACAAAATCTCAACATCCAGGTCCTGTTTCTGAGACCACCGGCACAGATGGAGAGGCTGAAGATGATGTAAGCGAGTGTCTACAATCAGTAAATCTGGCAGCGTCTGCTGCTGGTGCAACGTCTTGAGGGTGTGAGGTAGCAATACATCAGGAGATTCCCAAATCACGGAGAGATGTTGCGATCGCAAAATAGTTGACCAAATCTGGCCCTGTAATCCATTCGGAAACACAATGACGACAAACTTTTCCATGCAGTTGCTCCCCTGTAGCCATGGCAGAAATTCTTTTATTCAGGAACTCGTTTCCAAGTTAAGTCACGATCATCCCTTTGCCATCTGAGATCACCGCATCAATCAAGAAACTTTTTCGGTTTGGCCGAATCTATCCCTTTTACTTTAATGTGCACTGTGATGACAGCCAGTTTCACTAAATCCCTACGGTGCTGGCTAATCGATGTCCCCAAACAGCTAAATCTGATGGCAACCCATGGTATTGACTTCTCTCAGTTAAGCCTTCTGTGGTTCAGAGTCGCGGCCTGATTAGTCTCGTCACTAGATGCTGTAACTGTTGTCGATCACGACGCTGAGTCTCAAATAACCTAGACCTTCAAGACTTTCAGCCTGGTTTGGCGTCATGCGCTTTAGCGAGCCGTGGTAAGCGTCCTCTGAGCGGAGTCGTTGGCTTTGCCGCCCCAAATGGGCTAGGGACGCTTTTGCTGGTTTGTAGCTTCGACTCCGCTCAGCTAGCGATGTGTGTGGGACGGTTACCGAGCAGTGTTGTCGTCTACTTGCGAGGTGACCGCAATTTTCTGACTAACTTTTCTGCTTCGACCCAGACAAACATCAAGCTACTAAACCCAAAACAAATGAGTAATTCGGTCGGATTGAGTACTTGAGTTCCGAAAAAATTGCGGAGGGGTTCGACATAGATCAGCATCAGCTGTAATACAGTTGTAATCACCACTGCCGCTAAGACAAAAGGGTTGGAAACAGGAGACATTTCATAGGTCATTTGGGTGTCCGATCGCACTGCGATCGCGTGTCCCATTTGAGCGATACACAAGGTGGTGAAGACCATCGTTTTCCAACGCTCAGGGTCCCCTGGAATATCAGGATTTTGTGCCGCAAAATAGGCCCAGTACATTAATGAAATTGAAATGACGCTAAATACCACGCCGATGCGCAACATATAGACTCCCAGGCCCCGAGCAAAGATACTCTCTTTCGGATCATGGGGGGGACGCTGCATGACATCGGGTTCAGCCGGTTCCACAGCCAGGGCCAACGCCGGGAAGCCGTCAGTGACCAAATTCATCCATAAAATCTGCAGCGGCGTGAGGGGCACATCCAAAATCGGGAGCAGAATCGGCGATGCCGCAATCGTCAGCACTTCGCCAATGTTCGACCCCAAGATATATTTCACAAAGCGGCGGATATTGTTATAAACAACGCGCCCTTCTTCTCCCGCCGCGACAATCGTCGCAAAGTTATCGTCTAGCAGCACCATGTCACTGGCTTCTTTGCTGACGTCGGTGCCCGTGATGCCCATAGCAATCCCGATATCCGCTTGTTTGAGCGCCGGTGCGTCGTTGACCCCATCGCCCGTCATCGCAACAATGTGATGCTTAGCTTGCAACGCTTGCACAATGCGGAGCTTATGTTCTGGCGAGACGCGAGCGTAAACCTGCACGTTCTCGACCGCTTGTTGCAAAGTGGGTTGATCCATGACTTCGAGCGCTTTGCCCGTCAACACCTCAGCGCTTGCAGCCGCAATGCCCATGTCAGACGCGATCGCTTGAGCGGTCAATTGATGGTCTCCCGTAATCATCATGGGCCGAATGCCCGCTTGCTGACAGAGGCGCACCGCTTCTTTCGCTTCGGGGCGGGGCGCATCCATCATGCCCACTAGCCCCAGCCAGACCATATCTTGCTCGACGGTTTCATCACTGGCAGCGGCTCCAGGATTAGTCTGGAGTCGCTTACTCGCTAAGCCCAACACCCGTAATCCTTGGGCTGCCATGACTTCATTTTGGCGCAGTATCTGCGCCCGAGTCGGGTCGTCCAAGGGCACAGGACCTTGCTGCTGCTGCCGGAACTGACAGCGCTCTAATAGCAGTTCAGGGGACCCTTTGGCCAGTAGCCAATACGGCGCATTGGCCAGGTAATCAGGCATCTTATGGACTTGGGCGGGCGATCTCACGACGACACTCATGCGCTTGCGTTCTGACGAAAAAGCCCATTCGGCGACACGTTCGAACTGCTGGAGCGACTGTTGCTGATTAAGGCCTCCCTTGCCAGCTAAGACCACCAACGAACCCTCGGTCGGGTCGCCCAAAATCGCCCACTCGCTCTGCTCCTTTTGCAAAATCGCGTCGTTACACAGGAGACCACAGAATAATAGGTGAGCCAGTTCTGGTTGATCGAGGGGGGCGACCACACTCAAATCATTACTGGTAAATGCGCCTTCAGGCGCATAGCCATCGCCAGTAATTTTGTAGCGTTGAGAGCTTGTCTGGACGGCTTGCACCACCATTTTGTTTTGAGTTAACGTCCCCGTTTTGTCTGAGCAAATGGTGGTAACGGAGCCCAGGGTTTCAACCGCCGGTAAGCGCCGGATCAAAGCATTGCGGCGAACCATCCGCTGAGTGCCGATCGCCAAGGTTACCGTGATAACTGCGGGTAGACCTTCGGGAACTACCGCCACGGCCATGCTGAGGGAGACTTCCAGGAGGTCTTCAAACGCGCCCCACCCAGCTTGCAGAACGCCCCCAACCACCACCAACGCGACTAAAATCATCGATCCAGTCACCAAGGTGTTGCCCAACTGATCCATGCGGACTTGTAGGGGGGTGGGTTCACTTTCCACCGCTTGCAGCATCGCCGCGATGCGCCCCAGCTCTGTCTGCATGCCCGTTTGGGTGATCAGCACTTTCCCCCGGCCATAGACCACTTCAGTCCCCTGAAAGACCAGGTTAGTGCGATCGCCTAAGCTGGCATCTGCCGCCAAAACCTCATCAGCTTGTTTGTCGACGGCATGGGCTTCACCCGTCAGAGCCGACTCCCGCACTTGTAGATTGGACGACTCCAACAGACGACCATCAGCGGCAATCTGCATGCCCGCCTCTAGCAGCAAAATGTCGCCTGGCACCAAATCCTGAGACGGCACTTCTAAGGGTTTGCCCGCCCGCAAGACCCGCACTACCGGAGCCGCCATCTGTTTGAGCGCGGCGAGGGCCTTTTCCGCCCGACTTTCTTGAAAGTAGCCCAACACCCCATTCAAAATGACGATCGCAAAAATGGCGATCGCATCCTTAGGGACTTCATTGTCTCGAATGGCGATGATGCCAGAAATAATCGCCACCGCGATCAGCATCAGCAACATGATGTTGGTGAACTGATCCAGTAAGATGCGCCAACTACTCCGCCCTTTGGTTTCTTCTAAAACGTTTGGGCCAACCTGTTCCCGGCGACTCATTACGGCGGCGGGCGAGAGCCCCGCAGTGCAATCGCTATCCAGCAGAGAGAGCGCCTTTTGTGGCGGTAGGGTATGCCAGCCTCCCTCAGGAGGGGTTTGAAGCCAACCTGTCATAGTCAAAGCGTCTAGAAAACCCTACTGGACAACGCCTCTCATGTTAAAGGCCCGATCAAAGGCGAAATCAGAATCTATCGTTAGAATTCGTGCTTCGTAGAGATTCGTATTGTTTGAGCGACGGCCTGTCTAACCTGGGATCGGTGCTCGGCGTAAAAACGGCACTAGCACTTCCGAAACTTTGTCGGCCCAGTCTTCTTGAGCATAGTGACCCACTTCATCCAACTTGGACAGTTCACCTAAGGCCAGCATATCGACCCATGATTCCGCCCGGGCCACCGGTACCCAAGGATCAGCCGTCCCCCAAATTAGCTGAGTCATGTGTGGCCATTGAGGTAACTTGTCCGCAATCTCTTGAGCCATTGCCGCCAGCTTAAAACTGCGCAGGGTAAATAAGAGCGATCGCCCCGCCGATGACGTGGTCAAAAAGGGCTTACGGTAGATGTCTAAATCGGTGTCATCGATTTGGTAGGGACCGCCACCTTCCAACGTGCGATCGACTAAAAGGGGATCTTGGGTCATCATTTCCCCCGCTAGGGGCCATGTCATGCGGCGAACGGCTCCAGGGAGTTTGACCTCTGGCGCTAGTGGGGCGTTGATGATCACGAGTCGCTCGACTCGCTCCGGCTGGCGTAGGGCAAACAGTATCCCATACATTCCCATAAATCCCTGGGCCACGAGGTGCACTTTTTCAATCTCGAGCGCGGTCAAAAAGTTGCCTAACTCGGTCACAAAGGCGTCGGCAGTGTAGGCAAAGTCACGCTTTTCGGGAAAGCAGGAAAAGCCGTGGCCGATCCAATCGGGGGCGATCGCCCGAAACCCCTGCTCCGTCAACTTCGGCATAACATCACGCCAGCTATAGCTCTGGGACACTAATCCATGCAGCAACAGCACTGGGAGGCGATCGCTACCTTCTTGAGTCGGTTGTTCATCGCGATAAAACCAATCCAGTTTGCCGACCGGAATTTTGTAGCCTTCGGTTAATGCCATAGCGCCCACCTTGTCTGAACCGTTTGAGGTGTCGCTAAGCTTACGGCGTCAAGCGGGGCGATCGCAACTCAATATCATCTCGTCACAAGTCATCAATTGTTATGGTCTTTATAGACGATCAAGCGATCGCAATACTAAACCATGAAAAAACTCATTGACCTTAGCCATACTGTAGAGAACGGTATGATCACTTACCGAGGTCTACCGGCACCGATCATCTGCGATTATCTCAGCCGGGAGGCATCAAGAAGTCATTACGCTGAAGGCACAACCTTTCACATCGGCAAAATTGAAATGGTGGCCAATACTGGTACCTATATCGATTCGCCCTTTCATCGTTACGCAGAAGGAAAAGATCTCTCTCAGCTAGCACTAGAGTCGATCGCTGATTTAGAAGGCGTTCTGTTTCAAGTGGACGCAGCGTCTCGTAGTATTGGCCCTGAGGTCTTTCAGGGCTCTGATGTGCAAGGCAAAGCAGTACTGGTCAACACCGATTGGTCTCGCCATTGGGGAACCGATCACTACTTCGAAGGGCATCCGTTTCTCACGGCAAAAGCCGCACAATGGCTAAAGGATGCTGGAGCGAAGTTGGTGGGGATCGATTCGCTCAATATTGACGATACATCTACAGGCAAACGCCCGGTCCATTCGATCTTATTAGGTGCCGATATCCCGATTGTGGAGCATATGTGCCACCTAGAGCAGCTCTCAAATTCGACTTTTAGATTTCATGCGGTGCCTGTAAAAGTGAAGCAGTTCGGCACTTTTCCGGTGCGCGCTTACGCCGTAACTGAGACACAATGATCGTTTCAACCACAGTAACTTTCTTGCGGAAAGGCTTAAGCTAGCAGGCTAAACGGAACCAAAAGATCCGTGAGATCTCTGTCCAAAAGGTTTTCTCAAATATGGTAGAGCTCTGTACTTCCTGAAGTTTCGTGGCTTCAGGAAGTACAGAGCTCACAACGGATATTGCTGTCTAGTCAATCAAGTTGATTTTGCCCGCTCGGACATAATCCAAAAGCCGATTGATATGGAAGCGATCGCTGGCTGGCATACTCGGATCAGAAAGTATCGCTGAGGTCAGCCGCAAATGTTCGCGACGACTTAGTTGTTGAGCCTTAACCGCATGTTTAACAAGAGTCTGAATCCCCGATTGTTCATTGGTGGCAGCAACCATAATTGACTCATCCTTGTGCTAAACGTGACATCTAAGGCAGGAAACTTCGAAAAGCAGTTCGAGCTAGCAAATGAATATGACTGGTTGACTAGCGCCTAGGAAATACCCACGCAGGGCTATCAAAATCTCAGTCCGTCAAGCATCTATCAGACTCGTCTTGCTATTCACCCCAAGGTAAACCTTGAACCAGGAACCTGTGATCGGGAGAGACACTGATTACACTAAGACTTCACAAGAACTTCTCAGCGCTTTTACAGAACTCACTCTGGCATAACGCTTAAAGCTTCAAAAAATAGCCCAATCGATCCCCCTTAAACTGAAAAGGACGTCGCGACCATTCCTGCTGAACGATGGAAATCTTTCGCTTACCGGCCCTTTCCGACAACTACATATTTTTGCTCTACGATTCCGTCAGTCAGACCACTGCGGTTGTGGACCCGGCCCAACCTGAACCCGTGCTCCAGCAGTTGACAAAGCTTGGAGCATCCCTAACGGCAATTTTGAATACTCATCACCATGCTGATCATGTAGGGGGCAATCGGCGTTTGCAACAACAGTTTCCCCAGGCTGTCGTCTACGGTGGCGCTGAGGACAACGGTCGCATTCCTGGGCAGCAGGTCTTCCTGACGGAAGGTGATACGGTCACATTTGCTCAGCGGATTGCTCAGGTCTATTTTGTACCAGGACATACAAGAGCGCATATTGCCTATTATTTTCCACCGATTGAGGCCGGTGATTGGGGCGAGTTATTTTGCGGCGACACGCTCTTTGCCGGGGGATGTGGGCGATTGTTTGAAGGCACCCCCCAGCAAATGGTGCATTCCTTATCGAAATTGCGATCGCTACCCGACACGACTCGCATTTGGTGCGCCCACGAATACACACTGAACAATCTGAAGTTTGCCCTAACGGTTGATGCCGACAATATTGACCTGCAACAGCGCTGGGCTCAGGTCCAGGCAGCTCGTCAGCGGGACGAAGCCACCGTACCTTCAACGTTAGGCCTCGAAAAACGCACGAATCCTTTTCTCCGTTGGGATCAACCAGCGCTCCAGGCAGCGGCTAATATCGCTGATCCGGCGAGAACATTTGCGCGTATTCGCGGCATGAAAGATCAGTTTTAACGCCTTGGCTGAGGCCTTTATGCGGTGAACTCTGCGCCCTGAAAAAGCAGAGTTGGCAACCAGCTGAGGCCCAGACCGATCAGTGATAGCAAGACTAAGGTAATAAAAGACCAGCGATCACCCATGCTGTTGATGAGGCAATCTACCCTGACCAACAAGGCTGCCGCAATGAGCACGACCAGATAAGCAAAGGTTCGCAATTGCGTGACGGCAACCACCGCCAGAGAGGCCAGTGCCAGCACCATAATGGAATAGCCCACGTCGGTCTTAAAGCCTTTGAGCAAAAAATCGCGAACCGGCTGCCACAAGAAGGTCAACACCCCGGCCTGAACGACCACAAAGGCTAATGCCGTGTACCACATGAGTTGGTTAGAGTCATTGTTATGCAATAACTGTCCGTAGGTGGCGTAAGACAGCACTAACAATCCCCAAGACAGCCAGTGGCTTTTCATCAGTGTGAGTTCCGACCTGCTTTCATCAACGCTACCAGGGGTGGGCTCGATCGCTCGGAGTTTTTATAGATTTGTCGAAATTGCTTCCACCGGACAAGTGGGAATGCACTGTTCACAAACAATGCATCGCGATCGCGCAAAGGTGAGGCGAAAGGAGTCTGGGTCAAGGCTCAGGGCACCGGTCGGGCAGACACCGGTACATAGACCACAATGCACACAGGTCTCTTCATCAATCAGGATTTCGCGGCTGGCTTGAGAAATGCTAATGTCGTTTTCCTGCAGCCAAGAGATCGCGTCCTCTAGCTGGTCAATATCACCGGATAGTTCTACCACCAGCTTACCAATTTGATTCGGCGCTACCTGAGCGCGAATGATATTGGCTGCCACATTAAAGTCTTTAGCCAAGCGGTAAGTAATGGGCTGATGCACCGTTTTTTTCGGAAACGTTAGGGTAACCCGCTTTTTCATAACGAAGGCTCGGTGGGTGTCCGCTATCTTAAAAGATAGAGAGTTTACATCGATATCACCACACTGGATGGCACATGGATCAGTCTACGAAATCGTCAACTTCCCCCAATGAGTCTGCTGCACCCAGCCTGATGACCAAGGTCCGTAATCTGCTGGTTGTGAGTGTGGCAGTGGCTCTATCCGTTTTGGTCGTCATGGGAGTGCGCACACAAACCCCTGCGGCTTCGTTAGAAACTTTAGCGGCTGAATCGACACCGTTAGAGGTGGCTTTGACTAATGAAAAACCTTCCTTGATGGAGTTTTATGCCAATTGGTGTACCTCTTGTCAGGCCATGGCTGGGGATATCGCCAACCTGCGGACAACCTACGGGGATGATGTGAATTTCGTCATGCTCAACGTCGACAACAACAAATGGCTACCGGAAATGCTGCATTACCGGGTCGATGGTATTCCTCATTTTGTGTATTTGAACGACCAAGGCGAGCCCGTAACCGCAGCCATTGGCGAACAGCCGAAGGCGGTGATTGCCAGTAATCTAGATGCACTCGTGGGGGGGGAAACGCTGCCCTATCAGCAGGGGATTGGACAAACCTCCAATCTCGATGCACCGTCCTCTCGGAGTGCCGTAATCACGAATGCCAACCGCAGTGATGATCCTCGCAGTCATGGGGCGCAAGCTTCAAATTGATAGCCAGACTGCAACGCTTCAAGTCACGAATCCAGTCGGTGTTATGCACCGAATTCAGGTTGCTTTCAGAGCAATACCGTCTCTAACGTTGCGATCGCGGTTTCTAAATCGTCATTCACCACCTGTAGGTCAAACTCATTCGCAGCGTCAAGCTCGATCCGAGAACGGGCCAGGCGGCGATTAATGGCGGCTTCATCATCTTGACCGCGATCGCGAATGCGGCGTTCCAGTTCTTCAGGCGACGGGGGAATAATGAAAATCTTGAAGGCTTCTGGAAAGGATTTCGCAACTTGGCGCGCCCCATTCAGCTCAATTTCGAGAATCACTTGATGACCGTGCTCGATCTGGAATGCCACGGGTTGACGCGGGGTGCCGTAGTAATTACCCGCAAATTCGGCCCATTCCAACAGATCGCCAGACGCAATCATTTGCTCAAACTGCTCTCGGGTTACAAAGTAGTAGTCTTTGCCATGCTCTTCACCGTCTCGGGGGGCACGAGTGGTTGCTGATGTCGACAGATACAGGTCGGGATGGCGTTGCCGCAAATGACGCAGTAATGTGCCTTTCCCCACGCCACTGGGTCCACTCAGTACGACTAACCGACCAGTTGTCGTTATGGACGGATGAATGACACCCTTCGGGGTTTTGTTTTCAGAGGCGGGGTTCGAAAACAGCGAAGCATCAGGGGTGAGGGTTTGAGCCATGGGAATTAAGGGAATCGCTGCGAAACGGACAAGAGAAATACAAGATACTTAAAAACTAGCCAATACTCAAGCAAGGGTTGTGAACTGACTAAGCAACAAATGTAAATTCAAACCAAAGCAGCTAAGGCACTGATACGGCGTGGGAACCGCTGCTCATCAACATTAAGAACTTGTTTGCTACAGGATAACAGGCATCTAAGGGTTGGCGCCGCTTAGGACTTGATCAATTAAGCTTGTCTGCGTGTCGCAGTCTGTCTAGGTGTCGCCAAAGGCTTTTCTCCTAACACCCTCGGGTCGGAATCATGCTGGGGCAGCTGAGGGGCAGTCGTGATTTGTCCGGCGAGAATTTTATGTCAGCTCGTTAGTTGACGGGGGCGATCGCGAATGGGCAAAGCGGGATGGGAAAGTTTTCCACTTTTTTGTGACAAAACGGCTGTTCTTCTCCCAGGCTTATCGAGCAAACAAACTAATATGCCGCCGCGATTGCCCAAATCACGGCGGTTCTTTCCTGAATCACTCGTAGACAATTGGGAGATTTAAACTAAAGTGCTATTGCAATTACATGGTGGTCACCACAGTTCCTGTGCTTCCTCTGAATTCTCAAGTTTTGCCTGGCCATAACCAGGAAACCTATCAACGGTTGCAGACCGCTGTGCAGGCGATTCCACCGCACCAAATTTGGGTGGCAACGTGTGATGATTTGCCCTTGCAGCGGCAGTTGGCGGCGACCCTGGAAGAAAGTCTGCAATCCCGAGGGAAAACGGTAGACACGCAACGGCTGTTGGATATTGAGCAGCCCAACCTAGTGCAGCAAATCCAAAGCTGGCTGTCGCAATTCCCTACCGAACGCCCACCGTTATTACAAATTCTGGGCATTGAGCAACTCACACACTGTGGTTCCGATACTCAGTATCGGTTTTTGCGATCGCTCCACCAACTCTGGCCCCTCTGGCCGCAATTCGATGTCAGCATCCTGCTGTGGATGCCGCGCCCCTGGCTGAAGCAAATCCGGCGTGAAGTGCCCAATCTGGGTCGCTCGGTATTTGAGTTTATGGGGGAGCCGACCCCGATCACCACGATTCCTCATCAGCCCAATTTTCAAGTCGCTTTTTCCACCGTGCGGGAGTGGCAGTTTTTGGGACAGGTTGCTCCCACCCGTTTATCCGAAGATGACCTGGAGATCAGGCCACCCTCTCCCCCTGTCGTTGCTGAGTCAGCAGCCGTCGATCACCATCCGGGAGACGAGGTGGCGGAGTCGGAAGTGCCGACCTTTTCTGAAGCCCTGTGGCACCAGCTACAAGATGACTTGAGTGACTTTGAATCAGCACCAACGAATGCTGACTCAGCCATTCTGGATAATGCCAGCGCCGGGCCAGTCAAGCGTCCACAGCCCCCAGAATCGCCAAGCGAGGATGTTGGCGATGGGCGATCGCGGCAGGCCAGTCATCAAACTGCCGCTGAGCCACTGCCAGCCGCCGCATGGCCGCAGGTTGACACCGACTTGCTAGCCGATTGGGCGATCGCCTTTGAACTGCGGGATCGGGTACAGTCAGGCGACCAGAGTGCCAGTACCTTAGAAACGGCGATTCAAGCTTACGAATCACTGCAGCCCGAGCAGCTCACCACCCCACAGCGTACGGAGGTTTTGAACGATTTAGGCAGTCTTTATTGGCTATGGGCTCAACAAGCAACTGCGATTGATCCGTATTTTCAGCGGTTGATGCAGAGTCGCGAAATCTATGAAGCGGCGTTGTCACCCATCAGTCCTCAGACAGGGGCAGGCGTACTCAACCGTCTCCACAGCAATTTGGGTAGTGTCTACAGCTTGTTGGCAGCTTATCAAGACCCTATACACTATTTAAGCCAGGCAGTGCGCGCGTTTCATCGAGCTTTGCAATATGCGCCGGTCGAGACGATGCCCGATGAGTACGCCCTGTTGCAGACCCATTTGGGGACGGCTTACTGGAGTTTGTCGCAACAGAGTCAAGAGCCGACGCATCTGCATCGAGCGATCGCGGCGTATCAAGAAGCGTTACAGCAATCCCAGCCACAGCATGCCCCAAAGCTCTATGCCCAACTGCAAAATAACCTCGGGATTGCGCTCTGGAGCTTGGCTCGTCATGAGCGGCCTGTATTCTTGCTGGAACAAGCCATTGGGGCTTATCGAACCGCGTTAGCCTATCGCACGTTAGAGGGCGACCCAACAGGCTATGCTGCAACTCAAAATAATTTAGGTACCGCCTACTGGGACTTAGGGGGCCATTGCGAAGAGCGCTTGCCTGCCCAGCAACAGACCTGGCGGCAGGCCATTATTGCCTATGAGTCAGCGATATCGGCAGTTGGGTCCGTCCAGCAGGAACCGCTCAGTTTTGATGTGTGGGCAGCTCACCATAGTGTCGGAGTCGTCTACGATCAGCTAGCGATTACCCTAGCCCCTCAGGCAACAGTGCAACAGCCCTTGTTAACCAGAGCCACGATGCATTACACAGAAGCGTTGATGGGTTGGCAAGCGATGGAATCAGCCTCTACCGACACTGCCTTGCAAGCCCTGATACGGAACTTGCAGCTACAAGCCAGATTTTTGGGAATTGAAATGCAGCAGCGATCGCTCAGTCAGATACCCGCAGATTGGTTACCAGATATTTGGCGCAAGCTTTAGGCCCCCTCCTGCGACAAATCTAGTTCCATTGTTCGGTCTCTGCGGCCCAGGTACTCATGGCTCGTAATTCGTCCGGAATCTGAGCCTCTGGGGGAAATTCGAGCAGCGTCTCGCGATCGCCCAAATACCCTGCCATGGCAAAAGACATCAACATCCGGCATAGGGCAATCCAAACGGATTGTTCAAATTCCCAGGATTGATCAAAGCGCGCGGTATCCGCGATTGACTTGAGCGCCCAAAAATAGCTGTTGCGGACAACTGAGCCTTGCTTCTTATACGCCGGCACGTCATCCTTGTGAATTAACAAAACTGATGAATCAAGATAGCAGCGCATAATCTCCCAACTTTTTAACCCAATCTCCGGCAGTGCTCAGACTGCTAGCCCTCATCCCCTAGAGGGGCTAAGGTTTTGATACCTTAAGCAATGGGTTACTCGTAACTCTAAGCCATTTCCTCACCTCCTCATAACTCTATGACAGCCGCCGTTTGCATTCAAAATTTGCACAAGGTTTACAACAGCCTCCATGTCGTGAACGATCTGTCACTGACCATTCAACCGGGCGAAAGTTTTGGGTTGCTAGGGCCTAACGGGGCGGGCAAATCGACCACCATTCGGATGCTGACAACGCTGACACAACCGTCGGACGGGCACTTAGTGGTGGCGGGACATGATGTTCAGCGCGACCCGACCGATGTGCGTCGGCAGATTGGCGTCGTACTGCAACAAACGAGCGTCGATGGCGATCTCACCGTTTGGGAAAATATGGAACTGCATGGCCGGATGCACCATATTCCGAATCCTCAACGGCAAAACCGGATTGATGAATGGTTAGGATTTGTGGAATTGAGCGATCGCCGCGAGAGTAAGGTCAAAACCTTATCGGGCGGGATGAAACGGCGGTTGCAAATTGCCCGAGCGCTTTTGCACAATCCCCAGATTTTGTTTTTAGATGAGCCCACGGTCGGGCTCGATCCGCAGGCTCGCCGCCGCCTCTGGGAAATTATTCGCTCGCTCAATCAGCAGGGGATGACGATGCTGCTGACCACCCACTACATGGAAGAAGTGGAATTTCTCTGCGATCGCATCGGTATTCTCGACCAAGGCAAGCTCATCGCCCTGGGCACCTTAGCAGAATTGCGCCAGCAACATGGCGAAGGGATTTTGATGCGCCAAACTGGCGATCGTTGGGATTATCAGTTCTTCCCCACCCTGGCCGATGCCAATACGTATTTTGAACAACAGTCAGATAAAACCGGCATGATGACGCGCCCTTCGAATTTAGAAGATATCTTTGTAGAACTCACCGGTCGCAATCTGGATTAAACGCCGCTATGCCTAAACTGGCCAGCGTCATCGAAGCTATTTTGTATCTCAAGGGCCGCCCTCTCAACATCGCTCACCTGGCTGAGCATGCCGGGTGCGATCGCGAGATGGCTGAAGAGGGCCTGATGGAACTCATGAATGAATACGCCCACCGCGAGAGTGCCCTGGAAATTGTGGAAACGAAAGATGGGTACTGCCTGCAGCTGAAGTCGGGCTTTCGGCATCTGGTCGACACGCTCATTCCGTTAGATCTCGGGGTTGGCGCGCTGCGGACCTTAGCCGCGATCGCCCTCCGTGGCCCTATTGCCCAGACTGACCTGATTGATATTCGCGGTTCTGGGGCTTATCAACACGTTGGTGAGTTGGTGGGCTTGGGCTTTGTCCGCAAACGTCGACAATCTGACGGTCGCTCCTTCTGGCTGCAAGTGACCAACAAGTTTCATCAACACTTTGAAATTGATGATTTACCTACGTTCACGAAACCACAGCCCCAGTCCACAGAGACTTCGGTTAGTGATGACGAGAAGGAAGGCCAGATGGATGATCTGCCGCCCACGTCAGTCACGTCAGAAGCAACCGTCGATGTAGAATCAGCTGTCAATCAAAATGCCCTGACTTCTTAAGGTGCCTGATCCATCAACGACCAAAAGCTAGGAATGTGGCGGGCGGCGCAGAAAAAGCGATCTCGTAGAGGTGTACAAGCCCGATCATTCCTAGGCTAAGAGATTCCTCTAAAAGTGCTGTAACTTAACTATGCAGCACCATGCAGCCTGATTCGTACAGGATCTGCACTGGCACCAACTCAAAGTTGGCCACCCAAATCTATACTAAGTTCCATGAATACTGCAGGAATGAACGATGCTCGATAGGCTTAAAGCCATCACGAAACAGCTGCCGATCCTCAAACCCATCATTGCTGAAAGAAACCAACTGCGAATTGAGCTAGCAAAACTGCAAGCCGAATTTCATCATCTTCAACAAGAGCAAGGCTTTGTTCCCGCAGGTCACTATTACTCGCCGATACCGGCTTGGGATGAGATTGAACAAAAGAAAGACCAAATTTTTGGCCAAATGCCCACGCAAATACCGGGTATTGAGTTACATCCTGAAGAACAATTTCACCTATTGCAGCAGTTTCTTGACTATTATCCCGAAATCCCATTTCAGCCACAGAAGACTAAAGGATTGCGATACTTTTATGAAAACGCATCTTATATGTATTCCGATGCGATTTTTCTGCACTGTATGATTCGTTATCTATCGCCTCAAAGGCTGATTGAAATTGGCTCCGGATATTCGTCTTGCGTTACCCTAGATACGAATGATTTATTTTGTAACGGCGAGATTCAGACAACTTTCATCGAGCCCTATCCACAGTTATTAGAGTCTCTACTGACCCCTTCTGACCAAGACACCGTCAAAATCATTCCATCCAAACTCCAGGATGTTGACCTCAGTATCTTTGAGACCTTGGAAGCAAACGATATTTTGTTTGTTGATTCGACTCACGTGAGCAAAGTTAATAGTGACGTGAATCAGATTATTTTCGAGATTTTACCTAGGCTTGCATCAGGAGTTTATATCCATTTTCACGATATTTTCTTCCCCTTTGAATATCCTAAAGTTTGGATTGACGAAGGCAGAGCATGGAATGAAGCCTATCTCCTACGGGGCTTCCTACAGTACAACTCCGAATTTCGAGTTGTGCTGATGAATACCTTTATGCAATTACTACACGAGTCGTTTTTCCAAGAAAACATGCCGCTTTGTTTGGAAAATCGTGGCTGTAGTCTTTGGCTGCGAAAGCTATAATTATGTGGAGATTTTAGACAAACTATTTTGCCCAAATTCATGGCTTAATAGATGGACTTTGAACTTTGAATTGAAGCTCATTGGCAGAACTGTCTCACTTTCCAGAAGTGATGGATAGATCAAGTGTCTAAAAGGCTGAACCTAATGCTCCCAATCAAGCGACTTCCACCAAAGCCATTCAATATATTTTGTGCGGACGCTGCTTATTCCAAGGTGCGGCCAAAGGGGAAGAGGGCCAGGATCATGAGTTTGAAGTGCTGTTTGGCAAAGGGTAGACCAATGATCGTAATCGCCAGCAAAACTCCCCAGAAAAGATGATTGAGAGCGATCGCCCAGCCAAAAATGAAGATCCACACCGCATTAAGGATCAACGCCAACGTCGTGTCAGCATTCGGGCCTTTCTTGATTTCTTTACCAAAGGGGGTAAACGAGGCAATGCCAAGTTGAATGGTTGCGAGGCCGAAGGGAATACCAATGATGGTCAGGCAAGTGCTGATGCCCCCCAATATGTAGCCAACTCCGCTCAAAAATCCACCGAAAATTAGCCAGATAATATTGCCGAGCAAGCTCATAGCAGTCCTCTCCACGGTTACGCAATTTAGATGATGCCATCATACGAGAACTGTCCTCCGATTGAGCCGTACTGCCTGACCGTAATTCACCCACTGTCACCCTCAACTTCCCAACTCTTCCAACCCTTTCCGTCAACCCGCTACAATCAGGGCGTTTACGCTTGCCGCAATACCGTATACCCAATGACCTACGATATCTGGCCCGGTGACCCGCATCCCCTGGGAGCAACCTGGGACGGCAAGGGTGTTAACTTTGCTTTGTTTTCCGAAAATGCGACCGCTGTACATCTGTGCCTCTTTGATGAGCAAGGCCAGGAAACTCAGATCAAACTGCCCGAACTCAGCAATTATGTCTGGCATGGCTATATTCCCGGCCTTGCGCCTGGGCAGCAGTATGCATATCGGGTTGAAGGTCCCCACGAGCCCGGAGAAGGGCAGCGCTTTAACCACCACAAACTCTTGCTCGACCCCTATGCCCGGGCGATCGCGGGTGACATTCAGCATGGTGCAGGCATCTTTAGCTATCCGATTGGTGAACTCAACAACGTCGATCGCGACCTCGAACAATCGGAACTTGATAGTGTTGAGCTGATGCCCCACTGCGTGGTGGTCGATACCACGTTTGATTGGGAGGGCGATCGCCATCCACAAACTGCCTGGCATGAAACCATCATCTACGAAGCTCACGTCAAAGGCTTGACCCAGCAACATCCCCAAGTCCCCGAAAAACTTCGCGGCACCTACGCTGGGGTCGGCCATCCTGCCATGATCGCCCATCTAAAAACTTTGGGAGTCACGGCGATCGAGCTGCTACCCGTCCACCATTTCACGGGTCATCCCGGACATTTAGTGAATGCGGGGCTACGTAACTACTGGGGTTACGATTCCATCGGCTATTTTGCTCCCTATTCTGAATACAGCGCTGACGGTCGCCACGGTGAACAGGTACGTGAGTTCAAAGAAATGGTGAAAGCCCTCCATCAAGAAGGCATCGAAGTGATTCTCGATGTGGTGTATAACCACACCGGCGAAGGTAACCAGCTTGGCCCCACCCTTGCCTTTCGCGGCATTGATAACGAAGCCTACTATCGCCTGGTGGAAGACCTACCTCGTTACTACATGGACTTTTACCGGCTGCGGCAATTCGCTAAACGTCTGCCATCCTCAGGTGCTCAAGCTCATTATGGATAGCCTGCGCTATTGGGTGGAGGAAATGCACGTTGATGGCTTTCGCTTTGATCTAGCCTCAGCGTTGGCCCGTGAACTGTATGAGGTGAACACCTTAGCGGCGTTCTTCGACATCATTCATCAAGACCCCGTGCTCTCAACCACCAAGCTGATTGCCGAGCCTTGGGACATCGGCGAAGGGGGCTACCAAGTGGGCAACTTTCCGCTGTTGTGGTCTGAGTGGAATGGTAAATATCGGGACTCGATGCGAGATTTTTGGCGCGAGGCCCACTGTCGCCTGGGGGAATTCGCCTTTCGCCTGACGGGCAGCTCTGATTTGTACGAATCCAATGGCAAGCGACCCCACACCAGCATCAACTTCATTACCTGCCACGATGGGTTTACCCTGCGGGATCTGGTCAGTTACAACGAAAAGCATAACGAAGCGAATGACGAAGGCAACCGCGATGGCGAAAGCTACAACCGCTCGTGGAACTGTGGGGTCGAGGGGGAAACCAACGATCCGGTTGTATTAGAAATTCGGGCGCGGCAACAGCGCAACTTTCTGGCGACCCTCTTGCTCTCTCAGGGGGTGCCTATGCTTCTGGGGGGCGATGAATTGGGGCGATCGCAACAGGGCAACAACAACACCTATTGCCAAGACAATGAATTATCCTGGTTCGACTGGCACCTGAAGCACAGCCAACAAGACAGTCTGACTTTTGTGCAGCGACTCGTGGCCTTTCGGCGATCGCACCCCATCTTTCAGCGCCGTGACTGGTTTCAGGGGCACGAAATTCATGGCTCTGGGGTTGACGACATTGGCTGGTTCAACATCGATGGCACTGAAGTGAGTGAAGAAGACTGGCAAGAGGCCGAAGCCAAAACCATTGGTGTTTTCTTAAATGGTGAGGAAATCCATAGTCTAGATCGTCAGGGTAATCGCATTATTGACGACAGCTTTCTAATTTTATTCAATGCTCAGGCCGAGGCTCAAACCTTTATGCTACCAGCGTCATTAAGGGGTCGTCCCTGGCAACTCTTGCTCGATACCAAACTCACCACGGGCTTTGTCGATCCACCATCGGAGTTGGTGGGCGACTCTCTCGTCGTCGGGGGGCGATCGCTAATGCTGCTGATGCATACCCATGAGACTCCTCTGGCTTAGTCATTCTGAGTTGGAAGGAAGATTGGGTCATGAATTGGGCGATCTCCTCTTCCCAACTGTTTTTGCTTGGTCTGGATTGTCCTTGCAGACAATTTCAACATCATTATTACCCTCCCGTAGGAGGCCTACTTGCAGGTGCTGCGCCCCTGTTCCCTTGGCGTTGAGCGCGCTGATTTCTCCTGCAATAGAATGAGGCAAATGCCCCCTTGAGCAATGAACTCCCTGATTCAAACCCTTCCCAAAGTCGAACTTCACATTCATATTGAAGGTTCCCTTGAGCCCGAAATGATGTTTGCGTTGGCTCAACGCAATGGCGTCAAACTGCCCTACGCTTCAGTCGCAGAGATTAAAGCTGCCTATCAGTTTGAAAACCTGCAGACTTTTTTAGACCTTTATTATTCGGGGGCTAAGGTTCTGCAAACAGAACAAGATTTTTACGACCTGACTTGGGCGTACCTGCAAAAATGTGCCGCCCAGTCAGTACGCCATACCGAAATCTTTTTTGACCCGCAAACCCACACCGACCGCGACATGCCCTTTGAGGTGGTGTTGAATGGCATCACCGCCGCTTTGCAGACGGGACGTGAACAGTTACAAGTTTCTTCGGCCCTGATTTTGTGTTTTCTGCGCCATCTCAGTGCGGAGGCCGCTATGGCCACCCTGGAACAAGCCTTGCCTTATCGGGACAGCCTTATCGGGGTCGGCTTGGATTCTTCTGAAATGGGGCATCCCCCCTCGAAGTTTCAGGCGGTCTTTGATCGGGCGCGTGCTGAAGGATTGAGGACCGTGGCCCACGCCGGTGAAGAAGGCCCGCCGGAGTACATCTGGGAAGCGATCAATTTATTAAAAGTGTCTCGCATCGATCACGGCGTTCGCTGTGTAGAAGATCCAGCGCTGGTGGATTATTTGGTGGAGCATCAAATTCCGCTGACCGTGTGTCCGCTTTCTAACGTGAAACTCTGTGTATTTGAGACGATGGCCAATCACAATCTGAAACAGTTGTTGGATCGAGGCCTTTGCGTCACGGTCAACTCTGATGACCCAGCTTATTTTGGAGGCTATTTGAATGAGAATTTTGAGGCTGTGCAAACAGCTCTGGGGCTCACGAATGAGGACCTGAAAAAATTAGCCAAAAATTCTTTTCGAGCGGCTTTTTTAAGCGACACAGAACGGCAGCAACTGGCCATAGGGTAGTGATGGATAGAGTGCTTTATCGTGGTTCGGGGATGAACGTTTTCAGAGGTTGAGTTGAACTTGCTTATACCCATACCGAACAAAAGAAACCCCCAAACGATCTAACGTTCAGGGGGTAGCTTGGCGCGAATTAAAGTCGGCCTAACTGCATGACCAGCTTCTTAGATGCGCTTAGGAATCGGGTCCGAGTCAAACACACTGATGCATCTCATCTTCTAGTTGACGGAGCAGTTGCGCGTCGCCTCTAGCGTGGGCCACCTGCATGCGGCGTTCCAGAGATCGCTTCATGTTGGCCTGGTGCATATCAGCTGCTTCTTGCAGCAAGTTGCGCCGCGCCGCCGCCATCGAATCAAACACCGGTTTGAACTGGGCTTCTTGAGGTGCTTCTTTTACCTGCACAACGGCTTCTACAGTGCCTTGGCGAGTGGTGTGGTAAGACGTGCCCCGATACATCAGATCGGCTTCTGGCTGAGGAAACGGCACATGACTTACGTAAGAAAAGTGCAAGGGCCGACCGCGATAATGCCCTAGCATTTCGGTCTCAGACACCTCTAATACAGGTGGGGTGTAGTCATATTCGACACCACGGTAACAAAGCTTCATGTTTCTCGCCTCCAAGCTTAAGAATTATCTAAAAGGGGGGTATTCTAAGCGGCACATTTCGAGGGATAGCGCCTTAATTCTGTTTCAGAATGCCCTTACAAGGCCCAGTCTTGACTCTAGAACCGGACATCTCAAAGGGAATAACCTATATATCTGTATCTGATTTTACGGTTTTAACCATATGTCAGCAACTCATGAAACTAAAAGTAATACTGTCGACTGATAGCGTATGGCTTGTATGGAGAGGGTTTTACCTCTTAAGACAAAGAAAATGAGAGGTCTTGCAACAAAAATTACAGATCCGGAATCGGTCAATCGTGATGGGTGATTACGATTGTTTTTGGGGCTCGTCTTACATCAGGAGAGCGATCGCGTATGCTGGAAAAAGAACATTACAGAACGTAAACGCTTTGGTGCGCTGGTTTTTATGGAATGCATCATTAACCGTCGCGCTCAGTTCTCTGCCAGTCACCGCTATTGGCTGCCGGAGTTGAGTGAGACCGAAAATCAAGCTAAATTTGGCCCTTGCACTCGGGCACCCGGTCACGGGCACAACTATGTCCTCTATGTATCCATGCTGGGTGAGCTGGACGAGTACGGCATGGTGCTGAATCTTTCGGACGTGAAGAAAGTCATCAAACACGAAGTCACCAGTCAGCTCGACTTCTCATACCTCAATGATGTTTGGCCAGAATTTCAAGCCACGCTGCCGACCACAGAACACATGGCACGAGTATTGTGGCAGCGCCTCTCGCCCCATCTACCCATCACCAAGATTCAGCTATTTGAACACCCCGAACTTTGGGCCGACTATATAGGTAATGACATGGAAGCTTATCTCACTATCAGCACCCACTTTAGCGCCGCACACCGTTTGGCTTTGCCCACGCTGAGCTTTGACGAAAATGTCGAAATTTATGGCAAGTGCGCTCGCCCCAACGGTCACGGCCACAACTATCACTTAGAAGTCACGGTGAAGGGCGAAATCGAACCCCGCACGGGGATGATTGCCGACTTGGGGGGAGCTGCAGACAGCGATCGACGAGCATGTTGTAGAACCGTTTGACCACACCTTCCTTAACAAAGACATTGCCTACTTTGAGAAGGTCGTACCCACTGCAGAAAACATCGCCATCCACATTCGCGATCTGCTACGGGATCCCATCGCCCAAACCGGTGCCCAGCTTCATAAAGTGAAACTGATTGAGAGTCCCAATAACTCTGCGGAAGTGTATTGCACAGCGAGTACTATCCCAAATGCGGCATCTTCTTGCCCTGAGTTGGCCGCTGTATAGAACCCATTTGAGATCTCAAATGGGTTCTATAGAGTTTGTTGCGAACGCTCAGGCGGAGCTGACTTTTCCTACTAAGTCAGGTTAGCTAGTTGCCATCCCTCAACCAAGTCGTGCAACTTAGCCCATTCGCGCCAAAGCACCTGAATGCCGATGGGGGTTTTGCGTCGATGTTCCAGATAACCACCCAAGCGGGCAATGGCTTCCACTGCCCAAGCTACCGTCAAGATCTTGGGTAACTGAGCAGATTTGGCTTGGAGCACTTGTAGTTGGCCTGAATTGAGGACTGATTCGGTTGGGCTCTCGGGTTGGGTTCGTTGCCAATAAAGTGATGTGCAATTAAGCGTTTTCCAAGTCAAGCCTTGAGCAAATCCTCAAATTTCAGGTAAGGCCTGCCTTTGAGGTGATTCAGGTAGCTCATCACGGTATGAGCGAGTACTTTGCGTGCCACCCGAGTGGTCAAATGCCAGCAGTCTCGGGCGCGGATATGCTCAATATCAAACCAGTGGCACAAGTGGCCAATGACAGTTTCGACGAGTTGCCGATGGCGACTGACCGTCCGGTTCCATTGCGGGTGGTAGTCGTTCATATTGCGGCGCAGGGGTGTCAGCAGCGTGAGGCTTTGATGAGCTAAGTCTTCGCGCAGCACGGGCCGAATATAGCCTTTGTCACCCAGCAACAGACCGTGGAGACCCGTGACTAACTCCGGCACCACATCGCGTTCATCCACGTCTGCGGGGGTGACACTCACGCTCATAATGAGTCCTTGAGCGTTGATCAGGAGGTGTCCACGGAAACCATAAAAGGTGCCGAGTTTCGTCGCAGAACTCCCGTAGCTGACCAGTCCGGCAAATATCTTCGCTTGGGGTGCGCGTTTGAAGCCACAGACGGGCATCGGAAAGCATCGACACGATACAAGTCGCTCTTGGCTGCGCCTAACGTTTGCAACAGTTGTTGTTGGAGCAGTTGCTTGTAGTGCCAAAGATTCGCCGCTTGCCGGACAAAGGTCGTCCGGTTGGGTAAGTCGGGAAACCAGTCATGCCAGTGGTGATAGAAATAACGCCAGAGCCTGGCATCATCGTGGTGCCCCAAAAATTCGCCGACGATTTCGAGCGTCACAACTTCACTATCACTCAACGCGGGGGCGGCCCCTTTGCGACGGGGCGGAGAGCGCTGCAATAACGGCGTCAGATACTTGTCCACCACTAAGAAGACGGCAATGATAAACTCGTCAATATCAAACATGGTTTCATCCTGGTAAGTGCTTAGAACTGTTGATAGCTCTAGCTTACAGAGATGAGACCTTTTCTCAATCTTTAGTTGCACATCGCGTCAATAGGTCAAGCGCAACAAATCGGCGGCAATCACGCTCAGGAACCCCAGTAAGGATTTCATCCCCTCAGCGGCGAGGCGGTAGCGCTCTACCTGACAGCCAGATTTGAGCACCTTGTGATAATCCTCTATCCGCCAGCGATAGGTGTACCAACGCAGGATGGTTTTCGCCTGCTCAAGGTTAGTGACGGGTTCACTGGGTCAGCAACATCCAGGAAACCGGCGCTTCCCCGTCTGGGCAATCCACTTCATCGGCATAGACCGCCACCACCGGAAGTTGGCTGTCTGCGCCCAACCGAGCCGGAGAGCGCAGTTGCAATGGACAAAACCGGATGGCCAGTTTGGCCGTGCGAGCTTTGCGGGTTTTGGTTTCGCACAAGTTCTCTTCGTGATAACCCGCAATGGTCTGAGCTTCCAGCTTTGCCCATAAGCGATGAGGGTCTTGCTCAAGAGCGCAATTATGGGCAGCCCGCACCACCACACCGGTATGACTCAACGAATTGAGTTGGTCGAATACTTCGGCAATATCCCCCTCTCGGTCAAACACATGAATCACCCGAGTCGAGAGACTTACCTGCTTCTGAACCGTCGTCATCGCTTCGACCCAGCGATAAGATTCTTTCACTTCAAAGGGACGGGCTTGCTGAACCTTGCGAGCCTTGGCACGACGTTGTTTTTTCTGCGCTGGAGTCTCATCCGCAGGGGGCTGGGCTCGATGCTGGCGAGTCCAAAGTTTTTGCCAAAGTAATCCCAAGGGTTGCCCTTGTTCTGGCTCAACTGCCAGTGCACTGTGAAGTAGTAAACCGTTGCCGCCACTGCCTTGGGGGCCATACCCGTCTCGTTTGAACAGGATCCTACCAGAGTCCAGGGAGGTGGTGTCACCCACCGTTGAGTTCAACACATCCATCATCCATCTATCAAAAAGTGATTGCTTTGACGCAAAAGGCTTAACACATGCAAGTCGAAGGAGAAGGTGATTGCTTGCAATTGCTGGAGACTGGCGAACGGGTGAGTAACGCGTAGACAACCTGCCTTTAGCTGGGGGATAACACTGCGAAAGTGGTGCTAATACCGCGTAATGCAGCGGGGCCGCATGGCCACAGTTGTTAAAGCTTTCGGGCGGCTAAAGATGGGTCTGCGTGCTATTAGCTAGTTGGTGCGGTAAGGGCGCACCAAGGCGATGATAGCTAGGGGTCTGAGAGGATGATCCCCCACACTGGGACTGAGACACGGCCCAGACCTCTACGGAGGGCAGCAGTGAGGAATCTTGCGCAATGGGCGAAAGCCTGACGCAGCCACGCCGCGTGTCGGAAGACGGCCCTATGGGTTGTAAACGACTTTTGCCAGGGAAGAAATGGAGGGTTTCGATCCTTTTGACGGTACCTGGTGAATAAGCACCGGCTAACTCCGTGCCAGCAGCCGCGGTAATACGGAGGGTGCAAGCGTTGTCCGGAATCATTGGGTGTAAAGGGTGCGTAGGCGGATGTTTAAGTCTGAGGTGAAATCTTGCCGCTTAACGGTAAAATGGCCTTGGATACTGGATGTCTTGAGTGCAGAAGAGGCAGGTGGAATTCGTAGTGTAGCGGTGAAATGCATAGATATTACGAAGAACATCAGTGGCGAAGGCGGCCTGCTGGTCTGCAACTGACGCTGAGGCACGAAAGCGTGGGGAGCGAACAGGATTAGATACCCTGGTAGTCCACGCCGTAAACGATGCATACTAGGTGTTGGCCGTTACGGTCAGTGCTGCAGTTAACGCATTAAGTATGCCACCTGGGGAGTACGTCGGCAACGATGAAACTCAAAGGAATTGACGGGGGCCCGCACAAGCGGTGGAGCATGTGGCTTAATTCGATGCAACGCGAGGAACCTTACCTGGGCTAAATCCGCCATGCTACTTCTGGAAACAGGAGGTCCCTTCGGGGCGTGGTGGAAGGTGCTGCATGGCTGTCGTCAGCTCGTGCCGTGAGGTGTTGGGTTAAGTCCCGCAACGAGCGCAACCCCTGTGGTTAGTTACCAGCACGTGAAGGTGGGGACTCTAGCCAGACTGCCTACGCAAGTAGTGAGGAAGGTGGGGACGACGTCAAGTCATCATGGCCCTTACGTCCAGGGCTGCACACGTGCTACAATGGTTGGTACAATGGGTGGCCACCCCGCGAGGGGGCGCAAATCCATAAAACCAATCTCAGTTCGGATTGGAGTCTGCAACTCGACTCCATGAAGTTGGAATCGCTAGTAATCGCGTATCAGCAACGACGCGGTGAATACGTTCCCGGGCCTTGTACACACCGCCCGTCAAGCGATGGAAGTCAGGAGTACCTGATGTCGGCGTGCTAACCTTCGGGGGGCAGCTGCCTAGGGTAAGCCTGGTAACTGGCGCTAAGTCGTAACAAGGTAGCCGTACCGGAAGGTGCGGCTGGATCACCTCCTTTCACGGAGAGCGACGATCTTACGTAACGGCTCGTTACAAACAATCTGTTCTGTACTTTTACCCGAGAGCGGGCTCTGCCAGGAAGCCGGAGTGGGCCCGCGAGCAGGGCTTGTAGCTCAGGTGGTTAGAGCGCACGCCTGATAAGCGTGAGGTCGGAGGTTCAAGTCCTCCCAAGCCCACATTGGGGGCTATAGCTCAGCTGGCTAGAGCACCTGCTTTGCAAGCAGGGGGTCCGGGGTTCGAATCCCCGTAGCTCCACGGAATTTTTTTGATGTATTGAATGGTGATTGAGTAGTGAGAGGCGGCAGCCCGGTACTTAATCGAGACTATACCAGGCCAGCCTGGTAGCGCTGAGCGTTCCCGACATAAGCCGGGTCCCGCCCAGCGGGTTCTTTGACATGATGAAGAAGTATGAGTAAAAAGTAGTTGGATACGATCGAAAGATGGTATCTGGCTCAGTATTGCGTGCATGTATGCACGCGATGCGCCAAAGGTATCTGGATGCGGTTCGTCCCACATCCAGACCACAATAGAAACCTTGAAGCTGCGCACGGGCTGTTCTGCGAGGAACGGGTCGTGCAAGTTCTATAAACAAA
>JAAHII010000001.1:6030288-7873556 GCA_010671905.1 Leptolyngbya sp. SIOISBB
TCTCAGTCTTTAACTATTGCTCTTTTCTCTATGCAGCTTTTAAGGCTCTCTACAGTAGCCACAAGTTTCCTGGTGCCAATGGCGGTCTGGAACCACGCCGACCCATCCCGAACTCGGTTGTGAAACAGGCCTGCGGCGAAGATACTCTGGGGGTTGCCCCATGGGAAATTAGCTCGGTGCCAGGTCCCTATTCAAGCCCTCTCCTATGTGACCAGGCATAGGAGAGGGTTTCGGTTTTCTCTTTATCGAATGTTTCACTTGATTGCTCAGGCTTAACAAAGCCCGGGGTTTCTCAAGGTTGTTTGAAAGATTCGCTATTGTGAGCCATGGTCTGAATCATTCATCCAACTCTAATGAGAATTAGCCCCGCGAGTTCTCTGAATTAATCGAGTTCCTCTACTGTCACCGCTGCACCGAATGCATCGGAGCGCGATAGACCGTCTCAACATCCTCTAAATCAGGCCCGGTAAGGCGCTCTTGCCAAGCTATTCATCTAGGGGACTCCGCACTCCACGCCCACCTCGATTGAGCACATGGGTGTAAATCATGGTGGTCTTTACATCTTTGTGACCCAGCAATTCTTGGATGGTGCGAATGTCATAGCCATTTTCCAAAAGATGAGTCGGCAAAGCTATGCCGAAACGTATGACACCCGACTCGCTTTTGGAGTCCAGCATGGCGCACGGCTCGCTTTACGGCCTTTTGCAGTCCACTTTCGTGCCAGTGAAAACGGACAATGGCTCCACTGCAAGGGTCTTTACATCGCGTCGAGGCAGGAAAGACAAACTGCCCAACCCACTGGCGATTAGCATTGGGATATTTTCGAGCTAATGCAAACGGTAGGGTCACGGCTCCATAGCCTTGGTTCAAATTACGGCCATGGATGCGTTTGACATCTTACCAGTGCTCTTGCAAAGGGTGTATCAGTTTCGTCGACAACATCGTGATCCGACTTTCTTGCCCCTTAGTATCCCTAACCACAATTTGGGGTTGAGGAAAATCAAGATCTTTAATTCTCAACTGCATGGCTTCCCGCAGCCGTAAACCATTGCCATAAAGCAGTTGGACGATTAACAGATACACTCCTGACATCTGTTGGATAACCGACCTCACCTCATTTGGTGTTAGGACAGTGGGTAACTTGCGAGAAAGTTTAGCGCGTATAGCATCAATCCTCTCGTCTAAAGGCTTTTGCAAAATATGGCGATAAAGGAAAATGAGCGCACTGAGCGCCTGATTTTGAGTGGAAGCAGCGACATGCTCTTTAACCGCGAGATGGGTCAGAAATGCCTTAATCTCTGGAACTCCCATATCGACAGGATGTCGCTTGTCATGAAAAAGGATGTAGCGGCGAATCCACTGTACATAGGTTTGCTCTGTGCGATAGGAATAGTGCTTCATCCAAATCGCATCACGTACTTGCTCCAGTAGTTTCTTTGGCCTTGGGTCAGATTGCATGGGAAGACCAGCAGCAACGATGATGAACAAACTCTAAACACTGCAATGCCAGTCTCGGAGGGATGCTTATACTGAACGCGTCCACCTAATCACCTATGTAGAGGTGTTGGGCTGACGTATTTCCACCTAATCCGCTCATTCAGGTGATTAGGCTGAATTTTTTCTACCTAATCACCTATGTAGGGAAGTTATGTAGAATGCGTCAGTCCAATAAATAGTTCGACCGCTCTATCTTGACTGTGAGACGTAGGTTGGTAGCTTTCTGTTGGTATTCAGTTCTACGGCAGATTATCGTTGCCGTTAAGGCCATAAACATTGGAAGGGCAAGTAGCTCAAAGTTGATATGCTAAGCATCTTCTTGAGAAGCACAGTATTGAAACTGCTGGTTATACCAGTAATCTGCCTATTTTTGATGCTATCAACTAAGGCCAGTTCTTCTCCTCAAATCGCGCCTGAGAATATCCGGCAAGTTTTACTCGCCTCAGCCCAAGTAAGTGATCCCGACCTGTCACCCAATAACTCAGGATTAATTCTCACCCACTTCTCTCATGTGTGTGAACTCTCGACAGATGAAGGAGAAACAATTTATGTTGGCGATCGCCGGGCAGTACTGGCTGGGATGTTAGCGCCTCGTGGGCTCAATTACATTACCTTCTTTGCAGAAGATTTTACGTATCTTGGTAAGTATCAATATGTCACTGCCCGTCCCTTGTGGTGTGATGATGGCAAGCTGTATCTGTTTGGCGGTCTTGATGCAGGCGATGTTCCTAGCGGAAATAACGTGATTGATGTTAGTAGAGGGTTTCAACGTGTCCGTTTCTATTATGAGGAGGCATACGGAAGCTCAAACTGAGTGAGCAGTCGAGCACTACGTTGGAACGGCGGAGCGAGAGCGATCGGCTATGGTGCAAAGGTGATTTGCCGCCGTTCAACTGCGCCGTTAGCGAGGCTTGGAATTAATTAACAAATTATATTGCTTACTGAGTGTCAAAAATAGCCATTTTTGACACAGGTTATCAGCCGTTTCTCATCATCCAACTATTGGGGTTTAGCATGTCCCCAAAGCTGTCCCTTAATCTATGCCACCTAAAGTCCTGGGTAGATGAGTATTGGTACATGTCTCTGGTTTTCAACCAGTTGCCCAAAAGCAGCAAACATTCGCCAGACACAGCAAGGATTCATCAAAATTGGGTGAACGACAGATTAGGCCTTTCAAGCTATAACCCTGAAGCGATATATTCCCAAGTTAGGCCGCTGAGCATTTTCTAGTCTTAATGACCCAAATTTTTTCTGCGGCTAGATGTCATCTGTTTTTCTGAGTACTGGTTGAACAATTTCTCAACTACGGGTTAAGCGATCGCACCTCGATAAACTGACTCAACGCCCTAACGCGGCTGGAGAAATTGGGTCAGGGCCATCCCTTTGAGGCTGCTACCGATGAGACCTGCAATAGCCGCACGGGCAACCCATTCCCAAACGGGGCGGGTATTGCCATAAATTGAGGCGTTCAGCATGTCAGGGAGAAACCAAAACAAGGTCAGGGTGAGAATGACTGCATTCATCAGTGGCCGACATCGCCACGGCTGACGATGCCGGTGCAACACCCAGGCTTGAGGCCCTGCCGCGATCGCCCCACAAACAAACACACTCACGAACACGGGCCATCGCGCCAAGAGGACGCAGGCTAAGAGAGCAACGAGCACCAGGTAACCGCCGATTATCGTGGCCAGCGCCCACAACCGATAGTGCGGCCAATAAGCACGCAAGGCCCAGCCTTGAGCGATGCCCCACAATTTTTGTTGACCGATGCCCGACATTGGGACAGGAGTCGCTGTTTTGCCACCTAGAGTTATCGCTGGCCAGTTGAGACCTTTCATGAGTTTGCCAAACAGGTTGTCGAGTTCGAGTCGGCTCAGCTCCGCAATGAGGAAGCGGTCAAACGCCACTTCTGTTTGAGTTGCCTCGCGCAGTCGTTGCTCCAGGCCGTACCTGCTTCTGGGCAATCATCAGAACGGTTTGCCTTTGCTCAAAACCACGAGCAAACTATCGGCCAACGGCTTTACACCTTGGGAAGAGAGGCCGTGCAGCAACTCTTAGAGATGACGCAGGGGCTCCTGGCTCAGGGGGAGTCCATCGCTCAGATTATGGAGGTGCTCATGCCCGCTTGATATGACCGAGCACCCGCTGCTGTTTTTCTCTGCGCGTAACTTACCAAGTCGTGTCACCAGGGGCTTTGGTACCTGGTGCTCCAAGCGATGGTTACGCCACAGCTTCAGCTGAATTGATCGTGATGACTAAATCGTCGAAGTCATCATCAACCCAATCTTCGAAGCTCCAAGTATTGCCATCGCGTTGAATGCGGGACTCCCCAATCGTGGCGAGGGTGTGCAGATTACCATCAATGACTAACGCCGGAGCATAGTAAGTGCCGCCTGCCAGCGTCAGGGCAATCTCCGCAGTTGCGTTGTTATCCACAAAGATCTCAGCATCTAGCAGATTGGCGATCGCCGCATCTTCATAGCCAGCGTCACCGACCATCAGACCATCCACTTTGCCCTCAGCGTCCGTGACATAAAACCGTAGGACATTGTTGAAGGTCGCTTCACGACTAGCCGTGATGTTAACTGCCACTTCACCATCGATGCCGGTTAGGTCAATCAACTCGGCCATGGGTTCAACGGTTTCCAGGGTGGGTGTGACTTCAAACTGGCTAACAATTCGCGGCTCTAGGTCGAGCACCGCTTGGGGATTAGCCAGCAGATCGGCTTCGCTGTAGGCGTCAATGCCGTAAGTGGTGACGGTCAGCTTTTGAGTTTCCGCGTCGATGTCAAACTCAGTCCAGCTAAAGGTGTGGGCCGCAACGTAGTCGCCCTGCAACAAAGTGGCGTTGATCAGATCATCAGCGATCGCCAAATTATTGTCCAAACCGACCGGGTCGTAACCCAATAGATCAGTTTGCGCCACCAAAATCTGGGCGAGGAAGTCATCCTTATCGTTGGGAATGTCATCCAGATCGGGGGCGATGGGCAGCGCATCGTAAATGGCTTGCTGCTCGGGGGTGATCAGACCAAAGGCTGAGGCAATATCGATGACATTCGGCCCAAACCGACCGTCAAAGAAGGCCACTGGGCCAGTGACGACCTCAAAGGCATTGGTGGCAATTTGTTCTTGCCCCGGCCCCGTTTGGTAGGTCAGGTTGTTAACAATCGTGCCGTGGAAATCGCCCGCCATGAACACCACATTATCGATGTCGTTTTGGTCAATGAAGCTCAGCAACTCAGTACGCTCGGCAGCATACCCCTCGAAGCGATCTTCGGCATTTGCCACGCCAAAGTTCTGGATGGGTTCGGGGACAACGACAAACTTCCAAGTCGTGCCGTCTGCTTCGGCAGCTAACAAGTCAGCTTTCAGTAGATCCAGCTGAGCGCGACCCAGCAGAGTGCGGCTGGGGTCAAAGGATTGCACCAAAAACTCCGTGGGGTCCGCAATGTTCGCTGGGTCTAACTGCGCATCGCGGAAGGAGCGACTGTCAGTCACAAAGAGTGCCGCGTCACTGCCAAAGGACTGCGATCGATAGAGCTGGCGTTCGCCATCGGTGCGAGCGTCGTCTGGCGTATCGTAAAACTGCTCTCGAATCGGCTGATACTCGTGATATGCCTGCAGCGCGTCCTCGTAAGCCTGGGTGTCGTTGACGAATTCAACATCATCCGTGAACAGTGGATCGGGAGAAGAGCCAATATCTGGCGCATCGGGAGACTCGCCCGGCGCTGCGCCCCCGGCAAAGTTATCCACGACTTCGTGATCGTCGATGGTGGTGAACATGGATGTGGTGGCCTGCAAATC
Organism: Leptolyngbya sp. SIOISBB; assembly: GCA_010671905.1. Classification (GTDB taxonomy): domain Bacteria; phylum Cyanobacteriota; class Cyanobacteriia; order Phormidesmidales; family Phormidesmidaceae; genus Halomicronema. Next base: position 6,035,590 of record JAAHII010000001.1, read on the forward strand.
AGACGTGGCGCTGAGGCCGAAGCGGGGACTGAGAACTTCGCTGTGCTTAATGCGAAACTCTGCGAGGGTGCGGGCTTGCGTGACACCAGGGAGAGCGGGTGTTGCAAAATCAGCGTAGATGGTGTCACCCAGCTTCACGAAGACATCCAAATCGCGCTCGGCGGCAGAACTCAGAATGGTATAAGGCGGCGCTTGCTGCCAATCACCGGCAATGCCAAAGGTGAGGCCAGTGAACTCGCCCGGTTCAGCGGCGGTCACGAAGCGTCCGGCTTCCGAGTTCCCGGCGGCATCGACAACGCGGAAGAAATATTCAGTCCCAGCGTCTAAGCCCTCCACCTCGACCTTGATGGGAATCTCGCTGTCGGTTACGGTGGCGATCGCACTGCCCGCAATACTGCCAAAATCCGCATTGGTGGAGTACTCAAACGTGACATCACCCAAAGCCGTGCTGCGAGTCCACAGCACAACAGAGTCTTGACTCACATCACCGCTGGCGACGCCATTCGGCAGGGTATCGGCACCGGTCAAAGCATTGGGGTTACGCGGATCGTAGCTGGCAGTATCAATATCCAACGCCTGCTCAAAAGCATTGGCCACAGCGGCCCAGTCCACAAACTTAAAGTTGGTGCTGTTGTTTTCTAGCTCCTCCTCGTCTTCCACTGCGTTTTGCGGATCGTTCGCGCCGTCTTGCACCACCAGCAAACCATTTGGGAAAGCGGAGCCCAGCGTGACATTGGTGACATCCAGTCCATCGGACTCGTTTACCTGGTCAAGGCCACCGATGTCGCCCACGGTGAAACTGCCCAGGTATTCGTTATCGCCTTCACGCTCAAAGACCGCAAAGGAATTGCTGCCCTGGCTAGAGGCAATCAAGTAACCAGCACCGTCGTCGCCGTAGTAGATCGTGAGTCCTTCGATATCGGGCTCTAGGAAGTCGGCATCAATGGACTGCACCAAGTCAAAGTCGCTGCCGCCGTCCGGCTCTGCATCGAACTTGAGGATGCCGACTTCATTTTCTAACGCGACATAGAGGACGCCAAGCTCTTGATCGATCACCAACCCTTCTGACTGGGAGTCGGTGACGTCTCCAGTGGGCACAGGCAGGTCAATCAGCCGCACCACCTGAGCCGTCATCGCCAAGCCATCAGCGGGGCCAAGTTGCGGGATTAGTTCCAGTTGCGCCACTTGATTGCCATCGGCTTGAGTGACAAAGGCATACAGTTTGCCCGTTTCGGGGCTGCGGTAGGTGGCAAGTCCGTAGGCGGTGGCTTCGCCATCATCCACGCCAAAAATCGAGAACTCGGGAGCGCTGAGGTTGCTCGCAGTGATGTCGAGCAGTGCATGAGGCAGGGGGTCTAACAAGTCCCCAAATTCGCTGATTTGGTAAATCGCGAGGGTGTCGTTGGCGCGATCGCTAAACACGGCCACATCCGTCAGTAGCGGGTCGCCCCCCACCAGCATCGACGGAAAGGCCACGTCGTACAGCAAATCCACATTGTTGTAGCGAATCTCGCCAAAGTCCGCTGGCAGAATCGTCTGCTGAATTTCCCCTTGCAGATTCAGCGTCGCGGCACCGCCATCCTTCAGCGTGACGATGACTCGGCTGTCGTCTGGATTCTCTGGATTGATCCAAATGGCGGGATCGTCGGAGTCGCCCAGCAAGGGCGTTGTGCCCGCCTCGTCATCCACCGTCAGCGGTGTTTCCAACCCGGAGGGGACTACTGGAATCGCCGTCGTTTCTAGGGCAAAGGCGAGGAATTGAGTCACCTGGGTGTCGTTGAAGTTGTTGTCACTGGCAATGATCAGCGACTGCCGACCATCCGGTAGGGTGGGGCCAAAGGTCAGGGCTTCCAGATTATCGGGGGCAATGCCCAAGTCCGCTTCGATATCCAGCAGCTCGCGCTTGGTCACGGTGGGGTCAATTTCAAACGGGCTCGGGGGCAAGATGTCGCCGTCGTCATCCAGGGGATCTTCACGGAACAGGTCTTGCACATCCTGAACATCCAACGCGCCCTGCGATCGCACTTCGTACAGCTTGACGGTGTTGCCCACCCCAGCGGAGAAGGCTCGCTCTAGCGCCAGAAAGGAACCGTTGTTATCTGTGGCCAGCAGTTCCACTAGACCATTGGTGCGGAAGCCATCGGCGGGATTCGGCGCATCGGGCACTGGCTCGACTTCATACACAAATTCGCCCACCGCCTCACCGCTGCTGAGGTCATATTTCACAATGCGGCTGAGGCTACTGTTGTCTAATCCGGCAGCGTCACTATCTTGGAACAGCGCGTTTTCCGTCGCGGTGTAGAGAAACTGACCATCGGGACTCAGGGTCAAGCTTTCAAAGGCCAGGTTATTGCGAATGCCGCTGGACTGATCGGCGGTAGGCAGAAACTTCTCATCCACAGGCAGTTCAGATAGCTGCTGCCCATCTAAAGAAAACTCATTCACAAAGGGAGCCAACAGCGCGTTGGCATCGCCTTCTGACGAGATGTAGAGATTGCCGTTGGGGGCGATCGCAATGCCTTCTGGATCGATCCCACCAGCAGCAAACGGTTCACCATTGGCCTCTAGCAGTGGCGTAACATCGATGAATGCCACATCATTGGCTGCAAAGTTGCCGTCACCGATATCAATCTGCAGTGTGTAAAAGCGAGCATCGGCGCGATCGTCCGCCAGCGCATAATAGAGTCCCGAATCGGCATCGTAGGCCAAACCCGACAGCCCGCCAACTTCGGTGCCCTCGAACTCAAAGCCAGTGGGAAAGGTGATTTCGCCCAAGAATTCGAGGTCGGTAACGGTGACGCGTTCCCCAATTGCTGGCGCAGGGGTGGCCTCGGCTTGGACATCGACATACACCAGACGGTGATCTGAGGTGGGAAATTCTGCTAGCGGAAACAGCGGATCATCACTTGCCTGCCAAAAGACGCCCGCGTCGGTAATTTCCAGATTATTTGACGGCAATACATAGTCAACTCGCAAGTTGCCCGGTGTGCGATCGACGCCCGGATTATCAGGATTAAAACCAAAGTCAGCGGTATCAAAGGCTGGATTGCCGGTGTGGGTAACATTCGCGCCCGCCTGCCGGATAGCGGCGTCAATGCCCCCCTCGCTGCTCGGCGTCACCGAAGTATTCACTAAAGGATTTTCGAGAATCTGCTGAGCGGCACCGGGGCGGCTGTCGCCGTCAAAGGGGTCGGAGTTTTGATCACCAGCAATGACGAACTTGGCCCCCGCTTCAAGGCCGCCAAAGGTACCATTGTCGTCGTAAATATAGCCTTCACCTTTAACGTAGTCTGACCAAAAGCGGATTTCGTCATGGTTGCGACGACCGTTCAAATCTTCTGGCCCGTCGAACACAGGTGGGGTCGGGTGGCTCGCCAGCAGGTGAATGATTTCTCCATCCACCTCAATTGGGAGGTCAACATGATTCTTGGAGGAGAGACGGTATGCGGCTAACTCTTCGGAGGTGAACCAGTTGGCAGTGTCGCCGTCACTGTCCGCATCCTGGGGGTCAGGCGGCAGCAGCGCATCGGGCATGTCAGCCCAGAGAAATTCCTGAAAGGTACGAATCTCATCTTCGACAATGGGGTATTTGGAGAAGATAGCGAAGCCAAACTGTCCCTCAAAAAAGCCAAAGCCAAACGCATCGCCCGGCCCGCCAACATCGCCGTCGTTATTGAAATCAAGCCCTGAGGGGACGCCCGTGTTAGAGGGCGCAACGTAAACATAGGGGTACTCAACGGGATTTACCCCATTTTGCGACACTGACAGATAGTTTTCCTGAAAAAGGCTAGCCGCCTCGCCTGCGGCGTCAAAGTCAAACTCATTGACCAAAATCACGTCGGGGTTGTTGCGCTGAATGATTTCGGCTACTGATTGGGCTTGGGCATCGTCAGGGGTGGAAAGGTTCTCGATGAGTTCTCCCGCATTGGAGCGATTGAGGGAGGCATTGAAGCTGGCGAAACGAATAGACATAGGCTCTTGATCTCAAAGAGGGACAAATGCAGCAAGGGGCGCAGGAAAAAGTGACGCGATCGCGATCGCGCTTCGCTTGGCCCATCTACGTCGGTGTAATGAAGTCCGGGGGCTGGTGAGAACGTCAGCAGCGGTATCACACCAAAGCTGACAATATCGGTAGGAATTCAAGAGCAGGTTATGGCTACTTTAATCTTCGGTCCCGTACTTTCACTGAACGGTTTCCAAGCTAACTGCAAAGCCTTGAACGTCAGTACTTCAGCTATTTGGCTGAGCGATCACCCAAACCGGAATCGAACCCAGCGCGAGTAACATTTGTTCGCACTTGTGAGCATTGGACAGTGGGGAATTGGGTTTGCTGGTGATAATTCAAAGGCGTTGGAAAGGGAAAAATCTGCGTGCCTATAACAGCGATCGCGCTCAAAAAACAGTTCCAACAATCGGTCTTGTCAGTTTGGTGGGCTAAGTTAGTCCAGAGGGAAAACTGAAAAAGAGATCCATTAGAAGTCGTTCGCTATTGGGCTGAATCTCTTATCGGGTTTGATCATCGTTTCCTCAAAGAATTATGGCGCTCTTGTATATGATTTATGGCTTGATCGGTCCGCTCAGCCTACTGGGCACTGCGTTTTGGATCTGGATGCTCTACGATTGTCTGAAAAATGGCTCTCGCGGCGGTTTTACGTGGGTCTGGATTCTGCTTTTTCTCAACATCATTGGAGCGGTGTTGTACTTTGTGATTGTGTGGATGCCCAATCATCCCAATGCGTTTGGCAATTTGCCTTGGGTCAAGCAGGGTAAATTACAGGATGCGCTATGGCAAGCAGAGGCTCAGGCTAAAAACATCGGCAACGCTTACCAATACCAGAAATTGGGCGACGTTCACTATCAATTAGGGAACTTAGAAGCGGCAGGGCAAGCATACGAGACAGCGTTGGAGAAAGACCCCGAAAATATTCAAACGCTTTGGGGAATTTCGAGTGTAGAAGCGGAACAGAAAAAAATGACAATGGCTCGCGATCATTTGGCCAAGCTCATCGCCCTGAAGCCAGACTTTTCCTACGGTGAAGCTTCTCTGGCCTATGGGCAGGTGTTGTATCAGCTAGAGGAGCGCGATCGCGCTGAGGCTCATCTTCAGGAACATGTTAAGTCCTGGAGTCATCCCCAGGCTTACCTCATGCTGGCACAGATACAACAGGAAGCTGGGGACGTAGCGAAGGCTCGTGACACCCTTGAAACCATGATTATCAAGATCAAAAGCTCAACCCAGTTCCAATACCGTAAAAACAAACACTATGTTCAGCAGGGCGAACGCCTATTGTCTCAACTCTCGCCCAGTTGACTGGCCAGTAAGTCAGTGGGTAGTTCTCAAACGCCACAATTATCCGCTACTCTCCTGTCCATAAATTTATATCAATAGAACCGACGAAATTTTGCTTGAGCGATCGCCCCAACCAGCCATATTGCCGTGATCGTTGCCTTAATCGACAGTGCGATCGCGTTTTTTGACCCCAGAATGTCTGCTGTTGCCTCTGGCCTTTGGGGTAAACTGCATGACTCTTTGAATTGCAAGAGAAAACCCCCACCGTTAACCGATGGAGGCGACTAAGAAACTTGGACAGTTGTTAACGTCGATGATTAAGCGATCACTGGTTCAACCGCATCGACGGTGAAAACTAAATCGTTGAAATCACTGTCGATCCAGTCTTCGAAGGTCCACACACTGCCATCTCGCTTGATCCGGTCATGTCCGCGGGCGTTGTCACCAATGGAGCCCAAATTGTGAAGGTCGCCATCAATGAGCAACACCGGCGCATAGAAGGTGCCGCCAGCCAACACCAATTCAGCGGTGCCGGTTTCACCATTGCCGATAAAGATGTCTGGATCTAACAGATTTTCAGCCACGACGGCTTCGTAACCCTCTTCACCCGGCAAGAAGCCAGCGACACTGCCGAGAGCATCCGTTTGGTAGAACTTCAGCACGTTATCGAAGGCGGCTTCGCGGCTGAGGCTCGCACTTACGGTGACATCGCCGTCAATGCCGGTGAGGTCAACCAAAACATCGATGGGTTCAGCATTGGCAATGTCTTCTGGTGCGACGCCAAAGAGCGTTTGGTACATCACCCGGTAGATATCGGTGTTGTCGGTGGTATCGGGCAACAGATCCGCATTGAGACCGTAAGTCTTGGACACGATGCCGCCAGCCACGTCAGAACGAGTTGCCCAAGCTACGCCAAAGTCAAAGACATCGCCATCAGCATCCGGTGCGCCCGTGGTAAAGGGTTCAAAGATATCGGTGCTGAAGCCCGGCACATCATTGCTACCGTCGACGTCATCGACCTGCACTAACACCCCATCAGCCTCAGGACCGAAGGCTTGAGTTTCTGCCTGAACCCGCAGGGTAAAGGGCGTTGCCGTCTCATCCACTTCATCATTGGGAAGACCAAATCCACCGATGGGGATATCGTCTACTTCCAAACCACCGGCATCAGAGTCAGCCGCAGTAATAATCAGCGTGTTGGGGTCGGTGTTGTCCACAAAGTCCATGGCCACGCCGAGTGCTTCATCCGCCCGAATTGCAGCTTCGATGGTGCCCGCCGCGTTGTTGTCGTTACCGAAGTTATCGGTGGCTTCTTCTTCCATCACGAGGAAAAAGCCGTCGGGGTCGGCATCGAGAATGGGCAGTGCGGCCTCTACCATCTCAGCGATGGTCGGTGGATTCGGGTTGAGCGGTGGCTGACCGTAGAGAATCAGGTCGCCGTTCTCATCCACGAAGCCATCACGGCGCAGCTCATCTTCAAAGAAGTCGTTGTAGGTATCTTCTGCCCCGAAGATGCCTAACAGCTTGTCGGTGTTATCGGGGGTAACCGCCAGCAGCTCTTCCCGAGTGAAGACCACAGTGTAACCGGCGGCTTCCGCTTCTTCGATTAGGTTGCGGCCATCTTCGCGGGTGCCTTCTTCACCAAAGACGCCGATGGTGCCCACGGGTAAGTAGTCAGTTTCCCCCGCACCAAGGATCACGTCCGGGCGCTGATCTAAGATCTCAGCGGTGATTTCTTCGGTGTTGCCACGATTGTCCACATCGGCCAGGAATGCACCCGTACCGGGCTCGGCGATAAAGCCGGAGTTGATGATACCGATCGCTTTACCCGCAGCCTGAGCTTCTTGCATGATGGTGTCAGGCTTACCCGAGAGGGAGACGATTTCTTCACCGCCCTCATCGACGGGGGCATCAAAACCAAAGCTCCCGGCAAAGGGCTTCACGCCGTAAGCGTGGGTCACCGCACCACCGTTAGACGTGCCCACGATGCGATCGTCCATGTGGCCGAGGTACACACTCGCATCACTCATCTCGTCCCAGTTCAGGCGACCATCGGGGCCTGCGGACGCAAAACGAGCCGCCGCCCAGTGAGAGGGGCTGGTGCCATCGGGGTGAAAGAAGATAACGTTGCCGACCTCGGAGGTCGGTTCAGGCGCTTCACGGGGAGCCAAATCGTCGGGCACACCCTCGGGTGCATCCAAGCTGATGTCAAACAGGCTCTCGTACATCAAGCGGTAGATGCCCGTGTTGTCGATGGTGGAGCCCAGGCGATCGGCCCCTTCGCCCCAGGCTTTGCTGACGATGCTACCGGCAAAGTCGGGGAGGCCAGCCCAGGCCACGCCAAACTCGTAAACGTTGCCATTGGCTGCCGGGGCGGCTACGAAGGGCGCTGTATCGCTGCCGGTGGTGCCGTCAAAGGGAACGGTAACGCCGCTGTTTTCGCCCGCTTCATCAAGTTGACGCTGGGTAGTTAGGGTGCCAACGGTTTCACCAGACACATCGTCGACTTCGAGGGAACCGCCAGCACTATCAGCAGCGGTAATGACGAAGGTGTTGGACTGGACATTTTCAACAAAGTCCTTGGCAACCCCGATCGCTTGGTCGGCATTCAGAGTGGCATCAATCGCACCCCGAGCATTGTTGGTGTTACCGAAGTTATCGGTACCTTCTTCCTCCAGCACGATGAAGAAGCCTTCCCCATCGTCATCACCTTCATTCGCGAAGAGATCTAGCGCCAGGGTGGCCTCAAGCATGTCACCCACGGTGGGGGGATCGGTAAACCCATCGCCATCGGTGTCAAGCACGAGTCCATCAGGGTTAGGCGCATCGGCGACCGGCTGGCCGTAGGTAACCAACTCACCGTCAGCATCGACGAAGCCATTCTCGATGAGAAAGCCTTCGGGAAATTCGTTGAAGTTGTCATCCGCCGCAAACATCCCCAAAACCAACTCTGTGCTGGGATCAAGGGCATCCAACTGTTCCTGGTTGTAGACAATGGTATAGCCCAAGTCTTCAGCGATTTCAACCAGGTTTAGACCATCGGTACGAGTGCCTTCCCCAAAGACCCCGGTGACACCTTCTGGCAGGTAGTCTTGCTCACCGGCCCCCATGATCACGTTGTACTTCGCCCGGGGCTGAGCATCCTCTGCGAGCGTGCCATCGCTTTCTGCATCGAAGAAGAGCTGGGCGGTAATGCCTTCGCGATCGCCTCGGCTAACGGCATCAGCGAAGAACACCCCAGTACCGGGCTCAGCAATGAAGCCAGAGTTGATGATCGCAGTCGGGCGACCGGCAGCAGCGGCTTCTTCTAGAATCGTGAAGTCGCTCTCAGAGCCATCAACATTCTGACCCTGTAACCCGGCCAGAGAGGTGTACTCGTCACCATTTTCATCAAAGCCAAAACTGGGGGCAACGGCCTTGATGCCATAGGCGTGTACCACCGCTCCAGCGTTGGAGGTGGCCACAATCGCATCATCCAGGTGACCGAGATAAACCGCAGATTCGGGGGCCGTATCCCAGTTGAGGCGACCATCCGGCCCGACTGACTCAAACCGCGCAGCCCCAAAGTGAGACGGATCGGCACCGTCGGGGTGAATAAAGATAACGTTACTGGTCATGGTTTAGGGGGTTAATCCATTCAAAACAAACAGACACATGAAATTAAGAGTCCGCAGCAAAAACATTGACAAAAGGCCAAGACGGCAAAATGCCTTTGACACCTGGACTCTCAATTCATTAGAGTCCCAGCTCGAAATTATTTAACGGCAACAGTCCAGTTAAGGTCTTATTAATAACCAGAAAAATCTCAGGGATTCAGTTGTTTTTGATGACCTCAAGATCCCTAGGATCCATTTCTGTCAAGGCTTTATGTGAAATCGAAAAGCAATCAAAGGCCTCAATATCGATGGTTACAATAGTAAAAAATAAATTTTCCATACTGAAATACCAAGCTAAATAATGCTTCGATAAGAGCAGCTTTTCTTGCCAAGAGCAGAGTCTATCAAAGTAATTGTTTAATCTAAATCCTAAGAATTAATAAGGCGAATTTTCTCTGGCAAATATCAAAATACTTAATTGAATCAAGCAGGCATTACGGTTCAAATCAGGGGTGCAATCTCTTGGCTACCGGCGATCGCTGCTTCATAGACTCACGAAAACAAGCCACCTCGCTGAGAGGTGATTTCCAAGCCTTGTGAAAGTTGATGACATCAAAGCTTTTAGTCTGTTGCTTAAAGTGGAGATCAAAACGCGGAAGCCATCGTCAACATTGACCGACAGGCTGCTTGAGCCCTCTTGACAAGTTAGCGGTGAAGGTGGCTAGAGCGTCGGACGGCAATCGCAGGATCGAGCGATCGCCCCACCCAATTCAATCGTTTGAACATTGTGGAAGTGCTGAATACATGGCCAAGAGGTGCGATCGCGCCTGCTTCCAGTCCTACACTGCCAGACTATCTATGACTCGTTGCCTGTAGTTGAAGCCCCATGATGATGGTCGGTTTCTCGCTCGTGCATCAGCTCAGCAATTTTTTGATGAATGGCCTGAGCATCAAGAATACCTTTATCAATCAGCAGCTTTTCACAAGCATCGACCCAACGCGCGTAATCGGTGTGGGTATCGTCAGCGTTAGATTCCGCCATGGCAATTTCCTGGGTGAGTTGGTCAACCCATTCGGCCCAGGTGTAGCGGCGATCGCTCGCCAGTTGATTGACGATCGCAAAGGCTGTCGCCTCCCAAGGAGCTTGAAAAACGCGCTCTGGTGAAGCGTCGCTGAGGCCATCTGACAAAGGCTCTTGGGGAAATTGTAGGGACATGAATCAGCACCCCTTAAGGAACTTCAAGATGAGCGTCAAACAGGTCAAGATAGAGGGCGTCTTGGACAGCCGCCTCGGAACCCCAGAGTTCTTGAGCGGCAAAGCGGATGCTGTAGACGTGCTGAGGCGATGTGCTCAATCGCTGACCCAACGTATCAGGAAAAACGTAAACGCCATGGGCTCTCACCACCGTGCCGACTTTACCGCGCACGTAGCGGGGCAGGCGCGTATAGGTTTTGGGATGCATGACCTTAGCGCGCACTAAATCTCCCACTTGGAATTGCGGGGGCAAGTCGCTCGCTACCTGGCAGTTTGCTCCCTGCTGCAAAAGGGCCTTGGCAGCAGCAGCAGACATACATTCATTAGGCGGTTCAATCGTCATCGCAATCTTTCAGGGACGCTAATTATATCGACTCAAAGTCACTCAGCCTCTGCCTTCTGTTTCAAATGGGCCACCCGGGCTTCGATTTCAGCAGGTGACAGCAAATCATGCTCTGCCAGCAACAGTTCGAGGGCGTAGAGCCACCGCTCATAGTAACTAGAGCTGAGGTATCGCCCTGGTGGGATGCGTTCTGAGGCGTGGCGGGTTTCATCCACCGGGAAGTAATTGATAAAGGTGGCAAAGCTCATCGCAAAGACCTTCGCTTCCCAGTCACTATGAAAAACCGGTTCATCTTCCTCAATGGGAATCGGGCCTAAACCCTGCATGCCGCCCATATCGTGGGGACCATTCATCGCGATCGCCTCCTAAGCCGCGACTGGCGTGGGGGGAACTGGGGGGTAGTACCTTGGCCGTCCCAATCATGGCGTTGCGGGTCACCAGTGCGGCCAACTCTGATTCCGCCAGGGTTTCGGTGCCCCTCGGTCGCTCTGGCAGCACCAGATATCGCAAATCGGCGTTGCTGTCCCACACGCGCACTTCTACGGTGTCTGGCAGCTCTAGTCCAAACTCCGCAAGGACGCTGCGGGGTTCAATCACGGCCCGCGAGCGATACGCAAAGGATTTGTACCAGGTGGGGGGCAACCCCAAAATGGCCCACGGATAGCAGGAGCAGAGGGTACACACCACGAGGTTATGCACCTTCGGCGTATTTTCGACCACTACCATATGCTCGCTTGAAAATCCCGTCAGGCCCAACTCAGCGATCGCCGCTGTGCCGTCGGCCAATAGTCGGTGTTTAAAGTCCGCATCAACCCAAGCTTTGGCCACAATCTGAGCCCCAATATGCGGCCCCACGGTGTGTTCATAGTGCTCGATGATGACATCCAGGGCAGCGGGATCCACAATACCTTTCTCAATCAGCAAAGACTCGATCGCCTTTACCCGCAAGGCAATTTCGGCTTCAGGATGGTGGTGAGAGTCTGTCATAAGGTTAACAACACCAAGTTTTTTGACGTCACAAATATGCTGTCAAACTTTCGATATTGAATGGAACCACGTGTGAATTGAATGGATTGTATCAAGATTAGCCTCAAACCCCAACTCGGCGATCGTAATGTTGCCGTACTTAAACCAATAAAGATACAGTTCAATTAATTAATCGAGGCGTTTATGGTTTCTGCTAAAACGTACAGTCATCCTTTCCATTTGCCCTTGGAAAAAACGGCTTTGTTGGTCATTGATATGCAAAATGATTTTTTGTCACCCTGATGGCTTCAACGGTAGCGAATTAGCCCTTGACCTGACTAGAGTTCGAGCCATCATTCCCTCAATTCAAACCCTACTTGCCTGGGCGCGGCAAACTAAAATTCAAGTCATTTTTACCCGAGAAAGTCACGCGCCAGACTTATCAGATCTCACCTCTAGTAAACGAACCCGGTATGCCAACGCGGGTTCACCTATTGGTCAACGCGGCAAAATGGGGCGATTTTTAGTCCGGGGTGAACCCGGTGTGGCGCTAATTGATGAACTGCAACCCCAACCGCAAGAATGGCAGTTGGACAAGCCTGCTCACTCCTGTTTTGTGGCGACTGACCTGGATCAAAAATTGCGCATCGCCCACATCACTCATTTGTTGATTGCCGGAGTCACAACAGAATGCTGCGTATTGGCCACCTATCGTCATGCCAGCGATCTTGGCTATTACTGCCTCCTTCTAGAGGATTGCTGCGCGGCTTTCAATCCCCAAGACCATGACGCCACCATCCACATTTTGCAGTCAGAGGGCGGCGTTTTAGGCTGGGTAGGCAATTCTCCGCAGCTCTTTGAGTCGTTATCGGCTCTTTCCACAAAAGACTAAATGGCCAATTCCTGGTTTTGAGCGCCCCCCTCTGCAGCCCCGGAACTGTAGAGCGATAGGGGGCACAAGGTGACTCGGTGGAGCAGTTGTGAATGGGAGTTTTCGCGATCGCGCCCCGCTCACCCAGCCCACTGAAATCCGAGCATCCGAGAATGCGATATTCATTATTCCGTAAACTAAAGAACTTTATTTACTGTATCAGCAATAATCTGTTCCTTCCTCTGCTGAAACTGTGCTTTCAATTACAACGGTTCCCTCTTCAGTCATTTACTGTCTAACCACGTCCCGCTCCTTGTAGATGACTCGCATTCGGTTGATTTCCTTGAGGTGAAGCGTCATGACCCAGACTTCCCAGTGGCTAAAACGGCTGTTGCCCCTGACTGCCAGCGTTTTTCTCGGGGTTGCCTGCGCCGCTCCCGAAGCGACTGAAGCACCTTCAGAGGCACCCGCAGCCGATGCCTCTGAGGGGGGTGACGCTGCTGAGGAGCTGATTTCGGTCAAGGCCGGGCATTTAGTCGCGTTGGATATGGCTCCATTATTCGTAGGAGTAGAATCAGGCTGTTTTGCTGACAATGACCTAGCTGTAGAAACCGTATTTTTTACGAATCCAGGTGATAACAATGCTGCCTTAGCCGGGGGGCAAATCGACTTTAGTACAAATCCCTTTACACTGCCTTTCTTTGCGGCTAATAGTGGCGTGCCGATCAAGACGGTTGCTGCCGCTGGTGGGTGGGGAGTCATGCAGGTGATTATTAATAATGAGTATGGAGTAGAATCGGTTGATGATTTAGTGACTTTTGTGTCCGAAAATCCCGATACTAAGCTCAAAATTGCGACCCTGCGCGGTGATACCTTAGAGCTAATTTTGGTAGATGCTTTTGAGGCAGCAGGCATTAGCGTCGAGGCCTTTGAAATGGTCTATTTTGATGATCTGTTGGCCATGGTCGATGTCTTTCGAGTTGGGGAAGTCGATGTGTTGAGTCACATCAAGCCCTACACCACCCAGTTTGTCGCTAGCGGTGAGGCCACGGTGCTGACCGACAATGCGGAAGTTTGGTCTCCCACGACGCCAAACACCGTCGTCAGCGTCCTAGAAAATACCTTGGACGAACGTCCCGAAGTGGTTGAGGCGTATATTGCCGGATTGCAGTGTGCGGCAGAAATCATCAACACCGAGCCAGACGCGGCGATCGCCCTGTTGACTAACGGTAACTATTACCGCGTTGAGGATGACGTGTTGCTCACGGCCTTTGAGACCCAGCCCGCTCCCATTACGTTTACGCCCGATTTAGAGGCGGTGCAGACGGTGGTCGATAAGATGGTGGAGCTGCAGTACATTGAGTCGGATGTGCCCGCCGCTGAGATTTTTGACACCGCCATCGTCAAAGAGCTAGAGAAGTAACATGCCTCAGTCTTCTCCGGGTGACCCAGCTTGGCAGCCCTCTCTGCTCGCGATCACCTGTGGGCTGCTGTCGTGTGGGCTCCTCGTCGGCATTTGGGAAATGGCGGGCAGCAATCCAGCCAATCCGGTGACGCAGGTGTTGCCGCCGCCGTCACAGTTTTTGCCAGCGTTGTTTGAAAGTGACTTTAAGGTGGGGTTGGGCTCGCAATCGGCGTCCATTTATCAATCGGTGACTGTAACGCTCATTCGTGTCTCTTTGGGCATGGCGATCGCCTTTGTCGGCTCCATTGCCTGTGGCCTACTCATCAGTCTTTCCAAGTGGTCAGAGCTGTTTATTCTCCCGATTCTGGGGTTGATGGCCCCGATCGCGCCCATTGCCTGGGTACCCCTCGCCCTCGTCGTCTTTGGCGTCAGCAATCTGACGGCGGTGTTTATTGTGTTTATGGGGGTGTTCTTTACGCTGACGATCGCCACGGTTGCAGAGATTAAGCGGATTCCAGAGCCGCTGTTAATGACGGCTCAAAATTTGGGCGGTGGCAGTTTTAACCGCTGGCGTTGGGTGATCATTCCCGCAGTGTTGCCAGGAGTGTTTACCCTCTTGAGACTCAACTTTATTGCGGCTTGGATGGCCGTTTTGGCGGCAGAAATGACCGGATTGCGCGATGGCCTGGGCACGGTGGTCATGACTGGGCGCAACCTGTTCAACAGCAATCTCATTCTGCTGGGCATCTGCATCATTGGCATTACCGGATTTGCCGTCGATCGCCTGCTGTTGTTCATTCAGCGCAAGTTTTTCTGGTGGCAGGTGTAGGTATGGAGCGTGGTCCCTTTTCCCAATCACCCTTCTCGACTGGCCCCATCCTTTCCTGCCAGCAGCTGACGAAAGGGTTCGCGCGGGGACGTCAAACCACCACCGTTTTAGAAAACATCCATCTGGATGTGGTACCAGGGGATTTCGTCACCATTTTGGGGCAATCGGGCGGTGGCAAATCGACCCTGTTACAGCTTCTAGGCGGCTTCACTGCGCCCACTCAGGGGCAAGTGCTGTTTCACGGCGTGCCCCTCAAAGGCATTACCCCCAAGATCGGTATGGTCTTTCAAGAAAACACGCTGTATCCCTGGCTGACGGTAGAGCAAAATATTGGCTTTGGGTTTAAAGTCAGGGGCAAAAAGCGGCACCAATATCAGCATCAGGTTAGCGATGTCTTAGAGCAGGTGGGTCTAACTCAAGCCCGTGCCCTTTACCCTCACCAGCTCTCAGGGGGCATGAAGCAGCGGGTGTCGATCGCCCGTTCCATTGCGGTGCAACCCGACGTGTTGTTGTTAGATGAACCTTTCTCTGCTCTCGACATTCAACTGCGGCGACGGTTGCAAAGTTTTTTATCAGCGATTTGGCAGGACACTGCGACGACGATGGTGCTGGTGACCCACAACGTTGAAGAAGCGATCTTGCTCGGTCAAAAGCTGCTGGTGATTGGTGACAAACCCGGTCGCATCATTGAAACGGTCGATATCGCCGCGCCACCCTTTCGCGATCGCTACGACCCTCAATTTTTAGCGTTGCAGCGCCATTTAGAAACTGTGATTGAAACCGATGCCCAGACCCAAGCCGCAAACCGGCAGAGCATGTATGAAACCTTGTCTCCGCCTGCCCCCAACCCCATCAGACCTTAAATGAGAGTTGCCTGGGGGACACACTCCCCCAATTTGCCGACCTCAAGGCTGGACTCGGGCCGGGTATTGCGCCTTATGAATTTTGAGAATGGTGCGAGAATCTAGCCGCTTTACGTCTGAATGACTTTTGAGGGAATTAATAAACGCCAACAGATCTTGATTGTCTTTGTAAATGTATTCCAGCATGAGATTCAACTCCCCCGTGACCGAAGCAATGTAGCTGATATTTTCCATCGCCATCAGCTGATTGAGGCTGGTTTCTAAAAAGGACGGCTGCACCTCCAGTTCTAGATAGGCCACATTTTCATGTTTGACTTTACCCGTATTGATAAAGGCACTGATGGAAATAATGGCTTCGTCTAGCAAACGCTTGACGCGATACCGAATGGTCGCTTCTGGGGCATCAATTGCTCGGGCGATATCGCTATAGGCGATGCGGCCATTGCGCTGCAGGCATTCAATAATTTTTAGATCGAGCTGGTCAATTTCATAGCCGTCAAGGGCTTTACCGGAGAAATCATCATTCGGCATCAGGTTGGGGGCGTTAGAGGCGATCGCTGGTTGCAACTATCCATATTACCGACTTACCAGTTTTCTACAGTCCAGCCATAAGAATTACAGATTTCGCAAGCTCAAGACAGAATTTTCAGATTTCAGCAATCAAAATGTAGCGAGGTCTACGATTTGCCAAATTAACAAACGATATCTTAGACGTTAGAAAACTTGAGTATTCAAGGTGATACGGTGCTTGGTCTTTAGACCTTGATAGACGACTCTGATTTTTCTTCTGCAGGGATATTTTCGGACTGTTCGATCACGTTCAAATAAGGTATTGCAGCATCGACTCGTGGTTCAGATGAGTCAGGTTAAAGCGAGTTTGAGATCTCTAATTTTCCTTTGGAGTGCCTGACTTCTTGGCTGACTCGCAGCGTCAAGCATCTGCAGCAGGTCGCCGAGTTTGTTGAATCAGTAATCTTCGATTTTTTGGCAATCCTCAGGTTTATTTCGTAAACACATTTGCTCAGGCAGCCCACAGAGTTCGTGGCATCAAAGCAAGATTCTGAAAGCTTTTTAGGCAAAACCCATTGTGAAGGAGGGAGTCTACGGTGCAGCAATCCGAAGCATACAGCATCAGTATTGGCGTTTTAGGGGGAGTCGATGTTTTCTTGACGGCGACGGTGATTCCAGTTCCCGTTTGGGTGACGTTTACCGCTTGGGCCTCGTTTTTTATCGTCGGCGGTGGCACTCGCGGGTTCGTCAAATCGATCGCTTGCAATATTACCGGCATTATCATCGCGGCTCTATCTTTGTTAGCGATTGATTTGATTGGTGCTAGTCCAATTGTTGCGGCCATCTGTGTGGGCATTGGCAGCGCGGGCATGGTGCAAGCCTCTAAATTGCCGTTTACCCACGGCATTACCCCCGCGATTGTTTGGGGCTTTTCGCAGACGGTGGGCACGGTGGCGGTGACTGGGCTATCGGTCACCGCCCCGCTACCTAACAATCCCGTTTTAATTGCGATCGCGGCCATGATTTTGGGCGCTATTTTTGGCTACCTTTCTGAGGCTTGGGGCAATGCCATGACGTCGTCGCTACAGCCCGAGAAGTAAAGGTTTCGCAGTCGTTCAACTTGCAATCGCTAGTTCAGGGAGTTTCCAGCATTTATGGCATTGATTCAAAAAGTTCCAGTCACCGTGCTCACCGGCTATTTAGGGGCGGGCAAAACCACGTTACTGAACCGCATCTTGACGGAAAATCACGGTCAGCGGGTTGCCGTCATTGTGAATGAATTTGGCGAAGTTGGGATTGATCATCAGTTAGTGATTGATGCCGACGAAGAAATTTTTGAGATGAATAACGGCTGCATCTGCTGCACTGTTCGTGGCGATCTGATTCGCATTATTGGCAATCTCATGGCCCAGGGCGAGCCCTTTGATCATCTCGTAATTGAAACCACGGGCTTGGCCGATCCGGCACCGGTGATTCAATCCTTCTTTACTGATGAAGTGATGGCGCGGCAAACGCAGCTCGATGCCGTGGTGACGGTGGTAGATGCCAAACACGTGGAAGCCCACTGGGATAGCCACGAGGTGCAGGAGCAAGTCGCCTTTGCCGATGTGCTGTTGCTCAACAAGACAGATTTGATTGCTCCCGAGCAGCTCCAGATCTTGGAAGCCAAAGTGCGGGGCATCAACGCGATCGCCACCATCTACTCCACCCAAAACTGTGAAATCAGCCTGGACAAACTGCTGGGTGTGCAGGCCTTTGATCTCAAGAATGCCCTGAGCATTGATCCTGAATTTTTAGAGGAAGATGCTCACGAACATGATGACTCGGTGTATTCCGTCGCGATTACCGCCACCGGCACCGTGGACAGCGACAAACTGAATCGCTGGCTTTATCAGCTCGTACAGGCTAAAGGGGCCGACATCTTTCGTATGAAAGGCATTTTGGATGTGGACAACGCCGATCGACGCTTTGTGTTTCAGGGCGTACACATGACGTTGGATGGTCGCCCTGGTAAACCCTGGCAACCCGGTGAGCAACGCCGCAGTGAACTGGTGTTTATTGGCCGCAATCTGGATGAAGACGAGTTGCGCCAAGGCTTCCAAACCTGTTTGGCACCGGTGTATGCCGACGTGACCTGAGCCTCGTTGAATCTTGACTGACCTTGTTGAAAGTGACCTAATCTGATGAAATTACAGCATTATCTGGGGGGTTTAGAAAACCTCGACCCCGTGAATTTTGAAACCCAGGTGTTTGTCGAGCCTTGGGAACAGCGCATTTTTGGCATTCATACTGCCATGATGGCGCTGAGCAATCATCTGGGGGAGTCGCTGCCGGATTATGACATCACACAGGTGCCCACTGAGTTCAAAAGTTTTTGGACCTGGGGCCATTTGCGTATGGGGGCCGAGGGGCTGCAGCCGTTTGAATATTTTCGGCTGCGTTACTACGAAAAGTGGTTGGGGGGCATCTCCGGCTTCTTCGTAGAGGAAGGCTATATCACTCAGGAAGAACTGGACCAGCGGACAGCGGAAATTTTAGCCGATGAAGCGAACGCCCAAGCCCCCTTGCCCAGTGGCGGTGACGCGGCCATTGATGAGCAAGTGGTGAAGTACTTGCTTGAAGGGGATTCACCGATGCGTCCCCTGCCAGCTGCTCCCATGTTCAGCGTGGGCGATCGCGTGCGGGTCAAAAACATTGTCTCTGCCGACCACACCCGCCTACCCGGTCACATTCGCGGCCGCGTGGCAGAAATCGTCAAAGTCTATGACGAGGCCTACACCTACTTTTTCAAGACCACGGATGGCATCGGCACGCCCATGCCGATTTACAGCATCGCCATCCAGGCCACCGACATCTGGGAGCCCTCCCTGGCGGATGCCAAATCGGTCTATTACAACGACGTTTTTGAAGTGTATCTGGAGTATTTGGAAGCAGGCTAAGAGCCAACCGATTCACCCCAGAACGGCTTAGTACAGCGTAAAGTAAGTTTTCTACCGTTATCAACGGAGGCTTGATCCCCCAACCCCCTTAAAAAGGGAGGCATCCCAATCCAGATACTGAATAGCCCCTTTTTCAAGGGGGGCGGCGACAGCGGGGGATCGAGCTACGATCGCTGCCGTACGGCACAAAACTTAGTTTCCAGAGTACTTAGGAACGCGGATGAATTAATGCATCGTTTTAGTTTGTCGGAGGGGCGCACGGCCGTGCGCCCGTAACCAGATTGGGGATTTTATTAAATCCTGATTCCTTAGGATCGGAAATTAAATAATGTGCTGGTTTATCCCCTGTCGGGAGGGGTGCCCGCAGGGCGGGGTGGGTGCCAATCGCTCGCACTACTGACCAACCCACCCCGTTGCCCCTCCCAGGAGGGGATATGACATCCGGCTTTGCTTCAAAGCAAATTACGGATTTTATTAAATCCTGATTCCTTAGCCAGGCCAGGCCACCCCTTCGAGCCTGCCGTTTGACCGGTGATTCCAGCCACCAAAATCAGTCTTCCTGTCCAACTGCCCATTTTGAACCTGACGCCGAGAGGAGCGCATAATGCCCAGTAACTATCCAGGATTTGGCTATCCTGCTGATCGAGAAACCGTCAGTGCTGCCAAGGTCAAAGCCCTAGAATCGCTATTGATTGAGAAGGGCGTCATCACCAGCAATACGGTCGATACCGTGCTCAGCCATTTTGAGACCAAGATGGGGCCGTTTAATGGGGCCAAACTGGTAGCGCGGGCATGGGTCGACCCGGAATTTAAAGAGCTGCTGATCGCTGACTGCAATGCCGCCTGCCAGCAAATGGACTTTCCCGAAGGTATGTCCGGGGCGGAAGGGGAACACATGCGCGTGGCCGAAAACACCCCCGAAGTCCACAACGTCATTGTCTGCACCCTCTGTTCCTGTTATCCCTGGCCTACCCTCGGACTGCCCCCGTACTGGTACAAAGATCCGACGTTTCGGGCACGGGTCACGCGGGAGCCACGCGTCGTGCTCTCAGAGTTTGGGGTCGAGCTGGACGACTCGGTCGAGGTGCGCCTGTGGGATACCAGCGGTCAGATTCGTTGGTGGGTCTTGCCGCTGCGCCCTGAGGGAACTGAAGGCATGAGTGAAGAAGAACTCGCTGCTCTGCTCACCCCAGAAGCCATGATGGGCGTCGCAACGGTCAAGGTCTAAGCCCAACTCTCTAAAACACGACTACAGATTTTGCTCCCTTGCTCCCAACTCCATCACATCCTCACTCGTCCGAAATCTGTAACCTCAAAACAGAGAATCGTCGGTATAAGCCATGTTTCTGCCTGCTGATATCGCTCCCCTGCTGAATCCTTTTCCATACCTGTGCATGTTTACTAAATTTGAACACTTTGCCGCCACCAGTTTGATGGGTTCTCCCGAAGAGGCCCCCCCACGTCAGGACGGACATCTGCAGTTCGATCGCGAGTGGGAAAAGCTGGCTTTTGGAGTGGCGATCGCCCTCTCGAAGCAAGGCTATTTTGAGTGGGAAGACTTTCGCCAAACGCTGATTGCCACCATCGCCGAGTGGGAAGCGACCCACGAACTAGATGACCCCGAGTGGGACTATTACCAGTGCTGGCTGGCCGCCCTCGAAAAGTTAGTCGTGGAGGCTGGGGTTGTGGGGGCAGAAGAATGGCAAACCCTGGTAACTCAGCTGCTCGATTGCAAAGCCACGACCTAACCGTCGTCCTACTTTCACTAAACAGCTCGCTTTAGGCTGCAACCGCTGCTTTCCTTAGTGCAGAGAGGATTTATTCCTTTTCGCCTACTTTCCCTTTAGGACTTACGCAGTTGAAGCCGATTTGGGTACCTTGAATCTCCAAACGGTCGGGAAATTATACTGATTCTGCATGACAGCCCGACCCTTAAAAAGGGGAAATCCCAGCTTGAATCGGAGTGAGCCCCCTCCTGGGAGTAGGGTTGATTCATTGTAGTGAGAGTAAAACCTGGTCAAGTCGATTGGCGAAAAACCGTTTGGCCTGAGCGATGGAGTCCAGATTGAACCGCCGTGCTGCCGTGATGAAGAAATTGCGAATGGTCGAGTAGTTAGCGGCAGTGTTGGCCGCGCGTTGCGGTGCCCGGTCTTCGTTGAGGACAACATCTTTCGGCCAATGCAAGCGATTCTCAATCGACCAATGCCCTTGTAATCCTTTTAGAAAGGTCGCCGCATCCGCATCCAGGTTACTGATGTAATAGTGGGTTTGGGCAAAGGGCCGCCTTTCACGGTAGCCCCATCGTTCGACACACAGCCCCCGCTGCAGTCCTGGCCACGACTCGGCCCAGTCCTGGCCAGTCACCTCATAGACCGACACTCGGCGATAGACCCAACGGCCATGACTGCGGTCTTCGCGTTGTTCGCAATCGAGCGGTTCCTGGTGCTCACTCACCTGTTTCAGGGCGTTGAGCAACGTCGGTTGATTCCCCTTCACCGTCAAGAGGTAGTAAGCTTTTTGCTGGTGTAGGCAGGCGACCGTTTTTTTTGACAATGCAGTGCATCCGCAGTGACTAACACCCCTTCGAGGTCAAGGGTCGCGAGCATCTGCTGGACGACTTGCTGTTCACTTTGATGCTGGTTTTCCATCCCCTCACTGGCATAGACAAAGCCCCGGCGATGTCCAAACAGACTGACCATCATGACAAAGTTTTGCTGGGCGCTGGCGTAGTCCTTCATCGTCCCCTTGATGCTCTTGCCGTCAATGGCCACCCACTCCGCTTCGCTTAAGGGCACCGATGCGGCCGCCCACTGGCGAAAGATGCGCGTTAAAACAATAAAGTCGCACTGCTCTAGCACCCGCCGGAACGTCGAGTCCGAAGGGGTCGCCGAGCGCACCGGACGGTTGAGTTGGCGACAGAGTTCCCCGCCGTACTGTTGCGCAAAGGTTTCCATCGGGCGAGC
This sequence comes from Leptolyngbya sp. SIOISBB, assembly GCA_010671905.1. GTDB lineage: Bacteria > Cyanobacteriota > Cyanobacteriia > Phormidesmidales > Phormidesmidaceae > Halomicronema. The sequence continues at coordinate 6,057,420 of JAAHII010000001.1, forward strand.
GCCCCAGTAGCCGCACATCGCGCCGGTAATCAGCAACAACAACAGTAGCCAGAGCGGATAGCGCAGGCCCCGTAAGTGGCGAAAGTCCTCGGCGGTTTCCAGAAGAGTCAGTAAGGGAAAGTCCATCTTGCATTCCTAACAGCAACATCCCCAATAAGACCTATTCTCATTTTTCTCTTCCGACAATGAATCAACCCTACTTCAACAAGGGGGCAGCGACAGCGGGGGATCTGCCATTTGCGCTGAGTTCTAGAGATATGTATAAGCGATAGCCTGCTCAAGGAGAGTTGCCGCAGGCGGTGAGGTTATAGCAGATGCCAAAACTCCAACCCTGAGTCTGGGTGAAGTTTATAGCTTGATTTTGGACAAATAGCACTGTACAGCCAGCCGTAGTTAAGTTGGGCCACTCTCGATTACCGTCATCACCATCTGATAGGCTTTTCGTTTCTGTAGGACTGGCCCTTCTCGCAAGGTATTACAACTTCAGCATGCCGTAGGGTAGGACACTTCCCGAAGGGTATGCTGCGATCTCGTTACAGGTATCGCAGAATTTTTCTCCCCCTTTCGGACAATCAAGCCGGGGTTTGAAAATCCTGGCCAGGGCACAGCTTGCGCAATGGACGCAACGTCATGATTCAGAAGACCGCGCTCGCACTACGGGCCGTTTTTCTGCGGATTCGAAAATTAATCTTTGTAAAAAGATTCATCCATTTGTTGCATCTCAGAGTCTTTGCTCTGAGATGCCTTTGAGTGTAGGTCTCCCCATTCTCATTTGAGAAACTCAGTAAACTGAATCACGCAAACCAACGACGCTCTCAAGGGAACAAATAATTTGGATTGAATTAATTGGGTATTTGGAGGCAAAATGGCATGCGGCGAACACAATTGTTCGTATCAAGAGGGTTGCTGGGACTATGGATTGCCTTGTTTGGTGCTTTGCTATTCCTATTAGTGTTCGAGGCTAGAGGCGGCGGTATAGAGGTGCCTTTTGCCGGAGTTGCGATTAAGGCTGACGCCACGACTATCGTCCACTTACCCAATCGCATCTTTACCTGTACAGAAACAGAGCAGCAGTTTCAGTGTCAGGCTGACATTCAAGGCCGTCCGCTAGTCATGACTTTCGAGTCATCATCGAACTCTGAGCTACGTAGTTGTCAGGCGCAATACGATGGCAATTCCTTAGTTTGCCTGGGTGGGTGGGTAGATTATGCCCCCGTGCTTTCAGAATCGTTTGAAATTACCGGCTTAGAACTGAGCCCACAACAGTTGAATTCCCTACAGCAACAATACTGGGCCACTAACAAACTGTTGACGCTCAGTGATTCGAAGCTGATCCGAATCAGTGTGTGGTTCTCGATCGCGACCGGAATGATGGCGGCTTACTTTGCCTGGTTTTATCCCAGTCGATGGAGCAAAGGCTTGGCCGCGGTGGCTGGGGGATTTGTGGCGTATCAGTTGGCTTGGTCGAACTTGGCAAGTGTGCAGTACACCACGGTGACTCCCTATGTACTGACCACTACTAATTGGGATCGGATCGTTAGTGGTGGGTCGATCGCGGCAGGCGTCTTAGTCATGGTGATCGTCGCTCTGCTGCTGCGGCATCGAACCAATCGAGTCGCCAAGACCTTGATGACCCTCAGCAATGGGATCGGGAGCGCCTGGATCGCCGGATATATTCTGCTGCTTATGCTCTTGGGGTCGGGGTTTGTCGATTAAGCATCGCGGCTTAGGAATCTGGACAGTGCGAAGTTCTTTCTGCGAATCAGGTATGCCCCTAGAAAAAGAACATTCCAGGCAGGAATGTTCGAGACTGGCTGAAATAACCACAATCAGCCAAATTCATTATGGAGTTATGCCAGCGGGCGTTGCTGAATCAAGAGATGAATCTTGGTGGGACTGGAACGTCGTCGAACTTAAGGTAGTGAAGTAGCAGTCGAACCGAGTGAGCCAGCATTTCCACGGACTTTGAATAGCACAGTGTCTTGCGATGCAGGCGGGCCAGATAATGTCGGAGGCGTGTGTTTTCGCCTTCCACCCGAGTCATGTACGTTTTGCTAACAATCTGATCGCCTTCCGGAATGAAGCCCGGATAGACCGACCACCCATCGGTGATATAGAAATAGCATTGCCACTGGGCAACCAGTTCCCAAAGGGGACGAAAGGTTTCGGCACTATGGTCCCCGAGAACCCAACCCAAGAGGCCCTGGCGGAAGTGGTCAACAGCCGTCCATAGCCAAATCCGGTTTTTTTGAGCCCACAAAGGTTTCTAGTTCGTCGAGCTCCCCCACCTCGGGGGTCGTGTCAGGGTTATAAGCCTCAGGCAGAAGGTCACCCAACTGCTTCACCCAGGTAATGACCGTTGTATGATGCACTCCTTTGACGCGTTCGATGGCCCGAAATCCTGAGCCATTGACGTACATCTTGAGACATTCGCGTCTCACCGCATCCGAGTAGCCCCGGTGTGGATCGTAGGCATCAATAAACTGACGACCACAAGTTACACAAATGTGGTTTTGCTTACCTTTTCTCCTGCCATTCTTACGGATGTGAGTCGCCCCGCACTCTGGACATTGCATCACCGATTATCCTAATTCATCTTTTGATTATGCAACGCCTGCCAGCGTTGGGAGCAAATCCTGCAGCAGTTGCGCCCCGTCTTCGGACGTGAAGCGACTTTCGACTGGTTTGTGCGCTTGATGTGGGGAATTCTATTGAATCCTCAGCCTGCCACTATCACCCGTTACGTGAACGCGTTAGGTCTCAGCGAAAGCGTCTATGCTCAGGCGCTGCATTGGTTCCATAGCCGGGCCTTCAGGGTTGATGAGCTGTGCCGCCACTGGGGACGGTGGTTGCAAGAACACCCCCAGTGTTGCCGATTACAAGGGCAGCGGGTCTATGTGGGCGATGGGTTCAAAGTGAGCAAAGAAGGTCGCCAGATGCCTGGGGTGAAAAAAGCTGCATCAGGAATCGGCCGATGTCAGTAAGCCGGAATGGATTCGGGGGCACTACTTCAGTGCGTTAGGTCTGCTGTTAGGGAGCGGCCCCGCTCTGTTTGCCACCCCGATAGTGCTCAAGCTTCACGATGGCCTTGAACCGCCTGAGGGGGAGGCTCAACTCAGTCTCGTAGAGAAGATGGCAGCCTTGTGTATCGCGTTCATGGAACGCGGCAGTACGGTAATTTTGGATGCCTACTATGCCTCTGGCAAGGTCTTAAAACCCTTTCGGCAGCATGGCTTGCACTTAATCACACGGGTACGCATTTCGACAGTGGCTCATGCGCCCTTTTCTCCTCTACCCGGTCGTCGCGGACCGGGACGACCGCGCCAATGGGGCTCTGAGGTGAGATTGCGAGAGTTGTTTTTGCCTCTGGAAGATTGCGCACACGCCTCGCTCTGGCTTTATGGTCGATACGTCAGGGTCTGCTACCAGTGCTTTGAGCTCTATTGGGATAGTCCTGATGAGCCGGTCTTGTTTGTGTTGACTCAACTGCCAGGGGGGGAAGCCCATCATCTTGCTCGCTAGTGATGTCACCCTGCCAGCCACCGAGGTCATTGAAGCCTATGGCTGGCGCTTCAAAATCGACCTGAGCTTCCGAACGTTGGTGCATCTGTTGGGAGGATTTGGCTATCGCTTCTGGCTCAAAGCCATGGACTCAACCGGTCTCTGGCCCCAAAACTTATCCTTGGGTGACCACGATGAATCGTTTCGACACCAAGTCACCCGGAAGGTTGAAGCCTTTGAACGCTTCCTCCACCTCAACGCGATGGCCTTCGGCGTGCTCCAAGTCCTGGCCCTCGAAATGCCTCAGAGCGTTTGGACACACTTTCCCAGATGGTTCCGGACATTACCCAGCCACGGCTATCCCAGCGAGCAAATTGTTCGACTCTCTCTCCAACATCAACTCGCCAGTAATTTAGCTGAAAGCAGACAGTCTCTACTTTTGACTAAATTACTCGCAGATAAAAACGCGGCCCCAAAAGCAGTAGCTCGGCCGTCATTGCAGCTTTAGCTTTGGTCGACAAACACAACACAAACTTATGACTGTCCAGTTAGGAATGAGAATTTAATAAATTCGTAATTTGACTTGAAGCAAAGCCGGATATCACATCCCCTTCTGGGAGGGGCAACGGGGTGGGTTGGTCAGTAGTGCGAGAGATCGGAACCCACCCCGCCCTGCGGGCACCCCTCCCGAGAGGGGATAGATCAGCACATTATTTAATTCCCGATCTTTAAGTGAGTTGAGCGCGATTCCCGAATGCCCGCATCGTCATGGCTCTGGGCGATGACGATGCGGGCTCAAGGTCTCCAGCCGACGATAGCTCAACCTGGCGTGGCGATCGCGGCCAGCGTCGGCAGAAGCTGATCCCGACTCGAGACGGCGGCTACACCGCCACGGTTTCCACCGCATTGACAGTGAAGATCAAATCGTTGAAATCGCTGTCAATCCAGTCTTCAAAGCTCCAAACACTACCCTCCCGTTGAATCCGCACATGTCCTTGGGCATTGTCACCCAGGGAACCCAAATTGTGGGCGTTGCCATCAATGAGCAACACCGGCGCATAAAAGGTACCGCCAGAGAGCACCAGTTCAGCGCTACCGGTTTCACCATTGCCAATAAAGACCTCAGCATCCAGCAGATTGTCGGCAATGGCCGCTTCATAGCCCGCTTCACCGGGCAACAAGCCATCAACCCGGCCGCGAGCATCGGTCTGGTAGAACTTCAACACATTGTCGAAGTGGGCTTCGCGGCTCACGATCGCACTTACCGTCACATCGCCATCAATGCCAGTAAGGTCAACCAACTCTGCCAAAGGTCCGGTTTGGCCGGCTACCCCTAAGCGATCGTCGAGATTCAACGGAGTGGCCAACTCCAGTTGAATGATCTCGTTGTTGTCAATTTCCTCGCCACTAAAGTCCCGCCCGATAGAGAAGGGATAGTTGTTGTCATTGGCGACCAGAATGGTGGTTTCATCCAAGACCAGCACGTCTTCGATGGTGACGAACGGAAACTCGAAGGTGGTTTCACCGTCGCCATTCAAATCGTCAGGATCGCTGATGTCCAGCAGATCCACCACTTCTTCTTTAGCGACAAAACCCGCATCATCAATGTCAGAAAAATCGACCTTGAAGATCTTTTTGAACGCCGCTGCTTCGCCTTGGCGACCGTCGCGCTCGATGACCAGGAACTCGTCATCGTTAATGGGAGTAAAGTCGCCGATGGCATGATTGGCGGCATCTAGTTGGTAGAGACCCAATATCCCTTCAAAGCTGCTGCTCGCAACGTCAAATTCGTAGATGCGTACAGACGCTTCTGGATCGCCGAAGACGGTGCCCTCCAGCATGGGATAAAGCGTGGTGCGATCAGGACTAAAGGCCATGCCCTCATAGCCGCGAGTTTGTCTGAGGTTGGCAAACTCCTCGGCAGTTTCAAATTGCTCGACCACGATTCGCCCCGTCTCGGGGAAATCGGTAAAGAAACCATCGACGCCGAGTTCAATCAGTTGCTCAAACTCTTCGCCGGTCGTTTGGGGCGTGCCGTCCGGATTCAGCGTCAGGAAGCGCTCCTCATCGCGCAGGGTGTAAGGATGCACCTGCAGTCCGGCGTTGTGGGCAAAGTCAATCAGCGGGAAGATTTCTCCGGTCAACTGCGTGGTAATTTCTGCCACGCCGTCACCGTTACCATCGACTGGAGTATCTAAGGACTCTCGCAGCAGAATGCTATTTTTCCAGGGGCCGATGCCGTCAGCATAACCGCTGATCACATCAATCACTTCCTGATTCGCAAAGTCCTCATAGGTTGGCCCCACCGTGAAGTCCACGACATCCACGAGGTCGCCGTAAATTTCCCGCAGAGCATCGGTACCCAGACCCAGATTGTTGGAAACATCAAAGGGTACCGAGAAGCCGCCGCCGCCCAGGTTAATGAACTGACCTTCGATATCGCCAAACAGCTGCACCAGCGGCAGATCGTCCAAACCAGCCTCAGGCAGCACATTTTCTCGCAGGTCAATCAGGTTAGACACCTCGAAGGACTGAATGAAGATGCGATCTGGATCGGTGAAGCCGGTGTCGATAAGCGTTTGGGCCAGCGGTTCTTCCAGAGATAGACCTTGCTCATCGAAGAACGTGGGGTGCTTGGTTTCGGGATAGATCCCAATATCGCGACCGACAATGGGGCTCAGTTCTTGCACCAGCTCGATGACTTCTGCCAGGGTCGGAATTTCAAACAAGCCGTCGAAGGCATCGCTGCGATTATCGCGGGACTGCACGGCTCGAATGGTTTTGATTTCTTCAAGGGTAAAGTCTTCGGCAAACCACCCCCCGACGAGAGCGCCATCCAAATTCTTGACCGTCACGCGATCGCTAAATTCTGGCAGGTCAGCGACGTTGGTCGTCAGGGTCGTGTTTTGCAGTACGACCGGGTTGCCGTCGGCATCCCGCACGATTTCACCATTTTCATCCAGTTCGACTTGGGCCAGGGTGGGCTCGTGGCGGGCAATCAACACGCCGTCGCTGGTGATCGCCAGATCGGGCTCGACAAAATCAGCGCCCTGATAAATCGCGAGGCGATAGGCTTCTAGGGTGTGCTCAGGGAAGTCGCCGCTGGCGCCTCGGTGAGCAATGACCAGTGGAGTTTGGCCGTTCAACGAGTTGAAGTCAAAGTCAGGGTTTTGGGGCGATCGCACCGTATCACTCACCAGGCGATCGACAACTGGATCACCCGTACGCGGGAAGTCAGTAAAGAAACCATCAGCACCAATTTCGACCAATTGCTGGAACTCTTGCCCCGGCGTTTGGGGCGTACCATCGGGATTCAGCGTCAGGAAACGCTCCTCGTCTCGCAGCGTGTAGGGATGCACCTGGAGACCCGCGTCATGGGCAAAGTCAATCAGCGGGAAAATTTCACCCGTGAGCTGAGTGGTAATTTCGGCCACGCCGTCGCCATTGCCATCTACCGGCGTATCCAGGGATTCCCGCAGCAGAATGCTGTTTTTCCAAGGACCCAGGCCCTCGGCATAGAGATCACTAATGGTCTGAATCGCTTCGGGATTGGCAAAGTCCTGATAGGTGGGGCCAACGGTGAAATCAACAACATCCACGAGATCGCCGTAGATCTCCCGTAGGGCATCGGTTCCTAATCCCAGGTTGTTAGACACATCAAAGGGCACCGAGAAGCCACCGCCGCCGAGGTTAATGAAACTGTCTTCAATGTCGCCAAACAGCTGCACCAGCGGCAGGTCACCGATGCCAGCGTCATCTAACTGTCCCTGCAGGTCAATGAGGTTAGCGATTTCAAAGGACTGAATGAAGATCCGATTGGGGTCAGTAAAGCCGGTGGCTTGCAGGGTTTCTAGCAGGGGTTCCTCTAGAGACAGACCCTGCTCATCAAAAAAGGTCGGGTGCTTGGTCTCGGGATAGATGCCTACTTGTACCCCCGTTTCCGCCTCGACTTCCTGCACCAGCTCGATCACTTCTTGCAGGGTCGGGATTTCGAACAAGCCGTTAAAAGTCTGATCGCGATTTGCCCGAGGCTGCACGGCGCGAATCTGTTTAATTTCTTCCAGGGTAAAGTCTTCGGCAAACCAGCCACCGACCAAGGCCCCATCCAAGTTTTTGACCGTGAGCTTATCCGCAAACTGTTCCAGTTCGGCGACATTGGTAGTCGCGGAAGTGACGGTCGGGCTACCATTGGCATCCAGTACGATTTCGCCGTTTTCATCCAGCTCAACCACGGCAATCATGGGCTCATGGCGGGCAATCAGGACGCCATCACTGGTGGTAACCAAATCTGGTTCGATGAAGTCTGCACCTGCGGCAATGGCGGCTCGGTAAGCCTCCAACGTGTGCTCAGGGGAGGTCACCACTAGCTCCCCGGTGCCCAATCACCAAAGGTTCCTGGCCATTGAGGGTATTCAGCTCAACTGGATTGGGCGTAGCAATCGGTGCTTCCAGCAGTTCCCCGGCGCTATTGAAGTGCAGGATGAAGGGACCGAACTCTTCGCCGATCCAGATATCGCCATTAGCGTCAATGACGAAGGACTCAATATCAAAATCGGCACCGGTTAACAGGCGTTCTTCAGTACCTTCATTCTGAATATCAAAGGGAATCAGGTCATTAGGGTCGCTGAGGGAGACAAAGCCCTCGATCGCTACAGTGCCATCACCGCCAGCGCCATTGAAGCTGGGCACTGCTTGGTATAGCCGTAGCAGGTAATCAGTACTATTCGCCTCGTTGCCAAAGCCATTGTCAGATAGAAACCAGAAGGTGTCGCTTTCGCCGTTCGGGGCAAACTGCACACCACTGAAACCTTGTACGGGCTGACCGTCGAAAGGACCCGTGCGACCATTCGCCGAAATCGGCTGGATGCGGGCGATCGCATCAATGTTGCCATTATCACTTCCTGACGGTGGCCCTTCTGCGAAGGTGTCAGCCGGCAGCGACGAAAATCCAATCAATGTAGCCATGACGCCAATCCTGAAATAAGTGAATTCACCAATAACAGAACTAGGGTTTCATACTCTTTTTAAGAGATGGTTTTTTCTAGTTAATTCAAGATTAAGCAATGCATTAATTTTTGCATCCACTCACTCATAAAATTGGACAATACCCTCAGAAAGTTAGCTTTAATGAAAGCCTAAAGGTATCCGAAAGAATCATCATGCTCTTCCCGATTATTGAAATATAAATAAAGTATAGTTGCCGGACTCAAAAAGCTTTTAGATTTTTGTTAAATTCACCACCAAATCAAATTCTCCATTTTCTGGAAAGTCCGAAATCCAATCCTAGAAATACCAGAATAATCTGATTTACTCATTGTGCAAGAATGATCATGGAAATAATTCGGCTATATTAATTAGCCATATTTGTAAGAGAATATGAACTAAAATATTCTTGTAATTCAGGGTCTCTAATACCTTATTAAGGTCTCTTGATCAAGATTTTAATTTCATAAATAGTCATCTCCCTGACTTTTGCTGATTCAAATATCCTCTCATAGTAAATTTAGGAGGCTTCTGATGTTGAGATGCCTATCGAGTGGATAAAATAGAGGCTTCCGCAATGTCTTTGACTAAAGGGATTGAACCATTTTCACTGATTGAATTTTGCGTTAAAGCGCTTCGTGGGAGTACTCGTAAGACTTCCTCAATTGTGGTCGTCCCATCCAACAATTTTTCAATCGCCGCATTGCGAAATGACAGATATCCAACCTTGTCTAAGTAGCGATGTAGTTGGGTGATCGTGCCGTCGTACATGATTTCGCGGATGTGATCGTCCATCTGCAGTAGTTCGACGATCGCCTCTCGACCTAAATATCCCGACTGAAAACAGTGGCTACAGCCTTTGCCCCTTTGCCAATTAGCGTTGGCGACTTGGTGTTTGGTTAACCCCAACAGCTTGACGCTCTCGGGCTTCGGGCGAGTCGGTTCGCTACAGTGCGGGCAAACTCGCCGCACCAAACGCTGGGCCACAACTCCTAGTAGAGCATCGCTAATCAGTCCGACATCGGGGCCAATGTCTTTAATGCGAGGAATGGCCCCCACCGCATCATTTGTGTGCAACGTCGTAAAGACCAAGTGCCCGGTGAGGGCAGCCCGCACCGCTGTTTCCGCCGTCGCGTGATCGCGAACTTCCCCCACCATAATGATGTCAGGGTCTTGTCTGAGAATTGCTCGTAACCCAGCGGCAAAGGTCATGCCAGCTGCCTCATTTACCTGGGTTTGAGTGATGCGTGGTAAGACGTATTCGACGGGGTCTTCAACCGTCACTACATTTACGGTTTCGGTGGCAATCTCTTGCAAGCTGGTGTACAAGGTGCTGGTTTTGCCCGACCCCGTCGGCCCGGTAAAGATAATCATGCCCTGGGGCTGAGCTAGCCAAGTCCGGTAAACCGCTAACGCTTTTTCTGGAAAGCCCAACTTATCAATGGTGGAAAAGGGATTTTCCCGAGGCAGCAGTCGCACAACCGCTTTTTCGCCGCCGACACAAGGAAGAGTGCTGACCCGCATATCCATATCGAGGTCAATCTCTTTGTCTAGAGCATATTGCTCGCCAATACGACCGTCTTGAGGGCGACGACTATCGGCAATATCCATATTTGCCATCACCTTCAGTGCCACCACTACTCGTCGGCTAACGTCCACTGGCAGGGTGGTGATGTTGCGCAGCACCCCATCAATTCGATAGCGCACCCGCAGTCCTTCGGTGGTCGGTTCTAAATGAATATCGCTGGCTCGGTGACGCAGTGCACTGGAAATGACGGCCTTAATGCGCTCTCGTTGCCCCTCGGCCTTGGCTAAATACAGCTCTGTTGTTTCACCGGCATCCTCCAGCATCTTTTCCCCGGTGAGCGGGTCAAGCAGAGGACCCGCGCTAATCTGGCTTAAATCAACATTGCGATTGTGATGCCAGGTGCGGTAGCTCTTCGGGGAAACCGGAATCACCTCAATCTGGGTCAAGGTGCGATCGCAGACCTGCTGCACCACTGCCGGCGAAATGGTGAGCGGACTGCCCAAATAAAAACAATTTCGCCACAGGAGTAGCGGCATCACCGGCGGCATCTCCAACCCCGAAACTAGCTGAAAGAAGCGACTACAGACTTCCTCATCTAACCGGTCTAAGTTGACACTACCCTGCTCATTGCACAAAAGTTGAAGCGCTTTTTCGCAGGTAATCTCGCCTTTTTTAAGCTGTTTCCAGGCTGATACAGACCAAGCCGGTGTTTGCATGGCACATCGATTCCAAAAATAGTTAGGCGTTACGCAGTTCAAAATTCCAGACGCGATAGGTAGGGGATCCTAAGAGCCGTTCGAACTTTGTCAAGTGCGTAAGTCCTAAAACAGTGTAGACCTCATTTCTCTTCTCAAGGCGGGGGCGCATGCTGTCAATCATGCGCCCCCAGGAATTAGGCACTATGACCCAACAATCCCGCCACCCTTACGGGTAATCACCACCGTGGCATCCCGAGGAATGGTTACTCCATCGGTAGCCGCCGGGAAATTGGTCGCAGTGGGGTCGCCATTGCCAGGATGCTGCAGGTTGATAAACATCGTCTGGCGATCGGGTGTAACTGCAATGCCAGTCACCTCACAGCCATTGACTCCGACAAACAGGCGGCGAATTTCACCCGTATTGGCGTCAGCGACTAGCATCTGGTCATTCAACTGCACATCCCCAAAAGTGGGCTGTCGGCCATCGGTTTCAATGAACAAACGACCATCTGGGTCAGCCCAAAGACCGTCGGGGCTGCCAAAGCCGATATCAGGATTTTCCTGAACGCTCGCGTCGTTTGCATTGACGAAGATTTCCCACTTAAAGGTCGTGCCCACGAGCTGATCATCATCAATGATCTTCATGATGTGGCCATTCGCGTTGGGCGCGACTGGGTTAGCGGCATCGGCAACCTCTCGCCGACTATTGTTGGTCAGGGTGCAGAAGATTTCACCCGTTTTAGGCGCATAGGTCGTCCACTCTGGGCGATCCATCGGTGTCGCACCTAACGTATCAGCGGCTAGTCGCACAAACGTCAGAACTTCGGCTTGGTCAGCAAATTGAGCCGCCAGAGCCGGATGCTCAATGGTCATCTCAAGCCAGTCGCCAGTGCCATCATCATTGAATCTAGCCGCGTAGAGCTTGCCCTCATCAAGGGGACTGATGCCTCTGTTCAGCATCGCCCGGTAATTACCGGAGGAAACATACTTGTAAATGTAGTCAAAGCGCTGGTCATCACCCATGTACCCGACGGCCCGTCCACCTTTGCCAATTGTTAGAGCAATGCCTTCATGCTTAACGCGACCTAGGGCGGTGCGCTTAACCGGCGTTTGAGTCCCATCCATGGGGTCAATCTCGACAATCCAGCCGAAGCGATTTTCTTCGTTCCGGTATGCCGGGTTTGCCAGGTCAAAGCGCGGATCAAACAGGTGCCAGCTGTAGCCAAACCCATCGGTGCTAAAGCCATAGCGATCTTGCTCTGCTGTGGGCTCCCAACCTTCTGCGGCAGTACCAAAATAGCCGTTGAAGTTTTCCTCACAGGTCAGGTAAGTTCCCCAGGGCGTGTAGCCGTTGGCGCAGTTATTCACCGTCCCCAACGGAGCATTACCAGCAGGGGTCTCCAGCAGTGGACTACCCGCAGCTGGCCCGCTAAAGGTAACTGGCGTATTGACGTGAATACGACGCGCATTGGGGCTGCTGACGTTTTGCCAAGTCCCGTTGCCGTTCTTGCGAATTTCCACGACTGACACACCGTGGGCGTGCTGAGACAGGCGCACATCTTCTAGACTTTCGGGATCGGCTTTGCCGAGAACGTGGGTATTGCGACCAAACTCATGGTTAATCGCCAGCATGCCGCGCTCATTGCTGTTGTTAATGGGGAAGAACCACATCCCATCATGGCCAATACCCACCATCTCAGCTTGCTCAGCTGCCGAAGGCCGGGTCGTCGGGTCACCAGTGTAGTCGGAGCCGTTACCCTGAATGGAGGTTCCCCAAGGAATCACGACGCTGTACTCGTAGTCTGCTGAGATGCTGGGAACCGGTCCATCAGCTGGCCCCAGACCAGCAAACCCAATCAAAGCTGCCTGAGCCAAAGTTGTGCCAGACCCCAAAGCGGTCGAGGCACCGGAACCGCCTGTTGCTGCGGCAACAGCACCCGGTACTAAGGCTCGATTGCCTGCCAGAGCGGCTAAAAAACCAGTTGCAGAAAATGCCGCACTGCGCATCAGGACATGACGGCGAGACATGCTGGCTTTCAGAACGTCTTCAAAGGGCCGATTTCCTGATTTGTTGCTCACTTCATTGTCGTGAACCATGTCAAGTCTTCCTCTCAATTTTTTGACATCTCAACCTCAGCCAGGTCAGGCAATATCAGCCCAAACAAAGGGCATCGATATAGGCAACTGCCCCGACAAAACTGCTCAGTAAGGTGAAACCACTTCCCTACTTCATCCCAGCAAATGTTCCTTCGATAAAATCTCAACTTAGGAACACACTTTCCGCTTAGAAAATGTCGCTGGTCTATGTCCAGACTGGACATTTCAATATGCTCAAAGCGATCGCTAAACCATCCAGTCCATGCGCCTCAGCTTCAATCGATATCGCTCAGAATTTGTTGAGCAGAATCACCACTCATCCGACCGCTATCGACTAACTGGTCGGCAAATTGACGATATCCAGCTGACCTGGAAACTCGGCCTGCGGAGGAAACCCTGGATGAACTGGCAACTATCGTCGAAGTTGGCTCATTATGCCGTTGAGCTAATTCAATAGAGGAGTTGTAGTAACGAGTCCACGCATCTACAACCGGCTGCTTTTGCCAATCCTCACGGGAGACCCGAGTCTCTGAAAGAGGCATTACTTCACCGTTCCGGTTAAGCATTACCACCACCTCTACAGTGGTGAGGGCAGGGTTTTGACTGAAATTTTGATTGATTGTGTTGCTCACAAGCAGTTCCGCTTCAAGGACTACTTCACGTTCTGAAACGATGTTGCTGTAGATAGGAATATCGACCATGACTCGTGTCGTTTCAGCCTTTGCCGGATCAGCAGAATAAATCAACGCTGAAGTTACGAGGACACTGATCAGCAGGATTAAGAGTCTTCGCAAAAGGACAGTGCGCGTTCTCAAAGATTGAATGAAATGCATAGAGGCAGGTAGATTACAGCCGAAAAAATCAGTACCGTGATTTCACTGACTGATAGTCGCACAGATTCAATTTTCTTGAGTAAAGATAACGTTAACCTCTGTTCAAATAAACCTCAAAGCCTTATTTAGGTTGTCTCAAGCAAGCCGAGCCATATAGGCTTGTTAATTTGACAATAAATTTTGATATTTTCAAGCTTCTTTCCTAGGTAAAGAAAACGTTAAATTCTGTTCAAATAAACCTCAAATCTTGGTTAGGTTGAGTTAACAAAGCCTGCCTCATAGACTCATTAAATTGTCAATATTTTTTTGTATTTTGTAAGTCTTAGAAGTTTTTGTCGACTTTCTTGGTGTTGAGCATTGATCCGTCATGAAAGCTTCAAGAGGCAACCTGTTGCAAGCGTGAACACGATATCTGTCTCATGACTTCATCTTGCCGAGTCATGATATGAGGCTTAATGAGCCAGGCAAGAGGTTGGTGAAACTCATTGGCGGTCGTTTGAAGTGTGATCACTACATTGAGTGGTAAGAGCAATGGGGAGTTGACAAAGGTGAAGCCGCGCAAGTCAAGCTCCTTCATACTCAGACGGATCTCAATTTTCGACCCGTGTTGTTGGATAACTGCGCCGCGCTAGCCCCTAACTGCAAGAACTATTTAGTGCGGGGGGTAGGTAGTTGATCGAAGGGACTTTTTGGTGGAGCAGTGCCCCAATTGCCGCAGATCTCCCGCATTCTTCCAGTTCAGCAAAAGTATCGGCGGGTAAGGAGGCAAACCCGACTAAATTTGCTGACACCATATCCTTATGGATCTCCTACAAAAACAAACAGCGAAGGAGAAACCTGAATCCGGCGACTGTTTCCCCTTCAGTGCGTCAGCGTCTCATGGCAGCCTTCAGTAGGCCATCATTTCTGGCTAATGCCGGTTGCTGTTTGGATTATCAATTGACTAGAAACTGTTGAACGATCGCCACGACAACGAGTGTGATCGCATCATGGTTCTTCGACGTGCCTGACCCTACAGAACCTCAGGTATAGCGAACCGCAGTTTGATCAGGTCGCTCTGGATTGTCGGAACCGCTTTCTAGCCTGCTTTTCAATTCCGCATTCCGACCTCTGCATTCCGCATTCTGCTATATGAGCCACTGATCAAAACTGACGGCAGTTGGCATCTCGGGCATCGGGGTTTTTGGCTAGCGATCGCCAAGACTTAGCAAACATACACGGCTCCTTACACATGTGGATAGCAAGTTAAGCATTTCTAATTATCAATAGAAGACTTGTGTCTAATAGATGATTCTCTAGTTATTGCCTAGAACAATCAGGTCCAACGTGGGGCATGTTGAAACAAAGAGCAGGGAATAACAGTGTCTTTAAATATTGCATATCTAGCTCAGGGCAAGCTGTACATCAAGTCAAACAACCAAGCTGCTCGCGAAATTGAGAGCGAGTTTGGCCGGTCGGTTCAGCAACGGCGACTCCAGGTCGAACGCCGTCAGGCCATGCGCAATCGCAGCATCCAGGCGATGTTACAACCCTCCACTAGTAATCAGCAGAATCATCAGACCGAGGCGACAGTACCGGTGCACATCACCAGTATTTGTCGCACTGAGCGAGACCACCTGCTCTACACGCTGGAATCCGCAGAAATGGGTGGACTTTTTCAATATGACCCCGTGCGACAAAACGAACAGCGACTGTTTCACAACACGGAGTTTCACCTTAGTTATCTAGACTTTAGTCAACAGCATCAACTTTTAGTCTGTACAAAAACTTACCCCACTGGCATTAGCAATCTAGCCACATTAGAACTCAACCATCACTCTCCCCAAGATCTCACAGAGGGCGATTCGATCGATTTTGCGCCGCGTTGGATTGACCACAAACAAAAGGCAGTAGTGTATCAATCGGCTGGTGTTAGTCGAAATAGTCAAGGTTATGTAAACAACCGAGCACCGTTTACGATCGCAGAGTTGGATTTTGCACAGCAAGATGTGCGTACTCTGGCTGAAGATCCCAAATCTGATCTCTTAGGGCCGCAATGTTCTGCCGATGGTTGGCTTTACTACATTCGGCGTCCCTATCAACCCTTGGGAAGGGTTGATCTGATTCACTTACTCAAAGAGCTGTTGTTATTACCCATCCGGCTTATCTATGCGATTTTTCAGGCTTTTAATATTTTCAGTCAAATGACGACAGGGCAACCACTGGTTAATGCGGCAACCCGCAAACAGGTAGATCGGCAAACCTTACGAACGCTGGGAGGACTATTCCTACCCCAAAATTTACCTAAGAAGCATCGTGGTGAAGCAGATGCCCCCGCTTTAGTGCCCCCCAACTGGCAATTAGTTCGTCAGAAGACGCCAGGAACAGTGGAAGTTTTAGCTAAGGGCGTCTTGTCTTACGACCTAACTGAAGATGGCACAGTGGTCTACACTAACGGCAGTGGCGTATATATGATTCGCACAGATACCCAGGGTGGCCCAACGACCCGGCAACCGCATGAACGCCTGCTGGTGGGGCAGCTGATAGAGTCAGTGACCATTTTGCCATCAAGTCCTAAAGCTTGATGTGACTGTAGGGAAAGCGATCGTTACCTCAAAAGCCATACAGAGCCAATCCTTTTGAGTATTGTTTTTTGCATACACTCGTTCCAACCTGCAGCGATCGCTATTTCATAAAAAGTTCTGGCCAATGATTCTTCAGCCTAATTTCATTATTAAGCAGCACCATATTTGCCACTGTGGATTGCTTGCAGCTTAGAGCTTATTGGCTTTGTCAATTGCCCTGTTCCTAGCCTTCAGACAGGGAGCAAGGGCAACCTTCAGGCCAAAATCAGGCACTTAGGAGCCAGTCGAAGAACAGAACAATAAAGGCGCCACAAAAACCTTGACCACTTGGTCTAGATTGCGTTAATGTTGGGCCATGGTTGAATACCCCGCAGGTTGTAAATGACTCGTGGCCCTGACAAACAGTTCGATACCGAAGTCGCTTTAGAAAAGGCGATGGAGGTGTTTTGGGCGCATGGCTACGAAGCCTCAAGCCTCTCTGAATTGCTGAAAAGTATGGGGATTGGAAAGAAAAGCTTGTATGACACCTTTGGCAACAAGCAATCACTTTTCCTCAAGGCGCTGGAGCATTATGCTCACATCACCATTCGAGATGTCCGGGCGCGTTTGTCTGCAGAGGGGTCCCCGTTGGCCAACCTGAAGCAACTGCTGAAAGATTGGCATGGGGTAAATAGCCGCTCTGGTAGCTGTGGCTGCATGTTTGGCACAAATATTGCCGATTTCAACACCGAGGATGAGGCGATCGCCAAAGTCATGCGGGGCTATCTGCAACAGCTAGAGGATGTGTTAGCGGCAACCCTAACGCGAGCTCAAGCCCAAGGCGAACTCAGTGTTGAGGCTAATCCCCGTGATTTAGCTCGGTTACTGCTCTGCACTGCTCAGGGCATGGCTTTGCTCAGTCGCATTATGGATGATGACCCCACACTCGATGGGGCACTGGCCGCGACTGTTTCAGTGTTAAGTCATAGCTAATTTTTTTTGACTTAACTTAGACCAATCGTTCAATGTTTTATTTCAAATTTGGAGGTTTCTCATGGCATACGACATCATCAACAAGACCGTTCTGGTAACTGGTGCCAATCGTGGCATTGGTAAAGTGCTCGTCGAATCTTTCCTAGAGCACGGAGCGGCCAAGGTTTACGCTGCGGTACGTCGGCTCGATAGCGTCGCGCCGCTGATAGAGCAGTACGGCGACAAAATTGTGCCCATCCAGATCGATTTATCTGACTCGACCTCTATTCTCGCGGCGGCCCAAACGGCGACTGATGTTGAGGTAGTGGTCAACAATGCGGGCGTACTCAAAACGTCTACGGCGCTGGACGAGGACGCGATCGCTTCTCTCAAATTTGAGATGGATGTCAATGTGTATGGGCTAATCACCATGGCTCAAGCCTTTGCTCCGGTGCTCAAAGCGAATGGCGGCGGCGTCTTTGCTCAACTCAACTCGGTGGTTTCGATGAAGACATTCTCAAACTTTGCCACCTATTCGGCCTCCAAAGCGGCAGCCTATTCGATTACCCAAGCCTTACGAGAACTCCTCAGCGAGCAAGGTACGACGGTGTTGAGTGTGCATCCTGGCCCTATCGCCACCGATATGGGTGATGCGGCGGGTCTGGGCGAAATCGCTGAGTCCCCCACTTTGGTGGCTGAGGGCATGATCAACGCTCTGCAGGCAGGCGAGTTTCATGTCTTCCCAGACACGATGGCGCGACAAATTGGCGGAGCCTATCAGAGCTTTGCTAAAAATGTGGTCGAAGTCACCATGACGGAAGGCTAACCGTTTCTCATTAATTCCTGACCATCAACCTTATAGGGAGAGCACCCATGCCATTCAGCATTTTGTGTGCTCTCGGCGTTGTGGCATGAAGGGGTGACGAACGCACGATGGATACTCGATTTTAAGGACCACCCAAAACCGAGTATCCATAAGCTATCGCATCTGTAACTGGTCTGAAGTTGTGCGACAAATAGAATTTGGTTTCGGCTATCTACCCTACTAAGGAGCGAGGATTATATAAATTCCGCTATTTGCCTTGGGCCAAGGAGATCACATTTCCCCTCCGAGGAGGGGCGGCGGGGTGGGTTGCCCATGAAGGATCGAACCCACCCCGCCTACGGCACCCCTCCGAGGAGGGGAAAACCCGGCACACTATTAAATTCCTGATCCTAAGCCATTTCAGAGTTTCATTTCTCCATCTGAACTCTACTGTCTGAACTCCGCTCCTTATATATGCTGTCTTCAATTTCTAGAACGCTGTTTTTTGAGCCAGTTGCGATCGCGCCGCTTCGATAACTCAATATCCTCTGGCAACCCTCGCCTCTCTAGCGCAGGTTTGAAAGTACTTGACGATTTATTGAAATCATCGAAATCAGCTATTTAGAAAGGAGACAGGCTTGCGTATATTGGGCACGCTCAGGATGAAGATTTAACGTTTCATACGGAATAGCACAAAAGAACTATTCTTGCTTGAGGGCTTTAAAGTTATGACGATTCTACAATACATGGCTGCAGAGCTATTTTTAGGCTGTTTAGTGAGCATCATCATTAAGCAGATAGCTGTATTTAGAGCGAGTTACGCTGGCAATACTCAAGTACTTCGAACTAAAGATTATTCTTCAAGACATCTGCAAGAAAGTTCGATAGCACCTTTTGATTTTTTAGGGCTTCCTCTACAAACTGTTATCGTCCATTACGACGGAGAAGAGGTTATCTCTGAGCAATTCTTTAATCTTTTGGGTGGTTCAACTGAAGCTAGGTATCAGAATGGTCAATACGCAGGGTACGGTTATTCAGTCGTAACTTACTTCCAAGCTATTTACACAGCAACAGTTGTCCTACCAATTCCTATGGGGTTGTTTCTCTTAGCCATTCCCAGCCTCGATATTCATATCAATGGCTTGCTGCTACTTTGTTCGGGAATAGCCTGGTGGATTCTAACTATATTCCTTCCATTCGTTTTACATCCACTTACTTCTATGCTTTTTCATACTCAAAACATCGATACATAGGCGTATCAGAAACAAGTCTGTGTGACTTGTGCGTGACAGGCTACAGCGTTAACTGACTGCGGGAATACGACCAAATCCTGGTGCACCCCGCAGTCTCAAAACAGCGGTCAACTGTACTAGACAGAGCTGAGGACTTTGTCTTCAGCTGCAACATCAGGATTAGCTAAGGGGGTATCGGCCTCAGAGGGTGGCACCACCTGCCAAAACTTCGGTAGATAGATTTCCCAGTCAGCCAAGAGCTTAGCTGCTTTGGCGCTGCCCGTGTGCTCGGCGTGAGCTTCAATCATCGACCGAAGCTGCTGGGCACCGGCTTCAGTGATAACTCGCTGCACCTTGACGATTTCGGGGTTCACGCGCGTGGGGAAGTTACCCTCTTCATCGAGGAAGTAAGCCAGTCCCCCCGTCATGCCCGCGCCGACGTTGCGACCCACATGGCCAAGGACGATGACGACTCCACCGGTCATGTACTCGCAGCAATGGTCACCAGCGCCTTCGATCACCGCCTGGCCCTTCGAGTTGCGGACGGCAAAGCGTTCACCAGCAATGCCCTGGGCATAGAGGGTGCCCCCGGTGGAGCCATACAGACAGGTATTGCCGAGAATCACATTCTTCGACGGATCGTAGGTGATGCCTGGGAAGGGTTTGATGACGATTTCGCCACCGTGCATTCCTTTACCCACATAGTCATTGGCTTCGCCAATCAGAGTGAGGGTCATCCCGGGCAGGTTGAACGCACCGAAGCTTTGACCAACGCTGCCTTCGAAAGTGAGATCTAGATGGCCTTCGAAGCCACTATTGCCATACTGCTCAGCGATCGCGCCTGACACTCTCGCTCCAACGGTGCGATCCGTGTTGATGACTTTGAAGGCTTTTTTGACTGTACTTTGGTTGGCGATCGCGGCTTTGATATCGGCATCCGCCAGCATCTCGTCATCAAGGACCGGGCCATTGCTGTGAATATCGCCATGATCTAGCCAGGTGCGATCGCCCGACACATCCGGCAGGTCCAACAGCGCCGCCAACGTAAGGGAATCGGTTTTGGTGAGCTGAACGCCTGCACGGGGTTGCAGTAAATCGGTCCGACCCACAATCTCATCCAAAGAGCGGAAGCCTAGACGAGCTAGCAGCGATCGCACCTCTTCGGCAATGAAGGAGAAGAAGTTGACCACATGCTCGGGAATGCCAGTAAAACGCTTCCGCAGTTCGGCTTTTTGGGTAGCAACACCGACGGGGCAGTTGTTGGTATGGCAGACCCGGGCCATGATGCAGCCTTCTGCGATCATGGCAATAGAACCGAAGCCATACTCTTCAGCGCCCATGAGCGCCCCCATAATCACATCCCAGCCCGTTTTGAGGCCACCGTCTACCCGGAGCAGGACGCGATCGCGCAGCTGATTGGCCATCAACACCTTGTGGACTTCAGTTAAACCGAGTTCCCAAGGTAAGCCCGCGTGCTTGATGGAGCTGAGGGGAGACGCGCCCGTGCCGCCATCGTGACCCGAAATCTGAATGACGTCGGCATTCGCCTTGGCAACGCCAGCAGCAATGGTGCCGATGCCGATTTCTGCCACCAGTTTCACCGAGACGCCCGCCTTGGGGTTGATTTGGTGCAGATCAAAGATGAGTTGCGCCAGATCCTCAATGGAGTAGATGTCATGGTGGGGCGGGGGAGAAATCAGGGAAACCCCCGGTTTGGAGCGCCGCAGCATGGCGATGTAAGGACTGACTTTCTTGCCTGGGAGTTGACCGCCCTCACCCGGCTTCGCCCCTTGGGCCATTTTGATTTCGATCTGCTTGGCGTGCATCAGATATTCTGGCGTCACCCCAAAGCGGCCCGACGCGACCTGCTTAATGGCAGAGCTCGCGGTGTCGCCATTGCGGAGTCCTTTCAAGTTGGGGAACAGCTCAGAGCGCCCTTCGGCATCCACCGTCTTCAGCACTTCAAAGCGCTTCGGATCTTCGCCGCCCTCACCCGAGTTTGACTTGCCACCAATGCGGTTCATGGCGATCGCCAATACCTCATGCGCTTCTTGAGATAGGGCGCCCAAAGACATGCCCCCAGTGCAGAACCGCTCCATAATGCTGGCAACGGGCTCGACTTCGTCAATGGGAATGGGGGTGCGATCGCTCTTCAGATCCAGCAAATCCCTTAGTGCCGTGGGGGTGCGGCCTTCTAACTGCGCTTTATAGACTTCATAATGATCGTACTGCTTCGACACCAACGCTTTGTGTAGCGCCTTGGTGAGGGCCGGGGTATTCATGTGGTACTCGCCCTTGGGCATGGCTTTCACAAAACCCATATTTTCCAAGCGCTTGCCACTAATTTCTGGGAAGGCCTTTTGGTGGAAGCGATTGGTTTCCTGGGCTAGATCGGCCAGGGTGAGGCCACCCAAACGCGAAGTCGTGCCCCGAAAAGCCGTTTCTAGCAAGTCAGAGCCGATGCCCACCGCTTCAAAGATCTGCGCCCCCTGATAGCTGGTAATCAGAGAGATTCCCATCTTCGAGAGAATTTTTAGCAGACCGTTTTCTACCGCTTTGCGATAGTTGGCTTGGGCACCGTTAACGGTAACCCGCTCAATTCGTCCGGTCTCCATCAGCTTTTGGGTGCGACTGTCATGCCACCAGTGACGCACCGATTCCAGGGCCAGATAAGGACAGATCGCACTCGCGCCATAGCCCACCAAGCAGGCAAAGTGATGAGTGCTCCAGCACTGGGCGGTATCCACCACGATAGACGCTTTCATCCGTAGCCCTTCGCGAATCAGGTGGTGATGCACCGCCCCGGTCGCCACCAAGGGTGGAATGTAGGTCGTGTCTGCTGTCAGCTGGCAGGGCTGGCCAGCGGCATCGACGCGATCGCTCAACACGATAATCTCACTGCCAGCTTTCACGGCCGCATCCACGCGATCGCACAGCGTTGCGATCGCCTGCTTTAGACCATCCGGGCCATCACTAATGCCATAGAGGGTCGAAATCGTCGCGGTGGGGAAGCCCGATGACTGTACCAGGTTCAACTCCACTGCGTTCAAAACCGGGGACTCCAGCTTCAGCAGTCGGGCATACTCGGCATGCTCTTCCAACAAATTACCCCGCTTCCCAAGCTGAGTTTCTAGAGACATCACCAACCGCTCCCGCAGGGGATCGATCGGCGGATTGGTGACCTGAGCAAACCGCTGCTTAAAGTAGTCGTATAGCAGGTGGGCTTTGGTCGAGAGCACCGCCAGGGGAATATCATCGCCCATGCAGAAGGTGGGCTCTTTGCCCTGAGCCGCCATGTCTTGGATGATCATTTCCACGTCTTCGGCGGTGTAACCAAAGGCCGTTTGCTGCTGCAAGAGTGTTGCTCTTTCCTGCGTCGCCGCTTCGGCAAATAGCTGAGGCTGAATGGATTTACGGTATTGAGCCAGCCACTCGCCATAGGGCTGTTGCGCGGCAATGCGCTGCTTGATATCCCAGTTTTTAAGAATTTCGTGGGTCTCAAAATCCACCGCAATCATCTGCCCTGGACCGAGGCGACCTTTTTCGACAATGCTCTCAACGGGCACATCGACGACACCCGCTTCTGACGACACAATAATCAGACCATCCGAGGTGATGATGTAGCGGGCGGGCCGCAAACCGTTCCGATCCAATGCCGCCGCGACTTGCTTACCATCGCCAAAAGCGATCAAAGCTGGGCCATCCCAAGGCTCTTGCAGGCCGCTGTGAAAATCGTAAAAATCGACAATTTCAGGATACTGTTCCAGGTCTGGTTGGTTACGATACGCCTCAGGCACCATAATCATCAGGGCTTCCAGCGGGGTGCGTCCCGAGCGGACGAGCAGTTCCATCACGCCATCGAGGTTAGCAGAGTCGCTGTTGTCCATCTTCACAATGGGCAGCAACTCTTCAATGTGGCCTTGCCACAGGGGATGAGTGAGGTCAGCTTCGCGCGCCTTCATCCAATTGATGTTGCCGACTAAAGTATTAATTTCGCCGTTGTGGCCGACCAGACGCATGGGATGCGCTAAGGGCCACTTGGGCATGGTGTTGGTGCTAAAGCGGCGGTGATAAATAGCGAAGGGGCTGACATAGTCAGAGTTTTGCAAGTCTAAGTAGAACTGACTGAGCACCTCAGAACGCACCATCCCTTTGTAAACAATGGTGCGAGAGGAAAAAGAACAAATGTAAGTTTCTTTCAGCTGTTGGGCGATCGCAGCCTCCCCTTGCCAGCTCATCTGGGCCCGATGGATGCGGCGGCGCAGGCGATACAGTTCACGTTCCAGGTCATCACCGCTGGCATGATCACACTGCACAAAAAATTGCTCAATCCGCGGCTGGTTTTGCTTGGCCAACACGCCTAGCACGTCTGTTTGAACGGGCACTACTCGCCAGCCCAAAACAGTAAACCCTTCGGCTTGAGCTGCCGTGGCAAAGATCTCCCGAGCGATCGTGGCGGCCTCTGGCTGCAGCGGCAGAAAAACCATCGCGACCCCAGTCTTTTCCGGCTCTAATGTCGCGTCAAGGTCTGCTGCTTGCAGCAACGTCCAGGGAATCGCGGTCATGACCCCAGCCCCATCGCCAGAATCTCGATCCGCACAACAGCCCCCCCGATGTTCCATACAGCCCAAAGCCTTCAGCGCCTGCTGCACCAGCTTAAAACTGGCTCGCCCTTGCTGATCGGCAACAAAACCTACGCCACAGGCGTCTCGTTCTTCGACGATGGCGCGCGGCCCCCACTGGAGCATGCTATTGGTCTGATGTTGGTTGGACTGGTTCAGGTTCAACGGTGTATTCCCCATGAGACGGCTCGTATTGAAAGAGGTGATATCAACGAAAACAGTCGCCCCTAGCGACTCTAAGCTTGCCTGCCATGACAGGTAGCCGATATGTCCTCACTAGAAAGCAACTAGAAGCTTTAGGAAGTAAAGAAACCCTAGCAACTATCTAAGTAGTGGTCTGAAATCAGGCATCCCTGATCGAGTTTGGGCGATCAGCAAGTTACTTTGCGATGCTTTGCTATCAGCATTTAGCTTGGCCAATGCACACTTAGACGGTAGTCTCAGCCAAGCTGCAACAGGCTATCAAGAGCGATATCTATCATGAGCCTGGATTGATGATTATACCCTTTCGTTCCGCTGCCGTAGGGTGTCACACAAAACCATCGACCTTACAGACCAAGGGGATTTCCCGATTACAGACGGATGCCTTGAAAGCGTTGACAAGTATTGCAGTATTACGTCGGGATGTTCTGTTTCGCTGTGTGAACGATTACGCTTTTGAAGAATTCTCTGTGGGGAACCAACCTCACGCTGGAGGCAGCGCATGCAAGCGATGAAGTCTGGAACATGTCTCAATCCCTGGATTGGCTCGATGATGGGCTTAGGCATCGTCGGCATGACTTTAGGGGCCACTATCAGCTCTCGGCAATCGGCGATCGCGCTGCCCATGCAGCAGGACCAAACATCGCCGCGACTAGTGGCTCCCCTAGCGCAGTTGCCCGCCAGCCTGCAAGGCACAACCATCACCGTTGGTAGCACGACGGTCCCTATCCCCTGGGAGCGTCGAGGAGATCGCCTCGGCATGGCTGATCTGCCCCTAATGACCCATCTGGGCTTAGATTTGCAAGATAGTACGACCCCTGACCAGCAACCAGTTCTGTGGTTTGCGGATGAGGCCGATATGCTACCGACATGGTTTAGCAACGGCTATCGGTTTCTAGATATCACCGCCTGGGCAGCCCAGCAGGGTTGGCAATTGACGCCGAACGGGACAAATTTACGCCTTCAGGCTCCCAGCGGCACGGTGACAGCCGGGCGACGAGGCAAGCAAGTCTGGGGCGATCGTCTCGTATTGGATGTGGATCGCCCAGTGCTTTGGAGTTTTGATGAAGACGCGACATCTTTCACCCTGACCTTGCAGGCGACGCCTGGCAGCAGCTTTGATCCAGCCCTGCTGACTACTGGTGAAGGCAATGAGCTCAACTCCTTAACCGTGGCCACCAGCGGTGGACAGATGCAAATCCGAGGCACCTTTGACGAAACCTCTCGACCGCGGGTGTGGAGTTTGCCGAATCCCCATCGCGTAGTCATTGATATCAGTCAGGTGGATGTCGTCCCTCGGGAAATTCGCTGGGCGCCGGGGGTTTTGTGGCAACAACAGTATCTGACTGTGGGCGATCGCCCATTTCCTGTCCATCAAATCTGGCTGAGTCTCAGCGACGACACCCGCCTAGAGCCGATCTGGAGCAATGCCAATCAACTCCCTGGCATTACGCCCCTCAAAACGATGGCCGCGACGAATCAAGCCTACGTGGCGATCAATGCCGGATTTTTCAACCGCAATAATCAGTTGCCTTTAGGCGCGATTCGTCGCAGTGGGCAATGGATTTCTGGCCCCATCTTGGGCAGAGGGGCGATCGCCTGGAATCCGCAACGCCAGTTTGCCCTGAGTCGTCTCTCTTTAACTCACACCCTGACCACACAGCAGGGCAACTCCTTCACGGTTAATCACATCAACAGTGGCTATGTGCAGGCAGGCATCGGTCTGTATACCAGTGTCTGGGGGCGCACCTATACCCCAATTACTGACGGTGAACGGATTATTACAGTGGATGATAACCGCGTGATCCAGCAAACTCCGGCCAGCGCTGCCGGAACCGGTGCCTATGCGATTCCGCCCCAGGGCTATCTGCTGGTGTTGCGTTCCTTCAATTCAGCCGCCCAGTCTCTGCCCATCGGCATGACAGTGGCCCTCACCCCCGATTTGCGGCCACCCAACTTCGCTAATTTCTCGACCGCGATTGGGGGTGGCCCCATTCTGGTGCAAAACGGTCAGATTGTCGCTGATGCCAAAGCTGAGGGTTTTAGCGATGCCTTTGCAGCTCAAGCGGCCCCTCGGAGTGCGATCGGGGTCACCACTGACGGCAATCTCATTCTGGCGGCCATCCACTTTAGCCCGGGTGGTCGAGGGCCGACTCTGCGCGAGACAGCCGAAATTATGCGGCAACTCGGGGCGATCGACGCCCTAAATCTAGATGGCGGTACCTCTTCGAGCCTATATTTGGGCGGCACCATTATCAACCGTCACGGCAGTACGGTGGGCCGAGTGCATAACGGGTTGGGCGTCTTTATCAACGCTCCACAGTGAAGGATTGTTGAGGAAGTGCTCTAGAGCCGTAGAGGCGCTTGCTGCAGCACTTGGTCTCGACTCCAGCTGACAGCTCTAGGGCGCGACATCAATATGATCCCAGAAGCCTTTTGGGCTAAGCATGATCGCGTCCGCATTTATTCAACAAGCTAGGGGCTGCCATTCCCCTACGGAAAGGATTTGACCGCTAAATGATGAGACCGGCCCTAGTAGCAGGTTGGGACCATCACCCATTATTCAATAAACTCACCGTCAGAGTCAGCATCCTCTGGTTCGGTAGCATCTGGAGCAGGCTGATCAGAAGGTACTGGTGACTCGGTAGGCACCAACTCCTCACCCTCTAATCCGGCGGCGGGTGCGGTGTCTTCCCCAATGGCCAACTGCCGCACCTGATCCTTAAATTGGGCCGGGGCCAACTCTTCGGCTTGACGGAACAGCACTGCAGCATCGGGCTCTCGACCCGTATCCCTCAGCACCAATGCTTTTGCCAACACGGGACGAAAATCGTCCTCAGCAGCCTCGATCGCGTCGTCGTACACCCGCAAAGCTTCATCAACGTTGTCCTCTTCGACATATACCTGGGCCAATAGGAGCTGTACAGAACCAACATCAATGGCTCCCGGCGTGACTTCGTTAGCCTGCGGCGCCGACTGTAAGGTATCTTGCAGCAACCCAACCGCCGCTTGGGGACGCTCTTGTTGCAGTAAGAGGGCTGTGAGTCCTTGCAGCGCATTCATATCACCAGGGCGCTGGGTCAACACAGTGCGATATTCATCCGCTGCCCCTTCTAAATCACCAATGCTTTGTTTCGTCTGCCCTAGCAAAACTCGATATTCTGGCGTATTGGGATTCAGCTCCGCCAATTTCTCCAGCGGCGCGACGACCCCTTCTAAATCTTCTAGTTGAATCCGGGCTTCAACCAAACCCTCGATCGCGGTTTGGTTATCGGGTTCTCGCTCCAAAACCAGTTCATAGCCTCGGGCTCGGGCCTCGAGTTCAGCTTGGGGATCAGCCCCCTCTGACGGATTGTTGCCCTGGGAGGTCGCAGTGGTGGGTTGATTCCCTCCGGTCAAAAAGGGCAACACCGATAGGGCCAAAAAGGCGCCTACGGCAACAACTAGAACACTAATGACCAACCAACGGTTGCGCTTCACAGCCACAAGCGAGATTCCGAATTCAACGTGCTCATCTTAGCGCCTTCGTTAGCGAATCAAAGTCCTAATCCATCAATAAAATAAAGAAATGACAAATCTCTCATTCATCCTCGAAAAGAGTGCGGATTTGCCGCTTACTCTACAGGAAACAATTATTAAAGATATTGGCTAAATCGCCATCTTTCACCTTTATAGACAACGGGCTGGGAAGGATCTCGCGGGATACAAACTGCAGTGCTAACCTTGAGTGAATAACCCCCACCCAGTCAATCTATTTAGGTGGGAGTGTTCAGGTTCAGGAGGATTCGAAGACCCATGAGCGCAGCGGAGAATACCCCCCCCAACGCAGCATCTCAAAATTCAGGCAAACCCTTAAGTGCCCCCCCGAAACGGCCTTCCCTACAGAAGCCCCCACCCCGACCTGAAGCGGCTACTCCGCCAGCCATCAAAGCTCAACCGGCAGCTCCGGCTCCTGAAACAACATCTACCCCAGCTGCGCCCTCAGAGCTATCAGCGCAATCGGCAGAGAGCACACCACCAGTATCGAAAGTCACGAATCATCCGATCGCGCCTCCGAGTGAACCGATGCAATATCGAGCGATCGGCTTAGTGAGGGGGGTTTATCAACCGGAAGAAGAACAGCTTAATCGGGGCAATATTGTGACCGAGGATGGCACCTACATTGACGCCGTGCTGTTAGGTCGCGTGACCAGTTTGATTAAAAAACACATAGATTTAGAGGCCGCTCACCTCTGGGTCGTGTATCCGCGCACGCGCCAACCAGCCGAAGATGCTGAAGACAGCGCTGAGGATAGCAGCCTACATTTGCAAATTGTTGGTATTTGGGAACCGGATACGCTCGGTCTGCCGGGAGAAAATCCTAAAACGACAGCTGACGCGGGCGCGGCCGACGAGAGCGCAGCTGATGAGGCCGCCGCCGAGGACGCGGACGACAAGTCAGCGGCAAGCAGCGCCGCCATGACGCCGGAAGCCGAGGCCCCCGCAGAAAATTACTTCTCGATTCGGGGTGAAGTCTTGGGTTATGACGAGGATGCGGAAACCATCCTGGTCAAAATTGTTCAGGCTTCCAAGCGCTCTAGCGCTAGCAAGACGCCAAAAGCGTTTAAGCTGCACATTTTTGGGGCGATCTCCGGTAAGACCTTAGGGTACTTTTGGGAGTTTGACGTCGAGCGCCAGGGCGAAAAGCTCATGATGACCGATGGCCATCCGATTCGGATGGTACCGCCGAAGAAGAAAAAGAAAGGTCGGTCGCCTTATCCCCGTCGCAGTCGGCAGGGTGATGGCGGCGATCGCCCCCGCCCCACTCGCCATCCGGATAAGCCCCGCATCAAGCCGCCCGCCCCAGTAAAATCCAATCCGCTTTAGTGATGGATATCGCCAGTGTGGCCAGCAGCGATCGCTCCCTCGATCTGCTTGATCTACAAGTGCATTAAAAGGCGTTATCGACAGACACTCCGGTAACGCTTTTTAAGGAGACGCAAATACTTGAGCCACCACTCAGCCGGTTTGCCATAGAAGGCAAAAATATCGCCAAAGGCCTGGTTTGCGCACTGGTGGTGTATCAAGTGGCGTTCTGGCGTGGTGATGTACAGCACCTGGCACAGTTGACTTAGCCAAATGGGCCGAGGCTTCGTGGGCCAGAAACGATGACGCCAGATGACATGCAGTTCCGCGAGCACGAGGCCCAGTCCCACTCCCCAAGGGGAAATCAGCCACAACCAGGGAATGAAGACAAAATAGGGAAAGGCACCGAGAAAGCCATCGATCAGAGCCAGCGGCTGGCGATTTTTAATGGCATAACGCACAAAGCTGCGTTTAGGACTGTGGTGCACCAGGTTGTGGAATTTACCAAACACGTGCTCTGGCACGTGATAGCCAAAAGTGGCGACAAAATCTCCCAGTAGCAGCAGCAACACTGCCGCAAGCAGCAATCGCGTCCCAGCCATATCTAAATCTCCCCACTCCACAGCCCACCTAGCCGCACGCTATCAGGCAATTGTTAATAGCCTTTTAACACTGGATTTAGGAAGGATTTAGAGGATGTTGTGAAGTGGGGAGCAGACCGACGAAAACCTGGCTCTAATCTTGAGAACCGCTCTACAATTTTGAATAATTTTTACAGTGATCTGCGCCCGTCTGCTGAAAAGTCGCCCGCTGGGTCTTTAAGATTAAGTCCCGTGGTCGCGCCAAAGTTGACTTGTATTAAGTAGTTCCTGCATTCACTCGATCCCCACTGGTTTTTGCTAAAACCATTTATCAAGGAATTTGATCATCAGCCCCTATGTATTCCCTCAGTCCTTTCACTTGCGCTCGACTGCAACGGTTGCCCAAGCAACCGGTTATTTGGGAAGGCGATCGCCGGCCGATCGCCGAGGGTATGCTGGATGCATTTGGCTATGACAGTAGCTTGGCCGATGCGGATGAAGATGAAGCCAGCGATTGCATTATCTGGGTCGATGGCACCGAGGGCGTATTAAGAGCCGTCACGATTATTCCTGCTGATACCGGCCACGAAGCCGTCGTGAGAACGCTTCTGCAAGCGATGGAACATCCTCAAGGCGCCATTCCCCCGGCCCGGCCACACAAACTCGTGGTGTGCGATCGCGAAATTCACTTTTTTTTGCGCGGGGCCTTGCAAGACCTTGATCTGACCGTCGATTACGCCGAAGCGCTGCCCATCATTGACGAGATTTTTGAGAGTTTACAGCAGCCTGATGCGATCTCTGAGTCATCCCTGCCACCCGATTGGGAAAGTGCTCTCAACGAGCAGGCCCATCAGCTCTGGGATAATGCCCCCTGGAATCACCTAGGGGATGATCAAATTCTTCGGATCGAGCTGAATCAGTGGAATCTAGGGACGCTGTATGTCTCAGTACTGGGCATGGCTGGCTTAGAATACGGTTTGCTCATTTATCGCTCCCTTGATTCCCTCACTCAGTTTCGGAAAACCGCCACCGAGAGCAATCTCACCCCCCGCCAAATGCAGCAGGCTTTTCTGTCTCAAGATTGTCTGTTTTTGAATTTCGAGCTCGTGCGCGACGAAGCGGACACCCCACTCCTGCCCCTACCGTGGATGCAGACTGCCCCCTCAGAGGTTATTCCTGAGTTCGGCAGTCTCCATCCCCTAGAGGGCCTAAGACATACGCTGGAGCTAGAAGAAGCGGCAGCCCTGAGAGTGTGCCTGCAAGGACTCAACTATTTTTTAACGGCTCACGAAGATGTCTTGAGTCGGTCAGACTTTTCTGAACTGACACAGACCTATGATTTGCCGAATCCCTTAAGCAAGTCTCAGCTAACCATCAAAATCGCTACTTGCCCTGACATTACGGCCCAACTTGAGATCGCTGAAGACTTTGGCGACAGCGACGCAGACTTGGCAGCGTTTGAACTACCGCGCTTTCGGGATGACTATGTGCCCGAAGGGGCCATGGTTTTGCTCACCCGTTTACCGCAGACGACGCTCCAGACCATTGGTCGAGGCCCACGCTATCATGCGCTCGGGACTCCCCCTGTAGCTACTGAAATGATTCCGGTCGTGGCGATCCAAACCTCACGACCGAAGGCTCAAAAGCTCGCATCCCAATTGGAAACGGCACAGGGCATTAAGGCTGTCTGTTTTAATCCCGGTAGCGATCCGATGTCAGGCGATACCTTACAACTGGGGTTACTGCACACCAGGGATGGCGATTTTCATCTGTTTATTGAATTCCTGATGCAAGATGCCCACGACAGCAAGTTGCTCACGCAATGGCAGCAATGGTGTGCAGACAGCAACGGTTTTTGTGGCGTGATGATTGCTTCTGGCGTCACTGGAGCCGCTCGGGGCAAGCCGGGTCCCAAAGAGACCATCGCCTTTTTTGAAACTTACTTAAAGACCCCAGAAGAACTGAATATCCCCCCTTTACAAATGAGCTATGCCTTGGATTGGGAATAAAGGGCTTTAGGGAGCGGGCAGTAGTGCGTTTGGCTGTAGTGGGCGAGGGAGCAAAGGGGCAAGTAAACCTTGGAGTGGCGGCTGTCACTACTCGATTACTTATCAAGTTGAACTTCTTCGCAATCTGCATTTAAGTCAGGTCATTGCAAATCGCTGCAATGCCAATTCAATCAGAATTTCGTTTTTGACCTCTGACCTCTGCTATAGACTTCCAGAACGCCTTTTTGCTCAGCCCTAGTTAACAACAACGGCGTAAATTTGCATGTCATTTGTGATGGGCCAGGGGAGCAAGGGGGAGCGGATTCTGGAGAGGTATTGCGACTTGTGCCATAGAGGACTAGCTTCTGTGCCTGTTCAGAATTGAGCGTTAGCGCGATCGCTCAAAAATGGGAACACGGATTCTTTCCCCACAAGCTCCCCACAGACCATTAAAATACGTAAAGTTATCTTCATAAAGGACACGTCACGACGCATGCGAGTTGCGATTGTTGGAGCCGGGTTAGCTGGTCTATCCACAGCCGTTGAATTGGCCGACGCGGGTCATGAGGTCGAAATCTTTGAAAGCCGTCCCTTTGTCGGTGGCAAGGTCGGCAGCTGGATCGACAAGGACGGTAACCATGTCGAGATGGGCTTACACGTCTTTTTTGGCTGCTATTACAACCTGTTTGAACTGATGCAGCGGGTTGATGCATTTCACCATTTACGGCTGAAGGATCATACCCATACCTTTGTGAATCGCGGTGGCGTGACTGGGGAACTGGACTTTCGCTTCATTACGGGAGCCCCCTTTAACGGTCTGAAGGCTTTCTTTACGACGTCGCAACTGTCAGCAGTGGATAAAGCGATGAACGCGCTCGCCCTAGGCACTAGCCCGATTGTTCGGGGCCTAGTAGATTTCGACGGTGCCATGCGGGTCATTCGCGAGCTAGATCGCATTAGCTTTGCGGACTGGTTTCGCAAGCACGGCGGCTCTAACGGCAGTCTCAAGCGCATGTGGAACCCGATCGCCTACGCTTTGGGGTTCATCGACACCGAAAATATCTCGGCTCGCTGCATGTTGACCATCTTCCTGTTCTTTGCCGTTAAGAGCGAAGCGTCGGTGTTGCGGATGCTGGAAGGCTCGCCAGACGAATTTTTGCATAAACCAATTTTGAATTATTTGACCGCCCGGGGGGCCAAGGTGCATACTCGGCGGGGCGTGCGCGAAGTCCTGTTTGAAGATAAGGGCAATGCGACCCACGTCACTGGATTGGCGATCGCCAATGGCGACGAAACCGAAACCGTGACTGCTGATGTTTACGTGGCCGCCTGCGACGTACCGGGCATCAAACGGTTGCTGCCGAAAGGTTGGCGCCGCTGGCCTGAGTTTGACAATATCTACAAGCTCGATGCTGTGCCTGTGGCGACCGTGCAGCTGCGATTTGATGGTTGGGTGACAGAGCTGCAAGATCCTCAAGCGATGAAGCAAATCGACACCCCCACCGGACTCGACAATCTGCTCTATACCCCAGATGCTGACTTTTCCTGCTTTGCCGATCTGGCCCTGACGAGCCCGACCGACTATTACCGCGAAGGCGAAGGCTCACTGCTGCAGTGCGTTCTGACCCCTGGTGACCCCTTCATCAAAGAAAATAACGAAGCGATCGCCCAGCATGTGCTCAAACAAGTGCATGATCTTTTCCCGTCTTCTCGCGAGCTCAACATGACCTGGCATAATGTCGTCAAGTTAGCTCAATCCCTCTATCGTGAGGCTCCCGGCATGGATCCCTATCGGCCTAACCAAGTGACACCAGTCGATAACTTCTTTTTGGCCGGTAGCTACACGCAGCAGGACTACATCGATAGTATGGAAGGGGCAACCCTGTCTGGTAAGCAAGCTGCCCAGGCCGTTTTGGAGCACATAAGATAACCCACCATGAGTGACTGGCTCGAACATAGCGTCTTGGTCGAAGTGAATGCTCCTGTCGAACTGTCTTGGGAGTTGTGGTCTGACTTAGAGCAGATGCCTCGCTGGATGAAATGGATCGAGTCGGTCAAGGTTTTGGAAGAAGACCCAGATTTATCTCGCTGGAAGCTGGCGTCTGGCGGTTTCGAATTTACCTGGTTGTCACGCATTACGAAGCTGGTCGACCATCAGCTGATTCAGTGGGAAGCCGTGGATGGTCTCCCCAATCGGGGAGGCATCCGATTTTATGACCATAAAGACACGAGCGCTGTCAAATTGACGGTGGCTTATTCGATTCCGAGTTTGATCGGCAAGCTCATGGATAATCTGTTTTTAGGTCGCATTGTGGAAGGAACCCTCAAGGCTGACCTGCAGCGGTTCCAAACCTATGTCGATAAAGTGCAGCAAGAGAAAGGACAGCCAGCTGATTAGCCCATGAAGCTTGGCCATCATTCCCTAGCCCAAGCGCTTGCTCAACATCATGGTCGGTTTGCCCATGCCTCAACCGGTCTGCCAGGGGCCGTTGAGCGGGATTATTTTGCCCATATTCTGCTCTGCCGATTGTTGCTGATTTATGACCTGCAGGTCGCCGGTTGGCTGGCTGGGGGCGATCGCTGGTACTTGCACAACCAACTCGGTCTACAGGCATCAGCAACTCCCAGTAGTTTTTTCAAGACGTTTTTACAGCCGCTCTGTCATCAGGGTTTGAGTTTGCCGACATCCGAGCGGCCTCAGTCGCTCAGTGCCCGCATTGGCGACATTCCCTGTCTCGGGAGTTGGCTCTTTGCGCCCCACCCGTTGGAATTACAATACCCCCAAGTCGATCTGCCTGACGAACCGCTGGAGCAATTTTTAGGTTGGCTGGCCGAACAGGTTTGGCAGCGCGACCCGCCGCCGCCGCCCCTGCCCCTCAATGCCCAACAGTCAGAGGTAGCGACAATTACGCGCCCGGCTCTGGCTGCCGCTTGGGAAGCCTTGATGACGGCACCCGATAGCAAGCCCAAGTTTACGCCAGTAGCCAAGCTCGCTGCAATCTGCCAGCAAACCGTTGATGCCCACATTTTGCAAGTGCTGTCAGCTCCCGCTGCTGAAAAGCCACTGTCAGATTGGCTCTCGGGCATAACTGATGAAGACTGTGTGCAGTTAATCACGCAGGTTTTACCCAGTCTGTCGATCCTCGATCCCGCCTGTGGATCAGGGCGATTCTTACTCATGGCCTTAGACCGCTTGCAGGGGATTTATCAAACCTGCTGGGACTATGCCCAACAGGCCAGTCATCCCCAGTTACAAAATTGGGTGCGATCGCTGCAATCCCTACCCTGCTCACCGCAATGGGCCTGGACTCAGCAGATCTTGACGCAAAACCTTTATGGTGTCGATGTGCGATCAACAGCGATCGCGGTGACTCAGACCCAACTCTGGTTACGGTTGCTGTCCACAGCCCCATCTGAAGCACCGTTGCCCCTACTACCGGATTTAGATTTCAACATCATTGCGGGGAATGCACTGATCGGCTTCATTCGGGTAGATGAAGAGAGTTTTGACCAAATTGCGCCCCCGCGATCGCAGGCAGAAACGGACAAAGCCACGGTACTCCAGGGCAATCTCTTACAGCCATTGGCTGCAGCTAACTATCGCGATACCCTGGCCGAAAAACAAATTCGCATTGAGCATTATCGTGCCCAAACCCACGCGATGGGGGCGGAAGGCGGCATTCCCGAATATGTGCAGCGCGAATTTTTGCGCGATCGCATTGAGTCAGTCAACGCGGCTGTTCAGCAAAAGCTGAACGGCTTGCTATTTGAAACATTGAGTCGCCAACTCGGCATTTTAGTCCCAGAACCTCAACCGTCTGGTAGAACCCGCAAGCGTCTCCTAACGCCAGCCGACATGACAGCCCTGCAGCCGGTTCACTGGGGATTCGCCTTCAACGCAATTCTGTCTCAAGGCGGGTTTGATTTGATCATTACCCAAGCTCCAGAAGGAACACTGAGACCGCAAGCAGCCGAATTTTATGACCGCCATCGAGACCGCTTTGAGCAGCTAGAGATATCGTTGTCGGCATTTCGGCGATCGCGCCGTCAAACCCTGCAGCAGCATCCAGAACTGGCCACCCATTGGGCAACCTATGCCGGGCGCATCAATTGCCTGCGCGACTATGTGCGCCGGAGTCCCGACTATGCTCCCTTAGGCCCGCTAACGACCCGCCGCTCAATTGCGCTGAAGCCACTTTTTGCCCAGCGGTGTCAACTATTGATAAAAGTCGGCCCAATTCCGCCCCATATTGAATAAAGACAAGGCTCAATGCTACGGCTACAGCCAACCCCGTTAAAGCGCGCAGTGAGTGTGTAGTTGAGCAGCAGCCGATCGCCTCTATAGCAGAATTCGGAATGCGGAGGTCGGAATGTGGAATTGAAATGCTTGCCAGAAGCTGGTTTCAATTATCCAGGTCGGCCTGATCAAACTGCGGCTTGCTATAATTCGCTCCGACGGTCTCTGTCCCGTCTACACCAAAGCTAGTGTTGTCCTGCTCAAGGATGACGCTCCAAGCTGCTGGATTGACTTTCAGAGATCAATGGGAAGTGAAACTGTGAATGTACTCCCTTGGTCTATCTCACTATTTAAGGAAAGGTGTCCCTGGTGCCGTTGCACAATGGCCTGAGCAATGGCCAATCCTAAGCCCGTCCCTCCAGTCGTGCGGGAGCGATCGCTGTTCACCCGATAAAAGCGCTCAAAAATCCGCCTTTGCTCCGCCGCCGGAATCCCAATCCCCGTATCTTTAACCGTAATCTTGGCGGAGCGATCGCGAGTCGCTAAGCTCACTATGACAGCCCCCCCTGATGGCGTGTATTGAATCGCATTCGCTATCAAGTTAGACACCAGGCGGTAAAGCTGAGATTCCTGCCCCATGACGTGGATTTCGGTATCGGGGAGCTGGTGACTGAGGCGAATATCAGTCGTAGCGGCAAACTCCGCCAGTTCCTCAGTTAAGTCAGCAACGATGTCGTTTAAGCAGCAGGGTTGTAGCGGTTTGGGGGTGCCATCTTGTTCCAGACTGGTGAGCAAGAGCAGGTCAGCGACCAACTGACTCAGGCGACGACCCTGACGCTCGACGGTGGGCAACAGCTTGGACACCTGTTCTGATTCTTCCGGTGGCAGACGGAGAATTGCTTCCACGGTGGCGAGGAGACTGGCGAGGGGCGATCGCAATTCATGGGCCGCGTTAGCGGTGAACTGTTGCTGTTGCTGGTAGGACTGGTAAATCGGTTGCATCGCCAGACCCGACAGCCACCAGCTCGCAATGGCGATCAATCCCAATATCAGCGGAAAGCTGGCGATTAAAATCCATCGCAGCCGTTGGCGTTCCGCATCAAAGGCCCTCAAGGTACGCCCCACCTGCAGATACCCCCAAGAGGGATGTTCGTGGGACACCTCGTCAGGGACGTGGGTGTGGGCCGCGCTGTGGATGATGGTAGTGAACTGGCGATAGCGGCTGCCGTCGACCGTCTGCAGGGTTTGCCAGGGAGCCGGATTGAGGTTGGCTGACAGTGGTTTCGGCTGATTGGGAGAAAAGGCCAGCAGGTTACCTTGGTTGTCAAACAGGCGGATGTAGTAGGTCGTGCGATCGCTAATCCCGATCGTGTGACGTTGAATGAGGGACGGATTCGGCGCACAGGGCGCTTCTACAACACACAGGTCAGGCAAAATCTGCTGCAACACATCGGTGGGATCTGTTGCAGCAGGCAGTATGGGTTCGAGGCTGTCGTGGAGCGTCCCGGCGATGGACTCAATTTCTCGTTCCAGCGCTACCCAGTTGGCCTGCACCAGCACGCGGGTCATCCCCAAGCCTGACAGGCTCAAAATTCCGCCCATGACGATCGCATACCAGGCAGCTAGTTGCAGACGGCTACGGCGAAAGAGTTGCTGGCTATTCATGGCCATGTTCTGAAGCGATAACCCTGGGCCGGGACGGTTTCAATGGGGCAGTCGCAGTCGTAGCGGGCAAATTTGCGGCGTAGCAGGCGAATCTGGGCCGCGACCACATTACTGATCGGTTCTTCATCCAAGTCCCACAATTGGGAGCGCAGCTTGCTACCAGGGATGATGCGATCGCAATTTTCCATCAGATAGGCTAATACCTGAAACTCCTTCAGCGTCAAGGGAATTTCTTGCACAGACTGGTTCGGTAAGGCGACCTGCAGCAGCGTGTTGGTATCGTCCAGGGTAAAGGCTCCGACGGTCAACTGCTGGGGTTTTAATTGAGGTGATCGCCGCTGTAGTGCCCGCAGTCGCGCTAACAGTTCCTCCATAACGAAGGGTTTTACCAAATAATCATCGGCCCCGGCATCCAGTCCGGCAATGCGATTTTCCGGTTGTCCTAAAGCGGTCAACATCAGCACCGGCAGGGGATTTTGGTGCGATCGTAGCCGTTGACATAACTCCAACCCTGAAAGCTCGGGTAGCAACCAGTCAAAAATCGCCACCGTGTAGTCCGTCCACTGGGTTTCCAGGCAATACCAGGCTGCCGCTCCATCAGTAACCCAATCCACCACATACTTCTCACCGACTAAGACTTGCTTAATCGCCTGACCCAAATCTTCTTCGTCTTCCACTAACAAGACTCGCATCACATTGGTGCTCTTCACCACGCAGCCGATTCTACCGGAGTCGTTGTCATTTCACCTGGTTTTCATCGGCTCGGTGGCATCAAAGCTCTATGGTGACGCATCAAAATATGGCAACTCAAGGC
Organism: Leptolyngbya sp. SIOISBB; assembly: GCA_010671905.1. Classification (GTDB taxonomy): domain Bacteria; phylum Cyanobacteriota; class Cyanobacteriia; order Phormidesmidales; family Phormidesmidaceae; genus Halomicronema. The sequence continues at coordinate 6,095,565 of JAAHII010000001.1, forward strand.
CATTAAGGCATCATAGGGGTTAAGAACGCCTGAGCATTCACCACGGAAATCTTTAGGGTGAAGAGGACTAATGATTGCCGAATTAAAACCACCCGTCAGTCAACGCATTTCGGCCTCTCCTGAACAGATTGCTGAGTTCTGCCGCTGCTGGCAAATTACCGAATTTGCTCTCTTTGGTTCTGTCCTACGAGATGACTTTCGCCCCGATAGTGACATTGATGTGCTCCTGACCTTCTCCCCTGACTCTAAGTGGAGCCTGTTTGATTGGGTCGATATGAAGGATGAGTTGGAGAGGTTATTTAACCGCCAGGTTGACATTGCCGACAAGGAAGGGCTTAAAAATCCCTATCGGCGACATGAAATCTTACACACCCAGCGGGTGATCTATGCCAGCCAACAATCGTGATATCAGCTCACTGTGGGATATGGTGAATGCGATTCACAGAATTCAAGAATTTACTGCGAACATGACATATAGCGCGTATTTGGACAGCGCTCTCGTGCAAAGTGCGGTAGAGAGGCAACTCGAAATCTTAGGCGAAGCTGGCCGCAGATTATCGGATGAATTCCGACAGGCCCATCCAAAAATTGACTGGCGCAGGATCATTGGACTCCGCAATATCTTGATTCATCGTTACGACGAAATCCGCCAACAAACAATTTGGCAAACCGTCATCTCAGAGCTTGAGCCTTTGTTGACTCAATTAGAGCATTTGCTACCCTCATATCCTGACAAACAACAGTAGTTTCCAAAATGGAAACATGGTGGATGATCTCCAGGCGTACAATGCAGCGGCAGAGGTGGCGATGGTGTGCCGTCAGGATATCTCTCGGTGCAGTGTTCTAGTGCTGCTCCAGGTAAATCAGATCGAGCTGTCGGACGGTTTGTAGCCAGAGATCGCCCCAACCATAAATGACGCTGTCATTTCATCTGGTTTTCATCTGCCTCATGGCACCCTGTTGGGGATTTTGCTTCGCGCTGTCGCAACTGTGAGGAGGTCCCCCATGAAGCGCTTACCTTTATTGAGTTCTGCTCTGGCTTTGAGCCTTGCTGTGAGCACACCCGCTGCCCTGGCCCACGTTGGTCATGGCGATGAATTTCAGGCTGAAGGGGGTGTTGATCGAGTTGAGGTCAATGCAGAAACCGACCCTATCCTTGGCATTCAGGTAAATCCTATTGAGCCTGCCGCCGATAACAGCGGTGCGATCATGATTCCGGTGTCCGCTCTGGTTGAAGATAACGGTCGGCAACTGGTGTTTGTGTTGTACGAAAGCTTCTATGAGCCGGTACCGGTCACCACGGGGGGTACAGAAGGTGAAATGGTTGAAGTTTTGGAGGGGCTATCGGCTGGTGAACAACTGGTGACCCAGGGCAGCTTGTCCCTCTATGCCGAGTCCCGCAAGACGCAAACCGCTGAGGCGACTTCTGCTGAAACGGCTCCCGCTGAAACGGCAGCTCTGACCACAGATGAAGCGCATGCCCAGGCCGATGCGGAGGGTGTCCCCCATGAGCATGATGATGACGGCAATATGGTCACGACTGAGACGGAAGCAGGCGGTATGCCGCAATGGCTGTTAGCTGTGCTTGGCGGCGGTATCGGCTTGGCAATTGGGGCATTTGCCCTGACCCGTGGTGGTAAGCAGGAGAGCGTCTCGTCTGATGAGGCAACGGAAAGCCAGCAGGAGAACGCCTAGATCAATGTTGAATGCCTTGCTCAATCAGGTTCTCAAAAATTCCATTGCTCAGCGGTGGTTGATCGTGGCAGGGGCAATCGCCGTCACTCTCTGGGGCATCTTCAGCGTTACCCAGATGCCGTTGGATGTGTTTCCGCCCTTTGCCCCACCCCAGGTCGATATTCAGGTTGAAGCGGTCGGGCTGGCCCCTGAAGCGGTTGAAACCCAGATCACCGTTCCCATCGAAAGCTCAGTGAACGGTTTGCCGGGAGTGACGACGGTGCGATCGTCTTCCAAAGTCGGACTGTCGATGGTCAGCGTGGTGTTCGATCAGGATGCCGACATCTACCAGGCGCGACAAGCAGTGACTGAACGCCTCCAGCAGGTGGCGAATCAGCTGCCAGAAAATGCTCACCCACCGGAGATCTCACCGCTGGTGTCACCCTTGGGCACGATTTTGCAATACGCTTTCACGGTGGATGGGCAAGGGCCAACCGACCTGATGGAGTTGCGCAGCCTGGTAGATGTCACACTCAAAAATCAGGTTCTCTCGGTGCCGGGCGTGTCCCAAGTAACAATCTACGGGGGCGACGAACGGCAGGCACAGGTACTGATTGATCCGGCAAAACTTCAAGACCTCAATGTCTCCATCAATGAAGTTACTGCTGCCGCTGCCGCTGCCAATGCCAACGCTCCAGGCGGTTTCCTGATTGGCGGCGGGCAAGAATTGCTGGTGCGCGGCATCGGTCAAATGCAGTCCATCGAAGACCTGCAGCGATCTGTGGTGAAGGTGCAAGATGGCGAGCCCATTCTGCTGCGAGACGTGGCCGCAGTGCAGACCGGGGCGGCGCTGAAGCGGGGTGATGCCAGTCTCAACGGTCAACCGGCGGTAGTGCTGATGATCAACAAACAGCCGGAAGTGGATACGCCCACGGTGACCAATGCGGTGGAAGCGGCGATCGCTGATTTGCAACCCACCTTCCCACTCGATGTTCAGGTCACCCGTACCTTCCGCCAAGCCAACTTCATTGATGCCGCCATTCGCAATGTCAGTGGCTCCCTGCTGCAGGGGGTGGTGATTGTGTCAGTGATTCTGCTGCTGTTTTTGATGAACTGGCGCACGGCCATCATCACCCTCAGCGCCATTCCCCTATCCCTGCTGATTGGCTTGCTGTTGATGAATGCTTTTGGCTTGGGCATCAACACCATGACTTTGGGAGGGCTGGTGGTGGCCATTGGTTCGGTGGTAGATGACGCGATCGTCGATATGGAGAACTGCTATCGCGGCCTGCGCACTAACCAAGCTCAGGAAAATCCCAAGCATCCCCTCCAGGTGGTATTTGACACTTCGGTGCAGGTGCGGCTAGCGGTGATTTTCTCGACGGTGATTATTGTCGTGGTGTTTGCCCCCATTTTCAGTCTGACTGGGGTGGAGGGGCGTATCTTTGCCCCGATGGGTTGGGCCTACCTGTGCTCGATTCTGGCCTCGACTTTGGTGGCCATGACCCTATCCCCTGCCCTTTGTGCCATTCTGCTGGCGCATCAGGATCTGCCTCGCGATGGGACGTTTGTGTCGCGATGGGCGGAACGGCTCTACCGTCCGCTATTGGGGATTTCCCTACGAGCACCGCAGCTCATTCTAGGATTGGCGTTAGCAGCTCTGGTGGCCACAGCGGCGATCGCCCCCTCGCTAGGACGCGTCTTTTTACCAGAATTTCAGGAAAAGTCTCTGGTGAATTCGATGGTGCTGTTTCCGGGCATTTCGTTGGATATCACCACGGGTGCCGGTAATGCCCTGGCTAATTCCCTAAAGGACAATCCCTTGTATGAGTGGGTGCAGGTGCGGGCCGGTCGTTCGCCGGGGGATGCCGATGGTGCTGGGGTGAACATGGCCCACGTCGATATCGAACTCAGCGATCAGGCCATGAAAGACCGGGAAGCCAGTGTGAAGCAATTGCGAGCAGCTTTTCTAGAACTGCCGGGGGTCGCCCCCAACATCGGCGGATTCATTTCCCATCGCATGGATGAGGTGTTGTCAGGGGTGCGGAGTGCGATCGCGATCAAAATCTTCGGCCCTGATCTAGGAGAACTGCGGAGCATCGGTGAACAGATCCGCGACACCATCGAACCCATTGAGGGGGTAGTGGACTTGCAGCTTGAACCTCAGCTCCCGATTCGGCAGGTGCAGATTCAATACGACCGGGCAGCCGCAGCGGGTTATGGCTTGACAATGGCCCAGATCTCCGAGGTGGTGGAAACAGCCCTAAACGGGCGCGTCGTCTCCCAGGTGCCGGAAAATCAGCAGCTAGTGGACATTACCGTGGCGCTGCCAGAGGCGGCCCGCAATAATTTAGATGCCATTAGCGCCATTCCCCTCTCAACCCCAACGGGAGAACTGATTTCCCTGGGCACTGTTGCCAATATCGGCTATGGCATGGGGGCCAGCGTGGTCAACCGGGAAGCGGTATCTCGTCTGATTGTGGTGTCAGCAAACGTGGCCGAGCGGGATTTGGGCAGCGTCGTGGGTGATATTCAAGCTCAGATTCGTCAGAATGTGCAGCTACCTGGTGGCTACTTCATTCAGTACGGCGGCCAGTTTGAGGCGGAGCAAAACGCCACCCATAATCTGCTGATATATAGCATTCTGGCGGCGATCGCGATCGCGGTACTGATGGTCTTCTCCGTCAAGTCTCTACCGGCGACCGTGGCGATTATGATTAACCTGCCCTTGGCCTTGGTGGGGGGCATTGTCTCGATTTTGTTGACCGGCGGCGTCCTGTCGGTCGCCTCCCTGATTGGTTTCATCACTCTGTTTGGGGTAGCCGTCCGCAATGGACTGCTGCTGGTGGATAACTACAACCGCAAGTTTGCTGAGGGTTTGCCGCTACAGAAAGCTATCTTCCACGGTTCTCTGGAACGGGTAAACGCCATTCTGATGACGGCTCTGACCTCGGCCTTGGGAATGCTGCCATTAGCGATCGCCAGCGGCGCGGGCAACGAAATCCTGCAACCTTTGGCGATTGTCGTTCTGGGGGGCTTATTCACCTCTACCGCCCTGACTTTACTGGTGATTCCGGCCCTCTATGCTCAATTTGGTCAATGGTTTAGGCCAAAAACAAAACGAGCCGACCTGGCAGCAGTCCTCACCAACAATGGCATACCCCAATCAACGGTCATTGACCGGTCGTAGCCTGGCGTTTGGCTCAAGTGATAGCGCGATTGGCTGCTCTTAAGCGGAGCTGCGATCGCGCTTTTCAATAAGCAAGATGGCCAGGCAGACGCTTAAGCTGTTCAGGTTATGCAACTCATCGCTCAACTCAAACTGGCAGAAACGCCGTGGCAAACGTTTATTGTTTGACGCTGGGCTATCCAGCCACAGTTTGATCAGGTCATCTCAGATGGCTGAAATCATGATTCTGATGAACTTTTGACTCCGTAGGGTCGGCCCTTTCCGAAGGGAATGCCGAACGCTACAGTCCGAATTCTGCGATCACGGCCCAATAACTGTCGCGGTGACGACGGGAAGAAAAAGGGCGAGGCCGTTAAATACAGAGTGCAGCATTGAGGCGAATGTTGCGGGATCTTACAGAATGTAATGGTCCGGTCAAGACGGGTTCCCGGCGTAGCGTAGACTTGTTACATTCTGCGGTTGCTCTGGGAGTCTGCTGATGAGCGATCGTAGCTTTGCTCTACTGGCCTGCTAAGTGCATTTGTCGATCTATGTTTCCGATTCATCGTCCTCGTCGTCTTCGTAGCCATCCTCAACTGCGTCGGATGGTCCGCGAAACTGTTGTCTCCACCAACGATCTGATCTATCCGCTCTTTGCAGTCCCTGGCGAAAGCGTGGCCGAAGAAGTGAAGTCGATGCCAGGGGTCTACCAGCTTTCGGTAGACAAAATTGTCGAAGAAGCCAAGGAAGTCTATGACCTAGGCATTCCCTCGATCATTCTATTTGGCATTCCCGATACCAAAGATACTGATGCCACGGGTGCTTGGCATGATTGCGGCATCGTGCAAAAGGCCACCACGGCAGTCAAAGAAGCCGTGCCTGATCTTGTTGTCACGGTTGACACTTGTCTGTGTGAATATACCGACCACGGCCACTGCGGATATTTAGAAGTCGGTGACTTGACCGGTCGCGTACTGAACGACCCGACCTTGGAGCTCCTGAAGAAAACGGCAGTGTCTCAAGCGAAGGCGGGTGCTGACATCATCGCGCCGTCTGGCATGATGGACGGCTTTGTGACGGCGATTCGGCAAGGGCTGGATGAGGCGGGTTTCACCCACATTCCCATCATGTCTTACGCCGCGAAGTACGCTTCGGCTTACTATGGCCCCTTTCGGGATGCAGCGGACTCAGCGCCTCAGTTTGGCGATCGCCGAACGTATCAGATGGATCCCTCCAACAGTCGTGAAGCCTTGAAAGAGATTGCCCTCGATATTGACGAGGGCGCTGACATGCTGATGGTGAAGCCAGCCTTGGCTTATATGGACATCATTCGCCAGGTCAAAGACGCGACCGATCTGCCGGTGGCAGCCTATAACGTCTCTGGGGAATATTCGATGGTGAAGGCGGCGGCGCTGAACGGATGGATCGATGAACAAAAAGTCGTACTCGAAACCATGACCAGCTTTAAGCGATCGGGCGCTGACCTCATCCTGACTTACCACGCCAAGGATGTCGCTCGCTGGCTCGACAAAGTCAACGCTATTTTTTAGGTCGGTCATCAGCAACCTCGTTAAACGGGTGAGACAGTCACGTCTTACCCGTTTTTATTTGTCGGCGATCGCAGGTCTCTTAAGCCGAAGACTATAATTTTGAACAGATCGGCTCCGTTTTTTCCTTAGGCCCTAGCCATGCAGCCAAAAACACCGACAACGTTAGCCTCGCTATATGACACCGACTATCAGCGCTGGTTGAGTGAAACTATGGCGCAGTTGCGATCGCGCAACTTTGAACACCTCGATCTAGAAAATCTCATTGAAGAAATTGAGAGTTTGGGAAAACGGGAAAAACGTGACCTAGCCAGTTATCTCATGCGTCTATGTGAGCATCTGCTCAAACTCAAATACTGGACAGTTGAACGTGCATCTTGCGACCGGGGATGGAAAGTCGAGATTCGCAATTTTCGATTACAAATTGCTCGGATACTTGAGGACAGCCCTAGCCTCAAAACCTACTTGACTAAAAACTTTGAGCGCGAATATCGCCATGCTCGCCAGCTACTTATAGATGCCAGCAACTTGCCAGAAAGCGTCCTTCCTGAAAAGTCTTGCTTTGCTCTAGAAGAGGCTTTGGATGAAAATTGGCTGCCTTGGCAACCTGGATAATCAATTCTTCTCTGCTCTCGACCGATCTTGAATTGTGTCTGCTTGCATCATCTCCAACAATGGCCTTTCAGGATTGAGATAAGCCATCAATGGCTGTAACTCAATTAACGAGTTATAAGGAATGACTCGTACGTATTGAACCCCTAGGTAGGGAAAAATCAGACAAAAAGTCTGTTCTTTTACGGTCTGCTCATGTGTCTTGAAATAATTACAATCTGCTAGAAAGTAGTCGTATGAGGCGATTTCTTCAGAAAGTCGCTCCATAACTTCTTGGAACTTTACTGGGCCTGGATTGTCTTTGGATTGCCAAAATTCAAGTGTGGCTTCAGCTAGCTTCTGATCATAGTCAGAATTCGGAATAAACCAATCCTCTAACTCAAGCAGTTCACCCGTTTTCAGATCAAAGGTCACTGGATAGCTAAAAGGAGTTGGGCTTGCTCCGGGTGTGACCCTACCACTGCAGTGAATGCTAACGATGCTACCGTTGGCAAACTCAACGTAGCACCAAATACCTATCGAGTTTGAGAAAGTCCATTTTTCTTTTCTTTCATCGGACATGCTATCTGGTAGCGGGTCGTTACATCCTAAATCACCGGGTCTTCTGGGCCAGCGATCGCGGCGCAAGATTTCACTCTTCAGACTTGCATTTAACTGATTCTGAATCTCTTTATTGGCAAGCCCAGAAATTTGAGGATACTCCAACGTGAAAACGCATCCAACAATATTGGGACCAATTATTTCTTCTTTCTCAACAGGAAAACTAAAGGATAGATCTTCGTTATCAGCAATTAGTAACGGGTCAATTGCATCAAGGGGGAAACCATGCTTGTCGGCATGTTGCGCAAGCCTATAGTACAAAAATCCTCTGAGCCTCAAAGTGCTGTTCAGGCAGGGTTGGTCTGAATATTTGAGTGATTGCTATGGCTTCTTGTGGAAGTTTGATTAGAGCCGATGTGGCCAGCGCTAGTCCAAGCATGATCATTTTGCGTGGCTGATGACTTTGTGAAGTGAGATCGCTACAACTCGCAACCTTCTATCTTGCACAAACGTGGGACGAATAAAGCAACCCACGAGAGTCGATAAAATCCCGGGTCGGCCTTAGCACCAAGCTAACACGTTGAAATTCAGCTATTCATCACTGCTGTGATCGCGCTGACAAGAAAACCTCAAACGCAGCACAATAACAAACTGGATGATTTTACGGACCGTCAATCTGCTGCGTTCCGGTTGGGGCAGGAGCCACACTCAGCTGGCAAAGTAAAAACACTCAATTCTTCAGGCCAGTAGAGCCCTGATCTGTTTCCTGGGAACACTCTAGGCAGACAGCCACCAGGCATCACATTACATGTGGCAATCCGCGATCAACTACCTTCGGAATTTACGGACTTATCAGGATCTGAGTCCGGATGCTGGCATTCGCCGTCGCATCAACCTTCAACTCCGCAGTCGACCATCTCTGGCCGTGGCGGAATGGTCAGAGTTATTTTCCAGCTCGCCGAGTGAGTCGGTTTCGCATGAACTCCTAGTTTTTGTATACGACCAGTTGCCGGTGTATTCCGGATTGGAAATTGGCAAGATCCGCCCCAGCGATCGCTTGATTGACGATCTGCAATTGCCGCTTGTGTGTTGGTTTGACTGGCCCCATCAACTCTGTTGTGATTTTTACGAAACGTTTCAAGTCGACATTTCGGAAGAATTTGACGAATCCCTGCTGGAAACCATTGGGGATCTCGTGTGGTTTCTAAATAAACAGTTAAAGTCGCCGGATTCAATCGCGTCAGGATAGCGGCGATCGCTCCAGTGAGCGTTAAAGTAGTTACAAACTCGTTCACTGACATTTACAGTTCGTCATGCCCAGAAGCCAGCGCAACGACAACTTCATTGATAAAACCTTTACGGTCATGGCTGACATGATCCTCAAGATGATGCCGACCAAGCAAAGCGCGAAGGAAGCCTTTGCATATTACCGGGACGGTATGTCAGCTCAGGCTGATGGTGAATACGCCGAGGCGATGGAAAACTATGAGGAAGCGCTGAAGCTAGAGGAGGACCCCTACGACAAGAGCTTTGTGCTCTATAACATGGGACTGATTCATGCCAGCAATGGTGAGCATGAGACAGCGATGGCGCGTTATGAAGAGGCTCTAGAGCTAAATCCCCGTCTTTGCCAAGCTCTCAACAACATGGCGGTGATTTATCACTACAAGGGTGAAAAAGCCGAAGCAACAGGGGATAAGCAAGCTGCGAGTGAACTCTTTGACCAAGCGGCGACTTACTGGATGGAAGCCATCCGAATTGCCCCGAACAATTATATCGAAGCGCAAAACTGGCTGAAGAATACGGGCCGCATGAAGGTTGATACGTTTTTCTAGCATTCGGAGTTTGGAATTCGGCAGTCGGAGTTCGGAGTTCGGAGTTCGGAGTTTAGGGTTTCGGGCAAATGCCAAGAACCGAGCACTAGGCACCCAGAACTAAGCACCAAGAACTAAAACCCCAAAACTGATAACTCCACCGACCCCGTACCCAGCCCCCCATACACCCACTGACCCGCACACCCATTCGCCCACCATGATTGATCTTGAACAAGTTCGCAAAGTTGCTCATCTCGCTCGTTTGGAATTAGAAGCAGGGGAAGAGGAACAGTTCACCACGCAGCTCAACGACATTTTGGGCTATGTGGAGCAGCTGAATGAATTGGAGACGGCTGATGTGCCGCCGACGACCCGTGCTATTGAGGTGAGCAATATTCATCGCCCTGATCAGTTGGAAACATTTGGCGATCGCGAGAGCTTGCTCAGCAATGCTCCCGATCGCGAAGATGATTTCATCAAAGTCCCTAAAATTATGGAAGACTAGGGGCTGGCATCATTTAGGACTCTCAGCAGTTTACAATCTAGCCTTCCAGCCCATCGAGTCATGAAGTTAGGAGTGCTAGAATGCCGCGCCGTTATGCCCTTCGCGATGATCAATGGGACCGCCTCAAAGGTTTGCTGCCAGGACGAGCGGGCAGTGTGGGTGTGACCGCTCGCGACAATCGCCTCTTTGTCGAAGCGGTCTTATACCGCTATCGGGCCGGGATTCCGTGGCGCGACTGACCAGAGCGGTTCGGCCACTATCGCAAGGTTCACACGCGCTTTCGGCGCTGGTGTAAGCGGGGCGTGTGGCAGAAGGTGTTTCAAGCCCTGGCCAGCGACCCCGATAACGAATACGCGATGATTGACTCGACCATTGTGCGCGCTCATCAGCACAGTGCCGGGGGCAAAGGGGGGATGCCGATGCGGAGGCCATTGGCCGCAGCAAAGGCGGATTGAGCACCAAAATCCATGCCCTGACGGATGCCCTCGGCAATCCACTCGCGTTCTATCTGACGCCCGGGCAAGCCAGCGATTTGGCCGGTGCCGATGTCTTGTTGGAAGACCTGGCAGCCGAGTCACTCCTCGCCGATAAAGGCTACGACGCCGATGAGCGGGTGATTCAGCGACTGCAGCAGGCGGGCAAAAAGCCGGTGATTCCGCCCAAGTGCAATCGCCGTGAGCCGCGTGAGTATGACCGAGAGCTCTACAAAGCACGGCATCTGATTGAGAACTTTTTCGCCCGACTCAAGCAGTATCGAGCCATTGCGACTCGTTACGATAAGCTGGCAGAGAGCTTTTTGGGCGCGATTTATCTAGCAGCTACGGTCGTCTGGCTTAATTGATGACACGCCCTAGGGGCTGGCCTCATTTAGCCGTCAAATTCTTGCACTAGGAAACCTGAGTTCGGGATAAGACTGACAAGAGATTGGTGAGTGGTTTGAGGGCTAAATCCCCTCCTTGGAGGGGTGCTCCGCAGGACGGGGTAGGTTTCTCCGACGGCTTGAACCCACCCCATCAACCCCTCCCCAGGAGAGGAACGTAACGGGCTTTGCCCGATCCCGAATTGACGTCAGGAAAGTTACAGATTCTAGCCTGTCGAGTACATGCAGGCGTGATAATGCTTTTCCGCAAAGGTTTTTGGGGTTAATGAGGGACATGCCCTAAGCCCGCAAAGTCGCCTGCACTTTGGCCACCTGACGCGGCGCCTGAATCGCTTCAAAAATTTTTACCGCAGCCGCCAAGTGAGTTTGGGCAAGGGCGATCGTGGGTTGAGCCTGGTAAGCGAGGCCTAGTTGAAAATGGGCTTCGGCCAAATCGCTCTGAGCGCCTAAATCTTCAAATAGTTCCAGGGCCAAGCTGATGTTTGGCATCGCTTGGTCAATGTCACCCACTTGCCGCAGCAGTTGTCCCCACCCCAGCAAGGCTTTCGCTTTGACCTGGACGTAGTGGCTCTCTTCCGCGAAGGCGATCGCGCGTTCATATAATTCGGTGGCGCGTTCCGCATTGCCGAGATTCGTGTAGGTCTGGGCTAACAGTTGAATGAAGAAGGCAAACCGGCCGGTGTATTCAGGGCGCGAAGTGTCGGCAATCGCTCGATAGGCCTGTTCTGCCAGTGCCGTCGCCAATGCGCTTGGGGACTGGTCAGCACTGAGATGAGCCAGGTTGATCCGCTCATCTTGCAAACTATGGGAAGCCACTAGGGCCAGACACAGTTTGGCTTTTGGCCCAGCTTTGATGGGCGGTGCCTTCGGCAGTCGTAATCACGGCTTGAAAGTATTGCGCGGCTTCGGCGAGTTCCCAAAGGTCGAGATGATAGAGGCCCAGACTGAGTAAAGCATCGACTTCAATCATCCGCCAGCAATAGATAGCATGAGCATCGGCAGCATGACACTTGGCGTTTTCGAGTCCCTGCCGAGCGATCGCTTGCGCCTGCTTTTGCATTGAAATCGCAGCGTGAATTTTGCCCGCAATCCAATACACATCAGCAAGGATATTTTGCAGTTCGCTGGCTCGTTGATCGTCCGGTAGATGAGGCAATAGCGTCGGAATCGCGGCCATCATCGGTCGCAATAGGCCCATACGATAGAGCGTGCTGCCGAGCGTGAGATGCTGTCCCCACTGGTTATGGCGGCTGTTGAGCAACACTTCTGCAGCGACCGAGTAGTCGGCGATCGCCAACGCATGATAATACGCCTCCAATGCTTGAGTTGCTTCCGCAATCGTGGTGATGGACTCGACGTGCTGGGTCCAAAATTGAATCGCTTGGGTGTGGGTACGTTGCCAATCAGAACTCTGCCGCAACCGCTCCAGCGCTTCAGCCTGCACGACGGGATGTAACCAATACTGCCCTTTATGGCTTTCGAGGAGTGAGCGGTTCCGTAGGGAAGCGATGACCTGACGGTGACGAGCGGGCTCCACATCCCACATTAGAGCCAGCAGACCATCCGTGGGCACGCGCGGCACATCCTGATACCGAAATGCGCCCAATCGGCAAAACAGTTGATAAGCATCGGCATCCAGGTCTTTGAGGCGATTGACCTGGCTAGTGACTAAATTTTTCAGATCCAGAGCGGTCAGCGGATCAGCCCCCACTTCTTGCCAGTAGGCATTCCCATCCCCGTCAAAGTCACCCGCGATCGCCCCTCGCAAAATGTTCATCGCTTTGGCATTGCCGCCATAAGCCCGATGCATTGCTTCCAATGTTGAGGCACTAACCGCAATCCGCCTCTGCTCAAAAAATAGGCTCCACGTATCGAGACTCAGCCCCGGCAGACGGTAATGATGTACCGATACTCCCGGCTCGCAGAGGCGATCGCGGCTGGTTAGCAACGTGATGGTTTGGCCTTTGGGATCGCATAATACCCGCATCAAATCTCCGTAGCGAGAATGCTGGGACCAAAATCGGCCCTGGGCATCGAGCGCGGGTTCCAAATTGTCAATCAAGATGCCGACTCGCTGTTCCCGCAGTTGACGTTTAAGCCGATCAAGCGTCACCCCAAAATCTTGGCCAGGCTCAATCTGAAAGTCCTGTCGCAGCCATTCCTCAACCACTTGTTCGGCCGGGGTGATGTTGATCGTTTCCTTGGCCATCAATAGTTCCAGCACGGCATCAAAGGTCTGATGCTCTAAGTACTGTTGAGCTAGCGTCGTTTTGCCAATCCCCCCCTCTCCTTGTAGCGCGATCGCTCGGTGTCCTTGAGTAATGAGGTGATCGAGGTGGGCGATCGCGGCTTCTCGCCCGACAAAGCCGCTGGCTTCAGCTACGGATGGGCTCTCGGGCAGGGACTGGGTAAGCTTGACCTTCGCTTTTTTGAGATATCGTTCGAGCACCGCCAGGCTGTTGCTTTTAGTGACTCGCTCATCCAACGCTTGGGATAGGGCTTGCCACAGTTGCGATGCGACATCTTTGACATGGCCCTCGGTGTAGCGCAGTCGCTGGGCGATTTCGCCATAGGTCTGGCGTCGCCAAACATCCTTCAAAATCTTGCGCTGTAGGTCGTTCAGATGCTTCCCAGTAGCGCGGAATACGAGGGAATCTGCCAGGTCTAAAACGGTGTCTGCGCTCATTGTTCAGTTTCCTGAGCTTTGGTCTAATCTAGCCGACGGGAAAGGGAGTGGCAGGGTATAGGGGGTTGAGGGTGTGCAGGCAATGGGGATGGGGTGCCGGGTATCGGATATCCGGGGCTGGATGTCGGGCGGGAACTTGCAAATATCGGCTAATTTCAAGGTCTCACTTTTAGTTTCACCTTGAACCCCAAACCCTGAATCCTGAACCTAAAGCCTCAATCTTCTTCACTGACAATAACGGGATTTTCTGACTACTGAGTGTCGATGGTGACAGGGCAGACGTTTTCCGACTTTTTCGGGCTGATGACCTCTCACGGATGCTGACTTTGGCCGACTGACAGCTTTCTAGGAGGTGGATAGGGTTGGGGGGACAAACGCATTGGGTAAGGCCATGACCTATGTCCTCTCGTCTCATACGCATACCACTGATCTTGCTGGAGAATTTGCTACTGAGCTGGGGTGGTGGCAAATCTTGCAACGGATTCGCACGCTACGCCAGCGCTACGTAACCGAGCCGATTTTGCGCGATCGCCTCGAAGAACTCCCCCACCAGTTAGCGCACCCGACCGTGCGACCTTGGGGGGCGATCGCTTGGGGTGATGTGCATGCCGATCAACTGATTGGTATCGACTGCGAGACTTTCTGCGCGACCCTGCTGGGCACCATCAACACCGAAGCACCGATTCGCGGCTATACCCAAAGCAGCCGCCAGTATTTAGAACGGCTGTATCCAGCAATGGCGCGATATGTCGGCGGGCGCGTTGATGAATCCAACAAGCTGGTAGCAATTGGCTTGTGGGAACGCGAAGAAAAACGGCATACCCCAGCCTTGGCGAAACTGTACACGATCCTCAGTGGTGAGAAGCCAGACATTGTGCCCCATGCGGCTCGCCCCTATCAGCCCGCCGACGATCCGCGAGAAAACCTCTATCGTCACGGACTACACCGGGTCGCCACCGAATATGGCGCCACCTGCCTGTATTTGTGGATGATGGCCTATTCAACTGGCGCGCTGCAGGCGGTTCTGGCGGAGTTATTGATCGATGAAATTAACCACATGACCAAGTTTTGGGGATTTGGCATGTGGGCCTATCCCGATTCTTCGCTGGTCAAAATAGGGCAAACCCTAAGTCGGGCAATGGTGCGGAAGCTGCGCGATCGCACCTCTCAGGGCAGTCTGCTGCACACCCTGCGCCGCATGATGGATGAGCTGGCATGGGAACGATGGTCAGCAACTCAGCGGTTGACGCTGTTATACACCTTTGACCAGGTCATCAAGCCAATATGCGCTTGGAATGGCACCCTGACACCCACCTATTTAGACGCCCTGTTTGGCAAACCTGACGAAATCGGGAATGCTACCTAGAGCTTGCTAGGGCCGTCTATCTCAACAAAATTATTTGAACGCTAATGGTTTATCGTCTATGGATTTTCGAACTATGAAAACGCTGCCTGTGGATATTGACCGCGATCGCCTCCCTCAACATGTGGCCTTCATCATGGATGGCAATGGTCGCTGGGCTAAACAGAGAGGATTACCCCGCATTGCTGGACATCGCCAAGGTGCCCGCATTCTCAAAGACCTCGTCCGTTGCTGCAAAGACTGGGGCATTCCCACGCTAACGGTATATGCCTTTTCGACCGAAAACTGGCAACGCCCGCTCAAAGAAGTGGAATTCCTCATGCGGTTGTTTGAGCGGCTGTTGCGCAAAGAACTCGCCGAAATGCATCAAGAGGGCGTGCGCCTGCAATTCCTGGGTGATCTGTCAGAGCTGCCCTCAACCTTGCAAACGGAAATGACGCAAGCTTGTGACATCACCGCACAAAACCAGGGCGTCACCTTTAACGTCGCCGTCAACTATGGTAGTCGTTTAGAAATCACCCGGGCCTGTCAGGCCCTGGCTCAACAGGTAAAACAGGGGATTTTGAATCCGGAAGATATTGACGAAAGCACTATTAGTCAGCAGCTCTATGCTCCCAATGGACCAGATCCTGACCTGTTAATTCGCACCAGTGGCGAGCAGCGTTTGAGCAATTATCTACTCTGGCAACTGGCCTACACCGAACTATACTTTACCGATCGCTTTTGGCCCGATTTTGACCGCAGTGCTTTTCACGAAGCGTTATTGGCCTATCAACAGCGCGATCGGCGCTTTGGCAAGGTCGCGACGGCGCTGAGTGCGTAGAGAAGTAGGGGCGAGGCATTCTCGTTGCTACTGATCGGCCATGACCAGTTATGACAGCGCGAGAATGCCTTGCCCGTAAGGGGTACGGATGAGTCGATGGTAGGTGTCAGTGTTGATTGCCCTGCAAGGAATTTCAAGATTTGGGATGCTGAGGTTGAAACCCCAAATGTGGAGATTGAGGGATGCCTCCCATCGTGACTTTGCTAACGGATTTTGGGTATCGCGACGGTTATGTTGGCGTGATGAAGGGGGTGATTGCGGGCATTTGTCCCGACGCTCGACTGATCGATTTGAGTCACGATATTCCGCCCCAAAACATTGCTGCCGCCCGATTTACCTTGCTGAATGCGTATCCATACTTTCCTGACGGGACGGTACATCTGGTGGTGGTCGATCCGGGGGTGGGAACCGCGCGACGATCGCTCGCCCTACAAACGCCCATAGGCTACTTGGTTGGACCAGACAACGGCGTGTTGAGTGGTGTGTTCGACCCAGTCGAGGAAATCAAAGCGGTTGAACTGACCGAAGCAAAGTACTGGCGATCGCCCCAGCCCAGTAACACCTTTCACGGACGGGATATTTTTGCGACGGCAGCAGCCCATCTAGCAGCAGGCATTGCCTTGAATGAACTAGGGCAGGACGTTGACCCCGACGCACTGATCCGCACTGCGATTCCTCAGCCCAAGATGACGACAGACAAAATCGTGGGTTCGATTCAACACGTTGACCACTTCGGCAATCTTGTGACCAACATTCCGGCAGCCGCGATACTCCCCAAGAGTGGTTCTGGCAACGCCTCCCAAAACTGGAAAATGCAGGTGGGGGCAGTGGAAATACCTGTAGGCCATGCCTACGGTGATGTCGAAATCGGCCACGCGATCGCTCTCATCGGCAGTCATGGTTGGGTCGAGATTGCGGTGAACGGCAGCAGCGCTCAGGCAAGATTACGACTCGTGATCGGCGACGAAGTGCAGCTCGCTGCTGTGGAGTGACTTCAGAGTTCAAGATTTAGGGTCAGACTAATTCGGCGGGCGAGATTAACTCTTAAACTTCACGGGGATTGGGCGATCACGGCGTTCCCCTATACCATGACTGGGCGCTGTACGGGCGAGGCATTCTCGATACAAGATTTGGGTCATGACAGTAATGCAACCGCGAGAATGCCGCGCCCCTACGGTTGTTTTTGCTCAACGCCAAACCCAGCTAGCCTGACATTCTGCAATGGGGCATGATCGACTGGAGGGCGCTGATAGTTGAGAATCTTGCGGATGCGCAGAGTCGGATTGACCAGGGTGATGGAATCCACTGAGACGACTTGGGTATAGCGAGTCGTCATCAGTAGTTCACGGCTGGTTAGCCCAAACCGAAAGTGAGAAATGATGGGTCTGGCTTCTTCGTAGGCGCGATCGCGTAAATAATCCCCTTCCAGAAAGCCCTCTTCCTTCAGCTTGGGCACAAACAGCATTCGCAACTCTTGGCTAACTTCCTCCCCGGTTTCTGAAACGGTGTGAAATCCGAGGCGAAAACCGGGCATTGAGTCAATGTCACCAGCATCACCATACTGATTGTCTGCCAGGACTTTTTCTTTCAGTTCACCAGTGATGGGAGCGATGGCAAATTCCGTGCGTGATCGCTCAACTTCTTGATGACTCAGGTAGTGGTAAGTACGCTCAGTAACCCATTCCCCCACGCAGCAGTCAAAAAAATCGTAAAACGGTTGAATATCCATCGAGCGATCGCCTCGGCACTATTCTTCTTTACAGCATGGTAAGCCATTCCCGAAACGGTTTCTCTAGTGAGGTTACGGTTTGGAACAGGGATGGTTTTAGGTCGCAGGTGTGGGGTTTCAGGTCTCTGGGCACCCGATATCTGAAACCCCACACCTCATACCGACCAAAGCCATGGCTCAAATCCAGCTAGTCCTTTATGGCATAAGTCGCGATACCCCTCCAGAATCGGCTCCCCCTTGCCTATCATGAATGGTCTGCAAATTTACGCCGTTGTGTACTCGCCTCAGGTATTATCCAGAGAATTCATCGTCCACAAGGTCGCGACCAAGCCGACAAAATGCGCCAGCAGAATGTTGGTATTGGCCTGAATGACAAAGATATCGAGCGGTTGCACATACTGACTGACATTGCCGGGAGCCCCAAACACGGCAGCCCCTTGAGGTTGCGACAAAGCTTTGGCAAGTAGAGCACCCACAGTGGCTTCAGCACCGATGAGGGTGGCTAACATTCCCCCCAGGCTGATGAACAAACCAATTTTCAAGGTGCGGATGGCGTCTTTAGGTTTCGGACGTTTGGTATCGTCACGGCTGCGGAGTTGTCGACCCAGGCGAGTGTAGCGAAAGGCCCAAAAAGCACTCGCAAAGACGGTGATTTGGCCAACAGAGGTAAAAAACAGGCCCGCGTCAGCACCTGGATCAGCGCCACCACTACGGGCTGACAGGCTCGCGATCGCAAACAGCAGAGCCAAACTTGCAATGACACCCAGTACAATCTGCGCCCAAAAGCTAATCCACCCAAAGCGCCGGAAAGCGCCGGAAATGCGGCGAATAGCAGGGGGCAGGGAATACTCTAGCTCTGGGGTCATGAAGGTACGCTGACGGAGACTCTTAGCTCAAAACACAATGCACAGCCACCGGGGCCGTAGTTGTGATTCTAGACTACTGCCTAGTCAGATCCGCCAATTTGGAAAAACAACGGCACAATAGTTAGAAGTTTACTGCTGGCGCTTCTAGGAGCCTCCTGACATGTCGCGATCGTTTGACCGCTACACCGATCAGATTATTGACTTGATCGCCCGCTATCGCGATCACGTTGATTTCCTCTCGATTCGCTTGGAAGAATCTGAAGGCACCGATATTTTGCTGCGGGGGGGCAAGGTCGAAACCTTGAGCGAAGGCATTGCTCTCGGGGGACAGGTGCGGGCCTGTCACCA
This sequence comes from Leptolyngbya sp. SIOISBB, assembly GCA_010671905.1. Lineage (GTDB taxonomy): Bacteria > Cyanobacteriota > Cyanobacteriia > Phormidesmidales > Phormidesmidaceae > Halomicronema. The sequence goes on from JAAHII010000001.1 coordinate 6,114,121, forward strand.
GGGGGGCTGGGGCTTTGCCAGTTTTAATCAGCTAGAAGACTTAATTGAGCGTATCGAAGGTGCCATCCAGGCCGCGCATTTGGTCGGAGATGATGAAACCCTGTTGGCAGCGATCGCACCAGTGCAAACGCGATCGCGCCACACCATGAGCGGCACCAGTCCCCGCCATATTTCCTTAACGCAAAAAAAAGCCCTTTGCACCCACTACGACGAGATTTTGCAGAGCGTCGATGACTGCATTACCACCACTTCCGTGCGCTACAGCGACGTCACCCAGCATCTGCTGTTCGTGACCTCCGAGGGCACGCAAATTGAACAGAATTGGTCCGATATGGAACTCCGCTTGGCGGCGACTGCCCGCAATGGCGACACCGTGCAGACAGGGCGCGAAACCAATGGGTCTCGCCAAGCTTTTGAAGACCTAGAAGATCTTGATACTCAAGTGCAGAGTGCAGCAGAACGAGCCGTTGCGGCATTGGATTTGCCACCCGTGAAAGGCAAGTCCTATAGCGTAGTGATTGATCCCATCCTGTCGGGCTTGTTCGTCCACGAGGCGTTTGGACACCTGTCGGAAGCCGATATGGCCTACGAAAATCCTGACTTGCTAGAGGTGATGACGTTGGGACGACGGTTTGGCCCTCAGGAGTTGCAGATTTTTGATGGGGCGGCGTTGGCAGGCCACCGGGGCAGCTACGACTACGATGATGAAGGCTGCCCGGCCACGACGACTCAGCTCATTGAAAATGGCGTGCTGGTGGGGCGACTGCATTCTCGCGAGACGGCAGGCAAGCTGGATGAACAGCCGACCGGCAATGCCCGTTGTTTGAGCTATCACTACCCCCCCCTGGTGCGCATGACGAATACCTGGATTGGCCGAGGCAAGACCCCGGTTCGCGATTTATTCTCTGGCATTGAAGAAGGGGTGTATGCCAAAAACTGGCTGGGCGGCATGACCAACGGCGAAATGTTCACTTTTACCGCTGGGGAAGCCTGGATGATTCGCGATGGGGAGTTGGCAGAACCGGTGCGAGATGTCACCTTGTCGGGCAACGTCTTCCGTACGCTGGCGGATATTGAAGGGATTGGCGACGATTTTTATTGGGATGAGTCGGGCGGCTGTGGCAAGGCGGGGCAAAGCGGCCTGCCCGTCGGCTGTGGGGGACCGAGTCTGCGCATCCGTAATGTGGTTGTGGGCGGAGAAGCGTAGAACCCGTGCTGCGACTCTCTCAAGGACAACTGAGCCTGCTGGAATATTGTCCCCGGCGGTATCAGCACACGATTTTGGAGTCGCTGTCGGTACCGGCTTCACCGGAATTATTAACCGCCCAGCAGTGGGGCGATCGCTTTCACCTGCTCATGCAGCAGCGCGAGATGGGGTTGCCCATCGACCCGGTCCTCGAAGCCGATACGGAACTGCAGACTTGCCTATCGCAGCTCCAAGCCCAAGCACCGCAGTTGTTTGACACGACGGGGGAAATCTTTCGCCAGAGCGAGCATGAGCGATCGCTCACCTTTCAAGACTATTGGCTAACCGGAGTCTATGACCTGCTAAGGCTGTGGCGCGATCGGGCCGAAATTGTGGATTGGAAAACCTACCTCAAGCCCCAAAAACAGCAGCATTTGCAACGCGACTGGCAAACGCGCCTCTATCTATATATGTTGGCCGAGACGACGGATTACCCGCCCGACGCCCTGGCGATGACTTATTGGTTTGTGCGAGTCGAGAGTCCCGACACCCCAACCCCAGCCCCACAACAGGTGCGCATTGGCTACTCCGCAGCGGCTCATCGCCAAACTCAGAAAGACTTAGAACGTCTGACCCAAAAACTCACTGACTTTCTCGCAATGGGTCTACCCTTTCCCCAGCTTCCTGTTGGCAGTGATCAGTGCGCCAACTGCCCCTTTGCCGTACGTTGCCAACGGGGCTTTGCCCAGGAAACCGTAGTGTCGACTTTGCCCAGCTTAGATGAGATTGAGGAAGTCCCCATTTAGAACTTTTCGCCTATTCCTATTCTTCAAATCGGCGCATCAAATAGGCCACCCCAAAATCTCCTTCGGGGTGAGCTTCCAATAGTTGAGCTAATTCAAATACCTTGGCAGCAATCTCCGGGCCGAGCTTGTCTATGGTGGCCGCCTTTTCGCGGGCGGCAAAGTCTAGTTCCTTGACCTGGCTTTGCCACTGGTCGTTAAAAATATAGTCCAAATGTTGATCGAGTTGGAGTTGTTGGAGCACTTCCCATTCGCCGCGATCGCACCAATAACCGCGGCAATTGGGGCATCGTTCCACAAAAAATGTCACCTCGGGCAATTGCACCCGCCCCCGCACTAAATAGTTCTTGCAGTCGGGGCACAACGCGGCCCGATTATCTAGCGACACCGGTTGAAAGTTAATGTCCGCCTGGGTCGGCAGGATAGTCACTTGAGGAGCAGCATCGCGATCAACGCCCCGTTTGTCTTGCCATTCCGCATAACTTTCGGGACGAATCCACGCGCCCTCGCAATCGGGACAACACAGGGCTGGCAGTTCACCGGACAAAATGCCATCGCTGAGTTCTACCTTGAGTTCTTTAGGGCACAGCACCATAACCGGTCATCAAAACCATCAAAGCAGTTCTATTAAACCATTACATCCCTACACCAACCGTTTGGCAGGCAATTTCCTTTCAGTGCCATCACGACCTCGTCAAGCAAATGCTCAAGCTTGCGTAGGCTAGTCGGCCAACATCTATCCACACACGCACATTCAAATGGGCGAGTCTTAGCGCATTAACGGCAGGTCTAGCTCATTACTCCTCTGATGAGGAAGATCGGGCGGAGCGTGCAGAGCGAAAGCTAATGTCTACTGCTGCTCACTGTAATTGCGGTTGCGACGAATGATCTCAATCCCAGTCAAGATGAAAGGCTTTGCGAGAATTGAGGCAGCGATCTATTGCCATCGCCGCTAAACATCCACCGCCCGCTGCCAGGACTGCTTGTTTAAGTGGAGTATTGCAAATACTCACGACCCAAATTGACCTACACCCCGCCGTCAGGATTTAGCGCGAGCTGATCGCTGAAACTATCAGTCTATTGGCTTGAGACCCTGGTGTTGTATGTACCAGCTTCATCAGACTTCATGAACTTAACTGCCCCAGATTTTCGATAATTCCTAACTGGCCACTCTAAAAACCTTACGCCCCAAGACTTTTTAGAAACATCTATTGTAAAGATTGATACTATCGAGAATTCGTCCAATTAACTAAATCCTTAACTTCGAATTAAAGGCACATGTTAGCCAGAGAAAACACGATACATATAAATCATCAACTTGATGACGATTACTCTCATTAAAGATCTCGAATCACCGCATTAATTGAAAACTCACGCCTGCTAAATGGTTGTTCAAATTTAGTCAGTTCTTGCTGAATTCATTAATCAAAGAGGATTTTGTCTTCAATAAATTTTGTAAGGATGTCGGTTTTTAAATAGAGTTTATTTGCTTTCAGTTGTGACGGCATCTCGGGAGGTATTCCCATTTTTATTGACAGCTGCAGATCAATGAGTAGTCAGATTTACGTCGAAATCACTGAGGTAACTGGTCGACCAATAGCAGCATTTTGAGAAAAATTTCTATTAAGCCACAGGCTTTCACTATGAACGATGCGATGAATCCGAATTTTGACCCCATCCTCGATCGCCAATTAGGCAACATCACCTTCCTTGGCGGCACAGCAGATCTGCAAGAGGCGGCAATCGCGCCGCTGCCAACGGCTGCCTCTTCATCCACACCCAGTGGGGGACAGTTGCCCCTCTCCATGATGTCGGTCGGCGATCGTATCTGGGTGGTTCAGATCAAGGGCGGGCATCGCATGGCGCGGCGCTTAATGGATGTTGGCATTGTGCAGGGATGCGAAATCACCGTGGTGAGTCGGACGGAAAGCGGCTCGGTGATTGTGGCTCTGCAAGGATGCCGCATTGGCCTGGGAGCAGGGATGGCTCACCGGGTCACCGTGACAACCAACCAACCGGACGTCACCACACCAACTCCCCAACTGGAGTCAACAGCGGCTCCAGTCGGGGAATCAACTGTAACTAGAGAGGATGCTATGACCGTAAATACCCTCACGCTAGGGTCATTAGCCGTTGGCCAGTCTGGCCAAATTGTCGGCTACGAGCCTGGCGGTCATGCCTATCGCAGCAAACTTTTGTCGATGGGGTTGACCCCAGGCACACATTTCACTGTCAAGCGCCAGGCCCCGATGGGTGACCCGGTAGATATCGAAGTGCGCGGTTATCACCTGAGTTTGCGCAAAGGTGAAGCTGCCGCCCTGCAAGTAGAACGGCTTAGCCCTGAGGAGGTCACCCATGAGTCATAACACCATCGCGCTATTGGGCAATCCCAACTGCGGCAAAACCACTTTATTTAATGACTTGACGGGGGCGAATCAGCAGATTGGCAACTGGCCTGGGGTCACCGTAGACCGCAAAGAAGGCAGCTATCGCTACGGGGAAACAACCGTCACAGTGGTTGACCTGCCCGGTATTTATGCCGTGGATGCAGAGGAAGGCGACAGTTCAATTGACGAAAAGATTGCCCGCGATTATTTGCTCTCGGGCGAAGCGCAAGTGGTGGTCAATATTATTGACGCCTCAAATCTGGAACGCAACCTTTATCTCACCACCCAAATTTTGGAAATGGGCGTGCCCCTAGTGGTGGCGCTGAACATGACCGATGTAGCGGTCGATCAGGGCATCCGTGTGCATCCCCAGCGGCTGGCCGAACGCTTAGGCTGTCCGGTAATCCAAATGGTAGCCTCTCAAAATGAAGGGATTGAGGCTTTGCGCCAAGCCTTAGACGAGATGCTGGCAGCACCTGTGTTGCCCACTGCCAAAGTTGTTTATCCCTCTCTGATTGAGGAAGCACTGACGGCGTTGACCCCTGCGATCGCGGCAACTCATCCGACCGCCCGCGATCGCGGCATCGCCCTCAAACTGTTGGAATATGACGATGGCATCGCCCCTCAGGTGACGCCAGAAATCTTGCAGCAGGTATCAGAACATCGGCACCGCATTCATCAGGTCCTGGGTGAGGATATTGACATCGCCATCGCCGATAGTCGCTATAGCTATGCCCACCGCTTGGTGAACGACGTTGCCTCGCGGCCTCGCGAAATCAGCCTGACCACCTCTGACAAAATCGATCAGATTGTGCTGAATCGTTGGCTGGGCATTCCCATCTTTTTAGCGGTAATGTACCTGCTGTTTATGTTCGCCATCAACGTTGGTGGGGCCTTTATCGACTTCTTCGACATTCTATTTGGCACCATTTTTGTCGATGGTTTCGGCGCGGTGCTGGCGGCGATCGGGATGCCCGATATCGTTCAAGTGGTGCTCGCTGGCGGCATGGGTGGCGGTATTCAAACCGTGGCGACCTTTATTCCGGTGATTGGCTGCTTGTTCTTGTTCATGGCCTTTTTAGAAGACAGCGGCTACATGGCCCGCGCCGCCTTTGTGATGGATCGCTTCATGCGATTCGTGGGGCTACCGGGCAAATCCTTTGTGCCGATGCTCGTGGGTTTTGGCTGTAACGTGCCTGCCATCATGGCCACCCGGACACTAGAAAGTCGGCGCGATCGCATCCTCACTATCCTGATGAATCCATTCATGTCTTGTGGGGCCCGACTGCCGGTATACGCTCTGTTTGCGGCGGCCTTCTTCCCCCGCGCCGGTCAAAATATCGTGTTCGCGCTGTACCTGATTGGCATGGGCATGGCCGTGGTAACTGGGCTGATCATGAAGCACACCCTACTCAAAGGAGAAGCGGCTCCCTTCGTTATGGAGCTACCGACTTACCACATGCCCACCTTGAAAGGCGTTTTAATCCGCACTTGGGAACGGCTCAAGAGCTTCATCGTGCGGGCCGGTAAGGTGATTGTGGTCATGGTGATGGTACTCAGCGTGCTGAACTCCATCGGCACCGATGGCTCCATCGGCAATGAAGACAGCGAGAATTCCATTCTGAGTTCGGTGAGTCAGAGTATCACTCCGATCTTTGCCCCCATGGGCGTCTCCCAAGAGAACTGGCCCGCCACCGTGGGCATCTTCACCGGCGTCTTTGCCAAAGAAGCCGTCGTCGGGACGCTGGATTCCCTCTATGGGGCCTTGGGTGACGATGCAGCGATCGCCGCAGGCGAAGATGTCGAGGCTGACGGCTTTGATTTCTTTGGCAGTATCGGTGAAGCCTTTGCCACGATTCCCGCGAATCTGGCGGAAGTTCCTGGCACGCTGTTCGATCCCCTCGGGCTTTCTGTCGGTGACGTCAGCGAACTCGAAACTGCTGCCGAAGAGCAAGAAGTGGCTTACACCACGTTTGGACAAATGGCCCTGCGATTCGATACCCGCGTGGCCGCCTTCGCTTACCTCTTATTCGTGCTGATGTACTTCCCCTGTGTCGCCGCGATGGGTGCAGTTTATCGCGAAACCAACGCTGGATGGACCGCCTTCGTTGGCCTCTGGACCACGGGCTTAGCCTACTGGTGCGCCGTCATGTACTACCAGATCATGACCTTCGCACAAAATCCGGCCGGTGCTACTGCTTGGATTGTCGGATTATCCGCGATCGCGATTGCTACGCTCATCCTCATGCGGTATTCGCGTCCGGCTCGGAAGCGGCGATCGCTCCAACTAGAAGGGCATTAATCACCTGCAGGGGCGAGACCTTCTCGTACTTGCCAACTCCCCGTACGGGCGAGGCATTCTTTAGACAACGTCCGAGTCTTGATCGATAGGTGACGTCAAGAATGCCCCGCCCCTGCCCATCCACCCGCATACCCAAACCATGCTTCGTGACGTCCAGACCTATATCGCTGATCACCAGATTGTTGCCGTCAGCGATCTGACTCTACATTTTCATGTCAGCATCCACACACTGCAGCCAATGTTGAATAAACTCAGTCGCAAGGGACGGATTCGCAAACTGCCTGCACCGGAGAAGTGTGCTGACTGTACCTGCTGTGATCACAGCGATTTAGTCTGCTATGAATGGGTCAAACCCGAGGGCCAGACCTTACTCAGTTGTGCGCCATAGAGGTGTTTTTTGCCGCAAACTCAAACAGTCTTAGCCTTAGAGGTTCCACAGTACGCTGATCTGAAGTCAGCGATTTGGGGTACCTGCCAAGCCTGGTGTCAAGCCCAGGGCTACAGCGATCCGGTTTGCCGCAATGGCGAATGGTGGGCCTTTCCTCCGCACAGTGTGATGCCAGTGAGCATCAAAACGGTTATGGCTTCAGACAGTCAACAATGGGTCAAAATCGGCCCGGTCACCCTTGCCCTCTTCCCAGATGGTTCTCTCGCCAAAGGCATTCCGGCTTCCGCACTTGCCCCGCGATCGGCATCCTAAACGCTTCTCCTCAGTTTTTTTAGAGTCCAGGCTCCAAGTTTAAATTCTAGGAAAATTACACACATTGCCCCTACGGGCTCTCGCCAAAATCTGTACCGGAAAGCCTGTGCCTAGCGACCAACCGATTGAACCATCGTTTCTGGGGCGTAACCGGTGCTGAGCAGTTTGGCTAAATCGGTGCCTGGTTGCCAGCGATCGCGCAGGGCCTGAGCCGGTGTCATGCCGGTTTGCACCATTTGCCAAAGGGGTTGCAGCAGCGATCGCTCGGCCGGATCCGTCAAGGCTTGTGCAGCCACCCGCAATAGTAAAGTTGCCTGCTCTCGCAGCTGCTCATCTTGGAATCCATACAGAGCTGAGCGCTGATGAGCCAATGCATCAGGTACTAGGGCCAGTCCTGGTAGCGTTTGATCCAACACCAGTCCTTTGATGAGGGCAAGCAAACTGCCATAGAGCGCAAAATCACCACAACTATCACATGCCTTAAATTCGATCCGCCCGATCTCAGCGGGTAAGCGAGCAATTTTGGTGAGCGAAGGCGTACTCTCAAGCAAATCTTCTGGCCGTTCTAAAAACACCATGGCCGCTGGCCGTCTCCCGGTGCGCAGGTGAGTCCGAACCGATAGCCCTGACCAGAGTTGCCTGCCATAAAAAGGGGAACTAAAGCTAAACGGCACGATCGCAGGACTATAGTAAGTCAACTTTTTGCCCACTCTAATCAACGCCTCCGGCGAGAGGCCAGCCATTGAAAAGTTCAGATCGGGGCCATAGGTCAGCATCGGAATGTGGGCCGTGCGTTTTTCAGGAGACGCTTCCCGGCGCGCGCTTTCGTAGTGGTTTAAGGGGGGCTGAGGCAGAAAATCCGTCTGTATGGGGTTAAAACTGATCAGTACCGGCAGCAAGTTAGCCGGGGCTGCGACCTCACAGAGTTGCGAGAAACTTTCTCGCAGTTCTTGGATGGTGCTGGCGATCGTCGGCTGAATGGTCGTGCGAATTTCAATGCCTTTGGGCGCACAATCGAGTAATTCTCCAGCCTCAGAAAAGCGCTCATAGCCTTCGATATACCACCGTTTCCGCTTAATGTTCATATCCCCGATGCGCAGTTGAGGATAATCAGTCGCATATTCGGGTAGCTGGGCGATCAACCGGTCAAACTGATCGAAGGTCGTGTTGGTAAAGTCGGCAAACTGGTGGGTTTGTAGATTCCAGAAAGCCACCTCGTGCTCAATCCCGAAATGACACTGACCCGTCAGAGAATTCGTAGCCTGATCATTCATTGCAATACCCCCGATGGTTGGCATCACCGCTAGAACTGGTGGCCGCAGCAGCGATGTCATATTTTAGCCGTCTGAGAGCCATTCGCAAGAAGAGCAAGGATTTACTCAAGAGAAATTCCGATGAACTTCTCTAAAGCCAGCATTCAAAGGCATTCATCAGGAGAGAATACGTCGGCATGTCGAGCTTTCAAAGCAAAGGGCCATCTACAAGGGGTTTCTGGGGTTGCCTTAACAGATGAGAACCTATATCATTAAGACTATAAGCTTTGGGGTCGCTTATCGATGAGCCTGTCGCAATCGCGACAGGCTCATCCGATTATTTCTCTGTTTGATTGAGGGCGATCGCGGCATAGCCGACTCTCAATCTTGTCTTCAAGGTCATCTTGCATTACAGGTTTGTCCGATGCCTACGTCCATCGTCTCAAGCACACCATCAACCGCCTTGATCGGAACAGCTGTTCCGGCTGAAATCTTTGTGTTGCTAGAAGTTCCACCCCCTTGGGACAAACCTGCCCTCCTCTCTGAAGGGGTGCCAGAAAGCTTGAGACAAGCGATTAAGCCGTGGCTAGACTCGCCTACCAAAGTCAGGGTGCATCTGATCGCCAATGAGCAAACCGCCACTCACACTCAGCGCCGCATCCTGATTTTTCAGCAGGAGCACCGATTTTCCTCAAGTCCAGGCAACGCCACCGTCGGTGGTCGTCTCAGTCGCCAATATACCGCTTGGGAAACCCAGGTGCCCGCGCCCGCCGATATGGCTCCAGCCTTAGATAGTTTTTTCCATCACCGTTCACGCGGGGCATCCAGCAATTTGTGGCATCGCTCTCAACAGCGGCACCTGATGATTTGCACCCATGCCAGCCACAATGAGTGCTGTGGGGCCTATGGCTATCCGTTTTATCAAGCGGCGATCGCCCAAGTGCAACAGCTGGGCCTTACGGAACAGGTGCAACCCTGGCAAATTACCCACATTGGTGGCCATCGTTTTGCGCCAACGCTGATCGATTTTCCCCAGGGGCGGTATTACGGCAATCTGAATGAGGGGTCTTTACAAAAACTACTGCAACCGCAAGGTGATGTTTCTCCCTTGCTTGCAACCTATCGTGGCTGGAGTGCTCTACCTAAACCCCTCCAAATTTTGGAAACAGAGTTGTTGCACCAGCATGGCTGGCGTTGGTTTGCGGCTGCGGTCGCAGGACGTATTTTGAGCTGCGATGAAGCCCAAAAACAGCATCAGGTAGAACTTTGGTTTAAGTTGCCTAACCAACCTCTAAAGCGCTGTATTGGCGACATTCAGAACAGTCGAGTGGTTGACTATACAGTTGAGTCTCAACACGAACTCGGTGCCCAACATTGGTCAGAGCGGAAAACGGGCTAGTTCCCCTGACGGCAAACTCACCCTCATAGCACCCTCGCCCTTGTCCCTTAAACTGACTTTTCCTACTAAGTCCTAGGATGAGCAAATATCAAGGGTTCCGGGAGCGAAGGCGACTCGCAACAAGAAGCATCTATTGAGAATCGAAAACGAGTCTTTAGGCTTCCAGGGTGATCAAAACCTGCCAGATTTTTCTCCCAAAAAGATAACGGGAAAAGTCAGGTCCCTTAAACCCCGACAACTAACGGAAGGGAGTATGGCACATCAGACGACTCATGCTGTCGGCAGCCGGAATCCCCTTCCTCGCCTCGGCCCACGATCGCTCAGCTGGAGTGTGCGAAAAACATCGCTATAGATGCATCTTTCGGGGATGGTATAAACGAACTACACAATCTTCATAACTGGTTAGGACAAACCCATGAGTCTTGCTAAAACGAGGATTGGTTGCGGTCAAACAGTTGCTGGTTGTTTTGATAGTAGCTAGCAACGATCGCCAACATCAGCCACCACAGGGTACTGACTTGAGGCCGAAACCAAATGGTGTCAACTAGCCCATGTACTAGCATGCCGACCATGGTAGCAATCGCTGCTATTAGCCAGTAAGCCTGCACTGACTGCATTTCTCGTAGGCGCTGTAGACTCCGCCAACCTTGGCCAAAGGTGACTGATAGGAGCCAAAAAAAGATAGCTAACCCAATGATGCCGGCTTCTGCAGCAATTTCTAGCACAATGGAGTAGGCGCTAAGCGCAGTATAGCGAGGGCGTTGGAATAGGGGATAAATTTGGTTAAAGGCATCATTGCCAGGGCCAATGCCAAGAATAGGACGGGCCTTGATCATATCGATCACCGCCATCCAAACATTGATGCGAAAGTTGTTGCTGCTGTCGCTACGACCCGCAAAAATACTCATAACGCGATCGCGCAAAGGATCCAAAGCGGCAATGGCAAGGCACAAGAACGCCGCTGAGCCGCCTAGCAACACGGGAATTGCCCACCGCCGCCAAAACTCGTTGAAGCGAATGCTCCAAAATTGCACCAGTAGCACCAGCAACATAAAGCCTGCGCCAACAAAGCCAAGCCACCCGCCGCGGCTAAAGGTTAGTACCAGGCAAGCCATATTTACCAGTAAAGACAATATTGCCAGTAGCTTGGGAGTCCACCGGGGCCAAGCAAAGATAGCTGCGCCACTCAGCATCACCGCTGGGATGAGATAACCGGCCAGCAGATTAGGATTCCCCAAGTAGCTATACACCCGTGTTGTGCCGACTAGGTTTGACGTGGGGTCGACCCAAGTCGCTAGCGCCTCGGCCCCAAAGAACCATTGGCGTAATCCGAACACCGATACGACTAAAGTCGTGAGTAAATACACCGTAACCAGCGTGGTTCGCAGTCGAGGATGGCGCAGCACCCGCGCCATTAGAAGGAACAGCAACACGTTGAGCGTTAGTTTGATCAACCCCGCGATCGCTGCCCCCCGCACCGGAGATAGGGCGGTGGCCAGGACCATAATGCCCCAATAGGCCATCACGACTAAGTGAATCGGTGTTAACCCGTCACCAGCCTCGTCTGTTAATGTCAGCAGCAGCCAAAAAGCGCTGCAGGCAATCAACAGTACACCGATCAGGGATGTCGGTACATAGGGGGCTAAGGCAAACAAAATCGCGATGATGACGAGGGCGATCGCATCACCCCACGGCAACAGAAGACTGCCTTGCCGCCACGAACGGGCAAAGCTTAGTAACTTGTGCAGCCGACTAACCTCACGCCATTGCGACAGCGCTAGCCGGTTGAGGGTAACGGTTTGCCAAACATTGCTCAACATAGCGGACCGGCAGCCCCAAAATAACTAGGCTTTATTCTGCATCATTCTGGTATTTTTCGGGACATTTGCTGCTGTTCCGCGCCCTGATGACCAATATGACTTACCGTGCCCCTGGCTTGATGATGCTGGGGCTGAGGTTGTCAAAACGCTACTGCTTGAGGAAGGCGACCAGCGCCTCCAACTTGTCCCAAGCGGCCCCACTTTGGAGCAGCGATCGCGCCTGTTCGATGCCGTTGGCAATCTCCGCCTCAAAACTGTTCCCCTGGGTGAGTCCTGCCACTTTCAATGCCAGTGCTGTATTCAAAGCCACGACATCTTGCTGGGCCTGGGTACCTTGACCCTGCAGCAGATTCCGCATGATTTCGGCATTCTCTGCCAATTCGCCACCGCGCAGAGCCGACTTATCGGCCTCAATCAACCCAAAGTCACGGGGATTCAACACCTTTTCAGTCACGATGCCGTTTTCTAGTAGAGCTAAGTCAGTACTGTCACCGAGTCCGGCTTCGTCTAAGCGCTCACGGCCATGCAGCACGATCGCTAGCGGCAACTCAAGCTGGTTCAAGGCTACCGCCATGGGGGTCAGCACTGACGGGTCAAAGACCCCAATGACCTGTCCTGTTGTCCGCAGAGGATTCACCAAAGGACCCAGCAGATTAAAGACCGTGCGCACTTTCAGGGTGCTGCGCAGGGGGGCCACAGCTTTCATCGCGGGATGCCAACCCCGCGCAAATAGAAACGTGATGCCAACCTCCTTCAGAGCCGCCTTCGCCTTGACGGGGGGCGCACTCAGATCAATGCCGAGAGCTTCTAACACATCCGCCGAGCCGACCTTACTGGAAGCAGAACGATTACCATGCTTGGCCACCGCCACCCCGGCTGCGGCCGCCACAAACGCTACGGTGGTGGAAATATTGAACGTGTGGGACCCATCGCCGCCGGTACCACAGGTATCGATGCGTGGGGTGGGTAAATCGGCATCGGCGGACTCGCCGCCCAGCGACTGCGCCTGTAATACCCGTGCCATTCCGGCCAGTTCATCAGCCGAAACGCCTTTGGCTTGAATAGCCGCCAAAAAGGCCCCGGATAACGTGGGTGGAATTTCTTCCTGCAGCCAACCTCGCATTAAGGCTTCGGCCTGAGGGGTCGCCAAGGATTGTTTATCGATAATTTGCTGCAGCAGAGCTGACCAGTCGGAAGTGGGGGAATCAGCGATCGCGGTAGTCACAGTATTCAATCAAAATAATGACAACAAAAATAACCGGCCAGATTGATTGACCTGGCCAGTCATTACAAAGCTGAGTGCAACCGTTTTCAAGTCAAGTGAACGGTCTTTAAAAGGCGGAATAAGCCATGGTGGCAGCAACTTGGCTGACCCCTTGAGAGACCACCTGGAGCACTAAAAAGCCCAAAATTGGTGAAAAATCAATACCGCCCAATGGGGGAATAATTGAGCGGAAAAGATTGAGATAAGGATCAGTCAACTGACTTAGGGTTGCAAACGGTTGGCTCATCCAATCAACGTTAGGGAACCAACTGAGCAAAATCCGAATAATCAGCAATACGAAATAGATGTTCAAGAATGTTGCAAACGCCTGAGCAAACATTCCGACAAAAGAAGATCCCATGTATCTAATCGCCTCCTTATGGCTAGCAGGCATCCTTTACTGGTCTCTAGTGTACTTGATGCCTGCAAAATGTACGCCAGAGAGATATCCTCACCTTGCTGCCGAGAAATAGCGGTACAGGTTCTAACTATTCTCCAATCACCAAAACTGTCAGGATTTTATTTTTGGTGAGATCGATCAGGTAACTGATCCTGGGCAGAGATGAGGGCTGAGTTTAAGGATGGAGAGACTGCTTGCGCTCTATCAACCCACCTGCAGAGTGAAGGAACAAAAGTCTTGACAGAAGACAAGTGCTTTGAGTCCAACACTCCGTCGTGACTAGGGCGCGTCATCAATTAATCCAAGAGCCTTTGGGGCAGAGCATTTCCGCGCCCGCATTCACTCCATAGGCTAGGGGCTGTCGTTCCTTTGCTGAAAGGGTTTGGCCGCGACCGGATGACAGGCCCTAGAACAGCATGTCTAATCAGGAAACATTTGTTCTAGTTAGGCAGAAAGAGACTCAGAACCGACTAATATGTTCGGATCCATGGCGCAGTTGCAAGATTCCTGTTCAAGCCATTGCTCTCCCAATTGCTTGAGAGACATCATCACGGGCTGAATTTCAAACCCCTTCTCAGTCAGAGAATATTCCACTCGAGGTGGCACCTCTGGAAAAACCTTTCTGTCGACGAGACCATAACTTTCAAGTTCTCTTAGACGTGCGGTTAGGGTTTTAGTACTAATGCCCGGCAGGGCTTCTAGGAATTCGTGAGTGCGGCGGCTGCCTGAAAAGAGTTCTCGCAAAATGAGAATCGCCCATTTACTGCCCACAATTTCCAGCACAAATTGAATTGGGCAACGCATTTCTTTGCACTGAGTTTGGTGTTCCATAATTCTTTAAGGGAAGCCCAGGGTAAGTACAGCCATAAATGACAATATTAGCGATCATCATGGCTGCAGCATGGCAGAAACCCTCAAGACACCCCAGTTCTTTTTATTTTTCAGTGGCATTAAAATGACTGAAATGTTACAAGGTATAACTTGAAGCGAGGTCTTGGCAGATTACCTGACGACATAGTTGCTGCTCTCAGGCTGAGTTTTGTTCGCTATTAGTTAAGTCGGCTGAGCTGCTAGTGATTGCCAATGCCAAGCGCTTGGAGCGTCAAGGGAACCTTCCACTTCTAACAGCTGCCATGGCTCGCCTTCAGCAGACTCGTGCAAGATGAGGGAAAAGGGAATCTGTGACTTTTGTAGCGGCGATCGCTGAGGATAACGCAACTTATATCGATAGGTTCCCGTGACTTCGTACGCTAACTCGCCAGCCGCACGCACCTGCCGCACCCGCTGTACCTGTACGCGACTGACAGATAGCTGGGGTAGCGAAGCTTCCTCTGGCGACAACTGCCGCCAGAGGTTAACTTGTTCTTGCTGAGCCTGTCGCGCGACTGCCTCAGTCACAATATGGTGAGGAATCGCTGCCTTTAACTGCCCGCACCCAGTCAAACCGACCAGCAACAGTAGCGTGATCAGCCAAGTCTTTAAACGCTTAATCATAAGACTGCAGACTCCGAGGATCTAACGCATCCCGCAACCCATCACCGAGTAAATTGAATGACAACACTGTCAACACAATCAGAATTGCGGGCGGCCAGATCAACCAGGGATTGAGCACCAGAATCGAGGCATTACTCGCTAAAGACAACATGTTGCCCCATGAAGGATCCGGCTGTTGAATGCCTAGACCAATCAGACTCAGTACCGCCTCTGCCACAATAAAACTGGGAATGGCCAGCGTCGCCGAAATAATCACATAGGTCGCTGTCTGGGGCAAAATATGCCGCACGATAATGTAAATCGATTGTCCCCCCATCGCTTGAGACGCCGTCACAAAGGTTTGTGATTTCAACGCGAGCACCTGCCCTCGAACGACTCGGGCCAGGCTGGTCCAGCGCACAAACGAGGTGATGAGGATAATGAGCAAAAAGCGTTGAGTACTCGAGAGCGTTGCTGGTAACACCGCTGCTAACGCCACCAATAAAAAGATGGCGGGAATGGTCATGATGACTTCTACTAAGCGCATGAGAACGGCATCAATCCAGCCGCCAAAGTAGCCCGCCAGACCACCGACCAACATGCCTAAGGGAAAGGACAAAGCGATCCCGATTAGGCCAATGCTCAAACTAATGCGCCCACCATAAATTAGGCGGCTCAATTGATCGCGAGCTTGTTCGTCAGTCCCCAGAATATTCCAGCGACCCGGGCCCACAGTGCCGAATAGATGAACATTGCCGGAAATCCCTGGCAGTATCTCAACTTCGTCAAAGCTGGGTTCTGATAATGAAAATTTTGTTGGCAGTGGCAGTTCTAACCGTAGCCAGCGGTACTCATCCCCTTTGACCAACAAGCGAATCGGACTTGGCTGCTCAAAGTCAATAAAGACCTCACGCTCTCCGGTTTCAATCGAGACAGGTCCCTGAGTCGTGGGGTAAACATGCGGGCCAAGGAATTCTCCGGTGGTTTGATGACGCCAGTAAACTGCGGTGGGCGGCAGCAGAGAGGCACTCGGCTCAGAAAAGTAAGGATCATAGGGGGCAGTAAATTCTGCCAAAAAGACGATCAGGTAAAACATCAGCAGGATGAGTGCTCCCACCTGCGCCAGAGAATTCTTGCGAAGCTTTTGCCACCAGGTCATGCCAGTCTCAGGGGTGAATTAGGTTGGAACAACGCTTTTTTCGTTTTCAACCATAAACACATTTGAGTATAGGTTGGCAATGATTTGTTTGCCTTCTTGGGTCAAAGATAAGTACCGTAAACCGTCCTGAATGTAAGGATGTACAACGTTCCAGTAAAACTTGGGATAGTTATGCTTGAGATCGTCGGGGTGACGGTAGTTCAGGTACTTGTTTTGCCCAGTTTCTTCAAATTCATAAAATAGCGCCCCAATTTTCTTGAGGTACCGGGGATCGCTCAGTTGCCCGATCAGGTCAGCAGCTCTTACTAATCCTGGAAAATAGCGAGTATCTTGATGGTCTTCTTCTTTAGGTACGGGGAAGCGGGTAAGTTCGACATTGCGCTTGATGATGTCGGCGTCAATGATGCGATTTTTGCCAAAGCGTTCGGCGATAAAGAGTTTGCCGCGATCGACATGATAGGGCGTGAGCGAGGCGTCTGACGCCCCAGGGCTGAGCTCTACCATCTCTTCGCCGTTGCCAGTGGCATATAGATGTTCGCGATCGCGATCCATCCGGCAGACCCCTTTGACATAGCCGATGTCGTGACAGACCAAAGAGATGATGAAATGAAGCCAATCTTCGGTGCCGACGCCGCCTTCGCGAATCTGTTTGCCGCGCAAAATCTCCTGGCCCACCAGTGTCACCAAAATCGTATGTTCTACGTTGTGGTAAAGCGCATCGCTGTTGGCAATATTCTCTAACGCCATGCTGCCAGCCCAAGCAATGATGTCTTCGTAATCAGGATTTAAGCCGCCGTAGGTACGGTGGTATCCAGCGCGCAGCTTTTCGACGAAATCAGAGATCAGAATCTCAGTTGCATTAAACATGCCGATGCCTACCTAAACGTTCCAAAACCATTGACCGCCATCGTTTCAGGAACCCTTCCGTCAAGATGTTAATGAGTATAGCGATAGTCTTCGTGCAATCACCCATGTCTTAAAGGAATTTGGGGCAAAGTCGTTGTCAAACGCTTGCATTGGCTCCCTTAACTACCTTTTCCCTGCTTGCTAGTAAAGACTGATGGGCGATCGCAAAGATTCATATCTGTCATTCCAGCAGGGACGGGGTGCAATGTGTGTGATTTCGGTCAGTATAGGTCGCTCTCAGTGTTCCCAGAGCGCTAAAGCACATATCGGCTGGTCTTAAGACGCAGGGGATTTTTGACGTTGGGACCGAGCGCAGCGATAGGTCCTCTTAATGGAGATTGCTTTCCCGCAACCAGAAATAAACCAAGGTGCATGAAGACTGCCGATATTGGCGCTGCCGACATCTAAAGGTAAGCGCTATTTGCTGGATGTCACTGAACCTTATGGTGCGTTACCTATTTAATCCCAGAAACCTTGAGGGCCAAGCATGACCGCGCCCGCATTCATTCAACAATCTAGGGCGCGTCATCAATTAAACTCGAAAACCTTGCGGTATAAGCATTACCGCGCCCGCTCTGTAAATCTAGCTAGGGGCTGAACCGCTTTCTGCATCAGGATTCAGGTTCTCAATGATGATAGCCCCTAGAGCCTATCGTTCTTTTTGTTGAAAGAATTTGACCAACCCCGGATGACAGGCCCTAAAGGCTGTGCATCCGAAGTTGGGGCGATGACAAATCCCTTGGGTGCTGACGGCCTCAATTTTGGTAGAAATAACTATAATAGAGAGAACTTTGATTCGCTTATTCCACTAAAAGTATTGCCCGTGTTTACAACTGCTCTCCCGAAATCTGATTCTGCTACTACGCCACTAGACCTATTTGCCGCTATTTCTGAGCTCAAACACGAGCTAAATGCCGTGATCTTGGCCCATTACTATCAGGAATCTGATATTCAAGACATTGCCGACTATATTGGCGATTCTTTAGGGTTGTCGCGGCAGGCAGCGGCAACGGATGCAGACGTGATTGTCTTCGCTGGGGTTCACTTTATGGCGGAAACGGCCAAAATTTTGAACCCAGACAAGCTTGTACTTCTGCCTGATCTAAACGCGGGCTGCTCGTTAGCCGACACTTGCCCCCCAGAACAATTTGCCGCCTTTAAAGCGCAGCACCCTGATCATATTGTGGTGTCTTACATTAACTGCTCAGCTGAAATCAAAGCCATGAGCGATATTATCTGCACCAGTGCCAATGCGGTGGGCCTGATTGAACAAATTCCGACCAGTCAACCCATCATCTTTGCGCCGGACAAAAATCTTGGTCGCTACGTGATGCAGCAAACAGGACGTGAACTCGTGTTGTGGCAGGGCAGTTGCATGGTGCACGAGACCTTTTCAGAAAAAAAGTTGGTGCAGCTCAAAATCACCCATCCAGAGGCAGAGATTATTGCTCACCCTGAGTGCGAGGAGCCCGTGCTGCATCATGCTGACTTCATTGGGTCAACGACGGCGCTGTTGAAGTACGTTAAGGGCAGCGATCGCACCCAATTTGTCGTCGTCACTGAGCCTGGCATCATTCACCAAATGGAAAAGCAGGTACCCAACAAGCAATTTATTCCGGCCCCCTCGACCGGCAACTGTGCCTGCAACGAATGCCCGCATATGCGACTCAACACCCTCGAAAAGCTTTATTTGGCGATGAAAAATCGACAGCCCGAAATCACCATGCCAGAAGCAACTCGACTGGCCGCCCTCAGGCCGATTGAAGCAATGCTACGGATGAGTCAGTAGCGGCTCGTAGAAGAACCGGGCCAACGTTAATGTCAGCTCATATCTTCATATTTCACAGGTTCCTAGGGCGCGTCATCCATTAATCCCAGAAACCTTGAGGAATCAGCATGACCGCGCCCGCATCTCCTGCACAGGCTAGGGGCTGCTGCCCTTGCCCAGCCAGGGTTTGACCGCTAAATGATGACAGCCCCTAAATCTCTACGATACAAAAGTCCAGAAATGCCACTCTGGTTTTGTGCTGTAATATCCCAACGGTGGCTTAGGTAATGCTGCTGGAAGCCACGTCTTTCTGGGAAACAGGGTATGGGAGAGTTGGAAATTGAGAGCGGCGGGCTCACTGCTGAGGAGACGCAACTGGATGCGGTCTCAGTCGTGGTTCCCGTGTTTAATGAAGAAGATGGGGTCGCTCAAACCCTGAACGAGTTGCATCGAGTCCTAAGGCAAACGGGTTATACCTACGAGATTGTGGTGGTGGACGACGGTTCTCGCGATCACACGGCAGAGATTCTCATTGCGCGATCGGATATTCATTTGCTACAGCACCGCCGCAACCGTGGTTACGGAGCGGCTCTGAAAACGGGTATTGCCCATGCCAAGTACCCCTTAGTGGCCATTACTGATGCAGATGGCACTTATCCGAACGATCGCCTTTCAGAACTCATTGCGCTGACCCAAGAAGCTGACATGGTAGTCGGTGCCCGTACAGGGGCTAATGTCACCTATTCCAAATTACGCAGCATTCCTAAGTACTTCCTAGTCGCTTTTGCTCAATGGATTGCGCAGCAGCCGATCCCAGATATCAACAGCGGTATGCGGGTGTTTCGAACCAGTGTGCTTAAAAAGTTTTTGGGAATTTTGCCAGACACATTTAGCTTTACCACCACCATCACGCTGGCGATGCTGACCAATAACTATGTGGTGCACTATCATCCCATCGATTACTTTCACCGCCAGGGCCGTAGCAAGATCAAGCCGATTCGCGATACGTTGCGGTTTGTACAGCTGATTTTGCGGACCGGGGTCTACTTTGCACCACTGCGCATCTTTCTACCGATCGCGGGTTTGTTTTTTGGGGCGTTTGGGGTATCGCTGCTGATCGACATTCTGGTCTTGCAAGACATCACCGACACCACTCTGCTGATGTTTGTCACCGCTATTCAAATCACTATCTTCGCGCTGCTGGCAGACATGATTGATAAACGCACCACCCGGTTCTAGCTAACAGCCAACTGCTTGAAATGGCTTGCATGGTGGAGGCGCTTCTGAAAGAGACTAGGGACTGGCACCATTTAGCTGCCAAAGCCTTGCAGCGAGAGGAAAGCCGCCACTAGCTGATTGAGTGCATACGGGTGCGGTAGTATTGCATCCTAAAAACTTCTGAAGTTAATCGATGACGCGTCTTAGAGGCTTAGCCGAGAACTTTAATTCGCCCTGTCTGCACGGCATCAAACAGGCGGTTAATTTGCTGTATTTCTTGATCATCTACATTGCCATCCGCCAGCACCAATTGCGAGAGATGCTGATATTGCTGATGGGTAATTTTTCTCGACGTCATCAGCTGGTCAACCATTGTGGTCAAAGTTTGTGCCCCTTTCAATACCCCCTGACACGATATCCTCCTGGGATTGCATTGCAATTTCGAGTTGTGACTTGGAGTCGTCTCATCCTCACTGATTTCTGACTCTTGAGTTTCAGCAACGATATATTTACTTAATTTATACGAATTGATCCCCTGTCGGTCAAATACTTCATGTGCTTTATTATCTGCTCTTCATCAGCAAGAGAATTTGATTGTCAATGTCAGGTAATAGTGACGTTATAAAGCATGATTGTCTGCTTGAAGAAATGCTGATCTCGGCTTGGAAAATAGCTGATTTTGGCTTTTTATTAATCGCTCCAGTCTGATTTCTGCCGTGGATCTGTGAGGTGCCGTCAGGTCGTCAAGACCGTCATTCAGTCTTCTCTAGTCCTACCAGGATTTTGGGCAAGCTGGTGGCAGGTGCATCAGCAGTAAAGTTGTGACTGAATTACTGTTACCCAATTTAGCGATCGCTCAAGCCCGCCTGCAGGAAATCTGGGGCTATTCAACCTTTCGCCCGCCTCAAGATACGGTGATTCAAGCCTTGCTGCAGCATCAAGATGCCCTGATTATTCTGCCGACTGGCGGTGGTAAGTCCCTTTGCTTTCAACTACCGGCACTGTTGCAAACAGGGCTAACGTTAGTGGTCTCTCCACTGGTGGCCCTGATGGAGAATCAGGTGCAAGAGCTGCGCGATCGCCAACTACCGGCAGCGACGCTCCACAGCGAACTCTCCAGACGTGAAAAATTCAGAGTGCTAAAAGCATTAGAGCACCAGCGCCTGCGCTTACTGTATCTCTCACCAGAAACATTGTTGAGTCCACCGATTTGGAAGCAGTTAACGCGCCCTGATTTGCTGATCAACGGGCTGGTATTGGACGAAGCCCACTGTTTAGCGCAGTGGGGTGATACCTTTCGTCCGGCCTACCGACGATTAGGCGCTGTCCGTCAAGCGTTAGAGCACAGTAAGTCGAGTCGCACCAAAATTCCGATCGCGGCGTTTACTGCTACTGCCGACGCTAAAGTGCAAAAGATCATTCGTTCAACGTTGCAGTTGCGATCGCCGGAGGTCGTGCGACTCAGTCCGTATCGAGCCAATCTGACCTTGGCTATTCGCACCGTTTACACTCCCCGTGGACGCAAACAGCAACTTCTCAAGTTGGTGCAGCAGCAGCCACAAACGGGATTGGTGTATGTGCGCACCCGTCGCGACAGTGAGGCGTTGGCTGATTGGCTGCGGCAGCAGGGCCATCGAGCAGTGGGCTATCATGCGGGGCTATCGGCGAGCGATCGCCGCATGCGGGAACAGGCTTGGATGAACAATCGAGTCCCGATTGTGGTCGCCACCAATGCTTTTGGCATGGGGATCAACAAATCTGACGTCCGCTGGATTCTCCATTACCACGTCCCGACGTTGCTCGCAGAATACGTGCAAGAGATTGGTCGTGCTGGACGCGATGGCCAGCCAGCAGAGGCTGTGTCGCTGGTGAGTGAACGGACGGGTTTGCTCGATCCGACAGACCGGCAGCGATCGCAATTTTTTCGTCGTCAGACCCAGCAACTGCAAGAGCAAGCGTTGAAACTCAGTCAGAAAATTCCGGCAGTCGGGAGTCTGATCGACGTTCGCAATCAGCATAAGGAAGGGGCGATCGCTCTTTCTTCTCTTCACAGTCAAGGATTGCTGGAATGGACCGACCCATTTCATTACCGGCTCAAACCGCCATCACCAGACTTTTCGCCAATTACGCCATCGACTGATCAAGCCATGCAGAAATTCCTGCATAGTCACGGTTGTCGCTGGCAACTCCTCATTCAACAATTTGGATTTCGACATGCAGACCAAACTGACTGGCGATGTGAGCACTGCGATAATTGTCAGCGATGAATTTATGTGCGATCTGACCGCATAAATCAAGTAAAGGTCGCGATAATTTTCCTGTGATTGGGAAATGCTCTGTGTCGTGACTGACTCTGAACATCAAACACTCAAAGTTACCCGGTTTCTAAGCTCTCACCGACGTTTAAAAGCCTGGTTGGTGATTGCCGGGGCGGTTGCGATCGCCAGTGGGACTGGGGGCTGGCTGGGTTGGCTCAAACTGCAACAAAGCTTGCCTGATATGGTGAGCGATGAGTTGAGTGGGGCCTTGGGGCGGCCTATCAAGCTAGGCAAGCTAGAACGATTTAGCTTGACCGGGCTCCGCTTTGGCGAAACTATCTTGCCACCTACAGCAGAAAATTTTACGTGGGCCCGCGTCCAAAAAACAGATATTAAGCTCAATCCTTTTGATTTGTTGTTGAGGCGAACGTTTCGTCCTCATCTATTGTTCATTCGTCCCGAAGTTGCCATCAAACAACGCTTTGACCGCACCTGGGTGTTAGACACCCTCGACTCAGTGGATGAGGAAGGCAAAATCATCACTGAAATCGGCAGTATCCGCGTGCGCAATGCGACGATCGCACTGGGCCCCGTTACCCGCGGGCAGATTGTCCAAGCCCCGGAGGGATTCTCCAGCGCTCAGCTTATTGTGTTGGAGAACGTTAATCATCATCTCCGCTTTTTTGGGGAGCAAAATGAGCAAGTTGCGCTCACTTTAGGCGGTCGCCTCAAAAATGGCACCTTTCAAATTAGCGGCGAGGGGAATCTTGAGACCCGCGAAGCAAATCTCAAGATTCGGGGCGCAAAGCTGAATATTGATACACTCAATCCTTTTCTCGGCGGTCACCTCTTTATGGGTAAAGGGTATGGCTATGCCAATCTGGAAATGGCAGTGCGCCCCAGTCAATCGCCTTCGATTGCAATGACAGGTACCGCGCGCTTACAAAATGGGGAAGCCCTAATTACAGGTTTGCCGAGCCATTTTGAAACTATTTATGGGCAACTGCAGTTTAATGAGCAGCAAGTCACCTTTGAGGACACCGATTTAAAGTTTGGACCGATCGCGGTACAGATTAAGGGTGACGTTTCTCTGCAAAAGGGCTTTCGGGTCAACATCAATGTTCCCGACATGAGTTTAGAGCAACTGGAAGCAGCCTTTGCCTACTCCTCACTGGTTGATGCCGCAGGGAGCTTAGAACTAACCACGCAAGTCACTGGGCCGTTGCGATCGCCTCGATTGTCTGGCCGTCTTACCAACCTCACCCCGATTCAGGTAGACCGCCTAGGACTGGAGCAAGTAACTGCCAACTTCTCTGGCGATGCCAATACCCTCTCGTTAAATGCCTTAAGCATCATTCCGACAACTGGCGGCAGCATTACCGCTCAAGGCAACGTCGAGTTGGTTGAAAATCCCTTAGTGACGCAGTCGCTACCACCCATAATCCTTAACATGAGGAGCAATGTTGATCTGCCTTTGACACCGCTCGCTGAATTGTATGGTGTCAACCTACCCTTGCCACTAGGACGTTTGACGGCTGTCGCAGAAGCGACCGGGCCACTTTTAGATCCAGTCGGATGGCTTAACTGGCAACTGACAGACGGGATCGCCAGTGGATTAGGGCAGATAGACTACGCTGACAGTCGGGCGATCTTGGCAAACACTCGGTTGGCGATCGCCGACTCCGGGGTAGTCACAGCCGCTGGACAGGCCGATCTCGCCAGTGGCTTCCTCGATATCGAGGGTGACGCCCTCATTTCTCTAGACGAAATTGCCCAACAGGCTGCGATCGCCCTACCCACGGAGCTGACCCTGGGTACGTTGACAACCCGTGCTAATGCTACTGGCCCAATTTTGAACCCCAAGGCTGAGGCGACTTGGCAACTGCGTGACGGGAATGTGCCCGGACAAGGGCGTTTAATTTATGCCGATGAAATTGCAACTCTCCGCGATACGGCTTTTGCTTTCGGAAGCGGTCGTTTGATCGCGACAGGAACTGCTGATCTAGCTGCTGATCGCTGGAATCTGAAGACATCAGGACAAGGTTTGCAACTCGGTGCTGTCTCCCCGCAGGTGTTAGGCGCTATCGATTTAGCGTTCTCAGCCTCTGGCACGCTAGCGAATTTGAGCCCAGCAGGTATGCAAGCTGAGGGGCGCTTAGATTCTTCGGCTGGTTTGCGGGTCTCGTTGATCGGCGATCGCCCCCTCGACAGTGGCCCGCTAGCCGCAGCTTTTAATTGGGATGGCAGCATCCTGAGGATTCCTACAGTCGAGGGACTAGGGCTATCTGCTAGTGGACAACTGGTGACTCACACTGATCCTCAAAGCGGCTGGCCGGTTCCCAGCGATTACGATTTCACTGCCCAGCTCGTCGATTTTGACTTGGCCCAGCTCAATCCGCTGCTACCAACTACTGACTATGGTGTGCTGTTACAAGGACGACTTAATTTTGCTGGGACGCTACGGGGACCATCAGATGATCCTCAGTTGAACGGAGACGTCCTGCTCCGGGAAGCGGCGATCGGGGATTTTGCTTTCCTTTCAGACGTTACAGGCCCGATTAACCTGTCCCCGCGCCAGGGTGTCAACCTGAACTTGGTTGGAGAGACAACTGAAATACGGGCAATTGTTGGGGCCGATTTATGGCCAGTTGACCTACGCTTTCAGAATGGCTCTGTGTTAGCTACGGCTCAGCGACAGGGAGATTCCCTAATCGGTCAAGTTCGTGATTTTCCGATCGGAGCCCTGGGTTTGCAACCAGTGCCGGAATCTGACTTGGGCATGGTCGGCGGCACGCTCAGCAGTGACTTTGAGGCCCGTCTGACTAATTTATTTAGTAACCCGACTGCCAGCGCTAGCTTTGCGATTAATCGTCCCGCTTGGGGGATTTATCGCGCCACTGCCCTGAACGGGGACTTACGACTTACGGATGGCAGAATCACCCTCCAAGATACTTTTTTGGCATTGCCGAACAGCCAGTTTGCTCTTGCAGCAACGGCAAATGTGCGATCGCCGTTCTCCGCTGAAGTCAATCTCACGACGGCTGAGGCCCACATTTCAGATATTTTGGCCACGTTACAAATTGACGAGCTGGCTGACTTGAGAGCAATCCTTGCGCCTCCTAATTTACGCAACGCTGCGGATCTAGAGACTGTGCCCATCATCACTGATCCCCAAAACTTTCCTGAGCAATTAGAGCGAGCGACTGCCGCTAGAGCCTTACAAGAAGAACAAGGGACTACTGCAACTCAGCAATTACTGCCCCCACTCTCAGATTTGGCGGGTACATTTTCCGCCGATATTTCCTTAGCAACCTCCGAGGTAGATGGACTGAAAGCAGCCTTTGATGTCCACGGTCAAAACTGGAATTGGGGACAGTACGTTGCTGCTAATCAGTTGGTGGCGCGAGGGACATTACGCGATCAAGTCTTGACACTGTCACCCATTCGCCTCACCTCAGGTGATGCTTTTCTGAACCTGGTAGGCCAATTAGGCCGCGAGGATTTGGTAACAGAACTCCAGATTGCCAACGTTGACTTAGCCCCAATTGCAGAGTGGCTATCTTTGCCTGTGCCTATCCAAGGGCAAGTAAATGCCCTCGCCACCCTCAGCGGCGATTTGGATAACCCGACGATGCTGGGCACTTGGACGATTGTTGATGCTGCTGCTAATCACTATCCGCTGGCAATTGATAGTGAATTCAGCTACCGCGATGCTTGGCTGCGATTTAGCACTCGGGTTCAAGGTGAACCGGATGAACCGTTAATCGTGCAAGGGCAAATTCCTTATGCTTTGCCCTTTATGGCAACGCTGCCCAGCAGCAATGAATTGTTGGTAAGGGCCAGTTTGGGGAGCGGTGGTTTTGCCTTGCTTGATATGTTTGCTCCTTATATCGCCTGGGGGGATGGCGATGGCAGTTTACTTATTGAAGCTCAAGGCCCAATCGAGCAACCTGCTGTGCAAGGTCGTATCAATTTCCAAGACGCCCAGGTAACGAGCGACTTTTTAGGAGAATCGCTCACCCATCTCAATGGCTCGATTGGGTTTGAAGGCGATCGCTTGCTCGTTAGTGGGTTACAAGGTTCTTTACTCAATGGTCAGTTTGACCTCCGGGGAGAACTTCCCTTTGTGAATGCTACGGCTCGGACTCAACCGGCAACCCACCCCTTAACGTTGGGGCTGAATGCGCTCGATTTCAATTTTGAGAATGAAATTGTCAGCACGATTGAAGGCACTGTCGTGGTGAGTCACTCTTTGCAGTCTCCGGTGCTCGGTGGTGGAATCACCCTTCGGGGCGTCCGTATCAATCCTGGCGGACAGAGTTTCAAAATCGCTAATTTCTTACTCTCAGATCCACCACTCACTAGCGTTCTGACCGACGTTGAGCAGCGATTGGTAACTGTAGGGCTGAGTAAAAGGTTCTCTACAGGCAATTTTGACGACTTTCGCATTGAGATTGCTGATACTGCCGAAATCCGGATTTATCCGGTTTTGCAAACCGACCTCACTGGACAAGTCGCTTTGTCAGGGCCACTCGTTAAACCTAAGGGTGATGGCTATCTTGAGCTGCTGGATGGTTGGGTCAATACGATTACCACGACTCTATTTCTTGTAACTGGTGATCGCCGCAATCTCATCACTCTCAATTCTGATCAGGGCTTCGATCCCCATATTGATGTCCTATACCAAGGAGAATTACCGCTCCAGCGTCAGCTAGACTTGCCATCACCCGATTTATATGGCCTGGGTAATACCGCTGAGATTCCCGAGCTTGATCCCCTCGCCGGTCTGACTCTGTTCGATGAAATTTTGATTCAGGCAGAACTCGATGGTTATTTGAGTGACGGGCTTGCTCTTCTCGACTTGACGAGTACACCTGATTACCCTGAAGACCGCTTAGTCGGGATGTTGTCGGGTGGATATTTAGCTGATTTGCCAGCGGGTGAACCGGTTGTAGCAGCCAGTGCTAACCTTCTGTTTGCTTTATTTACCCAGCAGCAAGAGGCCATCGGTGACACATTAGGAATACGACACTTTCGGTTGGATGCAACTACGACCATTCCACAAGAAGACGGTGATCTGTTTGGGGTGGGGTTCGGCATCAACGCAGACATTACCAAACTCTTTTCGGCTCAATTATTGCAATTGCTTAACCGCGATCAGCCTTACCAATTAAATTTGCGATATCGCCTCAATAACGAAGTCAATTTTGGCGCATCGACAGATTTTTCTGATGACAGCCGGTTCTTCTTACAGTACCGAACCAGCTTTTAGCCATATTTCGGCAAAGTGAGGGGTGGGCAACCGATACAATAAGAGCCTCTGCTGACATCGATTGCTCTTATGGAAGTTATCCCTGCTATTGATTTGCTCGAAGGCCGCTGCGTTCGCCTATATCAGGGCGATTACAATCAGTCTGAAGTGTTCAATGACAATCCAGTTGAGGTCGCTCGGCGCTGGGCTGATGAAGGGGCGACCCGGCTGCATCTTGTTGACTTGGACGGGGCCAAAGCAGGCAAACCCGAAAATAGTCAGGCGATCGCGGCGATCGCCGCAGCAATCAATATTCCCATTGAAGTCGGAGGCGGTCTACGCGATCGTGAGCGGGTCGCAGCACTCTTTGATCTTGGTGTGCAATACGCCATTCTAGGAACAGCTGCGGTGGAAAATCCCGACTTAGTTAGTAACCTGAGCCGCGAATTTCCAGAACAAATTATCGTCGGGATCGATGCCCGTGACGGTAAAGTCGCTACCCGTGGCTGGCTCGAAACCTCAGAGTTGGATGCGATCGCGCTGGCTCAAGACATGACCAAACGCGGCGCTGCTGCCGTCATTTACACTGACATCAAGCGAGACGGCACCCTTAAAGGCCCCAATATGGCCGCGCTGAGGGCGATCGCTGAAGCTACTTCAATTCCCATCATTGCGTCCGGTGGTATGAGTTCAGTTACTGATTTATTGAGCCTCCTCACCTTAGAGCGTTTAGGTGTCAGCGGTGCGATTATTGGCAAGGCTCTCTATACCGGCGATATTGTTCTCAAAGAAGCGCTACGCGCGATCGGGCCCGGTCGATGGCAAGATGTACCGACAGACTCAGGTTCTTCCTTTGCCTAACACCCTTTAAAAACCACCAAAGGTTCGCCATATGGCGAACCTTTGGTGGTTTTTAACATCGCCGACTCATCCATCTCTAGCCATTGCCTGACTGGGACTTCAGGGTCTCAATTTCTTGGCGCAGAGTCGATAGTTCTTGAGTCAGGGTCTCCAATTCAGTTTGCACAGAGGCATCAGCCACTGGACTCGCATAGGTATCAACTATGGCCTCCGAGGCTGGGGGTTGAACAAATGGATTTGGCATTTGCCCGACCTGACTCATCAAAGAATCGACAACAGCACGAGCTTCTCGCTCTGCATCAGTCCCTTTGGCTTCTAGTTCTTGGGTCAACACCTCGAAATCAGAAATATTGCCAAACTTTTCTTGAGAAGCTTGCGGATCCCGCAACGCATCCATTAAAGAGGCTGTTGCTCCGAGGGTAACGCGTACCCCTTTCTGAATAGTCTCGGTCAGCGTTTCTGGATTCATCAGCAGCCGTTGAACCTCCATATGCTGTCATCACTGTTTCGAAATTGATTCTAGCGTGGAGTGGACTTAACGTAGAGGCTGCCTCGATACCATGGAGCGCATAACTTAGCCAATCCCTCATGCATGAGGCGACAAATCAGCCTAATCATTGCTGGAGGATTAGTCTCTTACGAATTAGCGCCGGTAGTAAATAGCCAAGCGATAATGACTAAAGTGCCACAGCAATTCCATGTGACTGAACATCCTTTCGGGGGCAATCGGCAAGATTTTTCTGTCTTACCTGGGTAAAGCTGCGATCTCAAATCAAGATGTTAATTTTTAGTGATCAAAGAAAGCGCAATCACTACAAGAGCGATCGCTGCATCCGAAATGAAGAAGCCAGCTATTTTATTGCTACTCATTCACATAAATTACTTGATTTATTTTTTGGGTGGAAACTTGGAAATAAAGGTCGCGTAGTTTCTTTCTGCTGCAGCATCGGTCAAAGTGCAAAATGATCGCCTGTCGAGTCACAGGATGCGGCGATTGCCAATCCACTCAGCATCAAGCGAGTTTCAAAGGCCCCAGCAAAATCGACATTAATGGGGCAATAGTCCCTCTCTACTTACAGAAAGAAATTTACGCAGTGCAGTGTTTACGATTTAGGTGACTCACCTGTCGATATTGCTTTGACAGGTATTAAGTCTCTATCCAGGAGATCACAATGACATTGAATAGACGTGAAATTCTACAATTAGGGTTATTGGGTAGTGGCGCATTCTTAGCTCCTTTTGTGCCGCAAAAACCTGCCGATGCGGCTCCCTTTAGTCCTCAGATTTCTCGTTTTGAAGTGCCTTTGCCGATTCCCCCGGTGTTATCTCCCGCTTATTCTGACGAGACGACCGATTACTACGAAATCAAAATCCAGAAAGCCCGCGTCGAAATCCTCCCCGGCACCACGACTGAAATTTGGGGCTACAACGGCTTATTTCCGGGACCTACCATCCGTCAGCAGGGCGGCAACCCCAATACCGAAGGGCGACAGTCGGTAGTTCGCTTTATCAATGAACTGGGTAAAGATGAGCACGACTGCGACATTAATGCCGTAATTCACTTACACGGCATGGCCTCACTGCCTCAGTACGATGGCTTTGCCACGGACTTTGTGCCTCCTGGCCATTTTAAGGACTATATCTATCCCAACGATCGCGCCGCGACCATTTGGTATCACGACCATGCCATTGATCAAACGGCTCGCAATGTCTACCAGGGGTTGGCGGGCATGTATATCGTGGAGGATGAATTTGAACGGAATCTACCCCTGCCCAAGGGACAGTACGACGTGCCGCTGCTGATTCGAGATGCGTTCTTTGAGCAAATCGGCACCGAGGCTAAACTCGTCTTTGACGATCGCGATCGCCGCAGCACCTACGGGGATGTCGCCCTCGTGAACGGCGTCCCCTGGCCTCGGATGGCAGTAGCCAACCGCAAGTATCGTTTTCGCTTACTCAATATTTCACCCTCGCGAGGATTTCAGTTGGCATTGAGCCGCGATCTCAATCGCCTGACCTTAGGGGAAAAAATGGTCGTGATTGCCAGTGACGGCGGGTTACTCGAAACCCCGGTGGAGCTCAGCACCCCTTACCAGAAGCTCAAGCTGGGAATGGCCGAGCGCTACGAAATTATCATTGACTTCAGTCAATATGAGATCGGAGAGTCAGTTTACCTAAAAAATATTGGCTTTTCTGGAAGTATTGATAGCGACACCCGCATCCATACCTTGATGCGTTTCGATGTGATGAGAGACGAACCCGACGATAGTGTCATTCCGAAAAAACTCAGAGAAGTTAAGCGACTGTCAGTCGCTGATGCTGACAGAACTCGTACATTTAGATTCGAGCGAAGTTTTGACCAATGGCTGATTAACGGTAAGGGCTGGAATGAAAATCGAGTCGACGCAAATCCAGGACTCGGGGACATTGAAATTTGGGAATTCGTCAACCCTGGTAGCGGCTGGTTCCACCCAATCCATGTTCATCTTATTGACATGCAAATGCTGGATCGCAATGGCATGCCTGTCCGTCCCTACGAGCAAGGCTGGAAGGATGTTTTCCACCTAGGAGAGTTCGAAAAAGTTCGCGTCATTGGGGAATTTGGCCCCCGCAATCCAGAGTTCATGAAGCGCTTTATTCATGGCAAGTTCATGATGCACTGCCATAACTTAGTGCATGAAGATCACTCAATGATGACGGTGTTTGAGGTCGGCGACAACGGCGATGAACCCAAGAGTGCACCCGCCCAAAGCATCACTGAAATGAAATCTTTTGAAGCCACGTATCCCTCACCACCCGATGTTTACGATATGGCCGCGATCGAAGAGTTTGACGAGGAACTCTACGGAAAGGGGCGGTAATCAGCATGTGCATAACACAAAATTTACTGTGCTAATGAAGTTACGAATACGGAGGCAATCATCATGAAAAATAATAAACACGAAACTCAAAAAGCACTACTAACATGACAGGTGAAACGGACTTTTCTGCCTTTTATAGGACTGTTTGCATAGGTCACCTCCCTCAGAATCCTGGAGCAAATTATTATATCCAATGGAGAGATAGAGAAACGAGCAATCCATGGAAAAGGAATGGCACAAGGGAATATATATAGGAAATACGGAATAGGAAATACGGAATAGGAAATACGGAATAGGAAATACGGACAAAAAAGGCGGCAAGTTCAGATTTGATCTACGCAATACTTTGATGATTGAGGTAAGAAGTTGCAGGTACATCACCCAGGATGCGGTCCTTCAGCCACTCGCGGAATAGTTTCGCGAATTCCAGTAACCAACCCAGGCACCAAAGCACAAAACTAACAACTACCAGGGCCAAAAACGTAATCATCATCACGCTCAAGTAAAGGGTAATGATCGCCAGTGGCCCTCTCTTTTCGTACTCGCTTCTGGACTCTGACCCCGACATAAATCCAGGGGCGCAGAGATTGGCCAGCACGTAGGAACCTAGCCAACAAACCCCCAGCCCTTGAACGTGATATTGCTCCAGAGCTGAATAAATCCCTGAATAGTAGGGAATGAGTAAGCCTACCGGCAGCAGCGAAAGCCCTAGCAGTACGAAAATCAGACCTCTCCGGACAGTTGGATTCATCAGGACTTGTGAAAGCGAGCTTTTCGCTTAGAGCACCCAGAAAATGGACTGGCATACACCAGAGTGAACTGAGAAGTGACCTCTCTACTGTACTGGCGAAATGCGATTAACAAATTGCTTAGGGTTGTTAGATTAAGGCCTTGAGCTCACTCTTCCATCTGGCTCTCTCGTTGATGATCTGACCGTAGCGCGACAGTTTTACGGCGAGTTGCTGGGCTGTCGTGAGGGGTGAAGTGCTAACATCTGGGTCGATTTTGATTTTTTCGGACCTCAGCTCTCACTCCACTTGGGACAGTCGTGTCCGTTAGCCGCATCGGGGCGTGTAGATCGCCACTCAGTAACGCTGTCCTATTTCGGCGTCATTTTGGAAATGGCAGTTTGGCAGGCGATCGCTCCAATAGGTAGGGCCGGTTGAGTTACCTAACTCTACGCCAATGCAAACGGGAAAAAGAGTACCGATACAGGAGCATTTTAGGGTTGTCTGTAACTCCTGTTTTTTAGTCAAGGATAAATTGAACAAGTATCAGAAAAACATCCTTACCAATTACTTAAAGAAGTCAACATAACAGAAAAATGAATTTAAAATAATGGCAGCACCCAGAGCGGTTCCATTGAGAGATTTCTCAGTGTTGTTCGAGCCTGTATGGAGGTGTTTCGATGATTACTGCAATGACTTCACGCCCTGCTATCTCGAAACCATAGCTCCCAGCCAACTAAAGTGAGAAAATATCAAAAACCTGATTGGATGCTGCCATGTTTGATGACGTTTCAGACGTTAAATCGATATTAAACCTCCTATTTAACGTGGACTGAACGGTCATTTGAAGTCGAAGCTCATCGCTTCTTGATTACTAGAGTACTCCCATTAGAATCGGTTCTATCTAACTGCAAACAAAGTTTATTGTTTTCTGCTAGAGACTATTTTTAGACCGACCTTTTTCAGCGTAAAGCCAATCAATCAGTGACGTTGTGATTGGCTATCTGCCCCAGCAAACCGCTTGCTGGCCAAGAGATTCAAGAAGCAGCATGGTGCTGACGATATTGTTGGAGCATGTGATTCATTTGTTTACACGCTTCCGAATAGGAATAGCCCTGGCGCTGTTGTAACCATGCGACTAAGTTTGAGTAGCTAGTCTGCTGACGCATCAGGTCATCAAACTCATCAGAAAGGGGAGACATGGAAGTACCTAAGAATAATAGGGGCAAGAGCATAACCGAAATCCTGACAAAATCGAATGTGCTAAGACAAACAGCAAAAGGGCAAGCCGATCGCGATCGCCCCTAAACGACTACTCTCTATTATGCGTGAGAAATTGGCCGTCTACGCTCCTGAATGGCGACTGCTTGAGGAGGCAGAATATTAACGACAGTTGTAACCCCTCTGGCCAGACATCGTCGATAGACAACTATTCATAAATTTGGCTTTGAGCCATCACTGTCTCGCTCGAACGCGACGACTCTAACTGGAGATGGTGCACGGTATGGAGTGTTTGAGATGGTTGGGGTCTTGATGGGAGGAGATTGACCGCAATGAGCGGCATCCTAATTGTCCCTGCGTTTGCTCTGCTTCTTTGGCATGTCAGAGTGATTAAGCTGCCCTGGATGCGTGGGATTTTGGCTCTTGCCAGGGGTAGAGCTGCGGGAGATGGGCTCCATCCCTAGTCAATGCGGTCCAAAAGGTTAGAAACCGAGCCAAGTAAAAAAGTCTTGTCGAGTAATGAGCTCTAACACTAGCAGCGCGACAAAGCCGACCATCGCAAAGCGGCCATTAATGCGTTCGGCATAAGCATTCCAGCCAAAGCTTGGGGCGCTTGTGTCAGTCTCGGTGGCTGCCTCCTCAGTGGTCTCTTCGGGAGGCACTGACGAAGTTTCTGGCGTTTCTGAAGCAGTTGTTTGAGGATCTTGAGAGTCAGAAGTCATCGTGAGTAATGAGGGGCGATTGTGGACAATCCTAGCTACCTTAGCCCAATCGAGTCTCTTGCGAAAGCGATTGTGGGGTGGAGGAAGTCGAGTTTGAGGAGCATGGGGTTACCGAACCCGGCTGAATGTGAGTTAGGTAGGGCGCGATCGCGGCGGCACTGATTCCCGCTTTATGGGCAGTCATGACCCCGATCGCCTCTAGATACGAGCGGACTCGAACGGCCTCAATCCCCACTTTCTCAGGGGTAATGGTGAGGGTGGTCGAGTTGTCTTCGACGGCGATCAGCTGGGCGGCGGTGCCACTGAAGCTTAGTAGACCGCTGCCCCCAAAGGCCGTTGCCGGAGCAATCACCGCATCCACCTGGTTTCGCCTTAAGGTGTCGGGTGGGCGATCGCCCTGAGTGACAAATTGAGGGGCTCGACTAAGTCCTGCCAACACACAGGGCAAAAACGTATGGCCGAGTTCTTCAGCCGCTGATTTAGGCGCCAGCGTAGGGTCTAACGGTAGCGGGCACAAGGCCGGGGCATGGGCACAAGGAATCTGTAGGTGACGGACTAACAAGTGACTAATCACCGCTTCTGCGCCCGCTAAGGGATCAACTCCCTGTCCTTGACGATAGTTCTGCAGTGCCGTCGAATCTTCATCGTCGGGAAAACGGACGACCACCGCGATCGCCTCTGCCCCCCATTGCACTAGTCGTTCGGCTGCCCGTAGCAAGGTTCCCGGATTCGCAATGGTGCCCCAAGTCGCGCCGGACTCAGCCGTCTGCAGCGTGACCCCAACCGGGGCATCGGTTACCGCATAATCCGTCATCGAGAGCCCTAACGTGGCGCGAGCGGCGTCTGCTGCCTGTAGATGCCGCCAGCGTAGGGACGCTTCAATCTCGGCATCGAGTAAAAGGCCAATCCGATTGCGATGAACAGGCCGCAGCCCCCAATTGCCGGCCGCGAACTGGTCCAAACCGTACCCTTCGACATATAACGCATTGGGCAAGGGCCAGTACAGTTGCGCTCCGTTTAATACGTTGGGATGGGTG
The DNA here is from genome assembly GCA_010671905.1 of Leptolyngbya sp. SIOISBB. Taxonomy (GTDB): domain Bacteria; phylum Cyanobacteriota; class Cyanobacteriia; order Phormidesmidales; family Phormidesmidaceae; genus Halomicronema. The sequence goes on from JAAHII010000001.1 coordinate 6,149,098, forward strand.
ATGATCGTATCGGCAATCTGCGCGATCGCCCGCGCAACGGGTAAAGCATCCCCGGCATAACCACCAATTGCGGCCCCCACCCCTGTCGGCACAATGAGAACAGCGGTATAGGGCCGTTGAAACATGGACAGCAGCGGGCCTATTTATCGGTGACAACGGCCTCGACTTTAGCCGTCTTTTGCGTCTCATCCACTTCGGCGATCGCCCAGCGCAAAGGTTCGCCGCGCTTTTGCAGTTCCGCTTCCACCTTTTGTGGCAGTTCTGCCGGATTTTCGGTCAGGTCAATTTCTGCAGCAATGAAGTGAGTTGTCATCGGTCTTCTCCCAATAATCTGAAGTTTAAATGCCTCTCAGCGATCGCTCAGGCTGGATTAGCCGCTGCACTCGCTAAGACCAGAATCGTCTCTAAGACGGTTGACCAAACTGCTTTTGATAAACCACGTCTTCTTTTTCGGTTTCCAGCTTGATATCAGAACGCGGAAAGGCCACGCACAGGAGGGCATAGCCTTCGGCTTGCAAATCTGGCCCCACTCCCATGCCGTCTGATTGATCGATGTTGCCTTCGGTAATGAGGGCCGCACAAGTAGTGCAGACACCGGCACTACAGGAAAATGGCAGGTCTAATCCAGCCTCGTTGGCAGCAGTCAGAATAGTTTTGTCTTCCGGCACCTGAATGCTGGTGACAGTGCCTTGATGCTTAATTTCAACAGTGTACGTATTGGCCATTGACAGTTATTTAAAGACGGTCTCACAGGTGTAAACGACAATCATAGGTGCCACTCATGGTTGCCAACAAGGGCCCTGCCAGGTTGACAGCGAGCGATCGCACCGCTTAAAAGACGGGTGAACTATCCGTTGGTATCAGTTGCCGGAAAAACATCATCAAACTCAGCGAGCAAGTCGTCAATTTCTTCCAGCGCTTGGTTAACATCAATTCGTAACATGCCGATATCAGGTTGTTCTAGTAGCTTTACCAGAGCTTCCCGTTTGCCGCGAATCAGCTCTACCCGGTCTCGAATCGCTTGCTTGTTCATGCTTGTTTTGCGCTCTCCAGTTAATAAGCATAGGCAACTTTGGGGCTAGAGGAAACCGCTTCCCCAAGGTTTTGCCTGTTGCCCAAGTCGATACTAGCGGCCTCAGCGATCGCTAAAACCATACATCCCATCCCCCTCTAGCATGAACTGGTTACTAGTCTTATGACCGGACTATTCTGATGGGACGCTAAAGGGCGCATCGACCGGTTCGAGTTCCCCCCTGGCGACGAGAGCCTGATGAATGATGGCAATGAGATCGGCGCGGGTCGCAGGCTTCCAGGGCTCTAACTGTTGTGGGTCGGGATGATTGACAATCAGCCCCTGAGAAGCGGCTGCCGCTACTTGCGATCGCGCCCAAGCCGGCAGTTCTTGAGAACCTTGAAAGCGATTGATCGTGCCCTCCACATCTTCCGGTGGGGGTAACTCTAGACCCGTCGCCATGGTGATAAACACTTGATATCGGGGGACCAGTTCATCCGGTTTGAAGTCGCCTTCGGGGAAGCCGGTCATGTAACCTGCTTCGACGACTTGTTTGATGTCATTAGCGGCCCAAAAATCACCTGGCACATCCGTAAAGGTGAGCGATCGCTTAGGCGGCACCTCTCCCACAAAAGATTTATTGAGTAAAGCCGCTAACTCCGCACGGGTGAGCTCTTTGTCAGGCTTCAGCTCGCCGCTGGGCAGGTCAGGCAACAACCCAGCTTCAAACAGGCTGACGATGTACGGATAGGCCCAATAGTCTTCAGACACATCGGCAATACTTAATTCTGGCAGGGGTTCGGGGTCGACAGCCGGATTGTCTGGTGAGGTCGAAACCGAACCATTGGGCGTCCCCTCAGCAGCTGCATCTGCCGCATCGGGAATAACCTCTCCTCCAGGTATGGTTTGGGCATCGACCGCCGTCCCTGGCGAGGCGGCATCTGAGGCGGTCGCACTTGCGCCTGAGTCAGGTCCGGTGCCGCTGTCAGAGGGTCGCCCCGAGCCGCTATCGCTGCGGTTTAGGTCAGCGTCAATGTCGTTGCCATTGCGCGAGCCCGTGATTGTATCGGCAGCATTGGCATCGGCACCAGCATTACCATTCCCACCAGCAAATAACCCCCCAAAGAAGCCCCCAAGACCGTCGCGACGCTGTACTGAAGAGTCTTCTCCATCAGCCTCTAAAGCCATCGGCGCTGCCTCTTCCACGAGACCGCTATCAGCCAGTTGAGGCAGATTCACGACTGGGGCAAAAAGTTGTTGTCCGCGTGTCCATCCCCACCAGAGAATGGCACCCACTGACAATAAAGCAATCGCCACCGCGATCGCTTCGTCATTGTCTCGCCGTTGGCCCGCAGGCGGTTGCTCGTTAGGTTCAGGAGGGGGCAGATTAACCATGATGTTTTAGCTGAGGCATTAACAGTCGGCTTTTATAGGGTAATCCTACTGCCAATAGGGAATTCCTTCACCTGCATTGACGATTAAAAACAGATTTGTCTCTCTCGGTAGTCAATAAGCCCGCCTATGTGTAAATCGGCGCACCCACTGTTGAATGACATGTCATATCCACCATCGACTGCCACCGTGAATAAATCAGTTGCCGAAATATTGGCGCAAGCAGGAGTCTTCAGGATTATGTTGCTGGCTGAGGCGGCGTAAACACCACTTTGGGTAACAGGCGAGTTTCGTCCGTGTCGGGGACAAACGCCCAGGCGGTGATGCCCAAGAAGGTCTGCTCTGGGCCATAAACCTGATAGTACGGACACTGCAGGTCTGCGCTGCGAAACTTATAAGGAATCTTTTGCCCTTGTTGCCAGCGTCTTGCCCAGTCTGATGGCAGCTCAATCCGGGGATGATGTTGCAAGGCAACCACTGGCGAGATGGGCTGATATGTCCCCGCTTGCAGCTGTGATTCGAGCGCCTCTAGGGTGATGCTACTGTCGAGGGTAAAGCCGCTGCTTTTAGTCCGTTCTAGAGCCGCCAAGGTGCCGCCGACCCCTAATTTATCGCCTAAGTCTCTGGCAATGGAGCGAATGTAGGTACCAGCACCACAAGTAATGTCGACCGTCAACTCGGGAAACTCTCCTGGTTGCCAAGCGATCGGCACAATGTGGTGAATGGTGACGGTCCGCTTGGGCACGTCGAAGGTTTGGCCTTGGCGAGCCAAATCGTATAGTCGCTTGCCTTGTACCTGCACCGCACTGTAGCGGGGTGGCGTCTGTTCAATCGTGCCGATAAAGGCATCCAGTAATGCGATCGCCTTGGCCTCTGTTAGCTCACTGGCTCCAGATGACTGGAGTATCTCCCCTTCCAAATCGTCAGTCGTGGTAGATAGGCCGAACCGCATAACCGCCCGGTAGGCTTTATCTGACGGCAAAAATTGCAGCAGTCGGGTGGCCCGTCCCAACGCCATCGGCAAGACTCCAGACGCGGCCGGATCTAAAGTGCCGCCATGTCCAACCTTCTTCTGCTGGAGCAACCGCCGGACTTTAGCAACACAGTCGTGGGATGTCCAGTTCAGAGGTTTATAGAGGTTGAGAAATCCGGCTAACACAGTGGAAGAATACTAGAGAACAAAATTCTGATAGGTCGTTCTAGACAGTTGAGCTTGGCAGGTGATCCAGCCATCTGTGAAATTCTGGTGGAGAGCAACCGTAGATAAAGTAGGGGAACAAGCAGAATCATTTATACAGGGTACTCAATCGTTACGGCTAATCGCTTTGTTCAAGGGCAAATGATGAGGGGACACCCAATGGTACAGAGCGAGAAGAAGCCCTAATTATTAGCTATCCACCCTCGTCTTTTGGAAAGGGTTCTGGGTGTGACTCATGCTCTACTTCGAAGACGTGGCCATACAAACTAGAGAGAATCTGCTTACCTTCTTGAGTGAGTTTGAGATAAGTAATGGCATCTTTAATAAAGGGATACACCGTTTTCCAGTAAAAGCGGGGATAGTTGCGACGTAAATCTTCAGGGTGGCGATAGCCCAACTGCTCATTCACTCCAGTTTCTTCAAATTCGTAAAATAGCGCTGGAATTTTGTGCAGATAGCGAGGATCTGACAGTTGGCCGATCAAATCAGCGGCCCGCACCAAGCCCGGAAAGTTGAGGGTGTCTTGATGATCGCCATCTAAAGGAACTGGGAATCGCGTCAGCTCAATGTTGCGCTTGATAATTTCAGCGTTGATCAGACCATGACCCCCAAAGCGTTCTTGGACAAATAACTTCCCGCGATCGACGTGATAAGGAGTCAGACTGGCATCGGTATACCCTTCCTGAAACTGTACCGTTTCGTCTTCCTTACCCGTGGCATAGAACCGAAGAGAAACCATATCCTGACGACACACCCCTTTGACATAACCAATGTCGTGACACACCAGCGAAATCGTGAAATGCAGCCAGTCTTCGCACGATACTCGACCTTCTCGGATATGCTTGCCCCGCAAAATTTGCTGACCCACCAAGGTCACAAACATCGCGTGTTCGACATCGTGATACAGAGCATTACTGTTGGCGATGGTTTCGACCCCCATGTTGCCAACCCAAGCAATGATGTCGGCGTAGTCGGTTTTCAGGCCGCCATAGGTCTGGGTGTAATTAGACCGTAACTCGGAGACAAAAGCATTGCCGAGAATTTTGTTGGGATTGATCATTCGCTTTAGAGGGCCGAAAGGAATACTTCGCGCAGGCTGTAAAACTGTTCTATCTCATCTAACAAGGGGGAAACAAGCTTATCAAGACTCTTCACACCCGGTTCAAATTAAGCGCCCCAAGGGGGTTTATATGACCCTATAGAACAGCGATCACGATGCACCTTAATCTCAACTTCAGTTGTGCCAATCGGGATTACGCAAACATTTACTGGAATGATTGTTCTAAAATTAATTATGTCGTCTGTAGCGGTGAAGCTGTGGCTCGAACTAAAAAATTTGATCCTCAACTAGCCCTATCAAAGGCGATGGCAGTGTTTTGGGAACAAGGTTATACGGCGACGTCAATTCAGGATCTCGTGGAGGCCATGGGCATTCATCGAGGCAGTTTGTACGATACTTTTCAGGGCAAGCGGCAACTATTTTTAGAAGCGATCGCCCTTTATCAAGACACCATTGTACAAGCGGCGATCGCCCACCTCAAGGCTCCTGGCGCTGCTCGCTCCGCAATTGAACGGCATTTTTGGCAACTGGCAGAACGCTCTGCTGAACAGCCCTGCGGCTGTTTAATCACCAATACCCTGGTGGAACTAGCGCCCGAGGATGCGGAGTTAGTGGCGATTCTTAACCAGGGAATACAACAAGTCGAAGATGCGTTTTTTCAAGCCCTGGTGCGCGCCCAAGATCAGGGCGAAATCGGGGCCCATCAAGATATTCGGACGCTGGCCCACTACCTCACCACTAGTCTGCAAGGGTTACGTGTGATGTCTCGACTCAACCCTCATGCCGATTCCCTAAAGCAAACTATACGGCTCATTCTCAAAGCCTTGGACTAAAACGGCAAAATCGATTTTCGCAGGGAATTAACCTCACAACCAACAGGTGGATACGGCTACGCGCCTTAACTCAGTCAACTCTCAGGAATTCCTCATCTCTTTTTTGAACAATCAGTCCAGAATAAGATTGTCGATACAAGGAGTCCAACCCTCATGACTTTGACCCAAGACCTGGCAAACTTAGCAGCACAGAATGCTGACAGAATTCCCGCTGCAGCTCAAGCTGTCATGGCCCAAGCCGGTGCTGACATTGCTCAACTTGGTATAGAAGACCAAAGCTTAAAGACCGGCGATCGCCTGCCCGAATTCACCTTAACCAATGCGTTGGGCAATCCAGTCGCCATTGCTGACCTGCTACAGCAAGGTCCTTTGGTGATTGCGTTTTATCGAGGCGGTTGGTGTCCGTATTGCAATCTGGAACTGCGGGCACTGCAGCAAGCGTTACCAGCGATCAAGGCTGAGGGCGCACAGTTAGTGGCGATCGCACCTGAAACGCCCGACCATTCCCTCTCCACTCAGGAAAAGAACGAGCTGACCTTTGAAGTGCTGAGCGACATTGGCAATCAAGTCGCGCGGGAGTTTGGCCTGGTCTTTACCCTGCCCGAATCGCTCCTCCCGATTTATCAAAGCTTTGGCATTGATGTCGCCGCCCACAATGGCGATGAGAACTTTGAGCTTCCCGTACCCGCGACCTACGTTGTCACTCCCGAAGGGAAAATCGTTCACCATTTCGTCAATGTTGACTACAAGCAGCGAGAAGATCCCGAAGCTATTTTGACGGTATTGAAATCCCTCAAGGTCACGGCATAGTTTCGCTGACAACTAAGTGACGCATCCTCATGGCTCAGGCTAGTGTCCCAGGCTGGGATGAAGCTGGGACGCTAGTTTTTGTCACTAATTCCACTGCGTCAACGAATAAATCAACTGTTAACGCGAAGGTTTGCCGTGGCATTGCTTATATTTTTTGTTGCTGCCGCACCAGCAAGGCTCATTGCGTTTCGGTTCCACTGGGGGCAGATGGTCGCCATCGAGATAAAACCAAACGCCTTTCTGTTTTTGGAAGCGCGATCGCTCATGGATTTGGTTGGGTTGATCGGCCTGAAATCGAGCGACAAATTCAACCATTCCGGTATCGTCAGTGGGCTGGCCCTGCTGGGTGGCGAGAATAGTCAGTCCTAGCCAGATCGTGTTCTGCATACTTTTGCTCAGGGCGGCGCGATCGCTAAAGCGGCGTTTCGTTGGGTGGTGGGTTGCCATCAAGTAGTCGACATTATTTGAACAGTAGGCGGTGTAGCGCGATCGCATCAACGCCTCTGCCGTCGGAGCCGCTTTTTGGCCCGATAGGTAAGGTTCGCAGCAGCTCAGAAAGGGCCGCTGACTGCCACAAGGACATTGAGAAAAAGCTGTCATAGCATCAGTTCTGTGCGATGGAGTCACACCCCGAAGACAAGGGGGCTTGGGGTGTCAGGATAGCAGGGTGGCATGAGCAGTCAGAATTTAAGGAATCGATATCAGCCTATTGGGGTTGGATTGTACGTGTCCAGCGATCGCTGGGCTCAGTCTCGACCTCAGCCAACACAATGCATAGCACCGATGAGGGACAACTCAATCCACGAAATGAAACTTTCAAAGTGGATGTGCTTTCAAAGTGGGATTCGGTGGCAACTCGATGCAAGGTTCGCCATGACAGGGATTGACTTCAACCAGCATATGGGCCAAAGAAGTGATGTGAGCCAGCAGTTTTTTGTACTCTTCAGGGGCTTTGGGATAATGGGTCACAATTGAAATTGTCGCCGCTAACTGGTTTGGGGTGAGACACCACACATGCAGGTCAGCGATCCGGTTATCGGCATCCGCTTCAATCGCCGTCATAATATCCAGCTTGATTTTCTTGTCAGCCGCCGCATCAAGCAGCCCTGCACTGGTGTCTTTAATTAAGCTATGAGCCCATTTCGTAATGACGGCCGCTCCGACCAGGCCCATCAATGCATCCATCCAAACCCAGTCTAAATACTTGCCCGCAAACAAGGCCACAATGGTAAAAACAGACGTCAAAGCATCCGCTAAAACGTGGAAATAAGCCGCCCGCAAGTTGTGATCATGAGCATGATGGTGGTCATGGTCATGGTGATGATGATCGTGGTGCTCATGCAATAGCCAAGCACTGGCCAAATTGACTAACAGACCGAGGCTAGCCACCCCAATCGACTCATTGAACTGAATCAGTTGGGGTTGAAAAAATCGCTCAACTGACTCAAATGCCATTAAAAAAGCCACCACCGCTAAGGCGATCGCACTGGCAAACCCACCCAGCATGCTGACCTTACCCGTACCAAATGTGTATTGCGGATCAGCGGCATGATTACGGGCATACCGATAAGCAAAAATCGTAATCCCAAAAGCCGCCACATGCGTGGCCATATGCCAGCCATCAGCGAGCAAAGCCATGGAACCAAACACGGTGCCCGCAGCGATTTCGGTCGCCATCATGACGGCCGTGAAAACCGTCACAATTTTGGTGTTTTTTTCCGCTTGGCTTTGGACTTCAGAAAAGTCATGCAAGTGCTGCCATTGGTCAAGCGTATGAATATGCATAAGGCTCCTGGACTGTAGCGATACGAGCAGCCTTTGCCAAAGGGTTGACGATCTTTAGCAAACACTAAGGACTAATTGCAAATAGGTTGGCCTTATATTGCTTGGCTAAAGGGCCTCGATCTGGCCTGGTTCACAATCCAACCAGGGCCATATTTTACCGATTAGACAACTGCGATGGCGTTGTTCGCCAGAGTTCTTCAAGTTTGTTAGCAGGAATCGTGAGATACAAGACGTCTTGGTTGCTGAGCTTGTGAGATAGGAGGTCAAAACCGTGGAGGGCGCCCTGAGGGGTTTGAATATAAAGCGGCACCAGGTCAGCCTCTTGGGCAATCTCGGCAATCTGCTTGCCAAAAAAAGTATGCCCAGGGGTGATTAGGGTGCCGAGAGCCACCCATAGACTGTGGCCTGTGATGCCGCTACCCAGCACTTGCCCCCCCAAAGCCGCTGCGGCAAAAGACGGCGCTGCCAACTCAGTCGGGCTCATCACCTGCTCAAATTCGAAAACTTGCTTTACCTGACGAGCAAAGTCAGCATCTTGATTGCGAACAACAATGGGTAACTGGTGGGCCAGGCTTTTGGCCGCCAACGCAATTTCGAGATTGTTGGTGTCATGACTGGTGACGGCCAACAGTCCTGAGGCGGCGGCAATGCGCGCCTCGTTGAGGGTGTCAGGTAGGCTAGCATCCGCTAAAACAACAGGGATTTTCATTGCCCGAGCACTATTGACAAAGCGGCCCTGAGGATCGCGTTCGATCGCGACGACATCATAGCCACCGAGTTTAAGTTGTCGGGCAATTTGCAACCCCACCCCCCCCAATCCACAAACGATGTAGTGATTGCGTTGGGGCAACTGCACCGCATTCCAGACTTGATGAAAATGACTGCCTAACACGAGATCATTCAGTAGGGCATAAAAGACGCCAATCACCCCAGCCCCGACCAGCATCATGATGGCAGTAAACACTTTGATCGCGACGGGGGCCTGTTCCGCCACTTCTTCGTGTCCGCCCGCCCCGGTCAACATGCCCACAGTGAAATACAAGGCGTCAGCAATTGCTACATCGAAACTCACACTGAGATAAATCAGTGTCGCAGCCGTAATCAGAAGAAATAGCACTAGCGTAATCGCCAGCGCGGCCTGACTCTGCCGCCGAAATTGCGTTAATCCGGCTAAAAAGCTGCGCATGCGCCGTTCCCAAGTGAGTCGCTGCATGCGGCCTAGAGAAGGCCGGGTGGCAATAATGAGGCGATCGCCTTCCGATAGCTTGTGGTCTTGCAACACTGCTGACACTAGGTCAATTTTTTGCTGAGCCGCTTGGTAATACACCAGCATGCGATCGCGATTTTCCCACAAATGTCTTAGCAGTGCTCCATTCCAGGGGTGATTTGCATCAATGTGCTCTTCATACATGGGCCAGTTGCGCCCCATCAGGTCAATCTGACCAATCGCCGTATTCCCCAGAGCGGCAAATGCAAAAATGGGACCAGACAGCGCCGATACGCTCATCGAGACATGATAAGAGAGCGTTTGGTCGAGCCGACTGCCTAAACGGGTATTCAGCAGCCGATTGATCACGCGAATGCGGGGATTGAGTACCCTGGCCTGGGTCAAAACAGCCAGATTGAGAGCATCGTCTGAAACCATGAGTAGAAGCGCTGATGCCTCATGGATACCAGCCTGAATCAGCACTTCTGGCGATCGCAGATCACCGACAATCACATTCTCTTCATCAATGGGATGATTGCTAATGCCGACAACCTGGACACCCTGACGCTGCAATAGCGAAAAGACTCGATGACCTGTATTTCCTAACCCACAAACGATTATTTTCGGCTTCATTTAGTTAGTTATGGAGCACATGAGGCATGAATCCACTCATCAGCTTTTGACTCCTGCTTATAGTGTCTAGGGCTAATTCAAAAGTGTTGTAGTTTGAGATACACCTGTACTTTTATTTAACAGCTTCGATGAGCGGCTATGTCGTCCTGGGCGATCGCCGTCCATTTGGCGGAAACGGTGATGTTCTAGACCTGTGTATTGAGGCAAGATGAACATTGGCCTCTATCTGAATCATTATCCATGGTTCTAGAACCCGTCTGTTGTCCGCACTGCCAAACTAGAGAGGGAGTCAAAAACCTGCGTTTTTGGGGCACCTCCGAAAAAGTGGCATCTTATCGACTAGTTGTCCCGCGCCGCTACCACTCCACACTTAAATGACCAAAATTTTTCCGCTGCTAAAACTCAGCCAAAACAGGGTGCGGTGGGGTAGGCTAGCGACTGTCAGCACCCATCTCAGGCAAATTTATGACCACGCCATCCGACTACACCCCGCCTAAAGTTTGGCAATGGGATGCCGAAAACGGCGGCACCTGGGCCAAACTCAACCGCCCCATTGCGGGTGCTACCCACGAGCAAGAACTTCCGGTCGGGCAGCATCCCTTACAGCTCTATTCCTTTGCCACCCCGAATGGCCAAAAAGTCACCATCCTGCTAGAAGAACTATTAGCCCTGGGCATCACGGCAGCGGAGTATGACGCTTACCCCATTCGCATCAATCAGGGTGATCAGTTTGGCAGTGGCTTTGTTGCAGTTAATCCAAATTCCAAAATTCCGGCCTTAGTCGATCGCAGCACCACTCCCCCCACCCGTGTGTTCGAATCAGGGGCGATTTTGCTATATCTAGCTGAAAAATTTGGGGCGCTGCTACCTCAGGATCCTTCACAGCGGGCGGAATGTTTGTCTTGGCTGTTTTGGCAGATGGGCTCAGCGCCTTATGTGGGTGGCGGATTTGGCCATTTTTACCATTACGCACCGATGAAGTTGGAGTATCCCATCAACCGCTTCACCATGGAGACTAAACGCCAACTCGACGTGCTCGATCGCCAATTAGCTGATCATCCCTACATCTGTGGTGATGACTACACGATCGCGGATATCGCCATTTGGCCCTGGTACGGTGGGCTCGTTTTGGGCCGCTCATATGACGCTGCAGAATTCCTTGATGTGCAGTCTTACAAACATGTGACAAAGTGGGCACAAGCGATCGATGCTCGCCCGGCTGTTAAGCGTGGACGCATGGTCAACCGGACCTGGGGGCCGCTAGCAGAGCAACTGCATGAACGCCATGCCGCCACTGACTTTGACACCCGCACCCAAGACAAACTGGCAGCAGCACCGTAATCGCAGCAGCGCCAAGTTCACCTTTGAAGGTTGGCATACTTGGTATGGGTAATCGGCATATCCCAAGGAGGTGAAAGCCTTGGCTGAACTGAAAACTCGCCCGAATGACAAGAGCGTTACTGAGTTTCTAGAAAGTCTCGACAATGAGAAACGCAAAGCCGATGCGTTTATCTTGCTGGATCTGTTTGAACGGGTCACCCAGCGATCGGCGGTGATGTGGGGCGACTCGATTGTCGGCTTTGGTAGCTATGAGTACACCAATTCGATGGGGACATATACCTGGCTCATGACGGGTTTTGCACCGCGCAAGCAAAACTCCACGCTCTATGTCATGCAAGGCTTCAAAGACTATGCTGAAGATTTAAAGCGTTTAGGCAAAGTAAAAACTGCGAAGTCTTGTTTGTACATTACCCATCTGTCGAAGATTGATCTGAATGAACTGGAAACGTTCTTGACGAAGGTGGTGGCCGACATGGAAGCCAAATATTCCTGTCAGTAAGGGCGTACTTCTATCGAACGATGCCCGAGAGCAAAGGGGACAGAATCCTACGGGTTCTTACTCAAACAGTCACTGCTCAACCGCAGACATCACGGGCTAACGGCTAATGGCAAGGTGATTTGCAACTGGGTTCCTTCATCAGTCGCTGACACCACGGCTAACTGCCCTTGCATTCCCTTAATCATGGCCTGTACTAGACTCATTCGGAGGCTCGCGGACAGGGTGTCATCTAGCGTAAATTCCGACGGAGGTGGTAACTCAACCGGTTCCTGCCAAGGTGTGGTCGAGCGATCATCTGTCAGCCAGATGGCGTAAGTCGAGCCATCACGAGATAAGCCAGTGCTTATGTGCAGCGTGCCGAGATCGCCCCCTTCGATCGCCATCTCAATCAAATTTGTGAGCACGTTACGCAACCAGGCCGGATCGGCTTGGACTCTGGAATCGGCAGCCGACGGCTCAACGGTCAGGCGTAAGTTGCGATCGGCCACTTGGACTTGCGTGAGTTCTTTGACCTGCGTGAGCATCTCCGCCAAAGAAACTGACTGTAGCTGCGGTTGTAACCGTCCCATCTCAATTTTGGAGACGCGAATCATCAGGTCAAGGTATTCCAGCATCTTCATTGAGGCGGCGTAAGCATCGGTGACAAACTGACGCTCTTCTTCAATGTCGTCACAGAGTCCCTCGATGATCATTTGCTGCAGGCTGATAATTTTGTTGAGGGGAGATCGCAGCTCATGGGCCGTGCGCATCAAAAACCCCCCCTTGAAATTGGCCATTTCTACCGCGCGGCAGTAAGCCATCTGCCAGCCAACCTCAGTGCTTGCCCCTACTGCATCTGCAGAATTACGCTCCGACATCCTAAAACATCCTCTGACTTCGGTATCAGCCTAAAGCCTGACTTAGGGAATCAGGCAAATTGAAGTGGGGCATCGTAAAAATTTAAACTCATTCGGTGAGTTAAACCGATGTCACTGATCTATGGGCAGTCAACAACTGCGGATCCAGTAGTTTGTGCTAACTCTCAATAGAGCAGTGTCTTCTGGCAAATATGGATCGATAAATCTTTGTTTCTGTTTAGGAGAGTCTGACTCTCCTAAACAGAAACAAAGAAAAAAATCATAAAAGCTTCTTCCAAGTAGTAATGATTCATCTTCGAGGCCATCCTGACTGGCACACCAGATGTCACAAGCTTGGTCGGAAGTGGAATAAGAGTTGAGGTCGAATAGATAAACTCGTGCGACTGTATCAGTGGCAAACACCAGCGGAGAACCCATGATGATTTCGTAGAGTGTTTGAGGATCGCTCGTGACTTGATTCCAATCGACTTCTTCTAAAAATTCTGGAAGCTCTACAAGCAATGGATATAGAAACATATCCGAAAGTTCTTTGTTAGGACAAAAAATACTTAAACAGGAGTGAAACCGACATGAGCCAAATGTCTTGTAGAAGTCCCTGTACTAAGACGGTAGGGAAATGCCATTGTGTGCCTCAAAATCCCTCATCTCCTCTTCGTCAAACACTTCTGGCGCATCATGTTCTAGTAGCTCAATGTTAGAGAATTGATTTAGCCAATGCTGAAAAATCTGACTCATGCCAAATTGGATCCTGTCGTTTAAAGCAGTGTGAGGAACAATCAGGTTTCACGGTTTTGAGTTGATCTGAACGACACCCTGCCGCAAGACAGTCCATTCATCACCTTGCCAACGGATGACTGTGGAAGGCACACCCGATGCGGTTAAGGCAAAGTCCCCTAACTGGATTTTGAGGTTAGCGATCGCGCCTGGAGACAGCAGCAGCAACTCGGGAAATTGCGCCGAGATATCCCCCATGTCTTCTAAGGCGGGTTGACCCGAGCGATTGACGCTGGTATCGCGAGGGGGCCGGTGTGGGCCAACAGATGGCGCGCCAGGGCATGATTGGGCACGCGAATGCCAATGGTTCCGGTTTGTAAGGGATTCATCGCCGCCGGGACGCGATCTCTGACTGGTTGATAAAACCTCAGCAATATCATCAAACGATTACGAAACAACTGGCTAATTGCCGCTTTTGCTACAGCCTCAAATACGAACCCTTTATAATTTATATATAACTAAGCAGGGGCGGAGAGGTCATCTTCTCTGCCCCATTGTTGTCTAGGCTCCAATCTTCTAGACAACGGCTTAGCTGAGATTTTGACTGTACGCAAGCGGTACGGCAGTTTTCTAGGATCGTCGACTCAAGCTCATCCACCACTGTTGAATACAGTCACTCTCTTTTGCATCAAGGGTAATCACTATGCGCACGGCCTATTTGTTAGTCTCCCACGGTAGCTCTGACTCCCGCCATCAAGCTGGGTTGACCCGGTTGGCTCATGGGATGCGTCAGCACCTAGGGCGGTTGAGCCGCCGCGAGTCGGCTGCTGTTAGCACCGGCTTGCCACCTCTGTCAGCCCCCTTGAGTGCGACAGAAGTATCGACTCTCCAGTCCACTAGTCCAGGCTCCGAACCTGTGCATCTACGTTCACGATCTTCAGTTCAAGAAGCTTGTTCAGAGCTGCCGATCGTCGGGACCGCTACTCTCGAAGTGGCTGAGCATTCACTCGCAGAGCAGATCGTGCAATTTACCCAGCGCATCGCTCCGCAGGATGTGCAACAGCTCGTAATTGTGCCGTTATTTCTGCTCGCTGGGGTACATGTTAAAGAAGACCTGCCAGTGGAAATCGCCACGGCTCAACGGCAGTTGCCTGCCGACCTGCAGGTAAAGTGCCTACCGTACTTGGGCAGTCGGCAGCAGTTCAAACAGTATGTGGCGACCCGACTGGCTAAGACCAAAGCTGACCGATGTGTTTTATTAGCTCACGGTAGCCGCCGGACGTCGGGCAATCGGACCATTCAACAATTAGGACAGGGGCTTGATACCGATGTGGCATTTTGGACAGTTGCCCCCGATTTAGAAACGCAGATCTACAATCTGATGCAGCAAGGACATCAGCATATTGCGATCGCGCCCTTTTTCTTGTTTCCCGGCAGTATCACCGACGCGATTATTCATCGCACTGAACAAATTGCCGAGCATTTCCCGAAGCTCTCGTTGCGACTGCTATCGCCTGTGGGTACCAGCAGCGACTTGAGTAAAGTGATTGCCGAGATCGCCCTGACGGCTCGACATCGTCTGCCCACTCTGTCTTGGAGTGCGTCAACTCCGCAGGTAGCAGAAAGTAGCATTACCGCTTAAGATTCTCTTAATATTCTCAAGATTCAAGCTGCCAGAGCATTACCCACACGCATAATTGAGAGGGCATAGAAACATGATGGATGTGCGTCAGCACAATCAGCGCGATCGCTTGCCAGGTAAGGTTTACCTGGTCGGTGCCGGGCCTGGCGATCCCGGACTGTTTACCCTGAAAGGCAAGGCCTTGCTAGAGGCCGCTGATGTCGTTGTTTACGATGCGTTGGTCAGTCCGCCCATCCTAGCGATGGTCAATCCTCTGGCTAAGCTCCTACCGGCTGGTAAGCGCCGGGGTTATCATTCTCTCTCTCAGGCTGATATCACCCAATTACTTATTGAGCAAGCCCAACAGCATGCCACAGTGGTGCGGTTAAAGGGCGGCGATCCTTTTGTGTTTGGGCGCGGTGGCGAAGAAATGGGGGATTTGTTGGCAGCGGGTATTCCGGTCGAGGTGGTTCCAGGGATCACTGCTGGGGTGGCGGTTCCGGCCTATGCCGGGATTCCGGTGACCCATCGGCGGCTGAGCTCTAGCGTCACTTTTGTGACGGGTCATGAATCTATTGGCAAATACCGGCCTGAGGTGAATTGGTCGGCGATCGCTGAAGGCTCAGAAACTATCGTCATTTATATGGGGGTGCATAATCTCCCGAAGATTGTGCAAGCTTTAACGGATGGCGGCCTCCAGAGCGATACTCCGATCGCACTGGTGCGCTGGGGTACCCGTCCTGAGCAGTCAGAATTGGTCGCTACATTAGCGACAATAGAGGATGAAATGAAGGCAACGGGGTTTGCCGCCCCCGCGATCGCGGTGATTGGCAATGTCGTCACGATGCGCGAAACTTTAGCGGTCTGTCAGCCTGAAATGATCACCAAGGCGGCGATGGCATCCTATGGTGGTGTAAATGTGCCAAGCGGAGTTTCAACAACTACTGAAACCCTTGCTACGATGGAATAAAAGCACCCGTAGCAGGCTTAGATCGTGATTTAAGCAGCATAGCAACGACACCCGTATCGCTTGAAGTCTGCCCCTTTCTCGATCAAACTGTGTGAGGAAAGGCAGGCTAGCGGCAGACGGTTACCTGCTCTGATGGTGAACTGTTGTCCTGTTACTGTGGGTTTCCTGGTGATGCTTGTCCTCTTGTTTGTCTACTGACGTTATTGATATTCATCCTTTATGACTGCCACTATCCAAGTCGAAAAAAAGAAACTCAAAAATCCGCCTTTTGATATTCATACCCTCGGGGACAAAGTGCTGCGTCAACCGGCCAAGCGAGTTGCCAAGGTTGACGGTAGCATTCGCGACATGGCCTACGACATGCTTAAGACTATGTACAGTTCTGATGGCATTGGACTGGCCGCTCCTCAGGTAGCCGTGAATAAGCAACTCATTGTGGTTGACACCGATCCAGAAAACGCGGCTGCACCTCCCCTCATCTTGATTAACCCCAAAGTCGTTCGCAGCAGCAAAGAAGTTTGCACCGATAAAGAGGGGTGCCTCAGTATTCCTGGGGTTTATTTAGATGTTATTCGGCCAGTGGCGATAGAAGTCAGCTTCAAAGATGAGAACGGTCGCCCCCAGCGGTTAAAAGCAGCCGATCTACTGGCTCGATGCATTTTGCATGAAATGGATCATCTGACTGGCGTCATGTTTGTCGATCGCGTTGACAATCAGCTGGCGCTGACGCAAGAGCTGCAGAAGAATGGGTTTTCAGCCCAAGATGTGAAGGCGATCGCCGACTAAGTCTTGCACTGTGCCCTCAGACTGCGTTACATAAAAGAAACAAATTTTCAGGAGAATATCAAACTGTGTGGACGCCAAAGAGTGGTTTGTTATTGCTATGTTCCAGCCTGGCGGCTATTTCTGCGGTCGCAGCCATTTTTGAGCTAGCCACTGGTGAACCAGATTGGGGGTTTGGGCCAACTTATGGGTTGATTGGGGTGGCGGTTCCCTTAGTGGGCCTCTTCTTTTATGCCGCTGTTAAGGATGCCAAAGCCAACATGTAGAACCAACCAAGGGATTTGTCTATCTCTTAGGGCAAAACCTGCTCTCTTCAGGTATTTGGTTGAGCATTTGCAACCTGAGTAGAGCATATTCTTGATAAGGCTGGAAAAAAGCACCCAGACGATTACCGCCTAGGTGCTTTTTATGATGAGAATTATTGGGAAGAGGCTATTTGGCTAATGGGAATAGAGCTGTCTGCAAGGCCTTAGGCAAATCACCTCAGAGAAAACAAGGATGTTGCCGATGCACCCGTAGACGAATACTCATTCACAATGACCCTACTGTCTGGGCACAGCGATCGAGCAAATGACAAAACCGGGTTATCTGAGAAAACCACCGGCTAATCAAGCGCAAGCGGCATCGAGCCAATCATAAATTTGCTCAAGCTGCTCTAAAGAAATCAAACCATATTGCCAAAGCACTATCGGCAGGGGACCAGGATCTTGTTCGCAATGGCGTACTGCCATATTAATGGCGGCCTGTGAGACCTCCAATTCATCTTGCAAAAACTTGATCAAGCTGGCGTTCCTGATGTGGACGACGTTCTGCACCTTAATGGGTCTCCTCAGTCAAACGTTACCGTGTGTTATCGGCAGATTGTATCTAAGCCTGGTTGATCTGCACGGGTCGGTTAACCGATTCAGACAATTTTGCTGCCATCGGTTTATCAATGGCAGCGCGATCGCAAATTTTCTACAGTGACTATCAGGCCGTATGCACCCTTAAACTCGGTAGGTGACTTCCTGATTAGGTCCTTGAAAATGCAGATGCTTACACAAGGCTGGTTTAGAGTATCAAATATTGCCGAGCTTGACTAGAGATTTCCGCAGATTTAGAGAAAGCGACCGCTGGCAAACCCGGATTTGTCCCGGCTAAGGCCCGGTGGATGGTCGAGCGCTCCAATGCTTGAATGGAACGGTGCAAGAGTTTGGCGAAAAACTTTAAACGAACACTCCCCAATGCCACCGCCCGACTCAACCTCTGTTGCATCAGACTCATGTTCAAGGGGCTAGCAGTCCCTGCTTAGAGATCTCAAATATAGCAAGCCGCAGGTTGATCAGGTCACCCTGGATTCTTGAAACCGCTTTCTGGCATGCATTTCAATTCCGCATTCCGACCTCAGCATTCCGCATTCTGCTATAGGTTCTATCGTCTTTGCCGGTTTGGGTTTGGTCTCAATGAGTAACTCTCAATCAAATTTTCTCGCACTAGCAGGCTGTCACTTTCCTACGCTTCTGCTTTTGCTAATTTGAGTCCTACTGGGGTTGCACCACAGCCAGAGGCTAATTCATCGTGTTTTGACACTTGTCCATTTCTTGGCGTGGATGGGAAGGTGCCTCGAAAAGAAAGTTTTTGCCTCTAATCCTCTATGGTCACTTGCCCTAAGTACGGGTTCACTTCGGTGATTTGGTGCTCAAAGCTCATACAAGTTGCCCATAACCTGAGCTACTTGCATGGGCAACTTGTATCCTCAATTAGCAAAAGCGAGCTCCGGTGAGTGAATCCTGAACCTACTTTATGTCAAGGAATCAAACGGAGAGGGAGGGATTCGAACCCTCGGAAGGTGTGACCCTTCAATAGATTTCGAGTCTACCGCATTCGACCACTCTGCCACCTCTCCAGGTGTGTGTATTTTACCCCCTGACGGAGAAATCGACGGTAACTTTCTACGTCAAAAATTTCTCCTGCTGGTTTAGCCCCTTATGGCTAAGCCAGCTTCTTAGCTGCAAATCAAGCATCTAATGCAAAGCAAATATCCTGTTCGTCAGGGGCAGAGTTCAGGCGCAAAAGTCTGGACGGCTAATGCTTTCAATGAGCTGAATGGTTTACAGCGAGTTGCGATCAATCCCCAGAGATCTAAAAAGCACTGCTGGGGACTAATCGCCCAACAGTGCTAGAACTCTCACCCGTCTTACTCTGTCAAAGTCGCAATTGAGCTGCCTCTAGAATCTAATTGCGCCTCAATAAGAGCAAAACGTAGTACATCAAGTTGAGCAGTGCCGTAAACGCTGTAGCGACATAGGTTAGGGCTGCAGCTTGCAAAACAGCCCGAGCCCCTCGATTCTCTTCGCCTTGGAGAATACCGTACTCATCAATAAGCTTGAGGGCGCGTCGAGAGGCGTCAAACTCGACCGGTAGGGTCACCACATGGAATAGCAGCACACAAGCAAAGAGAATGACTCCCACCCAAGCTAGGCCGAAAAGTTGCAGCATGAAACCAGCAAAAATCAGAATCGGCCCTAGCCGAGAACCTAAATTCACAGCGGGAACTAGACTTGCCCGCAGATTCATGAATTTATAGTCATCGACATCCTGCAGCACATGACCGCATTCGTGAGCGGCGACAGCGGCAGCGGCGAGAGATGTCGAACCATAAATGCCTTGGGATAGCCGGACTGCCTTAGCACCAGGATCGTAATGATCGGTCAATTCACCGGGCACTTGCTCAACCTTGACGCCTTGCACACCCATTTTATTCAGAATGGTTTTGCGCTACTTGAGCCCCAGTCATGCCCATAGTAGAGGGCACTTGGGAGTAGCGCCGATAGGTGCCTTTTACTTTGTTTTGAGCCCACATGGTGGCAATAACGCCGGGCACCATGCAGGGTTGATTCATTGTAGGAGACGAAAAATCCTCTCAACCTGGTTGGCGAGCTCTCGTAGAGCGGAAGTAACCGACTTAAACCCATTCAGTCGGAGCAAATTGATAGTAATGGAACGAAACAGAGAGGCATTGAGCAAAGCGTTCGGGTTTCGGCCATACGTTTCATCTTCATGAAGGACGACATCTTTCGGCCAATGCAATTGATTTTCAATGCTCCAATGCCCTCGCACCATATTGTTCCAGAGTCTTGCCGTGGTCGCTAGAGAGCTGAGATAGTAGGCTCGATGAATGGAACATTTGTCTGGCGTACAGCGCCGTCGTTCAACACAGAGGATGGTTTTCGTCCCCTGCCAGCGTTGAGGGTCAATCCCTTGGGCAGAATACACGCTGACCCGCCGCTGTTCTTGACGGCCATGGTGGCATTCGAAGGGGGTTGAAGCGGTTTGTCGCGGTTGGCGATAACGAATGATCGTCTCGATCTGACGATACAGCTTCCCCTGATTCTCTTTAACCGCCACCACATAGTCATTGCCCCCCCTCAACAATGAGCGACAGTGTTTTTTTTGCGCGTGAAGCGCATCCAGGCTGAAAGCCACTCCGCTCAAGTGGAGTTTCTCTAACAGATACTGCACAACCTTCAACTCGCTATTGTCGGTGGGGGGTCAGCGCGGCTAAATCGACGGTGATCCCTTGGGCTTGAGCAAAGACACTGACGAGTCCGACAAAGCGCGTTTTGCCGTCATCGTCGGTGATGGGTTGTCGAATCCGCTTCCCGTCAATGGCATATACATCCTCGTCTACCGTGAGATACTGGCGCATCCATTGAACAAAGGCGTCGCTGAGCGCGGCAAAGTCAAGCCCGATATGGGCTCGCCGGAAGGTCGAAAAGGACGGTACCGCGTCAAGGTCAATCTGCAATAAGTCAGCTACCTCGGAACCGTAGCGTTGCGCAAACTCCTCTAGGGGGCGATTCCCTCGATAACCCGCTAAATTTCCCATCACAATGAACACCAAAATGATCCACAGCGGATGGCGTTTCCCACGAGCATGACGATAGTCAGGGACGGTCTGTAGGGCTTCTATAAGGTTCATCGCAACATCAACGATACGGGTGCCTTACAGCTTAATTTTTATCTCATCACATTGAATCAGCCCTGGGGCACCATGAAGACAAGGTAAATCGGATCAAAGAACATAATGACGGCCTAACCCAAAAAGTTCAGAAAAACGCAACTGACACTAGCAAACACGATCTGGATGAATGGTTCCCTACGGCAGATATATAATTCCTACCGCTAGAGGGTGAATTTACATGATGCCAGATCCGACATTCATCGATTCGCCAGCCTTAAAGGTTTTTGAAGATTATCTTTAAGGCTGGGAAGATGGCGTTTGTTTCTGAGCCTAAAACTCCTCAATAAGGCGTGAAAGTCAATTCCGTCACTTTAGGGAGCGATGTTCTTAATGATATTGAGGGTTCTGGTGTATTGTGCTAACTGATTTTGCTGCCGGAAGAGTTGGGCAGCTGTCCAGAGATCATTGACGCCGCTAGTGTAGTCGCCTTCTAGAGACAGTGCTAAGCCGCGCCCTCCATAGGCGGCCGCTAAGTCATCATCGATCGCGATCGCCGCACTGTAGTCAGCGATCGCTGCTGTATTGTCGCCCTGCTGCCCCCAGGCTCCAGCCCGCGCACTATAAGTAATTGCGGAATTCGGATCCAACTCTAAGGACTCGGTATACAGAGCGATCGCGGCCTCTAAGTCGCCTTTTTCATACTGCAATACGCCTTGTTGATAGAGGGTTTGAGCCTGCTCTCGCCGAGACAACAGTAACTGCTCACTCGATTCATTCGGGCTGGCCACAGCAGCCGTCATCGCCCCGAGCAGCAGCCCACCCGACATAGCGACAGAAATTAAGGCTTGGAGAGACATAGGTTAAGCTTTGGTTAAAGTCTCCCTAGCTTAGCCGTTGAAATTTCCAAACGGGAAAGTCGTAACGAACCGTAAATCGATCCGTTACATCCCCTGGTTATTTAGTTGTATGGCTGACTCAGAAGGCTATTGCGCTGCCCGCACCTGGTTCAGCGCCTCGGCAAAGACATCGCTTTCCACGGCACCTGGGATGAGCATATCGCCCATGATGAATGTTGGGGTACTGCCTATTTGCAACTCCTGAACGAGCGCTAAATCTCGGGCGATGGCTGTTTTCGCTTCATCGCTGGCGCGATCGCGGTTGAATTGTTCAACATCTAATCCCAACTCTGTTGCCGTGCGGACATAGAGATCTTCGCCCAAGTCAGCTTGATTGACGAACAAGGCGTCGTGGAACTCCCAAAATTGATCTTGCTGTCCGGCAGCCCAAGAAGCGAGCGCCGAGGGTACGGCCTCAGGGTGAATACTCATGAGTGGCAAATGCTTATAAACGAACAGCACATCCGCTTCATGGTCAGCCATAAAGGCGTCGACTTCCGTCGTCGCGCGACTACAGTAGGCGCACTGAAAATCAGAGAATTTGTACAACACAATGTCAGCATCAGGGTTGCCTTTGGTCGGTGAATCCCCAATCAGCACCTCTCGACCCAAATCGTCTACGACTTCGGTGACCAATGCCTGATGTTCTTGTGAATCGGCGGGTGGGCTGGCCTCAACCGGTGCCGCGTCAGGGGCAGCAGCACCAGCCGGTAGCTCTTCACTGCTGCCCATCAAGTTAGCCAGCGAAACTAATAACGCGACTCCCACCAGACCAAAAAAGCCGACTCCCAACCACAAGGGCCAGTTTTTGGTTTTGGCACGAGGCGATGCCGGCGTGGGCTCAGTCGGGTGTTTGGAAGAAGAATTACTCATGATTTTCCTGATGAATGAAGGCGCGATCGCAGCAACACCCAGAAAGCTTATCAACTTCCGCAACACGGCTAAAGGCTGGCGGACACCGATGCGTTCAGTTAGCTCTACGAATGTGCTGAATTCTCTAGGAGGCATCAACACCTGAGAGCACGTGAGCTGGGCAAAGTTGAATTTGACTGGACGCTATTGCGATTATTCGCAGAACGGATACGGCTAACTCAAATGCAATGATTAAAGCTGGAATACAGACTGCAAATCGAATTGTCAAAACTCGCCTACCATAGCGCAATCGTCTGAGAATTGACTGAGGAAGCCAGTACTCATCGGGTTGCTATTGCCCAGCAACGGTTTGGTCTTGTCGGAAATTAGGGCATGTTGAGTGAAGTAGACAGTTATAGGGTTGTACTCTGCCGAGTTGTATGTTGGGTAACGCTAATGGTACGGGGCAAGATTTTGAGGATGATCGCAGGGTCGCTGTTGACTGCGATCGCTTTACCAGTCATTGAGTCACCAGTCATTGCTCAAGGGCTCCATGAGGTGACGCTCCAGCCGTTGCCTCAGGCGGTGACAGAAATTGGTGGCGCGGCCTACATTCCCCCCACTCGGTCGGCTTCTCCCAGACCAGTTGATGGTCCCTTACGAGCAGTGGTCAACGGCGACGATCGCACGCCTGTCCTGAGCGCGCGCTACCCTTGGTCCACCATCGGTCGGGTCGATTGGCTAGCCGCCGATGGGGTTACCGTGTTAGGAGCCTGCACCGGAACCCTCATTGGGCCGCGCTTGGTGCTTACCAACGCCCATTGTTTACTTGATCCCACTACTGACGAACCCACCACGCATCAGATCACGTTTCGCCCCAATGTGGTGCAGGGTGAGGCCGATGAGATCGCCACTGTGGTGGCCTATGACTATGGTGACAGTCCCTTTTCTGGCAACACTGCCGATGACTGGGCCTTGCTCACCCTCGATGTCCCCTTGGGAGAGCAATTTGGCTTTTTAGGTTGGCGTCACGTCGATTTTGCTGATGCCGATACGCTCACTGCCATGGCGGGTCAATTAAGCGTCGTGGGGTATTCGGCGGACTTTCCCACAGCGGCGTTATCGGGACTGGGGGATCCGGGTGAAACGGCTGGCTTGAGTGCCGACTGCAGCATCTTGACCGAACTGGTAACGGGAGAATTTGCCGGTAGCCTGATTCACACCTGCGACACGAATCCAGGGGCGTCAGGGGCGCCGATTTTTGCCCTATTTGAAGATGGCGAGTACTACATCGTGGGTTTACACACCGGTAGCGTGTCCCTCTTAGAAAACGTGGCCCTACCCACAGGCGAACAAACCGATGTCTTGAATCGCGGCATTCCGGTGTCGCGCTGGGCAGAGCAAGCAACTACTTTGCGAGATGCCGAGGATTAAGGGTGATCACTTGGTGGTCAAGATATCAGGCATCGGGTATCAGGTAATAGGGTTTGGGTGCTAGGTATCGGATATTGGGGCTGACATCCCGGTTGCTTGGCTAGAGGCTCAGCCTAAGAGCTTTGGGGGACTCGATGCTGCGGTTGTGGGCGTTTGGTGAAAGGTGTAGAGAATATCGCCGTAGGCGGTGGGCTCAAACTCAGCGAAAAAATCTTGTGCCCTCGCATCCAAAAAGGCGCGCGCTTGAGGTCCGGTGATGTGAGCCGCGATCGCAAAATCGAGGACACTGATTTTGCCCTGGGACTTTTCCAAACAGTGATAGAAGCACCGATACAAGCGCTGTTGAAATTGCCGATGGCGTCGCCATCCATAGCCCAATGCGCCAACACTGGCCAAAAGCATTAACCAAGGCAGCAACAGTTTGATCAGCAAAATCAATAGCAGGCAGGCGATCGCCGCCCCGAGGCCAAGACTTAAACGAAAATTCAACCGGTTGGCGTCAACTGACTGCAAACCCTGCCGGGACATGAAGGACATCCCTTAGTTCTAATGTATTGCTTGCTATTGAGTGTAAGCGACTCAGGGGCAATTGTCAGCGCGATCGTTACGTTTAAAGATTGACAGACGCCAAGTCAGACAACCTTCAGCCTTCGACAAACTCGCCCCCTCATCCGCAGACCTTCTGCCCGATACCAGACATTCCAGTCATCTGGGAACATCCCTTTCCAACCAACCCCCCAGCCAGACTCCGCCCATACACTGCACGGGCGAGGCATTCTCAAAAGCACTCGACAATTTCAACTGATCGGTCACGGTGAGAATGCCTCGCCCCTACTCATCCACCCTCACACTCATCCACCCTCACACTCATCCACCCTAACCAGTCGTCCGCTCTAACCAGCCACGCATCTTGCCAGGATTCAGCAATCCATAGGGGTCAACCTGCGCTTTGAAATTGACCTGTACAGGATCGATCTGCTTCATGCCGCCATCTTCCAAAATGTAGGTGTGAGGATTGGCGATGAACGCGCCTTGCGCTTCGTGGTACTCGATGATTTCCTGCAGGCGTTCCGGTGTGGAAAACCGCACCAACTGCAACGCGGCTGGCACCACTGCCCCAGCCACGCGGAAATATTCCAAATGCATCATCACTTCGTCACCAAAGTGCTCATACATATGCTGCAGTAGCTGCAATTCTGGATCATGGAGAAACAGGGTCTGCAGGTAAGTCAGCGACGGGTCCACATTCCGCGCGTGGAGAGTCGTATGGTTCCAGGTGAATTCTGCCAGCAGGGTCTTTTTGCCGGTTTCTTCGGCAGGCTTGTGATCAGTGATGGTGCCGCCAAATTCTTTCACCAGTTCTTGAAACAGCTCCATTGAAGGCTCTGCCACCATCAGCAAGGCAGCGTGACAGCCGTCGGGCAAATAGGCTTTCAAACTGGCAAAATAGCTGGGAATCGGGGCGGCGTGAATGCTGATCAGCTTTTTGATCAGACCGTCGGTGTTGCCTAACACTTGCCCAAATCGGGCCGCTGTCATGAAATCGTCGAACGTGACGATTACCTCAGCCCAGGGATACACCGGCCCCAGGGGGATTTCCAGCTCGGTGATGATGCCGTTGGTGCCGTAGGCATGGTTCACCTGCTGCACATCGTCACCCCGCAGTTCGATGACTTGAGGGTCATCCTCCAGCGTCACCACCCGCACTGCGTTGAGGTTGCCGCGATCGCGCAACTGCCCATACATAATCGAACCAATGCCGCCGCTGCCACCACCAATAAAACCGCCAATAGTGGCTGTCCGATAGGTCGAGGGATACATGCGCAGTTCCCATCCCTGGGGCTGCGTCACCTTATCAATCGCTGCAAGTTTGGCCCCCGGCTCGACACAGGCCATCCCCGGTTTGACCCACTTTACCGCGTTCATGCGGCTCAAATCCAGAATGACGCCGCCGTTTAGAGGAATACACTGACCATAGTTGCCCGTCCCCGCACCGCGCACAGTCACTGGCACCCGCGCAGCAACACAGGCTTTTGCCACCGCTAACACTTCGGCCTCTGACTGGGGACGCACCACCAGATCGGCCGTTTTGTCTGCCAATTGGGTCTGCAAGATGGGGCTGAAGTGGTAATAATCTTTGGAAAGCTTTTCCACTTGGGGGCGATCGCGAATCACCTCCACCTCACCCAGGGTCTCAATAAAGCGCTGCCAATCCATATTGCTAGGAGCCGTTGCAGTCATCAGTTTCTAAAATTCGAGAAATGTTTAACGTTGCTTTTCCGTCGCCGCGACGGAGTTTTTCGTAGTGTTGCACACTTCAACCTGTTGTGCCTCACTGCTCCCTGAAGCCAGAAGAATTGCCGCTGGGTGTCCCATTCCCATTCCTGTCACCAACCACCGCTCAACCACCAGATTTGGGGGGGGCAGCCCCATCAAATCCATCCCGAAAACTGCCAGACTAACCCCGCAGTGATCATTAATAATGTGAGATCTAAAACGTCCGTTAACGGCTGGGCGACTCTGCCCGTGAGCCAGGTGGGTTTATCGGCCACGGGTAGCGGGCGGACAAACTCGCCGATGTAAGCCAAAGCTGTGACCCACCCGGCATGGAGTCCCCAGGCGATCACGATCGCGCCACCGTCAGCCCAGCGAGCGCTCACCAACACCATGCCCAATAGCCACAGCCCCGGTTGCTGCCACAGCCCCGGTCGACCGTCCCAAATCAGGTGCGCCAGCGCAAAGAGGATACTGGCCGCGATCGCGGCAACCCATGGCAAAAATGCGAGTTCCAGTTGAGTCTGTAACCAGCCCCGAAATACGAGTTCCTCAATGCCTCCAATGGCGAGGCCCAGCAGAATCAAGCCGAGTACTGTGAGTAATCTGTTGGGACTGGGGGGAGTGGGGGATGAACCTGTTTCGCTTTTGGGAATCGTAATCAGTCCCAACAGTCGTTTGCTCAGCAGCAGCAAACTCAGCCCCGCGATCGCAACTCCCCATCCCAGCAATAGCTCAAGGGCGCTGCCCAGCGTCCAAACCAGGCCTTGATCAGACCAGGTTTGGCCCAGTTGACGATTCGCAACGGTAATGATGAGTGGGGCGATGCCATAAAGCGGTAAGAGTAAGGCCAGCTTTTGCTCAGGTGGAGTGGGCTGAAACGGTCGCCACCCGAACTTTTGACTGAGCGGAATGGCAATCACGCCCCAAACGCCTAGCCAGCTCAAAAAGAACCCAGCGATAACCATCATTGTGTTAAGGGGAGATTCCATAAAGCGATCTGACGGAGTCCAGAGGGCAGAGTTTATACCAGTTCTCCAGAATAGAGCTACGGATTGTAGTGGAGGGCTATGGGGGCAAGGGGGCGAAGGGGAAAGAATGTGTAGCTAGATTTTAGAAAATCGGTATTAGTAGCAAGGGTACTCCAAGAGATCACTGGCCCAAGCACCCGGTTTCTATGAACAACTGGCCAGAGACGATTCACCGGCTCCTAAAAACTGGGTGCTTCAGGCATGGAGCATCAGAGATTGGCAGTCAGCGTCAAAAAGTCTACTGGTGGCTGATTGCAATCATTTAGGGTGAGCTGAGCAAACTGCGGCTGGGGCGACCCCAAGGTCGGCAGGCTTCTCAGGAAGCTGAGATCCTCAGCTTTCTGGTTTGGCGATCGCGGCTTCTGGTATCAACTCATCCAAAATCTGAAAGCGGATGTGATTAATCGCCAAATGCCGAACGGACAGACTTTCCGGTTTGTTGTCGGCATTGATTTTGCTGAAGGGAATGCCCTTGCCTAACTCGGTGTGATACCAGGCGAGGCCCATAAAGTAGCGCTCTGGATAAGGGCCGCGTTCTATCACGTCGTCCACATTAGATTCCATGGGCAGCCAGCCCACCCCCGGCACATAAAACTCCAGCCAGACATGGTTGAAGTCCGGTTCCAAGGGGAGATGACGATATTCCGGATGGGCTGGACATTTGTAGCGGCCAATCGTGCGACAGGCAATGCCACTGAGGCGGGCCAGCGCCAGCAATACGCCAACGTATTCACCACAAGAACCCACACCTCGCTCTAGGGCGATATCAGGGGTGTCAATAGTCGGTTGAATGCCGTAGGAGAGGCGATCGTACACATAATTGCGAATGCGCAGCATCTTGCGCAACACATTCGTTTCTCGACCGGCCCCCTCCCGTGCCGCCGTCTGAATGATGGGGGTATCCATCGCCAGGTCATCATCATCGACCAGATATCGCTGAAAGCCTGCTGGTAGGGACTGCTCAGCATCAATATCGTCTGGCGTGAGGAAATATTTCAGGCTGTACATTTCGACGATCGCCTTCCATCCCACGAGGCCGCCTTGAAAGGGCTGCAGTTGGTCAAATCGAAAAACTGCCACTTGCTGGCCATCCTGCTCTTCCACGGTGAACGGATGACCAATGGGTTCCACATGACGGACTCGCTGCCGTCGGGTATTCGCGGGCAAGGCGATGCGCCATTCCACATTGTCCAAGGTGA
Organism: Leptolyngbya sp. SIOISBB; assembly: GCA_010671905.1. GTDB lineage: Bacteria > Cyanobacteriota > Cyanobacteriia > Phormidesmidales > Phormidesmidaceae > Halomicronema. The sequence goes on from JAAHII010000001.1 coordinate 6,177,442, forward strand.
CGGCATCCAGTTGGGACAGTTCTTCGACGTAGGAAATCTCGATCAGGAAACCATTGGAGAGGGTATAGCGCTCGTCTGAATTTGTATAGATAGAGAGCGGATGGATGAAGGTACGATCGCGAAAGGTCAATTCATAGGGCGACTCACTATTGGGGTTATCACGAATGAACGGTTCCTCGTCGGCATAAACGATATAGCAAATCGGCTCACGGTCGGCGTCAGAAGCGTAAAACGTGATGCCCGTCGGCGAACTGTAGGGAGTGAGGGCACTGAATTGCACAGTGCCAGTCATCCGCTCCAAGCAATAGACAGTTTGTTCGACTTGGTCACAGACCCAGAGGCCAGCCTCGTTGACGGCGAGGGTTTCTGGCCCCACGCCAGGTTGCGGAAACTTGCCAATCTTGGCCCCACTACCCCGATCAAATAGATGGATATAGCCGGATTTTTGAGAACTGACGTAAACGATCGACTCCCAAACGGCGACCCCATCGACGGAATAAGGCAATCGAGCAAAAAAGGTCGGTTTCAAGATGGCGCGATCGCACCAAAAGACTGATTCATCCTGCGCGAACCAAAAGGTATCTGCCGCGAATGACAACCCGACCACGTCCATCCAGTCCTTGTCTTCGAGTTGATGAGGATTCAGGATGACGGTGTTGTTGGTCTGCGGATCAATCTCAACCAGATAGCCCCGGACAGTATCGATCGAAAAGAGGCGATCGTCATCGGTGGCCAATCCAGACAGAGCATAGACCCCAATGGGACGAATGGTCGACGGTCCGGACTGGTCGCTAGGGAGGCCATGCTCAGGGGTAGACATACGCGAAATCAGCTCCAGACTGGCCGGGTTGAGATTTTTGATAAATCGATTACGGCCCTCATTATAGGGATTCCTGCCACCTTTACCGGCCTGTTGCAGTAATGATGTTGTAAGCGACGATGGTATCAATGCTTGGGGTCGCCGCTCTGACTTGCAAGATATTCTTTTCTGAGAAAATAAATTTATGCCCGCACAGTTTCAAGGGTGAGTTGTTTTCCTGAACTCACAAGATTCAGGCGCGATTCAGAAACGCCGGATTCCGCTATGCTGACAGCCATGCCAACAAAGAGAGGAAGGCATTTTGGGGTCTGAGGTGATTAAGCAAGCAGAGTCCTCGGCACTGACCGTGGGGCGGTCTTGGCATGGCAAAGTAGCGCTCACGTTTACGCAACGCGGCGATCGCACGGTGCCGCAAGCGCAAACTCAGGCTCCGCTGAAAGTGCAGCGGCCATTTTACCCAGAAGGGCCAACGGTCTGTCAGTCGGTACTGTTGCACACTGCTGGGGGTATGGTGGGAGGCGATCGCCTCAGCTACGACCTGCACCTGGAGGCCAATACCCACGCTCTGGTCACCACCGCCGCCGCCGCCAAAATTTATACCGATCATCCCCAGCCCGCCCGCGTCGACGGCACCATTCGCGTTGAGTCCGGGGCCTGGTTGGAATGGTTGCCCCAAGAAGCGATCGTCTTTGAAGGGGCTCAATATCACCAAACTTGGCGCGTGGATCTAGCTGCAAATGCTCACTGGCTCGGGTGGGACATGCTGCGGTTGGGACGCACCGCCCGAGGCGAGCAATTTTGTCGGGGTGAGGTGCGATCTCGTTTTGAAGTGTGGCACGATGGCCAACTGATTTGGGTCGATCCGCAACGGTTGGTGGGCAGCGAAACGCTGTGGCAGAGTCCCCATGGCTTAAAGGGCTGCCCTGTGATCGGCACCCTCGCCTGGGTCGGCGATGTCCCGACAGTGGAACTCGTGAAAGCCGCGCGATCAGCTTGGGAAACGCTGCCAAATGCTCGTGGTGAGGTTGGGGTAACCCGCCTGCAACGCGGTCTGCTTTGCCGCTATCGGGGCCACTCTACGAGTGAAGCGCGGCGCTGGTTTGTGCAGGTTTGGCAGTTGCTACGGCCCCAATACGGGGACACTTTGGCGACTGTGCCTCGGGTCTGGCAGCGGTGAAAAAACGGATTCGGAGCTGATTCAGCTTGCCTCAGAGGACACATTCATTACCCCACCAGGGTTAAGCACCTCGACAGCTAAAGTGCAGATAAAGATATCCCCCTTTATTGCCTTGGGGCATGTCTGAGGCCAGTTGGCACAGGGAAGGTTTGGCCGTGATGAGCGGATCGTCAGGGTCGATTTCTGAGCGGATGACCCAGAGATCCATGGGCTGGCTGAACTGGCTCACCATGTTGGCAAAACTCTCTGTGACGGGGCGTTCAACGACGTCGCCCTGTTTGATCGCAAAGAAAACGGGTGGTGTCTGCCAACCGCTGCTCGGCTCATCCGGGTGAAAGGTGCGCTCAACTTCCCACCCTAAGCTGAGAAACTTGGCCCCAATGACCGTGGGCTCCGCAAAGATTTTCTCGGTTGAGGCGATCGCGATCGGATTCTCTGAGTGAGTCTGCATAAAGGGAATAAAGCGATCGGGGGCATAGTATTTGGGAAACGCCAAATTATTCACAATCATCAGCGCACTTAATAGCCCAGCCACCCAGGTTACTTGGACAAACCGCCGTCCACTCAGGCGACGCTGGCTAAACGGTATCGTTAGACTGAGCGGGCCAGTGGGCGATCGCCCCTGCCAATATTTGGCAAAAATGCCCCCAGCTACGATCATCATTGCGGGGTAGTAGGTAAACATGTACCGCAAACCCCGAGTAATGTCAGAGCCGTGGAAGTAGCAAATTAGGGCAAAGAGCCCCAACATGGCGAGCCAAAAGCCCCCCATCACGACCACCCCGGTATGCCCCTCTGGGTCGCGATTGAGTTGTCGCCCACCCCGAACCATGGCAGGCACAAACTTAACGATGAATCCCAACGTCAGCACAATCGTGATCCCAATAAACACAAACTGATAGGGCTTTTGGGCAAAGAAATTGGCTGGCGTCACAAAACTCGTGATGATAGCCGCAAAGGTTTGAGCAATGGGATTCACGAACTCTAAGAGAGAGAATCCTTCTTCTTGCAAAAAGGTGGTTTGGGGGCTGCCGTAGAAATTTAATAGCACCGGCAACCAGGCCAAAATGCTAACGGCAGTCGTCAGCGCCACGGCATAAATGCGTCGCCAGTGAGATTGCCGTAGCACCGCAGCGCCATCGCGGCGAACTTGTTGATACGCGATCGCTGCGAGCACTAACCCTTGGGCGGTAAATGTGAGTGCTGAAAAGTAATGATTGGCAAAACTGAGGGCATTGATGGCCGTCCAGCTTACGCAAAGTAGCCAACTGGGTGCCTTGCTAGTGAGTATTGCTCGGGTGGCGATCGCAAAGTACCCCAGCGACAGGCTGATGAGCGTAATCGCCAGCCCATAATGTCGAGCTTCCTGCGACAAAAACAAACTAAATGGTGACACGGCGACAAAAGCCGCACTGAGTACGCCCGCCAACTGGGATTGAAAGGTGTGCTTTGTCGCCCAATAAATCACGGGAATCGAGAGGGCTCCCCAAATCGCTGAGAATAGCCGCGAGAGCGGGAGTGATGCCGTTACCCCATCGGTGGAAAAGAGATCCATCCAGACATGGGCCAGCATGAAGTATAGCGGCGGATGATTGTTTTCCTGCAGCAGAAAGCGGGCCGAATCCATCGGGGTGGCTGCAGCATTGGCCCGAATGGGTTGCAACAATCCATCGAGATCGACGATTTGATCTATCGGTAACAGGAAACTGCTATTTCCCAGGCTAAAAATAACCGTGCTGACCTCGTCCATCCAGGCTGTTTTGAGGTCCAGGTGGGCCACTCTGAGGGCCAACCCCAAAAGAAAAAAACGCCAATACCAACACCCAGGTTTGCTGGGTGGTTTGGGAGCGCTTTGACCTGACCTGTTTTGGGAGACGCAATACTGAGCTCAAACCGGCGACCTCATCGACAGAGATAAATCAATTGTTAAATCATAGTATCTGCCTCGGTGATGTGTGCTAGCGCATAGCTAACAATAGAAGTCTGCGCTTAGCCTGACGCAACGGTGTTGCCTTCGCAAAAAATGCATTTTGTCTGCCGATTTTGATTACCAGATTTTTGGATTTAAAGCGATCGCTGCCGCCACCATCTAAAAGGATCCATCGATGACATCTGCGTTAGATTAACGTTGGGTTAAAGAAGACTGGATTGGTCATTCTAGGGGACGTCATCTTGAGGTTGGGGCGTCAGGCCAATCTCACATGATTTGTCGGACTACCTTGGTGACGCGCTGCGCGCTGGATAGCTTGGATTTTCAAGGCGACGAGTTCTCTGTCGTCAGGTCGTAGGAGTTAGGAGCATGCTCATGAAAACCGCCGTGAAATCTACTGTAGGTGTACTCGCCGTTGAATCTTTAGAAACCTGCATGCAGAAGACGGAAAAGTACGAAAAAGCGGTGGCGAAGAATACTGACCCCGAAGATTTACACCAGATGCGGGTACAGCTGCGGCGCTTGCGGACAGCGATGCAGGTGTTCGCGCCCAGCTTGCGGTTGCCGAAAGGGGCTCAAGAAGCGCAGGTGGCTCAAGTGGCTAGACAGTTAGGCAAGCAGCGGGATCTGGACGTCATCGGAATGACCTTGCGAGACCAATTTGCCCCTGATTTGCCGGATGCTGAGCGCGCCATTGTAGAAACCGTGTTAGGTCGTTTGGCAAAGCAGCAAAAAAAAGCGCACAAACAAGTCAAAAAAGAGCTGAAAGGTAAGCGTTACGCAACTCTCAAGGCCGTCTTACATAAATGGACTGCGGCACCTGACTGCAACGCCACCGCTCGCCTGAGCATCGGTGCGGTATTGCCCGATCTGATGCTGCCTCTAATGAGTCAGTTATGGCTGCATCCCGGTTGGCTGCTGGGCATTAAAGTCAACCGAGGCGCCTTTAAGCCAGATGCTCGCCTCAGTCCTGAGATGATTGATGCCATCGTGGCCGATCCAAGCAGTACCTTGCACCGTCTGCGCAAGCAAGTCAAGCGGGTGCGGTATCAATTGAAATTTGTTTCAGAGCACTATGGCGATCGCCTCAACGCCGATCTTGAGCGGTTTGCTGATTTGCAAGATGTCTTAGGAACGTTACAAGACAGCTTAGTGATCGAAACCTTTTTGGCTAAGACCTTGTCTGACTGGCAAGTACAACTGCCCACCCTGCAGTCACTGCTAGTCGCTAGTCGTCATCGGGCCTGGCAAAGCTGGCAAACTCATCAAACTTATTTTTTAGATCCTAAAAATCGACAAGCCTTGAGATGGGTGTTGCTAGAACCGGGTCTCAAGTCGTCCACCAGTGCTGCCAAGGCGACGACTCAAAAAGCCCCAAAAGGGTCAGCAAAGACGGCGATCGCCAAAGACACAGCCCCATCTAAGCGGCGAACGACTCGGAAGAGCGGCGCATCAAAATCAACGACCTCTGGTAAGTCCGCAAGGTCTAAATCCACCTCACGATCTTCCGCAAAATCAGCCAAAGCTGAAAATAATGGCGCCGCGCCATCCGACAGCTAACATCGAGGTTGCTCTCTGGTCGAAGAGGATGTTTACGCTTACCAGGCCAGGAACCAACTGCGCTGTTCCCAAAGCATCGCGACGCCGCTGACTGCTACAAAGGCATAAACCATTTGGCGAAACTGATCGTTGCTGATGCGTTCTAGCACCCATTTACCAGCGAGATTAGCGGGGACAGCGCCCAAACCGATGAGCAGACCATAGCCGATGTGGTCAGGCTGCAATACGCCGAGAGCAGCATAGCTCAGCAATTTAAAGATGTGCAGAAAGGCTTTATTAGAAGCTTTGGTAGCGATCATGGCCTCTTTTTCGAGCCCGTAGGAAAAATACATCGGGTTCATGATCGGACCAGTACTGCCAATCAAGGCTGACCCGACGGAGTTTAAGAAGGCGACTGGGAGAAAGTACCAGGCTTGGACGGTGAAGGGGCGATCGCTCCAATTGAACACTCGGCCTAGCCAATAATTGACCACCATGCCGAGCAGCGCTACCCCCAGTAAAACTTGCAGCCAATCGACCTGTACCCAAGCAAAAATCCAGGCTCCGAGGATTGACCCGACTAAGCACCCAGGCAGATACCAAGCCGTCACCCGCCAATCAATCTCTCGCCAAAAGAACAGACTCCGCTGGGTGTTGCCAATCAGCAGTCCGGTGGTGATAACAGGAGCTACTGCTTGGGCTCCCAACAGCACAGATAGCAGAGGAATCAGGATAAACGGACTGCCACCACCCGCCAACATACTAAAAAACCAGGCGACAAAACTCGCCCCTGAAATGAGTAAAGCGATCGCAGTGGTTGATAGCTCTAGTGAAACAAATGACACGTTGGCAGCCAATCCTTAAATTGTTAAGCTTGCTTAGTCGGCTTAAATATTCTTCATATTAGTTTAGAATACCCAATTGTGGTTAGGCACTAAGAAGTTATCGACTCGCCCAACGACGAGCCATGCCCAACGACGAGTCATCAAAATGCTGTTGTGTAGAGGACCTGCGCAAGTTTTGTCAGGTACAACGATCGCCTAACCCAACGACTCGCGATATTCCGCCAACAGCTTGGGCAGATAGTCATAGCCATCCACGCCAATTTGTTTTAGAAATGCGGGGCGATAGGCGGCGAGGGCTTGTTGAAAGGCTTCTTGACCGATCTGACCGTAGAGAATGCTGAGAGTACCGGCAGGTTGATGCCACTGCTCAGAGTTGATCTGCCACAGTAGGTACATGCTCAGTGCCGAGCAGAACACGGCCATTTCTGTATTTTCGAGGTTTTGGTAGGCGATCGCCAGATAGCTATAATTCACGCCCTGTAAAAAGACATCCCCAATCGCTTGGGCAATTTGCAACCCCTGTTCTAGCGCAGAGATCGCCTGATCGTAGTGTCGCAGCATCACTTGAGCCACCCCAAGACTGTTGGCACACAGGGCTTCACTCGGTCGGTCTTGCACTTGTTCGCTCAGCTGTAGACCTTGTTCTAAATAGGTGAGCACTGACTCGATTTGTTCTGGCTCCACGGCTTGTTCTTGCGCTCGTGAGACTTCGCTGTAGCCAAAGTTTGCTAAGGCATTCGCTTCGCCAACGCGATCGCCTGCCTGCCGCGCCAGAATGAGCGCTCGCTGGCTATTGGCGATCGCGGCATCAAAGTCCTGCTGCATCACAAACGTGCGACTGAGATGGTTAAGATTGGCAATTTCGCATCGCTGATCCTGCACCTCCCGAGCGCTCTCCAGGGCACGCTCATGGAACTGCTGCGCCAAGTCGTACTGGCCCAAAGCTCGTTGTGAGTAGCCCAATAGGGTGAGGATGCGGGCCTTGGTATCGGTGTTGGGCACCTGCCGCAGCGGCTGATCCAAATAATCCAATAGCGTGCGGAGCGGTTCCCCAGATAGCGCTGTGAAAAGCCCCCCATAAAGCGGAAAGTAGTCTTGCTGAGAAAACTGTCGCAATACCTGTAGTGCCATCTGAAAGCAGCCGTCGGCCAGTAACGGTTGGCGTAGTTCGCTCAGGCGGCGAGAAATCTGACTCCACACCACCGCAAAGGTCAGGAAGGTTGCTATGGAGAGGCGCTTGCCGGCTTTGGCATCATAGGGTTGCTGATCAAACCAGGTGACGAGAGAGACTTGTAACCGCTGCAGCGCGATCGCCATTTCGACCCACGTCCGCACCTCTAGGGGGACAGGAATCCCCTGCTCGGTCACCGCTTGATTTTCCGCCAGGTCGGCCAAAATGCTTTGGATGCTGGGGGTCTGCACCTGCTTGGCCCAGTAGGGCCACGGCCCCTGCGGTGACGAACTGCCAAACCCGATCGCCCGCTGCCCCTGATCATAAATCCAGCTGATGACATTACCTTCCAGTTGCTGCCAGGTGTTGAGTCCTTGCTGCAGGCCGGTGGCCAGCTCTTGTAGAGAGGGTTGAGCAGTGCTCTCGGTTTCTAATTGACGCAACTGCTGGGCCAGGGTCTTGATTTCGTCGCGGCTGAGGTGATCTGGCTGGTTTTGATCCAGCACTTGCAGCAGTGCTGTTAGGCGGTCTTGGTTTGTCGTCCGGATCAAAGTAGCGATCACCCCCGATAACACTGCCGTGCTCTGGTTATCTTTTTGCCAATGCTCAAATTCACTTTGCAGCGTTGTCAGCGCTCGTTGGCGGCGAGTCGCCTTGGCTTGCTTGAGTTCGTCGGTTTCGTTGGCCAACACTGCTTTCACGGCCTCACTTTGAGCCGTCAACACCGTGGCAAACACCTCACCTTCCCCCGGCTCGATGTCAGACTGCAGCATTTTTAAGACTTGGGCTTTAGAGCGAATTTTGCCCTTTAACGTCATGGTGACGACTTGCTCAATGAGTTCCCGATAACGCTCTTCGGGGCTCGGTGATGCATTGGAGTCCGCCATAACACAACCTCAAAGTAAAGATAGAAACGTTTCAACATGCAGGCTTTTGAGGCATTTTAGCGACCGGCTGGTCGTTGCGGACAATCATCGCAACTGTAACCGAACATTCCGATGACTCGGCTTGAAGGCTGGCCGTCAGTAATGGATGAAGGAAGAGCGATCGCCAAGTCCAGTTCTGGTCACGGAGTAGCTCAGGTAAGGTTTGCTGTCTTGGAGCAGCAACTATGCTGCTTGAGACTTGCGCGCGACTGAGTCGAAATCAGACATCGACGTGGGAACTGTATCCCAATAGCGGGTAACCGCATAGGCCAGGGTGGTGACCCCCGCCGCGATCGCCGCCTCATTGACCTCAAACTTCGGATGGTGCAGTGGGTGGTTAGGGGTATCAGGCATCCCGACCCCCAACCGAAACATCGTGCCTGGGGCATGATCCAGATAGACTGAAAAATCCTCTGCCCCCAGAGACGGTTCCTCAATGAGCTGCACGTGCTGATCACCACAAACGCTACGGGCGCATTGCTCAACCAGTTGGGTCAGGGCCGGATCATTCATCACAGAGGGGACTCCGGGGCGATAGCTTACCTCATATTTCGCGCCAAAGGCATGACAGACCCCCGCGACGATCGCGTCAATCCAATCCGGCAGTTCTTGGCGGGTGTCGGGATGCAGCGATCGCACTGTCCCTGTCATGCGCACATGATCGGCAATGACATTGGGGGCGCGCCCGCCTTGAATCTGGCCGATGGTCAATACGACCGGACGTAAAGGATTGTGGGTGCGGCTAATCGCCTGCTGCAGCGTCGTCACGACCTGAGACGCGATCCAAATCGCGTCGATCGCTTCATGGGGACGGGCACCGTGCCCTGACTCGCCCACAATATTGATTTCTAGGTCGTCGGCAGCAGCGGTGAGCGCCCCGTAGCGAATGCCGATATCCCCCCCCATGATCGAAGGATAGACATGCACCCCTAAAATGGCCGCGACCCCGGCCATCACGTCATCGCCCACCATCCAACGGGCACCCTGGGCAGTTTCCTCGGCGGGTTGAAAAATCAATCGCAGCGGCCCTGGTAGCGGTTCCTCCAGTTCAGCCAGCACCATCGCTACCCCGAGCCCGACAGCAGTGTGGACATCATGGCCACAGGCGTGCATCACTCCAGGTTTTTGCGACGTAAAGTCTAAGGATGTCTTTTCGAGAATCGGCAGTGCATCCATATCTGTGCGCAGAGCGAGCAAGTCTGAGCGTTCGCCATTCCCAGGCAGATCGGCGATGACGCCCGTTTTGCCGACCAACTCTTGCGTCTTTAAGCCACAAGAGGAAAGCACCCCCGCCACATAGGCGGCAGTTTGATATTCCTGCCCGCTCAATTCAGGATGGGTGTGGAGATGACGGCGGATTTCGATCAGGCGGGGCGTGAGACGGTCGGCGATCGCGCGAATTCGGTCAAGCATGAAAAGTAAGCAATAGCGTATTCATATCTTAAGAAGATTTCACCATACCACTCTGAATTTAGGCCCCATTAGTGATGGGCTTGCTCGACTTCAAGCAGGACCGGCTGCGGGAATTAGCTCAGCTCTGGATGGCAACGAGTTGTTGTACAGTCGCCGGGAGTCCCTCGGTATCGCCCCTCAGTTGCCAGTCCCCGTCCTCAAAGATCTATCACTGAGGTCTACAACTGAAAGCCTGAAACGATTCTATAGCGGTTGTTGAGGGCACGGTAAGCATTACCGGTTTGCCGTGAAAAGTAAAAAGCGCGATCGCAGCAATAGCTACGATCGCGCTAAAGACCTTAGGAAGTTGGCAGAACGTCGAAGCGACTGTGGTTCTACCGTCCCCCAGCCAAAGGATTTAAGCAGTATCTTAAAGATCGCCGCCGCGAGCTACCAGCAGGAAGACAATGATTGGTCCAGCAATCACAATCATGGCTAGCATAGTCAGCTGAGCAATCAGCTCGAAGCTAATGCCACCGAAAAAATTTGAAATGAACTCCATGGATCCTCCCAGACAACAATTTTGGCCGTTCCATAAGGCCTGACTGCGTTATTTTATCCGCTGTTGGGAACAGATATTTAACTAACTTTACAAAATTCTAAGGGAGGCAGTCTTTAATCTCATGGCACATTGGCAATGTATTCAGAGCTGTGGCGCTTGTTGTCAGCTGAACCCGAGCGATCGCCCCGATTTAGAGAACTATCTCACCCCGGAGGAGCTCGCTCATTATCTCAGTCTGGTGGGTGACGATGGTTGGTGCATTAACTTTGACCACGAGCAGCGTCGCTGCACTATTTATGAAACCCGTCCCGATTTTTGTCGCGTGCAGCCCGACACCTTTAGTCGCATGTTTGGCATTGACCCAGCAGACCTGAATGAGTTTGCCATTGACTGTTGCGAGCAACAAATTGCTGGGGTCTATGGCAACCAAAGCGAGGAGCTCGATCGCTTTATCGCTGCCGTCGACTCACCGCCACAGACCTAGCGCATCGCTCACAGCTTGAAAGTGAAGAATGCTCTGCAATTTTGTTGACCGGGCAAAAAATTTGCTGTAATACGAACAGACCGATTCTTAAGTAATCGTTAATACACTTTTTGGTCACTACATTCAGTAGTCCTACAGCCTGTTTTAACTTCCTTCTCTTCCTCAATGACTTATTGCTTAGGCATTCACGTCCGGCAAGGTGTTTTACTAGCAGCCGATTCCCGTACCAATGCCGGGGTTGACTACATTTCTTCTTATCGCAAGTTATTTGACTTTTCGGTGCCGGGCGATCGCGCCCTGATGCTCTGCACATCAGGCAATTTGTCCATTACTCAAGCGGTTTTGCACGCGCTAGAGCGCGACCTCATCACTAACGCCGAAGTCAATCTGCATACTTTGCCGACGATGTACGACATTGCCCGCTACATCGGCACCTGCACCCGCCACCTGCAGGAAATCGATCGCCCCTGGTTGCAAAAAGACAACATTGATTTTCAGTGCAGTTTTTTGCTGGGTGGCCAGGTCAAAGGGGAAGAACCGCAGCTTTACCTGATTTACGGCCAGGGCAATTGCATCCGCAGCACCCCAGAAACCCCTTTCTTACAGATTGGTGAAACGAAATACGGCAAGCCGATTCTCGATCGCACCTTAACTTACGAATCGTCGATTGAGGCGGTGGCGAAGTATGCGTTGCTTTCAATTGACTCCACCATGCGCTCTAACTTGTCGGTCGGGCCGCCCATCAATTTGTGCATGTACCACACCGACAGCTTTCAGATTGGCCACCGAGCGCGGTTTTATGCCGGCGATCCTTACCTGCTCAAAATGCGCAAACACTGGGAAGTGGCCCTACGCGAGGCCGCTGCCAGGATGCCCGAAATTGAATGGAATTGCAATGCCGTCCCTGATGGGCCGGATGTGAGCGACATCTCCGAGCCGTAACAATGACGCTAGGTTCATGGCTGAAACACTTGGACGCGGTAGGGCGATCGCCGCTGCGTCAAAGTGTTTCGGACTTCCTTGTGGCCGCATTAAGCTTTGCCAGAGGGTAGCCTTTGTTACGGTATACAGCTCAGGTAACCCAGTATGAGTGGTTCGACTGCCTTGGAGGGAATGCATGGCCTGCTTGGATACCTATGATCCCGGCGATTTTTATGATGAGTTGTTTCAAGCCAAGGGAACGCCCCGGCCTGCTGCCGCTGAATTGGTCCGCCGCATCCAGTCTTTACCCATTGAAGAACTCCAGCGCCGCCAAGAAGCTGCCCAAAATATGCTGTTTAAGCTGGGGGTAACCTTCAACGTTTACAGCGACAACCAAGGCACCGAACGCATTTTCCCCTTTGATGTCATTCCTCGATTCGTGCCCTACAGCGAGTGGGAATGGCTCGAAAAGGGGCTTAAACAGCGGATTGAAGCCTTAAACTGCTTTATCCATGATGTTTACAACGAGCAAAAAATCATCAAAGATCAGGTGATTGCCTGGGAAGCGATCGCCACCGCTCCGGGTTTTTTGCGCCCCTGCATGGACCTACAGCCCCCGAAGGGCATTTGGTGTCACATTACCGGCACTGATTTGGTCAAAGATCGTGATGGCAACTGGTACGTCCTGGAAGATAATTTGCGCTGTCCTTCCGGCGTTTCCTATGTGTTGGAAAATCGGCGGGTCATGAAAAGCTCGTTTCCCCGCTTTTTTGATGCGCTTGATATCCAGCCGGTCGATGATTACGCCAGCCAGTTACTGGAGGCGTTGTTGAATCTCGCCCCCGATAACCTGTCAGACCCTTGCGTCGTGGTGCTAAGTCCAGGGACTTATAACTCGGCGTATTTTGAGCATTCTTTCCTTGCGCAGCAAATGGGGACAGAGCTAGTGGAAGGGCGCGATTTGGTCGTGGCGGATGGTTATCTGCAAATGCGCACGACCAAGGGTCTACGTCGCGTGGATGTCATTTATCGTCGCATTGATGACGATTTCCTTGATCCGCAAGCGTTTCGGGCTGACTCGATGCTCGGAGTGGCGGGCCTGATGGACGTCTATCGCAAGGGACGGGTCGCGATCGCCAATGCCCCCGGAACCGGCGTCGCCGATGACAAAATGATTTACGCCTACGTGCCCCAGATGATCAAGTACTACCTGGGCGAAGACCCAATCTTGCCTAACGTGCCGACCTATCTTTGCGAAGATGCCAAGCAACAAGAGTACGTGCTCAGCCACTTAGAGGAACTGGTGGTCAAAGCCACCAATGCTTCCGGCGGGTACGGCATGTTGATGGGCCCCCAGTCCACAGCTGAGGAACGAACGACCTTTGCTGAAAAGATCAAGGCGGATCCGCGTAACTACATTGCCCAGCCCACTCTCAGTCTGTCGCGGGTACCGACCTTGATTGACGGTCAGTTTGAGGGTTGCCACGTCGATTTACGACCCTTTATTCTGTATGGTCGAGAGATCTATGTAAATCCGGGCGGGCTGACCCGCGTAGCTCTACGGCGCGGTTCCCTCGTGGTCAATTCATCCCAAGGGGGCGGCAGTAAAGATACCTGGGTGATCAAGGAGGGCTCATGCTAAGTCGCGTTGCTGATTCTATTTACTGGCTCAACCGCTATGTTGAGCGAGCCGAAAATGTGGCTCGGTTTGTCGAGGTCAATCTCAACCTGCTGCTCGATACCCCGGTGGCTGGGCTCACTCAACAGTGGCAGCCCCTAGTGACTACCACGGGGGATCAAAAAATGTTTGAGGAGCGCTATGGCGATGCCAGTGCGGAAAACGTCCTAAAGTTTCTGACCTTTGATAGCGAGTACCCCAACTCTATTTTGTCCTGTGTGCAATCAGCGCGGGAAAACGCCCGCGCCGTGCGGGAAACGATTTCGTCCGAAATGTGGGAGCAGGTCAATACCTTTTATCTGTCCGTTAAAGAAGCTGCCAATCAGGAAATCTCGGTAGAACGGCTCTACAGCTTTTATCCCGAGGTCAAAATGTCGAGCCACCTCTTTGCTGGGGTGATGGACGCGACGATGGCCCACAATGAGGGGTGGAATTTTGGACGTTTGGGGCGTCTGCTCGAACGGGCCGACAAAACGGCGCGCATTCTAGATGTGAAGTATTACATTCTGCTGCCCTCGGTTAAAGATGTGGGGACTCCCTTGGATGAACTGCAGTGGATTGCCCTGCTGAAATCGGCCAGCGCCTATGAAATGTATCGCAAACGCCAGCGACGGGTAACCCCGGAGGGCATCACGCAATTCTTGATTCTAGATCCAGAGTTTCCGCGATCCATTCAATCTTGCCTGCTGCAGGCAGAGCGATCGCTCCACCAAATTACGGGCACGACTATCGGCAGCTGGTGTAATAGCAGTGAGCGTACTCTTGGTCGCCTGCGCTCCGAATTGGAATACATGACCCTCGACGAAGTGTTTGCCCCAGGCCTGCACGAGTTTCTTGATAAGCTGCAAACGCGGCTCAATACGGTGGGTGAGCACATCTACGAAGATTTTATGGCGGTGCCGCTGGCCTCTTAACGGAGCATTCTCTGTGCGCTATCACATCTCCCATACGACCCAATATCGCTATCAACAACCGGTCAAGTTGGGGGCACATACAGTAAGATTACGTCCCCGGAGTGATGGCAGTCAGCACTTACAGCAGTTTGCGATCGCGGTCTTGCCAGAGCCGGATAAGCGCTCCGAAATTTTGGATCTGGAGGGCAATGTGTGTCTGCGGCTGTGGTTTCCCGAGGTGGAAATTACTGATCTCAAAATCCATACAGAGGCCACGGTTGAGACTTCCCGCGATAACCCGTTCAACTATCTGAGCGAACCCTGGGCGGTTACTGCACCCATGGATTATCCCAGAGCGATCGCGACTCATCTTGCTCCGTACTTGCAACCGGCCTTGGCCACGACGTTTAATCCATCTGTGGTGGAGCTAGCGCAAACGCTACTTCATGAGGTACAGGGCCATGTGGGCTTCTTTCTCTCGCGGCTCACCCAGACCATTTACGAGGAGTTTCAGTACTTCCATCGCCCGGAAGGCGAGCCGCAACCCACAGGCATCACCCTGCAGCAGAAATCCGGTTCCTGTCGCGATTTTGCCGTGCTGTTTATGGAAGCTTGCCAAGCCGTTGGTCTCGCAGTCCGGTTTGTCAGTGGTTACCAAGAAGGTGACGCCGAACAAGATAGTCGCGAACTCCATGCCTGGCCAGAGGTCTACCTTCCCGGTGGGGGGTGGCGCGGCTTTGACCCAACTCACGGGTTAGCGGTGAGCGATCGCCACATCGCCCTCGCCGCCGCCGCCCATCCCCAAAACGCTTCCCCCGTCTCGGGTCAGCTCCAGCCAGGATACTTTGGACAATCCACGCTGGAGTATGAGATTCAGATACAGCGATCGGCCCTAGCGACAGATTAGGTTGTCGTTATAAAACTCTCTTTCGGATTGCTAAGGCAGTGCATTTGTCGATGTTGAAGAGTCTGAGTTTTGCTTGGCCAAACTAGCTTCGGTTGATATGCGATCACGCTCAAACGAAATGAATTTGTACAAACTGTCGAATTCTGCTTTTTTGGTTATAGCCTTGATAGAAGCTTCTCGAAATGCATTAATACACACCAGAATTGCATTCTCACAGCCAACGGATCAACTGCCTACGTATCGTTTTTCTATAATCCTCTTGCTTACAACCATGAGTTTGGCTATTCATAACACGCACAGATTCTCTGAGCATCATCAAAACTGGTTGAGAAATATTGTAAATCTACTACCAGTATGGTTGAAGATGGTCAGCATACTTTTAGGGATTTATGGTTTTGCCACGGGATGTTACTGTTTGTCCTTATATATCTCGTCAGGATACGCATTGGGTGATTGGGAATATTGGCGTTTGCGAGAAATATCCAGAGGCAGAACTATGCTTTATTATTGTTGCGCCTTAGTTTTTTATGCTTCTCTTAAAACAGAATAATTGAAATTAGCTTTTTGAGCTCAGATGTAGATAGGTTTGAGTAACGGAATCCGGTGCCTTCGTTAGTAGGTTTGGCTCTCTGCTACGTCAGCGCGATCGCATGTGGAGAGAGGGGCAATCCACTCTAGCGTATGAGATTCGGCTTCAGAGATCGGCCATCACTTAAAGCCAAATTCAAGAACAAAATCAAGGTTTCTAGAGCGATCGCGGCGACACAGCTTAAGCTCTTTCCCGTTTTGAACAGTCGCCAAGCCCTCCTGTATATACTTGTCGGTACATCCAACAAGGTGGAGCACGCCCATGCGTACCCGCGTCTTCCAAAGCGGCAACTCACAAGCCGTCCGCATACCCAAAGAAATGCAGTTTGAGCGTTTAGACGTGGAATACGAAATCGAGCGCCAAGGTGACGCGATTATCGTTCGTCCCGTTGGGGTGCCCTTGACTAATATCCTCGACCGATTCGCGGCATTTTCGGACGACTTCATGGTAGCAGGACGCCCTGACCAAGGCATTCAGGAGCGGGACGCTCTGTGAAGTATATGCTCGATACCAACCTCTGCATTTACCTGATGAAGCACCAGCCACCCTCTGTCGCTGCGCGATTTGCGGCCTGCCGCCAGGGCGATGTGGTGATTTCGGCCATTACGTTGGCAGAGCTAGAGTATGGGGTGCGGGCCAGCAACGAAGAGAGAAGAACACAGAATCGTCAGGCACTAGATGCCTTGGTTGAGATGATTCCAGCGGTAGCGTTTGATGATATGGCGGCGGCTGCCTACGCAGACTTTCGGGCCGCCACTCCTAACCGCCGCCGTGATGCCCTCGACAAGCTCATTGCCAGCCATGCTAAAAGCTTGAGCCTAACGCTGGTGACCAACAATCTCGTTGATTTTCGTGATTATCCTGATCTTGTATTAGAAAACTGGGTGGATGAAAATCAACGTGGCTCAATCGGGAGTGATTAATGGAAACCGGCACGATCGCCACATTGCTCTCGCCGCCCCCCCGTCTCGGGTCAGTTCCAGCCTGGTTATTTGGGGCAATCCATGTTGGAATATGAGATTCGGATGGGGCGATCGCCAGTTCCCGTATAGTTCTGTCAATCAAAAAGATGATGTCAAAAAAGTTGTTAGCCTGTTTTTTGGTTTTTGCAGCAACCATCTTGAATTCATGCCAGTCAGGTCGTTTTGCTGCGTCTCAATCACAGTTCATCAACAAAACCATTTCAGAATATATCCTCTTTGCTGCTGGTGATAGCACTGATCCACTATTGCATGTTAGATATCCGTTCTCGAACTCGGAACATACATTAGAAAACTCTATGAATGAGCAAAAAGAGGGGGGATGGGAAAATTACGCGGTTAGTTTCGACTCAATCTCTTCTGATTTGCCTAAGCAAAGAAAAGCAATAAATCTTGAAAATAAACTAGAGACCATTAAATCAGATAATGGGACATGCACTTTGACTTTTCGATATCCTCAACTAAGTGGGTTCGAGAAAAATTGGCAAGCGGACATCAATCGAATTCTAAAGCAGCAAATCGTTGATTTTACCAGCACTTTTTATTTGACGGTTTCAGAACATGAGGGCTGTACGGAAGAGTCAGATTTGGATCATTTGGGGATGGAAGTAGACCCATGCATAGTCACTTTTGCCCAGAAGGACATTGTGAGTTTCTTTTGTCACACCATCAGAGCAGGTAGAAGTGCATATCCCATCAGCAGCACTAAAGGAATCACTCTGAATTTGAGAACTGGAAAGATATACGAATTCAGTGACCTATTTAAGGAAAACTCCAACTATCAAAAAAGGGTTAGCGGCCTTATTCTTGAGCAGTACGATGCTTTGGCTGCCATTGATGCTGAGCTGCTAGCTTATGTTAGAGAGGATGAAACCTTTTACCTCCATACCAACTGCCCAGATTCCTCAATAAGTTCCACTTGTTTGGCTATACCTACTAACTTCACTAGCGGAGCATTGAGAGGGATGGTCTCCTACATAAATATTGAGGATTTAACAGATATTCTGAACTCTAGCCATGAATTTCAGATCCTCTAAAGTAGCTTGCTTGTTTCTTTTAGTAGCTCGGATTTAAGAACGAAACTTGCCCTAAAGTTGATTCTTAGAAAAAGTGGCGCGATCGCTTATGGAGTGAGGAGAGAAAACTACTGGCATTTACTCACAATAGAATAGAGGCATGACTGGGCTATATGGGAGCCACAATGACAGCACAAGCCGTACCGCAACTTCAGCCGCTTTCGCTTCAGCTTCCTCACGAGGTGATGCTAAAAGTCACGTCCGAGCAGTTTGCGGTGTTGGCAGCTGCGAATCGTGACCTGAGATTAGAACGCACTGCCACCGGAGAGTTAATCGTGAACCCACCTGCCGGTAGCGAGTCAGGACGCCGGAATGCGAAAGTGATCACGCAGCTTGGTATTTGGAGTGAGGCTAACGGAGAGTTAGGTGAAGCCTTTGACTCCTCGACGGGATTTGAGTTGCCGAATGGAGCCAATAGATCGCCCGATGCGGCTTGGGTGCGCCGAGAGCGTTGGGAAGCCTTGACGCCAGAACAAAGAGAGGGATTCGCGCCGCTGTGTCCTGACTTTATAGTGGAGCTGCGCTCCAAGACCGACAGGCTCAAGGTGTTGCAGGCAAAGATGCAGGAATATCTGGAGAACGGTACTCAACTGGGCTGGCTCATTGACCCGCAAACGCGACGGGTGGAAATCTATCGATCGGGTCAAGCAGTCGAAGTGTTGGAAAATCCCGAAATATTGTCTGGCGAGTCGGTTTTACCGGGGTTCACATTGGCCTTGAAACGCATTTGGAACTGATGAGCACACATTTCGGAGCTTTGGGTGAGATCGGAGAGCGATCTCCACATCGCCCTCGCCGCCGCCGCCCAGCCCCAATACGCTGCACCAGTTTCAGGTCAGCTCCAACTCGGTGATTTCGGCCAGGCAATGTTGAAATATGAGATTCGGCTGGAGCGAGCGGCCCACTGAGAACGTCTCTAGAAGCAGTCAGCCAACTACGCTTCGCACCTACCAATCACGCTTGCCTAGTTTCTGACAAGCTGCAGGGTAGCTTGATTATCGATAGGCAGATAGCGCCCGTCTGCATCCACCGCGCCGAACGCTCGAAACAGCCGATTCATCTCAGCGGGAAACTGGTCATAGTCACACCGGCTGTCCCCTGCTGAAATATCGGCCCAAAAGTCTTGCAGCTCTGGGGCGTAAAATTCAGCCTTGTCTGTCGACAAATTGAATGGTGGGCTAGTCAGCAGTCGCACCATGAAATGCTGGGAGCGATCGCGCATCCACTGCCGCGACGTGATTTGCAAATCTGGCCAATCCGCTACGGCCTGCACCCGATGACTCTCGACGGCTAACTGCAATTGCCCCGATGTTTGTGGCGTCAAGGTCAAAATTCGGTAAGGGTGAGGATAACTAACCAGCGAGCCCGTGGTGATTTCCCAGAGGTCGCCCGCTTGGGCGATATCTTGCACATGCAAATGTCCGGTAAATAGCAAATTCACCTGGCCTTCTCGCAGGCGAATGAGCAGTTCATCCCGATTTTGCGTGATGTAGCGACGTCCCATGGTATGGCGAGCCTGTCCTGGCAAATGTTCCAACACATTGTGATGAATGGCCACCATCACCCAGTCATCGCGCAGAGTCTCTAATGTGGCCGATAGCCAATTGAGTTGCGGCCCATCCACAAAACCGGCAAACAGTTGCTGGCCGTCTTCGTCAAAAGCAATGGAGTTGAGTCCAATTAAATGCATTCCCGGCAGCAGTTCTTGATGGTAGTAGGGGCGATCGCCGGTATAGCCAAAATCGCGATAGAGCTGGGGAAAGTCCGCCAGACCAAGGGTGCGATCGCCGCCGTCACGGTCAATAATGTCGTGATTGCCCGGCACGACATAGGCTGGAAACGGGAGTCGTTTGAGGCGATTCACCAACCATTCATGATTTTCTCGTTCGCCGTGTTGAGTCAGGTCACCGGGCAGCAGTAAAAAGTCGAGTTGCTCAGTTTCAAGCGATCGCAAAATTTGCTCAATGGCGGGAATGCTGACCTCCACCAAATGAAATCGCTGGGGAGTGTGGGCGATGGTGTGGGGCAACGCGATGTGAGGATCGCTGATGATAGCAAAGCGACAAGGACGAACCATATTGATTTCAGCGTTGGCAAAAGCAAAACTGGCTACAGCCTAGCCCAAAGCGTTCTGCAGCAACCTCCTCCGTATCCAGTTCGCAGTAGATGGTGGCCCGTCGTTCAATATCAAGACCAATCTCTGATGCTTATGTACCCAGTCTTTGTATATGGCACGTTGAAACCCCAAGAAGCCGCTTACGAAAAATATTGCGACCCCTTTGTCGTGTCTGCCCAACCGGCCATTATGCGAGGAGAGTTGTTTCACTTGCCCCAAGGCTATCCGGCGATGACGGTCGGTGATCGCTGGATTCGGGGGGCGCTGCTGACCTTTCGCGATGCGGCGGCGATCGCCCGCATCGATCACTTTGAAGATTACGACCCCATGCGCCCCCCTCATGCCAATCTCTATCAACGACTGAGGCAACCCGTTTTTGCCATCACGCAACAGCCTTTAGGCACGGCGTGGGTTTATCTAATGTCACCGCAGCAAGTGTGTGTTCTAGGCGGCACTCGGGTCGACAATGGCAGGTGGTCTAAACAATTATTTCCCTCAATTTAAGCCCCTGGGGCGTAGCCGCGTAATCCTATCAGCAAATCAGTCCTCAGATTTGATCGGCTTGAACATTGGGTAATTACTGAACTCATGTAAGGTATGTAGGACGCGTTATTTCAGACCGTATGGTGGATGCCCTTTCCTGCTTTAGTTTCATCGGCAATTTCTTCGGAGTGCTTCCCTACAATGCGGCTTGGCCGTCTCTGATCGCCGAAGCCACAGAGGCCGAAATTGAACCGTTAGTGCTGGCAGGAGTGCTGCTGAGCCTGATTACCGTTTATCTGGCGGCGAAGGTAGGCGGGGAACTTTGTGCCCGCGTGAATCTCCCACCGGTTTTGGGAGAACTACTGGGCGGCGTGATTGTGGGGGTTTCTGCCCTCCACTTAATTGTGTTTCCCGAAGGGGCAGGCGAGACGGGCTCTATGCTGATGGAACTGGTGAAAAGCACCAGCAGTATGGATTCTGAAGGGTTGCTTGCCGTCTTTCGGGGAGAGAGTGAAGTCGTCTCCATCTTGGCGGAACTTGGCGTCATTATCTTGCTGTTTGAGATTGGTCTCGAATCTGACCTCAAAGAGTTGATTCGGGTGGGGCCACAAGCCGCGATCGTTGCTGTTATTGGCGTGGTCTTGCCCTTTGCCCTGGGCACCACAGGCCTGATTGCGCTCTTCAACATTGCCACAATACCGGCGGTATTTGCCGGTGCGGCCTTGACCGCAACGAGCATCGGCATCACGGCCAAAGTGCTGGCCGAAATTCAAAAGCTCAGTTCAAAAGAAGGGCAAATCATTATTGGCGCGGCGGTATTAGACGATGTGCTCGGCATCATCGTGC
This sequence comes from Leptolyngbya sp. SIOISBB, assembly GCA_010671905.1. GTDB lineage: Bacteria > Cyanobacteriota > Cyanobacteriia > Phormidesmidales > Phormidesmidaceae > Halomicronema. The sequence goes on from JAAHII010000001.1 coordinate 6,198,777, forward strand.
TGGCTGTCGTGGCTAGTCTGGCAAAAACGGGAGAAATTCAAGTTCAAAATGTCGTCATTTTGATCGTCAGTGCGGCAGCTTTTTTGGTTGGGGCCATTTTTGTGGGTCGTCTGCTTAGCCCGCTCTTTGTGGGACTGGTTGACCAGATGCAGACCCGAGGTGAGCTGATTATCACCTCTTTGATTTTTGCGTTTGTCCTGTCTTACATTGCTGCCACCATTCAGCTAGAAGCCATTCTGGGGGCGTTTGCTGCAGGCTTGATTTTGGCTGAGACGCCGAAACATAAAGAACTGGAAGAGCAGATCATTCCCATCGCGGATATGCTGGTTCCCATCTTTTTTGTGACTGTCGGGGCACGTACCGACGTCAGCGTGCTCAATCCCCTCAATCCCGATAACCGTGAAGGGTTAATCATTGCTTCTTTCCTGGTGCTGGTGGCGATTATCGGTAAGGTGGTCACTGGTTTCGCCATTTTTGGGCAGCCTGGCATCAATCGACTCGCGATCGGGGTGGGCATGATTCCTCGGGGCGAAGTTGGCTTGGTGTTTGCTGGGGTTGGTTCTGCCAGCGGCGCCCTGTCAGAGTCGTTGGAAGCAGCGATTATTGTGATGGTCATTTTGACGACCTTCGTGGCACCGCCTTTACTTCGCATTGTCTTTAAGGATTCTGACAGCATTCCCCCTGATGATGAGGTTCAGGTGGTTGCGAGCACGCCGTCAGAAGAACAACCAACCACTTCTTGAGTGTCGGCTCGCTGGCGCGATCGCGCCAGCGAGTAATCCTGTCTTGCTCGCAGCAAGCAATCGATCCTCTCGTTGAATGGGCTGCCGCAGGCGGTGAGGTTGCCCCACGGCAGTCGAGCGTCGTCACCTTCATAACTAACCCCGACACACAGAACCCCGGTTTCTTCTCTTGAACAAGCCAACACTCATGCTGACCTAAAAAGAAACCGGGGTTTTAGCTGCGCTCAGCTGACGACCTAACGACCGCCGACGGTGATGGAGTCCACTTTGATGTGGGGCTGACCGACGGTGACGTAGATGCTGCCGCTGATGGAGCCGCAGAAGCCAGGAGCCAGACTCACATCCTCAGAGCACATGGAGATGCGCTGCATGACCTCCTTCGCCTCCCCGATCAGGGTCGCACCCTTCAGCGGCTTCGAGATTTTGCCGTTCTCAATCAGGTAGGCTTCGTCCACGCCAAAGTTAAACTGTCCGGTGGGGCCAACGCTGCCGCCGCCCATCTTCTTGCAGTAAATGCCCTTCTCCACAGAGTTGAATAGCTCTTCGTTGGTGAAGTCACCGGGGGCAATGTAGGTGTTGCGCATGCGAGAAGCGGCAGCGTAGGTGTAGCTCTGACGACGACCGCTGCCCGTGCGAGGATGACCGGTGCGCATGGAACCGGCGCGATCGCTCAAAAAGTTCTTCAAAATGCCGTTCTCGATCAGCAGGGTGCGCTGGGTGGGCATGCCCTCGTCGTCCATATCGATGGTGCCAAAGGCATCGTCCGACAGCCCCTCATCCCAGGCCGTGAGATTTTCGTGGGCGATCTTCTCACCTTTTTTATCGATGAATGGCGTGGTACCCCGCTCGATTTGGGTCGTTTCCAGCAGGTGACCACAGGCTTCATGGAAGATCACGCCACCGAAGTGGTTCGCCATGATGATGGGATAATTCCCCGACTCGACATAGTCGGCATAGAGCATTTTGCCTGCCGACTCGGTAATGTCTTGGGCCATCTGGTCATAGTTCCAGGTGCGCAAAAAGCCTGGATCGCTGGTGTCACCCGCCCGCTGACCAATGGAGGAACGGTGCTCACCGTCCGCACACAGCAAGTTACAACCCACTGATTGAGTTAAGCGAATATCGCGGGCAAAGGTCCCGTCGCTGGCCGCGACCAACACCTCTTGCCAATCGCGAAAATAGCCCGCCCGCCGCGCTTGAATATGGTTACCCTGCTTCGCCACCGAGGCGTTCGCCGCCAGCAATACATCGCCCATTTCTTGCATGGAACTGCAAGCCCCTAGCCAGGCATCTTTGTCTTTGGCAATGGCATAGTCGCGCATCAGTTCCAGATTGGTTTCCGGAATGGAAGCCGCCGGACCCGGCAAAATCAGGCCCATGATGGAGAGCGCTTTTTCTAACGCGGCTCGCAAGCCGCTAAAGGAGAGGTCGTTGGTGCTGACGTAGCAGTCACCCTGGCCTTTGAACACGCGCACCCCGGCCCCGGTCACCAAGCGCGGAGAAATGCCGGTGATAGCGTCATCTTCGGCCATGCAACTAATGTATTGATTGCGCTCTAGGAAGAACTCAATAAAGTCCGCCCCGGCGGCTCGCCCCAACCCCAACAGCATGGATAGCGGATCGCGCCAAGAAGCATCGAAGCGATCGCGCGTGGCATCGAAGGTCAAATTGGGAATTTCTTGGGTGCGGAGAAATTTCGCGGGAATCGTGGCGACGGTCATAGATGCCGTGTCCTTACCTATGGGGTATGCAATCACAATTGTCATTTAGTCTAGCAAAGGCATCTAGCAAAGTTGGCATTCATTCCTGGCTTAGTCACTAAGCGAATCGTTGCCGACCAACCTAACGCTTGATTTTCCTCGAATATCGTCCCAACAAATGAGTTGCCTTAGGCCAATCGATACATCAACGTGGTCAGGTTTCAGTTGCCCGCTTTCAGGCAGATCATCCCTCTCTGTGCTCATATCATTCGCATTGTCAATATCGCCTCAATCACTAGTGCTCTGTCATTCGGTCGCGACCAAACCCTTTCAGTAAAGGAACGTCAGTCCCTAGCCGATGGCGTGAATGCGGGCGCGGCAATGCTTGGTCCCAAAGGCTTCTGAGATTAATTGATGACGCGCCCTAAAGGTTCGAAAGTATTCAGCTCAAAATTGACCAACACTGGGAAGCTTTCCCCGGGATCTTCTCGGGGCCTTAAGCAAAAACTGCTGCCAGCTCTTCTGCAAAAGTGAGGATGACGGCGGACAGAGGGGCAGTGGCAAAGTGCTTTCAGCTCTGTTTAGGGGTATGCCATTTGACCGCTAAAACGCGGTGCCTAGTCTAAAATCTGGGCGCATCGGCATCGGTAATGAACACAGCAGCAAGGCGATGGGAGTGACGTGCTAGAAGCCATCTGGGGTAGTGATCTTTCTAGCGTTGGGGCAGTGCTGATGAGCCTGCTGACTGACGCAACTGACCTCGCTATTGAGCGTAACCTCAAGCAGTTTATGCCCGTATTGCTGGTGGCTCTCAGCGTCGCTAGCTTGCCGCGAATTTTTCCTTTTTTGCGGCAGGTTCCCTACACGTTGCTATTGGTCATCGTGGGGTTGGGGCTGGCCTTGGTAGAAGTGCGGCTCATTGACCTATCGCCGGGCCTGATTCTGCTGATTTTTTTGCCGCCGATTCTATTTGAAGCGGCGTGGAAAATGCCGTGGCCTGATCTCAAACGAGAGCTATTGCCCAGTAGCTTGTTTGCGATCGGAAGCGTCCCGATCACGATTATCGGCGTGGGTTGGGCCTTACATGAGTGGATGCACGTCAGCTGGACAACCGCTTTGCTGACGGGGGCTGGCCTCGCGGCGACGGACTCGGCATCCGTGTTAGGCGTATTTCGCGAGGTGGGGGCAGGTAAACGTTTGACCACCCTGTTAGAAGGCGAAAGCCTGTTTAACGATGGGGCCGCAGTCGTAGCGTTTAGCGTGCTGCTGGAACAGGCGATCGATCCGCAACCGATTAATCTCTCCACCACACTGCTGCAATTTGTAGTTGTGAGCGCGATTGGTCTGGGGGTGGGTGGGGTGATTGGCACTGTGGTGGCCCTATTAACCCAGCGGTATGACTTGGCCTGGGTCGAGCAGACGTTGAGTCTTGTCACGGCCTATGGCGGGTACATTTTGGCAGAAGACCTCGGCGGGTCTGGGGTGATTGGCGTGGTCACAGCGGGATTAATTATTGGCAATTTGAATCTGGTGCCCGGCGAGCAACCCCACAAACGCAGCACCATGATTGAGTTTTGGGAGTTCATTATCTTTTTGGTGAACTCCATCGTATTTTTGCTGCTGGGGGATCAAATTTTGTTCCCTTATTTCTTGGAGCATATTGACACCAGCCTCGTGGCGATCGCGGCCGTCCTCCTTTCTCGTGGCATTGCCATCTACGGTTTCAGTGCCCTGAGCGGCTGGATTACGCGTAACCCCATTCCCTGGACGGAGCAGACTGTACTCTGCTGGGTGGGACTGCGCGGTTCGGTCGCGATCGCCCTGGCCCTCAGCATTCCTGACCTCGTACCCGATCGCCAACAGGTGATTTCCAACTCCTTTGGTGTGGTGTTATTTACCCTGCTGATCCAGGGGTTAACCACCAAGTTTTTGCTCGACAAGTTGAACTTGCTGACGGACGAAAAGCTCTATCAGCAATACTTAAGCCTGGTAGCTCAGCGCGATGCCCTGCAAAAGATTTTGAGCTACCTATTGGATAGCGATCGCAAACCCACTATTGAGGCCGACAAATTTCAGCAAGAACTCGATTTTGTCAAAAGCATTCTGACCGCAACTCAACAAGAACTCGCCACGATGCGAGAGGCTAATCCGACTTTAGAACCCTTGATTTTGCAACAGCACCAGGCCCAGCTTGTCGCGATCGAGTCTGGCACTTACGTTGACTTCGTCCAAGGCGGACTGTTGAAGGAAATTCCACCATCCGTCATTGAGCAAGCCTTCCGTCCCCAGGCTGATTCCTCCGATGAACGCAGTCGTCGCTATCCCTAGATGGAACGAAATTTAGACCTGATTCGAAGTCTATTCGATACGGCGAATAACACTACCTTGGCATTGCTGAATCGAAGTATGAATCCGGTGTTTGAGGCCGCGGGCAAGATGCCCGCTCTCCGCTATTGATGGTGAGTTAACTCGTGTCATTCTTCTTTTCAGCGATTCAATTCATATCTAAAATCAGCAACGCCCACTACCTCCTCTCTCCTACAGGCTCCGCTGCGCTCTAGCGCAGCGCCCTCGCCCCTGCTTCCCGCCCCCAAAGCCCTAAACCCTCCCACCCATCCACCCGTTCACCTCCACCGATTTGCCCCCAATAGTTGCAAATCTCAACCCCCGAGAACAATCAGCCCCCACTCAGGGAATTCTTACTTTACTCACGACTGCCTCCCCGGAACGACAACGCGCCGGTCAGTAGTATTGAGAGGAGTTCCTCGTCATCTAGTCCTGCTATGGCCAGCCTTTTGCAATCTTCCGTCGGCCTGCTGCGATCGCGCCTCTCCCGCCGCATTGTGAGTTGGGTCTTTCTCAGCATTATCACGATTGAAGTCGTCATCTTTATTCCCGCTTTTGTGCGCCGCTATCGCGAAGAGTTGGAAGATCTGCAAGATGTTTCGAGCGAAGTGCTCTTTACCGCCAAAGCCACGGCGATGATGAATGCGGATCTAGGCAGCGTATTGCAACTGATTCAGCAAAATCTCAAGCCGGGGTCAGTCATCCTAGGTGCTAACTTATGCACGGCTGATGGCAGGGTGATCGATACCTTTGGTGAACCCCCCACTATTGACTGCACCGCAGTTCCAGCGGGACAAGTCGTGCGGCAGTTAACTGACGGTCGCCAGCGTTATGACGTCGCTTGGCCCAGCGATCGCCTCTCCGACGAATACATTTTGGTCGTGCGTCATGATGCCAGCGGCGTTATTTTCACAATGTGGCAGTATGCTCTGGCGATCGCCGGGCTGGTCATTATCATTTCTGCCTTTGTCACCTTCGTCACGATATTGATGTTGGAGCGCATTCTAATTATTCCAATTTTGCGGTTACGGGATGATTTACAGCAGGCGGGCGAAGCGGTGAGTCAAGATCAGCCGCCGCAGTTTCAAACCCAAGCGATGCATCGTCAAGATGAACTGGGGGAAGTTTCCCAGGCGTTTTGCAACATGTTTAAGCGAGTACACCAAGAAATCAGCGATCGCAAACAAGCGGAGCAAGCCCTCAAAGCAGAACAAGCCAAGTCGGAAAAACTGCTGCTCAATATCTTGCCCAATAGCATTGCCGAACAGTTAAAGCAGGAAGTGGGCGCGATCGCCTCCCGGTTTGAAGAAGCCACTATCTTATTTGCCGACATTGTCGATTTCACCGGTCTGTCTGTCCAGGTCGCACCGGGTGAACTGGTGGACATATTGAACGAAATCTTTTCCACCTTTGACTGCATCGCCGATGGCCTCGGGTTAGAAAAGATCAAAACCATTGGCGATGCTTATATGGTGGTAGGTGGTCTACCCGAGCCGCGACCAGACCACGCCCAAGCCACCTTAGAAATGGCCATTCAGATGCTGGATGCCATTCAAGCCTTTAAGCGGAGTGATGGCACCCCCTTTCGTCTGCGCATTGGTATCAACACGGGGCCTGTGATTGCTGGCGTAATCGGCATCAAAAAATTCAGCTATGACCTCTGGGGGGATGCCGTCAATATTGCCAGCCGGATGGAAGCCCATGGGGTGGTCGATCGCATTCAAATTAGCGAAAGCACCTATTGCCGCATCCGCGACCAGTATCAGTTTGACGATCGCGGCTGTATTGACATCAAGGGCCGAGGCCAAATGCACACTTACTTGTTCAAAGGGCGAAAAACGCAGTCATCAGTTAGGACAGCAGAGTCCTCCGCGACTTAACGCAACGGCGAGTGGTAGTCGCACTCGCCAACTTCCTCAATCCTGCTGGCTCTCATCAGAGGCCATGCCAGCAGACTTTCTTGGCAGATTTAGAACTGTTTAATTCGCTTTAGTCGAAACGGGATTACGCTAGCGCTGATAGATGTATAGCAAGCCGTAGTTTGCTCAGGTTGCCTGGATTTTTGAAACTGCCTTCCGGCATGCATTTCAATTCCGCATTCCGACCTCCGCATTCTGCTATAGCAGCAATCTTAGCCAGCAGATCAGATGGGCAATTCATTTCCACCACCTGGGCGATGCTCGCTCTCGGCCTTACCAGATCCCTACCAAACGGCTTTTCACCTTGGCAGTGCCCATCATCTACCGGGTCAATTCTTACCGGCCCACACAGATTGGTTCCTGCAAATTGTCTTTTTGCCGTTCATGCTGATGTACGCCTTTCCCATACTCACTTTTGGGCCATGGCTCATTGTTCAGGCAGTGCGTCAACCTGGTAGCTATCTGCAGTTTTTGAGCAAAGTGCTGCAGCAAACACTTCTGCAGATCGCCTTTACCGCTTTACTGTTGTCATTGGTCATCTTGCTCATCGGACATTGCACTTATCAAGCCTGGGATTTGGCCCAATCGTTCTACCGCACTTGGCACATTTCTCGGATGCGCCAAAAAAGAGAGTACGGTTATGGACTAGTTTTGCTGTCTCATGCGATTACTGGGCGATTGGTGGATAATTTTGGCTGGCGTCGCAATTGTCTATGGTTACCGCGACAAGCGATCGCTCATATTGCATGGCATAAAATGCGCGAAGAAGGCGCCAAGCACTCGCGCTGGGTTTATCGCACCCGCATTTGCTATATTTCTACCGCTGGCGACAAACACTGGCTCACCCTCAAGGGCGATATCGTCAGAGTGGAGATAGGTGCGCCTGTGCCCATGAACGATCGTGATCTCTATGACACGCTGGTCGATTGGTGGCAATACCCCACGTCTGACTGAGATTATATGACCTCGTCAGCATGGCAGCCCGAGCCCTTCGTCCTACCTGTCTAGCTTCCTTAACTCCCCTGCCCAGGGAACGATTCACAAATTTAGATCGCGCGTGACCAGATACCGAGAGTTGCTAAATCTGATCTTGAAAATCTTCCAAGGCTTGGAGTAAGTCACTCATACACCCAACCGGGATTAAATCCATTAAAGGTATTTGCTGACGACCACCCCCTACCGGCACGGTAATATCTTGCAGCACCGCCGTGACATCGCTTTCGCCGATGCGATCATCCACCAACAACGGATACAACCGTTGCGCAACCAAGGTATGCAGCTTGGCATCATTGAGATACAGATGCCACTTGGCGATATCTAAATAGACTGCTTCGCCAATATTGGCAGCTAATTTTTCTAGCGTTTCAGCAGGGGGAGAGTCATACATGGGTTGATTTCCTGAAAACTTGCAGCCATCAGAAGGAGCCTAAAGCAGCGACCTGTCCTTAGCCTCCTCCTTCAGGGACATCTTCTGGTTCGATAACGGACTCACCGGAATAATCCGCGATCGCAAAAATGTAGATAGCGTGAATTGCAAGTATCGCAAACCAGATCGGCGTCACCTTGATCACCCAAGGCACCCAAGCTTCGTTGATCTGATGGGCAAACCAAAGACCCGAGTTCACGGCAGTAAAACCGGCCACATGTACCGCAAAGGTCATCCGGTCATCTAGTTTACGAAAGGCAGGATCGCGACGATCAGGTTTTCGAGGCCAACGAGGCGGCATGAGCTACTCATCCAATACAGTTCACTCTCTTATTTTACGGGTTTGCCTGGTAGTCGCCTGACTTACCTCCAGTTTTTTGCAAAAGTCGCACCGTCTGAATGGACATGGATTTCTCCAACGCTTTGGCCATGTCATACAGAGTGAGTGCGGCTACCGAGACCGCCGTTAACGCTTCCATCTCCACTCCAGTTTCGGCTTTAGTTCTGACCAGGGCTTGGATGCGGTATCCCGGCAGTGATCGCTGGGCTTCAATCGTCACCTGCACTTGGCTCAGCGGCAACGGATGACAGAGGGGAATTAACGATGCTGTTTGCTTAGCCGCCATAATGCCCGCTAACCGGGCCGTGCCTAAAACATCCCCTTTAGGGCTATTACCCTGCTCAATCTGCTCCAGCGTTGTTAAAGACATTTTGATCAGCCCTTCCGCGATCGCCTCCCGCACGGTAGCGACCTTTTGAGAGACATCAACCATGTGGGCTTCCCCTTGCTCATTCAGGTGGGTCAAGGGTTTCGAGGGGTTTTTCGGCTGAGACATAGAAAATTGCTATTTTTGCGTCATAGACTGTGTTACTATTTAACTCCTGTAAGGGCGTGTAGCTCAGTGGACTAGAGCACGTGGCTACGGACCACGGTGTCGGGGGTTCGAATCCCTCCTCGCCCGTTTTATTTTCACTTAAAAGGCTTCGGCAGGTTGTTCCATGACTTGCCGAAGCCTTTGGGTTTAAAGACTGAAAAGACTCGCTAAACCCAGTCGACGTCATCAGCCTTGGCACGGCTAACCCTGACCGGAAGGCGACAGGAACGTCCGGAGAACGGTGACGGCTGAGCTGCGAGCAACTCTTGCTTGTGCAAAAGAATCCTCCTGCACGAAACCTCGCCCGCCAAGCACTGTGCAGGACAATATTTCACTTTTAGAAAGCAACTTTATGCGAGCATCCTATCGATTTCAACAAGAGGTTAAGCAGCCCTTTTTAGCCACTTTATTGCGTAATTAGAAGAATAGAAAAAACTTATAAAAACGGCATTTTTTATACAGTTTTTCCAAAGGATTTATCAATATGATGTTGGCATCAGCGTGACGAATGCTGGGAAATTATTTTTTCGGCACTTAGGTTCCTGGCATTGATTTTGGATGTTTCCTTAAATCAAGGATGTATCAGCAAAACTTGGATTGTTGACAGATGATTTCCAGAGGCTTTAAGCGATCGTCTTCTCATTTTTGGGAAGCACGGAAAGCTTTCATGCTGTCGTGAAATCCCGCTGTATCAAGGCGATGGGAAGCCTTGCAATCGCTATCACTCAGTCAACTGATTCGGTTTGATCGTGACCTTAAATCAACCTGACAGGCCTTAGAATTCAACTTCTGCCTGTCTATTTTGGAGTCTAAAGTGTTCGCTTGCTCTCAATAAACTTTGGAGATCCCTATGCTCCCTCACATCGAAGTTGCCCCAGAGAATGCCCAGCAATTAGCCTTAGATTTCTTAGTGGATGAATGGAATCTATCGGTAAATGATCGAGAATGGCTCACGGTGATCACGGCTCGATTGATTGGCGAGAGCTGGTATGTCGTGGAAATTGGCGTTGAAGGCTTGCCCGATAAATGGGCCATACAGGTTTATGACACCGGAGAATGCGACCCTGACTATACTTTTGTGTCACCGATCGCCACGCTTGACCCCTCCGAGGCTGAACTCATGCCGTCGGCGATCGCCACAATGTTAGAGGCCGAGCGCCACACGTTATCCTCGACTCGGGTTTGAGGCATTGATCACATTGATCACTATGAACCGACGCAACTTCACGGCTTTAGTAATCTTGACCGCTAGCTTGAGTGCGATCGCCTGTACTCAAGCCCTGCCCCCATCCGCCCCGGTCGCAAGCCTGACATCCCCTAACCGCCGCCCATCAGTTGAACTCACGGTCTCTGCTGCGGCTAGCGTGCAGGATGCGATGCGAGACATACAGGTGGCTTATCAGGAGGCGACTCCCCAGGTCACCATCACTTACAACTTTGGTTCGTCAGGCTCCTTAGCGCAGCAAATTACACAAGGTGCGCCAGTCGATGTCTTTCTCTCTGCATCACCGATGTGGATGGATGACTTAGAGAGCAAAGGCGAGATTATGGCGGGCTCACGTCAAAATTTGCTGCAAAATGCGATGACCTTAGTGGTGCCCAAGCATGCCACGGATATGGCCAGCTTCCAAGATTTGTCAACGGACCGAGCGCGCAAAATTGCGATGGGTGAACCCGAAAGCGTCCCCGCTGGGCAGTACGCCAAAGAGGTGCTGGCAGCCCTCGATATCTTTGAGGCGATTCAGCCCAAACTCGTATTTGCCAAAGATGTGCGCCAGGTGCTCGCGTATGTCGAGACCGGCAATGTCGACGCTGGTTTGGTATACGCTACCGATGCGCAGGTGTCTGACCGCGTGCAGGCGATCGCTACTGCACCAGCGACCAGCCACGCTCCCATCATTTATCCGCTCGCCGTCGTGCAGGATAGTGATGAGACTGAGGCCGCTCAAGCCTTTGTTGAGTTTTTGGCCAGTGCACCGGCGACGGCCATTTTTCAGGGCTATGGCTTTGGTATGGCAGAATAGCGCCTCGACTGGGTTCAAATCAGAGCGATGGATGCTCAGCGTCATTTGGAGCCATGCTGATGCCGATGCCGGATGATCTGACGCCGCTTTGGATTTCGCTTAAAACGGCCCTCGTCGCTACGGTGCTGGCGGCAATTTTGGGCATCACGATCGCCCGCTGGATGATGAGCTATCGGGGCCGCGCTCGCGGGTGGATTGATGGTCTGCTGACGCTGCCACTGGTACTACCCCCCACGGTCATCGGCTTCTTATTGCTGCTGCTCTTAGGGAAAAACAGTCCCCTGGGTCAATGGCTAGACCAAATCGGCATCTCGCTTATTTTTACCTGGACGGCCACGGCGATCGCCGCCACCATCGTGGCCTTTCCGCTGATGTACAAAACTGTACTCAGTGCCTTTGAGCAGGTGGATTTGAACCTGATCAGTTCAGCTCGGACCCTGGGCGCATCGGAATGGCGAATTTTTTGGCAAGTGCTGTTACCGCTTGCCTGGCCAGGGGTTTTAGCCGGCACAGTGTTGGCCTTTGCCCGGGCGTTAGGAGAGTTTGGAGCCACCCTGATGGTGGGGGGTAGCATTCCCGGTGTGACCCAGACCGTTCCCATCGCCATCTTTTTTGCGGCTGAGGCGGGGCGTATGGGGGTCGCCTTGGCTTGGGTCTTACTGATGATCGTCATTTCCCTCGCGGTCATTGCAGGCATTAATCAAGGCAATCAGCAGCGATCGCCCCAATTAACTCACCCCCCTAGGGTGATGCAGCGACTTTTTAACGGGCTCTACTTTGGCTATTTCAAGGTGCAACAGTTTGGTCTAAGGCCCATGGGACAGCAACCTCAGCCGCGATCTCTCACAGCTTCCCCCAGCAGCCCTATCCCAGTTCTCCCCATCCCTCCCTCAAGCCGTTCACCCAGCCCACAGTCCACAAGGGCAGGCCCCAGCGGTCAGATCGCCTACCGTTGATCCAGAAAATACGGCTCCCGAGTTGGCCGCGCCTCTCCAGCCCTCATCCCAAGCACTACTCAACCCCAATACCCCCCGCTCTCCAAGTCAGACTGAACTACGGGTCAAGTTAGAGAAACAAGTGCCGGGATTCCGACTCCAGGTACGCTTTCGCGCGACCGATGAACCCTTAGGGTTATTAGGGGCTTCGGGCTCTGGCAAAAGCATGATCTTACGCTGCATCGCTGGACTCGAAACGCCCTCTCAAGGTCGGATTGTGTTGAATGGGCGGGTGCTGTTTGATTCGCAGCAACGCATTAATGTGCCGAGTCGCGATCGCAAAGTGGGTCTGGTGTTTCAGCACTACGCACTGTTTCCGCATCTCACCGTGGCGCAAAATATTGCCTTTGGCATGGGGGAAATACCCCAAACAAAACGCGCTTCAGAAGTGGTGCGATATCTCGACCTGATGGGGTTGACGGGAATGGGCGATCGCTACCCCCACCAACTCTCTGGCGGTCAACAACAGCGGGTGGCCCTGGCCCGGGCGCTGGCCATCCGCCCTCAGATTTTGCTGATGGATGAACCGCTCTCTGCCCTTGATACCTACCTGCGGAGTCATATCGAAAAGTTGCTGGTAGAAGTCCTCACCAGCTATCAGGGCGTCACCCTCTTCATTACCCATAAGTTAGAAGAGGCTTACCGTATCTGCTCGAATCTATTGGTGCTATCCGCCGGAGAAGTTTTGGCGAATGGTGCCAAGGAGGAGATTTTTCAGCGCCCGCCGACTTACGAAGTGGCTCAGGTCACTGAATGTAAAAACTTCTCGCGAGCTCGACAAGTGGATGCCAATCATATTGAGGCGATCGATTGGAACTGTGCCTTAGAGGTGATCGATCCACTGCCATCCTCCCCCCTTCTATGTCGGTTTACGCGCTCACCATGTCCAGTTTTTGCGTAAAGGCAATCAAAGTAATACCTTTCCTGGTTGGCTGACCATGCTTACCGAAACCCAGCACAAGGTGAGCCTTTACATCAAGCTCCATAGCCCGCCGGACTCCCCCCATGACTATCATTTTACAAGCCGAGGTCTATCGTGAAAAGTGGGATCTCCTACAAACTCGGGAACAGCCGTGGCACGTTCGCTTAAACCCAGTTCATCTCATGCCGATGACCCAATAGTTTCACCCTCATCGGAGCCAGTAAATTCCGCATCTAGCCAGGATTTGCCCCAAAAGTGATTTACCCTCTTGACAAGCAAATACAAAAACCGTATATTTGGATACAGAAAGCAAATCGTTCATCCAACCAGCATATCTGGCTAGGACGGAAGTAGGAGAGAACCCTCTGAAGGAACGCGCCTCTTTCACTACACGATCAACATCTCTGTTGTCATTTGGAGGCGAAATAATGAGCTTACGTTATCGTGGTGCAGAATACGAACCCTGCAAAGCCGGTTTTAACTATTTTGAAGAAGTGATTGGGACCTACCGAGGTGCTCCTGTTACTCGTCGAGTTGCCACTAATGCTCCAAGTCAGCATGTTGACGGCTTGACTTACCGTGGTGCCAAGGTTCGCTAAAACTGTTTGTCGCTAAATCGTTCATCCGACCAGGGTATCTGGCTAGGACGGAAGTAAGAGAACTTCTCTGAAGGAACGCGCCTCTCAATTCTCTACAAATCATTCATTAAGAGGCGAAAATCATGACCCTACGTTATCGCGGTGTTGAGTACAGCACTAAAACCCCTCAAGTTCAACTCACTGAAGAAGTGATCGGCCAATATCGTGGCGCGACTGTCAGCCGTCATGTAGCTCAGAATTTGCATGCTGACCACGTTGATGGTTTAACTTATCGTGGTGCCAAGGTTCGCTAGAACCGGCTGTCGTTAAATCGTTCATCCGACCAGGGTATCTGGCCAGGACGGAAGTAAGAGGATTTCTCTGAAGGAACGCGCCTCTCAATTCTCTACAAATCATTCATTAAGAGGCGAAAATCATGACCCTACGTTATCGCGGTGTTGAGTACAGCACTAAAACCCCTCAAGTTCAACTCACTGAAGAAGTGATCGGCCAATATCGTGGCGCGACTGTCACCCGTCATGTGGCTCAGAATTTGCATGCTGACCACGTTGATGGTCTTGTCTATCGCGGTGCAGTCGTTAAATAGGCTGGCGATCTTCCTGATGGGGAAGAGAAGCATTCTGGAGTAACAAAAACTTTGGGAGTTGAGAAAGGCGCCTGCGGGTGTCTTTTTTCTTAACCTTTTGTTGCTACTGTATGGGTTGAGGTTATTTAGCTTGCGGCTAGTCTGGCGTTGATGACGGATCTAGCGGCAGGTTGGGGAGTGCCAGCCAACTCATGGACGTAGCAAACGAATGGTTTCTGGTTTCTGGCGCGATCGCAAGCTTTGGCTTGGGCTGGCTTTTACGAGGCGTTGTTCACAGACAACCGCTCGCTCGCTCTGCCACAACGATACCTTCACCAACGGCATCTGCTGATCAAGCTGCCAACGCTGAATCACCCTCGACGCTTCGCTCCACTGACCTCACTAGCTACGACTTGCTGCAACAGGCACCCGTCGGCTATTTAGAAGTTGACGATGAAAATCAGCTGATTTGGATTAATCCGCTAGCGAGCCAGATGTTGGGCATCCCGATGGTTAATCAGAGTGGGGAACCGACTAGCCCTCTCTCACCGAGACTGCTGCTAGAACTGGTACGGTCATTTGAGCTCGACCAACTGATTGAACAGACTCGCCAAGCCCAGCGATCGTGCCAACGTGACTGGGTTTTAAATTTAGTGTCACCTGATCCGATTAATCCTAACGAGGGGATTGCTTATCCGTTGCGCGGTTGGGGGATGCCTTTACCGAATCACCATGTCGGTATTTTTCTCGAAAACCGACAGGAAGCAGAAACTCTCGTGCAGCAGCGCAATCGCTGGACCTCAGATGTGGCTCACGAGCTCAAAACGCCTTTAACATCCATTCGGTTGGTGGCAGAAACCTTGAGAGAGCGGGTCGACCCAACTTTGCAACAGTGGCTAGATCGTCTCCTGAATGAAATCTTGCGCCTCAGCAATCTAGTCGAAGATTTGCTCAACCTCAGTCGGCTAGAACGGAGTGGGGGCACTGGCCTAACCCTTAAGCCAGTAGAGGTGCCGCGGTTGATTTTGGCGGCTTGGCAAGGGTTAGAACCTCTGGCCGACATGAAGCAGGTAGAAATCGCCTACGAAGGTCCTGAAGAACTGATTGTGCAACTCGATGAACCGTTGATGCACCGGGTGTTCATCAACCTCATCGACAATGCGATCAAGTACAGTCCGCAGGAAGGCACAATTTATATTCGGGCCACGGTTGAGCCGGAATCGGCGATCGCTGACTCTGGCTCAACGACAGGGAATTCACAGCAACTACGAGTCGATGTCATTGATGAAGGCAATGGCTTTCAAGACAGCGATTTACCCCACATTTTCAATCGGTTTTACCGTGCCGATACGTCTCGGAAACGTCCCATGGCCGACCATTCAGCCTCGCCATTAATTCAATCCCCAAATTTCGCTAATTTGCTTAGCAGTGGTGCTGGTCTCGGGCTCGCCATCTCACAGCAAATTGCCGAGGCTCACGGTGGCCGGTTACTGGCCCAAAACCATCCAGAAACCGGCGGTGGTTGGTTGAGCATTTTGATGACCACTAAGCCACTTTCATTACAAGAAGCGAGTGCGGTCAAACAGTCCTCTGCTCAGTCTTGATCCGTCACGAGGTTAAGTGTCATCCGCAATGGCAACACCTCGAACAAACCTATTATCTGGCCCAAAAATCATCAGCAAAATCCCGTAATTTTTAGCCACTATATGAATTCTTGAAGAAGACTGCACAACACAAGTGTCGGCAGCAAATTCAGCGGGATACATTGAAGTATCAAGTTTTTGGCAGACTCTAGTAATGGCCCTATTGGAGCTGACTCAGTGAGTATCCAGTACGTGGCGATACTGGCAACGCCGATCCACAAACACAAGTGGGTTTTAACTGCTGTTGGTGCACCTTCCCCATTAATATCGTGGCTGTTTCTCAAACCCAAGCAACTCAAATTTGGCATGGTCAAGCTCATGCCCTATTGAATATTGGTCGGTATCGCTCGGCGATTGAACGCTATGAACAAGTTTTAGCGGCTAACCCCACAGACGCCAAAGCTTGGATGGAGAAAGGCTATGCCTTGTGTGCATTAGGCCAATACGTGATCGCTCTGCAAAGTTTTCAGCAAGCGATTAAACTCGCCCCTAAACAGGCAAGAGCCTGGCACGGTCAAGGTATTGCGCATGCTAGAACCAATGACTTTGAGGCGGCTTTAAGGAGTTTTGATCGAACGATCGCGCTGAATCAGCATGATGGCAAAGCCTGGCGTAATCGGGGGAATGCTTTATTACGTCTCAATCGGTATCCAGAAGCCGCTGATTGCTTTAACGAACTCATTCAGCAGGAACCCGATAACTACTATGCCTGGTATGACCGCGCGATCGCGCTAGCTGCCATGCGTCGTTTCCACGATGCCCTCAGTTGTCTAGATACGACTGTGGCCATTAAGCCCAATTGTTACTATGCCTGGACCTATCGGGGTGTCATGCTGAACAAGTTACATCGGTTTCGCGATGCCCTGGACAGTTTTGACCGCTCACTGCGATGTCGGGTGCCGAATCCTAATGCCTGGTACGGCAAAGCATCGACCTTTGCTCTGCAGGGCAAGGCCGCTGACGCGGCTCGTTGGCTGCGCAATGCGATCGCAGTGAATCCCAGCTTGTATCGAATCATGGTCCGAACGGATCCGAACTTCAGCATCATCATCAAGAGTCCAGAAATTCAAGCAGTCATTAGTGCTAAGCATCATTCAGCCGAACTGACCGCCAAATCTTCTATAGAATGGCGGCAGTATTCTTCGCTGGCAGATGGCCCGAACTCCCCATTTAACCTTTGACCGTGGCACCCTAGTTTTGCATCCGCCTCCTAAGGGCAAAGCTTGGATTGACTTTGCCACTTGGGACGATCGCATCGAAAAATTTCGCATCCCGGCTCATCAATATCGGGCTCTGGTAGAAACCCTGAGAAAAGAACAAGTCGCCTTTACCGATCAGGTATCGCAATTTGATGTCCTCTCTCTTAAGCTCCAAACGGCTTGGCAGCCTTATCGACATCAGCAAGAGGGACTCGATGCCTGGATTAAAAGTGGTTGGCGAGGCATCGTTGTACTACCAACTGCTGCGGGCAAGACTTACTTGGCTTATCTGGCCATGCAGGCAACTCCTCGCAGTACCCTCATCACGGTACCGACGTTGGATCTCATGCATCAGTGGTATGACCAGTTGCTACAGGTCTTTCCAGATGTGGCAGTAGGGTTGTTGGGGGGCGGTTCGCGCGATCGCACGCCCATTTTGGTGGCCACCTATGACAGCGCCGCCATTCACGCTGAGACGCTGGGTAATCAATACGGTTTGCTGATTTGCGACGAGTGTCATCACCTTCCCAGTGACTTTAACCGGGTCATTGCCGAATTTTCCATTGCTCCCTACCGTTTGGGGCTGACGGCAACGCCCGATCGCGCCGATGGTCGCCACGATGACTTACAGCACTTGCTGGGTCCTATCGTTTATCACAAACAGCCTCAGGACTTGGCCGGCGATACCTTAGCACCCTATGAAGTGGTGCAGCTCAAGGTGGCTTTGAGCCCGATAGAACAAGAGCGATACGAGACCTTGATTCAGCAGCGCAATGATTTTTTGCAAGGGGCAAATATCTGGCTAGGCAGTCTGGAAGGCTGGCAGCGATTTGTGCAGGCGAGTGCCAAGTCGGCTGCAGGTAGGCGAGCAATGTTAGCGCATCGCGAATCACGGGCGATCGCGTTGGGCACTGCTGGTAAACTGCGCGTTTTGGCAGATTTACTCGAACGCCATTATCCCGAACGCTGTTTAATCTTCACGGCAGACAATGCCACGGTGTACCGCATTTCTGAAGACTTTTGGATTCCTGCTATAACTCACCAGACTGCGGTCAAAGAACGTCAGGCCATTTTGGAAAAGTTTCGCAGTGGTGAGTACCCTACATTGGTAGTTTCCCAAGTGCTGAATGAAGGCGTTGACGTCCCCGATGCCAGCGTAGCCATTCTGTTGTCAGGGACTGGGTCCACTCGCGAATATATTCAGCGCCTAGGCCGAATTTTGCGCAAGGGATCGAGTGGGCACAAACGCGCCATCCTATATGAAGTCATCGCCGAAGAAACGACTGAAGAAGGGATGTCACGGCGGCGACGGACTCAGCGATCGCCCCGTCAAGCTGGACAACTAGAACTGTTGCCCAATCAAACCGCGTATCCATCGACGGCGCAACCTTTGCCCCAAGCGGCTGAAGCGGAGCAAGATTGGCCAGAGTGAATAACCTCAAGAAAGAGAGGTTATATTCCCTTCTCTCAATACCAGCGACATAAAGAGCATCAACAATCTATCAGCAGGATGCGGAATGCGGAATGCGGAGGCCGGAATGCAGAATTGAAACGCAGGCCAGAAAGCAGTTTCAGCAGGTCAGAGATCAGACTGAATTAAGGATGAGTGATCGTCAGCAGTTAGCTGCCCGACAGTATTCGCTGGCGATGACTCTTGGAAGCAAGGAACAGTGAGCGATCGCCGATGCTTAAAGGATTACTGGAGTTCCGACTGAATTGCCGTTGCTGAAGCTGTCAAAGTCGCAAAAGCTGGCCTGCTAAGGGATCTGCGGGGAAATAAAGTACCTCTTGGAGGGGCGCAAGGCCTTGCGCCCTTACAGTCAATGTTCTTGCTGGTAGGGGTGTTATTAAATCGCAAGCCCCTAAGTTTCGGTTCCTGCCGTTATTTTTGCTAAGACGGTCTCGATCAGACTGACAACCGCTTGGCACTTCTGGGCATCTAAAGCGTCCGGATGGGGGGCGGCAAACTGACCGGCATCGTTGTCAAAATACTGGCCAGAGGCTGTTGCAAACTCGTCTGCCAGAGCTGCGCGACAGAGGATATCTGCACCGATACGAATATCACTGCCCGCAATCCCAAAAGCTTGTTTCACCATTTTGCTACCTAGTAGTGAGCCAGGATTCACGGCAATGATCGCCGGACCGTCATCTTTGAGGGCCAGAGCCAAACTGCGAGACCACATGGTTAGGGCCAATTTACTTTGGGCATAAGCCACGCCGTCAGACAAGCTGACTTGTCCCGTCAATGCTTGCGGATTGACGGGCGACTGGGCCGCAGATGATAAATTGATGACTCGTCCCGACTGATCCAGCAGCGGCAGCAGCCGTTTTGTCAGCAAATAAGGAGCGATCGCATTCACCGCAAAGCGGACATCAAGTCCGTCCTGAGTAACCGGTTTAGGTGTGTTATATACACCCGCGTTGTTGATGAGAACGTCAAGTTTGGGATGTTTTTCAGCCACTGCCGCTGCTAGTGTTTCCACACTGGCCATCAATGATAGGTCGGCGACATCACTGTCAACTTTCCCTCCACCGGATAATGTGGAAAGCGTTTTTGCGGCATCTTCTAATTTCACTGGGTTGCGCCCATGCAAGATCACATGGTGCCCCATCGAGACCAGCATCTTCGCTGTTTCCAGTCCGATACCGTCGGTAGAGCCGGTAATTAAAATCGTTTTTGCCATGACAGGCTCCTTCTTAGACTGAAAATTCTGGCAATATCTCGTCGGCCAACCGTTTCAGAGTGATTTCGATATCCGCCTGGTTGAATCGCAAATTCAACGCCACATGGTTGATGCCGATTTGTTCCAGCGATTTCAGGTACTCTCGCAGATGGTTTACCCCCAGGCGGAGTCCCAGGTGGAGCGGTTGGGGTTGGGTGTCGGGATTTTTGGTTAGATCGATATAAAGCGGCTGCATCACGGGCTTGTCAGCTCCGCCAACAGCTTCAACCCGCGATCGCCAATCATGAATGATACGCGCTTGCACCGCAGTATTCCGGGGATAGGTCATCCAGCCGTCGCCGTTCCGGGCGATCCACTCGGGATCTTGCTGGCTAGCACCGGTAATCAGCAGCGGCAGTTTGCCAGAGGTCGGTTTGGGCAGCATGTCCAGCCCACCCTTCGGGCTACCAAACGCATTGGCAAACACGGGTGAGGTTTCACCCATTTGTCTGATATATTCAAAGCTTTCTCGAAACGCCGCGCCGCGATCGCCAAAGGGTAAATTGAGCGCCGGATATTCCTCGGGGCGATCGCCCGAAGCCACCCCTAGCAGCAATCGCCCCCCTGAGAGCACATCAACAGTAGCTGCAGCTTTGGCCACATGGGCGGGGTGGCGCAGCGGCAAAATAATGCTGGATACCCCCAGGGCAATTCGCCGAGTTTGCCCTGCCAGCAATCCCAAATAAACGAAGGGATCGTAGGTCTGTCCGGCATCCCCAAAGGTTGGCACGTTGAACGGCACGTCTCGCAACCAAACGGCTGAAAACCCTAATTCTTCAGCCAGTTGAACTCGTTCAATGTGGCTTTTCATTGTGGGTACCGGCCCCCTGGGATAGGTCTCGATCGGGACCACCAGACCGAGGCTTAATCGATTTGGACGGAACACCGTGTTATAGGCCCGGTTGATGGACTGAAACTGTGTACCTTCTAAAGTCTTGAGCATACTGAACTCCATTTTCTAGCGAGCCCAGGGCGCAAACTGCGCCCCAGGTAGTCCCTTCATCGATTGTCGATTAGTTAACTTCCTGAACACTAACGACCATGTCGGGCCAACTCCGTTGATTGTCCATATCGAACTGGGCACCGTTATCATCAGCCCATTGGAAACGTTTCAACGCCGGGGTTTGACTGGTGGACTGATAAAGCCAATACGCCTCTTCCTTTAGGGCTTCATCGATGGGTTTATCAATCGACGCATAGACCGTCTGCTTGCACGCATTGATCGACTCAGCGGGCCAGAGCGCGATGCGGTTGGCCAACGCTTCGACAAACGGACCAATTTCTTCTGGATCGAGGGCCTTGTTGATGGTGCCATAGGCTTCCGCTTGATCCGCATCAAAGTCTTGAGCACCGAGAACAATTTCTAACGCCCGGCCTAGACCGACCTGACGAGCCATTCGGGAGGCGCCGCCACCACAGGGCAGAATGCCCATCCCAACTTCCATCTGCATAAATTTAGCCTTACCACGAGCGGCGAAACGCATATCGCAGGCCAGCGCAAATTCGTGACCACCGCCGCGAGCAAAGCCTTCGATTTTAGCGATAGTAGCCTGGGGTAGTTTACTGATGCGTTCCAACACCACCTGCAAATCGAGCAGTTTCACCTCTTCACGAGAGACTGCAGTTGCCGACATATCCTTGAGAAAATTCGTGTCGGCATGAGCCACGAAAATCTCAGGATTGGCGGATTGGAATACGACTACCTTAATATTGCGATCCGCTTCCAGCTTTTGGGCCAGCATATTCAGGTCGGCAAGCATCGGCAAGCCCCTGAATATTGACGGGTGGGTAGTCGAAGGTGATCCACGCAACTGCGTTTTCGACGTTGACGTTGAACGTGGTGAAACCGTCATAGTTCATTGGATATCTCCTTCATTTTCATTGATTTGATTCCTAAAACGCAGCGTTTGGGTGTAGTCTTACTCACTGAAACCATCCAAAACGGTCTTGCCGATCGCCTTGCCGCTCTCCTGTAGTTCATGAGCCGCCCGCAAATTGGCGACATTGAGAACACCGCCATGGTGGTTGACCGTGGACTGCAACGTGCGATCGTCCAACAGCGCTGAGACCCGGTTGAGCAACTGATGCTGCACCGCCATGTCATCGGTTTGGAACATCGACCGGGTAAACATAAATTCCCAGCTCAAAGACAGCGCTTTACGCTTCAGAGAAGCCACATCAAGCGAGTCAGGATCGTCGATCAGGGCAATCTGGCCACGCGGTTTGATGAGTTCTCTAATGGCGGCGAAATGCTGTTGAGTGTGCGTGAGTGCGGCCACGTATCGTGGCGCAATGCCCAGAGCCTTCATCTCTTCATTTAAGGGATTGCGGTGATTGATCACGTGGTCAGCTCCCATCTTTTTGACCCAAGCGCTTGTATCCTCCCGCGAGGCGGTGGCAATCACGGTGAGCCCCGTTAGCTGCTTCGCAAGTTGAATCAGAATCGAACCGACACCGCCTGCCCCCCCGATTACCAACAGTGATTCACCGGCACCTTCACCTTCTTTAAGGCCCAGACTATCGAACAGGATCTCCCAGGCCGTAATACTGGTCAGAGGCATACCAGCCGCTTCGGCAAACCCCAGCGACGCGGGCTTACGGCCCACAATGCGCTCATCCACCACGTGCAACTGAGCATTCGTTCCTGGACGGGTAATGTCACCCGCATAAAACACTTCGTCGCCGGACTGGAACTGTGTCACGGCTGAGCCCACTGCTTTCACGACTCCAGCCGCATCGAAACCAAGAATGCGAGGCCCATTATCTGGTTGTGCCCCTGAGCGAACTTTGACATCGACCGGGTTGACCGAAATTCCCCGAACTTCCACCAATAAGTCATTAGGCCCAGGCTGCGGGGGGGCCGTTGCAAACTCAACGAGGGCGTTTGCGGCCGAGAGGGGGCCTGCATCCGTATAACCAATTGCTTTCATGCTGATGCTTCCTTGCGATCTGTGAAGTTCGTTGCCAACATCATAATCATTCGCATAAGAAAGATAATCAGGCTGATCGCTAAATGATAATTCGGCTTTTTTTGATAATGGATACTTTGTCACTCCGCTTGTTTTTGCGAATTGCCGACCTGGGCAGTGTCTCGGCAGCGGCGTATGACCTGTCACTTTCACCGGCTAGTGCCAGTGCTCGTCTGGTCAAACTTGAAGCAACGGTGGGATTTCGGATGTTCAACAGAACCACCCGTGCGGTGTCATTGACCACGGATGGTGAAGCGTTTCTGCCCTATGCTCAGCAGACCCTAGAGATTTTGGAAACTGGGCTCAGCGCAGTCAAAGGACAACGAGCAGAGGCGCAAGGTTTGCTGAGAATGACCATGCCTGGTTCCTTTGGACGGATGTATATCATTCCAATCCTGGCCGAATTTCAGGCTCGCCATCCGGCCGTCAGCCTTGATTTACGGCTATCGGATGAAGTACTGGATGTGGTCGAAGGGGCTTACGACCTGATTATCCGCAATGCCAGTTTGGTCGATAGCCGCTTGATTGTGCGGCAGTTGGCCCCTGATCGGCGTCTGTTGGTGGCCTCTCCCGCCTATTTGGAAAGGTATGGGATGCCTTCAACACCTACTGATTTGACCGAGCATCAGTGCGTCATCCTAGCCGAAAATAATCGATGGAAGTTTGCCAACGGTCAGACCATTAGTGTTCCGAGATCGATCTCTGTTAACGATGGTGAAGCCATGCGAACACTGATCGAGCAGGGGATGGGCATCGGCATCAAGTCATTGTGGAATGCTAGCGCCAGCCTGAAATCTGGGCGGCTCGTTGAGGTGCTGTCAGACTTTCCGCTGGTTACAGAAGTCTCGATCTGGCTGCTTTATCCTAGTCGCCGCATCGTGGCCCCAAAAGTTCAAGCTATGATTGATTTTCTCATTGAGCAGTTTCAACCGGTTCCCCCCTGGGAGTGCTAGATACTGTCATCAGATCGCGGTCAAATCCTTTCAGCAAAGGAACGACAGCCCCTAGCCTATGGCGTGAATGCGGGCGCGGAAATGCTGATCCATCCCACATACAAGGGTCTGGGAGCCATGGCGGAGGGACTCAAATTTCACCCGCGCACTGCGTCCCGGCTTCATCGCAATGTTGGGCATCGTCCGCTCCCAAGCCTGAATCCCAGGCATCTCATCGAGGCTAAAGGTGAATTCCCGCCGCTCGGCGAGTTCGGCAACTGGTTGATAGATCTGGCAAATGTCTTCGACTTGGGTTCTGAATTCGGGGTCGGGGGGGATGCCACCAGTAACGACTCGGGTGCGGTTTGAGTTCAGCTTCGGCTAACAGACACCCCACATGACGCGGGCTAATCCTGTCAACAATCGGTGGCTGGATGAACTCATCGACCAGTTTGGCGGGTGTCCAGGGACTC
Source organism: Leptolyngbya sp. SIOISBB (assembly GCA_010671905.1). Lineage (GTDB taxonomy): Bacteria > Cyanobacteriota > Cyanobacteriia > Phormidesmidales > Phormidesmidaceae > Halomicronema. The sequence continues at coordinate 6,222,830 of JAAHII010000001.1, forward strand.
ATCGGACGGCCATACTGTTCCGGCAGCACACTGGCTCAAGCCTACAGTGCGGTGATTGGCTCTAGCGTCAAGGGGGGCGGGGTGCCACTGCGATAGGCATCCTGTCACCGAGAATTCCCGACCACTCAGGTCTCGCCAACGGGGCCGCCAACGCCGACTCATGGTTTTGTCGATGCCTAAAGCTCGCGCGATCGCACCATGACTCTCACCGTCTGCGGCGTGCAGGATGATTCGGGCGCGCCAGGCGGTTTGCTGAGGTGTGCTGGGACGCTTCGCAAGCGGCTCTAACTCATAACGTTCTGACTCGCTTAGGAACAAGGATTGTATAAATTCCGCAATTTGGCCTGAGGCACAGCGGGATCACATTTCCCCTCTTGGGAGGGGCAGCGGGGTGGGTTGACCATGAGTGCTGGGGATTAAACCCACCCCGCCTACGGCACCCCTCCCGAGAGTAGGGTTGATTCTCTATAGGAAGGAAAGTAATTTTGGCATATCGTGCTGAAAGTGACGGATAGCGCGGGTCAGAGAGTCATGCCCGGCTTGGCGAAATGCCGACAACGCCCACGTTCGCAATAACGCCATCAAGGTAGCGGGGCGAGTTGCGTGAATCAACGAGGCATCTTCCTGCTGCACCACGTCTTTGACCCGATGCAAGCGATTCTCAATGGCTCCGCGATGCTCGCGAATCAAGTGGGCCGCTTCAGGGGCGGGAATCACGCGGGTCAAGAGGTACCCACTGTGGTGCTGAAAGCTGCTGCCCTCGCGCCAGCCGCAACGCTCTACGGCGACGAAGGCAGCGACCTCAGGCCATGTCTGAACCAGTTCGGGAGGGGCAGTAAAGACTTCTACCCGTCGTTCCACACAATGTCCATGGGAGATGTCCAGCACGGCATAGTCACGGCTTAACGGTTCCTGAGTGTGGGCACAGTGCTGCGCTTTTTGGAGCAACGTTTTCTGATTCGCTTTTAAGCCGATGCAAGCGTCATTGCCACTTGCCACAATCGCCGTGAGTGTTTTTTTGACAGTGCAAGGCATCTAGGGTGAACCAAGCCCCGCGCACGTCTAGATGTTTGAGTAAGCGGCGCACCGCCGCAATTTCGTTGTCGCTCTGAGTTGCAAAACTCTCCTGAGCGGCGACCCAACCGTAGTCATGGACGCAGGCACTCACCACCGTGACATAGTCTTGATGGTGGCCATGACAATCCTGAACCGTTGAGCCCAAAGCCTTACCATCGAAGGCAATTGCCCGCACCCTTTGCAGGGCGTCATCCCGGTTGGCCCACCGTTCGAAGCATTGGGTGACGGCGGTGCCATCGACGGCATGGCTCATCCGGCGAACGGTCGAGTACTTGGGAGCGGCTTTGGCCTGAAAGCCCAAGTCCGCCATGACTTGGCGATAGTGACGACTCATAAAGTCACTCATGCCCCGTAGCGAGGTGTAGCCACTCATGGCACTCAGCAAACTCAGTAGTAACAACGCCCACAACGGATAGTCAACCGGTTGATTACCGCGTCGCCAATCGCGGATAGCTTTCAGATCCTCAAGTAAAACATCAAGACTCATGGTAGTTGCTCCGTTGACTACCCCGATCTTGCTTTTTATTCCTTTAGAGAATCAGCCCTACCTCCCGAGAGGGGAGAAACTGGCACATTATTAAATTCCCGATCCTTAGCAAAATAGATGGCGCTGATAAACGGGGCATCACAGGGAGGCTCTAAAGGGGTGGCTAAAAGGGTACTCTCACTTCTGCCATGCAGTACTAGAATCACCTGCAATGTGGATTGCTCGTCTAGAAGCCACGCTTATTCTGGTAACGAGCGATCAATCGTGTCTGCAGGCAGTTGGGGGACTAACACCGGCCCCTCAGCAGTTGCTTCGATTGAGTAAAACAAGCTACTTTCGGCTGACGCACAGCATAGAGGATCATCAGGGCTATAGCGGTTAAACGCGGCGTTGAGCGAGTCTTCCCTATACAGATAGACATTAAAGAGACTGCCGTCAGTCCGAGAGTCCATTAATACGGGGGATAAGGTGCCCGCAAAATCGCCATCGACAAAGACAAATATTTGATAGCTAAAGGGTCGACACATGCCGTCAGCGTTGGCCATGCCAGTCACGACGGTGGTGTCGCCAAAAATGTAAGCGGGGCCTGACAAGGTCCACCCAGCTGCTGCGACGAGCGCATCTTCGTATAACCGAGGAGAGCGAAAGACTTGTTCACACTCCGATAAATTGGAATATTCCAGATCGGGTGCGACTGGAATGGCGGCACCAGGGGTATTCCAATTCGCGTCAGTATCGAGCCAGCTACCATCTTGAGGGGACTGGGCTATGGTCGTAGAAGCGTATAGCAGAAGAAATCCTCCAGGCAAGGCAGCAAGCAGTTTTGTAATTTTCATGTTGTTGAACGATGGCGATGATTTCGAAACTTGATATCAGATGATCGGTGAAAATCGTATCTGACGCATAGCTCAATAGGTGGCTAAGCTAGGTTTCATTTAATCAAGTCATTTAATCAAAATCGCGATCGCATGTGAGGTCACAGGCTCCAAACTTCCTCAGAGTTAATCGAGCACATTGAACCGCAAAACGGGTCTGGCGTTATGGACACGAAATGAACTTATGAAGAGTCTTTTCTGGAAACGGTTTTGGCCCGTTAGCGTGATCGCCTTATCGGCCGCATTCACTGTGATCATCGCATTGCCTGCACGATGGTCACTCAATACTCCAGTCCATGGAGGGCAACTCACCGAGGTCGCCCAAGTGATGCCTGCGGCGATCCAGCTCGATACGAATTGGGATGACCGGAGTCTTTATGAGCCTGGGATGCAGCCAGCCTTTACCCACGAAATTGAGGCCCTGCCAGCGATTACCCAATACCACATTGCGGCTGAGTTGACCCTCGACCAAGACGCGATCGTGCAGGGGCAACAGCGACTGCACTACACCAATCAAAGTCATGACACTCTCGACCGGATTGTGTTGCGGCTATATCCCAACTCACCGCCGCTCAACAATGCGGGCAGTCTCAGCGTGACGAATGTACGAGTGCGGGAGCAGCCAATTGCGCCTTTACTCTCGGTAGACGACACTGTGTTGACGATACCTTTACCAGAACCGTTAGCGCCCGGCGAGGCTACTACCCTCAGCCTCAACTTTGAAACCCGGATCAAGCAAGGGGAAATTTCTCGTTCTTTTGAACGCTTGGGTTACGTTCAGGAGGTGATTTCTGGTGGTTCTTGGTATCCCGCCGTATCAGTGTACGAGGCACGGCGCGGTTGGTGGATTACGCCGATCATTTCTGGCGAAGGTGACCCTACTTATAACGAAGTGGGGCTCTACGATGTGCAGTTCACCGTCCCCGCTGAGCTAACGCTGATTACTAATGGCGTGTTCGTTAATCAGGTAGAACATGATGACGGTACGGTCACGTATCGAGAAGTCACGGGGCCAGTGCGCAGTCATGTATTTGTCGCCAGCGATCGCTATGGCACACCTGAGACGATGGCAATTGATGGCGTGCAGATACAGGTATGGCCTTATCAAGACGCGGCGCGATCGCCTGCCGCCGATGAGTTTGCCCTCCAGGCTACAGTTGACGCGCTCGGTTTATTCAATGAGCGATTCACGTCCTATCCATATCCAGAACTAGACGTGGTACAACATCCCACATTCACCGGACTGGAATTTTCCGGGCTCATTTACATCACTGAAGATGAGTGGAACGTTGAGGAACTGCCGTATTTAGAAGAAATTATTGTCCATGAGGTGGGACATCAGTGGTTTTATGGACTGGTCGGCAACAATCAGGTGGAATATCCCTGGCTCGATGAAGGCTTAGCCACCTATGTTGAAATTCTGTATCAGCGTCACCGGTTTGGCGAGTCGCCCTTAGCCTCGACTATTCGAGCGGTCTCAGATCAGTTAGATGCCGGCATGGCAGAAGCAATCGGCCTTGATCCAGGGATTCCGTTAAATTTGGCAGTAGCTGACTATGGCGAACACTATGGCTTAGTGGCTTATTATCGCGGTGCGGCCTTTTTACTAGCGCTCGAAGACACGCTCGGTCCCGAAACGGTGGCCGCAGCGCTGCGAGCTTATACTCAACAATTTCGCTATAAAGTGGCGACAGTCGAAGACTTTCAAACGGTGTTTGAAGCAGTCGCAGAACAAGACCTGACCCCGCTGTTTCAGCAATGGGTAGGAGAGTATCCCCCAGTAGATCAGCCTGCTCGCCAGTCGTGAGCGATCGCGTGGAAAAGCCCATCCCGCTCGCCGCCGATCAGCTGTCTCCTAAAGAATTGGGCAATGCCACAGGACGACGCGTAAGGCTCGATCCATTGATTCGTGCTAGAGACGCTTGTCAGATGCCTCAGGAGACTCAGTCATCGCTGTTTTAGCGGCTGGATTAGGATACTCACCCTCCACGTAGGTGTAGACACCGTAGCTAGCTAAACCAAACAGCATGACCCCCATAATGGCGCCACTGCTGACGCAGAGTTTGCGTACTGCCTGCGAGGCGCGGGCAGCGATGGGATAGTCGCCCCGGCGATAGGCTGGCTTCACTTGGGAGGCCAAGACCAAAGCGAGTACCCCCAATGGCGGAAACAGTAACAACGTCGTGGCCACCGCGTCGCGCCAACGGGCTGGGGGGCAGGGTGCTTTGTCATAAATGCCGTAAGTCTGATCCCACTCGGAGAGAGAAGACTCCCCCGCCTTGGCGATCAATCGGAAACGGCGGACTTCGGGCAGTTGCAGCTCAACCAGGCGATCGCGCAAGGCATTCGGCAATTTGAAATAGTTAACGGGAGTACCGACCGGCCGATGGAGCGTCAGAGTTAGTCGTGTCCCTTGCTGTTCTGCCGCGATCGCAAACCCTTCTGGCAGCAAATCTTGGAATTGTTCCTGCAGGTTAAGACTATCCGCCGCTGCCTGAGTCTGTACTAGTAATTGTTGGGCTTCACTCAAGCGCAAATCATTGCATAGGGCGATTTCCCAATCTTGAACAGCGCCGAGGTGATCACCCAGTTGTTCTCGCACCTTACCTCGGTGCAAATAGGCTTCAGCCAGTAGCGGATTCTTGTCCACAGCAATGTCAAAATCGGCTAAAGCCGCTTTGTATTCACCATTGTGTGCCAATACGAGCCCCCGGTTGTAGCGTACGGTGGCGTCTCCAGGATGCAGTGCTAGCGCTTGTGCCCAGTCGGTGAGGGCAGCCGCTTCATTGCCCAATTGATAATGCACTAAACCACGATGTCCATAGGCTGCAGCCTGTTCAGGGTCGAGGGCGATCGCCTGATCAAAATCGGCTAAGGCTGCGTCATGAGTGGTTTGTTGCAGGTAGACCAGCCCCCGCTTCACCAAAACTGTCGCGGGTTGAGAATGATAGTCCAGTGCCGCAGTCAGGGCCTGTAGAGCGGCAGTGTAATTGCCCTGTTGTGTAAAGTTGAGTCCTCGTCGCAGTAGATATCGCCCCCGTTGACGCTGCGTCCAAGAATTCAGTGATCGTGACATGACTTTGGCCTCGCTGGACAATTCCATAATGCCCACTTCCAAACGGGACAAACTTATTCCGTAACCACCACGACAATTCCGCAAAAAATATGCATAGCCGCGATGGCGCTTTGCACGCTAACAATCAGGATGTCGACCTCAAGGTCACTTGGGATGCGTCAGTGTCGATCACTATCAACGATTTCCTGACGCCACGACATCAGTCTGAAGCCTGATCAATATAGTGGCAGAGATTTCTTTGACGTGGGTCCATCTCCACCGCTACCGCATTAACAGCTTGGCAGTTTGCGCCACAATAATGCAATGACATTAGATTTTGCGTGACAACTTCCACAAACTCATGACATCGGTATCTTTAGCGACTTTTGGGGCGGGCTGCTTTTGGGGCACGGAGGCGGCATTTCAGCGATTGTCTGGTGTCATCAGTACGTCAGTTGGCTATATGGGCGGCCATTTTGACAATCCCTGCTATCTGGATGTGCTCTCACGCATTACCGGCCATGCTGAGGTCGCACAGGTGGAATACATGCCAGCGCAAATCAGCTATGCAGCATTGCTCGATGTCTTTTGGCAATGTCACGATCCCACCAGTCTCAATCGTCAAGGGGCCGATCGTGGCGACCAGTATCGATCAGTGATTTTTTATCACACGCCAGAGCAGCAGGCGCTCGCGGAGCAGTCTAAAGCCGCGTTAGCGCGATCGGGCAAGTATGAGCAAGCGATCGTCACGCAAATCAAGCCCGCTAGCACATATTGGCTCGCCTCAGAAGAACACCAGCAATACTTTGGCAAACGTGCCGCGCTAAAGAGCAAAGGGTAGCCGTTGTTTAATGATGATAGTGTTTCAAAATCAAAAGGGTGAACGGCGATCGCGCCACTGTGCTACCTTATTATTTGATTACTACGGGATGTAGCGCAGCTTGGTAGCGCACTTCGTTCGGGACGAAGGGGCCGGAGGTTCGAATCCTCTCATCCCGATTCTTCTAAAGCCTACTGCTGAAGCGCCTTGTGGCTTACGCATCAACCTTTTGATGACTCTTGCATGTTGTCAACAAGGGGGAGAGGTTGGTCACTTTTGGGCGTCTTTGGACGTAAAAGTGGTAGGAAATTGGTAGGAAATGAAAACTATGCAGATGCTCGTTGCAGTCCATCCCGCCCAAAGCAGCGAGTCAGATAAGGGCTTTGTCAAGGTCGAAAATGATGACGGTAGGCTGAGACTGCGCTTTACCTTTGAGGGTAAGCGCCATACATTAGCGGTTGGATTGCCCGATTCCAAAATCAACCGCCTTGTGGCTCACCAAAAAGCAACCCAGATTGAACTAGATATAGCTTCTGGCAACTTTGACACAACGTTGAAGAAGTATAAGCCTCCTAAGGCTTCTAAAAAGAAGGCTGAGCAAGCCACCGCCTGGGGATTGTTTCAAAAATTCATGGCAGCTCAGACCAAGGCAAAAGACTTACAAGTTGGCAGCCTTTGCCGATACACAGCAACGCTACGACACTTAGAAGTTTTCTTCCCAAATCAGTCTCCAGACAAAGTAGATGCCAACTTAGCAGAAGCGTTTTCGCAGTATCTGCGAGGTGAGGTCGCTGATCGCACTGTCAAAGATTACCTGATTCTGGTGCAGGCTTGTTGGAACTGGGCAGGGGACACTACAGCTGAAAATCCCTGGTCAAGAGTATTGAGTCAGGTGAAACCGTCCCCGAAACAAAAAGTCAGGCCGTTTACGGTCACCGAGGTGCAAGCCATTTTGAAGTCGTTTGAGTGCGATCGCTATTATCGACACTATGCCGACTTTGTGGCTTTCTTATTTGGTACAGGCTGCCGGTTTGGGGAAGCGGTTGGCCTGAAGTGGAAGCATATTGCCGATGACTATTCGACAATCTGGATTGGAGAGTCGGTTTCCAGAGGGGTGTGCAAAACAACGAAAACAGGGAAAGACAGGACAGTGACGTTGACCGCCAAAGTGATGGCAATGCTGGGAGCTAGAAAACCCGAAGGGGTATCGCCCAATGCGCTGGTCTTTCCCGCTCCAAAAGGAGGATACATCAACGACCACACATTTCGGCGAAGGGCCTGGAGTAAAACGCTGGATAAATTACAGATCCAATATCGCAAGCCCTACGCGACTCGACACACGGCCATCAGTCATGCATTGGCTAATGGAGCCAATCCCTTAGCAGTGGCAGAACAAACGGGCCATGATCCGCAGATTTTGTTCAAACACTATGCCTCTGTGATTCAGAAGACTACCGTGATGGTGGAGTTCTAGCCATCGCTGTTTACAGTCTGCGTCCGAACCAGACAACCTTGCCCATGATGCTCAACCCATTAGATTTGTCAGTGATATCTAATGAAAAAGCTTCATAGGTGGGGTTGTCGCTTAGAACTCGAAGTATTTTCTTTGGTAGGTATTGAAGACGTTTAATCAAAATCCGGCTTTCGAGCTTGAACAGAAAAATTCCGTGGTCAATTGCTTCGAGGTCTCGATGGCTAGTATCAGCTAGCACTAGGTCTCCTGTCATCAGAGTCGGTTCCATGCTTTCATCAGAAACCTGAGTCAAAAGTGAATTTTCAAGAGAATTAGGGAACTCGGATTTCAACCAATCCGTCTCAAAAGCTAGTTGATCCTTGTACACATACTTTTTGCCTTCCCCGCTTTCCAAATGGGAAGAAGCTTGACCTCCTGCCAACCACTCCAAGCTGACGTCTGCACTGCGTGCTATAGCGAGCAAAGCAGGTCGAGTAGGTTCGCTTTGACCGTTGAGGTACTGGCGCAAGACAGTATCAGAGAAGCCACAGCTGCGCGCAAATCCACGAATACTATTGTCACCGATTGCCTTTTTCAGGCGGTTTGGAAAGTCATCTAATTCGGTTTTTTCCACCTGCACTTCACCTGAAGATGTATTGTTCATTGAGCAGTAGGTAACTACAAACGCAAATTATAGCGCTTGACATGCAATTTATAAATTGCTAGCTTCATCAATATACAAATTGATGGAGCTTTGTCGATCTTATGCACGTAGAGGACATTAAAGCAGCTCTGCGCAAGCAAGGCTGGACATTGGCAAGTATCGCCAAAGAGCTCGGTGTGGGACCATCTGCCGTCTCGCACGCTTTGACGAGACAACGCTCTCGCAGAGTAGAGAAAGTGATTGCTAGCAAACTAGGGCTTGCTCCTCGGGAGATCTGGCCTCAACGATATAAAGGAAGGGCAACCTATGGCACAATTCGTCAGCAAGCAAGAAGCTTTGAGGTGCCTCAATCTCAGCAGCACTACGTTGAAAAAGTATCGACTACAGGGATTACTGGTCGAGGGCATTCATTGGGTGCGGGTCAATAGTCGTTGCACTCGCTATAACTTGGAACTAATTCAAGATTGGCTGCATAATCGCCATGATCCAGCAGCTCATCAGCGAGCCATCGAAATATATCAAGCCAGTTTGCTGAGTAATCAAAGGAAGCCATCGCGAGTCTCTTCAAAGCGACGTTAGGAATATCCAAAAAACAAATTCTTTCCTGAAAACGTATCACTAAATTGAAGGCTCTTCTGAAGATATGACAGCATCAGAAGAGTAAAAAAATACACCCTAACGATTGAAGTGTCAGGGTGCATCACTTTTGTTTTTTGTCTTTTAAGCTGGGTTAATCAATAATTTGAAGGGGTTTGACAGAACCGCTTCAGAGATCGCCCTGCTAGTAAAACTTGTGCTTTCAACTATAGCAAAGTTGCTGTAAATGTCTACGGCATGATGCGACTTTGTTCATGGCTTTACTAAGAATCAGCGACTTAATGTTGATGACCCAGCTTCTGGAATCAGGAGCTGATAATGACACAGTATGTTTACTCGGGGCGAAAACAGCCCTGCCCGATTTGCGATCGCACCAAGGACTACGACTGCCGCTGGAATGATGAGGTGGTGTTCTGCCACACCCACGTAGACCAGGATAGGGCGGTAGACGGCTATGTCTATCGGGGCGCGACAGCTGATGGTATGTGGGGGCAATACTTTGCAGCAACCGCCGCTCCCGAAAAGCCCGCTCGTCCCCAGCAGCGGCAGGACTTCTTTTATCCGACTCGAAAGGGGCAGCCGCTGGTGAAGGTGACGCGAGTGGATCGCGGGAGCGGTACAAAGTTCTTTGTTCAGTACCACTGGGATGGGCAGCGGTGGGTGAAGGGGCTCACGCCGGTAGTCAGAAAGCAGGTGCCGATTTATCGCTACCAAGAAGTGAGGCGCGCGGTTGCGGCAGGCCAACCGATCTGGATGGTGGAAGGGGAAGGCTGTGCGGATGCCCTGTGGAACATCGGCATTTCGGCAACGACCACGCTGGGTGGTTCCAAGAAGTACCGCAGCTATGGCAATTATGCTCAGGACTTGGAGGGAGCGTGCCTGGTGCTGTGCCCCGATCGCGACCAAGTTGGCATTACCCATATGGAGGAGATTGCCCAGGATTTTCCGGACGCTCAGTGGTGCTATCCCTATCCGGAGAGTCTCCGCTGGCAAAACCTGCCTAAACATGGCGGGCTTGATGTTGCAGATTGGATTGCCGAGGGCGCAACGGCTGAGCAGATTCGAGCAGCGGTAGGAGAACGGCGACAGCTTGGATCGTCTTCCCCAGTCGTGGCTAAATCATTGGGCTTGCCTACCCTAAAAGAGCAGTTGCGCAGCTATCTGGCGGCAGAGCATTCTGAGCTGGGATTGGCGGAACAGATTTTGCAATGGCATCGGGAGTCGGGGTTAGCCGTTAAGGATATCTGGAGTTTGGTGAAGCCGATTCAAGCAGAGTTGGAGCAGGATGAGGAACGGGGCGATCGCACCGCTCAAATCCAACAACTCCTGAAGATTGGTGATTACCAACTGCAGTTAAGAGAGTATCTCCACCCTGATTTGGCAGCACCCTTAGAGCATATAGCGGCCTGGATCGGGGCAACGCCAGCGGCCATGTTGGTAACGTTGCTGCCGGTGGCAGCTTCTCTAATGCGGGTCGGGACGGAATTGGAAATTGACGCGGGGATGGGCTTCTATGTGCCACCCATTCTGTTTACCGGGCTGGTGGCCCCCTCCGGCAGTAAAAAGAGCCCCATTCAGCGGCAGATTTTAGGGCCGCTTTCTCAATTGCAAGCAGAAGCCGATCAGGACTATGACTACGCGGCGTCGGAGTATGAGGTGAACCTGCGGGACTGGGAGCAGGCGAAGGCAGAGGACAGGGGAATGCGGCCTCGCAAACCGCTGCCCAGGGAGTATCACACCTCGGATGCCACACGGGAAGCGATCGCCCGCATGCAATCCCAACAGCCGGAGCGAGGCATTTTGGTAACGCCAGATGAGTTGGCGGGCTTATTCAAGGGACAGAACCAGTACCGCAATGGGCGGGGGAATGATAAGGAGTCGCTGCTGACGGCGTTTGATGGTTCGGGGCTGAAAGTGGATCGGGCCAGTGGTATGCGCATCAGCATTCCTCGCACCAGCCTCAGCATCACGGGAACGATTCAGCCGGATATCTTGCGGGAGATGATGGGCGACTTCTCTGATGCGAATGGGCAGTGGGCCAGGTTTCTGTGGTGTTTGCTGCCGCTACAGCCTGCCCCGTTTCCCAAGCAGACGGTGCGGTATGACCTTTCGGAACGGCTCTATAGCCTGTACCGACAGTTGGAGGACTACCCACCCCAGCGCTATCGGTTGACCGCAGAAGCGAAAGCGCTGTTTGCCGAGTGGTATGACCAGTTGGATCACCTGCGAGTGACGGAGACGCACCAGGGTTTGCAGGCAGTTTACTCCAAGATGCAGGGCCACACGGGGCGGCTAGCGTTGATTTTGCATTGTTTGCAGGGGGCGGTAGACAGGTGTCTACCGGCGGAGAGGATCTCGGCTCAGACGATGGGGGCAGCCATCAAGCTGGCGCGATGGTTTATCGGTCAGGTGAAGCTGCTGTATGCGGAGGACGACTCGGTAGATGGCGCGCTGGAGGCGGTTTACACGAAGCTGATTCAGCTGTCGCGGGTGCGAGGGTGGTTGCGGGCAAAGGATGTCCGCAACTATGAGCGCAGCTTGCGGAAGGCGAGTGCAGAGGTGATTCGATCGCACTTTCGAGAGCTGGAAGCAATGGGGTATGGGGAGACGTGTGGGGTGGGGAATCGGTTGCAGTGGCGAGCCACGGTAGACAGATCTGAGGCAACGGTAGACACCCTGTCTACCGCTGAAAGTGTTGATGCCTATAGGTTGTAGGGAAACGGTAGACAAGTAGACAGATTTTGTTTGTGGGGAGCCTTTAGAAAGTGTCTACTTGTCTACCGAAATACTTGAAAAGCTTACGGGTAAGGGATTTTGGGCAGTAGACTGGGTGTCTACCGAGCGTCTACCGCTGTCTACTGTGTCTACCGACGGCCAATCAGACTAATCATCCTCGGTGAACAAACTGGTCAGGTCACGATATCCGCTGACAACTCGTAGGATGTCTACGCGAGATTCCGTCACTGTATAAAGAATGAGATAGCTATCCATGGCAAGGCTTCTCAGACCCGGAAGAATTTCGCTACGAGGTCGCCCAAGGCTAGGAAATTGAGTAATTCGGGCGAATTTGGCATCAAGCTTTGATAGAAAACGCTCTGCCTGTTCAAGTCCGGTCTGGCTGGCGATGTAGTCCGCAATATCCTCAATGTCTTGAATGGCAGGCTGAGAAAGGTAGAACTGAGGCGTCATGATTCGGGGCTAGCGTGGCGAGTTCTCAGCTTTTCCCGAATCTGGGCCATAGCAGTGGGTCCTTCGACCACTTCCCCCCGCTGGACTGCTTCTAAGCCGATTTGAGCGTCCTGCTGAAGTTCAGGCAGTCGTCCTTGATAAATATCCTCTTGCTGTTCGAGCAGGTGTACACCCGCTGTAATGACATCCAGAGCAGACTGGTATTTGCCAGCAGTAATCTGACGTTGGATGAATTGCTCTAGTTCAGGGGGGAGGGTAATTTGCATGAAGAGCTCAAGGAAGCAACTGCGCTTAGATTCAATTCTAGCTCTCGGGCGTATTGATTTTGTCTCAGTCAAGTGAATAGACAGCCAGAAGGCAGAATGGTTTTGAGGGAAAGTGATATTGTCATCGGATTTGAAAAATAAAATTCAAAACTCGATTATCCTCAATTAGTCAATTATTCATCCATAAAATCTTCAGGAATTAAAGCTTTTCCATATGTCCATGGTTCTTCAATAAGTGCCTCTTGAAATTTCCTGTCCCTCAAATTCGCATGTTCCAAAACAATGATCTGAAATCTTGGGAAAAGTTCCTCACAAAATCCATGTAGAAGTTCAAACATTTTTTCGACGGCAACTATATCTGCGTTTGAACTTAAGGTTTCTTCAACTGTAATCTCTTCAAGAGATAGGTAAGTTTCTCTGGAAGGAAAATATACTTGTGATGGCTGATCCAATATCAGAAACCGAGGAATTGGACGTTGTTTTTCGACAAAGTGTTTATGCAAGCCTAGATGAGCAATCAAATGACAACCTAGCCAGTTTTCGCCACTTCCCATACGATCCATGGGGATTGGTCTTTCAGCTCTATCTGCTATTACAGTTAGTTTCTTCAAGTCAAGGCGATATGGTGATCCACAATGCTCAAGTTCAAGAAAGTTAGCCCACTCAGTCATTTGTTGCCCAATCCTGTTTAGGACCGATGAAATAATCTCATCTATCTCAATTGGGTCAAGTTGAGACTCTAAATCTTCGACTCTTCCCTGAGTAGAATTAACGTTGATTCTCAATTCAGAAGACTCATCAGTAAAACTGACGTTCTCTAAATAAAGACTAATACGACCAATTACTCTAGCAATTCTAGAATTAAAATCACGTATTCTTCGAGCTGCTTCCTCTTCTTCTAAAATCCCTTGAATATCGACCTCTACTTCAGACATCTGATTTCGTATTTCTAGCCGCTGCTCCTTCAATTGTTGTATATATTCTCGTAGTTTTGGTTGCTTTCCTTCCACGATATGAACACTGTTGCTTAAATCTTCTAGTGAACTTTGTATCGCCATTGAGGAAGTAATAGGTTCTGAAAGCTCAGAATTACACAAAGGACAAAGATGACTAGAGTTGTCATTTTCATGACGAAATAGATTTATTGTTTCTAACCTAACCAGTTGTTGGTTAGCTTCGTTTGAATAACCTTCAGCTTCTCTTACAAAAGATTCGGCAGCCTCAATCTGTTCCTGCTTTCGTTTTAATTCTGTATACAATCTCTCTCTCTCCTGTTGGAGGCTTGGAAAGCGATCATCGACTATTCCTGCTGGCAGATCAGTAGGTTCCCATGTAAGAGTTTGTCTCAATGCCGACAAAATTTCTTCTGGACTTTCAGCTATATACTCTGATTCGACTAACCCGACTTGTTTGGCTTCTGATAAAAGTCTTTGACCAATGTCAGTTTGATTACTAGCGATAGATAGCGCTTCATTTAATCTTCGCTGAGCAAGTCTTAGCTCCCGGCGTGCAACTCGTAACTCTTGTTCTAGAATAAGCTGATCTTCCTGGGTAACGCCTAGAAAATACGGTAGAGAGTCTTTGATAGCTTGCGGAATAAATTGTTCTTGCTGCCTATGAAATAGTAAACGTCTATTAGCAATTTGGTTTTGATCCTGAAAAAGATAGAAACTAGCATGCCTAATATCAGCTCTTAAAGGCTCCCTAGATTGCCCTAAATCTGGAGTGTTTTGATTTGCAGAAATCCCTATCAAACTTGAGAGAAAGATTTTAAGGGCACTGTCATTAGTATTAGGTTCTAAATGAGCTATCTCAGGTATTTCAATATTTTCGCCAATCTCATAATAGACTTGACTTTGTGTTGTACTATATCCAGAGGGACAGGGCTTTCCGATAAAAAAGTTGATTGTCTGGCAATTGAAAGAGAACAGCGTACCAAGACACTGTATCTCTAATAATTCCTTCTGGTATCTGGAAATTTGAGCTTCCAAGGCAGTAGTCTACAATATCGATAATCGCAGATTTTCCAGTCCTTGATTTTCCAGTGATTATATTAACCTTACCTAATTCGAAATCGAGAACTCGCTTTCCGCCTAATGAATTATAAAGAATAATCGACCTTATTTGCATGTTATGGACGAACTCCCCACATGGTGAAAAAAGATGCTGGTTCTTGAATCTTAGCCATCCATTGGCCTAGAAACTCGGCTCTTCTAATCAAAGAATCTAGCTCTGGTATTTCTGTATTGCTGTTTAGGGAACGGCGGATCCAAACCACTTTTCCATCTTCCTGAAAGGTTATTATTCTAGTCTGGCAGCCAAAGATTATTGCTTCTTTTTGTGTAGGGAGTCAAATTCCTCATGCGATTGATAAAATCAATTCGAACTTCAGGATTTTCCTGTAACCAAACGTGCAGCTTGGTACGAGTAGTGGTAGGCAATACGCTTCGCGTATATGGATGTAAAGTAATTGGCAGAATGAAAAATAGTAAGGCATATGGCATGCCAGATCCGCTTTCTCTTTCATATCCTCTAACGCCATATTGGAGCAGCAACGAACAAAAAGCAGGATTAAACAGGTTGGCTATTTCAATAGGGCGTCTTTCCCAAGGCAGCACGGAATAACTCCTATGAAGTTGGTAATAATTGAGCGAGTCTTTCAACGAATTTGGGATGCCAACATACAATAGGTGAAATTTTGTCAGCTAATATGTGGTAACTTCCACGCATTACATATTCTTCAGCAACCTGAGGCCGTATTCGAATATCTGCTGTTTGATCTACCCAGTTATATAATCTACGGCCAAATTGCTGATGCACTATTTCATCTTCATCTTCAAGAATCAATTCATCCTGAAGCATCAATCGATAGCGATCCCACTCATCAATTAGCTTCTTTTCATACTGCTCTATTTCATCACTGAATAATAAATCTTCGCGAGCCCATCTAGATCGTTGCTCAAACGCCCTGTAGTAATCCAAAATGGCCTTTTCAATGCGCTTATTATTAATTGCAATGGCTTTAAGCTGCATCACAAATCGACGATTATCTGCGTCAATATCAGGTGGTTCAGATGGTTGAAGTTCGAAATAATCTATAGGTAAAGCATCAGGTTTAAACTTGTTCTGCGATGTCACAAATTTTATCGTGAACCTCAAATCCTGAAATTGGTACAGCAGATTCCTCATTAAGATGGTTAACTACCTTTGAAAACCACCATCCTTCCAATCTTTCATAGAGGTTATGTAAGTGCTCTCTCCTTACAGAAAACTTGATTCTTTGCTTGATTCTTGGGACAACATCATTAATTTGGGGTGAAGCATCAATGATTTGTATAGAGTCAACCAGCTGTTCTTGCTCAGAATCTGTCAACGCATTAAAAGCTTCAAATTCTTTGGCTAGACTCTGAGTGTCTGACTGAGCAATGCTACGTAGTTGCTGTGTCGCCAGTTGTGGGTTCCTATCAGTTCCATGTCTTAGAAGGGATGAGATTGAATTTTCAGGAGCTAATCCCGTAGTAACCAAAGTAAGCAATGTATTGGATGATACCAGTTCATCTTTGGTTAAGCTACTCCATACACGAATCGTTTTCCAGAGATCTCTACTTCTATTCGTAAGAGATGCTTGGTTTACATGATGTTTCAGTTGTAGAAGTTCCGTAGGTGTACCTTGATCATCAAAAGTGACATCATCGAGGCTTTCAATTGATAGTTGAAGTTCTTCCCGATTTTCCAAAATAAGGTATAGCGCATAGCGAATTTGGTAAAGATAACCGAGTGCTTGAGGCCCTGCCGAAAAACCTGAACTCATATCACTGCTCCACAAGTCAGTTCACAATTTTTATAGGAGCCAAACCGAGACTTATACGTCGCCGGAGAGTGTGATTCAAAACTAAGTGTTAAGACATCTTAGTTAAATATCTCGATTGATATTGGCATACCAAGTTACTGATATTGACCGAATTTTGAGAAAAGTTGTATTATTGCCCCTTTAACCGCTTCTGCATCGTCTCCAACTTCCGCAAATCCGCTGCCCGCTTCCGCCGTTGATACCGCTCCTTCGCGATACCATTCACCACCTTCATCGCCTTGGGATGCTCCGCGAGATACTGATACGCCGCCTCAAACCACACCTCCTTAGTGATCTTCTCATCCATGCAGAGATGCCGCAGCGCCTTATCAATCTCCTCCTCCAACCGTGTGGTCGTGCGCACTAACTGAGGCAGATCCGACCCTTCACCCTGACTCATAGACATGCTGACGTCAACACCTGCAGACTCATCAGAGTCACTGTATCTTGATGTCACTGTCTCATCTGCATCCGGTTGACGAGACTTCACACGGGATGTCTCCTCCAGCCCGTCAGAACGTGGCGGCACGGTCGGGCGCTGCTGTTGCATCAGTCTCTCTAGCGCATCTTCATTCATGACCTACACCTGCTCCAAGATCTCAATCACCTGCCGCAGCGGCAATTCCAGCTCCCCATGCCCCAATTCCGCCAATAACCGCCCCTGCCGAATCGCTTGCTTGTAGCGCTCACTCTCCAAAATCGACGACAGCACCCGAATCTCTCCTGCCACCTGTCGCATGGCGGCTATGGCTTCCCGACTATCCGTCGCCTGTGACCTGCCAAACCATTTATCGCGAAACGGCAGTACTCCCAGCACCTGCCCCGTAAACGCGCGGATGCGTCGCATCTCTTCCAACAGCTCCAGACTGCGCAACAGCGAATTGACTCCCTTCGTCGAAGCCTCCGCCGGAATCAACACCCAGTCCGATGCGCCCACCACCGAGAGACAAATCTGAGTGCGCTGGGGCGGTGAATCAATCAGGCAAACATCAAACAATTCACTCACGGCCTCCAAGCTGTAGCGCAATGCCAACGCTCCCATGCCGCTAGTGGCCAGATACTCCTGGGCCTGATGCAGACCCTCATCAGCAGGCAGCAGATACAAATTCTCATAAGCCAGAGGATAAATGCCCGCTGCCGTCTCCACCTGTCGCTTCAACACTTCCAGCAGCGTTGGGGCATCCGGCTGCACATCATGACCTAAATAAAAGGTCAGATTCGCCTGTGGATCAGCATCCACCATCAACACCCGCCGTCCCTGCTGCGCCAACAGTCGGCCCAACAAGAGCGAGATCGAGGTTTTCCCTTGTCCTCCCGAGAGCGACAAGCAGCTCAAAGTCTTCATGGGCGATCGCTCCCGATAACCAAACCCAGAACTTTCTCAGCGGCTGGGCGTCTTCACTGACGAGGAAACATGCCGCCATTAAAACCATTCAACTTAAAAACGTCAAGACGTATTGACGTCAAAATATGTTGAAATCTGTACTAGTCGTTGTGATGACTGATTAATGCTGGCTTTTGGGGACGTATTTGAGTTAAGGATTTAAGGGTAAAAGAGGACTTATTGGAAGCTCTATTTCAGACATTTATAGAGCTGTTTATGTGATCAACATCACAGGGAATAATCAGTTTTTATAGAACTAATTATTTGTATCTCGGAAGACTTGAAATACTAATTTATCCTGTTGTTTTTTGGATTATGCATTGGTGAAACAAGGGCTCTCGGTATTCTTGCTGAAATATTCAAGCACTTGATTGAAGTCACGCATCGTTACGGATCTGGCCACAAAATCCAGGATTTTGGCTAGTCTTTTAGACATCAATGGATGCTCTCAAGAAGAGAGAGCAGTTATTTCGATTCCTGAAATTCGTTGCTATAGTGGTCAAATCTTTCCAGGATTTGAGTCACGTCTAGAGTTAGGTTTTGAACACGCGAGTTAAGACAGTCTGACCTGATTTAAGGAGGCTGAAATGATCCGTCAGCATTTAAAAATGCGCACAGAAGTTTTGGCTTCTCTATTCGATTTTGTAGCGCAAATTACCTATTGTTTTTGTCAGCTGCCATGTTCACTACTGACTGCGATTATGGTGGGGGTTATGAGCGCTAATTTTGTGCTCCACGGTCCAGCCTTGCTCTTGTTAATTTTCGCCGGTAGCGGCTTGGGCCTGATCTGGCGACAAGACGTGACCGGCAAAGCGGGTGTCTCTACCAACGCTTCTAGAAGCTGGACTGCCTGCCGTCAAACGATCCTGGCCATCGGCCTCAGTTTGCTATCACTCCTGACTCTGCTGGCTTTTCCGGCCCAGGCGCAATTCTTCGGTGGGGCCGAAACCTGGATGCAGACCAATTTTGGCGCGGCAACGGGAGAGGCGATCCCCCTCGTCTTCAATGTGTTGCGAGGTCTTTTCCTGCTCTATGTGGGCATCTCGTTGGTGCGCGTTATCAATGGCGCTCGTCAGGATGAGGATTGGCAAACGATCGCCCGCACGCCGCTCATTATCATCATCGCCGTCACCGCTGGTGACATTCTGACGACGCTCATCACCGGCTAATCCCGGTTGTTTCATTAATCAGATCGAGGGTGCAACTACCACCTGTTCTTTCAGCCCCCTTGAGCGATTTATGCCTTCTCACTTTCGTCCGGTCAACGCCATTCTGGGCGCCCAACCCCGCTTAGGCCCCATTCCCGCCGACCAAATCATCCCGTGGTTCTGCATCACCGGCGTGTCTTACCTGGTGGGTCGCGGGTTCAACCTGAGTTGGCTGGCGATTGGCTTTATTGCGGCTTGGGGCATGTCTACCTGGTGGATTCTCACGGGGGGACAAAGCTGGAAGTTCACGGCCAAATTCGTGCCGACTCCTACCTGGAGTCGCGGCTATGCCCGATATCTGAGATTTATCTACCATGAAACAGAAAATCGGCAAACACCGCCTCAAACTCGGCGGCCAAAAACACCGCCTCAAACTCGGCGGCCAATTCGTCGGCACCCTGACCCCTTTTGAAGATGCGCTCAATCTCGCCGCCATGCTGCGGGTCGAACTGCGGGGTCGGCGGGTCGGCGCTTATGTCCTCACCAAGGGGCAGAACCGAGAGCACTTGTGCTTCGTCTTTGGTTTTGACTGCAAAGGCATTCACAATACGCTGACCGATGCACAAGTCGAGACCATTTTTAGTCAACTGGAATCGGGGTTGAAGGACCTGCCTGGGGGTGAACGCCTGACGATTCATCTGGGGGCGTTTTCGTCGGATCGCACTCGTCAACAAGATCTGGCTCAACTGACAGATCTGGCCCCCAGCCATGCCCTGAAGTTTTTGCTCACCAGCGATCGCGCCCGCATCCAGCAACTCACCCAGCAAGGTTTACGAAAACCTAAGTTTCTCAGGCTCTACGTCACCTACACCGTGCAAAGCGGTTCCGAAGGTGCCAAAGACCTGATCGAAAAGCTGATTGGTCGAGGGGAAACGCTCTGGAAGTCGTTTACGGGAGAACTGCAAAACGCGAAGAACCAACGCCTGCAAACGGTCATCACCAAAGCCTTTACCGATGGCTTTCTGCTGTGGGAGCAGGTGCTCTCTAACAAGATGGGGCTCTCGATCAAGCCGTTGGGTGAAGTTGATCTGTGGACGTTGCTCTGGCAGCGCTTTAATCAAAGCGAGCCGATTCCGATTCCCCAACTCATCGTTTTAGATGGCCAAGGGTTACACGAACAGGTCAACTCTGAAGTTCACAGCACCACCCTGCTCACCCGAGCCGGGGTTCCCATTGCCGGGAAATCCTGGGCCAAGGTCAACGGTCAGTACGTGGCTCCCCTCACCTTTCTGGAAAAACCGGGGGGCTGGGCCAGTGAGTTTGCTCAACTACGTTACCTCTGGGAAGTCCTTTCCAGAGAGACCGTTGCAGATACTGAGATCTTCTGCCAGCTAACCCGCGCGAACGAAACCCTGGTGAAGACGACAGTGCAGCGGATGCTGAAGCAGTCCAACCTGACAGCCACCCTGGCGGAAGAGGGCAATTCCGTGGATGTGGCGGCGGAGCTGAAAATGAAGCGCTCCATTGAAGCTCAAGAGGAGCTATTTGAAGGTGCCCTGCCTATTCATACGGCTGTAGTGTTTCTGATTCATCGCCCGACTCTGGAGCAGCTGGACGAAGCCTGCCGGTATCTGCAAAGCTGCTTTCGCCGTCCTGCCTGGGTGGAGCGGGAGCAAGATTATGCCTGGAAAGTCTGGCTGCAAACGCTGCCGATTGTCTGGGACGCCTTGATGGCCAGTCCGTTCAACCGCAGGCAGCTCTATCTGACGGGAGAAGTGCCGGGGCTGATGCCCTTAGTGCTCACTCAGCCCTGTGATACCAACGGCTTTGAGCTGATTGCGGAGGAAGGGGGCAGCCCGATTCACCTGGACTTGTTTACCCAGCACAAAAACCTGGGACTGTTCGCCACGACTCGTGCGGGAAAGTCCGTACTGGTCTCCGGCATCCTCACTCAGGCTTTGGCCTATCGCTTTCCGGTCGTCGCCCTGGACTTCCCAAAACCTGATGGTTCTTCCACCTTCACCGACTATACCCAGCTAATCGGCGGAGCCTACTTTGACATCTCCCGTGAGTCCAACAACCTGTTCGAGCTGCCTGACTTGCGGCACCTGCCCAGCGACGAGCAAAAAGAACGCTTGCAAGACTTCCAATCGTTCCTTGAATCGGCACTGCTGACGATGATTGTGGGTTCGGGGGCAAACGGGTCGGTGATGACCCAGACCATCCGCTCCATCCTGGTGCTGGCGCTGAATGCGTTCTTTGGGGATAGTCAGATTCAGCAGCGCTATCTAGCAGCCATGGAAGGGCGCTTGGGCTCTGACGCTTGGGATAGAATCCCTACGCTGGCGGACTTTCTGGCATTCTGCACCCCAGAGCAGCTCGATTTGCAACAGGTGGGCGGCAACATCGAAGCGGCGCTGAACATGATTGAGTTGCGGCTCCGGTTCTGGCTCTCCAGCCGCGTCGGGCGAGCCATTTCGGCCCCGTCCAGCTTCCCGACCGATGCGCAACTGCTGGTCTTTGCCCTGCGGAATTTGGCGAATGAGGAAGATGCGGCAGTGCTCGCCCTTTCCGCCTATGCCGCCGCCCTGCGGCGGGCCTTGGAAGCTCCAGCTTCTATCTTCTTCATTGATGAAGCCCCCATCCTGTTTGAGTTTGACGAAATCGGCGCTTTGATTGGCAGACTCTGTGCCAACGGCGCGAAAGCGGGAATTCGAGTGATTATCTCCGCTCAAGATCCCGATACGGTTCATAAGTCACCGGCCAGCGCCAAGATCTTTCAGAACCTGACGACGCGCCTGATTGGCCGGGTGCAACCGACAGCCGTCGATAGTTTTGAGCGCATCCTCAAGTATCCGCCCGCCATCATCAATCGCAACGCTAGCGACAGCTTTTTTCCCAAACGAGAGGGCATCTACAGCCAATGGCTGCTCGACAACAACGGCATCTACACTTACTGCCGCTACTATCCCGCCTTTGCCCAGCTGGCGGCAGTTGCGAATAATCCCGATGAGCAAGCCACCCGAGATCTGGTACTGCGCCATGCCCCCGATGAGTTTACCGGCCTAGCAGAATTTGCCCGGCTGCTGGTGCAGTCCATTCAATCTGGCGAACCACTGTCAGTCATCACCGAGCGCTGGTTTGCCGAGCGCAATCCCCATCCCGAAGTGCCGATCGCCCCGTTTAACTCTCTTCACTCTGGAGGTTCCCGATGACTCCGAAAATCCGCTTTGCCTTGATCCCGATTCTCGCGACGACACTGCTGCTTGCGCCGGTCAAACCAGCCGCCGCATCCCAAGTTGATACGACGTTTAACGACATCTTTGGCATTTTTCGCCAAGCTTTTGAGGACGTTAGAGCCTACGTCGAACAAACCATTACGGGTGTGATGGATTCCCTCCCCGGTGAGCTGGATGGGGTGATCCACAATGCGGTTGGCGATCTGGGTCTGGTTGATCCGAATCAGGTTCGCTCCGATATCGCCGCAGAACTAGCCGCCACTTTGACCGGGGACTTGGCGCAGTCCGATACCGTGCAGGCTGCCGCTGAAACCGCCAACGAGATCGACCGGCAGCTCACCCGCGCCCAAGTGGATGCGGTGTTAAGTCAGTCAGGCCAAACCGCGACCCGCGACAAAATCACTTGGATGGAAAACACGATTGGCCAAGTGCAGCAGCATGCGGATTCAGCTCAGGTGGCGGTCTCCACCCAGGACGCCATCAAGGCGATGGCGCAGCAAAATGCCCGGCAGTCAGAAGTGTTAGGTGCCGTGCAGTCAGAACTGTTGCAGTCGCGGCAGGATGCGCAGCTGACCAATCTCAACCTGGCCAATATTTCGCAAAACCTGGATCAAGAAGCCCGCGCTCGCCGCCTTCAGGAGTTGGGCAGTGCCCTGGACACGCTGCAAATCAGCAGTCAAGCCCGCTTGTTCTAGGCGTCAGTTCGCCATGACGTCAATTTAAACTTCCTTCGCCATGCATTCACTTTGGTTCTCTCTCCCCGTTGCTCAAGTTCCCCGCGACACCGCCGACATCATTGAAGGCGGGCAAGTCGCGTCGGAAGCGGTGGCCGAGAGCTGGAATCAGCTGTGGGATAGCGTCCTGCAAGGGGGGCTGTACTTTGCCCTGGCGCGAGTCGGCGTCCTCTTTGCCGTGGCGACCCTACTGTTTTTCCTCACCCAGTGGACCCGGCAGATGGTGGAAGGGGACAGCCAGCGAGCCTATGCCGACTTCATCTGGCCGCTGCTGGTGATCATCTTGCTGTCTAACAATGGCGAGCGACTGGCGGCGATCACCCTGGATATTCGCAACTACATCAATCAGGTCAATCAAGACGTGTTAGCCTACACCGCTGCCGATATTCAGCTGCAAGAAGCCTATCAAACCGCTGTGTTGGAAGGCTCGGTGGAGCAGACCATCATCCAGCGACGCAACCAGTGCTACGAACTGCAAAATCCAGAGGAGCGGGCGAACTGTATTGAACTGGCGGCCATTGAGGCACGGGAATTTATCGAAGACTACCGGGCTAGAACCGGCAATCTCAATGCGCTGTCTCGGGCCTGGGAAGCGGCACAAGCGGGAGACAATCCTCTGGATTCCGGTTTACGGTTTGGCGGAGCGCTGATGGGCTCGGGGTTTCAGACCGTGACGCGAGGCATTTTGATGGCGTTGCACATCGCCTTTCAATGGCTGATTGAAGCCTCGATGCTGCTCACGGCCACCCTTGGCCCTTTGGCGGTCGGTGGGTCATTGCTGCCAGTGGGAGCAAAACCGCTCTTTGCCTGGTTGACCGGTTTCTTTTCCCTCGCGGTGGCCAAGCTCAGTTTCAACATTCTCTCGGGACTGGTTTCGCTGGCGGTGCTGAATGCCGGGGACGCCCATCCCCTGATTGCGCCCTTCTTTCTGGGGTTACTCGCTCCCATTTTGTCTCTGGCGTTGGCCTCTGGTGGCGGCATGACGGTGTTTGGAGCCCTGACCAGCGCGGCGGGGGTGATCGCCGGAACCGGGGCAATGGGCGGCATTGCTCGCACGCCCGGTTACTCTGCTCGCCGCCGGGCTTATCGGATGCGCCGCTGAACTCATTCAACAGGAAACCTCCTATGGTGCAGTTAATCGAGAAACGCAACACGAATTATTTGCCGCTATTTGTGCTGGGCAGTGTAGGACTCCAACTGGTCATTCTGGTATTCCTGTTTGTCCAAGCCGGTGCCCTCAGCCGCCTGAGTCGTCAAGCCGCTCCCACCCTGGTGCAAATGCAGGATGGGCAAGCCATCCGGGTCGGGGCGATGGAGGCTCAAGACCGCGCCCCAGAAACGATTCGGCGTTTCGTTAACGACACGTTGGTGTTGATGTTCAACTGGAGCGGCAGCCTCCCAGCGGCGACTGCCGAAGCGGACAATCAGCCCCAGCCGGATCCAGGGCTCCCGGTAGAGATGGAGCGCGGCAAGGGGCAGGTGGCTACCGCCAGCTGGCAAGCCAGTTTTGCCTTCTCAGAAGACTTCCGTCAGGACTTTCTTAAGCGAGTCGCCGAATTGACGCCACCAGGGGTTTTCAGCGGTACGACTCAGGTGGTGATGGTGGTCAACCACGTCTCTGAGCCCGCAGTCGTCGGTGAGGGACGCTGGCAAGTAGACGTCGTCGCTCACCTCTACGTCTTCGATGAAACCAATGCTGTGGGAGAGGCGATTCCCTTTAACCGCGAAGTGTTTGTGGAAGCCGTCACGGCTCCAGCGGTTCCCGACGGCGAAACACCCTTGGAGCAGGCCATCTACGGCATTCGTCAGGCAGGGCTACAAGTCTATGCCATCCGTGAACTCAACCGCGAGGACTTGCCATGAGTACCCCTGATAATTTTTGGGATGAACAGGAAATGGCGGATCTGGTGGGCTTGCAGCTACCAGACCAAGAGGTGCCTGCTCAGGAAACTGAGTCGGCTCCGCCAGATTCTGATAATGGTCATGTTCCTGACCCTGGACCGCTGTTAGACCCCGAAGATTTGGATGAGTCCGCTACCGTTGGGACGGCGCAAAAACCGGGGCGATCGCTCGCCGCTAATCCCTTCACGAAACTGGGTGTAGTCGCGGCAGGAACGGGCTTGGTGATTGGCGTACTGGCGGTATTCACCAGTGGCGTCATGAATCAAGGTGATTCTCAACCTGTCGAAGAGGCGCAGGCCGATTTTGCTGAACCGATGGTGGCAGCAGAGGAATCAGCGGATGGCGATCGCGGACAATTGCTGACCGATTTAGCGATGGGGCAACAACAAGCGGAACTAGAAGCCCTGGCCGAAGAAGAATCTACCCCTCGACCAGAGCCAGAGCCTGCCGTAACTCAGGAAACGCCACAATTTTCGTCACCGCCGCGACCCGCCCCGCGATCGCCCCAACCGGTTGTGCAGCGTTCAGCCCCACCCCCTCGCCCCACCCCTGCTCCTCGGGTCAGCGCTGCTCAGCCAAGGCCAACAGTAACGGCTCCAGAGCCAGAAGGGGATCCGATGGAGCAGTGGATGGCCTTGTCGCAGATCGGCAGTTATCGCCAAGGAACAGAAGCCTCGCCTCTTCAACAAACAGAACCACTATCGTCTCCTGACTCAGTTGAAGTAACAAGCAATCCGACCACCTCAATTTGGCCAGAAATCAACCATGCCGAAGAAGCCGCCATTCTTCAGGGACGCCCCCTGCCAACATCATCGGCAGCGCTTGTCACAGGCACTCAAGCCAAAGCGGTTTTGGAAATGCCTTTGATTTGGGCAGCGACGACAGAAACAGAAGCGCCTCAGTTCATAGTGAAACTGACAGAGCCGTTGTTGACTCCTGAGGACGCAATTGGTCTACCAGCAGAAACGGCGTTGGTCGTACAGGTGGACTCGGTCGATGAGAGTGGTTTGGCTCAACTGTCAGTGGTTTCGTTCATTCGAGACGGCCATGAGGTGGCACTCCCCACTGGTGCAATCCAACTACGAGGGTTAGAGGGGACGCCCCTAATCGCGCAAAAGTACGGCGACCCTGGCAGCGACATCGCCCGGATGGACCTCAATATGGCGGCGATGTCGGGGGTTTCCCGAGTCGCTGAGTTGATCAATCGGCCTCAATCTTCCTCCGTGATTAGCAATATCGGGGGCAGCACCGTCACCCAAGAAACTGGAGACCCCAATATTCTGGCTGGTCTGCTCGAAGGGGCCTTTGGCCAATTGAGCGAACAAATGGCAGAGCGCAACCAAGCGGCCCTGGAGGAAATCCTCAATCGGCCCACCATCTGGTATCTCCCGCCCGGAAAGGAGGTCGAAGTGTACATCAATCACACGGTGGCGCTATGAAAAGATGCTGGATTCCTTGGTTGTTTATCGGGGTGATCGCTATCAATGGCTGGCCCATCCCATCAGTTCAGGCGCAGTCGGTGGTCTCAATTTCGGCTGATCGGGCTCAAGGTCTCATCGGTGTCACGCCAGTCCTCCATCTCTGGTCGGGCTATGGCACAAACCTCAGCTTCCTCCCCTACCAATGAACGCATTGTGCAGGTGTGGATTGATGATCCGGCGCGGGTTGCTCTGGACTTTGATGAACCGCTGTGTCCTGCCGTTGCCGAATCAGACTGTATTTCCGGTAATCCCTCAGTCATTCACCTGCGACGAATCCAGGGATTGGACTTTGAGCACTTGCCGAGCGCTAGCGGCACCTTACTCACTGTCATCACTGAGGCGACACATGGGGAACGCCACCTCTATGAATTTCGCATCGAATTTGGTGATGGCGACCCGGACTATCACACCGTGGCCGTTCAGCCGTCTTCGCCCATTCACTCGCTATTGGGTCCTGGCGACGTACGTCGAGGGCTAGAAATTGCGGCATCGAGAGACCTGATTCGTCCCGAACAAGATCTGTGGAACCGACTGAAAACCTTTCTAGACCTGACTCAGCAAGGGCTAGAGATTCCGATTGCCTCAGAACATGCCGGAGTTTCCCTGGAGCTGATTACCCAACTCGCAGAGTGGGGAGCCAGGGCTCGCGATGATCCGCCGCTGACCTCAACTGACCGTTAGTCCTTCATTCAAGTTAAGGCCATGAACTCATTGATTTTCAGGCGCAGACGCCTCGGGTGGTCTGTGATGGGACTGCTTGTCTTAATTTTCGCGATCGCCCTCAATACTTTGCCCCTTGCGCCCGCTCACTCAAGTACTCAGCTGGGCTCACCCGTCCCAGTCATTCAAGACCAGATGCTCGGCATCAAGCCCAACTGGACGCAGATTACGTTGCGATCGCTCCCCGCCATTTTGGCATCGGGCTCTTTTGAAGCCCCCACTGACCTGATTCGCGAGTTGGGCTACAATCCCTCTCGTTTCTGGCAGGCCGGACAGACTGCCGATGAATATATGCTGCTGGGCGATTTCCAGGACAGCTTTCAACTACAGCGATTTTCGCTGGCCGACATTGGGGCTGTCGTCGGTCTCGATTGGGAACCGCTCAGGCTGGCAGATTTGGCATTGGTCGGTTGGCAGACGATTGCAGATTTGATGCAGGCCATTCCGGAGTTAGCTGATTTGCCTGTCCAAGCCGTCCAGCCGATCGCCGACTTGCTCCAGAGGCAAGTTGACGTCCCGCAGACGATTGCAGACGTCGTGCAAAACGAAGTTCTAGCAGAACTGAGTCTGGGAGAGCTGAACCTGGAGCAGTACGATTTGAGCGCTATCCCCGGACTGATCAACGCTCCCCTGGAAACCTTTCAAGACTGGCAGCAATCGGTTGTTGACCAGATTCCTGGATTAGCCGATGTCCCCTTCGCCAATTTTCCCAATCCCATCATGGAGCAGGGCGTAGTGGTGGGGATGGTCGATGTGGTGTTTGGTCCGGCGGAGGGCGATCTCACGAATACCATCAGCGGCAGCTATGTCGAAGGATTCAACGTGCCCTGTCAGGCTGACTGCGCCCATTTGGAAATGGCTCAACCGGAATTGGTGGAGGGCACCCAGTGGATTTCCGGCAAGTATCAGCAAGTCCAAGGGGGGCGAGGTTCTTTGGCTTCGGCTAACGGTGGCTTAGAACCTACCGGACGTCATCCCTTTGGCAATGCCTTCAAGGTCGCGGTGCTGGAAACCGACGAGGCTACCGGTACGGCTGAAACGGGGCTCTACTTCCGCATGTGTGTCCGCAATCTGTTCGTGGACCTGGGGTGTACGCCTTACTTCATCGGTCCTATTCCCTGGCTGCCCATCCAAGAGGAAGGGATGCTATTCCTGGGACAAATTAAGGAGGGGCTTGCGACGACCGATTCCGCTGAAGTAGCTGCTGCGAAAGGAATTGATCCTGAGACCGGCCAAGCCAGTTCTACTCCCAATCCCGTTGCTAGACAGTCAGGAACTTCTGGCATCGCCACCGGTACCTTCATCAACCCCGCACCGGGGTATCCCATTACCAGCAGTTTTGGCTACCGCACCCATCCGATTCATGGCGATCGCCGTCTCCATACCGGGACTGATTTGGGCACGCCCAATGGCACGATCATCCGCGCTGCCGATGGCGGACAAGTCACTTTCGCTGGTGTCAGTGGTTCTCTAACTAGCGGCTACGGCAGGCTTGTCATTGTGGATCACGGCAATGGATCGGAGACCTACTACGCCCACCTGCAAGGCTTTTTCGTCCGACAGGGCGACATTATTGCCCAGGGCGATTCGGTGGGACGAGCTAACAGCAGCGGCGGCTCGACCGGACCGCATCTTCACTTTGAGATTCGCCAGAATGGCCAGCCTCGAAACCCGATGAACTATCTCAGCTAGGAGTCTTTGCCATGAAACGAAAGCGCAAAGTTGCCATTGTTCTATCCAGTGTGTTCGTTCTGCTGGTGGGTCTGATCTCTCTGGTGGGATTTAACCTGGCGCAGGCGTCAGACGAGATTCCGGCAACCATACAGACCTGCCTGCCTCCTGCAACTCAGACGGTGAAAGTGTGGGGCCTAGTGGAAACAGAATCCGGCAGCTACTACTTACTGGGAGCCGCTTGGGAAGATAACAGCGAGGACGTCTATCAGGAAGTCCTAATTTACCTAAACGCTGAAGATGTCTGTCGATCGCTCCTGCCAGAGGACGATCCGGTGCTCAGTCACTACCTTCCCCTCCAGCTGGCACGGGAATTAGCGCTACAGCGTTATACCCGCGTCCTTCAAGAGCAGGGCGGTCGGGAGGCGTATCAACAGCAGCTGACGGACTATCTCATGGGCGCTCCAGAAGGCACCCACAGCGAATTTCCGCCCGAGCACATCTGGGCGCTAGAGCAGTTGGGCATTGCACTGCCAATCGATAGCTACGAGGTGCTGCCATGAAGACTTTTACTGAACAGCCTGCTACCTTGGCGCAAACGAATCCAGCCTCTGGCGAGTCGGGTTCCCAATTGGCTTCCTCCCTCCAGTCCCGCAATGGCCTAGTTTTGTTAGGCTGCTTGGTGCTGGTGGGGGGCTTGGCGCTGTTAGGAGATCGCAAAAAAGGCAAGCTGGCCACCAGTCGCTTCGGCAGCGCCAAAGAAAAAGGAGCGGCGCGTAAGCGAGCTGTGAAGCAACTCGCGGCCCGTAAACATAATGCGGTTTCTCTCTACATCGGCAAACCCCAGCGCCCAAAGGATGCCCGGTCAATTTACCTGCCGGATTTACAGCGGGGCGTAGCGGTCTGTGGGGGACCGGGTTCGGGCAAGACCTTTAGCGTCATCGATCCGCTAATCCGCTCTGCGCTGGAGCAAGGACTACCGGTCGCGTTGTACGACTTCAAATATCCGACTCAGAGTGCTCGCCATGCCGCCTATGCTGCCAAGTTGGGCTACCAAGTTCATGTTCTAGCGCCCGGTTTTCCCGAATCTGGCGTGTGTAACCCTATCGATTTTCTCCGCAACGAGTCCGATGCCGAGATGGCGCGGCAGATTGCCACGGTGCTGAACAAGAACTTTCGGCTAATGACCCAGAGCAGCGAGGATGGCTTCTTTGCCGCTGCGGGCGATCAGCTCACCGAAGCCCTGTTGATGCTGGCCAAGTCTACTGAGTATCCGGACATTATGACGGCTCAAGCGGTGCTGGGGTTGACGAATCTGGGGAATCGCATCGCCGCGGCCAAGGACATGAACAGTTGGATTCGCGTCTCGTTCAACCAGCTGATTGGGGTGAAAGATGCTGAAAAAACCGCTAGCGGTATTGTCGGCAGTGCCAGCGAAACCTTTACTCGCTTTATGAAGGAAGGGGTGCTGGGCAGCTTCTGTGGTCGCACGTCCATCCCTCTGGAGTTAAGCGGGAAGCAACTGCTGATTTTTGGAATGGATCGGGAACGGCGGGATGTGGTGGGGCCGCTGGTGGCGACTGTGCTGCACATGATTGTTACTCGCAACGTGGCGAAGCGACGACAAGACCCGCTGATTGTGGCGATCGATGAGCTGCCGACGCTTTACCTGCCGACTCTAGTGCAATGGCTGAACGAAAACCGAGAGGATGGACTGTCAGTCGTCCTGGGCTTTCAAAATCTGGTGCAACTGGAGAAAACCTATGGGCGCGAATTAGCACGGGCCATCCTGGGAGCCTGTGCCACCAAGGCCATCTTCAATCCGCAGGAGTATGAAGCGGCTCGCATGTTCTCCGACTTTCTAGGGGACGAAGAGATCCGCTACAAGCAAAAGTCTCGGAATCGGGGCGGGGGCAAGTCCAGCACCACGATTGCTGAGCAGGAACGTATCCGCAAGCTGTTCGAACCGAGCCAGTTTCTCCGGCTGCCCCAAGGAAAGTGCGTCCTGATTAATCCGGGCTTTACCTCCAAAGGAGAAGCCGCCATTCCCATTCGGCAGACCATCAAGATTCCGAAGGCGGATCTGCAAGCGACCGAGGCCAGCGAAGCGCTTTGGGCCAAGATTCAAACTCGTCTAATGCAGCGCAGTCCCCAACGAGTCCCCACCACGGAAGACCTAGAACAACGGCAGCAACTGGTGGAATCGATGCTGCCAGAACCCCCTGCCCCCGTCAATTCCACCTATCCCGACCCCGCTGACCTAATCGACAAGTACGGCAGCTTGCTTTAGGAGGTGCCGGATGGCCACTAATCTTCAAATCCTCGAACAATTTCTAGCTCAAACTCTGAGCGCAAAGCTTTCCGCTGAAACGCTGGCGGCGTTAATGGAGCATCCCGAGATCGCCGCTGAGTTGCTACCCGTGTTTGATCAGCTACCTTTCGCGGATGATTACGTGCCACGCGCGATCTCCGTGCTCTTTGACGATGTCACGGTTCTGGAGTGGCAGGATGGTCAGATGACCTATCAATGTCCTCAAATTGCTGTCGACTACCAACCCGAACTGGTCGAGTGGCTGATCGATGGGGAAACCGCCTATTTCTCGGTGCAAGGACAGGAAGTGATCAACCGTCTCCCCGCCGTCCCGCAACTCAACCTCGAAACCCTAAAAGCAATGGAGGAAAGCCCATGCAAGCTGTTGTAAATCCGGGCGAAGCCAAACAAATCGAGCAAGACTACGCTCACACAACCCTCGCCTCCAGCGAAATCGCCGCTGTGACCGCTCAATCCACTGCCGAGGCCGTGCAAGCCTTTATCCAGATGCTGCGCGATCGCTTGAAGGCCGCTCGACAGCAGGAGAAAGCGGCAGCCCGGACGGATGAACAATGGGACGGATTAGACGAGTTGCCACAAGACACTCCGGAACCGATTGAAATCAAGCTGGGCCGCGAGATTGTCTACCGTGAAGGCTATGTCGACAAAGACCCGATTGACAAGCTCAGCCTTAACAAGTTGAAGCTGTTGCAAGCGGCGATGGCTGCACCATCGCAAACCGAGGGTGCAGTTACCTCAGATGTCAAAGGGACGGTCAATATCAAAGCCGGTGATGAGTTGGTCTATCGCCTGAGCAAAGGGGCTGTCGAGGTAAACCGGCTGCACCCTAGCAGTGCCAATCAACAGGAAGATCCAGTTCTAGAGGTCGATCAAAGTTCGATCGAAACAGCAGACGTTTCTCCAGAAGTCATCGAACGGCCTGAAACCAAAGAGCACGAAACGCTTGCTCCTTTACCAGAATCGGTAGTGTCTTCGTCCATAACGACACCAGAACCTGCCATCCCCGATCAGAAGCCATTGGCGGCTCAACCGCTGAAGCTGCACTCTCCTAATGTCGTCTCCATCCTGGACGTTCTGGATCGCCAGAACCAGCAGGTTGTCGAAACAGCGACCCGGAAATGGATGCAGCAAACGACTCGCGTCATGCGGAGATCGTCCCAGCAGCTGACCGATAGGGTTGTGGCGATCGCCGCCAATATTCGCAGTCGTCAGGTCGCCTCTACTGCTGTTGATTTGCTTCAAAAATACGGTGTGTCTGGCAGCCCTGGCAGAGGCACCTATCAGTCGGAGAAATACACCCTTAGCGCCAAAGGTCGCATGGTCACTCTCACCGATCGCGAAGGCATGGAACTGATGATGTTCCGCCAGACCCGTTGGGGGCTGGACATCCTCAAAAATGATCTAGGTGTGTCCCAAGAAGCAGATTTCCTGAAAGCGCGACAGCAGATTCAAATTCAAGGGCTAGAGGGGATTTCTTCAGAACCGCCGCTGCGCTCGCGGCAGCTCGGTAACCTCGCTCCGGCAGGCGACAAAGGACTAACCCGTGATTTAACGGCTCTGGCCCTGGCCAAAACCGCTCGCAAACTCTTGGACGTCACCGGCAGTCGGCCTAATGTCCAGGGCAAACGCATCTTTCAGGGCGGTAGCCAGTACCGCATTGAAGAAACACCCCATAGCCTTAAGCTTCAGGCGGCTGAGCGGGGCACCATTCTCAGCATCGACAACGGCAAAATCAAGTCTGAATTGACGTCCAAGGACATCACGTACTTTCGGTTCATTGACCGAGAACTCAGTCAGGACTTGAAGCTACACGCTCCTGCGACCGTGACCCCGATCAATCCGAGGCAACGCCGTCCGCCGTTGGAACTCGCTGTGGGTGAGTAGGCAATGGGGATAGCAGGGCAGCCGGAACTGGTGGCATTCTTTGCCCATCACTTGTCGGCGGGGGGAAGCTTTGCCACAATCACCCAGGCCCGTCAGCAGGCGTCTGCGGTGTTGGGTGAGCCCGTTCATCCTAGTACGGTGCTGGCCAAGCAGGTCGATGAAGCCATTGAAGCGGGGGTAGTGAGAACCGCGCAGGAAATCCTCCAAACCTCAGCCACCACTCACGACACTTATGATCGCTTAGTGGATCTTTTGCAACGGCAGCCCAATCTGAGCGTCAGGTCTTCCACTTCCGTACTCCAGCAGGCTTACAGTACGCCGATCCCAATCGCCTATCTCGCTTCGATGCTCGCCGGTATTGATACGGAAACCACTGTCTATGAACCGACAGCCGGGAACGGAGCACTGTTGATTGGGGCGAATCCACAAAGAGTGATCGCCAATGAGCTAAATCAAGATCGGTTTGCGGAGTTGAGCGCACGCGGCTTCCGTCAACTGACTCAGGCAGATGCGCTGACTTACCGACCGAAAGCCCAGGTCGATGTCGTCATCTGCAATCCCCCTTTTGGTTCCGTCAAAGACTCCAAACTACATGCCCGCCGTTTCCCGATCGCAGATACTTGGACAACCCAAATTGATCAGGTGATTGCGCTCAACGCCTTGTCGGTCATGAAGCCCGAAGGGCGAGCGATGCTGATTCTCGGCGGGAAGAAAGGTTTCGAGACAGATCTGAGATCGGAGCGCTACAACACCCGCGAGAGTCGCGCCTTCTATTACCTGCTCTACCAGCAATACCGCGTGACGGAGCATTTCTCGATCTCCGGTGACCTCTACCGGAAGCAGGGAGCCGATTTTCCCATTGACCTGATTGTGATTGAGGGACGCGGACGATCCGAACGCCCTCTACCTGCTGCCGAAGTCCCGACGATCTACCACTCTTTCGCTGAACTTAAGGAGACCTTACCCCATGAACCCATCCGAAACCACTCTGTCCCGATGGCTGTATCCCTTCATGAACCCTCAGTATCCAACCTTTCCGAATCTCTGGATGCCGGAGCCAATGGGCTCGCTCTTCCTCGTCAAAGTGCCTCTAGAGTTGGAAATGCTGGACGAGGCGACCTATCTGGCGCTGATGCAAACTCGGCTGGACGGCATGATTCAGACCTGGATGGAAGCGACTCCTCAGACGGAGACCCAACAGCTACTCGCCACCGGCCTCAGCCAACTCGATTCAGCTCAGGAAACGCCCCTGCTAGAGCCGGATACCGATCCGGAATTCGCCCTGAGCCAGTGGCGACAGCAGTGGAGCGAGACCCTGATCCTGAACAACTGGCGATTTCGAGATCGGATGCGGCATTACGGCCTGACCTTTCCCAGCAGAGCGATCGCGCCGAGTCACCCGAACTATCCCGACTGGCTAGCCCTTCACGACGAGACTTCGTTGGAGGAATGGCTCACCGACCTGACCCCGTAACGCTTCATCAAGAGAGTCCCATGAATACTCCTCTCTCAACCAGCGCGGCGGAGCCTACGGCAGCAGATGCTTATGACATTCAACCCCGACAGGTGCCCTATGTCCCCAAGAGTCAGGGCTTTTCGACCCAGACCCTGATTCCGTTCAACATGGCTAGTGCGGCGCAGCAGGCGCTGGAACGATTTGAGCAACGCCATGGCAATATCGATGAATACTTGGCCACTCGTTTAGGCTATGGCTCAGTCGCAGAACTGCATGGCTACTTTAGTGCCGAGCAAGTGGATGCTGCCGCGCTGGCGATCGGTAATCTAGAACAGGGAGCGGGATTTATCACAGGCGACCAAACCGGCATCGGCAAAGGCCGCATCTGCGCCAGCATCATGCGCTACGCCCAGCAGCAGAGGAGGATCGCCATCTTCATCACCAAGGACAAACCCCTCTACGCCGATATGATGCGAGATGTCAGCGATATCGGTATGAGGCGGTTTACCCCATTCATCACTGACAGCGGGACAGAGATTCCCTTAGCCAGAGGCGGCGTTTTGAAAACGGCTGGCGCGGCGAAACAGAAGCAGGAAATGCAGGCCATGATGCAACGGGGCCATCTCGGCCACTACAGCGCTATCTTTACCACCTACAGCCAACTCCAGACAGTAGGTAAGAAAGAGCCGCAGCGGCGAAATTTTCTCCGCCAACTTGCCCCCCAAGCCATTCTGATTTTGGATGAAGCGCACCAAGCAGGCGGCAGCAAGGGCGGCTGGAAAGCAGCAGGGCCACCAGACCGCGCCGATTTCGTGCGGGAACTGATTGATCAGTCTGCTGGGGTGTTTTATTCCTCCGCGACCTATGCCAAACGCCCGGACGTGATGGATCTGTACGCTCGCCGCACTGACTTGCGGCTGGGTGTCAGCAGCATGACGGCTTTGGAAAATATCCTGACTCATGGTGGCGTGCCATTGCAGCAGATTGTCGCCAGCAAGTTTGTGGCTTCGGGGCAGATGCTGCGGCGGGAGCGCTCCTACGAAGGCATTACCTTTCAGGCAATAACGGTGCCGGTAGATCGGGTAGTCGCGGACGATTTTTCGGCAGCGATGCGGGCGATCAAAGACTTCGATCACGCCAAGCAAAAAGCCGTTAAAACCATCAGCAAGGAACTCAAAGCGGAAGCTAAAGCGCTGGGAGAAGATGGGGCGATCGGCGAGGTGGGGGCGAAGAGTACGAACTTCACCTCTCTGATGCACAACTGCATTGAGCAGGGGCTGCTGGCGCAGAAAGCGGATGCCACGGTGCAAGCGGCGATCGCGTCCCTCCAAAACGGCGAAAAGCCGGTCATCACCGTTGCTAACACCATGGGCAGTTTCATCCAGGCTTACGCCGACGCTCAAGGCTTGAATCCCGGTGATGAGCTGGATCTTTCTTTTGGTGATCTGCTGGAGCGGTATTTGGAGCGCTCTCGCGATGTCGTGGTCAAGGATTATCGAGGACAAGCGACGCGATCTCGCCTCACGGATGAGCAACTGGAAGCCGAGGCTGTTCTGGCCTACGAAACTGCCCTGGACGCCATTCGAGAAGCCGACTTCAGCGGCATTCCCATTAGCCCCATTGACTACATTGAGCAGCAGTTAGAGCGAGCTGGGTATCGCGTCACGGAAGTCACCGGACGCAAAGCCGGGATTGACTATGCCGCCGATGGCTCCATGACTTACCGAGTACGGGCCGATCAGGAGACCACCGCCAAAGGCAAGATCGATGCGGTCGCCAAGTTCAATGCGGGGGATGCTGATGTGATTCTGCTGAACTGCTCCGGGTCTACCGGCATTTCGCTCCATGCCTCGGAGAGGTTTGCTGACCAGCGATCGCGTCACATGATCGTGGCTCAAGCTGAGCGGGACATCAACGTATTTATGCAGATGCTGGGGCGCGTGCATCGCACTGGACAGGTCGCCTTGCCGAGCTACACCTTGCTGATGGGCGATTTACCGGCTGAGAAAAGACCGGGGGCGATTCTCTGTCGCAAGATGGCCAGCCTCAACGCCAACACGACGGCAGCACGAGAAACCGATATCTCACTCAATACTGTCGTCGATTTTATGAATCCCTACGGTGAGCAGGTGGTCACCGAATTGCTTAACGATGATCCGGAACTTAACGCCCAGCTTGATTTTCCCGTCGCTCAGGCGGATAACGATGCCTCCGACATTGCCCTGATTAAGAAGGTGACGGGGCGCATTCCGCTATTGCCCATTAATGAGCAGGAAGCCCTCTATAGCCTGATTGAGTCGGAGTACCGAGACTTGGTGGACCAGGCGCGGGTGATGGGTGAAAACATCCTAGAGGCGGATCAACTGGATCTGGATGCTCGTCCTTTGGCGCGGATGGAGGTGGTTGCCGATAACAGTGATACGCCCAGCGAGTTTACCGGGCCGGTGTATCTGGAGGTGGTGGATGCCAAGAGCCAGACCAAGCCGCTGACGCAACTACAGATGATCAATGCGGTGCGGGAGTCCATAGGGTTAGAGACGGTGAAAGGGGTGGATCTGCACGATCCGGGTACGGTAGAGGAGCGAGCCAGACAGCAGACTGACGACGCGATCTCCTCCCTCCAAACTGCAACCGAGCAGTATCGACAACTGGCGCTGGCGGATAGACAAGACAGGAAAGCCAGGGACAAGCTGAGAGATCGCCTCGACCAGCAGCTCAGCCACGTCACCCAAGTGTTGGAAGAATTCGTTCCCGGAACGCCGCTCCGTCTGGTCACTCCAGCTAGCCAAACCATTTTTTACGGGGTGGTGGCAAGCGTTGATGCCAAGCCGCGATCCGGCAGTCCCGCTGCGCCCAATCGCTGGAAGATCCGGATTCTGGTGGCTGACTCCGTCCGGCAACTCACGGTTCCTCTCTCCAAGTTCAACACCGGACGCAGTGGGGCATTGGCGGCGACCGTACAAACCGAGGATTGGCTGGGCAATGATGTCTATAGCTTGTTTGACCAGCAGCAGATTGCTGGCCGCATGAACCGGCAAATCTTCACTGGCAACTTAATCAAAGCGTTTGAGAAGTATCCCAACGGCAAGTTGGTGAACTACACCGACTATCAAGGCCAGGTGCGTCAGGGACTGATGATGCCCAAGGGATTTGATATTCAAGATGAAATCAAGAAAGAGCCGGTGGCTTTTGGTACCCCACAGCAGGTGATTCAGTTCATTGCCAACGAAACCGATCGCCGAGGTATCGTCAAAACCCTCGATGAACTCCTTATCCTCAAAGCTCAATTCAATGGCGACGGTTTTGTGCTGCAGACTCCGAAATCCAAGGAGTCGGGCGGGCGGTACTTTCTCGATGAGGGGCTTATTGTCGCTGCTGGATCGGACTTTTATTCGGTGGGAGACCGGATGGAGGTCGTTATTCCTCCGGCCCGATTGGAGCAAACCCTGGCGGTATTGATGCATCAGCGCCAGTACACTTTGGCCGCCTTTGAGTCAAAAGATATTGCCCGTAAGTTCCTGGGCCTCTCCTTGCCCAAGCTGACAACCGTTGAGACACCTATCCCTGAACCACGAGTCATCGAACCGCCCCCTGCAACGCCTAACCCCAACCCAGTCGGCCAAGCACCAGTCCCGCCCATCAAGCTCATGGACCAGTTGGAAAGGCGCATCCTGAAATTCCTCCGTGAGGTTGGCATTGAAGACACGGTGATGAACACCGACGAGTTTCATCTGCGCATTGAGAATGAGCCCTACATTCCGCTGGTGGTGGAGCGGCAGGGAGATGAGCTTTATCTGACTCACTACCTGACTCAAAACGGCGACATGTTTATCGACACTGAGATGGTGTTCACGGTGTTGCCGGAGGGGCAATTGCGGTTCAAGGAAACCGCAGTGCAGAATCCCATCGGGGGCGAATCTCGACGCCCCGATCGCAGCTTTGCCCAGATGTTCTCCAAGAACATACTGAACCAGGGGTTTGCCGAAGCCGCCAGGGTGCAGGTAGATCAATCTCACGGAGAGGAGAAAGCAGATGGGCAGCCATTGGGTGAGCAAGTCGAGGGCGATCGACTGGAATTCCCAGCAGACATCCAGCAATATTTGGCAGTCAAAGACCAGTATCCAGAGTCTTTAGGGCTGGTGCAAACCAGCGATCGCCGTTTCTACGAAACCTTCTTCGAAGACGCCCGACAGTTAGCCCAAACCCTTGATCTGATTCTCACCAGCCAGACATCCACGACTCCTGGTGCGGAGAGGATTCCAGCAGCAGGCTTCCCAGCGAAAAGTTTGGAGAAGTATCTGGAGCCGCTGAGGCAAGTGAGTGAGGTGGCGATCTCGGACATCGACGGAGAAACCAGCGTTCATGCCCAGCAAGCAGATCAACCCATGATTGAGGACGCACCAGCTCCAAATCCTCAACCGGGAACCGTCCAGACGACGACTACGACAGAAACTGAAGAGCCTGAGTTTCAGGTGCAGAGCCTTTTTGATACTGACCAATTCAGCTCTTTCCATCAGAATATCCATCTCGATCATTCGAGCAATGATCCGACTTGGCAAGACTCAACCCCAAAATCAGTTCCGACGACACCGTCACCAAAGAAAACACCGTCACTACAAAACGAGAGGATACCGTCTCTTCAGCCGTTACCGCAGCCCTCTCTTCAAGACGTTGCGGATGAGGTGCGCAACATTGATTTAGAGATAGTCGCGGCCAATCTCGGACTGGAACTCGATCGCTATGACAAGCACAAGTGGCGCGATGATGACCATATCATCAGTATCAGTGGCCCTTTCTTCATGGATTGGTTAGCAGATCAGGGTGGGCGGGGCGCAATTGACCTGGTGATGCATGTTCAAAATGTCGAGTTCAAAGCCGCAGTGGAGTGGCTGTCGGGTCAGGACCTTTCGAATCGTCCAGCCCATGTCAGTACATATCAGCCTTCTGAAGAGCGCGAGCCGAGATCGCTCGAAATGCCGTCAGCCAACGAGCAAAGGTGGAACGGGGTGCGGGAATATCTGGTGGAGACTCGCAAGCTCCCAGCAGCATTGGTGGATCGGCTACATGAGCGAGGCTTGATTTATGCCGATGATCATCAAAATGCCGTCTTTGTCCGACATGGTCTAAAGAAGAATGCCTGGACAAGAGGGGAAGTGACCGGGGCCAGTTTACGGGGCACTTGGGGCGAAGACAATCACTATCACGGACTAGCTCCAGGGTCGGTCAGGAATCAGGGCTGGTTCTGGATTGGCACAGGCCACGGCCCAGTTCAGCGAGTTTTCCTGACAGAGTCGCCAGTCGATGCGATGTCATTGGCTGTGTTGGATAGAGGAAGACAGGCTCAACCAAGAGTAAGCATTTATCTCTCTACAGACGGCTCTGGAGGGGTGCCTATTGAAGCCCTAAAGTCTGTTCTTCAGGAGGGTGGACGAGTTTTCGCCGCTTTTGATGCTGACCAAGCGGGTACGTTGATGGCTTGGCGCATCGCAGAGCAGTTGCCAGGGGTAGAACGATTAATGCCCAAGCATGGCAAGGACTGGAATGAGCGACTGATGCAGTGCGATACGTCTAAAGGCACGCTTCACTCTAACTCTCTCAATACCGAGATGAAGCAGCTTTGGCAGTGGCACCTTACGGCAAAACGACTGGGTAGGCCAGAGGCTTACCTGAGCCGCATTACAGAGGTCGCCCGAGACACTGTTAAGGGAGCTGAACTATCCAATAAAGCCTCAATTGCGATGGCTCAAGATATGGCTTGCCTTGCGCAAATGATGGACAAGGCAAGAGGCACACCACGAAATCTTAAAACGATGGCAGAGGTAGAAAGGTAAGGAATAAGAATAATTTTAAAGGGGAGCTTTCTAGGCCAAGGTATTCTGTGAGGGCAGCCTGCTGAGCACTACTCATTTGTCCTCATTTCTACGCGAAATCACGCAGAAAAGTAGCACAGATTTTAGTTCAGCATTTTTTGGAGAGCCTCAAAGCTTCGTCGGGGAGGGTTTTCAAAGCATGACCAGCTGCTCTATAGGCAGCTGTTCTGAAAAAGGTTTCCGCTTATGAAGATACAGGTCTGAGGAAAGAGTCATTACCGGTGCTGGGGTTGCCCCCATAACCTTAACGAACGCACAGGAACCTCCATAGCCAGCTTTCGGGCACTGTCCGATGCGGAAAATACCACCTGCTATGACGTTAGGTTTCATGACTCGCGCCATTTCGATGTATGAATTTCTAAATTCAAGTGGATTGGAAACTCTCTTACTTTAATGAATGGTACTGATTCTTTAACAGGGCATATACTGAAAGCCCCTATTAGAGAGCAGTTCGACGATAGACAGAGGTCGAGAAGTCAGGCCTACTGCCATAGCTGGTATGACTCCCTTTGGCAAACTCCAGTGGGGCCTGACCCACTTGTGTGTTAATCGCTGCACTTCTAATGCCCTCTGTAATCCTGAATCCTGGCTTTTTCTTAGCGTAGTGATGCTGTCTTTGACGATAGGCGCTACATCTCCGTCTCATTGCCGCATTTTGGGCCTCGTTGTGATTGGCATGGACCTGAGAAGCTGGACTGATAGCAGTGTAGGGATGCTCATGTTTGCCCCACTCGACTCGACGTTTGCCTTGGGAGCCTTTGATTTTCATCGCAACCTCCAAGCCTGTTCTCCACACCTGGCGATGATCATAGTTAGGGTGGGCTTCTCCCGCTTTGAGATAAACACTAGCTAAAGCCCATAGAGGTGCTGTCCATACCAACGTTCGTCGTCAGTTAACCAGCAAATACTGCCGCAGCTCTGTCCCCATTCCCAGGCAGTGTTAACACCTGCAGCAAACAGTTCTCGTATTTTCGCCCAGCCTGGGCCGTGACCCAATAGCGACTATCTCGCTCCAGAAAGTGAATCGTCCAGCCCACGGAATCACTGGGCGGCAAGATTTCTCCCAACTCGGGTATAGACCTCGTCGTCTTCAAGCGTCACATCACGGCTTGATGGGGCAGGGGTGCCTAAGCCTCGCCTTGGACAGCTAGACGATTCTCCTCCTAGCGGATGATGTCTCTGTGTTACTTGCCGAAGGTCCGCCCTGTTGCTCTGATGCCCATACCTTGTCTATGAGAACTCATCGCATCACTGACCACGGACTGCGGTGTCTGCAGCCGAGCCATTGGCATGCCACTACGCTCATTGAAACTGTGATGGCAGGCTTTGCGCTGATAGCGCTGGAGACGGCTACCGTCAGCTAGCTGGTCGAATCCACGCTTAATTAAATGTGGGCTCTGGCATCATAATTCTGGCTACAAGGGCTGTAATCCTAGTCAATCTATGCTCTCTCAAGGAACCATTACCCTAATAAATCGGTGACCACCATCCTAAATCGATAAATTGTATAGAGATATTAAAAGAGACACCATAGATATACCGGTATAGATATAAAACTGGTAGTCTTTAGGCCTATAGAGGATTTTCAATCAAAATAGCATATGCAATGTTAGTTGC
Organism: Leptolyngbya sp. SIOISBB; assembly: GCA_010671905.1. Lineage (GTDB taxonomy): Bacteria > Cyanobacteriota > Cyanobacteriia > Phormidesmidales > Phormidesmidaceae > Halomicronema. The sequence continues at coordinate 6,264,601 of JAAHII010000001.1, forward strand.
AAATATATAGAGCTTACAGATAGATTAATCTACTAATTAGTTTGATTTAAACTCGGCTCTCGGCTTGACCTTGGTTAAAATGCTTTCGGTGATTTGTGCTCCGGGATGCAGGCAAAGTGAAGAATCAACTTTTGCCTTGAGTATTTTCAGTAATTAATTTTATCTACCAAGTAAATTAGGGGAATTATTAGGGGTGTAGCGTTTTGGACGAAAGTTCCCTTAGTGGTTCGGGAAGCTTTTAGGGTCTCAGATGTATAGCTTCTCGACTCAAGTCGACGATTGAAACCCTTTGATTTCTAGAACAGACCAAAAGTATGTTGTCCAGCCAAGGATTCTCTATTTTTGAGAGTTTTATCGCTTTTCTGAACCACCAAGCGGAATCCCCTTTCCTGTAAATGTTCAAGCATCCTCAAAGGATCTTGTGAATGATTAGCCTCTCCTGTTGACAAAGCTGACCTTAAGATCGTCAACCAATTATTAACGAAACATTCAAAACCCCTACGATTATATTCCATTCGGAAAATCGCTATGCTGCTCAAAAATGAGCGACACATTAGTTCCATTCGCGATTTTTATCAATGACCGCTAGTGTTTATATTTTGCACCGTCGCAACCAGCTTGACGATGCAACAGCCATAGGCCGTCGTGATGAAGGAAAAATCTTTCCTCTTCTACGGCTAGTGCCAGGAACAAGAAAACAATTAACGTGGGCGTTTGCAGTACCGCGACGAAATCCTGCTGCTGATGATATTGAAATACAGCGAAAAAACCTGCTGGTTGCTGCCACACTCAAAGCATTGGATTTTGAAATCGATCCACAGAATAGCACCCAAAATGATTTCGACTACTACTTTATTAAGCACGACAATACAGCGAGGCTAATTGATGACATTGCTGATGGACCTGCAACCTTTGGTGACACATTCCCAACTGATGATATTCCAGATCCGCTACCCGATTCAGGCATCATCTTGCTTCCACCAAAAGGTGACGTTCTCCGAACTGTAGATGATGCCAAGGTGGACTTTCCCGTACGAGACGACGCGGTATTCCACGTGGACCAAATGGATGTCAAGAAAGCCGACATAGCAGACAGTAAAGGTTTTCTGACGCTGGGGCCCGACGGAGACACCACAATTCCTGAATTTAACGTGGTTGTCGAACTAGATAGTAGTGTTCGCGATGCGATTGTTGCGCAATTAGCAACGGGAGCACCTGAACTGGAGTTTACACATGTAGGTACAACAGGCAACCTGAATGTCAATGGGCAGCGGATCGCGCCAAACAACAAGCAGCCCATCTCTATACCTGAAGCAATAGGGGTTCCCAAGGACGAACGGTATGACAGACTAACGATCGATGTTGCAACGCTCGTCTGCCTTGCAAGGACTGAGGATACTGAGGCGGCTCAGAGAGTAAGTTTGGCTGTGGAACTCTTTCCGGCTATTACAATCTTGCCAAAGCAGAACTTGCCTGTTTCGATATCGATCGCTCAAGACAGTTTACGTATTCGACATATGCCGACTGAGGGTGAATTTAAGGGTCCCCCAGTATTCTGCATGAACCACCTGCGGCCTTGCCTCCGCGTTACCGTCCGAGGCCCGATGATTCATTCGGAGAAGTCAGAGTCGACGGGATTGTCCGATTGGCTGCCTTTGCTGGAACCGGCCGAGCGAAAATTTGATGATGCGGTTGAGTCATTCAATGACTTTCTGACCTACAGCTTCGAAATCTGCTTTCCAACAGTAGATCCAGCTTTGTTGACAGAGTTTGAGATCGATCGAATCGAAGGCATTCGACTTCCAGTACTTGCGTTCGACTGGTGGAACGAGCAGTGGCAGCTTGAGTTATTCAAGCTATTGCTGGGGTGGTTTGACGATTTTCATGTTGCCTTCCAGCTTCCAAATTTCATACTTCCATCTGCATTGAAGTTGGAGCTGACACTGCCGGATTACTTTAACCTTGCGGACTTGCCAGACCTGGAAGATCCAGAACTTTGGTCGATTCGGCTTCTGCGTTTTGGATTGCAGCCCGTCGATCTGGATATTGCCTCCCTCTCCCTTTCAGGATTCACATTGACCGTGAATCTGAATTTTTCGATTCGCGGGCGGTTGCCGGATGTTGCCTTCGATACTTTTGAGCTTCGCTTGGAAGTCCCTGACTTGGACTTTAATTTCCCGGATCTTGGACTGCCCAGCCTGACAGAATTTCGTGTACCTGTAATTGGAACCCCGAGCTTCGAATCGTTCAGCGTGCAGTTGCCGGACGGCTTGGACGTTTATCTCCCTCCGTTGGACGAGTTGCGGCTGTGGGCTTTACGACTCAAGCGGCCCGACGGCATGTCGATTGATCTAAAAGTGGATGGGCTGGAGCTTTCGGGATTGGTTCTGACGATTTCCCTCGTTGTCGACCTACCAGTCCTTCCGCAGCCAAATATCGATATTGTCGAACTAGAGTGGAAGTTCTTACTGGAGAAGTTACCAAAAGTTATTCCAGAACTTCCCAACCTTCCTACCTTCAAGCTTCTTACTGAGTTACCAAATCGGCCGATAGTTAAGCTGCCTGAGCTACCAGAAATTCGTTTGCCACGAATCCCGGGCTTACCTGACTTCGATGTGCGTCTGCTTAAAGTTCGTTTGCGCACGCCTGAATTCGACTTGGGCACCTTTCCGGTACTTGGAATTTCGCCGTCGCTTCGAGAAATCCAGTTCGATATACCGGACATTGATGTCAACTATCCCAGGCTTCTGAAATTGATTGACAAATTCGACGTGACACTCGAATTGTCAATCGATCTCAGGCTCTCGCTCAACAAGTGTTTCCTGACGGATCTGTTGGGAGAAATTCCGTCAGTCGATTTTCGATTCTCCATTCCAGACATTCGCCAGCTTCCGCCCCTGCCGAGCCTGCGTCCTCGAAGTCTGAAGCTACCAGATGTGCCGCGTATTTTCGGCAGACTGAGTACGCCTGTCATTCCGTTTGAGCTGATCGTTCGGATGCCGCATCCGACGCTGCCACGTCCGGAGTGGGACGAAATCAAATTGGTGATCGGACTCAAGTTTGACTTAGCCGAACTTCGACTATTCAGCAATCGCATCTATTTCTTTTTGCCGCAGCGTCGGGGAGTGCGTACTCCATCAGCGCCAATGCAGGTGGTTGACTTTGACATCTTCACACTGACCTTTCCAACGCGGCCGGATCCGCTTGGGATTCCAGTCAAAAATAATCACGATGGATACTTTGATATCTCACAGCGAGAGTTTGTTATCGACCTGGTTTACGAAGATCCGAATATACCAGAGCCTGAACCACCACCTGCGCTGGTTGCCTTTTTCCCAGGGGGGTTGAAAAGCAAGCTGCAAGACTTGGATTAGAAGGCATTGAAGCAGAGTTGGATGCTATTAAAGCAGATAGTGAGATACCCGCCTTAGAAAAACAACGGCTCCTTAAAGAATTTACTCGTCTCCGCAAAGAACTTACTCGTCGGTTCCGATTGCAGCTAAATCGTTTGTGGCCGGAACTGTGGCCGGAAGTAGGAGATGCCGAATCGCTCTTCCTAAGGCTTCGTGCTAAAGGCGTCACGATGGCGGCCGAATTGATCAAAACCGAGGTCGAAATCGATACGACGGGTACCGAGCCTGGGCAGGAGAAGAGTACGACTGGGCTGATCGAGGCCTTCAAGCTGGATCCGAAGGAAAAAGAAGGCGAACTGCGCAGCCGCGTGGTGATCATCGATAACGAATTGCGAGAGGCATCGGTCTATGCGTCTACCTTTGTCCCAGGCGTGAAAAACCTACTGGCATCGGTGGAAGTGTCTCTGAGACAAACCGAGCGTGGTCGGCTACCCGACGTAGTTGCCACGATGGAACTGCAGCAGGCGGATGCAGCTCCGATCGCCGAACTCTCCATTGGCGTGATGCAACTGCAGCTGGATCGTCTGGAGCTCGGGCTGGTCTGGCTCCGTGAACAGCGTGACTGGGACTACAGCGCATTGGTTGACGGAACGATTGCTTTTACAGAGCTTGCCAGTGTTATTCCCGATCTGGAAGGCCTCAAAGCCCCTTCGATTCAGGTGGTAGGCCTGAATTTGAGGCAGATGAGCCTGAAGCAAATTAGCGTGCCGTTCAATCTGGAGAAACCTGTTCGGTTCGAAATTCTCAACGGTCTATTCGGTGTCGAACTACAGGATCTGGAGGTCGCTTGGGAATGGGACGGCAGCCTGCCTAAGCCGCGTCTTATCGCCTGCCGCTTGGCGCAGTTCTCTTACAAAGATCCTGGAGCTCTTGAAGTTCACGTCAGTGCTGGCGGACTGAACATTGAGTTCGACGAGAATCTAAATGCAAGCATTCGCGTTCCTTCCCGTCTAGGCATCGAGGTGGCGCTCAGCACATCAGCACGGTTCTTTGGTGAAGTCGGCTGGGTCGATAACGGGATCGAACGTTATTTCTTTGCATCGGGCACGGTCGCCCTGGAGGGTCTTCCAGAAGTCGCGGCACTGCTCAAATTTGGCACTGGGTTGAAGGACAACGGGCAACGCCAGATCAACGTTGTGCTCTACGGCGGACTGGAAGGTCTCGACTACCCGATCCCTGGACTCCCTGGAGTAGTAGTGAAGGAATTAGGGGCTGGCATCGGCGTCAACAATCGTCTTGCCCTGATTCCACCTCGTCCTTCTGCCGATGCAATTCTGTCCCAAATCGATTCGCTTCAGCCAGAGAAAGAAGACTCATGGTCGTTCGTACGCGAGGGTGGATTCTATTTGTCTATCGTTGGGCTAGTGACACTGGCTTCTAATCAAGGCGGCTCAACATTCATTAATGCCTACGTTGCAAAGTTGGTGTTCAGTCTTGACACTAACTTGGATTTGGTCGCAGCAGGAAAACTATGGCTGGCTTCCAGCCTCAGTGGCGTGGAGGCAAATCAAAATCGTCCAGCGCTGGTGGGGGCGATGGTACTCAGCCCTCGCGATCAAAAGCTTGAAGTGGCCGTGGAATCTAGGCCAGATCCGTATATCGAATCGAATACACTTCTGGAAAAGCTCTTGAGCAAGGCTCGGGTACGTTTTTCTTTCCGTATTGCTCCTGGTCTGGTCGACTACTTTCTGGAAGAGTTGTCATATCGGGACAGGATGTTCGACGACGCCATCGAGCTGTCAATTGTTGGCAGCTATCGATTTGCGATCTTCCAGCGAGCTGTGTTGTTGCGTTCCGACCTAGCTGCATCGGGCCGAATCGAGAAAAAACTTCGTGCCGGACCCGGCGGCTTTGACTTCTTCGGTGAGGTTCGACTGGGGGACGGCTATGCCGGGCTGTTGTCGCTTAGTGGGGCAATGGCGTACGCGTATATTGATGCATCGGTTACATTCCGTGTCTCAGCATGGATTGAGATTGGGTTCCGCAAGTCATTCAAGATTTGTGGAAAACGTATCACAATTAGCTGGTCTATCAAGTTTACCGCTCGCGCTCCAAGCCTCGAACTGACGCTCCGCGGCAATATTGGCCTGAGTGACCGTGGTGGGTTGATTGGAATTGACTGCCTAGTAGGAATTAACTTCAGCATTTGTGGCTATACGCTGCGAGCAAGCGGACGACTTACTTATAACGCCGGGCTCTATGAGGAAATTCGCGCACAGGTAGCGGCCTTCGAGCAACAGCTCAATGACTTCATTAGCAATTCGTCTTCACAACCTGGACCTGCTGTCCAGCCTCAGATGTTTGTCCTTGCCAGCGCAGCGGCTCGGGGGGATGCGTTAACTTCGTTGTCTGTACGGGATAGGCTCGATGAGTTGATTGCCAAATCAGTGAAGCCAAAGAGTTTGGAGGGGGACCCAGAAGAATGGCTGCTTTATCGACGTTCCATAACAGAGTCAGCTGAAGCCAGGGCTGGTAGCGCAGCTGAAGATTACCACCTCTTTCTGCCCAGTTCGAAGGAACAGTGGCTTGTGCCTGAGTTCGCAAAGATCGAACAGTTGGTTGTTTCGGACGCCAATGCTGGGCAAACTACGCTGACCATCACATCACATCGTCACGGGCTGGAACTCCCCGCCAAAAATGCTCCAAGGCTTACCAACATCTCCCTACTCGGCATCCGAGGACTGGCCAAAAACACCCGATTGGCCGACCTGAACGCTCAATGGACACTTTCAAAGGTAATCGACGACAACAGCTTCGAACTACAGCGCAACGGCGAACCGCCGGTTGCCAGCAGACCGTATGACGAAGGAGAAGACTTCTCTGGTGGAACCTGGTTTGTCTTTCGCCCTGAGCCTAAAGCGAACGGAATTTCCGATGATCAGGATCGGCAAGACATCCCGCAACTCCTCGGCGACGTTCAGCGGATCGTCACGCGTCTAGGCGATTGGCACAATGCTATGGCCGAGCCGATTCCTGGTCCAACCGGTAGGGTTCGCATTACGACTGCTGAAGCCCACGACCTGGAAGATGAACAGCGCGTGATTGTCAGTCAGTCGGACGGTAATGGCTCATTCGACATTTACGACTTCGGTGGCAACCGCAAAACCAACTATCAGGTGGTGGAAAATGTGACTGTCCAGGTCATGAACGCGGCCAACATGACTTTCGAGATTGATGTTTTCCTGCCTAAAGGCACCACTTTTCCACTGCCGGTTCGTGTTGCCCGTGCAAAGGAAGTGATGACCTTCTGGAACGCTGCAAACCGGGCAATCAATCTAAATAACGGATTGATAGACGCAAATACTTTTTTGGACTTGGCCGATGAAGGAGTCATGCTTGTCGAATCAGCAGCCCCATCAGCCGGTGAGGATGCTGAAGTTCCACAGAATGTTCTTGACCGGTCGGCCTACGAGGTTTTGTTTGATCCACGTTACGCGTCAGCTGATCGACACTGGATGGCGTTAGAAGATCAGTTTCGTTTGCGTGAAGGAGTTCTCTCAACTCGATTCCGTCCACTCGAGGAACTGGGAGATGAGGCGGGTGATCAAGAAATTCAGCAAGCGAGACGGTATCAGCGCGCACGCGCACTCCTGCGTCGCGAAGAAATGCACGATGGCACAGATTTCGAGCCAGCGGATGAGCTTCAGCAGAGCCGTGCTCAGATCGCGGAAGTGTTGATTGACGATCTGAGCAAAGAAGGGGGACCGCAGCGTTTTGGTGAGCGCGTTGCGGAGAATGACCTTGCGATCGGTCTTGCGTTGTTGATTCCGCGAGATAAGAATGGCAACTTGTTACGGCTTGACGAAGATGAGCGTGTGTTCGTTCGCCGAACGGGACAGTCGGCCAAAGCAGTCAAAATTACAGTACCGGATGATGAGGCGGAATCAACTGGAGCAAATGCGACGCCTTTAATGACACAAATCGATCGACTTCCGATCCGACAGGAATTCTCTACCGAGCAAGAAGCGGCCTCAACAGGAGCTACGGAGAAGTCTCGCATTATTGTCAAACTGGCCCTCCGATTTGGAGAGAAATTACTACGTTATAAAGTCGAGCAATTAGGTCGCATTCAAATCTATCGTCGTTTTCCATGGCAGCGAGAATCAGTCCTCTTGCGAGACTTTATCCGTCCTGACACCAGCCTGGTGCACGAGCGGGTGCTCCTGGCCGAGAATCAAAATGGAACATTGCACGATGGCATACTCACCGCTGAGCTAAGTCCAACTCTAGATGCTGACCGGCTGCAAGGCTTCTTTGTGCTCGTAAAGAGCACAGGGGTTGACGCACGGATCGTATCGGCCAACCGAGTGAACGATTCGGTGGAGATCACTTTGTCTAACAGCGAATTAGGTGAACCCGGGCCAGTAACGTTTGACCTTTTCGCGGCGGGCAGTATCGTACCGGGGCCATACGTCTTCAGCGACGCATTCGAATTGGAAGATCGTAAGTTTATTGACCCCGAACTGGTCACGCGCGGTATCGACCCCAACGAACTAAAGATCTCGTACTCCGCCAGGATAGTACCCCACGGCGAACCGGGGCGGGAGGTCGATGCGGGTTTCTTAGAAGAGGAACGAGCGAGAGGTCGTTTAGCCGATTGGGATCCGGTCGAGTTGTTTGTGCCAGAACCCGATCTCTTCCCACAACGGCTGGGTATGGCAGTTGATGTGAAGAGCCTGATTGCGGGGGAGGCGTCAGGTGAATTCGAGTTCCAACTGCTGGCGATCGATGGTGAAACACCACGCTTGGCAGAGCTAGGGGAGCGACCGTTCACCGATCAGGACTTTGAATTGTGGGCCTCGGAAAATCCTCTGGTGCAATCTGGCTTTTTCGCTGGTGTCGATTCTAGTCCGTCTGCAGCACGTGTCACTGATAACAGTTCGGTCACGTTGGACGACGTTTCACGCGAGCCCCAATTTGAATCGAGTGACGGCAAGTTTCGTTTGCAGGTCCGCGCGGTCCCTGGCTCGCGTAAAGGTGTCTTCCGTGTCCTGAATGCGAACCGCGTGCTGCAGCTGGGAATGGGTTACAGGCTATTTGTCCGCCCAGCCATGTTTGCGGAGCTCAGTTTGCTTTCACCGTTGCAGCACATGTTAGTTCGCGAGTTACCGTCAACTTGGGACGGCTCAGTTCGCTTCCGGCCAACGGAACAACTGGAGCGATTTACGCAAGGCGTCGTGGACTTGGTCGAACAAGGACGCATCGAGCTGAAATCGTATCGGGACGATTTGCGGCAAGACGATTTACTGAAATCGGATGAGTTTTTTGTTGATGATGTGTTTCTGGATGGGCGGAACACGCTTCGAGTCGGGTGGCAATCGCAGAGCCTTTTTGACGGTGGCGTCGAATTGGTGTTTAACGACTTTGACGATTCGAGCCTCGTCGGTCGTCAAACCTGTGAAGTGTTGGAAGAAGACGAATTCCAAAAGTCGCGCCTTAATTTCTCCAACGCTTCTTACTGGGACTTCTCGCGAGGCTCTCGGCGGGAACGTCTGGGCCGTGCACCGCTGGATATGACTTTGCCCGACGATCCTCCGCCGGAAAAAGTTTTGATCGATACATTCCTTTGGAAGGGTCGTGATGGTGATGGTGGAATTGAGAACAACCCAGTCTTCAAGAAACTGAAATCAGCGCGGGACGATCTTTCCACAAGACTCAAGGATTCTACTAATTGGCAAGAGCTACCTAGGCCAACTGCTATGTTCGTTGCGCGACTGTATGAGTTCTCGAAATCACCGCTCAACCTTCGTCAACCCTTTGTTGTCCTTGCGATCGAGTCCATTCTTCGTTTGGTGCGTTTGTTATTTGTCGGGATGAAACCACCAAAGCTCGACATAGAGAAACTACAGGAATACAACACATCATTGCGAACATCCGAGGAGAATCTTCGCAAGAGAGCCGTAGAGATCGAAGAAGCGGCACCAGGCGATATGCCAACCGACGTCGACGGAGACTTTGTGTTTCTGGATCGTGATACTGCCAAGCGACTTGCTGGCATTGTTCGTCGTCGGTTTGCGATTTCCGATGACGTGGTCTCGTTATTTGTTGGCGAAGCCTTTCCTATGCAGCAGGTAGAGCTGCTCGGAGGAGGACAATTACCGAGACAAGAAGTCTGGAGTCGGCAAGAGTCGGAAGCCCTTTCGTTCTTGGAGAACTCAAGTCAAGCGACCTCCCGACTCCCACTCACGGCTTCTCTGACGAGTGCTGTTTCGCCGGAAGCTCTCGACACTCTAAAGAAGCATCTGACAGAAATTGTCGATACTTTATTGGGCAAGATCACACAGGCAGAACTGTTGGCTCAAGTTCTGCCACGGGCTGCTGGACTAACCCAATTGTTGTATACGCTGTCACCTCCTCCCGACGAGAAGGATCGTGAAGGGGCTTTACCTGATGGATATTCATTGTTAAAGCGCCCCCATCACGAACTGGTAACAACCTCAGATGAATCTGGCCAGACGAGCGCCCAACCGACTCCGCTGAGTGCCTATCTGCCAGACGAAGCTCGCGCCACTCCGCCAGGTCAACTACCGCCTCTGCCAGCTCCGCGTTTGGAACAGCTGCGTATGCGAGTCGCGCGCTTAGCTACGGTGGACAGTTCGGGAACTATGCGCGTTTGGACAGCAAATGCTGGAGACCCGGCAAACAAACCGCTGAAGCTGCTAAATGTGATTCACGACGTCGGCGGACCGAATGTTCGGCTTACCTACGATGACAACGAACAATACGCCCTCGCGTGGACGAGCGGATCTGATTCGGCTCCACGATTGTGGAATCTGTTGACAGGAAAATTGTTACAAGAACTGTCAACCAAGGATATTCCTGGCATATCGAATGACGTTTGTTTTGGCGAGACTGCTTTGGGGCTGGAAATGGTCTCAACTGGCGCTGAAACTAAAGGGGGCTCGCAAAATGTGCTCCGTTTTTGGAGTCGATCGCAACCAGGACCGCGTGCCACATTTATGCAGAAAAATCGCGCTGGTCGTCAGCGATTAAAGATCGAAGGAAGTCCTACGGGTGGGGACTTCACGCTCCAGCTTCGAGGTCATTCGACAAGCGCCATCCTTTACGATGTAACTGCGGACGAAGTCCGGGAAAAGTTGGAAGCCCTGCCCGTAGTGGAGAAAGGTGATGTCCAGGTCACCGGGGGGATGCTCCCGGACGATGCTTTAATCATCACTTTGGCTCACCAAAGTATTGGCCCCATCACAGCAACCTCGAACTTCGATGGTGGTTCTTCCCCAAATGCTTCAGTGAAATTAGTAGAAGGGGAACTCACTTCGGTTGCCTACGAGTCGCGCGAACGAATCGCTCTGGCAGGTACAAAAGATGGATACTTACTAACCTGGCGCGACAACGGTAAAGGAGATCAGGAAACATTACGTAGTGAAGTTAGCCTAGTCAGCCCCTCCCGCGAAGAAGATAAGCGCGCGGTTTCGAAGTTGCTAATGATGCGCGTACCGGAGGGAGTGCGAATTGCGGCGATCGTGGGGGGTGATGTCGTTGTCACCGATATTCGAGGAGAAAGAGCACCGATCCACCTAGAAACAGGCGAAAAAATTTACTCATTGGACTTCGATGCGCTGGGTCTACGACTAGTTGCTGGAACCACTGATGGTCGCAGCCTGGTTTGGAATTGGAATAAAATTAGCGATTTACCCATCGAGACTGAACTTGATACGGAACGTCGCGGTGTCTTTGCTGCATTTGTTCGCTCGGACAACGAGACATCCTTAATCAATGCTTTTGATGCCCCTTCAGTGACTGGGAAGAGACTTACGGAGATTCGTAGGGAGTCCCAGGATTCTCATGGAAAATTTAGCAAAATAATTCAGTCTATCAATGTTGGAGATTCCGTTGCCGGAATCTCATCGAGACTGATGCCCGCCGTGACTTCGTCCGCATCGCGAAGTGTTGTCGGGCTTACGAATCTTTGGGAGCGAATGGGATTCGCCCTGGATATTTCAATTGTCAGTAACCTGAACCAGCTGCTACCTCGTCGTGAACTTCGAAATCGAGTTATTAAAGCGATTCAGGGTGAGATAGCGCGAAGAAAATTCCCTTCTGTCAATAAAATCGAGCATGATATCTACGCGTTTTTGCCCCAAGAGCCGGATGGAGATTTTCGATCTGACTCTAAGGTTGGTTTCTCCTTTTTAAAGCTGGGCGTTGTCCCCCGGGACTTCCACGATTTGTGTCTCAAACTACAGCCGAAGTATCTGGGAGGGATCTTTGGCGGTACCGAAACGTCCGTAGTTCTGGGGGTCGGTGCGCCAAAAAGTCTATCGAATCCGGACAACTTCAGATTGGTAGTGCTGGATGGTAAGGGAGTTGGCAAAGCCTTCCAGGTGATCAATTACAATTACGACCCTGAGAATCAGCCAGTTCCAATACTTACCCTGGGCGAGTCTTGGCAAGACAAAGAACGCGATGTGAATACATCACACGTTGCTCTGGTCGATGTCTCCGATTCGTCAGCACTGCGACAGATAGCCCTTTGGCTAGATTTTCGTAAGATTCAGTTGCTGGTACCCGAACTGGCAAAAGGCAATCCTGTGCCAGTAGAAACCGCACAGCAACAAGCCAATCTCACTCGGACTGTGATTGAGCTATTGTATGTTCAACAGGCGGCACGCTATTTAGGGCTGCAAGAGCCAGACGCTCACGAGGGTATTTTGGTCCCGCCGCCATCCGAAACAGCGGCACCACTGGCCGAAATTGCAGTCGAGCCCCAAACAGAACGCTGGCTTGTGGTGCCTGCTTCTGCAGGACGCTCGCACAGTGTTTGGGATGCACCCGATCGGCGTGGACACCGTTTCCGAGCTTCCGTCCGCAGAGTTTCAAGATACGAGCCGCTGGTGCGCTGGTGGAAAAAGTTACATCGACCGATCGAAATCCCCGCCGATACGATTGTCGCTGAGGGTGCTGTTGCGAAAGCCACCGAAACGTCTCTGACTCTGACGCAGCCACTACCACCACTGCATCCTTATCAGCTGCCGCTGCGATTGGAAATCACAGACGGTGATGGTGCTGGCCAGACTCGCATGGTAATCGATTACATTCCCGGCGAGAAGACCTTGAAAATCGATCCTGGCGATCCATGGCTCAAGCTGCCAATGGCGGCGCAATCGACATATCGAGTGTTGGCAACGTCGGACTTTTCAAAGCTGATTGAGATGCCGCCGGCGCTAGATGAGCAGCGGGGTGAAGGACCGCGTCCGCTAACCGTTTATCAGTATCCACACTCCACCCGCGTCCAGTTCAGCTACCAGCTACCGCCACAGGGTGCCCGCTCGATCTACAACCAGATTTCGCAAATTCGTACTGGATATCGTGGCGTAGATCTAGTGTTCAGATATTTCCTACTCGATCGCAGTGCGGACGATCCACAGCGGATCGATGAGCTTCAGGCATCGCTAGTGCGAGTGGTGGAAAGCGATCTACCTGAACCGTTAGAGCGGTTACGTGATGTTGCCGTGAACGATACGACGCGGCTGCGATTGTTCCGTCACGAACGTCTGGTAACTCTTCCTAATCTGCCATTCTTTTATCGCTATCGTTTGGACGTGCGCAGCGAATTTGAGATGCGTCAATTGGAACGGGACTTTCTTACCGACGCCGAGATGCTACCAATCGACCCGGACCTTTCGCCACCTGCCGAGCGCGGCCCAGCTCGATTGATGGTGTACCAGCCAGAGATTTCAGCATCTGCGGCATCCATATCTGCGTCATTTGATATCGCCTTCCACCTATCGACCATGGCTGACCATCTGACGTTGGCTGAGCAGCAACATGAACCGAACCCACTGTATATCGAGTTCACGCCGCAACCGGCTGACCCCACTGGTGATGCGCAGGAAGAGACGTCGATTCAAGCTGGTGAGTTACCGGACTACGCCCTCGATTACGGGCTGTTCTGCCTGTCCCAAAGCGTTGGTAGTCCATCTAATGATGCAAGCGATACGTTCATTCAGGCTGGGTGGGTGCGGCTCCCGTGGTCTAAAGACTTTCAACCTGACGATGGACAACCGGTTACGATGCCGTATGTAGAGTTGTCCGATGGGCTGAACGTACAGATCAAATGGGCCAGCTTTGCTGTTCCGCGAGATAGGCTCGATATCGGCCCCTTGGTGGCGAAGCTCCTGCCAACATCGGCTCAGGAAGACCCGTCTTTGGTTTTGACAATCGCCACAGGAAGCAATACCGATTCAGATGTCCACGGCGCGATCAAAATATCCAATGGTACGACGGAACAAGAAGTTGCGGCCGGATCGAGTTTGACATTCGGTCCAGGAGGGGAGCTTAGCGGCGCCCTAGACCAGTTCTTCCTTCGAAGTGACAGTAATCCTGGTGTTATCGTTCGCCTCAAAGCGCAAAACGACTCAAGTAGCCTTTTCTTTAGCGGACGCAAGATATCTGTCCCGATCGAACTAATCGAGCCTGCTAGCGGGAGCGAACATTCTTATCGAGTCTCGTTCCGCCTTGCCGTCGACGAGGGCCGCACTAATGAGATCAAAGACGTTATGCCCGGTGCCCCGATACGAGTCGTCACGACCGTCAAGCATGGTCTCACAACTGGCAATTCGGTGCGGATTGCTGGCGTGAAAGGAACTATGGGTGCTAATGGCATACATAGCATCACAGTGATTGATGCGACCACTATCACATTGAACAATACGGACGACAATAACGCCTGGATCGGAGATGGGACATGGCGAACTATATTCAGCAGTCAGTTTGCTAATCCAGAACTCTACTTCCTTCAGGGTAGCCGCGACGGTGTTGCGACAGCCCCCATCCAGTTTTTGAACCGGAGGCCGACATGAGCGAATCAAATCCATCATCCATTAGTCGACTGGTCGATGGGGGCTTGTTTGTCCCGAGGGCTAATCCGAACCAGTGGTTCGCGGTTCAAATTGACTTGCCGGAACAGACCAGTGGGCTCCACGAATTATTTTCGCTGCAGTTGCTTGTGCGCCGCGAAACAGAAAAAGATGTTCGCCGCCGCAACGCACAGCAGCCTCAGAATCTAAGCGAACCAGCCACCAGCGATGCCTTGCGGCTTCGGTTGAAAGGTGACAGCCTTCGAATTCGCTTTGTTCAGTCTTTTCTGTCGGCATGGATCGTTCTGGGCGAGCGTTACGAGGTCGATCATTATGCCGATGCGTTGGAATTGGATGTCAATTGTCTGCTGCGATCACAAACGCGATCTCAGCCTCTGATCAGTAACGAACCGTGGCTGGTACGTGGAACACTAGTTTCCGGTTCTATTCGTCTGCGAGATCCTGACAAGGCACTCAAGCATCGGTTTCCACTAGGTGATCGCTTGTGGCCAAACGGTGAAGAAGTCGAGGGGATTTTTCTGTCGGGTGGCCAGTTCCAGATACAAGTTCTAAAGCGTGGCGAGAAGCCTGAGGACGATGTACGCCGCCGCATGCAGTTTGTCTCGGCAATACGAAACACGTCGGGTTTCATCGATGGAGCCATCTGGCGACAAGTAGCAGTCACTCAACCGGGTTCGGAGAAGGTGCAGTTCCCGAAAGAGCGGATGGATGAAACGTTAAAAACTGTTGCTACTATCGCCAATGCTAACGGAGTGACCGTTGAGTCTGCACCTGCGGAACCAGCCATTTTGAGCATTGTGAAGATGCCCACGTCTGATGCACCAAAGCAAGGAGTCGTAAGTGAGTTTCTACGCCCTGGTCGTCGACTGACCTTTACTACAAAGGATTCAGTGACGCAATGGGTACCAGGCACGCTGTTCGTTAACACTAACGAAGAAGGTGTAACGAGCTATGTTCTAACCGACCATGATGAAGTCGATTACTTTCGTCAAAACGGTCGGCAGAGCGACCGCCCATTGAATCCTGATGCACGGCTTCAATGGAGGGATACTCAACCCTCGGTCGAGCAGCTTCGCGATACCTTTCTGGCCGGTACGTCACCGGAATTTCCAGCCGAGCGAACTCAGCTATGGCAACTTCTGAAACTTCGTCCAGAGGGTGAGGCAGACGATTCGTTCAAGGATCGCCCACCGAGTTGGGTGCGTTATCAGATCGATCCGCCAGAGTTGTTGCCTGAGGATCAATCAACTCCATTCACTCGCATCGAATCCCTGTCCGCTCCGTTTCAGATGGAACCGCTTACCGAAGCGGAGTGGAAATTAAAGCTTGATTTGCGCCGCGACGTGAGCGACCGAACCCCGCGTGTTTCGCCAGTGCGGCTACGATGCACGCTGCAGCAAGACAAGCCTGTAACGTTGGAGTTCTTCTCGACCGACATCACGTTAGAGTCGCCCGAGATGCGCTTGTATCGATCTGCATTGCCTGACCCAATGTCTGCACCGAACGAGCGGAACCTGAATGCACAACACACTGCGACTGGTTCGGCCCCCTTACGGCAGCTATATGACGACTACCGTCTGGTCTTTCGCGCAATGCCTACTACCCCTGTTGCAGCACGACCAGAGCGACGCAGGCAAGCAACCGAATTGAGGCAAGAAACCGAATTGACGCGATGTGAGCAGGAACCCGAACTGCCACCGTTTGGGTTGATGGCTTATTGGCACTGCGAAGAGGGATCGAAGGCGAATGGGAAATTTCGCCTGGCTTGCAATGACTCGACGGTCACCGCCTATTTGCCCGCAAGCCGGGCATTGGTTGATCCTGTCTCGGTGACTCGAGGGAATCTGATTGGTAAGACGGTGATTCGAGCTGCGGTGAAAGACCTTCGCTTTCAAGTCCTGACTGTCAAAAGCGTTGAGTTTTCGACAGAGGAAGAATCGGAGTCAAAAATCGTACCGGTGACAATTGTCACTGTAGATAGGCTCTTGGGAGTATCTGCCAGCGAAAGAGGTTTGTTTTGTCAGTGGCTCCCTCGTCGTCCCGATACCAACTTCACGACCGATTTCGGAACCAACCCAACACGCCTGCAATCCGAAAACCATTCCCTGCGTATCGGCGATCGCGTTCGATTGCAGACATCGGGCACTCTCCCCAATCCGCTGACGCTGGAAACCGACTATTTTGTGGTCAACTCAGATGCGCAGTTTGTGGAGCTAGCCTCCAATCCAGCTCCAGATGCTCTAGCGATCGAACTAACCAGTGACGGCGCTGGAACGATGACCGTCATCGATAGTGTCGACGGCGATCGCCCTGTCATCGTGGCCGAGATTTACAACATCTCCGAGGCCAACAAAAAGATTACCCTTCGACGCGAGAATGAAATCATTCCAGGCGACTACAGTCTGTTAATCGGTCCACCACGACTTGCGATACCGCGCGATCCAAACCATGGTTTGATTCCTCTGGGACTGCGCCAATTTCAGTGGGATATTCCACGCGGAGCACCAGCAGGTCAGCTTCCGGAATTGCACTACAAAGTTAAGTCTTTGCGTGGAAATGAGATTTCGTCGGTCATGGCTCTGCTGCCGTGGGCAGAGTGGGGACCGGCTGTTCCCGAATGGCTGCGCACCGGGAGAGTGCGTTTGCATCATCGAAATCTTGTTCAAGAGCACTCGGAATTTGAGAGTTCGTTCGAAGACCGTTTCCCTCCAGGAGGTCCGGAGCCGGATCCAACCACTGGGAAAGCACCAAGCCCACTCCTGCCTTTCGCTGATTTTGTGCAGGCCGTGCGCGATCGCTACACCGAAGCATCGGGGAATCTGTTGAAGTCAGATCTTCCTGAGGCAACGGGGTTGCGCAACTGGTTACCCGGCACAACCTGGAAATCGAAAAACGGCGCTTCCGAACTGGTACCAAAGCTAAATTACCAAGAACCCCAATCCCTGGAAGACAAAGTTTTTCCGCAGATCGATCTGACTTGGACCCCAACGGATTCGTCCATCGAACCACCTTCCCAACAGACGCTGAAAGTCAGCAAAGCCACAGACCCAGGGGCCAGCAAAAATTGGCTGACCTTCGATGTCGAAACCGACGACCTAAACATCGGCACCAAACCTGTTTTGCGTATTGCTGACGCCAGTTCGGCTCCACCAGAAGATCGACGGCGTGTCGTTAACTCGGCAGCTCCCTTGCTGTTCGATCGACGGACGCCGCTAACACTTGCCTATGCACCGAAGTTGAACCGTGGCAATCTTGACAACGTCGTTCCCGGTTCGCCCATCCAAGTTGTGACTACTTCTCCGCATGGTCTTACCACTGGCGAAGCGGTGCGTATTGCAGATGTAGTCGGAACCGTCGGCGCTAATGGCACACATCGCATCACAGTGATCGACTCGACAACGATTGCATTGGATGACACAGACGATGATACTGCGTTGGTGAGCCCTGGAACCTGGAAGTCTCTCTCGTATATCGTTCTCGCTTCCCATTCCGGTTCAAGTGCGGAGTTATGGATCAACAGTAGCCCTGAAAATGCCGTTGAGCTGCCTTGGGACGACGCATCACCGGAATCCTCTCCCGTCACAACCGGAGATCTAGTCGCGCTAGACGATGTCGTACTGGGGGTCGCCGGACGCGCCGATGGTAAGACAATCGTATTCCGGTTGGAGGGTGCAACAGCCAGCAAACTGACTCCCCATCCGGATATTCCGTCAGATCAAGGTGTCCCCGTAGCGATCGCCATCGCCCAAGACGAGCCCCAGCCGCTCATTGCCGTGGTGCTACAGCAAGAGAGCGAATCCCGCGTCCTCGTTGCTCGTCATGATGGAAGCAACTGGCTGACCGACTCGATCGATATTGCACCTGCGACTGAACCTCGTCAGGCAACCAGCGTAGCATTGGATGTAGAACCTGGCAGTGTGGGTGAAAGCCGCTATCACTTGGCTGTCGGACACGCCAGCGGAGAGGTCACCAGGTGGCTCTGGTCGGAAGGCGATGGGTGGCAGCTACAGCAAGTCCACGTTCATCACGCCAGCGGAAACCGACCAGAAGATGTGGAGCTATCGGCAATTCGTAGCGTCGCGATCCAGGCTGCAGAGAACGACGACGGCATACGAATCGTGCACACGTTTTCCTCGGTGGGAGATAGGTTCGTTTACGGCTGGTTCCCACAACCTCTCACCGGCAGCGGCGACTACGAGAATGATGGAACCTGGTCAAGCATCAGTACGCCGGCAACGGGCAGCATCATTGATGCTTCCAACGAAACCCCGATCGTGATCACCTCCGACGCCCCTCACGGACTGAAACGAGGTGACATTGTTGAGATTGATGGTGTCAACGGCAATGAAGCTGCAAATGGTCGCTATCAAGTCCAGCCGGTCGAAGATAAGCCGACGAAGTTTGAATTGTGGGAAATCGAAATTCCCGTCGGGCTGGAACATCCTGCCGGTGTTTCGACGCTCACCGTGACCTTTGCAGCAAATCTCAACATGCGGTCAGATCGTGCAGATCAGCCACAGAAAGCGTTTCTGTTAACAGGCGCGCAAGACGGATTCGTAAGGCTTTGGCGAATCGCTGCCGCCCCATTGGTCGAGCGCATCTACTCGGCGGGTAGTTCGTTAGTCAAGCATGTTGTCGGCGAGAAACTGCCCTTTGAGCGTCGCCAGGAAACGACAGTCAACGCATTTCGCATCGCGGCGATAACCGCCGACACAATTGTTCATACTTGGGATGGGCGGACTGGAAGACAACTCCCTGCACCGACGGCACCGTTGGCAAAACACTCACTGGACAACCTGGGAGTGCTGCGCGAACTGCCTAGTGGCGAACAAAGACCGCACAATGCTTGGACCGCACAACAGCTGCACGCCCCACATGGTGGTGGTGAGTTGGATGAGCTGATTTCGGTAAATGTTATATCGGCCGATATTGCCCGACTTCCGGGGCCCAATGAGCCACTGCCCGAGATTGAAGAAAATATCGAGGTTGAGGAAAATATCACTGATATCCGATTTTCCTGTGATGCTCTGAAGGTCTCAGCCATCAATGGACAGGTGGAGCCTAAACAGTTTCAAGAGCAGCCTTACCATGCCGGCACGTACGGATTTTTCTCGGCAATCACTGCTAAAAAGGACTCAGGTCTCAAAACGCTTGACCATTGGCCACGTCTGGGCGGCATGCCGATTTATATCACTCGCCTTCAACAGTTAAAGATATCTGGTGACACTCCGGAAGAAATGATCTTTGAAGCGGTGCTCATCAACCCTGATGAAGTGGCTGCAGGAGTTAACGAGGAGACCGAAGCGAAGGACATTCCGGCGATTGTTCGGGCTGCGATCGCACGCGGATCTTTGTTGCTAGTCAAGGTTGATTTTTCAAAACCTGTCGACGGGCCGTCATCTGTCGACAAGCCGTCCCGGATCGAGATCCTTCCAAACAGCCGTGTTGAATGGTTTTTTGCCGTCGATCGGCAGAATTCTAAGGATGATCCCCCACAAAATTCTGGTTTTCGTGGTCGACTGGCACGCCTCGTGGCAGACGGTGTCAGCCTGGAAACCCGCGACAACAGGCATGGTCTGATCCTCAATACAAACATCTCTGACAGCCACGGTGTCGTTTTCGGCCGACTTTGGCCACTATCACGTATGCCCGCACAACTCGATTGCTGCGGAAGTTTTCATCGAAGCGAAACGAACCAGGGTTGGGAACAGGCTGATTTCTCCGTCAGCGAACGGGCTGTGGCGGAGGGAGATCGCTCGGAGCATCCACAGATCGCGACGCGGCACGAGACCATATCAGCACCAGGGAGCGTCGTTTGGAATCGACTGCTCCGATTCGATCCAACGCCCAGTCGCAAGAACAATCTCACCGTCGCAGGGACATACCTAGCTGTCGCTAATGGTGTTGCCCATCTGGTTAATCGGGCAACTGGTCTTCCGGAAATTTCATGGGTTCCTCGATATGGCCTTAGTCTAATTTCTGTTGACACGATTGATGATTTACCAGACGAGGAAAAATCACTCGTCATCGTTGCCTTTGTTGGACTGTACGTACATGTACGTATTTTTGATTTCAATGGGGATTGCATCATTGATAAGCCTGAATCAGAGCTTATTGGTGGTCAGGAACTAGATGATCTGAGGACGTTATTAACGTCGCGTCCTTTACCGGAAGTGTCAGCTACACCGGAAGAACGACAAAGCATCATCGATAAAGTCAGATCTGTCTCCGGTCACACCTTCGACCGATTGCCGTTTGCTAGTGGTTCAGCGATCCGGTCAACAGATATAAGTTTCGTCCATTCTGCAGATCTAATTCGCTGGCAGGTAGGATCGTCGGATGACGATTTAATTCTGTTGGCTGGATATGACCGTTATCTGGACAAGATACAGGTTGAACTTTGGAATCGGAAAGATGCCAGCCCGGTTCGACGGCCCCGGCTAACTGGAAACAGTGCATCGGGAACCGCGCAAACTGCATTCATTGAACGGGAAAGCATCACAGGAGAGATTACTTCCATAGCGCAGGATCCTGTCGCTCGCGTTAGCACCAACACGAATGCATTGCGTGACGGCGATCTAGTGAGATTAAGCAACGTGGGCGGCGATTCCGATCAGGAACTCCGTATTCTCGATGTCACTAAGGAAGGATTTACACTAGCCCGTGATGCACAAACCAGTGAATACGGTTCGGCCAGACTCTATGAGTCGGCTCATCTTGTGCAGGCAATAACTATTAATTCGACGCTCGCAGTTGTGACAACGGATCAACACGGATTAACTGCCGGTGATGCTGTTGAGATTTCGTTACTCGGAAACCGTCAATCTTGGCGTGTCATGCCCGTCGCTGGCGAAACCGCCGCCGATCAGTTCCAACTACTCGTCAACAGTCAGGGGACGGGTGAAGGTGACTCGACAGGTTTAGGTACTTGGAAAGTTCGAGACAGTGGAGATGATGGGCAAGAGATCCAAATAGCGTCCGACACGGTTCCGATAGTTGTCACATCGCCAGCCCACGGACTGATAAATGATGGCACACTCGTTGAAATTCAAGACGTTGACGTCAACATCAACGCTAATAGCGCAAATGCAAACAGCGACTTTTGGCATGTGCTGATTTTGGATGAGAATCGCTTTGCTTTGTTGGACGTTCCTCCCACAGCCCCTTCTGTTAAGCCGGGTGCACTTTGGTTACGGCAAGGTAGCGTTGAGGAATTGGTATCGGAATCTCCGCCGACCCTGCGGTTGAATGGGAACGAGTTGGATGGGCAAAAACTCTCCGACGGAGATTATGTGCATGTGCAGGGCGTGGAGTTCGGGGTTGACGCGCGTGGAGGTTCCATTAGCCAACACAGAGCTCTTCGAGTACACCGGGTGGCTGACGATGTGTATCAGTTATTCAAAAACACCCCCCCCCTGGTTGGCGATGTGGTCGAAGCATCTTGGTCGCGGCAGTTTTCGGTTGCCTCCATCAATAGTGATGCAACTCCAGTGACAATTACTGTTCCCGGATTAGTTACGAATCCTGGTGACGAGATTGTTTTAGTACGCATGAACGAAGTGGAAACACTTAATGGTGTTTCGACCACCTTCCCAGTTGACGGAGAAGCGAACGTCTTTGAGCTTTGGTCCCCTCGCTCACCTTTGCCTGGCAGCAGCGGTTCCATCGACAGTGGCACTTGGACAGCAGGTGCTCTAACCGGTGCCATCAAGAAAGCTTCGATTGATACGCCGATTGTCATCACCACTGAGCAAGACCATGGGTTGTCTGTGGGCGATGAGGTGGCGATCTCCGGTGTTACCGATAATGATGCCGCCAACGGAACGTTTAAGATCAAACCGGTCGAAGGGCAGTCAAAGCAATTCCAGATTTTCGAAGCGCGCAGCGCCACTGGCGACTACGAACCGGTCGGACTGGCTTCGGTTGTGGCTAGTACCTCTGTTGAGACGCTGACAAACCAGACCCCACTACTTTTGCAATCAACCGAGCATGGCTTGAGTGAAGGCGATCGGATCCTTATTCAAGGGTTGCCCGAATTTAATGATGATTCGTCTTTAGTACATTTAATCGATCAAAATTGTTTCGAATTGTGGCGCGATCTGCCGGACGCAGAATCTTACCGGGGCGGCGGCGTCTGGAATCGATTGGTGGAGGGACAGCCAAATTCAGACACATTGGAACCAGTGCAGATTGATTCTGTTAGTCATGGCCTTAAATTCGGCGATCGATTACTGATTCAAGACGTGGAGGGAACCGTCATTCAACCGGACCTCCGCTCCCGCGTTCTAGAAATTGATTCAGACAAATTTGCTGTTTCAGTTGATGCCCGATTGGATTCAATTCAAGATGAAAATGCGACAGAAGGTGAGAAACCAACAGAAGGTGAGAAACCAACCTGGAAACGTAAAGGCATCCAGTTAATAACAGCCACGACTGGAGGGAGCGATCGCAAGCTTTGGTTCGGGAGGCACAAAGATGAAGTACTGCGGCATTCAAAGGCGATCGAGGAGAGCACTGCACCCATCTCTTTGCTGGTAACCGGTTTCTTTGGAGGTCGCGCCGTCGCAGTAACCGCCAGCGGCTCATATGTTCATGTTTGGGATCTCGAAGAAGCTCAGCTTGATGCAAGCGATTTGCTCGAACCACTGTTTTTCTTCCAACACAACGAAGACGTCGGCTCCCTATCGGCGATCCAGGATAACAAACAAAGACTAGTGATTGCTGCCGGAGGAATTTATGGAACCGTCGGCGTCTGGGCCATTTTGCCAGGCGAGGACCCAACGCCAATAGAGGCGCCGGAGCCGTTTCAGCCTTACGGTGATGAAGCTGGGCCGGTGTTCGTGTCTCTAGCATTCGACGGTGACCTCTATCAAGAAAACGAGTGGTCGCAGGCACCATTACGGTTAGTCACCGCGCGACAGCAAGGTGGCGAAACGCATCCTCCGAAACTCTGGCGCTGGGATTGTCTAACTGGTGACGATGCGGCGACGCCGTCGGTTCTCTGGAAATTCGATTTGAAATCTCCGGTAACGTCACTTGCAGCGGAAAACACTCCGTTTGGCATTCGTATTCTGTTGGGAAGTGAGAAAGCTGAAGGAAATGACGATTCCCGACAAAACAGTCTTTCAATGTGGGTCCCCGACAGTGTTTTAAGGCTTTCATCACGTCCCAAAACAATTCCTGTTTTTCACTTAGGAATATCACTAAGAACAACTTCTCAGGATGACATCCGCGATAAGGATTTGACGGAACCACCGCTAGAAAAATTGTTAGGTGACCGTTATATCGTCGGGACCAATGCAACCGGTGCTTGGGTAGGGCAGGACAATAACATTGCTATTTGGAATGATAGTTCTTGGGATATCATCACGCCAACACAGGGATTCACAATTTGGGTTGACGATGAAAATAAGTACTACTCATTTATTGAGATGTCATGGCAATCAGTTGATGAATCCAACGCGTTTAATATTGCCAATCAATACCTGTTATTTTCAGACTTAACCCGCGAATACCAAACGCAATTCACATTAGTGGACTCCAGCTCCGCTGAGAAGTGGCGATTGCCCGTGTTGGCGCGTCTCGAACAGGGGCCATATCGCTGCCTGGTATTCGACCCCACCGTTCCGAATGGATCCGAAGGGCGCTCTACTCTGGTGCTTTGGAATGAAGGCGACCTCGTAGAAACAGCAGAACGGCCCAGACAACTGGGAGCTATGTTGATCCGGCAGCAGTTGAAGAATTCACGGTTACACATTCGTCTCTCGGAAGAAAACCAGTTCATTCCTCTCTCGGCACAACTGTTGGCGTTTGAGGTCTTTGCCTCAAGGGTCCTTCCAAACGGCAGTATTGAGTGGGTAGCGCACCGCGCTGAGACTTGGCGATGTCATCAAGAAGTCAACAAGTTTGAGCAAACCATTCAGATATTAATCGAGGGACGCGATTTTCGGTTGGCAAAGGGAGACAGCCAACCTCTTGTTCTCAGCGGCACCATCATTCTGCAGCACTTCCCCCTGCAACACCCCCGCGAATCGAAAGTCGCATTTGAGCTGCAATCCCCTGTTCGATTCCTGTGCTCTGACCCGTTGTCCTCTGAACCCAAATTGAAACTGATTGATGATGTTGCGTTGCTACAGAACATTAGTGTCGATAGTGGATCTGCCACGCAAAATCGGCCTGATATCGTGTTGCCTGTAGCTTCTGTTGAGAGCAATCAGTCCATTTCGTACGTGTTAAAAGATACTGTGCCTTTGCGCGATTCGGAAGAGAAGCTTTTATCGATCGCAGAAAGTTTCCTGCAGCTTGTCTTTGTTGCCGATGAGGAAGGGAATCTGGCTGCCAGTTGGCGAGAAGAGGAAGTTCCTTTGGATCGGGATTTGGAACCTGGGGCTATACGCCGCGTTCCACGTCAGCCAGGCGATACACTACAGATCATTCACCGTAATAGTTCGGGCACACGCCTGCGGTATGAGCTAGACTGCGATCGATTTCCATCTGCTATTTCCAGCGAGGATGTGGAAGGGGATAGATCTGCGATTCGTAGATTTACCTGGGAAGGCTCCTGCAGGATCGAAGTTATAGGAGTGAATTTTGAAAAGGGTATGACCCTGGTGAACATCGGACCCCTCGACGCCGATTTGGAAGAACAAATTAGTGCATTGCGTGCTGGTGATAATACGGTATGGAAGCAAGCGGATGAAGAATCTTCCTCAATCATTGCTACGATCCAGCGTGTCGACAAGAGTGACCAAACGCTCGTAATCACCTTAAAAGACATCTACGACGATCTGCAGATAAACCAGCAGTACGATTTTGGCAGGCAGCAATCTGCCGTTCTATCACCGGTTGTCAGCGATCGCCGTCGTTTTCTCCTTTTGGAGGAAACACGCTGGATGGAGCAGTCCAGTTCCACCCAAGAAAGCCTATCGACGGAATCGCTGCTGGTGCTGTTTCGTCCTGTTTCGGCGAACCCTAACTTCAAAGTAGAAGTCAAAGGAGTGACTGTTGAGGGAGACAGAACCGATGTAATCATCAAGTCTCTGGAAACCGGCCTTGACGGCAACCCCTTAGATACCGAATTTGATCTTACTAGAGCGCTGAGTGCCGGTGATCTTACGGTATGGCAAAGAAAGAATACTGAGGGTTCTGAAGTCATTGCTCCTATCCAAAGTATAGCAAAGCGTACAGTAGACGAAACCGTCTTGCTTCGGTTAGACGGTATTTACGATTTGGAGTTAGACAGGCGTTACGACCTTTCCAAACAGCAGCAAATGACTCCGTTTGTTACAGTGCTTGAAAATCGCACAACATCTGAGAAAGCTGTTTCAGTGTCGAGAGACGAGCAGACCGATCGATACGTCGAATTACTTCGCAAGACAGGAACAGCAGGCATCGCGTTGATTCGACGATTAGAACAGCACGGTGAAGTGCATTTCCGATTCATTGATTCACCATTTTTCTCACGGCAAGGTGACGACCGGCGGAATGCTCTTCAAAACGCCTTAGTTTCAACCTTGGGAACAGCTTCCTCACCAACCCTAGCAACCCTTAATGCTCTGACAGTTGCCATTGCTGAGCCAGAACTGATCGGAAGCATTGACTTTCGACTCCAGCGACCGGACCAAGTGCTTCGGTGGTCGACGTTTACTACAAAAGAAATGGAGCGAGAGTATATCTCGGTCGACCGTACCGACGATCCATATCGCAGTGATTGCTGTGTTCCGCAACGCGAAGTGCGATTCCGACGAATCACACAGACCGATACACCGGAAGAATTTGTACCTGATCAAATTCCACACATACGCTTGTTGGAGGCGACGGCATTTCGTCGAATGCAACCGCTGTTTCACCTACCGTTGCGTGGTCGCCGCAAGGGTAACGATCCAGACAATCGGGAAGACCAAGTCTTTCTTCCGCGGACGCTCGATTTGCGTTACGCGCACGATAAACCAGGTGCGATGTTTCATCAACTGTTGCAAGTACGGCAGGGCTTTCCCAATACTGCCGGCGATTGGAACTGGCTTTTGGAACCGAGCGTTGATCATGCACTCCGTGAACCGCAGCAGATACGCATTACAAGCTGCGTTACAGCGGCTGTGGAATTAAAAAGAGATCAAACGATACTGCAAAGACTCAAGACTGATGGCATTGCGTCACTGAAATTCGTGTGGGACGAAGTACTCGGTACAGTAAATGTTAATGATAAATTGGCTCGCCCCGTCAACGATTTCAATCTGGGAAGTACGCCAAGCGAATCATGGCTAGAGGTCATTGACGGCGAATTATCATTACGCTTGTTGCCGATTCAGATGACTGTGCAGTTCAATCACGATGTTCTGGCAGTGTTGCCCACTGACCCGGTAGTACCTGCCTACGAGATCGAGTTTCGCCAAGGGGAGGATGTGAAACGTCGTCGGTTACCTGCAAAATTGTTCACTCTGACGCGACTTGAAGCCTTGGAACAGCATCGAGTTGTGTCTGACCAGCAAGGAGAATTGAACGTTGTTTCGGCAACTCCTCTACAAATCAGATTGAGCGAGGAACCGGCCCCTTTATTAGATGGTGACGTGATCGATATTTCGGGCCTGACCAGCGTCCCTGAGGTGAACCGGGATAGTTGGCGTGTTGTAACGGTCCCAGACGTCGATTCACAATATTTTTTGACCAGAGATTCCGTCAGTAACGGGCGATATATTAACCCTAGCCCTAATGAGCCAACACCTACCATGACGCCGACTGGCGGCAGCGCTCAAACGATCAAGAGAACATTGCACACCTCGCCAATCATTGTCGAGACTGATCCACTACCCGACCTTAAGTCTGGTTCCGAAGTTATAGTAGCTAATGTTCAGGGTTGTACAGCCGCCAACAATGATGGTAACCCTTGGCGTATTCTCAAGCTCAAGTCCACTCAATTTGCTTTGCTTGAGCCGGAATCTGCTCCGAATGTTGGCAATGGAGGGACCTGGAGGCGCGTACGCACCCGCGTGAAGCCTTATTTTCAGGCTTTCTCGAAGCGGGAAGCGAAAATTGATGTAAGCGCAGGCGGACTGCCGATTGAACTGAAAGATGGAGAGATAAAAGGCTCACCCTATATTCGTATATCGAAATCGGACAAACTCCCGGAGGCTGTCGGAGACTGGCGTATCTTTGAACACAATGGGGGGCAGCGACTACATCGTGTCTCATTCGGCAACGGGGACTCAGCCGGCGGGATTGTGACAAGAACAAATAATTCTACTATCCAGATTCTCGACGCCAGTAAGTCCGCCCCCATTCATGTGACGACTACTGTGGATGGCAGCAGACCTGCGCCACATAATCTGAACACTGGTGATCGTGTCAATATCACTGATGTTGAGGGCAACACAGCCGTCAATGGTGATGGCTGGCGTGTTCGGGTTGTTAGCGACAACACATTCGAGGTTTATCACGATAGCTTGCCAGGCAATAAGATCGGCGAGCTTGAGATCGAGCTTGCTCGTTTGGTGCCTATCGAAGAAGCGTTTGAAGAGCTAGCCCTTACCTCGGCTGGTGGACGGACAAAGCTTGGGCAACTCAGGAGCGAATTCACCCCGGATTGGAACGAGAAAGAGCGTCCACTGCTACAGGTTACATGGGCCGGTCGAGTCGATCTATTGAAGGGCGAGGACCCATTCTTTAATCGGGCTCGATTTGCGGATCTCTATGAAGAAGCTAAGCAAATCAAGTTCCTCAGTCCTTCTCAGTTGAATCCAAAATTGGCTGCAATATTCGTCATTCCTCGTGCCACAGCAATGTCGGACGAACCGTTTGCGCTACAACGCACGGTTCTTTTTGGCGACGCAGCACCAGCGCTGGACGGAAGAGGAGATATTCGTTCCGTCGAAGTGGGCAACGAGACTGTGGAACAGTTCGCTTTTCTTATTGCTGACAATGAAGAATTTATTTCTCTAGGCCTTCCTGATGAAGACATTCTTCCAGATCCGCCAACAGCTAATTTGTATTTACTCAAGTATCTGGCGACTGGAATAACTATCTTTGATGAACATTTGAATATACCTATTAGCAGTACTTAAATCATGCGCATTATTATGCTGGAGATTGAATAATGCTTGACAGAAATTCATGCATTGATCGACTGGAAAATATAGGAGATAGCTGGCCTCCTGGTGATCCAGAAGATACTGTGGGCGTAGTTCGCGATGATACATTGCCTCAGGCAAAGGATCTTGAAAGAATTAGTAATCCTTTGATCCTTTTTGCGGATAGTCCAGATGCCCGCAAAACAACAAAATTGATGAAGCAGCGATTGGAAGAGCTGGCAACAAAAGTCTCTGCTGAAAGTTGGGATGGAGAAACTCGTAACCTATATATCCAAACTTGCTATATATCTAGAAATGATCCAAAAGGAGGTCTACATCTTGAAGCTAGAATTGCAAGCCTGAGGACAGAACCCTTTCCTGAGGATGATAAGGAACGCTTAACAAGCTTGCGAAGATTAGCGTGTCTTTGTCAAGAAAGTGGCTTTGAGCATATAGCCCTAAAACCTTGGAATTCCATTCCATATATCTATGCCGCAGTCTCTCGTGATGTTCTTGAACCTGGAAAAAGATGGCCATCGAAGGACATTAATCAGGCTGTTGGTATGGTTCGCTATCCAATAAGGTCAGCTGATGGACTCTATCGTATAGAAGACCGTATAGAAGGCAATCTCCTTATAAAATTTCCAATAGAGAATGAGAATGCTCGACGAGCTACATTGCTAATGAAAAATCGCCTTGAAGCTCTTGCTGTAGAGGTGAATACTTTCTGGTCTGGCTCGCGTTTATTACAAGTCGACAATTGTTATATAAAGCCAAGAAGAAATATTCGTCTAAGATCACCACAACATCTCGAAGCTAGAGCAGCAGACCTGAAAGTTACAAATACTCCTCCCAACGAGAAAATAACGACTCTTCAAACGCTTGCACGCCTATGCCAAAATGTTGGATTTGAATACGTTGAGTTCGATGAGCGTGGTTTTATTAATGTTGCAGTCCCTCGAGATGCCCTATTCCGTCTTTTAGAATCAAGTACAATCCGCAGAGCAACAGCTTCCTTACGTAAAGGATGGTTGATTTTTTCGACAGACTTTTTCGATCCAAATGAAGAGCATCCTGTGTTGTTGATTGACGGAGCTGATGTGTCATTAAAGCCGATACTTTTTGATGATGAAGGAAGAGAGAGGATGGGACTTGGGAAGATCTTGTTGTCTGCTTCAAATCAGCGTGGCCTTTCGCCGAAAGCATACTTTCTAAACAATCAAAGTCGTAGAACAAATCAACCGATAATTAGATTGATTCCATCTCCTTTTGCCGATCTTTCAACTGCTCTTTCTCCTGTAAAGCTGGAAAGCCTTGAACTTTCATTGCGCCGCTATTCTAATGATGGTAAATCCTTTGAAGGTAACGGTGAGACGATGGAAAGCGTAATTGAACAATTAACTGATTCTAACAGTCCTTACAAGGGCATCGAAATTCAACTACACAATGCCATAAAGCCACTAATTGTAAATTCCTCACAACCATCACATGCTTCATTGACTCGCATCCTCGATGCCCTTGCACTCGAAGTTCATGGTGGCTGGCATTGGATAGGCCCTAATAAAATCAACTTTATCTCAAGACCATATAGTACATACGTCGATAATATCTGAGTATAAGTTTGTCATCAGAAGACGTCGGCACTGACTCGCATTTTTTTTAACGCACTGCAGTCGAAATCAACAACTTTAGTCAATAATCCCACGGTTGAAACAATCTTCCTAACGCTCTGGCTAAGACGGGTTGGTGTAGAATTCTGGGAATTGCCTCACCGATATGTGGGTGAGGCTAGAGCTGTTATGCAGCAACGAGACACACATGACTGAAGCGATCATTTCCGCCATAATTACCGGTATTGCTGGGCCAATAATCACGTATTACTTCACTACTGTGCTACCCTCCAAAGTCTATCCAAAAATTTCAACGGCGTCGCAGTCAAATTTGAATGGTAGATGGAATGGCTCTGGTTATCAGCAATACGGCCCCCAAGGAGAAACTCTTGAGCATACGTTCTCAGTGACATTTCACTGTGGAAAGAGGAAGATTGCTGGTAACGCAATAATGCACGTTGCTGTTGACAATGCGAAATTCATAATGCACTACAAAATCGATGGAATATTTTTCGAAGATAGGATTGTGTCTTTTACATATCGAAATACGGATTCAAAAGTCCGGCAGTATGGTTCTGCGGTTCTTGAACTTGACACCCCAGGTCAGAAACTTCGTGGCCTCATTATAGGATACGGTTTTTTATCAAAATCGATAGTTGAGGTTCGTGTCGAACTGGAGAAAACTGCATAACAGCTTATTCTCAATCAGATCAGGGTTTAAACTCCACAAAGGTAGTTACCTGTCCTGCTGTCCTGCACAATCGTTAAGGAAGATACACCGTGGAAGGGTTTCATCTCTAGTTTTAGCTGTGCTGCGCGCCTATAGTATGAAAAAATGAAGCACAAGGCTTCATTTCAAGGAATTTCCCGACTTTCTTACACTGTTCCACACGCTCCTAATAGAGTTTCAGCTAGCCCTAAAGATGAATAGAACTCTATAGAGCACTATGACACCTGTGTTCCCTCCACTTACACTGGTAGAAGGACTCCATCACTGGATGGTTCATAGCAGTACAAGTAAGATTAAAGCCAAGGAGCTGTAATTGTAATCCTTGTTCTTCCGTCCACCCAGCCATACACCTTCTTGGCATCCTCCGTAACGAGATTGATACAGCCAGCCGATGATCTTCTCCCAACATCTCCTTCATGTATCCAATAACCTTTGTTTCCATCCATTACGATTACCCAATTTAAATCAACCTGAAACTCCTGACTACGACGAGTTGGGAACTTATCAACACCGAGCTCGCCCTTGACAGTCACATCTGTCTTGTAAGGTGCGTCTTTCTTACCCAAACAACTAAATTTATCAAGCCCGACACATTCCAACTTGCCTTTTCCACTATCATCTAGTGCAATCTTTATTCTCTTCGTAGAACTTGTTTCTAATTTTTCTTGAGACGCATTTCTGTAAGACATTTTCTTTACCTAAAATGAAAACCAATCAACATTTCAAGCCTTCAAGTGATTACGAAGAGAGTGGAGTTTTACGCTCATCAGTTGGCAAAAGCAGCAACGAAGGATTACGCTTGCCCAGTCGAGCTTCCCGATAGGTTTATATGATTAAGATCGAGTAGTGAAGTGCCCCACTCCACTGCAGCTAAGGATAAAGCTCTTTTCTTTGTGTCCGATTATAGGTCGTTACTTCATTGAATCACGATTCGGTTGATCATCAAAACCCAACCTGCTCAACCCTTTGCCATGGGGCTAGAATATCGCTGTCACCTCAAACACGTCTTCGATCGTGCTGGCATTACGACTCCTTTTCCCAGCAATCGACCTGGTTTAAGAGGTCCGCCGTACACACGGCAGATTCATCCCTCCCCATCTAGGAGTAGTATGATGAAGACGCTTCTTGCAGTCTTTTTGCTAAGAGGTGGGGTATCCTGGTGGCTGATTTGCACATCTATATCAGAGCAATCAATCCCTGCGAAAGATTTGGCCCACGTTCGGGAAGCTGTTTGGATTCCCTCGTTTTGGTTCCCTTTCATGTTGCTGAGTGCCCTGATCCTCGCAATCCTTGGAATGTTATCCAACATTACTGCAGTCAGTATTGGGGTAACGATTTTGGCCTTGATGATGAACCCTATGTTGACCATGGCCAATAGCATCGTAACGACTAATTGGAAGCTTTATTCAGTGTTCCATCGTCACAGTCATTCTGGTTCGACCCGCTGAGAACCACTCATCTACTCTCTTTGCTGCTCAAATCTCTGCAAGAGCAAGCAAAAATTCAGCACAGAATTTAGTACACCATTCTTTAGAGAGGCTGAGAGCTTTACTGGTCAACGCTCTCAAAATCCGTTCAGCTGATTTGTAATCAGCCGTCCAGTTCCTTAAATAGTTCTTTTACTTCGTTCAAAAAAGGCAAATACTGTTATCACTCCAGGCCATTCTGCTTTTCCTTGGCAACTTTGGAGTGGCTCCTCGTGAGAGTACGGCTAGTTGAATCAGGAAGAATATCAATAGCCTTATAGCTCTCCCGATGTTGTAAACGGGTGTCCTCTGGCCTAAAGGGGGGCAACCCCGCATCGCTGGGATTTTCCTTCACCCTGGATTTGATCGCTCGCTTCACCAAGATATCCAAATCCTCCGAAGCATACAGCCTCAAGTCATGCTTCACCCGACTCACTGTCGCATAAAAACTTTCCCGACCCACATGCCGATCTAACGACCCAATCACCCGCTCCGTTGACTTACCCTGAGCACCGTAGGTCGTGCTGACGAAGGCATAGTCCACATGGGCCAATTTGGAATGGCTCATGCTTTCTGCCTCTCCCACTGCTGTAGTGAATCAAAATCTGCCCATCCTCAATACCACAGACCTCAAACTCCTGACCGTTGCGTCGTCCAAGGGATTTATCATTCCTCGTCCATTTCAGACGGTCACCGACTGCCACCTCAATTTCCTCTACCTCATAAACCGACTTCTTCCTCACCTTGGCAGGATCTACTAACAACGCCGTCCCCTCTGGACCCCGAAGCATCAGCTGATTCTGCTGCATATCAACCGCCAGTACCTCATAGCGCTGTCCCCTCTCAAGTCCCAACCGTTTGTAGCTGGCATTGGGAATCAGCACATGTCCAGGCTGAAAGTGATGGGCATATCCTGCCTGCACCTCAGTCAAATCTCTGGCTTCCAGTCGTTTGACTACAATGCTCCGCTCCAATACCCCTTCAGCCTTCAATCCCTCTCGAATGAGCTGAGTGATGGCCAATCGTTCTCGATTCGTTCCAGCCAAGAGCAAGGTTTTTTTGCGTTCGTCAGGGGCAAGAGCCAGGTAATCACGGGCGATCGCCCTCCCCCTTGCCTCCTCACTGCTCACCTGATGAATATAGGGCTTCAATTGGTGGATTCCCTCCGCAATTTTCCCTTCCGCGATTAGGTCTACACCAGCCTTAATCTGCTGATTCTTCTGCCGCAAGGACTGACTCAGGTAAGCCGTCGCCATCCCTGCCTGCTGCAAACTCTTGAACGGATTCCCCGCTTCCACTGCCGACAACTGTCGAGTATCCCCTACCAAAATCACGCGGGCCTGCTGCTCCTGAGCTTTGTTCAACAATGCCAGCGCATCTTCGGCACTCAAGAGACCTGCTTCATCCACCACCCAAATCTCTGGCAAATGAGACAGTGACTCTTTGGACTGAGCACGGAGCAACGCGGCTACAGTTTCCGCCTGCTGCATCTGAGCCGAGTCACCCAAAGACTTCGCCGCCTCCGCACTAGGCGCAAATCCGCGAACGGTGTACCCCTGAGCCTCGGCAATCCGACGGAACTGATTCAGAGCATAGCTTTTCCCAGCTCCCGCAACCCCCTGCCAAGCAATGAAGCGATCGCGACTGGTCGCCGCTAGTAAAATTCCTTGATGCTGTCCTGACGTCAACCCCTGATCCTGCAGTTGTACCTCGACCAGGGGTTGAGACGCGATCGCTCCCACTTGCCCGCACCCATCCAACACCGTGCGAATCGTCTCCAATTCCCGCAGCACCGCTGTCTGAGTTGTGAGTCGCTGGTCGTGGGTGCGAATAACTTCAGGATCTCGATCCAATGTCTGCTCCAAATTATCAAAGAACTGCTGACCCAGATGATTCTCTAGAGCAAATCGCTCTACCTGTTCCCGCCTGAATACTGCTTCTCGCTCGGAGCAATGGTTGATGCCTGCTCGAACAGCATTTTTAGGCTGACTCTGCCAGTCCAACCCTTGAGGATGCGGATGTGTCAGGTCCAGAATTTGGGCTTGCTCCTGCCAGTAGGCTTGTAGTTCCTCACGGGGAATCTCCTTGCCCTTCGGAGCCCGCGTCATCAGTGTTGCCAGTTCTCGCGCTTGGGCCGTTGCATCCTCTCCTGCTGCTGCCAGAATCTGCTCCCGCCGTTTGGAGAAGGTCTGCAATTGCTCTGAGGTGTAGCCCTTCAGTTCAAACTGACCATTGGCCTTCGGTTCAATGGCATAGCCGAGACGCTGCACCTCCACCGCCAGCTCGTTCTGGTAAATCATCCCCAGCAGTTTCTGCTGCTTGAAGAAAATATCGTTGTGGAGCGCCTGCCAGCGATCGTTCTCTAGCTGAGTGGCATTGATGGCCACGCAATGAGTATGCAGCTGTGGATCCTTCTCACGAGAAGTGTCGTGGTGAAACTGAGCCACGATGAGATTGCCGGTAGTAATCGCCTTGCGCCCCTCCTCCATTCGCACCCGCGTCTGGGCATAGCGCTCCTCAATGACTTCCAGCGTTCGAGCCACTGCCGTGCGATGAGCTTGCTCCAACGCCTTATTGCCCCCAACCAAAGCTGCCAGACTGATACTCTTCGGCGCACTAAAGGTCAGGTCAATCCCCGCTCGATGCTTTTCGGGATTGATTTTCCGGCCCGATAGAGTCTTATCTCCCTTGGGACTGTAACCGTGGAGCAGATTCTTAAAGTCACTCCCTTGAACCTGCCCCGATAGCCCCAGTGACCGGGCTCCCTTTCCCGACCAGTTAGAGTGTGCCTGGTTCTCTTCTGTGGAGTAGTAGTTCTCAGCGGTGTAATAGGTTTCACCCTGGTTTGCACTGATGACCGTCAGGCTCAGCATGGCTCACCTACTAACTAACCCAACCGGTCTTGGCGCTTGCGGATTTCCTGAATCAGCGCCTTCCGATTCTCCAGGGCTTGCGGACCTCGGGCATTGGCCTGCTCCAGTGCAATCGTCTCCAGCAGAATCTGCAGTCCTTGGAATTGCAGTTGCAATCGCTCGATGCGAGCTTTCATGTCATCCATCTGCTGTTCCAGTTCTCGACGTTGCTGGCCATCACGCATCATCAACCGAATGATGCTGGCAGCCGGTAATCCCAGCCGATTCGCCTCCTTTTCGACGGCGGTGGCCTCTTCGAGCGGCAGCGACACGTTAAATCCTTTCCCCATGAGCGTTTCCTTGAATTCAACCAACGACTCGCCATGTACTCCAACGGTTGAAGGCTCCGACCTGTGAGGTTTCCAGAATCCCCTGGCCCAGGGCTGGGCGTGGTGTGTGGAAGCGGAGCAACGAAACACAGTGGAGTGGCGTAGCCCCCAATATTCAGTTGCCTGTCGGCCCTTTTCCAGAGATTCTCTGTCGGGAGACGTATACTAACGTCTCCAGTTTTAGCTCAGAGGGAAAGCTGACTTTTAATCAGCAGAAAGACTGTGAAATTAGTTCTTGAAAATCACATTGGTGAGTAAATTTAGCAAGATAAAGTCAGGAACTTTCGTCACGTCATTATTAAGTCGTGAATGAGTCGTGTTCAAGTTATGAATAACGGCTCAATTTATTTCGGTTATGGCTTCTAAATATTTTTAGTCGTGATTAAGCCGTGCTCAAGTCGTGCTTAATCACTGAAGCATCTCAGGATTCTGCATCATGTCATTGATTGAATTTACTAGAAATCACAATTCAATCGTGATTAAGTTGTGAATTAAAACGACTCGTCAAAATGAGAATGTCATCCAGCAATGACAGTGCCCTCAAAATGCCTTCAATTTGTTGATGACAAGTCGTTATGGGCCTCTATTTATGACTGCAAAAATCCAGACTTACATCGATATGGGTAGCTCCGCGACCAAATGTTTTTATTGGCACCGTAAACCCGAATTACTGCACTTGGCCCCTCAAGTGGCTCGCCTCAATCCTGCCCGACTTGATCGCCTCACGTTAGGCGGACTGACGAGCCAAGAACCGGAGGATAGTGCTTACATCACGGTAGGTAACGGCACCTATGCCGTTGGGGCACTCGCGATCGCTCAAAAAGGGGATTCTGGATTAGCACTTCCCAAACGCGATCGCGCCGTCTACAAAATCCTGGCCACCCTGGGAGTGATCGCTGAAAAGGCCTGCTCTGGAGAAGCATCGGCAGAAACCGGCTATGAGTTTGAAGCCCAGATTGGGTTACTGCTGCCGTTGGAGGAATACTGGCAGGACCGCAAGGAACTAAAGGCCCAGATTCAGGGTGCGATCGCAGAATTTGGTTTCCGAGGCAAAACCCTGTTTGGTCAGCTGGTCCGGATTGAAATGCAGCCGGAGGGAGCTGGCCTGTATCTGGCCAAGGGATTACAACTGGCTCGGGCGAATGTAGCGATTCGAGATCGCACCGTCGTCGTGCTTATGTTTGGCCATCGCAATCTATCCATCCTCACCTTTGAGAAGGGCAGCACACCCCAGGAGATGAACAGCACCTCCCAGGGGCCAGGGTTTGTGGAATATCTGAAGCAGTGTGCAACGGAACTGCCTGCGATCTCACCAGACGATCCGGCCTTATTGGAAGCCGTGTTGGGAGGCCATGAGACGTTCCGCATTCCAGGGCGACGGGAACCGCTGGCGTTAGCCAAAGCCTGTAGCTATGCCCGTGAGTTTTATCTGGACCGGGTCAACCAGTTTCTGGTGGAGTGGCTACCGTCAGCTGATGTCGATGTGATCGTCGGTGGAGGGGCCGCCTATTTTATTCAAGCCGAGCTGACCCAGTTTTTTGAGCAACGGGGACTGACACCCCAAATCACTTGGGCAGACTCGTTGCGTCAGGAAATGACGGATGTATTACGGGGTGAGTCTGGCACGGCTGAACCGGACCTAATTACCAGCGTGCGATGGGCCGATGTATATGGGCTATTCAAGGCATTTATGTACAACGGCACTCCGGCGAAGACGCGCTAGTAGGTTGGAACATATCGGGTTATTGAAGGGGAAAGTTCAGACAGATGACAAGTCAACGGGAAACAAAGGCACGGATTCAGTACTCTAGCCGGGATGCGTTGGATGTCGCGGTGATTGGCTATTGCCGGGGGCAGTCGCGCCATGACCTGCATTATCGAACCCGGCAGGCGTTGAATGGGTTTTATGGACCGTTTGCGATGGTGGCGGTTGATGCGTCAGCTGACGAAGTGCGACGGCAGGCGTTGCGATCGATTCGGCAGTTGACGACACAGATTTTGGAGATTCAGGAGCAGTTTTTGCCGGAGTTATTAGGACTGGAGGCTGGGTTGGGCGGGCTATCGTTGGGGCATGGTGGCCGAGGGGTTAAGGCGAGAGGGGATGGGATCTCAGTGGAAAAATCAGGGGTTGCGATCGCGGTGGAAAAGTCTGGGGTTGCGATCGCTGCCACAACAGCACCCATAACCATGGACCAAGCTGCTGACTCAGGCCCAGTAGACCCGCAACTACGAGCATTCTTGGGGGAAGATGCCGCGATTATGGCAGGGCTAAATCCATTTATTAATGACTTGACGTGAAGCCTTCTCAGACCAGAGTACCGATCTCAGTGGACCGCAAAACGGCAGAGCAAATTGCGGGGACAGCTGTGCTGCTACTGGAACGGTTTTGTGGTCATCAGCCCAGGGGACAGCGGGTATTTGAGGGGAAGCAGTTTTATACAATTGTAGAGCGGGGTCGGGATTTAAATATTGAGTTTAGGGGGGATGAGACGCATTTGCCGGAGACGATTTTGACATTACGAACCCAGCAACAGAATGGACAGAGTTTTTATCAGGTGGATGCCTGGTTGACGCAAGAGGATGTGAAGCGATTCATGTTAATTCGTCAGGAGATACTAAATGACTTATCCTATGGGCAAAAGAGAGTTATCACTCTCGAATAATCTCAATTAGTGATGGCACCCAAAGACTCTAGGGCTTCTTTTTGGGCTTCTGTTAAACCAATAACAGAAGAAATATTCAGATTTTCATACGGGCGAGCAAACTTACTGTATCCCTTTAAAGTCTTAAGACAATCACCTGAATATACACTCCATACTTTTAAGGCTCCGTCCTTACTTCCAGTTATTAATATATTGCCATCAGGGCTAACAGCGACTGACTGCACCGAAGCTGTATGTCCTTCTAGTGTCTGCAAACACTCACCTGAATCAAGACTCCACAATCGTACTGTTTTATCTTCACTCGCACTCACTAGTGTGTTGCCATCAGGGCTAACAGCGACTGACTGCACCGAAGCTGTATGTCCTTCTAGTGTCTGCAAACACTCACCTGAATCAAGACTCCACAATCGTACTGTTTTATCTTCACTCGCACTCACTAGTGTGTTGCCATCAGGGCTAACAGCGACTGACTGCACCGAAGCTGTATGTCCTTCTAGTGTCTGCAAACACTCACCTGAATCAAGACTCCACAATCGTACTGTTTTATCTTCACTCGCACTCACTAGTGTGTTGCCATCAGGGCTAACAGCGACTGACTGCACCGAAGCTGTATGTCCTTCTAGTGTCTGCAAACACTCACCTGAATCAAGACTCCACAATCGTACTGTTTTATCTTCACTCGCACTCACTAGTGTGTTGCCATCAGGGCTAACAGCGACTGACTGCACCGAAGCTGTATGTCCTTCTAGTGTCTGCAAACACTCACCTGAATCAAGACTCCACAATCGTACTGTTTTATCTTCACTCGCACTCACTAGTGTGTTGCCATCAGGGCTAACAGCGACTGACTGCACCGAAGCTGTATGTCCTTTATAAGCCAGGACAGGGGATAAGACACCTTGCTCCCATGTCCTGATATCTCCTTCATCATCCCCAGTAATAAGAAGTCTTCCATCATAACTACAGTTAATTGATAAGACTCCTCCTAAGGTGTAGTTAAAATCAGAAGATGATAAGTCCGCATACGAAAAATTGACATTGGAGAGATTAGCATTGGAAAAATCAGCACCTGCAAGAATAGTATTACTTAAATCTTGGTTCTCTAGAGCAGATGAGTCTATCTTCACTATCAATGAGACAATGTTGCCACCCAAACATCCTACTGTTTCTTTAGTTTTACCTTTAAGCTTCTCGAGAATGTCTAGCAGGCATTTGATCACTTCATTATCACCTGCAATCATAGGAAGTAACAAATCTAATATTGCTTTTGGAAGAGTGCTTTGACCAAAAGTAACTTGCAAATTCTGTATGGATTCAGTAATAAATTTATTGAGTGGAGATTTAGCAATGACCTCCCCGTCTCCAGATTGCTGACGATTGAAATAGTCAAACCATTGATAATTTTGAGGTGCTGTGGAAATATCCACAAAGGACTGCTCTCGTGCCACGCTCAAAAAGTCTTCTGCTAAAATACCTAGCTCAGCCGCAAACTTGTAAGCTACAAAAAATTCTAAAAGCGAGCGATGAGCAGGGCTGTAATCTCCTTCCGAATTGCGGATCAGCATTGTTTGTCCCATCATGTCATAGCGCCAGTGATCTAGTTCAACTTCATTCTCCACCAGGGCACCAAACATTTGTTTTAATCTCTCGGGAAAAGCTCGATAATTCAAACTCATCTGATCTGTGGAAAGCATTTCCCAAGATAGTTCGCAGAGAAAATAAAGTTTGTCGGCTAAGGATGTAAATGTACGCTCACTTTTAATATCTCGCTCCATCTTTGTGGTTATGGCGTATAAATATATAC
The DNA here is from genome assembly GCA_010671905.1 of Leptolyngbya sp. SIOISBB. Classification (GTDB taxonomy): domain Bacteria; phylum Cyanobacteriota; class Cyanobacteriia; order Phormidesmidales; family Phormidesmidaceae; genus Halomicronema. The sequence goes on from JAAHII010000001.1 coordinate 6,304,432, forward strand.
GTGACATATCTACTGGCCTACCAGCCTCAACCTCTGGCAAAGCTTCCAAGATTAGATTCGTCATTACAGGACGTCGCGCTAGATCCAGTAATTGTTGATTGCCCATTACTTTCTGTACATTACCTTCTTGGAGGTAGCGTCCCAGCAATTGGGATATTTGATCGTCACTCAGCTTGGCTAACTCCAATACCTCAAATTGTGGTGGCTCCCCCGTTAGGCTTGCGGTCGATGCATTTAACTCAGCATTTAACAAGCGACGTCCTTCAATCGCTTCAGGAAAGTGTTCTGTGCGACAGGTCAAGATCGCCTTTGCTCCTGGAACAACCACTTTCGCCAGCTCCCAGAAATTATCAATCATCGCCTGTCTGTTCACTCTTGCTGCCATTTCATCAAAACCATCGAAAATGAGCAGTAGCTTACCCATACGATTTAGTTCTTCAAAAGCTGCATATCCTGGCAAGGGAACCTCGTGCTTTCTAAAAAAGAACTCGGAAAGTAGTGACTCAACACTGACTGCCTTAGAATAATCCTTTAAAGGAATTACTATAGGTAGCCGGGGACGTGCAAGCCCTCGCGTCTTAGCCTCTTTGTATCTTTTTAATGCTTGCCAAGCATAATGAAGTACACAAGATGTTTTACCAGTACCAAACTCTCCTAAAATAGACAGATGTTCCTTAACCGGATCATTCAGCCACTGATCAATATATCCGTCAATCCAACCGTCTTCTTCACCGTAGAAGCTGACACCAATTTTTTGATGAGTGGCGGGATCTACTTCGTCTTTTAGACAAGCTAAGGGAATATAGTCTTTATCGATTCCCCTCATTTGAATTTCATGCTCTAGCCAAACTAAATAGTTACTAAAGTCAGCATTTTGATCGAGCAACTCATCTAAAGTGAGACAGTAGATGTGCTCATACAGTTTTTCTTCACTTACAGCTCTTCGGGCTGCACTACTAATTCGGCGATTGGAAATCAACCAACCTTCATCTGTATTATGCTCTAGGAATGCATTATGCAATTCTCGGACATCTGAAATTCCAGCTTCATCAGCGACTCCACGGACTAAGATTCTGTCATATCCTCGACGCATTGGAATTGTAATAATCCATTCGAAATAGTCCTCTGCCCATACTTCGTGACTTTCTTGTCCATAACCTAATGCTCTAAACCAAGCGGTCAATGAATTTGCTAAAGAGGAATTTCTAGAGTCTGAAAAATCATTCGAGTCCACAACAACGTATTTGGACAGAAGAGATTTTATTGACCGACGCCTTACTTGAACACAAGTAAATGGCCCTGGCAAAACCATACATGTAAGGCTATCTGAGCCATTCTCTCGAATATACTGCCTAAAAATGTCAAACCCATGACCTATTCCTTCGAATAGCAGCAAGTTAGTAATATAATGAGAAACAGCCGCATTAATTGGCAGAGAGACCGACACAGGACTTTTTATAAGCAAATCCCATGTCATTGATGACGGAAATTCACCTGGGCTTTGAACTTCTAGAAAATCCTTTGTAAGAGTAACTTTAATAGGCGCTTCAATATCATAATCCCTATGTGCAACAGCGTTAGATATCAGCTCTCGTATAACATTATGATCTATTTCTGAAATCTCTTGCCTAATACCCTCACTATTTATAAAAGAAGTTTTTGAAAGAGATTTACTTACTTTTTCTATGAGACCTTTAATCTGTTCGCTTAAAGGCCCACAAATATCTTCTCTATTGAAGACAATGCCGTTTGGAGTTTCCTTCTCTACAAAAATCGATTTCGATAGGTGATATATTCTCTCTGGACTTTTTACAAAAAACATAGAACAGCTGCTTTATGAAGTAAATTATATCCACTATACTTAATTGGTGAATACAAGTTCAGCTTAGATAGTATTTCTTCTTTGGAGTATCTCGTATGAGATTCTGAATAAATTCTTTCAAAGTATTCCGCAACAAGATCCCATTCAAGGTCATCAATTTTAGAATCTACGCTAGGATAGAGTGTCGGAATAGTTCGCTCGTATAGTAGTCTAAGTTCTTCTGGAGATCTGACATAAGTAGACGAAGAAGTGGATAAGGGATGTAGTTCATTTAGTTGCGCTCCGCTAGGATTGTTTGTCAGCCAAATTGATCTGTCAGCTTTGTGAACTGAAAAAACTGGGCGTTGCCTGAATTCAAGGTAATCTTCGTCTTTCTCTAGCTTCTCGCTGATATAGTCAACTATATCTTCTACACTGATACGACCATCCTTCGTTGGGTTTCCATCAAGCCCGCTCTCAAGACCATCACAGAGTAGCTTTGTAAATACACCTTGAGAGCCATCTGGAAGTTCAAGACTTTGTTGAGTCTTTTTAGAAGAAGCAATTATTGCGATACCTCGGGGTATTTCCTCTTGTTTGATAACTGAAAATATACTTGATCCCGAGTTTCGTCTTCCTCCTTCAGTTGCAGCGCCACTATGACATGCGTCAAGCATGATGATGGCACGATTTACACCATAAGCATCCAACTCGCTCATCAAGCTAGAAAATGGTAAGAAATCCGTATTATTAGTTCCTACTTTGAGACAGTACTGATCCCCTTTTCTTATCTCGCCATGTCCAGCAAAGTAGAATAATAGCTGATCTGTTACTTTCCAATTATCAAGCAGTGGTAGTAGATATTCAAAAAACTCGGATCGACTTTTACAATCATGGACTGGTGGGCCACTATTTTCACATCCACCTAAACTAGGTTCAGTAAGAATTGTGTGCACCCTAGAAACATCACGATTGAGACCTTTAAGCTCTTTGGCAAAGGCGTTTATGATAAAGGCAAATCTTTTGCTCTCTTGTGCCTGAGAAGACATTTAAGAATCCTTAGAAATTTTAATTTCAAGGCGTTGCTTAGTTGACTCCTCCTGTATTTCTTTAAATTCGCTTTCAATTTGCTTTTTGTGTCAGGTTCTCAACTAAGAGCGTCTTATTTCCCGAAATCACTGATACAGAATACTTAGGTTGACGCGAGTCCCAGTATTGGAGCGCAGCTATCAATGCTTGAATAGCAGTGAAACCTAAGGAGGCAATTGCAATTCCTATTACCAATCCTCCATCTCTTTCACCTTGAGCTGCCTGAAGTCTCTCTAATTCTACAGAAAGAGCATATTCATCCTCAAGCATAGAAGCTAGTTTTGTTAGCTGATATGAGTCTTCATCGTTTATATCGCTATCAAAGCTAATGTGGCTTTCCATTACTGCTCCTTATTGTCAGACTATCAGAATAATTATATTCGGGGCCAGTTGAATAGCGCAGACACTTAATCCGAGGCTGAATTGCTTCCCAAATTCAGATTTATTCTGCTTTTTTCTGCTCTTCTTGACTGTCAGTACTTTCTGACAGAAACTTCCCTTTTGATTCAGCCTCTCGCACCGCCGTCTCAATAATGTAAGCCGCCAAATTAGCTGTGGGCCGTCCTTCATGGTCGGCCCATTTTTCGAGTAGCTCAGCTACCGTGTCCGGCAGGGTTACATTAATTCGCTTACTCACGCTTTGCTCTGCATCATCTCGTACATCAGTCTATCCTCTTACATCGTCTTGGATACAGCCTGCATTTCGTCGAACCTCTTGCGTATCCATTAAGATGTAAATAAGATGTAATCAGATGTATGTATTCCAAGCTGAACTATATTTTGTGTTCGCATGACCTCGATTCAGATTGATCTTGAAATGGCCTTAAATCCTCTTAACTAGAAGCTAGTTTGACTCTCATGTCCGATCCCTTTACCTCAAATAAGCCGTCGTGCAGCACCAATTCACCTGATTGCTCCACCAGGATTGCCCTTTCAACTGCATCGCTTTATCAAGCAGGCTATCAGCAAGCCCTAACCGATTTTGCTGTCGCCGATCTCCTTCGTCAGATCAACAATTACTCCGATGCCTCCTTTGATGCCGTCTGGGTTGTCCTGAAAACCTCAGAAACCGAAATCCTGGCTGCTTGCCTTATTCAAACCCTCACCGCCAATCTCACTGGTGATCTTCTCGCCACCTATCTCAACTCAGTTCGCCATCCGCCCCTTGATGCTTTCACGCCTCTCACCAAGCTACATCTCCCAACCCCTACCAGCGATTTACCCGCCAGTTTTCCTGAAGTTGAGATTCCACGATTCTTGTATGGCGATCGCCTCTGCTGGAAAACCCAAAACGACACAACCGATTGGGGCATTGTCATCGGTAGGTTCTACAGCTTTGCTCCTCATCGCTGCCACTGGCATTGGTGCTACCTGATCTGGCTGGATCCTGATTCCCCCAGTGCTGCCTGGGTTAAAGCTGACATTGCCTGGGAAGACGACCTTGAACCTTTGGAAACGGAACCCGCCTTATGACTACACCTCGTCCCCTTACTCCTCGCGAGCAAAACCTACTTGACCGGTACAGTCAATGTCAGCTTGGCATGACGCCTCAAGCTTTCTACACCAAGTGGCAGGTCAGCCAAGAGGAAATAGCCACTATCTGTTCGCGTTCTGTGTCTACAGTGCGTCGTTGGTTTCACAAAGGCCGGAGTTACCGTCGCCCGACCATTGTTGACTTGCGCCACCTAGCCTTGATGGACTTTCTCCTTGACCACTTTGAGCAAATTCCTGAGAACCTACGAGAAGCACTCTGCCCAACTGAACAAGAAGAGTGATGCACATTGCTTTCAAAAAAGCAATGGCACCGTGCCCTGTTTTTGACGATTCCTCCTCGATAGGGTGGCTTCAACTTTAGAAGCACATGCTCATTGGGAGGAAGCAAGGTGAGCCGAGGGCAACAAATCATCGCGGACATCAAGCTCATTCGGGCCGCTGTTACAGAGCAGGGTGATCGCTTGCAAAAGCTCCCACGGCAGCCTGTTTGGGTAATTCATCGTCCCAATGGCAAATCTTATCGACTGACTTATCAACCAGCTCCCCTGAGTGGCTGGGCCATACATCCACCGGACAGTGACGCATCCCATCTCCTGGGGGTGATTGATCGCGCTCTGCATCCTTCAACCGTTGCAGACTACGAGGAAAAGCCGACAGCCTATCAGCAACAACTGTATCCCTGGTGCATTGTTCAGCTACTGCCTGAGATGCAGCGCCGTGTCGTGGCTCGGTTTCGCCGTCGCAATGATGCCGATGCCCATCTGCGAGTCCTGCGTCAGCCAGCGGTACCGGTGCGATACACCATCGTTTTTGATCCAGTTCCTACTCAAGCTTGCATGGCTGCTGGAGAGCGATCGTCCTTGAGGAATTAGATAAGCAGCTGCATAGCTAGGTCTAATGGATCGTCAATCAATTATGGGGCGGCACCAAAAATCTTCGATAGCAACAAGCTATCGAATTCATTAGCATCACGAAGTTTTTACCTGAAGGTGGCGATATCGTAGGACTCTATGAGGTCTCAATGATAGTTAGTTCCCACTGCTCTTCTCCAGGAAGCTTGGAAGTGCCAAATATGAATTTGGCACTTCATCGTACGTCTTGAAGATACTCTTCTAGCTCTTGAATTTTAAGGAGATCTAATATTTGTTGCGCTTCTAGTATTCTATCTTGTTGAAGAAGTAAATCAGCCAGTTGACGATAGGTATCTTCGATAGTGCTTGTATAAGATGCTTGGAATTCTTGTTTTAAACCACGAAGATCACCACGAATACTCTCATAAGTATCCACAGCCTGCTTAAGAAAAACAATTGCTAGCTCAAACTGCTCTTGTTTCATTAGAAGGAAACCAATAGCACTCAAAACAGAGGCTTCGCCTGAACGGTCACCAATTTCACGACTGATCGCTAGGCTGTGATGGAAGTACACATGTGCTTCCATATAGTTGTCCATTGAATAGTAAATATTACCTATATTAGTAAGCGTTCTACTCTTACTTGCGAGATCTCCAATTTCGTGGCTAATGCTTAAACTTTGTTCGTTAAACTCAATCGCCTGTTGATACTGCCCTAGATTGTTGTAGACGAGCCCTAAATTGCCTAGAGTCCTTCCTTCACCTTGGCGGTCACCAATTTCTTGACTAATCGCTAAACTCTGCTCATAAAAGTCAATCGCCTGTTGATACTGCCCTAGATTGTCATAAGCAAGCCCTAAATTACTAAAGGCTCTTCCTTCACTTCGACGGTCACCAATTTCTTGACTAATCGCTAAACTCTGCGCATAAAAGTCAAGAGCTCGCTCATAATCCCCTAAATTGTCATAGGCAAACCCTAAATTTCTCAAGGCTATTCCTTCACTTTGACGGTCACCAATTTCTTGACTAATTGTTAAGCTTCGCTCATAAAAGTCAATCGCCTGTTGATACTGCCCTAGATTGTCATAGGCAAGCCCTAAATTATTAAAGGCTATTCCTTCCACTTCGACGGTCACCAATTTCTCGACTAATCGTTAAGCTTCGCTCATAAAAAGTCAATCGCCTGTTGATACTGCCCTAGATTGTCATAGGCAAGCCCTAAATTTCTCAAGGCTATTCCTTCACTTCGACGGTCACCAATTTCTCGACTAATCGTTAAGCTTCGCTCATAAAAAGTCAATCGCCTGTTGATACTGCCCTAGATTGTCATAAGCAAGCCCTAAATTATTAAAGGCTATTCCTTCACCTTGACGGTCACCAATTTCTCGACTAATCGCTAAGCTCTGCCCAAAAAAGTCAAGAGCTTGCTCATAATCCCCAAAGGACTGGTAAACGATACCTATATTCCCCAAGACCGCAGCTTCTGCTTGAAAGTCTCCAATACTTCGAGAGATATTTAGAGCTCTCTCCCAAGCCTGCAAAGCCTCCCGATACTGGCTAGAGTGATACTGCTGGATGCCTTGCTGCAGGAACATAGCAGCTTCTGCTTGCAATTCTGACTGACTCAACTCCTCTTGAGTAGCCTCAAAAACTGTAAGCCGATAGGCTCCCTGCTCGTCTATGTTGTAGGAACTAACAATTATCTGATACTGTCCATCTGAGGGCAGTCTGACCGTAATCTGGGCATTAGAGCCAATGCCGCCATCATCATTCTCTATAATTCTTGAGCCAGAAGAATCTTGGATAATTAGATAGGTATCAAAGATGTCACTTTCAAGATCAATTTTTATGGTTTGGTTCTCTTGACCTTCAAAAAGATAAATATCGTACAAGTTACCATTACTCAAAGTTGGATCCCCATCCTCTAGGGATCCCTGTAGTTGAAGTAACGGACCAAAATCATCGGTGTCATCTATTTGAGCAAATACATTGGGAGTACCTAGAGAAATCAACCCGAACGATATAAATCCCAACCAGCTAACAGAAGAGAAGGGCATATTTAGAAAAGGCAGAAAAATCAGCTTTTGGTTCAGTTTGCACATCTCTTTTTTAGTCTTCTAGATACTAAGATATACAGTTTTTATGTCTTTGTTTTCTAATAGAAATCTTTAGGAATGTGTTGTTTTCAAAGGCTATTTCCATACAAAATAAAAGAGGACCAGTAATATGGATGAGAGTAATCCTGACCTGATCCTGAACTATGTTCTTGCAACTCATTTATAAACATTATCTGAGCTTCCCGGAGCGACTTCGACGCAGAGTCACCACCGAAAAACTCTGAATAGAATTTTTCCATAAATATCAACTGACTAGACCTATCTACCTGCCACAAAGGTGACAATACTGATTTTGCCCCAGCATTTTGCATAGTATAACTCCAGGCAAGAAGCCCTAGTCCGTCATCGTTCACCTCACTAAAAGTAGTTTCAGTATCTGAAACTACTACGAGGTCAGCATTAAGTGTGAAGGAACTTGAGCGTATTTCCTCCAAAGAAAAGGCTTCTTGTTCGCTGAACAGCAAATATAGGCTGTCAGGCTCATTCGTAGATATGATGGATGCATCGAAGTGTATAATTGAAAAATCTTGAAGACTTCTCAGCAATCCTTCAAAAGTAGATTGCATGTTAGGTTCAAATCTTTCACTATTATTAGGCAGTAATGGAAAAAGCTCATTAAAGTATGAGTTTACCTGATCAAAATCTTCGTCATTAGAGGTGACAAATGCAAATCTCTGCTGAATTTGTGAAGTACTTCTAAGGTCAGTTAATTCAGAAGAAGTGAAATAGTTAACTTGGAAATCCTCAATAAGCCAACTGTCTCCAGTATGTAAGGCGGAAAGAGGAATACTTCGAAGAGAAGCATCAGGTACATAAATAATAGTTTCTATTCCAGCTACTTCTAGATCTACCTCGACTGGATCAACTAGCCAATCATAAAGTTGTTGCGCATGTCTCTCAACTTCTGAACTGGGTTCTTCAAGTGCTCTCCTGAACTCAATGATCTCACTATTGAGAGTTGTACGCGAAACAGCCACAGTTCGTCTTAACACCGGAAGACCTGGCATCACCAAGAGAATCTCAAGGCGATCTTCTAGCATTAGCGGGTAAAGGAGTGCAGCTGATTTTTCCTCTAGAAAGCGGTTGACTTCCTGTAATGACTGCGGAGAGAAGCTCTGATTATCTACAGTTCTATTATTGATATCTTGAACCTTATTCAGAATATCAGGTCTCGAAAGGAAGCCAGAAACTTGCTCAGCAATCAGCTGATACTCTTCAGCTAGACTATCAACTGATTGCGTTTCTGTAACCGTTATATCTAGAAGTGCCTGGTATTCCTCAATAATTTGCCTCTCTATCAAACTTGGAGAGACATTTTGTCTTAAAGGATTATCAGGCTGCGGACTTTGAAGATATCCTAATAATGGATTCTCAGCCCCGTTGATCCCTGGCAAATAAGCAGTTAACTCTTGCACCCTGAGTGAGGACAAAATCTGAAAAGCCTCTTCCTCTTGATTTTCTTCTATTAATAAACCAGCATAGGAGCGAAGTGCTTCAGAAAACGTTTTTTCATAGTTTTCCATGAGGCTTTCTGGTACGCTATCCTGAATCTGGTCAATAATCTCAAAAGATGTTCTGTACAAACTAATTGCCTGGACAGGTTGATTGTTTTTTACTGATAATTCTGCTAGATAACTCAGCACAATGGCTTCATTGGCTTTGTCACCAAGTGCTTGCCAGATTCGTAGCGATTGATTATAGAACTCTGAAGACCTTTCATATTCCTCCAATGCAAAATGTGCCAGACCCAGGTTTTTCATAACCTCACCTATACCCTGACGATCACCAGCAATTTGCATGAGAGAAAGGCTTTGGTTCAGGTAGGTGATTGCTTGAGTATTCTCATCTCTATAGATAGAAACTAGGCCGAGACCTGCCAACGCTCTGCCTTCAACGTAGGGATCTTCTATTTCCTGCGAAATCTTTAGGCTTTGATTCAAGAACTCTAAACTCTCTTCTAGATGATGTGTAAAAGTTTCTTCTTGTGAAGAATTAAATAAAGAGCTCTCAGAAGGCATATTCTGTTCGGCTAAAGCAATGTGAGTAAGACCTAGAGTCGTGAGAGCTCTTCCACTTTCAGTTTGCTCACTTATACGTATGGAGATACTTACACTTCTCTCTGAATAGTTAATTGCTTTGCCATAGTCTCCAAGCAAGAAATAAGCTAAGCCCAAATCCCTCAATGCTCTTAATTCGAGAAGGGGTTCGCCAATCTCTTGAGCAATTTTCAGACTTTCCTCTAAGTTACTTATCGCTTCCTGATAGTTCCCAGAGACAAAAATTGTATTGCCTAGATTTCTCCATGCTCTCCCCTCAATCCTTCGATCTCCTGCTTCCTGAGAGATATCCAGTAGTTGTTGATAAGTACCAGCTGCTCCTTCAAAGTCACCAGACAAATAATAAGCGTTACCTAGCTCTTCCAAAGCAACCTGAAGATTAGACTCAGCTCGCTCTAAATTAAACTCTGCTATTCTAGTGCTTTCCTCGGCATCTATTTGCCTTTGCTCAACCAACTCTGTTTGCCTTTCTAAAGTATCAATCTTTTCAATTGAATCCTCTAAGTCAGACGTTTTTCTCGCGGATTCTTCATTCAAGCTTTCCAGAGATTTCTCAGCTGAAGATAGCTCTTCATTGAGCATTTTGAATTCATTTCTAGAAGCACTTAATTCTTCACTAGCTAGATTCTTTTGTCTTTCTGCAGCCCTTAGTTCACTGCTTGCTATCGCCACTTTCTCTTCAGATAAAGTTAAATTTTCCTGGATCTCTTGTATTTTTTCCTGGGAGAATTCGAGTTCTTCTGAGATATGCTCTCTTTCTTGTCTTGCTAAATTAACTTTCTGCTGTGAAAGGCCAACAAAAATCATGGAGGAGATGATGATAAGTGCTGAAGCTATACTACTCGTGAATACTCTACGTCTTGCTTTAGCTTGTGCATTGTCAAGTATTTTTTGTGCTTCTAGTTTCGCTGCTTTTTCTGTCTCTAAGGCTTTCTGAATTTCTTGGTTTTCTTGCCTTTGGCTTGCCGCCAAAAATTGATAGTCTTCATCACTTAGGCTTTTATCTTTTGCCCAATCTTGAGCAGCTTGTAGACTTTGGCCTCGTATAAGTTGTGAGCTATCTTCACGCTTTGAGGCTAACCATATAGAGATAGCTAAAGCATAAGGACGTAAGTTTGATAATGCATGATTTACCCAATCAAGATTAAAGACTGAAGCATAGATAGGATTATAGATTCTTAGCTCTCTGTCTGTTTCGACAACTAAACCAGACAGACGAAGCTCTTCTTGCTCTAGTTCTTCGCCAGTCGAAATCCTCCCTCTTTGGAGTATCTTTTGATAAGCGCCAAGTAGACGGCTCGCTCGCTGCTCATTATGCAATAAGCGGTTTTGAATAGTGGTTAAGTGTTCCGGTTCATCCTGAGCTTCCCAATTCTCAATCAGCTTAGTTCTAATTAATTGTTCAATACAGCGGCTTTCTTCCTCCTCCGGTATATCCTCAGGAGAAGAGGATAAAATTTGACATATTTTTTGAGTGAGAAAAGGTTGTCCGTTTGTCCACCAGAGAATTTCACTCATAACCGTCGTGGGGTTCGCGGTTTTCCCAGATAATCCTGTGGTGAGAGGTTCACTCTCATGAAGCTGAAACCCCTTTAAGTTAATAGCTTTGCCAATATTGAAGGGCGTTCTTTCCTTGTCTTGGACTAAATCTGAAGGAGTAGCTACCCCAAATAAGGCAAAGCTTAGACGCCTATACTCGAGCTGATCTGCTCTCCGGTTATAGCAAGCTCGAATCAGTGCGAAAAAATCATCTGTGGAAAAGTTGAGGCTTAGAACGTTATCGATTTCATCGATAAAAATAACAATGTTCTGATCTAACTCACTTAGCAGAACTTCACCTAAAAATGCTTTGAGTTGGTTCACAGACGAAAGATGCTCATGGTGCTGCAACCATTCATAAGCATCGAATGTTTCGTAGAGCTCAAAGCCATTAATCAGTGCCTCAATCACTCCTGAATACCACTGCTCAGGTGTAACCCCTGCTGTTCCAATCTCAGTCAGATCAATATCGGCACAGGCAAATCCATCTGCCCGTAACCGTTCCATCGCTCTTACTCGCAGGCTGGACTTACCCATTTGCCGCGAGTTCAATACATAACAGAACTCACCCTGCTTCAAGGCGTTGTAAAGGTCATCATCCGCCTGCCGCTTTACATAGGTAGGGGCATCCCCTGGCAGGCTACCACCGACCTGATAGTCATAGTCGTTTGCCATGCTGCCTACTCCTCCCCTCGCATACGGTTACTACGAAAGTATTGCCGATATAGGTCACACCGAGGCGTCACATCATTCCCCTGCAAGTTTACTAACCCCATGCTATGGAGCTGAAAGGCATGTACCGGCTTCAGTCTCACTGGCTTATTCGATAACACGACTTCCCGAATCGCCTCTGCCAGTTCGGGATGCTGGGACAGATTCCACCAGTGTCGCCGCAGATGGTCACCATAGAGCCCTGACTCAGTAAATGCCGTTTCTAATAGCTCATCCAGTGTCAAATCCTGATGGGTAATGTGATACAGCGCCTCTCGCACCAGGTAAGGGTGTCCCCCTACCATCGACATGAGTTCCTTTACCGCATCTATTTGCCAATCTAAACCGTGCCGCTTGGCCAGGTCTAACACCTGTCCTTCGGTAAACTCAGGCAGTTCGATGGGTAGCCCTACATTAAAGGGCGACTGATGCATGTTCAGCGGAATGTACACCTCCGTTGAATGTACTACTACCAGGCGAAGCTTCTTCCAGCTGACGCGGCTTTTGCTCTTCTCATGCCAAGCTCGCAGCAGACCAAAAAAGTTTGAGGCAATTTCACTGTGCTGGAATACGAGATCCACTTCATCCAGTCCCAGCACCATCGGCTCATCCACCTGCTTCAGCAGATATCGCTCAAAGTAATTGGTACAACTCATCTTGCTGCCGATGCGAGTCTGCCAATGGTCATCCAAGCAGTCAACCAGCTCCAGTTCAGAGGTAACACTGGCACAGAACCACTGCAAAAATGCATCCAAATCAGCAAAGACAATCTCATCGGCAAGTTGGAAACTCAAGGGCACTGTTTTGTAGCCTGCCTCTGCCGCACGGTACAGAATTCTGGCCATCAGAGAGGTTTTACCCATCTGCCGAGGAGCCTTGATTCGAATTAGCGCACTGGGCTTCAGAATGGCTTCGTAGCATCGGGCTTCAATTGGTGGGCGTTCGACATAAAACTCAGACGCAATATCCACCTGACCCATGGGAATTTCAGGGTCGGCGACTGGACGAGGTGGCCCTTGAGAATCTCCTGTCGGTGGAGGCGACGGTGGGTCTGGGGGTTCAGACTCGGGAGCGTCATTTTGTCGTCCTGTCGCAATAATGCTCAGCACTTCTGCTAATAAGGCATCTGTATCTTGATCAGAGCTCCACTCCCGCTGCTGAATTAGATGTAGATAGCTCCGTAGGTCATAGTTCAAAGGATCTTGAATGGGAAAGTTGACCCGAATGGGCAAAATCACAGGCCGATGGTCGGGACGAGTGTCTCTAAACCGCTTTGCCTTACGGACCTCATCCAGCACCATCTCGCTGGTGGCGGCCTTCGGTGAGAGTAGCAGCAGAAAGTAATCAGCCTCTTCTAGGGCATCATCAATCCGTTGCGGCCAGTCATCCCCTAAGCGGATGTTCTCAGCGGCCATGAAGACGTGGTGACCTGCCGCCTTCAGCGCATCATGAAAAATCTGCGCCAATCCCTGATCGGGGTCTTTGCTGCGATAGCTAATGAAGACTTTAGCCGAAATTACAGGCGTAGAGCCCTCAGGTTCAGGAGGCTCGGCTACCTGTTCCTTTTGCCTCAGAACAGGCGTCTGCTCACCCCTCAAGTTCGCCATCTCGATCGCATTGCGACCCAGCTTATAGGCAAACTCCACATCCCTACCGGCCCCCAGTCCCCGATAAAAGCCGACCGCAAACTTCCGGGCTGCAGTATCGCCAATTGATTGGCTCATCCCAATCACAGCGTCAATATGCTGCACAATCGCGTCTGCCTGCTCATCGGAATAACAGGCATTCAGCAAGACACACTCCACCTGTTCAGCAAAGAGTTCAAAGAGATTCGCCAGAGCATCCGCACTCACCAGATTGCCAGTGCCGTTATCCCCTTCTAGGATCAGTCCTTCAGAGCCCTCCCCGTGGCCGCAAAAGTGGACGATGTTGGGTGAGTAATCAACCAAGGCTTGCTGAATATCATCTGGGGTCGCTGCTAGCTCAGCACTCACCTCGAAGCGATCGCGCTGCTTCGCCAATCGCAGCACTTCTTTAATTTCCCGCACCTCTTTGTCCAACCGCAACCGATCTGTATCAATCGGATTTGCTGCCAGAATCAAGATTCGTTTTGGGGCTTCTTTAGCGGACATATGGAATTCAGCAATACCCTATTGCGACAACAAGCGTGGACTATTTTCCTAATTAGAATTGGCAGCGACCCTTTTATATACACAATCCACTTAAACCATTTAGAAGAGCAAAACATTCAGAGTACGCTTAACGCATTTATTAGTGCTCGTTTGAGATTGCTGTCGATCAATTGCGTATCATCAGTAATGCGCATAGCGAGTTGCAGTGTATGTACATTGTCTGGTATTTCTAATGCCCTTTCAATGATTGGCACTGGGTCAGTAAGTAGCGCATAGAAGTAAATTACTTCTTGCCAGTTTTCATCAGCAAAGTGGCTCATTACCTTTCGCTCACCCAAGTCCAAATTACACTCGGACAGTTCAACCGCCGCCAGGTATTCCTGAAAGGTCTTATGAGTGAATTCGTACGAATACCCTTCGCCCCCGACGAGCAATCCCGACACTTGCTGAATCTCTTCCAAAAACTTGGTTGGCGTCAGTGCTGGATCTTCATACTTTTCAGCTAGTCGTTGCTGAATCCATTCCGCTCCCTGGCGAGGCTTAAATTGTGTGGAGTTAGCTTCCATTAGCTGCAGAGCTAGTGGCTGCAAAATTGTTTGGTTATCCGCCGCATTCGAAATAGTTAAGCGAGTTTGGCGCTGATAGGGACGATCTTCCAGCAGCAACTGAAAAATCTCTCGATAGACATCCAGCCGTCGCTGGGGTAATCGCTCTTTATACTTGTGACCTACCGCAATAATCGTCAGCAGCAGCGGATTTTTGGCTAAGTCAACTAGACTGCGGTCTGCAAACAGTTGCCGTCTTAAATCTGCTGCAGCCTTATCCGCATCATCCTGGCTCTGGGCTTTCGCTTGTTCCTCCGATAGGTGTTTGGAAGGTTCTTGTCGCTGACTTTCGATCCAGTGCCATCGCCACTTGGTTTCCCAGGCAATAAACCGATACCATTTCTCGATAAACGTGCGCTTTTGATCGTTGTTGAAATCTAAGACATCAATCCGTTCCATCCCTTTGAACAGGCTGCTGTTGTAGCCATGGGGGCGAGAGGTCAGAATAAACTGGCTGGGATAGTTTTGCATTTGCCAGTTGGCCCAATGGCTCGCCAGTTCTCGTTGGTCGTCGGGCACTTCATCCAACCCATCTAGCATGACCAGGCATTTGCCCTGCTGCAATTTCTCCTTAAACCAGGGTTCGGGGGCTCGGAGATCTTCGCAGCGGGGCAGCTTTTGCACCGTCTCAACAATCAACTGGGGTAGCTTGGGCTCATTGGGCGCTTTGATCTGTCCATGAAAGTCGCGAAACAAGAGCAACACGGGAATCAGCTCTTTCGCGCCCTTTTCCAAATACCCCTGATTCGAAAAGTTCAGCGTCAAAAACTGCATCAGCGTGGTTTTGCCATAGCCGGGGCCGGCAATCACCGCCATTAACCGGGCCAAAAAATGACCATCTGGGTCATTGGCTTTGGGCAATATATTCCAGATGGTCAGGTTGCGGTTTTGCAGGGTGGGGTTGCCCTGGCCGCCAGGATGCATGCGTAGCTCTACATAAATGTCTTCTAGCGCCAGTCGGGGCAAGCCGCCGTAGCCTTCAACATTGAGGTCAACGCAGCGGGTTCTCAGCGCTTCCAAATATTGCCGGTGAAATCCGGTCAGGCGGGTCAGGGTTTTATCTAGAGCATTGTCAACTGCACGGTCAATCAGCTTGCCAGAGGCTTCTCCCCGTTGCTTCATCCGGTTGCCCAAAGCTGACATTAAGCCCTGACCCAAATTCGTCATTAAGCCAGAGCCCAAACTTATTACTCTTGAAATTATATTTATCCTATTGGTCTCTTCTTCAGAAGACATCGTTTCTTGAAGAAAAGGCGTCTTTCTCTCTATCCACTCAAAAGAAGATGCCTGCCCTAATCTCTCTTCATTCTGACAGATTACTATTCCTTCTAAGTTTAATATTTGAATGCAGCGCCCCCACTTGTTAAGGAATGAAACCCTAATATTTCCTATCCCCGCTTTGAGAGAAGCTTTCAACAAAAACTTTACTTCTCCATAGCTTCCGCCAAATCTATGAAGCACAATAGTACTCTGATTGATTGGCATACTCCTAAACATTGGCTCAGCTTCTACAACGCAGTAAACTTGATATTCCTCGTCTTCATATGGCCAGTCTTCTACAGGAAATTCAAAATCTATAGTCATCAAATAAGCTTCGCCTATCAAGGCTTTCTCTGGATAGCTTATTATCGGCCTAATAAAAAGATCCTGCTCCATTTTCATGAATGATTTTCAAGGATTTTCAAAGTAACAAATGGATGTCCGTAATACACGTACATAAATGTATATAGATAAAAAAGGATACTTTCCTCCTTTCGAAGCTGTGTCGTTGATGAATTGAGCTCGAAGGCTGCCTTTGCCCGAAGATTACGTAGGATTTCTGCAACTGTCAAGTTTGCGTTATTTCTGTATTCTTCAAAAAATCTCTTAGCAAATTCGAATGCATAATCATCTCTAATCTTTCCCATTGAGCCAATAACCCCTTTCGCCCCTCGCTTCAAAAAGAAGTTTGCGAAACCCATTCTAGACTCTGGATCAAAGATGTTTTTCTCATCATACTTAAGACGTCCAGAATGGCAGGAGTTCATAAACACTAAGCTTGGGCAAGCTTTAAGTGAATTAAATTTCCACCTGTGAAGCTCCATGTATGAAACCTTTTGCTTTTCACTGCTGCTCTCTCCAAAACTTAATTCATTGGTGTTTTCTCCAAAGAATCCATGACTTGCAATAAATAGTAAGCTCACTTTTGAGCTATCTTGATCAACATGATCGAGGAAAGCACGTAAATCCGAAAAACTTTTAGTAAGAAACTGCCTTAAAATGTCAAGCTCATTTTTCGCTGATTGAAGCTCTTTGATATTTGCATAAGCCAATATGGGACCGTCACAGCGAAGCGAATGCGTTGCCAACTGTAAATTCTTCTGTTTGCCACGCCACTCGAAATCTTCTGGATCTGGTATATCCTGCCAACGAACTGTTGCAAAAGATGCTCCAATCGTTGTCTCTCCCTTTCTATCAAAATCAAGCATTTCCCAGGGAATCTCAAATTTAGTGCGATCGTTTATGACCAAGCATTCCAAGGAAAGCTCACACGAGAGTCCATTTAGTTTCTTCTGGAGCTCCATAAGCCATCCTCTTACACGACGTATCTGAGAATGCTCAGATAGCCCCTTAAGGCATCCCAAAATCTCTGATGGAGAGTGGGCCATTGTCATCTGAGCATGTAATGATGTAAGTGGAGGCAAGGTGGCAATCGTTTCCAATGGAGGCATTTCGTCGTTATGAACATGAATAAAGTATTTCTTGTCTATAGATTCCACATATAAAAGGGCTGCTTCTCTAGAAAACTTTTTATCTAAATTGGCTAGAAATTTTTCTCCTTCAACTGTCTGGTTATTGCCAGAATTTAATTTTGCTTGTTCAACCTCTGCTGCTTGAGTGATGTCATTGTCTTGAACTGTTTCTGTTTGCTTATATATTTCTGATATGGATTTTTGACTAGAAACCTGAGGATGGGTTAAGCGCTGCCGCAAAGATTTTGTCATTAAATATTCACCTCCCACAAATCTTCTAGTGGTGGTGGGATATTCACGGTTCTTGCTTGCATTGCCCGCGCCAGTTCCAGAGGTAACTTAGGGTAGTATATTGGCTGCGGATTTAATAGAATTGAATTCACTCCATTCAACTGCCCAATTTGTTTCGCTATCATCAGGGCATCATCAATTCCCTGTTGCTTTACTTGCAAAAATGGCTCTATATTCCCTGAATGACTTATCTTTAGAGGCACATTTCCTCGACCATCTGTAAGCACAACTAGCGTCGCTTGCTGTATCTGACTGCGCCCATGTTGTAACGCATGGCGCAAAGTCTGTAAGGCTGACTCTAGACCATGTGCTAATGGTGTTGTTCTTCCTGCTGGAGACTCAATCCCTGCACTAATACGTGGCACCAAAATGCTTCGTTCCAACATCTTGCTTGCCCGCAGCTCTGAAGCGTTTATCTTTCCATTTACTTTCTTTTTATTCAGAGCCATTCCTACTTGCACTAGGCACACACTTGCTCTCTCCTGATAGGCCCAACTCAAATAGGGCAGTAGCGTATCTTGCCATTGGCATTTCCTCAAACAGGTATGGTCTATGACAAGTACCAGCATCTGCTCTGCAATAGGAGCCCGGCGATAACATCGCAAATCAGCTGAAGACAGTGTTAATTTCCCACTCTGCTCGGGTATTCTTTGTCGCCGAATAGACTGATACTTTGCTGCCTCAGTCAACGTGCTTACTAGAGCCAGGTCCTGGGTTGTTCTGGTCGGTTCTACACCAATCACCAATCCTCTTCCAACCGTTTCCATTTGGAACCTTCGTGGAGGCAATTTCAAAGACATCACCTCTCTATCAATCGGTGCCACATCCTCTGGATAAGGCTCACTGGGAAGCTCTAAATCTATTAGAGGCTTTGGCCCAAATGCTTTTGTCTGGTCAGGAGCATAAACTGGTCGAGGAACTGAATTACCTCCTGTGTCCGCTACCAGGGTGGACTTAGGATGCGTGGTCTGTGGGAGAATAGCAGCCTGCTCATCTTCCCAAGCTGACTCCTGAGATTGTGAGAGTTGTGGTGTATCGAGAGTTTCCAAATCCTCCAAAGGCAGTTGCAGACCAATTATTTCAGCAACCTTGTCTACTTGTGCTGCAGTCACTTGAGTTGTTTGCGTTAATTGGGCATGGGTTAAGGCCAGCCGTGCTAGCGTGAAAGATCTGCGTGGACTGTAGACCTCCAATACTGATGTGTAAGTTTCTACTCGCTTCAAACTATCTAGCGTCAGCTTAGGAAAACGACCAGTCGCTTGCTTCAAGCTCTGCCTGAGTTCTGAAGAAAGTTCTTCCCTAAAGACGTTCTCGGAGTCTTGCTTCGCCTCTAGCAAATTCAGCACTGTGCCCACTCGATCTACTATCGGTAAAACCTTACCCGTCAATCGCAAGGCAAATCGATCTAATAGATGAGGCGAAACCGCTCCAATCTGCTCCTTGGCACATCCTGCCAACCAACAGAGATTTGGCTGCCAATATTGTCTCTGTCCGTGTCGCTCTAGATGCGCTACTGATGCTCCCATCAAACTTACACAGGCTCGTGCTCCGGCTAAACTCAACTTTGCCAAGTCCGGAATCACTAGCAACCGTAGCTCATCGCTTCTATCTTCAGAACCTAGCAGTCCTGCCTGCCAAACCACAGTTGTTCCTTCAGCATCCGCTGTTGGTGCAATGGAAAGTTTTCCCCACAGGTCATCTTCCGAATCCATTGAACTCAGTTGTACTACTTTCGGCGCTGACTCCGTTACTTCTAACATTTGGGCTAACACCCGAGCATAAGCTCGTAGTACCTTAGGATCCGCATCAAATACCAACACCGATCGCAGGCCCGGCTGCAATGCTGCACAAGCTAATCCCCTCACCAGTGGGTTATCTAGCGTTATCGGTAAGGACGTGGCAACCACCATATTAGAGCTTCAGAATTTCTTTTACCTTGTCGGTATCCTCTTCGTTCCAGGAAATTTGGCTACCTTGCATGACCTCAGGCTGCCGATGCTGGAGTACCATCGATGCTACTTCAGCAATGTGCTTATTTGCCACCTGCTTCGCACTCTGCCGTGCTGCATAAGCCTTTGCTGCCAGCGCCATGACATAATCACCTCGATTCCCCTCTGCCTCGAATGCCTGGGTCAGTTTCACACAGCTCTCTGCTGCTTTTCGAGGCACCTTAACGTTATAAAATTGGGCTTTTGCATCCTTCAGGCTTTGGCACAGCTCCTGGTTTTCCGCTTCAGCTTCCACCAGATAGTCAGAGGTCTGACCATCCTTTTCCGCCATCAGTGCTTCATCGAAGTCCATTACTGTTTGAAGAATCTTGAGCCGTTTCTCTGGTTTCTCCTCCGCTGACACATTCACCATCACACCAAAGCGATCTAATAGCTGAGGTCGCAAATTACCCTCTTCTGGGTTCATCGTCCCAACAAGGGTGAACGAAAGCTGCTTCTCCTCTACATTCTGGGCTTCTCGCTGCACTACCAGCACCCCTGTCGAGGTCACATCCAGGATGATGTTAACGATATGGTCATCCAACAGATTCACCTCATCGATGTAGAGCATACCTTTGCGATCGGCATCCTCTAGCAAACCCTCCTGGCGTACAGGCTTGCTATTGATCATCAGCTCATCAATCTTCCAGCCACCGACCACTCGGTCTTCCGTGGCGTTGATAGGCAGTGTTACTGGCAGCTCCCCATGCATCATCTGAGCAAATGCACGTACCGCTGTGGATTTCCCCGTTCCTCTCTGACCACTAATCAACACCCCCCCTAATCGAGGCGCAATGTAAGCCAGTTCCAGGGCTAGTTTCAATGCCTCCTGGCCCACAATTTGGGAATAGGGCAGAATCCGAATTCTCTTTTTTGTTTTGCACCGTGCTCATTCCCTTGGCTTCCACCTCATCGTCACCTCCATCTGGGCACCTGCACTCGCCTTCGCGATAAACGCACCCATCTCTGAGTCCAGTGAGATCGCTAGCGTAAGCTCAAACTCCTCCGGTCGAAACTTATCGTCCAAAAGGTTGATGCCGTTAACCGCTTTCTTGGCACAAGCACGAGCTAGGCTGATCCCATCGTCGAATACATCCCGTGCTGATTCAATGACTTTGTTGCTGCGATCGTTGCCTCGATGCGGCTCATCATAGGGGCTCGGCTTGGGAGGAGCCTTATCAACTTCTACCAGAATGGTGACCTCATCCCCATCAATCGTCTCGGTGCTCCTGATGATTGGCATTTAAATCAACCGCCACTGCGTAGGATACTTGATCACCTTTATACAAGCGGAATCCAGTAGATTCCCTTTACACAAAGAAATTGAAATATAGCTGAGTGCTGTCTGCTTAAGCGTCAGGCTCGCGGTGATGCCTGACATACAGGATTAGACTCAACTTGACAGTGGTAGGACGGATCCACGTTTGGTAGGAGGGTGGTAGGAAAGCTTATTGAGAATCGCTATAATCGTTGTCAGGTAGGCAACAGAGGAATTCTTAAACTTCGTTCGGGACGAAGGGGCCGGAGGTTCGAATCCTCTCATCCCGATTGTTGACGGTTATCGCAAGCCGTACTCGTTATCCAACATTTGACCGGCAATTTCATGGGCTTTCAACTGTCGCCATTGGGTTTCAATCGGATTCATCTTCGAACAGTAGGGGGCAAGAAGAAGAGGAATAATCTCTGCTCCTGCCAGCGCGGCCACTGCGGTTGAACCAGACGGCTCTGATGAAGGGAGCCGTTATCTTGGACAATGACCATGATGCGACCGGTCTCAGTCAAGGTTTGCGAGGCCTGCTGCGCCACCCAATCCATGACCTCACTGTAGCTCTTAACCTCCAAACCGCCTTGCGCGAGGGCCTACTCGAACCCCTGTGCCGGTTGCCACAACCCTAAAATGCTGATGTGACGACCATAGTGCTGCGGCATTTGCTCCAGCCGTTTCGGTTCGCCGATTAGACTATCGCTATAGCTGACTGGACTCCAAAGGCAGAACTCCGCTTTATCCAGGTACTTCAGTTTCAGGTACCCGTCCTCAGCCGCCCGCATTAAGGTGTCTAAGTCGGCCTGTTTGAGGGCTTTTTGCACCGGGTCTTGCTTTCCTCGGTGGCTGTGCCGGGTCCGTTTCCACTGATATCTTTTTTGAGCAAGTGTGGCAAGCGGTCACTGCTCAAGTCTACTAACCGCTCCTGCTTCAGCTTTTGAGCCAATTGGTACTGTTGTAAGTTCGGGACTCTTGCGCCCAGCAGTTCGTCAAATAGGCCAAATCCTCAGGTTGCCATTTCGGCTTCGCACCTCGGCCAGGGGCTTCCCGCAGACCACCGAGGCCATCCTGTTCCCACCGTTTGAGGGTGGCTCGCACCGTATGTTGATGGCACTGAAAGTCGCAGCAATGGCGGGCACATTCAGTCCCTGAGCATTCAGTCGCAGCGTATGGGCAAGCTCAGTCCGATAGGGTACGGACTGAGCTTGCCGCAATTCACGTAAGGTGCGCTCTTTTTAAGCGGTCAAAGTAATGTGTCAGGGGGCGGGCATAAACGCTCATTCTGACGACCCTAATATCTTGCATTTAATTCCAACCGCCTACTTGGGCAACTCCTCATCGAGTGTGAAATCTTGAACTAAGGAAATCGGCAGGTCAGGGTCGCTAAGTGCCTGCACAGCCGCTTGATTCAAATAGGGGTGATAGGCATTTTCTTCTGCCAAATGGGTCTTGAAGAAGGCGACGCTCATTGCCTGGAGATAGCGCTGTGCTTCCTCGGGGGCGGGGCCGATGAGTGGCAGCGGCACTGGGATTGAGGCGGCACTGGGATCTGGTTCGTAAATGGTGGAAAAGTGAGTGCCGTTTTCCATCAGTAAGAGATAGCGCTCAGCCGACTCTAGCCAGGTAAACGGGCGAATTTGTTCCGATAAAGCGGGCGTCACCGTATCGGCACTACCGGAAACTAGCATTGTGGGCACGGCAATATTGGCCATTCCCACCGGGCCAAACACGGCACTATCGAGGGGATTCACGGCGATCGCCGCCTGAATCCGCGGATCCGCGAGTGGCGGTAGTGGTTGAGGGAGATCCAGCACCGCGCACTGCAACAGCAGCGACAGATTAAGGGGGCTGGCTCTGGACGTCTGTACTGGACAGACGGGTTCTAAAGTGGCGTTTTGAACCGTGGCTCCGGCGAGCGCTAACGAGGTATAGCCCCCTAGAGACTGCCCTAAAACACCGACCTGTTGGAGATTGATGTGATCGCCAATCGCCGGATCCTGCGCCGCGATTTCTAATTCATCTAAGAGCGTCTGAATGGCGAGCGGACGACGAATCATCTCTGCGGGCTCAATCACGTCATCGGTGATGCCGGTAAGCAGCGCCTCCAGCTGAGCCGCACTGCTGCCGGGGTGTTCGACCACCGCTATGGCGAAACCGTAGGAGGCTAAATGTTGAGCTAGGTCGGCAAAGGTCGTGCGATCGCCCCCCAGCCCATGGGAAATAACGATCAAAGGCGCATTTTGCCCATTGGGCAGATACAAATCAGTCGGCAACGTCAGCTGATTCAGCGACTGCACTTGCCAGCGCTCGGGGCCTGGCTCCAACAGATTTACGGCGTTAACGTTAGCAGTGCCAGCATTGGCCAACTCCAGTTCTGCCTGCTGCTGAATTTGAGCGACGGCTGCTTCGGTCTCGTTCAAGGCGGTGATTACCGTCCGCGCGATGGTAGAGAGCCGTTGCAAATCAACCCTGGCTCCCTCCGTCGGGAAACGATTGAGAATGTTGAGCGCGTTGAATTGACCCTCACCATCTGCCGCGGCCAAAATCAACGCTGCACGAATTGCCAAAGCCCCATTTTGTCGCCCTGCTGTTTGCACCACATCCCCCAGCAGCTGTAGGGCCGCCTCACCCTGGGACGAGTATAGGAACTGGGAGATCGTGACGACATCCACATCTGCGCTCACCGTTAACCCTGTGCGCAGCTGGTCTAACTGTTCGTCTGTCAGAAATCGACCCAAGCTTCTGAGTTCGTTGGGCAGTTCACCGGTGCGGGCGAAGCTCTCTAGGTTGGCAACGGCAACGGAATATTCCACTGCGCCAAAGCTAACGAAGACGCGCTCGGCGCCAAAACCCGGCAACGCTATCAGCAACCATTGCAGCATCATGGCGGCTAACAGCACCGCCAAATACTTCACTCTACGGTTGGTCCAAACTCTAATCACCATAGCAACACCCAGTGTGTGGTTTAGATCATGAACGAGAGAAAAAGCCAATGCGCCGCCGCGCCTAGTTTTGTGGATGAGAACTGATGTCTTGACAAACGTCTCGCTGCTGCCATCAGGGATCGGCACTTAAACAATATCCCCTGACAGCGGTACGCTATGGCTGCTCTGTAACCTAACCAGTCAGCTGGAGAATAGTCGACGCAATTGCCCCACCCCACTTGCATCAGCATGTCTGCCGCTGGCTGATGTTGTGCCGCTTTAGACTATCAGCCGTGGGCTTTTAACCCCATCTGCACATTTTCGATCGCGCTCCAATTGCCGAATTATTGATATCGTGCTGCCCACTGTTGCCAAGCGGTGTAGTCACGGGCAGCGTATTGCTCACCACTGATTTCAGTCAGCACAGCGTAGGCTGGTTCGTGATTATTCGGCTGCTCAAGCTGCAGCATGTCCAGCAGTACGGGCAGTGCCTCAAGGATTTGTTCGTGCTGGCGATCGCTGTCTCTGGCGATTCCTGCCAGCAACCATCCGGCTTTATTGCGATCCGTCGCGCTGGGATAGTGCAGGGCTTCGATAATGGCCTCCACCGGCAATTCCACCTCTGGATGCGAGTGTCGAATATCGCCCAATGTGCGCAAGGCATTGTTGCGCACTAGCGAACTAGGATCGCGGATTGCGGGTGAGATCGCGCGGACGTAGCCCGTCGGGTCATCAGCAAAAGCAAACGCCAGCAGGTAAACGGCATTGCCCCGGTCAACGTCGTTCCGACTCTCCCGCAAAATTTGCAGTAGCGCCTCCCGCTGGCGCACCGCCTCCGTTTCAAAAGCGGGTAGAAACTGCTGCAGCTCGGGATGGTCAAAGCCGACTGTGCAAGCGAGAGCAGGACACTGCTCAAACCCCGACTGTAGCTCTCCAGCCAGAGAGAGTTCAAAACTGACCTCGTCATACTCCGACCACCGCTGGATCAGGCCAGCCGGGTCAGGCAATTGTTGTGTTGGAGCTGGATAAAACGGCATGCGGGCAGCCGCATCAGCCACCTCCACGACGTCAACAGTGACATAAACGGTATTGTCTTGCTCAGGCTCAAAGTAGACAATCATTGACAGCTCGACATGGGCAAACTCTCCCATTGTGTGAATGTCTGCCACCACAGTTTCGTAAAGCTCTACAGGGAGGTCTTGAGACATCTGCTCTGGGGAGCCATAGATAGCTTCCGACAGCTCCACAATCTGCTCGCCCCACTGCTGCTGCACTTGCTCGGCGGTGATTTGATCCGTGCCAAATACGTCAATGCTGCGAACAAGCTGCGATCGCTCAGCAGACTCTGCCGCGGATGCAGCGGCCCCAGATAATAGGGACAAAGGCGTCGCCGCAAACCCAGCTCCGGTACCCCAAGCGAGGAGAACTCCGGCTAATCCCAGACTCAGCAAGTGAGATGTGTTGATGACCATATTGGATGGACGCTCCTGCAAAAATTTAGTTTCAAACAGTCCCAGCTTTCTGAAAGCACAAGGTATTCCGATATCGATGAGCCGCACCGCGATCAATAATGGGCCGCGGTGGCCATTTCTGGTGGTTTAGAGAGCCGCCCATCTTCCATGTAGACAATGCGATCGGCGATGTCGAGAATGCGGTTGTCGTGGGTGACCAGCAGAATGGTGCACCCCTGCTGTTTCGCGAGGTCATGCATGATGTCAACGACATCGCGCCCCGATTTTCTATCCAGGGCGGCGGTGGGTTCATCGGCGAGCACGATTTTGGGATGACTGACCAGAGCCCGGGCGATCGCCACTCGTTGTTTTTGCCCGCCCGACAGGTCGGCTGGATAATAGTCAGCGCGATCGCCCAACCCGACCCGCTCCAGCATATCTTTGGCGCGCCGGTGACGTTCTGACTTCATCCAAACCCCATGGACTTCTAGCCCCATCTGCACATTTTCTAACGCCGTTAGGCTGCCGTGTAGATTGTGCGCCTGAAAGATATAGCCGTTGTGGCGGCGGGCCTGCACCAATTCATTTTCCGTCGCGCCACAAATTTCGTGGCCGACGACTTGCAAACTGCCCGATTGCGCCGACCGCAGACCACCGATCAGGGTCAACAGGGTCGTTTTACCCGAGCCCGATGGCCCAGTCATAATCACAATCTCGCCAGTGGCGATTTCTAAGTTGATATCGAATAGCGCCTGTTTGCGGAGTTTACCACTGCCAAAGAAGTGATTAACTTCGTGAACCACGATGGAAAGATCTTGACTCATGGTGATAGATGTTATTGCTGGGCTATGAAGCGACTATTTGGGTAAAGGGGGCGACGAGGGAGAGAGAAAGGAGTGAGCAGAAGGGGCAAAGGGAGCAAGGGGGCGGAGGGATTCAGGTAGATAAAGGACAGATAAGGTGGGCTTAGAAAATATCGGCGGGGTCAGCGGCCTGCAGGCGGCGAGTGGCGATCGCCCCCGAACCACCACACATGACAAACGTCAAAACGAAGACGCCTGCTGCTCGACCGACCGTCATGACCATAGGCAGAGCCGTGGCGATCGACGCCAGCTGATAAATGCCTAAGGACACCACTAAACCCGGTACAAAGCCCAAGATGGAGAGGATGAGCGCCTCCTCAAAGACGATGCCGAGCAGGTAGGAGTTGCGATACCCCATGGCGCGAAAGGTGGCATATTCCCCCAGGTGGCTATTCACGTCAGTTGACAGCACCTGATACACAATCACCACCCCCACGATGAATCCCATGGCCGATCCCATTCCAAACACCACGCCGATCGGCGATTCTCCCTGAATATCGTTTAGCTCGAAGTCCACATATTCTTCATGGGTAAAAACGTGCACGTCCTTCGGTAGGCGGTCTCTGAGCGCTGTTTGGGTGGTCTCCCAGTCGGCGTCGGGTGCGAGCTCAATCAGGCCAATGCTGACCGTGCCGGGCTCGCGCTGGGGCGACAGCAGCAAAAAGTTTTGATCGCTGGTGATCAACGCGCCATCGTCGCCAAAGGAGGCTCCCACTTCAAACAGGCCACCCACCGTGATCGTGCGCGTCCCAATTTCTGTCGTGACGCGACCGCCCTGTTCGATCGCCTCAATCACCTGGCTGTAATCGCCGCGGGCGGCGCGGTCAAACAAAACGGTGTCGGGCAGCAGCACGGTGTCAAGCTGCTCATTGACCACGGGCAGTTCAAAGGCGGGACGCTCGGGATTTTGCCCAATCAAGAGCATCGACGCCTCTTTATCCGTTTGCGGATTGCGCCAGGTGACGGAACCGAGATAGAGGGCATCGGTCGAGACCACGCCGGGCACGTCAAGGGCCTGATAGAGACGGCGACGGGTGAAGCTGCTCAGTTGACCAAAGTTTTTGGCTTCGCTGCTAATTAACACTAAGTCGGTTTGCAGCGCCCGGGGGTATTGCGTGTTGCTTTTATAGAGGGCGTCGGCAAACCCTAGCTGCATAAAAATCAGAATGTCCGCAAAGGTAATGCCCGCGATCGCCGTCAACAGGCGGATCGGGTCATGCTTGAGCTGCAGCAAGCCGAGAGGTGTTCGCTGCTGTAAGGTTTTCCAGAGACGCATCATTGATTTCCTCGTTATTCAGTGACGATGCGGACGGTAACTTGTAGATTCGTCAGTCCGGCGACGGCGGCACTGGCGGCATCGTCCAGGCGGACGTGGACTTCGACGACTTTGGCATCGATATTGGCGGCAGGATTTTCATCCACCACCTGCTGCGATTCCACTTGCAGGCCAATGCGATCGACCGTGCCGTTGAGTTCGCCCGCGATCACCGGCGAGGTAATCGTGACCGGCTGCCCTACTTGAATGCGCTGAATGTCACTTTGATACACCTCAGCGATCGCCATCATCTGCTGGGTATTGCCCAGGGTGACGATGCCCTCGCTGGCAATGTTTTCACCGGGGCGAGTGTGAATTTTGACCACTTGTCCGGCCTGAGGGGCTTGCACATAGGCTTTGTCGAGATCCACCTGGGCCGCTGCGACCGTTGCCTGCGCCGCCGCTAACTCCGCTGCCGCCAACTCCACATCAACGGGGCGCACTTCTGCTAGTTGATCCAAGGTGGCCTCGGCCCGCGCAATCTGCTCTTGACTGGTGGTTTGCAAGCGATTGAGTTCCGCACGGGCTTGCTGCAGCTGCTGTTGAGCGGTGTCATAGGTTAATTCTTTCGTGTCACGCTCCGAGGCCGAAATTGCCCCTTGCTGATAGAGCGACTCATACCGTTGGTATTCCAGGCGAGCATTTTCAACTTCGGCGGCTAAGCGGTTAATGGTAGCTTGCTGGGTCGCCAGGGTACCCGCCTCTTCGGCCCGAAAGCGAGCAATTTCCGCTTCCTGAGCCTGCAGTTCACCGGTTTTGACCCCGGCTTCTACCTGGTCAAGCTGAGCTTGGGCGATTCTGACCTGCTCTTGGGCGCTGCGCAGGGCGGCTTGCAACTGGTCACGATTATCTAAAATGGCGACCACCTGCCCGGCATCAACGCGATCGCCCTCAGCCACCAGCAGTTGTCCGATGCGAGTTTCTTGAGCAGTGGTCGGCGCCACCAAGCTCACGGCTTCCCCCTCGGGCTCTAAACGTCCCAGTGCGGTGACGGTATTGAGTTCAAGACTCGACGTGACCACTGGCGTCGATACAGAAGCCTCCCGCTGTTGCCAGAGCCACCCAGTAGTGCCAGCCAAACTGACGGTGATTATCCCTGCAATGGCCCACCAACGACGCGATCGCTGGCCTCTAGGGTCTTGGTGATTCAACGCATTTGCGCTCATGGCTTCAACGCAGATTTATGAACGACTCCTCGATCATACTAAACGGTTCGGTATTGTCAAATAGACTATTCGGTATGATTGATGCTGAAATCCTCAATATTGCTGCGAGGGTAGACAATGAGAGTAATGAGAGTGTCGAAAATTTCTGAACCCGTGCCCATGTCGCAAAAACTACCCGTTTCAATGCCGCCAAAGGATCGCTCGGAAAAGGCCAAGGCCATCCTAGAAGGTGCATTTCAGGTGTTTGTGGCTCAGGGCTATACAGCCGCCAGTATGGATCGCATTGCCGCGACCGCTGGGGTTTCCAAATCCACCCTTTACAGCAACTTTCAGGACAAGGAGGGATTGTTCTTAGCCCTGATCCAGGAAATGACCCATACCAGTCGTCAGACAGTCTTTACCTTGTTGTCTGAATCAGATTTGCAGGCTCCACCCCAAGAGGTACTGCGACAAATTGCTACCTGTATGCTGGATAATTTTGCGCAAAACCAACCCTTGCTGACCTTGATGCGTTTGGTCATTGGCGAGTCTGATCGCTTCCCCGAAGTCGCGAAAAAATTTGTGATGGAAATCAAAAAACCGATGTTAGAGCAATTAACGCTGTATCTGTCGTCGCAACCCCAGCTCAAATTGTCTGATCCCGCCGTCACCGCCCGTGTTTTCAGCGGTGCTCTTGTGCATTACCTGATTGTTCAAAAACTATTGCACGGCGATGAAGTGCTGCCACTAGAGCGCGATCGCATGGTGGATGGCTTAGTGAACTTGATTGCGGCTCAGGCGTTGCCAGCATGACCTGGTTGACAACGACTGGGCGGGTGAGCGGAAAGCAAATTGCTCTAGCCAATGTTGAGGTGAGACGCCACTACTCGTTTTCCTGCCTCTTTACATATCTGTAGATGACTTGCTTGAAACCAACCCCCTTCAAGAACATGACCTGATGCTCGGGGTAGACCACGACGTCATGAGGGTTGCGCTCACCGAACACGAGAAATCGCCAGGACTCCTTGGCAGTATTCTCGATGTGATGGGCTTCTTCGGTGCCGGTCGCAAACAAAAAGTGCTCTCCCGATTACAGCGTCGCGTTTCCAGCAAGCACCAGTTCATGCTCCTCTTCCGAGGTATGAAAATGGTGGATGCTCGATGTGTTTCCAGGGTTCAGCTCTTCGATTCTGGCCCAAACCGTTCACCACTCAGATCGAGGTACTGCCAAGTTTAGCCTCTTGGCGTTTTCTCTTCCCGCCAATCTGCATCGTCATTTTGAGGATGAGGCATCACGCTGCTCTGTCTGGCATCTAACGTTGGCTTGAGTTGCGCAGTCGATTTTTAGACAACTGTCGTTGCCTGCCATTGTTGGCGGTTTCAAGCCTTCTGGAGAAGCCGCTTGATTTTTGCCCCGTGGACCGACGCAAACCATGGGTCCAGGAAAGGCAGGTTCTCCGCAATCAGCTCTGCGGGCAAAGAGAAAAAATCCCACTTGTGTAAACCTCGACAGCTAGGAGCCCCACACTGACATTCCCATGTGTCACCCTCTATGGCAAAGAGTTCGTAGTCGATAGTGACTTCTTCATCCACTTCGATGGACTGTTTGGCTATTACGAAGTACTGACGGTCGGCTGAGTACAAAAAACTGTTGGGAGCGCAGGAGTGGTTTGTGAAGCACATTGGCTCAGCAACCAGATGCACGCTGCCGTCTGGCAAGTACATCTGATGCTCGTACTTCTCCCCTTCACACAACGGCGACGAATCTGTCACCTGTCGAACGAGCTCCACTGAGGCGACGACCTCAAATGGCTTGATGCTGCTAGTTGCGAATACTCCTTTCCCCATCTTCGGCGATGCCTTAGCGATTACTTTCATGGGTACTCTCATTGTCTAACGCCTCGGTTTACCCGTGTCAGATAACGTTTCAATTCTAACCAGAACTACCTGTATCATCGGGTGCAATCGGATCGTGAGGCGGCGATCGCAGAAGTGAAAGAAACCGTCACAGTGCTGAGCGGAAGGCAACGCTAGATTTTGTGCCTCAAACCAGCTTACGACGACGGAACTTAACGTTTGAACTCAGCCGCGCCCTTACGCTTTGACTTAAGCGAAGGCTTAGGGGGGCTGTGGTTACTGCTGCTTCAGCGCGGTCACTTCGATCTCGGTCTGCATACGCGGATCGGACAATCTAGCCGAAATCATCATGGCAGCCGGGCGAACTGTTCCGAAGTACTTCTTCAGAACAAGCCAAAATTTTGGGGAACCTACTGCATTCGGTAGGATATGGGTTATGCACTCGACCATATTCCAATGATGCATCAGCCTTGTTTAAGGCATCTGCGATGTTTTTAAGGCAATGCTTTGCCTGCTCCACCTAGTTGTCGGAAATCGTCATCGTGGAGTAGTTGAATCCAGTGGTTCCAGATACGAAAACCCCAAGAACCCTGGCGCACGGCACGACTATAGCCAATGTCGGATTCAAATGGGGAACCAGAGCTGATGAGGTGTCGGTTCATTCAAGGTGCTTCTTTGCAACAATGGTTATGTATTTGTGACCGATAACGTACAAAGCACAACTGCGGCTGCAAGCGTGGTTAGTGCCCTGCAACTGTCTTATCGTCGGTTGCAGAGGTAATTCAAGACAGTATCTATACAAACTCCGTTTGCCCGCCCAAGGAGCTTTAGATCTCGTCAATAGGAGCTAAAAAACAGCCGGCAATTCGCCAATCTTTAGAAGATTGCTGCTGCATGAGATAGACCGCTTTCACAATTGCGCCATCTTGGGCCATCAAAAAGACAACTTGGGCTGGAAACCCCTGCATTTCTCTGAGCTCACCGAACAGTACACTCCGTGGACGATAGATTGCATGGTATGAACTACGCACCATGCGCATGAAGTTGCCGACACTTTTAAACTGTTGACGAATAGATGGAGCTGCGTAAAGAAAGGCTTGAATGCCGTCGTCAGACTGAAAGGCTTCGATCTGGGCAATAATGACGCGGCGAATGGCGTCTCTATCTGTTTCAGTAAGTTCTTTTGACATCCCACCCTTGTCTCCCTGACCGCATCATCGACCATCATATGTAGGTTATAAGATCCGCATTGTTGCCTAGATATCACGTGCGACAGATCCATGCTTAGCAAGAGGCTTACCCACTAAAAAGATGCCCATTATCGACGTCAACGCACTCAAAAAGGTTTACCCGATCGCGATTAAAGAGCCTGGGCTCAAGGGCACTCTTAGGCACTTTTTTCGGCGTCAGTATCGCAACATCGAAGCGGTTCGTCAGGTCTCTTTCCAAATTGAGCCAGGAGAAGTAGTCGGGTTCCTCGGTCCTAACGGTGCGGGAAAGACGACCACGCTTAAGATGCTGACGGGCCTGATTCACCCGACGATGGGTGCGGTCACCGTAGCGGGGCAAGTACCCTTTCGTCGCACTCCTAGCTTTTTGCAACAGATTACGTTGGTGATGGGGCAAAAGCAGCAACTTTTGTGGGATTTGCCCGCGATCGACTCGCTGCGAATTAATGGAGCCATCTACGGCCTAAGCGATCGCACCTTTCGCGATCGCGTCTCGGAACTCGCCACTATGCTCGACATTGCCGACAAGCTGAAGCAACCGGTTCGGAAGCTCTCCCTCGGCGAGCGGATGAAGGCAGAAATGCTAGCAGCCCTCATTCACCAGCCCAAGGTCTTGTTTTTGGATGAGCCGACCTTGGGACTTGATGTCAATGCTCAAGTGGCAGTGCGGGAATTTCTCAAGGAATACAACCGCCGCTACCAGGCCACGATCTTGCTAACCAGTCACTATATGGCCGATATCACGGCGCTGTGCGATCGCGTGCTGCTGATCTATCAAGGTGAACTGATTTATGACGGCGGTCTCGATGGCTTACTCAATCGGTTTGCACCTTACCGTGAAGTCAAAATTGAACTCGCTAAAGGTACTGACGCTGCCAAACTGTCTCAGTACGGAGAAGTCGAAACTTTAGAGGGCTGCACCGCCAGCCTGATCGTGCAGCGGGCAGATTTGACCTCAACCGTATCGCGGATTCTGGCGGATCTCCCCGTGCAAGACTTGACTGTTACCGATCCACCCATTGAAGAAGTCATTGGCCGCGTATTTCAGGCGGGGGCGATCGCTTAACGTATGCCCTGATTCGGGGTGCTTCATCAATTAACTGGTGTTTAGACTAAAAAGCCGAAGAAAGGCGATCGCGATGCGACTCAGGATCGCCTACCCGAGAGACTGAGAAAGACAAAGATACTCAGTTCAGGGATATGACCTACGATACGCTGTTGAGCTTCCGAAACCGAGCCTATCAGTGCCTGTGCCGGGCTCACGATGCCACCTTTGAGTTGATGGACACAGCCATCACCAGCCGTTCGGTCTATAGTTTTGCCGAACTGACACCATCGCCGCTGTTTCGGCGACGATGGTCGAGTGGCTATGAAGCGCTGCAAGATAGTCGTCCGCAGCGCCGCAAGTTGATGCGACTGTACCTGGAGCATCTTGATGTGGCTGAGCAGACTCCCCTTGCTGCTAGCCGGAGACCATACCCCTTGGCGTCGCAGCGATGCCAAGCGCTTGCCAGAGCGCACCTATGAGTACCAGGCGAGCGGCGAAGGCTTAGGTCAAGCCGTGACGGTGGGGCAAGGCTACAGCACATTGGCCTGGATTCGGAATCAGACAGGCAGTTGGGCCTTACCGCTACGTCATGAGCGCATCACAAGTTGGGAAAGTCCTATCAGCAAAGCCGTTTGGCAACTTCGGCAAGTCTGCCAAGAGCTGTCTTGTCGGCCTTTGAGCCTATGGGATAGCGAGTATGGTTGCGCCAGCTTTGTCCTCAAAAGTGCTGATATCCCAGCCGATAAGCTGATGCGTCTGCGGAGTAATCGCAATCTTTGGGGACCGCTGCCCGCCTACTCAGGACGCGGACGCCCCTGTCTTCACGGTGCTAAGTTTAAGCTCAATGATGCGACCACTTGGTGGACCGCTGACGAAGATATCGAGGTCACGCATCTCAGGCTCGGACGACTGCGCGTGCGCTGCTGGCATCATCTCCACTTCCGCCAAGCCGCCCAACATCCCCTGAATCTGATTCAGGGGCAGCGACTCGATGCCTCGGGTCAGGTCACATCGACCCGACCGCTCTGGCTCGCTTGGGTCGGTCAAACGATGCCATCGCTCGAAGAGCTTTGGCTCTACTACCTCTGTCGGTTTGCTCTGGAACATTGGTATCGCTTCATCAAGCAACGCCTGCATTGGACCTTGCCGCATCTCGGTTCACCCAAAGCTGCTGAGCGCTGGAGCGACTTGATGCCCCCTGATGAATTGGCAACTCTGGCTCGCCCGTCATCTGGTCCGTGACTCGCCGCTATAGCAACCCGTACAAGGGTTCGGTCAGGCACCATGGAAGAATGTTGAGAGGAGCCTGGTGATGCCCGCCCCCTATAGCCTTGACCTACGCCAGAAAGCGATCGCGGCGATTGAATCCGGCCAATCCAAAGTTGTGGTCAGTCGACTGCTAGGCATTGCTCGTAGCACCCTAACAGCATGGCACCATCAATATCGCCGCGAGGGGAACGTGGCTCCGAAGTCCGGTTATCAGCAGGGGCATAGTCATAAAATCACTGACTGGGAAGAGTTTCGGGCATTTGCGAACGCACATGGAGACAAGAGCCAAGCCGAGATGGCCCAGCTGTGGCCCGTAGAAATTAGCGAAGATACGATGGGGCGGGCGCTCCAGCGGATTGGCTTCACGCGAAAAAAAGAGCTATCTCTACGCCGACAGGGACGAAGAACAGCGCCCAGCCGACAACACTGAGCTCGCCCAGTTCGAGGCCTACCAACGGGTGTATCTCGACGAGGCGGGCATCAACAATACCGAAGACTATGGCTATGGTTGGTGCCCGAAAGGCGAACGCTTTGCCGCCGAGCGTCGGGGTAAGCGCACCGAACGGGTCAGTTTTATCGCGGCCTGGCATCAGCATCGACTGATTGCCCCACTCACCTATGAGGGGTAGGGATGATTCTCTATTAAGAGAAAATTAGCTGTAATACACGGTTTCTATTGAGCCTCAAGATGGACTCATCCTAAAAATGGGAGTTTCAACCTTTTTCTACAGGTAGAGAATCAACCCTACCTATGAGGGGTACTGTAATCGCGCGGTCTTCGAGACCTGTTTAGAAGAACAGCTGTTGCCAGCGCTGCCCTACGGCAGTGTCATCATTGGTGACAATGCCTCGTTTCACAAAGGCGGGCGCATTGAAGCGTTGATTCAACAGGCGGGTTGTTATCTCCTCTATCTCCCACCCTATTCCCCCGATTTGAACCCGATTGAGCACCAGTGGTTCGTTTTGAAGAATCGGATGCGGAAACAGATTCACTCTGGCCAACCGTTTCGACAAGTCGTTGACCAAGCCTTCATTGACTGAACGAACCTATCCGCGGATTGCCCTGAAAATAAACCCGTCAAACTCTGATTCGATGTTTCTCAAGCGACCTGTTTCGTGAGGTCAACCTGATAGCCAAGTTTTTCCAGTCGCCGCTGTAAGCGATTCACAACGGTCTGTTCCTTGCGTTCATCACAGTAGTTGGCCCCCGAGGTCTTGATACTCCGTTTTGCGGGAGAGGAGGTGATAGGCGATGGTGAGAATGGAGTGAGCGACGGCAATGGCGGCGCGTTTTTTGCCCCGCCGAGCGGCGAGACGCTGATACTGGGACTGGAGGTAAGTGTCCTTTTTCCGCCCGGCAGCATGGGCAGCTTCGGTGAGGGTAGTGCGGAGATAGCGATTGCCGTGGCCGGTGCGACCATGTTTGCGCTTACCGGCACTGGTATTGTTGCCAGGACAGAGTTTAGCCCAAGAGGCGAGATGTTGAGCGGAAGGAAAACGACTCATGTCCCAGCCGATTTCGGCGAGGAGTTCTTGCGCCCCTCGGGGCCCCACCCCGGGAATGGTCTGCAGTCGTTTCAGGTCATCCTCCAAAGGGCGCAACCGCTCCCCAATTTCGAGGTCGAGCCGTAAGATGCGAGCATCCAGGGCAGCCAAATGACCTAATTGTTCCTGGAGGAGAAACCGTTGGTGGGCCCCCATCAGCCCCTGTAAGGCTTGCACGAGTTCGTCATGTTTATTGCGCAAGCGCCCTTTCGCTAAGTTAGCCAGCGTTTCCGGATCGTCTTCGCCGTTCACCATCGCTCCCAGCATCAGCCGCACACTCTTGCCGGTCAACTTGCTGGCGACGGCACCCAGTTTGATGTTGGCACCTTCCAGCACTTTCTCTAAGCGGTTGAACTCCCGCGCGCGCTCCTCAATCAGGCTGCGCCGATAGCGCATCAGTTCCCGCAGTTCCCGCTGTGCTTTGGGAGGCACAAAGCTCCGGCGCAACAGCCCATGACGCATCAGGTCACACAGCCAGTGACTATCCTGTACGTCGGTCTTGCGACCCGGCACCGCTCGAAAGTCCCGCGCGTTCACCAACCACAGGTCAAAGTCATCCCCTTCCAACAGGTTGTAAAGCGGTTTCCAGTACACCCCCGTCGATTCCATCACCACTTGCTGCACCTCGCACTCGTGCAGCCAATCTGCCAATTCCAGCAACTCAGTCGTCATCATGCCAAAACTGCGGGTTTCCTTCAGCCTCGGCGTCTGCACATGCACCACACTTTGACGTTTACCGATATCAATCGCGGCGACTTCTCGATAGACTACTTCCATCACTCCAGTCTCCAACGTCGACAAACACGGTTCACTAGCCGTTTTTTACAGGAAGAGTTTGCCCTGCGTACTCCCGCTCGTGACGTCGCGAGCGGGGTGACAATTCGGAGTACCTCAAACGGCTTGGGTCAGGTTGCTATACGGGGTACATCACACCAAATATGCGCCGACCTCGCAGAACCGATATCTGACATATACTCCCTTTTCATCCTTTGGAGTGTCGCCACTGCGTCATGAGCCGTTGCTATAACGAGGCAAAAACCGGTGACTCAGTTGTCTCCTGGACGGGTCGCTGATGCCATGGCTCCCCTTTTGTCCCAGTTAGGCTCACCGGCGGCGGCCCCCAAACCCCGAGGAAAGTCCCCAGGCTGGCCAAAAGGACGGACCCGACGACGAAAACCGCTCTGTCCCGTCGTCAGAAAGTCCTACAAACGTAAAAAGAAAACCTCACAACCCCAAGCTTCTTGAACAAAGTTGCCCCTAGACGACGCCATCAACTGCGATGGCGCTCTTTAGGCTGTCTTAGTCTAAACTCCAGTAGATAAGCATCCGTGTGACTTACCGACTAGAAGCGATCGGCATCGCCCATCGAACTTATGCCTGGGCTCCCGATGTTCAGCATGGTTGCTAGTACACGATGCGCCAGACCAGACCCCGATCTGCCACTTCTGCGAGATTATACGGTTGGTCGTGTTGTGGCTTTTTTGACGATGATGCGCGACTTCAACGAGTATAAACACATAATCAATGAAACTAATTACACAAGAACCATTTATGTTTCCTCGGATACGCAGAATCCAATCACTCAAACTATGAGGTTCGGTAGTTAATTTAGGTACTTTCGCGGAGATCCGCTATGCGGTGAGAAACTTTTTTTTGATTGCCCTTTATTAGTTTCATTTATTCACGATTACTTTACTGAAATCCCTGACGTAAAAGAGTCTCAGGAATTTATCTTGGTATTGATGCCAGTATATTTAAGGATCTGCTGGTTTGTTTAAAGCTAATAGAAAGCAAGTTTATTAATCCGATGAAATAGCCACTCAAAAACTCACTTTCTCCCGAAAAGTTGGTTCTATAGGGTCAAGCGCCCAAGCCAAGGTGTCATCATCAAAGGTTGATGCATCAGAGACCGATGAGACATCACAAGCCAAGGGCCATCACTGTTGCGATTAGGGCGGGCACGATAAAGATGAAACTCTGTTCCACAAACATGAATCCGGCAGTTCAGCCATCAACGCCACAAGTGGGCATTTATGAGTGCGAGGTCAAGCTAAAGTTTCACCTGATTGAGGAGAACCTGGCCCAGTGCGATCGTGAGCAACTCTTGCAGATTCTCATCGACGCCTACTCCTACGGCAGCGACAACTACCTTGAGCC
Organism: Leptolyngbya sp. SIOISBB; assembly: GCA_010671905.1. Taxonomy (GTDB): domain Bacteria; phylum Cyanobacteriota; class Cyanobacteriia; order Phormidesmidales; family Phormidesmidaceae; genus Halomicronema. The sequence continues at coordinate 6,341,905 of JAAHII010000001.1, forward strand.
CTTGGAAACTGAGGTCGAGGTGCAAGAAGTGGCAGAACTGCAAGCCTCTCCGGAAATGCGTCGCCAGGTTATCAGATTGCGTAACGCCAGTTGCCCCAAATAGGGTATATTTCTTGGGTTGGTTGTGCTCTGTTCGATTCCAAAAGTTCGTTCCTGAGCCCGCCCAATTTGTTTGACACTGGTACAGCATTTGTCTATATTGAACAGTGTTGAATAACACATGCCCCCATCGTCTAGAGGCCTAGGACACCTCCCTTTCACGGAGGCGACGGGGATTCGAATTCCCCTGGGGGTATTGACGATATAAAGCCCTCGCAGCACTCAAAAGCTGCGAGGGCTTTAGTTTTGGTGTTTGTGTCAGATTGTAAAACACCCTTGAGCAACCCTGATAATGCCTAAATAATGGCCTGATTTTAGGCTCAATTCTAGGCATGGATTTTCAGCTCAAACTGAAGCAAATTAACGATCTGTTGCGAGAGTCTCGGGTGAAGGTGGCAATTGGCCAAACAGGCGATCGCCTCGTGCTCAGAGCGACGCTACCACCCAAACCGGACAGTAGCAAAACAATCCCTTACCAGCAGCGCATCTCGACAGGATTGCCCGCTAACCCTGCGGGGTTGCGTGAAGCAGAGAAACGAGCGCGACTGCTGGGGGCACAACTGCCAGCGCGTGAGTTTGACTGGGAGCAATGGGGCTATAAGACGGCGATCGCTAAGCTGAGCTGTGCTGATTGGATTGACCGTTTTCAAAAGGACTACATCAGTAAAGGGGGAAAGCTTGACACTTGGGAAGGCGACTATCTCAAGATTTACCGACGATTGCCACCAGAATCGCCCCTTAGTGGTGCTTTGCTTGAAACGATGGTGAAAGGCACCAAGGACAATACAAGAAGTCGTCAGAGGGCTGCTATGGCGGCCACGGCGTTAGCGCGGTTTGCTGGGTTGGATTGGTCAGCTGACCATCTACGAGGGAATTACAGCCCATCAAAGGTTGCAGTTAGAGACATTCCCACGGATAGGGCGATCGCACAGTTTCGAGAGGCGATCGCCAATCCAGCTTGGCAATGGGTCTATGGTGTGATGGCTTGCTACGGCCTAAGAAATCATGAAGTATTTTATCTAGATTTAACTGACTTTCCAGTGATTCGAGTGCTTGAGGACACGAAAACCGGGAGCCGTGAGGTCTGGCCCTGTTATCCAGAATGGGCAACTAACTGGGCACTGTGCGATCGCCAGCTCCCACCCGTGAAGCTCGATCGTCCTAACCAAAAAATAGGGCACAGCGTGACAAAGTACCTTTCACCCAAGCTGCCCTTTGTCCCCTATGACCTGCGCCATGCATGGGCAGTGAGAACGCTGCTATATCGCTGGCCTGTGGAACTATCAGCGCGACAGATGGGGCACAGCGTTGAGGTACACACCCGCACTTACCAGCGCTGGATAACCCGTGAGCAAACCCAGCAGGTCTATGACTTGCTCGTGAACCGAAGCGATCGCCCCCGGCCACCAAAAGCAGAGGACTGAAAATCCTCGTGTCGGCGGTTCAAGCCCGCCTCCTAGCATCCGTTTCAGACATCAGACAGTTCATCCGTCCTATCGCCTCCTACACCATTTCGTTGACTGAAGGGCACGGCATCGGGACCAGTCAGCGGAAGCCCCTCTGAGTCTAGGAGGATTCCCCTTTCTGGATGTCCCCAATAAACTCCGGTACCTTCACATTCCGGGCAAGATTCTTCATTAAGTTGACCAGAACCTAGGCAAATCTCGCACTCAAATTCTTCTAACTTGTCGCCGGGTTTGTAGTGATGATCAGGGTGCATAATTTTGACTCCGATTGTTTGCGAGGGCGGCAACTACTCTGTTTTTCGTGTGAGCAACTGGCACATGGCAGAATCCTATAAAATCAATGCTTTCAGCGGACAGCTCCAGCTGCTACTGTCACAGTGAATAGTTCACGAGAGAATAGGGGTTTGAGGTGTGTGCCAGTTGGGGTGTTTGGGCCAGGTTTAGGCCAGCGAGCTAGACTCAACTGCCTCAAGGCATTTTTTAAGGTGCCAACGGTAGGTGGGTCGCCATGCGTGGGGGTTGATGTTGCGATAGTGTTCGCTGGGTTTGAGCACTTTGTCTTTCAGCCGCTGCCGAATGTGTTTGGATGTGACGCCCAATTCATTGGCGAGGGTTGATGTACTGACCCAAGCCGATCGCTTTTGGGGCTGGGTTCGCTTTGTATGGTTCTCAGACATGGTTTTTCTCTAATGGCTGGATGTTTGAAGCTAGGCGTTGGATGATTCGGCATACTCAGCCCACAGAGTGACGAGCGATCGCACGCTCAGAGATCGCGTCGTTTTCTTCACGGGTCAAGGCGGCTTTTTCAATTAACTGAACTTGGGAGCGGGGGAAGGTGAGAGAAACCACCCAATCGGCACGGGCTAAGGTCACTTCTTCGGTTTCGGGAGCCCAAACCCAGACGAAGGCTTTTTTGTACTTGAGGGAGCCGGACAAAATTTCGACCAGATCACCAAAACCAATGGGCTCAGGCTCCATTGAAGTATTTAATGATTCCAGGTCGGTGGATAGATGCCCCTCTTGAGTTCCGGAAGTCTTAGGAAAAGGTTGTCCAGGTTGTCCAGGTTGTCCCGCTCCGTTTAATCCCGCATTAGCGACCGGAGATTCAAGCGGTTTTTCGGGGGGTTGTCCAGGGGGTTGTCCAGGGGGTTGTCCCAGAGGTTGTCCACCTACGGAAGTGTGGCTTTCAGCCTTTTCGGGACAACCTGGACAACCTTCTTCCGCAAACTTAGGATTTTCCCAAATTCGCAGCCTTCGACCCTGGACAACCCCTCGGGACGACCCCCAGCCCGATCCCTTCAATAGGTTGGTCACTCGCATCTGAACCCGCTTGTCCATCTGGTGAAGTTCAAGCTTGAGCGCATTTGTCAATATCTCGGTAACGGTAACTTTACGTTTCTCGCTGCAGTAATCAAAGATGGTGTCTTCCCACGGGTCAGAGAAGCTGTAGTTACTGGCGTCGGCGCTTGCAACCTGACGCATTTCGGGCGGTAGCACCCATGATTCACCCCCTTTGAAGGCATGGACGGCAGCGGCCCAAATGCGATCGCGATCGTTGGCCAGCTGATCTAAAGGGATTTGGGCATAAATGACGGGAATCACCCAGTAGCGCCGGTTGCCGGTCGGGTCAGCTAGAAACTCGGTTTCATTGGTGCTACCGACGATGATGGAGGGGCGCTGCATCTCTAAGATGTCGCGACCGTAGGGGGGCCGCACCTGGTCGGTTTGAGTGGTGATAAACGATTTGACAGCGCTGATGTCTTTGCGTTTGAAGATGGCTTCTAACTCGGCCCATTCGATAAACCACGCCTGATGGAGTTTCAGCCGTTCATCTTTGTCGCTGGCACTGCTCACGGTGTCGTCAAACCAGGGCTCAGAGGCGAGCACCTTCCAAAATGTGGACTTACCACAGCCCTGAATGCCTTGCAGGATGCAGACAGTATCGACCTTGCAACCGGGGGTGAGCGCCCTGGCCACGGCGCTGATGAGGGTCTTCCGCAGGAAAGCCTTATGGAGTGCCTCATCGGTGCCTAGATAGGTCTCAGCCAAGCTATCGAGTAGGGTGCTGTCTGCCGGGTATTGTTGAGCGCAGTCGTTGAGGTATTCCGCGACGGGGCTAAAGCTCTGTTGCTGAGCGATATACATGCAGATTTGGGCGCAATCTTCAGAGGGGAGCTGGATGTTATAGGTGAGCGCGAGGGAGATGCGCAGGTTGTTGAGTTCCACGGATTCACCATCTAGCTCGATTTTTCCTTTGAGTGCGTTCCACCGCAGGCGACCTTTCAGCCGTTTATGCACCATTTGGTAACGGCGGGCCAGGGTGCAGGTTTCCCCGTCGGCTTCATCAGCATTGGCCTCGGCGTCAGCTTTCCATTCCTCAATCGTTTTGGCTTTGGCAATGCGATCGCCCACGTTCACCCCATTAGCGATCGCGTCATCGATGCCCTTGAAACGGTTGTCCCACTCCACAACTTCAATCACACAGCCTTTGGCCGCAAGTAGTCGGCCCAGGTTATGCAGGGCTAGGCGCACCGGGCGTTTGTCTAAAATGTCGCGGTCGAAGAACAGCCGGAACACCCGCCCATAGGTGCAAAAGGCCAACAGTTCAGGGCGCAATCGTCCGAGTTTTTGGCCGGTGCTCACGCCGGGGATGCTAATGGCGGGAATGCCCTGGCTGAGCAGTGCCCCTGCTTTTTTGGCTCCCTCACAGATGGCGATCGCCTGGTGGATGTCATCTTTCACGTACTGCCAGTAACTGGCTTGCACCATCTCTAGAAAGAGCGGTGAGAGGGTCTGTTTGCTGGGGCTGTAGTATTTGCGGGCCTTGCCCGTTTCGGGGTCTTTGGGAGGCTCATCTGGCTTGAACTGTGCGCCGCTCATCGTGTGCTCGCCAGTGAGCGGGTCAACGCCAGCGACGGCCCAGCCAGGTACCAAGTTATCGGAGTGCTGCCATTTGCGCTTGGTGTTGCGGTTGAGCAGCTGATCGACCTCTAGGGAGTCTTCAATCGTCCACACGTTGCGGTCAATGATTTCGGCGCTGACTTTGGACGCTGCCCATTCTTCGCGGTGTCTCGTGTGTAGCTCGGTCATGGTCGTATCTCTATCAGGTCAAAAAAAGCGATCGCGGTTAACGCTGCGTTAGGAGCTGGCCCACGTCGGCCCACAGGCGGTTGTGGTGATAGGCCGCGACGTGGGGATTTGTGGGGGTGTCATCAATGGGGGATTTGCGCTCTAAGGGCAATGAATAGTTCTTGAAAATGCCTGCGACTGAAACGTGAGCGCGGTCTATCTCGGTGATTTGGAGTTTCATGGGGTCATACATGGCTGTTGGCTGGGATGAGGTCATAAAAAAGAGCGATCGCCACGGTGCGATCGCCCTTGGCCCGTCAAAAGGGCCGGTCGTCTTCATCGGGTTCCCCGTTGGGGTATTGGGCTAGATAGTCGGCTTCCTCATAGCGCGCCACAATTTCCAGTGCTTCGTTTCTGATGGCATCGGGCAGAGGGTCTGTGGCAGTGCGCCATGACCAATCATCTCGGTTCATGGTGGCCAGCTCTTTTAGGCATTCGATCGCTACGGTGCGATCGCCCATTCGAGTCAGCCGCAAACCGGTTGCGACGTGAGAAATCACAAAAATTGAAGCGAGTGAGCCGTACTTATCCCAGGTGAGAGATAAACCGCCCAGCAGCACGGCGGGCCGTTCCCATTGAGCATCTTTCCATTCCCAGCTCTCAGCATCTCGCCTCTGGCCGGTAAGGGTGACTGTTCCTGTTGTCATGGTTTTACATCGGTGAATGTGGCAAGAAAAAAGAGCGATCGCCACGGTGCGATCGCCCTGCTGTGGGTCAGGCAGCGGCTTCCAATCGGTAGAGCTGCAACATGGTGGCGTTGGCCGTCTTGAAGCTGGGAAAGCTGCCCAACACTTTGAAGTCAGACTTTTTGGCGATGTGAATGCGGAATCTGCGATCGGTAGTGGTGGTGATGTAGCAGTAGTTAAAGCCGGGGTGCTGGGGGTCGCTGTGCCAATGTCGTAATCCCTGTCCTGATGGGGTTCTGGCGGCGATGTCACGAATGTCTTCCATGGGTATTAGGTGAATTTGGGTGAGGAAACCGGGAGCCGCAGACCCCCGGTTTTGTGCTGTCAGGGTCTCTCAATAGGCTCAATTGGGCCGTGCTGAGATACTGGGGTAGCCCAGGAGGCGAGGTCGGCAAACCATCTCCGGGGCAGTTGTAAACATGACCGTTTTGTCGTGGCTTATGACTCAAGAAAGACCCGTGAAACTTCTCAATCGTTTGCAGGAACTGGATATCACTCGGAAGTTTTTGGCTGATGAAGTGGGCGTTACTGAGCGCTCTATCTATCGTTGGCTGAGCTATGAGAAGGAGCCGAGGCTTACTGTTCTTCAGGTTTTAAGGCTTTGTACCGTTCTTGGTTGGACGGTTGAAGAGTTAGCTGAGGCTTACTATCCGCCTGAAGAGTTAGCCAAAATTCCTACCCAGTCAGGAGGCGATTACGCCACCAATTAAAAGCCCCAGCTCTGAGGTAACGACTCAGTGCCGGGGCATTGCTGTACATCAAATGGAACGTACTGACCTATGTTAACGACCCACAACCTATCTCAAACCGACCAAGCTGCGGCCACGATAGACCGCTCGATGCTGGTCGCGGCCTATCGCTACCAAGTGCAGACGATTCGCGATCGGCTTGCCGCTTTGCCAGAGTCTGGCCATGAGCACCTGTGCTGTGCCCGTGACCTTCTGGATGAGTCAGAGGCGTACCTATCGCTCTACCTCGATACGCTGACCGGCCAACTCGCGGCCTAACTGAATCGCCATTCAAGTTTTAAGCCGCCAGGGAATGCCGGAAGCTCCCCCCTGGCGGTTGTCCCCGTTTAAAGGACAGGTTAATTATGACCAATCTTCGCAATTACCCGCTGCCCAGTTGTGAGCGAGCCACCCGCCAAATCTATCAACGCGACGGGCTGACCTATGAGGCTTACGGTTTCCCTAGTGGCTTCATCTTTGAAAACCAGATTCTGAACCCAGCTAGCTACACGCGCACTCATCCCGGTTGGGTGATGGCTGATAACCGTTATTGCCACTGGGAAGGTACCCCACCTGACCGCTTTTGGAGCCGTAACCCGACTCCATCTCAACCCCAAAATCTCACCACAGAACCCGCCAATCAGCCCCCAGATATCACGACTCAATCAGTCGTGCCAGGGGCAGAAAGTGGCGGGGCTTTTCTATTAGTTTTAGGGCTCATTGGCGCGGCCATCTATGCCGCTTTTCAGCAGCGTAATAACAAACCCGATTTCGCTGATGACTATCATCCCATGGCTGATGTGCCAGGGTTACCATCTGCCTACACCGATGAGAATTTAGAGTACGTTTACCAGCGCTATCAATACCCGCAATATCAAGGCATTACAGAACCGAACCCGTGGGGCATGACCGACGCGCCACCGGTGCCCCCCGCCGTATCACCACCACCACCACCACCAAGCTCCACCAGCATTCCACCGGTTGAGGCCACCGATTCCACCACCGGTGGTGGTGAACCGGTGGCGTCGGTGGAGGCGTTTGAACGGGCCTGGTTACCAGCCCCAAAGCAAGGCTATTTCTTGGGGGATGAAAGTCTGTTGTCCAACAGCAGTCAAGCCAAATGCATTATTCGCGATGCGCTCAGAGTTGGCCTTTCTACTAATTACTTAATGCAGTATCTGTTTAAGGTTTCTAAGAACTCTAGAAAGCATGAGCTGCTGAAACAAATCATCGCCTCAGTGCAGGGAGAAACTGGACATGCCTAAACCGCACGGAAATAGACGGCACTCGACTGATAAAGAGGGGCGAATCAGAATTCCTCAGCCCCCAGTGCAACGAGTTTCGAGTAAGCGGATTGAACTCATCAAGACGGTGGCCGTCATCGCGGCAGTCTGTCTAACGGTCTACGATGCTTACGTTTCCTATCAGGGCTTTCGCCAGTTGCAGCTCCCGAATCAAGCCCCCATTGTCTTGGCATTGCTAATCCTGATTGTGCAGTTGGCTTCCGGTGCCATCCAGCAACTGGGGATGAACCCCTTTCGGGGCATTGGCGGCAGCGGCCCGATGGACTTTGTGTGGATTTGGGTGCTCGCGTCGGTCTATGTCATTGATGTCGGCTCGAATGCGATCGCCTTTGGCGCGGGGCCGTATTTCTCATTCTGGCGGCTCATCCGGCTCGATATCGATGGCATTGGCATGGGGTTAGTCATTCTGATGCTGGCGGGCCTGCTGACCTTTGGGGATGAAATTTTGCTGCGGTTAGTCGATCGCTTAGTCGTGGGCAGTCGAGCCAATGAGGCCAGTGCGAAGAAGGCGGGCATTGATACGAAGGCTTACAACCGCTACTTACATGGCTATGAGCAACGGGCGATCGCCCAAGCGGATGTGGCGGGGCAACATGCCAGTGTAGATTTTGAGTGGTTACGCCAGGGAGGCACTGACGTTTAATGCTGCGTTCGATTTGCACCACGGTGATTGAGTTACCGGCTAGGGCTTGGGACTATGGCCAGCGTTATCCCTATGAGGCGATCGTCTACGGCCTGGTGCTGGCTGCATTAGCGATGGTGTCTAAGTTGCTATTGGCGCTACTGGCCTATGTGGTGGTGGCTTCTGGCATCGTGGGTAGCTTGCGAGTCCGTTAGACTGGGGCACATTAAACAGCTATGCCAACGGATTTCCTGACCGCTCCTACATTCCGGGGCGGTTTTTTGTTGGGTTAGTCGCGATTTATGGCGGATGCTCGATAATGGAGTCAGCAACAGTGGCACCCATGAGTGAAGAACGCTTTGACCACATCGAAAACCGTCTAGACCGAGCTGAGGCGCTGCTCGTCAGTACGGGTGAGATGATTGCCCGCGTCGCTCGCCTGTCAGAGGTCAACTCTCAGCAGATTGAGAGCAATTCCCGCGCCATCATCGATCTAAATCGCACCATGGCTGATTTAGCTCTACGGTCAGTCAATGACCGCGCCGAGCTTGAAGAATGGCGTCGCACTACCCAAGCCGCGCTCGATAAGATAGACCGCGTGCTTGACTACCTGATGCAGCGCGACAGTAATGACTAAGGTTGCTCCAGCTCCCTTTAACCGCCTCACCACACCGGGGCGGTTTTTTGTTGGCTTAACGCAGGCGATCGCGCCGTCTCAGCGCCTCTAGAATCGCCAATCGATAGGTATAGGACAAACTCTCAAAGATGCTGCTTTTCGATGCATGTTTCTTGACCAACCGGGCACTTTCTTCACGACTGCCCGTAATCGCATTGAGCAAGGCATCCCCGTTTCTCCTGACTTGAAACACATACATCGTTGGCGGTGTTCAGATTCAGGTAAAAGTCGTCCTCTCTACCGCTAAAACTCGCCTTGTTCCTGAGCTTAGGGCTTCTTGTTTGCGAGCCGTTACAGTTAGGGATTGGTTGAGAAGTTTTGGATCACATCTGAAAACAGGACATTATTGCCCACAATGATGCGGACGTTATCCATTTGGTCAATGGTGGTTGCAAATAGACCAATCTCATGGATTGTGCCATACCCGAATCATAGTCCAGAGGGGTGGTGAATACACCTTTTCGATAGTACTCATGAATGTACTTCGCCAAAGTGCACACCACTATAGTCACAGTAATGTCACATTTAACCTCTATCGTAAAGAGAATTCTTGTCAGCTATGTCGCTTCCTTTTAAAGGCAGTTGCAAGTTGGAGTTTTTGATTCTTTCATATGGAATTCGAGATTTCTACTGTGTTTCACAGCTGGAAGTAAGCCTATAAACTCCTGTCAGGATATCTGATGTAAGACAAGATTTCTGGATGTCTTCGGAAAAGTTTGAATCGATTGAGTATATATCAAATCTCTTCTCATTTCACACCAATTGACTTGTTCTTAAAAGTCTTACTGATCGCGTTCAGTTAACCGAGGTATCTTTTTCGAAAACCTTTGATTAATTTCCTGTGTGGTTCCTATCATGAACTCTGATTTTGGCAAGATTGATTTCTCATATTTTTTGTCTGAGGCTTTACTTGATTCAGTTGACAATGGAGTTTTGCTCTTCGACAAGATTAGAGGCTTGATAAAGTACAATTCACTATTCTTGGAGCTTTGGGAAGTTCCTTCGTGTTTGGTAAAGCTAGAAAAAGAGAATGAATTACTAGCCTTTATCTCGGAGAGACTTGTTAGCCCTCAAAGCTTCATCGATACATTTATCTATCTTTGTGGCCACCCAGAAGCAAAAATCACAGAGGATTTACCTCTTAAGGATGGAAGGTTTTTTGAGCTTTCCTCCAAACCTATGATGTTGAATGATGAAATAGTCACAAGAGTGTGGCTGTTTAGAGATATTACAGTCCGTAAGACCTCAGAAGTGAATCTCAAGAATAGTGAGGAACGATTTTCATTGGCCATGCACGGAGCCAATGATGGATTATGGGACTGGGAATTGGAAACAGATGAGGTCTATTATTCGCCCCGTTGGAAAAGTATGTTGGGGTATACAGAGAATGAGCTTGATGGAAATTTAGAAACTTGGAAAAGTATAGTTCACCCAGAGGATAGAGATATTGTTCTATCCAAAGTCAAAGAATATGCTTTGGGGAAACAAGATTCATTCGAAGTAGAAATGCGAATGCAGCACCGGGATGGACATGAAATTTCTGTTCTATCACGTGCATTTCTTGTAAAGCGAAATTCTGATGGAAAAGCCGTTCGCCTAGTTGGTACTCACGTCGATATCACCGGTCGCAAAGAAGCAGAAGATTTTGCTAATAAACATGCCGAAATTTTAGAAATGATTGCAACGGGTAAGTCCGCCCATGACATCTACGATGAGATCGCATTAATGTATGAGGTACGTCATCCTGGCATGCGATGTTCAATGCTTGAATTACATGATGGCAGGCTGATGCATGGTGGGGCACCCAGTTTGCCTAAGGCCTATTGTGAGGCGGTTCATGGTTTGAAAAATGGTCCTGATGTTGGCTCATGCGGTACATCCACCTATACCGGAAAACGGGTTCTCGTTGAGAACATTGAGACAGATCCGAAGTGGGCAAAAATAAAGCACGTGGCTTTGCCCCATGGCATGCGTTGTTGCTGGTCTGAACCCATCAAAAACTCTTCAGGTAAGGTGTTGGGTGCATTTGGGATGTATTACAATCATCCGGCATTACCAAATGAAGCAGAGTCCAATGATCTCAAGTCAGCAGCAAGGTTAGCTGGCATTGTGATGGAACGGGACCAAGCTCAAAAGCGTATCCGTGAGTTGGCCTATACTGATGACCTCACAAAATTGCCTAACCGCGCTAGCTTTTTTCTGAATCTTGAGAACTCAATCAATGCATTTGGCCAACATAAAAAACGTTTGGGTCTTCTGTATATTGACTTAGATAATTTTAAAAGCGTGAATGACAGTCTGGGACATAATGCCGGGGACATCTTACTTAAAGAAATTGCTAACCGACTGAAAAGTATTTGTCGTAAGACTGATTTCACTGCACGCTTGAGTGGCGATGAATTCTGTCTCGTAGTTGAAAATGTAGAGGATACTTATACCGCTACTGGTCTTGTTGCTCAGCGTTGTCTTGAAATGATATCAAAGCCAATTGAGTTGTTAGGCAGAAAATTCACACCCGCCTGTAGTATCGGCATTGCTCATTATCCAGACGATGGGAAAGACCTAGCCAAGCTGATCAGGGCGGCGGACATCTCACTGTATGCGGCCAAAGAATGTGGCAAAAATCAGTATGTTTTTTATAAACCCGAGCTAACTCTTAAAATGGAATATCGCTTTCAAGTTGAGCAAAATCTAAGAGAAGCCGTTGAACAGCAAAGATTATCTCTCGTCTATCAACCCCAGGTTCAGATTAATACAGGGGAAATAGTTGGTGTCGAAGTCCTATCTCGCTGGCATCATCCACGGCTCGGTCAAGTTTCGCCACTTGAGTTTATTCCCATCGCCGAAAGAACTGGCATGATTAAACCGCTTACTGAGTGGGTGTTGAAAACGGCTTGTCAACAATCTGTTGCTTGGAAGAAGGCGGGATTCCCCAAACTGTGTACCGCAGTCAATATTTCTCCTAGCCATCTTCTTGATCCGGATTTTGTCTCGATGATCGAACGCATTATTGATGAAACCGGCATGGTTCCTTCGGAACTGGAGCTGGAGGTTACTGAGCACGCTTTCCAGACGAATCAACAGAACTTGTCAATTTCCAGAGATTTAAAGTCTCTAGGCGTTTCGCTGTCAATTGACGATTTTGGGACTGGTTATTCCTCTTTTTCTTCTCTCAAATATATTCAATTTGACTATCTCAAGATTGACAAATACTTCATTGATGAAATGCTGGTTGATCACAAGTCAAAACTCTTGGTTGGCGCCATGATAGAAATGGGGCATAACCTAGACCATGGCATTATTGCTGAAGGTGTTGAGACAATAGAGCAGTGTCATATGCTCCAGGATCTGGGTTGTGAAATTGCACAAGGAAATTTTTTTAGCAAACCCATCACTGCAGATGAATTTTCAAGGCTTATAAAGGATAGAAATCCAATCAGAAATCAAAGAAATCTTCAGTTGATTTAGCCTGACCGCCTTAAAATGTCTTGGGTGGGCTCCCACAAAGATGAGCTATCAATAATATTGCTGAAGGGCCTCGATAGCTCCAAGGGCAGGCTTTTGTTGACCAAAGGCATCTAACCTTCATCGGTTCTATCTCGATCATTGACGGTTTCTAGCCGGGAAACATCCTGAGACAAAGATGAATTCACCAGCGGAATTGTTTGACCAGAAGCAACATCCTCACTGGCTAGAAAAGCTTGGATATCAACGATTTCAGCTTGGTTTCACCTAATTATGGAGGTTTTTGAACAACGCCCATCGTGACCAATCGCTGGCTTGGCAACGCTCCCAGGATAGTGACGATAACGCCTCCCATCCCGTCCCCTAAGGACCTTTAGTTTTCGGTTTCTAGGAAACGGGCTTCCAAGGCTTCAACCTTCTGGTTTAACCCCTTGATAGCGGCCACCAGTTGCACGATGCACTGATTGACATTGACGTGTAGATAGCCACCCGGATCGGTCGTCACCAGGTCAGGGTTAATCGCCTGTAAATCCTGCGCAATGACGCCCAAATCGTTGTGTACGTTATCGAAGACATCGGTCATGGGGTTATCCCAATCGAACTCGACCAGGGGAATGTTGAGCAAGCCTTGCAGCGCTGCCGCCCAAAGCGCTTCGCTATCCCTGGTCACAATGTGGGTCTTTAACCGGCGGTCAGAAGCGTTCGAGAGCCAGCCCACCCAGGTCGCATCAACCTGGACGTAAAGCGCCGTGCCATTCCACTGAAAGTATTTGCAGCGTCCATCAGTATCCATTACCGGCACTTCCCCAGCGGTGGTGCTGCTCACCCCTCTAACTCTCAAATGATTTCTGCCAGCGCCCGCGACCCATCGAGAAATCGTGTGACCATGACTCACCGGCGCATAGCTGTGGGAGTGCTGCGCCGGGGCAAACGTGTTGCCAAAATTGCCAATTGCATTCGTGTTGGCCGTCACCTCATTCTCGATGGCGTCTAAATCCTCATCAGTGAGAAAACCGTACTGACCTAAATCAACAAAGCGAATCGGGTTAGAGATCGGCATAGCTAGATAAACGTAGTTTGGGTGAACTCTGGGGGCGCCTCATCGGGCCAGAGCGGAATGGTGAAATTGTTGTCTGTAAAGGCATTCCCCTCAGCATCGATGTAGCTGCTGCCATCCGGGTCAAAACGCCGGACCAGTAGCTTGAGCCGGTACGGATACATGCGCGTCATCCGCTTGCGCACGCGAATATCACGGTCCTTCTCCTGAGTGACCGAGAGGGTCACAATGTCAGCCGTCGAGAGCGTCAAGAGGTCGCGTAACTTCTCCTCCGCTTCCAAAGCCGTCCCCCCATAGACTGCCATTTGCCGCCCATTGTCGAGATTGGCCGTGGCGCGAAACTCCCCCCAGTTGTAAGGCCGCACCGCGCGCTTGAGCTCTACCCAATTCACGACCTGTTCTAAATCGGGAATGGTGTAATCGGCATACCGGGCACGGGTGCCATCGGGTCGCCGGGTGGCTCTGCCAGGAATATCCTTGAACGTGATTGTGGCCTTGCGGCGGTGCGGTTGTGCCCGCAGGTAGTCCCCAATCGGCTGACCCACAATTTCACCCACATCGCGATTGCCCAACACCCTGAGATTGGTAATCGCCTGCTGGGCACGCTCCTTCACTTCCGCTTCCGTGCCCTCGACATAGATCCGCTCATGGGGGCTTTGCACATCCGGAATGATGGTCACCGCCCGCGATGCCGTCTGTCCTTTGCGGCCTTCCTGCAGCTTGGTTTGCTGGTAAGCGGTATCGAGTTCGTTGGCGATGACATAACCCGCCTCAATAAAGCTGTCAATGTACTCCTCAACGGCATTCTCGACAAAGGCCCGGATGCGGTCACTCTCAATGCGCTCAATCTGGGTTTCCACCTCCCCCGCAAAGGTTAAGGTTGGGGAACCCTCTAACCCCCATTCATTGAGAATGAAATCCGCATTCTCCGGGCCAAAGTAAACCCGGAGGAGGTTGGGCGGCACGCGTTTAATCAACCCTCTCAATCGCTTGTAGCCTTCTAAAACCGTGTTGTTGGAAACGGTCGAAACGGTTTGAGTGATGGCCGATCTCAACACCGCCTGAATTTCGTCGATGGCTTCTGCCGTCGTGGCCCCGGCAATCGCCTTAGCTAACGTGGCCCCGCCAATCACCGGCACCGCCATCCCTAACCCGTAACCGACGCCAATCCCCGTCAGCCAGCCCAACCCGGCCCCCGTCGCGGCTCCCCAAGTCGAGAACAGCGCAATCGTGTTGTTAGCCTGCAAAGCCGTGATTTCGACATCGGTCGAATTCCAGTCAAAGACTGCTATCCGGGCAGCACTGTTGACAATCCAGCCCCAAATCCGCCCGAAGTTGATCTTCGAGAGCCCCCATTGAATCAAGTCCCACGCGCCCTGGGCTAGCCAGCCCGTGCCCCGTGAGAGAAATGAGATGACTCGGCCCACGATGCCATCTGGTCCCTGGTCCACATCGCTAAAGGCCAACGACGTTTCAATTAGCCGGGTACCTTTATCCCCGACGACCTCACGGACGGCCCGACTAGCCAGACTTTTGACGGCAATGCTAATGGCCATGAGTCCCCCCTAAAGCTTGTCAAAGCCCTCGTGCAAATCTTCAATGACTTCCGGCTGAATCGACTGCCCCCGGTTGTGCTTGCCGGTATCGCGGTTCATCCGCTGCAGCCAATCGCGCCACTGTTCCTTGTTGGGGATGGAGAGCGCCTCATCCTGAATCATGGTTTCAATCGCCCCCAGCAATCGCCCTGACTCGCTGGGCTTCATGTAGAAAGAACTCTTGATGATGCCCGCTGCGAATTCCAGCTTGGCCAAGATGTCTAACACCGATTCCTTCGACTCATCCTCATGGACCGTGATGCGCTTTTTCGACTCCCTTAAAAAGCGGGGTAGCGACTTGGATGCTTCTAAGTCAAAGTTGTAATCAATCGGCACTTCTTTCGCGTTGGCTTTGTAGCCTAAAAATGAGGCATTCGCCTTCGCGTAGGATTGCCCAATGAGCGCCGCATTCTTCGTCGAAATCACCTCAGGAATCAGCCGTAATAGAATCTCGGTGATGAGGTCGCCATTGATTTCCGACTGATAGACCAAGCCAAACAATTCGGCCAATGTCTCCGCCACATTGGGCAGATTGAGTTCTACTTCCTGATTCCCTTCTGTCGTCGGGTCCGAGTCCTTAATCTTGATTTTGATGGGGAATTGACCCATCACCGCATCCAGGTTTCGCGCCGTCCATTCCCACAACTGGGCATGGTTTTCGAGCGCAATTTCCTTGTCATCTTCCTGGATGAGTAACGGCGGCGCTTTCACCGGAAACTCATCCACGCCTAGCCGGGTATAGATGAGTTCCAACAGTTCTAGCGTTTCATCACAACAGCTCATATCGGGCCTCGGTAAGGGTTGATTGCTGGGGGGCGCACCGGTGCCGGGTCGGCACAATCCGTACTGACTTGATAGAGCGCCAAAGGGGGACTGCCGTCGAAAAAGTCACGGTACCCAAAGGCGGGCGAGGTTTGCCCGACATCAGTTTGGTTGTCCATGATGCCGACATAACTGGCGTAGTAATCGGGGCCAAACGCGGACTTAACCCGCTCTATCAACAAATGGATGGACTCATTGGCGCTGCGTCGGTCACAGTTGAAATCCTGAAAAAAGACGAAGTTAAATAACTGTCTTTTCTTCCTCATGAGGTATCTGAACGTGACGTTAACGCCATCCGTCCAAGTACTTTCGCCGCTGTCTTCAAAGTCAGGATTTCGAGTCATGAAAATCTGATTGAAGCGATAGCCAATCCGGTTCAATTTGTCCCATTTGGGCTCGTTATCGCTGGTCCAGGGACTAACATGACTCCGGTTTGCTAAGGGGATATCAAAATAAACCCCTGGCACCGCTTGAATGTTGGCGCTCCTCACGCCTAGGTAAAAATCGCGCCATTGGTCATAGGTTTCGGTGGTGGCGTCAGGGTCACTATTCAACCGGAGTGGATAGGTGATTTCGGCAATGAAACCAACGCTGACCACAGCTCGGGTGTGGCCTGCGACCGGCTTAGCTCTGATATAGGCCAAGTTAAGGTCTTCGTACTGCTCTGGTTCTGGCGGTTCTGGTTCCTTGATTTGGCAATCAGGATGACTGCTACGGCGGCAATAGATGCCAGAGGGGCCAGAGATGCCCAAAAACAGTGGGTCAATCTGAATGCAGGTTTCACAGCCCCCAACGGTAACTTTTGCGCCTATCCCGATTTCCCGAATGCTGAACGGGTCAACTACATTCCCCCCGCAGTAAGGGCTATTGGGCCACAGGTCGCAGTTGCGGGGGTCGGCTCCCTCCGAAGGAACGCCATACCAATTGGAATCGCCAATTTGCTCTAGCGATTCATTCACGCTGGGATCCAGGTCAAAGGCCAGGGGGGCGAGGGGGTTAATGGCGTTGGCGACATTGGCCACATCAATCGCCGTTTCAGCCCAGTCTGCCCCGCGCTCTAAATCCCGCAGTCGCCGTCTGGCAACGGTGTCCGGACCCAGATCGGGGAGGTCTTGTTTGACCCTAAATCGGACGGGAGTAATACTCATTCAGCCCCCGTCTGCTTGATAACGAGGGTGTTGTGGTACTGGCTGCGGGTCATATAGGCATATCGATACAGGTCATATTCCAGCCGTCCCATTGACCAGTTTTGCCGCAGTTCAAAGGGATAAGACCGCTTGGGGGCAGCGCCCATAATCAGGCTTTTCATCAGAAGAACTCCGCAATCGAAAGGGCGGTATTAGCCTCAGTGCTAATGGCGGATATCAGCCCCCGGTAAAGGTTGGTGCGATTGATTTCATAAGCGCCGCCGCCCGGATAAAGCACAATGCCATCGTCTGGTGTGGCCATGGGCTGATAGCTGAGCGTGACCGTGGCCGTCTCTGAACGATTGACAATCACCGCCTGTTTTCTCACCGGAGCTGCCGCCAAGATCACCTCGCTACCGGTGCCGACCGTGGCGGTACGCTCAGCACTCTGGGTAATCAGATCACCTTCACTCGGTAAGCTGGTCACCTCTTCCCGTGCCGCGCCAAAGATATTGACACTGTCCCCGGCCTGCATCGTCCCGAAACCTACATCCAGTACGCGGACCCCCAACCTGGCGTCATTGGCCATCGCGAAAGCCGGTTGATTGCTCAGGTAAGAGAGCAAATCCACCACATAGAACGGCCTGCGGTTCAACAGCGAGAAATTAAACAGCGACATCCAACCGCTGTACGTGTTGCGGATGAGCAACTCCAGCTCATAGCGCGCGGAGCCATACTCCAGCTCTCGAACGATTTCCGCTTTCGAGGTGCGTGACGTGCCGAGCGGGATATCAGGAATCTCGCTCTCGGGCAGCGACCGGATATCAATGCGGGCTCTCAGGTCAGTGATGAAGCCGTAAAACTTCAATGACTGAGTCATGTCGAAAGGACTGACATAACCACTGTCATAAATCACCGTAATTTGACTCGCATTTGCCGCCGTGATGGGCTCAATGATTTGTACAGAACGGTTGTAAGTTTCTTGAGTCATCGTGTGGGATTAGTTTGTCTCAATCCTACTCAATTTTGTTAGAACCCTTAGGGTTCTAACCACAACTTACCCGTACTGGTGATGAGTGAGAACACTGAGGGTACAACTATGATCGAAGCGTAGGCTTAAACCACTCTCAGGAGACTTTTAAACATGGCTGATCTAACCCTTCAAAACCTGGTCGATAAACTACCGGCTGGCACTGCGACAGAAACCGCTGATGATGTGAACATTAGCCTCAAGACGCTGATGGGCGAGGCTTCTGTACAATTGGCCGATGAGAAGGTGGCAGAATTCTCCACCAAGTTGCTGGGCGCGGCGGCTTCGGCTCAGGTCGATTACAATGCCGCGAATGAGACTAGTTTGACGGGCTATCCTAACCCTACTTTTGGTACCCCCACAGACGATGGCAACGGCAATATCTTTTCACGTCGGACTCATACAGTTTCTGTTCAAGTCCCTGTTGATGTAGATGAAACAGTGGGGGTATAAATCCGGTTTCAATTAGGGGCTAATAGCAACCATTAGCCCCCATTAGCGCACATTAATCAGGTAGGAAAATGGGTAAGTATGATAATAAGCGCCCGGTTTCGGTCGTGCCCTTTAATGGGTCAAGTATTCGATATGGGTTTCGGACAAATATTGATGCAGGCGATGGCGCAACCTTAGGGCATGTTGATGCCAACGACAGCAACCAGCAGGGGTTAGTCTTTGGGGCCAATTCTCCCAAACCGGCCAGGGCCAGCCGCAAACGGGCGACCGGGACGACTTCCAGCTTTATCGATTGGAATGCGATTACCGCTGCCCGTCAGGCAGGCTGGTCAACCGGTAAGGCCAGCATTCGACGCGGGGGCACCACGGCGAAAACGCGAGTGGTGGCGGTGACGTTCCGGGGCATTACTTATGCCTGGAACATGCCGAACGATACCTTTGCCAATATTGGGGCGGGCGACTTGCAGACCCTAGGGGTGAGGGTGACGGACACCAATGACACCGATTTGGTATTCGGGGTCGATTCTCCGAAGCCCCCCAAAGCGGTCTTTGATGCCGGGGAGAATATCTATTCGACGTTCTATGACCCCACTAACGGCACCCTGCCGGAAGGCTGGTCGAGCGCGTCTAACAGTCAAGATCCACAGCAGGCACCTTAACGTGATGCAGTACAGCTCTAGCCCGTTGATTTTGCCCGGTCATCCGTTGTTCCATCGGACGACAGCGACCACCGTGCCGCCCGATTGGCGGCACCAAGCAGAGTCGATGGGCCAGCTGCCTAACTTTGTCGTTCATGCGGAGACCGGTTTGATGCGACCGGCGAACCATGAGGAGTTGATGGGTTACCTCTATGAGGGCGAGTATGACCAGCGACAGGCGGCGATCTCAGCTCAGCCAGAGGTCGAACATTGGGACTTAGACCGTGGCTTGGTTGAGCGTTGGTAGTGCGATCGCCACAAATCGTGGTGAATGGGTGAGGGTGGGCGATCTTCAAAGTAATATTTTGCGGCTGCGTTACACCTTTGCGGGTAACGCGCCTTCCAGGGTGATTTACGGGGCACTGCGGGAACGCTTTGCCGCTAATTTGTACAATTCCCGCTGGTATACCCTCTATCCCAAGGTTGGCGGGGCTGAAGTGCTGGTACTGGAACCGATACCGGCTTTTCAGGGCACGATTTACGCAACTCGGGGCATCGAAGTCAAGCAGCGCGGCAATGCGCCTGATTGGCAGATACAGATCGACCAATGGTTATAAGTGACATGGACGAACTGACGATCGCGGCCACAATTTTAGGCATTCTAGTGAGCGGAACTAGCTTGTTGACCGGGTTTGTAGGGTATCTAGCTTGGCAACGGAGTAAGACGCGCAAGGAATATGCCGCCGAAAGAGACTTTAACCACCTCAAGCGCAACTATGAATCGCTGACCGTCAATGTTGAGGGGCTCTGGCGACAGACAGAAGAATTTCACCGTGACGCGCAACGGCAACTAGATCGCATTGAGCTAAGGTTATCCGACGGGAATACTAATGCCGGTGAGTGAGGCTTTACCCCATGCTTGCGCCACTTCTAAATGACTTACTGACCGAGATCATGCGCTACCCCGCAGTGGCGATCTCACTAGTGTTGATCATTGGGGTTCTGCAGGCGTGGGCGTGGTATCGCATCCTCAAAAAAACAGAGCTGCCCGCCGGTTACGTCCTGGCGGGTAGTCTCTGCGCGTTGGGGGCGATCTTCTTTGGGCCGTTGATGCTTGTTCCCTTGGCGATCGCTGCCTTGGTGCCCTGGCCAGTCAGTCAGCCGCCATACCTGAAGCGTCGATCGCATTGAGCAAAAGTCTAAGAGTTAGTCGGTTGCAGTTTTGAAACGTCACAGATAATAGCTTTCTGAAGCGAGCCTCACTCAAGTCTTACCAGCTACGTATATCGCTCCTGATGTATGGCAAAGCAAAACCAAAACGGTATCAGTTTGTTTCCCGGATGCTCACGGTTGCCACTTCTCTCAAGGTTCAGAATCGCCTGGTACTGGAAGTGATAATTCATGCTTGTCGAGCAGCACACTTAGGACAGGAGCCCCCTTTCTTGTTGCCAGAAGCTGAAATACCACCTATGCAGACATCGTTTCTGTTGCTTTTTCAAGCTTTATGAGGAACGGATACGAATAGCCAATAGTATAAATACAATTCGCAAATAAATCCTGAACATGAATCTGGATCAAGTTCAGATTTTTTGATAAAACCAAAAGGAATAATATTCAGATCATCAAACCTATGAAGAGAAAAATACTTGGGCTAGACCCTGATAAGTTGTTTGCCGATGATATATCTCTTCGTCTATGGCAAGCGATATTTCCATTTACCTTAATGGTGCTTGCTGGGTTTTTATTTATTTTTCTCTATACCTTTAAATCCTTCGGCATTGATACCACACATAGTGAAAGATTTGGCACGTTTGTCTCAGTTTTTGGTCTTGCATCCATCGTCGCTGGTGCCTCTTTGCTAGTTGGGGGATTACTTGGTTTTTTGTTCGGTGTGCCTCGTACTGAGGATAATGAATTCATTCAAAAACGTGATGATGATATTTCTTTCTCCAAAAAAGAAAACGAAAAATCTTTGACGCGTGTATCACGGACAAATATAAGAGCCAATACCAATTTAGAACAAATATCAGATTGGTTAACGAAAATATTGGTTGGTGTTGGCCTCACTCAAATTAAACCAATTCTGGAGTTTATTTATGCGCAAGTTGTGGTCAGACTGGCACCTGGGTTTGAATTGGCTGGCAGTACAAGAGACGTCAATGAAGGATTAACGATAGGTGTTCTGGTTTATTTTTCCGCTTCTGGTTTTTTTATTGGATATGTTTGGGCTCGTGTCTATTTAACGGAGAGTTTGGAGTATGGATATTCCATCAAAAAGGTTAAAGGAGAAGTGGAAGAAGAAAGAATTAAGCGTGATAGGATTCAAACGATTAGGCAATTAATTGATGCAATTCCAAGTGCCGATCTTGTTAATATCTATGCTTATCAACAAAAGACTGACCGAAAGAAAGAACAATATGAATATGTTAGGGAAGGGATAAATAAACTTCTTGGAAATCTTCCAGGAAGGGATGACGAAACACTTCCTGGCAACCTTGATGATTTGATGACAGCTATTTATGAAGACATTCCTTATGACAGGGTTTTTGATTTCTTGAGATCAAGAGACTATATCAATTTAGGTGTCTTATTGGAGTTAAATGATTCATACAAGATGGCGGTGGATTTTTACAAGAAAGCCATCAGAATGAATAAGTATTCATATAGGGCTCATAATCAATTAGGCTTGGGTTTCTTAAGGCTTGGAAAATATAACGACGCCATCGAATCCCTTAATAAAGCAATTGATATTAATTCCAAGAATTATACGGCTTGGCTTAATAAGGGATATGTCTTAATCCAGGAGGTTCTAGCTAGAGAAGCCGTACTTTCTGAGCAAAAAAAACAAGCTTTTCTTGAGGAAAAGAAAGTTTTAGCAGAAGAAGCAAAAGAATATGTTGATAAGGCAATCAACTTAAGTATAAATGCTACACCAATAGCATATGTAAATAAAGGGTGTGCGTTGTCGCTTTTGAGCGAATATTATCGAGAGAAGAATTCAAATGAAAAAGTAAATGAGCTTTCTAAAGAGGAGCTTGAATGCTATGAAAAAGCACTAGAAATGGATGAAGATTGCACCCTTGCCTGGTATAATTTTGCGTGCTATCACGCGACTCTTGCGCGCTACAGTGCGACTCCTGATGATCAAGAATCGGCATTGAAATCGGCATTTAATTGTCTAGAAAAATCCATTCAAATTAATAGTGACATGAAAGCTGTGGCTCAGGATGACTCTGACCTATCTAGCCTCAAAGACTATCCGGACTTTAAAGAATTGGTTTCTGAAGTTTAGCTGACACGGTATCGACAGTCACCGTCTGATAGATTTATTAAGAGGCTAAGAAGCCGCATCGTTCTTAAGGTGTGAAAATCAGCAACATCCCCTCAGTCCACACCCACAGGAATTGCGCATCCATGCTCAGACTCCCAGCAAATCAGTGCCACCGTTGCAAAACTCTACGATCCCTATCCCGGTAATGTTCTAGACCTGTGGAAGCTGTGTCATACTGATTTGGTTTTGGAATGTCCCACATCAGAGGTGAGCCTCTTTGGAACTTGTTGAGTTCTGTACGGCTATTGATCAGAAGTGCATCTGAGACACTTTAAAACTAAAACCGTATTAGTCGGACTGAACCCTTTATGTAGTCGGTTCAAGTACGCCTCCTAGCATTGTTTCGACCTCTATAATTGATTCAGAGTGTAGGACTGAGAATCCTCGTGTCGGCGGTTCAAGCCCGCCTCCTGGCATCGTTTCAGCCATTTTTCGAGGAAGCAAATTTAAGCCCTATTTTAATTCCCAGTTTTCTTTAAAACAGTGAAGCTCTTACACTGCAATAAGCTCAAAGGACGAAGATGGCGTTTCGAATTCCCCTGGGGGTATTGACGATATAAAGCCCTCGCAGCACTCAAAAGCTGCGAGAGCTTTAGTTTTGGTGCTTGTATCAGATTGTAAAACACCTGTAAATAACCCTGATAATGGCTGAATAAACCGCGTTTTTTAAGTCCCAACTTAAGCCCTTGGAATTTCAAGAGAAATTAGCTCTGGTGAACGCCCGATTGAAGGGTGATTGAGTTCGAGTGAGAATTGGGCAGAAGGGGGCGCTCTAACCTTGCAGGCGACATTGCCACCCCAACCTACCAGCAATCGAGCTAAGCCATATCAGCAAAAGGTTTATATAAAGAAACCGGCCAACTTAGCTGGCCTGAGAGCAGCCGAAAAGCTGGCCCGGTTGCTGAGTGGTCAAGTTATAGCTGAAAAATTCACCTGGGAAGAATGGGGAACCAAGTTTCAAGCGAGTAGCTCGTGCAGTGAGGCGATCGCCCGCTTTGAGAAACATTACTTGAATCAGGGGGGCAGTAAGGACACCTGGAACGGTGACTACTGGAAAATCTATAAGCGGTTGCCCAAAACGGCAGCGGTTAGCCCTGATGTGTTCACAGCCCTGACTGAAGGGACTATTCCAAACACTCGAACCCGACAGCGCACTGTCACGGCCCTAGCCACACTGGCAAAGTTTTCGGGTATAGATTGGAACGGCAAACATCTCAAGGGCAGCTATAGCCCCCAAAAAACAGCCCCTAGGGAACTACCAGACGATAGGGAGATCGCCGACTACCGAGAATCGTTGAATCGTTCAAGAATCCGGCATGGCAGTGGGTGTATGGGGTCATGGCCTGCTATGGCCTGCGAAACCATGAGGTTTTTTACCTGAACTTAGAGCTTTTCCCCGTGGTCAGAGTTCTTGAGGACACGAAAACCGGATACCGAGAGGTTTGGCCCTGCTATCCAGAGTGGGCGAATGAGTGGGGGCTAGATTGTCGCCAGCTCCCACCCGTGACGCTCGATCGCCCAAATCAGAAAATCGGCCACTCAGTTACCAAGTACCTCTCACCTAAGCTCCCATTTGCTCCTTATGACCTGCGCCATGCTTGGGCAGTCCGCACCTTACTGTTTGGCTGGCCCGTGGAGCTATCAGCACGCCAGATGGGTCACAGTGTGGAGGTTCACACACGCACTTATCAACGCTGGATAACTCGCCAGCAGACTCAACAGGTCTATGATTTACTCGTTAACCGAAGCGATCGCCCCCGCCCTCCAATGCACGATAATGAAAACGGCGAAGGTAGGTGAGCGATGACGACAACCAGCGGCGATCGGCTTGACCGCATTGAAGCTTTAGTCGAGAAAAACAGCGAAGCCATCAGCGAGTTAACCACAGATTTGAGACGGTTTGATGAGCGTCTCGACAACTACGAAAAGGGAATGTGCTGGGTTGTTCAGCTTTCTTTTGGTTTGCTTATTTCAGCGACAGTTGCCTTAATTGTGAGTGCCCTCACTTTTCTGGTGAGAACAGTCACAATCTCTCAGTAGAGACGCGATCGCTCCCAGCCCCCAAAAGCAGAGGACTGAAAATCCTCGTGTCGGCGGTTCAAGCCCGCCTCCTGGCATCGCTTTTTACACAGAAGCATAAGATTCTACCTGATTTCTCAATAAGCCCCGAATAGTTGTGAAGAATGGAAACTATTCGGGGCTTGAGCATAGCGATGTGTGCCCCTACTAACCGCCCAGATAGCAATGACAATCAGGCTTTTCAATAAGAGATGCCGCAAGGCGATTTAAGGCAACTGCGGCCAATAGCCCACCTCCCAATGTGCCCTCCACCGTGAGGTAGGGGATAGGGAGCTGCATCAGTTGACGCTTGGCGGCAGGGGCATGACTAAAGCCGATCGGCAAACCAATGATCAGTGCAGGCTGACGATGGTGTTGGGAAATCGCCTCGCAGAGTTTGATCAGGACCGAAGGTGCATAGCCCACAACCCAAATGTTGCCGTCGATGAGCTCGGAGAGTCGTTCCTGAAAGTCGGTTTCTTGCCAGAAAGCTTGCTCTGCATGGGTAACGCTACTGATGTGGGGATCTGCGAGCAATGTTGTCCATTGGCAGCCTAAATGGGTGAGCCGGGTCTGATCCAGAGTGTTGGTCACTGCTGGCACATCGCCGATAACGGTGCAGCCCCTTTGAAGAGACTCACGGGCTGCTTTGATCGCATCTTGGCTAAAGCGGACAAACGCTGCCAAGCTCACATCACCGCAGGCCAAAACTAGATGGGACAAGACATCCACCTCAATTTCGGGTCGTTGAGACAGATCGGGAAGCAAGTGCTGGAGAGCTTCGTGAAAGTTTTCGGGATGGTCGGATGCGGCAGCATCAAGATGATGCCAAAGGTCGGCGCTGAGGAACTGGGCGCTTTGAGTTTCGGCCTCCAGGAGCCGAAGTTGGCCGATCGCGTTTGCTTGAATTGACTGACAGCCCTGGTCACGCCCCAGTAGACTTTCCAACGCGGTTGCCGTTTGCCGCAATTTGATGAGCCGCTGCAAGATGGTTTGATACTGCTGCTGAAGCTGGGGTAACAGCGAATCCGTCCCATTGGATTGAGCCTGTTCGGTCAACATCTGTTTGATATGGGAGAGCTGAAATCCTTGCTGCTTTAGCGCTGCAATGCGCTTTAATCGCTGCACATCGGTATTGCTATACAGTCGATAGTTGCCATGGGAGCGCTGCGGCGGCGGCAGTAGCCCAATCTGGTGGTAGTGTCGCACCATACGAGGCGTCATGCCATGGCCAACGGTTTGAGTAAGTTCTTTGATGGTAAGCATAGCCTTGACTTTAACATCAATGTCAAGGTTTAGTCTGGTAGCCCTGACACAATGAATTTCGGTTGGCATGGCTCACAGTTTTCCCATTCCTTGGCAGCAGCGATTTCAGCATTGGCTGCAGACCTATCCAGAAGCGGTCGCAGCAGTGACCTGTGGACTCCTGACGCTACTGGGCTGGCTAGCGCTGGTTGGCAATTGGATTGGCATGGGTATTTGGGTTTTATTAGCGGCTTACGTCATCGGCGGGTTTGATAGTGCCCAGGAAGGCGTGACGACCCTGTGGCAAGAGCGCGAACTGGATGTTGATCTCCTGATGATCGTGGCGGCAGTGGGGGCAGCCACCCTCGGTCTATGGCAGCGGCAGTATTACCTGCTAGTAGATGGCGCAGTGCTGATTTTAATCTTTGCCATTAGTGGAGCTCTGGAAAGTATTGCCATGCATCGGACGGAGCGAAATATCCGCAGTTTGATGCAGCTCGCGCCTGATCGCGCCAGGGTAATGGTGCAGGGCCAAGAGCAGATGGTGGCAACGCAGCAGTTGCGAGTCGGCGATCGCATCTTGATTAAACCGGGGGAACTCGTTCCGACCGATGGCCTGATTCAGGAAGGGCATAGCGCTGTGAATCAAGCGCCCCTCACGGGGGAATCGATTCCGGTAGAAAAAGTTATTGGTGACGAAGTATTCGCAGGCACCATTAACGGTAATGGGGCTTTGACTGTGGAGTTGCATAAGTCGCCAGAGAGCAGCCTGATTCAGCGAGTGATTCGGCTGGTGGAGCAGGCTAAAACTTCTGCTCCGCCGTCCCAACAGTTTTTGGAAACCTTTGAGCGGGGCTATGCCAAGGTCGTTGTGGGGGTGGGGCTCCTGCTAGCACTCCTACCACCGCTGCTGTTGCAGTGGAGTTGGGAAACAACAATCTACCGGGCACTGATCTTTCTGGTGGTGGCTTCACCCTGTGCCTTGATGGCGGCGATTATGCCAACGCTGCTATCAGGCATTGCCCGAGGGGCGCGCCAGGGCATTTTATTCAAAGATGGGGCGCAATTAGAAACCATGGGACAGGTGCAGGCGATTGCCTTCGACAAAACCGGCACCCTCACCACCGGCATCCTCCAGGTCAGCGACTTGATTCCGGCTCCTAGCGTTGATGCCAATCGAGTGCTACAAATGGCGGCCTCTTTAGAAGCCTATTCAGAACATCCGATTGCGGAAGCTATAGTGCAGGCTGCCCAAAGGCAAAATCTACCGTTGCTTCCGACCCGAGCAGTACAAGCAGAAATCGGTCAGGGTATCTCCGGCACCCTGGAAGACAGGGTTGTGCGATTGGGGAAACCGGCATTCGTTATGGCTGATGCCGCCGTGGCAACTGCTGCCACTGCAGCGCCAAAAGTCCTTAAGGAGGAAGGGGAACTCCCGCCCGCCCTATGTCAGGCGAGTCAACGACTCGAACGAGAAGGAAAGACTGTCATTTGGGTCAGCCAGCAGCAACAGGTATTGGGCCTGCTCGCCGTTGCCGATCAGGTGCGCCCGACCGCCCTCAGCTTGCTCAGCAACCTCCGGCAACTGGGCATCAACGCCACAGTCATGCTAACCGGCGACAATGACGTCACTGCACAAACGGTTGCCAAATCGGTCGGAGTGGACACCGTTTATGCCAATCTCTTACCCGAAGACAAAGTCACCGCCATTCAACACCTGCAACAGCAATACCGCACTGTTGCAATGGTCGGGGATGGGATCAACGATGCCCCGGCACTGGCCCAGGCTTCAGTCGGCATTGCGATGGGAGGAGCAGGCAGTGATGTGGCCCTGGAAACCGCCGACATCGTGCTCATGGCCGATCGCCTCGAAAAGCTGGAGCAGGCCATTCGCATTGGCAAGCACTCACAACGCATCATTCGGCAAAACATTGCGATTGCCCTGATCTCTATCGCCCTGCTGATGGTTGCCAACTTCCTCGGCGAACTCACTCTCCCGGCTGGGGTTTTAGGCCATGAAGGTTCAACACTATTGGTGACACTGAATGGATTGAGACTGCTCAGAAATTAGGTCTTTAGTTCTTTTAGTTTGCCGCAGTCGCCTCGTCACATTCCTTACGCTCATGACCATTGCCGCTGAAATTACCCGCGTGGTTGAACTGTTTCAACTGCCCTTTATGCCGCGAGCACTGATGGGGGGAGTCTTAACCGGCCTCATGGGAGGACTACTGGGCAGCTTTACCATCCTGCGGCAATGATCGTTTTTTAGCGAAGCCTTAGGAGAATCTGCCCTCCTAGGCATCGGCATTGGACTGCTACTGGGTCTTGAACCCTCCTGGATATTATTTCCGTTTGCGATACTGTTTGCTCTGGGTGTGGCCTACTTTTTAGAGCGTATTGACCTCTGGACAGATGCTCTACTGAACATTGTGTGTTCATCTTCTCTAGCTCTGGGCATCCTTCTGTTCAGCTTTCAAGATGGGTTCCAGGGAGGCATAGACAGCCTACTGTTTGGCGATATTCTGGCCGTCCGAACCACCGACCTGACTTTTAGCAGCATCCTTTTAGTGGTGTGCGCCGGGTTTATTGCTTTAACTCTGCGATCGCAGATGCTCCTCACCCTACCCGAACCAATGGCCATGGCTCGGGGCGTCAATGTATCCGCCCAGCGCACCATCTTTATTGTGCTGCTTGCCCTGGTGGTGGGGGTTTCTATCAAATCGATCGGCATTTTATTAATTAGTGCCTTTATCGTTATTCCAGCCAGTGCGGCCCGTCTCCTCAGCCGTCAGTTCACCCACTACATCCTGATCTCCGCAGGTCTGGGTGCCCTTAGCGTCATTATTTGGTATGTTCCTGTCTGCCCTGTTTGACCTTCTCTCTGGCCCGAGCATTGTGACTGTACAGCTAGGAATTTTCCTGCTAGCTGCTATGAGTCCCACTGCACGCGAGAGCACCCCTTAATATCCTCAATCACGGTCTCAGGGGTCGACTCATCAACGAAAATATCGAGCTGACATTCTTTGGGAATCATTGATTTTCACTCCGATAGTTTGCGTAGAGACGCAACCACTCACACGTAGTTGCAGGGTTTTCAGGGATTCTCGGTAACGAGAGAATGTCGGTTTTGGATGTGTGCCAGTTGGGGGCCAGATTTAGGCCAGCGAGCTAGACTCAACTGCTTCAAGGAATTTTTTAAGGTGCCAACGGTAGGTAGGTCGCCATCCGTGGGGGGTGATGTTGCGATAGTGTTCGCTGGGTTTGAGCACTTCGTCTTTCAACCGCTGCCGAATGTGTTTGGATGTGACGCCCAACTCAATGGCGAGGGTTGATGTACTGACCCAAGCCGATCGCTTTTGGGGCTGGGTTCGTTTTGTATGGTTCTCAGACATGGTTTTTCTCTAATGGCTGGATGTTTGAAGCTAGGCGTCGGATGATTCTGCGTACTTAGCCCACAGAGTGACGAGCGATCGCACGCTCAGAGATCGTGTCGTTTTATTCACGGGTCAAGGCGGCTTTTCTAATTAACTGAACTTGGGCGCGGGGGAAGGTGGGAGAAACCATCCAATCGGCGTGGGCGCGGGGAACTTCTCCGGTTTCGGGAGCCCAGACCCAAACAAACGCCTGTTTGTACTTAAGGGAGCCGGACAAAATTTCGACCAGGTCACCAAAACCAATGGGCTCAGACTTCATTGAAGTATTTAATGATTCTGGCTCAGAGGGTAGATGCCCCTCTTGAGTTCCGGAAGTCTTAGGAAAAGGTTGTCCAGGTTGTCCACTCGCGGAAGTCTGGCTTTCAGCCTTTTTGGGACAACCTGGACAACCCTCTTCAGCAAACTGAGGATTTTCCCAAATTCGCAGCCTTCGACCCTGGACAACTCCTCGGGACGACCCCCAGCCCGATCCCTTCAATAGGTTGGTCACTCGCATCTGAACCCGCTTGTCCATCTGGTGAAGTTCAAGCTTGAGTGCATTTTGGTCAGTGGCACCAGCTTATTGACTGAGTTTGTCGGTTATTTGGCTTGGCAACGGAGTAAGACCTGCAAGGAATATGCGGCGGAGCGAGACTTAATCACTTAAAGCGCAACTATGAATCGCTGACTATCAATGTTGAGGGGCTATGGCGACAGATGGAAGAGTTTCATCGCGATACTCAACGGCAGCTGGATCGCATTGAGGTCCAGCTGTCTGACAATAACTCTGGCAGTGCGGATTGAGGCTTTACTGATGATTTTGATTGACCGGCTGTGCTGGTGGTGTGGGTGCTGTACTGTGCGGCGTGGGTGCGCATCTGAACAAAAGACAGAACGGCGATTAAACGACAATGAGCCAAACAAACGCGACAATTACCTAGGCAAATGAACGGGCTGAAAAGTGCGATCACAAAAACCAAGCCCCTCGCCACGGAGCAAGGGGCATCGGCAGAGATTCCGGCTGATTACAAGGTCCTCGTCAAGTTTCAGCATTCATCAGTTTTGCGCCTATTAAGCGCCGCGTTCGTCACGGTTGAAGTTATGTAGCTCATCGAGAGTGACGACACCGTCACCATTGATATCAGCGGCTTTATCTCCAGGAGCAACTTGCTTAGCCTGGGCAGTCGTCGCTAGTGCCCCGAGAGATAGCAAAATCGCCAAAGTGGAAAATAAGAAGCGTTTCATGATGTGAGCCTCAATTCAATCAAAGCGCAAAACCTTTTGTGGAGGAGGTTTATAGCTTTGTCATTTCTATTATGAGAGGGCATACTGAGCAGGCGTTAAACGGCTCCTGAGGGGCAAATTAAGTCTGCTGAAAAACAAATTCCCTCACCACATAGGCAAGGGGAATAGAGCAGCAGAATGCTGTTTGGCTATTTGAGGAGAGGAAAAAAGGGTTTGACTCAAGCCGAGTAACGAACGCCGCGATCGCTCAGAATTTGGCGGCGGAAATAAGCTGCCCTAAATTCTGGCCTGAGAAAGCTGGGCGATCGCGGGTTGGACCTGGGAACGGGTGACACTTCGTTGCAACTGTCACCAATCTCGGCTTTAAGCACGCAGCATAGAAGTAGAGGAGTGGTGAGTTATCCCAATCCGGAAGGAGGACGACCATGAAACCAATCTCTCCGTTACATGATGACTGGCGGGATGGCCTCTTGGTGATCATGGCCTTGTTGCTAACACTGACGTTGTGGGCAGTCCTCTTTGCCCCAGCCGTAGTGTAAACAACGGCTCAAGACTTTGACCGTCACCCAGCCATCCAAACCCGACCACAATGCAATAAGCGCTCTCCGAATCAGGAGGGCGCTTTTTACTGACGAACTCAGACCAGCTGAGCTTCGAGGACTCATCAACGCCATGTCAACCTCATTCATGGGAGATACAGACAGAGATCGTGATGGCTTGAGCTATTTGTTGAGACGGTCAATGGCAGTATCGAGACTAATGGCAAAGAGCGATCGCGTTCCGAGAGCCGTTGTCAGAGCATCATGGTGCGTCAGATGATTGACTCTCGTCGGAGTTCAGACACCAAGCTTGAATAAAGCCCCCTCAACGAATGGCATTAAGGGGGCAGACGTGGGTGGGTGTCAAGGGAAACGTCGTCGGCAAAAACGGTGAGAGCTTAGGGCGCTTCATCAATTAATCCCAGAAGCCTTTGGGGCAGAGCATTTGCGCGCCCGCATTCACGCCATAGGCTAGGGGCTGTCGTTCCTTTACTGAAAGGGTTTGGCCGCGACCGGATGACAGGCCCTAAGCGATGGCGTCTTTATCGAGATTCTCGCGACGCAGTTCATCGAAGTTCACCGCGTCTTTATCGAGATTGCGGCGGCGCAGCTCGTCAAAATCCTCGCCTCTTAATGCCACCTCAACAACAGCATCTTTATCGAGGTTCTCGCGGCGCAACTCATCAAAGTCAACGGCATCCTTATCCAAGTTTTCGCGGCGTAGTTCGTCGAAGTCGATGCCTTTGGCGAGCACTTCGTAGACGGCATCCTTGTCGAGGTTCTCGCGGCGCAACTCATCGAAATCAACGGCGTCCTTATCCAAGTTTTCGCGGCGTAGTTCATCAAAGTCGATGCCTTTGACTTGAATGGTGTGAACGGCATCCTTGTCGAGGTTCTCGCGGCGCAACTCGTCGAAATCAACGGCGTCTTTGTCGAGGTTTTCTTGACGCAGTTCGTCAAAATCAGGAGCGGCGTAAGTAGCGGGAGCGATGGCGATAGAAACAGCGGTCAATGCAGTGAGGGCGAATGCAATGCCTTTCATGGGGTGAACTCCTTCGTCGCTTTTGCGACTGAATCGTCTTGATTTCTATAGTGGGGGGCATCCCTGAGCTGGTTCTGACGAGGAAATAAGCGTTACTTAATCCCTGCCTGAGAAAGCTGAGGAATATATTCAGCGAGGGCTCAGAAGTGCTGGGCTTTGCTTTGACCACACCTTAGGCACCAATCGGGAACTTGCTGAGAACTAAAAGAAGGAGAAATCGGGAATGTATATAGCAGCAGAATGCGGAGGTCAGAATGCGGAATTAAAATGCTTGCCAGAAATTGGTTTCAGCAATCCAGGGCGACCTGATCAAACTGCAGCTTGCTATAGGAATCACCCAAAAAATCAGCAGGTAAATAGCCTTGTTAATTGCGATCGCGGCGGTGCCCTGGTCCCTAGTTTTTTTGCAGCCTGATTTGGGCACTTCCCTCGTGTTTGGGGCGATCTCCCTCGGCATGCTCTACTGGGCCAATGTGAATCCGGGCTGGCTGGTGCTGATGATCTCCCCCATGTTGGCGGCGATTATGTTCCATTTTTCCATTCCGCTCTGGCTGGTCTGGTCGGTGGGCATGGGCCTGATCGCTTGGTTTACGTTGCCCTGGCGGCTATTTAGCACCGTCACGACTACGGCCACTAACTTGGTTTCTGGCAAGTTGGGTGAGGTCTTTTGGGGCCTGCTCAAGGATTATCAAAAAGACCGACTGATTTTGTTCCTGGACCCGGATAAAGATCCGCTGGGAGGGGGCTATCACCTGATTCAGTCGCGCATTGCCATTGGTGCAGGTCAGTTGCGGGGGCGGGGATTGCATCAAGGTACGCAAACTCAGCTCAATTTTATTCCGGAACAGCACACTGACTTTATCTTCTCCGCCGTGGGGGAAGAGTGGGGCTTTGTAGGGGCGATCGCCGTCGTCGCCGCCTTACTGGTTCATCTGCCTGCGGCTCGTGCTCATTGCCCAAAATGCGAAGGATGATTTTGGGTCGCTGCTGGTGATCGGTGTATTCTCCATGCTGATCTTTCAGGTGGTGATCAACATCGGCATGACGATTGGGCTCGCCCCCGTCACCGGGATTCCGCTACCGTGGATGAGTTATGGGCGATCGGCTTTAATCACCAATTTTCTGGCTCTGAGGATTGTCGAGTCGGTGGCCAGCCATCGCCATCGGCTGAAGTTTCGTGATTAGTCCTCGTCTTGCATCACAGACGCAAATGCAGCATGAATTGGCGGAACACTATCGCCTGAAGTCCTGTAGTTTTGGTAACGAACCGAATCGGCGACTGCAGATTTATCCAGCTTAAGCGGGTGCCGGTAACGCTGACTAGAGGACAAGCTGAGCTTCTTGCCTGGTATAGCACGCAGTTTGATCAGATCGCCCTGGATGGTTGAAACCGCTTTCTGGCAGGTATTTCAATTCCGCATTCCGACCTCCACATGCCGCATGCCGCGATAATTTGGGCTCGCAACCAAGGTCGTTTTGCCCTCAGATTAAGTGCGAATTAGAGACCGCCGCCGCTCACATGCACTGCAAATAAGCCGAAAGCCCTTATCAGCAGTGCATTCAACTCTCATTGAGTCAATCGAATCGCTGCGGTAAGCGGCGCTTATTTGGAGGGTGTGAGTCAAATTCACCTTAGTCATTTGGCTGAATGGCCATATGTCGCCTCAGTGAATTTGGTGCAGGCTGGGCAAACTAAGGAAGCGCACCCGCACTGCTGTATTTGTAAACTCTGAAGCCACCGATGATTGCATCTCCATCACGCCGTGATGACCTCTTTCAAGAACTGCGGCTACTGAGCCGATGCTATACAGGCTTTCCCAGACTATGGGATACCTACTTGCCCACGACCCAGGCGAACCGGATTGTCTTGCTCCTTGACGGCCAAGGCAGCGAGGCTGCCCCTTCGCCGATCTTTGATGGCGTGGAATGGCTGCGTGTCAGTGACTTAGAAGCTCCCATCGCCTTGTTTGTCGATGATGATGGCTATGTCAGCTCGACCAAAGTATTAGAAAGTTTAACGATTTATCTGTCAGGGGTTGAGGGCTACCAAGCGGCGACATTAGAGGCCGCTACAGCAACCATCACCCTCACGTTAAAAACGGCTACCTTGGAACCGTTTTTGCTAGGACTCGCGGTCCCGGTGTATGCCGACGAAGGAACCTTGAGCTATTATCTCTTGCCTAATGGCACCGGCAATTGGCGGCGCGTAACGGTTGCTGAAATCGAACAGCTTTAAGCGGCGGCCCTTCCGGAACGTTGAGCATAACGGGTGAGTTCATCGCAGAGGGCCTGGTAAGCGGACTTGGGCTGCAAGTGCTCATCAAAGACCGCAGGCGTATCGTTGGGATCATTCTCTGGCGGCACATGGCAGGCATACAAATCGCTATAGCCCCAGAGGTTACAGCTCTCGGCCCCGGCTTCTAAAGCGGCTTTAACAATCTGGCGATAAGCTTGGGCTTGCAGGTTGAACTTAACCGCAGACGGCAAGCTTTGAGCTGATTTGGGGATGCCGATGCTGACTTCACAGATATGGACGGTGACACCGAGCTTTCTGAGGTCGCGGATGGCTCCGGCGAGACGGATGCCGCTAATGGCTAGGGAGCGGAACACATCATGATGGAGTTGCATCCCGACCCCATGAATGGGAATGCCAGCGGCTTTGAGTTCGCGCACCATTTTGGCGATCGCCTGCCAGCGCCCAGTCGTATGGACGCGGTAGTCCAGGTAAAGCAGTTGGGCATGGGGATCCGCTTCATGTGCCCACTGGAAGCATTTGGGAATGAAGTTTTCGATGCTGCGCCAAATGGAGTTGCGAGGATAGCCGTCGTCTTTGAGGGCTTCATTGACGACGTCGTAGGCATAGATCCGCCCGCGATAGCGCTCGACGGTGGTGATGATAAAGTCGCGCAGCACGGTTTCGAGTTCTAGGCTGGTGAGGTTTTGCATCCAGGGAGCGTAGCTATGGTGCCAGCAGAGGGTATGGCCGCGCATTTTTTGCTGGTGTTGGGTGGCGATCTCAATGAGGGTATCGGGGACGCTGAAGTCGTATTGTTGCGGCGTGCGACACACCTCATGGCACTTCATGGCGTTGGCGGGCACGAGCAGGTTGAAGTGTTGGGTGTGGAGTTGTTGGTAGGCGGAGTTTGCGAGGAAGTTGCGTTCGCTGAGGGTGGCAGCCCCGAGGGTGAAGTGGCAGCGATCGGCGAGCTCGCGGAGGGTAGATGGCATGAGGAGTGGGCGGAGAGGACGATTACAGAATGCCCAGAGCCGGGAGGGGAATGCAGCTGTGATTGAACAAATTGTTGCGTTCTTAGACAAGACCTAACGGATCGTGAGGATGTCGCTCGCCTCAAATCAGCTCTCTCTGGATGACCCAGAGCAGCGGTGCGGGAGCTGGCTACTATTAGGCTAAGATGCGTTGAAATGATTGTTGTGTAGCATACCCAAGAGAAGATTACCGCCCTGCTCGAACTTACTGCTATTAAAGAGACTCGTGTCTATCAAGAAGGGCACGCAGAGGGTGAAAAGTGCTGATTATGCGACAGTTGCAGCGTAAGTTGGAAGCATTTTGGCACGGCAGTGATGAGTATTGATGGCACTCAAGTTTGCCGTTAAAATTGCTTGGTAGTGTAGTAGTCAAACTATTTGTGAAATCGCCTCTTGCCGCAACTTAACCTACGGCAAGAGGCGATTTCACCGCGATTTCAAAATAGCCGCACTCCTGTGACAACTTAAAGATCAAAAATAATCGCTATGAAGAAAGCCGTTTTAGAAAGCTCATTAACTGTATTATCTGTTTTATTGGGGTGTGGAAGTACTGGATCTCAATCAGAGCAGAGCTTTCAGGCTTTCGGGACATTATCA
The DNA here is from genome assembly GCA_010671905.1 of Leptolyngbya sp. SIOISBB. Taxonomy (GTDB): domain Bacteria; phylum Cyanobacteriota; class Cyanobacteriia; order Phormidesmidales; family Phormidesmidaceae; genus Halomicronema. Next base: position 6,377,539 of record JAAHII010000001.1, read on the forward strand.
AATATAGATTCTCTATCTAATCCAATTAGTCTTGAACAGATAACGCTCTCTAGCAAGAAAAGCTCAGAAACCTCCAGGTCGTTTTCCGATTGGTGTGTCAGCAAGGACTCTTTGAACGAAGGAGAACAGCATACGGTTGAGATACTTTTAGAATATGCTGACACATCAGACTGTAATGATGCTGAAAAAATGCTTGTCAGTCTTATTGATATTGACCTTGGGGATAGTCAGTTAATTGATTTAGCCCCTTTGGCTAGCCTTAGTAATTTGCAACTCCTTCATCTTTCTGGCAACCAAATCACAGATGTAACTCCTTTATTGAGTTTGAGAAACCTTCAAGAACTCATTCTCAATGAAAATAGAATTGAAGATGTTTCTCCATTAGGAAGTCTGAACGATCTTGTCATACTAGGCCTTAGAAAAAATTCAATCTCGGACATCACCGCCCTTAGCAACTTAAATGAATTGGAGATGCTTGGCCTTGGGAAAAATCCAATTTCAGATATAGCCCCTCTTTCTAACTTGACTAATTTATGGTTTCTCGAACTTGAAGAAGCTCATATTTCAGACATAACCTCTCTTGGGAATATCAATAGTTTAGAGCTTCTTATTCTTGAAGGGAACCAGATTACAGATGTGGAACCCTTAGCTCATCTGACTAATTTACGACAGCTTGATCTTAAAGGAAATCAGATTATAGATGTAGAACCCTTAGCTCATTTAACTAATTTAGAGACACTCAATCTCGAAAGGAATCAGATTGTAGACGTGTCACCTCTTAGTGGTTTGAGTAATCTAATTGATCTTTGTGTCGATGAGAACCTTATTGTTCGTATACCCTCTGCACAGATCCAACCTACTTGTCTCCCTGAGCCACAAGTTCTAGATTAAAAGCAGTGCTTTCAAAATATCTAGTTCGAGATTCTAACGGCAGATCAGAGAAAAACGTGATTTCACAGACAATTCTCATGCGTAATCTCCTTAAAGGAGCATACTTTTCAAAAGCCACGAGCTACTGTGATTTCAGTTATTTTGATACACGGCATATTTCGCTTTGTTTCTAGAGATTGAAATTCAGACACCTAAATCATAAAGCTTCTTGTACGATTTAGGTTTTCCTTCCAATCGGAAGAATGTCATACGATCAAAAGTTCTCAGATGATTAGTAGCTTCTATTCTGTTTCTTTAGCCATTTTCGATCTTCACGACTTGATAGCTGAACATTGGCCAAGATTTCTAATCGCCTCAACTCAGCTTCTAAATCAGATTTGTTTAACTTTGAAGTATATTGTCCAGTTACTGTATCAAAGATAAAGTATGAGTGTCTTTTGCCTGCGAGAGAATCTTCGCGACTTGTGGGTCTTTCAGTAATTTCTCCTACAATATATCTGTCATCAAAATAAATACGGTTAAGATAGTATCCAAGCTTTATTGCTTCATGGCCACCTAAAATCCTATGATCGCCGGAACCAAATACCACATATCTATATCCATTTGTGAGAGGGTAACCACTAGTTGAAATTAATAAATCTCTCCTTATATCTTGGTACTTTTGAGCTAAAAAATATAATACAAGTATGCCTGAAAAAATGATAGTTAAATATACGACCCTCTTGTTCTTTAGCTTATTCATGATCTGATTGTATTCTGGAATTCAGTAGATTTCTGCCTATTAGCACATGCCAAAAAGTTAAGCCTGTTGATTTAATGATTTCTGCTGAAGACTAATACGATTAAACTATTTAAATCACCCCTTATAAAATATGTCAGTAATTTCCTGGATCTACAGCTTGTGTGAAGGGATAAAAAGAGACATGAAGGAAAAGTGCTACAGTCGAAATCTAGTTTAGAGCCTACATTCCGAACTTCCAACTGGCACATTGGATACTTAATAACGAAGGCATCAGGAGCACGGCAATTTTCTTTTGCTGAATTCTCAGTAGGATTTGTCTATATGAGAATTCAGCAAAATAATTTCAACTTACTGAAAAGTGTGACACTTCAAAGTGTGGAAGGTAAGGCATGACATTTTCTCGCTGAATAAAATGAGGATCTGACTCTGAAATCCTTGTATAACAGAGCATATAGCTTCTTTGCCATACCTCACCGGAACAAGAAAAGCTATATGCTCTGTTATGGCAGCTCCTCAAGTGTAATAGAATGCCTGCCCCCTTGGCATTTTCGCTGCTGAACTCCCAGTATCAAATGTCAAGCTTTTAGCGTTACTGGATAGAGCTTTGTCAGCTAATGAGAATCAACTAGCAAAAATCGTCTTGTAGTAGATACTCAAAAAACAGAGATAAGAAATGCTGAAGAATTAACGAAGAGAGAAGAACACTGGTTGCTCAGTTGTTTCCCATTCTGCGCCCATCGCATAAGGATGACCACCTTCAAATTCTTGATCTCCGTCGATTTTATCCCCAAAATCTGCCGCATCTATAAACTCATCGTAGAGTTCCCATGCAAAAGTTACTACAGCCTCAAAATTGTTAAGTTCTGTTCGAGTGATTACTACTTCAGCAGACCCAAAAAAACTGTTCCATGCAATTGAAAATATAGTATTCGGTGCATATGGAGGAACCTTATCTGGGAGAAATGTGAAGAGAGTAGATTGAGATTGTGGAATGGAGATCGTTCTGGTTTCGCCTATGGATAAACCATTATTATTCACTAAGATTGCGGCTCTATCTTGAAGAGTAGAATAAATCCGATTCTTATAATCAAGTTGCGAATTAACCAGTCCTGAAAATGCTTTTATGCGCTCCTTTAGACCCCATTCATCGGCAAACAGATTTTGATATCCACTATTAGGATCCAAATATTTCTCAAAAAATAAGTGTGTATTTCCTGGAAAAAGCCCGGGGTAGCGTTCTGTAAGATCGCGCATCCTCTCAGCTTTGAATCCTTCTGCTGAAAGTCCCAATTGGACCCTCAGCAGCAAGTAACTTATATCAAATAGATCAGCTTCAAGGATAGAATCGGGTGGAATGATGAGTTGAAAGTTGCTTGCTAAATCTAGAGTATTTTCATATATGAATTCTAAATCTGAAGCTCCTATTTCTTCCAGTGATACTGCACCAACTTTATTCAGCCCCTGCAGTTGAAAGTGATTCAATCTTGTGAAATCAAAGGTTCCCTGTCGTATGGCTGTTAATACTTCTTCAACATCTAAATCGGCAATTGAAAAGGCTTCAGAAGCAATAACCAAATCCTTGATCAGCTTGCTGTCTATGGGCCGATTATCTACATTTTTGGAAAGATTTACTGCGAGATCCCCGAAAGCATTTGAATAGCTTATGAAGTCTTGACTATTTCTAAAAGCAGTATAGAGCTTGTTTAATTTCTGAGTTCCCTTCTGAAAATCCGATTCATTTTTTGACCTCCAAATGTTATCCAACCAAAAGTCAAATGTTTCTTCTCCTATGCTTTGCTCTGTATTTTGTGGGTCAAGTGCCGCATAGACATTGCCCAACTCCACAATTTCCTTCAGCAGTTCTTTATCTTCTTTGTACCCTGCAAACTCATCTGTCAGCGCGGTTGCCTTGAGCAGATTTTCCTGGAAATCGAGCAATTTGAGCTGTTTATCCGGCGTGAGCTGGTCAAGGTCCTTATTCGGCTTCAGGGCAACCTCGCCAATGCGGGACCAGACATCCTGCAGCTTCAGCGTCTGTACTGGGGGGAGCAGCGACTGTGTGTCATTCGCGGTGATCTCCGCTGCTGCCAAAGAATCTAAACTGGTGAGCCCGACCGACGCCAACACCACATCCAACAGTTCATCATTACTGCTGCCCTCAAACACTCCCGTGTCTGAGTAATTCAACGTCAACACATTGTCGCCAAACTTGATTTCCGTCGGTTTGGTGAAGGTATCCGCTTCATTCAGCAAATCATAAAAGATGACATAGTTACCACCCCCCAGCCGGGTCAAAAACTGGCGTTCAGGGGGTTCTGGTTCACAAGTGTGAGAACTGCCCGAGCCTGAACTACCCGAACCTGAACTGCCCGAACCTGAACTGCCCGAACCTGAACTGCCCGAACCTGAATCTTCCGGTGTCGAATCCCCATGACCACTCGATGAGGCCCCCCCTGGGCAATTTATAGAGGGGCTAGGTGCGCTGTACCCCCAGCCACCACCGCTGCCGGTGCTGCCGCCGGTGCTGCCGCCGGTGCTGCCGCCGGTGCTGTCATTAAAGCCGCCGAAGCCGGCCCTGCCAAAGAGCCCACCGAAACCGCTACTCCTGCGCACAGACCTGAGAACTTCGCTGGTGCCGCCCGAGCCATCAGCCCTCGGCTCGTCATCAGAATAGACGAGGAAATACACCCCGGCGGCCTCGATCTCAGCAGGGGTGAGCGAGGAGACATCCACGGTTACCTCCGTACCCGCCACACTGACAATGCTGGGGTCATAGGCCAAGTAGTTGGGCGCACCGGATAACAGCGGATTCCCCTCCGCACCATTGGCTAGAAGTGTATCGGTTAGATCATTCTCATTGAGGAGATAAACCAACAGTTGAGCGTTATTGCCAATATCTTCTGGTAGTCCAAACTGGAAGGTCGTGGCACCCGAGTCGAGCGCCAGGGGAACAAACTCACCCTCGCTGTAGGGCAGCGCCGCCTGCTGAAATTCATAGCTGAAGTCCATCGTGGTGGAATCCACCGCGCCACTCGCCGCCCGTGCCAGAATTTCGACCGTGTAGTCGCCATAGGCGAAACCGCCACCGTTGAGATCGCCAAGCCACTTTAAATCAAGCTCAAAAGAGCCATCTGCTTGTAGCGTATCGGCGATGTCAACGTAGCTGCCGCTGCCAATGCGTGCCTGCAGCACCGTAATATCGTTCGCATCACTCAACTGCCCTGAGAGTGTCGGATCAGCCGTCAGACCATCACTGTCACTACTGCCCGTATCGTTGCTCAGCGCGAGCAAAAGTTCCAAGGGCTCATCGAAACCTCCGACGACCCAGTTAACCGCATTCTCAAAGAGCTGCCAGCCCACCGTCGAGAGGTCGGCCACACTGTCAATACTGCCGAGGAAAGCGACCATACGGGCATCTGCCACTTCACCCGCCGCCAGCGCCGCGCCGACCTCATAAGCAAAGAGTGAAGAGTAGCCATTGGCGCCTGAGATAACCTGAGTTGCACTGGCTAGGGGGCGAGCATCTCGCCGCTGTTGGTCAGTATTGAAAAGAGTGATCTCACCGTCGATGCCATTGGCAATGGGATGGCTGTCGGCCTCGATAGTGACCGTGGCCTCGTCTTCCAGCCAGAGACCGTCTTGATCCGGCACCAGTAAAAACTCATCGTACAAGCCCCGACCCAAGGCTACGACCGGCACCTCAAGGTTCTCAACCGCATTGGCATCCAGTCCATACCAGGCAGCGGCCACTAACAATTCGGCATAGTCCGCATCTTGTCGTTCAAAGTCGCTAGCGCGTTCAGTGATGACGGTGAAACCCAAATCTGAGAGGCGCTGGCTAACGGCTTGCTCAGAGCTGCTCAGAGCATGATCAAGGGTCAGCAACAAGGCATCCGGAGCCGCATCCGGAGCTTGGTCATAGGTGAAGGTGAAAGCCAGGGTGTCGACTGACCCAGCGGTATTTTGTGCCCGCACATGCAGGGTGTTTTCACCGTAGGCTAGATATCCCCCGCTGAGCTGAGTAAGGAGTGCCTCATCCAGGGTGAAAGACCCATCCGTCTGTAAGGTATCGGTGACGTCAACATAGTTCCCGTCGCCAAGGTGCGCTTGCAGTAGCGTAATGGTTCCGGCGTTGGCCAATTGCCCCGAGATCGTGGGGTCCAAGCTGATGTCGTCGGTACTGTTCTCGCCGGTGTCATTATTGAGCGCCAAATCAATTTCTAGCGCGGGTACTGCCGGGTTGCTCGCAGCCCAACTAACGGCATTGTCAAAGAGCTGCCAACCGGCTGTCGAGAGGTCAGTCACACTGTCAATACTGCCGAGGAAAGCCACCATGCGAGCCGCCGCCACGTCGCCCGCCGCCAGCGCATCGCCGACCTCATAGGCAAACAGTGAAGAGTAGCCATTCGTGCCAGTGATAATCTGAGTTGCACTCGCATGGGGGCGAGCGTCTCGCCAGGGTTGGGCAGAGTTGAAGAGGGTGACCTCACCCTCAATGCCATCGACGATGGGATGACTGTCGGCCTCGATGGTGACCGTGGCCTCGTCTTCAAGCCAGACCCCCGCTTGGTCTGGCACCAACTGAAATTCATCGTACAAGGCTCGGGTCAGAGCCACGACTGGTACCTCAAGGTCACTGACATCATTGGCCTCAAGTCCCGACCAGGCGGTAACCACTAACAGTTCGGCGGCGTCTGCATCCTGGCGTTCAAAGTTGCTGGCGCGTTCCGTGGTGACGGTAAACCCTAAGGCCGAGAGCCGATCGCTAACCGCTTGCTCAGAGTCGCTCAGAGCGTTATCAAGGGTGAGCAACAACGCATCGGGTGCCGTATTGGGCGGCAATTCGTAGGTAAAGCCCAGGGAGGTTGTGCCGACCGTGCCTGCTACATTTTGCGCCTGAATCTCAACGACGTACTGCCCTTCTGGCAAGGTACCGCTATTGAGTTGACCCAATCGAGTGGTATCGAGCGTAAAGGTGCCATCCGCTTGCAGTGTGTCAGAGATCTCAACGTAGCTGCCGTTGCCAATGCGCGCCTGCAAAGACGTGATGTAGCTGGCATCACTGAGCTGTCCTGAGAGCGTAGGGTCAGCCGTCAGACCGTCGCTGTCACTACTGCCTGTATCGTTGCTGAGCGTCAGCGCAAGATTGATCGGCGGCAGGTCATACGTGAAGTCGAGCGTGGTTGTGCCCACTGTGCCTGCCGTCGTTTGGGCCTGAATCTCAACAACATACTGTCCTTCTGGTAGCGTGCCGCCGTTGAGTTGACTCAATTGAGCGGTATCGAGGGTAAACGTGCCGTCGGCTTGCAATGTATCGGCGATGTCAACATATTGCCCATCGCCAATCCGTGCTTGCAAAGAAGTGACGTTACTTGCATCACTAAGCTGTCCAGTAAGTGTCGGGTCAGTCGTAATGCGATCGCTGTCACTACTGCCCGTGTCATTGCTAAGCGCTAGCGAAAGTTCTAGTGATTCACTGGGCTGCCCATCTTCCAGGCCCACAGCCCAATTCACCGAAGCATCAAAAAGCCGCCAACCTACTTCAGTTAGCTTACTAATGTCACTAGAGTTACCTAAAAATACGACCCGCTTGTCGGGAGCAGTTTCTCCGTTGAATAAAGTCGCTCCTTTATCATGCACAAAGATTGGCGAATAGCCTCTAAAGTCACCAATTCGAGTTGCTGACGGATGAGGTGTCATCCTAGGTATGAAGTTGGAGGAACCTTGCTTATAAATCGTCACGGTGTCTGAGAACCCGTCAGAGATCGGATGTGTCTCGTTGATAATCGAGAACCCGTCACTCATTTGTGACGAAAGTGAGCTGGCTTCTGCTTGCAGATCTAATTCATCCAGATTGGAAAAATTCATCGAGATGATCGGCACAGCCAAATCATCCAAGACCGTTGGAGTATCAAAATTAGCACCGGTAACAACGAGCAACTCAACGTCGTTGGCATCCTGCGGCTGAAAATCCCTTGAATTTTGAGTGGTGACATTGAAGCCACGGTTCACTAGATGGTCGAAGACGAGTTGCTCATCTTCCTGTAAAGGATTGCCAGAGGAACCTGACCAGTTCAGCAATAAGACATCCAGCGGAGCTGTCGGCGACTCAATAGGCGGCAGGTAAGTAAAGGTGAAAGGTTCAGTTACAAAGAGCCCCGCAGCATTTTCGGCCTTAATCGTGAGCGTATAGTCACCCGTACCTAAAGCACCGCCATTTAACTGTTCTAAATCTGCTAGCTCAAAGGTAAATTGTCCATTAGTCTGCAGCGCCGCGCTCACATCCAGGTAGTCGCCTCGGTCCCCAAGGCGAGCTTCAAATCGAGTAATTTCAGTCGTGCTGGTAAATTGCCCTGAAACGGTCGGATTTGCAGTAACAAAATCACCGTCCTCGCCGGTATCTTGCGCCAGCGACAGCGTCCCTTTCGGCGTATCGATGGGGCTATCACCACCGATGCCCATCGCCCAATCAACGGCAACATTAAAGAGCTGCCAGCCAACCTCATTCAGTTCACTCAGGTTATCTTGGAACCCTAGAAAGGAAACTCGTCGCTCCGCTGCTATTTCACCATTGGTTAAAGTCGCCCCTTTCTCGTAAGCCAACAGAGGTCTGGCAATCTCAATGGCACTATCTAGTGATTCAACCCGAGGAATTAAGCTTGGGTTATCGGGCGTGTCATCGTAAATCTGTACTTGTCCTGATAAACCACCAGATAGGGGGTGTTCAGCATTTGTGATTGTGATGCTGTTGCCAGGGAAAACGAATGTTGTGTTGGTTGGCGCTCGTAAATCGAGTTCATCGAGAGCATGAGTATTCAGCGAGATAATGGGAACTGCTAAATCATCAAAGACCTCAGTTGAACTAAACATATAGCCGGTGATCGCGATCAAATCAAATCCAGCAGCATCCTGAGTTTGAAAGTCCTTTGACCACTGCGTTGTGATGTTGAAGCCGCGACTCACCAACTGGTCATAAACAATTTGGTCATCTTCATTGAGTGCAGCGTTGTTGAATCCTGACTCCGTGAGCAGCAAGACGTTATAGGGGTTTGGCTCCTCGACGTGCGGAAGCTCGTAGGTAAAGTCAAGCGTGGTTGTCCCAACGGTACCGGCTGCATTTTGCGCCTGAATCTCAACGACATACTGCCCTTCAGTCAGGGGACTACCATTGAGCTGATCTAATCGAGCGGTATCGAGGGTGAAGGTGCCGTCAGCTTGCAGCATATCGGTGATGTCAACGTAGCTGCCATTGCCAATGCGCGCCTGCAAAGACGTTATGTAGCTGGCATCACTGAGCTGTCCTGAGAGAGTGGGGTCAGTTGTCAGACCATCGCTATCACTATTGCCTGTATCGTTGCTGAGAGTTAACGCAAGATTAATCGGCGGCAGGTCATACGTGAAATCAAGCGTGGTTGTTGTAAGGGTACCGGCTGCATTTTGCGCTTGAATCTCAACAACGTACTGCCCTTCCGGTAGCGTGCCGCCGTTGAGCTGAGCTAAGCGGGCCGTATCAAGGGCAAAGGTACCATCCGCTTGCAGCGTATCGGTGATGTCAACGTAGCTGCCGTTGCCAATGCGTGCCTGTAGCTCAGTAATGTTACTCGCATCACTGAGCTGTCCAGTAAGTGTCGGGTCAGTAGTGATGCGATCGCTGTCGCTAGTGCCTGTATCGTTACTGAGGGCTAGCGAGAGTTCTAAGGCCCCACCTGTATCTTGAGGCGCATCGTAGTGAAAAAAGAGCGTGCTGAAGTCGATCGCCCCGCTACTGTTCTTGGCAACGACATCAACCGCGTAGCCATTGGTCGGTAAGCTACCGCCATTGAGGTCTCTGAGTTGCTCTAGCGTCAGCGTAAAACTCCCGTCTGCCTCCAGGCTGCTGAGGATGTCGGTATAGGCCCCGCTTTTACCCAAACGAACCTGTAAAGCTGTAATGCCGGTGCTATTGCTCAACTGCCCTGAGATGGTCGGATCAGTCGTAATGCGATCGCTGTTGCTAGTGCCCGTGTCGCTCTGCAACGCGAGCGTCACCGCCAGCGGAATGCTGGGATCACCTTCACTGACACCAGGGTCGCGAAAATGGCCCAGGTAATTGGCAATGATGTCACCATCCGCCGCTGTGATCACGTTATCGCCATCAAAGTCTAGTCCGGCCCCAACGGCGTAACCATAATTGATGGGATAACCAAAGACACTCTCGTCGTCATAAGCAACCGACTGCCCTTCTAAGAACAAAAGGTCATCAATATCGGCTTGCGAGACTTGACCGTCACCATTTACATCCCAGGGATGATGAGTAATTTTGTCGAGATCTTGCCCCAGTGTGGCGGTCGATGACGCCGCATTATTGCTCTCATTCGACTCCGAAATCTCGTTATCGGGGTCAATCACAATGCCGATATAGTCGCCAAAGCCATCAGCTGTGCCCGCTGGTGCCCCTGGATGATCTTCATCGCCCTGAGCCCGAGCATTCAGCAGTCGGGTCGAAAGATTTAAGGAAACGGTGCGCTCAATCATTTCATTCGCCGCCAGGCCACTATCAATGGTGACCCGTTCCAAAACCAGTTCACCGCTGCCATTTCCTAGAACCTGGTTATCGGAGTAAAGGACATTAACCGAAAAAGTCCCCACGGCCTGAGTGCCTTGATTCTGGATGCGGAAGGTAAAGTCGGTTTGCCCACCAATTAAATAGTCATTATCGGCATCCGCAAACACCCCAACCAAATCAGGCAATTCAAACTGCTCGATCGCCAGTTCCTGTCCATCAATGACTACCGTCGCTGAGTCATCTTCAACCGCGATCATTGCCCGTTCTGCTTCCGAGAGTTCCTGTCCGGTCACCTCAGCAGCAAACAGTGCTCCCTCATCGCCCGCCGTATCCGTCTCATTCAAACGGGTATCCAACGCATGACCCAACTCTTCTAGAATCACCTGCGCAATGTCATCAATATCCCGACTCGGGTTAGAGAGTAACGACTCTGCGAGGTAAATGGTGTCATTGGCCGCCGCATAAGCGCCCTCCGCCGTTCCCAGGCTGTCTACCACTTGCAGATTTGCCAGTGCGCCCGCGCCTGCCAATAGAGTGTCTAGCGCCGCTGCCGCCTGCGCCATATCAACACCCTGGCCATAAACCGCTTGCACACCGCTGGCAAAACGGCTGCTGCCGCGCCAACTCTGCAGCGACTCCCGTGCCTGAGCCACTGACGCCGCTACCTGATTCGAGTGACTTGAGTCCGAATTGGTCAACGAATCCCCTGCTGCCGTTGGCAAAAGGGTTCGGCTGGAGCCGACCAAATCGCCCGAGCCACTGCCTGCCAAGTCATCCTCAAGGGGAGAAAACGCCAACGTTTCTCCCAAAATCAGGTTCTCCCCCAGGGGCGACTCGAAATGGAGAATCGGGGCAAGCGCCAACCCGGTATGGTCGGTCTCCATCAAAGCATCCATCCCCGTGAGGAAGGGGAGGGCATCAGCTGCCCCCAGGTTTAGGGCCGCATTCGCATCGAAAACAGATGTGTGAGGAGTCATGGGGAAGTCGTTAAAAATAGTCAGCGGTTAGCGATGCCTGATCAACCACGCAGCCTGCTACCCCGACCCATATGGGGTCGGGGCCGTCATGCCATAGGCAAATCAGCAATGTCCAAAAAACGATTTAATGGGGCGTACTCGGGCCAATCACGACCGAAGGATGCAGAGACTGGGGCAATTGAGTTAAAGAACCACGAAAGACTCTCCGTATCGCCCTTAATGACACTAAAAATAAATCACACTAAAGGCCTTGGGTATTCACGTGTTATCACGTAAATCCGGAACTTTTCTGACAAAGATTTAATGAAGTTGCCGTCCTTGTTGATAAACCCAGGCTCAATGTGAAGAGCCAAAGATAATCAGGGGCTGAGGATCAAGGAAGCAAGTTGCCGACTTGAATATAGAGTGAATCAAAAATAATTAGGGGAAAGCTGATGTATCGTTTTTGACACATGGTGCGGCTGTCTGGCGAGTGATCGGGGTGCTGACAGCTTGCGGCTGGTATTGATGCCGCGACTGACTGCCTAAACGAACCTCTGGCTAGTACTGCTCGGCGTAAATTTGACCACCTATTGGCCCACTCAAAGAGAAGCCGCTGCGCGTCTACACCCTAAATCCCTCTCCCAACGTTGGGAGAGGGATTTCAAGCCACTTGCTCCTCTTCTCTCAATTTTGGGAGAAGGGGCCAGGGGATGAGGGCGGATCGGTATTGAGACTTATGCCGCTGGGTACTAGCGATAGCAGCTCACAAACCAGCCGTCGCTTTGAGCTAGAATCAACGATGGACTTTTTGTCGTCTGTCTGACAACAGGGATGCAAAGGTAGATGCAAGGCGAGTTTGATGTAACGGAGGTCGATTAATCGTGACTTTTCGATGGTTTGCCCTGGTATTATCGAGTGCGGTTGTTAGCGCGATGGCAGGCAGTGTCGCGGCGGCGACGCTCCCGACGATCGCCCCAATGAATGCCCCCCTTTCGTCTCAGCTGCGCTTGCCGCCTCAGGCCCTCAACCTGGCCCAAAGCCGTAGCTCTAATCTCTCCGATGCCGACCAAGAAGCTTTGGATGAATTGTTGAGCGAAGGGCAAGAGAAAGTCGACGCAGAAGACTACGCCGCCGCGATCGCTCTGTATCAAGCAGCCACTCGCATCGATCCCCAGAATGCTCGCCTGTTTTCTGGCATTGGCTATTTGTATGTCCAGCAGGGTGAATACACCGCGGCCGTGGAACCGTATCGACAAGCGATCGTCCTGGAACCCGATAATCTCCCTTTTCGCTACGGTCTCGCCTATACCTATGTGCAGCTAGAGGCGTATGCCGAAGCGATCGCCGCCTATGAGGAGATTACGACCCTAGCGCCCTCAGAAGCGGATGCGTATCTGGGGTTAGGGAACATTTTCATTACGCTCGAAGACTATGATGCCGCGCTGGAAACTTACGAAGCGTTAACCCGCCGCGCCCCCGGTAATGCCAAAGCCTACGAAGCCCTCGGCACACTGTATTTAATTCAAGAAGACTATGCGGCCGCTCAATCAGCGTTTCAGCGAGCCGTCCGAACTGACAGTAACCGTAGCGAACCCTATGTGGGCTTGGCCGAAACCCAGTTGGCCATGGGCGACTCACGGGCGGCTTTTGAGAGCCTCGAAGCCGCCGTTAGGCTGAATCGGAACGACGCCCAAGCCAATTTTTTGCTGGGCGAAATTTCCATGGAACTCGGGGATGAAGAGGCTGCCTACGCTTACTATCGACGAGCCGCAGAGGCCGATCCCGACTTGATTGCGGCCCAAGCAGCAGTGGGCGCTTTTCATTTAAGGGAAGGGGTCTATCTACAAGCGATTAGAGCCTATCGCCAGGTACTTCAAGCCTTTCCCGATAATCCCGGTGCTCATTACAACTTAGGCTTAGCCTTATGGGCAGAAGGATTAGAACAACAAGCCGTGTCTTCTGTCGGTCGGGCCCGCCGCCTCTATGAGTCAGAAGACGATATCGACTCGGTTGAACGGGTTGATGATCTATTAGAACTCTGGGGCGTGAATGTAGAGGACAATTTGTTGTAGATGTCAGGCCCGCTCCAACGACATCAGGACTCATAAGTAAGCGGTTGGAATTAAATATAAGATCTTAGGGTTGCCAGAGTCAGTACTTATGCCCGCCCCTTTACGCATCACCTTGACCGCTGAAGAAGACCGCACCTTAAGCGACCTGCGACAAGCCCAGAGCGTGCCCTATCGTACTCGTGACCGTGCTCATATGCTGCGGTTGAATGCTCAAGGTCTGAACGTACCTGCCATTGCGGCGATCTTTCAATGTCATCAGCATACGGTCAGAGCCACGCTCAAACGATGGGAAAGCGATGGCCTCGGGGGTCTGTGGGAAGCCCCTGGCCGGGGTGCCAAGCCGAAATGGCAACCTGAAGATTTGGACTATTTGACGGACTGCTTGGCCCAAGAGCCGCGGACTTACAACAGTATGCAATTAGCTCAAAAGCTGAAGCAGGAGCGACTCGTGGACTTGAGTAGTGACCGCTTGCGTCGATTGCTCAAAAAAAAGATATCGCTGGAAACGGACGCGGCACAGCCACCGAAAGCAGCAAGACCCCGTCCAAAAAGCCCTCAAGCAGGCGGACTTAGAGATGTTAGCACTGGCGGCGCAGGAGGGTTGGGTGGACTTGAAATACCTGGATGAAGCGGGGTTCTGTCTCTGGAGCCCGGTCAGCTACAGCTATAGTCCGGTAGGGAGAACAGAAGCGGATGGAGCAAACGCCTAGGCGCTATGGTCGTCGCATCAGCATTTTGGGATTGTGGCAACCCGGTGAGGGCTTTGAGTATGCCCTCGCGCAAGGCGGTTTCAAGGGTAAGAGCTACCTTGAAGTGATGGATTGGGTGGCTCAGAAGGCGGCAAAAACCTTGGCGGAGACCGGTCGCATCACCGTGATTGTGCAGGATAACGGTTCGCTGCATAAGAGTCGTCTGGTACAGCAACAATGGTCTCGGTGGCAGGAACAAGGGTTATTCATCTTCTTCCCTACCCCCATATTGCTCCGAGATGAATCCGATTGAAACTCAGTGGCGGCAGTTGAAAGCTCACGAAATTGCCGGTCAAATGTTCGACAACGAATACGACTTAGCGATGACCGTCATTAAGGGCATGGAATCACGCAGTCAGGCCGGTGATTACCCACTGGAACGTTTTAGATTTAATTGCGCCTAGCTACTTAGCAGTCACTGGACCGACTCATCATCTCTGTATTTGCAGTACCCATAGGAGATCGGGATACTCCCTAGAAAGGATAGATTTGAGGTGCTATGCAAACCGTAAGGCCCCAAAACAAGAGATTCAGGGGTACCCCAATCCGCAGGAAGTCAGTGAACTTGTAACCGCCAGGGCCGTAAACCATCAGATTCGTTTGATAGCCAATGGGCGTGGAGAAACTTGCCGACGCCGCGATCATAATCGCAATGATAAACGGCATGTAGCTTACGCCTAGCCCCTCTGACACTGAGAGCGCAATGGGAAACATCAAGGCGGCAGCGGCATTGTTCGTAATCATTTCGGTCAGCAGCATGGTAATGCCGTAAACCACCGCCAAGGCAATGAAGGCATTGCTGCCGGCGATGCCTAAAAAGGTCGCGGCGATCGCTTGAGCGGCCCCAGTAACCTGCATCGCCTCACTAATGCCGAGAGCAGCGCCAATCACCAAAAGGACGGACCACTCCAGACTTTGTAAGGCCCGCGTCGGCGCACAGCATCCGGTCACCAGCATCAAGATAGCCGCTAACACCGCCGCCTTCAGCATGCTGAGCCAACCGAACCCCGCCAACACCACCATCAGCGTCAAAATCAGTATGGCGATGGGTGCCTTTTCGTGACGCAGCGGTTCAGAATCGGGTAGATCACTGACCAAATAAAAATCACTCGACACCCGCTGCCGTTCTAAAAATTGGGGATGGGTTTCCAGCAATAGAGTATCGCCCGGACGCAGGCGAATATCACCGATTTTACCCTGCAGGCGATCGCCATTCCGCGCCACTGCCAGCACGACGGCGTTGTAGCGAGAGCGAAACTGCCCTTCCCGAATGGTTTTGCCCACGAGGGAACAGGTGTTCGACACCACGGCTTCAATGAGACGGCGTTCGGTACGGGGCGTGTCGAGCTTGAAGACTTGATCAGTGGCTGGGGCGAGGCCCCGCAACCGATGTAAATCGAGGATGGAGTCAACAATGCCCACAAACACCAGTTGGTCATTCTCCCGCAAGGTTTCGCGAGGACTCACCGCCGGAATAATTTGCTTACCCCGCGCAATTTCGGCCAAATATAGCCCTGGCAAGTGACGCAGACCCGCTTGTTCAACCGTCTTACCCGCGAGGGGACTGCGGGGGGCCACCACCATTTCAACGGTGTACTGTCGCATATCGTCAGAATCACCCATCACGGGCTTGCGGTTAGGTAATAGCCATCGCTGCCCGACAAAGAGAAAGCAGAGTCCAGCGATCGCGCAGGGCAAGCCCACTGGAGTCACATCAAAGACCCGCAGCCCGGGATGGTCAGTCGCCTCGACCAGTAGACCACTGACCACTAGATTAGTGCTGGTACCAATTAAGGTGCAAAGGCCCCCAAAAATGGAGGCATAACTGAGGGGAATCATCAGCTTTGAGGGACTGATCCGCAGCTTACGGCACCAATCACCCACCACCGGAATGAACATGGCCACCACGGGGGTATTGTTCAAAAAAGCACTGAGCACCATGACTGGCACGGTGAGCCGCGCTAAGGTGGTTGATCGCCGTTTGGGTAACCCTAAGACCTGATGCGAGATCCAAGCTAGTGCCCCGGTTTGCTGCAGGCCCGTCACCACAAAATACAGCACCCCCACCGTGATCATGCCATCATTACTAAACCCTTTTAGGGCTTCTGAGGTAGACAGCACGCCGCTCACATACAGCACCCCCACCGCCCCTAAAAAGACAATCTCGGCCGGTAGCGTTGTTGTCGCATTCAGCAAAAATGCCAGGGCGATGACGACTAACGTCAGCCAGCCTGGCCAGCCTAAGGCCATCAGGGGAGAATTGATTGCTAGGAGATGTAGGCTAGTGATCGCCCCCCCGCCAATCAGCCCAAACCCCAAAAATATTAAAGCCTGCCTTTGTCGCCGTTGAGTCCACCACTGCCGAAACGTTTGTTCAAATTGCATGGATTTTTCTATGCCCGTGACGGGAGCGATGACAACAGCAGCAAGTGTGCTATCCGTTAGCTTGCCCAATTAGGCAAATAAGGTATTAGAGGATCCTAGTCTTTCTTAATTCTCGAATTGATTGGCGATAATCGCTAGCAATCAACTTTGATGAATTCATTTTGATCGTATTTCAGAATGAATGAAATCTGTTCATAGAGTACTTTTCTTAAAGTGAATTATTGATGTACTAACGCCGCCAGTCATTGTTTCTGCCCGTAAGAAGTCACATCAGGAAATTTATCACTAATGAGAGCCAGGTATTTAGGATGGCAGGGATCAGAAATCGGCCTTTAAAGTTTAAAGCTTCGGTAAATATCGTGGGAGCATAACCAGTTGATTGATTTACTCGTGCTTAATAAAGGAATTTAGTGGAATTAAATTTGAGATAAAAACATATAGAAATGCTGGACTCTAGAAGTTTAAAAAGAATTTAAAGAACTGGATCGGTCAGAGATTCCAGAACCTGCCTGGATCGCAAATCATGCCAATATTGTTGGCATAATTTAGCACATCACAATCATCCTCATGCTAGACCAATCTCTAACCGAAAAGGGTTTAGTATTCAGCAATCAAAGGCTTACTAGCGAGACATTTCAGTGTCCTAAGTTGTTTGCATCAATCTGCAAATGACGATATCACCCCTTTTTTACCATTCCCCTCGGACCTGCCGAGATTATGGGGACGCCCATGGCGGTCTACTCGGCTGATGATGAATTTCAACGCTGCGATCGCTCACTTCATTCAGAGTCCTCAGCGGTGACGGAGGACTCATCGCCGGTCAAAGTTGCCTCATCGACTAATACTGTCCAGGGAATCGCATCATCTTCTGAGACGCGAATGGCGACTTGAGCGGCACCGACCCGGTTGAGATGACTGGGGTCGGCAAACAGATTATTTTGGCCAGGCCAGGCACGAAGCAAATCTACCAAAATAAAGCCACCGGCTTGGGCTTCTTGAGCCAGAAACTGCTGAAACTGCTGCTCATAAAACAAGCGGGTCTCATCCAAATAATCTTCGCTGAGGGGCAGATTGACAAACACGAGGGGAATGTTGTTGGTCCGAGTGAAGGCGGCGATCGCCCGCGTCGAAACGGCCTGCACCCCCTCTAGATTAAAGTTCTGGTAGGCATCATCGTAGGCCCCCGCCACCCGAGGGAAACTGCGATAGTAATTATTCGGCTCGAACACATCGTTGACGGCCAAAAAGCCATAACCATTGATGCTGCTGACGGGTAGAACCCTAGCCTTGTCGCGCCCTGTGGCTGAGACCGCGTCCGTCGTTTCCAGCGTAGCGGCTAGCGGTGTAAGTGATTCAAAGGTGGGCCGATCGCCCGCCTGCACAGCGGCATAACCGGGGGATTCCAAAATTTTGGCAAAGGTGCGATCGAATCGCCCACTGTTAAATGAGCGAGAGCCCCCGGCCCAAATAATCATTTTCGGCATCTGTTCAGGAGTTAACAACTGCCGCAAAATGAAGCTCACCACCTGGGCAGTCGCCCCATTCACCGCAAAGTTATAAACCCTGAGGTCGGTATACCCCTGCTGAGCGAGCCGTTGCTGCAAAATTTGCGGATTCATCCCCTGCAGGGCTCGCGAACTCCCGATAATCATGATGTCGGGGGTGTCAAAAGTGGCGACATAAGACAAATAGAGCGCCAACTGCTCGTCTAAGATGTCATTGCCCAAGGGCGGAAAAATCGCGAGCCGGGCCGATGCTTCTACCCGTTGCAGGGCAATCTCCTGATTGTTCAAATACTCGCGGGTCTTACGTTGAGCAAAGAGCCACTCGGGACTATCCGTCGGTACGGCTTGCAGGGCTTGAATGGCTTCTGACCAGGCCGTCGCAACGGCACTCCATTCATTGGCTGTCGTCGCTGATTGAGCTAATTGCGCTGCCGTCATCGCTGCTTCAAAAGCTTGGGTTAACGGATCTTTTTCAGCGTCTGGCTTAGCCAAACTCTCCTCATCATCAGCCCCGCCGACGGGTTCTTCCGCCTTCGCCTCTGAGTCAGGTGAGCCGGGTACTGTTGCGGAACAAGCCAGTCCGGCAATGCCCCCCCAAACCAGCACACTAACCACGATCCATCCCCACTGTCGCTTAATCTGCTGCATGGCTCTGACCGGCTGACAAGAACGCTACTTGATCCAGTATTAAGCAAGACTCCCCGAGTCGACAGCAAAAAAATAAATTCAGTTGACTTAGGGGCTGTCATCATTTAGCTGCCAAATCCTTACAGTGAAAGGGCAACAGCCCCTAAATTATAGAGTGAATGCGGGCGCGATCATGCTGCTTCCTGAAGGTTTCTGAGATTAATTGATAACGCGCCCTAGGAGTCAGGAAAACGGCGATTTGGTCGTTAAACTCTTGCTGGAGTCGCGACTTGCCGTGGGCCCTGAAAAATCATCTCGACCCCATTTTTCATGCCGAGCGTCACCCCTCGTCGTTCCGGAATCGCCGGACGATCGCTGGCTAGGGCAAAGTCATAGTGGGTGAGTAGCGTGCCGAGAATAATTTTGAGTTCATACATGGCTAGAGCATAGCCAATGCACCGCCGGGCTCCGCCGCCAAAGGGCATGAACTCAAACGCCGAATATTGTCGTTCCAGAAATCGTTCGGGGCGAAATTCGGAAGATTGTGGATACAAGTCTTCGCGGTGGTGTAGTAGGTAAATGCAGCCCACTAACAGGGTGCCAGGGGCGATGGTATGGCCTAACAGCTCAAGGGGTTGTTGCACCAAGCGGGGAAAGGTCAGCATCGCCACCGGATAGATGCGCAAAATTTCATGACAGGTCGCCTCTAGATAAGGCAGTTTCGTCATAGCTATCGCATCATCGCTGGCATGGGCAGTGGCGATTTCATCGCAGATTTTGTGCCGGATGTCGGGTTGATGATGGGTCCAGTGCATGCCCCAAGCGATCGCTGTGGCAGTCGTTTCATGGCCGGCCATGAGCAACGTCATCAATTCGTCGTGCAGTTCCTCATCCGACAGCCCTTGACCGACTTCATCTCGCGCCATGATTAGTAGCGACAACACATCGCTGCTGGTGGCATCGACGGAGGCACGGCGTTCACGAATCTCGGCGTAGAGCAGATCATCAATTTCTGCCGATAGGTGAGCGATTTTTGCTCCCGGACTCCACTTGCCATAGTCCTTACTGAGGATGGGAAAAAAGACAATGGTCGAGGCCAGAGGTTTGCTGACCATATCCAATCGTTGAGTTAACAAATGCTCTAATCGCTGGTAGCGATCGCCCTCATGCAGACCAAAGACGGCTTGTAAAATGACCCGCATCGTGATCTTTTGGGTCAGCTGTCGGGCTTGCAAAGCTTGCCCTGGCTGTAAGTCGTCCATCACCTCTAGTGTGATTTGGCGAATCAGCTCGGCATACACCTTGAGTCGTTCCCCGTGAAAGGGGGGCATCATCAGCTTACGCCGTTGGCGATGTTGCTTGCCCGTTTGCAAGATGATCGAGTTTTCACCCAGCAGTGGCTTCAAGATCTCATTCACATCTCCCAGGGCACTAATGGCTGGCCCGAGATCTTGGCTAAGCATGGTTTTGAGCGCTTGCGGATGGTTGATAAAGATCCACTCCAGCACCCCCCAGCGCGCAAAAAACAAATCGCCATAGCGCCGATAATTGGCGTCCATATAATCCAGCGGCCGAAAAATCCAGTTAGCCAATTGCACGTAAGGGTAGGTTTGCGTCACCGGGAGGGGAGTCATAAGGCATCTGGCAAAGGGATTATCCACAGCCTACAAGTTGCCTGATGAAATTGGCATTACCCAGTCGCAAATTGTGTCAAAACCGCCGCAACTGACTGATTAAACGCCGCTGGCTCCACCAGATGGGGCCAATGATTGCCCGGCAGGGTATGGACTTGCAGCTGAGTCAAATACTGGTGATAAGGCTTAGTTTGCCAAGCCATCCGATTGAGTCCCTGTTGGGGTAGTAGCAGGGCGGCAGGGGTCGCCAGCGATGCCGTTAAACCGGCGGTGTTTAAAACATCCGCAAAGACGCCATTACGAGCCGCGATCGCAAACTTACTTCGCCATTGACCATTGGCCTGCTGCTCCATCCCGGTGTAAAAGACGGCTTGCTGCTGCTCGCTCCAACCTCGATACTGCTTGAGCTGCTGAGCCACCACCGTCGCCTGATCGAGATCGGGGAACGGTCCCATGACTTTGAGAAAGGGCAAAGTCCGGTAGAAGATCGGTAAGGTCGGTCGAAACGCTCCGGGCAACCGGTTCACAAAAAACGGATCGACGAGGATGAGGCTCTTGACCCGCTGCGGACACTGTCGGGCCCACAGTAAGGCAATTTTGGCTGCCCAGGAATGGGCCACAACTTGTACCCGGCTCAACTGCAACTGGGCGCAAAATTGTTCTAAGTCATCGGCCAGCAGCCCAGAGTCATATTCGGTGGCGGGGGGTTTGCTGCTATCGCCATGGCCACGCAGATCAGGAGCCAAGCAACGATAGCGATCGCCCAAATGCTGGGCTAAATCTTGCCAAACCAGACTATGGTCAGCTAGACCATGCAGCAGCAGCACCGGCTGCCCGGCTCCCCGTTCTCGATAAGCCAGGGTAATATCGTTTGCCAACAGCCGTTGCTGGCTCGGAAAGGATGAATTATCAGGTGACACAGTGATGCTCCCGCGCCTTAACGGCGATGTTAGACCTGGAACAGGACTCGGCTCTGCTTGGGATCCTCAAACACATTGAGCCTATCTACCCTCTCAACTCTGTAGTTCTGCCATGAGCTGTTCAACTTGATTTGTAACCAGATCATTGGGGTCATTGCGCATGAGCGGCAACAGTTCTCGCAAGACGCGCGGCGAGGCGACCTGTAGATAAGACAGCACTGCCTCGCGCACAAACCCCGTGGGATGCTTGAGGCACGCCACGGTATTTTCGGCACTGAGGCCCCACCGTTGAGCCCGGGCCACATGAAAACAGCAGGCCAAGGCCCAATCGGACAGGAAGTAGCGGAGATCTAGCAGATAGCGGAGGCGATCGCTAGGGCGCATTTGTCGATAGACGAAGAGATTACTGTCTCTTAGAACTTCCACTTTTTCGGCCCAACTCCGGCCATCGAGAATAGTCAGAATGGCCCGCTTACTGGGAATGTCGAGGGTATTGTCTAGAATTTCGATCCCGCGCGCCCGATTAGAGGAACTGCCCCCCTGCCAACTCACCTGAGCAGCCTGAATTGCGGCGGGAGGAGAAATGAAGCGCAGCAGCATGAAGATGCGCTCGATCGCATCTCCTTGTAATTCTTCGAGCGCGCGCTGTAACAAATTGGCCTCGCGCCCCTGTAGAACATTTTCTCCCAAGTCGAGAAGGGCACCATAAAGTTGACCGATAAAGGTCAACTCCTGGTTAATCAAATCTTCGACGCCGTCTCGACCAAACCGATCTAACGCGGCATCAATGCCTTGATTGCGTTTGAAGCCGGTTTCTTGCACCATGCGCAGTAAAATCCGCAGCAGGGTGCGCCGAGTGCTGCCCCAACTGGTAATCAGGTTTTGGAGAAGACAATCGATCGCCTCATTGCTGCCCATATTGCCAATCGCCTGCCAAGCTTGGTTGCGCAAGCTATCCGGTCGATAGGGGTCGAGGGCCACTTCTTCCAGCATGTCTAGGGCATCATTGCCCAGTCGGGTGAGGGCCTGGCTTGCCGCCTCCCGAGTTGACTTGTACTGCAAGGCTTTCATCAACGAGGGATAGTATTCTTTCAGGTTGGTTGCGGCGATCGCTTCTAACAGGGCCCGTCGCACCCGCAACGATTCATCTTGCAAGAGGTTGGGAATATACAACCGGAGGGATTGTAAATAATCCGCTTCGCCCAAGGCCCGACAACCCATTACCCGCTCGCGTTCCCGTTCGTGGGTGAGCATTTGGCGCAAGGTATTGACCGCTTCATTTTTTTCGCGGGCATTGCCATGCTTGAGCATCAGAGACGCCGCTGTACTCCGCACCACCGGATCAACGTCTGGGTTGAGATAAGACTGTAGATGATCAATTTCAGGACTTTCATCGGTAATCCAGATGTAGCGCAGCGCTAGTGCCAAGATTTCTGGTGGTTGTTCGACGGTCACCAGTTGCCGGACGGTCTCAGCATGCTCGCGGTCAGGATATTCCAGCATCGCTTCTAAGCTTTGCCGCCGGAGTGATAGAGGCAGCGTCATCAGGCGAGGGGCCAGGACTTCACCCACACTGCGCGGATCAAGTTGAGAGAGCAATTCAATGCAAGAACGTTTGGCCGCTTCGGAACCGGGTTTTTCTAACTGTTCGACAAAGGCTTTGCGGAGGGCGCGTAGGTTGGCCTCAGTCCCACTCAGGAGTCCTCGCTGGGCACTCTTGACCAGCAGTTCTAAATATTGCGATCGCAACAACAAAATGGCAACGAGCCAGACTACCGCCAAAAATGTAATGACACCTAAAAAGAACTGAGCCTGCAACAACTGACTCTCAAAGCCGAGAAAATCGGCCCAAGCCACCACAAATAAAATAAAGACCCCGGTGCCGCCCATGGCCAGGGGTTCCGCGATGCCGCCCACCAAAGATTGAAACACCGTGCGTTCGCTGTCCGGAATCGGTTGGAACAACACTGGGCGGGTGCTAGCCACCAAGGTATAACGCAGCCACTCGTCAAAAAATTTCAGAATGACCAAGCCGAAAAATAGCGCCGTACCGCCTAGCAACGCTGGAAAGCCCCCAATCATGGTCATGAGGCTGATACCCACAATCACTAAGGGCAAAATCGACAGCACCGCAAATACGCCCTGGCGCTCAATGAGGCGACTGGAGGTAAACCACTGAGTGAGCAGTTCAATGAGGCCCAGAAGCCCGCTAAAAATCCCTAAAAAGGCCGCAATCTCATCCACTTCCAAATTCATTTCGAGCTGAGTCAAATACTCAAACTCGATCAGATACATCACAATTTGCGCCAGCACAAAAAAGCTGAACAGCATGATCACGTATTGGCCCAAGGTGCCTCGCGATCGCTGGGCTTTGTGATCGTCTTGCCCGGCCTCTGCCTGCTGTTGTAGTGAATCAGGAAACGCGTGCTCATAATTGCGGCTGATCATCCACAGCACGCCCGAGCCCGCCAGCATAATTAAAAATGAGAGTAGCAGGACGTTTTTTAGACCGACGAAGGTCACGAGAAAAAAGACGGAAAACCCACTTAGGACATCCGCCACTAAGTTGCCGCTGCTAACGATGGGAAAGGTGCGCTTAATTTCCCGAATGTTGAAGAGCTGGTTGGCGGTAATGGAGACGTTCAGGTCATTGAGCCCGTAGATGGCTTCCATCCACAGACGCATCGCAAAAATGGTGTAAGGCAACAGGGGCTCAATTGCCAGCCCCCAGCGGAACAGCAACACCGGCAAGGCCATCAACACCGCAATGACCACAATGACCCAGCGCAGGGGAAAAAACTTCTGCAGCCAGGAGTAGACCACACTCAGCCCAAACCCCACCGCTGCGCTAAAAATGTAAATCCACGGCAGTGAATCAGGGCCATACTCATCCAAAAACAGCGCCGCTGAGCTGACTTCCAACCACAAAATCCCCATAGATGTCGCGGTGTAGAACACGAACATCAAAAAGGTGCGTTCCGCTTCATTGGGGCGCAAATTGATAATGCGCAGCACCTTTTGCTGCCATGGAGACAGAGACGGTGAGGTATTCCGACTCGATTTCATACGCTAAATGCCGGGAACAGACTGAGTGCGATCGCCAACCAAATCAGCCAAACAACTACTTTTTAGGCGATAACAGCATCATCATATTCCGACCTTCCCGTTTTGGCGCCTGTTGGACTTCGGCAACTTCTTCTAAATCGCCTGCCATCCGCCGCAAAAGTTTCTCCGCTAAGTCAGAATGCTGAATCTCCCGTCCGCGGAACATCACGGTAGCCTTGACCTTATCCCCCGATTTGAGAAAGCGATGGGCATTCTTGACGCGCACGTTGTAGTCGTGATCGTCAATCTTGTAGCGCATCTTCACTTCTTTGACTTCAGCGTTATGTTGACGCTTACGGGCCTCCCGAGCGCGCTTTTCTTGCTCAAACTTATATTTGCCGTAGTTGATGATGCGGCAAACTGGCGGATTGGCTTTGTCGCTAACCAACACCAAGTCAAGGTCCTGCTCTTCGGCCAACCGCAATGCCTCATTTGGGGCCATGATGCCAAGCTGATCGCCATCAGCCCCAATCAGGCGGATTTCAGGGAAACGAATATTCTCATTGATCGGCGGGACGTTACGAGGATTTCGGCTTCGCATGTGCGGCAACAGAAAAGGAGTACAGCAATGATGGACTCAAATTTGTTTGTTCTACAGCCTAATCGCAGTCTCTGATTTCGTCTGGGAAAATGTCCCCTGCAATCGATCAGCCACAGAACTCGATAGCAACGATATCTTTACCGATATTAAAGGCGAAGTCTGAATCTGCACATACCTTCATTGCGGAGTGCGACAAAATATTTACATACAACCGGCCTCAAGCTAAGCATTCTAGGGCCTTGATGGTTTGGCGCCGCTGTCCAAATTGTCTGAATGCGCGAAGTCTGCGTGTTGGTCCGAGGCCGTCAACATTTCCTGCGGGAGCTCTAGTCTGGTGAGCGAGCGAGATCGCTAATCGCCGAATTGGCAGTGCGACAGCGAAGCCCTATTTTAATCCAGCGGAGATTTGTAACATCGGCCACTTTCTGCTTAACAAAAGGCTTTGGTCAGGATAGGATCATCTCTTGTCTTGCAAACGCTACCGTGCCGGGGCAACGGTATTGTCGCCAAAATTATGAAACACACATTGTCAGTTTTAGTCGAAGATGAGGCGGGGGTATTGACTCGCATTGCTGGGTTATTTGCCCGCCGGGGCTTTAATATCGAGAGCCTGGCTGTGGGCCCAGCCGAACAGATGGGGGTCTCTCGCATCACGATGATGGTGCCCGGCGACGATCAGGTGATTGAGCAGATTACTAAGCAACTCTACAAACTCATCAATGTGCTGAAGGTACAAGACATTACTGAGGTACCTTGTGTCGAACGTGAGCTGATGCTCATCAAGGTGAATGCCACGAGCACCAACCGCTCCGAAATTTTGGAATTGGTACAAATTTTCCGCGCCCGCGTCGTCGATGTCTCTGAAGATTCACTCACGGTAGAAGTTGTGGGCGACCCCGGCAAGATGGTTGCGATCGTGCAGGTGCTGGCTCGGTTTGGCCTGCGAGAAATTGCCCGCACCGGCAAGATTGCCCTCACCCGTGAGTCCGGCGTGAATACGGAATACCTCAAGTCGTTGCAGAGTAAGCTGCAGTAACGACAGTGCAGCATTCATCCTGAATAGGCGTTTCAGCAGTCTGTTAGGGGCTCAGCAAACTACGGTTGGCGATCCCCCTGACAGACTGCTGATTCTGGGTATGAATTGAATCGCGGGCAGGAAGAATGACACGAGTTGATTCCATCTCGATAGCGGAGAGCGGGCATCTTGCCCGCGATCTAAAATGCCGGATTCATACTTCGATTCAGCAACGTCCCCCTGGGTCGTTCACATCAAAGGTGGCACCGTTAAGCCCTTAAGCGGTGAGGGGGGATTGGTGGGTAATCCTTTCCCTTGAATCAGGACGTTGAATTTACCCAATCCCATCGGATTCATGAGCTGATGAAGGGCTTCCCGTCGCTGCAGGGCATAACGCACCGTCTGCGGATCGGTCGCCTCAATTTGGGCCAGCTGGTTTAGCCGATCGCCCAGCCCCAGCGCCATCAAAAACAACTCTTGGGGCACGTTGCCCAAAGTGGTCAAGCCGCAGCGATCGCCCTGCCGCTCTAAGGCGGTGAAATCGACATGGGC
The DNA here is from genome assembly GCA_010671905.1 of Leptolyngbya sp. SIOISBB. Lineage (GTDB taxonomy): Bacteria > Cyanobacteriota > Cyanobacteriia > Phormidesmidales > Phormidesmidaceae > Halomicronema. Next base: position 6,403,781 of record JAAHII010000001.1, read on the forward strand.
AGTGATGTCTTGGGTCCCGACATTAATCAGGGGTTCGTTGTGGTGTGCATGCTGGTAATAGCATTGCAGGGTGCCCTGCGATCGCGCCGGACTGTAGTAGCGCTCGGCAGGATAACCATAATCGATGGTGAGCAAATACCCGCAATGCAGTTTTTCCGCAATCTGTGCGAACCAATCTAAAGCCGCTAAATTGATTTCGGTTGTATACCCATCGGGATAAGAGGCCGGAATGGGGAGCAGCCCCACCTGCTCTAAATAGGGGATCAGTTTAGGGGTCGACAATGGCCCCAGCGTCATCGCGAACGGCTGTGTCGAGTCCACTGAGCTAGTGACGTACTGCTCTTGCCACCCTTCAGAGGTGAGGGTGACTCGATGAACGGGTATCGCATCGACCAATTCATTCGAAAAGCAGCATCCCGTAATGGATGCTGTCGGGATCTCGGTCAATTCCTGCCAGGTAATCGGCACCGATTGAGCTTGCCAGGCCGCCAAACGCATCTGTTGCGCCTGGCGCAGTGCCGCAGAGGTTTCCACCAGTGTGTAATGAACGGCGGCCAAACAGTCGGGATAATGTCGCTGTAGGTGGCTCAAAATGCCGTCGGCGAGCTGTCCTTGCCCCGCTCCCATTTCCACTAGGTGAAAAGGGGTTGGCTGATGCAATTGCTGCCACATATCCACCAGTTGCTCAGCCAACAGTTCGGCAAAATCTGGCCCTAGATGGGATGACGTGGCAAAGTCACCGCCCATGCCCAACTGCGAGGCTTGACTAGTGTAGTAGCCGTGCTCGGGATGATACAGCGCCAGGGCCATAAAGTCGGCAAAGGGGATTTGGCCTTGGGGCGATCGCTTAATGCGATCGTGAATTACCGCGCACAGCTCTGGCTTGCCCAAATTGACTGGTATTGCCACCGGTTAAAGCTGTACTAAAACAGCTTGCACATCAGGATGATTGAAAAAGGCTTCGGTGTCGGCAATCAGCTTCGGGCCCCAAAGGTTATCAACTAAAAACTGAATATCGGCGTAACGACTATCTCTTTCTAATGCGGGGATGCCCATGGCGAGGGCAGTGGCCTCATCTCCTTGCGCAAACTTAGCCACGGCGATAGCAAGTTCTGGCTCCGGCTCTAGGGGGGCAATTGCGAGGGATTCTTCCCAGCGGGCGATCGCCGCCGTCGCATCATCCTGTTCATACTGCACCAGCCCAATGTTATTCACTGAGGGCCAAAACTCGGGGTCAAGATCCACAGACTTTTGATACTGAGCGATCGCGGTGTCAAACTCAGCTAGTTTGAAATAGGTGTTACCCAAATCGAAGAGCGCACCCGGATTATCAGGCTCAATAGCCAAGCCGGACTCAAGGAAATCAGATGCCTTGTCATAATTACCTTGCCGAAAGTGAGCCGTTCCCAGCGCAAAGAGCACAGCCGGGTTATCAGCCTCTAAGATCTTGGCTCGGCTTAAGGCCGCGATCGATTCATCAAACTCTTCCACTTGCAGATACAAGCTGCCGAGCAAACCCCACACAGCAGCACTATTCGGCACTAGTTGCGCGGCCAATTGAGCCTGGGCCAACGCGAGTTCATATTGCTGTAACTGAGCTAGCTGAGCCGCCTCTTGGGCCAAGATGAGCCCTTGCTCTTCTAAGCGCTCAGCATCCAACGGTAGAACGTAGGGCAAGAGGGCCTGAGCCTGGACTGGCACCGCCGCTGTCCAGAGTCCGATCGCCGTCAATGCAGAAAGTAAAGATGTCCGAATCAGCACAACAGTTCCTTGAATTCGCTCATAGCGCTTGCCATCTGTCAGCTTAGCTTACTCGTTGTCACCAGGCATTTGAGCGGTTCATCGCTCAAGCAACGGCCCAGCAATCCCCGTAAACTTTAGTCCAGCAGCAAGCTCGCAATATCGGCATACATTTGGGTGAGAGGATGATCGGGGAATCGGAGACTAAAAATATCGCTACTCCCCAACTGAATCATCTCCTCAGTCAGCGGCAAGATCGACGCGACAGGAGCCCCATAGGTTTCTTCCACTTCTTTTTTCAAAGCGACAAAGTCAAACGATGACAGTGCCTTATTCACCAGCAGTAACATTTTCGGCACTTCCAGCCGCCGAGCAATGTCAACCGTCACGGCAGTGCCCTGAAAATCTTGGCGATCGGGACGCATAATCAGCAGCAACACGTCCGAAATCGTAATCGATAACAGCGTTTCTTCATTCAACCCCGGATGGGTATCAATGAACAAATAGTCCAGATTGAGCTGCTGAATTAAGCCCTGAAAACCATCATTGAGCAAGCCCACATCATAGCCTTCGCGCAGGACTCGAGCGATTTCACCGGCCTTCAGACTAGAAGGAATCAAGTAGATCGCACTGTTGCTACCGCCCTGCCCTTGCAGCTTATGAGTGACGTCATAGGCCGCTTCTTCTACAGAGCAACGACCCCATAGATAATCATTGAGCGACAAGTTCATGTCGCTCTCGTCAAACCCAAACAGCACATGAATGCCAGGAGACTGAATATCAGTGTCCACAATGCCGACTCGTTTACCACTACGAGCCACCGTGGCAGCTAAGTTTGCCGTTGTATTTGACTTGCCGGTGCCTCCTCGAAAGGAGTGGACAGACACCACCTTGACCATATGCCTACCTTCCAGGATTATCGCGCTGCTACGTCATCGCCCATGGGTTCAAAATAGCGATCTTCGACAATAATGCCCCAATGTCATGGAAGCTGATCGCGTTTGATAGACGCTCACTACTGAATATGTACTAGCGATGTCTGTGACAAGTGTATGGGAAACTCTCCATTTATCCTAAAAAACTCATAAATGAACTGAGATCTGCCAACGAACTGAGGCCTCAGCAGCTTTATAGACAACTCTGATGCTCCTAAGAACGCTGCCTCAAAGTCTCTACCAGAGGTAGTTTGTCCCGGTACCCGATTGACTCATGTATCTCCTTTAACCCAAACAAGAGATTCCGAGGAGCCCAGTGAAGTGGTTACTAGCAGAGCTGGGCTGTTCGATACTAAAGGCGATCGCGGCTATTGACGCTGATGTCGCAAATGACAATCTTTAATCTGTACAACCGGATGATTAGAAACCCTGACCAATTGTTCGTTATGGGTCGTCACCACAACGGTGATACCAATCGAATTCAGCTTTTTAAGAATCTTGATTACCTGCAAGGCGTTTTCGGGATCCAAGTTGCCTGTGGGTTCATCGGCTAATAGCAACGGTGGGGTGCCCACGACGGCGCGGGCGATGCTGACCCGCTGTTGCTCGCCCCCCGATAGCTCATGGGGAAATGACTCAGACTTATCTTGCAATCCCACCATCTTGAGCGTGGGCCACAAGCGCCGATGGATCTCTTTACGAGAGTAGCCCTGCGCCCAAAGCACAAACGCCACATTCTCGGCCACGGTGCGCCGGGGAATGAGTTTGTAATCTTGAAAGACGACCCCAATCCGGCGACGGACTTTCGCGAGTTGATTACCCCGTAACCGGCTGATGGGAGTGCCTTCAATAATCACTTCCCCAGAAGTTGGCCGCTCTTGACCATACAGCAGCTTTAACAAAGTGGATTTACCAGCACCTGACGGCCCGGTAATAAACAGGAAATCCCCTTTATGCATCTGCAGATTGACATCAATGAGCGCCTGGTTGCCCTTGGGATACTGTTTGGAGACATTTTGCAGGGCGACCACGGCATCCCGGCTGGGTGCCGTTTGCCGCCGCTTGGGAGATGATTTAGCCGTGGCAGCTTGAGTCGCTTTGTTCGAGGGACGCTTCGGCAACTTACGCTCTGTCGAGGTCGTCTGAGTCGGCTCGCCCGGAGTATCTAGCTGGGTGCGCTGTAGGCGATCGCTCAGCACGGTGCGCACATCTTCAGGCAATCGATCGTAGTTACCGCTAGCAGGACGAGTAACAACTGAGGTCATGGGCAAAGTCCTAAAACAAGTTGACGACCAGAACCTACCGTAGACTCGCTGACTGGACGCCATGACGCTGTATTGTACTGAACTTCTGACAAATGTCTAGTCTTTCTCTGTAAAGATATGAGCAATTCTCCGAAGCGTTGACCGCCATATCTAGCGCCCTGCTTGATTCGTCGACGCTACATGATCGATAATTGCTGCTCACTGCGGAAATCAGGCACCACACTCTCCTCATAGCCGAGATGGTGACAGGCGGCTCGGGTCACGATCCTTCCCCGGGGTGTCCGTTGCAGATACCCCAGTTGCATCAGATAAGGTTCGTAGACTTCTTCAATGGTTTGGGCGTCTTCGCCCGTCGCTGCCGCCATGGTGTCGAGACCCACCGGGCCACCATTGAAGTTTTCAATCATGACGGAAAGCAAACGCCGATCCGTCCAGTCCAAACCGCAGGGATCCACGTTAAAGAGTTCTAGGGCTTCCGCCGCGATCGCTTCATCAATCCGCCCCGACTGTTTCACTTCCACATAGTCGCGCACCCGCTTGAGCAAACGGTTGGCAATCCGAGGCGTACCCCGCGATCGCCGGGCAATTTCCTCCGCTCCATCAGCCTGAATGGGGGTATCCAGGACCTGAGCAGTCCGCTGCACGATTTGGGTCAGTTCGTCTACTTCGTAAAATCGCAGCCGTTGAATCAGGCCAAAGCGATCGCGTAGTGGTGACGTCAACGCCCCGACCCGAGTCGTTGCACCCACTAGGGTAAAGGGGTGTAGAGGAATGCTGCGGGTGCGGGCACCCTGGCCCTTGCCGATAGTGATATCCAGCCGCGAATCTTCCATTGCGGGATACAAGATTTCTTCGGTGACCCGAGGCAAGCGATGAATTTCGTCGATGAAGAGAATGTCGCCTGGTTTTAAATTCACTAGCAGACCCGCAATATCGCGGGGACGCTCCAGCGCGGGAGCGGTGGTAATCTTGCAATCTACCTGCATTTCCTGGGCTAAAATCAGCGCCATGGTGGTTTTGCCCAGTCCCGGTGGACCATAGAGCAGCAAGTGGTCGAGCGGTTCCTTCCGCGACTGGGCGGCCCGAATGGCAATATCCAGCACCTCTTTTAGCGATTTTTGCCCAATGTAATCCGCCAGTTTTTGCGGTCGTAGGCCATCTTCTACGGGGGCAGCGGGGGGCGTCTTTTCTTGAGTGGCACTCTTCTGAGGCTCGCGCACCAATGACTCTGGCGCTGCCCCTGGCTGGGGTGCTGTCACCTCAACCGGAGAATCCCCCTTTTTCGGTGGCTGGGGCTCCGGCGATGACTTGGAAGAAATGATAGCCATAAAGAGTTAGGCGAGACGTGTGTTTAGAGACCACCGCTGCCACAAAGGATTGCCTCTGATTCTAATGAGAACGGTCGTATTACTCAACCCGGCAACACGCCGCTGACCCGCATCAAATCCGCCACGGTGGGGCAATAGGGCTGCAAACCCAGCGTTTCCGGGTGAACCGGATGGTTGTAAATAAAATGACGATACTTCAAACAAAACCGATCCCAGTCGGCCATGCGAATGTTGAACCAGTCAATGATGCGATCGGCCAGCCACAGCGATAGGGGAATGCGAAAATAAATGCGCTTACCCAAGTAATCGCAGATTTCCTCAACGGTGCGATCAATCGTGAGCGCTGGATTGCCGATAATGATTTGTCGTGGGTCTTGTGGGCCAGGGGGATGATCGACGAGATGGGTTACGACCATGGCAATGTCTTTGCCGTGGGCAAAGTGAAAACTGCCGTCTGCCTTGAGAAAGCGGATCAGGCCGATCCACTTGGTGACATCTTTGATGCCCGCAGAAATGTGGGAGTAAGGCTTGTCTTTGTCACCCCCAAACACCAACGTGGGGAAAACAGTCGTCACCTTGGGGTAGATGGCCAATTCTGGCAATTGCAGATAGCACTGGTACTTGCTGCGAATGTAATCAGTGCCAATTTCACCCGCTTCTTTAAGGGGCAAATTGTTGCTGTCCAGAATGCTAGCGGTAGAAAAGTAGATGACCTGTTGGCAGCGATCGCCATCCAACAGATTCATCAACTGATGATTACCCGTGACGTTGATGTCATAAATCTCCGGTGCGCCCCCCCAAGAAGTCGCCGCCAAGATCGCTGTGTCGATTGTCTTGAGTAAATCGGCATGACTCTCGATGTTGCGGATGTCATCTTGAATCATGTGAATGCGCGGTTCTGCCTGCCAGTTAAACAACAGTTTGGCCGGATTGCGCACCAATAGAAACAGGTCGTGAGGCGTATCGTTCAGTAAGGTTTCGACCAGGTAATGACCAATACAGCCGCTCGCTCCCGTGATAAAAATCCGTTTTGGAACGTTGCTCTCAGAAGGTTGAATCAGTTCAGACACCGCACTGCCAGGGAAAAACACTTAGTCTCGCGATCATAGCGCGATCGCTCCACGCTCAATCATCAGGCACAACCAGTCGACAAAGCTAAGGCTAGATTTCAGAGCTAGGGTTATAAACTGAATCGCAATCGACTTACGGATTACAGCGGCCCTCGTTCACAAAGAAACTTGGGTAAAGACCTCATCAAATAGCTGAAGCACAAATAAATGCCCTTCTTTGGGATAGCTAGATAATGTTGTTTTTGGAATTCTTTCATTGAAGTAAAGCGCATAACGATAGGGCGTAAACTTATCTTCTTCTCCATGAAATAGGTGTACTTCTGTCTCGATTTCCTCAACTCTAAAGCCCCAATCTTGATACAAAATGATGGCATCATCTGCTGGCCCGCGCACACCCTGACGAAAGGCTTCGGCAATATCATCAGCAAATGATTGCGCGATCGCATCGTCTTTTACAAGCTGTTTATCAGCGGCACTCATTGAACTCTCGATGGTTCTCATGAAACCCTGGGGCGACAGTTTTTGTGCCGCATATCCGAGTAGCGAAAAGGGCGCATAAAACACCCAAGGGGCTCGCTTAGAGAGTTTGGCAAAAAATTGATCCAGCGGAGCCATTTGCGCCCACAATTCAGGCTCGACTGCCACCGGTCCCCAACTGCCCATCGCAACCGAAAACTCAAGCTGGTCTGGGATGGCATAGCTGCACGCTAAAACGTAGGCACCGCCGCCGGATGCTCCGATCACACCAAATTGGCTGATACCAAGCTGCTGAGCGACTGCCTTCACATCTTGCGGAATCCAATAAACGCCTGTCTTTAACGTAGTCCGACTGTCCTAAACCGGGCCGATCTAAGGCCAGGATACGGTAGCCGTGTTTCTTACCAGCGCGATATCCCAAAGCCGGTTCGTATCGAGAGCCAGGGGTGCCATGGAAATAGAACACGGGCTGACCTTGTGAGTCGCCATATTCACAATAAGCGAGCTGCCGTCCCTCCCCAATTTGGATACATCAGGGTGGTTTCATACTAAGAAAGAGAAAACCATTGAGAGTTGGTTAGCCCAGACTCTCAAGGCTTGCGGAACGGTTCGCCAGCCGTACCGTCGTGCCAAGGTAATGGCAAAGGAGTTGAAAATGCCCCAGGTCACTGGGGCATGACTGCCCCGTCTTGGCGGCTCGTCTTCCTGGAAGGTGACATCTTTGACCCAGTGCAGACCATTTTCAATTTGCCAGTGTTGGCGAGTGGCGGGTAAGACTTCCTGCGCCTGCCACGGGGCACTGCCCATGTAGTAGGCCGTTTCGTCCGTCTCGGTATGTTCAGAGCGCTGCCCGTGCCGACGCACGACGCCAATCCAGGCGAGGGCCGGTCATTTCGCTCGCAGTTCAGGTGTCGGGGCAAAGACCTGGGCCTACCGCCGCACCTGCCGGTTATGGGGCATGTCGAGGGCCGCAGCCGTACTCTCGGGGGGAGCAGTATCGACGTGCGCTTGAAGAGCGGCATAACGATGCGCCCGATTTTGCTTGACGGGCAGAAGATAGTGTTGTCCAGCGGCCACAATCGTTTCGACCGTCTTGCGGGTCGTATGCAACGCATCCAAACTCAAACAGGACCCTAGAGATAAGTGCGGTAACACTTGCTTCAGGGCCGTTTGGGCCACATGAATCTCACTGGTTTTGGCATTTTCCATCACCTGTAAATGCACCACCCCCAGATGACGTTCATACAACGAGACCACGGTGGTGAAGTTCTGCGCCGCCGTGCGACCACCAACACTGGTACAGCGAAGACTCTTGCCATCGACCGAAATCAGCGCCGCGAGGGTGGTCGGTAACGTTGCGAGCGACCATTCATTAAAGGCCTCCACCCAAAAAGGCCTCCACCCAACCTTGCGGGTCCACCCCTAACGCCGTCCGGTGGAACGTAGAATACGAGGGCATCGGTTGATACTGGGGTAAATCCAGGAACGCGCGCAAGGTGGGGCCATGCTGCTGGACAAAATCGGCCAGCGGGCGATACCCCCGATAACCGCAGAGAAACCCTAGTAAGCTGAGCCACAGCACCATCCAGAGTGGGTGGCGCTGTCCGCGGCAATGGCGATGGTCAGGAATTTGTTTTAATTGCTCGATGAGGGCCATGGGCTGTTGATATTCAAACAACTCAGTCCATCCTCATTTTTCTTCCCAGGTATGAAACCACCCTGCTCGCCCATGGAGTGAAGGCGGGCGCGGGTGTGCTTCGCCCTAAAGGGTTTGGGACTTAATTGACTGGAGTTTAGACTAAGACAGCCTAAAGAGCGCCATCGCAGTTGATGGCGTCGTCTAGGGGCAACTTTGTTCAAGAAGCTTGGGGTTGTGAGGTTTTCTTTTTACGTTTGTAGGACTTTCTGATGACGGGACAGAGCGGTTTTCGTTGTCGGGTCCGTCCTTTTGGCCAGCCTAGGGACTTTCCTCGGGGTTTGGGGGCCGCCGCCGGTGAGCCTAACTGGGACAAAAGGGGAGCCATGGCATCAGCGACCTGTCCAGGAGACAACTGAGTCACCGGTTTTTGCCAAGGTAGCGGCGAGTCACGGACCAGATGACGGGCGAGCCAGAGTTGCCAATTCATCAGGGGCATCAAGTCGCTCCAGCGCTCAGCAGCTTTGGGTGAACCGAGATGCGGCAAGGTCCAATGCAGGCGTTGCTTGATGAAGCGATACCAATGTTCCAGAGCAAACCGACAGAGGTAGTAGAGCCAAAGCTCTTCGAGCGATGGCATCGTTTGACCGACCCAAGCGAGCCAGAGCGGTCGGGTCGATGTGACCTGACCCGAGGCATCGAGTCGCTGCCCCTGAATCAGATTCAGGGGATGTTGGGCGGCTTGGCGGAAGTGGAGATGATGCCAGCAGCGCACGCGCAGTCGTCCGAGCCTGAGATGCGTGACCTCGATATCTTCGTCAGCGGTCCACCAAGTGGTCGCATCATTGAGCTTAAACTTAGCACCGTGAAGACAGGGGCGTCCGCGTCCTGAGTAGGCGGGCGGCGGTCCCCAAAGATTGCGATTACTCCGCAGACGCATCAGCTTATCGGCTGGGATATCAGCACTTTTGAGGACAAAGCTGGCGCAACCATACTCGCTATCCCATAGGCTCAAAGGCCGACAAGACAGCTCTTGGCAGACTTGCCGAAGTTGCCAAACGGCTTTGCTGATAGGACTTTCCCAACTTGTGATGCGCTCATGACGTAGCGGTAAGGCCCAACTGCCTGTCTGATTCCGAATCCAGACCAATGTGCTGTAGCCTTGCCCCACCGTCACGGCTTGACCTAAGCCTTCGCCGCTCGCCTGGTACTCATAGGTGCGCTCTGGCAAGCGCTTGGCATCGCTGCGACGCCAAGGGGTATGGTCTCCGGCTAGCAGCAAGGGAGTCTGCTCAGCCACATCAAGATGCTCCAGGTACAGTCGCATCAACTTGCGGCGCTGCGGACGACTATCTTGCAGCGCTTCATAGCCACTCGACCATCGTCGCCGAAACAGCGGCGATGGTGTCAGTTCGGCAAAACTATAGACCGAACGGCTGGTGATGGCTGCGTCCATCAACTCAAAGGTGGCATCGTGAGCCCGGCACAGGCACTGATAGGCTCGGTTTCGGAAGCTCAACAGCGTATCGTAGGTCATATCCCTGAACTGAGTATCTTTGTCTTTCTCAGTCTCTCGGGTAGGCGATCCTGAGTCGCATCGCGATCGCCTTTCTTCGGCTTTTTAGTCTAAACACCAGTTAGCAAGGCTCACCGCAGTTGAAGGAGTACACCACGTGAGTCACTCAACTATAGCGGCGTGCAGGTTAATCAAGCACAGTAACAGCCGTGGGTGAACCAGTTCCGTACGTCCTGTAAGGTGATTAGCGAGAGCCCCTGAGCGATTGCCTGATGTAAGGCTTCTGCGGTGCGCGCCTCAACGGCTCTCAAATGCCCTTTCAACTTTGACCACAGGTTTTCAATGGGATTCAAATCAGGCGAATACGGAGCGAGGTAAAGGAGCCGTACCCCCACCGCTTCAATCGCCTGCTTCACCCCCTCGACTTTATGGGCCGGTAAGTTGTCCATCACGACGACCGCACCGGTCCAGAGCAGGGGACAGAGGAGGGTTTCGATAAACCACAAAAATAGATCGCCCGTCATGCCGCCGGAGAAGCTCAGCCCCTCCAAGAACCCCGCCTTGAGACTCATGGCACCGAGAATCGTGAGGTTCTTCCCACGTCCTTTCGGTTGCTGAGCATAGGCTCGTTGACCGCGCTGGGCGCGCGCATACAGCGACACCATCGCTAAGTTGACGCCCGTTTCATCGAGGAACACTAAATCTTCGGCGGTGACGTCCCGCAGGCTTTGCCAATAGTCATAACGCTTTTGCTGTTTGGTTTCACGGTAGACTTCACTGGCCTTGAGACTTTTTTTTTCGCGTCATGTCCAGTTGGCTGAGGGTGCGACTAATGGTGCTGCCGCTGACATACACCCCAGTGCGCTCGCCGAGACGCTCGGCCAGTTGCACCAAGGTGGCATCGTTATCCGCTTCGACCAATTCCCGCAACACCTCATGATGAGACCCTTGAAGCGTCGGTTGAGGGCCGCCAGCGTAGGGTTTGGGGGCAATGCTGCCGGTGGCTCGATACTGTTTCACCAGCAAGCGGACACTATCTGGACTGACTTGAAAGCGCTGGGCGAGTTGACGAATCGACCCTTCGCCTTGTTCGTAAAGGGTGACGATGCGCTGACGTAAATCGGCGGAGTGGGGACGCATAGGGGCTACCAGTACAGTACAAATGAGCGTACTGCATCAGCTCGCACACCGCTATATTTTGTAGACAACAGCAGGCAACATTGTCGATTTCTGCGATCGCGGCAAGAGCTGGTCGCTTTTGGTGACGCGACTCCACAGATAAAACGCAATGCATATTCGGTCAGCACCTACGACCGCCAGAAATATTGACTCTAGATGTCTCTGATACAAATCAGTCGCCCAGCCTAACGAGCGATGCTGGCCTCAGGCTGGGCGGGGCCGATGGTGGTTAACGGCCGCAGTAGACAGATTGTGAGTGCTCACACAGATACCAGCCTCTCTGAGCAATTTACCTCGACAAGGCATCAACTCAAATAGAGGTCAGAACAATTCCCAGCAAAACGATGAAGAGCACAACTACCAAGGGAGAGCTCCATGGATTGTCTTTAGGTTTATCGCCTTTTTTATTGCTGAGCATGCTTTCTGAAAAGATCTCCCCTGCCGCAGCCTTTAATCCTTTTAATAGATCGTCCCCAGCACTGGGTTTCTTAGGCTTTTTCTCAGGAACCAGCAAAGCAATGAAGACTGCAATGACGAATAGTAGAGCGAGTGCTTCCATGAGCTGTCCACATGTTCTTACTTATGGCTTTCAGCTTGACCTATACCCTTTCCGAAAGAAATATCAGAAAGTTCAGAAAACCTCAGAACAATCTGGACTGTTGGATGATGATCGCTACGCGATCGCCCCCAATCTTCTGTCTGAGGATGTAAATGCACTCAACAAATTGCCCCTAGGATAATAAGGTTGTCGCAAACGGGGCAACGGCGGTTAACAAGCTGTGTCCGTACTGTGTCACAACCGCTTTTGGACTGAGGGGATAAAAACCTTGAAGGCCATTCTGCGGTCAGCCACCTAGATGAATTAGCGAAAGGATAGTGTGTTATGAGTGCGTCTTTGCCATCAACATTAGATACGTTTACGACGATTGAGACTCGTCGAGCCATCAAATCTTTTAAAGAAGAGGCGATTCCTCCAGAGATGCTGCGACGGTTGCTTGAGCTGACAGTCGCTGCTCCTAGCAGCTACAACTTGCAAGACTGGCGGATCGTTCTGGTGCAGAGTACCGAGCAAAAGCAGGCACTTGCAGAAGCCGCATTTGGTCAGCCACAAGTATTACAAGCACCGGTAACGTTCGTCTTTACGGCTAGCACGACAGCTTGGCAAGATGAAGCACTCATGGATCAGATTTATCAAACAGCGCTGGAACGAGGTGCCTGGCCGCAAAAAACGGTTGATTACTTTAAGTCGGCAATCCCGCAATTTCAAGAAAACTTGGGCGATCGCCGGCGTGAATATGCCATCAAGGACGCCATGATTGCGGCGACTCACACGGCATTAGCGGCTCAGGCTATGGGGTTAGCCTCTTGCTTTATGAATGGGTGGCAAGAGGAGGCCGTTAAAAAAGTGATTGGGGCAGAAAATCGCTCAGACATCGTGGTGGCCCTGTTGTTGCCCATTGGGTATGCGGCAGAGCCCCGCCAAAACCCTGGTCGTTTACCCCTTTCGACCAACGTGTTTGTTGACAGTCTGAATACACCCTTTAAAGCAGTGGAGTAGCGGGTATTGAGCAATCACCTCCTGGCCGAGTGTCCTTCCAGCAGCGGATAGTCAAGACGGTTAAGGGGCTGGCGATTTAATAACATCCCTACCAGCAAGAACATTGACTGTAAGGGCGCAAGGCCTTGCGCCCCTCCAAGAGGTACTTTATTTCCCCGCAGATCCCTAAGTACGGTTTTGGTGATGTCGCAGAAACCTTGAGAGTATTTTCTGCAAGTGCTTACAGCGATTTCCAGATGTACCCTCTCTGTGTCTGCCAGTTCTTTGTCCACCTTTTCAACTGCCCAGGCGAAGTCTTCGTATCGGTGTGAATGTCGGTGACTGGCGGCGATATCTTCAGGGTTATCCAGAACTGGCAGGGCAGTGACACTTGCCCCTCCACACGTCTTTGGCGAGGTATTAACAGTCCTGAGTTGCATATTGCCAACTCTAATATCGGTGTTAAAAACACGGCGACAAGGGACTTTTGAGTCAAGGGATTCGCTATGACTGTAATTTATGACCTGGAACATGTCACCACCTATCGTTACCGTCAGCCAGTGACTTTTGGCACGCATCGGGCCATTTTTTTGCCGAGTTTGGGATACAGCGGTCGCATTCTGCACTATTCCCTAGAGACCAGCCTTCCGGCCAAGGTGCATTGGATGATGGATACGCTGTCGAACAATGTGGCGGTACTGCAGTTTGAGGATGCGGCGGCTGAACTGGTCGTGACGTACCGTCTGCGAGGTGAACATTTTGGCCTCAAGGATGTCACTGAGTTTCCGCTGAACGAGCGGGCTGAGGAAATTCCTGTGCAATACACGCCAGATGAATGGATGGATTTGTCAAACTTCATGCGACCCCATGCAGAGGATGCTAATGGCAGCGTAGCGGCGTGGGCTAAACGATTTGTGGCGGGCGATCGCGACAATGCCCTTGATGTACTCAATGGCATGATGGATGAAATTTGGGACAGTTTTGAATATCAGGCCCGAGACACTGAGGGCACCCAACGTCCCAGCGAGACTCTAAAAATCAAACAGGGGACTTGCCGTGACTATGCATGGCTCATGATTGAAGCGCTGCGCCGCCTAGGATTTGCCTGTCGGTTTGTTAGTGGCTATCTCTATGACGAGGCGTTAGATGGCGGTGAAGTCGGCATGACGGGTTCTGGGGCGACCCATGCTTGGCTACAGGTCTATCTGCCGGGGGCTGGGTGGTGTAACTATGACCCCACGAATCGCATCACAGAGGGGTTTGACTTGATCCGAGTGGCGATCGCTCGTCATCCAGGCCAGATCATGCCACTGTCGGGTAGTTGGTACGGTGATACGAACGACTATCTGGGCATGGAAGTACAGGTTCATATCCGCAAACTTGGAACCTTGCCAGAGTTTCAAGCAGTGGGATAACGGTGGGCAAGATACAGCCCGAACGTTTGGAGATAGCCATTGGTCGGGCGATCTCCAAACAGCCCTCAGGAGAACTTTCCCCCCCCTTGCTCATGCACTTATTTCCATAAGTTCAGCCCCTACCGGCTACCAAGGTAAAATCTCACCATTGCTGTGCCAAAAGGTGCCGGTGTTTTCTAAGGTCAGTTCATCAATGCGGGCTAGTAAGCCTTTCACAGACTCTGCTGGGGTGATGCCCTTTTGAGTAAAGCTGGTCATACGCGTGCTGACCAGGCCAGGATGCAGAATGGCGACGGCAATATTTTGCGGTTTGAGATCATGGGATAAAGATTTACCGGCCATGGATACCGCCACTTTGGACATGCGATAGCCGTAGGAACCGCCCGAGGTGTTGTCTTCGATGGAGCCCATGCGACTGGTCATAATGATGACCTTGCCACCAGACTTGATTAGAGGTAAGAGGGCTTGGGTTAGGCGTAACGTACCAATCGCGTTGACTTCGAACTGTCGTCGAATGCTCTCAAAGTCAAGATTTTCTAGGCTGATGCGCTCGACAATAGCTGCATTGTTGACCAATACGTCGATCTCAATCCCGTCCAATTTTTGAGCGAGTTGCGCCACCGATTCCTCGGCGGTGATGTCAACACCCGTTTCGATCCGGACGCAAATCTTGTCCAACTCATCAGAGCTAGAGCGGCAGACGGCAATTACGTCATCTCCTCGCTGCTGCAACTGCCGACAATATTCCAAACCAATGCCTCGGTTTGCGCCAGTCACTAGATACGTAGCCATGCGATCGCTCCCTTGATAACGTTAGCCATTGCGCTCAGGTCACTTTTTTTAAATGACGACCCACCCTAAAATAACGGCTTCTACTAACCGAAAGAAATAGGGCAGCAGAGGCAACGGCTGGCAGTCGAGGCGCTTGTCAGGTGGGGTACGGTAAGCAATAGCAGGCTTTAAGAGGGGGCACAACAGATGACGCACCGACAGTCTCACCCATTGCGGCTATACGTTGGCGAGGGGCCGGAGTCTAATCGCCATGCCACCTGGCTAGAGCTGTTTTTTGACTTAGTATTTGTGCTCGCGATCTCACAGCTGGCTCATCTATTGCATAGCGATTTGAGCTGGGCTGGCATCACTGGATTTGCTGCCCTATTTGTCCCTGTCTGGTGGTTATGGATTGACTTTAGCTATTACGCCGATCAATTCGACGTAGACCGTGGGCCTTATCGCCTAGTTATGTTGGGGGTCATGTTTGGGGTGGTGGTGTTGGCCTTAACGATTCATGATGCGCTGCACGGTGGGTCGGTGAGGTTTGCGACCGCTTACAGTGCCTTACGACTGGTCATCATCTTTTTATACATCCAGGCGTGGCGATTCGTACCGCAATCGCGGGAGCTCACTCGGCGATACACTTTGAGCTTTGCCGTGGCGGGTGGCCTCTGGCTATTATCGATCGCCACCCCGGAGCCTATTCGCTTTTGGTTATGGGCGATCGCCTTAGCGATTGAGATCAGTAATGGTCCAATCACCTACCTCACCATTAAACAGATCCCGACTCAAGCGTCACACATGGATGAACGGTTTGGGCTCTTAGTCATTATCGTGCTGGGCGAGGCTATTATTGCGGTCGCTACAGGAGTCGCGGAGACGGCGTGGCAGTGGCACAACATCCTGACGGGGATCGGTGGATTTATCACCGCCGTTGGTTTGTGGTGGATGTATTTTGAGCGGGCCGATGAATCGACAATTAACTGGGCCTTACGGGGCGGGCGGTTGGCTTTGCTGCGGTCTTATGTGTATGGATACAGCCACTTGTTTGCCTTTATGGGAATCGTCGCGACGGGAGTGGGTGTGCAATTTGCGATCGAAGCCGCTTCTGGCAGTGATTGGAATGTTGAGGCTCGGACTGTGCTTTACGGTGGACTAGCCGTTTTTTTACTAGGCGTAACGGCACTCCAGTGGGCGGCCCCAGCCTGTTTGCCAAAATGGGTCGTCATCATGCGATCGCTCCTCGCCCTACTCTCGCTCAGTTTCATTTCTCTGGCTGAGGGCATTGCGCCTGCTGCTGCGGTGCTAATTTTGAGTCTGGCCCTGGTTGCTCTCAACGCTTTTGATGGCATTCCCCTAACTAAAAATTGAGGGCGATCGCTGCATCAGGCCTAGCAGATGTATCAATCCCGATAATGTCATTATCGAAGCAAGAAATAATTGTTGAAAAGATTCGAGCTTCTTTTGAATCACAAGACAAGTCTAAACAGCTTCTTGAAATCGCCAAGGTCGGGGTTGAGAAGGCGATTGAAACCGATGAAGTCAACACCACCTGGATACAGCAGCGGCTTGCCGCCTTAGGATTAACGCTAACGTGAACTTTGAAATATTGGGAGATCTCAGCAATATTGAAGTCATCGCCGTTGGCAGCTCCATTCGGGAAATCGAACGGCTCCGCAAAGCCTACGGCTCTGGACGTTGGCGCAAACTCAAGGGCATTGCCACCATCAGCCTCGATAATGGCTCCACCTGCCAAGCCGAACTGCACTGGTACGAAGCCCATGGCATCAGCAAAAAAGAGTTTAAAATCAAACGCTTTCTGGAGTAATCCTATGAAATTTGTCGTCTGTATCAATAACCAAGATTATCCTGCCTCCCTCGAAGTGCGAAAGCTCTATCAGGCATTGGATGATGAGCAAGCGAGTCAGCGCCAGATGCTTCGAATCATCGATGAGTCGGGTGAAGACTATCTGTATCCAGCCCGCGATTTCGCCGAAATTGACGTTCCTGAAAATCTCCAGCGTGTCTTTGCCGCAGTCAGCTAATTCAGCGGAGTCTTTTAATCTCTTTAGGCAGGAGGTCACGGTATGAAAAAGATTAACCACAGCAAAGACGGGGATGCTCTACTGGTTGAGCGATCGCAGGAGTCCATTGCCTATGCTGAGGCAGAAGGCCAAGAGAGTAGGGTGAGCACTGCCCACCCCAATGGTCTAAGCCACTTCAATGCCCTCTAGCTGAGACAGCAGCGGATTTGCTTCAACCCACACAGACACTGAACCACCATTGCAGCGGAACTCAGCCCAACCATGCTCGTTGGTGTAAATCGGTTCCTTGATATGACCGGTGATGTCGTAGAACGCCTTGTGAGGTTTGCCGACTTCCATCCACTTGTGACCGGCGGGGCCATCACTGAGAATGACCGCCATGGCCTCAGGATGATGCTCAGAACCCAGGCGAGTCCAGCCAATGGTGTTGAAGTGATCGATGTAATCGTATTGGGGGCCGTAGGCAAAGTGCGTGCGAGCAAATAAGAGGCGATCGATGATCCACTGGTGCGAGTCCAGCCAGATTTCATAGCCTTTGTCTTTGTAGTGAGCACCGTAGTAATCGGCGTAAAAGACACAGGGATAGCCTTGTTCGCGCAGCAAAATCATGGCATAGGCCATCGGCTTAAACCAGGATTCCACAACGGCTTCGAGTGATTGAAGCGGCTGCGTATCATGGTTTTCGACGAGGGTGACGGCAAATAGAGGCAACTCCTTCATCAGGGTGCCGTCAAAGATTTGCCGCATATCGTAATGACCGCCCGCTTTGCTCGCCTTATGGAAGTTGTGGTGCAGCGGCGCATCAAATAAATTGAGACGACCCCCGGCATTGCCGATATACCAGCTTAAGGTGCCAAAGTTGTAAGTCCAGTATTCGCCGACGCAAAACAGGTCGCGTCCCGTGTGGGCTTCTAACTGGTCAAGCCACTCATTAAAGAAATCTCCATTGATGTGTTTAATCGCATCGAGCCGGAAGCCATCGGCCCCAATGTCGTCCAGCATCCACTTGCCCCAGTGTTCCAGTTCCCCCTTCACCTCAGGATGATTCATGTCGAGGTCACTGCCCATGAGGTAGTCGTAATTACCCCGCTCTAGATCGACCTTGGTTTCAAAGCTCTTATCGGCCATTTTCCAAATAGCTTTGAACTCGGGATCGGCGCTGTTGTAATCCACCGAGTCAAAGTGATACCAGTGCCACTTCATGCTGGAGTATTGATCGCCGCGCCCTCCTTCGCCATTCGTTCCCCGGAAGTCGAAACCCGTCCAGGCTTTGATTTTGCGAGCTCCCCCTAGAGCATGATTGCGATTGTGGGGATCATAGGGAATCGCGTCGAACTCTTCTTCGTAGTCAGCAGCCATTTTGTGGTTAAACACCACATCTGCGTAGATTTGGATGCCATTTTGGCGGCAGGTACGCACGGCATCGACATATTCGTCTTTAGTGCCGTATTTAGTGCGGATAGTACCTCGTTGGTCGAATTCGCCTAAATCAAAGATGTCGTAAACGCCATAACCGACGTCAAAACTCCCGCCGATGCCCTTGTAAGCGGGGGGCAGCCAAAGAGCGGTAAAACCAGCTTCGGCCAGCTTGGGGGCGTCTTGTTGGAGCTTTTGCCAGTGGGTGCCATCGGGCTCAATGTACCAATGAAACCACTGCATCATCGTGCCGTTGAATTCGGCGGGGGCTTTCTTTTCTGCGATCGCTCCTGCATTGGCCGCCACCCAATCTTGCAGGGCATGTTGGGCGGTTTGCAGAGTGTCCGTTTGCAGGTCTTTGCCCAACGTACGGAAATCGTCTTTTAGTTGCTGAAAGGGGGTGGACATAGGGCTTGTAAGGATTAAAGATAAATTGGTTTCGGCAGAGGAAATTGGCAACAAGAACCCACTGAGGATTCACTCACAGATTTCCTAAAAATATCGAAGCAAGGTTAAACAACAACCGAAACGACAAGATTTACGAAGGTTGACGGTCCCATTTAAGCGGTTGTCAGCGTTTATTGACTAACACGACAAGGTAATGAACCAAATTCTCGATGATTTTGCCAACAGCGTGGACGATCGCACCGAAATCGTTTTGTCACCTTGAATACAGTGACAAGCATTAACTTTAGGAAACGTTACAAGTTTTATTGATTGTGCAATAAATTCCGAAGAAAACCCTAAAGCTTTCAAGGAATTAAAATCACCCTTTCTAAAGTGATACCAATCCACCCCAGATAATTTCGCTCAGGTCAGCCATGGCTGATACCTCACAATTGTCAGGGCAAGGGATTCTGGATTGCACGTTTAATTTTATATGTCAGCCAACATTCCCTTTGATAGTCCTTCTCGCCGACAACGACCACTGGACGTTGACAAGCGACTTGCTGCTCCGATTCGTATTCGTCGACTGATTTGGAAGTTGGCGATCGCCACCCTGGCACTGATGGCAGTGGGTAGCGCCACCCGGGTCATGAATGCCGGTTTAGCGTGTCCTGATTGGCCGCTGTGTTATGGCCAAATCGTTCCCAGTCAGCAAATGAACCTCCAGGTTTTTCTGGAATGGTTTCACCGCATGGATGCCTCGTTGATTGGGCTGATGTCGATTTGGCTAGCCGGGCAGGCTTGGTGGTGCCGTCGCGATGTGCCCGCTTGGTTGCCGGGGGCAACGTTAGGAGCCGTGTGTTTGATTGTGGTGCAAGGTGCGTTGGGTGGTCTGACAGTTACCGAACTGCTCCGGTTTGATATTGTCACGGCCCACTTGGGAACCGCCTTAGCCTTTTTGCTGACGCTGCTGGTGATGGGGCTTGGTCTCACGCCCTATCAGGCTTTGGGCACAGCGGGCAAGCTACCGATGATGGGGGCGATCGCCACTGGGTTGGTCTATCTGCAATGTTTGCTGGGTGCTCTCGTCGGCTCTCGCTGGGCAGCGCATCAGTGCTTAGGCGGTGCCCAACTGTGCCAAGTGATGGATAGCCACTTGATTGGTGTTGTCCCTCCCACGATCGCCATTTTGGCGCTGTTGCTGATGGCTTGGCGAACCCCTGCATTGCATCCCTGGTTGCGGCGACTCACGCTGCTAATTGGCACCTTGTTATCGGTGCAAATTGTCTTAGGAATTGCCACGTTGCAACTGCACTTACAGGTCGAGCCGTTGACCGTGACCCACCATACTATCGGCGCCACCCTGACGGCAGCGTTGACAGCGTTTACCGTGCTGGCTTGGCGCGATCGCAAGGCAACCGGAGACGCCGCTATCAATTAACCATTGCGGGTTTCCTCAACAGTGTGAGGCCCCAGCCGACCTGATGGTTTTCAATCTTGTTTCTTCAATACTTTCTCATTAAGGATTTACCTGCATATGCAGACTTCTCCCAGTTGGCAGAGTCCTACTCCTCACCATGACAGCGTTTGGCAGGTTTGCCGCAGCTATTGGCAACTCACCAAGCCTAGAATTATTCCACTGTTGTTGATTGAGACCGCAGCCAGCATGTTGGTCGCGGCTCAGGGAACGGTCGATCCGTTACTGCTCATCGTGACGTTGCTGACCGGGGCTCTGGCGGCAGCCTCGGCGCAGTCGATCAACTGCATTTACGATCGCGACATTGATTTCGATATGGAGCGGACTCGGCATCGGCCCCTTCCCTCGGGGCGCATTCAATTACGCGATGCACTAATCTTTGCCGTTGTTTTAGCGGCGATCGCCTTTTCGCTGCAAGCCATGGTGAGCAACGTGCTCAGCGCGGTTTTAGAAATGGTGGGAATTGCCATCTACGTGGGGGTCTACACCCACTGGCTCAAGCGTTCCTCCACGCAGAACATCGTGATTGGCGGTGCTGCCGGAGCCATTCCGCCGTTGGTGGGTTGGGCGGCGGTAACTGGCGAACTGAGTTGGGCCGCTTGGCTATTCTTTGCCATTGTCTTTATTTGGACGCCACCTCACTTTTGGGCTTTGGCGCTAGTGATTCAAGATGATTATGCCAAGGTCGGTGTTCCCATGCTGCCGGTAGTCGTCGGGGATGAAGCGACTGCCAAACAGATTTGGGCTTATACGCTGGTATTGGTGCCGCTCACCTTGTTAATGACGGTGCCGCTCCATGCGACTGGTTGGGTTTACGGCGCGATCGCCCTTTACCTCGGTTGGATTTTTCTGAAAAAAGCTTGGGTGCTGTTGCAAGAGCCCAGCGATCGCGACCAGGCTAAGTCACTGTTCAAGTACTCCATCCTCTACATGATGGCCCTCTCTGCAGGCATGGTGATCGATAGTCTGCCGCTTACTCGTTCTGCGATGACGGTTCTTGGTCACCAAGTTTATGAATTTGCCAGTGTCTTACTTCCTCAGTTATTAGGCGCATAGCAAAAACTCCCTACCATTGCTCAATGTGAGAACGGTAGGGAGTCAAATCACTTAATGAAACTCGCTTAACGCCATTTCATGGTCGAGCATTTAGGCTGTCTTTTTGCGTTTTAGAGCCGCAGTCCCAACCGCACCCACGGCCAAAACCGCTAGGGCCGAAGCTGGTTCAGGAACATCTGCTTCGGCAGCGGTGAAGCTCAAGCTATCAAAGCCCAAGAAAGGATCGAAAGACTTCTCGTTGAGATTATCTCCTTTCATGAAGTCAAAAGTGAGTTCAACATGAGTAATTCCTTCGCCTTGAACTGAGAGATTAGTGCGGCCGAAATTATCATTGTCCACTTTAGTGGCGTCCCCATTGCCGCCAACACCACCATTGCCCGACAAGGAATTTTGCCCCACTTGCTGATCACCACTGAATGCCGTCAAATAGACGTTATGCTCACCGGCACCAAACGCATTGTAATCGCCATAATCCAACATCAATAGAGAGAATTCAGAAGCCACGAACCCCTCCTTAAAGGTGAATCGGAAACTGTTGTTGCGAGAGTTCTTGTTGGTGCCAACTTCGGAAAAGCCGCCTAAGTGGGTGCCACCGTTAATTCTGGTGCCAGTGTTAGATTGGTAGGACCAAGTGTCGCTCTCTTTGACTCCCCAACCGGCTTCTCCTTCGGCCTTAGCTCCACCTTCAAAGATAGCGACGGCTTCACCATAAATGGCGTCAATGTCTAGCAGCTCATGGACTGTTCCCATGCCTTCGATGCTTTCGCCAGCACTAAATTGAGAGAAGTCATCAACGGTATAGCTTGCAGCTTGCATCGGCTGCTGTAAAGCAAAGGCACCGGCTACAGTCAAACCGGCTAACGCTAATTTGGAATTCCAGGAAGAAAATTGCATAGTGACGTGAAACTCAACTCTGAATACGACAGTCAGTGGTAGAAAAGGGCCTAAACCCGAATCGATTGCCCTTGAACAGTCTCAACATATCTGGATTGAGTATTCTGAAACATCAGAAAAAATTGGCATTTCAGTGTGAAGATGATTTGCTAAAAATCTCTGAAAGAAGGAATTTATGTGAAGTGTGCTCAATGAGGTGCTAGCACAAATCTATTTGTTCAAATGTTTGGGCTGCTTTCCCAAGGGAGATCAGTATATTTGGCTAACGGCGATCGCTTACTTAAGTAAGTTTGCTATAGGTATTTGGGTGAGGCATTGACGGTGGATGGTTTTCGGGCCTTGACGAGACTGGCTGCGGTCATATTCCCAAGGTGAAATAGCAAACGAGCGCCTTGGCTATGAATTGCCATGAGCTCCGTGATCTCGCCCAGATACTGCCGGTTAGCCTCACTACAGTGATTGAGGCACTCCCAAAACCCTCCTCTAGAACCCACAAATTGGCCGATGTGGGAGCACCGATAAAGGAGGACGACTCGTTCAAAAAGTAAAAAAGGCGGAGCGTAAAATGCCGATCTCCGCCACAAGCGAACAGTGCATTACGAAATTTTCCCTGTGGAACGCACTACCGCCGCTGATTTTACGCCCTAAGGGGCGAGGAATGTATCCAAACGAGATTCAAAGGGATTTTGAATGGGTCATTAAGCTGGGAATCGCTAAATTGAGTTGAGCCTAGTGACGGTTGCCCCGGTTGTGTCGATCGCTAGTGGCTGGGCATCGATCACTTCTACCCCAGCCTGTTGCCAAGCTGTTGTCATTGCAGTGGCGATCGCGGCGGCTTGATCAGCGCTACCCAAAGCTAACAGGGTGGGGCCAGCACCACTGATGGTGACCCCATATGCCCCTGCTGCCAGAGCGGCTTGAGTAACCGCGTCATAGCCGGGAATCAGAGATTTGCGATAAGGCTCGTGAATGCGATCTCCAATAGCGGTGCGCAACCAGTCGCCGTTACCCGTGGCCAAAGCCTGCAACAGTAGTCCCAAATGCCCAAGGGTATAAACGGCGTCGGTTCGAGAATAGCTGGAAGGTAAGACTTCACGGGCTTTAGCGGTAGCAATTTCGAAAGCGGGAACCATCAGAATCGGGACAATCTCGGAGTGCCAGGCGACTTCGCAGATCGTTGCTGTTCCTGCATCATCGACCGTCGCTAAGCGGCAGCCCCCCAGCAAGGCCGGCACCACATTGTCAGGATGTCCTTCGATCGCCGTTGCCAACTCTGCCAAGGCCGTTGCATCTAGAGGGTTTCCAGCCATGGCATTAGCGCCTAAGATACCCCCGACAATTGCCGTTGAAGAACTGCCCATGCCGCGGGCTAGGGGCACATCCAGTTCAATTCGCAGGCTCAAGGCCGGTATGGGTTGGTTGATTTTTTGGAAGAACTTTTGAAAAGCGACGTAAGCGAGGTTGGAAGCATCGGTGGTTACCCGATCTTGATCGGGGCCTTGAACCTCAATTTGCAAACTGTCTGCTGTTGTCAACGGGGCAAAGGTAAAGCCGTTGTAGCGAGTCAGCGCCGCTCCCAGACAGTCAAACCCAGGGCCAATATTGGCGGTTGTTGCCGGTACCGATACCCGAAATCCACTGTTCATCACCGCTCCTCCTCTGCCACTGTGTGGCCGTTGCCCTCTCCAGCGCCCCGCATATTACCATTCATCCTGAAGGCAACTGCATGTTTGTTCATTGCACTTATCGATTTCGTTAAACTAAGCACTATTACCGTCAATCTGGAGCGACTAATGGCAAGAATTCTTCTCTCTCTCGGACTGTCGGTTTGCAGCGCTGGGATGATTGCTCCCCTGGCGATCGCGAATGAAGGTGCAACGTCGACTCGCTCCATGTCGGATTTAGCGCTGCCAGCATTATCTTCTCCATTATCTGTAAGGGCTGAGGTTAGCGGCCAACGCCTGGCACAAATTTTTCCGCCGGATGGTTTTGCTGACGTCTCGCCCAATCACTGGGCCTACACCGCTGTCAGTACTCTGGCAGAGGATTACGGGTGCTTATCAGGCTATCCCGATGGCACGTTTCGGGGTGATGAGTTGGTGACTCGTTATGAATTTGCCACAGCTCTGGAAGCTTGCTTAGCTACCCTTGTGCAACTCAGCAACCAACAACCACAGATTGATACTGAGCAGATTCTCGATGATTTAGAAGCCCTCAGCCGCGAACTTGGCCTGCTCTCTGACCAGGTAGAAGAAAGTGAATCTCTGGTTGTGCCCGAGTAGGTGCTGAAAATCGCTAGGATTCAGAATTCGTGCGTATAACTTTGCCGGGTTAGGATTTCCGCAATTTTGGCAGCATCTCAGAAAATCACGGTTTCCTGAGATGCTGCTGTCAGGCTTAAATGCGGCGTTGGTCTCTCTGGCAAGATGTATAGCGTTCGACATTGGGATAGAGCTTCTAAGATAATTCCTGGACTTCGCTAGTTTCCGAACGATAGTTAGCTGACGGCGAGCTTGCCTAAGGACCAGGAATTTAATAGTATGCCGGGTTTTCCCCTCCGAGGAGGGGGTGCCGTAGGCGGGGTGGGTTCGATCCTTCATGGGCAACCCACCCCGCCGCCCCTCCTCGGAGGGGAAATGTGATCTCCTTGGCCCAAGGCAAATAGCGGAATTTATATAATCCTCGCTCCTAAGGATGGCTAGCCCGGTACGTGACACAACAGATCACGCTTAAAAAGGCTAGTCCCAATAAACCCGCTAGTGGATTACCATCGATGCCCGTGACCCATTCCGGTACTTGCCCCGTCGCCACTACCAGATCATTGACATCTACCTGGTAATAAGCAAACACTAAACCGCCATGCAGTCCAGCGGCGGCACCCAAAGTCGTGATATTCGGTTGTCCCCGATTTGCGGTATGGGGAATCCGTCGTGCCCAAACTAACGCAGCTCCTAGCAACATCAGACCCACAAACTGGGGCCAGGTAGCCAAAATGGCGGATAGTGGTCGGATGAAGTGGGCGATCGCAAAAATGACAGCGTTGATCCAGAGGGCGATCGCAGCCGTGCAATCCTGTTCTAGCTCGTAGAGCAGCCAGCCCCGAAATAGCAGTTCTTCTGCCAGGCCGACCCCGACCCCAACCAAACTGCCTTCCAGCAAGAAGCGCCCGGTGTTTTGAACTGGAATTTGCCAGTTGCCCCAGCCTAAAAGCAGTTGCAAGCCATAGAGCAAAACAATACCGATGACGCCAGCGATAAAGGCGTATCCCCAACTGCGCCACCAACGGCGTGGGCGTTGAAAGCCTAACGCTTTCCAGGGGACGCAGTTGGGGTGGATGCGGCGCATCCACAGTGGCAAGCAGATCACAAAAGTGAGGAACAGTGTCACGGGCGCCCAGATGACGGATTGCCCGTCAGTGGTGACATATTCCCAATGGTATAGCGGCAGCACTATCGGCGCGGCGAGGATAATAATCCCAACCAAATAGGCCACAATTCTGATCAGAGCAGGGCTGCGTCGGACAAATAGCCAGAAACGTTTCAAAAGGGTTTTAAACTTACTCTTCAGGCTCAATTGAACTGGTTAAGCCTTTACCCTTCAAGCCCTCGCAGTAAAACTCAGCATGCTCTTGAGCGCAAATAATGACCACTGCCACATCTGCGGCATGAGCCTGCATCATGATGTTGACGGCTTGAGGCATGGATAAGCTCGGAACCACTTTCATTAACGATTCCACGACATATTCCATCGAGTTGAAATCGTCGTTGTGCAACAGGACGCGATATCGCGGGGCCGGTTTTCGAACTGTGGATGTGGAGCGACTTTTGATCGTTTCGACCGCCACCATAAGTGCCTCAAAATGAAGGGGTTTAGTGAACAAAGATAGCTTCTCAGACACCAGTGCAGTATACAAAATCCAGCTTGAACAAGCGGCTGAATTCCCTTGTCAGCATTTCACTGGAGCGAAAACTGAGATAAGCGGCCTGTACTGACTGTTGGTCAACACAAGCCATGCCTAATGACGAGAAAGTAGTCAGCCAAGCTTGCCACTTTAAGAAGCTGAGAATGACTTCATCTGGCAGCTCAGACTTAACTAAAGTTTAATTGAGATTTTTGAGGGTGACAAAGGAAAACTCTTTTCCAAGAAAAATAGCATTTGCCGTGTCTAATGGTTAAACCTCTGTTGTAACAAACATAACGTCCGTTTATGTAAACTTGTAGAAATCGCCGTGTTAGTAACCGCAGGCATGGAAGTAGCCGCCTACCCAATCGTTTATATCGACTGTGGACAAGCCCGTCTTTATGGAGAACTGGTACAGCATATGGAAGAACGGCAGACCTGTTGGCTGCGCCCCCTGTCTTTGCGGCAGGGATCGCCTACAGTCGATGCTTTCCAGTTTGTAGACTTGTCTAATGGCCCGGACATTATTTGTGCGGATGACGTTATTCAGCCAGTGTTAGACACCGACTGGCTAACGGTACTAGCCAATCTGTCAACGGTTAAAACCGATTGCGATTATCCCCGCGCGAACCAGTATCTGCGAGAGTTTCTCGAATGTCTGCTGAATTGATGGGCCTCAGTGATGGGGAAATAGGAAAGGGCTGAAATACCTAATATGACGGCCAAGTACTGACTTCGAACAAAATCTATCTCACTAAGCAAAGGGCTATTGCCAGACATAAGGAAGGCCGCGATCGCGCGATCGCAGCCTGGGTCAAGAAGCAAAATTATGAACGAGCGTGATAGTTTCTGAGAACCGTCTAGTGAAGGCCGACTTTAGTAGGCACCTTTGCGGTAAAGCACGACTAAAACCGTTTCGACGAGCAACCGCAAATCGTAAAAAACCGACCATTGGTCCTGGTAGCTCAAATCCATTTTGACAATATCTTCAAAGTCGCTGACTGAAGAGCGGCCACGGACTTGCCATTCCCCCGTAATACCGGGTTTGACATTGAGACGTTGCCAATGATGCGATTCATACTTCATCACCTCATCAATCGTCGGAGGACGGGTGCCAACCAGGCTCATATCACCCAGCAATACATTGAGAAACTGAGGAAACTCGTCGAGGCTGGTTTTGCGCAGTAACCGCCCAATCCGAGTAATCCGGGGGTCATTTTTATTTTTGAAAACTAACCCTTGGGCTTCGTTTTGGACTAAATGCTTCAGCTTATCGGCATTGGTCACCATCGAGCGAAATTTCCAGATGCGGAAAGTCTTGCCTTGATGCCCACATCGCACCTGACTGTAAAGGATAGGACCAGGATTATCAATTTGAATCGCGATCGCAATGGGAAGAAAAAGGATGGCTGTGACCAACAGGCCAACGACTGCACCCACAATATCGAGACCACGCTTCAAGATACAGCTGACCGAAGGATGCTCTAAATTGAGGCTTGTAGGGATATAGGAAATGGAATTATCAGTAGGGGCTACTCCAGGAACTGTGAGGTTGAAAGGGGCAGCTAAACGATTTTGTATATTAATCACCGGAAAAGTACTCCTTCGATTGCTTCTTAAGCATCTACAGAATATTCTCAACCTCTATCTCCGTATATGCCCTGATGACAAGGTTCATCAAAACTTTAATATCCACCTGATCTCGATAAAGATACCTTCGTTATTCGCGGAATACAGAGCACTGCTAGTGTGTCTAACGCAACTTGGTGTAACAATTTCATCAACCTCGAAGGCGATCGACTGGTCAGGAAACTGGGTAACCCAAAAGCGCTGAAAGTCTTTCTTCTTATATAGTTGAGGCCGATCGCAATGGTTCCTTTGTAATGTCGAGATGGCCATGGTCGCCTAGTCTGTGACCAATAAACTGTAGTTTTTTATCCCTGCTTCAGGTGTCTACGTGTAATCATCAGTGTCTTAACCAATACTCCCCGTAGAAATGCTGAGGTGTCTTTGTCGATACGATGAATCGAGTCCGATAATTAATGTTCACAAGCAATCTGCTGTGAGCCTTCTTGTCAGAAGAGTTTTGGCCACAAGCAGAGACTAAACTGCTACCAGCCCTGCAGCGGTTGTATCAAAAGTCTTTAAGAGTCTTGAACATCGGTGCTGAAGTAGCAACAGGTCGCGAGTATTTGGGTTAAATGCAATAGATTCCGGACTCAAAGGAAATAGCCATGACCAACCCTGATGCAAACCAGAGCGATAAAAAAGTTGTTGCCGGTGTCTTAGGTATTCTCCTCGGGGCCTTTGGCATTCACAAATTTGTGCTGGGCTACACAGTTGAAGGCATCATCATGCTGGCGGTCACTGTATTTACCTGCGGTGTGGGGGGAGCCGTGATGGGCATTATCGGTTTGGTCGAAGGCATCCTCTATCTGACTAAGACGGATGCAGAGTTCGAAGCCACCTATGTCCAAAACAAACGTGGTTGGTTCTAGGGCCTATCATCCGGTCGCGGTCAAATCCTTTCAGCAAAGGAACGACAGCCCCTAGTCTACTGATTGAATGCGAGCGCGGTCATGCTTGGCCCCAAAGGTTTCTGAGGTTAATTGATGACGCGCTCTAGGGGCTGTCATCAATTAGTGGTTAAATCCTTATGCTGAAGGCGGTTCAGCCCCTAGCTAGGTTTATGGAGCGGGCGCGGTCATGCCTACACCGAAAGCGTTTTGGTTTTAATGGATGACGCGCCCTAGGACTCCACTGTAGAAATAGCATTATCCTGCCAGTTGCTGCCCCCTTGGCTCCTCCGCTTCCCGGCTCATTTTTAACCGAGTAGTGAACTTATGCCATCGGCTTCTAGCAACTGTTAGTCTTAAGCCCATCTCTGGATTCCTAACTGAATGGTGATATGAAACTTCGTCCGCCCCCTTATCCTCACAATCATTCAGGACAGTATGCGGGCACTGATTCATCAGCGATCGCTCTTCCACGATTGCGATCTCCGTTTTGGCGCCTTGTGACTTTAACAACCTTGCTGAGTCCATTAGTGATTGCGCTGGGAGTCAGTCGGTGGGGGATGGACTTTCCGTTTCCCCCTTGTCTGTTTCAGTGGTTCTTAGGATTTCCCGCCCCCAGTTGTGGTCTCACCCGTTCTGTCTTGGCGCTGGTTGCCGGAGATTGGCCGCGATCGCTGAGTTACCATCTCTTTGGGCCGGTAGTGGTAGCGCTAGCTGGGGTGTTCTCGCTATGCACTACTGCTGAACTCATCACCCAACGCTCGCTCGCACAGTGGTATCGGCGGCTCTGGCGATCGCGAGCTACCGTTATCCTTATTGGGGCATACGTCGCCTACTACGGCTTGCGGCTCTGGGTGCGATATACTTTGCCATCGCTACCTTGGGGGCTAGATGAAACCGTTGCCTGGCAGCAGTTTTTGGCTGGGGCGGTGGCGCTTTGAGCCAGCCTGATGACGGACTCTCCTCGACAGTAATCTTTCACTGAGAAGTTCCTATGCCAAGACGCAAAATGCCGATCAAGCTGATCGTTGTCTTGATGAGTGCAGCGACCTTTAGTACCCTCACTCAAGTTGAAGTACCGTTATTTATAAAACCCATGGTGTTGTTATTGCCACTGCAGATAGCGGCGATCGCCTATGTGATCTGGTATTGGCGCGATCGCTCAGAAGCGTCCCCAGGCGACCCCTAAATTTTGGGCCAAGTGCTCAGCTTTCATCGGCACTGATTACTTTGGCCAAAATAGCACTGTCGGGAAACGCTTCTAAAACCAGGGTCTTGAACATTACAGTGAGGGGCAGTGCCAAAAACGCCCCAATGGGTCCCAGAATCCAAGTCCAAAAAATGACGGCCAAGAAGGTCACTAGCGTTGATAAATCAAGGCCCTGACCTAAGAATTTCGGACCAATGACCATATCAAAGAAGTTGTTGATCAGCGCATACCCAATAAACACAATAACTGCTGACCAGAGGCCCGAATCCAATAATGCCAACAGCAGCGGTGGAATCAGCGCGATGATGTAGCCGATATTGGGGATGAAGTTGAACAAAAAGGATAAAACTCCCCATAGCACCGCAAAGTCTACCCCTAAAGCCAACAATAAAAAGGTTTGGCCAATCGCTGCCATGGCCCCCAGCCAGCCCTTAATTAATAAATAGAGGCTGACACTTTGCCCAAAGCCTAAGATTTTGTTGAGGAGGCGAGGACGGTGATTAAGCCCCTCTTTGAGCTTGTGCGAAAAACTCGAAGAGCCTACCAGCATATAGATGAAAATGAAGAGGGTAAGCCCGATATTGCCCACAGTGCCTAACAAGCCAGTGAGGAATGACACCACAAGTTGAATCAGGCGGGTGGGCTGCAAAAATTCCAGGTTCAGGAGATCGACACTTTCTATGCCTCGACTTGCGAGCAACGCTTCTAGCTGTGTCAATTGAGTATCGATCAGGTTGCGATATTCCGGCACAGCAGTCGTTAATTGAGCCACCGAAGCGGCCAAAAAGATAATGAGCAACAGGCCCACCGCGACGACTCCCAAAATCACGAGGGTGTTTGCCAACCATCCGGGCACCCGACGGGCTCGCAACCATTGGGTAATGGGGGCGGTGACGAGGACAACAAATATTGACAGTAAGATTGGTCCCAACAAATCTGATGCGGCCTTGAGTCCGGCCACGATCACCATAAAGGTGGCGATCGCCACTAGTGGACGTAAGATACTGTGTCCCTCACGATCAACCACGCTTTTGACTCGATAACTCAACTTCCTGGCAATTATGGCAGCTGTTGGCCAATCCCTACAATGTGGTTTCTGAGCGGCGGTTCAATTTACGAACGCGTTGAAGTCATGGTTGCTGAAGAGACGTTATCTTGCCACCGACAATTATCAGGTGTCAGGGTGATCAGGTCTTCAATGTTGCGTTGCATCGTTTCGCAAATGGCGTCGAGAGGCAGGTCGTTGGCATCATGACCAAAGGGATTTTCAATTTCGATGCCAATCGCTTCGATCCCAAAGACGGCAAAACTGATGAGGCCCACAGCGATCACCGTCCACCATCCCAGAGCACTCACCATTTGAAACGGCAAGGCTAGACAGTATAAAAGCAGCAGTTGCTTAAGGTGGATGACGTAGGCCAGCGGAATGGGGGTTTTCACAATTCGTTCACAGCCACCCAAAACATTGACTAAGGTATCAACCTGAGCCAGCATGGCAGCGAGTTGATAAACATTGAGACGGCCTTGATTAAAGCAAGACTGCAAATAATCGGACGTCCAAAAGGCTATTTCTAAAGGCGGATGATGCATCTTTGCTAGTTTGCTGAGTTCCTTTGAGGTGATGACGGCGGTAAAGCTGTCTCCCAAGGGCTCATGGCGCAGGTGCTGTTTGGTGGCGATCGCAAAAGCCACAAGCAGGCGTAATTGATGAACTTTGGCCTCGCGATCGCTTGGGCTATCTTCTTGAACCGCGACCCATATTTGTCGAGCGAGATTGCGGCTAGTGTTGACGAGTTCGCCCCACAGCTTCCGCCCTTCCCAAAAGCGCTCATAAGCAGTATTGGTGCGAAATACCAGCAGCAATCCCAGAACAATGCTGGGCACGATATTGACCAAGTTTTTGAAAGTAAACCGGTGCCCCAGACTCATATAAAAAGACAATGAACAGTCCAAAGCCAGCACAAAATAGCGATCGCGGTAGCACTGCAGGCAACACCGAGCCCTGCCAATGAAACAGTGTGCGGACCCAAGGGCGATGATTGACAAAGCTAGCGGTTGAATCTGTCGAGGACGATCTCACCCAATTACCTCCTTGAGCAAATTGCCGTTCAGTGAGGACTTATCCATGAGCCTGACATATTCCCAATCTGGGGAAATTTGAAGCCGATGCTGAGGGCTATCGTTAGGATTCAACTGCAGACACCGTATTCCGCTAGGGTCTGTCATCCGGTCACGGTTAAATCCTTTCAGCAAAAGAACGACAGACCCTAGCCTGTTGAGTGAATGCGGGCGCGATAATGCTTAGCCCCAAAGGCTTCTGGGATTAATTGATGACGCACCCTAGAAGACACGACAATAGATCTAGAATTTCTAATTCTTCTCAAGACTAAATGTCAGCTGAGATCTGTTGAAGCTGATTATTAGTGAGGCCTGATTGCTGTAAATTGAAAAAATTTGCCACCGCTCCAGAAAGCACAGTGATTTTTGAACAGCTATCAGAAATATAGGTGACTACAGCATCTGATTTCAGAGCATCTGACCCAGCCATTTTCCTGATCGAAAACTCAGAGGAAGTGGGTGCATCCCAGATTTGTAAATCCATCAATGCGTTTAGGAAGGATATCTTGTCCGCAAGCAAAAACGATAGTAAGCTGCAGTTTGATCAGGTCGCCCTGGAGTTTCGAAACCGCTTTCTGGAGGCATTTCAATTCCGCATTTCGACCTCCGCATGCCGCATTCTGCTATAGAAAGACAACTCGACGAAGACCCAAAAACAAAAAAAGGGGCATTCTTGCCCCTTTAATCAATCAGAATTGTGTTGCCGAGTTCACTCTAGTAGCGATAGGTGCTAGCACCAGGCTTATGCACGATGAAGCTGGTGATTTGGCACTGCTTCACGTTGTCAAAACCCACAACGCGGATGTAGCAGTCAGGGTACTCAGAGCGGCAAGCCTGAACTTCGCTCAGCACTTCTTGGGTGCTGCCAGCGTTAAACAGGGGCAGCTTCCACATGGTCCAATAATAGACTTCAGGGTCAGAGGTCTCATTAAACTCAACGGCAGGGAAATAGCCCATTTTGAGAATGTAAGAAATTTGACGCTCGATCTGGGCGTCAGTCAGAGGCGGTAAATAAGACAAGGTCTCATAACGGCGCTCTTTAGGCAGAGTTTTCATAGTTCCTCGCTAGGTTAATTGATGAACAGTCGGTCAAAAACCGACAAGCGTTATTGCACAGATCGGCGGATGAGTCGAGTTCAATCCGCACAATGCAGGTTACTCAGGGGAGATCTCAGGATCAGTCGCTGATGGCCGCGATCTGTCGGGCTCATCATCTGCAACCGGCTGAGTGACTTCCAACTGGGTGATGTTCTCTAAGTGCTGACGACGGTGTTCCATATTGGCTTGCTGAATACCGATTAAAACCATTTCGGGCAAAAACTCACAGATTTCCTCTGCAATGGTCTGCCGCACAGTCATGATTCGGATAGCGAACTCAGGTCGTTCCTGCAAAAGGGCATTGAGATAGGCTTCCCCATCTTGTAAAGCCTCTTTAGTAGAAAACGTGTTGAGCCAGTAGGCGTGGGCTGGGTTGGTCTCCCTCAATTGATTCAGCACTGTTTTTACAGCCTGAAATGTCAGATAGCTAGTGAGCACCTTGGCGGCGTCTTTAGCTGACTTCTTGAGGTCCATCAGAATTTTCCGAACGGTTGACATAGCCCCCGCCAATGGGCGGTTGGTAGCCCTGAATCTAAGCCCGAAGCCGATGAGGTTTCGGTAACTTATGCAGCAGTCTGGTGACTTTTTAAGAATCTACTGCTTGCAATGGGCTCTACCAACGCGCCCCAACCCGCCGTCAAAGTACCGTAGTACCTCTGAGCTGGTCTAGATGGTGTCAACGGTATCGAACTCGAACTTGATCTCTTTCCAGAGTTCACAGGCAGCAGCCAACTCAGGCGACCATTTAGCAGCTTCACGAATGATGTCGCCACCTTCGCGGGCCAAGTCACGGCCTTCGTTACGGGCCTGTACGCAGGCTTCCAGAGCGACCCGGTTAGCCGTAGCACCCGGTGCGTTACCCCAGGGGTGACCCAAAAGTACCACCACCAAACTGTAGGACCGAATCGTCGCCGAAGATTTCTACCAGAGCTGGCATGTGCCAAACGTGAATACCACCGGAGGCCACGGCCATTACTCCCCCCATGGAAGCCCAGTCTTGGGTGAAGTAGATACCACGAGACTTGTCTTGCTCGATGTAGTTTTCACGCAGTAAGTCAACAAAGCCCAGAGTACCGGCGCGATCACCTTCGAGTTTGCCTACCACCGTACCGGTGTGAATGTGGTCACCGCCAGACATCCGTAAGCACTTACCCAAAACGCGGAAGTGAATACCATGGTTCTTTTGGCGGTCGATTACCGCGTGCATCGCACGGTGAATGTGCAGCAACAAGCCGTTATCGCGGCACCAGTGAGACAAAGTGGTGTTGGCAGTGAAACCACCTGTGAGGAAGTCATGCATGACGATGGGCATTTCGAGTTCTTTCGCGTACTCGGCCCGCTTCAGCATCTCTTCGCAAGTTGCGGCGGTGACGTTCAGGTAGTGACCCTTGATTTCACCGGTTTCAGCCTGGGACTTGTGAATCGCGTCAGCGACGAACAAGAAGCGATCGCGCCAGCGCTGGAAAGGCTGAGAGTTGATGTTCTCGTCATCTTTGGTGAAGTCCAAACCACCACGGAGACATTCGTAAACCGCCCGACCATAGTTCTTGGCAGACAGCCCCAACTTGGGCTTAATCGTGCAACCTAACAGCGGACGACCGTATTTGTTCAAGCGATCGCGCTCTACCTGAATCCCGTGGGGCGGTCCCTGGAAGGTTTTGAGATAAGCCACCGGAATCCGCAAGTCTTCCAAGCGGAGGGCACGTAGCGCCTTAAAACCAAAGACGTTACCGACCAGAGAGGTCAACAGGTTGGTTACAGAGCCTTCCTCAAACAAGTCGAGGGGATAGGCCACGTAGCAAATGTATTGATTATCTTCGCCAGGTACGGGCTCGATATCATAACAACGGCCCTTATACCGATCCATGTCGGTCAGCAAGTCGGTCCAAACGGTCGTCCAAGTACCGGTCGAAGATTCTGCCGCAACGGCTGCTGCGCACTCTTCGGGGGGAACTCCGGGCTGAGGCGTCATCCGGAACGCCGCCAAAATGTCCGTATCTTTGGGTGTGTAATCCGGAGTGTAATAGGTTAGCTTGTAATCCTTTACACCGGCGCTATAACCAGCTTTTGACTGAGTCGTTGTCTGCGAGTAAGACATATCTCCCTTCCTGTGAGGTTCGTAACGACACCACGCAATCCCTCGCTGCCAAACAACGGGGACGCCTCAATAAGCTGCGATGGGTTGAAGATGAAAATCTTGCTCCAAGGCAGGTGGCAGTTTGCAATTAGCATTCCAGCGGATCACCGACATGACTTACCTCAGTCCGGCTCCAGTACTGGATTTTGGGAGTCCTGCAATTCCCTATGCTTTTTAGAATACTATCAGCGTTCCGATAAGCCTGGTTTTGGAAGATCTGTATAGATTCATAACTAAAAGTTATGTACTTCCATCTCACAACTTTGCGGGATATCTCGCTATGTAACTCCAGTATTTTGTGGTGGCAAACAAACCAGGGAGAGCGCTTTTTCTCTATGAAAAAGATAATGCCAGCGTCATTCTGAACGGCACATTTTTTTGCCCAAATGCTTAAGATTACGCGGACTACCCGGTTGGCATCGGCAGGCAAATAACGGCCCGGTTGTCGGCAGTGGTTGGGTGGCTATGGCAGTGCATTTTATGGTGGGCGTGGCTCTCAACAATTTAATCGCCATGCTGATTTTTCTAAGCGTTGGGACCATCCACCCTGCCACCAGCAAATTTCATTTACTGGCTCCCCGCTCTCATCCCCTCCAGGAGACTCCGGCGATGCCCCCGGCAGCTTCAGGCCGCTGCTGCAAACGAAACTGGATTTCAAGGCCAAGACTTAAACCTCATCCAGGTTCAGAAATAGAGTTTTGGTATCCGGCCCGACCTCACCGCCTGCGGCACCTCTCCTTCTCAAGGCTGCCGCTTATACACATCTCTAGAACTCAGCGCAAATGGCAGATCCCCCGCTGTCGCTGCCCCCTTAAAAAGGGGGCTTTATCCGATTCAAACTGGGATTTCCCCCTTTTTAAGGGGGATTGAGGGGGATCGAACCTCATGTGTGTTCTAAACGAATGACTTATGTATAAGCCGTAGCCTTCTCAAGGAGGGGTTAGGTGAGGTTTTTCTAAGCAAGTACAACTCCAGTTTTCAACTTGGATCTGGTTTAAGGCTGCGACCAAAGTCAATTTATTGACTCCCCGCTTGCATCTATCCCATTTCTCCACCATCTGGGCTACTGACCGGCTCATCACCATCGGGATCTGACTTTCCGCAAATTTATGTAATGCGACTGACGGGCTCGTGGCAAGCAGCTCTTAGCATCCGACAAGAAAGTTGTTGACTTTATAACTGTTTGCTCATACATTCAGATTTAGTCAATATTAACGATTTACTGAATACGTTGGGAGGATAAATATGGCTGGCAATATTGGTGGCCTCGACCGGGGTTTGCGTCTATTGATGGCAGGGATACTGCTCTATCTGGGGCTGCGGGTCTATGCCGACTCGGCACTCGGGGTGGGTCTGGATGTTGTGGGAGCGATCGCGGCCTTCAGTGGTCTGGTGGGATTTTGTGGTCTCTATAGCTTGCTGGGCGTCAATACCCGCAAGGCTGATAGCAATCTGAACGCTTAGCAAGCTCGTGAGGGAGAGTTGTGAGTTGTGAATTTTGAGTACAGCAGTCAACTCACAACGCCAACCGCTGTACTCAGAGCTGATCGAAAGACCCGTTATTCCTCTTGATTTATGAAAGTCAACTCAGGCCTTTACACCGAACTACAGCGCATTTTGATGGAGGAGTTGCGGCTGATGCACTTCCCCATCGCGATTAAATTTTTCTTCGACTCCGCAGAACTGCAAGAGTTTCAGGACCATGCTGAAAACATCTATCGTCCAGCGAAACCCATGAGCTTTTGCCAATGGGAAATTGCCGCTCGCATGAAAGGGCAGACGGTCTTAGGGGAGAAAAAGCAACTTGGCTGCACCAATGCCGCCTTTGGGTTTGGCTGGAAGTCGCTGAATCCGGCTGAAATCAAAAGCCATGCCAAATACACCCGAGATTTGGCGCAGGCCGAAAAGTTTGTCCGCAGTAAATCGCGGTTGCCAGAGGGAGAATTGCTCGCGATCGCCGTTGCCCCTTTAGCGAGCACCTACTTCGCTCCTGATACGGTGCATTTTTATGTGGATAACCTGCAGGCGTATCACCTGGGCGTAGACTACATGGCGGCACTGGATGTACATCCGCTGCGTCCCCAAATGACGATGAACTCTTCAGCCTGTGGCGGTAGCGTCTACACCTATCTAGAAAAAACGTTTAACCAGTTACCGGCCTGTTCCGGTTCTTACAACGCTGGAAAAACCGAGCGAGGCGAAACCAACGTCATGATTCCCGGTGAGCACATCGTTGCTGTGGTGCAGCGCCTGATTGCCCGTAAGCAACTAGCCGGAGCCGCTTCAGTGACCCGTCCGGGCGATCCGTTCCCCGGTGCCGATGTCTGTAAAAACTGTCCACTGATTGAATTCAAACCTGCCGTTACCTCACCGTAAAGGCGAGGCCGGGTCGCGACTCGATCCGGGGTAGGGGCAAAGCATTTTGGCTAGGGCGCGTCGTCAATTAATCTCAGAAGCCTTTGGGGTAAAGCATTGCCGCGCCCGCCTTCACTCCATAGGCGAGGGGTGTCGTTCCTTTGCTGAAAGGGTTTGGCCGCGACCGGATGACAGGCCTAGCACGTTCTGGTGACATCCAGAAGATTATGGCCAACCTATCTCTCACCGACATTTCCCCTTCCCATCCATTCTTTGCATTTCAGGAGACTGTCCATGCGTATCCTCATGATTCAACCCAATTACCACTCTGGCGGGGCCGAGATTGCCGGTAACTGGCCGCCGAGTTGGGTGCCGTACGTAGGAGGAGCCCTGAAAACCGCTGGGTTTGATGAGGTGAAATTCATCGATGCAATGACTAACTACATCGATGATGAGCTGCTTGCCGTGATGATTGCCGACTATAACCCGGATGTAGTGATGGCCACAGCCATTACACCGATGATTTATAAATCCCAGGATACGTTGCGGATTGCGAAGTCCGTCTGTCCCGATGCGGTCACTATCATGGGGGGCATTCACCCGACTTATATGTATCGCGAGGTACTGGCCGAAGCCCCTTGGGTGAACTACATCATTCGCGGTGAGGGGGAAGAAATTAGCGTCAACCTGCTGCGGGCGATCGCCGATGGAACAGATCAGCGCGATCGGGAAACTATCCTCGGCATTGTCTACCTTGACAATGCGGGACAGGTCATCGCCACTCCCGCCCATCCTCCTATCCGCAACCTCAATACCCTCACCCCCGATTGGACTCTGCTGGAATGGGACAAATACATCTACACGCCCCTGGGCGTGCGCGTCGCCGTCCCGAACTTTGCCCGAGGGTGTCCCTTCCGCTGCCGCTTTTGTTCCCAATGGAAGTTTTGGCGCAAATATCGGGCGCGCAAACCCAAAGAATTTGTCGATGAGATTGAGTATCTGGTCAAAGAGCATAATGTCGGCTTCTTCATTTTGGCGGATGAGGAACCGACGATTAGCAAGGCCCGCTTTGTGAGCCTGTGTGAAGAACTGGTGGAGCGCAATCTGCCTATCCACTGGGGGATCAATACCCGCGTGACCGACATTCTGCGGGACGAAGCCGAACTGCCCCTCTATCGCAAAGCGGGTCTGGTTCACGTTTCCCTAGGCACGGAAGCCGCTGCCCAGCTCAATCTCAACGTTTTCCGCAAAGAAACCACCATCGCCGATAACAAACGGGCAGTCCAGTTGCTGCGTGATAACGGCATCGTCGCTGAGGTGCAGTACATCATGGGACTGCCCAGCGAAGTGCCCGAAACCATTGAGGAAACCTACCGCATGGCGAGGGATTGGGGCGCTGATATGACCAACTGGAACATGTACACCCCCTGGCCCTTTGCCGAACTGTTCCAAGATTTGGAAGATAAAGTTGAAGTCCGTGACTACTCCCATTACAACTTCGTCACTCCCATCATCAAGCCCGACAACATGACCCGTGAGGAAGTGCTGAAAGGAGTGCTCCGCAACTATGCCCGCTTCTACTCCTGGAAATTTTTGGAGTATTGGTTTGTGCGCGACCCGTTCAAACGCCGCTATCTACTGGGCTGTCTCTGGGCCTTTGTCACCACCACCCTGAATAAGCGGTTCTACAACCTGGGTCGCATCAAACGCAAAGGTGTCCACGCGGAAATTGACTTTGGCTTTGACGACTCCCGCATTCTGTCACCAGAGGAAATGGCTTCTCGCTATGCCTCGAAACTGGCGGATGTGGAGTTTCGAGGGGATGAAGTGGCGGCCTGCGGTGGTCCTGCAAATCTGCCTGATGCCTCGGAACCGTCGGAAGAAGGTATTCAAGTCATTCTCGTGGATGCGGATGAGCCTCGTCGGATCGAACTGCGTAAGGGTATTCGAGCAGAAGAAGGTATCGAGGTCGCCAGCGAAGCCACCAATGGCGAAACGGGCTTAGTGCTGCTTGAATCGATCTACGCTGATGTCGTGTTGGTGGATGCGGATTTGCCCGATATGTCGGTCACTCAATTTATCCAACGGGTACGAGGCATGGAAACGCCATTCCAGTCTTATAAGCTGCTGGTATTGGCAGATGCAGAATGCGATCTAGCCAGCCTCGATCGCCAAAACGTCGCCTACTGTTCTCGTCACACCTCAATGGCTGACCTGGCTCAGGCAGTGCAGCAGTTGCAGGCAGGCAAAAAGGTTAAGGCAATGGCGACCTCAGCTTAGATCCTGTGTGAGTTTGGATGTGCTGCATACGACCCGCAAGACGGTCGAAACGATTGTGGCCGCTGGACAACACTATCTTCTGCCCGTCAAGCAAAATCGGGCGCATCGTTATGCCGCTATTCAAGCGCACGTCGATACTGCTCCCCCGAGAGTACGGCTGAGGCCCTCGACACGACCCATAACCGGCAGGTGCGGCGGCAGGCCCAGGTCTTTGCCCCGACACCTGAACTGCGAGCGAAATGGCCGGCACTCGCCTGGATTGGCGTCGTGCGTCGGCACGGGCAGCGCTCTGAACATACCGAGACGGACGAAACGGCCTACTACATGGGCAGTGCCCCGTGGCAGGCGCAGGAAGTCTTACCCGCCACTCGCCAACACTGGCAAATTGAAAATGGTCTGCACTGGGTCAAAGATGTCACCTTCCAGGAAGACGAGCCGCCAAGACGGGGCAGTCATGCCCCAGTGACCTGGGGCATTTTCAACTCCTTTGCCATTACCTTGGCACGACGGTACGGCTGGCGAACCGTTCCGCAAGCCTTGAGAGTCTGGGCTAACCAACTCTCAATGGTTTTCTCTTTCTTAGTATGAAACCACCCTGCATTCACGCTATAGGCTAGGGGCTGTCGTTTCTTTGCTGACAGGGTTTGGCCGCGACCGGATGACAGCCCCTTGTATGTGGGATGAGCCGCGACAATGGTGTTGGAAGCGACTCTGGACAGGCCCTCAAGCCATGTTGAATGAGCTTGTTTGCTAGATAAAGAGCCTTCTCGTCGTGGCCCCTCCCCATCGTGTCAGCAGACTGAACAGTATGAAAGGGACGCTTTTCACAGTGCCACCCAGGATTCACAAGGATAGCGCTGAAACCGATGTGTTCTAATCGTTCCGGAGCCTTAACCTGATGAGTGAAGCGTTACTGCCCCTCGGCATTGATATCAGCAAAACTGATTTTCACGTGGCCTGCTTAAAAATGCTAAACGCTCAAAGTATGAGCACTTCAGCAACGATGCCGACGGCTTTGAGCAACTGAGTCAGTGGCTGGAACAGCAAGGCATGGGACTGATTCACGCTTGTCTGGAAGCCACCAGCATCTACGGTCATGCCCTCGCCCTCTACCTGCATCAACAGGGACATCAGGTGAGTATCGTCAACCCGTTGCGGGTGAAAGGCTACAGTAAAAGCCAACTCTCTCGCACCAAGAGTGATCGCGCCGATGCCAAATTAATTGCTCAGTTCTGCCGTGACCTGAAGCCCGCGCCTTGGCAACCATCGGCAGTTGAGGTGAGTCAGTTACAAGGCTATACTCGTCGCCTCGATGCCTTAGAGCACATGCTGACCGAAGAGAAGAATCGTCTCCAAGTCACTCCCCAAGACTTCGAAGCCGATATCGTCGCCCATATCCAGTTTCTGCAGGGGCAGGTGGAAACGGTAAAAAAAGCGCTTGCGCGAGCATATTCAGGCCCATGAGTCACTCCAGTCCCAGCAGGCATTGCTCACCAGCATCGTGGGGGTCGGGGAGAGCACGGCCGCACGGGTGTTAGCAGAAATCGGGTCGATTGAGCACTTCACCTCGGCTAGTCAACTGGCGGCCTTTGCCGGGTTAACGCCTCAAGAACACACCTCGGGAACCTCGGTGCAGGGCAAAATCCGGCTCTGTAAAATCGGCAATCGACGACTGCGCAAGGCGCTTTACTTTCCGGCGCTGACTGGGTGGCGGCGGTGTCCCCAAGCCCGCGCTTTTGGCGAACGGCTCTTAGCCGCAGGCAAGGCCAAGATGCAGGTCATTGGTGCTTTGATGCACAAGCTCATTCGCGTCATCTATGGCATCCTCACGTCCAGGCAACCTTTCGACCCGAACAAACTACTGCCTCGCAATACTTGACACCCCAAAATCAACACAGTATCTAGATCAAGCGGTGCGAAAGTTTTAGGAGCGATGAGAAATGGCATGTACAGTACCCAACCCGATATTTGTGCTTTTCATGTCGCCAATCTTGAAGCCGAAATACTGTATATGATGCTTCCCCAACAGAAAGACTGGTGATGCACACTAAATGCATGCTCCATCCTGTACAGATTTCTAAGCAAAAACGCTAATATTGCAAAAAATCAACCGTACAGTGGAGACAAGACGTTAATGTAAAAGCATCAGGATCGCATGGTTTATCGAAACTCTGACGGAGATTGGGTCAATAAGTGCAATTCCGCTTCAAAAGCAGCCAGCTTACATCGAACTCAAAAAGAAGCTGAAAACGCAGCAAAGAAAATGCTGTGTAATTCAGGTGGAGGGGAGCTTACGACAAAAGGAAAAAGTAGCAAAATCCGTAGCAAAGACACTATAGCGCCAGGTAATGATCCAAACCCACCACGTGATACTGAACATTAACCAATTCAGGTTTGCTCAAAACGGGTACGGTGTTCGCTAGCTTAGAAAGCTAAAACGAGCGCTACCATCATTGTCTGGAGCCTATTAAAGCGATTTCCTACTACCATCTAAAGACCGACTTGGAGGTTCCTCGGATAGCTCGTTTCGCTCCCGCCCCTCTGCACCTAACCGAGCAAGAACGAGCAGACCTTCATGTTCTGGTCAATCGCCATAGTACAGCACAGCAGATTGCCCTGAGAGGGCGCATTATTTTGCTTGCCGATGAAGGCCAAAATCATCGCGAGATTGCCCGCGCGTTGAACATTAGTCGCGATATGGCTCGACTCTGGCGTCAGCGTTGGCTTGAGCGCGCGCCCACCCACCTCCTGGTCGCCGAGCGTCTCGCTGATGCCCCCCGTCCCGGTGGCCCCGCCACCTTTACCCTCGAACAAACCCTGGAACTGTTTGTGTTGGCTTGTGAAAACCCCGCAAACAGTCGGCGTCCCATCAGCCATTGGACACCGAGAGAACTGGCCGATGAGATGGTGAAACGCCGTTGGGTTGACAAGATTTCGCCCAGGCATGTGGGGCGTCTGTTAGCCGAAGCCGATTTGAAACCCCACTAGGTGCAATACTGGCTCAATCCCCCACCGACCCAGAGTTTGACGAAAAGGTCAAAGACGTCTGTGACCTCTACTTGAGTGCGATAGAGCGGTCGGAGCGCGGCGAACGCACCCTCTCGATCGATGCGATGACCGGCATTCAAGCCTTGGAACGGTGTGCTCCCGACCAAGCGATGCGACCCGGCCAACGCGAGCGGCAAGAGTTTTGAATGTACTCGTCATGGCACCCAAAACTTGATTGCCAGTTTTGATGTGGCCACCGGGCGCATTGCGAAAGGCACACTGCGCGATACCCGCAATGAAGCCGACTATCTCGCCCACCTCCAAGCAGTGATAGCGACTGACGCCAACGCCACCCAATGGCATCTGGTGAGGGATTGCCTCAACACCCATCAATCGGAATCCATGGTGCGATATATGGCTGAGTTGGACGGTCGAGAGATTGACTTAGGGGTGAAAGGTAAATCGGGCATTCTTAAATCGATGGCCACCCGCGCGGCGTTTTTAACGGAGACGACCCACAAGGTGGTTTGCCATTTCACCCCCAAGCACTGTTCTTGGCTGAATTAAATCGAGATTTGGTTTTCGATCTTGGCGAGAAAGTTACTGCGGAGGGTGAGTTTCTGTAATACGGCTGACCTGAAGGCCCGGATCCTAGATTTCATTGCCTACTTCAATGACACGATGGCTAAGCCGTTCAAATGGACTTACCAGGGCAAGGCTTTGAAGGCTTGAAAAATGGTCGGGGGATTCCCGCCAGGCAGTACTAGAGATTACTCGCTTTCCTTAAAACTTGCTTCAGCAGAGAAGCAGGTACATCTAGGTTGCATCACAACAGGTTATGCCGTAACCGCAAGTAGCTGATCCAGATTCTTACCCGTCTCAAAGAAGAACTGGGCATTATCCTCGGGAGTACCCGGCAGAATGCCGTGCCCCAGATTAAGGATGTGTCCCTTACGTCCGGCTTTTTGCACAGTGTCGAGGATGCGATCGCGAATGAACTCTTTA
Source organism: Leptolyngbya sp. SIOISBB (assembly GCA_010671905.1). GTDB lineage: Bacteria > Cyanobacteriota > Cyanobacteriia > Phormidesmidales > Phormidesmidaceae > Halomicronema. The sequence goes on from JAAHII010000001.1 coordinate 6,447,536, forward strand.
GAGCCAAACAGCGCTGCCGGGTCAACGTTGCCTTGCACCGCCATTTCGGGACCAAGGCGACGACGGGCTTCCGCCATATCCACCGTCCAGTCAACGCTGACGATATCAACACCCGACTCGCCCATCAGCTCCAACACACCGGCGCTACCGCTGATATAGAGAATCAAAGGCGTATTGGGATACTTAGCTTTTACCCGACGCACCACTTGCTGCTGATAGGGCAGGGCAAACGTGCGGTAATCCATTGGGCTCAATTGTCCAGCCCAGGAGTCAAAGAGCTGCACCACCTGCGCACCACATTCGATCTGGTGGCAAGCATAAATGCCAATATTGTCAGCCAGCTTGCTCAGTAGCTGATGTAGCATCGCGGGCTCTGAGAAGGCCATGCCTTTGATGTTGGCGTAATTCTTCGAGGTGCGGCCCTCAACAGCGTAAGCAGCCAAGGTCCAGGGTGAACCGACAAAACCCAGAACTGCCGCTTCATTGCCGACCTCAGACCGTAGCGTATTCAAAATCGTGCGGATGTAGGGCGTCGCCGAGTCAGGATCCAACTCATGCACGGCATCAATCTGAGCCTGGCTGCGGATGGGGGGATCGATGATGGGGCCTTTGCTTTCTACAATGTCGAAGGGAATGCCCATCCCCGTGAGCGGAGTCAAAATGTCGGAAAACATGATCACGCCATCAGGGCGAAATGCTTTCCAGGGCTGAAGAGAAATTTCGATCGCTAACTCAGGATTTTCGGAGCGCTCACGAAAGGACGGATGCTTCTCTCGTAAATCGCGGTAGACCTTCATATATCGACCCGCCTGACGCATCATCCAAACGGGCGGTCGATCCACGGCTTCACCACGAGCGGCCCGGAGCAATAAAGGTTCCTGATTCAAACCAGTCATTGAAGCTTTACCTGTGTTCACGAAAGTTTTTAAGCGTAGAGGCTAGCGTAACATTCAGTGAAGGCCGCTATCTTAGGGCTTCTCGGGAGTCTGTTATTTTTTCCCAAGGGAGAGCGATCGCTTCAACGTAGAATAAAGGTCACAAGGACATTTGAAGCCCTCGAAAGCATTGGCATGAGTATCGTTAATTTTTTTGAAACAGTTGAAGGAACCTGGTTTTCGCAACGCACGACCCACTTTGCCTCAGGGCAACCCTCCCAAACCGGGCAGGCGACACTCAAAATCACCGGCATTGAGACTCACCACGCCAGTGTGACCACCCTCTGCCAGCAGTTCAATGTCAATGCCGAAGACGCGATTTTTGCTTTTACGATCCAGCAAGAAGCGCAGGCGAGTTTGTACGGCAGCGGTGGTGCTACCCCGGTGCGCACGACGATGCTGGTGGGCCTCAAGTCCGCAGATGATCGGTCCGGTCAGTTTTTTAGCCAGACCGATCGCGAACCGGCGATTGCGGGCCAGTATCACCTCGATAATGAGATCCTGACTCTCAGCATTCGGAACGACGATTTTCAGTCAGACGAACGCCTGTGGTATATGAATCCCAACCTCCGCATGCGCACTAGCCTGGTGAAACGCGCTGACGGTTACCAAATGGCTTCCTTCTGCTCCGAAATCCGGCGATCGTCCTAAAATCGCCTCGTTGCTGGTCGAGCCCGCCGCGGTCAGAAGCTTGGTTTACTCAGTGTCTTCCTCAGCGGCTGCCCGCTCATCTTGAATGGCTTGAATGCGCAGGAGCAGTTCTTCTTCTTGATCTTCAAACTCCTCTTCAGGAACATCTCCCATGTCAAAAGCCAGCTGCAGCGTCAGCAATTGTTTTTGCAAAGCTTCCAATTCGTCAGTCTGGTCTTCTACCTGATCAAGAATTTTTTCAGCAATCCACGTAACGCCGGTAAAGGGACCGGTTACGGGGGCTAGCAGTAAGCGTAAAACCATCTCATTTTGCTCCTGACGCTGATTGCGTCTCGACCTCTATTTTGACAGTGATCACGCTTTGTGTCGCTGATGCGTTGATTTTGCTTAGCTGCGCATTCTGGCTCCCAGTGCTGGAATGATGGGGTTGGGGTGCCGAGATCGCAGTTTTCAGCTTCAGGGTGGAATCGCACTCAGCCTTCATCAATCTTTCTCAACCCGGTTACTGCAGCAAAATTTGTCAGTTCATTTGAATCCAGATAGAAAAGATAGGTTACCGTCACGGTTAAGACGGTTTTTCTCGATTGAGGTGTAGGTCATGAAGTACCTCCTAGCAGGAGACATCGGCGGGACGAAAACGATTTTGCGGTTGGTTGCCGCTGACAGCTCTGAACTGAAGACCTGTCATGAACAGAAATACGTTTCGAAAAACTTTCCTGACTTGGTGCCGATGGTCGAGACTTTTTTGGCAGAAGCTAGAGCACAGGGAACTGACTTTGGGCAACCGACACAAGCGTGTTTTGCGATCGCGGGGCCAGTCGTCAACAACACCTCTAAGCTCACCAACCTCACTTGGAATCTGGACGGCGATCGCCTGGCCCAAGCGCTGAAGTTGAAATCCACTGAGTTGATCAATGACTTTGCTGCGATCGGGTATGGCGTCTTGGGCCTCAAAGAGGACGATATCCATACCCTGCAAGCAGGGGTGCCGGATGAAGATGCCCCTATTGCCATCATTGGTGCCGGGACTGGCTTGGGGCAAGGATTTCTGATCAAACAAGGGGACACGTTCCAAGTGTTTCCCTCGGAAGGGGGGCATGCTGACTTTGCGCCCCGTTCAGAATTAGAATTCCAGCTACTCAAATATTTGTTGGACAAGCATCAGATCACGCGCGTTTCTGCCGAGCGCGTGGTTTCGGGGCAGGGGGTGATGGCGATCTACCAATTTTTGCGCGATCGCGGCATTGCTCAAGAGTCTCCAGAACTCTCTGAGATTGTTGGCACCTGGGAAAAAGAAGCTGGACGGACGAAAACGGTTGACCCCGCTGCGGCTATCTCTCAGGCAGCACAAAAAGGAGAAGACAGCATGGCAGTACAAACGATGGCCTTGTTTGTCAGCGCTTACGGCGCTGAGGCGGGTAACTTAGCCCTCAAACTGTTGCCCTATGGCGGCCTCTATGTTGCGGGTGGCATCGCTGCTAAAAACCTACCACTCCTGACCAAAAACACTTTTCTCGATGCCTTTACTCACAAGGGGCGCATGATGAAGCTGTTGGAAGATATCCCCGTGCATATTGTCTTGAATCCACAAGTCGGTTTGATTGGTGCGGCCCGTCGGGCTGCGGCTCTCTAACCGGTTAGTGATTCGGTTGCACATTCCCCAAGAATGCATTTCAGGGCTATTCAGCGATCGGGTATTCTGGTTCAACGTGGTCGTCGGTGTGGGAAGGTGACTCGTACCGCCGGGGCAATGGATGTCACAAACAGCTTCTCGATGTCATCCCCCATGTTCAATGTTCTGTTGTTATTGGTATGGCTGGTCATAGTAAATGGGCGAATATCAAGCGCCAAAAGGCTCGCGTCGATGCCGTCAAGGGCAAAACCTTTGCCAAGCTATCGCGAGAAATTATTGTCGCCACGCGTACGGGGGGCGCTGACCCCGCCGGTAATTTTCAACTGCGGACGGCGATCGATAAGGCTAAAGCAGCGGGTTTTCCCAATGATAATATCGATCGCGCGATCGCTAAAGGGACTGGCCAATTGGGCAGCGACGATAGTTTAGAAGCGATTCGCTATGAAGGTTACGGCCCTGGTGGGGTCGCCGTCCTCATCGAAGCGTTGACCGATAACCGCAACCGCACTGCTGCCGACCTCCGGGCGGCCTTTAGTAAAAACGGTGGCAATTTGGGTGAAACCGGCTGTGTCGGCTGGATGTTTGAGCAAAAAGGGGTGGTCACGGTGGTTGGCCCCGTGGATGAGGAGGCACTGCTAGAGGCCGCGATCGACGGTGGTGCCGAAAGCTATGAAGCGACCCAAATTGACGAAGATCGCGACGGCTTTGACGTCTACTGTGCCCCCACCGACTTAGAAGCTTTGAACAATGCCCTACAAGCCGCTGATTACGCGATCGCACAGGTGGAAAATCGCTGGATCCCCAGCAACACCATTGACGTGACTGAGTCGGATCACGCGCGATCGCTCCTCAAAATGATGGATGCCCTTGAAGACCTGGATGATGTGCAGTCCGTCACTGCCAACTTTGATATGGCGGATGAGCTGATGGCTGCTAGCGTGGCTTAACTACCTTCATCGGATTTCTGTGATTCAGTAGTCATAGCTGCTGGGGCCGCAACGCCCACAATGTCAGCAGAAATACCCGCCAGGTAAATCACAGCGTTAGACTAAAACACGATCATTCCCTGGAATTTCGGCAACCTGCCATGACATTGCTCACCCTCAAATCAGTCAAAAAAGATTTCGGCATCAAAGAAATTTTGCGCGATGCCACCTTCAGCTTGGAAGAGGGTGACAAAGTTGGACTCATCGGTACGAATGGGTCAGGCAAGTCAACTTTGCTCAAAATGATTGCCGGTAGCGAACCCATTGATGACGGCGAGATCTGGCGTAACTCGGGTGCCAAAGTCGTTTACTTGCCCCAGCAGCCAGAGATTGAGGGCGATCGCACTGTGCTCGAACAGGTATTTGCCGATGCGGGCGAGCAGATGGCCCTGATTCGTGAGTATGAAGACATTTCTCATCGGATGGAGCTTGGCGCAGGCGATCTAGATGCCCTGATGTCCAAACTCTCTCGGGTAACGGAAAAAATCGAAGCTGCGGGCGCTTGGGATTTGGAGACCAGCGCCAAAGTCGTGCTCACCAAACTGGGCATTCAAGATTTTGAAGCTAAGGTCGGCGACCTGTCGGGGGGCTATCGTAAACGCATCGCGATCGCGGCCGCGCTGCTGTCTGACCCTGATGCACTATTGATGGACGAGCCCACCAACCATCTGGATGCGGAATCGGTGGAGTGGCTGCAAAGCTATCTCAATGGTTTTCGAGGAGCGCTGTTACTCATCACCCACGATCGCTACTTTCTCGACCGGGTGACGAACCGTATTTTAGAAGTGGATCGCGGTGATCTGTTTGGCTATTCCGGCAACTACAGTTATTACCTCGAAAAGAAGGCTGAGATGGAAGCCTCATCTGCCAGTACCCGTCAGAAACATGCAGGGGTACTCAGGCGAGAGTTAGTTTGGCTCCAGCGAGGGCCGAAAGCCCGCAGCACTAAGCAAAAAGCCCGCATTCAGCGCATTGATGAAATGCAAGAGCGGGAATTCAAGGAAAGCTTGGGCAAAGTCGATATTGCCACCGCTGGCCGCCGCATTGGTAAAAAAGTCATTGAACTAGAAGCAGTGACGAAGGGATATGGCGATCGCGTGCTGATTCGCGACTTTACTTATATCTTTAATCCCCGCGATCGGATTGGCATCATTGGCCCCAATGGCATCGGCAAGTCAACGCTGATGAATCTGGTCACTGGGCGCGAGCAGCCGGATGCAGGGGCGATTGAAATTGGTGACACCATTCACTTTGGCTACTTTGATCAGCATTCTGAAGATGTGATCAAAAATCCTAACCAGCGCGTGATCGAATACCTCAAAGACACGGCTGAACTGGTCCAAACGGTGGATGGTAGCGTGATTACCGCTTCACAAATGCTGGAACGTTTCCTCTTTCCGCCCGATCAGCAATATGCCCCCATTCATAAACTCTCCGGTGGTGAGCGCCGCCGGTTATTTTTACTGCAGGTTTTACTACAGGCTCCCAACGTCCTGATTTTGGACGAACCCACCAACGATCTTGATGTGCAAACCCTCGCGGTATTGGAAGAGTATCTGGAAGAGTTCAACGGTTGCGTCATTGTGGTTTCCCACGATCGCTACTTTCTCGATCGCACTGTCGAAACGGTCTTTGCTTTTGAGGGAGATGGCCAGATCCGGCAATATCCCGGCAACTATTCCGTCTATCTAGACTATCGCCAAGCTGAGGTCGCCGAGCCGCCTCCCGCCGCCTCGCAAAACTCAAAGGTGACTGAGCCAGTAGCACCCGCGATCGCTGTCAAGACTGGCACGGCCTCATCCACTGCCACCAAACCCAAGAAGCTTTCCTACAAAGAAAAACGCGAATACGAGCAATTAGAAGCTCAGATCCCGGAACTGGAAGCAGAAAAAGAAGCTCTGGAAAAGTTGCTCTACGACAACACTGCCAGTGGCTACGACGAGATGAAAACCCTTTCAGAAAAGCTGGCAACCTTAACCCAAACCATTGACACCGCCACGGAACGCTGGATGGAATTAGCCGAAAGAATTGATTAAGCTGAGCATTACTGGTGATGAATATGCGATGTCAAGGTTTATCTTCCTCCGCAGTCGTTACACATTGCTGCACACTTTTCTGAAAGCGATCGCCCTCAATCGCCCATCCGGATTCGATATAAGTTCGTGATCCGCGGCGAATCATTGGGAGAAACAGCCAGAAGCTCATGGTTCGGCGATATACCGCCAAAGCTACCTTCAACTGTGGCTAGCCCCTCTCCATCGAGACTATACAAATGGGTCTGAATTAGCAGTGACCCAGTATCCTGTCGCTGAGACGTAGACGTGACGACGATATCTGAATCTGGCCAAAACGCTTTGAATTCTCCGATATACGTGGCTATTTCAACCCCGTCTAACGTATACAGGCTGCTCTTTTGGTTATCAGGGTTTTGCTGGTTGAAAGAACTAACAATCAAGCTTTCACCGTCAGGGCTAAATTCTCGGAAGGCTTTCGGTATGGCCGCAATCTCGGTACCATCAAGGGCGCAGATCCGCGTTATGCCATCCTCAAGTGAGCGGGTGACAACCCGCTGATGATCGGAAGTCAAGATAGGAAACCAACCCGTGTAAGAGGCAATTTCTTCCCCATCCAGACTCACTAGACGAGAGCTGTCCTCCTCGTGAGAATTCAGAAAAATGGCTTGACCATCCGGTAACGCCCCAGCCCCGCGTCCTGGATAGGTTGCCAGTTCGCCGCCGTTGCGGTCAAACCAGCGCGTCTGCCCCGCCTCTGCAACCAGAATGCTCTGGTGGTCTGGCATCGCTCTCCAACCTTCAATGCGGCCCGGAAAAGAAGCTATCTCAACCCCATTCAGGTCATACAGGTAGTATCGGCCTGCGGTGGGCGAATAGGTGACGACATCTCGCGGTCCCAATGTTTGACCAAGGTTAACGCCATCAAGTACAGCGATTTCTTCACCATCAAGGTTGACCAGCCGCGATCGCTGTTCGTCTGGATCTCGAATAATCAACAGTTCTGTATCCGGGATGAAGCTTATCCCCAGGCCAGAAAAGCTCGCGATTTCTGCACCGTCAAACGTCATTAAGCGCGTGGTAGTGCCTGGATCTGGCGTTGAACCATACGCTCTGGGTGACGTCAGCACCATGGCTTGACCATTCGGAGAAAACCCGATACGGGTATCGGTAAATGAGAATAGTTCGGTGCCGTCAAGCCGGAATAGGCGAGTCTGATCACTGTCAAATTCATCAGTCACAATCCCCTGGCCATCTGGAACGAAGCTGATGAACCGACCGGGAAAACTACCAACAAACTCAATCGCAGCAGGACTCAACTCCGCCTTGAACTGCTGCCCTGATAAAGGTGCTGATGTGGAAAAACGATCGGTCTGGCCTCCGAATGAGGCATTAATGCCGCCTTGCCAGACTGCAACTGATAGGCATAGCCCTGTGACATAAAACCATCGAACGCTCACAAGTGACCTCACCGCCGATTGAATCCTGCTACTGAAATGATGCCCTAGCTGATCACGGGGATTAACAGCCCCTGCGCATTGTTAAGCAGGCCAGCCAGCAGCTGCAGTCTGAGCCTAAATTGCCGTCAACGAATAACGTTGCAATATGACTCCCAGACGCCCAACGAGTGATACGCTGCAGGTCGAACAACTTCCCACAAAGCGACTCTGCAAACCCTGACTAGACAGTGACGTGATGGCACAACCGACAAAATTTGAGCTAGTAATGGCCGCGATTCAGCAAATTCAGTCTCAGCTAGACGATATCGATGTGAGACTCCGGCGCATCGAACGGTCTGCCTTGCCACCCGCCGAACCACCCCAAGCCCCCGGCAATTTAGAGCGACAAAATGAGTTTCTCTCTAGAGAATCACGGAAGAAAAGATACGTTGAGGATTGATGTGCCTTAACACGGCGCCTCGACACTCCTAAAACTCCTAATTCCTGTTTTAGAACCGATTCACGACATCGATAGGGTTCTACTAGAGCTTTCCTCTGCTGGGCAACCGGTATCAATTTAGGCTCCGACCATAGGCACTCACCCGTTCAATAGATATAGCAACGACCCATGACGCGGTTGCGACACTCCAAAGGATGAAAAGCGGTGGACGTAACGGATGAGGCTTAGTGGGTCAGGACACATTCTGGCAGGGAATTTTAGCGCGATCTGTGAGGACGTAAACCACCCTACGAGGAGCTTATTTTCAGGGCGAACCGCAGTTTATTCAGGTCGCCCTAGATGAGTGAGTCAATCCGTCCATAGCAAGCCACAGTTTGATTCGATCACTCCAGATCACTGTAATCAGTATCTGGCAGACCTTTCAATTCCGCATTCCGAATTCTGTTATACATCCTCGACTTAAGCGGTCAAGATCAACTCCTGCGATCTCAATAGCACCGAGCCACTTCACCTCTTCTGCATACTTTAAAGTCTTATTCCAGTAAATACACTAGTGCAGCGTCAAGCCTTGATTTTAGGGTTTTCACCTTTGAAAAGGCTTGTCAAGCCAGAACTTCAGAGATAGTCAACCCTAATTCTTCGTGTTGACGGAGCACTGGCTAGTATATTCACTTAAGTGATACTTGCCTGCTGTCCTGGGCCTGCCAGTATTTTTACGAGCTATTTTCTTCCGCTACTTTGTATAAACTTTACAGACTGACAAGGGTTTCTTGAAGACAGTCTGAAGGCGTTGCACTCTTCTATGAATTGCTAGTTAAGTAATGACGAGGCTTATCTAGACCTCTATGTTTGCCATCCCCGCTCTCTAAATCAAAACTACATATACAGATTGGACAGATTGGTTGTTCTTCAGCAGTATTCCGAATATGACTTGACTTAGGTGATGTTTCTGTAGTGAGGCCGACAGAGAAACCGGGCGATTACGATCTCGTGAGAGTGCGTCTGAATGCATACTTGGTTGCAGGATTTCCCGATGTTAGAAACTCTAAGCCTCGGCAAGGCATATTTGACTCGATAATTCTTTTTTTGTTTATGTTTCACGATGTTCCTGAAGATTCAATTGGTGCCCTTATTCCATGGAAACAGGTAATGCTAGATACCAACTATTCCACACAAAAGTTGCGCGACAAGATTTCTGACTTCTTTCAAGAACATAGATATTATTGGTCTAAAGATAAGAACTTCTTATTGATGAAGTATCTTGCTCGCTTCATAAAAGTCCGCGAGTCTTTCTCTAGCGATCTATCACTTTTCTCTGAAGCCCTGAACAAATACACCAGGTCCTTTGCTGAATCCCAAATTTCCACCCCTGAAAGTGTTGAATCCATTCTTGAAACCATCGGTAAAGATGGCTACTATCAGGGGCTGAAATTGTCCGAAGAGATTGTCGAGGAGTTTTTGGAATATGCTTTTTCCCATGCTTGCTACGCTAACCGTATAGCTGATAGCCTACCGATCCAGATCACTCCTGAGATCCTTCAGGACTGTCCGGCGATGCCTTTCAGGGTCGCCAGCTACATCAAGGATCAGGAATCTTGTCCACTGATCCAAAGTCTGGCAAAAGATCCGAAGATCTTGGCGATCGCAGAGGGCTATTTAGGCAGACCACCGGTCTACCATACAAGTGAATTACTTTGGAGCTTTCCTCATAAAGCGTCTTCTGATTATTGCTATACTCACTTCTTTCATAGTGATATCAATGACTACAGAAATATTAAATTCTTCTTTTATTTGACCGACGTTGATGTCACCGATGGTTCACATCACTACATTAAAGGTAGTCACAAAAAACGCGCTTTTATGGATCAGCTAAAGGCGGGTATTCCATCTCCAAAAAGTGATCAAAGGCTTATTGATTATTATGGTGAAGGGACTTTTGAAGATGTCACAGGTCCTGCAGGATTTGGTTTTATCGGTGATCCTTATACTTTGCATCGTGGTAGTGATGTGGCCTCTAAGCCTCGCCTTTTCCTCCAGATTGAGTTCATGATTTCAAGCTATGACTGTTGGTACTATAATCGGTAGGTCTGGCTCCTTGAAAACCATCCATTGTTCCTGGCTGAGGGCCATTCACTAGTGTGGCTAAAGGATGCTACCGCGAAAGGTTTCTGACTCGTACTGTTCTAGACGCCCACTGGTAAATACTTGGCTAACAGAGTTCCTCGCATAGACTGAGATAAGTATCAGATTCGAGGATCGGGTGTGAGGCGAATGCGGTTCTGGATAATCTGCCTCGCAGCAGTATTTTCCTTGGGTATGCTGTTGTGGCTGGTAGATTTTGTGCTGCGGGCACAGGGCGCGATCGCGCTTTTTTCCCCACTGTTATCGCAAATATTTCTCGTCGTGGTGATCGTAGGAGCCATCGCCACTATCGGCGCCGGTGTTTACTATTTACGACCCTTTTTGCGCCCGCAACGCCAGTCTCAACCCACTTTGCCGAAGGCCAAAACCGATGTGGCCCAGGTGGCCATCTCAGGGGTAGAACAACAGGTCGCCCAGGTTCAAGATGAAGTCGCCCGCACCGCCTTACAAGAAAAGCTGGCGTCACTGACAGCAGACTGGCAGCAGCGTGATATCCGCATTGTGTTGTTTGGCGTCGGGTCTGTCGGTAAGACGTCTATTGTGAACGGTTTGCTGGGGGATCTGGTGGGCGCGGTGGCGGCCCCCCTTGGGACCACCAGCACTGCCGCTGCTTATCCTCTGCAAGTTGAAGGGGTCGATCAGGTCGTGTGGCTGACTGACACTCCTGGCTTGTTGGAAGCTAGCGATGTTGGTCCAGAGCGGGAGGCCCAGGTGCGCGAACTCGCTACCGAGGCAGATTTACTCCTATTCGTGGTGGATAATGATCTGCGCCAGTCAGAATACGCCCTTGCAAGATCGCTGCTGGATATGGGCAAGCGGCTCATTGTCGTGTTGAACAAAGCCGATCTATACCCAGAGGATGAATTTCAGGCCATCTTAGCCAAGGTGAGATCGCGCTTTGCCGCAACTCTCGATCCCGCTGACATCGTAGATGTGGCGGCGAATCCTCAACCGGTACAGCTGAATACAGGCGAAATCGCGCAGATGGAGCCTGACCTGTGGCCGCTGGAACAGCGACTGACGGCAGTATTGCGGGCCGAAGGGGCAGATTTGTTAGCGGATTCTTTGCTGTTGCGATCACAGCGTCTGGGCAAAGAGGCCCGTCAACTCGTACAAAAACAGCGGCACCAAGCTGCTAATGCCGTGATTGAACGATATCAGTGGATTAACGCTGCCGTAGTTGCGGCGACACCCCTTCCCGGCATTGATTTGCTTGCCACCGCCGCGATTAACGCGCAAATGGTGATTGAGTTAGGCAAGGTGTATCAGTTCAACCTCTCCATTGAAGAGGGCAAAGACCTTGCCTATGCCGTTGCCCGCACCCTCACGGGGCTAGGCATTGCCAAAGGGGTGCTAAACCTGCTGGCTCTAGGAATGCAAACAACCTTGCCAACCGCGATCGCGAGTCGTGGTGTGCAAGGCATTACCGCAGCGTACCTGACTCGTATTGCGGGCAAAAGCTTTATGGACTATTTCACCCAAAATCAGGACTGGGGCGATGGCGGCATTGGGGAAGTGGTGCAAAAGCAGTTTCAACTCAACCGGCGCGAACAATTTGTGCGGGAATTCATTGGCGAGGCGATCTCTCATCTGCGGGATGAAGTATCCGTGCCGCTGGAGTTGCCCCTGAAAGTGCCAGATCTGAAAGTGCCAGAAGAGCATTAAGGATAAAGAGTTTGCCCATGGTTGGTACCGGCTTGCACGTAGGGGCGACCGGTCACCTCGCGCAGAGGAATGCGAGGATTTGCCAATAGGTCATGCAAATTGTTTTGCACCTGATTGCGAATGCTTTCGTCACTCCAGCCCACCCGCACCTGCAAGTTATCTAGCCCCAGGGCGTGAAAGGTATCGTCGTTAGACTGGGTTAGATCAAGATTACGGACGCCGATGTAAGCGTTGCCGATGGAGCGATCGTGGGCGGTCACCGGCGTGCCATCACGCTCCATCAGGGAATATTCGCCATAAGGTCCGGCACCGCCCTCCTCGGGTCGGATGATATAACCATCACCCACATCGCCCGTAAAGGTGTTGAAACCGGCGACAAAATTGGTGCCGTCCTCAGCCCGATAACCGACTTCGAGCGCCCCGGTGCGAAAGCGATCGCCATACTCACCCAAAATACCGATGGGGTCAAAGTCATTCTCAAAACGGACATTGACTGCCCCCACATTCAGCCCGATACCGATATTGCCCTGACTGGTGTTGTAAGTGTCGTCGTAAAAAGTGGCGTACAGGCTAAGGCTGTTAGTGCGTTGGGTATTGTTAGCCGCCAGCGACCAATCGTACTCTTCGGGCAGCGATCGCACGCCCCCAAACCCTTGAGTAATGCCAACCGTCACCTGACTTTCCCAGCCTGATTCTCCCGTTTCGATGTGGGACAGGGTGCGATAACCCGACCAGCTAATAAAAGACTCGAAGTTGTTGGGATTGGTGCGCACAAATGCTCCTGAGTTAAAGCCGATGCGATTACCCTGGGTGCCAAACTGATAGCTCAGACCAGCCCGCACGCCTGTGGCGATATTCGCAGCTTGGTCAACCGACAGTTGCGCAATCAAAACAGGAGCAAACATAAGCAAACCTTGATGCTGAATAGCTGAGTAACCGACTGGGCCAGGGCAACTGCGAAGTTTACCGATTAGTCGATGTTCCTGAATTCAAGGACGTAGGCCGTGCCGGTAACAGTTCCGCTCCGTTGCCGCTCTATTATCGGCAAGTCGCTCCATCCCCCAAACAACTGCTCTTTAATAATTCTCAACTCTCTGGCCCGCTCGGGACTTTCTGTTAGGCGCGTCAGGCACAGTTGCTGTGGGCTCGGAACAACACAGAGCTTTGAAACCCTGATTCAGTTAAATTTACGCTCCTAAATGCTGAGAGCTATTTGCGAGCTGTTTTCTTGTCAAATTTCTCGATGGCTTGGGCATACGCTGTTCGCAAGAGAGGCCAGAGTTGTCCGAGCGTGTTTTCCGTCGGCGACAAAATCTGCACCCAACCCATCCAGGCATAAACAGGATGGGGAGTCAGTTCATTTAACAAGGTGAAATCATGGCCGGTTGATACGATCCCTCCTTTGGTTGGGCGCGGTGGTTTTTCTCCAAACAAGCTGATGTAAGTCTTAGAGGGGAGTCCGATCCCTAGCCGAAATACGGCTTCCCGGTTGAGGTTTGAGGCCTGATCATGCTCACCGTCTTTTTCTTTGAGCGTGCAGAAGTAGATACCATTGGGCAGCTTTTTCTCAGGGTTGTAGAACAGTGAAGTTTCTCCCCAGGTCGATTTTGGGACAACACCGGAAAACTCGGTACAGATTCTGCTAACCACTGCCTCTGGGCTCATGCTCATGGGATGGTTGGTGGTACTGAGGGACCAATAGCCTGTCTGTGTCTAAAGTTCATGGGATGACTGGGATACTCAGCCGTGACTGGCCACTGCAGTGGGCGTACGAGGTTTGAGGGATTCAGGGTGAAGCGGTAATCGAATTTTGACCTCGGTGCCTTGCTGGGATTGGCTCTGGATTTGGATGTCGCCCCCGTGATTTTCGACAATGACTTTAGCGATCGCTAGACCCAGCCCTGACCCACCGACGGCAGAGCGCTGACGTGAGGGATCAGCCCGATAAAAACGATCAAAAATATGCGGTAAGGCCTCTTCGGGAATACCTCCGCCATTGTCTTTGATAGTGACGTCAATGGTGGGCTGATTTTGTAGTTTGCCCGCTTCTAGCATGATTTCGATACGGCCATCGTCAGGGGTGTATTGCAGGCTGTTACTGATAATGTTGGTAAACAGGCGCACCAGTTGATCGGCGTCCCCTTCCACTATCCAGTTGGGCGATGGGGCATGGGGCAGCGTCTGGTCGCGAGCCAGAGCGATCAAGGCCAGTTCACAAGCCTCACAGTCCAGCTGAATGTGCTTGTGATCGGCGATCGCGGCTTGTTCTTCAATCACGTCAGTCAACAGCATTGAGACATCGACGGGTGTGGCCTCAAAGGGCGCAAGTCCACCCTCTTGCCGCGCGAGAAACAACAAGTCATCCACCAACCGGCCCAACCGTCGGGTCAGCCGTTCAATGACTTGCAGTTGCTGCTGTTGAGCGGCAGCATCCGGTTCCGGGTCAGCCAGCGCTACCTGGGCGTTGGTTTGAATCACCGCGATTGGATTGCGCAACTCATGGGAAGCGTCGGCAGTGAATTGTTTAAGCTGCTGGTAAGACTCCCGGACGGGGGCGATCGCAATGCCAGACAAGAGCCAGCCAATGGTCGCCACGGCGGAAATCATGAGGCTGAGGCCCAGCATGAGATCTTGCAAGAACTGGCGACTCGGCTTCGTGACCTCAAACCAGGGGTGACTCACGCGCAAATAGCCCAAAATTTGGTTGCCTGACACGATGCGATCCGTCACCTGACGCACCACATGCTCGTTGTCGATGGGGACAGTTTTACCTTCAGGATTCACTTTGACGGGCAAATCTAAGGGCTCCGACAGGGTTGACCAGAGGAGTTCTCCCGTTGGACTAAACCATTCCAAATCGATGTGGTCATCCTCTGTGGTCGTGGCGTTATCGCGAAAGCTCGCTTCAACATTGACCTGCAGCGAGGGGGCGACCTTGCCCATGGTGGTCAATACCTGCTCGCCGAGCGCTCCTCCCGGTTCAATGACCAGCGATCGCTGCACAATTTCCACGACATGATTGAGGGTGTCATCAACGCGTTCGACTAGGGTGGTGCGCACGTACCAGTAAACGCCACTGGCAAACAGCAGCAGCACAATCGCTGTGACGGTGGTATACCACAGGGCCAAGCGGCGGCGGGTCATTTGAAACATCGCAGTCTGAGGAGCGGTCATGAGGGCAGGTGTGAAGGGGGGGATGGGTTGGGGGGTAGTTGGGTGATTGGGTAATTGGGTGTGAGGGTGGTTATGCTAGTTCTCCAAAATAAAGCTACAGATTTTAATGGAGGGCGATGGGGGCAAGGGGGCGATGGGGAAAGGATGGGTAGCTGTAGCTAGATTTTAGAGAATCGGTATTACTCTGATTGAGATCACGTCCCTAAACTTATGGCGATGAGGAAGCATGCTTCCCAGACGGTGGGTGAATTGTTAGGGTACCGATGTCACCATCGAGGGTAGCAGCAACACCGACGGGCAGCGCGGCATTGACGCCATCATGGCCAAAGGGCAGCGCCGCCACGATAGGGATGCCCAGATCGCCAAGGCGATCGCGCAACACTTCCGCAACGGTGAAACTGGGCACATTATCGGGTGGATCGCAGCGGCTAAACCGGCCCAGGGCAATCCCTCCGAGCTGGGATAATTTGCCCAACATACGCCAATGAGTCAACATGCGATCGAGTCGATAAGGGGCTTCCGTCACATCTTCTAGCGCCAAAATAGCTCCCTGTAGATTCGGTTCATGGGCGGTACCCAGCAGGTGGGTGGCCACGGTCAAGTTGGCGGGCAGCAGCGGTCCTGTAACTCGTCCCGCTCGCCAACTCTGACCCGACAGCGGCGGCAAGGCGCGCCCCGCGACCCAATCAAACAAGCGCTGACGCGACCAGTCCGGTTCGTTTCCGAGGGTTGTTAGTAGCGGCCCGTGGACACCTGACACCCCTCGTGTGCCAAGACTCCACAACAAACTGGTGATGTCTGAAAAGCCAATCAGCCACTTGGGCGACCCCGATGGCCATTGCCAAGATTCCAGCAGGCGGGTGCCACCAAAGCCCCCGCGCGCGCAAAGAATGCCTCGACAGGCCGGATCCTGCCAGGCGGTTAACAACTGTTGTCGGCGGTGCTCATCAGTTCCCGCGAGATATCCCCAACGGTCATCAAAGCCGGGTGTGAGCTTGACGCGATAGCCTTGGTCTTCCCATAGAGCCAGACTGGTCTGTAAGGCGGCCAGTTCGCGCAGCGCGCCACTGGGGGCAATCACGTGTAGCTCATCACCAGATTTTAAAGGGGGTGGGCAGGTACAGGCGAGCATGAATCACCACAGAGAACAATAATTAGACCGCTGATGGGCGATCGCCCTAGCCCTCAACGACGACTGGATACCCCGATCACCCAAGATTTCGGCCACCGATGGGGATTGGTGGTCGCGCTGTAACGACTCTCGTTGCCGTTGGCGTCTGGTCCGTCCGTCGCATAAAGGCGAGATAAGCACTTAATAGGGTCCAACTGACGGCGGGAGTTTCTCCTTGCGGGGCACATTCATCCCGCAAAAATGTCTCACCGGCGGCCGTTAGCCAGATTTCGCCGAGATGCTGCTGGGTGATACGGATGAGCCCTTGTTGAGCTAAACCGGCAATTAAGGCCTGACGTTGATCCGTCGGCACCTTGTGGCAAATCTGGTCGGGGTGGATGCTGCGATCGCGGCAAGATTGCAGCACATACTTTTCATCCGGAGTCACCGGCAACACTGAGGTATCTAGTTGCAGCAGCGTGCGTCCAGTGGTAGCAATGCCAAAGCGCGTCACGATCACCTCAAAGTCAACGAATCCTCTGTCTTGCAGTTGTTGCCACAATCGATCACGGCGGGTCGCTGACAATTGCGGTAGGGGCGGCGACCCTACCGCAGTGGCAGCCCGATAGTTGGGGTAGCACAGCAGCCACAATAGGCATTGCAACTCAGTTGGGGGTAATTGCAAAGGCACAGGCTAGCGATCATAGAACAAATATCGCTTAGTCTAGCGAAAGTCGACTGCTCCGCAGACAACAATCCATGAAGTTGCCGACAGGCTGTTCGACTCGGTGCCATAAATTTTTTGCAGGAGGTGACGGACTGGAATGATGAACCCTAAACACTAGGGCCTGTCATTATTTAGCAGCCAAATTCTTTTAGCAAAGGAACGACAGCCCCTAGCCTGTGGAGTGAATGCGGGCGCGGTCATGGTTGCTCCCAAAGACTTCTAGGATTAATTGATGACGCATCCTAAGCAGAATCACAAACATTTATCATTTAACGCAAAGTTCATAGCCCTTTCTGGGCATTAGATATAATAAGTAGCTGCAATATGGAAGAGATGTTTGACCAGATACCCCACAGGACAACGTTCAGAGTTCAGAAAGCAAGGCCTGAATGATTTTGAAGTTCAACAATCTGCACCGTTCTCACCCATCGGCAGATTGCTCTAGATTGGCTGGCTCAATGTACTGTAATTGGCTCAATTCTCTGATTTCATCCTGTGAGAGATTCTGACCCAACGTTTTTGGTTATGCTCTTACCGTGTTTTTTTATTGTGCCCTTGCCGTAATTTTGCTGCTGTTTTTCAAGGAACCTGGCTGATAAGCTCGTTCAACATTTATTAAGCCTGACGATTGACTGAGTCCTTCACAAACACCTTGATGTGGTTTGCTTTCCCTCAAAGTCCGACTCTCCGTCTTCTAATAACCGCTCGATCGCTTCTAAAACTTTAATGAGTGGCAGTATTTCTTCTGGAATTCCAGAAGCAGTGGCGACTTTTTTACCACTGCTAGAGCAAGTGGGTGAAGGCATTCAAATCTTTGATGCCCAAGGGTGCCTGCTCTACGCCAATGAAGTCGCTGCACAGAGCTTTGGATTCGAGACCTCACAAACCTTTCTCACCGCTCATCAGGGACAGTTTGGGGGGTCGGAGATCGTGGCCCTGAATAATCCGGCAGGGGATTCTCTAACCCCGGCCGAATATCCCTGTGTGCAAGCGCTAAAGGGCAAAAAGGTCAGTGAACAAATCCTCCATTTCATGGATTATCAGCGCCGCGATCGCTGCCTGGCGATGCGAGCACTGCCCTTGCGGGATGACACCGGCACAGTGCAATATGCAGCGGTGCTGAGCCGCGACCTGACCGACTTACAAGCAACCACACAATCGTTAGAGCAAAAAAATCAACAGCTATATCAAATTGTCGATGTGCTGCCGAGTTCAGTCGCCTGTTTAGATCCGCAAGAGTGCCACGTTTATGCGAATCAGACTTATCTCAAAGCCTTTCGAGTAACGGCAGACGAACTGCCCGGTAGCACTCTACAATCGGTTGTCGGGCCGGTGATCTACCAGCAATTGCGCCAACCTCTGCAGCGAGCCTTTAGCGGTGAAGTGGCCGATGTCTGCTTGCCGATCAAGGGGTTACGGCCGCGATTACAGTACGAACGAGTCAGCATCATCCCGCAGCTTGAAGGGCAAGTTATTGCCGGCGTTTATTTAATCCTGAACCAGATTGCTGCCCACAAGCACACTGACGATTTGCTGCAGACTGAGACTGACTTTTTTCGCCATTCTCTTGAAGCCGCCTCTGTGGGTACGCAGGGTTGATTCATTGTAGGAGACGAAAAATCCTCTCAACCTGGTTGGCGAGCTCTCGTAGAGCGGAAGTAACCGACTTAAACCCATTCAGTCGGAGCAAATTGATAGTAATGGAACGAAACAGAGAGGCATTGAGCAAAGCGTTCGGGTTTCGGCCATACGTTTCATCTTCATGAAGGGACGACATCTTTCGGCCAATGCAATTGATTTTCAATGCTCCAATGCCCTCGCACCATATTGTTCCAGAGTCTTGCCGTGGTCGCTAGAGAGCTGAGATAGTAGGCTCGATGAATGGAACATTTGTCTGGCGTACAGCGCCGTCGTTCAACACAGAGGATGGTTTTCGTCCCCTGCCAGCGTTGAGGGTCAATCCCTTGGGCAGAATACACGCTGACCCGCCGCTGTTCTTGACGGCCATGGTGGCATTCGAAGGGGGTTGAAGCGGTTTGTCGCGGTTGGCGATAACGAATGATCGTCTCGATCTGACGATACAGCTTCCCCTGATTCTCTTTAACCGCCACCACATAGTCATTGCCCCCCTCAACAATGAGCGACAGTGTTTTTTTGCGCGTGAAGCGCATCCAGGCTGAAAGCCACTCCGCTCAAGTGGAGTTTCTCTAACAGATACTGCACAACCTTCAACTCGCTATTGTCGGTGGGGGTCAGCGCGGCTAAATCGACGGTGATCCCTTGGGCTTGAGCAAAGACACTGACGAGTCCGACAAAGCGCGTTTTGCCGTCATCGTCGGTGATGGGTTGTCGAATCCGCTTCCCGTCAATGGCATATACATCCTCGTCTACCGTGAGATACTGGCGCATCCATTGAACAAAGGCGTCGCTGAGCGCGGCAAAGTCAAGCCCGATATGGGCTCGCCGGAAGGTCGAAAAGGACGGTACCGCGTCAAGGTCAATCTGCAATAAGTCAGCTACCTCGGAACCGTAGCGTTGCGCAAACTCCTCTAGGGGGCGATTCCCTCGATAACCCGCTAAATTTCCCATCACAATGAACACCAAAATGATCCACAGCGGATGGCGTTTCCCACGAGCATGACGATAGTCAGGGACGGTCTGTAGGGCTTCTATAAGGTTCATCGCAACATCAACGATACGGGTGCCTTACAGCTTAATTTTTATCTCATCACATTGAATCAGCCCTGTGTGGGTACGTGGGAGTGGCACCTGCTCGATCAGGAAATGCTCTGGTCCTTGCCACAGGAAAAGCTGTTTGGCCTTACCCCTGGCAGCTTTGATGGCCGGCCCGAAACGTTTTTTCAACTGGTACATGAGGGTGATCGCGACTTCTTGGATGCGGCGATCGCCACCGCGGCCCAACCTCAACAGCAATTTGCGGCCGAGTTTCGCGTGATCCTGCCGGATCAAAGTATCCGCTGGCTAAATCAGCGAGGACAGGTGTTGCGTGACTCGCAAGGTCAGGTGATTCGGATGGTGGGGGTGACTTTTGACATCACGGCCCAACATACTGTCCAAGCACTCTTGATGAAACAGATGGGGCGCGATCGCCTAATTGCCAAGCTTTCTCAAGATATTAACCGCACGGAGAAGGTGGATCAGGCGCTGCCGGAAGTCTTTGGGGTGGTTCGTGAGCACTTAGGACTCGACCGCCTGATCCTGATCGACCTGCGCGAAAATGCCGGTAAAGTCATTGCCGAAGCACAAATTCCAGCAATTGAGTCCATCTTGGATTGGAAAATGCGTCACCCTTGGTCGGTCAAAGCGGCCTATCTCGACAAATTTAAGTTGGGCCACCCCGTTAGCATTTCCAACGTGCATCAGCAGCCGTTGAGTGAGTCAGAACTGGGCTTTTTGACATTTTTTGACGTGAGCGCCGACTTATCACTTCCGTTATTAGAGGGTGACCAACTTTGGGCCTTGCTATCGGCCCAGTCGCGGCAGCCACGAGACTGGCTACCTGAAGAAATTAGATTATTAGAAACGGTTGGCATGCTGGTGAGTACCGCGATTCAGCGCGATCGCTTACATGATTATTTGACCCGAGCCAATCGCGAGCTCAAGCGGTTTGCCTACCTTGATGGCTTAACCCAAGTGGCCAACCGCCGCCGGTTTGAGCACTTTCTCAATCAAGAATGGCGGCGACTGATGCGTGAGCAATCATCCATGGCGGTCATCATGGTTGATATTGATCACTTTAAAGCCTACAACGATCTCTACGGTCACCAAGCGGGTGACGATTGTCTGCGGCGAGTGGCCGGCATCTTGCGGAGTGCGATTCAGCGGCCGGCCGATATTGTGGCCCGCTATGGCGGCGAAGAATTTGTCTTGGTCCTGCCCAATACCGGGATTAAAGGGGCCGAGACCATTGCTGAAAGAATTAGAGTCCTCCTCCGGCAATCTCAAATTCCTCATAAAGGCTCACCTGTGGGCAAATTGCTTACCGTCAGTTTGGGCATAGCGGCCATGTATCCGCATCCGCTCAAGGCTCCCGATGACCTCGTCAAGATTGCGGATCAGGCACTCTATCAGGCCAAAAAAAACGGGCGCGATCGCATCGTGGTGTTCCCGTTCCAAAAGCCTTCCCCCATCCCGCCGGGTTCAGTGCCCTCATAAGCTCAAACACTCATGACATGAGCTGCTCGTGAACATCGTCAAATCAATTCCCTCCCTTCCGACAATTTTATAGATAGGGCCTCAAGGCTTTCTTTATCAGGCGTTAGATTAGTTTAGAGATTGTTACGTCAGTTACCAGAGCCTCATCCATGACTACCCAGTGCTTAAGTTGGCAAGATCTTACAGCCCTGACCGACTTTGCGATTGACCGCATCAATGGCCCGACCAACGCCCAGGCTAGATTACGGCTGTTTGGCCAGTCTGAAGCCGATGTCCGCGTCACGCTTTATCGCGACAATCATGCCTGGTGCCCGTACTGCCAAAAGGTCTGGTTATGGCTGGAAGAAAAGCAGATTCCGTACCGCATCGAAAAGGTGACGATGTTTTGCTATGGCCAAAAAGAAGCCTGGTATAAACGCAAAGTGCCCTCAGGAATGCTGCCAGCACTGGAATTGGACGGTCAGTTTATTACTGAAAGTGACGACATTTTGATCGCCTTGGAGCAGGCCTTTGGGCCTTTGGTATGGGGCTTGCAAGATCCCCAAGTGATGCCGCTGCGCCAACTAGAACGATTGCTCTTTCGAGCTTGGTGTAGTTGGCTTTGTTATCCGGCGCGATCGCAGCGGGACGAAGCGTATCATCGTGACCAATTTCTGAGCACGGTTGCAGAAGTAGAAGCCGCTCTGAGTCAGACACCCGGCCCATTTTTTCTGGATCCTTTCAGTGCTGCTGACATCATTTTTGTCCCCTATGTCGAGCGGATGCACGCCAGCCTGTATTACTACAAAGGCTATGCTCTACGGGAAGCTAACCCGCGACTGTCAGATTGGTTCGACGGCCTCGAAAGTCGAGCAACCTATCGGGGCACCCAAAGTGACTTTCATACCCACGTCCACGATCTGCCCCCCCAAATGGGCGGTTGCTACGAAAACGGCACTCCTGAAGCTCGCCAAAATCAGCAAAGAGTCGATCAAGGCCCTTGGCTGGGATTGCCGGATGTGCGGTATCCCGAACCGGAAACCTCACGCGCCGAAGCTCTGCAGCAAGTCTTACGCCACCGCGCTAACATCATTCGTGTCAATCCAGCCCGTGATCAGGTCTTTGACGAGGCGCTGCGGTGTGCCCTCACTCACCTGATGACAGGGGACTCTTGTTCACCTCCCCAAGGTACTGATTTGGGATTGCGATACTTACGCGATCGCATCAATGTACCGCGTGATATGTCGATTTACGCGGCCAAACGGCTGCGCGAATCTCTGGAACATACGGCAGCGCTCGTGGGCGATCGGCAAGGACCTGAGATTCCGGTCCGTCACCGCCGCGATCAAAATCCGGCAGATTTTGCGCCCGTATAACTCTGGGTTGGGGCTTACCGGTCCCTCAAGCTCTTGGGCGCAACCTGGTCTGAATACGGCGCGGGCACCACAATGTAACCGCCTGCCGCATCGCCTAATACCCAATTGCGGTTTAAGCCCCACCACCACCAATGAGCACCGGCATAGGCACAGGTCAGACTATCCAACTGATCTTCCACCGCTTTCAGTGCTTTGCCACCCTTGGGTAACGTGGGTAAATCGCTCTCCTGTAGGGTCAGGGACGGCGCTAGAGTCGGCAAGGTGATTAACTGCAAATTGCGAAGGTGGGCCAAGGCTTGTCGACGCTCGGCGATGCGCCCTTTTTTGTACTTCAAAATTTTGGATAGCCGAAATAGATGAATCGTAGCAGGATGAGGAAACAGTTCAATCTGAAAGCGGCCTGCCTTTTGCGGAGAGATTTTTGGGGCGTGTTGGAAACCGCGAGCTTCTAGTGCTAAGCCAAACTCTAAGAGGGCCGTGGCAAAAGGCCGTCCTCGGTTAGCTGGATAGCAGCCCGCATCGTACTTACCAAAATATCGGTGAGCCAGGCGATCGCACTCCCGCATTCCCGTCTCATTGGGAATCAGCGTCGGCGCATCCACCGCGATCAACGCTGGAGCCGCTGGCGGAATCAAACGATCCAACAGAGCCAAAACATCCACTCTGGTGTCGCAATGATAAAAACCCAGCAATTGCAGCCCCGTTGCCACCTGCTGCAGATGACAAACACCACTGCCCCCAGACTGCCATCCCAAATCAACCCCGACGAAATACATGGGTTGCTTTCATCCCTCACCACTCACTCAGATCTCGACACGATGGTATCGTGTACCCCTGCCTCCGCCAGTTACGGAACTGTTTGCCAGTTTCATCCAGGTAATTACCCGCTAGCCACATAACATCGACTGGCGCTGATCGAGACTTTCTCCTAAACAATTGCGAGGTCAAGGGGACAAACCGCTACTGTTCGGCGCTGATCCTGATCTACCTTGGGGAAAACAACTTTAATTTAGAGTAATGACCCTTCAGGGGAGGCCATCGGTCATCGCTCCTTGTCTGCGATCGCGGATGGCCATCGCAAGCAGCAGTTTGATCAGGTCGCCCTGAATTATTGAAACCGGTTTCTGGCATGCATTTAATTCCGTATTCCGACCGCCGCATTCCATATTCTGCTAGAGCAATCACCCCCTAATGAGTTTAATGACAGGCCCAGAGAGGAGTTCAACGGATGGCTAAAAAACAAAAGTTTCCCCATCTCATTGGCTCGAAATGGACAGCGCAGGAAAAAACCTTTGGCTGGCGGCACTTTCAAGTCGTGAACCGCAAAAATGAGCAGGGCATGGTGTTTGCCGAGATGGCTGCCGCTTGTGATCCAGAGGTTCGGTTTTGGATCAATGCCAAAGGCTTAAAAAATCGACAGGCTTGGCTAGCGGGGTGGCAATCTCGACAAGAACAGCAAAGGCAACAACTTTAAAAGATTGTTACGCTACAACCATTAGCGACAATGAGCTGGGAGATGAGTATGTCGGCAACGGAACCCACCAACCCCTCAGAACCGCCCATTATGCAGGTGGTCTTGGAACCGTTATTAGAAGATTTTCAATACTGGTTTGGGAAGACGCAGACGTTATTGAACTCTTCTCAAGCGGATTGCCTGGCTGTCAGCGATCGCCAAACCTTTACCCAAGAAGTCGAAGCGGCCCAGCGGGCCGTCGCGACCGCAAAAACGCTATTGCTAGCCACTGACGGCCAGGCCGGGGTCGACATTGCGGTGGTGGGGCAGTGGCATCGACTAGTGGGTAAGTGCTGGCAGACATCGCGCTACATTCGTCAGCATAACCAGGGAAACTCGGCAGCCGATTAATGCCAGCGATAGAGTAATCCCGCGATCGCCCCGGTTACTCAAGCATTTACGTCAACTTTGGCCTCAGGTTTTGGGCGATCACCTTAAAATCACCGTCGCCGTTAGATACACTGGATAGGGATGGCGTATTAACTGCAATCAATGCTGATGCCATCTTGACTTTACTGGTCTCTAGGGAGCCACTTCACAAGAATCATGTTGCACGCTCTTTACATCATTGCATTCGCCGTTTTGTCGGTGTTGGCCATCAGTAACTTGATTCGCAACATCGTCATGTTTGGTACCGAACCTCGTCGCGGCCCGCGTAACTCAGGATTTGGTAACGGCCCGGCGAATGATTCGAACCGCTCGGTCCCCCATCCCGAAATGCTGGATGAAGATGGTCGAGTATTGGATGAGCCGTTGCTGGTCATGAAATCAATTTCGTTAGAAGATGCCCGCGAGCAGTTAGATGCCCTCTACGAAGGCAACTCTGATGGCTCATCTGATGAAGACTGATCAAACGGTGCAATCCACGCTGACGTCCTGACTCTGTGGGCACAGAACAGTGAGTTTTCAATCAAACGCGCTGTTTTGTGCCACTCCTCAGACCAGGGGTTTCAACCCTCCTAGTACACAACGGCGTAAATTTCCGTACCCTTTGTGATGAACAAGGGGCCAGGGGAGCAAGGGGGGAGCGGATTCCGGAGGGGGCTCACGACTTGTGCCATAGAGGACTAGGTCGAGCTGACTTTTCCCGTTATCTTTTTGGGAGAAAAATTTCGGAAGGATTTGATCACCCTGGAAGCCTAAAGGCTGGTTGGCAATTCTCAGTAGACATTTCTTGTTGCAAATTACCTTTGCTCCCAGAATCCTTGGTATTTGGTCGTCCTAGGGCTTAGCAGGAAAAGTTGGCTAGGTCGAGGGCCTGAGAATTTAGTTTTGAAAGGCTGCTCTAAATAAACTTTTGGAGCCTAAAGAGAACGTCCGATACCGAGTTGAAAGGTCATGGGTCGCTCTCCATCGGCTTGGGTATTGATGCCGTACTGGGTATTTCCGTAAATTATCGTGCCAGGGAGCAGCTCCGCTTCCGCTCCTGCCGAGAGGACAAACCCGTTTTGGTCGCCAATTTCAGTGCCTTGAGCTTGACCGTTGATGATCGCATAGCCGCCACCGAAGTAAACATTGGCCCTTTCCATCACCGAGATGTCGTAAGTCACACTCGGGATAATAGCCGCCGCTTCGTCATCAAGATACACATTCCCTCGCAATGAAAAGGCTGAGCCTTCGAGATCTAGACGGCCTTGATACTTTAAGGGTTCAGTACCAGAGAGTTGTGTGGCCTCTGGCAATAAATCCAGGGGGGTCGCTGCTGGATGCTCTAACATTGCAGGCAAACCATCCTCGACAGAGGTGCCTAGATAACTACCTTCTAACTGGGCTTGGACGGCTGTGGGAAATAGCAGAAATATTGCCGAAAGCCCGATTCCCCAAGGTACTATTGCTCGCATCAGCATTCAGATCCCTAATGAATCATTCCTGAATTCCATGGTGCGGAACTTCTTTGGCAGGAAGTCGTCATCTGTGCCACTTTGCAAGAGTGGTCTTGGCCCAATCAAGCCGCTGCTTGCCCGCCTAGCGAAACAAATTAAGGCGAAAGTCCTCTTGCCAATGGCCAGTGTTTTTAGGGCAGCTTTGCAGCGGACAGGAAATATCGCAATGTGTGGATCAGTGAGAACGATGCAAAGTGCTGCAATGCTTAGCCAGAGATACCTTCATCTCTGGTCTGTATAGGGCTGTCTCCTTCCCGCAGGGGGTTCGGCGTTTTGCGGTGGTCGCTCTTTTCCGCCTAGCAATACCTACCATCGTGTTTCTACCTCAAATAGCTTGAGGGGTTACCAAGAGAATTTGGACAACTATTCTCAATGAAAAAATATCAGCTCTCTTCGGTAGATATGAATGCGGCCAGTGCCAATGCGCTGAAAGCGAGGATTTTCACCGGCGGGGGCGGCAGTGACGTCATACAGGTAGACGCCATCCCAACGGGGATTACGCACCAGATCAAGAGCGAAGGTGAGCAGCCGACCGGGTTCAGCGGGCTCTGCTAAGCGAATGGTGAGGGTTTGCGTGTCATCGTCAAAGTCAGCCGCAGCAACTGAATACTCAGGCCCACGATCGCGCCGAGTGCCTTCGAATACCCTGATGTTATCGGTCCGATAATTCAGTCGCGTAAAGCGACCCTCGATTAATGAAACGGTTAGGGTCTCTAAAGATTCGCCAGCTTCGGGCAGCAGATTGACCGTGACGTAATAAGTCGGATGTCTTTCGTAGGTATAGGTGTCGAGGGTGACAAAGTCAGCTAATCGTGGCGGACTGTTAAAGGCCGTCGTCCCATCCGCCAACTGTACAGCCGCTGTCGGCAACCGGTGGGAGATAATCGTGCCGAAGCAGGTCGCACTAGCCAGGCCTAAAGCCAGCAGCGATCGCCGCCCCATCTTTTGGCTCCAGAGTTTTATCATGACGCTCCTAAACATTGATGGCTTAGTGCTGTCACCCCAATATCTCTAGCTTAGGAGTTTCGCCAAGATTCGTGACTCATTTGTGGCAAGTATTCACGTACAGAGTAGACAGTGACCGCTCATAGACGACAAGCACCCGCTTCTTAGGATGTTTGATTCAGCTTCTGGGGGTTTAGTTCCGACCGGGCCAGCGCGTCATTAAACTGCAAAACGAGTTGCGCCAGCTTTTGCGCAGCCCCCGGTTCACCTCTCACTTGCTGTAAATCGTGGCGCATCTGCTGGAGCTGCTCTGGATGATCAAGATAGTTGAGGACGCGATCGCCGACCTCTTTGGCCGTCAACCGTCCCAACAGTTCGGGTACGACTTCTCGCTGCGCCCAAATATTAGGCCAGGCAAATAGCTTTTGGCGACGCGACAAATAAGCCAAAAACAAGCGGTTAATCAAAATGTTCAACGGCTTGCCCACCAGCGGCAAAGCCACCACTAACCCCAAAATGCCATCCCAGGCATTCATTGCCTCTAGCTGTTGCGTGGGTATCAAGACCATCATCGGCACAGCTAAGGCCCCGAGTTCGGCAGTATTGGCTCCCACGGTGGTCAGACACAGTTGACACTGGCTCGTCACCGCATGGGCTGGGAACGACTGCCAGAAAAAGATTTGGGTGCCTTGGGCCGTTTTGAGATATGGCAGATCAGCTTCCTCCGGTGTGATCAGAGTTGCGGTCGGAGCCTCAAAAACAGCATGAAAGGGGTTTTGGGCTGGATCAGCGTAGGTCATCAAGGTGGACAGATCTACTGTAGGAGCGACCGGGATGACAAATTTCACCTGGGGCCGACGCTGGTGAATGTAATCGACGATCGCTAGCAATAGGGGCATGCCTTGAGTCAGTTTGGCCCGTTTAGAACCAGGCAGTAGTCCCATCAGCAGGGTATCGTCCGTTAAGCCCAACTGCTGGGCGGCGGCGGCTTGTCCCGCCAAGGTGTTTTGGCCGTCAGCCATCAAATCACCCACCACGGTAAATTTCTGGCGATGACGCTCAGGGGCTTGATCGACCAAGATCTGATTCATCACGCCAAAGGCATCGACCCAGCGGGTCCAATTGGTGAACCATTCGGCATAAATAACTGTTTTGTAGCCCAAATGCCGACCCACGATCACGGGGTAAATCTGGTCGCCGCCGAGAAAAAGGACAACGCCGCGATCGCGCCAGTCCCAATTGTCAGCGGTTTTGCCCCGGAGCAAAAAGGGCCAAAAATGCTGCGCTGCCTGGACGCGATCGACTTCCGGATATTGACGGGCAATCTCGGCCTCGCGCCCTGTCGCGTTCGGGCAGGGAGATAGCACCACGGAAATCCGTAGATTAGCTGTGTCCGCCACCTGCGATCGCAGGGCCACCACCACCGGCTTGACCCACGTGGTAATCTCGCCCGGCCCATTGGCTAAAATCACGACGTCCATCGCCATTGCTCACTCGCTCCGAAACTCAAAGATGTCTGAAACTGGACTGTGCCCCCGACACTTACCGTTAACGGTATCGCTCAATAGCGTGGGAAAGCCGCTCTTGTTTCGCTTCTGATAAGGATGTTTTAAGGGGGTGCCTGACGTCGCCAAGGTCACCCCAGTCCATCAGGCCAGGGCAACAACCCCCAAATTCACCGTGGTGGCTTCTGCGTCGTTCCGGTAGCCAAACATTGGCTTAGAGAGCTTCTCAAACACCCTTCAAGGCAATCTAACCTCCCCCAATCAACAAGCGATTGCCTTCATCTTCTTCTCTTGAATTTTAAGGGGCTGCAATTTTACAAAACCTTTACGTATTTGCCGCGCACTTGTTGTATGATTAATGCATTGCAATTCGATACCTCGATACCTAAGTATCTACTGAGAGAACATACCCTTCACTGTCCAGGGACTCTCACCCATAGCCCCCAAATTAAATCAACAAGGTTGTCCTTAGCACTTTGCTTGCATCACTACAACTCTTTGTGCGCAGTGTTACAACAGGGACACTCTTCAGTGAATTTAGCTGACCCGATTAAGGGCAGGAATTATCAAGATGCAAGGATCTCATAAGATCGCAGTCATCATTGCTTTATCGACAGCAGGTTTTTATTGTTACCGCTGGGATGTTTTAAGTGTGGTGGACATGAGTCCGCTGTAGAGTGCTTGTGAACGTGTGGAAGGCCTGGGAGCCTAGTCTGAATACCATGTGAGAGCAACCCTTCATTTCCCAGAGGCTCTCACTTCCACCCCCAAGCTAAATCGATAAGATTGTTCTTGGCACTTTACTTGCGCCACTACGACGCTTTGCGCGCAGTGCTGCCACGGGGACGTTCTGCAAAGAATTTAGCTGACCCGATTAAGGGCAGGAATTATCAAGATGCGCAGGCCATATAAAATCGCGGCCATCATCATTGCTTTAGCGACAGCAGTAGGCTTTTATCGTTACCGCTGGGGCGTTTTAGGTGTCGTGGGCATTGG
This sequence comes from Leptolyngbya sp. SIOISBB, assembly GCA_010671905.1. GTDB lineage: Bacteria > Cyanobacteriota > Cyanobacteriia > Phormidesmidales > Phormidesmidaceae > Halomicronema. The sequence goes on from JAAHII010000001.1 coordinate 6,476,844, forward strand.
CCCGCCGCAGAGCGCCTGTAAAAGTGTGAAAGCTCTGGAAACCTACCTGAATACTGGCGGCGACCCATCAGCCTATCTGTGGCGCACGCCATTGATCATGTGCGCAGCGGAAGCAGGAAATGAGACTGTAGTCGCTGAGCTTATTGAGGCTGGTGCTGATGTTAATGCGCAATTAGCCCCACCCAGAATACTGCCCATATATGCCAGCGATACAGATACAACTGCTTTATACGTAGCCGTCAGAGACGATCACCAAGGAATGGTGAAATTGCTAGTCGATAATGGAGCCGATATTAACTTGGCTGCTCGCCTTATTAGTAACTCACCACTCAACTTGGCAGTGTCTCTTGGTCGGCCTAAAAGCTTGCGAGTCTTTCTTAATTCAGATATTGATAACTACGAGTTTGATTCCGGCAGCCTCTCAAGCGCGGCACGTCAAGGCCATTTAGAAATTTTTGAAATACTGATAGGGCAAGGATTTGAACTTGAGAGCGGATACAAAAATGCATTAGGAAGCGCTACCAGGAGCAACCAGCTGAATGTTGTGAAGTTCTTGATTGCTAATGATGTAGAAATATCTGACAGCCTTCATCTTGCTATCCAAAGCAAGAGTCTCGAAATGTTGGAGTTTTTAATAAGTACTGGAAGTGACGTTAATGCAATAAATAGGGAGGGAGATGCTCCACTTCATCTCACTGCCACTAGAGGGCTGGCCGAGGCTGCAAAGACTTTAGCTGATAACGGAGCTGATATCAATCTTGAGAATGCTGAAGGCCAAACGCCATTAGATTTAGCAGTTTCTCAAGGTAATCAGGAAATAGAAGAATTTTTGAGATCACAAGGAGGTGTCATGTCAGAATAATTTCTAGAATGTCTAGCTTTTAATCTCAAACAAAGCTCAAGAAATTTTGAGAGATGTGTACATAGAATTTTTGGAGTTTCCTGACAAGAATCTTCCCCTACATAAAGAATTCTGAAGTCAAATTCCATCATTACACGTCCATTTGCTATCAAGCCCCAACCTCCCAAATCTTTTGCCTTACTACCTCCATAAAAAGGCTTGAAGTAGTAACAGGTTTTTCGAGATCTAAAAATAATCATCGGTTGATGAGGAACTAGCCTCAAAGACCAATGTCAAGCTTGGTTGATTTTGCCAGGAAAAGGTTTCCTGAGTACAAGTTCTGCATACCCACTTTAAGGATTACGAGTCATGGGACAACTGTTTGGATTTAATAGAGTAGCGAGTGAAGAAGTTCGAGCATTGATGTTGATGTCAAGGCAGCTATATGAACCTATTCCATCTAATACTATTGATGTGAATAATGATGGGCAGGAGGAATGGGAAAACATAACAGGAGAAATTGGCATCGATAGCGCGTTTCTCAATTCACAAAATTCGAGATACGAGAAAGAGTCTAATTTTTTCGGATTCACTGGAACTGTCGGTGAGACATCCGTGTATAGAAGGGGGTCGACAATAGCCTTAGCTTTTCAAGGGACAGGTGATGCTGCAGATGCCAACTTCTACTTGTCAGGCATTCAAGATAATCGCTTGAATAACCCAAATGCCAAAGTTCCTCTAGACGCTGCTGATGAAGAACTAAAAAATCTCTTTAAAGAGCTTGTCTTACCCTTTTTACAGTATGTAGATGATCCAAATAACAACATCAATAAAGTCCTTTTGACAGGGCACAGTATTGGCGCAAGCTTTGCTGAAAGATTAATGGATATCAACTTTGCAGGCAGAGATGACTTCACTGCGGTCACGTTTGCATCACCCAGCCTAAATGTATCACCCAGCTCAAACGGTAACAGCAGAATTTTACACATAGGTAATGAAAATGACTTCGTCTACGGAATTGCTAGACCGTTTGGAACAGCAGCTGAGTTCTGGACGACAGGATTAAGCATAGCTTTCAACTCAGCAATACCAGATTTTAATATTCCCCTTCCCGGAACAGATAACCACGATCCACAAGTTTATGTGGAGGCGATAGAGGTTCTCTCTACATCTATATTCGCTGATAGCAATGCTAGGACAGTATTTCAAACTGAAATAGTCAACAAACTGCCAGTAACAGAGTTTGCAAGTGATGAATTTCAAGTAAGTAGCTTACAAGAGGATATTAAACTTCCCGATCTAATTGCTCTTGATGGCAAAGTCTTAATTGCGCTGGATGATAATCCTATTGAAATCGGAGGTGGACGTTACCCAAGAGATTCTAGAGTTGATTTTGTTTTGGCAGGAAATGATTATGGAGTCACTGTTGAGGATGGAGTTGGTGACAATTTTTTTGAAGGGGGAGATCAGAATGACATCGTGCTCGAAAATTCATTTATTTCCTCTGCATTTTTTAGAAGCGGTGACGACATTTTAATTGGTAATGGAGGGCAAGATATATTATATGGTAATCGCGGAAAAGACATCATTTTTGGCGGTGCTGAGGAAGATCAACTCCATGGTGGCTTTGGCGACGATATTTTGGTTGGTGGTAACAACAACGATTTTCTGTTTGGAGGTGAAGGCAACGATAAGTTCTTTGGCGGAGATGGAATCGACATCATTTTTGGTGATGATGGTGAACAAGATATAGCCTACTATTCGGAGGATATAGAAAATTATGACTTCGGTCGCACCTTCGCCAATCTTCAGGCTACAGCTGTTGACCATAATAGGGGTAGTCAAGCAGATGGAAGAGACATTGTAGATGGTGTAGAGTATGGGTTTTTCAAAAATGGATGGATAAACTTTGACGATCGAGCAATTCACACCAAAAGCAAAGAAATTTTAGACAATAAGGGATTTATCAGCCTAGAACTGCCGACGCAAACGCTTGACAAAACCGCCAAATACGAACTGACGATTTCTAACTCTGACAATGGCAAGTCTGGTGGCGGAGCGCAGTTTAACTTTGCTTACATTATTGATGTCTCCGGCAGCATGAGCGGTGCAGACATTCAAGAAGCCAAAAACGCTTACATTGCCCTCACCAATTCCCTTAAGGCTCAAGGCATTGCCCAGGTTAGCCGCTTTGCGGTGATTCCGTTCAATAGTGATGCCACTCTGGCTGGCCCGCTGTCTGCCGACGAAGCCATTACCGCCATCCAGGGGCTCTCGGCTGGCGGCGGCACCAACTTTGATCCGCCCCTAGAACGGGCCAGCGAGTTTTATCGCAACCTGCCCCCTGCCGACGCCACGAATGTTGCCTTTTTCCTCTCTGATGGCAGTGGTAACTTGACCGCCAGTAACGCTGCTCAGCTCAAAAACTTGGCCGATGTGCGTGCCTATGCGATTGGCAACGGCAACGTAGATAAGCTCACTACGATCGATTCAGACGGGGATGTGACGACCTTGCCGGACGCGTCTCAACTGTCTCAAGAGTTGCTCAAATCAACCCTGAAAAAAGAAGACATCGCCAAAGTCGAAATTTTGGTTGCGGATCAGGTCGTCAAGACCATTGACCCCAGCGAGCTTGTGGAAGGGGCCTTGGGTCTGAGTGTTGAAGGCACCCTCGAAGAATTATCGCTAACGGTGGACTTTGAGAATCAGGTGAGCGCCCAAGTTGTGTTTACAGATGGGGCATCTGGGGAGGTCGATAGCTTTGTTAGAAGCGCGCTCTATTCCTACGATCGCCCCCAAGCCCCCGGCACCGCTGGCGATGACGATACGGTATTGCTGCCCACCACCCTCAACTTCGATGCGGGCGACGGCAACGACACCGTCGTCGGCAATGGCCTCGCCAACGAAATCATCGGCGGTGCAGGCGACGACACCCTGCGAGGCGAAGGCGGCGACGATGTCTTTATCCCTGGCAGCGGCAGCCACCGCATCGACGGGGCCGACGGCTACGACGTTGTACGCTATGACCTGCCCAGCTCACTGTATACCGTGAGTAAAGTCGGGGATTTAGTCACCATTCAAAGTGCTGCAGGCGATATCGATACTCTGACTGATATTGAGCTCATTGGCTTCCAAGATATCGTTTTGAACGTTGACACCTTGGAAGTAACCGCAAAGTACGAGAACACCCAGCCCCTAGACAATATTGCCAAGATTTCTGACAACCGCTTCGCCGGGTCGAGTGGCTTATTCAAGCCGGCTCGCGTCGATATTTCTGATGACGGTCGTTTTACCGTATTCTCATCCAGTGACCCACTGACTCCAGACGAATTTGATTATCGGACTAACGATTTATTTCTTTATGATCACGAAACTGATTCCCTTCGTCGCATTGCTCTAGGTGGTACAGACGGCTACTTCTTTGGTGTTTCAGTTTCAAGCGATGGACGGTTTGTGGCCTTTGCTTCGAGGGCAAACAATTTGGTTCCCGGCGACAACAATGGCATGATCGATATTTTTGTGTATGATGCACTAACCGAGACGACCACCCTCGCCAGCCGAGCCGTCAATGGGCAACCAGCCAATAATGCTAGCGGCGGCGATTTTGTTTCAATCTCCGATGATGGACGATACGTTGCTTTTGATTCACGGGCAGATAATCTCGTGCCAGGGGTTAGTGGTTGGCACGTTTACGTCAAAGATTTGCACACAGGTGCTATTAACTTGGTCTCATACAGCGCAGACAATACTACGCCAGCCTCTTCTTCTGCTCACAAAGCTATTATCTCCGGCAATGGCCGCTTTGTGGTTTTCGAGTCCTCCGCGCCTAACTTAGTCTCCAATGATACCAATCGTAGAAGTGACTTATTTATTCGCGACTTAGTAGAAGGCACAACTAAACGCATTTCAGTTGCTTCTGATGGTTCTGAAGCTATGCCCTCTAGCAGCATTGCTGCAATTGGCTACTCCCAGACCGCTATCTCAGCCGATGGCCGCTACGTGACCTTTTCAACCGATGCTAAAAATCTGGTGCCAGACGATACCAACGGTACAACTGACGTCTTTTTGCATGATACGGTGCTGGGAACCACTACTCGGGTTTCCGTTAAGTCTGATGGCTCTCAAGTTAGTCGGCACTCATACGGTGAAATCTCTGCTGACGGTCAGTTTGTTGTCCTAGACTCTTACGGTCTGATCGCTGGACAGAGCAACCCGAATCACAACGACATCTACATTCGCGAGTTGGCAACCGGCAAGATCACGCTTGCGTTTACCAACTCAGTAGGCGAAATTTCTAATGGCACTACTGATCGTATTTTGGCAGTTTCCGCTGACGCCAGCGTTCTGGCAATCGCTTCTAACGCGACCAATCTGACTCCATTGACCAGCTCAGGTCGTCGTGAGAATCTATTTATCGCCTCAGCCGAGACTCGTCCGCAACTGGCGATCAGTGATGCTCAAGTAACTGAAGGCAGCAACGGGTTTGCGGTTCTAGAATTTGACGTCTCGCTGCAAGGAATCAGCGATGCAGCCATTACCGTTGACTACATTACCCTTGACGGCACAGCCAATGCTGACGACTACGGCACCATTGCCACTCCAATGACGCTCCGGTTCGCACCGGGTGAAACTCGCCAAACCATCGCCATCGCCATCAACAGCGACACCACCTTTGAGGCGGATGAGACCTTTACCGTTGAGCTGAGCAATGCAACCAATGCGTTGATTGCCGACGGGCAGGCCACCGGGACGATCCTGAATGACGATGTCAACCCGTCCAGCGGCATCTTTACCTTTGAGCAGTACGTGCAGTTTCTGCAAATTGACGAAAACCTTACCCTGACTTATATCCCGGTGGAGTATGGCAGCGTCCGCATCGACCAACTCTTTGACGAAACTTATTATCTAAATGTCAATGCCGATGTCGCCGCGCAGGTTGCTGGTGGCTTATTGAGTTCGGGATATGAGCACTTTGTCAATACCGGCTGGCTAGAAGGCCGAAATCCCAGCAGTCTTTATAATGAAGCGCTGTATCTCGCGCTCAACCCCGATGTTGAGGCTACCATCTTGGATGGGACTTTCAGCAGTGGTTTTGAGCACTACATTACCCAGGGACATCTCGAAAATCGAGTAGCCAGTGAGCTATTTGACCCAGCAGACTATCTCACCCGCAATCCTGATGTGGCGGCGGCAATTGGCAGTAGCGTGACTAGCGCCTTTGAGCATTATGTTGAGATCGGAGCGAGCGAAGGACGGCTATCAACGCTCCTCTTTGAGGAAGCACATTATTTGCAGCAAAACCCCGATGTTGTTGCAGCCATCTCTCGGCAAGAGTTTGTTTCGGGTTTTGAACATTACGTTTATTTTGGACAGAGCGAGGGGCGTTCTCCGAGTGCGTTATTTAACGAAAATAGCTATCTCGCCAATCATAGTGATGTGGCGGCTGCCATCAGCAATGGGGAACTATCAAGCGGGTTTGAGCACTATATTTTCGTGGGTAGAGCCGAGGGGCGTCCTGTCTTTGCAGGCTGAATTAGCCTCTCTACACTGACATTCCTCTGAGTAACAGAAAGTAGCATATGGGCAATGCCCATATGCTACTTTCGTCCACGATTCTCCCACCCGAAAATCCATAGCGAGACAAACCTCAAGACCGGCCTTCGCACGATCACATTGGCAGGCCCAATCTTGTGGATAAAAGTCTTTGTTAAGCAGCTTGTGAACGCTCAAATCAAGCCACAGGCGAAGAAAAATCGACTGCCTTGTGATGTGAGACGACAACTAATCTCGAAACTTCAGCCGGTGGCGATGACTAGCCACCGACTCGACAATCCCCAGGGCCAGAAAATTAGTGATTAAGGCCGATCGCCCATAACTCATCCACGGTAGCGGAATCCCGGTGACGGGGGCGAGCCCAATCGTCATGCCGATGTTGATCACCACCTGAAAGATCAGCATTGAGAACACCCCGATCGCGAGCAGTGACCCAAAATCATCCTTCGCATTTTGGGCAATGAGCACCAGTCGCAGGCAGATGAACCAGTAGGCAGCCACCACCGCGATCGCTCCCACAAAGCCCCACTCTTCCCCCACGGCGGAGAAGATAAAGTCGGTGTGCTGTTCCGGAATAAAGTTGAGCTGAGTTTGCGTGCCTTGATGCAATCCCCGCCCCCACAGTTGGCCAGCGCCAATGGCAATGCGCGACTGAATCAGATGATAGCCGCCCCCTAATGGATCTTTATCCGGGTCCAGGAATAAAATCAGTCGGTCTTTTTGATAATCCTTCAGTAGGCCCCAAAAGACCTCGCCCAACTTGCCAGAAACCAAGTTGATCGCCGTAGCCGTGACAGTACTAAAGAGCCGCCAGGGCAAGGTAAACCAAGCGATTAGGCCCATGCCCACCGACCAGACTAGCCAGATCGGAATGGAAAAGTGGAACATAATCGCCGCCACCATGGGGGAGATCATCAGCACCAGCCAGCCCGGATTCACATTGGCCCAGTAGAGCATGCCGAGGGAGATCGCCCCAAACACGAGGGAAGTACCCAAGTCTGGCTGCAAAAAGACCAGCGACCAGGGCACCGCCGCGATCGCCAGTACCCGAATCATGCTCAACAACGTGGGCGATCGCTGGCCCTGGAGATTGGCGGCTAAAGTGATAATCAGCCCCACTTTGGCAAACTCTGACGGCTGCACATTAAAGCCAAAAATCGTGATCCAGCGTTGGGCTCCCAGTCCGGATGTGCCGATAAAAATCACCGCTAGCAACGCGACATTGACCAGAGCGTAGATGCCCCACTGCCACTGCAGCAATACCTCATAGCGGAAGCGCGCCAGCCAAAGCGCCAGCACAACGCCCACCAAGCCTAAAAACAGATGATTCAAGCCATATGGAGTGGCCTCTTGGTTGAGTTGGGTGCTGGTAATCACCACACTGGCAAAAACGGTTAGCGCGATGGTGACAAGTAGCAGCGACCAGTCGAAATGCTTCCAACCTTGGAGCCAGCGTTTCCAACCAGAATTAATACGAGAAGAGCTGGTCATACTTCATCCTGCCGGAAAATCCGGCTGCAGCCATCCCTAAGAGGCTAATTTCCCATTAGACTCTCAGGCGTTAACTACAGTAGCATTCTCGACTGCCCGACTGGGGCAAGATTATTTAGGATGCTAAGGCCGCCACCGAAACTTTGCCCGCCACCGACTTCGCAATTTCAACGAGGGCCTTGGCCGAAGCACTCTCTGACGACTGCACCACGATGGGAATGCCGCGATCGCCCCCGGCCCGGACATCCATTTCTAACGGCACGCAGCCAATGAGCGGGACTCCCAACTCTTGTGCTGCTTTTTCGCCGCCCCCAGAACCAAAGATGTCGTACTGCTTGTCCGGCATATCAGGCGGAATGAAATAGCTCATGTTTTCCACAATGCCAATCACCGGCACCTTGAGCTGCTGGAACATCCGCAAACCCCGGCGAGCATCCGATAGAGCAACTTTTTGCGGGGTGGTGACAATCACGGCTCCGGCCATGGGGACTGCCTGGGCCAGAGTAAGTTGGGCATCGCCCGTACCGGGTGGCAAGTCCACCACGAGGTAATCTAGCTCGCCCCAGGTTACTTGATAGAGAAATTGGCGAATGACCCCGTTGAGCATTGGCCCCCGCCAAATGACGGGTTGGTCGCGATCGATCAAAAAGCCCATCGACACCATTTTGACGCCGTGATTAAAGGCCGGATCGAGCACTTCGCCTTCGGCCCCTTGCTGCACCACGACGTTGGCGCTTTCTAAGCCCAGCATGGTCGGAGCATTGGGACCATAGATATCGGCGTCAATTAGGCCCACTTTGGCACCGACTTGGGCCAGGGCTACTGCCAGATTTACTGCAACAGTACTTTTGCCCACGCCGCCCTTACCGCTAGAAACGGCAATGATATTTTTGACGCCATCAATCCCTTGGCGATCGGGCAGGGATTTTTGCTGCGGCGTTTCTGCCGTCACGTCCACATTGACCGATTTCACGCCCGGCAGCGTCCGCACGGCTTTTTCACAATCTTCGACGATGAATTCCCGCAGCGGGCAAGCCGGGGTCGTCAGTACCAGCGTGAAACTGACGTCACCCTCATTAACTGCCACATTGCGGATCATATTCAGCTCCACCAAACTTTTTTGCAGTTCGGGGTCCTGCACCGGGCGGAGTACTTGCAGAATGGAAGGAACATCCAAAGTCATAATAATTGACGCTGTTAAAGCAGCAGTGATAGAAGCTGACAAGATTTTGTATTCCTTCATCTTAAAGGCTGGCCTGCATCCCCATGGCGGAAAATCGGGTGAGGACAACGAACAATTTTGCATCGAGTACATAGAGTGGCGAGGACGCCGTTGGGCGATCTGATGGCGGCGATCGCTAGCCCTCCCAGACTCCAGCGACGATCACCAGCCTCAGCTCCGTCGTTCTCTTATGCGCCCGCAGCCAGGTCAATCAACCGGCTTAGAAATGGGTTTTCACCAAACCACACAACGGAGCCGGTCACGCTTGTGTATCGGCAACCGTGCCGCTTGGGACTGTCCCTTGATAGCGCTGGGCGATCGCCACTCCTCTCCACCGCTTAATCGCATAAAAAAGTGGGTGGAACACAAGGAACCACCCACAGAGATACAGGAGTTTTTAAGGAGATAACGACTTCAGCCAAATCCCAGTTCGTAGCGCGTTTTCAAGCAGTGAAACTCGAAGGAGTATTGATGCTTTTCTATGACACTCAAGCTAGGAATATAGCTCCGTCTATTGATATTTCAACAAAAAAGTCTGGCTTTGACAAGTTTGGAGCTTCGGAACTTTTAATGCTTGCTATTGACTTAGCCGAAAAAGAACCGTGGTGCCCGCTAAATGACGCATCATCCCATCAAAATAACGTTATCGAGGACGTGAATGATACCGTTATCGGCCTCGATGTCGGCAGCCAGTACCGTGGCATTCTTGACCTCAAAGCCTTCTGTCCCATCAATCGGAATCGGGGCACCCTCGACTGAGTCAATTTGGCCCATTTGAATCAACTCATCCTTAGTGTGCTTGCCCGCAGCGACATGAAACGTGAGGATCCGAGCTAGCTGTGGTGGATTTTGCACCAGCGTTTGGACGGTGCCGGGGGGCAACTTGGCAAAAGCGTCGTCTGTGGGTGCGAAGACGGTAAATGGACCGGCGCTTTGCAGCGTTTCGACTAGGCCAGCAGCTTGTACCGCTGCTACTAGGGTCGAAAACCCCTCGGTATTGACGGCAATGTCAACGATGGTGGGCATAGCTTTAACTCCTGAAATAACAGACAAATCGTCAAAATTGAGGCAGCGACTAGGTCAGCGATCGCTCACCGTCGGTCGGCATCAAACACTCATGCGATCGCGGGTTTGATGCCCTGGATACCTTAATCCAATTCCCTGGGTGAGCCCTCTAGCCAGGCAATATCGACCGTCGGCAAACTCACGGGAATGAGTGGATGAGGCACTTGGGACATCACCGTTAAGCCCGCGATCACGATCGCACTTGCCGCAAAAAGTGGATCCAATTGATCTAATACTCGTCTCATAGCAATTTCCTAAAACCGTGGTTCAAACAGATTTAAAGACAGGACGGAACCAAGAAACGCTCTCAAACTTTTTGACATCGCGACGGCGAGACTAACGATAGTCTTGACCTTGAATTTCCCGCAGCCGGGCTTCAGGACGCAGGAATCGATCCATTTGCGCTTCAAAGAACTGGCGATTAGCCAGGCGATGGCGCGGATTTGGATCATCCAGTGGATACAAGAGCGCCGTTCGTAGCGCCTGAATCACCGCCGAAGTGACGTTATACATCGATCGCTGGAAGGTAATCCCCAACTGGATCAGCATGTCGTCTTCGCCCCGGCAATATTGCTGGTAATAGTCCAGCAGATAGGGGGGTAAGAAGTGCAGCATATCCTGCATGAGCAGCGTTGGCGGAATCCCCGCACTCCCGACTGGAAAGACGTCCGCATACAAAATACCGTAGTGGAAATCGTTCTGATCGGCAGGCACCTGACCGGCCTGAGCGTTATAGGACTTGGTGCCCCGAAACGGTGCGGTACGGTAAAAGACCGCTTCGACGTAAGGGAGAGCCGCTTCATATAACCAGGTAAAGCCTTTGGCTTTAGGAATGAGCTCAAAGCACTCGTCGCCAATATAGACGTGGTGGTAAATGGGACGACCGGCCACGGCAAAAATGCCATTCACCAAAAAGTCCATGGCGTCGGGTACGCCTTTGAAGCCGCCTTCGTCATAGATGTCGCTCATCTCAAAGAAGACAGGTGCCATGACTTCCCAAAACAGCCCCAAATTGGAGTAATAGGAAAGTTCACGACACTTTTCATGGAACATGTCAGGAAATAGCTTGTGCAACGCCAACATGAGCGGATTGCGCTTGAAATAGGCGTTGATTGCGCGATCGCAATTCGCCTTGTATTCATCCGTGTAGAGATAATCGTTGTAGCGTCCACCCATGTCTTGGTGCCACAACATCGCGATCATGCAGGCTTCAGCAAATTCCATGTTGACGCGATCGTGCCAGAGATGGTGAAAGAGCTTTGGTAGCTTACGTTTGAGCTCGCCCTTGGCCATAAATTCCAACAGTTCGGGGTGGGCAGTGGCCTCACCGCGCCAGATGCGCAAGTCAGCTGTCTCCCCAGCGTAGTGGTTGTGCAGGTCTAAATACTCTTGGGGCAAAAAGTATTTGAACGCGGGGAGTGGATCGAGAAAAACCCGTTCAGCAATGTAGAGCAAATCCCGCCAATAAAAATCCATCGGCACGGCATAAGCCTTGTAGATGCCAATGATCTGCATCAGGTTTTCGGGTGTGTCGGGCAGCATCGAACCGCCGGCTTCTAGTCGATGAATCACATCCGCATGGGGATGGTTAGAGGGCGGAATGATGCCAGGTTTTTCTTGGGTGAGGGTCGTAGTCATGATTTCAGATAGGTGGGTGAGAGCAATCGTCGGTCAGGTATCGGGAGTGCCGGGGCAAGACATTGGGTGAACTAGGTGATTTGCCTGTGGCCAACATAAGAATCAAAATGCCTCGCTTGTACGGCGTGGGTGCAGGTCATCAGAGGCGCCATTATTCGCCATGATGGGGGAGTCATATTTCTGGAAGGGTCATGGGTAAAAAGCGGCGCATTCGCCCCATCGCTATCTGTCTCATTCGCCAAGGCGATCGCCTCCTGCTCCACGAAGGGGTCGACAAAGTCAAAGGCACGCGATTTGGTCGACCCCTGGGCGGCGGGGTCGACTTTGGCGAGCCCAGCCAAGAGGCCGCCATTCGCGAGATTCGCGAGGAACTCGGCGCTGAGATTACCGATGTCGAACAGCTAGGCATTGTGGAATCTATCTACGTCTACGAAGGAGAACCGGGGCACGAAATTGTATTTGTGTACAGCGGTCGATTTGTGGACGAGAGCCTGTATGAACAACCCAGTTTGACCATTACAGAAGGCAAGCGGGTCTTTGAAGCCCAATGGCGATCGCTAGCAGAATTGCGATCGGGCGACATTCATTTAGTGCCCGAAGCCCTATGGCAGTTTTTGTAAGCTCACCAACTCATGCACCGGGGGAGCCGACATCGCCGAGATCGCAGTTTGCCAGGTGACATTGCGAACCACTGGGGTTGTGTTCGGCATCCTGGCCACCATCCCGGCGGCAGTGGGTTCACTCCAACGCACGAGCCAACTGGGCTGTATGCCCAGGAATAAAATGAGCGCGGCTAATACCCAAGCCGGAAAGCGCTCAATAAACTCAACCTTAGGGAAGTAGGCAATGTCGTTGTCCAGCTTGCCAAAGCAGGTGCGGTTCAACAGAATGACGAAATACACTGCCGTCAAACCCGTACCGATAACACATAACAAGGTGGGTAAGGGATACTTAGCGTAGCTACCTTGAAACACGAGGAACTCAGTTACGAAGCCGACTAGGCCGGGAATGCCAGCACTCGCCATGCCCCCTAATACCAGCATGGCACTCGTCATGGGTAAACCCCGAATGGGGTTCATCAACCCATTCAGCACGTCTAGTTCACGGGTACCCACTTTCGCTTCCACGACCCCCACCAGGTGAAACAGAATCGCCAGAATTAAGCCGTGTGAAACCATTTGGCTCACCGCTCCGGTCAACGCCAAGTCGGTCATCGCCGCTCCGCCCAGCAAAATGTAGCCCATATGGCCAATGGAGCTATATGCCACCATCCGTTTGATGTCTTTTTGAGCGATCGCCGTAATCGCCCCGTATAACACGCTAATGGCGGCCCAAACTGCCAGGTAAGGAGACAACACTGACCAAGCCTCCGGAAACATGCCCAACCCAAACCGGAAGAGGCCATAAGTCCCCAACTTCGCCAAAACGCCGCCCAAAAATCATAGCGACTGGGGTCGACGACGCCACGTAAGTATCGGGTAACCAAGTGTGAAAGGGGACCAAAGGAATCTTGATACCAAAAGCCACCAACAGCATCCCGAGCAAAATAATTTGCCCGGTCAGCGGCAACGTTTGCCCCAAAGCTGGCGTGTAAGCAAAGTCACTACGCTCTGACAACCATACTGTCGCCAAAAAAGCCGCGAGCATCAGCGCTCCCGACACTGCGGTATACAGCAGAAACTTGGTGGCGGCGTAGGTGCGCTTTTCGCCGCCCCAAATCGCCACTAGCAAATACAAAGGGACCAGCTCAATCTCATAGAGCAGGAAGAAGAGCAGCAGATTTTGGGCTAAAAATGCGCCAGCGACGCCGCCGCTGACCAACAGCATCAGCGCATAAAACAGCTTGGGCCGCTCAATATCGGTTTGGCAACTCCAAAGTGCAATCCAGGTGATGAGTGTATTGAGCGCCACCATTAACAGTGACAGACCGTCCATCCCGAGGTCGTAGTTAAGACCCAACAGGGGTAGCCAGGACCAAAACTCGCGAAATTGGAAGCCAGGGTTGCTCAGGTCAAACTGCGTGAACAGCCAGATCGTCCAGAGTCCGCTGAAACCGGCGATCGCTAAGGCCAGCGATCGCGCTTGACGAGCCGATACCTGTGGCAAAAAGGCAATGGGTAGGGCACCAATAATGGGGAGCCAGATTAAAACACTCAGCATGGTTTTAGGGTCAGTAAACGTGAGCGAAGGAAAACATCGAAGTTCATCACAGCCATCCAGTTCCAGACAGGAGAGCTAAGGATTAGCGAAAACAGCCGTAAAAATGCCCGGTAGATACTGCCAGCTCATGATGACGCTGATGACAGCGACACAAAAAGTGATGGTGAGGGCGTAGAACTGTAGCCGACCGCTGTTGTTGTATTTCAACGCCTCGCCACTGAAGACCGAAGCGAGCCCTACGAAATTGACAAAGCCGTCAACCAGATAGCGATCGAGCCAATCAGTCAACTTGGACAGCAGGTCAACACTCAAAACCACGCTAGAACGATAGAGTCGCGGTGTATAAAAGTCGAAGGCCAGAAGATTTTGCACTGTACTCGGTATGAGCTTTTCTGGCGTGGCGACTCGCCGCCCGACGTAGAGTACTGCTCCCACGGCAAAGCCCAAAAGACTCGACCAAATCAGCGCGACTCCCATGTCTTTACTTAGCGTGGCCCAGCTAGGCAGGAGTCCCAAAGCACTCAGGATCAAAGGCAGGTGTAGCGTAAAGCCGACCCCGATAGTCATGGGCAGAACCATGAGCCAAATCGGTTCCGGAGAACGAATGGTCATTTGATTAGGGTCACCGGCAAAAATCAGGCCAAACACCCGAGCTAAGCCAAAGGCTACAATCCAGTTCACCGCTAAAACGATCGCCAAGAGGACAATCTGCTGACTTTCCCACAGACCTGTAACCAGCTTCAGCAGTGACCAAAAGCCCCCTAGCGGTGGCAGCGCGACCAAGCCAAATGAGCCCACCAAAAAGGCCACCCCTGTTACCGGTCGACGGCCCCATAAGCCCCCCATTTGAGAAACATCTTGAGTGATGACCCCGAGAATAATCGAACCGGCCCCCATCACCAGTACCGCCATCGCTAATGCATAAGTCATGACTAGCAGTAAGGCCGCTTCCGGTTGCTGAGCACCAATCGCGATAAACACTAGCCCCATATAAGTGCTAGCCAGGTAAGAGAGCACCCGCTTTAAGTCAACTTGAGCGGCGGAGATCAAAGCCCCACCCAACGCCGTAATCGAACCGATCGCCGCCGTCACCATTAACGCCGTAGACGATAAAGCCAGCACCGGTTCTAACTTAAAGAGCACCCAAGCCCCCGTCGCGACCACCACGGCATTCCGCAAAATCGTGCTCGGCAACGGTCCTTCCATCGCCTCGTCTAGCCACAAGTGCAGAGGAAACTGAGCACACTTACTCATGGGCCCTGCAATCAACCCGACTCCCAGTAAAGCCATAAGCGTTGGGTCAACTTCAGCTGTCTGAGCCCAGACTGCCAGCTCTCGAAAATCCCACGTGTGTGCTAATGGGTAAATGGCCAGCACTCCCATGAGCAGCACCAAGTCACCAACTCGCTTGGTTAAAAAGGCATCTCGTGCCCCCGTCACAACCAGCGACTGGTTGTACCAAAAGCCCACGAGTAAGTAAGTACCCAGCGTCAACAATTCGAGCAAGAAGTAACTAAAGAACAGGGAGTTGCAGAGAACCAAAGCGCACATCCCTGCCTCAAAAACGGCCATGAAGGCAAAAAAGCGCCCCCAGCCCCAATCCATTTCCAAATAACCGACGGCATAGATCTGAGCTAATAGATTCAGTCCGGTAATGAGAATGCAGGCCCCAACCGTGATTGCCGAAACTTCTAACGGAATGGTCAGATTGAGGTCTGCCACCTGTAACCACGGCACAAAGAAAAACTGCTCGCTGGGTTTATCCAATAGCGACACAAAGGCCCAAACACTGTGGACGAAGGCCATCAATGTCATAAGAATATTGATATAACCCGCAGGGCGCGGCCCGGTACGACGAATGAAGGCCGGCGACCAAGGAATCGTTAGTAAAGTCCCAATTAGGGGATATACCGGAATTAGCCAACTCGTTTCGGTAATCATGGATGGTCTTGACGTAGTGTCAGCGGGTGAGTAACAGCGCTTGTCGCAACCTCTTTCGGCTGAATTGCTGAGCACACAACTCAGTGCCGTGACCAGTAGCCGACTTGCCCAAAACAAGTCGAGTCAAAGCAAATCGATGTCAGCCCTTATTTGATTGAGATAAGCCTATATGTGCCTCAGTGTAGAGGCTCTCAGGTCAGTTCGTCTAGGGGTTTATTGACTCAAGCCAATTTATGATTCGGTTCTCATTGATAAAAATCGATAATGACTAAATCTTTGTTTAAGGTTCTTAGCCCTGTTGTCAGCGCGGTGGAGATTTGAGCCAAACTGAATTGGGCCGTGGAGGTGCAGGTCGACTCTACTGCTTCCTACTGTAGCCAGCCTCACACAGTCTCGACTTCCCTGAGCTACGCACCCAAAAGCTCGATGTTCCTCTTAAAACTTAGAAGCACCGAATGACAGTATCGATAGGCAGATTAAGGCACTCAGTAAATACTTTCTTATTGCCATGAGACCCACATTTGTCGATATTGTGACTAGTCCTCAAGCAAACTCAGCAGCCCTCAAAGCGGCTAGAGACTCAACAGAGTGCAGACCCAAATGGAGTCTATCAAGGTCAATTTTGTGTTTATGGCAGCGCCTCTACAATATGTGGGCTAGCGCTCCGGCCACAGGAACGTGAAGCACATGCAAGAATTAGGGCGTTGCTGAATCGAAGTATGGCTCTATCTGAATTAGAAGCCAGATTTCTACCAAATTGATCGCGAGCTTAAACCAGATTCTGAAATCACCAACCTGGCCGTGAAGGTCATTAAGTAGACGCCACTACGCTGGCTGGCGGCTCAAATTTGTAACCTACGCCGCGCACCGTTTGAATCATGGCCGGTTGAGTCGTATCAATTTCGATCTTTTTACGAATTTGGCCGATGTGGACATCAACGACTCGCTGGTCACCCACATATTCATAGTCCCAGACTTTTTGAATAAGTTCGGCACGCCGCCAGACTCGCCCCGGATGGCTCGCCAAAAAGTGCAACAGGTCGAACTCTAGCGCGGTCAACGGCACAATTTCTTGGGCCAGGGTGACCTCCCGACGGACGGGGTCAATTTCTAAGCTATTGAAGCTGAGGCACTGTTGTTCAGCTGTCGTCACGGGCCGCTGGCGCTTGAGAATTGCCCCAACCCGCACCTCTAACTCACCCAAACTGAAGGGTTTGGTGAGATAATCATCAGCGCCCTCGCTAAATCCACGAATCTTATCCGCTTCATCGCTGCGGCTTGTCAGCATCAACACAAAAACACCGGTGCGAGTCTGCATTTCTTTGCAGAGGTCATACCCATTGGCGTCAGGCAAGTTGACGTCTAGGACAACTAAGTCTGGATTGAGTTGTTCAAAAATTGCCAAGGCATTTTTGCCGTTTTCAGCAGATTCAACTTCATAGTTCTGCTTTGACAAAAAGCGATAGACCAGATTACGAACAGCAGGGTCATCATCAACGACAAGAATCTTGGCAGTGGCCATGGTGCAAATGTCTTACCAAAACAACACAGGGGGCAGATTGCTTAACATTAGACCGAGCTGACTCAAAACTAGGAGTCTTCGGCAACGTTTCTTCAGAATCTCTTCTCTCAGGGAACACCGGTAATTCAGTAGAACGTGATCTACCACTTACCAAGCTACATAGTACTTCTTGTAAAGTATTGATGAAACCCGGTTCGGCTAGATACTAATTCGGTTGACTCCTTATGAAGAGTACCCATTCCCGTTTAATCTTCTTCATTCTGTCAAACAAGATTCCGTATAGTGGACTTAGATTCCGTATAGTGGGCTTAGTATAGTTAGGCAGTTGGCCACATAGACAGTGACTAGGGTTTACTTGCTTCAGGTTTGCTGGAGATCGGCTATGTCGCTTTGTTAAGTGAGTAGATGCGCTGAGCTACTAAAAGAGATGTCGATGAGTGACCAAAACTACTACGATACGCTGGGGCTAGACGAAAACGCTTCCTTTGAAGAGATTCAGGAGGCCAAAGAGCGTCTAGTTACCGAGTGCGAAGACGATCGCAAACAAAAAGAGGCAATCGAGTCTGCCTACGATGCCATCTTGATGGAGCGTCTGCGACTACGTCAGGAAGGCAAAATTAAGGTGCCTGATCGGATCCGATTTGCAGAAGAAGTTCCTGAGAAGCCGCCTGCTCAATCGATGGCTTCAGACATTTCTAGACCCGCGTGGATGGAAAGCTTTCTCGATACTCCCGATCGCAACGATGTTTTGGTGCCGGCGGGGATCTTCGGCAGTTTAGCGATAGTGAGTTTAGCTGGCCCCTCTCTGGCATTGGCACTGGGGGTCGGGGTCGCTATTTATTTCTTAAACCGTAAGGAATATCGTTTTTGGCGGGCGCTGCTTTTGACGATCGTGGGGCTGGTGGTAGGGCTTGCCTTGGGCATTTTGATTGGCGAAGCATTCGGGCCCCAAGCTGCAGCTATGTCGGGGGCAAGTGCTGATTTAGTGACTCAGCGAGTTGCGGCCATGGTCACCATGGTGATTTTGTGGTTGGTCACCAGCTTTTTGCGCTGACCCTGTCATGTTGCTTTCGCGCTCATGCATCAGGGCGCGTCATCTAATCTCAGAAATCTTTGGGGCGAAGCACACCCTAGCCCGCATTCACTCAGCAGGCTAGGGGCTGTCGTTCCGTTGCTGAAAGGATTTGGCCGCTAAATGATAGTAGGCCCTAGCGCTACTCGTTCTCGAAGCACGGGTTTTCAACGATTATGAGGCCCTTGACTACTTGAGCGGTTTGCCATTACCCAAACATTAGCTTCCAGAAAACCCTTAAAAAGGGCATCAACCTCTCCTAGAGACCATTTCCGCCTTTGTCAAAAAATCAGTAGATCGAGTTCGGTGTCGGTCAGCTCTTCCACGCCAACTAACCGAGTGCGCATAGCGAGATAGCGACGAGTGTAAATTTTGGACTGCTTGAAACGGGGGTTAGGTAACCCAACTTGGGCATCGGCTTCGGCGTAGGCTTCGAGATATTCTGGTGCGATCGCCCCTTGACGGCGAGGCAAAGGCATATCCTGAGAAACGGTCATAGACTACCAAAATTATGTATCTTCGACGTTCACGATACTGACCCCCTCCCAAACAACCCTGGAATTTTCGGAATGCTTAAGGTGTGGCTGGTTCTTCGTAACATCTGTTCGCTAATCCCATGCCTGCGGTGGCAGGGGCATCGATTCGCTGGCTGCTGGCCAAAATGTTGAGAGCGTCGGGGGCAGAATACCGGAATATAGCTTTGGGAGCAGGGATATTTTTCCATGGCACACACAACTATAAAAAGCTGGCTACTGGGTCAATCGGTGTCAGTGGTAGCGATTCATCGCGGCTTAGCCACCAGCACAGAAGCACTGAGTCTGGAGACGGTCTAACAAAGTTGCAGTGAACTGTTGTTAGCGGCCATAAGCTGTCAATATGATGAGCGTATCTTTTGCTTGCTAAGGGGTTCTCCTAATGAATGGATGGAAAACTTTTCTGGCGCTCGTGGTTGTCGTTGGACTGTTGATCGTTGCGGTCACGACCATCAATTCTCCAGCTCCGGCTCAATCTCCTGGTCTGGAAACCGGTCTCATTCAAGTGCGTAGCGAGTTTACCGTTGAGGAAACGAGCGATCGCCTAGCGGCTCTACTAGAAGAGCGTCGTTTGAATGTGTTTGCACAGGTCGACCATGCTCAAAATGCGGCCACTGTCGGCAAGGAACTTCGCCCAACGGAGCTGTTCATTTTTGGGAATCCGGCGGTCGGGACACCGCTAATGCAGTGTAATCAGTCAGTTGCGATCGACTTGCCCCAAAAGATGCTGATCTGGCAAGCTGACGACGATCAAGTTTGGCTGGCTTACAACGATCCAGACTATTTGATGGCACGACACGACTTAGCAAGCTGCGAGCCAGTGATTGATCGCATTAGTCAAGTTCTAGAAGATATTGCTCACCGGGCAACGCAGGAGTAGCGGCGTAGACGAGTGTGAGATCGGTATGCCACCGGGAACCGGCTGAACTTGCCCTAAACCCTTAAAATGCTAAGGGCGATCGCACGGATTCACAGTATGCGCAGAATCGACGTTATTGGCATTGGGCTCGGAGTATTTTTGCTCGGCGGCGGCCTCTACTTGGGGTTCCGTCTAGCTGGGTTGGACGGTCTTTCGGCGGGGGTGTGGAGCCAGGTGATTTTTGTGGCGGGGCTGCTGGGTTGGGTCGCCACCTATTTATTTCGCGTAGTCAACAGTGATATGACCTACGGCCAACAGCTCAGAGACTATGAAGACGCGGTTTTGCAAAAGCGGTTAGACGAGATGACGCCGGAACAGCTAGCGGAGCTAGAAGCCAAACTGGCGGCGGATGAATCAGCCGAACAGGAAGCGACTTCCCCCTCGTCTGACTAGGCACCGGTAGACGAGGGCCCCGTCTTGTCTTAGATTGCTGTATGGATTAGTCATTCGGTCTAGCATTTAGAGGATCAGGTTATGAAGTCGGTTTCTGAGCAGTTTCAGGCACTCCGCGATCGCCAGCAATGTGCTCTGATCCCCTTTGTGACAGCAGGTGATCCGGACTTAGCAACCACGGCGACGGCCCTCAAGACCTTAGATCGCAATGGCGCTGACTTTTTGGAGTTGGGCGTGCCCTATTCTGATCCGTTGGCTGATGGCCCCGTAATTCAGGCAGCAGCAACCCGTGCCCTGCAAAAAGACACCACCCTCGACGATGTGTTGGCACTCGTCAAGACGGTGTCGCCCGAGTTGCAAGCGCCAATTATTCTTTTCACTTACTACAACCCCATCTTGAATCGGGGGATTGACACCTTCTTCCAAGACATTGCGGCAGCGGGTGCCAAAGGATTGGTCGTGCCAGACTTGCCGTTAGAGGAGGTGAGCAGTGTTCTTGAGGCCGCGACCCAGCAGGGGATTGAAGTAATTTTGCTGGTAGCTCCGACCAGCCCCAAAGAACGTATTCAGGCGATCGCCGAAAAGTCTCAAGGGTTTATTTATCTCGTGAGCGTGACTGGCGTAACGGGCATGCGCACCGAGATTCAAAGTCGGGTGAAAGAACTTCTAGAAGAACTGCACAGCATCACGGATAAGCCAGTCGCAGTTGGTTTTGGGGTTTCTCAAGCAGAACAAGCTGCACAACTGCGGACCTGGGGGGCGGATGGCGTTGTGGTCGGTAGTGCTTTTGTTAAACGCTTGGCTAATAGCGAAGATCCGAAAGCGGGATTAACTGCACTCGAACATTTTTGTACAGAGTTGGATCAAGCAGTCAAAGGGGCTTAAGCGACCAGAAGTCCATCGATACCCCACACAGTAGATTGAGGATTCAGCGAGGTAGGGTTATTGGCAGTGCATCTAGGCGAGCTAAATTGTGCTCACTTGCCTGAGATAAAATCCCTGACTCAAGGGTTAAGGGGCTGCTAGCGGTTTGCGACTAAACGCACTAGCAGCCACTGTCGTTGATGTATCAGGTTTTTAGGCCCTTTCCGACAGGTCTCTGAATCCTGAGTTTAGAGGCGGCGCATAATTCACACTGGTGTAAAACCAACCCACGACGCGGTAACGATCTCCTCGTGGCCATTGCTCTATGGTGGGCAATGGCTTAGCTTGTTGAAATTCCAGCCATTCCTGCTCACGGGTATGTTGGCGCAACCTCATCGGATGTGAATCGGAAACCAACCTTTTCATTTTTCATTTCTATACTCTGAGAAAAAGCTCTATTTGAGGATGTCCGAAACAATCATTAAGTTCTAAGCCCATTATTTTTAAGTTAATGGATCCTACTTTGATATCTGCGCTATCGTAGGCCTGTTCCCTCGAAAATACTCATTATGTCAAAGAACAAGAAGACTTCTTCCGAGAAGATCAGCTCTCAAGCGGCAAAAACCTTATCTAACCCAAACGCGTCTGCAATCCAGAAGAAATTAGCAGCTTCTGCTCTTGCGCAATCTGATCCTAATAAACAAACAGGTTCTCAGATGGAAGAAACGGCGGCCAAAGTTCTCAAGAGTTCAAAGTATGGGGCAGACACGAAACGACTTGCAGGCTCCGTACTATCTCAAGCAAACAAATCCAGGTAGTGTACGACACAGAGACATAGTTTTAGATATCCAGTTCTAAAAACTATGTCCTGTACCGTCATCAGCAAACTTCCCAGGTCTCAGCATTTACCACAAGGGTAAGATGCTGATTCCCCACATAATGATCCACCAATCAATTCAATCAAGAGCACAGATACAGGTAGCCATACGTCTAGCCGTTATGCCCTCGCAAGATTGAGCGGGACGGATAGTGGTTGGGCTCAAGCTCAGACTCTGCAATTTTTTCTGAATTGCTCTGTGAATCCAAGTATCCAAATCCACATTTCATTGTCAATAGTGTGTGATATCCTCAGAGAGCTGAAGGGGAGTAGCTTTGGGATGCCCGTCCCGATGCCTAAGTCAACATACTGGCGATGAGCCTGGTTTAGGCAGCAAGCGCAAGTTTTTTTCGTTTGTTAGCGAGACCTTCACTAAGTCCACGGTTTGAGTGGGCTTGGTGAGGTCTGCTTAGATACTCGTCATGCCCCTCTAAACCTCTGTTTTAGAGAGGCGAGCATGAGTGTATTAACTGGTTTTACTGCAGGATTACTGCTAATCACCCTGTCTGAACTAGGGGACAAAACATTTTTTATTGGGGCGCTACTGGCAATGCGTCATCCCCGGCGCTGGGTATTTGTCGGGGTGACGGCAGCCCTCTTCGCGATGACCGTGCTATCTGTGTTCATCGGGCAAGTGGCGGCTCTGCTACCGCTGCAGATGGTGAAATGGGTTGCAGCCTCACTGTTCATTGGCTGTGGTGTCAAACTACTCTACGATGCCGCCTTGATGGACTCCAACGGTTACCTCGGCGATGAACAGGCCGCAGCTAGTGACGCGATTCACAACCATTCACCGGGATTGAGCAGTTTTGGGCTAGTGCCCGCGTTCGCGCAGCGTCTTGGAACGAGAATCGCCGCCCGCGCCTTTACTCTCACCCTAGTAGCAGAATGGGGCGATCGCACTCAACTCGCCACCATCACCCTGGCCGTTACCCACCATCCGGTCGGAGTTGTTTTGGGCGCAACGTTGGGGCACAGCATCTGTGCAGCGATCGCGGTGCTGTGTGGCAAGTTTTGTGCTGGCAAGCTTTCTGAACGTTGGTTAACGGGGCTCAGTGGCGCATTGTTTGTCCTATTTGGGGCGATCGCGGCCTTTGATGCCCTGTAATCGATCAAGGATGAAACTTTGCTGTATCCAGCCCATATTGGCCATGGGTATCGCTAAACAGATGCTTATGCTAAGTTCGAATTTCCGCTGATGGCCATCGCCTACACCTTGGCGACCTGGTACAGTCAACACCGACAGCACGTCCGTATCGATCACTATGCTGGCCGTATTCAAGAACCCCAGGACAAAACGCTGCGGCATAGTCACTTTAGCTTAGGGCTTTATGGGCGATGGTGGCTCTATGCCATGGAATTATGGGCTGAGAGGGCCACCCAACTGATGCTCCTCAAGCCTCAGAAACGACGCTTTTTTCAGGGCGATCTCCAAGCTTTAGCGCTCATGCAGCAAGCTTTATCAGCGTGTTGTCCCCTGTTAAGGAACAATTTATTCAACTAGCTGACAGTATTTTTTTGTAGAACACCGTTTTGATGGAATTGAGCGGCTGTGAGGGGTGCTACCGCATTGAGCTAAACAGCGATCGCAGCCACTCCCAGCACCCAACCAATCTCTTCTCCAGCCAGAGCAACAGCTGATCGAGCCATCGCAAGAGTCGTCTGAATGGACGTTCCAGGTATTCCGTTGTCAGTACCTCAGCATTAATCCAATCTGCAGAGTAATCATCAGTCTTTGGAGCAGCGATCGCATCCCCCGTAGCCGTCATCGAAACCGACATCAAGGCCTCTGACATTTCCCCAGAGCCCACTGGTGTTAGTTGCCCGGTTGGAGAACCTAACCAGGGCATTAAGGACTGTAGTAATGCCTGACTCGATCGCGGCCAAGATCCCAGGTTAAGGGGTGCCATTAAACCAGAGTTAGTCTGAACTGGAGGTGACTGTAACCGAGACGGCACCGCTGGTAAGCGCAGCACGAGGGATTCACCGGCGGACTTTAACCTTGACTGAATACTCTGAAAAGCTTGCAGACCTTGCTGTATCCACGGGCGATCGCCCAACTTTTCTTGCAGCAGAGCTAGCGGTTGAGACCAGAATTGAGGCGGCAAAGAACGATCTGATGGTTGACCGTTGAGGGACGCCTGAGGAGGCAGTTGCTCGCCAGATTCGCTTGCCGATAGCTCATTGACGCTGCTGTGAGCCATCCCAGACTGCATCCAGGCTAAGAGCCAAGCGACAAACCGGACGGGCCACCAGGTTCGAGCACTGACGACCGCCCCAGTTTGATCCAGTCCCAAATGGTGTTGTTGCCGTTGCCAGCGATCGTAGGCGGCCATTAACTGAGAAATTAAGGTCGCGATCGCCGCCTGCTGCTCAGCTGATAGGCAGGCCACAATTTGGTTATCGGTTCCGACTAAAACTAGAGAATGATTCTCCAGGCAACTGGCTAGACCTTGAATTTGCCTACCGGTCGGAAGCTGCTGCGGCTTGACCTGTAATTCTCCTAATTCTCCATCATGCCCCTCCCATAAAGCAGGTTGAGCGGCAACTGGGTGAGCTAATGCCTCGGAGTTTTTGATAGCGGTTGAGGGTAATACCGCCGACAACACTTGCTGAATGCCCCAATCGGCAGGGAGTGGTGATGACTCTTCTAAAGATTGAGAGTGATACGGACCCAAGCCTAAGCGATTGCGCACCTGAGCAGTAAAATCTTGCACTTTTTGGAAGGCTGTCCGAGTTGCTTGCAAGACTGCATAAGCTGGATAAAGCGCCACTTGAGTCCACCATCGCGTGGTCGATTGACAGTGACGTGCCCATCGTGCCCCCTTGGTCGTGAGGTGGTGATAGAGTTTCACCACATGAGTCATCACTCGACT
Source organism: Leptolyngbya sp. SIOISBB (assembly GCA_010671905.1). Taxonomy (GTDB): domain Bacteria; phylum Cyanobacteriota; class Cyanobacteriia; order Phormidesmidales; family Phormidesmidaceae; genus Halomicronema. The sequence goes on from JAAHII010000001.1 coordinate 6,501,811, forward strand.
CTGAAAAGGACGGGAAGGGTTGGCCATGGCAAGGTCTCACTAGCGGCTGGCCCTATAGATCGTATCAAATTATATGACTGTCACCATGCCAAAGTCAGCGTAGCAAGGAAGTGGAATGTCTTCGAACCGGATACGTCCTGATCCGTAAAGCTAAATCGTGGTTATCCGATTCAGGCTTCGGGTATCACCCAGACAAGCCAACTTAAGGACGCCGACTTAAGGGCACTGATTAGACCGTAATTCGCAGGGGCCAGAATCTCACTAAAACCTTGGTTGGCAGTCTCTGAACTCCGATACTATTGGTACCTAGTTAGGAAGTGCTGTATCAAGTGCTGGGATGCTTGATGTCCCAGCCGGTGTCACTGAGTTGTAAACGATATCGTCCATATGGCCGCGAATTATTTGCCCGTAGAGACCACCTATGTTTGAATACCAGATTGGTGGCAGCTTGTCGGTCAATAACCCCACGTATGTTGATCGCGCCGCCGACACGGACCTCTATCAAGCCTTATTGAACCGCTCTTTTTGCTACGTCCTCACCTCGCGCCAAATGGGGAAGTCTAGCCTGCGAGTACAAACCCGCCATCGCCTAGAGTCAGAAGGTAAGGGTCGCTGTGCCGTGATTGATATGACTCGTATCGGTAGCCGTCATCTGACCCATGAACAGTGGTATCAAGGTCTAGCGTTCGATCTTGCCCGCAAACTGGGGCAGCCTCACCAGGCCGGTTTCATTGATTGGTGGCAGTCGTTGGGTGTTACTCCGCCGGTGCAAAAGTTGAGCCAGTTTATCGAAACTGTCTTGTTGGCCGATGCTTCTCAAGCGCCACTCTTCATTTTTTTAGATGAGATTGATAGTGTGCGAGCGCTTAATTTTGAGGTTGATGATTTTTTCAGTTTCATTCGATATTGCTATAACGAGCGGGCTGAAAATCCCGTCTACCGACGGTTAACCTGGGCGCTGTTTGGCGTGGCGACGCCCCGCGATCTGGTTCAACAAGTTCAAGAAACGCCCTTCAATATTGGGCATTCCATTCACTTATCTGGGTTTACGCTTGCTGAGGCGGCTCCGCTATCGATTGGATTAATGGATATCGCCCAGCAGCCCCAATCCCTACTTGCAGAGATTTTGTATTGGACGGGGGGTCAGCCGTTTCTCACTCAGAAAGTCTGTTGGCTACTGCAGGAGGCCCATGCCGATCTCCTCATTACTGCTGGCAACGAAGCTCAAACGGTTGAAAGTCTGGTGCGATCGCGACTCATTCAAAATTGGGAAGTCCAGGATGATCCGGAGCATTTGCGCACAATCCGCGATCGCCTCACCGCTGATCCGCAGCGATCGGGTCGCTTACTGAGCCTGTATCAGCGCTTGCTGACCCAGAGTGTGATCAAAGCCGATGGCAGCTCTGAACAAGCGGAATTGAAATTATCGGGCATTGCGATCGAGCAGAGTGGACAATTACACATCACCAACCCGATGTATGCGGCCGTCTTTAACCATCAATGGATACACCACTGCCTCTCGTATCAGCGTCCTTATGCGGCGGCTTTTGATGCCTGGGTCGCCTCTGACTACCAAGACGAATCCCGCCTGCTGATGGGACAAGCCTTGGCCGAAGCCCTGAATTGGGCCAGTGACAAAAGCCTCAGCGACCTCGACTATCGCTTTCTCTCCGCGAGTCAAGAATGGAGCGCCAAGATGTTGAGCATGGAACTGGCAGCTCAAGCCAAGGCGAATCAAATGCTGGCAGACGCTCAACGCAAGGCCAATCGGATTATTTGGTTTGGTTACATCAGCTTAGGAATGTGTTTGGTAATTTCTTTGGTGGCGCTGATCGCTGGCCTGAGGCGATAACTCAGCTAGGCTAGCGGACTGATTCGTTGCTGGGAGCGCCTCCCGACCTTTCTCATCAAACTGTCATGTCGGTTTCACTCAAGGCTTATCCCAGCCAGCAAAAGTAGGGGCATGCGGATAGAGCCTTCATTCCGGCTAGCCAGCCGTTGATTGACTCCCCCTACTTTATCGCCCCCAACCGAGGTCATCATGGTTATCGTTATCCCTTTAGAAATCACGCAGCGGCTCATGAATGTTGCGCGATCGCAGCAGCTTAATCTCCCCATCCCCTTGAGTAGCACCTGTGCTGGCTATCTGTCTCAAGAGGAAATGGACATGATTTTAGCGACGCTGTCTCCGTTGCATAATGAGAATTTGGTTACGGCAACTTTGCTCGATGATCTGCAACACTATCAAAAGCAAAAGCAACACAATGCCGTTATTCCCTGCGCATAAATGTAGGTGACCTGATGAATTTGACTAAATTTGACCTCAAGCTTGTCCCCGGCTACGAGGAATGGTTGGCCGCAAAAATTCGGCAGTTGAGTGTCGAGGCTCTCACACAGCAGACGTTAACCTGCAATGCCTGTGGTGAAATCGCGGGTACCTACATCATTGAATATGAGGGTCAAACCTTTCGTTTGCCTGGAGAAGAAGCCTTAGCCTTTTTAGCCTTTATCGCTGAGTCGTCAGCGTGACTCAGGGCTGCCACGGCATTGGTTTTGAAATATCGCAGCGACGCAGCGAGAGGACCCTTGCTGTGACGATTTGCCGCGCCCATCAAACCGATCAGCAGCAATGACCGTGCAATCGGCGCTGACAAACGCGGCTCTAGTGAGTCTGGTTTACCGCTTATTCAACGGAGGACAGCCCTAAGTTATTAGAGACTCGTTCGGATTGTTTCGATACTGCAAACAAGTGCTGAGCCAAGACTAAATTTTAGGGATGTTGCATGGTGTCGAGTTTGCGAGATCCACTGTTCCACGCAGGACTTGGCAAGTGACGAGTGTGGAGAAACAAGATCTTTGTCCTGCAGGATTTTGGCATCTGGGTCTTCTAGGATTTGCCGCGTTTTTGGCAACATGCTTGCTTCGCTTTAAACCTTCTTTCTTCAGAACATTCCAAATCGGGCTCTATAGCTGTTGCGGGTTGCACTGTATTTGACTCACGCTGTGGTCTGCGCAATTTTGCTGTTGGCAGAGTATGGGGATTGGCGATTCAGGCTGGGCTGAGCATGGTTGGCGAAGATGAACCCTACCTGAGAAGACGCATGCCGCAAAGCTGAGTTTTCTCGGATCAGACTCTTAACCTGGCATCAGGGCAGCATCAGGAACACTTATGAAGATGAGGGCAGATGACTTAAGGAGCCCGATCGTATGCAGTTCAACGTACTCACGTATAGTCTGCTGGCCTGTATCACCCCCATCCTGGTTTTGGTCAATTGTATTTTGTTTGCCAAATCACCTAAATTCACGCAGCCGCTGCAATCTCTGTCATTGGCGAGCACCTTGATGACGTCAGAACCAGCGACCCTGGCAAAAGCCTATGCCGAGATGTCGCCGTCAATACCGGCCAACTCGGCTCAAGCCAGCATTGTGAAAAGCGGTGAGCAACATTACCTGGAGTTTTATCATTCCTTGAATGCTGCTGCTCAGACGCCTAGTTGGGTACTCGTGTTAGATACCCAGGCTGAACCTACCCATGACTTTAGGGCCAGCCGCGATCGCACGCTGAGTCTCGGTCAGTTGCAAACGACCGCTGGCCAACAGAACTATCCCATTCCGGATTCTGTCGATGTATCTCAGTATCTTTCAGTTGTGATTTGGTGCCCAGAACTGGGTGCCATTATGGGATATGCACCGCTCAGCATTCAGAGTTGATTAGGGCATCACGGTTTGACGGCACCGATTTCCGCACAATCTTGACCTCACAGGACAGCAGACAGAATGTCTCAACTCAAACGGGCATGGTGGATGGGGTTGATGGCGATCGCTTGCAGCCTTTGCTGGATGTTGCCAGGCTTAGCGGTTGATGAGGCTCTACCAGATACCCCCAGAGTCCCCATTGTGTTGGATGGTCGTGAACTGTTTGTCATTGGGAACTTAGATGACTTTGCCGCGAGTGAACGGGCTGACTTTGTCACTCGGGTCTTACAAGATCAGAGGCGACGGATTCCGCCCAACGTGCCCATTCGTGTCACTCAATTACAGCGCGGGGAATTGATCACCCTACGCCTATCGGGTCGGCATTTACTCACTATTACCGAACAAGACTTAATTGGTAACCTACCCGTTCAAGAGCAAGCAGATCTCTGGGCTGACAAGCTGCAGTCAGCCTTGGAACAAGCGCGCCAACAACGCACCCGACAATATCGGCAACGAACGCTGGTCAAAAGCCTATTGGCGGCTTTTGGCATTGGCGGCCTTTACTTTTTGCTGCGCTGGTTCCGCCGTTGGCTCCGCCGCCGGCGCGGGCAATTTTCACGTGAGCAGCGCAGTTGGAGTGAAGTCGCCTTATTTGGCCTGCAGTGGGCAATTGTCTTCGGTTTTGGTCTCTGGCTCACAGAAATATGGCCGGAAGTGAGGAGCCTCCGCTATCCAGCTCTGAGCTTTTTGCAGACGACGTTTACCGCCGATACGCTCAGCCTCGGAGAGCGGGGTTATTCCATCCTGGAAATCAGCAAAGTCATTCTATTGGCCTTGGCTCTCTGGTTTGTGGTCCGAGCGCTCACGCGAGGCATTCGATCGCGGTTTTTGCAAACCATTGGCGCTGATCCGACCGTTCAAGATGCGATCGCGCTCTCCATCCAAATTATCCTGACGACTTTAGGTCTGCTGGTACTTCTGCAGGCGGTGGGCATCGATATCAGTTCCCTCGCGATTTTTGCCAGCGTCATCGGGGTCGGTATTGGTTTCGGCTTACAAAATATTGCCAATAACTTCATTAGCGGCCTGATCATCATGTTGGAGCGCCCCGTGCAGGTCGGCGACTTCGTCAAGCTGGGCGATTTAACCGGTACGGTAGAGCGCATCGGCATTCGCAGTACCGAAATTAGCACCCTCGATCGCGTCACTATCATCGTGCCCAACTCCGAATTTATCGATAGCAAAGTCATTAATTGGAGTCACGGCTATCCCGTTTCTCGTCTACACATTCCCCTAGGCGTGGCCTACGGTTCACCGATCAAGCAAGTCCGTCAAGCCGTGTTTGAAGCGGCGAAACATCATCCCAAAGTGCTGCGCTATCCCAAGCCTCAACTCTGGTTTGAGGGGTTTGGAGATAGCTCGCTGGACTTTAACTTACTGGTTTGGATTCGCGAACCCCGGCAGCAATTTCGGATCAAAAGTGACCTTTACTACTTGCTAGAAGCGAATCTTCGCCGCTTCCACATTGAGATTCCCTTTCCCCAGCGAGATTTAAACCTGCGCACTCCCGGCCTTGAAGAATTTGCCCAACGACTGCAGACGCCCGAAGATAGGGCGGATCTGCCGCTGCCCGCTTTAAAGCACCCCGCCAAACAGTCAACGTTGACACCGCCGGAAACCCTGGCCGCCGCGATCGCGGATTGCGGCATTCTCGATCACACCGATGCACCAGCCGATATCGAAATTCAAGAGCTGGTGGCTCAGATGCGCGGCAGAAATGGTTTGGACATTCGCGATCGGCGATTTGGCTTACACGTCTACACCCGCTGTTTTGTCGGTAGCGAAGCCGTACAGTGGTTGATGCAACAGCAATTAGCCTCTCGTGAAGAAGCGATTAAACTGGGACAAGTTTTAGTGGAACGAGGCATCATTCACCACGTCACTGATGAACACACCTTCAAAGATAGCCACTTGTTTTATCGTTTCTTTGAAGATGAAATGGAGCTTTAGGGGGCATCATCAATTAATCCCAGAAGCCTGTGAGGGCAAGCATGGCCGCGCCCGCATCTACTCAACAGGCGAGGGGCTGTCGTCCTTTTGCTGAAAGGATTTGGTCGCTAAATGATGACGGTCTCTAGAGTGATCATACGGGCGATTTGCAGAAGTGAGATACTCTCAGCCCCGATCAACCACTACAGCGGGATGGATGATGGATAGCCGCATTCTCAAAACCATCTCCAGTCATTACGGATAGCAACCTGCGGACAGGTATAGCAGAATTCGGAAGGTAGAGTTCGGGATACCCTTCGGGAAGGGCCAGCCCTACGGAGTTAAAAAGTCCATCAGACAATGATTTCAAGTCATCCCTAGACGGCGAGGCCGTCATTTCAGAATGGGGGGATGTCGGGGGCTAGATCCTGGAAATGATCAATCAGAAACTTATGTATAAGCGGCAGCCACTGGGTCTGCGATGTTCAGAATCAGGCTCATCGGTTCCTATCGCAGAATGCGGCATGCGGCGGTCAGAATGCGGCATTGAAGTGCAGACCAGAACGCGATTTCAACCCTCCAGGGCGACCTAATCAAACTGAGGTTTGCCATAGTCACGCCTCTATTGTTGCGGGACTGGCTGACTGCGCTTTTCGAGCCAGAGAAGGCCCCCATTGACGGCCAGGGCCAGTATTGCCACCGCGATAGAACCCGCCCAAATCTTATCAATGCGGTTGGTTTGGATGCCGTTGAACAATAATTGACCTAACCCACCGGCGTTAAATTTGGCCCCAATGGTTGCGATCGCGATTGCGACGACAGCCGCAATCCTTACGCCTGCAATAAATACGGGCATCACTAAGGGGACCTGCACCCACCACCAGCGCTGCCAAGCATTCATCCCCATGCCGGTGGCGGCTTCGAGCACTGAGTGATTGATCCCGGCGAGGCCGACGGTCAGGTTACGGACCAAAATAACCTGGGTATAGATCACCATGGCCACAATGACCGAGGTCGCATTTAAGCCAAAAAGAGGGATGAGGAAAATGATCAGTGCCAAGCTGGGGATGGTGTAGAAGATGCCCAATAGTCCCATTACCGGCACTGATAACCAGCGAAATTGGTGAATCAACAGCGCGATCGGCACGGCAATGAGAATGGCGATCGCCAGCGCACTGAGCGTCATTTGCAGATGCTGCCATACCAAAATCGCAATTTCATCAGGATGGGTCAGCAGGTATACCATCAGCGATTCGCCTCCACGGCACAAGCGCGAATATGCTCTAGGGTTAATTGCCCGACGGGGTGGCCCGCTTTCACGACACAAAGTTCAGGAGCCCCCGTTTTCAAAATAAGCGATAAGGCATCCTTTAAAGTCGTGCCCACTTCAATGCTAGGGGTGTCGACCACTGGATCGTGATTGGGTAGGGGGAGCATGGCGGCATTCACCGGCAACAGCCCCAACTGCCGCACCATGTTGTCAGCCCCCAGTAATTGATGGACAAAGGGATCAGCGGGTTGAGTTAAGAGCTTGAACGGGGTGTCAAATTGGACGATGCGCCCCGCATTCATCACGATGATGCGATCGCCTAAGCGCAAGGCTTCATCCACATCATGCGACACAAACAGAATCGTTTTATGCAGTTGTTGCTGCAGCCGTAAAATCTCGGTCTGCAAAGCGCTTCGAGTAATGGCATCGATCGCCCCAAAGGGTTCGTCCATCAGCAGATAATCCGGATTCCCCGCCAGGGCTCTGGCGATCCCCACACGCTGCTGCTGACCACCAGAAAGTTGGGCTGGATAGCGATCTCGGTAGTCCAATGGCGGTAACTTGACCAAGTCTAGGAGCTCATCAACTCGAGCCTGAATTTTGCTTTGGGGCCACTTCAATAACTTCGGCACCACGGCAACATTAGCGGCCACCGTCATATGCGGAAATAACCCCGACTGCTGAATCACATATCCCATTCTTTGCCGCAGGGTCGTGGACCTAAGCGCTTGAATGTTTTGACCTGCGACCTGGATGCGCCCTACTGTCGGCTCGTAGAGCCGATTCACCATCTTGAGCAACGTCGTCTTGCCACAGCCCGAAGGCCCCAAAATGACGACCAATTCCCCCGACTGGATTTCACAAGTCACCTGATTCACCGCCGGTTTTTCGGTGCCTGGAAATTGGAGCGTGACTTGTTCAAACAGAATGTTGCCCATTAGAAATCTGTAGGATGTCAAAAAATTGGGCTAACAAACTGCCGTAGCGAGTTTAAGCAGCCATTGTGTTCCCTTGAGGACGGTAAACCGGTGATGCTGAGAGGTCAGAAGCAACCGCGCTAGGGCCGGTCATCATTGAGAGAGTAAATCGAACGACAGCTCCTCACCTATTGAGTGAATACGGGCGCGGGTGTGCTTAGCCCCAAAGGTTTCTGGGATTAATGGATGACGCACCCTAGGATTCATCATCGCCGTTCTCAAGCCAGCCATATTCCACTAAAAACTGTTGCGCCACTGCTTCTGGCTCTTGGGCTTCACCAGTCACCTGATAGTTGAGAGATTGCATGACTTCATTCGTGAGGACTGGGGCCAGATCATCTAAAATACCCTGCACTTCAGGATTGGCTTCAAGCAGTTCTTGCCGCACTACAGGCGCCACCTGATACGGCGGAAAGAGTTGGAGATCGTCTTCTAAGACCACTAGGTTAAAAGCGCTAATCTCGCCATCGGTCCCAAAGGCGACCGCAACGTCGGCTTCACCATCAACCAAGCCTTGGTACCGTAGCCCGGCATCCACGGCTTTGTAAGCTTGCAGTTGGAAATCTCCGTAGGCAGCTTGCAGGCCAGGCAGTCCATCTTCTCGAACTTCGAACTCGGGTGGACCAATCAACGTGAGGTCGCTCGCTTGAGCAACGAAATCTGAAATGGTGGTAATGCCTAGCTCCCGAGATTTCTCTGCGGTCATGGCCAGCGCCTGAGTATTATTCATCGGCGATGGCTGTAACCAAACTAGATTGAATTGCTCTTTGTATTGAGTTGAAACCATTTCATAAACGGCAGCTGGGTCGCTGCTGGCCTCTGCTTTGAGTACGGTCAAGAGACCCGTACCCGTATATTCTGGATACAAATCGATTTCGCCACTCTCAAGGGCCGCTTGGGCAACTGGTGTACCGCCTAAGTTCAGCTTACGTTCGACTTGGTAGCCCGCATCTTCGAGGACGAGGGCATAAATTTCCCCCAAAATCAGCTGCTCAGTAAAGTCTTTAGAGCCGACGCGAATGACATCCCCACCACCGCTGCTACCGGCACAGGCGACGGCCACTAGGGCGGCGCAGACAAATAGGGTGAGCGGGGATAACCAACGCCGCAAAATTCTCATAGCTTAGGGTCTCAAAATCTCGAAACTTCAGTGAATATACGCCTTTGAGAATAACACTTGACTTTACCGGCAAATTTGCTGTTTGCTGAAACGTCTAAAAGTGTTTTCAATCGCGACGACAGGGTGCCCAAAATCCCCCATGTTTGAGGATTTATGCCCTCTGACAATGGCTGCTGGAAAACGACCATACTTGATTGGCACTTTCAGGTTGACGATACCTAATTCTCAGAAATTAGGCGGCTATTATGCCTTATCGATCAATGATAGCTATCGCGTTTCTCAATTTCTTTGCGGATTTTGTTTAAGTCGATGTAGCGATCAGTGGCATTTCTCAACTCACGGGCAATCATGCCTTCAGTCGAGACCACTGTGATGTGGGTATTTTTGGACCTTAATAGCTCGATCGCCCGTTCAAAATCACCGTCGCCGCTAAACAATACGACGCGATCGTATTGCTCAACGGTATTAAACATATCAACCACGATTTCGATATCGAGATTCGCCTTTTGAGAGTAGCGGCCAGAATTATCGTCGTAATACTCTTTGAGAATTTTGGTGCGGACGGTGTATCCAAGGCTGATGAGAGCATCCCGAAAACCTCTTTGGTCTTGGGGATCTTTGAGACCGGTATACCAAAAGGCATTGACCAAACTCAGCCCGCCATCTTCAGCTGTGAAATGTTCTAAGACGCGTCGGGGATCAAAAAACCAGCCGTTTTTCTGCTGGGCATAGAACATGTTATTTCCATCGACAAAGACGGAAAGACGTTGGGTCGCAACGGATAAGGGCATAAGATTTCGGGAGTTTAATTAACAGGGAGGGTTTTACACACTATTGAATAGGCCCAACTAGAGGCCACATTTCTAGAGAATGCTCTAAAAATACGAAATATAGAACCGACAACAAGTAACAGACTTTAACAGCCTGTTAGTACTTTCAATGACTCTTGAAGGATTTAGCTAGTGAATGACTCTTTGCAGCCGAGGGAAATGCATCACCCACACTGCACCTGAAAAAAGTATATGAGTTCGACAAAGTCTTGCTCTAGCGAAGCTTATATAACTAAATCACCTTGCAATATGCGTTTCAGAGAACAGTCAATATAGCTAATAAAAATCAGGAGTAACCATGTGCAGCTTATTATAGCGACTATTTTGTGTGTAGTAAGGTTCAACGAACGAGTTATTAGCGTTTAGCAACTTCAGCGGCCTTTCGTATAGGGCAAACGCATACTAATTTGAGCCTGACGAAGGAATAAGGGTTTCAGCGATCAGTGACCCGTAAATGCTCTCCTTTTTTCGCAATAAGGGCAACTTAAGGCCGCCTTGTTGAGAAAAAAGGAGAGTATGCGTTTGCCCCTAGCCTTTCGTAACGGGGTTGTGCCCACTCCATTAGAAGCCGCTGCGCGTCTACACCCTAAATCCCTCTCCCAAAGGTACGTGTTTAGCGTTAGTTTATAACTGCTGATCCCCTCCAGTGGAGGGGTGCCCGTAGGGCGGGGTGGGCGTCAGCAAGTGCGCGCCGACGAACCCACCCCGATGCCCCTCCCAAGAGGGGATTCAATACCGACTGAGAGGTTAACGCTAAACAAATACTCCCAAAGTTTGGAGAGGGATTTAGAAGCTCTTGCTTCCCTTGTCCCAGATTTTAGAGAAGAGGTTGGGGAATGAGGACCTTGCGCAGGATCGACAACCTGACAGGCACCCTTCGTCAAGCTGATTGAAGGGCTTCATAGAAAGCCCCCCAAGTTTTTCCGACTCATCAAAATGGAGCGTAGAGGATGACACTCCCCACGGGATGAATTCACCTTGACTACATCTCTTTTGGTCGAAATTACTGTTGACCGCTAAATTGTCCGTCATCAGCAAAGCGTCAGGCCCACCTTGCCTGCACACATCGGCTTTCTGCGTTCAGCAGTCGCAGAGCCAAACACCCGGTATCGCAGGCCTCGGCGTGTGATGACCTAGAGTTTTTTGTGGGTATGAGAATGCTGACGGACGTTGTCTTCGGCTTTAACAATGTTTTTAACGTTCAGGGTGCGTTTTTTCTCGATGGAATAGTTGAGGTCAGTCCGCTGGGTGTTGAGGGGGATGAGTGACTGGGCGGCGGTGCGACCTTGATAAGTGCGAGCAGCGGCGATGAGGCGATCGCGATAGTTCTCACACAGATGAACATCAACCAAATTGGCCTGCTCCCTGAAGGTGTCGTTCTGCACTTGCTCTAGGGTGGCGGCCATGATGACCTCATAGGCAGTGGGAATGCCCTGAAAGAGAGATTCCAAATAAGCCGAGGGAATCGGCTCTAGAACTTTGATACTTTCTAGATCATCTTCAGTGCGACGAAAGCAAGTGGCTACACCCATGACGACATAGGCAGAGGTCGAGAGTTCCGGAGCAGCGTCGAGAATCGCGTTAGAGGTCATAGGTTATGCTTCTGAGGTGGGTGTTGAGGCTGTTTCCTAGAAGGAAAATTACGCCTACTTGCTTACGCTAGCGGCTTTTGTGAGATTCTCTCAGGCCAGTTTGCAAAACAAAAACATAGCTTTGTAACAGCCGTTGGCAGATTCGCCGCTGTGGGCTGAATTCCCCCCGGGGACTGTCCGAGAAAGGCTGGGAGCCAGAATTTAGAAATCCGGCACGATTTCCGTCACCACGCTGTCGCCGCCATCCACCAAAACAGTCTGGGCCTCAATGCGACCTCGGGCTCTCGCCCCACGAATCGTCAACTGGGGATCGGTTTGTTGATAGGCGACGTTGCCTTCTGCCAGTATGGTTTGGTCGTCTAGGTTCCAGCGCAGACGGTTAGAGCTGAGGCGACCATTATTTTGCGCGGCGATCGCCAAGACATCTTGATTAAAAATGGCCACTTCCTCTTCTAGTAGGAACTGGCCCCGTTGTGAGGTAACCGTGATCTGCTCTTCACTATTGACGACACGGACCGATTGCTCTGCCTGAATGATTTGCTCGTTGACCTCCCACACCGCCTTTTCAGCGGCCAGGCTCATCGGAATGTCGAGCAGTTGACCTTGCACATTTTCTTCTAGGGTCGCTCGTTCTTCGGCCAGCTCAACTAGGCTCCGTTGTCCGGTCAAGACCTGAGTCACTTCCTGGTTTTCAAAGCGCTCAACCCGGAGCGGGCGATCAGTGTCTAAGGTTTCGGCGTCCCAGCGCCACTGTAGGGTTTCGCCTTGTAATTTGAGCCAGGGTTCAACTTCGGGATTGGCCGTGACCGTGGTGGCGATGACGTTGCCCAAAAGCTCCATGCGCTTCTCTGCATCGTAGATATAGGCTTCGTCGGCTTGGGCCCGGACTTGAGGATGACGTCCCGTTAGCCCATTACGAATGATCATGAGCTGATTGTCGGGCTGCCATTCGAGACTTTGGCCATTCAGCACCATCTCGTTCTGAATGCCCGTCGCCACAATATTGTCTTCTAACAAGATCAATTTGCCATTTTCGCGAATGATCCCCGTATCGGCTTTGACTCGATAAAGCAACTCACCGTCTTGGTAAAACTCCCCTTCCGGGTTAACTAAATTAGCAATTTCTTGATTGGCGCTGTAAGTGACTTCGTCGGCGTCAACTTTCCAAAGCAACTGGCCATCGTCGTCTTGTTGTTCTAGGGTGACGTCTCGTAAAGTTAGGCCCGGATCAATCTGTTCAGAATCGTCCGTGGCGTTATCTAGCCACGAACTGGTTGGGCTGCAGGTTCTCACTCCCACCGCGATCGCGATGAACCCAATAATTCCTGCCAATAGCCACCAACGAGAACGTTTCATAGGTAAGCGGCGACCACAATGAACGAACTGACCTTCGACAGCTTATCAGGATCGACCCAAACTTGGCTGAAGGGCGGCAATCTGATCCAGCACTGGAGCATTAAGACGGTTGGGTGTTGACCTCTTCTCCCGGAACTGACAAAGGACGGTAAGTGTAGCTGCCCTGACGAGGCAGTTTTTTAACCTCACCTTTGATCTGTTCTAAATCAATATACCGATCAGAGACATTAATTAAGCTATCACTGGTCATTGACCGCAGGCTCACGACCTCAACGCGCGCGCCCCGATAACTGGCCGCATCCACAGCATAGGCCAAATCGCCATCGCCGCTGACCAAAATAGCGGTGTCATAAAAATCGACCAAGGCCATCATATCGACCGCAATTTCAACGTCTAAATTGGCTTTTTTGGAGCCATCGGGTAGCTGGACCAAATCTTTGGCAATCACCCGATAGCCATTGCGCCGCATCCAGAGCAAAAAGCCCTGCTGTTTTTCGTTCGTGCGATCGACTCCGGTGTAAAAGAATGCCCGAAAGAGGCGTGACCCACCGGTCAACCGACACAGCAATTTGGTGTAGTCAATCTCAATGCCTAATTGCAGTGCCGCATAAAACAGGTTAGACCCGTCGATAAAAATCGCCACCCGGCCGCGGTTTTCCAACACCTGCTCGGGGGTGAAAATCGGATCTTCGCTCAGCATGTCGTGGTTGTGTAGCATTGCTTTTTATATCCGGTTTCTTAAAGATCTATAAGTCTAATTGCTGAAACAACGAAGACTCAGATTTTACACAGGTCTCTTAAGCTTCTAGTTCAATCCGCTGAAAGATGGGTTGAGCCTTACCTAGCGGTTGCTCGCCAGGCAACACTCCCCAAAGACTATGCGTTTCATAGCCAAAGCGTTGACCGATCGTCACTTCGTTGAAATCGCCTGTAAACCCCAATTGAGCATAAATCGCTGTCGCCAAGCCCGGGATGATGGGCGAGAGTAAATACCCCGCTAGCCGTACAGACTCTAAGACGGCGTACAACACCGCTTCAGTTTCCGCTTGTTTGCCCTGCTTGAACAACGACCAAGGAGCCGTGTCATCGAGATACTTATTGCTCGCTCTGACCAATCCCAGAGTCGCCTCACACGCTGTACTAAAAGCGAGTTGGTCAAATGCCGATCGCACTTGCTCAGCGAGCCCACTGCCTTTATCTTTCAGGGGATGATTGTCAGCAAAAGTTTCAGGGGAAACTGCGGGAATCTTACCGTCACAATAACGCCCCGCCATTTTCAGTGTCCGGTTGAGCAAATTACCCAAATCGTTTGCCAAGTCAGCATTTAAGACGTTGACGAAGCGCGTTTCGTTGAAGTCACCATCGCGACCAAATTCAATTTCTTTTAAGAAATAAAATCGCACCGCATCAGCCCCGTACTGATCCACTAGGGCAAACGGGTCCAGTGTGTTGCCCAGACTCTTACCCATTTTTTGTCCATCTTTCGTCAGAAATCCGTGCCCAAAGACTCGGCCCGGTAAGGGTAAGCCTGCTGACATCAGCATCGCTGGCCAGTAAACGGCATGAAATCGGAGGATGTCTTTACCAATCAGGTGGATATTAATCGGCCACCATTGCTTGAGCGCATTCTCTAGAGTTGGCTCATCTTCGGGATCAAGCAGCGCCGTGACATAGCCCAATAGCGCATCAAACCAGACATAGAGCGTATGTTCAGGATCACTCGGGACCGGAAAGCCCCAATCTAGATTGACGCGGGAAATGGAAAAGTCTTGGAGTCCTTGCTCAACAAAACTCAGTACTTCATTCCGGCGGCTGGCGGGTTGGATGAAATCAGGTTGCGCCGCATATAGCTGCTCTAACTTTTCTTGATATTTTGAGAGTCTGAAAAAGTAATTGTTCTCGTCTCGCCACTCAACCTTTTTGTTGGTGTGGATCGGGCAAATATGCCCCTCTAATAGGTCACGTTCTTCCTTGAACTCTTCGCAAGAGACGCAATACCATCCCTGTTGTCGCCCCGCATAAATATCGCCGTTTTCCCAAACTCGTTGGTAAAAGGCTTTGACGATCGCCCCATGGCGCTCTGCAGTGGTGCGACTAAAGCGATCGCAGTTGATGTTGAGACGTTGCCAGAGATCCTGAAACCCGCTGACAATCTCATCACAGTGGTCTTGGGGGGCGACCCCACGCTCTTCTGCTGTGCGTTGAATTTTTTGACCGTGCTCGTCGGTACCGGTAATCATCAAGACTGGTTGGCCCAGCAGGCGATGAAAACGCGCGATCGCATCTGCCGCGATCGTCGTGTAAGCGCTGCCAATATGGGGGAGCCCATTGACATAGTAAAGCGGTGTCGTGATCGCAAAAGTGCTGGATTGATGCCCGGCGGAACCCATAAAGTTAGAGGTTATAGAAACTTAATTGAATAGCTGTTTCATGATACAGCAGAGTCCTGAAAGGGAAAAAAACTGCCTCCCAACAGGCCAAAATATTAACTGTTTGGAGGCCAAAATTAATCGCTTTAAGCACAATAGAAACTACTCTTCATGGCTTAAGACAGCAGGGAACTTGGGGACTTAGCAATTCTTTTCTAGGGCTTCAGGAAGGCTGTAAGCCGAGATCTGGAAGCGGGCGCGCATTGACCAGGGTCTTGACCTTTAATGTGGCCTGTGATCCCTGGGGCCTTGACGACTCATGGCTGCGGCTAGACAGAAAGTCTTGGCGTCATGGGCACAAGTAAGCCTGTGCCGTATGGGTCGCCCAAATATGCGCACCCAATTTACAGGACAATGATTCATGACGCGGTTGCGACACTCCGAACGATGAAAAGGGCGGCGGGCGTTATGGGTGAGGACTGGTGGGTCAGGACACTATCTGGTAGGGAGTTTTGGCCGGATCTGTAAGGACATGCCCCACCCTACGAGGGGCCTATTTTCAGGGCAAGGGGTGGGGAGATCAGTCGGAAACTTTGCCTCTATCGCCTAGTGATCCCCCATCGACCTGAGTTCGGGATCAGAAGTCAGTAATGTTTTTCCGGCCTATTGAGCCTCCAATCCTTTCCTGGGAAGGGGGCAAAGGCGTAGTAGGTGTCGTTAGACGCGCTAACGGGCAATCCCTCCCACCCCTCAGCCCCTCCCAGGAGGAGAAATATCTGCCTTTGGTCTTAACCCGAACTGACGTCTTCGGGTGGCAATCATGGCCGCTTCAGAGAGCCGAATGCCGCCAGAACTATCTTTAAGAGACACCAGCACAGAGCGCAGAAATTGATACATTAAGGAATGTAACGGCTTTGTGGGACTAGATCTTTCTCAATGACAGCTCTTTCGCTACCAGCAGTTCCTGATTGGGCGGTTCCTGACCCGCTGGATTTATCTCAGGGCGTCGTCCAGCTAACTGGTGTCAGGTTAACGGTTTCGGGCCAGCGCAAGGTGCCCCAGGGCGTACCGATGGTGGTGGTGAGTAATCATCGGAGTGTGATGGATGCCCCTGTACTCATGGCCGGGTTGAATCGCAACATCGCTTTCGTTTGCCACCAATATATGGAGCAAGTGCCCGTTTTACGGGATGTGGTGAGTCAGTTTGGCGCGTTTCCGTTGAATACTCCCAAAGGCTTGTTTCGCCAGGGCTACAAGCGGTTACGTCGAAAGGAGGCGATCGGCATTTTTCCGGAAGGGGCGCAGTCGATGGTGCAGCTCCAAGCGCCACGGCAGGTGAATCCGTTTCATCGCGGCTTTGCGCATTTAGCTTTGCGGGTGCCCGTAGAGCCACTTGCACTGTTGCCGGTGGCCTTGGTTTCTGACGAGGTGGGATTCGAGTCACCGATTCCCCTGCGGTTATTGAGTTGGTTTGACCCTGACGAGCCACTGTTTCAGCAAAGCGGCGGTCATCCACTGGTGTTTTACCGACAGGTTGAGGTCAAAATTGGCGACCCGATTTGGGTGACATCCCGCGATCGCGAGCAATATCAGGGACGTCATGGAACTGAGTTTGCCCAGCAACTGACTGATCACTGTTGGTCGGCGGTCAATGACTTACTTCAGCCGTAATTGCCTAAGTATTTCCTGATGAGTCTATGAAATCACCCTTTGCGCCGTCACTCTTTACCCCGATTTTTTCCCAGCCTGACAAGCCACTGATGGTGATGCTGCCCGGTCTGGATGGTACTGGGCAATTATTTGTGTCTCAGGTGCGATCGCTAGCACAGGATTTTGACGTGCGGTGTTTGGCGATCCCAGAGGAAAATCGCCAAGACTGGCCCGAGTTAGCTCAGGCAGTGGTGCGGTTGATTAATGAGGTCAGTCGAGATCGCCCCGTTTACTTATGCGGCGAATCGTTTGGAGGCTGTTTAGCATTGCAAGTAGCGCTAACAGCACCGTCTTGTTTGGCGCATTTGGTCCTGATCAATCCGGCCTCGGCTCTGCGTCGCTATCCTTGGATGCGCTGGGCCACCCAATACACCAGCCTCATTCCTGATTGGCTTTTTCAGACGTCTGGGGCGATCGCCCTGCCGTTGCTGGCAAATTTTGAACGTATCAGTCATGAGAAATGGGATTTATTTGTCCGCACGGTGCGCCCCATTTCGCAAGCCTGTGTCGCGTGGCGCATAGACCTGCTGCATCGCTTTCAGATGCAGCCAGAGCAATTATCGCAACTCCAGGTCGCGACTAGTTTGTTGGCCAGTGGGAGCGATCGCTTGTTGCCCTCTCAGGAAGAAGCTCGACTGCTGCAACAAGCGCTCCCACTGGCCCAGGTTTACTCTCTACCTGACAGTGGTCATGTGTGCTTGTTAGAGGATGCGGTGGATTTGAGCCAGTGTCTACAAGCTCTGAACGTCTTGCCCTCGCCTCGTAATCGGCCACCGGCAGTGAGTCTTTAGGGCCAGTTTTTGTCTACGAGTGGGGCTTTCGGCGTGGCTGATTTTAGAGATGAATTGAATCGCTGACGAGAAGAACGACACGGATTGACTCACTGCCGATAGCGGAGAGTGGACATCTTGCCTGCAGCCTCAAACGCCAGATTCATCCTTCGATTCAGAAAAGCCGGGCTTTCTGAGACCGGTTAATCATTGCGATCAGAACGGATGTCGCTATGATGATGGGCGGCATTTACCGGCGGCATAGCGTGGATATTAGCAACACGTTGTTGAACAGTTGGGTCGTGATTCCTTTGTTGGCGACGTCCCTGGTGGCGATGACGCTGATTTTTGAGCGGTTGTGGTTTTGGCGACGCATTTCGCAACGGCAGCGCCAACTGGCCCGGCGCGTATTGGAGACGTATCCTCAGCAGTCCCAAACGGTACTGGCTTTGCTGAAAAAAAATACAGATTTGCCGCTAGTTCGCATCTTTCTGGCCGCGCTGACGTTACCAGATGCCACCCCAGAAGAGTTTCGGCTCGCGCTTGAAAGTGCGGCTCAGGGAGAAATGCCGCTCTTGCAGCGATTTGCAACGGCGTTCAACACCATTGTGGGCATCGCTCCCTTGTTGGGGTTGCTCGGTACCATTTTGGGCTTGGTGCAGGCATTATCTTCATTAGAATTGGGCAGTGCGGGTGGTGGCAGTTCTCTAGAAGTCATTGCGGGCATTGGTGAGGCGCTATTCACAACGGCAGTGGGCTTGGTGATTGCCATTACGACCCTAGTGTTTGCCAATTATTTTCAAAGTCGCTACCGGCGGCAGCGCGCCTTTATTCAAGAAGCTGGGGGCCAGTTAGAACTGCTTTATCGACGCCACTTGCGACAAACTATAGAGATTCCTCGCGATCGCCCCGGCACCCATCCTCCCTATCGATAGTTTTAGGTGCCAGATGTAAGTGCCAGCAGGCCAAGTCAGCAGTGCCTTGTCTGCCTCCAGAAAACAGTTCCCTTGAGAGATTTTCGCGGCATTCTTGTCTCTACCTCAGTCTCCTCTCATCTCCATGTTGGATGCTCACAGTGAAAGGATTCATTCAGGAGACTGTCATGAATAATACTCATGTGGCTGGCCGAGTGCCTCTGGTTCTACTGCTGTTACGTCTCGGCGTATTTATTGTGATGCTGATCTGGGTGCTGGATAAGTTTTTGAAGCCAGACCATGCCAGTCAAGTCTTTGCCGCTTTTTACGGATTGCAGGGCTTAGGAAACACGCTGATTTATGCGATCGGGGTCGTTCAGCTGATCATTGTGCTGGGGTTTGTTGCCGGGATCAAAAAAACCTGGACCTATGGGGCCGTGTTAATCATGCATGCTGCCTCTACCCTGGTGTCTTTCCCCCCGGTACCTAGATCCGTTTACGGCACCAAACATCTTGTTCTTTGCGTCTTGGCCTATGCTGGCAGCCTGCTTCGGGGTGTTTTATCTACGTGATTTAGATACCTTGTGGACGGTGGGCAAAGCTCGTCCTCAGAAGCAAATCAACGTTTAGCCCACACTAAGTTGCGGCGATCACCCAGCCTTACAAATAATCTTGGATGGCTTTGACCGTGAGCGTCTCGCGTTGGAGTACCCGAATCGCTGCTGCTGTTGCTCGGGCAGCAGCGATCGTGGTAATCGTGGGGACTTTATAGGCCAAGGCCGTCCGACGAATCTCTTGGTCGTCTTGCTGGGCTTTGTCACCGAGCGGCGTGTTGATGATCAGCTGAATCTGGCCGTTTTTGATTTGATCAACGACGTGGGGCCGTCCCTCATGGACCTTGAGCACCGGATCAACGGTAAGCTCATGCTGTTGAAGTACCGACTGCGTGCCGCTGGTGGCGATCAACTTAAAATCTAGGGCGGCCAATTCTTGGGCGATCGGGACGACGGCTTCCTTGTCGCGATCGTTCATCGAGATAAAGACGGTACCTTGCTGTGGCAGTTTCTGATTGGCCCCGAGTTCAGCTTTGGCAAAGGCTTTCCCAAAGTCCACGTCGATCCCCATGACTTCGCCAGTAGACCGCATCTCGGGTCCCAAAATGGTGTCGGTGCCGACGAAGCGATCGAAGGGGAGGACGGCTTCTTTCACGGCAATGTGTTTCGGCCTCACCTCTTGGGTGACCCCTAGCTCTGCCAAGGTCTTGCCAGACATGACTTGCACCGCAATTTTGGCGAGCGGTAACCCGGTAGCTTTAGAGACAAACGGCACGGTACGAGAAGCGCGGGGGTTGGCTTCGAGAATGTAAACCTGATCATCTTTGACGGCAAATTGGATGTTCATCAGCCCCAGTACTTGTAGTCGTTGGGCTAGCTTCACGGTCCACTCGCGAATTGTGGCCAGGGCGGAGTCGGCCAAACTGATCGTGGGGATGGAGCAGGCCGAATCGCCAGAGTGAATACCCGCTTGCTCAATGTGTTCCATGATGCCGCCGATGACCACGGCCCCGGTGACGTCGGCGATCGCATCCACATCGACTTCGACCGCATCTTCCAAAAATTTATCGACCAGGATGGGATGATCCGGCTCAACTTGGACCGCATAGGTCATGTAGTGTTCCAGTTCCTGGTCAGAATAGACGATCTCCATGGCCCGACCGCCGAGCACATAGCTGGGCCGGACGACTACTGGGTAGTCGATCTTGCGAGCAATCCGCAGCGCTTCGTCGGTACTGCGGGCAATCCCGTTGGCGGGTTGCACAATCTCTAGCTCCTGCAAGATTTGCTCAAACCGTTCCCGATCTTCGGCAATGTCAATGGAGTCGGGGGAAGTGCCCCAGATTTTGGTGACGGTGTCAGACGGCTGATCTTGCAAATACGCCTGCAGAGGGACCGCTAATTTCAGAGGTGTTTGTCCTCCAAACTGGATGATGATGCCTTCAGGCTGCTCCGCTTCAATGATGTTCAGCACATCTTCTTTCGTCAGGGGTTCGAAATAAAGGCGATCGCTCGTGTCGTAGTCGGTGGAAACGGTTTCTGGATTCGAGTTGACCATGATGGTCTCGAAGTCACCATCCTGCAGGGCAAACGACGCATGACAACAGCAGTAGTCAAACTCGATGCCTTGACCGATGCGGTTGGGACCACCCCCGAGAATCATCACCTTGCGGCGATCGCTCGGTTTGACCTCTGTCTCGGCCTCATAGGTGGAATAGTAGTAAGGCGTGTAGGCGGCAAACTCAGCCGCGCAGGTATCGACTGTTTTGTAGACGGGATGCACATTCAGAGACTGCCGCAGTCGACGCACCACGTCTTCGGTCGTGTTTTTGGCGAAGGCAATCTGGCGATCGCTAAACCCCTGCTGCTTGATGCGATACAGTTGCTGGGCTGTTAAAGCACTGAGGTCATTGCGCTTGAGCCATTTCTCAGTGGCTAGCAGGTCAGCCAGTTTATGCAAAAACCAAGGATCAATGCCCGTCAGGGTATAAATTTCCTCGATGGCAATGCCGAGTTGCATGGCGTGGCGCACGGCAAAAATGCGGTCCGGGCTGGGAGTGCGGAGTTGCGATCGCAGGTTAGACAGATTGGGCAGCGTTTCGCGGCGATCGCAGCCCCAGCCGGCTCGCCCGGTTTCGAGCGATCGCAGCGCCTTCTGAAAGGATTCTTGAAAGGTACGGCCAATGGCCATTGCTTCGCCCACTGACTTCATCTGCGTGGTCAACACCGCTTGCGTGCCGGGAAATTTTTCAAAAGCAAAGCGCGGCACCTTCGTCACCACGTAGTCGATCGTGGGTTCAAAACTGGCTGGGGTCTTCTGCGTAATGTCGTTGTTGATTTCGTCCAGGGTGTAGCCGACGGCAAGCTTCGCAGCGAACTTAGCAATGGGGAAGCCAGTCGCCTTTGAGGCCAAAGCCGAACTGCGAGACACCCGTGGGTTCATCTCAATCACGATGAATTCGCCGTTGGTGGGATTCACCGCAAACTGAATGTTAGACCCGCCGGTCTCGACGCCAATCTCGCGAATGATCCGAATCGAGGCATCCCGCAGGCGCTGATATTCCTTATCAGTCAGGGTCTGAGCCGGAGCCACCGTAATGGAATCCCCCGTATGCACCCCCATCGGGTCGACGTTTTCAATCGAACAAATGATTACAACGTTGTCCGCCAGGTCACGCATGACCTCTAACTCGTATTCTTTCCACCCAAGCAGCGACTGCTCAATGATGATCTGCGAAACGGGGCTGGCATCCAAGCCAGACTGGGCGATACGTTCAAATTCTTCTTGGTTGTAGGCGATGCCGCCCCCCGCCCCGCCCATCGTGAACGCGGGACGAATAATCAGGGGAAAGGTGTTGATTTGGGTGGCGACCGCTTTGGCATCGCTCAGGGTTTCGGCCAGCCCCGATGGACACACCGCCACACCGATTTTTTCCATCGCTTCTTTAAAAAGCTTGCGGTCTTCGGCTTTTTCGATCGCGTCGAGCTTGGCCCCAATCAGTTCTACGTTGTTGTGTTCCAGGACTCCGCTCTTGGCCAGGTCCACGGCAATGTTCAGCGCCGTCTGTCCCCCCATTGTCGGCAACATCGCGTCGGGACGCTCTTGCTCAATCACCTTGGCGACCAGTTCGGGGGTCAGCGGTTCGATGTAGGTGCGATCGGCTGTTTCTGGGTCGGTCATGATGGTGGCGGGGTTCGAGTTCACCAACACCACCTCGTACCCTTCTTCGCGGAGTGCCTTGCAAGCCTGTGTGCCGGAGTAGTCAAACTCACATGCCTGACCAATCACGATCGGGCCAGAGCCAATCAAAAGGATTTTTTGGAGGTCGTCGCGGCGCGGCATAGGCTTCTTTCACCAAGGCAGAGATACAGATCCAAATCATTCTATAGGCTGTTGATGATCCCCACTGCGAATATCCAGATTTGCTTGGAATTGGGCCAAGTGACCTCAGAGTCCGGTTGGGAGCATGGACTCGATTGGGCCAGTGACCAGTCGAAAACCCTCCATTTTGCACTCAGACAGTTCGCCATCCTTTCTGTATGTCAAAAAAGGATGGCGTGAATCACAGTCCAAATTGTTAATCTAAAGCTGCGAGAGGCGATCGCAGGTGGCCTCAATGCTGGCGAGACTGCCTGGATTGACGATGCCAAAGTAGTCCAAGGTCTCGACGGCTTCGGTTTGGGTGGCTTTGAGCTGGCCCCAGAAAGGATCGCCCTTGAGCTGCTCGGTGAGGTTTTCGCCCGTTTCGACGATGAGCAGCACATCGGGATCGGTGGTCAGCAGCTTTTCTTCCGACACCGTGACATAGCCATCAAAGGGACTCTCGCCTTGGAGGTCAGCGGTGAGATTTTGAATGTTGAACTGCGCGAGAAAATCCCCCGCCCAGCTATCTTTATTGGGCGACAGTAACGGTTGACGACTCACCAGCACGATCGCACTCGGGGCATCATCAGTTGCCTTGGCAAGACAAGCGGCATAGCGATCTAGCAGTGGTTGCGGATCGGCGCCAATTTGCTGGGCTAAGTCTTGGGTCAAGGTTGCCAAGGCTTCCCACCCCGTCACATCGACAGCCAGGGTCGTCACATTCAACTCTTCTAGCCGAGCCAGCGTTTTGTCATGAAAGCCTTGAGCGCCGATTACCAAGTCTGGTTCCAGGGCCACAATTTTTTCCAGGTCAGGCTCCGCTCGCCCCTCGCTCACGACTTCAAGTCCGGCGAAGCGATCGTCCTCACGCAGAATGGAACTGCCGGGAATCGCGACCAGTTTCTCTTCATCCAACGTGTGAATGAGATCGGCGGTGAGAGAAGTTAGCACCACAATCTCATCCACGGATGCTTCTACCGGTTCCGTGGACGCCGTTTCAGCAGGGTTGGCGGCGGGATCGGTCGTTTCGGAGGTCGGACTTTCTACGGAACAAGCCGCGATCGCTCCAACCAAAAAGATGCCCAAGCTGCGGATGAACCAATTTGTCATTATTTTTCTCCAGTGTATTGATGAGTGGTAATTGGCAATCGGGTGAGTTGTAGTGAAATGCAGTGGGTGTATAGGGTTGGTGGGACGACCAGAAACCCGGCTTCTAAATCGATGGCTGGGCAAGATTTAGCCTTTCTTGGAAAAGAAGCCGGGTTTCTGTACCCATGTGCTAAAAGCGGTAGCTCACGCCGAGGCGAAAATTGGTGCCCGGCTGGCTAAATCGTTGAATATCCGGGGCATCTTCGGGCTGATTGCGCACGTCGGAATAGACGAAATACTCGGTGTTGAACAGGTTATAGATACCCAAGCTGAGGCCCAAATCGGGAATTGGGTTGTAGCTGCCAATCAGGTCAAACAGGGCGTAGGCATCGGGCACAAAGGTATCGGCATCATCGTCAACCCGGGCCTGCCCAACAATGGTGCTAATGAACTCCGCCCGCCACAGGTCATTTGGGGCGCGGTATCGCAAGCCAATCACGCCAGTAATCGGGTCAACGGTTGCCAATGGTTCATCATCAGTTTGATTGTCCCCTTGGGCAAAGGCGAAACTACCCAAGATACTGAACCCATGAGGATCAGGGCTAAACCGATATTCGCCACTAAGTTCCACCCCGTAGATGCGAGCCTCAGCAACATTCTGAGTTTGGAACTGATTGACCGTTTGTGTGCCACCCAGCATCGGGGGCAACACCGGACAAGGATCAGCCGGGACGAGACAGCGCTCGCCCGCGTCAACAAAGGTTTCGATGAAGTTGTCGTAGGTGTTGTAAAAGCCCGTGACACCAAAGTTGAATTGGGGATAGTCACCCCGCACGCCAATTTCAAAACTGTTGCTGGTTTCGGGCTCTAGATCAGGGTTGGACAGCGTTTCGTACTTAAAGAAATTGCCGGTGAGGTTGGTGAAGCCGCTGTTGATTTCGCTGTACAGAGGGGCTCGGAAGCCGCGCGCATATTGTCCATAGAGCGAAATTTCGGGTGTCGCCTGGTACAGGACAGCGAGCCGAGGCGACAGGGCGGACGCATCTAAATCAACCGACTCAGCGCCATTGCGAGAAAAGTCGAAATCTGGATCAGTGGTCAACTCGTAGTAGTCAAATCGCAGTCCGGCAATGATGTCAAACCGACCGATTTCAATCTCGTCTTGCAGGTAAGCCCCGATGCGCACCGTATCGCCATCGGGGAAGTCTTTTACCGGAAACACGTCAGGGGGAATCACATTCGTCGATTCGCCCGTAATGAGGTTGGTTTGGGTGCGATCGCGGGGCCGCGAGTTAAACGTGCTGGAAGCATCGATACCGTAGGTGAGCCGATGATTCACATTGCCGGTGGCAAAATCGCTGCGGAGCTGTACCTCACCCCCGTAACTGTCAGCGATGAATTCATTTTCGGTTTCCCGGAAGACGGGCTGACCTCGAAAAGCTCCGGCTCCGGAAGCGCGGTTCTCTCTCACGATCTCGCGGGTGCCTGCATCTTGATAGTAGAACTGGGCGCGGGCGAAATTCAGGAATGACAGACTTTCGGGATCGTCGTACTCGTAGGTCAGGCTCAGCCGGGTGCGATCGATGAGAATATCTTCTTCCTCAGTGAGATTGAGCGTGAGATTCCCATCGGCTTCGTTCCGGCGGGTAAACCGACTCACATCTTCGGCAATAAAGCTGACTTGGCTGACCGGGCTCAGATTGCCGACGAAGTTGCCGTAAAAGGTGGTGCTTTCGGCATCTAGGGAGTCGACAAACTCGCTATCGGCAAAGGAATCGGGCTCGCGTCCATCGCGGCGACTGATCACCAGCACAAACTCAGAGTCGTCTTTCCGATAGGCGAGACGACCGACATTGTCGAAACCACCCGTTTCACTGAGGAAAGTGGTCGACAGATCCGCTGCAAAATCGTCGTCATCGCCGAGTAAGTCGCTCGGTTCCAAAGACCGAAAGGCGACCACCCCGCCCAAAGCATCGCTGCCAAATAACGTCGAGGCTGGCCCGCGCAACACTTCCACTGCCTGCAATGTGGCAAAGTCCACAAAGTCACCGCGCCCCAGGTTAAAGGGGCCAAATTCGAAGCGCTCTGGCAGGCGGATGCCGTCAATTTGAAAGAGAATGCGGTTGCCTTCGATGCCGCGAATATTGACATCTTGAATGCCAAACTGAGGATTATCGCGCACGGAAACACCGGGCTCAAAGCGCAAAAGATCGCGCAGATTTTGGAACTGGTAAAACTCCAGATCTTCTAGCTCAAAGACAGTGATGGTCGCAGGGACTTGATCGAGCGGCACTAAGTTGCGCGTGCCGGTCACCGTCAGCCGCAGGGTTTCACCGTCGAACTGGATATCGCCAGGGGCGGCAAATCCGCCATCCGTTTCCTCGTCCTCGGTTTCTGACGCGGCGTCTTCATCCTCATCGTCAGTGGGGGCAGGAGATTGCGCTAGCTCGATCGCGCTCGTCGCCACTGGGGCAACCGACAAGGCTCCGGCGACCGCTTCAACCTGGATAACGGTAGTCTCTGCCTCCGTTGCCGCAGATTCGCGGGTTAAGCGATCAACCGCATCGGCAGAGGTACTGGCAAGCGCGGCAGGGAGAACTGGTTGGGTCGCTGCCACCGTTGTAGCCGCAGTCGTTGATTGAGAAATAGTCTCACTTGTTGGCAACGAGAGAGAAGCTCTCAAGTCAGGACCTTGAGATAACAGCGGCTTCACATCTGTTTGCCAAACCTCCTTTTCTGAAGGGATCAGGGAGATTCCTTGAGCCTGTAGGGGAGAGCTTGGAACCGTGGAGGCCGCGATCGCGGGTTGCTCTAACTGCCAAAGAATACCGCTGAAGATGGCGGCATTAGCAAGAAAAATTCTCAATAAAAGAGTCGAGTTCATGGAGTTCAACATCAGGGAATCAACACGTGTACATCAGTGAGTTAAGGAGTGTGAGGAAGCAAAAACTGTAATCAGGCTGGCGTCGCAGACAGCACGCCAGGTTCTGGTGAGGTGGCCATGAGTGGGCAAATCTGGATGCCTACAGGCGTTTCGATAATGGCGGCTTGAATTTCAAACACCTCGGCCAGCAACTGCGGGGTCAGCATGTCGACTGGGGTACCAACGGCCCAGAGGCGTCCTTGCCGCAAGAGCGCAAGGCGATCGCTATACCGTGACGCCAGATTGATATCGTGTAACACCGTGATAATCGACAGCCCCTGCTGCTGGTTGAGACGCTTCAACAGTTCCAAGAGCTGCAACTGATAATGCAGATCTAAAAAAGTAGTGGGTTCATCCAGCAGCAATACTTTGGGATCTTGCGCTAGAGCCAGCGCCAAAAACGCCCGCTGCTGTTCGCCCCCCGAGAGTGCCGTCACAGGGCGATCGCGGTAATGCTCAATTTCCGTCCAGTGCAGCGCTTTTTCTACCTGCTCGCGCCCAGCGGCATCCAGTTCCCATTGCCACCAGGATTGATGGGGCGATCGGCCCAAACTCACCAATTGATAGACTGTTAAGCCTTCGGGTATTGTCTGTTGTTGGGGTAGCAGAGCCAGTTTACGGGCCGCTGCCGCCGGGGAAAGCTGATGCACATCGCGCCCATCCAGCAGGGCTACGCCGCCCTGGGGTTTCAAAATCCGGCTCATCAGCCGCAGTAAAGTGGACTTGCCAGAGCCGTTGGCCCCGAGTAAACTCAACCATTCCCCGTGGGCCAGAGCGAGATTAATCGCTTCGACAATGGGGCGATCGCCATATCCCCCAGCCAAGTGACGTACTTCTAACGGCATGATTAGTGACCTCCCAACGCGCGACGACGATAGAGCAGCCAGATGAAAACGGGGGCTCCCAGCAGCGCCGTTACAGCGCCGACGGGCAGTTCCACCGGCCCGATGCGCGCCATCAGATCCGCTCCCGCTAGCACCACCGCCCCACCCAAGGCCGAGAATGGCAGCACCAGACGGTAATCGGTGCCGACCAATAGTCGCACCCCATGGGGCACAATCAGCCCGACGAATCCGACCAGACCTGCAATACTTACCGCCCCAGCGGCCAGCAGCGTGGCGATCCCGCCGATTAGACAGCGAGATCGCAATAGCGACGTCCCTAAGCCCGTAGCCAGGTCATCGCCCAAACACAACACGTTGACCTGTCGGGCCAATAGGCATCCTGCTACCACAGCGACCAACACCCCAGGACCGACAATCGTCACCTCCGTCCAGCCGCGCCCATTGAGACTACCGATTAGCCAATTCAACGCCGCTTGAAACTGACCATCGGGCGAATTGAGCAGCAGCAGGGACTGAATCGCGCCAAAAAATGAGCTAAACGCCACGCCCCCCAAAATCAGCCGCTCCACGGATAGGGTGGTGCCCGTTCGCGCCAAAAAATACACCATAAAAGTCGTGACGACTGCCCCCAACCAAGCGCCAAAGGGCACCCAAATTTGCAGCAGATTCAGGCCGATCATCAGCACCACCATCAGCCCTGCCCCGGCCGAAATGCCGAGCAAAAAGGGACTCGCCAGACCGTTGCGCAGCATACCCTGCAAGAGTGCTCCCGAAAGTCCCAGAGCTGCGCCCACAATGAGTGCAGCTAAGACCCGAGGCAATCGCAAATCCCAAAAAATTGTCTGGTGAATCTCGCTGCCCTGTCGGAGCGCCGCTGCCAGGAGTTCCGATCCGGTCAGAGACACGGAGCCATTGGTGAGGGAGAGAAAAATGACGGCCAGCAAGCTCAGTGCGAGTAAGCTAGCGGCGAAAACAATCCGCTGACGTTGGCGGGGGCGCGTTTTAGGAATCTGAGGAACTTGGGTCGTGGTGGTCATGAGTCGGGTCGGGAACCGGAGGGAAAAGGATAGGAGGGTTACAGGTACAGGGGGGAGGAACGGTAAAGGGAGCAAGGTCAGGGGGAGTTTTAGGCTCGGGGCGAGGCTGAGTTGTACGGTGTCGAGCAATCGCAATTCATCCATCACTGTCAACAACAGCCGTCACCCCGCAACCATCTTCGTCATCTAATAAATCTGAACAATAGACAAAAATATATCCAGCTTCTGAGTCGAGAAAGCTCCAGACTGCCGTGTTTCTACTGTGAACTCAGAACTCTCAGAACTCAGTAGAAATCCTTAATGGAGACGGTAAGCTTATTGAGACTTGCTGTCAAGTAAAAAAGAAAAATTATCATGAGAACAATTCTGACTGAAATTGCTCAAAGAACATAAAAAAAATGACCTTGCACTTGATTTTTTTTGAGACTAATTCTACTCTCAAGTGATAATTGGGAGCATTTTTAATGAAATCCAGACTCAATTAGCGATAGATAAATGTTGCTTTCTCAAGCCTATACTCACTGCGGCGATCACCAGCAGCCCCAGCCACGGTGTTGATCGCCAGTGACTGACCTACTCATGCTGTGACGGTTGTCGTTAGAGGCGAAGTTGGTGGTCGCCCCCGATTGCATTCAGGTCAGGAGGATGCCTCAACGCTCAGAACCGATTGCCAGCAAGTTTGCCATCACTGACGCAAAGCCTGCAGTTGACAACATCAGGGGCCCCGATCTTCGCATTAATTGCGACTACATATTTGTCCTCATTTCATCAGACCAACTCTCGTTATTTGCCGATGTCCGCTACTGCTTTTGACCCTGCTCGCCTTGATCACTGGCTGTTATTGCTGTGTGTTAGCGCTGTGGCGGTCTGGGGGCTATGGCAATGCTGGCAGTGGCAGCAATATCGCGATCGCCGTTAGGAAAGCTCAGCGATAAACCTGTACCCGTTGACTGGAGACGATTCATGACTCAAACCCTCACTGCCCAAGATCTCTTTCGCGCAGCTTATGAAAACCGCTACACCTGGGATCCAGACTTTCCGGGATATCAAGCGAATGTGACCTTGCACGATGGCGACGCAACTCATCAAGGTCACATTCAGGTGAACCCTGACATGAGTTTCGAAGTTTTCAATATCCCAGATGAGATGGCTCAGCGCATGGTCAAAAGTCAGCTCTGGGAAATGACGATTCACCGAGTGCGGCGCAGCTTTGCAGAAACTCACGGCGACAACACGTTCGAGCTAGGGGCAACCGATGAAACTGGAGCCGTCGAAATTTTAGTCGGTGGTGCGTCTATGGGTAATCGATATAAGGTTCGTGATAACGCCGTCTGCTTTGTCCACCGGCAAATCCGGGATGTCATTGTCAATATCCACACCTTTGACAAGCAGCCAACCGAAACGGGATATTTATCTACCGGTTACCGTTCCGTCTATCTGGATCCCACGACCCTGCAACCCAAGGATGCCGAGACGGTCTTTACCGATGCTTTTGAAAATGTGGGTGGCTATTTTGTTCTCAGCCGCCGCACCATTGAGGAAACGAAAGCAGGTGTGGTGCAAACGACTCAATTGCAGTTCTCTAGCTTCAAACTGCTCTAGGGTGCGTCATCAATTAATCCCAGACACCTTTAGGAATCAGCATTATCGCGCCCGCATTCACTCTATAGGCTAGGGGCTGTTGCCCGTTCACTGTAAGGATTTGACCGTTAAATGATGACAGCCCCTAGTCGCGTAATACCAGCTCTCCAGAATAGAGCGACAGATTTTAGTGGAGGGCCACGAGAGCAAGAGGGGGAAGGGTAAAGGATGTGTAGCTAGATTTTAGAGAATCGGTATATACGGATGCCGCGCAGCAGATAAAGACCGAACTCATGAGGGACGATGGCGGATCTATCCCCTCATGAGATGCTGATCAGCCAAAGCAAACTGTCCTCAAACCCAACCTTTCGTGCCAAAAGCGTATAGCGAGGTGCGAAGAGCTTGGGGGTATAGGGCCGGAATCAGAAGTCAGCGATCGCCCAGGAAGCAAAGCTGCATCCTTATCCTGGCCCAAAACGCTCACTGCAGAAAGCGACTATTGCCGATCAACAATCATCCATACTTGAGCCACTTCACAGGCATCCTCAAGGATTAGTTTTAATGCCGGTTAACACCAGATTGGTGGCCGACTCGGTTAACTGCTCGATCGCTGCTGGCGTAAACCACTCAAACTCGGGACGTACATTTCGCATATTGGGCTGAGCATTGAAATAAAAGGTGCAGATACCCATGATGTGGTTCATCACCAGCCACGGATCGACTGGGCGAAACGTACCGTCTTCAATCCCCCGCTCAATAATCGCGATCAATCGATTGATGGGATTATCCCAACCGGTCAGGTGAAAATATTTACCTTGATTCTCCATCGCCTCATGCAGCAGCACGCGACCGTAGTTAGGGTGGCTGATTTCGTGGGCAATAGCGACCCGAATAACCGTCTTGAGGGCGGCTTCAGAGGGGAGTTGTTCCAGGTCTAAATCACTAAAGGCCTCAACAAAATCTTTTGCGGGTCGCTCTAGCACCGCCTTATAAAGTTCGTCTTTACTCCCGAAGTAGTAGTAGATCATCGCCTTGGTCACCCCCGTGCGGGCGGCGATCGCATCGGTTTTCGCCCCAGTGAACCCAAAGCGCGCAAACTCTTCCTCAGCCGCTGCCAAAATCTCCGCCTTCGTCGCCTCTGCGTCACGGGTTTGTCGTACTGAAGATCGCGTCTTTCCTGCCAAGGTTGCTGCTTTCCTGCCAATCCACCCACTCAGGATACCGCCCAGGAAAGCGCAACGCCTACCGCCCGCCACCGACGATAGAGAATTCGCGCAACAACGAACTAACAAGTTAGTCAGTTGTTGACACTCAGAAACCTCTGCGCTAAATTAACTAACAAGTTAGTTAGCTGTTTTTTGAATTGGTCTGCTGACTTGTCTGTTTGGTCTTAGCTGCGGTTTCTGGCTTCAGAGGTCTTGGGTGGGTGATGTTCGCTGCCGAGCCTCTGGGAAAACCTTCAGTGAGCTAAACAGACCAACTTTGCTGTTTTTTAATTGACTATCCATATGACGACTCTCTTGCAGCGGCGCGATCGCGCCAGTCTGTGGGAGCGGTTTTGCAGTTGGGTTGTCAGCACCGAAAACCGCCTCTACGTGGGTTGGTTTGGCGTGCTGATGATTCCGACGCTGCTGACTGCGACCACCTGTTTTGTTCTGGCCTTCATTGCCGCCCCGCCGGTAGACATTGATGGCATTCGGGAGCCCGTAGCGGGCTCGTTGATGTACGGTAACAACATGATTTCGGGGGCCGTGGTGCCCTCTTCTAACGCGATTGGTCTGCACTTTTACCCGATTTGGGAAGCCGCATCGATGGATGAGTGGCTTTACAACGGTGGCCCTTATCAACTCGTGATCTTCCACTTTTTGTTGGGGGTGTTTGCCTATATGGGGCGCGAGTGGGAACTCAGCTACCGGCTGGGAATGCGCCCCTGGATTTGTGTCGCCTATTCGGCTCCGGTGGCCGCCGCGACGGCGGTGTTTCTCGTCTATCCTCTAGGGCAAGGCTCATTTTCGGATGGCATGCCGCTGGGAATTTCCGGCACCTTCAATTTCATGCTGGTGTTTCAGGCAGAGCACAACATTCTCATGCACCCGTTCCACATGCTGGGAGTGGCTGGGGTCTTTGGCGGAGCCTTTTTCGCCGCGATGCATGGCTCCCTGGTGACGTCCACCCTGGTGCGGGAAACCACTGAGAATGAATCGCAAAACTACGGCTACAAGTTTGGGCAGGAGGAAGAAACCTACAACATCATTGCAGCCCACGGCTACTTTGGTCGATTGGTAGGGCGCACCAACGAAATCATTCTGGGGGTGAATGCCAATAGCCGCAGCCTGCACTTCTTCCTGGCGGCTTGGCCGGTGATTGGGATCTGGTTCACGGCTCTCGGCATCAGCACGATGGCGTTCAACCTGAATGGGTTCAACTTTAACCAGTCGGTGCTGGATTCGCAGGGCCGGGTGATTGGCACCTGGGCGGATGTGATCAACCGCGCCAACTTAGGCATGGAAGTGATGCATGAGCGCAACGCCCACAACTTCCCGCTGGACCTGGCCTCAGGAGAGGCAACCCCAGTCGCGCTAAGTCAGATTGACATGATTCGTTAAGTCATGTCGTTGTCGTGATGATTGCCACGCGCCTGCGATCGCAGGCGCGTTTTTTACATCTTCAGGATTCAGACAACAGCGTTAGGTGACTACACCTGGGCCAAATGACGGTGGACAAACTGTACGCAAATGGAGCCTTCCCCGACACCGGAAGCCACCCGTTTCACTGAGCCATGGCGCACGTCACCCACCGCAAAAATACCGGGGACGTTGGTTTCGAGCAAAAAGCGATCGCGTTCCAGCGGCCAGGGGGCATCTTTAGGCAGATCGGGACCGGTACAAATGAAGCCCCGCTCATCGCGTCCGACCACCCCGTGCAGCCAGTCCGTACTAGGCACAGCGCCAATGAAAATGAACAGTGAGTTGGTCTCAAAAGTCTTGATTTCATCCGTTTGGGAATCTTTGACCAGAATTTTCTCTAAGCGATCGCCGCCTTGGGCTTCTACCACACTGTGAAAGGGCAGGACGTCGATGTTATCGGTGCTCTCGATTTGGTCGATCAGATATTGGGACATGCTCTTCGTCAGGGACTCACCCCGCACCAGTATCCGTACCCGCTTGGCAAATTTCGAGAAATACATCGCTGCCTGGCCTGCTGAGTTAGCGCCGCCAACCACATAGACGTCTTCGCCTTCACAAGCCGCCGCTTCCGTTTGCGCCGCCCCGTAGTAGATCCCCGCTCCGGTAAACTGCTCAATCCCCGGCATCGATAATCGCCGCCACGCCACCCCCATCGCCAAAATCATGGCATGGCAGCTAATTTCGCTGCCGTCCGCCAAGGTGATAATGCGGTAGGTATCTTCGACCCGAATGCCGGTGGCTTCTTGAGGGGCCAGGAGTTCTACCCCAAAGCGCTTGGCTTGGGTAACAGCGCGACGAGCCAGATCACTGCCACTCAGCCCGACGGGAAAACCCAGATAATTTTCAATGCGAGAACTGGTGCCCGCTTGACCGCCCGGAGCTTCTCGCTCAATCATGACGGTATGCAACCCCTCAGATGCACCGTAGACGGCGGCGGCCAGTCCCGCCGGGCCGCCGCCCACGATGACCAAGTCATAAAAAGGCTTAGCCGCTTCTGTTTGCATGCCGATTTGTTGGGCTAAGTCCGCAGGGCTCGGCTTCACCAGTTTGTCACCGTCGGGTAACAGCACCAGCGGCAGGCAGGGATTATCTTTTTCCCCGGCATAGGTCACCAGTTGTTGGGCCTCAGAATTGCTCTCAATATCCAGCCAGCGATAGGGCACCTGGTTGCGAGCCAAAAAATCTCGCAGGGCATGGGATTGGGGCGACCAGCGATCGCTAATCACCTTAACTCCCCGAAACTCGGGTTTGAAAGTGGCCTGCCAATCGTGCAGCAAATCATCCAGCACCGGGTAAAGCTTTTCCTCGGGCGGATCCCAGGGTTTGAGCAGATAATAGTCAAGTTGCGCCTGGTTAATCGCCTCGATCGCGGCATTGGTGTCGGCATAGGCTGTGAGTAAGGCCCGCTTAGCCAGGGGAAAGATCTCGCTCGCCTGTTGCAGGAATTCCACCCCGCTCATCATCGGCATCCGCTGATCTGCTAAGAAGAGGGCCACAGCGTCTCCCCGCAGCTTTAATTGCTGGACGGCCTCTAAGGCTTGGGTGCCCGAGTCGGCCCGCACAATGCGAAAGCGATCGCCATACTGCTTGCGCAAATCCCGAGCGATCGCTTGCAGCACCGCCGCATCGTCATCCACGGTTAAAATTACCGGTTTGTCCATGACCCCATTCCCTCTTCGCAGCTACCTAAATCCACTGTTCATCAGTCCAATTGGGAGGCCGTCGCCAGGTCGCCAGGGCCAAGTGTGCCCTGCTGAATGACCCTGTGAAAGGCGGCGTGGCCTGCTCTCCGTAGATAGGATAACCCTTGTCTTCTCAGCTTGAATGTTCGCGATCACCCAAATTACCCCCATCCGCAGGAGCCGCAGCTGCGGGCCTAAATCCCTCATCCCGTTTTTCTAAACCACAACGACAGATGCTTGCCCCCTTGCCGATCTGGTTCCTGAGCCATCACATCGCGATCGGTCGCACCGTCCAGCAGCAAGGGGATTACGCCTTGGGGACCGATTTCGGATTGACAGTAAGCTTCGTCCAGCGGTGAGGATTGAATCGGTTGTCCCAGAAGCATCACCCGCCAATGTTTCTGGGACAACCGACCGGCCTGTTCTCTAAATCATCCCGATCGCTGAATAATATCGATAGCGGGTATGGATGTTGTGCATCCTGCCAGCTGAGTCGTCGTGATAGGCTCAAGCTTCATTTCAGTGCCCTTGCCATATGACTTCTGCCAAAATTCAGGTGACGCTGTTGGCTCTGTGTCAGGCCCTAGCCATGACCACCAACACCATTCTCATTACGACTGCTGCCCTGATTGGCTATGCGTTGGCAGCGGATAAAGCCCTCGCCACGTTACCCTTAGCCGTGCGGCAAATCGCCACGATGACCGCAACGATTCCGGCCTCGTTACTGATGCAGCGTATCGGTCGGCGCGGCGGCTTTCTCATCGGTACGCTGATCGGTATGGCGGGAGCTAGCGTCGGCATTTATAGCCTGGCGATCGCCCACTTCTGGCTGTTTACGATCGCGATGGGATTGTTGGGAATTGCCAACAGTTTCGTTGGTTACTATCGCTTTGCCGCCGCCGATGTCGCCATTGACGCCTGGCGCTCCCAAGCGATTTCCTGGGTCATTGCGGGGGGCATTATCGCCGCGATTCTCGGTCCGTGGTTGGCGACGGGGTCGCAAGGGTGGTTCAACAGTGAGCTGTACATCGGTGCTCTGGTTGCTGTGCTGGGCTTGCAAGTACTGACTAGTGCTTTATTGCTAGGGTTGCAGATTCCCCCAGTCGCAGTAGTCGCCACAGCCCAAAACGCTCGCCCGCTCGGGCAAATCATGCGGCAGCCGACCTTTTTGGTCGCGACCTTTGGCAGCATGATCAGCTACGGCATCATGGTGTTTGTCATGACAGCGACACCGCTGGCAATGTCCGCAGAACTCCACTCCTTTGACCAAACTGCATCCGTGATTCAGTGGCATGTGCTCGGCATGTTTGGGCCGTCATTAGTGACGGGCTGGCTGATTCAGCGATTTGGTGTATTAACGATGATCCAAGCAGGGGCAGCGCTGACCCTGGGGTGCATGGCGGTGAATTTAGCGGGAACGAGTTTCTGGCATTTTGCGATCGCCCTCTTACTCCTCGGCTTGGGTTGGAATTTCATGTACGTCGGCTCCACCACCTTGCTGACGCAAACCCATACGCCAACCGAAAAAGGGAAAGTTCAAGCGGCCCACGATTTTCTCGTATTTAGCTTTGTGGCCTTCGCGACGCTACTCTCAGGACGAGTGTTTTACCGGTTCGATTGGGCCTGGTTGAATCACCTGAGTTGGCCGCTCGTATTGCTGACGCTGTTTACGGTGATTTGGCTGCAACAAACTCAACGGCGACAACCTCAGCAAGTCCGATAAAATGCGATCCTCATCGCCATACCTGCAGGTTAGGATCGCCCCCAGTAGAGCTGCAATGATTTGATGCGGGAGTTGCTTGAAAATACCGTCCCCAATCGTTAGGGTTTGGCACTGCCAAACCCTGACAGAAAACATTTCTTTCCTAGGACGGTGAGAGCCCTTAGCGGCTCAAATATAAGGGGAAGGGTCTCTAGCCCCCCTGGATTCGCATTTGCTGAGCTTCGCTTTTCTGGCCAAAAAATTGGGTGAAACTATGCTG
This sequence comes from Leptolyngbya sp. SIOISBB, assembly GCA_010671905.1. Taxonomy (GTDB): domain Bacteria; phylum Cyanobacteriota; class Cyanobacteriia; order Phormidesmidales; family Phormidesmidaceae; genus Halomicronema. The sequence goes on from JAAHII010000001.1 coordinate 6,538,148, forward strand.
TGTTCAGAATCGTTATTGCAGATGAAGCCTTTCCAGGCGCTGTCCGCCGATCGCCTGCAGTGGATTTGCGATCGCGCCCAGCACCTTCACCTGGCGGCTGGGGAAGTGCTGGTTCGAGAGGGCGATCCCTCCCAAGGCTTCTTCATTCAACTGTGCGGTCAGATTACGGTCAGTCGCCAGGCCAATGGCGTCGATATGCCTGTCGGTCGTCATGAGAGTCCCTCCTTTTTTGGTGAGATTCAGGTACTGACCGAAGATGCTGTCCCCGTCACCCTCACTGCCGATACAGAGACCGACCTCTATCGCCTGACCTGTAAAGACTTTTTAGAAGTGTTGCACAGCTGTCGAGAATTTGAGCGAGATATTTTTCGTACGGTGGGCGATCGGCTGAGGGGGCTGCAAACCTTCATCCAAACCCGAGAAAAAATGGCCGCACTGGGAACGTTGTCAGCTGGGCTCGCCCATGAACTAAACAATCCCGCTGCTGCCCTCGTCCGTGTGTTGAAAGATATCCAACCCGCCCTTTTGGAACTGCAGCGCATGAACCTGGTGTATGGCCAACAGCAGGTGGATGAGGCCCATACCGAGGAATGGTTAACAGTGCGCGATCAGGGCTTTGCCGCGATCGCCCAATCCCACCGCGATGCCCTAGCCCAAAGCGATTTAGAAGACGCCCTCACCGACTGGCTAGAAGATTACGGCGTTGCGGAGCCCTGGCAACTGGCGGAACCGCTGGCCGCCGCCCAAATCCAGCCATCCACACTGGAGTCATTGGTGACCCGGTGGCGAGACGAGACGACCGAACTGCGGGATATGGGGCTCCGTTGGCTGGCCCTCTCTTTTGACGTGATGGGGATGCTGAAAAACGGCCTAGAGGGTGCCGAGCGCATCTCGACCCTGGTACAGTCGATGAAATCTTATTCCTATATGGATCGGGCCGCCCAACAGCTGGTCAATATTCACGATGGGATTGAAGACACCCTGCGACTCTTTGCGTTCAAGCTTAAGCACGGTATTCAGATCAACCGCCACTACGAATCCGACTTGCCTCAGATCATGGCCTTTGGCAGTGAACTCAACCAGGTCTGGACTAATTTGATCGACAATGCGATCGATGCCCTCAATGAAGGCAACCCTGACGGCAACCCGCCACAGATCACGATTCGCACCTGCAAAAAAGATTCGTATCTCCGGGTCGAAATTGAGGATAACGGGCCAGGGATTCCCCCTGAGGTGCAGACTCGCATCCTGGAGCCTTTCTTCACGACTAAGCCCATGGGTAAAGGCTCTGGACTGGGCCTCGATATTGTCCGCCGCATTGTGGAAAATCGCCACGGCGGCAGTCTAATGCTGGAATCGGTCCCCGGCAGCACCTGCTTTGCCGTCTTACTGCCTTTGTAGAGAGGCGATCGCGCTACCACTCTTGGCATGATTCAAGTAATGCAAAATTTAGCCTTGGATTAAGATTGGATGCATCTTGATCGTGATGGGGGCAATCTACTCAGGACGAGGATTGCAAGCCGATCTGACTTTTATTGATCGCGCTTGCCTCTGAGCTAAAACGATAAACTAAACGAATAACACCTGCCGCTAATGCCGCGATGTCGTCTCAGCAAATCACGATTGAGTTACCGGAACCGGTTATGCGCCAACTCATGCGCATGGCAGCGGCGACCCAACAACCCATCGAAGCATTGATAACGCAGAGTGTGTTAAGCAATTTGCCACCCTCTACCGACAATGCACCATCAGAACTGCAGGCTGAGCTACTAGCGATGCAAAGGCTCAGCAGCGAGGAGCTGTATGCGATCGCGCAGACACAAACGGCAACGGCTGCCAGCGATCGCCAAGTCGAGCTCTTAGAACGTCACGAAGACCATCAATTCACGTCTGAAGAACGTCAGGAACTTAGCCGATTGCGCCAAGCTGCCGATCATCTGATGCTGCGTAAAGCTTATGCTTGGGCGCTCATTCGTTGGCGGGGACACAAACTTCCGGCTCTAAGCGATTTGCCGACACCGGCATGAGCATCTCCAGTCATCTGCGGCGACAAGTCATACAGGACGCTGATCATCGCGGCGAATACTGCCAAACTTCCTCACGGTTGACCGGCACGCCTCTGGTGATGGAACACATCCTGCCTCGTTCCTTAGGCGGTCGCGATGATCGTGAGAATCTGACTGCTGCCTGTTACCGATGTAATGAGTTTAAGGGAGCGAAAACTGAAGCTGTAGATCCGAAAACAGGTCAAATTGTGCCTCTATTCAATCCCCGAAGCGAGCGGTGGCAGACAAATTTTGTTTGGGGCAATGGTGGAACTCATATCATGGGCATAACCCCCATTGGGCGAGCAACTGTTATAACCTTGCGGCTAAATAATGACAACCTTGTAGCAGCCAGGGCCATGTGGATTGAGTCTGGCTGGCATTCCCCTAACGTTGGACAGGCTGCTGAGTAGTGTTCTCAGCAACACAGTTGCCCGTGAGCTTCCCCGTTGCACCATCACCATCTTGCAACGCCCCCTCTGTTGAGAAATTGGGTCTAGCTGCAACAAGCTGAGGCGCGATATCACTGCGATAACAACCCAATCGCAGAGGATACCAATATGAATGTTTCCACTCTCTCCACCACTCACCCGACTGCTCGTCAACGTCGCCTCAAAGCGATTGTCAAATGTCTGGTCATTGAACTGGGCTATCTGGAGTACTGCCTTGCCGAAGGTTGGGAAGATGACCATGTTCAAACCGCCGCAGTGAGCCTTGATACTGCGATTGACTGTCTCAACGAACACTTATCTTCCTAAGGCGATCGCACCTCGCCTCACCTATCGCAGAATTCGGAATGCTGAGGTCGGAATTCGGAATTGAAAGGTTTGTCAGACGGCGATTACAGGGATCTGGAGTAATCTACCAAACTGCGGATCGCTGTGATATGCCACCCTTGGGGCCATATCACAGCGATCAGTGAGAAAGAACACACCTTTCTGCCAGGAAGCGGTCCGAAAGGTGTTGTTTCTATCAACAACAACGCACCCATTATGATGGAGCCCCCACCATGAAACTCTCTTTTCTCGGTCAGTCTTACGAAGCGTCCATGCCTGCTGTCGAAGCTGCTGAAACCTCTGAGACCGCCACTTTCCTCGGTAAACCTTACGCCCGTAAGCAGTTCACAGTCGCGTTGCGTCAACCCAATGAAGAATTGACTTATCGCGGCGTTCGTTATCACCGCTAGGGACACCGTCGCTGCTTTCCTCCTGCTCAACTCAAGTAAGACAACACAGCCCCTTCGCCAATCATGGCGAAGGGGCTTTTCTCATGCCGATAGGAGCAGCATCCCTCGCACTCAGCCCCAATAATCTCCACACTCAATGGATATAAGCAAAACAAATGCAAGCAATGTAACAATATCGTTACAAAATCTGTTACATTAATTTACATGAAGAGCACATTCTTGTAATTGGGGTTGGTCCTATGTACACCACGCAACTAGACAATGGCGTTCTCAATGCTTATGCCGTCGAGCCGGAAATGTATCTGGCGGCATATCCTTCTCCAGAACAACAGCAGCGCTATGCCTTGCAGGGTGCGATCGCCACATTGTTGGTCACCGGTTTGTTCCTGGTGTCTTTGGCAGTGAGCTAAGGCCATTGAGGATTGAGATTCGCATCTGTTTCCACTTCACTTTTGATGCCTAAGGAGGCTTAGTTATGTTTGCACCGGTTGTGGTTTTGACTCGTCGGCTCATGGGTACTCCGAAGTTCAATAAGGTGCGCGGCCAAGCGATCGCGCTGCATTCCAAGGTAATTACGAACTTCTGCAACCGGGTGGGCATTTCTAGTAAGGAACGTCAGGCGTTCATCCGCATGGCCCGTGACCACGGTAAAACGTTGGGTCTGCTGGCCTAACGCTCCGTCTTCAGTCTCCTGGAGTTTTCTTGGCGGTTGCCCCTGACCTTTTAGGTTGGGGGTTTTTTGTGCTCGTGTGACTAGCCTCACGGGCTCTCAGATCAAGGTGGGCGGGGACTCCTCCGGAGTGGCTCTGCCAACGCTCAGTTTTCTCAGGGAGCAATTAAGGAGCGCTTATTTTCACATCAGGGAGCGCTCAGGGGCGCGCCTCACTATAGAACTCAAGATGATTAAGTCGCTCCAGCGACGAAGGAGTTCAAACTATGAAACGCATTGCCCTTGCTTTAACTACCTTGACCGCCATTACTCTCGCCATTGCTCCTGCCAGCTACGCCGCACCTGACTTCGACGAACTGCGTCAAGCAAACCTCGACAAAGACGCCGTCAACTTCGATGAACTGCGCCGCGAAAACTTGGATAAAGATGCGGTGTCCGAAATCCAAGTCAAAGCGATCGACTTCGACGAGTTACGCCGTGAGAACCTCGACAAAGATGCCATCAACTTCGATGAACTGCGTCAAGAAAACCTGGATAAAGATGCCGTCTACGAAGTCCTCGCCAAGGGGGTGGATTTTGATGAGTTGCGGCGCGAGAACTTAGACAAAGATGCCATCAACACGGATGAGCTGCGTCAAGCGAATCTCGAAAAAGGCCACAAGTTTGACCCGTTGCGACAAGAAAACCTCGACAAGGATGCAGCGGCTCCCGGTGCGCCCTGGTACGAGAAACTTGAGGAAGGTGTTGGCCTTTAATCTACGAAACTGAGCTTTGCTCGCGAGTGTGAAATCAATCGCACTCGCCCGATCTATCCACAACGTTCCCTCACACATCCACTGGCCCCCTTGATGCATTTCGGATTGAGGGGGCTTTTATTCCGGCTTGGTGCCTTGAACTCCACGTAGAGTCAATCATCTGCACCATGAACCGCTGATAACATTAGCTATCAGCGGTTTTCTTAATTGGTACCGCCACTCGTTGACGTGATGCGTGTGTCTTGTCCCCTAAGTTGAACATTTACGGAAGCATAAAGTGCATACATCTCATGCACTGGCAAGCACTCCAAGGTTCAAAATTGCACAAGGCAGTCAATCGTTTTTCGCATAAGCGGAGCAAAGTTGAGTGGTGGAAGCATAATTTAAACAACTTTTCTCAGATGTTTGCTAGTCTCTGTTTTCTTTGCTGGATTTGGGTTTTGACGCGCATTGGTGAGTGCTCATTAGCTTGGTAACTTGGCATTGAAGTCCTGTTGGCCGGATTGTCGTATTGGCAGAGGGCAATTTATCCAACAGCTGTTAAACAATTGGTATTTCAGTTCCGTTGGCCGGGATTCAGAGTTTGCGGGGTCTTCAGGGATCTACCAACCTGGCATTGTAAGTTTCAGTCCCGTTGGCTGGGATTCAGGGGTTGCGGGCTTCCCTTCCTGTTCTTCCCGCCAAGCAGGGAACTGCACTGCCAAAAACCCCAGGGCCACGATCGCCACAACCCCAGACGCAAGACAAATGCTGATCACAGCCATTCGGTTCATCGCTCACCTACCTCAATCTCTAATCTTTGATATCAATACCTTTGAGTGGCCCATAGCCACCAACCTCTGTACCACTGGCATTTGCCAATCTCATAAAAGGCATTTCATCACTGCTGCCTCCAGATGCCAATCGAGAGCGACCCATAAGTTGTAAAGCCCAGTTGCAGCATCCTCCTGAGTGGGTTTGGGTTGTGCGTGCCAATTAGTAGTGACAGTGATTATGATAGTCTTTCCGTCCTCATCAAACTCACTCAGCTCAGCCCTGGCGACAAGTGATCCGTTGGGGCCGATTTCTCGAACCTGAGTCATGAAGATCTCTACCGCTTCATTGCTTCTGGCGGCTGCTCTTTCCTCAGCTGCATTTCTTCTGGCGGCAAATTGGTCACGTAATTCCTGATACTGCTTTCTTGCCGTTTCTCGGTTGACCTGGTACTCGGCAATTTTTGCTGGAGCTTCTACGTATTGAGTGCTGTCTTCAGGGATCTGCTCTAATGCACTAACAGCAAGTTTCAGTCCCGTTGACCGGGATTTGGAGTTTGCTACAGTGGGGCTTGTATTCCACTGCCAGAGAGGGGTTGAGGGGTAGTTTTGGAAACCGCTTCATGAAGCCTCAAATGTAGCTCAAACATAGCGCCAGATTCTCGTAATCACTTAGCCAAGACTTAAATGAAGTATTGATTTGTCAAGGTCCTACACTTTTTGGCAAACCTCCCAGGGATTGGGCGATCGCTTCGGTTTGCCAAATTTAGCCACCTCGCATCAGGATAAGAACTGCTCAGCGAGATGACAGCGGCTCGACACCCAAATAACACGATTGATCACGTGCCGCTTCTAATCAGCAAACGGTAATCAACGCTATTGCCATAGGGTTAATTTAATGCGGATGGCGAGACTCGAACTCGCACGGCAAAGCCACACGCCCCTCAAGCGTGCGTGTCTACCAATTCCACCACATCCGCGTGGGAGGTCCGGTACTCAGAGGGATTGCAAGAACCGTTTAATAAAGATAGCTCAGATCCGGACAGTTTCAATGGCCAATTTGTGCGCGGTATTCACAGTCGATCGCGGGGTCAAAAGTTGCGCCGCCACCTTCACAGTGGCTGCACACAGCAAATTAGGTTGAATTTGAGATATGCCCGCAGCTTATGCGGCTGAATCTTGGGCGGCCAAAAAGCGCTGGAGCCGCATCAAATTCAGGCTTTGTCCCAGGTTGATTGGTAGTACAGAGACGCCCTCAATCCGCGATTGCACCCACTCATCGCCCCAGCACCATTCATGAAAGCCATCGACGCCTTCCCACAGCAAAAAGCGAATGCTCTGGGGGGTCAGATCAGTCACTTGATGCTGCACCTTGAGCGGGCCTAGATAACTGGTAAACGTCGTGCCTGATTCAAGCACATCGGGTAAACCGATCGAAAAGGTTTGCGGCCACAGCCATTGCTTAAACTGACGCGGCTGCAGCAGGCTATCGCGAATCACCTCAGCGGGGGCATCCACCTCAACCCGCAACGTCGATTGTTGATAAGTGCCGAACATAAGCTTCCATGCGCTGATACACGCTTATTGTGACGTAGCCTGGTAAATTTTGACGGCTTTATCAGGAGTCGTGAATGATGCCTGGGCTTCACTCACTCACACTTTTCGCTGAGAGAATAGAAATCGTTCTGTCAGTCAGGTACTTATGGATGCCGAAATCACGGTGTTGCCGTTACTGCAAATGGCTTCGGGCGATCCGCTGTTGCTGCAACAATATCGATTTATCGGGGCCCACTCAGGCAAGGTGGTGTATCTGCAAGCCAACTTGCACGGGGCCGAAATTGCGGGCAATTCTGTCATTCATCGCCTGTTGACCTATCTCAATACGCTAGCGGAAACGGCCCTGCATGGCGAAATTCGCCTGGTACCTGCTTGTAATCCTATCGGGGTCAACACCCGTGCTCACAACTTTGCCAGTGGTCGGTTTAACCCCTATGACGGATATGACTGGAATCGGATCTTTTGGGATTGGGAACAGGAGCATCACGGTGCTAAAGCCTTTGCCAAAAAGCATTTGGAGAGCGATCGCGCCACCATTCAGCAAACTTATCGTCAGTTCATCTGGCAACACTTTGAAGCGGAACTCGACGCCTTAAAGTCGCCCATGGGGGTGCCCGTCCACCAACGATATCGCACAGGCTTACAGCAATTGGCGCTAGATGCTGACATCGTGATTGACCTGCACAGCTCTAGCAATCAAGGATTGGTGTACACCTACTATTTTCGCGATCGCGCCCCCTCTATCCCCTACTTCGACTTAGACTTTGCCATTTTGCTAGATCAGTTTGACGGCAATGCCTTTGACGAAGCCTTCATTAATCCCTGGTTGGAGTTAGAAAAAGCCTTTGCGGCGCTGGGGCGATCGCTGCGGTTCGATGTGGAAGCCTGGACCTTGGAGTTGGGCACGGGCATGAAAATGGATGCCCAGGCGATAGAACGCGGGGTGAATGGCATTTTGAATTACCTGCGACAGCAGCAAGTGTTGCAAGATGGTGAGGCCATTTTTCACCACTCAGTGCCCCTAACTCGTGCCAGCCAACTGACCAAGTATTACGCCACTGCTGGGGGCTTTGTCCAACGTCGGGTGGCGATCGGCACCTGGGTACAGTCTGGAGAGATGCTGTATGAGCTGCTCTGCTTGAATAAAACGGGACAGTTGCCCCACACCATCACCGTAACAGCCCAACAGGCAGGACTGGTCTACGATCTGTCCACGAGCGAAGCAGTCAGTGAAGGGGAATACGTGCTTGGAGTGATGGTACCGGATGAGTAGAGGCGAAGCATTTTGGTAGTAATATCAATTCTGCAAAATAGCGCTACAAATCGAGGATCCCCCGCTGTCGCCGCCCCCTTAGAAAAGGGGCTACTCTCAGGGTTTCCCCCTTTTTAAGGGGGATTGAGGGGGATCTTTCCCTTTGGCAGATGTGTAGTTCAATTTTAGAGAATTGGTAGTAACGTTACGCATCAGATAACATCGCTATTCACAAACTGTCTCGCCCGTGCAGCGGTGGGTGCAGGGGAAAGGGCTGTGAAGATTAACAGACGTTGCGTCCCTGGCGTTATTCGCGAAGGTTGACGGGTTTCTGCCACACGATGAGGACGAGGCAGCCATCGTCGCTTGCTACCCAGTGATCACTCCCCGGCGCATTGATGACGAGGGAGCCCGCTGGATACGCCTGATGCTGGTCACGCTGGGAGCCGGACAGCACAAAGATGTGTTCATAGCCAGTGTGGTCGTGGTGAGGGACGTGGGCTCCGGGGGCATACCGTAGCAAAGCTGCCGAGGGGCCGGTGCTGTCACCATAGAGCCGATGAATTTCGACCCCAGGGCGAAAGGGTTGCCAGGGTAGGGTGTCGGCGCGATCTCTGAGCGACCAGATATCGGGGATGACGAGGGGAGACAGCATGGGTGGCTGGGTGATTGGGTAGTTGGGTGATTGGGTAGTTGGGTGGCTGGGTAGTTGGGTGGCTGGGTAGTTGGGTGCTGAAAGGATCCCTGAATACCTAAGACCCAGTACCTGAGACCCAAGACCCAAGACCTAACAACCAAGACCTCCGGGCAGGCTCCACCAACAGACCCTCATACCCTGCCACCCTCATACCCTGCCACTCCTAATGCCCGGCCATACGTTGACCGATGACTCTCAGATCGGCGTCAGCGATCGCGCTTTCATAGACAAATTCGCCTTCACTCATAACGAGGATGCGATCGGAGAGGGCGAGCAGTTCATCCAAGTCTTCGCTGACCAGGAGGACAGCGACGCCACGGTTGCGGGCTTCGATAATCATGTCGTGGATAAAGTCCACCGCTGCAAAGTCCAGGCCAAAACTGGGATTCGCCGCAATTAGCAACTGCACCTCATGGGAAGCCAGTTCACGGGCGAGGACGGTACGCTGCACGTTGCCGCCAGAGAGGTGACTGATGGGCGTTTCGACGGACGGAGTTTTGACGGAGAAAGTTTGCACCAATCCCACAGCGGTATTACGAATGGCTTTGAGGATCAGGAGCCAGTTCCATTTCGCCTGGGGCGGGCGATCGAAGGTGCGTAACGCCATATTTTCGGCCACGCTCATAGTGGGCACACAGGCATTTTTGAGCGGTTCTTCCGGTAGGGAATAGACGCTGTGTTTCGCCATTTCAGCTCGGGTGGCGGTGTACAGGTCGCCGTTAACTTTCAGATGCCCCGCAGTGGGGATTCGCTGGCCGGATAGACAATCCACAAATTCTCGCTGTCCATTGCCCGATACTCCGGCAATGCCTACGATTTCACCGGTGTGGACCTGCAGATTCACGCCGGTGACCGCTGGCAGCCAGTTGTCTTTATTGGCGTGTAAGTCCACAACTTCCAACACCGGGGTGCGAGTCTCTACCTTGGCTTTAGGCACGGATTTATGCTGACGTTCTTGACCCAGCATCATTTCGGCCATGGCGTCGATCGATAAATCTTTGACATGGCCTTGCCCAGCCAGTTGACCGCGCCGCAAAATCGTCACTTCATCAGCAAAGGCCTGCACCTCGCGAAATTTATGAGTAATCAGCAACACGCTGAGTTGCCCTTGGGAAACCGCTGCTTTTAAGAGTCCCAAGACCTCGTCGGCTTCGTCGGGCGTGAGCACAGAGGTGGGTTCGTCCAGGATCAGCAGGCGGCTCTTGAGGTAGAGCTGTTTGAGAATTTCTAACTTTTGCTTTTGTCCCGCCGCGAGTTGCCCCACGGGCGTGGCCAAATCCACATGGAAGGGGGCCGCATCCATAAAGTCTTGCAGCGCTGCCAGTTCGGCCTTCCAGTTAATCAGGTTTTTGTTGTCATAGCGAGAGAGCACTAAATTTTCGGCCACGGTCATGGCGGGCACAGAGGTGAAGTGCTGATAAACCATGCCAATGCCGCAAGCGTGGGCATCTTTGGGACTGTGAATCACCTGGGGCTGTTCGTTGATCAAGATTTGTCCCGCCGTGGGATGGTAGAAGCCCATGACGCATTTCACCAGGGTGCTTTTGCCCGCGCCGTTTTCTCCCAACAGGGCGTGTAAGGTACCGGGCCGGAGCGTCATGGAAACTTGGTCGAGGGCGGTGAAGCTGCCAAAGCGCTTGGTCATCTCGACCACATCCAGTTGGGGTGGCTTTTCAAGACTCAAAGTCCGGGTGGGTAAGGTGGCAGTATCCATGATGCGGTAGTTGGGAGAGTAAAGTCGGATGGTGGTATAGCAGAATGCGGAATGCGGAGGTCGGAATGCGGAATTGAAATGCCTGCCAGAAGATGGTTTCAACAATCCGGAGCGACCTGATCAAACTGTGATTTGCGATCGCCCAAGGGCGATCGCCGGAATCGTGGCAGGGTCAAAACGAACCATTAGCTCTGAATCGCTTCAATCAAGGCGGTAGACGTGGCGATCGCCCCAAACACGCCCCCCTGCATAGTGACCATTTTGAGGGCCGCGAGGTAGTTGCCATAGTCGGTCGCCCCTGTGCAATCTGATAGCATCAGGCATTCATAGCCGCGATCGTTGGCCTCGCGCATGGTGGTGTGAACGCAAACGTCGGTCGTAATGCCGGTCAGGATGACATTTTGAATACCGCCGCGACTGAGGACGAGTTCTAAATCCGTCGCGTAAAAGGCTCCTTTGCCGGGTTTGTCAATGACGACTTCCCCCGGTAGAGGGGCCAGTTCAGGAATGATGCCCCAACCCGGTTCGCCCCGAACCAGAATTTTGCCGCAGGGGCCAGGATCCCCAATGCCTGCGCCGATTTGACGCGATCGCCAGCGCTTATTTTCCGGTAGGTCGGACAGATCAGGTCGATGGCCTTCGCGGGTGTGGATGATGGTATAACCGAGCGATCGCATCACCGCCAGGAGTTTTTGCAACGGTTCGATCGGCGCTCGCGTCAGCGACAGGTCGTACCCCATTTTGTCGACATAGCCCCCCTGACCACAAAAGTCAGTTTGCATATCGATGACGATGAGCGCCGTATTGTCTGGCCGCAAATCGCCATTGTAAGGATAGGGATACGGATCAGCGTCGACAGTACGTCCCATGGTGCCTATACATAAAATTCTCACTGGAGACTTAGCATCTCACCGATCATCAGGAGAGTTCAGCACGAACGAATGGCATGAAAAATCATGATTGTTGATATAGCAGAATGCGGAATGCGGAAGTCGGAATGCCTATCAGATAGCAGTTTCAGAAATTGAGAGTGACTTGATCAAACTGCGGCTTGCCATACTAAATTTCGGCGAACGAGTCGGCGATCTCTGTTGCTGTATGCGAGCACGTCATTCTAAGCACCAGATAGGGGATCAATAGCTTAAATGGAGTTTTGAAAGATCGATGCGATAAGGCTTTTGCTCCTGTACTCCACACCTTAACGGTCGCACTCTGCTACATCATGCTGTCATGCCCCCCAACTGCTCAAGAAATTTACTCAGTAGACCTCTTGCGCCAATAGCGCCCCCTAAATTCCCTAGACATCAGGGAATTTAGGGGGCGCTATTGGCTCATGTAGAACCTGCAAGAGTCGTTTCCCCAAGTTTGAGAGACAAAATGGGGCCTTATGTTACTCGTGCAAGGGCTCTAATCGATGATAGGAGCGGCATTCGCAAACCCCATGATATTGGTCGTCAAGTTGGCTAAAGCCGTCGTGGCTTGGGTGCGCCCTGTTGCTAGCGGAAAGACCTCAAAGGAATTGGCCACACCAGGTACACCGCCCCCTGCCATTGGAGTAGCAGTCGTCATCACACCGCAGAAGCCATTTGCGGGCCTAAAACAGATTGCTGGATAGCCAGCGCCGGTCATGCCCACGTCAAAGACCCAATCGCTATAGGCGCTCGTGTTGAAAGAATTTAGGCGATCGCGGTATTGAATACAGCGTCCTTGACCACTAATCGCACCCACTTGGGAAAAGACCGCTAGACTACCCTGAACGGGAACGCCGATGGAAGCATCCGGCGTCACAATCAGTGCATTCGCTTGCTGAGTTCCTAAGCCAGACGGATCATCCTGCAAGCTGCCGCTGGGAACAGAGCAGCCAAAAGTTCGTCCAGGAAAGGGTTGGGCAACACTAGCCGGACTCAAGCTCGTCAGGATAGGTACTGCGCCGACAGCCGCCACCATTAATTTTAGAGAGATAGAACTAAAAAGCTTCATAGCTATAGACTCGTCAACTCCATGTGGATTGATTTAGAGGCGAGGTTGTCAGGCATAGCTGGGCTGGCAATCCTCTAGAAGCTTTTCAGGCTCAAACTAAATTTTTCAGGACAATAATGTGCGGCTGAGGTCATGGAATGCGATCATCACGACTGCGATCGCCGTGTATTTGTTTGTGCCACTGGCGGCTCCTAACAAATCCTTGCTTTGACGAATTGATAATGCGCTGAGTCGCAGCTCCCCTAATGCAAACTTTTGATCGCCTCAGGCTTGATCAGAGCCCTACTGTTGGCGGCGTCTTTCGGCTAGCTTTAAGACAATTTCACCATGCACAGCGCGGGTGAGCGGATAGAAGTAGCACAGCACCAACGCACAGCAAAGTAGCGTTAGCGGCACTAACCCCATAAATGCCCGAATGGCCAGCAATGCCGAGTCAGGCTGAATTGCCTGCGCCGGGGGAAAGCCCGTTCCGTCTAACGAGGCCCCCAACACGAAGCGCCGCGCCACGATGCGAATGTCGGATTCTGCCAAAAAATTAGCGGCTTCGAGCGCCAGTCCGACCAAAAACAGGCCCCCTGCCAGCCCAAATTTTTGCAGTAGTGTCATGAACGAATAAAAAATGCCCTCGCGCCGCTTGCCGGTATTGAGTTCATCCAATTCAATGATGTCGGGCAGCATGGCCCAGGGCACCACGTAGGCCGTCGCCACGCCAAAACTCGCCCCGACACAGAGCGCATAGAGCAGCCCCGTTTGCCCCGGCTGCAAAAAGAACAGGCCAATTTGCACCAGCAGCCACACCCCAATCCCGACAAAAAAGACCCCTTGCTTGCCCAGTCGGCGGCTCAGCAGATTGCACGGCCACATCATAAAAATCGCCGTGCCCTGTACCAACAGTGCGGGCAAAAAGTAGGAGTCTAGCCCCATCCAAAACGTGGCGTAGAAAGGGATGATGCTGGCGGTAATTTGCAGCGCCAGCCAGGCAAATAAATAGATACCCACCACATAGAGAAAGGCCCGATTGCGAAAAGCAATGCGGAGCTGCTCGAAAAACGGAATGTCGGCTTCTGCAGGGTCGGGCTTAGTTTGAGTCGCAATAGCGGTGCGTTGGGCTTGGGGATAGGTGCCAAACACGCACACTAGTAAAGGAACCACGGAGGCGATCGCACAAATGCCCCCCAGTACGGTGTACTGCAGCGTTTCTTGTTCAATCACTGAGGTAACCACTAGTCCCAACGCCAGCGCCCCGATCGCCCCCAGCAGCGAAAACCCCAGGCGGAAGCTGTTGAGATCCGTCCGTTCGTCATAGTCCTGAGTCAGCTCTGCGGTCAGAGTCGCATAGGGCAGATTCGCGGTGGTGAAGAAGATCTGGAACAGCACCGACGTCGCCACGTAATACCAAAACCGAAACCCAGAACTGCCCCCCGGCACCAGCCACATCAGAAAAAACGTGATGCCAAAAGGCAACGCGCTCAGCAAAATCCAGGGATAGCGGCGACCCCAACGAGTTTGAGTGCGATCGCTCAACACCCCCACGAGTGGATCATTAACTGCATCCCACACCTTGCTGATCAGCAGCACCGTACCCGCCGCCGCTGGGCGCAGGCCTGCCACATCGGTCAAAAAAATCAAAAAAGAGAACGCAATCAAGTTGGAGGTCATGCCCGCGCCCATGTCTCCAGCGCCGTAAGCTAGCTTTGTCCATAAGGACAGCTTGGCCGGTGCCTCTGCTGGGTTAGCAGATTTCGCAAACTCATGGGTCATCGGTGCCCCTCATATCCATCGGTTGAGCCTATCAAGTTGTATCATGGCTCAATCTTGTTCTCATGCTGCTAGCGCTGTTGCAATCGCCATTATGTCCGACCTTTATGTCACGTGGGATGATTACCACGACCTGATTGAGAGTCTTGCTGTCCAGGTTTACCAGTCAGGCTGGGAGTTCAACCAAATCGTTTGCCTAGCCAAAGGGGGGCTACGGGTTGGCGATCTATTGTGCCGCATCTATGATGTGCCGCTCGCAATTTTGTCTACTGCTTCCTACGGCGGCAAAAATAATCAAAAGCGTGGCAAAATCGTCTTTTCCAAAGACCTCACGATGACCACCGCCAACTTGGGCGATCGCGTTTTGGTCGTGGATGATTTGGTGGATTCGGGTACCACGTTAGAACGCAGCTTGCAATGGCTGCATCATCACTACGGCTTTTACATCGACGAAATTCGGACAGCGGTGCTCTGGCAAAAAGCCTGTTCTTCGGCCAAGCCCGACTACTATGGCCGCTACCTGGAAGACAGCCCGTGGATTCACCAACCCTTTGAAAAGTACGAGCGGATGCAAATTGCCGATCTTGTCGCCAGCCGCAAAGTGCCGGAAAGCGTTTAGACCTCAATTCTGCGATTAACGATTTGTCGGCAGCGATGAGAACCGATTTAGCGTTATGCAATGGTCGGGCAACGGCAGAGATTGCCTGAGCGACGTAGGTGGCAACCAGTAAGACGTAGGTGGCAAATTAGTGCTTCCTGTGGTGCTTTGGGCTGCATCCCTTAAGTAGCGACTGAGCGATCGCTGCTTAAGGGATGCA
The DNA here is from genome assembly GCA_010671905.1 of Leptolyngbya sp. SIOISBB. Classification (GTDB taxonomy): domain Bacteria; phylum Cyanobacteriota; class Cyanobacteriia; order Phormidesmidales; family Phormidesmidaceae; genus Halomicronema. Next base: position 6,553,332 of record JAAHII010000001.1, read on the forward strand.
GCTTGATCAGGTCACCCTGGATTGTTGAAAGTGTTTGCTGGCAGGCATTTCAATTCTGCATTCCGACCTCCACATTCCGCATTATGCTCTACCGCCAGCCGTCGATCGGCCTCGTCATCCCTACCAGAAATTAGCCATACCGATTGCATAACACTAGACTTAGTGGCTGACTATTGCATACTTATCTCTACCTCAAAGCGAGCAACAAAAACCCTAGCTTGAACTTTGGTAGCCGCCCTAAAACACTGCCAATCGCGCTCAAACGTTTCGTCATAGGCACTTTGCGCACCGCACAAAACTCTACAGAGGACATAACTTCCGCAGGTCCTTAGAGCCGGTCTACTGGTGATCAGTAATTTGCGCTGCATAATCGAATTTGAAATTCTGTAAATTACGTAACATTTTCGTTTAAATTCATGGATTATGCAACTTCAATGGTTATTGTATAAGGGTACACAAAAAAGTTCGGGTTGAAGTTGTGAGCAAACGAGTCACCATTGCCGTTCCAGAGGTGTTGTTCGAGCGATTGCAACCCGTCAAAAATCACCTCAACATATCTGCGATTTGCCAGGAGGCTTTAGACATGGCTGTTACTTATGAAGAAATCAAACAACAATCGATGTCCGATGAGGACCTTGTTGATCGGCTCCGCACAGAGAAGCAAGTTTTGCTCAAAAAGGTGCAGCAAGAAGGCTATGAGTTGGGCGTGCGCTCGGCTTCTCGGTTGTCTTACCGCGACTTTCATCATTTCAGTCGGGTGCAGCCGCTAGCCGCTAGCTTTGATGAAGATGTGCTGGAATATCTCTGGGATTATCTCGATCAGCGCGGCTATCCCCAAGCGGCTCGTACCCACGATGCTGATTTTGCCCACTTGTTGGAAGTCAGTTCCCAATCTCGGATTCTCTTTTGTCAGGGATGGATCGATGGCGTGCTCTCCATCTGGGAAGTGATCAAAGACGAGGTTGAAGCTGAATAAAGGAGTCAGTCACTATTTAAACCTCAGCCAGATTCAGCGGTGGAGTTTTGCCCCTTGGCCTCACCTCACCGCCTGCGGCACCTCTCCTTCTCAAGGCTGCCGCTTATACACATCTCTAGAGCTCAGCGCAAATGGCAGATCCCCCGCTGTCGCTGCCCCCTAAAGCCCTGCGGGCATGGCTGCGCTAGAAGAAGGGGGCTCTATCCGATTCAAACTGGGATTTCCCCCTTTTTAAGGGTAGGGCTGATTCATTGTAGTGAGAGTAAAACCTTGTCGAGGCGGTTGGCAAAATGGCGTTTCGCGGCTGCCACCGAATCGATGCCCACGCGTCGGGCAGCAGAGATAAAGAAGTTGCGAATGGTGGAATAGTTGGCGGGACCCTGCCCGCTGCGCTGAGGGGCGCGGTCTTCGCCCAGGACAACATCCTTGGGCCAATGCAACCGATTCTCAATTGACCAATGTCCTTGCACGCCTTCTAGAAAGGCCTCAGCCGATAAGGCCAAATCAGAGATGTAGTAGTGCGTTTGGGCAAAGGGCTGATCGTCTCGATACCCCCAGCGCTCGACACACAGCCAGCGGCGCAGTCCAGGCCATTGGGTCGGCCAATCCCCCAGATGTTCGTACACCGAAACCCGTCGATGCACCCAGCGACCATGGCTGCGCTCTTGACGCTGAGCGACGTCGCAGGGCCTCGGCTCAGGCGCTTCACTAGCTGCCACTAGCCAAGCGAATAGGGTCGGCTGATGGGCTTTAACGCACAGCAGATAGTGCGCCTGTTGCTGATGCAACAGCATGACTGTTTTTGTGACAGTGCAAAGCATCGGCAGTGACCACCGTATCCTTCAGCTCAAGGGTAGCGAGCAGTTGCTGTACCAGGTGTTGCTCGCTGGTGTGTTTATTTTCCATCGGTTGACTATGCAGCACCAGGCCGCGCTGATGGCTGAAGAGACTCACCAGCATGACGAAGTTCTGCTGCGCCGTGTCATAGTCGCGAAGACTGCCTTTGATACTTTTGCCATCCACTGCCAACCATTCCCCGGCTTGCCGGCCGAAGGTCTGCTGCGCCCACTGATTAAAGACGTTGGCAAACACTGTGAAGTCTAGGGTGACGAGGATCCGACGAAAGGTCGAGTAAGAGGGCATCCGCTTCGGGACCGGCACCGCCAACTGACGACACAGTTCGGCCCCGTATTCCTGGGCAAAGGTTTCCAAAGGACGACTCCCCCAGTAGCCGCACATCGCACCACTAATCATCAACAGCAATACGAACCACAACTCATGGCGTAACCCACGCAGATGACGAAAGTCCGGTACCGCTTGCAGCAGGGTCAGCAAGTACATAGTCGGTTCAGCCTCCAGCAAAAAGCGCTAATTCCTAGCATGCTTTTTCTTTTGCCGTATGAATCAACCCTGCTTTTTAAGGGGGATGAAGGGGGATCCAAGCTCAGGCGTCTTCTAAAGAATGACTTATGTATAAGCCGTAGCCTTAGTAAGGAGAGGCTTAACTAGACTCTGGTTCCTCTCCTAAGCCCTCCGGGCAGGCTTCGCCAAAGGCCAGGAGAGGAGAGGTTTTACCGATCAGAACACCTCCAGTTTTCAACTTAGATTGCGGTTTAGGAGCATCGTAGCTAGGCGATCTCCCTCGTAGATAGCTGTAATGCAGTGACTACGAGGGCGAGCCTTTTTGAAGGCTTTAGTCGGTTGCATTAATTCAGAGCGCCCCCTTGCCGAAACGTGAATGCAGCGCCGATCCAGTAATTGGGATGGTCAAAAAGCGATCGCTTCACGCCACTCCAGCGATCGCTACGGTTCAGTGGCTAACCGAGTTGTACGAGCAGCGGTCACCTTTTGCCCCAGCAAAACACTGGTAAAGATAATTGCCATGCCACCAAGTTGCAGGGGCGTCAACGCTTGATGGAGCCAGAAAAATCCCAGTAGGGGTGGCCATGACTGGACTCAGCAATCCCAAGTAAGAAACAGCTGTCGCGGAAAGCCGTCCAATGCCACGAAACCACAGCAGGTAAGCCAGTCCAGTCCCCACGGTGCCGAGATAGATGAGGCCTTGCAGGTTGGTCGGCGTTAATTCAGTAAAGGGGCCTTCCACAATGAGGGCAACGGGGAGCAAGAGCGCGCCGCCCACCATCAGTTGCCAGGCGGTAAAGACCAACAGCGAGACGGGTGGCCGCCAGCGTTTAACCAGCACGGTACCGAGGCCCATGGCGGCTGCCCCCGCTAGGGCCGCGAGAATGCCCCAAAGATCAAGCTGGGCCGATGGGCCGAGGACGAGCAGGGCAATGCCCACGAAACCAGCGATCGCTAGAGGCATCGTCCCTTTGGCAGGCTTTTCCTGCAAAATCAACCAGGAGAATAAGGCTACTAACAAGGGCTGAATCGCCCCCGCCGTGGCCGCCACGCCCCCTGGTAGACGATAGGCCGCGACAAATAATAAGGCTTGAAAAACGCCGATATTGAGTGCGCCGAGAATTAAGATGCGCCCCCACCAGATGCCTTGGGGCAGTTTTCTGAGCGCCAAGGTGAGCAAGAGACCAATGGGCAGCGATCTCAATGCCGCCACCAGTAGCGGATGCCCCGGCGGCAAAAACTCTGTCGCCACAATGTAGGTGGTACCCCAGGCCAAGGGAGCCAGGGCGGTTAGCGCGATATCTTCTAACTGAGTCGTGGAGGATTTCATGATGGGGGTAGCCGAGTAGAGAATTATTCAGGGGCAGGCAATGTCGCCTGCGGCAGTTCCGTAAATTCGAGGACGTTTAAGTCAGGGTCACGAATGAAAATCGATGTTTTGCCATCCCCAAACGTGATGGGGCCTTCGGTGATGGGAATATGGTGATCCTCTAAAAAAGTCTTGGCGGCAGCCACCGATGCCACTGCGATCGCGTAGTGGGTGTAGCCGGGATACCGTTCGGCGACGTCCATCAGAATGTTGCGTCGGTCATGGTGACAATCACCGCTGGCAATCAGATTAATCTCAATGCCGCTGGGGTGCTTAACGACAAAAACTTGCTCCTTTTCATCGCGGCGAATGATTTGGAAGCCCAGGGTTTGATAAAACTGCATGGATTGATTCACATCCATGACTCGCAGGCCAATGTGGTCGAGTTTTGTGATCTGCATAAATTTTTCGGGGTTCTTGATTGCTGAGCGATCGCGCTCCTAGTCTCTAGGGACTGTCATCTTTTTGCGGCTGCATTCTTTTGCGGCAAAGCGATCAGCCCCTAGCTAACACAAGTTTGGGTTAAGCGAAAACCCGTTACTTTCCCCTCCGCTGGCGGGACTAATGGGGTGGGTAAGCCACCGTCAAGCCCTCCTCGTCCTGCTGCCACCCCTCTGCTGGAGGAGATTTGGCTCTCTGGCTATTCTGATAATCCTTATCCCGAACTCAGGGTAGCTAGGGGCTTAGGGTGGGGCGCGATCATGTCCGTCGTCAACGCGTTCTAGATTGAACGGATGATGCGTCCTAGAGTGCCGACACGTCGGCATAAATCAGATAGTTGACGATGCGATCGCACTGCAGCTTCAGAATCGTGGCAAACGGTACCGAAAATTGACTGCCATCTAGCCGGGTATAGTTCACCTGCCCGTTGCAGATTAAGTCGTCCCCTGCCCCCCAGACTTGATCAATCTGGTGCGACATGTCAGCAATGCTCTGAAAGAAGCTGGCATTCGCGGCCAAGACCGCATCTTTGCCTTTGAGGGGTTGGGCATTCGCAAACCGAAAGCTCACATCATCAGCGAGAAAGTGAGCCAGATCGGCGACGCTGCGGGCATCCACGCTGTTGTAGAGCTGCGTGGCAAATTCAACTGGGTTCATGGGGCCTCCTATTGAGTCGTTGAGCGAGCGCAAGAGAGGATTAAGCATCCTCTTGAAAATTAACTTGATATCAAGATACTTAAAATAAAGATGAATGTCAAGACTCTTGATATCGAGATATCATGTCGTTATGACTCAAGATCGCATCGACAAAATTTTGGCCCAGTGGCGGCAAGAAGCCCCCGACCTAGAGGCGTCCTCCCTGGAAGTGGTTGGGCGCATCTTGCGGCTCGCTCGCCTGATCGAAAAGCACCGCGAGGCCGTATTAGCCGACTTTGACCTAAATCTTTGGTCCTTTGATATGTTGGCGACGTTGCGCCGCCAAGGCTCTCCCTATCGGCTCAAGCCCACGGAACTCTATGGCCTACTGATGTTGTCTTCTGGCGCGATGACTAACCGTATCGATCGCCTTGAAAAAGAGGGCTTAGTTACACGGTTGCGAGACCCGGAGGATCGGCGCGGCATCCGGGTGCAACTCACGAGTCAGGGCATGGAACTAGTAGATGCGGTCATGCCGGTCTTGTTCGAGCAGGAAAATCGGCTGTTAGCAGCGTTGAGTCAATCGGAAACCCAAACGCTGGTTGGCCTGTTACGCCAGTTTTTAATCACCCTGGACAGTGAAAATCTTGCTTGAGACGTGGACTCCAGATTGAGCCAAAACTTGTGATTTAGCAGAATGCGGAATGCGGAGGTCGGAATGCGGAGGTCGGAATGCGGAGGTCGGAATGCGGAGTTGTAAGACGCGCTAGAAAGCGGTTTCAAAACTCTAGGGTATCTTGATCAAACTGCGGCTTGCTATATAGGTCGACTAAGCCTCCAAATCCTGACCGACTATGATGCGATGTCCATCGATCGTCCTAATGCCAAACTCTCGCATGCCCCATGATTCCCTTTTTAGGGGGTTGATGAGGTCTGCCCCCCTTGAGACCACAAAATCGAAATAGGTATCGACATCGTCAACGACCAAGTATCCGAAATAAGCGTGGGTCCCTAGCTCACTGGGCTGAATGGCCTCAGGGCAATGCCAGGCCATAATGCGGCAGGTGCCTTTGACAAACATTCACCATCCCGGATCACCCATCTCGTGAATAGAAAATTCTAAAATATCTCGGTAATAGGCAGCTGAAATAGGCAACTGATTTTTCGAGATCGAAGACTGCCAGAACAAATATTGTCTTTTAAACGGCCATGCTTCTAATCGGGTGACTACTCGCTAAGCATTAGGAATCGACATAGTTAACCAGCATCTTGGCCAAAGGTCAACATGTGGCCATCCGGATCTTGGATACTAAATTCTCGCATCCCATAAAAGGTGGTTTCTAAAGGCGTACCTTGGTAGCCATTTTTAATTAAGTGTTGATAAAGTGATTCGACATCATCTAGATAGAAATAGAAAACTGTCGGCCAACGAGTATCTTGATTGGGGTTGATATCTCTAGCCAAGTTTAAATCGGTTCCTGTCTCCGAAAGCATCAGTTCAGCATTACCAGATCGAATCGTTCCCCAGCGCCATTCTTTTAGTGCGTCTCTAGGACTGACTAATTTAAAATTCAAGGCTGTTTCGTAGAAGGCCAGACTGGCCTCAAGATTAGAGACATTGAGCATTGGAGTAAGCTGAGTTAGTGTCATGATTAAAGTCTAGTAAACAGGCTTGCGACAGGATACTAAGGTAAGGTTACGCCATCCCATTCATGATTAGTATCAGAAAAAAGACCACGCTATTCCTTTCTCCCCATCCACATCGAACAGCGCCCAATCAATCACCAGAGACTTTGGCTCGCCATGCTGCGAGCCCTCCAGTTAGTTGTTTTTTACAGTCCAATTTTCTCAGATGAATTCTGCCATGTTATTTTCTGACTGAGATAAAACTGATTAAATTTACCCTTTAGCATAGGACTAAACTGTGTTGCAAGTCAGTAATTGTTTGGGCAGTAATAATGGATTTGCTAAGATGTATTTTCTATCAAAACTAAAAAATAAGTTCTACTCAAATAAAGATTTAAATCAACTAAGTGAGAATGAATTTATTTTCTTGATTCTTGAATAAATCCCTTTGTCTTTATCTCGATAGAGGCTGTTTCAGGAAAGATGAATTCAAAAAAAAATCTAGTTGTTGAAGCTGATGATTTCATTGATATTCTGGATGTAGTGATTCCTGTTTTGTTCGATCAGAAAAATTGTCTGACAGCATATTTTAGTCCAGCTGAAATCCAAGCGTCGATATGCCTGCTCTGCCAGTTTTAGTCATCCTGGACAGCGAAAATCTCGCTTGAGACTTTGACGCCAAACTGAGCCAAGATTTGCAGGGCAGGCTCAATTTGCGGGGCGGTGTCTGGGTAAGCAACGCCTGGTGCTGGGGGCACAGCGCCATCGAGGCCGAGCAAGCGTTCCAGTTGGATTAAAGCCCCCAGTGCCGTTAAGTGCGTTTGCCCCTGAGGATCAGCAATCGTGGCATTGACCGTTTTGAAGGTGCCGTGGTCGTCGTGGCCACTAACCGCAATATGAATTTCATGGCTGGCACCGCTGCCGGGATTGTAGAGGAGCGATCTCCGCAAGGGTGTAAAGCGATCTCCGCTGATCAACTGCCAAATGCCAGAGCGGGTCAAGAAGCGTAGGAGATTGGTCGAAAAGGCATCGTCAAAGGCAATGCGAGCGGCAACAGTTTTGGCTCCTGTGGTTTGTGGCAGCGTCAGCTGATCGGGCGTGTCAAAGCGATACACCGGCGTGGTGTAGCCACCGGGAAAGGTCACTGTAAGCGGGTCAGTATAGGGAAAGACGCGCTGAGCTTGCCCCTCAATCATCGTCTCAAAAGGCGTCGCCAGCCGATCCATATATTCCACGGAATTCGGGCCTGACTTATCTTTGACCGAAAAGAGCACGCTAATGTCGATGGTCTCGGGTTGCTGCAGGGTTTTAGCCACGGCGACGGCCATCACGGCAGCAATTCCCCCCATCCACCCCGATGAGAACAATACCGGGGCTGACAGAGATTTGCTTGCCAATTCGGCCACCGAGGCTCGCAGTCTTTCTGGCCATCGGGTGACATCCAGGTAAGGAATGCCCCGTTGCACGGCATCCATCAGCAAATAATTATAGGGGTCATTCACCACGGCCAGAATGGCACTCGGGTGCTGCCCTCGTAATGGGTTGGGCTGTTCAACATCCAGTTGCATGCCATTAGCATTGCCCAACTCGGTCGCCAGGGCTGCCGCTTTTTCGAGATTTCTGCCAGCGATGATCAGCTGCAGGTCAGGATGACGCTGACGAATTAAGGTAGCCACCTGTCGGCCCACAACGCCATAGCCTCCGGCAATCAGAATGCCGTTTTGAGTCGTCATTTTAGTAAATTCTCCAACGGTGTCAGAGTACGGTTACGGGGCTAAAAAAATTGGTTGTTCAATAGCCTCCGATATCGTCAAGCAAGGCGGTTCAATACAGCCAATCGCGATACTGGGGATGCTCTTTCATGTCTTCAAAGACCCAGACCATGCGATCGAGAAACCAGGTCTTGCCCAAAATCATCCAAGACAGTCCCAGTCCTGTGGGCCACGGTTGCAGGTTCCACAGTCCCCACAGGCAAATGACAAAGCCGATCGCATTCACGAGATTGGTAAAGGTGATCACCGGGCGGTGGTGGGAGGGAATCGGCACCTGATCGTGGTTGAGCCAGGCACGCTCGCCCATCACGGCTTTGGAGGCCCAGTGATGCGTCGTTTGAGGCTTGGAAAAAGCGCGGGGATTGAGCCAGATCCACAGAATAATAAGGAGAACTGGCGCGATCGCCCACCAGCCGAGCCAGACCCGACTCCAAATCGCTAGAATTAGCAGCGGCAAACCCGCATAACGCGTCCAAACACTCCAGGGATTAGCGTGCCGCTCCCAGACGGCGTTGGTCATATGAAAAGACTGAGCAACCTGCTGAAAGAAAGTCATGGCAACATTCTCCTGGTGAAGTCGTTTCTGCAAAAACGATAAAGCGTAGCGTTTTCTCTAGGACCTATCTGATTGAGTCACAAAGACTCAATCAGATAGGTCCTATTTAAGATCAGTGCTATGTCTATTATGTGAAGCCACCAGATTAGCCAATGGAGAGATACAATCCGCTGTCCGCAGCCGATACGTTAGAAGACAGAAAACAGCAAGCTCTCCATCAGTGCGAGCATTTGATCAAAGATTTTGCAAAACGGGCTGACCGACACAAAGTTCGATACAAGCGGCTTCAGGTGATCAGCATTACCTTAGCGGTGTGCACAACGATTTTGGCGGCGTTGTCTGCGAGTCAAGTACTCGGGCCATTAGATTGGGTTGTCCCAATGGTCAGCGGTTTAGCAACCCTGGCAACGACGTTATTGAGTCAAACCAACTCTCAGAAAATGTGGGTTGAGTCTCGCAATATTTCTCAGCAGTTGCAAACGCATTTGTTTCTTTATTTGCAGTACAGCGGGGAATATGCAAATGTGCCCGATGATTCAGAACGACTGCAATTATTCTCGCAGCGCTTAATGGAAGTCTGGTCGCAAGGACAAGAGAGTTGGTCACAGCAAGCCTCTTCTAGACAATGAATACGGCGTAGTTGGCAGTTCGTCGGATCACGCAACTGCGCAGTATTCATGTTTTGCCCGCTCAAATCCCCATAGCCGATCGCGTTGCAAAGACAATAATCCCCAAGCCAATCAGGAGCACGCCGATGGTCGCCATCGTTGGGGTTGGACTAAACAGAGACGCTTGCCCGTGAGCGGATGGGGCCGTTACCCAATTTTCTTGGCTGGGGAATCGGAGCGCTGTCAGCGCCAGCAGGGTGAGGGGCACCGCCGCGATCGCACCCAAGATTTCAATAATCAGCAGGGCCGGAGACATAGCATCGGGTGAAACGGGGAAAATCTGGGCTAAGTCCAGGCCGTAAACGCCAAGGTAAGACAGCCCAAAACAGACAGCAGCCATGATTGCCCAGCGTTCAGCTTTCCAGACGAAATAAACGAGCAGTAGGCTGCCGATGCACAAGGTGGTCAAAAACGTATTGAAGGCACCCAAGGTGAAGGGGTTGATGTGGGCAAAACTGCGCGTCTCAATGGGGCCACCCGGCACCAGAGTACTGAGCGCTATCCCCGAGGCACCTAATGAAGCGGCAGTCCAGTAGTTGTAGCGTGTCATGGTGTTGACCTCAGAGTGAATTAAAGCGGATAAAAACGGAAGCGACGTTGACGAGTTTGCTAGCGGCGATCGCTGGGCTGATAGGGCATTTCATTCAGCAAATGACTGATGAGCAACTTGAGAAAAAATAAGGGCAAGAACCATTCCAATCCTGGCGTTGGGGCAAAGAGATAGAGATTACCCAGTAACGCCAGGCAGTAAAGTCCTAAGGCGATCGGCCTTTGTAGGTAAAGTGGGCTGCGCAAAATCAAACCCGCTGCCAGTAGCAAATAGCTGGAGACGCCAACAAAGAAGCGGGCATCGCCGCCGCGAAACAGCAGTGCCACCAAGCCAACGTGAAACAAATGCACCGCGACAAAGGTCATATGCTGTCGCCAATCCTGACTGGGCCGGTGATACCAACGCTTCGCTGCTGCTGTGGCATTGGTGAGCACACCCCCGACCAGATCGAATCCCAAAATCGCGATTAACCCGAGTTGCCAGGGACTCCAGTCCATCGGCAGGGTTGAAGCATAGAGGGGGGCGGCGATCGCCGCCCCCACCGAAGGCACCAGTTGCAACGCCACCTCTGCTGGAGTAGCCCCTGGCCCGATAAATTGATCTAGCTGCCCCAGCCACCCCGAACGCGGGGTAGGCAGATAACCGGGCTGCGGCATTTCTGTTTGCATTTTCAATTCCTATGACCTCATAACAGTTGTTATGCAGTGAACATAACAACTGTTATGATAAATTGTCAACAGGTCAGTTCTAAGGTTTTGGAATAACCCATGGTTCAGCAAGATCGGCGTTTGGAAGTGTCAGAAGCGGCCTGGCGAGTCATTGTGCGAGAAGGGTTAGACCGCACCAGTATGCGAGCGATCGCCCAGGAGATGAACTGCACCACAGGGGTCGTCACTCACTATTTCCGCAATAAACAGGAGCTGATTTTGTTTGCCCTACATCAGGTGACGGAGCGGTTGCAGGGGCTGATGCAGGTTGCGATCGCAAACGTTTCCGGTATTGACCGGTTAGTGGCGATGCTGTCGTCGTTTTTGCCTGTGGATCAAGAACGGCAAGCAATTTTGCGGGTGTGGGTCGCTTTTTTGGGCTACGCCGTCGGGCGCGATGCCTTGATGGCAGAGCATCAGCAGAGCGCCGGACAACTTCGACAAGTCATGATTCAAGAATTGGCCACGCTGCAGCAGCAGGGTGTCATTCGTCCTGACGTTGAGCCAGAGAGTGAGGCCAATGTGCTGTTGGCGTTGGTGAATGGAGTCAGTTTAGATACGCTGGTTCAAGCCCAACGGCTGAGTGCTGAGCAACAACAAGCAACGCTACAGCGCTACGTAGATCAGCTACGGCCTAACGAGATGACCTCATCGACTCCGCGATAGTAGCCGGTGTGGCGCTTTGATTATCGACAACCCACGCTGAGGGACTATCAGAATCGCTCCGACCAGGTAACTGAGCGCATAGGGGGGAACGAAAAAAGCGCGATGTCTGCATCTTGGGGAAGGACGCTTACGATGGGCAGACGAGCTTGCCATTGGGGGAAGCTCGTTGGGTAGGCTGCCTAGCCTGCCCAACCCCACTCGTTTGCGGGGCTTCAACCGACCACTCAAGAACGGCCAGGAGGGCCATCAAACCGACCCGTAATCGGCTGGAATACAAGGCATCCCGCAGATCATTTCGTTCACCTGAGAACGTCGAGTTCGTCACTCCATGAATATTCTGGATCGGGGTGTCCCAAGCATCGGGGCATATTCACCATTCAACTGCGAGGGGCTTTCGCATTGACCGGTCAGTCCTCAGCAATAAACTGCCAGGTTTCATCTAACTGGAAATGACTCCACAGATTGAACCGCAAATCATCGGGACTCGATCGCACAAAACCAGAATTGCCATGGGGGTGAATGCCCGTCCACAAACGCAGTCCGTGGTCATCAATCCCATTGGCGGCAGGGCCTGGAGCCTCAATACGTTTAACCCGAAACCAGCCAATACGTCGCGGCGTTGTGAGGGTTTCTCCTGCCATCACCTGTTCGGCAACTCGGTCAAAGGCCGGACGGGAGAAAGCATAAGCGACTCTCAGCGGCCAATTAAACATAATGATCGAAACTACTATCATGAGGGACACCGCCGCTTGCCATTGAAGGCGTTTTTGAGATCTCAGGGTAGGCAGCGTCAGCAACGCCATAATCACGACTGTCAGAAACGCTGCTGCCAAGCCGCCCAACAACCAGAGCGCAATAATCTCTAGCGGTTTTAGCGATAGGAGAATCAGTAGAGTGGGTGGCAGGGCGATCGTGCTCCAGACCAAAAATCGTTTCATCATTTACTCCATATCAACACAGTGACGTAATTTACTTCACTATGAGTGCTTCTCAATCGTGTAAGTTCCAGCTTTAGGCAACCTTCAATTGATTACTTGATAATGAAGCTTCATCGGGCAAAGATTAAGGAGAGAACCGTTTCGTGATTGCTCAAAGTTGCGCAGGTATGCACATCATTTACAGTACTGAGCTTTCTAAAGCAGGGGGGAATTCATCTCCGTCGCAGTAAGCTTCGAGGGCACGGAGCACGCCACCATAGTCACGGCTCGCTTCATCGCGGTTAACGACGCTGGCCTGGTGAGCGATCGAACGATCATTCGCAGAGGTAATCGTCCGCTCAGCATCCGCAAAAGGAGCCATCGCCCGCTTGGCCTCAGCCATTTGCCGCAACCCTGCCGCGAGGTTGAAGCTCAGACTCTGCAGGTTGTCATCCTCTAAGGCCAACGCTTCTATTACCTCTGCAGTGCGCAGAGGTACCTCAGCTTCTGCGAGTAAGCCTGCTTGCGTGCGAGTGCCATCAGCAGCTAAACCTTGCCGATAAGCAGTTCCAGCCTGCTCAGTGTGTGCTTCAGTAATGGTGTAAATCTGTTGGCACTCCGCCCGACGCGCTGCTGCCCGGCGCTGTCGCGCTCCAGTCGGATCATCTAAGTCAAAGGTACAGGCCGTTAAGTTCAGCAAGGCAGTGGTGCCAATAAACAGTCGCCCCCATATTCGAGGATTGAATGTTCGAGATATCCAGCTCTTGGTAGTTGGCATAATGGCTTGAGGTTTCATACAGACATTGAATGAAAGCGATCTCAGGTTGCTTCAGAAAGTCAAACAGCTCATTGAGTCTAGCTTGTGGTCACTCATAGGGCATTACACTCTCCATTTGCTGCCTTCTGATTTCAGGAACATTGCCAAAACTTCTTGTCTGACCGAAAGCAGCTTATTAACACCTCTAATAAGCTGCTTTGAACTCCATGTATTTTTAGAAGATCAGCAATTATATTTTCGGTTTCCGCCTGTAATTCGGGATTGAGATAATAGCCGCACAAATCGGAAACTCGCATCTCCTCAAGCAATATTTCCTGTTGTTCATCATTTAATTGGTCAAGCGATGACAAGCTTGACTAAATGCACCCGTATGCGAAAAAGCACAGCAAAAATATAAACATTTTAGGTAAAAGTTTATTCATAGCTGTAGGAAGGATTTAATCGCTATTAAAATATTAACTCTTTAAACAATTATGGGTATTACTTTTACTAAAGTATATTGGGATCAATGTCAGCCAACCACCACCTCTTATCAGAATTCCACTTGAATTTCCAATATTCGGTAAATGATCGTAGACGAGGTTTCCCTCTAGTCACATATCCTTTAGGGGAAATCAAAAAGTTAATCATGCTCGCATTGATCTGTACTTTAAACAGATGTCCATCCTGTTCTTTCCTGAAATCTAAAAGAGCGATTTCAGATACTTTAGGTTGATAGATAACATCAATACTTGCACCATAGTTTTGTTGGAACTCATTATACTGAGCAGTATAGAAGGGTTCTGAAACATATTGCTTCATTGTTGTGAAATCTTTGTTCATCCAATCCTGCTGATATTGTGTGAACAAACGACAGACGTTCTCGAATAACTCTTGCTCGTTGAGGAGATCCTGATATTGTTGAGAATCAATACTTGATTTAAGGGGAATTGCTTCCCAGATGTCGTTGCCAAGCTGATAACGAACTGAATATTGGTTCGTAAATTCTGGAGAAATTGATTGAGTATGTTTGATTAGATCTTCATCCTCTGTGAATTCTTTTCTCCTGAACCGAATAAAGTTGTAAATCTCGCTAAGAAAAGCCATTGGCAGCAATCCCACCACTAGAAACAACACAGCTCTCAAGCCAGGAAACGAGAACGAGGTTCTACCAGGAGTGCTAGAGGAAATACCGCCTCCACCCTTATTGTGAACCAGGAAATCTCCAGCATAGAAGTTGTAGTTAGGCATGACAGAAATCAGGTTGTAGACAGTGATGGGTTCGCCAACATATTGCAAGCTAGAAATACGAAGATTAGATTCTTTTCCTAGTAGTTGATCGCCGATTTTAAGTTGTCTTACCTCAACCTGTTTGATCCCTTCTGGGGTAAGAACGTAAAAGGGATGTGTCCCAGTGACTTTGATCGCATCATTGATCACGTAATACTCAGTTGCCGCAACTTCTTGAACTGTACCAACGGTTCCAATTTCCGATTGATGTCGAGACAGACTGTAACCAATGACCTGACTACCTTGTTGCAGTTGACTGATAGGTTGGTAGCCTGCTGGTGTCAAAATTGGGGTGTCGCCAGCAAAACATCCGCCACCACCGCCGCCACCGCCACCGCCTCGTGCATAAGCGGTCTCTGCTGTAAATAGACAAGACACCAGTAAGGCCAGAACGATTCCTAATAATTGCCGCAACTGATTTTTCGTCTTCATATACTGAGGAGATACTAGGTTGAGTGTGAAGGCTTGAAAGGAGAACAAGATAGACAATAATCTCACAGCACCAGTAGACATGATTGTGATATCAACACTAGTCAGAATGTTTGGCAGCTTGGTTCTATCTCCAGTTTCTATCTATCATCTCGAACGATAACATTTAGGCAAAAAACTGGTTATCAATTACTGTGGGCGCAGTGAATTCAATCCCGGAATATCCCAAGCTTCCTGAAAGCGCCGATCCACCATTCTCCAGACAACGACAGCATCTGTTTCAAAAGCATAATCATCGATTATCATGCGCGGACAAGCGTGTACCATAACAAATTCGTGACCCACAGTATGGGCTTGTTTAATTTGTACGTTAAAGGTGTTGTGGGTCAGCTCACCCAATTTTGTGAAAAACGTTTTAAGGCCCTCTAAGCCATCATAGTCGCCTTGAATCTGTGGTAATTCAGGATTGATATAATGCCAAACAAAGTCATCGCAAAAGTGTTCTCTGGCCTCCTCCAGTCTGTCCGGAACAAGGGTAGGGAGTTGCTCAATCAGAGAGACGTTAGTTTGGGAATTGGTCATGGTATTTTCCTGACTTCAGTATGGGCGGTTAGAAAATGGCGAAATTTCATCAATCTAATCAGGCAAAAGTAAAGTAACCCCTACAGGTTTTGGAAACATCAACCAATATTGCTGTTGACTCCCTGAGGGAATTTCGGTGTGCACTTGCTGAAAGCCCAAGTGTTCATAGAGGCCCACATTATGGGGATTTTCAGTGCGTAGCCAGCAAGTGGTGTAGCCCTGATGTCGCATATCATTGAGGGCTGATTGAATCATCTGTTTGCCGAGCCCTTTACCTGCTTGGTCGGGACGCACCCCCACGGCCCAAATGTAGGCAAAGTCTTTGGGGGCATGGTGGATGAGGGCCTGTTCACACACGTCATCGTGAATCATCAGCCGCTGAAAAGCCGATCGCCCGACTGACCAAGGGAGCCAGAGCATCCCGCTACGCAAGAGTTCTAGGAATTTGAGCGGACTAGAAAAGACCTTACCGGGCACCCAAGCTAAAACCCCGCCACCACCAGGGGTAATGTCAACGCCGCCATAGCGCTGACTACAGCGGATGAGTGGCAGAAAGAGCTTGGTGAGCTGTTGTATGCGCGTGAGGGCATCGGGCAGCATGTAGGCCATAAACGAGTCTTGTGCGAATGCGTAGCCCAAGACGGTAGCGGCAGCTTTTTGCTGATTGACAGTCAATGAATGGTTGGCAGGGGTAAACATGGTTCTCACCGAAGGATAAAGTACGGGGCAATGTTGAGAGGGATGCGATCGCCATTGTCTGGAGAGGAAAGAAGCTAATGAGCGAGCATCATATAAATTCCGCAATTGGGCCTGAGGCACAGCGGGATCACATTTTCTCTCCTGAGAGGGGCTGCGGGGTGGGTCGACCATGAGGGCTGGGGAGCGAACCCACCCCGCCTTTGGCACCCCTCCCGAGAGAGAAAAAACTGGCACATGATTGAATTTCCACTCCTAACGAGCACTCGTCAGTTGCGGCCTGCGATTGTCGTGTCTGACGGGGCAGCCGTAGCAGGCTCGCCCTGTATCAGGCTCCAGGAATTTTTGAGCAGGCCGTCCGACAGATTGGGATGAGGTACTGTGTCAGCCATGAACAGCGTTATCGCAATCGCTAGCACCAAACGGGAAAGCTTAATTTCTTTGAGTATTTGCATGACGCTAATATCCTCAGAGTGTGTTTGCAACGGGTCATGCGGCTAGCACAGCATTGGCGGCAGCTTCGCCCGCAGCGCATGCCCCTTCCATATAGCCGCGCCAGACTTTCGATAGGTGAGTGCCAGCCCAGTGGATGCGGCCGCAGGGCTGCCAGAGGCGATCGCCAATGGTTGTGAGCGTTCCGGGCGTCATGTAGGAGCAAGCCCCGCCATTTGACCAAGGTTCAGCCGCCCACTGTTTGACCACCATCTGCACTGGTTTACGGGCCGCTTCTCCCAGGGACTTGGCAGCCAGGTCAAGAATGATTTGGTCGCGTTCAGCTTCGGTCGCGTCGTCTAACTGGATCGAAGTCTCCCCGCCAAACAGCACCGTAATCACCCCGCGCTGCGACTCCGTGTCGCCGAGGTCAAAGATGCCAGTCATGCGGTTGTCGATGCTCATGACCACGCCCGAGAGATCTTGGTTGCGCCAAAAAGGCGTCTCGTAGGTAAGGATGGCCTTGGCATATCGGCCCATCGGGCAGCGTTGGTGAAATTCGCGGCGGTAGGCGGGCAGCATTGGCTCAAACTCAAGCCGATTGATCATCACCGGGGGCAGCGCGCAGATCAGATGTTGGCCATGCCAAGTGGTTGCTTCACACTCAACGGTGACGCCCTCGTCATCTTGGATGATGCGCCGCACAGGCGAGCTGAGTGACACGACCCCGTTGACCGTTGAGGCCAGTCCCTGAGAAACCAACTGACTGCCCATCATATGGGCGGACTGGCCACCAGTATTGGTGTCACCCATCAAGAGAATGTCGCCGCAGGTTTTGAACAAATGCATGGCTTCAAGGCAGGAGACTTCTTCTGGTCTGACCCCAAAGAAGGCATTGGTGCTGGCGGTCATCAACGCGTGTAAGCCTGGAGTCTCGATATTCTGCTTCATCCAGCTAGCGAAGGTCATGGCGTCGAGTTCATCAGCTTTCGTATGAGCCCACGGCGCGTCAATGTCTAGATCGGTCAGCTCACGCTCCAACTTAGCCATGACAGTTTGGAGTTCTGGCAGCACCGCTTCCCGTCCAGGAAAACTGCCCACTTCACCGAGATGGCGCGTCTCTCCGTCCATAGCCACTTCTTTGCCGGTCACAAACTGCCGAATCAGAGGCACCTTGAATTCTTGAACAAGGGCATGCATCCGCGTATGCGCATCGGCCAGCCAAGCACCGCCTAAATCGACGTGCTCTCCCAGGTACTCGCTGTATTCGGAGCAGGTGAGGCCCCCGACGCGATCTCGGGCTTCGAGTACAGCGACGCGCTGCCCCGCTTGGGAGAGTATCCGTGCCGCGTAGAGTCCAGATAATCCTGCCCCCACAATAATCGTGTCGAAAACTGCCGGTTCCATGGTTTTGCTTTGATTCATGATGTTCCTTCTGTGGGGTCTTCAGAGCGGCCATTCGAGAGTGTCCACGCTGAAAACTCAGTTCAAATTGACGTTTTTAAAAATTCACCGCTTGGTGAATCTAAATTGATTCTACAAATGGTGAATTTATTTTGTCAACCCTTATCGGCATCCTGTAGTCTCAGAGAGGGATTGCCGGCGATCGCCGGCATAGGAGGGTTTGCTGTGGGACGAAAAAACTTGGCTGTTGAGCGGCGAGAGGACATCCTGGATGCCTTCGAGCAATGCATCCTAGAGCGGGGAATTGAGGGCAGCTCGTTTCAAAACATCGCTCAGGTGCTGGGAATGGATCGGAAAATCATCAGCCACTATTTTGGGAATCGTGAGGCTTTGGTCGATGCGATGACCCAGCGAATTGTTGATGCCTTTGACTCGCGGATGCATGAGGCGCTGGTAAATCTGGCACCATCGGCCGGTTTTATGGCACTCGTAGACGCGTTCTACGGTGCGGAGGAGGCGACTGAGCGGACGGAAATTCTCTGGACGGAGATCGTGGCCTACGCGACGCGATCCGAGTCTGTGCGCGATCGCCTGCGACAGAGCTACGACAAATTATTCGAGGGTGTAGGCGAGATTCTAAAACGGGAGTATCCGCAGGCATCGGAAAACCAGCTGCAGACGGCAGTCTATATCGTGGGCACGCTGCTCGATCGATCCCCTGCTTTGGAGTGGATCGGCGTCAAAGGATCGCCGATCAAATCGGCTAAGGTGGCGATCGCGAAAGTCTTGGAAAGTCTGGAATAACTTGGCCCTAGACGTAAACCTGCCGTCCCGTTTTTGTAGGGCGCGTCATCAATTAATCCTATAGCAAGCCGCAGTTTGCTCAGGTTGCCTGGATTTTTGAAACTGCCTTCCGGCAGGCATTTCAATTCCGCATTCCGACCTCAGCATTCCGCATTCTGCTATAGAAGCCTTTGGGGGCAAGCATGACCGCGCCCGCATTCACTCAACAGGCCCTAGCAGCAGCGGCTTGCTTTTTTCGACTTATCCGACAACCTGCTTCATGAGGAGGGTGACTGTGTCAGTGAGGACGAGACGGCGGTTGCCACTGTAGACGGACGTGGTCGCGCCTTATCCGCACTGGAAAAAGGATTAATACCGATTCCCTAAAATCCAGCTACACATCTTCCCCCTTCGCCCCCTTACCCCCAGAGCCCTCAACTCCGATCTGTCGCTCTATTCTGGAGAACTGGCATAAGGGCTGCGTGCGACCAGAGCAGTGGATATGCATACGGAACTCTCTTCGCAAACGCCTGGAACCGGAGGCAGGATGTCAACCTCACCGAGAGGATTTGACCACTCATCAAAGTCAGCCCCAGCAACGAATAAGTCAATATACTCATTGCCTAAACCCTATATTAGAATTATTCTTATTTAAGACTTGCTCTGTTATCTGTGGCCAGTCCTAGTCTGCATAGGTTGCTTCGCGGTTAAAAGCGAGTATGGTGGGCGCTAGGTTGTTCCAGCACTGGACAAAACATGATGAGAAAAGAAGAGAAGAACGGTGTCATCTCGGGCAATGTGCCTAATCTGATGCAAGAAAACTGCCGACAGGTTGAACTCGATCTGCGGACACAATTAGGTCGTGAGTTGCGTGAGATTCTAATCACAACGAAGTTAAAGCAACGAGAACTCTCAACCTTGCTGGCGATTCAGCAACCTGAGGTATCTCATCTATTTAATTGTCATTTCAATCGATTTACGATAGATAAATTGGTTCAACTGTTAAATCGCCTGGGATGGGTGGTCGATTTTCAAGTGCATCCCTGTGAACCTGAGTAAACATCAAGCCTAAAAGCATCCAGCCGAAAATTGTCCTCAACTAGTAGATTGGCAATTTTGGTTTTGGCTTCAGAACCATGAAATTCATTTTCATGGTTTTAAAATGTCAGCAATCTAAATATTTTCTTGAAAAATAATTTGTCTTAGAGAGCACAGAATCTCTAAAAGACAGACTAGAGTCTAATGAATAAAAATAAAATCTCAAGATAAGTCAGAGAATCTTGATGGTTTAGAGTTCATTCTGAATTCGAATAACCGATCAGTCATGAGCTCAATCTAGAGGCTTTATGAATCAAGAGAAGCATTCAAGCTTTATCAGTAGCGATTGCCAGAATTTCCTTTAATAAAACAAGGATAGTGTTAGCGATCAGCTATTTCCTGGTTATGTATAGCAAGCCGCAGTTTGATCAGGTCGCCCTGGATGGTTAAAATCGCTTTCCAGCCTACATTTCAATTCTGCATTCCGACCTCCGCATTCCGCATTCTTGTATAAATCAACGACTCTCAGAAGTTCACTAGAGCCAACAAGAACATCATTCAGTATCAAAAATATAGTTCAGCAATGTATTCAAATATAGGAAAATTCCTATATTTGAATACATTGCTGAAAGAATAAAATTCAATTCTTTAATTTTAACTTGATAGGAAAAAATCTATAAAATAAAGTTTTTGAAAAATCAGTTATTTTGTATATTTAAAAGCTACTATAAATTCAAATCATGTTGTGAATAATGCTGAAAGCAAGCAATTTGATTAAGCTTTTTCTTGCTTATTTGGGTCTATCAAAAAGCAGTCAAAAAGCCCTTCCTGCATACACCATAGGAGATACGATGAGCGACTTACAAAGCAGCACGGCTAGCCAGACGACAAATGGTCAAGGTGGCTGCCCCTTTTCTGGAGCGGCCCAGAAATTTACTGCGGGTACCGGCACATCCAACCAAAAATGGTGGCCGAATCAGTTGAACCTGAGCATCCTGCATCAGCACTCTTCAAAATCTGATCCCATGGGAGCGGATTTCGACTACGCTGAGGCGTTCAAGACGCTTGACTTAGGTGCGGTCAAGGCAGACATCTTTGAACTGATGACGACATCTCAAGATTGGTGGCCTGCTGACTACGGTCACTATGGGCCGCTCTTTATCCGGATGGCTTGGCACAGCGCTGGGACTTACCGCATTAGTGACGGACGCGGCGGTGCGGCGACTGGTAACCAGCGTTTTGCGCCCCTCAACAGCTGGCCTGACAACGGCAACTTAGATAAGGCTCGCCGCCTGCTGTGGCCGATCAAACAAAAATATGGCCAGGCGATCTCTTGGGCCGACCTGATGATCCTGGCCGGTAACTGTGCGCTGGAGTCCATGGGCTTTAGGTCGTTTGGGTTTGCTGGGGGGCGTGAAGATATTTGGGAGCCTGAAGAGGATATTTACTGGGGGGCTGAGACCGAATGGCTGGGCGACAAGCGTTACACCGGCGATCGCGAACTCGAAAATCCGCTGGGCGCAGTGCAAATGGGTCTGATCTACGTGAATCCAGAAGGGCCGAACGGCCATCCTGATCCGGTTGCGTCTGGTCGCGACATTCGGGAAACCTTTGGACGCATGGCCATGAATGATGAGGAGACTGTGGCGCTCGTGGCGGGGGACACACCTTTGGTAAATGTCACGGTGCTGGTGATGCCGCGTTGGTGGGGGCGGAACCCGAGGGTGCCAGCATTGAGCAGCAAGGTCTGGGTTGGAAGAACAGCTTCGGCAGCGGTGTTGGGGTGCATGCGACGACGAGCGGCATCGAAGGGGCTTGGACCACGAACCCGATTAAGTGGGACAACAACTACTTCGAAAACCTGTTTGGCTATGAATGGGAGTTGACGAAGAGTCCAGCGGGGGCGCATCAGTGGGTGCCGCAGGGGGGCGCGGCAGCTGATGCCGTGCCTGATGCCCATGATCCTGCCAGGCGACATGCGCCTATCATGACCACGGCAGATATGGCCATGCGCATGGATCCCATTTACGAGCCCATTGCGCGCCGCTTTCTGGAGCACCCAGAGCAGTTTGCCGATGCGTTTGCTCGTGCTTGGTTCAAGCTGACGCACCGTGACATGGGGCCACGCGCCCGCTACCTGGGCTCAGAAGTCCCCCAAGAGGAGCTGATCTGGCAAGATCCTATCCCCGCAGTCACCCATCTGCTGATTGATGAGCAGGACATCGCAGCTCTGAAGAGTCAGATTCTGGCTTCGAACCTATCGGTTTCTCAACTGGTTTCGACGGCTTGGGCCTCAGCCTCAACGTATCGGGACTCTGACAAGCGTGGTGGGGCCAACGGTGCCCGCATTCGTCTCGCCCCACAGAAAGATTGGGCAGTCAACCAGCCCGCACAGCTCGCCACGGTGCTGCAAACTCTGGAGGCCATTCAAAGCACCTTTAATGATGCTCAGACGACTGGTAAGCAGGTATCGCTGGCGGATCTGATCGTTCTCGGGGGCTGTGCTGGGATTGAGCAAGCGGCGAAGAATGCGGGTTGGTACGACGTTAAGGTGCCCTTCCAGCCAGGGCGCGCTGATGCTTCGCAGGAGCAGACCGATGTGCAGTCTTTTGCGGTGCTCGAACCGATCGCGGATGGCTTCCGCAACTATACCAAGGGGCTTTTCACCATCCCCGCCGAGAAGCTGCTGGTGGATCGAGCGCAGTTATTGACGCTGACGGCACCGGAGATGACCGTGCTCATCGGGGGCCTGCGCGTCTTGGGGGCCAACGTGGGTCAGTCCGCACATGGGGTGTTTACCCAGCGGCCAGCGGCCTTGACCAATGATTTCTTCGTCAACCTGCTGGATCTGGACACGACGTGGAAGGCCGTCTCGGAAGCGGAAACCGAGTTTGAAGGGCGCGATCGCGCCACTGGCGAACTGAAATGGACCGGCACTCGGGCTGATTTGGTCTTTGGTTCCAACTCGCAGCTGCGGGCGATCGCTGAAGTCTATGGTTGTGGGGACGCTCAGAAAAAGTTTGTGCAAGACTTTGTGGCGGCCTGGACTAAGGTGATGAACCTCGATCGCTTCTAGCTTGCCTAAGCTCAGCGCTTAAGGCTGCAAGCGTGTGATGCATCACCTCATCCGCTGATTGAGATGAGGTGATGCGCACCTTGAAGCATTTCGAACCGGGAAGGCAAGTCAAAACAGAACACCAGGCCGTGTTTTCAGTAACCTGCAATCCCCAACCGATGCCGTTTTGGCGGTATGTAGTAATGGCGCTTTCTCAAGCGTAATCCATGATGAATGAATCAACGTTTCAACTCTTTCGAGGAGTTCTTTTCTTTTTGGATGTTTGTGCCCAACTCGCCGATCCTTGGTTCTGGTGGCTAGCGATCGCCTGTTTATGGCTGTACTGGATGCCCGTCTTGTAGGCGCCTGTTATGACGCGTCATCCATTCAGGGCTAGCTGGTTGACGCAACTGTTGAAGACCAGTAAGGAGAGAGGAAAGGGGTGTTCAATTGTGAAGGCCAACGGGTTCCTCAAGTCATCTTTCAGATGCTGAATGAGGAGGAACCGTCCGAGCTGTCGACGGCGGATCTCTTTGATCACAAAGTCGTGGTGGCGTTTGCCGTGCCGGGAGCATTTACTGACCCGCATTCCTCCATTCAACTACTGGGCTACAGCAAGTATGCGCCAGTCTTTTACCGGAACGGTGTCGATGAGATCCTTTGCCTTGCAGTGAATGATCCGTTTTCGTTAGCCGCTTGGGCCAAGAGCGAAGGCAGTGATCAGGTGCGCTTTATCCCCGATGTTAATGGTGACTTTACTCGCGGCATGGGGATGCTGATCAACCTCACGCATAAAGGAATGGGGTATCGCTCCCGGCGTTATTCCATGCTTGTGAGAGATGGAATCATCACCAAAATGTTTGTGGAACAAGAGAGCCTTGACATGGTTCCGGTGGTGTCTAACGCCGCAACCATGTTGAACTCCATCAACCCAGAGGTCAAGAAGCCTGAGCAGACGTCAGTGCTGATGCAAATGTGGCGGACGATGCTGTCTGACTAAACCATTAATCTAGCAGCCTGACCCCCAGCCAATGGGACGGCAGGGTCATCGCAGTATGATCCTACCGACCTGACCAGGGATGTCAGTAGGCACTGCATTTCAGAGGTCGTAATCTACTAATTTGGGGTGTCCATCAAAGGGTAATCGCAACTTTCCCTTGGACTTGCCTTTCCTCTAGATCGCGAATGGCTTGGGGCACAGCACTGAGGGGATAGGTACGATCGCAAAACGGCGTGACTTTACCGGCCTCAATTAGCTCCTTTAACGTCAGCAAATCGGCTTGATTAAGCTTGGAGGTCAAACACTTCACCTGACGATCGCGGCGCTTGCCCACCCAAGGACCCAGCAACATGGCGCGAAAGAAAGCGGACGTGGAACCGCCGACCATGACATAGGTACCGCCCGGTTTCAGCGCTGAGAAGTAGTCGGCAAAAGGCCGATAAGCCGCCGTATCCAAAATCAGGTCGTAGGGTTGATCCGGGTGCGTCACGGCGGCATGGGTGTAGTCGATGACGCGATCAGCCCCCAGTTGCTGCACCATGGCTACTTTTGCGGAACTGCAAGCCCCGGTTACGTCAGCGCCCAACGCTTTCGCAATTTGCACCGCAAAAGAACCGACACCACCCGCTGCCCCGACAATCAACACCCGTTGCCCAGACTGAATTTGCCCCACATCGCGCAGTCCCTGCAGTGCGGCTAGCCCCGATACAGGAACGGTGGCCGCTGCCTCAAAGGTGAGGTGCTCGGGCAGGGGAGCCAGGGTCGTCGCTGGGGCACACACATACTCGGCAAAGCCCCCAAACCCCGATTCTGATAAATCGCCAAAAACCAAATCTCCCGGTTGGAACTGAGTCACAGTAGACCCCACTGCTTCGATCTCACCCGCGATCGCACTCCCCAAAATCGAGTGCTTAGGTTTTCGTAAGCCGCCGTAAATCAGCCGAATCAGAAATGGCGTCCCCCGCATCAGATGCCAAACTCCAGCATCAACAGAAGCCCCCCGTACCCGCACCCGCACTTCATCATCTTGGGGCACGGGCTTAGCAACATCGACCAAGCTCAGCACATCAGGAGCCCCATATTCAGCCTGAGCGATCGCCTGCATCGTCTGTACTCCTTGTTCCGTAACCACAGCACTTGCGATTGACATTAACGCACCTCCCATCAGGAACAGCCTCATCCAGGTATTCACACAACCTCAACTTACAGTGTAAGTTTAACTTACGGCGTAAGTTTGTCAATATGGAAGGCGACCCCGTCTAGCCAAAGCTCGCGGTTGGCTCGTGAAAGGGTTGCCGTGTCGACGTTTGGAGGCGATAACGAAAGATTGCAATGGCTCAGCCTCCGTCTGCTCAATCCATGCCCCAGACCCCGTTAAGTCGAGACCGGATCTTGCAGGTCGCGCTACAGCGAGCGGACGCCGAGGGGCTGGAAGCCCTATCGATGCGGAAGCTGGCGCAAGACTTAGGAGTTAAGGCCATGTCGCTCTACAACCATGTGGCGAACAAAGACGACATCATCGACGGCATGGTTGATCGGGTGGTGAGTGAAATCGAACTTCCCAGTTTGGCAGTGGATTGGCAAACTGCGATGCGGCAACGGGCGACCTCGGCCCATGCGGTACTGTTGCAGCATCCTTGGGCGACCATGGCGATGATGTCGCGAGTTAATGTGGGGCCAGCGATGTTGCGCTATGTGGAGGCGACGTTGGCCTGTCTAGTGGAGGCAGGGTTTTCGTATCCGCTGGCCGATTATGTGTGGAATGCGATCGACAGTCACATTTATGGCTTCACCCTACAGGCCTTGAACTTTCCCTTTGAAGCTGATGAGTATGCGACGGTGGCAAAAGACTACGTGGCCATGATTCCACCCGCTCAATATCCGTACCTCAATCAACTCACTCACCACGTCATCGAGGGGCGTCATGACGGCCTCCATGACTTTGAGTTTGGGCTCAACATCCTCCTCGATGGCTTAGAGACGCTGCGGCAAACGACTGCCCACAATCATTAGTCCCCTTGGTGGCATTCAGAACTTCAACCCTGGCAAACCATCAATACTTTGGGCATTTTTCATTTTTTGGTACTCATCCAACCCGGCTGCCCCTTTAGCTGCGGTCCACTTATCTAGGACATCGCGGTCACCGACAAAGTCGTAAAAGGGCACAGAGTAACCGCAGGAACTACCCACGCGGGTGACATCCACCGTAATAATGGCTCGCCAGCCCAGTTTGTCTTCAAATTGTCCTGCCAACTTTTGGAATTCCTCGGAGCCTTTGGGCAGATAGGTGCCCTGGCCAAAAAAACGTACAATTTGCGGCGGCCCTTCAAACGCACACAGCATGATCACGATGCGCCCGTTTTCGCGAATGTGGGCGATCGTCTCCACGCCACTGCCTGTCAGATCCTGGTAGGCCACTCGCGTTGGGCTGAGAATCCGCAGCGAATCAGCCCCTTTGGGTGAGCAATTGACATGGCCAGAGTCTGACAGCGGGGCGGTCGCTACGAAAAAGATTTTTTGTTTTTCCACCCACGCTTGCATCGACTCACTAATCTCGGTAAAAACCTTACCCATAACCACCTCTAATGACTACAGTTACTGACTCCGGAGGGGAGTATCGCCTTAGCCTGAACGCCTGAAGAATAAAAAGTCAGCGATCGCTCGGCCACTCTCTTACCCTGCCACCCGCTTACCCTCGCACTCCTCCACCAACCGATCGAGTTCCCTCTGCATGGTGCTTTCAACCAATTGATAGCACTGATCAACATAGTCGCGATCGCGGGCCGCCGCCTCACCATAGTGGTCAAACCAAATGGGCGGACAAATGCGGGTATGAATGGGTTTGGGAAAAGGGATGTTGGGTAACGGGCCGATTGCGAGCCCCCATGGCCAGCCCAGATAGATTGGCAAAACCCCTGGGTCGATGCCAAGTGGCCAGGGAATTTTGCCTGGGGCGATCGCCTTGAGCTGATCGTAGATTTCTGCTAGCACGATCAGGGTTTCGTGGGCGCCGTGGGAAATCATGGGCATAATTGGCAGTTTGTACTCCAGCGCCAATCGCACAAATCCACGTCGACCGTTGAGAAAAATTTGGTGTCGCAATGTATAGGGGCGAAAAACGTCCTTCGCGCCCCCTGGATAAATGACGAGACTCGCCCCCGACTCTAGCGCGGCTAGGGCCATGCGGGGTTCTGCTCGCAGCGCTCCGAGATGGGCGGCCAGGCGGGCGATCGCTGGCATAGCCTGCCACATTTTGGGATCCATCAGCGCATAGATTGGCCGGTCTGGCCCAAATTGATGAAACCATTCATAGGTCATGGCCAACGTATCAGGGGCGGCCATGCCGCCATTGTGGGAGCCGATCAACATCACCTGACCGGCCGGAATTTGCTCCCAGCCATCCGTTGTCGTCTGGAAGTAGGTGTGGGTAATCCATTCCAGCAGGGGCAGCGATCGCTCAATATTAACGGGAGAGCGACCGTCTAACGACAACCCATTGAGTTCGTTAGCGGGGGCGATCGTCGCCTGCCACCCGAGTTGCAGGAAGGGTTTCAGACGATCGTTCCAGTCCGTTAGCGTTTGCAAGGCCCAAGCTCTCGACGACAGCCTTTCTAGTGTCGCCGATTGGGGTCAGAGATCCGTCACTCACAGCGGCAATTCCAATGTTTTCCATTGAGAACCTCGGCAATTGATGCCATCGAATACCAGTTCTCCAGAATAGAGCTACCGATTTTAGTGGCGGGCCATGGGCGCAAGGGGGTGAAGGGGCAAGGATGTGTCGCTAGATTTTAGAGAATCGTTAGTGTCTCGATTTATTCGCCACCCGGGTTGCGCCTAGAGTGTCATGGGTTATGGAACCTCTCCTCTCCTGCTCAAGGCTGCCGCTTATACACATCTCTAGAACTCAGCGCAAATGGCAGATCCCCCGCTGTCGCTGCCCCCTTAAAAGGGGGCTCTATCCGATTCAAACTGAGATTTCCCCCTTTTTCTAGCGCAGCCATGCCCGGAGGGCTTTAGGGGGATTGAGGGGGATCGAACCTCATGTGTGTTCTAAACGAATGACTTATGTATAAGCCGTAGCCTTCTCAAGAAAAGGAACTGGAATCTTCCGTCAAATTTAGGTTGGATGCTTTGTCCCGGTTGTATCTGAGCCTCTCCTTCTCAAGGAGAGATGCCACAGGCGGTGAGGTTCACCCACGCTGATGAAGTTCAGAATGTTGTTCTAGCAATGCCTTGAAGCGATTTGACGAGCAACCATCCAAGTGGCGAAAGACTAAGGACACTAACGAGAATCGGGATAAACCCCCGCGCCACCAAGTTTGCGGCAGCTCAGAGTCAAAGTCTCCACCGCTGCCGCGATTAGGGCGGTGATGCATGACTCTTGACGTTGTTATGGTGGCTTCTGAAAGGTGATTCCCTAACCAGAGCGTCACAGTCATCTTGGGCCGGGCGTGGTCAGAGCGATCCAGATCTTAAAGGGCGACTCGCTGCTTCATAACCACCGATAGAAACTCGGAGTATCTCATCAACAGTCTGATGTTGCTTTAAATCCCCAGAAGTCAGATCTTCTAAATCCTTAAGGATTCCTTATTTCCTTCCTTAAAAGGAACAACTCCAAGACAATTTCTTTATCGAAGTTAATGTTTTCAGCAAAGATTTGTTGGGGTTTTTCAAAAAAATATCGCCATTTTCATACGATAAAAATATACGGTTTCTCGGAGGAGTTTTGATGATGATTTCCCTAGAGAATCCGGTCTCTACCACCAGCTACAGTCAAGAAGGCCTTCAGATGATTGCTTGGCTAGGTGGCGTTCACGGTTCCCTGCCCCCCTGGTACGTCTAGGTTCCTGATAGTCGCTGTTTAATGCCCTGAAGCAGTCATTCTACTCTCAGAATGATCCCTGTCATCATCCTGATCTAGATTGCGAGGTCTGTGGATTTTGATGGTTTTTAGAAAATAAATTTTCGATTTTTAAGGGGTTGATCGATCTACGGCGATCACCACAGTTTTAGTTTTTGATATTTAGGAGTTCAACCATGGTCTCTACAACAGTTGAAAAAGCTCAAGGTCTGGTATTGTGGCTGGACCAAATTCGTCTAGATGACGTGCCGATTGTCGGTGGCAAAAACGCCTCTTTGGGCGAGATGATTCAACAGTTGACTCCCAAAGGCATCAACGTACCAGCGGGGTTTGCAACCACCGCCCAGGCCTACCGCCAGTTCATTCAGTTCAATGACCTGGATGACAAATTGCGATCGCTCTTCGCTGACCTTGACGTGAGCAATGTGCAAAACCTGCAGCAGCGAGGGCAGGCGGCGCGATCGCTCATGCTCCATGCGCCCTTTCCTCCCGCCCTAGAAGTCGCCATTCGCGATGCCTATCGGGAGATGTGCAATCGCTACGGGGCCGAGACTGACGTGGCGGTTCGTTCCAGTGCCACCGCTGAAGATTTGCCCGACGCCAGCTTTGCGGGCCAACAAGAAACCTATCTCAACGTCCACAGCGAATCCGAAGTCATCGAGTCCTGCAAAAAATGCTTTGCCTCACTGTTTACCGATCGTGCCATTTCCTATCGTCAAACCAAAGGCTTCGACCACTTTGAGGTGGCTCTGTCGGTCTGTGTGCAAAAGATGGTACGGTCAGACCTCGCGACTTCCGGCGTGATGTTCTCCATTGATACGGAAACGGGCTTTCGCAACGCGGTACTGGTTACGGCGGCCTATGGCTTGGGCGAAAACGTGGTGCAGGGCACCGTTAATCCCGATGAGTATCGGGTCTTTAAACCCACCCTGAAAACCGGGCACCAGCCGATTTTGAGCAAGCGGTTAGGCAGCAAAGCGCTGCGAATGGTGTACAACACTGGCGGCACCAAGCTCGTGAAAAACCTGCAGGTGCCCCGCTGGGAACAAAAGCGATTCGCCATTTCTGATTTTGATGTGCTGCAGCTCGCTCGCTGGGCTTGCACCATCGAAGACCACTACAGCGAGTTACGCGGCGTTTATTCGCCGATGGATATTGAATGGGCCAAAGACGGACAATCGGGAGAACTCTTCATCGTCCAGGCACGGCCCGAAACGGTGCAGTCTCAGCGGCAAACCAATGTGCTGCAGACCTATCACCTCGACAAACCTGCTGATGCTCACGTGCTGACATCGGGCCGAGCGGTGGGGGCCATGGTCGGTGCGGGCAATGCCTGCGTCATTTTGGATGTCGACGATATTGATCAGTTCCAGCCGGGGAAGTGCTCGTCACCGCCAAAACGGACCCCGACTGGGAACCGATTATGAAGCAGGCGGCGGCGATCGTCACTGACCAAGGGGGCCGGACCTGTCACGCGGCGATCATTGCACGGGAGTTAGGCATTCCCGCGATCGTCGGTTGCGGCAATGCGACTGCCGTGATTCAGACGGAACAAATGGTGACCGTTTCCTGTGCCGAGGGAGAAGAAGGTCAGGTCTATGACGGCGAAATTCCCTTCACGGTCGAAGAAACTCCGTTGGATGACTGCCCTGATACCCACACCCACATCATGATGAATGTGGGCAATCCCGAAATTGCGTTCAGTGTATCGGCATTGCCAAGTGCCGGAGTCGGGTTAGCGCGGATGGAGTTCATTATTGCCAACCACATCAAAGTTCACCCGATGGCGCTGCTCAATTTCGACACGCTGACGGATGGCTCTGCCAAACGCAAAATCGCCCGCTTGACCGAGCAGTATGACGAGAAGCCGCAATACTTTGTGGATAAACTCGCCCAGGGCATCGGCACGATCGCGGCGGCCTTCCACCCCAAACCAGTCATCGTTCGCCTATCTGATTTCAAGAGCAACGAATACGCTCACCTGCTCGGCGGTTCGGCCTTTGAGCCCGATGAAGAAAACCCCATGATCGGCTGGCGGGGCGCGTCTCGCTATTACGACGATCGCTATCGAGAAGGTTTTGCGTTGGAATGTCAGGCCCTTAAGCGGGTGCGCGAGGCGATGGGATTGACGAACGTGATTCTGATGGTGCCCTTCTGTCGGACGCCAGAGGAAGGTCGCCGCGTAATTGCGGAAATGGCCAAGCATGGACTAGTGCAGGGCGAAAACGGCCTGCAAGTCTACGTCATGTGCGAGCTGCCCAGCAACGTCATGATGGCCGAAGAGTTTGCCGATGTCTTTGACGGCTTCTCCATCGGCTCTAATGACCTGACCCAGTTGACGTTGGGCCTGGATCGCGACTCTGCTCTCGTAGCCCACCTGTTTGACGAGCGTAACCACGCTGTTCAACGCATGGTCGCCAAAGCGATCGCGGCGGCCAAAGCCAAAGGTCGCAAGATCGGCATTTGCGGTCAAGCCCCCAGCGACTACCCCGAGTTCGCCCGCTTCCTCGTCGAGCAGGGCATCGACTCCATTAGTCTGAACCCCGATGTGGTGATCAAGACCACGCTGGCGATCGCTGAACTCGAACAGTCGCTCTAGATTGCTAAGGATCGGGAATTTAATAATGTGTCAATTTTCCCCTCTCTCGGGAGGGGTGCCCGCAGGGCGGGTGGGGTGGTTTCGATCTCAAGCACTCGCGGTTAACCCACCCCGTGAGCCCCTCCCAGGAGGGGAAGCGTGGTCGGCTTTGCCTCAGATCAAATTGAGAACTTTATTTAATCCTTGTTCCTAAGCATCGGCCTGAGAAACCGCGCCTCCCGCTATCCCAGGCCGATTGATCTAACCTCGGTGCAGTCGGGCTTTTGGGCACCCGCTACGATAGTGTCTAAGAACAGTTGTATAGCAGCGTTTTCCTAAGGCTATGACGACCGTCAGCGCAGAGCATATTCAAATTACGCCCGGTGTTTGCGGCGGCAAACCACGCATTGCCGGACATCGGCTTCGGGTTCAAGACATTGTCATCTGGTACGAGCATCTTGGTCAGTCCCCGGATGAGATTGTTTATCACTATCCCAGCATTACCCTGGCTGACGTGCATGCAGCCCTCGCCTACTATTACGACCACATAGACGAAATCCGGCGCGACATTCGAGACAGTGAAGGCTTTGCCGATCAGCTCGCTGCTCAAACGCCCTCCCTTTTGCAGCGCAAACTTAGGGAAAACAATGCCGGGGCGGATTAAGTTTCACCTGGATGAAAATGTCAGCAATGCAGTGGCAGCAGGACTGCGCAGGCGAGATATCGATGTCACAACCACAGCTGAGCAAAACCTGATTGGAGCCTCTGAACAGGATCAAATTAGGTTTGCATCTATGCAAGAACGAGTGATATTCACTCACGATGATGATTTTTTGAAACTTCACCAAACCAACATCGTCCATGCAGGCATTGTTTACTGCCATCAAGGCAGTCGTTCCATCGGCGAAATGTTCAAAACCTTGGCAATGATTTGGGAATGTGTCACACCAGAGGAAATCACGGGAAAAGTAGAATTTATTTGATTTCCTGGCAAAGCTGATTGAGGCGATCGCCGAACTCGAACAGGCGCTCTAGCGGTTATGAATATGACGATGCGGGGATAGCGAGTCTCCGCGTTATGATTCGGGTAGCGTGACCATTCAGTTTGTCGCCCATGACAGTTGCCTTAGCGACTCCCCTCAGTCAAATTGTGCTTGCCCCCGGCAGTGCCATCACCGTCGATGGTCTAACTTGGCAGCACTATGAATTGCTGTTGGCAGAACTGGGCAGCGATCGCGCGACTCGACTCACCTATGACGCTGGGAGGTTGGAGATTCGGATGCCCAGCCAGCTACACGAAATCTTGAACCGACTACTAAGCAAAATCATTTTTGCATTGGCCGAAGAGTTAGAGATCGAAGTTGTCGATTTGGGTTCTACCACGTGGAATCGACCCGATCTCAAGAAAGGCATTGAGCCAGACAGCTGCTTTTTAATTCAAAACGCCCATCGGGTTACGGGGCTGAATCCAGATATTCCCGCTGACTTACCGCCGGATTTAGCGATCGAAGTTGACATCGCCAGTGCCTCTGATCAAAAACTGGCCATCTATCAAGCGCTCGGTGTCCCAGAGCTTTGGGTTTACCAACAAGGGCGGCTTAAGATCCTTCATCTCCAGGCTGCTCCGTCCCTCGAAGCAGAAGACAGTCTGGCGTTTTCTCAGATTTCTCGTCACCAATTGCAAACCTGGATTGAGCTGCGCGAAACCGCAACTGATTTAGCGGTCATTAAAGCTGTGCGCCAATATTGTCAGCAGTTAAAAAGTGCCTGATTTCTCTCTTTGGACTGAGCTTGGCGATCGCTGAACTTGAACAGTTGCTCTAACTGGCTGACGATGCCGATGGGCAATGCTCAAAAGAGGGCACTGCGAATCTGTTGAATAGCTTGCTTGAGGGGGGCAATTTCGACATTGCAAATGCGGTAAACTTCCTCAGCATCAATGTTGAAATAGTCGTGAGCTAGCAAGTTGCAGATACCGGCGATACCTGTCCAGTTGATTTCAGGATGTTGCTCAAAGAAGTCTGGTTCAATACGCTTGCTGATGCGTTGAATATTTTCCCCGATCGCAATCAGCATCATCGCGATCGCATCGAGCCGATCTAGGCCCGCGTCATCTTGCAAAAAATCAGTCGGTGAATGGATATCCGAAAATCGCCGCTCAATGCGCCGAATGGCTTCTTCTGTTTCCAGAAATAGCTCTAGCAGCAGCGATCGGTCATACATATACAGCCTCGAGATCGATACGGCGCTTAAGATACGGATTCATGCCATCCCAGTAGCGCACCACATCGACCGGGCATCCAAAAATGGTTTCTAGCTCAGCTTTGAGGCAGGCCCGCTTCAGCATATCGGGTTGCATGTGAACCACCACATCAATGTCGCTCTCTGCGTGAACATTGCCCCGTGCTACTGAGCCAAAAATACCAATCTGGTCGACGGCATACTGCTCTGCCAGCGTCCTTTTGAGTTGACTCAGCTGAGCTAGAACTTTGTCTCGATGCGCTAAACTCTGGGCACTCGCTTCCATCGGCTTTATGCAGGTCCCGGCAGGGCTGGATTCTCTTGCTGTCATTAGGATAATGCCTCCCTTCACGGTTGGAGGGATTTAGAAAGTGTATGCCTTGAATGACAGTAGCCTAACTTTTCACCGGCGACTTGACGGTGATTAGAGCTGTGCGGCAGTTTTGTGGCGATCGCTAACTCCCATAGGCAGTGGGTTGTCAATGCCTCACCAATTATGATGATTGAGTAGGCACGCAGGGCTTCCTGGAGTCAACTCAGCCTACGGCGATTCTGAACGCGCTGAAGTTCTGGGTTGTGTAGAACAATTGGGTGAATGCCAAAGAAAATTCGTGAACTAAAACAGCAATTACGCAAAGTCGGATTTCAAGAATTACCAGGAAAGGGTAGCCATACAAACTGGATACATCCTCTCTATGCTGGAAAAATAACGGTCTCTGGCAAAGATGGAGCAGATGCCAAACCCTATCAAGAGAAAGAGATTTTGAGAGCGATTAAGCAAGTGGAGGAGGCCCAAAATGACCGATAAGCTCAAGTATCAAATGATTATTCAGTGGTCAGATGAGGACAGTTGCTTTCTCGTCGGGTTTCCAGACTTTCCAGGGCAACAATGGCGCACCCATGGCGAAACCTATGAAGCCGCCGCTAGTAATGGCATGGAAGCACTCGAATCGCTCGTCATCGCCTATGAAGCAGCCAACGAGCCCTTACCAGAGCCGACGACCATTGTTACTGCTGCGGCATAGATTTTTGTGGCGATACGATGAAATTGTGACTAGGCAGTGGGTGATCAATCCAGCCTACGGCGATTTGCGATCGTGCTGAACGGGAACACTGTCACTACAGTAAACCCTTTCTAGCTCTTTATTTGCACAAGGTAGACTCGTCGCTATGGTTGATATTGCACCGGATAAGCAAAACATTGATAGCGTCTTCTCTAACACTGTCTACTACATCGACTTCTACCAGCGCGATTATAAGTGGACAGAAGAGCCAGTCACCCGATTACTGGACGATATCTTCTACAAGTTCAACCAGGAATATGAACTCCTTAAAGACCTCGATCCTAAAAAGGAAATCATTGCGGCCAAATACCCTTGGTACTATCTCAACACTTACGTCACCAATACTGTTAATGGCAAAGTCTATGTGGTAGATGGACAGCAGCGTCTCACGACCCTGACACTCATCCTAATCAAGCTTTATCGCGCAGCTCTGGCGCGGGAGTCCAAACTACACAAATGGCTAGATACCAAGCTGGTCGGACAATCCGGCTTTCACGAAGAATTCTGGATGAACCATGAACGACACCGCCATGCTTTAGAAGCTCTCAAAGAAGGCGAAGACCTCGGCAGCATTGATACCTCATCCGGGATTACAGCCGTCAACATGGTGCAAAACTACCGCACCATCACTACTTACCTTGACCAAGAAATCCTCGATAAAAACAAACTTGAAACCTTCATCTTCTATTTCCTCTATCGGCTAGTGCTAATCAATCTGGCCGTCGAACAAACTGACGTACCAATGGTCTTCGAGGTCATTAACGATCGCGGTGTGCGCCTGCGTCCCTACGAAATCATCAAAGGCAAGCTGCTAGGTCAAATTGACAAGCTTGAATTAGACCAGGGCGACTATAACGGCGTTTGGGAAACCCAAGTTCAGACTATCAACAGCTACCGCGAAGACGAAATCGATACCTTCTTCCGCTACTACCTGAAAGCCAAACACTCCGATACTCGCAAAGACGGTACTCGCTTTGACGGTGACTACCATCGGGAAATGTTCAGCAATGTTATGAGCGAGTCTCTGCGGGTCAACCATAATCCCGCTGGCGTTAAAGATTTCCTCGACAACGAGTTTAAGTACTTCACCAGTCTCTATCTCAAGATCCTAGAAGGGACAAAAGCCACAAATTCGACCTATCCACATGTTTTCCTCAATCGGCTCAATGAGATGGATGGGCAATTCCTACTCATCTTTTCTAACTGTTACCTTGACGACCCTGAAGAAGAAATCAAAATTCGCACCGTTTCATACGAAATTGATCGTCTGTTTTCTCTTCTGCAATTACAAAATGCTTACGACAGCAATGCCTTTGCCACGCTGCTCTATCAGATTTCCGCAGAGATTCGGGAGCAACCTGTCGATCAGATTCGCTCCGCCTTTGATCGCTTTTTGATGCAAGAATTATCCCGCCAGCGCCTAGCTACCGTAGCGGAGCCCTTCCAATACGCTTACTTCCGCAATACTGGCATCAATCTTAATATTCGTTTTAAGCGGTACTTTTTCGCCCGCATCGAACAATTCCTCGCGAAGGAAACCAATATGGGCATGAAGCATCCTGTAGAGGATTTAGTCACCCGACGCGGGCATGTCAATGGCTTTCATATTGAGCACATTCTGTCTTACAACGAAGACAATTTGGAATTGTTCAATGGCGATGTCGATCTCTTTGAGCAAGAGCGCAACCGCTTGGGTGGACTTTTACTGCTTAAGGGACTCGACAACATATCAAGCGGTAATGAGATCTATGTTGAAAAACTTAAGTCCTATGCCAATACCCTGTACTGGAACGAAACTCTCAGAGAAGATTCCTATAAGTCTAAATTGGATATGAAAGCATTAAAAGAGCGTTACAAATTGGAACTGCAACCTTATAATTCCTTTGGTCCTGAAGAATTAAACGCTCGCCAAAAACTCCTCTTCGAAATCAGCTCAATCATCTGGAATTAGAAGCTAATAGTTTGACCGCCTCTCACTCGAATTAATCTAACGTCAGGTAAGCCAGCCTTCACATTGGTCCGTCTCATATGCCTGCGATCGCTCCAGCGTGATGGTTTAAGGATGATGCTTCTTCTGGTGTAGAGGAACGATAGGCGCTCTTCCACTTTCCCCAATACTCACCGTACGATCAAAACCAGAGCAAGTCAGTGAAGACAGCGATCGCCATTTTGCTCTGTAGATATCGGGCCAAATTGGCCGCAAGATTATGATTACGGGTGGCGATCGCTGCGCCGCACTTAAGTAGTCGCTCTAATCGCTTGAATATGCTACTGCGGGAAGCCACTAGCCCAACGTTATGATTCAGAGACTGTGACCACTTAGTTTTCCGCTTATGACGGTTACGCCTGCCACGTCTCTTGATTCTTTGAATCTGTTCTTTCCGCAGTGGCAAGGCTCGGGAAGGTTTGAACTCTACGAAGGCGCAAAGATCCTTCGCGAAGTTCTGTGCGAAAAGCGATCCTTTTTTGAAGTTCCGGTTTCTCAGTCTTACTCGCTAGATATCAGTGAAAACATTCTGGGCTATTGGCAAATCTATGCTCAACTTTTAGACGCATGCCAAATACTTCAACTGCATAATCCAGAACAGATTTTGACGATTGGTGGAGATTGTGGTGTCGAAATTGCTCCAGTTTCCTTTCTCAACAAAAGATATAACGAGTCTTTGAATGTTATCTGGTTGGATGCTCACGGAGATCTCAACACGCATTTGTCCTCTCCCAGCGCCCATTTTCACGGTATGCCATTGAGGCTGTTGTTAGGGGAAGGCGAAGAGTCGATCTTAAGCCATACTTTTTCGACATTGCGTCCTGAGCAAGTCTTGCTGGTTGGAGCCAGAGAGCTAGACCCACCAGAAAGTAGCTTTATTGAGCACAAGGATCTGTTCACTGTCTCCGCAGAAGAGATTAACCAGGGGCATTTCACTGGAACTGGACAGTGCGAAGTTCTTTTTGCGAATCAGGTATGCCCCTAGAAAAAGAACATTCCAGGCAGGAATGTTCGAGACTGGCTGAAATAACCACAATCAGCCAAATTCATTATGGAGTTATGCCAGCGTTGGGAGCAAATCCTGCAGCAGTTGCGCCCCGTCTTCGGACGTGAAGCGACTTTCGACTGGTTTGTGCGCTTGATGTGGGGAATTCTATTGAATCCTCAGCCTGCCACTATCACCCGTTACGTGAACGCGTTAGGTCTCAGCGAAAGCGTCTATGCTCAGGCGCTGCATTGGTTCCATAGCCGGGCCTTCAGGGTTGATGAGCTGTGCCGCCACTGGGGACGGTGGTTGCAAGAACACCCCCAGTGTTGCCGATTACAAGGGCAGCGGGTCTATGTGGGCGATGGGTTCAAAGTGAGCAAAGAAGGTCGCCAGATGCCTGGGGTGAAAAAGCTGCATCAGGAATCGGCCGATGTCAGTAAGCCGGAATGGATTCGGGGGCACTACTTCAGTGCGTTAGGTCTGCTGTTAGGGAGCGGCCCCGCTCTGTTTGCCACCCCGATAGTGCTCAAGCTTCACGATGGCCTTGAACCGCCTGAGGGGGAGGCTCAACTCAGTCTCGTAGAGAAGATGGCAGCCTTGTGTATCGCGTTCATGGAACGCGGCAGTACGGTAATTTTGGATGCCTACTATGCCTCTGGCAAGGTCTTAAAACCCTTTCGGCAGCATGGCTTGCACTTAATCACACGGGTACGCATTTCGACAGTGGCTCATGCGCCCTTTTCTCCCTCTACCCGGTCGTCGGGGACCGGGACGACCGCGCCAATGGGGCTCTGAGGTGAGATTGCGAGAGTTGTTTTTGCCTCTGGAAGATTGCGCACACGCCTCGCTCTGGCTTTATGGTCGATACGTCAGGGTCTGCTACCAGTGCTTTGAGCTCTATTGGGATAGTCCTGATGAGCCGGTCTTGTTTGTGTTGACTCAACTGCCAGGGGGGGAAGCCCATCATCTTGCTCGCTAGTGATGTCACCCTGCCAGCCACCGAGGTCATTGAAGCCTATGGCTGGCGCTTCAAAATCGACCTGAGCTTCCGAACGTTGGTGCATCTGTTGGGAGGATTTGGCTATCGCTTCTGGCTCAAAGCCATGGACTCAACCGGTCTCTGGCCCCAAAACTTATCCTTGGGTGACCACGATGAATCGTTTCGACACCAAGTCACCCGGAAGGTTGAAGCCTTTGAACGCTTCCTCCACCTCAACGCGATGCCTTCGGCGTGCTCCAAAGTCCTGGCCCTCGAAATGCCTCAGAGCGTTTGGACACACTTTCCCAGATGGTTCCGGACATTACCCAGCCACGGCTATCCCAGCGAGCAAATTGTTCGACTCTCTCTCCAACATCAACTCGCCAGTAATTTAGCTGAAAGCAGACAGTCTCTACTTTTGACTAAATTACTCGCAGATAAAAACGCGGCCCCAAAAAGCAGTAGCTCGGCCGTCATTGCAGCTTTAGCTTTGGTCGACAAACACAACACAAACTTATGACTGTCCAGTCACTGGAATCACATCGAGGTTAATTAAATCGGGTTCTGACAAGGTGTACATTCACCTTGATTTAGATGTGATTGATCCTAATGATTTTCCTTACGTTACTTGCCCGACCCATAACGGTATCCGTATTGAAAAGCTCCAGGATTTGATCGATCTTTTAAGCAAAGATTTTGATGTTGTTGGTTGTAGTGTTCTGGAATTTTTGCCGACTGAACCGAAAAAGAAGGCCACTTTAGCAGTGGCTAAGTTACTCGACGAAATAGGTCTTCGTCCCTAACTGCGTAGCCGATAACCCATGCCTCTCACTGTCTCGATCGCGTCATTCCCCAACTTACGCCGCAGATGGCGAATGTAGACCTCGATGATGTTAGAGCCGGGATCATAGTCGTAGCCCCAGACCCGATTCAGCAACTGCTCCTTACTCATCACCTGCATGGGATGCCGGAGCAGCACCTCTGCCAGAACAAATTCTTTGGCCGATAGCTCCACCAGGCGACCGTCTACCCAGGCTTGCCGGGTCAGCAAATCGAGCGACAAATGACCGACCTGAAGGCGGGTTTCGGAAGGGGGAGAGTGGGTCGGATGGCGATCGCGGAGCTGGACTTTGATGCGAGCGAGTAACTCTTCAAAGCGAAAGGGCTTGGTCATGTAGTCATTTGCCCCCCCTTCCAACGCCGTCACCGTGTTGTCCACGCCGTCGCGGGCGGTGAGGACAATGATGGGCAGACACTCTCCCTGTCCCCGCACCGCTTGCAGTACCTCCAGACCATCCTTACCCGGCAACCCCAAATCGAGAATGAGCAGGTCAAAATCTGATCCCCGGGCCAACTCTGCCGCTTGATGACCATCTTCGACGACTAAGGTGGTGAAGCCGTGAGCCTTAAGCCCCGCCTTGAGAAAATCAACGATGTGTGGGTTGTCTTCGGCGATCAGAATGCGATTCATACTGAGGAGTTTCCGATGGATAGACTGCGGGCTCTAACGGCAGGATGAGCGTAAAGGTCGCCCCGTGCCCCAGTTCGCTGGTCAGTTCAATGCGTCCGCCGTGGGCTTCGACGATCGCGCTGACGATCGCTAGCCCTAAGCCCGCTCCTTCAAACGGTTGATTATTGTTGGTGGCGCGGGCAAACCGCTCAAAAATGCGGGCCTGATCAGCTGAGGCAATCCCTTCGCCGGTATCGCGCACCCAAAATCGTAAATAGTCGCCGTCCACAGCAGAGCCCAGGGCGATGGTGTCCCCTGGCTGGGTATGACGCAGGGCATTTTGCACCAGGTTCATGACCGCTTGAGAAAAGCGCTGCCGGTCTAAAGTCGCTGGGTACAGCCCCTTCGCCTCTAGTCGCCAGTCACGGTCTGCGGTCAGCGATCGCGACTTCAGGTACAGCTCCTCGGTCAGCCAGTCTAAATCCTCGGGTTTCAAGATGAGGAAATCGGGCCGTTCGGCTTTGGTCAGCAGCAATAAGTCGTTAACCAATCGATTCATCTGCTGCAGCTCATTGGTAATCAAAGCAATGGTTTCGGGCTGTTTCTCCGGGCGATAGGCTAGGGTTTCCAGTTGGCCCTGAATCACCGTGATCGGTGTGCGCAACTCATGGCTGACATCTTTGAGAAATTCCTGCTGCCCGTCAAAGGCATTTTGCAGTCGATCCAGCATGTCGTTGAAGGTCGCCGCGACGGCGGTGATTTCATCCTTACCCTGCAGGGGAATCCGCTGACTCATGTCCGATTCGGTAATCTGCCGCGCCGTGCGGTTCATCAAATGCAAGGGACGAAGCAGTCGCCCGGCGGTGACCCAGGCAATCACAAAGAAGCTGCCTAGCACCGCCACCGATACCTTGAGCACCAGCCGAATAGCCGTTGTGCCCGACTGATAGGCGATCGTTTTATCTTCGACCGCGACGAAAGTGCCCCTGACGTCATCCCCAATCATGAGTGGCTCAGCAGCGTAGACGATGTTACGATCTGGCCCTTCTAAGCGGTGCTGCTGGGGCGTTTCTAAGCTGGCCCAGCGAGTCACTAAGTCCGGGTCGCGGGCTAACCAATCTGGCATCGGTCCGCTTGCCCGATAGAACTCACCGTCGATAAAGGTGATCACCCATTCATCCTCAGCGGGGACATAGGCCGTCAGCATCTGATCAAAC
Organism: Leptolyngbya sp. SIOISBB; assembly: GCA_010671905.1. Lineage (GTDB taxonomy): Bacteria > Cyanobacteriota > Cyanobacteriia > Phormidesmidales > Phormidesmidaceae > Halomicronema. The sequence goes on from JAAHII010000001.1 coordinate 6,594,409, forward strand.
AGCGTTGTAATTTCCGCCTCGGTAGGCTGCTGAGTGGTCAGGGGGGCGGCAGCTTGCTGAAATCGACCTATCTCTTCGGCTAGGGCGGCTTCTGCCTGCTCGTACAAGCGATCGCAGTAGATCTGCCGCGTGACCCAAGTCGCCATGCCGGTCGTCGAGACGGCGAGTAGGAAGTACCAGGCCAACAAGCGGGTGCGAAAGTTACGAAAAGACATCAGCCACTCCGTTACTCGTTTCATCGTACCGATTCCTCAGAGTAAGTTGCAGGGGTGGCGCTATCGGCCTGACGGTCGAGACTCACCGGCCCCGAACCATAGGCGGTAACCATCAACAGACCGCCAATGATGGCGAGATTTTTCAGGAACTGAGTCATCTGGGTCGGATCCGCGATGGGGTTGTGAAACACCAGGGTCGCGGGGATGAGGAACGCCAGCAGCAAGCCAGCGCCAATGCGGGCTTTGAATCCTAAAATCAAAGCGATGCTGCCTAAGAAGACAAAGGCGATCGTAAACACGGTGACGAGCGGCGCGAGGGGCAGACCGGCCTGGGCGATTTGCTGCTGGGTACCCGCGAAGTTGGAAATTTTGCCGATGCCGCTATTAAGGAAGATAACCGCGATCGCCGTGCGAGCTAAGAGGGGGATGTACTTTTGAAGCATGATGGAAAATTTCTCCGAATTTACGAAAGTGAATGAACAAACTGGATGACCATTAAGGTCAGGGATAAAACAACTCAGGCAGGGAAGTCAGGAAAAATTTGGGCGTCGCTTAACCAAGGTATGAATTGGTTTCCAGATTCAATTCGGCATGCCCCCTAAATCCCCCAATTTTGGGGGACTTTAAGACTCAGTTCCCCCCAGAATTGGGGGGGCTAGGGGGGCCAAATCATGCCGCTATTCAGCAATGCCAAAGTTTGGCTGATGAGCGTTAACGTCAACCTACCTCTAGAAATGGCCAGTCGATTTGGCCAGCAGCAACGGCCGATCGCCCTGTGCCCCGTCAGATGAGGGGTTGGTTGTCATTGGGGCAGACAAAATGACGCGAATGGCGCGATCTCCCCGGCTGTAGCCATGCAGCCAGTTCAGCAGCACCGCTAAGCGATTGCGGAATCCTGGCAAATACACCAGGTGCACGCTGAGCCACATCAGCCAGGGCAAAAATCCGGTCAACAAAATGGGGCCAATTTTGCCGACTCCGGCATAGCCACCAATAATGGCGAGGCGGCCTTTATTCAAATAGCTGAAGGTTGTCGGCATTTTGCCCCGCAACTGACGGCGAATATTGCGGGCCACCGCTACCCCCTGCTGCAAGGCCTCAGGAGCTACGCCCGTCAGGGACTTACCGTTCTGCTCAGCATGGGCCAAGTCACCGATCGCGTACACATTGTCATGGTCAATCAGTTGCAGCGTCGGGCGCACCGCCAGCTTGCCTTTGCGAGCAGTGGATAGGTTTGCTGTCGCGGCGGGCATGGCGGCTTCCAAACCGGCGGCCCAGACGACGGTGCCGACGGGCAAGACTGAGCCATTTTGAAACTCAACGGCCTGCTCAGTCACCCGACTCACCCGCGTTTGAAAATGCACCTTCACGCCCAACTGCCGCAGTTTGCGAGTGGTATAACGACCCAAGCGATCGGGCAGATTCGCCAAGAGGTTATCCCCTGACTGCACCAGAATAATCTGCATGTCTTGCCAGTTCAGGCCGGGATAGTCGCGGCGGACGGCGCGTTTGAGTTCCACCAAGGTCCCTGCCATCTCGACGCCAGTAGGGCCGCCGCCCACAATGACGAAGGTCAGCAACTGCTGCCGCTGCACCGGGTCAGGTTCGCGGGCGGCTTGCTCAAATCGCTGCAGAATATGTTGGCGTAGTGTCACTGCCTGATCTAACGTCCGTAAGGGAAAAGCGTGTTCCATGGCACCGGGTACGCCCAAAAACTGAGTCTGGCTGCCAGTCGCTAGCACCAAATAGTCATAGGAAATGAGTTGGTCGGCGGTTTCGACCACTTGATGCTCAAAATCGATGTTCTGGACAGTGGCCATCAAAAATTGAGTGCGTGGCGCGCGCCGTAGCACCGTCCGCAGCGGATAGGCGATGCTCTCAGGTTCAATTTGAGCCGCCGCGACCTGATATAGCAGCGGGATGAACGTGTTGTAATTGTTGCGATCAATCAGCAGCACCTCGGCTCCGCTCTGGGCGAGAGACTGAGCTGTTTGCATACCGCCAAAGCCAGCACCGACGACAACGACCCGAGGGGGATTTGAAAGTGTGTTCATAGTTCAGGTGTGTTTGAACGGTTGACATGTTTTGAGCATCACAAGTTGTACCGTTCGCTGCCTGAATCTATGCTGAAAAAATTTTCAGGTTGGGCAACAACGCCACTCCCGCATTGAGTGTCTTTGTTGCCCAGGAGGCATTGCCAGATGTTTCGGGCAATTCTCTAACCATTTCCAGCGTTATCGTCAACTGCTCAAGCTAGAGAGTCTTCATCGAGAAACCACGTTCTACCCAAATTATGGGCTGTCAGCTGCGATCGCCCTCATTAGATCCCTTGTGATACCAACGTAGCAATGGGGTTGCCCCTTCCTCATGTTTTGGATGGCAGGTTTCTCTCTCATACTTGTGAGGCTGCCGGAAATAGCCAAAATATTGCTGGTATTACTGTAGTTAGGAGTGGAGCAACAGCAAGTGCAAGAAATGCTAACTGCAATCATCTCGGCCGTTACTTCAGTTTTGGTTGTGCTCGTAACTTACAGCTTAAATTCTTATCGTGAAGCGAAGTTAAAAGAAAAGAGAGACTATGAAAGAGTCGTTTCAACCTATTTAAATCCTCTAAGGCTGTCTTTAGTTGAAAACTACTTTCGATTATCTGAAATCTTAGCCAGAGTCTCTGAATCAGACAGGAAACATGAAGCGTTGCTTTACGTTGATAATGCGGAAGAAGTTTCTGAAAAATCCTCAAAATGGTTTAACAATCATGGTTGCTACTTAATATCGTCATGCTATATCACAGCCCGCTTATTTTATTACTTAGACAAAGTTAGGATAGATCTAACATATCTTAAGCTCAGCCAAAAAGATGACACCGAGTTGATTAGTCAGGTAACCATACTCAGCCGATTTTTTCGGCAAGGATATGGGATTTACTACTTACTACAGCCAAGTATTGGCAATGATATCTATCTTGCTAGCGAACAAAGGCTGATGACCTATCGTGAGTTTTGCCAGTTACTACAAAATCCAGAGGCTAGGGTTTGGTTCGATAGATTGTTGAATTTCTATATCGAGATGGGCAAGGGGGAACAGCTGAAACGGAGTGAAGATATTCTGAGCGCCATTCAAAATATGTCATTGTTTCTAGATAAGCTTGCAGGTGGAGGAAACTCTATCCAAGAGCGGCTTGAAATTGAAGGTATAAGCTCTTTCTAATACAGCCTGATTTTGCATTGCAAGGACGATCTAGAGAGCTTTTTGATGTCATAAATCATCTTCCGCAAGCGTCTCCGTGAGGATAAAACTGCAGGCTTTATAAGGGTTCATAGGTCACACTTCATTTGCCCCACGCGACGAGATATTCCAACTTTCAATGCTTTCAGAATACTAATACTCGGTGGCATAAGTCTCGATACCGATCCCCCCTCATCCCCCGACCCCTTCTCCCAGTTTTGGGAGAAGGGGAGCGAGCAGTTTGAAGTCCCTCTCCCAAACTTGGGAGAGGGATTTAGGGTGTAGACGCGCAGCGGCTTCTCTTTGAGTGGGCTAATGGGTGGCAAATTTACGCCGAGCGGTACTAGGAGAGTGAACGCGCGTTCGGCAATCACACCGCGCCTGTTCGCAGGCTTTTTCCAGGCTTGCTAACCTCAGGCAAGGTGAAAATCTCGATACCCTGCTCTCTTCCCCGAATCGGTACCGAGCCCAAGGGTTTGAGGTTTTGGGGCGATCGCAACTGATGAGCGGTGGCGCGACTCATGAGCATTGACGTTGACCAGTCTTTGGTGAGGGACTCTAACCGTGAAGCAACATTCACCGTATCCCCAATTACCGTAAATTCGAGACGGCCAGTAGCGCCCAAACATCCCGCCACGATGGGCCCAGAATGCAACCCCACGCCAATTGGTAAAGGGCACTTGGTTTTGCCTTTGAGCAGAATCTCTTGAGCTGCCTGGAACGCTTGCTCTGCATGGTTATTGAGCTGTGCCGGTGCCCCAAAAACCGCCAACATGCCATCGCCCATAAACTTGTCGACCCAGCCACCATGCTGCTCTACCGTTTCGGCCAAAAAGCTCTGGATAGTATTCAAAAAATCGAGTACCTCCAGAGGGCTCATACTTTCTGAATAGTGGGTAAAGCCTCGCAAGTCAGTCACCAAAATCGTGACTTCACATTCTTGCGCCTCTTCTAGCAAGCGAGTCGGGCTTTCAAACGCGGTCTCGACGACGCTCTCGGGCAAAAACTGTCGCATTAGCAAGCGGCCCGCTTCGTTTTTACCCTGACGGCGCACAATACTGGCTGTGAGCATGCCTAAAAAGCCCGTGCCCAGAATGGTGAATAGAGCAAATAAGCTCACCGCGACGTCGAGCTGAAATAGCACCGCTGCATAAACAAAATTACCGAGAGCCAAACTCGTGCTGATGATCGAGGAGCGCGACTTGACCCGAATTCCCCCGGAGACGGCTAAGAAACAACAAAAAGCCGCAATATTGGTAATGATTTCGGGCTTAGTGGGCGCGAGGGTTTGCCAAATATTGGTGGTGAATATCGCCACCAAAATACCATCGAATATCGGGATGATGACTTGTAACGTGAGCAAATTTCGCCAAGCATTGGGCCGTCGCAGCACGATCAGAAAACCGGCCGATATCGAGCAGACAATGAGCGAAAAAATGGCGATGGTCGGCGACACTGAATCGACATTGATCAGGGTTTGGGGAAAGAAAAATACCAACACATCTAACACGCTGGCGATCGCCAACATGCCAAAGCGGGCATAGGCGATTTTGCGCTCATTACTGAGGGAGGCTTGGGCAATGGCCTGCTTAAAAGCCTGATCAATCTCTACCCCTGCGGAAGCGGCATGAGGGTATGTCGGCGAGGCCGTTTTCGAAGCGGTCATAGTTGATCAATCTCACAACAGAATCTGCTCGTGCAGTGACTCACGAGTCGTCGAGCATGGATGTAGACGCTGCCCTAGGTTGCCCCATTCGATTCTAGGCGTTCTCTTTTGGCCTTTGTCGGCTCGGTCGCCGCATTCATCCAAACAACACGATTAATCCTGATCCGCTGGGGGCGTTAACAGAGGCGTGCGTCCACCCATTACCTTTTCACCCTTGAATCTTTTGATCCGCAGTCCTTTTCAGCAGAGCTGACATGAAGACTGCCAGCCCGACCTTGGGATGTTTGAACGCAGCACTCAATCATTCTCTGGTGATGTCGTTGAGTGTTTTAGTGGGCAAGCTATGAGATCGCCCCAAAAGCATAGCTATGCTGAGGACAGAAGGATTGGCGGTGGATGATCATGCACAAAAATATCACCATCCTCGTTTTAGGCGGATATGGGGAAACGGGAAAAGTGTTTTGCCGGTATCTGCTCCAAGAAACTTCGGCAAGGGTGATTGTCGCTGGCAGAAGGCTTGCCAAAGCCGAAGCTTTAGTCGAGCAATTGCAGCAGAACTTTCCCCCCGATCGCATTGCCGCCCGCTATACCGATGCGGCCGATGTCGAGAGTCTGCGGCAGTCTTTTCAGGACATCGATTTGGTGCTGGTAGCAGCCACCACGACCCAATGGGCCAAGCAGATTGCGGTGGCGGCTCTGGAAGCCCAGGTTGATTATCTCGATATCTACTTTCAGCAGGATGTCTATCCAGTCTTGGCCACCCTGCAGCCCCAGATTCAGGCGGCTGGCCGCTGCTTTATTACCCAGGCTGGGTTTCATCCCGGCTTGCCTGCGGCGTATATGCGCCAAGGGGCACAGTACTTTGATCAGTATGACCAGGCCATCGTCGCGTTTGCCATGCAGACTCAGATTCAAGACTTTCAATCTATTCTGGAAATCGTGGATATGGTGGCCGATTATCAGCCGGAATTCTGGCAAAACGGGCAATGGAAAATCGGCACCTACCAAGATGCCATCTCGGTGAACTACGGCAACCGGTTTGGGGTGCGGAGTAGTCTGCCCCTGAGTATGGTGGAAATCAAATCCTTGCCAGAGCAGTTGGGGTTGCAAGAGGCAGGTGTTTTTACCACGGGATTCAACTGGTTTATCGATTATCTGGTGTTCTCACTCATCGCGCTGTCGAACACTGTAAAAAAAGGGTTATTTCGCCAGGTTTGGGCGAAGTTATTTGTCTTTGGGTTAAATACCTTTTCGAGCCAGCAAGCGGGTGTCGTTTTCTTGTTGAAAGCCGCTGGAAAAAAACAGGGCAAACACCGCGCTGTCGAAATTTTTTCAGACCACGACGATGCCTATGAGTTTACGGTGGTGCCGGTGATCGCCTGCTTGCATCAATACCTGAATGATGACATCCGCCAGCCGGGTCTCTGGATGATGGGACACCTGGTTGACCCGGACAAGTTAATCACTGATATGCAAGCCATGGGCATCAACATTCAGACTTCCATTAACGATGCCAGCTAATCTCCAGGCTCAGCGATCGCGGCGGCTGAAGTGAGCCAGTTGTACGCCGACTTGAGGGCTGAACTATAGCAGAATTCGGAATGCGGAGGTCGGAATGCGGAATTGAAATGCTTGCCAGAAGCTGGTTCCAATTATCCAGGTCGGCCTGATCAAACTGCGGCTTGCTATAGCACTGGGGCGATCGCTCCGGCGTCATGACGACTGGCTTAAGCGAAACGCATGATAACTCTCACCTAACTGTCATACTCGCCTCGCTCCAAGCTTAAACACTCCAGCAAAAGTACTGATATGGGCAACCCGTTGGCCCCAACGATCTTTTGTGCCGCTTCCCCCCTTGCAGGAGCGTCTGATGATGATTGTGATTCCTTTAGCAGCCACCCAGCGGTTAATGCAGATGGCCCAGGCCCACCAGGTCAATCTCTCCGTGCCGCTGAGCCTCAACTCTCACCTGCAATGCCTGTGGTGAAGTGTCTGGTTCTTACATCATTGAGTACGATGGCCAACGGTTTCGGTTGCTGGGGGAAGAGGCGCTGGCGTTTTTGCAATTTATCGTGGGGAGCGATCGCGCGAACCCATAACTCCCAACGAACGAGAGCCCAGTCTCATTTGGCCCTAAAACGTCAGCTTGAGAACCATGAGAGGACAATCATCCAGCGATTCTACTGCCATGACTCAAGCTGGTCGAGCCAGGTTTGAGTCAGGCCAATCCACTGCTCGCGACGACGCTCGAAATCAGCCGCCACGGCAATCAGCGCAACCCCCACCAAAATTCCCACCACCCATTTGATCAAGGGATATTCAGAATTGAGCCCAACCAGTTGATTCACTGCGTTAAGGCCGAACACGAGCGTACCGACATAGAGAAAGGCCCGCACTTGCAGCCGCAGCCCAGCGGCGATCGCCGCCAAAGCAGCCAAGCCCACCGGCAAGCCAGTCCACCGTTCCCCCATCAGGGCTACGACCAGAATTAAACCCAGGCTGACGACTCGTAGCCAGTGCCGCCCGGCGCGGTTGGCCTCGGCCCGCAGCCCCGGATCGATTTGGGCGATGTAAAGTCCCATCAAGCCCAGCGGTAAGACATAGGCGAGGTGATCGGCGATCGCCTGAGCGTCTAGCCATAGCCAGGTCGCCCAAACCGCCAGGACCGCTGAAACGTATGACCACCGCACCTGATGCGCCGTCCAGGCTAAAGCCGCGTAGAATGCGGCCAGCATCCATAAAGTGGGTAGGTGGTCGCTCGCGTTCGTGAACACAGTAATGACTGGTGGCAGTGCTATGGCATAGCGTTGCCAAGGCGATCGCGGCCACCCCAACCGCGACCAAGGCACCCAATAAAATAGAGCCGCAAAACCGCAGGCCACCATGCCCCACCGATTATCCAGGACAGCTAACGCCGGTAGCGCCAGCCGCAGGTAGGCGAACCAGCCCACTAACAAGGTGAGCCCGGCATAAATCCAGCCGTCTGCTTCCGACTCACGCCGTCCCTGCAGCAGGCTGTAGCTCACCAGCCCGAGCCCCAAGCCTAGCCCTGGCCAAAGCAAGCCCAGCCCCCTTGCGTAGACCGGCTCCCCAGAGATGGCCATCAACCCCACAGCGATACCCCAGTGAATATGAGCCGTGATCACCAGTTCTTTGAGGGGCCAAGCTAACCGCGCGGCCAGCCAGCTCGCGCCCAGGCGATAGGCGGCCATAATCACTGCTGCTACGGCGGCTAGAACGACGAGGCCATCAGCGGGATGATCGCCCGTCGCCAGAGACAGTTGGTAAATCACCAATTCATACCAGCCCAGGGTCAGACCTGCCAGACCGAGCCAGCGCAGCCAAGCCCAACCGGTCTGACCGCTCACGGCCAACCCCAGCAAGGCCACCGCCAAGCTACTCAACCCCGTCCAGGTCGAGAAATAGCCTACCCGCAAGCTCACCCCGAGCAGGCCATAGAGCAGGGTGAGGTAATACAGATGCGGCAACAGATCAGGGTGGCGATCGCGCTGCACCCATGCCAGACCGAAGGTAATGACACCCAAGCCAATGATCAGCGCCGCTAAGGTCAGGCGAGTGCCACCCCCTAAGGCCACGAATTCTGCGGCCAGCAGGGCTACCGCTCCGCCCAGTAGATAGACCGCCATGGGGTGAGGGCGACGCCAAAATCGCAGGCCGATCGCCGCTATCACCAACGCAATGCCATCGGCATAGGCCATGCCGGGCGATCGCCAGCCTTCATAAAGGAGTCCTGCCTCGGCCGTGAGGGCCAACAGCAGCCCACTGCAGAGTCCCAGGCCCCAGCGATCGCAGGCCGTGCCATAGAGTGCCGCCAGCCTCGAACGGTTGCCCAGTGACAGGCTCAGTCCCCAGAGTGCCGCCAGCAGCACCGCCAGCACGCCATACCATTGGTCATATCGGTTGGGGAAACCGGGCAAGCCATCTTCGATCAGGCTGATTGCAAAGCCCAGGCCAAACCCCACAGTCACCAACACCATGGGTAGCTGCTGTCGCCGCTGGCTCTGAACCGCTGCCATCCCGGTGGCGCTGCCTAGGCCCACCAGGCGGGTTATGGCCAGGCCCAGCGTCAACGGGGCGGTTAAACTCACGGCCAACAGACTCCAGCGATCGCGACGCAGCAGAGTCATGAGTAACGGAATCGTCAGCCCCAACAGGCTGTAATAGCTCTGAAAATCGTGGCTAGCCAAATGGTTCCACAACTGGGCATAGGCGAGACCGGCGAGGCCCAGGCCATAGATCCAGGTGCTCCGCTGCCAGCCTGCCCGCAGCGCCCGGCTTAACCCTAGGTTCACCGCCATCAGCCCAAAGCTGATCAACATCCAGTGCTCGTCCCTGAGGTCGGGCCAGCGATGGTTGAGGGTCACGAGTACCGTCACGAGGGCGAGGCCGTGGGTGATGATAATGCGCTCAAACGCGGGCAGTCGCTGTCGTTGGGTCGTAATGAACGCAGTGATCGTTGACGCGATCAGGTTGACCACTAACACCGCTGGCGCTCCCAAACTGATGACTGTGAGCAAACCGTTTATGACCACCGCGCTCCCCTCGCTGAAGCGAGCCAAGGTGGCGTTATCACGGCGATCATAGGCCGCCGCGATCGCCACCAGACCCACGACAAAGGGATACAAATAAATGCCCAACAGCCAGGCCGAGGTACTAGCGGTGCCGAGCCAGGTGGCGGGCACGACAAGCAGATCCAGCATGCCAGTCGGCAACAGTTCCCAAATCAGAAAGGGGAATTGGAGGGCGATCGCGATCCCCCCTAGCAAAGTCCACCGTTGGGGTCGGGTTTGCTGTCGCGCTATCCGCAGTCCAAACCCGAGCAGGCTCACTAACAGCGCCTGCAGCGGCCAGCCGTTAACGGTCATCAACCAGCCCAATAGCAGCAATCCTTGGCCCAGTCGCTGAGTCCAGAGAGCTGTAGTGCGGATCAAGCGGCTGTCAGAAGCGGCATTTTCGGTCAACCCCGCATCCACGTCGGGGGGCGCAGCAACCAGCACTGGCGGAGGCCAAGCGCGCTGCCCGCGCCATACCCAAACCGCCCCATACAGGCCCAACGCTAGCCCTAGCGACCCCCAGGTGCCCGCGCCCAGGGTCGCCAGGCGTCGCAGCACGAGCAGTCCCAAACTCAAGTTGACCAGCAGCAGGGGCCAGGTGGGCGCAGGTGCGGCCGTTCGGGGTGCCCGCAGCAGCAGGGCACCACAGCCTAAAACGCCGCCATAGATGGCGAGCATCGGTAGCCACTGCCAGCGCCAGCCCAACTGCAACAGTCCGAGCCCAATGAATAGATAGCGTTGAGGTACCGTGGCCGACCATCGTTCGAGCAGTCGAAAAGCAATGACCCCAAGCAGTCCGCTGGCCCCGAGCCCCACTAGCCAACCCAGTCCCTGCCAAATGCCTAAACCATCCATCGCGGCAAAATTGAGGGGCACCAACAGCAACGTGACGATCTGTAGGGACTTGGCGGTGAGCTGGAGGCGAGGATTATCCGCACTCCATAGTCCGACTCCCCAAAAAATCACGGTGTAGGTCAGCAGCACACAGTATTGCCCCACCGAACTGAAGGCGGCCCACTGGGTCGCTGCCAGCACCGCCGAAGACAGCACCACCAAAAAGACGCCCAGCCCTAACAGCCAGACGACACTCAGTTCGCTGACGATCTGTCCGAGCCAGCCTCGCACCGGTCGGGGGATTGGCGTCGCCAGTCGTCGGGGGGACGGCTCCGGCTCGGGCGGCAAAAACCCAGGGGCGGCAACTCTCGGTGAGGTGGTAGCGACAGCGGGTACAGCCGCCGCCGCTACCACCTCACTGCGCTGGGGGCACTCACAGATGAGTCGTTCAGCGCTGAGCGATCGCACCTGGGCATCCGAGATCAGCCCCAGTTCGAGCCAAGTCTCCAGCCCCAACAGCAGCCGTTCGTCATCGTTAGCCAGCTCTAGCTGAATGCGAATAGACGCTGATTTCTCTGCCATGGTGTTAGCTCCAGTGACGCCCTTACCTATAAGGTCTGACATCTGAGACAACTATGTCAGTTGTGTGTGACAGTTTGTCATGGGAGCTTGGCTAAACGGCACGATGCCCAGGCTGGGGCGGCGGCGCGATCGCCCCGACCTCATTGAGGCATCTGGCCGGAGCCTGCACCATGATTGCGACTCTCCATCCCCAATCCATGACTGTCGCCACCTACCTAACGTCAGTTCGGGTTACAAAAGCTCCCGTCAGATCAGCATCTTGGGGGTGCACTTCCCCTCCTTAGGAGGGAGCAGGGGTGGGTTTTTCAACCCTTTTAAGTCTCCTTCGGACCTACCCCGCCCTGCGGGCACCCCTCCGCAGAGGGGATTGGGGTCACTGGTTAACTAAGAAACGTTATCCCGAATTCACGTTACTTAGAGCCTGTCATCATTGCGTAGTCAAATCCTTTCAGCAAAGGAACGACAGCCCCTCGCCGGTTGAGTGAATGCGGGCGCGGCAATGCTTAGCCCCAAGGGTTCCTGGGATTCATTGATGACGTGCCCTATGGGATTTCGGCAAGCTGCAGAGGGACTTTGAACTGCATTCAAGACAACCCATTGTTTCCTTCTCAGGCCTCACTCGGTGGTGAACTTCAGACCGCACCTCATTGACAAAACTCTGGCTACAGCAGATCTAAAACAAATCTCCACTTACTAGAGATTATTGAATATAGGCTCTACACTCCTGATCAGGGTTTGATATGGCTGATGGCAATCTAGAGTTGCGAATTACGACTTAGCGTCACGGGTGCTCTCTTTGAAAAAGTGTATGAAGTATGGAAATTTCCTCGGTGTCGCGCTCGGCGTCACCCTGGGCTTGGGTGTGCAGGAAAGCTGGGCAGCTTCGGCGGTCAAGACTAACGCGACGAAGCCAGAGGCACCGGGTTGGTCGATCGCGGCTGTAGATCCTGGGATAACGGCCAATAATATTAGGCCGACGTTTGCCGCGATCGCTCCCTTCAGTAACCAGGTTGCCGAGCTCGCGCCCAATGCCCCCGCCGAAAATTTGTCCCATGATGCGCTACCAACGTTAGAGCCTGAAGTATTTGCAGCGAATGCGGCAGAGTCTCCGGTGACGGCTCCTGCAGCAGAGGCGATCGCTAACGTATCCACCATTGACGAACTCGCCGACGTGTCACCCGGTGACTGGGCCTATCAAGCCCTGCAAAGCTTAGTTGACGATTACGGCTGCATTGAGGGCTATCCCGACGAAACCTTTCGGGGCGATCGCTCCCTCACCCGCTCTGAATTTGCTGCGGGTTTGGACAAATGCTTATCGGAGGTGCAAGTCCTAGCCGGGCTGAATCCCCTTGCCGGAGAGGGCTTACTTCGCTCAAGTGGTCCGTCGATACAGCGACTACAGGCCGAGTTTCGAGAAGAACTTGATTTGCTTACAAATCGAGTTGACATCCTTGAAGCGGAAACCGCTGAGCTGCGGACCAATGCTTTTTCCACCACGACGCGGCTGCGAGGCGAGGTGGTGTTTTCGCTGGAGCAGCTCTTAGGTGGGGATAAGGCGAATGGCAGCGGTGATGACTTACCAGAAACGCTAGTCTTTGGCAGTCGGGCTCGGTTAAATTTCAACACGAGTTTTACGGGACGCGATTTACTCAAAATCCGGCTCGATGCCCTGGAGCCCAATCGGTTCAACGTGCCGGTCACGGGTACCAACATGACCCGCTTGGCGTTCGATCGCACTAATAATAACGATTTCGACATTGGCAAGTTTTTCTATCGGTTTCCGGTGGGCGATCGCCTCTCCCTGCACATTGATGCGGCGCGGGGGGCTTATCAGGGCAATGTTTCCAGCACCTTTAACCCCGGCTTAGCCAATCCGATTTCTGGGGTGGTGTCGCGGTTTGGCCGCTTCAACCCCATTTACTATCAGGGAGCTTTGGGCACGGGCATCACGGGTGTCTACGACCTGGCTCCCAATCTGGCCTTTTCCGCCGGTTACCTGTCGCGGGCACCGGGGTCGAATAATCCTGATGACGGTGGTTTGTTTGGCAGCGGCTACACGGCGCTGGCCCAGCTCGACTATCGCCCCACGGAGTCTTGGCGGCTGGGTTTGGCATATGCTCGCTCTTCCTATCCAGCGGGGAACGTGGCCGTTGCTGCAGGTACCGGCAGCCGGTTGGCAAATGCGCCCTTTGGCGGCAACGTGGCGACCTCTGCCAATCACTTGGGCCTGCAGTCTACTCTGAAGTTGGGCAGTGCCAACCTGTCGGGTTGGGCGGGGTTAAGTTTCGCCACAGCGGAATCTGACCGAGGGGTGGTGGATGAGGGTGACGATGCCACGCTCTTGAACTGGGCCGTGACCCTGGGACTGCCAAACTTAGGTGGTCAGGGAAATTTGGGCGGTTTGGTGGTGGGCAATCCGCCCCGGGTGTTGAGCAATAGCGGTGGCGCTGATGAAGATGACTCGACCTGGCACCTGGAGGCGTTTTACCGCTATCGGGTGACTCAAAACATCTCGCTAATTCCCGGCTTTTTTGTGTTGATTAATCCGGAAAACAACAGTGCCAACGACACCATTTGGGTCGGCAGTTTCCGCACGGTGTTTGAATTTTGAGTTTTGAATTCTAAATTTTGAATTTCTAGGATACCGATGGTTTCTCGTCAGTCGATCGCGAAGAAAATCTCTCTCGAAACCGCGATCGCTCGACCGTCGCGCTTCCGCTCGGTGCTCTTAAGCCTGAGCATGCTGGGGCTGCTGCTGGGGCTCTGGCAGTGGGGCGCACAGCAGTATACCCCCGTTATTTTGCCGGCTCCCGTGGTCGTCTTAACAGCACTGCGATCGCTCCTCGGAGAAGCACGGTTGTGGGCCGCGATCGCGGCGACGACGTTCCATGTCGTGACAGGCTTTGGATTGGCGTTAGCGATCGGAGGCCTGTTAGGACTCGTCGCCGGGCGACAACCTTGGGTGCAGCCCGCCCTCGCCCCCATTTCTGTCGCGCTGTTGGGCATACCGCCGATCGCCTGGCTGGTGCTAACAATGGTGTGGTTTGGGCTAGGCCATGCCAACTCAATTTTCACCGTTGCCGTCACCGTCGGGCCGCTGGTGTTTGCTGGGGTGGCGGCGGCGGTCAGGGGCCTTGACCCGGATTTGGTGGCCGTGGCCCAGGTCTACCGCCTGGAGGGGAAAGCCCGCTTGCAATCTCTGGACTGGCCCCAGGTGGTGTCGCGACTACTGCCCGTACTCGTGGCCGGATTGGGCCTAGCCTGGCGAGTGGCGATCATGGCGGAGGTGCTGGCCACACCGGACGGTATCGGCGCGGAGCTGAACACCGCCCGCGCCAACCTGGATACCGCCGAGGTCATGGCCTGGATTGCGGTAGCGATCGCCTTGGTGTTGACCTCCGATACCTTGCTGCGCACTCTCCAGGGACGACTGTTGCCCTGGCAGGCCGCGGCCTCTAGCAGTCGGGGCAGGTGAACTGTCATGAAGCCATTGCTGGACCAAATTCACCACCATTACGGATCGCGACGGGTGCTGGCAGACATCTCCCTAACAGTGGCTCCCGGCGAAATTGTGTCGCTGATGGGGCCGTCGGGCTGCGGCAAAACCACCCTGCTCAATCTGCTGGCGGGCTTGCTGTCGCCCACAGCAGGCACCGTTGAGCACTGGGCCATCCCCACCGCTTACGTTTTCCAAGAACCGCGCCTGTTCCCCTGGTACACCGTGCTGGAGAACATCGCTCTGGGTTTAAAGGCGCAGGGCATGGCGCGACGCCAGCGCTTACAGCGAGCCCGCACCCTAGCCGAATCCGTTGGGCTCGCAACAGCGGCGCATCTCTATCCGCCGCAACTCAGCGGTGGCATGAAACAGCGGGTCAACCTAGCCCGCGCCTTTGCCATCCAGCCTCAACTCCTCTTGTTAGATGAACCCTTTAGTTCGGTGGATATGGGCACCCGCCAGCAGTTACAGCAGCTGGTGATGACCTGGGTGCAGCAGCACCAAACCACGGCGATTTTGGTCACCCACGATCTCGCGGAGGCGGTGGTGATGGGCGATCGCCTCCTCGTGTTATCTCCCTGTCCCGCCCGTATTGTCTCCTGGTGGCACAGCGATCGCCCGCCCCACCAGCGTGACCCGGCCTACGTCTACCGCACCCTATCGGACCTGCAAACCCGACCCGAAATCGCCGCCAGCTTTAACCTCAATCCCGCTTTGGAACCTGCTCGGAGTTTCACCCCATGACTTTTCATCGTCGTCAGTTTTTGCAATTTATGACTGCCAGCTTGGGCCTCTCCATCGCTGCTGGCTGCGGTCGATCCACGACCTCAGTGGGGGAGTAAGCTGCCGTCCCTGGGTATTGGCGGCTCACCGATTTTGCTGGCCATTCCCCTGGCGTATCTGATGGAAATGAGTAGCCTGCCGGAAGCGATCGCGGATATCGAATTTTTTACCGTCCGCAACCACGAGCAGATCAAGGCACTGCTGACCTCCGAACAGGGACAAATTACCGCCAATCCCACTCTGCTAGCAGCGGGTCTGTACCAACAAGAGGTGCCGCTGCAGCTGCTGAACGTGATGATTTGGGGGAATATTTATGTGCTTTCCAGTGAGGGAGCGATCGCGAGTTGGTCAGATCTGCGCGGCAAGACGGTGCTGATTCCCTTCAAAGGCAGCATGCCGGAAATGATCTTCCGCTTCCTCGCCATGCAGTCCGGCCTGCAGCCCGACCAAGACGTTACCATCCAGTCCACTCAAGATTTTCAGAGCACCGCCCAACTGCTGCTGACGGGGGCAGCTGATGCCGGTGTGTTTGCCGAACCCCACGCCAGCAACGTCGTGGCAAAATCCCAAGAGCAGGGCTCTCCCCTCGCCTACAGTTTGGATTTCAAAGCTGCCTGGGGCGAAGTCACCGGACAAGAGGCTCGTTTTCCCCAAGCCGGGGTGTCCGTGCTCAACAGCCTCGTCAACGACCATCCCGACGTGGTGGAGCTGATTCAAACGGAACTGCGCAACTCCCTCGACTGGATTCAGCAAAACCCCACCGCCGCCGCCGAACTCGGTGCCCAATATATGGATACCCCCGCCCCCATCATCGAGCAGTCCCTCCAGACCAACCTGTTTGAACACCTCACCGCCGCTGAAGCCCAACCGGAATTAGAGGTGTTTTACCAATCCCTGCAGCAAGTGAATCCTCAACTTTTGAAGGGGCAACTTCCCAATGCTGATTTTTATGCCGGGTAGAAAAATGATGAAGGCAGAACCACATTGATCCTGTTTTCCAGTTGCTATTGTGTTCTGTAATGCTTTTTTCTAGAGCTATATAGAACAGGGCTTTTGCTAGTCAAGCAACACACTTACTATTTCGTCTTTCTCAGCATCATACTCATGATAGAACTGTACGAGAACCCACAATTCTTGTAGAAGGATGCAGCTGAGCTATCTTGCATCGTTAGGAGATAAATCATGCTGATGTCTTTTGTCGACAAGACTACTATAAAGAGTCTCAATAATTTTCGTTCCAATGCCACTTCTCTGCCTGTTAGGACATACACACATTTCTTTCAAGTAAAAGTGCTGTCCTTCATACGAGACTTCGGCAAAGCCGAGAGCGAAACCGGAGACTTTATCCTCCTCAATCGCGACGATGCCGTAGAAACCTGGCGTGGCGTAGCAATCTTCCAGTCTTTTTGAGGCTGTTTCAAAGCTCCAGCTTTCATGCCAAGGTGAGCCATTAAAGACTTCAACAAATAAATTGGAGCAGCCTTTCAGATGAGAAGAATCGATGGGTTCAAACTTCATAACGGTTTATGACTGCTTTGCTTGCTGGAATCGCTCTAGAATGCTGTTGATAAAGGTTTCGCCATCGACCGGAGCGGTACGCTTTACTCTGTTTACTAGTACTGCTCGGCGTAAATTTGACCGCCCATTGGCCCTCATTGGCCCTCACCCCTAAATCCCTCTCCCAACATTGGGAGAGGGACTTCTGCTAACTTGCTCCCCTTCTCTCAGTTTTTGGGAGAAGGGGCCGGGGATGAGGGCGGATCGGTATTGAGACTTATGCCGCTGGGTACTAGGGTAAGTTGAACCACATTAGGGCTGATTCAAACGGCACTGCAAGCGGTGTCGGATTATCCAGGTGCGTGTTCTGCAGGGAGATTAAGATTAAAACAACAGTGATCGGGCAAGCCTATGGTTGCTACCGCTAATGTTACCGTTCCCCAACCCATCGGCGAAAAGCGGGTGGCTTTTCACCACCTTGACTGGCAGGCCTACCAGCAAATTCTGCAAGCCCTGGGTGAATCCCGCTCGGCCCGCCTGACCTACGACCGGGGAGTTTTAGAAATCACCATGCCCCTAGAAGATCATGAATTCGCCGCTGAGTTAATGGGTCGATTCATCTATTTTCTGGTGTCAGAGCTAGGTCAACGCATCAAATCCATGCGCTCTACCACCATCGAAAGGGAAGATCTGAACCGCAGTCCGGAACCAGACAATGCGTTTTATATCAAAAATCAGCCTCGGGTGGCCGGACGCACGGTCAATTTTCAGGACGATCCCCCGCCGGACTTGGTGGTAGAGGTAGATATTACCCATACCGACATCGATAAACTGAGTCTTTATGCAGCCCTGGGGGTGCCCGAATTCTGGCGTTTCAACGGCAAAGAATGGCGGATTTACCAGCTTCAGGATGGCCGCTATGAGGAACAGGAAGTCAGCCCGACTTTTCCCTTTGTGCCCAAAGCCAAACTCTATGAATTTCTGACTTTGGCCCGGCAGGATGAAATTGAGGCGGAAAAATCCCTTCGAGCCTGGATCAAACAGCAGAAGTAACTGCAATAGGGGTGATGGGCACTACCTACCCTACGGCTAGAGGGGTTTTACTTGTAAAGTCACTTTTACCTTCACTCCCCTCAACTGGCTTCAGCAAAACCCCACCGCCGCCGCCGAACTTGGTGCCCAATACATGGACACCCCCGCCCCCATTATCGAGCAGTCCCTCAACACCAAACTCTTTGAACAAGTCACCGCCGCCGCCCAACCGGAATTAGAGATGTTTTATCAACCCCTCCAGCAAGTGAATCCTAAGCTATTGGAAGGCGAGCTTCCTAATGTTGATTTCTATGCTGAATAGAAAAGATTGCGGTAGAACTGTGCTGACAATGTCCCTTCATAGCGAATCAGCTCACCGATGGCGGATTCCTAGAAGTGTCTGAATTATCAACTGGCATTGCGGGATCGACATTCAGTGCAGCACATTGTTGGGCACTTCGCGTTGCCATCTTCACATACTCATTTACTAGAAGCCGAAAACCAGCCACCCAAAGGATCACATCTGCAAGCGTTGCCAAATGCCAAAAACCCCAAAAAAGTCCATGAAGGCCCAACGTCTGGTATCCAAGATGCCAACAACAACATCGCACCAACTCCACTAGAAATAGCAATCAGAAGGAAGCCGCGTTTACGTGTGTCCTGATACGTAGTGATGGTGAGCACAAACACGAACAGGTTCGCTAGAAGATAGGCGAAACTGACAAAATTGCTGATAAATACTGGAAGTGGCATTTTGAATCTGCCCAACTACTTGTTGTTAGAAAGCGACATACTACACAACACCTAAAATTCGGTAAAAACAAGTCAGCATCAATCTCTCCCCTGCGTTGGATCGCGATGGAGATGAATTCAGTCTAGTCCAATACATCAGAGACAATACAATCTATCTATCGTTTGCTCATGAGCCGTTTGTATAGACTGAAGCCTGGGTTGATTGAGGCACTTTTCAAGAGGTTGTTGGTTAAGCAATGATGTTCGGCGCAGACTTTTGGTCATTTCTGATTGTGTATTGGCAGCGATCGCTCAATAGCCTCATCAGTCTCAGGCAGACTTGTTTGAGAAGTTTTCTAGCGGACTTGGAGCCAGCCGAAAAGCTTGCTGACGCTGAGGTTTAGTGCTTCGGCAAAAGAGGGTACGGGCAGGATGTCTTCAGCCAATTCAAGCGAAGTGAGGCGCTTGTTCGGATCGTAGACTTGCACAAGTCGTTCGCCAGGATCGATTAGCCAACCAAGCTGACAGCCGTGATCGAGGCAGTGCAAAATATTGCTGGCAACCCGAGTTGAGGATTGTTCGGGACTAAGGATTTCGATCGTCCAGTCAGGCTGGGCACTGAAAGTATTAGCAATGCTGCCATCTTCGTTAGTGGGTATCCGTGCCCACTGGAAGACGGCAATATCAGGGACAGTGGAGCGCCCCCCAAATGTGCAACGTAGTTCGGGTAGGGCCAGAGCAATTTGGTCATCTTCGACAGCAGTATTGATGGCGCTCATCAGCTTTTGCTGAATGCGGCTATGTTGACCCTGGGGCATCGGCTTTTGGATGATGTGTCCGTCGATATATTCGCTGGCGGGTTTGGTTTCTGGCTGTCGCAGAAATTCATCAAGGGTGATGGGTTTGGAGGGGGTTTGAACCATCAGCCATTACCTAGGCTAGCTATGTCACATCCTAATTCAACTCGCAAACTGATTGTTAGGAGAAGGCTGGAAAGCGTGAACGTTCTTTAGAATGCTTCATGTTCGTGGGCGATCGCCCCCTCAAAGCCCAGAAAGCGATCGCCAGGGCCAGCTTTCTAGCGCTGATATTTATGCCGGATAGAAACGCTGACGATAGAACTCTTTTGAGAGTGTCTGGTCGTCACGATGGAGACTCCATCAACTTGTGATCTTGTAAGACTCGGAAGTGAAAACAGCTATTCGTTAAGGTCGAGACATTTCACGGACGACATCTGGCGTTTTCCCCGTCCAAATGTGAAACGCTCGAAAGAAGGAACTCGGTTCACGATAGCCGAGCAGAAATGAAATTTCTGCACTGGAATAAGGCGTCTGGGTGAGATAGTGCTTAGCGAGTTCCGCTCGCAGGCTGCTCAATTCTTGCTGGAAGCTAGTTTCTTCTTCTCGCAGTCGTCGCTGCAACGTCCGAGTGCTAATGGCCAACCGCCGAGCGACATCGGCCATCGAACACTCACCGCTAGCGAGAATTTCCATCAGGCAGGCCCGGACGCGATCGCGAAATTGGGCCTCTATATTCAGATGCCTCAACTGCTGGTTGAGGTTTGGTTCAAAGATGGACCACATCCCCACATTGGAGGTTAGGAAAGGCTTCTGAGCATCGATAGCGGCAAAGGTGACTTCGTTAAATTGGTCGACAGTCACTGAGGTGCCAAAAAAGTCGGCATATTGCTCCGCTGCTGGCAGTGGCTGAGTGGTTTTGATCGCCACAGGAATGATCCGTTCTCGGGTTGCCAAACGCATCAGGTGTACGAAAAACACCAGCTCTGTAGCAATTAAAGCAATGGGCAAGGATGGATTGCCTGGCAGTTCTCCCAGGGTGAGCGTGGTCTGCTGTGGGGTGACTGTAACCTGGAGCTGTAAGGGGCCAATCAGGGGCTTGTACTGGGCTAATCGCTTAAAGGCCCGGTTAGCGTTCTCGCTGCAAAAGCAGGCGAAAATGGGTGGACTGAAAGACTCTACAGAGATTGCCTGCCCCACCCGCAACGGAAACGCCGGGTCACTAGAAAGTAGAGTTTCCAGCCCCTGCCACAACCGAAAATATTCCTCAGTCGAGAGCTGGGGCGTCGGCTGGCTAAAGAGATCTAGGGGTAGACGGGCATGGCGCAGCACATCCTGAGGTGACAAACCCAGATCTTTTAAGATGATCTGGGTACCAGGACTCAAGGTGAATTTCTGGCTGAATGGGGTCATTTTTCCATCGCCTGCTGCGATATTTTCAACACCTTTTTGCGTGGCAAAAACGGGATCACCCAATTCAGCATGAAATCCAGTCGGGGTTCATTGATTTTCACGAGTTCACCTTTCATCATGGCCTCATAGCCGCACTCGGCAACAGATTCAGGGGTGGCAGCATGATCCCAGAGGGCATTGCCTTCGAGATCGCCAGCAGCGACAAAGCCGGTGGCTACGGCCCCAGGGCACAACACCGTTGAGGTGATATTGGTCTCTGCAAGTTCTTGGGCGATCGCCTGAGAAAAGGACACTACAAAGGCTTTGGTAGCGAAATACACCGCCTGCAATGGCCCGGGTAAAAATCCGGCGGTGGAAGCCACATGCAAAAGCTGGCCTGAGTTGCGCTCAACCATGCCTTGCAGATAAAGGTGGGTGAGGTTTACCAGGGACACCATGTTGACTTGCATCATGGCTTGATCTTTCGCCAGATCCCGCTCATGAAATTTGCCGTAACCACCAAATCCCGCGTTGTTCATCAAAATATCGACCTGGATGCCAGCAGCTTCCGTGGTGGCAAATATCCTTGCTGCCGCATCTGGTTCGGCAAGGTCAGCCGCAATCACCATCGCTTTAATGCCGTGAGTGCTTTCCAACTCAGATTTCAAGGCATTGAGGGCGTCCTCTCGTCGAGCCACCAAAACCAAATCACCCCTTTTAGAAGCATGCAATCGGGCCAATGCCGCACCAATGCCGCTGGATGCTCCGGTCACTAAGGCGGTTGCCATAGTATTTTCTCCTTCGTGAAATAATGTTGAACTGATCAGAACATAACCGTCCCACACACATCGCTAGCTGAGCGGAGTCGAAGCTACAAACCAACCAAAGCGTCCCTAGCCCCTTTGGGGCGGCAAAACCAACGACTCCGCTCAGGGGACGCTGACATCAGAACTGGATTTCTATGCGCAATTTAGAAATCATTCGGCAAATATCGAATCAGATAAAGATGACAAGGCTCGATACTCGTGGCTTCTGCATAGGCGAAAGCCACATCTGGGCGATGGGGTCAGCACATAGGTGAAACTGACCTTGAGCGATGATCAGGGTTATGGTTTGGCTTTGATAGTGGATAGATCGCGCTTTACTCTCATCCGGGTTCAAGAACACAATAGACGGCAAACCGGCTTCTGAGAATTACCAAAAGCGCCAATCTAGTTGCATTTTGCGCCAGCCGATAGGGCGAGCCGAGTGTCATTGCCAGCAATATTTGAGATCTCTATCCCTCATAGCACTCTCTAGCGAATAGGCAACACAGATCAGCGCAAGCATCTGAAATCGTCAGCTGCTTAACGTCAGTTCGGGTTAAACGAAAATCTGTTACTTTCTCCTCCGCTGGCGGAGTTAATGGGGTGGGTAAGCCGCCGTAAGGCCCACCCCGTCCTGCGGCCACCCCTCCGCTGGAGGGGACTTGGCTTTCTGGCTATGCTGATAATCTTTATCCCGAACTCAGGTTACTTAAAAGTCAGCTCAATCTGTTCAGGGCTGGTTTGTCGTCTATTTGTAGAGTCTGAATCTAGATCGATTAAGGTGCTTCTGCGGGTTTAGTCAATGATGTAGGGTCTCGGTATTGTGACCGTCCTGAGTGTGTATTTTCAGCGATCGCCTACCCAAAGAGGCGGGAGCGATCGCCATGACCCGCTGTCTAAAACCGCTTTTGATTCTGGATAATAGCGATGCCAATAAAGGCCCTGACAACGGTTTCTAAGTAACGACTAACGTCAGCAGCGCTTGACTGCGCCTTGTCAGGTTGGTCTTTAATTAAAAGTGATTAGTGATTTGTAAATAAATCCCAGCCAATATAGGCATTTTCACTTTTGAGAAACTGATCAATGAAGTCCTCTCCACCCACAATTTCATCTTCAATTTGTGTACGCAACAGGCTCCAGAATAAGCATTGATAACCATCGTCATTATAGGCGATCACAGTGCCCGCTTTTCGCTGTGCTGCTGGGTCTATTCCAGCCTCAGCCATTTCCTCGTCATAATCTACGCCAAAACTATACTCTTCACTCGTTGCGCCATTGATAAATAGCTGATACCCCATCCAGCCTGAGGCATCACCGTAATAAAAATAGATCGCCTTTGTAGAAAATCCTCCTGATAAGAATTTAGCGAGTCCTTCGGCTCCTGCTGCTAGATAAGTTACCCCGTAATAAAAACTCCAGGCTTGATCGAATTGTTGCTCAAAATGGCCGTCGAGAGCCAAAGATTTTAAATGATCAGAGTTTTCTAATAGGTCTTTATCTGCTTTTACGATGACCACATTGACATTGCCGCCGAATTCATCAAAATCGAACCCTACTTTACTCGCCATATTTTTATCCTTCTCACGTCAATCAAATTCCTATACAAACCAGATCTAAGTTGAGGAATGGAGTTGTGCTTGATCGGAAAAACTCACCTAGCCTCTCCTTGAAAAGGCTGCCGCTTATACACATCTCTAGAACTCAGCGCAGATAGTCGATCCCCCGCTGTCGCTGCCCCCTTTTTAAGGGGGCTCTATCCGATTCAAACTGGGATATCCCCCTTAAAAAGGGGGATTGAGGGGGATCTAACCTCGGGCATATTCTAAAGAATGACTTATGTATAAGCCGTAGCCTTGAAAAGGAGAGGTTAGGAGAGGTCGGGCCAAGTGTCCAAGCTCCACTCCTGAACCTGGATGAGGCCTGGATGCCTGACCCAAAATTGCGAATACCTTGGTTGAAATATAAGTAACCTCGGTCAATTCTTTGTACTAGAGTTGTTAAAACTATCGAGCGCATTCTAAATTTGTCAAGACTGAGCAGATGACTTTCCTGAAAACTCTTCTAAGGTTTTCTGAAATAATGGGTTCAGAAGCTCAATCGGGACATAATCAGGTTTAGGAAGCGTCACCAAGTAATCTTTGACTTATGGTAACGTGTCCGAGATATACCGATCTAAAAGGGGTATTTTGCCTATTGAATCAAGTTCATAGCCTGCTCGCTTTCTCTCGATGAGATTTTTAAGGGCTGATTTTGCCTTGCCAGGCATTTCAATGGCGGTAATGAGTTCTTGAATTTGCAGCGGTGGTTGTCCGCCGATCGCTTGAATCCAACGACAACAAAGAATTGGGCGAATCACATAAAAGTAGCGTTTGGCAGCGACATCAGAACCTCTGAAATATCGATCAAGAATGCGTTCAGCCCAACCGATATAGTGATGAACAGATGCCCGTGGAGCGAAGAATTCTTCCCCAATCATTCGCATGTCTTGAATGACTTCCGACTGTTCGAGATAGACGACTGGAGATCTTAACCATTCCAGCAATACAGGATGAGATTTTCGAAGAAATAGCAGCGATTTTCTCAGGTCCCAACCGCTCAGATCGATGTCTCTAGAAGTACCCAGCTCTAGAACATCTTTGCGTTTTTCAATACAGAGATACCAGTTGACAGGTCGAACGTACAGAAAGCGAACATCATAGTCACTATTTTGGGACTCAAACCCCCAAGCCCGGCTACCTGACTCCAATCCGTAAATGATGCTGAGGCGATGCTCAAGCTCAACTTTGTGCAGTAAGTCTTGTAATTTTTCAGGTGTGTAGCGCATGACCGAAACAGATCAATCAACATAAACCACGTCAACATCGACAATCGTAGTCTTGATCGAGCGCCGGCTAAATTAGTGAAAGCCTCTATCAGTATCGGCTTCAGCGATCGCAGCAAACGGGCCAAAAACTCCAGTTCTTTAGATGGACGTGGTGTAAGCGAAGTATTCCCCAACAGAGTGGGGATGTTGAGTCGGCCTAGCTACGGCATACGGGTTAAGTGAGGGAATTGGCTGGCGGCCTTATGGTTCTTCACCGATAAGTCTTTCCAGCGATCGCCCTGAGTTTTGGAGGGAGCGATCGCTGACTCATGAGTTCGTAAAGTGCTGTAACAAATGTGTAAAGCTACCGTGGCTAGAGCTTTCGAGGGCTTTGTAGCAATCAATACAATTTTCCAGGACGGGGTGTCTGAAGCTTTGGGCAAGTCTGCAAATCGTTTAAATCAAAACTTGATATGCCCAAAGTTGTTTCGATTCACTCCTACCGGGGAGGAACCGGAAAATCAAATTTTACGGCTAACCTCGCCACCACCGTGGCCGCTGACGGCTACCGCGTCGGCGTCTTTGATACTGATGTCCCTTCCCCCGGTATTCACAATCTATTCTGCCTAGAACCCGAGCAGGTATCCACCACACTGAATCACTACCTGTGGGGTGAAGCACCGATTGAAAAAGCCGCCTATGATGTCGGGGGCTAATGTGGGCTTAGCCGCTGACCAGCTCTATCTGGTGCCTGCTAGTGTTAAGGCCGACGACATTGCCCGTATTCTCAAAGATGGTTACGACGTTAAGTTGATGAATGACGGGTTTCGCAGCTTAGTGAAATCGCTACAACTGGATTATCTCTTTATCGATACCCATCCCGGCTTGTCGAAAGAAACCTTTCTCTCGATCGCGATTTCCCATGTGTTAGTGCTGATCTTGCGGCCTGACAAGCAGGACTATCAGGGCACCGCCGTCACGATGGATGTGGCCCGTCAGCTGAACGTGCGGAACGTGCTGCTGGCGATCAATAAAACCTACAGCACCTTGAACCCAGAAGCCTTGAAACAGAAAGTTGAAAAGACCTACCAGAGCCCGGTTGCGGGGATTTTTCCCCTGTCTGAAGAAGTGGTGCAGCTGGCCAGTGAAGGAGTCTTTTGTGCCAAGTATCCAGACCATCCCGTCAGTCAAGAGTTTCGTAAAGTTGCCCAGCACATCATGGCGGAGGTGTAAGCATTATGTCTGATTTGCAGTCGCTTACCAGTTCGATTACCGCTGTTACCTCCCCCTTTCGCAGCTATTTAACCGACCTCCACACCCAGTATCAGGCGAACAATGATGGGGCCGTGGCGGACTATATTCCTGAACTGGCCTTGGCTAAACCGGAATGGTTTGGCATTTGCGTCGTGACCGAAGCCGGGCAAGTTTTTGAAATTGGCGACTGCGATCAGGTGTTTACCATCCAGTCCATCTCGAAGGCATTTGTGTATGGCTTGGCGCTGGAAGATCACGGTCGTGAGTACGTCAACAGCCGGGTGAGTGTAGAACCCTCGGGGGAAGCCTTTAACGCGATTGTGCTGGATGAAACGACCAATCGCCCCTACAACCCGATGGTGAATGCCGGAGCGATCGCTACGTCAGATCTGATCAAAGGGGCCAACGGCACCGAGCGCCTGAAGCGGCTGTTAGCGATGTTTCAACGCTACACCGGGCGCGAGTTGGATATCAACGTACCGGTGTTTCTCTCCGAAAAGGCCACCGGATTTCGCAATCGGGCCATGGCCTACCTGATGCTGAACTTTGGCATGGTGAGCGATCGCATTGATGAAACATTGGATCTCTACTTTCAGCAATGTTCCGTCATGGTGACGGCCAAAGATCTCGCCATGCTATCGGCCACGTTGGCAAATGGTGGGGTCAATCCGGTGACTCAAGAACGGGCCTTAGATGAGCGCTACGTGCAGGATGTCATCAGCGTCATGTTGACCTGTGGCATGTACGACGGCTCGGGAGAATGGGCCTATCGCGTCGGGATGCCGGCCAAAAGTGGGGTCGGCGGCGGCATCACGGCGGTGGTGCCGGGCAAGTTGGGGGTGGGCACCTTTTCGCCCCTGCTGGATGCCAAAGGCAACAGCGTCAGGGGCATCAAAGTGTGCGAAGATTTATCCCAAGATTTTGGGTTGCATCTGTTTAATGTCGCTAAACCCAAACTGGATTTAGCCGACTGTCTGACTGGCAATGACGTTGATAACTGGTAAAGTCCTTGTCTCTGTTCTCTCGCCCCCGCTTATACTCGCCGCTGCCATTGCGAGTTTTACTGATCTTGATTGGGGTTGGCCAAATTGTCGGTGCTGTTGGGTTAGTCGGCTATTTGTCGTTCCGCAATGGCCAAAAAGCCGTCAATGACTTGGCGGGCCAGCTACGCCATGAACTGACGGCCCGCATCGAACAAGAGCTACAGGGCTACTTTGAAACTCCCCACGAAATCAATCGCCTCAACGCGGACGCCTTTGCCCAAGGGCTCTTGGATGTGAATAATGCTGAGTTTGGCGAGAGCCAACTGTATCAGCAAATGAAAATTGCGCCGACGGTGGCGCTAGCCTACTGCGGCAGTGCCCAAAGCGGCGAGTTTTTTGGCGTGTTGCGAGTCCCCGAAGACGGCACCCTCCAGCTCACCTATAGCAATCAATCGACGAACTTCTTGCGCAACTATGCCCGGTTGGATGTCAGTGGCGGGCGATCGTTTTTTGTACGCCAAACCGATACGCCTTACGATTCTCGACAGCGACCTTGGTATCGCGCGGCGGCTCTAGCCGAAAGACCGACCTGGACTGATATTTACATCGCCTTCACCACGGGCTTACCGAACATCACCGCTAGCCTGCCAGTCTACGATCGTGCTGGCCGTAATCTGATTGGGGTTTGTGCCGCCGATGTGGTGTTGCCCGAAGAATTTCGGGCCTTTTTGCAAGATTTGGAAATTGGCTCCTCTGGCCAAGCCTTTGTGATTGATCGACAGGGCACACTAATTTCGAACTCGACGGATGAACCGCTGATGACGGGCAGTGGCGAAACGGCCGAACCGTTAATGGCGACCGCCAGTCAAGATCATCTGGTGCAGGCCACCGCCGAGTATTTATCGACCCGGTTTAATGGCTTTGAGCAAATTGATCAGGCCCAACAGTTGCGCTTCGACATCGATGGCAAAGCGCAGTTTTTAGAAGTGTTGCCCTTTCAAGATGGCTTTGGCCTCGACTGGCTGATTGTCGTGGTGGTACCCGAAACCGATTTCATGGCCCAAATTAACGCGAATACCCGCAATACCGTACTGCTGTGTGTGGGCGCGTTGGGGTTAGCGATCGCCCTCAGCGTTGTAACAGCTCGATGGATTACCCGCCCCGTGCTCGATATTTCTCACGCGTCCAATCGCTTAGCGGCGGGTGAGATGGATCAGCAAGTCGATCCCAGCTCCATTGCGGAAATCAATGATCTGGCCCAATCCTTCAACACCATGTCGGAGAAGCTGCAGGCCTCCTTTGCCGCTCTACAACAGAGTGAAGCTACCAATCGGGCCATTGTCGATACCATTCCTGACCTAATGATTCGAGCTAATGGCGAGGGGGTGTATCTAGATATTATTGGCAGCGATCGCCTCCAGGGCCTCCATGATGGCCAACACTTTAGGCCCGGTACATCAGTCCACGATTCCCTGCCGACCGAGTTGGCCGCCAAGCGACTGCGCTACATTCAGCAGGCGCTCACCACTGGCAAATTGCAAGTGTATGAGCATCACTTGTTGGTCAATGGCCAACCTCAAGATGAAGAAGTCCGGATTTTAGTCTTGAGCACAGACGAAGTGCTGATTATGGTGCGAGATATTACTGCCCGCAAGCAAGCCGAAGAAGCCCTGCGCATTGCTGAAGAAAACTACCGCAGCATTTTTGAAAACGCCCTGGAGGGGATCTTCCAATCTAGCCCTAATGGTCATTTCATTAATGTGAATCCGGCCCTGGCGAAAATTTACGGCTACGATTCGCCCGCTGATATGACGACCCACATTACCAACATAAGTGAACAGCTTTATGTCGATACCCATCGGCGGCAAGCGTTTAAGCGCGAACTGGAGCAGCAAGATACGGTCAAAGACTTTGAATATCGCTGCTATTGCAAAGACGGCAGCGTGATTTGGACGCAAATTGATGCCCGAGTAGTGCGGGATGATCAGGGCCAGGTGTTGTTTTACGAAGGCATTGTGCAAGACATTTCTGAACGCAAACAGCGAGAAGATGAATTGCGGCGACAATTGGAAGAACTACAGATTGAAATCGACCAGCAAAAGCGCGAAGAAGAAGTCGCGAGACTCACCTCCAGTAGCTATTTTCAAGAAGTGAAGCAAGAAATTTCAGAAGTTGATATTGATGAGTTTTGGAACTAGTACTGCATGGCAGAAATGGTGTTACCCTTCCAGTTCCTATCCCCCCTCGCTCCCCATCCCCTCTGCTCGTCACGAATAGTATGCAAACTTCCGCCGAGCGGTAATAGTCCTACATCTCTACGGCATCGGGCTTCAAGGCTTTGCGGTTGGCGGAGAGGTTGACTCGGGCGCGTCATCCATTCATCCCAGAAACCTTTAAGGTGAAGCCCACCCGCGCCCGCATTTACTTAACCTGAATAATTCACCAGGCTTTTGCTCAGATTCATACTCCCCACAGTGACTACATCCCAGCCTTCGTGTATAAAAACACACTGTCGAAAACATGAAGACGCTAGATTCCTTGCTGGATAAAAGGTTCAGCCATTTTTGGCATAAGGTCATGAATAATCCAGGTTAACAGGCTCAGGGCTGTCGTTCCTTGGCTGAAAAGATTTGACCGCGACCGGATGACCGGTCCGAGCACCCATTTTGCAGAGTTGAATACAAACTCGGGAAGCAAATTGTGTATGTAATAGGCATAGCTAGACATGATTAGACACAGCGCGATTATTTCCCCGTTGCCGTGCCCCAAGTTCACTCCCTCTTAGATGCAGCTCGACTGCTACACAACCTCCAGCGAGTCAACGAAATTGCCCAGACCTTGAGCGGTAATCTCGAAGCTGATGAGATTGCCGGCCAAGTCACCAATGCGTTGGTCGACCGATTTGGTTGCGCTTTTGCGCGCATTTGGCTGGTGGAAGCGGATCAGGCCTTCCTCCGGTTAGTGGCTTCTTCGGGGTTATATACCCATCTCAATGGGTCGTTTGCCCGCGTCCCCATGGGGGCGTTCAAAGTGGGCAAGATTGCGCAAAACCGGGTGCCGTTTCTCAGCAATCGGTTGCCCGACGAAACCTGGGTCAAAGATCGACAGTGGGCCTTGGAGAAGGATATTCAAGGGTTTGCCGGTTATCCTCTGATGGCGGGCGATCGCGTGCTGGGGGTACTCGCCACCTTTAGTCACCAGGCCTTTGATCCAGAATTTTTGGAAGTGTTGCAGGTGCTGTGCATGACCCTGACGGTCGCCCTCGACGCCGCTCGTCAGCATCAGGCGAGCCCAGTAGCCGCTAATAGCCACAGTTCTCGCGGGCTTTCCCTATCCGATCAGATGGCGAGAATTCTCGGCGACACCCAGTTCACCCTGGTGGGTACAGAACCGGCATTACCCACGTCTTTAACCTATCTATTTTTACGGGCTACCGAAGCGCTCGAAGGGTTGGACTGTAGCTACTGTCGCTTGAGCTATGCGGCGGACAAGGTGATGTTGGAAGCGATCGCGACCGTGCCCCGCCCAACCGCAGATGATGCTAACGCCAATGGTCGCCACTCACCTTGCGACGAAATCACCCAGATCAACACCCACTTTTCTGAACTCAATGCTTTAGCCCAGCAATTGGGGGGGGCGCTGGCGACTCAACTGGTAATGGGGGGGCAAGCGTGCCAACTCGTTTTAGAAATGTCGCATCAACAAAACCCTCGCGCCGCAACTACTGCACAGTCAGTGTTATCGAGTCGCGAGCAGCAGATTATGCAGCTGCTCGCAGAGGGCAAGCGCGATCGCAACATTGCCGAAGAACTCTTTATTAGTGAAAGCACCGTCAAGTTTCACATCAACAACAGCCTGACTAAATTGGAAGCCAAGAACCGTTATCAAGGGGTCTATCGTGCCGCCATTCGCGGTTGGATTTAGAGACGGCAGAAGTTCGCGGCTATTGCACGTGAAGTTCTTGTCAAGACAGTTCTGTGGCAGCTCTATACCAGTTCTCCAGAATAGGGCTACAGGTCGTAGTGGAGGGTTATGGGGACAAGGGGGGGAAGGGGAAAGGATGTGTAGCTAGATTTTAGAGAATCGGTATTAATCGTTGAGGCTACCAACCCTTAATCTGCTCCAGACGGCTGAGGGGAGCAGGTCACCTTCTACAGAGAAAAATACTGCTGAGGTGAGAGTGCCCCGTTTAAGTAGGCACAGCGATGGGCAAGGACTTGAGGGACGCGCTCAGCGTTCCAAGAAGCCCCTGATATCTTAGTGCGTTGGTTAATCTGCTTGACCAACGATTCGACATCCCCTGAGCCAATCGACCCTCCTTCTTCTTGGTAGTAACGATAATTGGGGATGCGGTCACGATGCCGCTCTAGATAGCCACAGAAACGATGTGTCGCTGCCGACTCGCTCCTCTCAAACGCATTCATAGCAGCGTCTCTTGTCCCTGCCAGAGAAAGCTGCGAGCGGTTTCTAACGCTTCCGTAGTGGCCGGGACTTGATGCAAATTTTCCATCAGATAAAACCAATCGAGGATTTCATGCCGTTGGATGTCGCATCCAATTTGGGCATAGACACCCCAAATCCCATCGTGACCATCCCCTAAACAGTCCACCATCGGCGCTAGCGGGGAGGCCATTGGCCCACTCAATGAGACTCTCGTTGTCTTTAAGCCAAGCCATCCCTTGAGGTAATTCCGCCCAATTCAGAGCTTTATACTCGCGCCACTCAGTGGCTTCACCGAGCGGCGTTCGCAGGCGAATCATGCCGCCATCTAGACTCATTTGCTCGACGGGCACCTCACTGGTGGGGACCTCAAAGACATGCCGCTCCTCTAAGCGTTGCTGCGTTTTGGCACTCACCCGTCGTCCGGTTTGAACCTCAACTTCCGTGGCCGCTTGGGCATAAGAGACAATGGCACTTTGGCGCAGACAGCAGAGTTCCAAGTAAGGGCTGATCTGCTGCCGGGGGCGGACACCAAGCTGTTTAGCCTGTTCGCTGCTCAGCGATAGCGGACCCAGAATGCTCTCTAGTTGACGGGGGTATCCTTCGTCCGTGCCGGTGACGGTTTGGCAAAAAACTCCCCAATAACCGGTGTGATATGGTCTTGCACTTGAGAGCGTACCGTGGATTCGATGGCTCCCAAATTCCCCATCGGCTGGTTTTGCTCGCAGGCCTCCTGGTACAGCAGTTCTGCGATGCGTTGACTGCACTGTAAGAGTTCTTGGCGTTCCGCTGGAGTCATGAGGGCACCCATCAACCTATCGCTACAGACTCACTCTAATTTTTCTCTCAAGAAAGTGACCTGCTCCCCGGCTGAGGCCCACAACTCGGCTTTAGTGGCTTGAGTAAATTTTGCGAGGTGCGTGGGGAAGTCGAGTTCCCCACAACGGGGGTTTGGGGGCCTGCCCCCAAAGGCTTGTGAAACCAACCCGATAAATGTCCTAATCAACTTCTCTACGGCAATAACAACAAAGTTGAGATATCGTCGGCTGCGTTATTACCGGTCTGTCCCTTGTCGCCACTAGCTACTGCATAGGGTCGGGCCAAAAAGGCGGCCGCGAGATCGTTGTCCCTACCCCTGACAAAAGTTCTTTACGGTGATATCGATGCCACGCTAATAACCTTCTTTGGCACCCAAAAGCCCCTCCACAAAAAAGCAGTGAAGGGGCTCTATGCCATCACGTTATGAATTGTTCAACGGATTAAGCCATCGCCTTTTTCTTCAGCGTACTCCCTGCTGCCACCGCTCCCAGAGTTAACAATCCCAGAATTGACATGGGCTCCGGAACAGCCTGTGGTCCATAGGAGAAGTCATCTACGGAAAGATTGTCCGGACTGTTACCAGTGTTTCTTATCACCTCAAACTCTGAGAACATCGCATCACCGATCAAACCAAACGGCCCACTACGCTGCCGACCAGTAGCAGGCAACTGTGACCAGAGATTGATGGTTTGTAACATTCCAGTGCCGTCAAAGTCGCCAACAATATCAACTTGTGGTCCCACTCGCTCGTTACCTAGCAAAGTGCCCCAGTCAGCAAAGAAACCCTGAATCGGATTGTCGAAGGTAAATTTGACTGATTCTCTTCCGGCAGGAGTAGCATCAACTTTTACGAAACCACCTTGTAGATCGTTGTCTTCGCCGGTGATTGTAAAGTCACCGAAATCGATCATCGTTTGGTTAATGCTGTTACCGTCAAAGACTTCAGTTTCAAAACTACCGATCGCGGCTTCCCATGCGGCGCGATCGGTGTAGCCAGTAAACGCACTCGCCGGTAAAACCTGAGAAATCGTCGCCGCCGCAGTTAGCCCAAATAACAGAGAGGCTCTAGTTAATGAGATGTTCATAATTCACCAAGGTCGTATTATTTTGTGCCTTATCCACTCACTGAGTTAGGCAACAGGCACCTTAAAGTAGTTCAAGATATACGCGAATGTGACTAACAATACCTATCTTGAACTAAGGGCTCAAGAGTCCACGGGTCTTCTTTACTAATACTTCATGAGGTTTTTGCAAATTCACCCTCAAAATACTGAGGCGGTTTGATTGTGTCACTTTACACAGGAATTTCTTTGTTGCCGGGAATGCTGGTACTGCTTCATCAACGGCAGTAATTCTGAAGTGACTGCCAAAATCAGGATTTGATGAGTACCGCTCATCATCCCTGACTCGAAACGATGTTGTTGGGGTATGTGGGACATTGCAAAATTAGAATCGCATCAGCTCAGGGCGAAGCCAAAAGCTCGTGGGCAGAAGCCGTTAGAGCTTTTGATATGCTCACCCCTTCATGGTGACCACGATGCATTGCTATGAGCCTAAAGCCATATCGTTAATGGCTTCTAGCAGTGGCGATCGCTCTAACAGAGACAGGGTTGATTGGGCTTGTCGCTCGGCCAGCAGGATGCGATCAGCCAGGTGTTCGGCATCGCGGGCGATCCCTGAGAATCGGCCTGAACCCCAGGTATAGAGCCAAGGTAAACCGAGAAAGTACAGCCCGCGGATCGGGGTCACGCCGCGATCGTGACCGGGATAGCCCGTGCCATCAAAAACGGGTATTTTCACCCAGCTAAAGTCCATGTGATACCCAATCGACCAAATCACGGTCTTGATATTGGCAGCAATATAGTCCAAAGAGAGGGGCTCCTCAGTCGGTTGCCACACTGGCTGGTAGGGGGCTTCTGTCGGCGCGTCAATTTGGTGCGTCTCAATGTAGCGATCGATAGTGGTTTTAATACTTTCTGCCACCACATCGGCCTGATCTAAATTTTCAGCGAGGGTGCCATCAAACGTCAGTTGAGTGTCCTGAATGTCGGTCAAGCGACCATAGAGCTGCATGCCCTCCAGGGCAAAATGCCGCAGGTCAATTTCTCGGCCACCGCCCCGCCCCGTGACGTAGTGGTTGGTTTTATGGCGCACCTTTTCCTTCTGGGGATGCTTGTCAATGGGGATGTTGTAGTAGTCCATCTGCTCTAGCCAATCCACCACGTCTTTGCCCCGATAGCGCCGGGGTGAACGAGGAGCGCCCCCAACGCATAGATGCACTTTTCGTCCCGCCAAGTGCAAATCTTCGGCAATCTGGCAGCCCGACTGCCCGGTGCCCACCACCAAAATTTCGCCCTCCGGTAGCGATTGAGGATTCTTGTACTCCGATGAATGGAGCTGGGCGATCGCATCCGGTAGGCGCATTGCTAGTGGTGGAATCTTGGGTTTGTGGTATCCCCCGGTCGCTACCACCACTTGATCAGCGAGGTATTCGCCATCCGAGGTCAGCACTTGAAACTGATTTTGGTTAGCTTGACGCACACTCTGAACCGTCACCCCTTCTTTGACCGGCGGCTGAAAGCTCTGAGCGTAGGCCTCGATATAATCGACAATTTGGTCCCGTGCCATAAAGCCATCTGGCACCTCCCCTGGATAGGAAAAACCCGGTAGTTGACACTGCCAATTTGGTGTGACCAGGCAAAAGGAATCCCAACGCTGATGCCGCCAGGCATGACCAATCTGATTTTTCTCCAACACCACATGATCAATTTCTCGCTGTTTCAGACCATAGCTGAGGGATAAACCGGCTTGCCCACCGCCCACAATAACGACGCTGTGATGATTCATGACTGCTGTCGCCTCGACTCATTTCATTACTTTTAATAATTGCAACTTAGGAGCTGTAAGCTGAGAAACTTGTAGCCTTCGACACAGAAACCAAAAGACTAGTCTTACTGTCAGGATTAAGAGTGGACTATTTAAGGAATCCTCTTTTTGCCCTATCAAGATCCACAGCTAAAGCGTCAAATTTTCTGGAGAGTAAACGTGATTTAAAACGGCTATCTGTCATCAGTCATATTCACACCCAGGCTTAAAATGAAGGGGTCAGCTCTCAAGGTTTGAGGCTTTTTGGCATCCAGCTTTTCTATGTTAAGGCTAAAAATAAATGGTTTTATGTCAATAGTAAGTGTTTTTGCCTGGAAAATGGAATAGCTTAGCTTGAAATATCTCGACCATATAAGCCCCTTTACAGAAAGATTTCTGCTCCACCTTCTGGCCTGCTTTCACCTTCTAATGGCCATGATTTAGCGATCCGTCACTCCCTGTCACTTTCGACAGGTAAGTTAATCCAATCGGGCCTATTTTTTCCAAAAAGGAGGATACCTCCTATCGATAAAAATAGAAGCCAGTATTTTGTCGCAAAAAGATACAAGATGAGGATTTCTGGCCTTCTAAGGTGTGGAGAAGTTTCGGTTCAATCTAGTGACATAAACCGAGTGTTCTGAGGCGACGAAACGATTTTGCCGACACTTATTGGTCGGCTCCAAGTCTTGACTCAATTTTTAGAGGAGTACGGTTTCCATGCCTGAAGTAACCACCCCTGCCCATCAAGCAGGTGACTTTTTTGTTGACTACGAAGAGAAAGTTTTTGAAGATGTCCAGGCCCAGCCGGGTGAAAAAGCCTTAGTGGCTTTTCATACGGTTGCCTTTGAAGGGTCGATTGGCTTAGTGAACTTGCTGCAGGCCACCCGACTCATTCGGAAGGGATTTGACACGTCGGTTTTGCTGTACGGACCTGGGGTTACCTTGGGGGTACAGCGGGGCTTCCCCAAAATTGGCGATGAAGCGTTTCCCGGTCACCTGGCCATGAATAATCAACTGGTTAAGGTGATGGAAGAGGGCGGTAAGGTTTACGCCTGTCGTTTTGCCTTACAGGCCCTGTATGGTCACGGCGAGCCTTCTTTGATTCCCGGCATTACGCCCATTAATCCCCTCGACGTGCTAGATATCATCTTGCTGCATCGTCGCGATAACGCGTTCGTGCTGGATACTTGGACGATGTAGTGGCGAACCTGTTGTCAGGATCGTGTTCCCTGTAGATGTTGTTGTTTGCGGAACCTATTTTCTATGGACTATGCAAAAACTGTTCGCGCCGCTGCCGTGCAGATCAGTCCGGTGCTTTATAGCAAGGATGGCACCACGGAAAAGGTTTTAGCCGCGATCGCGAACGCCGCGAAGGCAGGGGTTGAGCTGATCGTCTTTCCCGAGACGTTTGTGCCTTATTACCCCTACTTCTCCTTTGTGACTCCGCCAGTTTTGATGGGCTCAGCCCATATGAAACTGTACGAAGAAGCTGTAGTGGTACCGGGGCCGGTCGTGGATGCGATCGCCCGGGCTGCTCGCTCTTACAGTATGGTGATCGTGCTGGGGGTCAACGAGCGGGATGGCGGCTCCCTCTATAACACCCAGCTGATTTTCGATGCGGATGGTAGCCTCCTGCTCAAACGTCGCAAGATCACCCCGACTTACCACGAACGCATGGTGTGGGGGCAAGGCGATGGGGCCGGCCTCAAGGTGTTGGATACGGCAGTGGGTCGCTTGGGTGCTCTTGCCTGCTGGGAGCATTACAACCCCCTGGCGCGGTTTTCGCTGATGGTGCAGCACGAGCAAATTCACTGTGGCCAGTTCCCCGGATCCATGGTGGGCCAGATTTTTGGTGACCAGATGGAGGTGACCATGCGGCACCACGCTCTAGAGTCGGGATGCTTTGTGGTGAATGCCACGGGCT
Organism: Leptolyngbya sp. SIOISBB; assembly: GCA_010671905.1. Lineage (GTDB taxonomy): Bacteria > Cyanobacteriota > Cyanobacteriia > Phormidesmidales > Phormidesmidaceae > Halomicronema. The sequence goes on from JAAHII010000001.1 coordinate 6,631,128, forward strand.
GGCTGACCGATGAGCAAAAGCAGCAGATTACCCCGGATGAAAAACTGCATCGAGTGCTCAGTGGCGGTTGCTATACCGCGATCATCAGTCCCGAGGGGGTGCCGCTCAGCGAGCCGATTACGGCGGGCGAGGGCATGGCGATCGCGGATCTAGATTTCTCGCTCATTACCAAGCGCAAGCGGATGATGGATTCGGTGGGCCACTATGCGCGTCCCGACCTCCTCAAATTACAGATAAACTCGGAGGCTCAATCATTACTGGTATCCTCCCCATCAACTGGGAATGCGTTCAATAGCATGGCTGCTGACGGGAGCGACGCGGGTATGGCGATCGCGCCCTCTGAAGTACCTGACTCCGAAGTCTCGGTCTAGGGCCGGTTGGGCAATGGCACAACGGCGATGTTGAACCAGTCACCACAGGCAGTTATGCCTTCCCGATGGCCGCCCAGCCTGTGCCTCACGGATCATCAAGGCTTTCAGAACCCCGGTTTCTTGATTATGACCGGTCTATCATAGATTCTCTCCGACAAAAACCGGGGTTCTTGGTGCTATTTTCAGGGCAAGCCGCAGTTGGTTGAGGTCGTTCCAGAGGATCTAAAAATCCGATTGAGACCCAGTATTTCACTGCTGTATTCTGCACTCTGACTTTTAAACTTTGCTATATCCCTAAAAACTGTTCACTGAAAGCCATCCTTCTGCCGCCTGTCTCTAGTCCTCTATGACACAAGTCGTGATACCCCTACAGAATCCGCTCCCCCCTTGCTCCCCTGGCCCCTTGTCTATCACAAAGGGTACGCAAATTTACGCCATTGTGTACTAGTCCTCTGCCTTTAGCAATATTTCTTGAATCAAATCCATGAAGAAACAGCAGCTCATTACTGAACTCCAGTCTTACGGATTACGGCTGGGAAGTGCGTCCGTGGGAGCCAAGGGCCGTCGCGGCGGGGCTGGCCCGTCTGACCACAAAGCCGTGACTGTGGATGGCACGACCGTTATGGTGCCAATTTACACGGGCACGGCAAGTCAATCGCCTTACACGGCAGAGCTGATCGAGGGCAGTCATCAAGCGACGCTGACCCGCGCCACCAGTGCCGTCGCCGATATTGAATTTCCCGTGCAGCCCAAGTTCTATGGCCTGACCACTGCCGACGGCACTCCCTATTGGAAAATTGCGCTGCTCCACAGCCACGACGTACTAGCGACCACGGTGCAACAAACCTGCATGCGCTATCGCGATGAGTCGACTGCTTGCCAGTTTTGCGCCATTGAAAAGTCCCTCGATCAGGGCCGCACGATCGCTCGCAAAACCCCAGAACAATTGGCCGAGGTGGCGGAAGCCGCTGTGCGTCTGGATGGGGTCAGCCATATGATCATGACCACTGGCACTCCCAACCGCTCTGATCGGGGGGCAGCTTATCTGGCCGAATGTGCCCAGGCGATTAAGGCACGAGTCAATTTACCCATCCAAGCTCAATGCGAGCCGCCGGACGACTTCATTTGGTTTGAGCGGATGCAGCAGGCAGGCATTGACAGTTTGGGCATGCATTTGGAAGCCGTAGACCCCGCCATCCGCGCCAAGATTATGCCGGGTAAAGCCGAAGTGCCCGTTTCGTTCTATTTTGAGGCCTTTGAGGCGGCGGTCAAAGTCTTTGGATGGGCTCAAGTCAGCACTTATCTACTAGCTGGGTTGGGCGACTCCGCCGAAACCTTAGTAGAAACGGCCACGCGGCTGATTGACCTCGGGGTTTATCCCTTTGTGGTGCCCTTTGTGCCAATCTCCGATACGCCTTTAGCCAACCATCCCGCGCCGAGCAGTGAGTTGATGATGACGGTGTATCAGCAAATCGGCGATCGCCTCAAGCAAGCTGGCATGACCACCGACGTCATCAAGGCGGGCTGTGCTAAATGTGGCGCTTGCTCTGCCCTATCAACCTTTGAAAAATAGCCCATTTCCACTGGCCAAATCGTTCTGACGACGGCCTGTGGATGTTATGCCGTATCAGGGTAAGTATTGAGTTTTGCGATTTATGCGATGTGCAACTTCTCTGAAAGGCTTGTCAAACCTGCATTTGCCCTCATCCCTCACCCTTCTTCCAACCTTGGGAGAAGGGGACCGGCAACTCCCCAACTCTCCTCTCCCAGAGTTAGGAGCGGAGAGTTGGAGAGGTGAGGGCCACATAGTTGCACAACAGGTGATTACTGATGAACCAGAGATGCACAACTCAAAACTAAGACCTTAAAGCGCTTCACTTCCTTACTCGACCGATTGCCGCAATTGTCCTAAAAACGTTCGCCAGCCATGTCACTACCTCGTTTTACCTTTGAGTTAGCCCAGACTCCCCAAGATGTTCGCGCCTATTTTCGCCTGCGCCGTTCGATCTTTTGCGAAGAACAAAATCTGTTTGATCGCGATGACATTGATGACATCGATGCCACGGCCTATCCCATCATCGCGGTGGAACACGATATTCTGGCAGGTCGCCGGATCGTGGGGGTAGTCCGCATCTACGAAACGGAAACGCGGTTTTGGTACGGCGGACGACTGGGGGTGCATCAGGATTATCGGCGCGTCGGTCGTATTGGTAAGGGGCTCATCCAGAAGGCCGTGACGACGGCCAATGGCTGGGGGTGCGATCGCTTTCTCGCCACCGTGCAATTGGCCAACGTGCGCTTTTTCAAACGCTTGCACTGGGAGTCTTTGGAAAAGATCTCGGTGTGCGATCGTCCTCACCATTTGATGGAAGCCGACCTCAACTTCTACCCCCCCAGTGACGAAGCTCGCCCTCGGGTGCCGACTGTTATTCGCCAGGTTTCCTAAATCATGGCTGGGGGAAAATTACCGCAGAGCCTCACCCAGTTAGCCACTCAGTTACGTCAGACCCTGGGCATTCAGCATAAGCGCGATATCCAGACGGCTGCTGATCGGTTGGGGGGCTGGGTTACCAGCACGGCAGATCAACAGCCCATTCACCTGGGGGATGATTGTGCCGCCATTCCCGATGGCGACGGTTATTTATTGCTCGCCGCAGAAGGCCTGTGGCCGTTGCTGGTGGAGGCCGATCCCTGGTTTGCCGGTTGGTGTGCAGTCTTAGTCAACGTGAGCGATATCTACGCCATGGGCGGGCGACCCATCGCCGTGGTCGATGCCCTGTGGAGTCAGTCTATCGAGGCCACTAATACCCTATGGAAAGGGATGTTGGCGGCTTCTCAGGCGTTTAATGTCCCGATTGTGGGAGGCCATACTAACTGCCACAGCCCCTATGAAGCGATCGCTGTCGCCATCCTCGGACGCGCCCAAAAGCTGCTGACGAGTTTTAACGCTCAACCGGGGGATGTGCTGGTGTTGGTAGCGGATTTTGAGGGCCAGCCCCACGCCAAATATCCATTTTGGGATGCCGCCACGATGAAAGCACCGGCTGATTTGCAGGCCAACCTAGCCTTACTGCCCCAACTCGCAGAGTCTGGCCTGTGTGACACCGCAAAGGATATCAGCATGGGCGGCATCATTGGCACCACTCTCATGCTGCTAGAAACCTCTGGATGTGGGGCCATCCTGGATCTTGACGCCATTCCCTGTCCGTCAACTTTAGCCCTCGAAGAGTGGCTCATCAGTTTTCCCAGTTATGGCTTTTTGTTGAGCGTCCGCCCGGAAAACCTGGCAGCCGTGCAGTCACTTTTTTACTTACGTCAGCTGGTCTGTGAAGCCATTGGCAGCGTCACTCTCGACCACAAACTGAGCCTGCAGCAGGCCGGTGAATGCCTGGAGTTTTGGGATTTGCAGCAAGATAGCCTGACGGGATTTAGGGGAGGGAGAGGCTAGGACTGCCATGAAAATTGCCTTGCTCACCTATGCCACCAAGCCACGAGGCAGCGTCATCCACACGTTAGAATTGGCCACCGCCCTGGCCGGTTTGGGGCACCACGTCTGCATCTTTGCTCTGGATAAGGACGGTCGTGGCTTTGAGCAACCGCCCCTCTGTGCCGTGCAACTGGTCCCGGCAGCCCCCGCACCTCAAGATATCGACGCCCTGATTCAGCAGCGGATTCAAGAATTTGTGGATTTTCTGACCCCAATGCCGGAGCAATTTGATATCTACCACGCGCAAGATTGCATCGGGGCCAATGCCCTGCTGGCGCTACGATCTCAGCAAACCATTCCCCACATCGTGCGCACTGTCCACCATGTGGAAGATTACCGCAGCCCCTATTTGCAGCAATGCCAGGATAAATCCATCCGCCAGCCCGATCTTTGCCTGTGCGTCAGCGATCGCTGGCAGCAGACCTTGCTGGCCGATTACGGCATTACCGCCCCCCGCGTGCTTAACGGGGTAAATCTAGAGCGGTTCTCAGCTACGGTGTCGGGTGCCGAAGCGGCTCTCAAACAACGGTACGGGTTGAGTGGTGCGCCGATTTATCTCACCGTGGGCGGCATTGAACCGCGCAAAAATTCCATCCACCTACTGCAAGCCTTTGCCCAAGTACTAGCCAGGTATCCCTCTGCGCAGCTAGTGATTGCGGGTGGGGCCACCCTATTCGACTATCAGCCCTATCGCGATCGCTTCTTTGCGGTGGCCAAAACCTTGGGGATAGAAGTCGGCCAATCGCTAATGCTGACGGGGGTCGTACCCGCCGAGGATTTGCCAGTACTGTATCGCTGCGCCGACGTCTTTTGCTTTCCCTCTAATCAAGAAGGGTGGGGGTTGGTGGTGTTAGAAGCGATCGCGTCAGGCCTGCCAGTCATCGTCTCTGATTGCGCTCCCTTTACGGAATTTTTGTCTCCCAATCAGGCACTCTGGGCACAGCCTGATCAACCGGATACAATTGCGATCGCCATGACTCAAGCCGTCTCCCGCGATTGCCAACCCATGATTGAGCGGAGTCGCACCATCCTGCCCCATTACAGTTGGCAGCATTCCGCAAAACTACACGAAATCCAATATCGTCAGTTGATACTCACCCGTTCCAGATCCCGTTTGCGCTCTCCAGAGGGAGCCGCCTAAGTCTCTGCAAACCTTGCACCAAAGCCTTTAATTCCGAATTCCGCACTCCGAATTCCGTTTTTGCCGTTTATTGAAACTTCAAACCCATGCCTGAAATCCGTTTCCAAGTTCAATGGCCCGATGGCTCTCAAGAAATCTGCTACTCGCCCTCCCTGGTGGTGAAAGACTATTTTGTACCAGGTGAAAGCTATGGGTTGGAAGACTTTTTAGAGCGATCTCGCACTGCCTTAAAGATTGCTAGTGAGCGGGTTCAGGCCAAATATGGGTTTCCCTGTAGTCGGGCGTTGGGGCAACTGCATCAAATTGAATACCGCGCCGCCCAATATACAAGTCTGGATACTCCACAGGTGAGTTTATTGCACTTCATCGAGTAAAGCCGTTCAGGTAATCTCAGCTTCCATCCCCAACTGAGAGCCTCCACTTCTGCTGATCGCCCCTCCTGCGAGAAGAGTATTCTGAATGCGGTCATAGCAAGCTGTCATGGGCTCAGACCAGTTCAGAGCCCTGAAACTCCGATTCAATGGGAAATTGACGCTGCCGAATCACGAGATGAACCTACCTACAGAGAAAAACGCCACTCGTCTTAAAGACCATCGGTTATTACAAACGCACGTGCACCTATTACAGTTGAATCTGGGGGGGTAGGACGAATTAAAGTCCTGTTGTCCCTAACTGCGGTGTACAGCGGCTCTCGCTCCTGTAAGGTGCAGTGTAAGCCCTGAAATCCTTGCTGTTATTGAGTCTCAAATCTGAATCCGTACCTCACCCAACAGGGAAACGCTGTATGTCATTAGCAACTAGATGAAACAAAAATGCACCAGCAGCAAGCTCGATCAATGCAACCAATTACATTGATGCGCAACCGAAATTGGAAGGCTCATGTGCTTCAGGATTCTTGTCGAATGAACCGTTCAAAACTCTGTCCTAGGTCAATTTTTGACGGAGGTTTGCGTTGCATGTTGGAATCAATAGCAATATCAGTCTAGTTTTTAGAAACTGCCAATAGCCAACATAATTCGACTCTAACGATGGTTCATTAGCAAGCTTATCAGCCCAGGGAAAACTTGAGTTTACCAAAGGCAGCATGGGGCATCTTCGCAGAAAACGTCCGAATCAGTAAACGCAATTATGACTACTTAAAAAAATGTTCGACTAAGCAAATTCATCTAATTATCTACCATTTTCTTATTGACAAGCTCGGTAAATAGAGAAGCTATTGCTATTTATACTTAGAGCTTACATTATGGCATCTTGTTGGGGGCGCTATAGTGTTGGTTTTCATGATATATAGGGAATAATTTATTAGCGAAATTTAAATAAGTTTGATCACATACAGGCGTTACCAGATTTGCCCAATTGCTTCTGTCGGTACTTGATCTAATGTCAATTCCTCATCTTGCTCCGGCTTCGCAACTTAAAATATTCAAATTCTATGATAACCATCGAATCCATGAAGCCATCATATACGACCAGGTGATCATGAGACTAGCCAAAGTGTTTCCGGCAGAGCGACGGGATGAGGCTTATCAATTTGCCATGTCTCTCAGTCAGGGCTACTCCACTGTGTTGTCTCCAGCTACGGATGTCTATCGTGTTTGGGTCGATATTCGCTGTCGCGATAATTTCGAGTTGTCCTTCCCATTGTGAGGATGGATTCGTTGCTGTTTGTGTAGGGATACAACCATCCATGCGGATAGAGGGCTAGGGTAACTCTTGAAAAAGAAAATGCTCCTTTAAAGTGTGTGATAGTTGAGCATTTTAGACCGTTTTTAACTTAGTTATGAAAGCCTGTCTAGTTGCTCTACTGGAAGGTACTTTTTTAAGGCCATCTGAGTATCGGTAGTTCTGGTCCGTCACTTGAAATGTCGGCAATCATGCTGCTTACTTCGAAAGTCTGAACCGAGGTTGGCTCATAAGGTTTGTGACGCATCAAAACTTGATAGAGTGCTTGCTGGGTAGATCGAGGAGTCATTTTGGAGCCACTGAGCGAAAACTTTTAAAGTTAATCTGCGATCGCTCTATTCATAGATTGGCTGAATTATTGTGTTCAGCGTTTGAGGTCATTGCAACCTTGGACAAAAGGAGACGTTTCCTTGTATCAGGATCGCATTTGTGGTTGGCCCCTAATTCAAGCTGTGGTTTGCGAGCCGCCAACGGTGCTTGACAGATAAGTTTGCAGGTTGAGGGACTGGGGCGATCGCGGCTAAATTCATCCACTGATGAGTGAGCGTGTTGTGCTGCCTTAGGATGAATAGAGTGAGCAACTTTGAATGGCAGCATCATGGATAAGGCTGAACAACTAGTCCGCATGGCGGAAGATGAATTGACCCAATACAGTACAGAAGCCCGCAAAATTGAAAAGCTGCGGCGTAAATTTGGCTTCGCCGTGCCCTATCGTGAGCAAAAAACGATTCGCGACCAGGTTGAGGCTGAGATTCCGACCAATTTCATCGCTCGGTTGGTAGAAAACAATCGGCAAACCGTGGCCTTACCATTTTGGGGCATTGGGGGGCTGGGCCTGTTGATTGGCATCTCTTTTCGTCAGCCGCTAGACATTATTGCCACGGGCATTGGATTTTATGTGGCCTTTCAACTACAAAAGTGGGGCTGGGAGCTGGAGGCCAAGCGATTGGTCGTCAAGACCTTCGACGACATTGAGGCCAGCATCCAAGCGGAAAGAGCCGAGGCCACCACCCCAGAAACTTAAAAGATGGCCCCAAGGTTACCGTTGCCTGAGGGTGCCACTAAGAGAATATCAGTTGCATTTGTCCAAGCTCAGTCATCGATGATGACGCCATCAATACCGGTAATTCGGATGTGGGCTTAGCCTAAGTCCATGGGTTTGAGGGATTGTAATATTAAAGACTTTCCAAATATGCCGCCGCCATGACCACGGTTCCGATACGGTCAGTAGAGTTTGAGTATTGAGGGAAAAACGATCATGAAGCGATTGGTGTTGAGCACCTTGACGTTGGCGAGTTTGACAGCTGTGGTTTCGATGACTAAGGCAACCGTTGCAGAGACGCAAGTCGCGATCGCGGATCCTGATACTTCGGCCAAAATTGTGCTGCCTGATCGCCGAGTTTGCCGTTACGTTGGGCCAGACCCCCGAACCCGTGATTTGGGTGACCCTGTGACCTATGATTGCGGCGATGATCGAGGACTGCGCGGAGCAGTCCAGATTGACGGTGTCTATATGACCGTTGACCGTGAAGGGCCAGAAAACCTGGATCGGGACGCCATCATCGAAAGCCAAGATATTCGCTTTTTGATCGAAGAAATTGTGTTGGTTGATGGCACGGTGTGCGCATTTGCTGGAGAAGGTGCCACTCTGGCCTTTGAGGGTAAGCGTCTCAACTACACTTGCGGCAACCCTGTTGTGGGCCTCATTGGCGATATCGAAAGTCAGGCAGGCGGTGTCTTTCGGGTTGAAAAAGCGAAGCTTGACGGTACAATGCTGGACTCTAGCGAAATGATGACCATCCGACGATTTGGCGCAGCAAAATAGGCTCATAACGTCGGTTAGTGGCGGTTAGTTCGCTTGAAGAACCTCGTATAGCGAGCCGCAGTTTGGTGAGATTACTCCAGATCGCCGTAATCACCGTCTGACAAATCATTCACTTCCGAATTCCGACCTCAGCATTCCGAATTCTGCTATAGAAGACTTCAGGTAAACTGGTCGGTGCTGACATTTTAGAGGCCAGGATTCATGTTCTTGATGCTTGCTGATGGATGCTGGCAGGGTTGCCGTTAACGGCTCATCATGACAACGACTTGCTAAGCGACTGTACGGCAAACCGATGAAATCGTTGTCTGGAGTTTCTACCAAAATGCCGATCTGAATCACCCCTTAGAATGGAATAATACAAGTTTAACGTTTGTAAAATTTCGGCTATTAATTTATGGCGCGTATTGAATTTGCTCGTGGTGTTGCAGAAGAAGTTATTCCCGATGTTCGGTTGACGAGAGCGCCCGACGGGAGTGATGGTACAGCGACTTTCTATTTTGATCATCCCAAAGCTTTCTCTGAAGACGAAGGGGTCGAGATCACCGGCATGTACATGGTGGACGAAGAAGGTGAGTTAGTCACCCGCGAAGTTAAAGGCAAATTTATCGACGGTAGGCCTGCAGGCATTGAAGCTTTGTATGTGATGAAGGACAAGCTTGAGTGGGAGCGGTTCATGCGGTTTATGAATCGCTATGCCGAACAAAATGGTTTGGGCTTTACCAAGAGCTAGCAAACATGTCACAGCCCCATCCTGATGCTGCGGTTGTCGGGCAATGTGCCGTGTTGACGGTGAGTGATACGCGCACTCCCGAGACCGACAAAAGTGGGCACTTGATGCGATCGCGGCTCGCAGAAGCGCAGCATCAGGTAAGTGAGTATGCCTTGGTCAAAGATGAACCCGCGCAGGTTCGAGAACAAATCTTGACTTGGTTGGCAGCACCTGACATCCAGGCCATTTTGGTCAATGGGGGCACGGGGATTGCCGCGCATGACACGACCTATGAGGCCATCTCGACTCTGCTTACCAAGACGTTGCCCGGTTTTGGCGAACTGTTTCGGATGTTGAGCTACGAGCAAATTGGCTCGCGGGCGCTGGCTTCACGGGCGATCGCCGGAGTCTGCTAGTCGACGTTAATTTTCTCCACCCCAGGCTCTAGTAAGGCTGTAGAGCTGGCGATGGAGCGGTTGATTTTGCCTGAGCTGATTCACCTCACGACGCAGATGCGCTCCTAGTCAAACGGAGAGCCTGCGGTAACCTCCCTCCCTCACGGTTTATCCACCGCCCACGATGGTGACAATTTCTAAGCGATCGCCGGTTTGCAGGTAGGTCGTTTCCCAAAATTGGCGGTGTAAAATTTCGCCGTTATATTCCACAGCAACCAGTCTGGGGTTCAGGCCAATTTGCTGCAGATAGTCGGGCAGTAGCGTTTGGGCTGCACACTGGGCAGCTTCGCCATTGACATGTAGCTGAATCGACTGAGACATCTCAAATACAACGAAATTAGATCATGCAGAAACAGTTGAATGAATGCCGAGATCAAACTGGACTGATCTGAGCTTGCAAACGCGCTATCAGTTGTTGGCTCGTCGTTGTGGGGGCTTCGGCCGCCATCAGCGCTCGCACGATGGCGACGCGATCGCCCCCGGCAGCCATCACCTCATCCAGGTTTTGTGTATCAATACCGCCAATCGCAAAGAACGGCACGGAGGCATGGGCGGCGGCATAACGGACATATTCCAGCCCCGCAGCGGCTTTATTTGGTTTCGTTGGCGTTGCGTAGACCGGGCCAACCCCGATGTAATCAGCGCCCTCGGCTAAAGCTTTAGCCATCTCTTCTGGGTTGGTGGTCGAGCGTCCAATGATTCGATCGCTCCCCAAGAGCTGACGAGCCGTCTCAATCGGCAAATCTTGCTGGCCCAAATGGACTCCATCCGCATCGACAGCCAGCGCTAAATCAACTCGATCGTTGATCAAAAACAACGCTCCATACTGATGACATAAGGCCTTGAGCTGCTGGGCGATGACCAGGCGATCACAATCGTTGCCGGTTTTTTCGCGATATTGCACCAAAGGTAAGCCACCCTGCAAAGCCGCCTCTACCACCGACAGCAAATTAGGGGAAGGCGATGTTACCAGATACAGTTGTGCCTTGAGCAACTGCTGAAAGCGCTGATGTCCCATGATTGTGCTCTCTAGACTATAGATCTGGTAGCGCCATTGTTTGCAGGCGGCCGCCAGATCTGGCTGATGAATTTTGCCGAACTCTTCGAGCGATCGCAGGGCTTCTTCGACGCGGCAAAAGTTGGCCTGTAAAACCTGGGTAACGCCCGTCCGAATCTGTTCTTGCGGATGGGTAATCGAGGTACCAGTATCATTCGGCGTATCGCGAGCAGCCCGCAAATCAGCCGTGTGCCACTGTCCCACACTTTGCCGTAAATGCTTGAACTTGTCTGTCAGCTCATGATGGTTGAGCCCAAAACGACACCAGTCTTCTAAGACGCGCATGCCTTCACGGGCGCGATCGAGATTAGCGTCCAAAATGCGGCGAACGGTGAGGTCTGTCGTAGACGCTGGTAAAGCGGAATGATTCATGCCAACGGGGGATAACGATACTGCCATGCTAAAGAACATCAACTTCCGGCTTGATCGCCAGGCAGACTAACTGTTTCGCTAGCGCAAGGTGACCAAGCAGGCACGGCCCAACTCACGATCAAGCGCTGCCACCACGGCAGCGATCGTCTGATAACTCGATGCCGTTTCAAAAGACTCTGCCGAGGCGTTAGGGACAAAAGAGCGTCTCGCGAGTGGCCCGACCGGTGACTGGATTCGTGCCCTGAGCCACGTCACATAACCGGGCATTAGTCAGTGGATCGAGTAAGACATCGGTGAAATCAGCGCCGTCGATGACAGCGTCGCGAAAGTCCGTATCAAAGGCATAGGCCCCTTCGAGGATGGCATTGGTCAAATCGGCGCGAATAAACCGGGCTCCATCTAATGTGGCCCCAGTCATGTCGACCCCGCTGAGATTTGCCTGACTCAACGTTGTATCAAATAGCCGTGCCCCCCGCAACGTCGCTCCATGGAGATCGGCATTGGCCATATCAGCCCGGATGAAATCGTCGCCGCTGAGGTCTTGATTAGAAAAGTCCGCATAGCGGAGACTCTGGCGATCATAGCTCTCTGCCAAAGCTGGGGTCACACCCACCATCAAAATCGCGATAACTAGCAAAATACTCAAGATCATACGACGAGCGATCGCTTTGATACGCAGAGTTTTCATGACGCCAACTGCCGACTCTTGACTCAACAATTGTGATCCTACAGGGCAGCAGTCACTGACGGAAGGGTTAAGGAAGTGGGGTCGGAGAAAGAGAGCGTAGTCAAAAAGCCGGAGCGCCGGAGGGCAGGCTGGAAAATGTTCCTGCGTCCAACCACCGGCATACCGACGTTACTTACCGGTTCTTTCTGTGGCGGCGACCTGTAGCACTTGCACTAACCAGGCCGACATGCGCTCTGCTGACTCGGGTGTACTCCACGAAGCTTCTGCGACTAAGCAAGGAAAGACCGAAATCTGCTTGATAGCATGGGCCGACTGAGTGGCCGCCATGGTCAGGGTGATCAGCGGCAGAGACGTTAACTCAGCAAATTGGCTGAAGGTTTGCAAATAAGTTTGAGGATCCGCGATCTCGGGATCGAGCACGGCGACATCAGGTTGCCAGACCCGACGCAGCAAACTCGCCTGCTGCAAATCATCAACTTCTAAAACCCGACAGCCAAAATCGTGAAAGATATGAGGGAACTGTTGACTGGGTGAGGGTGATTGCTCACCCGATCGCAGATACAAAATTGTTAAACGATTCGGGGACGGCATGGCCGTGGGGGGGTGCAGCAATACACTACCCAGACCATCCGTTGGCCAAAGCAACTCTCGATCGACGGGGAGTTCTCCCAAATAAGCCGAGAGGTGAGGCGGCACCAATGCCACCAATAAACGATTGTTGGCGGTCAAAGCGGTTCGCAGCACTTGCAGGTCTTCTCGCATGTGCTGCGATTGCAGCAACACCAAAACCGCTGCCACCGGCAGATGCGTGGCCACCTCTAAAGCATCTTGAATGTGAGAGGTAATTAATAACTGATAGTTTAGTTGGTTAGCTTGTTGCCATAGCGTTGCCAGTGACTCGGTGTCGAAAGGAGCGACAGTTAACAAAAAACGGCTGCTTCTGGTGGCGGCCGGTAGTGGCGAGATCGGCAAGAGTAAGGTTGGACAAATGATCGCCGACTGTTGCACGGTCATCACGAGGTCACCTTGGTGCAATTGGGCTAGTTTTCTAACGAGCAGCCATTCTAGCCAATGTCCCATTTCTGCAGATAGCGGAGTGGCCGCGGCCGGAGCCTCGCCAAAGGGGCGCATCACCATTGCTTGTGAAAGATGCTCCAGGGAAAATTGGTCCTTTACACCAGATATTGAAAATCCAATCCAGTTGTTCCACAGTCGCATGTCTAAGGGGAGCGGTGCGGCTGCCGTTGCGGTCTCGCTGCTGGCGAGAGCCGTTTGCATTAAACAGCTAAGCATTTGCCGCAGCCGCACCTGGTCTGCCACCAGGGTGAGCGGTGGTGACGTTTGCAAAATGAGGGGGGTGGCCACTGGCGTGGTGGGCGGTTCTAGACCGGCTCTGAGGGCGGCTTGCCCATAGGCTTCGCTCCAGAGTGTGTCTAAGTCAATCACCTGAGGCACTAGCTGCAGCGTGCCACTTTCAATGCGACCTAAATCAACGAGCGTATTGACCCAGGCGGCTAACCGTCGGCAGTGTTGCTGAATCAGACTGGTATATCTCACCTGCCGTGTGGTCAGGTTTTCACTGCTCATTTTGAGCAGGCTAGACAATCCTAATAATGACGTTAGCGGTGTTTTGAGTTCGTGGCCGAGATAGGTCAATAGGGCAGTATTACTCTGCGACGCCAGGTTCTCTTTTTTGATGGCGGCGATTTCGACCTGGTGCCCCTCGGTCGAGAGTGTCTGAACAGCGGCAGCCAGAAAGCTGGGGAGGTCTAACATCCCTTGGTAGCGTTGTTGTTGATCGACCACAACCCAGTGCTGCTCTGGAGCGGTGACAACCCGTTGAATTGCCGTTTCGATCGGGGTCTGAAGTTCGATTAGGGCCAGCGTATCAGCGGTTTCCTCTAAGGTGGCTAATACCATTTCTGGCTCTCGCGGGGCGGCAACATGGGGGGAAGAGAGGGCTGACCGCGAAACATCAGGGAGATTAACAAAGCTGAGCAATTGGTTCAGAGAGAGGCCATGTAGCGGGAACCCATCCTGATCGAGCAGGACGAGATAATCAGCCTGACTTTCTACGCAGTCTGCTAGCCAGCGACTGGGAGGCTCAAAGACGACGCTAGCCGGAATCAATCGGATAAATTCAGCCAGAGATGGCAGGGGCATGTCCGATGTGGCCTTGATTGACAAAAACAGGAAATTTTAGAGAGGGTGCGAGTAAGATCTTTTCAGCAGTGGTGGTGATCGGAACATTAGCTGTCTCATTAGTCGTGAGAGCAAATACACTAATCGCTTGTCGGCCGGTCAATCACCTGTGCAAATGAGAGCATTGATCTAAAGCGCTGAGTAGATTGGTGATTACCATTCAGATTGCGTTTATGAAAGCTTAGAGTACGATTAAGTTAAAGAAATATGAATGCAGCAGCTCATGCGATGGTGAAACTTTGTGTGACGCAACTGTCCTTAACACAGTATAAAGCTGTTATCCCTAATAAAAATGAGTCTCGCTACCCCAGTAGGATAACCAGGATTGAGACGTTTATGCTAAAACTGCTGTCCAGGCGGCTTGCAGGGACCTTAGTCAATGTCTTTTTCCGCAGCTGAGTCGTGATATCCGAGAGAGTTGAAACCCTTGCATGCACATTTTCTGATCGGCGGTTTTACCCCTCAATCTTTGCTCCGACACACCTTAGAGACTGAGTTGGATCAACACGCTTATCAAATTCACACCGATACTGTGATTGATGCCTTGTTTGAGTGGGTGTGGCAAAATCGGCATCGGATAGATTGCCTGGTGTTGGAATTTTCGTCCGATATCCTGCCGATGCTAGAGCAGCTTAAGCGTCAGGATGTCTTGCTGCCAGTTTTGCTAGTTGATCTTGCTGGTAGTGAAACTAGCCACTTTGATGGCGACTGTGATGATCCGGCCTGTTCCGCACAAGTATCACCGAGTTGTCAAACCCTGGCGGCCAGTTACCACGAAAAAGTGATCTGTATTGCAGCATCTGATCTGCGACAGCTTGACAACTATATCCAACAGGCGATCAATCAATTTTTGACCCTGCCTTACTTTCAGCCCCCGGCTGAGGACATTGCGCCGCCGTCAGCTGAGCATCCCCAGTTTGCCCTAAGTTTGCAGCAACAGCGGTTGGCTAATAAGCTACGTGAGCGATTGGGTTATGTTGGCGTCTTTTATAAGCGGGATCCCAGCAACTTTGTGCGCCATCTAGAGCCAGAGCAACGGACCGAACTCTTTAACAAACTTCGCAAAGACTATCGCTTGTTGGTGTTGAACTACTTCAAAGACGATGACCAGCTCAACGAAAAAATTGACAACTTAGTTAACACGGCTTTTTTCGCCGATGTTTCGGTTTCTAAGATTGTTGAGGTTCATATGGAGCTAATGGAAACGTTTGCCAAACAGTTGAAGCTAGAAGGTCGTAGCGAAGAAATCTTGCTGGATTATCGTCTAACTTTAATTGATGTCGTTGCCCATTTGTGTGAGATGTATCGTCGCTCAATTCCTCGGGAACCGTACAAGGGTTAGCTACCATCCAGAGTGCTTTCGACTGGCATTATTAGAGTGCTCCCCAGGCAGATATTGTTTGCTACTCCGCCAATCGAACTGACCTAGAGGCTACACCAGCTGATTTAATTGCCTGAACTCTAAAGAAAAACAGGGAGATGAGTGACCTTTGAGGTTGTCTTGATAGCTTTGACTAAGTTGCCAAAGGTTGGAGCTGCTTCAGGCTGAAGTCTTGGCTGAGTTTACACCTAGAGCGAAGTCATGCAAGAGCGTTGAATTTGACCTGATGAGCCTGGCTGGTGACTGTCTGCTGCCTTCGTTGCGTAGAAAAACGAATACACAGCCCTTGACACACTAGTTTCTGATTGTGCCAATCTGTACTCATGACTGAGTGAGTTTCTACGTTTGTCATCTTGTTTTGGTTGATTTATCAATGACCCCCGCCAAAAAGACTTACGTTCTCAAGTTGTATGTTGCTGGCAATACCCCGAACTCTGTGCGAGCGCTAAAAACTCTCAACCAAATCTTGGAACAGGAATTTCAGGGGGTCTATGCACTTAAAGTCATTGATGTACTGAAAAATCCTCAGCTGGCTGAAGAAGATAAGATTCTCGCAACGCCGACCCTAGCTAAAATTTTGCCGCCCCCCGTCCGGAAGATTATTGGCGATTTGTCCGATCGCGAGCGGGTGTTAATTGGCCTCGATCTGCTTTATGAAGAGCTTCGAGAAGATGATCTCTATAATTAGCTGAGGCTCTACTGTTATTAAAGGTCAGCACATCGAACAATACTGAGGTTACGGGCCGCGGCAGTTTGCAATGTGGCGCGATCGCGTTACGCTTAGTTCCTGAGTCTGGGTCTTTTTTAAGCGCTGGCTGATTTAATAACAAGGCTGTTTCATAAATTCCATGAGTCAACCTTTCGACACTGATATTTACTCGATCACACGCTCTAATAGCATTGCTAAAATTCGGACCCTGATTGAAGGGTTCGACGATATTAGTCATGGCGGCTTGCCGGTGGGTAGAACAACCCTTGTCAGCGGCACCTCGGGAACTGGCAAGACCCTCATGGCAGTGCAATTTTTATACCTCGGGATTGTCCATTTTGACGAGCCTGGAGTCTTTGTTACCTTTGAAGAATCGCCTGCCGACATTGTTAAAAATGCGCTGAGCTTTGGCTGGGATCTGCAGAAGCTGATTGATGACGGCAAGCTCTTCATTCTAGATGCCTCGCCGGATCCTGAAGGGCAGGATGTGGTGGGCAACTTTGATTTGTCAGCGTTGATTGAGCGGATTCAATACGCTATTCGCAAATATAAGGCGCAGCGGGTTTCGATCGATTCAGTGACAGCCATTTTTCAGCAGTATGATGCGGCTTCGGTCGTTCGGCGAGAGATCTTTCGGCTGTCGGCTCGGCTCAAGCAAATGGGTGTGACCAGCATTATGACCACGGAACGGGTCGATGAATACGGCCCGGTTGCCCGCTACGGCGTCGAAGAGTTTGTGTCAGATAATGTTGTCATCGTCCGCAATGTGCTGGAAGGAGAACGGCGGCGACGCACGCTCGAAATTTTGAAACTGCGGGGCACCACCCATATGAAGGGAGAATATCCCTTCACGATTATTGATAATGGCATCAATATCTTCCCGCTAGGGGCAATGCGTCTCACGCAGCGATCGTCCAATGTGCGGGTTTCGTCAGGCGTCACAACGCTGGATGAAATGTGCGGTGGGGGCTTTTTCCGCGATTCGATTATTCTGGCTACCGGGGCCACCGGTACCGGTAAAACCCTATTGGTCAGCAAGTTTTTGGAAAATGGTTGTGCCAATGGGGAAAAGGTCATTTTGTTCGCTTATGAGGAATCTCGGGCTCAACTCCTGCGTAACGCTACCTCTTGGGGCATTGATTTCGAAGATCTAGAGCAGCGTGGCCTCCTCAAAATTCTCTGTGCTTATCCTGAATCGGCGGGCTTGGAAGATCACTTGCAAATTATCAAGTCGCAGATCTCGCAGTTCAAGCCTTCGCGCATTGCGATCGATTCGCTGTCAGCCCTTGATCGAGGGGTGAGCAACAGTTCTTTTCGACAATTTGTGATTGGTGTCACGGGTTATGCCAAGCAAGAAGAGATCACTGGCTTCTTCACCAATACGACAGAGCAATTTATGGGGCTGCATTCCATTACGGAATCGCATATCTCCACGATTACAGACACCATTTTGATGCTGCAATACGTGGAAGTCCGGGGAGAGATGTCTCGGGCACTTAACGTCTTTAAGATGCGCGGGTCTTGGCACGATAAGGGCATTCGCGAATATCAAATTACGGATGGTGGTCCTGACATTAAGGACTCCTTCCGCAATATGGAGCGCGTGATCAGTGGTTCACCCACGCGCATTGCGGTAGACGAGAAAAGTGAACTCTCACGGATTGTGCAAGGCGTACAGGACGAAGACGGTTAAGAAGACGGGCCTAAAGTTCTGGCGTTGAGGTCGGCGAGTCAGGGAGTGACTGATTCTGTTAGCCCCAAATTCATTTACATCTTTAAGGTCTTGCAGCAGGGGAACTTTGCTTGATAACGTCCTGTGCACAATTTGCCAACAGATCGTCGAGGACGGTCTACCCTTCGCGGTAAACTAGGCCTCTGAGCGGGAGTAACTGGCTTTGAGAGGGCTAGCAAGATGGCATTTGTGATTGGATTGCTAATCGGACTGGTTTTAGGGGCGGCGATCGCCTATTTCCTCACCACTCAAAAAGCAACCACGCTGTCAGCCTCTGTGCAAGATTTAAAGCGACAGTTAGCCCTAGCCGAATCAGAACACGAACGCCGCCTGCGGGAAGCAACCGAGCAGTTGCGTCAAGACTATGCGGCTCAGCCCCCCACCGCAACCAAATCGGCGATGGCTGCTTCCCCTGCCAGCAATTCATCGGTCACCAGTGCGTCGCCAGCGGCTGCGAGTGCCGCTAGCGCCTTCGCGGGGCCACCTCCGGCATCTGTGACCCCCACCGAACCGTTACCCACCCCGACTCCCAAACCGGTAGAGGTTAAGCCTGCGGTCACACCTGCAGCTGCGCCACCAAAGGCGTCACTGGCTAGTCAGGGCTCGACGGTGCCCAGCCCTAAGCCGCCAACTGCAGGTGTTCAAGCACCATCAGCTAGCGTTCAGCTTGCTCATCCCAATGATGTGTTGGCGGCCAGTTATGCGCCGGATGTCGCCACCCGGCAGGCAGTGGTTCAGGCGATCACGACTGCCCTGCCGACCTCAGGGGCTCCAGCTCAAGCCCGTTGGTTGCCCATCTTAGGACGATTGGCCCGCGATGCCGCCCCCACGGTTAGACTGTCGGCTATTCAGGCGCTAGAGCATGTGCAACCGTCGAAACGGTTGCCGTTGCTTCGTCGGGCCTTACAAGATCCTGACCCAGCGGTGGTCCGGGCAGCAAGCACCATTATCAATCAAACGAAAGGGCATGCCAAATCTCCCCAAGCATCAAAAAAGCGCCGCTTGCCCAAAAACAAATAGTGCCTTTGGCTCGCAGCGCTCTTGATACTGAACTGAGTGAAGCAAGACGCATGGGATGTTTATGCATCCGCGTAGGCACATCACTCAATCTGTCTTTACCAATAGCTAGAGGTTACCGACACTGTTGAGGTGATCGGAGCGCTTCGCTAACTGCTCATAACTTGGCGTGGGAGCCATCACAAAAAGGCGCGTTACCCGTCTGTTTGCATTGGCAGAGAGCGACTGGCTTCTTGTCCTCAATCGTAAATTTGAGGGGAGTAAATCCCGTGTCTTGGTGAGCACCGTTGCAAAACGGCTGATTGTCAGAGTTGCCACAGGTGCAATACCAGTAGGTTCCTGGTTCTAGCTCCATAACCTTTGGCTGATTAGCCGCAATATTTGGACTTTCCATGATCTATTCTCCTCTTCTTTAACTTGGGGGGCGATCGCCCTAACAGAGCTCGCCCCTTGAAACATTGGGAATTCAGACACGAATTCCCAAATCTGTCAGGTCAGCAAGGGTTGAATGCGTAACCGTAGAACGGCGATGGTTCTAAGCGGCCATGTCAAACAACAGCACTTCGGCATCTTCGCTGACGCCCGTTAGGGCCAACGCGTCTTCGTCCGCAACGGCAGCACCGTCCCCAGCCGTGAGATCGTGGCCATTGAGCTTAACGGCACCTTTGGCCACATGTACCCATGCCAAACGATTTGCGTCTAGATGATGGATCACAGAGACCTCTGGTTGCAGCACAGTGGCATACAAATTCAGATCTTGATGAATGGTCACCGAACCATTACGACCATCCTGCGATCCCACCAGCCGCAATTGATTTTGTTTGTCTTCTGGCGCAAAGTAAGTTTGCTCATAGCCAGGGTCGATGCCGTTTGCCTCAGGTAACACCCAGATTTGCAAAAAGTGAACTGGGTCGGTCTCTGAGGCATTGTATTCGCTGTGCATAATGCCAGTACCAGCAGACATGCGCTGCACATCTCCCGGACGGATGACGGAACCGTTACCGATGCTGTCTTTGTGCGCTAGGCCACCGTCTAGAACGTATGAAATGATTTCCATATCGCGGTGACCATGGGTCGAAAAACCTTGTCCAGGGGTGACTTTGTCTTCGTTGATCACTCGCAAAGTACCAAAGCTCATATGCCCAGGATCGTAGTAGTTGCCAAAAGAAAACGTATGACGGCTATCGAGCCAGCCAAAGTTAGCTTTGCCGCGATCGCTGCCGGGTCGAAGGGTAATCATGAGACACCTCCTTAGTTTGGCGTCAAGGTAAAAATCATCGATGGCTTTATTATGGAATGATTCTAAATAAAAGACAATATTCAATTTAATCGACACTTTGTTTCTTTTTTGGATGCAATTGGATGAATAAGTTTGAAAGTATGCAAGCCTTTACACAAGTGGTCGAGGCTGGGGGGTTTGCCGCCGCCGCTCGTGAAATGGGGCTGTCGCGATCAGCGGTGAATAAGCTCGTGATGAATTTAGAAGCCACCCTCAAAGTGCAACTGCTGCAGCGGACGACCCGTAAGGTGACGCCCACCGCTACTGGGCTGGCCTTTTATGAACGCTGTGTGGCCATTTTGGCGGATGTCGCCGAGGCCGAGGTGGCTGTCTCTAACTTGCAGACGAAACCTCAAGGGCAACTGCGGATTAACGCCCCTATGACCTTTGGTAATCGTTATCTGTCGCCGCTGCTAGCACAGTTTTTGCAGCAATATCCCGATCTGCATGTGGAACTGAGTCTCAGCGATCGCTTCATTGACCCCATCGATGAAGGGTTTGATGTCACCCTGCGGATTGCCAGCCCACCCACGATGAGCAGTCTGATCGTGCAAGTGTTAGCCCCAGCATCGGTAATTTTGTGTGCAGCCCCGAGTTACCTCCGCGATCGCGAGCCACCTCAAGTTCCCAGCGATTTGGCCCATCATGCCTGCCTTGCCTATGGTCACCTCGCGACCGATAATCAATGGACGTTGTGTGGCCCCGATGGGGAACATAAGGTCAATGTTCAAGGGCCGCTCTGTGCCAACAATGGCGAAGTTTTGCAGACGGCAGCAATTCAAGGGTTAGGCATTACCCTACTGCCTCGGTTCATCGTGCAGTCTGACCTGGAAGCTGGTCGACTCCAGCATCTCATGGTCGATTACGCCGCTCCTGAAATTTCTATCTGCGTGCTGTATCCGGTCAATCGACATCTATCGACCAAAGTGCAATTGCTCGTGGAGTTCTTAAACCAGCGACTTGGGGAGAAGGCGCCTGCGAATTAAAGCTATGTGCATCGCTTACCGGGCAACTTCGGCACTGGCAACATCTCAGGAAGGCGATAGTTGCAGGCACGGTGGTGGCAGACAAGTGAGCTGCATCGATGTTTGCGTGCGCGGGTGGATAAATTGGAGGCGATAAGCGTGCAGGTGATAGCCCAGATCGCTGGGCACGGGTAATTTGGTAGATGCGGCAACAGCGCGAGGGAGTCCGCCTGGAGCATAAAGCGGGTCGCCCAATAGCGGATAGCCGATCGCAGCCAGGTGAATGCGGATCTGATGAGGCCGTCCGGTCAAAATTGTGACCTCCAGCAGAGTTTGAGTATCACATCGCTGAAGCACTTGCCCCCGGCTGTAGGCCCATTTGCCCGTTGGTATCGCCGCGTAAATCGTGCCGAGAACTGGATACGGCACTGGTCCAATGGGAGTAGTCACCTCAAAGGTATCTGGCAAATCACTCGGCCCAATGAGCGCCCGGTAGATTTTTTGAAAACTGGCGGCATGATTTTTGCCCTGGCTAGATTGGCGCAGTTGGCGACTGAGCTCTGTTTTGGCAAGAGGCGATCGCGCCAGCAACATGACCCCCGAGGTGCCCCTTCCCAGTCGATGCACGGGACTCGGCGGGGCTTGAGGATACCGCTGCTTCAGTTGATGCAACAAGGTGTTTTCCAAAAAGTTGCCGCCGGGGAGTACGGGTAAACCCGAGGGTTTAGCGATCGCTAATACATCATCGTCTTCATACAACACTTCAAAGTCCAGAGGGACCGCCGGTTCTTGCCAGGGAGCACGATAGTAGGCAAGCTGTTGATTCGCTTGCAGAGGCTGCTCGGCCTGGGCAGATTGGCCATCGACGGTGATCTGTCCTCGCTCAATGCGGGACTGCCACTCGTCACAGGATGAATGGCGATAGCGTTTGGTGTAATAGTCCAATAGCGATTGGCCGACGGCGGTCTTGGGAACGCGATCGTGGTAGATCCAGCCTTGGTTCATGGAGGGGGGTAAAGGTTCGGAGTGTGAGGGATTTGGGCTTCGGTTGTCTGGTTTCAGGTCTTGGGTAACGGGGCCGCAGTCGAGAGCGAGAAGTTGACTACTTTAGGCGGTTAGGCAGCCAGCGCTAGGGCGCGTCCAGAGTCACTTCCAAAAGTATTATTGCTGGCCCATCCCACAGACAAGGGCACGTCATCCATTAAGCCCAGAAACCTTGAGGAATCAGTAAGCTGCTTGCCCTTTAATTTGCACAACTGCTCAACTTTAGGTGGGGTGGGACAGGCGAGGACGCCTATCTAACGAGTTTTCCCTGTTATCCAAATACGCAAAGTCGATGGGTTTTAGCTTATGACCGCACCCGCATCTTGTTGACCTACTTTGCGACACACATGGGATTACAGAAGCCTTTGGCTTTGTTGGGTTTCACCACCCATCATCAAGTGAACAAGAAGTATTTGTCATTAGTTAGAGATTTGTTGCACACGTGGGCACAAAGGGCTTGGATTCCAATTGCCCAAGAGCCGTTTGGGGAGTCGAGCGTAAATAGAATTGAGGAATCGCTCGCTCTACCGGGCCGTCTTGGAGTGAAGACAATAGCGATTTTGAGGGCACGCTTTCCACTGACCTGAGCCCCAAAGACTCAAAAGAGAACCCTTAGCTAGACTCCTCTAGCTAAGCTGATTGACATGCAATTTGCATGGTTGAGGTCCGCCAAAAAGGGAGTGCAAACAACAAAATACGCAAAGTAGGTGAGTTTTAGCTCAACCAGTCACTGCAGCAGACCAGGCTTCGTCCGATCTGTTGCAGCGGTAACCCCGTTAGGCCTTTTCTACTCCAAGCTGGCTACTATCATGCTTCACTGCATAGGTACTTTGTTTGTCGATGAGAGAAATGCAATCCAGCCTAGAAAAGCGATCAGCAACCATGCGCGGTGTTTGGCTAACAGGACATGGAGATTTCAAGCATCTTGAGATCCGCGATGATATTCCCACACCTCAGTTTGGCCCTGACGATGTGCTGATTCAAGTTAGGGCAGCAGCAGTCAATAATACCGATATTAATACCCGTACAGCTTGGTATTCCAAACAAGCAGGAGCAGGGGAAGACGCGAGTTGGGGGGGGACGCCCATTCAATTCCCCCTGATTCAAGGAGCCGATGTGTGTGGGCACATTGTTGCGGTCGGGGAGAAGGTGAGTGCAAAGCGCATCGGTGAACGAGTTTTAGTCGAGCCTTGTCTTTGGCAGGTCAATGGAAAAGAACTAGAGCAACCTGGGTATTTGGGCTCTGAATGTGATGGTGGCTTTGCTGACTATACCGTTGTCGCCTCGCGCCATGCCCACAAAATTGATAGCCGATATAGCGATACCGATCTGGCCTCTTTTCCCTGTTCATATTCGACAGCGGAAAACCTTTTGACCAGAGCCCATGTGGGGCAGGGCGATCGCCTTTTAGTCACCGGTGCCTCAGGGGGCGTGGGCTCGGCAGTTGTGCAATTAGCTAAAGTCAGAGGGGCGGAGGTGATTGCCATCACCAGTGCCGCAAAAGCCCAAGCAATGCTTGATTTAGGGGCAACGACAACCATTGCCAGAGGCGAGAGCATCCTCAAGGAACTGGGCAAAAATTCCGTTGATGTGGTGGTGGATTTGGTCGCCGGAGAACAGTGGCCAGAATTCTTAGAAGTGCTGCGTCCCAAAGGACGCTATGCCGTTGCCGGGGCCATTGGCGGCCCTTTAGTTGAACTAGATGTTCGGACACTGTATCTGAAAGACTTGAGTTTCTTCGGATGTACGGTGTTGGAGCCAGAAGTCTTTCCCAATCTCATTAAGCGAATTGAAGAGGAGAGTATTCGCCCGCTCGTTGCCCAGGTATTCTCTCTAGAACAAATTGTTGATGCGCAAAAAGCATTTCTATCGAAGCAGCACGTTGGCAAAATTGTGCTTCAGGTCTCTGAAGCTTAAAACCTGAATCTCAAGCCACAGCACTGCCGTCCGTATTTCTAGGTGAAGAACTTCTCGTTTTATTCCTTTTCTGCGCACAGCTTCTTCCCGGTTGCTCTCTACTGTGTTGCTTGTAGACATCAAGAGATTACACCCTCTTGAAAATCCCACCACTGATACAGAAAGGAGACAACCATGAAAGGTCTAGCCATTGCTTCCATCATCGCGACCGCCTTAATTGCCGGTGCAGCCCTGCCTTCTCAAGCCGTTGAGGACGGCAAGGTTGATTTTGACCAACTGCGTCAGGAAAACCTGGAAAAGGATGCCATTGACAGCGATGCGTTGCGTCGGGAAAATCTCGAAAAAGAAGACGGCAAGATCGACTTCGACCAACTGCGTCGAGAGAACTTGGAGAAAGATGCGTTGGCGCAGCCCCTCCTAAGGAATAGCGCGGCAATTCCCTTTTCCTAAGAACGGCTCAACTTAGATGAATTTGCCCCGAATATTCATCGCCCCACTCACAGCCCTCATTCCGATGGGGGCTGTTTTTGAACAGATATACTCCAGGCTGGATGGTTGAATCAATTTACGTTTTGTTTTCACCCAGTCTCAAAACGTCTTCTCGTCTTATAAGAAATCCCCTAATTCAGCAGGGCTGGAAAAAGAGCCAACTATGATGAACAACGATAGCTGTGCTTTGAACCGTAATGACACCTCAGCGCGCTAAATCCATCTTAAAGTCACGCCCTCGACGCGTCTCATTGCGATCGACCCTGGTTTATCCGTTTGTGTTGCAAATCTTTCTGGCGGTTGGGCTGACGGGGTATATCTCGTTGCGCAACGGGCAGCGCGCGGTGAATGAGGTCGCTTTTCAGCTGCGTCAAGAAATTTCCAACCGCATTCATGAGCGGTTGGCTGACCATTCAGAAATTCCCCATCTGATCAATCAGGTCAATGCGGATGCAGCGCGACGCGGTGACTTGCAAACCCAAGATTTGGCGAGTGAGCGCTATCTTTGGCAACAAATTCAATATTTAGATGATGTCACCTGGCTCTATTTCGGCAGTAATGAGGATGGCTCCTTTATTGGGGTCACGCAAACCCAAGAGGATGAACTGCAAGTGGTGGTCAACGACACCAGCACAGACTTTTTGGGGCATTACTATGCGCTGGATGAAACGACTGGCGATCGCACCAATCTCGTGCAGGTTAATCCTCAGACCTACGATGCGCGATCGCGTCCCTGGTTTCAGACAGCGGTCGAAGCCAATGCCGCCGTGTGGAGTGATATCTATGGGAGCGTGGGCTTACCGCAATTAATTGTGAGTGCGGTGTTGCCCGTTTATGACAATGCGGGGGAGCTCATTGGCGTGACTGGAGTCGATTTCTCCCTGGACGATATTGGTCAGTTTTTACAGAGTATCGACATTGGCAAAACGGGCCAGGCCTTTGTGATGGATAGCAACGGCATCTTAGTGGCCAGCTCAACGCGCGAGCGACCCTACCGAATTCAGGAAAATGACGTCATAGAGCGCACCGCAGCGGTCAATAGCGATCATCCACTGACCAAGGAAACGGCGCGGTTTATCGCCAAAACCGTTGGCTTAAGCAATCTGCCCGACCATACCCAGCTTGATTTCACAGCGCAAGGCCAAAGACAATTTGTGCAGGTTTCCAAGTTTGCCGATCAGCGCGGGATTGATTGGCTGATTGTGGTAGTGGTGCCAGAAGCGGACTTTATGGAGCAGATTGAAGCCAATACCCGTACGACAATTTTGTTGTGTTTAGGGGCACTGGCGATCGCGACGGCTCTGGGCATCTTCACCGCTCGTCGCCTCACTCATCCCATTCTCCAGCTCAGTCAGATGAGTCAGGCCCTGGCGCAAAGCACCCGAGCCAACCAGATGGAGACCGCCGAAACCCTGCCGGTAGAAACGCGCGGTATCCGCGAACTGGAAACTCTGGCCGATTCCTTTAACGATATGGGTGCTCAGTTACAAGATTCCTTTCAAGCGTTGGCCCGCAATAATGAAGAACTCGAACAACGGGTGCAACAGCGAACCGCCGATTTGCAAGCGGCTAAAGAAACTGCCGATGCGGCCAACCGGGCAAAAAGCGAATTTTTGGCCAATATGAGCCACGAACTGCGGACGCCGCTGAATGCCATTATTGGCTTTGCCCAAATCCTCTTGCGAGACGAGCGCCTGGCGACGGATCAGCAAGATAACCTCAAAATCCTCAATCGCAGCGGGGAACACTTGTTGGCCCTGATCAACGATGTGTTGGAAATGTCCAAAATTGAGGCCGGTCGCGTCACGCTGAATGTGCAACCGATTGATCTGTATAGTCTGCTTGATTCCCTGGAGGAAATGCTGCGGCTGCGGGCACAGGCCAAAGGGTTGCAGCTGATTTTCGATCGCGCTCCTGACGTCCCGCAATACGTCTGTCTGGATGAAGGCAAGCTGCGACAAGTGCTCATCAATTTGTTGGGCAACGGGGTGAAATTTACGCCTGCCGGTAGTGTGTGTCTGCGGGTACGAGTCCGGTCTTCCTTACCCGAAAATGCCCCGCCTCATGTTCCCCTCCAACTAGAGTTCGAGGTGGAAGATACGGGGCAGGGCATTCCCGCTAGTGAACTAGACAGTATTTTTGATGCCTTTATTCAGTCACGCTCCATTGACCACAGCAAAGGAGGCACTGGGTTGGGCTTGGCGATCAGTCGGCAGTTTGTGCAGCTTTTGGGCGGTGATCTGCAAGTGGCGAGTGTTGTGGACCAGGGAACCCGATTTACCTTCCAGATCCAGACCACCCTGGCTGCCGGTGACGCTACCGACCCGGCCAGAGAGTACTGCCAGGTCATCAGCATTGCCGAGGGGCAACCGGCCTGGCGGATTCTCGTCGTCGACGATAACCCCGATAACCGCTTGGTCATTCACACCCTGCTAGAGCGCGTCGGCTTTGAGGTCGAGGAAGCCGTTAACGGCCAGGATGCGATCGCTCAATGGCAAACCTGGCAGCCCCACCTGATTTGGATGGACATGCGTATGCCCGTGATGGATGGCTATGAAGCGACGCGGCAGATTCGAGCGTTGGAAAAGAAGGTGGAACAGGGAACAGGGAATAGGGAACAGGGAATAGGGAATAGGAAGCAGGGAATAGAAAATGGGTCACCGACTTCACCCATTCCATTACCAAAGGCCCCAGCGACCCAACCACCCAGCGACCCAACCACCCAGCCACCCACTCCCCACATCCCCATCATTGCCCTTACCGCGAGTGTCTTTGAAGAGAAGCGAGAGGCAGTCTTAGCGGCTGGATGTGACGACTTTGTAAGGAAGCCCTTTCAAGAGCGGGTGATTTTTGAAAAGCTGGCCACGTATTTAGGGGTGCAGTATGAATATCAGGCGGTGAAAGCGGATGCTGCCAGCATCGCTCACGAACCGGGCGAATCACTCACACCCGAGGCTTTGCAGTCGATGACTGTAGAGTGGATTCAGCAATTACATGAAGCGGCGGTGCGAGCAGATGCCACGCTATTGCAGCAACAGATTCAGCAGATTCCGTCGCAATACTCCAACCTATCTCAGCAACTGACCTATCACGTGCGGCATTACGACTACGATCGCATTGTTGAACTCTCAGCCGCCGTGTTAGCAAAACCCTAATAGGGGTATATCACGTTACCGCTAACCTGTTGTGCAACTATTTTGCCCTCACCTCCTCAGTTTCCTCTCCCCATTCTGAGGGACTGTGAACTCCGGGCTCCCCCCCAAATGGGGAATAAAGCAGGGCTGTTTCAGGGTCGCTAGAGGATATTTCAGACTGTCGATATTTCGTCAGGGCGCACAGCTGTGCGCCCTGACCAGAAACGTGAAAGTTGCCTGTCACGACTCCATCACATCGCGACGGCTCTCTACGCCGCCCGCGATCGCCCGACGGCTGCTGGCGTCGTTTGCAAGAACCCGGCAAAAATTTCTGCGACATGGCGTTGGTCGGTGCCGCAACAGCCGCCCAGCACCCGCAAGTTCGGTAGCATGTTGCCCAAGGCTACACATTGCCGTCCCAGTTCCAGGGGATTG
Organism: Leptolyngbya sp. SIOISBB; assembly: GCA_010671905.1. Taxonomy (GTDB): domain Bacteria; phylum Cyanobacteriota; class Cyanobacteriia; order Phormidesmidales; family Phormidesmidaceae; genus Halomicronema. The sequence goes on from JAAHII010000001.1 coordinate 6,659,220, forward strand.
CCTTCATCCAGTTCCTCCGCTTCGTCGAGTTCGGCATGACTCTTGATGGAAGCATTCGGGCGGATACCGCCGATACGATTGAGCCAAGCTTCTCCAGACTGAAGGGTATGGGCAAAGTGGAGCGGATGGGCGCAGTTGATCATGTAGTAACTGGGATAACCATCCGTAGCGCTATCAACTTGGGCGATCGCGGCTTTTAACGATTGCCCATTGGGTAAACAGCCATCTGTTTCGACGGTGAAGGAAATGACCACCGGCATCTCGCCCGCGTGGGCCGCACGGACAATCCCGATCGCTTCTTCGGCATAGGTCATCGTCACCGCCGTGATCAGGTCAGCTCCCGCATCTCGCAGGACGGCCGTTTGGAAGGCATGATAGGCTTCTGCTTCTGTGATTGCCATCAGCGTATCGGGATTGTAGCCATCGCCTCGGGGGCCTAAGCAGCCACTAATCACGATGGGCGTGGCGGGCGTTTCAAATTCATGGCGAATGTCGCGGAGTAAGTCAATGGATTTGTAGTTGAGTTCGGCGATCGCCTGTCGGGTATAGCCCAATTGCTGTCCCCAATCAGGGCTGGCTCGCCAGGTAGCGCTTTCCAAAATGCAGCCCGCTTCAAAGGTGTGGGCTAAGTCGGCGTAGGTGCGGAAATATTTGCGCAAAGCCTCGGTGCCAAAAGCATCTTTGAGCAACGCAAAGGCGGCAAATTCTGGCAGGTGCAACCCTTCCTGAAAGATCAGGGTGGTTTCTAATCCGCCATCGGTCAAAAAGTAGCGATCGCCCATTTGTGGCAATCGGTGTCGGTAACGGGCCATGGGGGTCATGCTCCAAAATACAGGTGAGTTCGATAGCCTGCACTCTAGGCAGCGATCGGGAAGTTTTAGAGAGACGAATTAGCCCGGTGATACCAATTCTCTGAAAGTGGACTACAGATGCATTTACTGGAGCGATCCCCCCAACCCCCTTGAAAAAGAAGGGCAGTAAAATCCAGGTGGTGAATAGCCCCTTTATCAAGTAGGGTTGATTCATTGTCGGAAGAGAAAAATGAGAATAGGTCTTATTGGGGATGTTGCTGTTAGGAATGCAAGATGGACTTTCCCTTACTGACTCTTCTGGAAACCGCCGAGGACTTTCGCCACTTACGGGGCCTGCGCTATCCGCTCTGGCTACTGTTGTTGTTGCTGATTACCGGCGCGATGTGCGGCTACTGGGGCGCTCGCCCGATGGAAACCTTTGCGCAACAGTACGGCGGGGAACTCTGTCGCCAACTCAACCGTCCGGTGCGCTCGGCGACCCCTTCGGACTCGACGTTCCGGCGGGTGCTAGAGCAGTGCGACTTTATTGTTTTAACGCGCATCTTTCGCCAGTGGGCGGCCGCATCGGTGCCCTTAAGCGAAGCGGAGTGGGTGGCCATTGACGGCAAGAGCATCAAGGGGACGATGAAGGACTACGCCAGCGCCCAGCAAAACTTTGTCATGATGGTCAGTCTGTTTGGACATCGCCGGGGCTTTGTCTATGCCAGTGAGGGGATGGAAAACCAGCATCAAAGTGAACAGCAAGTCGTCCAGCAGATGCTCGCGACCCTTGACCTCGAAGGGGTGTTAGTCACTGCGGATGCACTGCATTGTCAAAAAAAACGGTCGCCTGCCTACACCAGCAAAAAGCTTACTACCTCTTGACGGTGAAGGGGAATCAACCGACGTTGCTCAACGCCCTGAAACAGGTGAGTGAGCACCAGGAACCGCTCGATTGCGAACAACGCGAAGACCGCAGTCATGGCCGTTGGGTCTATCGCCGAGTGTCGGTCTATGAGGTGACTGGCCAGGACTGGGCCGAGTCGTGGCCAGGACTGCAGCGGGGGCTGTGTGTCGAACGATGGGGCTACCGTGAAAGGCGGCCCTTTGCCCAAACCCACTATTACATCAGTAACCTGGATGCGGATGCGGCGACCTTTCTAAAAGGATTACAAGGGCATTGGTCGATTGAGAATCGCTTGCATTGGCCGAAAGATGTTGTCCTCAACGAAGACCGGGCACCGCAACGCGCGGCCAACACTGCCGCTAACTACTCGACCATTCGCAATTTCTTCATCACGGCAGCACGGCGGTTCAATCTGGACTCCATCGCTCAGGCCAAACGGTTTTTCGCCAATCGACTTGACCAGGTTTTACTCTCACTACAATGAATCAACCCTACTTTATCAAGGGGGCGGCAACAGCGGGGGATCCTCGATCTGTAGCGCTGTTATGCAGAATCGGTATAACTTCTAATGCGGAATTCGGCATGCGGAATTCAGAACTGAAAAGTCTGTCAAATGGTGATTACAGTGAGATTTGCCAACCAGCGATTGGAGATCGCGGGTGAAGGTCAATTAAGAAGCGTTTGGTCAACCACTGGTTTGGCGATCGCGTTCCCGACTTATTCTCGATTGGACAGTAGCTTTGGGGATGTCAGACGAGGGTGTAGATATCTGCTCCGGTTACTGCCGCCCGCCATCCAGAGGATTGAGTCATGTACGCCTATTCTGAAAGTCAGCCCCTTGCCACAGTCTCGCCGCTTTCCATGCAACCCCCTGCGAGTCCAAAGCGTTCTTCATTGACGGTGCGTTGGCCCGAGACGACTGACAGCAAAGCTCTCGATACGCTCTTTACAGCTCCTGAGGTCTTGTTTTGGACGGTGGAACTGCCAGGGAACCCGCCGGTCAAACTGCAATCTCAGCCCAGTCCGTCGGATGAGAGCTATGTCTTGCTGGCCTGTGAGGGTTCGACCATTGTCGGATCTATCTCCCTGAGTGTGTGCCCCGCCGATCAAAGGCGTCATGTGGGTTCTATCGGTTCCCTGGTCATTGGCCGAGAGCATCGCAGTCAAGAGATTGGGGTCAAGTTAATGAAGTCAGCCCTCTATCTGGCTGATCACTGGCTTCATCTAAAACGCTTACAACTGGCGGTACTGGCTGATAATGACGCGGCGCTCAAAGTGTTTCATCGGTTTGGCTTTGGGGAAGAAGGGAGACTGCAAGATTGTGCCCTACCAGGCGACGACCATGTTGACGCCATCCTGATGAGCCGGGTCAAGGTCGATAACGACTAATATTAGCCAGCTCCCAAATATTGTTTGAAGCGATCGCGCCCCTTGGCATGGGGACGGAATTCAAGCGGTTAAGTGCGATCGCTATCCGTAGCTCTTTGAAATTCAACTTCGATACCCCGTCGAACAAGGCGTTAACGGTAAAAGCCAGCGACGGCAGATAACCTCAAATTCGCTAATGATGACGGGTTGGTTTTGCTGGATCTGGTCGGCAGCTTGCCGCCACTGCTGTTCATCGTCGCGGGTGAGGTAGCGCACCAAAATGTTCGTATCAAGCCCAATCACTCGCCCCCTCAGCAATGGCGGCATCCATGTCTTCAAGGGTAGTTGGCCGTGCATCGGGGCAATGCAGTATGCCGGATAAGGTCTCTATAGCGACATTGAGGGGAAAGATTTTGACCTGACCGTCTTCGTCAATCACGAACTCTACTCGGCTACCGCTAGTCAGCTTCAGATGCTGCTGAATTTTTTCGGGCAGGGTGATTTGTCCGGTGTCAGTAACGATGGTGCTGAGCATGGCCACAGAAACTAAAAGCAACTCGACTCTATTGGTCGTTTGGGCTTTGCATGCGCTTGTTATGTTCAAATTTACTTAAGCAAAACGATCTCTAAACTTCCTTGCCAGGATTAACACAATGACCGCAGTGGCAAATGGTCATATTTAAATAGACACTTGCTTGCCATATATGTCATGGTCATAGAATTCTACTAGACGACTACTTTCATTTATTGCAGTTAACTGGTCATTAGAAATTGATTCTTCAACAAGTCTGTAGTTAAGAGATTCACATTGACTATCAGTCAAAAAACAAACTTTTGTACATTGCAGCGCCACAGATAAGTCAGTGCAGAAATCCATAAATTCCTCGACATTTCACTCTGGACCAAAGAGCCTTGATTATCTTATCCCATAACAGACTTCTATACTTTCTAAACCGGGAATAATACTGATGTATTTCGGACATTCTATCCAAATAAAGCCCTCTTCAATCAACATGGCACAGTTTTGAACGCTCACTGGCTCAGGCAGAGAACATTCATACCATCGAAAGCCATTTGAAAATTGACGTAGGAATTCCGGAAGATTGTATAGCTCTTCATGGGTAAATCGAAAACTTACTAAAGCAGATAAATTTATACTCACTACTCTCACCTTTTAAACATAACGTTGAAGCTGAGCGGCGGTCAGTATTTTTGCATCAAAATCGACATCACTTATGCCGTCCGATCCTGCGTAGAGTTAGGCGTCATCATTATACGTGTTTCAGTAGTTTGTCATATTCAGAATACGTTCCAGTCCAAAATCAATAGAGATGTTTACTTTCCAGCAATCCTAATGCTCTGTAATTGAGACTGAAACGGATTGAACGGACTGAATAGATTGACTGATACTAATTCACTCGTTTGAACTGAAGATTTGGGTGATATGGATCCGGGCTACATCATTCTCTGGCTGCAGAAATATAGCCGAGCTGATTGTTCAGATGAGACCGACGAGCATCGGCAAACGGAAGGAAATGATTCGGCATTGGAAAATGAACGTTTGCTTCAAGAATTCACAGCTTAATCCGAACTTAAAGTCAGGTTTATGTGGATTGAATGATTGAAGTCTAATCTCTAGATAGATTCATCTAGACATCTATATATAAGTGTTTAGTCTTTGTCTAGGTCATAGCATTTACGGATCATTCCACTCTGAACGATGGCAAATCTTGAACTAAAAGGAATTTCTAAATACTTCGGCGCTAGTCAAGCCCTGAGCAACATCTATCTCACTGTTGAAGATGGCGAATTTGTCTCCCTGGTGGGACCATCGGGCTGTGGTAAAACCACGTTACTGCGAATTATTGCTGGTCTAGAAACCGCCAGTGAGGGTGATGTAGTAATCGCTGGGCAGACAGTCAACGAACTGGATCCGGCCCAACGCAATGTTGCCATGGTGTTCCAGTCCTACGCTCTGTATCCCCACAAGAGCGTGTTTGAAAACATTGCGTTTCCCCTCAGGATGCAGGCTCCCTGGTTCACCCGCATTCCCATTATCAGTCACCTATTCAAGGCCCGTAGAACGCTGGAGGCCCATCTACAAGAACGGGTGCCTCAAACGGCTGACCTGATGCACCTGGGGGAGCTATTAAAACGTAAGCCAGGGCAACTGTCTGGAGGCCAGCGGCAGCGGGTTGCTCTGGCCAGGGCCATGGTGCGATCGCCCCAATTGTTCCTGATGGATGAGCCTCTGTCTAACCTGGATGCCAAGCTGCGGGCCGATATGCGGGCAGAGATTATTGAACTACGGCGGCGACTGGGGGGCACGTTTATCTATGTCACCCACGATCAAAGTGAAGCCATGACGATGTCGGACCGGGTGGTGTTGATGCATGAGAGTCGTATTCAACAGATTGGTGCCCCCAGTGAGCTGTACGATAACCCTGCCAATCTGTTTGTGGCTGAGTTTATTGGCAATCCCAAAATTAATACCCTGACGGTGCAGTCTTCAACTGCTGGCGAGCTGCATGGCTTTGGCAATCATCTACAGGGGGTGCCGGAACACATTGATGGTGTTGCGGTGCCGGTGCGCGAGGCTCTTTCCCTTTGTTTACGGCCTGAAGCCCTGAGGTTGTTGCCCACTCAGGCCCGAGATGCCTTCACTGGCCGCATTCACATCCTGGAAAATTTGGGTAATGAGTTTCTGGTCATTGTTCATCCCATCGGTGAAATGGAAAATAGCGGGGGTGATACGACAAAGCCGATGAAATTAGTGGCTCGGGTGGCGGCTACGGTGGGTCGTCTACTGCACACAGGCGATACTGTGCATCTGCAGCCCGACTGGTCCCAGGCGTTGCTATTTAACCAGGATGGCTTCCGGCTTTCTCAGGCCATAGTTACTGTGCTAGAGGAGGTAAGCGTATGACCCTGGTTGCTCCTAGTCGCGATCACGTAGGCACTCGTTTGAAGAGTCGCGATCGCCCCCCCTGGCTAATTCAACCCCTGTATCTGCTGCCGGCCTTCTTTTTGTTGCTAGTGTTCTTTGTGGTGCCTGCCCTAACCACCATTGGCATTAGCTTTACCGACTGGCAGTTAGGATCATCCTCCATTGACTTCATCGGTTTGGAGAACTACAAAGAACTGTTTACCGATGAGGTCTATCGTAAAAGTCTGATCAACACCCTCAAGTTAGACCTGTTTGTCGTTCCAGTATCATTCTTTCTGGCCCTGGGGTTGGCCCTGGCCATCAATGGGTTAAATCGCTTTCAAGGCTTCTGGCAAACGGTGTACTTTTTGCCCGTAACTACGACGCTGGTGGCCATGGCCCAGGTGTGGTCCTGGATTTTGCATCCCCAGTTTGGCATGGTGGCCCAGCTGTTCAAACTGTTTGGCCTCACCCCCATTAACTGGCTCAATGACCAGAGCGTGGTGCTTTACACCATTGGCTTTATCTCCATCTGGCAGCTGGTGGGTTACTACACGGTGCTGTTTATTGCCGGGTTGTTAAATGTGCCCAAAGATCTGTACGAAGCGGCGCTGATTGACGGTGCCCGCTCTCCTTGGGATAAGTTTTGCCACGTTACCTGGCCGATGTTAGGCCCCACCAGTTTGTTTATTTTTATCATCACCATCATCAAGTCATCCCAGATTTTTGACACGGTGAAGGTGCTGACCCAAGGCGGCCCCAACAACGCCAGTGAGATTCTGCTGTATACCCTCTACAGTGAAGGGTTTGAGTTTTTTAGGACAGGATTGGCATCGGCGATCGCCACACTGTTCTTTGCCATCATGCTGCTGCTGACCCTGTATCAGATGCGGGTGTTTGAAAAATACGTCCACTACCGTTAGGGAGACTCTGATGAAAAAGCACGAACTCTTCCTACACTTCATTTTGGCCATTGGTGGGGTGGTCATGCTCACCCCCTTTATCTGGATGCTGAGCCTGTCGGTTAAACCAGAGAACGAAATTTATAACGCTCAGATCAGGCTATTCCCCCAACAGTGGGATTGGGCCAACTACACTGAAGCCTTTGTCGATGCCCATGTGGGTTCGTTTATTATCAACGGGGCCATTGTTACCCTGGGGATTTTACTGTTCCAATATCTATCCACCATTCCAGCGGCCTATGTCCTGGCTCGTAAGGATTTTCGTCTAAAAGGGGTGCTGTTTTCCCTGGTCTTAGGGGTGCTGCTGATTCCTCCCCAGGTGACTGCCATTCCGGTATATCTGCTGATGGGCAGACTGGGGTTAATCAATACCACCTGGGCATTGATTTTGCCCTTTACCACTAGCGCCTTTGGCATTTTTCTCTTCCGCCAGAGTTTCAAAGCCTTTCCTCAAGATTTAATTGACGCCGCTCGGGTGGATGGAGCCAATGAATTCTACATTCTCTGGAGCCTCATAGTCCCGCTCTCGTTACCCACCCTGGCGGCCTTTGGCATTTTTTCCATCGTGGTCCACTGGAACGATCTGTTCTGGCCCTTGCTGGTGATTTATGACTGGGAAAAAGCCACCCCGCCCCTGGGAATTACCTTTTTTGAGGGTGGAGACAGTGGCGACAACGTGGGGGCAATGATGGCTGCCGCCACCTTAATTGTGGCTCCCCTCACCATTGCGTTTTTAATCGCCCGTCGCCGATTTATTCAAGGCATCACCATGACCGGCATTAAGTAAAAAAATCTGCTAGACGCCCGCCATCAGGTCTGAAGAGTATCAACTCAAAGCGGGATATTTTCCCAAGGATCGTTACGAGGTGTCAGGTATCGGGTGTCAGTCAGGAACTGGCTTCTGTCACTCGATACCCGACACCTCACCCAGCCAACATTTTCCGGATGAAGTTGATACCTGGTCTGAGCAGTATCCCTACTCTAATGCCTGGTATCTGGTGTCTGCTCCTTTGTGTTTCCTCTGTGTTTTTGAGTTCCTGCATAATCGCTGACTAACTTGTTGTAAGGAATCCTGATCATGACTCTACCGTTAGCAAAAACCTTCACTCGTGGTGCCCTCGCCACCCTGATGCTGTTAGCTGTTGGCTGCAGCGGTACTACTACCTCCGAGAATACTGCCTCCCCTGACACTGCCGCCGCTGATAGTCAAGAACCCGTGACCATTACCTTGGCCTATCCCTACGGTGATCTATTTACCGATGTACACCGGGAGACAATCGAAAAGTTTGAGGCCGAGAATCCCAATATCAACATCGATCTCCAGGCCCCCCTGGCGAACTACGAAGAACTGGCCCAGCGTACTCTGGTGGGCATCACCCAGCGACAGGCTCCCACTATCTCTTTCCAGGGCATTAACCAGGTGCGTCAGTTTGTAGATGCAGGCCATGCCAGTGACCTGAGTGAGTTTGTGGTGGCAGATTCTCGTTGGACTGACGGTGGTCTCTACGAAAATATGATGGCTTTGGGTGAATTTGACGGCAAGCAGTACGCTATTCCCTTTGCCGTGTCTACGCCCATCATGTACTACAACGTGGAGCTGTTTGAGCAGGCTGGTCTTGATCCTGAAAATCCTCCCCAAACCTGGCCTGAGGTCATCGAAGCCGCTAAGAAAGTTCAGGTATTGGGCGGTGACATCACTGGCATGTGGTATGACTACCTGATTACGGGTAACTGGGCCTATCAAGCCCTGGTGTACTCCAAGGGCAGCAGCATGATGGATGATAGTGAAAGCAATATCACCTTCGGTGGCGAAACTGGTATAGAAGCCGCTCAGCTGCTCCGTAGCTTTGTGGATGAAGGGGTGATGCAGGACTGGAGTCGTGAGCAGGGCATTGAATCCTTTGTCAGTGGCAAAGTCGGGTTTTACTTTAGCTCCACCTCTTCCCTGGCTAACCTGCAAGAGAAGTCTAATTTCACCCTCAAGACTGCCCTCTTCCCCACGGATGAAGGTGGCGAGCGTCGTCTACCTACGGGTGGTAACGCCGCTGTGATTATTACCGATGACCCCGCAGAAGCCAAAGCCGCTTACGAGTATGCCATGTTTGCTGCTGGTCCCATTGGTAACAACATTATGGTGAACCGCACGGGCTATATGCCCATGCACAAAGCAGCCGTTGACGAAGCGTTCTACGAGGCTAACCCCAACTACCAGGCGTCGATTGATCAGATTCCTTATATCTTCCGCTGGTACTCCTTCCCCGGTGAAAACAACCTGAAAATCATCGACACCATCAAAGAGTCTCTACAGGCGGTTGTTTCCGGTCAGGAAACCCCTGAAGCGGCAATCACCAAGGCGGCTGATCAGGCTCAGGACCTAGTGAAGTAAGCGTTCCTTTGAAATAGATGTCTCTCAGACAGGGAGACATCTGTTCTTTTTGACTCTCACATACTCTCATTCTTTAGGGGAAGCCGGATTGTCTCCTCACCTGAGATTCGTCCATGCGGCTTCTCCTTATTCTTATATTGTCTGAAAATGCGTGTATTGTTTTTTGGTGACATTGTTGGTGAACAGGCCGTTGACCAATTAGTCTCCGATATCCCCCGTTGGCGACAGGAACACCATATTGATTTCGTCATTGCCAATATGGAAAATGCCATTGTTAGTCATCCGGAGGATCTCTGGGGCGGGTTCGGTATCTCTCTAGATGTGGTCACTCGCTTAACCGAGGCAGGGGTAGATGTGCTGACCGGGGGGAATCACTCCTGGGATGCGCCGAATACCGATGCTGTGATGGCTCATCCGAAAATAGTGCGCCCCGGCAACGTGACCAATGATTTACCGGGACGTGGTCATATCACCCTGGAGGTGAACGGGGAACTGGTCACCGTTGTTAATCTAATTGGCGATACTGCCGCTGGTAAGCGCTACCAAACCCAGCAACCGTTTGACTATTTTCAGGCTCAAACATTTTTAGAAAACAGCTTAATTATCATCGATTACCATGCCAATACTCCCATTGAAAAATGGTCCCTGGCCCGTGTTCTAGATGGTCAGGTGACGGCCATTATAGGCACCCACACCCACGAACCAACGTTAAATCTATATCGTCTGCCCCAGAAAACTTTCTTTGTGACCGATGTGGGTATGAATGGACCTACGGGTGGAGTATTGGGCATGGGTAATCGATATTTCCTATCTAAAGAAAAGCAGCCGGATGTACCTGTGGATTTTGATCTGGCAGCGGGACCATTGCAGCTGGGGGCGGTGATTTTCGATAGTCAAAGTGGAGAAATTGTCAGGTTGAGCGATCGCAACTGGCCTGGCGATCCCCTATTATCTGTTGCGTAACCCACTACGGCATATGACTCTCATTGCTCAGATTAGTGACCTCGATGTCCAAGCAGGCAGCGATCGTGCCACGGTGTGGTGGATACTAATCCTCTAGTTATCAATGCTATTAACCATCTCAACAGCCTGAAGCCTCAACCCGATTTAGTTATCGCGACAGGAGCTTTAACTCATCGGGGTACTCAAGCAGAATATGAGCAGCTCTAAGTTATTCTCTCGCAACTTAACGCTCCTATCTATTTGCTTTCCGGAAAACATGCCCCCCGAGAATCTTTAAAGCAAGTATTTTAGTCATCATGGTTATCTCCCAGATTTTCTAGAGCCCGTCATCCGGTCGCGGCCAAATTCTTTCAGCCAAGGCACGACAGCCCCTAACCTGTGGAGTGAATGCGGGCGCGGTCATGCTTGCCCCCAAAGGCTTCTAGGATTAATTTATCTCAGACAGCAGTACGCCACAAAGAGGGCACAGGCATGTCTATCTGTTCTCGAATCTAATCTCTCACTGCGATCGCCCCATCATTGACACCCTTTTCGAAGTCTCCGGTAAGCTTCTCCAGTTCTTCCCGATCGCTGCCTAAGGTGTTGCTCAACCGCTGAAGGAGCGCCCCCAATTTGTTGGCTGGCCTTCCTCACGGAAAGTCCCCCGACGAGACACCCACCATGAGCAACCGCTACAGCAACATTCTGGAAACCATTGGCCGCACCCCCATTGTCAAGTTGAACCAGCTCGCACCAGCAGGCGTTAACGTGTACGTCAAAGTGGAATCTTTCAACCCCATGGGTTCGGTGAAGGATCGTTTGGCGTTGAATGTGATTGAAACCGCTGAACGTGAAGGCCAACTGGCCCCCGGTCAAACCGTGATCGAAGCCACCAGCGGCAACACGGGCATTGGGTTGGCCATGGTCTGTGCTCAAAAGGGGTATCCCCTAGTAGTGGTAATGCCAGAGAACTGTAGCGTCGAGCGCCGCAAAATCATGCGCTTTTTAGGGGCTAACGTGGTTCTCACCCCCGCTTCGTTGAAAGCGATCGGCGCGGTGGAAAAAGCGGAAGAACTGGCAGTTGTCCACAACTGGTTCCTCTGCCGTCAATTTGAAAACGAAGCCAACGCCAACGCCCATTCTCAAACCACCGCTCGTGAAATTTTGGCCGACTTTGATGATGTCTCCCTCGATTACTGGGTGACCGGATTTGGCACCGGTGGCACCTTGAAAGGCGTTGCCCGCGTCCTCAAGGCGGAGAGTCCTAATACCCAAGTGGTTGTCTGCGAACCCGACAATTCCCAACTGATGGCCAGCGGTATTCGCCAAACTCGCGACGAGCAAGGTGCTCCAGCGGGTAGCCATCCCAACTTCCGACCTCACTTGGTACAGGGCTGGACCCCTGACTTTATTCCCCAACTGGCGGAAGATGCGGCGATCGCTGACCTCATCGATCAATTCGTGCCCATCGACGGCGCGGAATCGGTGCGACTCTCCCGTGAACTGGCCCAAAAAGAAGGCATTTTTGTCGGCATCTCCGCTGGAGCCACCCTGGCTGGAGCCTTGGCCGTCGCGGCCACCGCTCCCAAGGGCTCCAACATTCTCTGCATGCTGCCCGACACCGGGGAACGCTATCTGACTACCCCCCTCTTCGCCGATATTTCCGAAGAGATGACCGCCGTCGAATTAGAGATTTCCCAGTCCTCTCCCAGTGCGCGGTTTGATGCACCGCCCTCACCCGCGCCCGCTGCCGCTCAAGCGGCTCCAGTGATTACCCCCGAGGCAGCAGCCTTTGTGCAAGCCGTGCTGACGGAAAAAGAACAGCCGGTGGTGATGTTTGCCCTGCAGTGGTGCGAGTTTTGCTGGTCCGTTCGCAAGCTGTTTGATCAGTGCGGTATTGCCTACCGCTCCGTTGATTTGGATTCGGTGCAGTACCAAGAAAATGCCTGGGGTGGCAAGATTCGCGCCGCGCTGAATGACAAGACCGGCTGCAAAACGATTCCGCAAATCTTTGTGGGCGGCGAGTTTATTGGCGGCTGCACCGAAACCTTTGACGCCTTTAAGTCAGGCAAACTGCAGGAACTGCTCTCGCAACACGAGACCGCCTTTGACGCCAGCGTACAGCTCGACCCTTACAGCCTGCTGCCCGGTTGGCTGCAGCCTCGATAGTTCGGACTTCCTGGATTCCATCGTCACTCATGTCTGAAGTCTCCCGGTTGCGATCGTCGCTTGCAACTGGGAGACCGCCTCATTATTCCTGAAGGAGAACCCCTCATGCGATTAGCCAACCAACCCCATCTGCCTGTTGTCGAGCCTGAGGGCGATCTCCCGGCTTTGCCTCAACAACCCACTGAGCCGACAGCGTCCCTTACTGAGCAACCTGAGTCCAAACAGCCCGACCCGACTGCAATCGCATCATCCCCAGCATTGACCGACTCAGAGTTTTCGCCAGAGCGTCCTGGTCCTGCCTGGATGTGGGAGTTTGGCGTCATGGGGTAGGGTGATTGAGCGAATCAATGCACCTGTTTGGCCAGCTCTATTGCACCTCAAGGTTTGATCAGGACAAGAATAGCGCCAGATGTTTCTCCCTTGCTCCCCATCTCCCCTTGCCCTCTGAATGATTCAAAGGTGTCCTAACTGAGGCTGCCGCTGCAATATCTTCGTCACCCTCAGATCAACGAGCCACCAACGTTTGAGAAAGACTGCAAGGCACCCAATACGTACATAAGAGTAGAACCATGTTGGAAACCGTTATGTATTTGCGACGTGCCATTGCACCAGACGAGGGCAGCATCCATGAACTATTTTGTGTGCCCGAGGTTTTCGAATACTTAGCGGATGGTCAGGAACCGCCACCAAGCATTGCGTCAGAGTGGATACATTCCGCAGCGGCTGATGCGGCCCAATATGTTGGAGGACTATGGGTACTGGTAAGCTGTACTGACCAGACTGTGAGTGGTGTCGTTCGCCTTGCAGGTGACAACACCGGAAAACTAGAACTCATCTATTTATTGCACCCGACTCTTTGGGGGCAGGGCCTGGCGACCCGCATGGCGCACACTGTCATGGCGCAAGCCTTTGCCACAGGTTTGGCATCAACAATTTGGGCCGGAGCTGACGCCCCCAATACAAGGTCAATCGCGGTGATGCAGCGGCTCGGTATGCAGTTTTGGCGGGAGGTTCAGTATCCTTTGGGGACTGGTATGGAGTACCAGATGCCGGTTGTCAAATTTGACCCAGCGAGGATTGAACTGCTGCCCATCGCTTAAGTGGTCGCTTCTGACGACCTACACAATGTGTCTAAACAGCTTGAGATACTGGGGCTAAAACCCGTTTCCCAGGATTCTGTGTCGGGGACAGTCAACGAGACCACTAGCTGTATCTGTCGTGATAGGTCTCGTGAGCCGGTCTGGCAATGTTGCTAAGAGCGATCTCCCCTTCTCCCGCCTTAACCGATGCTGAATTCTCGCTAGATCGCCCCGCTCCCGATTGGATGTGGGAGTTCGGCGTTATGGGATAGGGGAGATTCAGCAGCGATCGCCTTGAAGTCTTTTGAATATTCTCCTTATGCCCATAAAAGCTGAGCCATATTAGGGGGCGTAGCGCTCCTTTCATCTTTATGGCCACCAGCCCCGGTCTCATCGCCAAAAAGCCCATCTCGGTATGGAACAAACCGCTGAAGGCCAACTTCAAAGACCTCTTCAAAGCGTTGGGCAAAGCGGGGGTGGATACGGCAACAGGGCAGTGGATTGGCCTGGGCAAAGATACTGTGGATGCGCTCTCAGCCATTGGTCTGGAAAGCAACGAGCCGGAAGAACTCACCTGGGCGCTGATTTATAACTCGCTGACCAAGGCCATGGGCAGCATTATTAGCGACAGCCAGTTTTTGATGCAGGATATTCCGGCTGATCTGGATGGGGTGAGTGACAGCTTAGATTTATCGCTGGAGTCTCAGGAGCTGGAAATCTCCAGTCGTTTTTTTGAGCATCCGGAGCAGTTGCCAGTGCTTGCAGCCCTCAAAACGCCGCTTCGGCAGTGGCTGCAGGTGTTTGGCATTGAGCCCTATCAAGCGGAAGTGTTGAGCAATCGCCTGCCGACTTACTTTGTCTTTGCGCTAAATCAGGAATGGCGACGCGGGGCTCAAGACTATGCCCGCATTACCGCTGCGGTGCAGACGCCCTTTACCGCAGCGAGTGAACGCGAACATGGCTGGTGGCTTTACAACGCTTGGCTGCAAAAGCAGATCCAAGAGCCGATGCTGTTTGAAGCGTTTGGCCTGGAAGAGGTCTATGTGCCGTTGCGAGGCTACTATCGCCGTAAGGGCAAAGGTAGCGCTGACGGTGAGGATGACTTTGTCGCTGAGCCTCACTCTGGCAGTCGCGAGCAACATATTCGGGTAGTGGTAGAGCTAGCAGCCTGTTTGCGACAGTGGCTGCAAACCGCCGACAAAAACGATGCCATCCGCATCATTAGCGGGGGGCCAGGTTCCGGCAAGTCCTCCTTTGCTAAAATCTTTGCCGCCCACCATGCGGCCACGGCTGCCTTTCCGGTGCTGTTTGTGCCGCTGCACCAGTTCAACCCGGCGGGCGACTTGATTAAAGCAGTGGAAGAGTTTGTCCGCTATGACGAATATCTCAAAGACAACCCCCTCGACCCGGATGATGAAAATTTGCGGCTGTTGGTGATTTTTGACGGGCTGGATGAGCTGGCACTGCAGGGCAAACTGGCCAAGGAAGTGGCCCAAGAGTTTGTTCGTGAGGTGCAGAGCAAAGTCAGCCGCTTTAACTATCGCAAGACCCGCCTGCAGGTGCTGATCACCGGGCGCGAAGTGGCGGTGCAAGAATCCTTTAAAGAGCCGCAGCAGGTGTTGCATGTGCTGCCGTACTTTGTGCCCGAAGAGGCGCGGGAAAAGGAAAATGGTGAACCCTATTTAGACACCGCTCAACAGTTGGCCCATGACCAGCGCCATGATTGGTGGCAAAAATATGGCGCAGCCACCCAACAGCCCTATACCGCCATGCCGGAAGCACTCGACCGGGGTAATCTGACAGAGATTACCGCGCAGCCGTTGCTGAATTATTTGGTGGCGTTGAGCTATGTGCAGGGCAAGCTCACGCTCACTGCCGAGACTAATCTGAATACGGTGTATGCCGACCTGCTGAATGCGGTGTATGAGCGGGGCTATGAAGATAAACGCCGCCATGTGGCCATTGGCGACATGTCCAAAGCGCACTTTGTGCGAGTGCTGGAAGAAATTGCCCTAGCGGCCTGGCATGGGGATGGTCGCACCACCACGGTTGAAGAGATCGAACGGCATTGCACCAGCAGCGGCCTGCAGCGGCTCTTGGAAACCTTTGAAGAAGGGGCCAAGGCCGGGGTAACCCGCCTGCTTGCAGCGTTTTATTTTCGGCAAAGCGGCGTGAAGGGCAATGAGCGCACATTTGAATTTACTCACAAGAGTTTTGGCGAATATTTGACCGCCTGTCGTATTGTGCGGGCGATGGAGCGCATTCAAAAGCAACTCGATCGGCGGCAGGAAGATATGGAAGAGGGCTGGGATGAGCGCGAGGCCCTGCTGCACTGGGCAGAGGTCTGCGGCCCCACCCGCATGGATAAGTATCTGCTGAGCTTTTTGCGCGCCGAAGTCGCCCTTCAAAATCCTGAGCAGGTGGCAAATTGGCAGCAAACCTTTGCGCACCTGATTGGGGTGATGCTGCGACAAGGCATGCCGATGGAAAAAGTAGAGCCGCCGTTGAAATTTCAGCAGGCGAATCAGTGGGCTATCAATGCGGAAGAGGCGTTACTGGCTGTCCTCAATGCCTGTGCGTTAATCACGCAAGTTGTCTCAACAATTGTCTGGCCCAGCCAAGAGGCTTTTAGCGCTTGGCTCAAACGACTGGAAGGGCAACGAATTGACGCAGTTAATGTTGTCGCTCTTGAAAGCCTCAGTCAACTCGATTTAGATAGAACTATTCTTGACTTTCAAGATTTGTATGGAGCACACCTTCATGGAGCGCGCCTTAAGAGGGCGCAACTTTATGGAGTATGCCTTGATCGGGCGAGTCTTAATCGGGCGCGTCTTGAGGGGGCGCGTCTTGAGGGGGCGCGTCTTGAGGGGGCTGTTCTCACTGGCATCTCTTGGGATGAAGACACTAACTGGGAAGGTGTCACAGGGCTGGAGTCGGCCATTAATGTGCCAGAGGCGCTAAAGCAGCAGTTGGGGCTGGAGTAATTGACGATTTTTGATCGCGGATTTTGGGTTGCTGCGACTGGGCATCGACGGCTTGCCCCGATCCGTTGGGGGTGCTGACCGCAGCCTGCCTCTAGGTTGATCGGTCTCGTGGGCTGGCTTGGCGATGTGGCTCAGGATTTAGAGAGTCATTCGCGACTCACCCTCCCAGATTGTTGCGCTTTTGCACATTCCGTCGCAGAGATCGTCAGCCTTTCGATAGGCTGATGGAAAGCATGAGTGACCCGAGTGGTGAGTCTTAACTGGCATGGTGCAAGCAGCTTCGCAGTTAATGAGCTTTCAAGAGTTTCTGGCATGGAAGCCGGAGACCGGACGGTTCGAGCTGCACGATGGAGTCATTGTTGACATGCAGCCAACAGGTGCCCACGAACAGGTAGTTGGTCTGCTCAACCGTAAGCTCAATGTCATCATTGACCAAGCTGACTTAGCCGCCTTTATTCCTAACACTGCCCTACTCCGTCCGGAGAGTGCCGAGACTGGCTACAAGCCTGATGTGCTTCTCATTAACCAAACGGGTTTGGCTGACGAACCGCTGTGGGAGCGTGAATCGGTCATCACCCTGGGAAGTTCCGTCCAGCTCGTAGTCGAAGTCACCTCCACCAATTGGCCCGATGATTACGCCCGCAAGTTTGAAGATTACGAAGCCATGGGCATCCCGGAATATTGGATTTTGGGTGCGACGTGAAAGCTGTACCTGCTGACTGAGAGGCCGTCCTCTCTGGGGAATTCTTGCTCCCCATCGTCCCGTAACGGGGTCAATGACCCTGCCTACATTGGTAGTAAGTAATGAATCCAATGGAATGCAAGGCACGCAAGCCTGACCTCTGGCAGCCTCCAGCCGGAGCGAGTGCAAGACGAAGACTGTGAAGGGTTAACGGAAGTGAATCATCGTAAGTGTCGTCACAGTAGCCGAGTGAAAGAGGCTGAAACACTCTGACCAAAAGGTAAGTGGGTGGGCGGTCAAAGTCTATTAGTTGACCGTGCAGGAACCGAACTCCCACCGGCATATAGATGGAACCCCACACCGTCGTAGGTCACAGGTAGGGAACACGGTAAGCCCGATAGGGTCTGGGGCAGAGGTCGATAGCCCCAGTAAGCCGGTCTGTAAAGGCGGCAGAACTCCCTAGCGGGTAAAGGAAACTGGAGAAAGCGAAAGCTGCGGGTAATGCCGTAGATAGGGGTTCAGGCTTTGCCCTAGACCGAAAGGTCGCAGACTTCCAGTGGGTCTTCACCGATCAAGCAAAGTAAGGGAACCTAATCGTTGGTGAAAGATAGAGCCGCGAGCGGCATCGGAGCGACGACAGCGCGAGTGGACTGGCACAGTATCGACTGGAAGCGAGTCAACCAGCGGGTGCGGAACCTGAGACGGCGCATTTATCGGGCGAGCCAACAGCAGCAGTGGAATCGGGTGAGAAGCCTGATGAAACTGATGCTACGAAGTTACGCCAATGTGTTGTGGTCAGTGCGGCGAGTCACGCAACTGAATGCCGGACGCCAGACGGCAGGCATTGATGGCCATACCGCGTTAACGCCCGCCCAGCGGGTAAACCTGGTGCATCAGATGTCGCTTTATGCGCCGCATCAAGTGCGTCCAGCCCGACGGATATATATCCCCAAGGCGAACGGCAAACGGCGTCCTCTGGGAATCCCCTGTGTTCTTGAGCGCGTGGCGCAAAGCCTCGTCAAGAATGCACTGGAACCCAGTTGGGAAGCTCGTTTTGAAGCACACAGCTACGGGTTTAGGCCCGGACGCAGTGCCCAGGACGCTATCGACCAAACGTGGATTCGCCTCAACAAAGGTCATGACAGTTGGATACTCGATGCCGATATCAAAAGTGCGTTTGATACCATCAGCCATGACTTCATTCTCGATGCCATTGGGCTCTGTCCCGGTCGTGAATGGATTCGGCAATGGTTGAAGGCTGGATATCTGGAAGCGGAGGTGTTTCATCCGACCGATGCGGGCACTCCGCAAGGCGGCGTCATCTCTCCGCTCCTCGCCAATATTGCCCTTGATGGCATGGGTGAGCTTTTGGGTCAGTTCCGTGACCGCAAAGCCTTCCCCCGCACCGAAGCGGGTCGGGAGGGGCAAGTTGGATACCGCTAGGTCACCCGCTACGGGTTCATCCGCTATGCCGACGACTTTTTAGTCACGGCTCGCAGCCGCGAAGCGCTTGAAACCGTCGTCCCGCTCCTGCAAGACTGGCTCCAGCAGCGCGGGCTGATGCTCCATCCGGAGAAGACGCGCATTGTCCACAAAGACGATGGCTTTGATTTCTTGGGGTTCCATATCCAATCCCGACAAGGAAAGTGCTTAATTACCCCCCAGGTGGCGAAGGTGAAAGCCAAACTGCAAGTGCTACGAGCCTGGCTCAAGGCGCATCTGCACACTTCACCGGCCCTGGTCATCCGTTTTCTCAACCCGATTTTGCAGGGTTGGGGACGCTACTATCGCCATGTCGTCAGTAAGCGGGTTTTCAATGCCATGGATGACCAACTCTGGCGCGCGATTTGGCGGTGGTGCCTCAGACGGCATCCCAACAAATCCAAAACCTGGGTGGCTAAGCGCTACTTCAAAGCCTTTGGCTATCGGCATTGGGTGTTTGCTGCCAACGTACAGACGCCAACCGACGGCGACAAGTCCATCTCATTGTTTCGGCTTGATTCCTTAACCATTGAGCGACATGTCAAAGTCAAAGGCACGGCCTCACCGGATGATCCTGAACTCCACGACTACTGGCAACAGCGTCAACAGCGGCACGGCAAGCGGTATTGGAGTCGCGGCTCCACTTATTATCGCCTTGCCCAAAGTCAACATTGGCGGTGTCCAGTTTGTGGTGAAGCTCTCATCAATGG
The DNA here is from genome assembly GCA_010671905.1 of Leptolyngbya sp. SIOISBB. Classification (GTDB taxonomy): domain Bacteria; phylum Cyanobacteriota; class Cyanobacteriia; order Phormidesmidales; family Phormidesmidaceae; genus Halomicronema. The sequence continues at coordinate 6,678,608 of JAAHII010000001.1, forward strand.
CGAGGAAGTCCATGCTCATCACCGCTCCCCGGTGAGGATGGGTGGCATGAGTCTGGACGAAAATCTACAATTGCTCCATCATGCCTGTCATCGGCAAGTGCATGGCAAGGCTAAAACGCTCGTTGGTTCGCAGAGGGCTTGAGCCGGATGAGGGGAAACTATCAAGTCCGGTTCTTAGGGGGGAGAGGGGCAGCGATGTCTTTCTCTCCTACCCAACAACATTATCAAGGGTTAGGGGGCCGACGATATATCGGCAATCCTAAACAACCCACTGTTACCGTCTGCCAGCTGATTAATGGCGTTTATCAAACGCAGCTCTTTCGTCGAGGGGAATCCTTGGATTCACCCCAGTTCCCCACCTTGAGCCTCACCACCACCCAACTGTTTGACGCCGGGACATGAAAAATGGCTGTCATCTGCAGACAACAGCCATTCCCTTTTTACGTATCTCAACCGCTAGGAATACTGACTTGGCATCGGGTACTCCTGATTGAGGAACCAGTTGCCCACTTCTCGACCCTTGTAGGCACGCGGATCATGCAAGGAGAAGGTGCGCAGGTCGCACCAGTAGCGATCGAAGCCATAGCGTGATGAGCCAGCACGGGCACCCATGACGTCGAAGATTTCGTTGGTCACGCGTAGCCCCGCCTTTCCCCCCTTGCTCCCCTGGCCCCTTGTTCATCACAAATGGCACGCAAATTTACGCCGTTGTGTACTAGGGGAACTGCGTTCAGAAGATGAAGATCACCTCCTCACTTAAAAAGAGAAGAGCGATTACCCACCCCAAGTCAAGCTCCCCAATTGCGCCGCTTATTCCCACTCGATGGTTCCAGGGGGCTTAGAAGTAATGTCATACACCACGCGGTTGACGCCCTCTACTTCGTTGACAATGCGGTTGGAAATCGCTTCCAGCAGATCGTAGGGAGCACGAGACCAATCGGCCGTCATGCCGTCCTCACTGGAGACGCAGCGCAACACGATCGGATACGCATAAGTCCGCTGGTCGCCCATCACACCGACGCTACGCACGGGTAGCAGCACGGCAAAAGCTTGCCAAAAGTCATGATACATCCCGCGAATGCGGATCTCTTCGCGGACGATATAGTCAGCGTCGCGCAGGATGTTGAGTTTCTCGGCGGTGACTTCACCCAAAATCCGAATCGCTAGCCCCGGCCCCGGGAAAGGATGGCGACGAACGATTTCTTCAGGCAGCCCGAGCGATCGCCCAAGCTTGCGCACTTCATCTTTGAAAAGCTTCCGCAGCGGTTCCACCAGCTTGAACTGCAGGTCTTTGGGTAAGCCACCAACATTGTGATGACTCTTGATTTTGACCGCGACGCGCTCACCAGTTTTGGGATCAACATTGGTATCGGCGGACTCAATCACATCGGGATACAGCGTGCCTTGGGCGAGATAATCAAAGGGACCGAGGCGCCGAGACTCTTCTTCAAATACGCGGATAAATTCATGCCCAATGCGCTTGCGCTTCACTTCGGGATCGGTGACGCCATTTACTTTTTCGAGGAAGCGATCGCGGGCATTCACGTAGCTCACGTTGATGTGAAATTCTTCTTCAAACAGCTTTACCAGGCGCTCTGGTTCCCCTTTCCGCATAAAGCCCTGGTCAATAAACATGCAGGTCAATTTGTCGCCAATGGCGCGGTTGAGCAAAAAGGCCAGCGTCGAAGAATCAACCCCGCCAGAGAGCGCGAGGAGGACGCGACGATCTCCCACTCTCGCCCGCACTTCCCGAATCGCCTCTTCAATGAAGGCTTCAGTCGTCCAAGTGGGCTGGCATTCACAAATGTGATAAACAAAATTGCGGATCAACGCCTGACCACCAATGGAATGCACCACTTCGGGGTGAAACTGCACGCCGTAGAATTTGCGCTCATGATCCGCGATCGCGGCGCTTGGGGTGTTGTCTGTATGGGCCAGCACTTCAAAGCCGCTCGGCATCTGCGTGACGGAATCACCGTGGCTCATCCACATGGTGGTGCCATCTTCAACATTCGTCAGTAAATCCGTCGGGTCATCGATCCAGAGAGAGGCCTTGCCGTATTCGGCTCGCTGAGCCCGCTCAACCTGGCCCCCCAACTGCTGCACCATCAGTTGCATGCCGTAGCAGACGCCTAAGATCGGAATCCCTAAATTCCAAATTTCGGGGTCACAATGGGGCGCTCCCTCGTCATAGACAGAATTCGGCCCGCCGGACAAAATAATGCCTTGCGGATTCAACTGCTTCAGCTGTTCTACTGAGGTCCGGTACGACAAGACTTCTGAATAAACCTCGGTCTCGCGAATGCGGCGAGCAATCAGTTCCGAATATTGAGAGCCAAAATCAAGAATGACTAACATTTGCCGATTGATTGCAGTGGTGCTGGGTTCGGTAGGCGTCGTGGGAGTCTCAGTTTGGGAAGTCACGGCAGGAGTCCTGTAATTGTCAATAAACGGGAACGATGGCGGCTTGGTGATGTAACATCTCAAGCGCCGAAATCAATCAACACAGCGGGGCTAGCTCAGAAAATGTCGCTAAATCTTTTGAACGGAATGATAACGAGTTTTATCAGTTCTCGATCACCCGACAGCAAAACGAAAAGAGTAGGAGGCTTCAAAAAGTTATTCCTATCACCTTACCAAAATAGACTGCAGGAGTGTTGCTCCGCGATCGCTCATGGCCACAATTTCCCGCTGGCGGTCAAAGACGGCTGAGCCGACGGTGAGCGTGCGGTCAGCATGCGCCTGGATATAGGCGATCGCCCGAGCATCAATCCGTTCGACGAGACTTTGGTAGACCGGCTTGACCCAATGTTTGTGATGGGTTTGTTCCAACTGTTGCAACTGGGTTAAGCCCGCCTCAATTGTTTCGGCGGCGAGTAATCGTTGCACCTCTACGGTGGGGAGTCCTTGGGTAGCGGCGATCGCGCTCAAAATTTCTTGCCGCCCATCGGCAACATAATGATGGGTGTGAAAAATGCCTCCCGCCAATTTGATCAGTTTGCCATGATAGCCCAATAACAAGATGCCTTGCACACCAGACAGTGCGGCTTCAACCAGCAGTGGCCCCATCCAGTTACCCGTTTTTACCCGCTGCTCCGATGGAATGCCCAGCTTCAGCGCTCGATCCAGCCCATTTTCGCCCACACAAAATACCAGCGAGTCAAACTGCTGGGCTTTGTCGCGCACCGTTTGACGAAAGGCGTCGAGCTGTCCGGGGGCACTCAGAGGCTCGGAAATGCCCGATGTGCCTAACAAAGACAGACCATCTACCACCCCAAAGGCAGCGTTGGAGGTGCGTAGCGCCAGCGATCGCCCCTCCGGCAAAATGATGGTTACCCGCAAAGTTTTTTGCGGGGGTAGTAACGGTTCCAGATTTCGTCTCAATATAGTTCTGGCGTAGGCGTACACTGCCGGTTGGTGATCCTGATGAACCAACCGCCCCAGTCCGTCGCCCCCCATGATGGCAATACGCTCCGTTGACGCCGCAGTTCCCCAACTCACGACAGCCCAAACCGGCGTATGACGTGTCAGGTCGAGGTTGTCACCAGGGTCGCTACGGGTAATCGCTAAAGCTGAACCGTCGGGCAATGCCGCCACCTGTTCAACGGGAATCGTCGCCGTCGTCTCTGGGTTTACCAAATGGACATCGACAGTTGTGATGGTCTTTTCACCCTCCACAAGTTTTTGCAGAGCTGCGATCGCGCTAGCACAAGCAAATACGGGCAACGTGAAGCCAGTTCTGGGTGCTGGCAATGAATTCGTATCGGATGGCATACTTTGACAATAAAAATGTTGTTAAAGTGAAGGGCGATCGCGAATAGTGCGCGATCTTTTACCCGTTTATTGTCCGTCGGATTGCCTGTTTATGAACGCTATCGACTATCTCCGCATCAGCCTAATTGACCGCTGCAACTTTCAGTGTCAGTACTGCATGCCAGAAGGGGCCGATCTGACCTACGCACTGCAGCAAGATTGGCTCACCCGGGCAGAGCTGCGAGCCCTACTCCAGCAAGTGTTTATCCCCGTTGGCTTCACCCGCTTTCGCCTGACGGGGGGAGAACCATTGTTGCGCCCTGATGTGGTTGAGATTGTGGCAGACATTGCCAATCTGCCTGAAACTCAAGATTTAGCCATGACGACCAATGCCTTTTTGCTAGCGAAAAAGGCAACAGCACTCTGGCAAGCAGGGCTGCGACGCCTCAATATTAGTTTAGATTCTTTGGATCCAGATACGTTTCAGTCAATCGTCGGCGGGCGGGGAAAATCTCGCTGGTACGACGTTTGGGAAGGGATTCAAGCGGCCCACCAAATTGGCTTTACTCCCCTCAAGCTCAACGTCGTGGTGATTCCCGGGGTGAATGATGGTGAAATCCTGGATCTTGCCGCTTTGACCCTAGAGCGCGAATGGCACGTCCGGTTTATCGAATTTATGCCGATTGGTAACGGCGATTTGTTTGATGATCGCGGCTGGCTGCCGTCTGAAACGTTGCGCCAACAGATTCGCGATCGTTGGGGCCTTGCCGCTGGTACTGTGCGCGGCAATGGTCCGGCCGATGTCTTCCAAATTCCGGGGGCTAAGGGGACGCTGGGCTTTATTAGTCAAATGTCAGAGTGTTTTTGCGATCGCTGTAATCGCATGCGACTGTCAGCCGATGGTTGGCTGCGGCCCTGCCTGTTGAATGAGACGGGCCAAATCAATCTGCGAGAACAGTTGCGCAGCGGCGTGTCGATGGCGGATCTGCGGGCTCAAGTAGCGAAATTGGTCGATGCCAAGCCTGAAGTCAATTTCAAAATGCGCGAGTCGGGTACCACTGGGGCCTATAGTCGCACCATGTCGCAAATCGGTGGTTAATGCGACTGATGGCCTGTCTGTCGTGTTCCCCCCATCTGTCGACAAGATACGGGAACGTGACGTGAAAGTGATAGTTAGGGGTTGAGGCGATGGGTTGGGGGATTATCGGCGACTTCGTAGCGATCACGCCCTTGGGCTTTAGCCGCGTACAGGGCAACGTCAGTCGCGGCGAGCAATGATTCGGGCAGCAGTTGAGCATCAGGAATGATGGTCCCAATACCCAAACTGACGGAAACTTGTTGCTTGTCAGAGGGGACATGAGGAATTCGCATTTCTCTGAGAGTCTCAAGAATATTTTGGGCCACCAGGATGGCCCCTGACGTGTCGGTATCAGATAGTAAAAGCACAAACTCTTCACCGCCATAGCGCGCCACTAAATCGGCCGGTCTTTGCACAGCTTTCGACAGCAAATAAGCAATCCGTTGCAAGCAACGATCACCGGCTTGATGGCCATAGTAATCGTTATACTTTTTAAAGAAGTCGACATCGCAAAGCACAATGGAAACTGGCTTTTTTTCCCTAGCTAAGCGGTGCCACTCTTGCTCTAAGTAGCGATCGAAATAGCGCCGATTTGCCACCTGAGTCAGACCATCCACGTAGGAAATCAACTGTAACTCTTGATTCGCTTTGACCAGCTCAAATGTGCGTTCATCAATGCGATTTTCTAGGGATTTAAAGGATCCTTGTAACTGTTGGGTCATGCTGGCAAATGACCGTGATAGATCGCCAATGACATCGGTACGGCTTAAATCGATGGGCGTTTCCCACTCCCCCTTGGCTGATTTCCTGAGCCACATCACTCAACCGTCTGAGCGGCCAAGACAACCATTGAGTAATGCATAAGCCAATCAAAATAGTGATCACAAAAGCTATACAACAAAGAACAATCGTCACTTTTGTGTTTTGATAAATCTGGGCCATAAAATCTGACTCAGGCACCACCAAAACAACAATCCAATCGAGCCCGTAGGCATCATTAAATCGAACTGTTTCGATATAGTGACGATGGCCATTTAAATAGGCACTGAGTTGTGCAGACCCAACCGCATCTAGGGTCTCATACATGGTGTTTAAGTATTGAGTTGTGCGCCGAATTAATTCATCTCGACTATCACTTGCTGCCAAGAGTTTGATCTTTTCACCTTCACCAGTGGTTATCGGCTCCAGGGTTGAACTCGCAATCAAAGAACCAGAAGGCTCTAGGATAAATGCAATCCCTGATTTACTAATTTTTAGGTGCTGTAGGAAGTCATTTAATTCTTCTGAGAGGATGATATCAGTTGCACAGATACCGAGTAAATCTCCTGACTGATTATCATAAATTGGAGTATTGGCCGTAATAGTTGGTAAAAGAGTCTGGAAATCTAAATAAACTTGGCTCCAAGTCGGGCCACCGGCTTGTTTAGTCGTCTCATACCAAGGCCGTATGCGAGGATCATAGACTTCGGTACTCTTACTTCTTAAAAGGGAGCGCCGTCCGGTGGCATCCATGGCGTAATAATACATGTAGCGTCCTGTCTGGGTATTGGCTACATACGTTTGTAAGCCATCACCCGTTCCTCCTTGAGAGCGGCCGACCCCTAAAAAAGCGCCTTCTCTTTCAGTCGCACAATAGATGAGATTAGTTGATGGAAATACTTGGGCTTGCTGCCAAAATTGATGCTCCCCCTGCTCTGCCAGCACATCAATATCGCCCCGAAAAAATGAATTAGCGTTAATTTGGTTGATAACGTACGGACGCTCAATGGTGGCTTCTACTTGTTGCAAGATGCGAGCCGTCAATTCTGTTCGTAATTGCGAAGCTAGGGTGTTTACTGTTAGTTGACCATTGCGAAAAGATAGATACCCGACGACACCCACTACTGCGACTACTTGAATGACAAATGGAATTGTGATTACTGTGCGGAGCGGCAATCGATTGAGAAGTTGGTAGAGACGAGAGTTCATTAAGATGGACGATAAAGGTATCTTTTCTGACAAATTCGTCTACCTGACGACGAGTGGGAAGCAGGGTTTAAAGCCTTTTTTCTAGAATTTTTATACTTTTCAGTAAACCTTGAGAACATCAGTAAGGCAGTAAACTGGCCCTATATTCATTGCCCTTCTTCAATAGAAGCGCTCTCCTCTATGTAGTCATTTTCTCTAGAGAATATCTAGAAGATTATTCAAGCATAAACTAGTCGATTTTGATGGGTGCACCTTTATTTACCGATACAAAAGCGACTGAAAATCTCATCAAGCATGGATTCAGTGATCTCTTCGCCAGTCACCTCTCCTAGGGCCTGTACTGCTGTACGCAGATCGATCGTCCAAAAGTCGAGGGGCAGTTGGTTCATGATGGTCGTTTGGACTTGCTCTAAGGCAGCACAGGTGCGGGTTAGCGCGGCGGCTTGACGTTGATTAATGGTGATTTCAATATCACTGGCCTGCAGGCGATCGCCCTGTACCGCTTGCAGAATGGTATTTTCAAGGTCTTCAATTCCCCGGTTGAGAGCGGCGGCAGTATAGACTGGCGGCCACGCCACCTCTGGAATGCTTAAGGAACTCTTCGCCTCCAGTAAATCGGTTTTATTGATAACTAAAATTAGCGGTCGATGGTGAATGAGGTGATACAGTTCCTCATCTGCCACAGTCCAACCTTGCTGTGCATCAATGGTGAAGATGACCAAATCGGCAGATTGAGCCGCTGATCGCGATCGCTCGATACCCATTTTTTCCACTCGGTCGCTGGCCTCACGAATGCCAGCGGTGTCGAGAACTCGAATGGGAATACCGCCCACGACAAGTTGTGACTCAACCACATCACGGGTAGTCCCTGGCAAGTCAGTGACGATCGCGCGATCGCTACGGCTCCAAGCATTGAGCAGGCTTGATTTACCGACATTGGGCCGTCCGACAATCGCCACCTTGAGCCCTGACCGCAATAGTTCCCCCTGATGCGCTGTAGCCAAAATTGCCGTAACGGATTGCCATACCTGAGCGAGCTGTTTCGTGACAGCCGCCTCATCTAGAGGGGGTAAATCATCCTCAAAATCAATCCGGGCTTCGACTTCGGCCAAGATATCCAAGCAGGCAGACCGTAATTCTCGAATGGGGCCAGTGAGTTTGCCCTGGACGCCAGCCAAAGCGGTTTGTGCGGCCTGGGGTGATTGGGCGCTGACTAAATCAGCCACGCTTTCGGCCTGTGTCAAATCTAACCGCCCGTTGAGAAACGCTCGCAGGGTAAACTCTCCCGGTTCAGCTAGACGCGCTCCCTGGGCCAGACAGAGCTGTAATACTCGCTGCACCGCCATGATGCCCCCATGACAGTGAAACTCGACCACATCTTCACGGGTGTAAGACCGGGGCGACCACATCAACAACAGCAGCGCCTCATCTACAGTCTGCTGCGTCTGAGGATCACGAACATAGCCATACAGAATGCGATGACTTGCCCATAATTGCTGCCCTGGAGCATGAAACAGCACTTGGGCGATCGCTCTAGCCTCCGCTCCCGACAGTCGCACAATGCCCACACTGCCTTGTTGTGGCACGATCGCCGTCGCGATGGCCGCAATCGTTTCTCCCTGCACAATCCCTGAACTCATCTCTAACGTCAACCCCATTCTCCTAAAAGTCGTTGCCGATGTTTGAGCTCAAGAGACCAATAGCCAAAAAACACATATGCCATCACGAACATCGAAGTCGGACGACCCCATTACCTCAAGTCTAATCGTCAATTTCCTTTTGAACTCTGTACTCTGAACGCTGTGGAGCTCCACCTTTCCTGTCGGGTATTCAGGAATTAATCAACTTCTGTCAGTTCCTCTACGTGCCCAGTGCCTTGGGTCACCTCAAGATAAATGTGCTCCAATTTCACCGGACTTCTGGAAATTGCGTCGAGGGGAACCCCTTCAAATCGCGCCAGTAGCTCTCGCAGTTCCAGCTCTTCAGGCACCCAGAAGGCCAAATCAGCGCCGTAGTGGCGGGGGGTAAAGCCCAGATCCTGAGCGCGCGCGATCGCTGCCGTTGGTTCCTTGGTTTCCACTGTCATAATTTCGCAGGCGGGAATCCGCTGTCGCAACTCGGCCAGGGTGCCTTCGGTCAATAGCTGTCCAGCCTTAATGATGCCAATGCGCTGGCAGAGGCGCTCCGCCTCGTCTAATAAATGCGTGGTGAGCAAAATCGTCATCCCCTGTTCCCGACTCAACAGACGAATCAGATTCCAAACTTCGTGGCGCGCTTCAATATCCAAGCCAGTAGTCGGTTCGTCAAGGATTAACAACTTCGGGGAATGGACGATCGCCACGGCCAAACTGAGTCGTCGCTGCATACCGCCACTGAGCTTTTCGACCGGGGTTTTAGCGCGATCGCTTAAATTAACGGCTGCCAAACAGTCTTGAATGCGTAGCGATCGTCGCCGTCGCGACAGGCCATAAATTTTGGCAAAAAATTGGAGGTTTTCTTCGCAAGTGAGCGTGCGATACAACAAATTTTCCTGGGGCATCACGCCAATCCAAGGTTTGGTGGCCAGGCCTGCTGCTTGGCTATTCACAAAAACTTGTCCCTCGTCAGCCTGCAGGAGACCACAAATGAGATTAATCGTGGTCGTTTTGCCTGCCCCATTGGGACCTAATAAACCGTAAACCTCGCCCGGCAAGATATCTAGGCTGAGGTTTTGCAGCGCCTGCCGTCCACGATAGGTTTTGCTCAAATTTCGAATCGACAGCATCTTTGAACCTGGGATAGCGTGACTCAAGCACTTGGGCAAGGTTCAGAATACCGCAACATTCAGGTCTGCGCCCCCAGGGCTGAACTGGAACCTTAAGTATCGGAGGATGAAGGAGAACCAGCAATTTTGAAAGAAATTGAGGTCTTTGAGACAGTCTCCTTGGATGATGGCCGGGCCGGGCTGTCTGGTGCCGCCCAAATTGATGATTGAGACGCCTCTGAGACCACCGATGGCGAACTGGGTGCCGACGTTGAGATTGCTGGCGAAATGGTCGGTGGGGTTGCTTTGCCTGACTGAAATCGCTGATTGGCCCAATGCCACACATCACGGTTAGATGCGAGCGCTAGCCCCAGCCCCCCCAACACCAGCCACGGCAGCGACAGTTCTGGCACTAAGAACCAACTTTGATGACTGAGCCAGTCATATCCGCGTGACGTGATGAAGAGCAAAACACAGCACAACAACCAAAGAGCCATAAACGCGATCGCCATCAACCAAGCCTGCCACCAGAAGGGTAACGAATTCCCGTAGCCTGTCAAGAGAATCAAACTGCTCAATTTGGCCTAGCGACGTTACAGTAGAAATGAATATCGCCATCCATTATCACAAGATTTATGACTGTGGAACAGCAAGAGGTCATTACGCTGCTATCGCGTCGGGAAATTGAAAAAATGCGCCAGGCCGGTAGCCTTGCGGCTCAATTGCTGGACTATCTAGAACCCATGGTTAAACCCGGGGTCAGTACTCAAGAACTCAACGATGCAGCTGAAGAGTGGACTCAACAGCACGGTGCCAAAAGTGCGCCTCTAGGTTACCCGGGTGCCGTTGATCCGTTTCCCCGCTCTATTTGCACCAGCATTAACGAAGTGGTTTGTCACGGCATTCCCAGTGCAGATCAAATTTTGCGCGATGGGGACATCATGAACATCGACGTTACCCCCATTGTGGATGGTTACCACGGTGACACCTCACGAACCTTTTTTGTCGGTACGCCTTCGCCCCTCGCGAAAAAGTTGGTGGAAGTTACTGAAGAATCGATGTGGCGTGGCATTCGTGCTGTGCAGCCGGGCGCTCGCATTGGCGACATTGGTGCCGCCATCCAAGAATACGCTGAAGCTGAAGGATTTTCTGTCGTTCGTGATTTTGTCGGCCATGGTGTTCATCGCATTTTCCACACCGCGCCCCAAATCCCCCACTACGGCACCGTTGGCAAAGGAAAAAAATTGCGTAAGGGCATGGTTTTCACCATTGAACCCATGATTAATGTGGGGACCTATAAAGTGGAAGTGCTGGCCGACGGCTGGACGGCTGTGACCGCCGATCGAAAACTTTCGGCTCAGTTTGAACACACAATTGCTGTTACCGAGACTGGCGTAGAAGTATTGACTCAGGCTGAGAGCAAGGTACCAGCATAGTTGGTCGCCTGAAGCTGTTCAGCAAAAAAGTCACCTTGCGATAAGTTGTGCTATCACGTTCAACCCTCAGTGATAGTTCAGATATACAAGGTTGACATTGAGTGGATGCGGCGTGACTTGACGCTGGCATCATTCAGTTTGCCGCTAGGAGACAGAGTCCTTACGCTGGGTCCCACAACCTCTGTTATCTCGCTTATGATTAAAAAGAGCTTGACATCTATCGCTGTTCATGCACTTAGCTTGAATGTCGTTTTTTCATTCTTCAGGGAACACTAGCGCTTGCATCATTTGCGATCACCATCAGGGATGGGGCTGTGCTGCCTTTCGACTTTGTCATTGTGGGTAAACCGGTGCCTCACCGAGCCAAAGATAAAAAGGCTCTGAAAGTTTGGCGTGAACATGTCACCGCGACGGCGCAATATTGTTGGGGCGATCGCCCGCCTTTGTCAGATAAACTTCATATGAAGATCACCCATTTCTACGATGCGCCTGCGGGCAATCTGGGGCATGATTTAGACAGTGAGCGGATTATTAAACCTGTCTTAGACGCGCTCAATGGTGTGATCTATCAAGACGATTATCAAATTGCTGAACTCGATAATCGTCGCCGCAATTTGAATGGTTCCTTTCGAGTCAAAGGAATGTCCGTTGCTCTTGCTGAAGGGTTCTGTAAGGGCGAAGAGTTTTTGCATGTTAAGGTAGACTTCCTGAGGAATCCTGAAAGTGTCACATAAGGTGAGTGCTGTTGTGAACAAGAGTCGCCCCTTTAAAACTCCCCTAGAGCATCGGCGGTTATTGCGCCTGGCCCGCGAATACGATCGCGCTGGGTACGAAGTGTTGCTTTACCCCGATGATGCATCCTTGCCGACATCCCTACAGGGTTCTCTCCTTGGACTGATAGCCAAAGGAGAGAACGAAACGATTGTGGCGGATGTGCGATCGCGGCCTAATCTCACCCTGAATGGAGCCGCCGATTTGCGTCGCCTAGCCGAAAAAGTCAATGCCATTCCGGGTTGGCAGTTTAATCTGGTCGTGACAAACCCCCGCCACCCACAAGCCAGCTGAGGGCTCTAGGCAGCATTCCATTCTGATCAAGTCTTAGGCTTCCCAGTCCACGCCTTGGGGTGGTGAAACCAGGTATTTACTGAGATATATGGGTCTGTACGAAACCGTTGAACGCATCTGAATAACCATCGGTATGTCAGACGAGCAAGTTTGCAAGGTGTCTAAATCCTGAGCAGATGTTTTTAGCAACACCTAATTTAAGTCAGACTGAGTTTCCTAAACTGCCTGCCGGATAATTCTAGAAAAGACGACCAATCAGCGTTGACTTGCTAGTACTACTCGGCGTAAATTTGACCACCCATTGGCCCACTCAAAGAGAAGCCGCTGCGCGTCTACACCCTAAATCCCTCTCCCAACGTTAGGAGAGGGATTTCAAGCTTCCTGCTCCCCCTTCTTTCAGTTTTGGGAGAAGGGGCCGGGGGATGTAGACGCGCAGTGGCTTCCCGCAGGGTGGGCAGATCGGTATTGAGACTTATGCCGCTGGGTACTAGAGTCGTTACTCTAAACAAAAAGCTTGATAAAGCCTGATGAGCAGACCTTGCATCGATGGGCATGCTAAAAGTATCCATCTTTTCAGGTATGGCTCATCCCCATTCTCAGGGAAATTCTATGAGGTGTCCGTCGCTAGGGTCGGTGCAGCGATCGCGCCGCCGCTTTTTACAGCACGTCTGCACGACCGCTGGTGTCACTAGCCTTTTAGCCAACTGCCGTCAACCTGATTTGGCCCCGACCGATCATCTCAACTCCCCCACGAGTAGTCGCTTTAATTGGCAACAGTTCAAAGGGCAAACCATCTCTCTATTACTTAATGAACACCCTTGGACAGCAGGCATACAACCTTATCTGGCAGATTTCGTAGCCCAAACGGGCATCCAAACCAACATCACGATCGTGCCCGAACCAGAGTACTTTCAGGTGATGGAAAACGCATTGCAGGATGAGTTTACCCCCATTGATGCTTTTTTCTTACCCATGGATTCCACTGCGTATCGGCTCTGGCAAGCCTCACTCTTGCAACCGCTGACGCCGTTTATCAATAATCCTCAACTCACAGAAACCAGCTACAACCTGTTTGATTTTCCCGAAGGATTTCGGCTCGCTGCCATGTATCCGCCAGCCGTAAACGAGCAGCAGCTCTTTGGCATTCCCGCTACGTTTGAGGCTTACATCCTGTTCTACAACAAACAGCTGGTAAATCAGTATCTCGATGGTGAAGTGCCCCAGACAATGGAGCAACTCATTGACGCTGCCACAACGATCAATCAACTGGGGCAAGGCGATATCTTCGGGGCCGTGATGCGGGGTGTGCCCTCCGAAACCATTATTGATACGGTCACTGGGCTTATTTTAAACTGCTGGGGCAATGCCCCCTCACCACTCCCCTATAACGTTTGGTTTGCTGGCGACTGGCAAGTACCCCAATTTACCGATCCCAAAATTGTGGAGGGCTTAACGGCTTATGCGCGTTTGATGCAGGCGGGGCCGCCCAATATCTCCGAGATTGATTGGCCCCAAGCAACGGCATTATTTCAAACTGGCAAAGCGGCCTTTTATATCGATGCCAGTTTATTTGGGCCAGGATATGAGCAAACTGACTCGGCGATCGCGGGTCGGGTCGGCTATAAACAACTCCCGCGATCGCGATCGCAATCGACCAGCCTGACTGGGCACTGGCTGTGGGGACTCGGCATTGCCCAAAAAGCCCGTTATCCCAAAGCTGCTTGGCTCTTTGTGCAATGGGCGACCAGTCAACAAATGGAACCCCTGATCTCCGTGGCTACCGGGGGGGCTCCTCGGTTCTCATCTTGGCTCAATCCGTCCCCGTATACCGAAGCAATGGACATCGACTATGCGCTCTGCGTCCAGAAAGCGATGCAAACCTCGCGTCCCACGGTCGTATTACATGCTCGATGGAATGAGATGGCCTTAGCGATCGCCGAGACCATTCAATCTATCTACAATGGCACCGATGGTCAGCTAGCCGCATCTAAACTACAAGCGCAAATCGAGCAACTCATCGCTCAGGAGTAGTTGTGATGTTTGTTCTGTTACGACGACTAACAACGATTCGCTCTCAACTGATGTTTGGCTTTGGGGCCATTTTGCTAGTGAGCTTTACCAGTTCTGCGATTGGCTACCGCAGCCTGATGCAATTACGCAATACGAGCCAAACTCTACTCGAAAGTTCGGCGCGAGTGCGCGAACTCAGTTTAGAACTCCAGAGAAATTTTCTGGCCGCTCGACAAGCCGAAGAAATTTACCTCAATCGTTGGAAAACCACCATCACCACTGAAGATGCTCGAGCGCTCGTTCAGGCTAAGGAGCAAGCCTTAGCGGCCGCCCGTCAAAATCTTTCTGACCTGACGACCCTAGAGGGCCGGAATTCAGACTTATCACAAGAATTAGCCTTACTAGAATCACTGTTTCTCAATTATGAATCGGCCTTCGACGCTACCGTTGCCCGGATTCAAGCCAGCCCCCAAGATCGGGCTTTTCAAGCTCGCATTCGGCAGCTCTTTCAGGCCATGGCAACAATGGCAGAGCCGGCCTCTGAACAACGCACCTTGCGAAACACCCTCTGGATGATCGTGGCTAAAGAGCAAGCCTATTTCAATTTGGGCGATCCACAATATCTCACTGATGTTCGTAACGAACTCGAAAACTTAGCCATCTTAAGTCAACAGACTCCGAGCTCTGAAGATGGCCCAAATTTCCCTAGTGAGATTCAAACCTATTTGACAGACTTAAATGCCGCGCTATTGCTGGAGCAACAGGTGCAAGTAAACACCATTGTGGCGGACAGCATTAATCGGGAAATCGATCGTATTATCCAAACAATTGAAGCCACGACCCAGGCGAGAACCCAAGCCGCCCGTTTAGAACTGGCAAATACAGCCGCCCAAAGTAGTGCCGCCTTGCTCGCAACAGCCTTGACCGCTTTAGGGTTAACGGTTTGGGCCTGCTTGTGGTTAGGGAGGCGGATTATGCAGCCCATTACCGCTCTAAAGTACGCAGCCGAACGCGTCAGTGCCGGAGACTTGAATTACCAGCTACAGTTACCGGGGCAAGGCGAATTTTCAGTGGTCGCCACGACGTTTAACAAAATGCTGGAGCAACTACGCCATACCTTGACGGATCTGGAGTTCCAGATTTCCGAACGGACGGCTGCTTTAGCGACTTCTCATCAGTCCTTGCAGGAAAAAACTCAGTCATTAGCCGTCGCCCTCCAGCAACTTCGAGACAGTGAGACCAACTATAAATCGCTCTTAGAAAACCTCCAGGCTGGCGTTGTCGTTCATGACCGCGACACCACTATTTTGTTGTGCAATCACATGGCTTCCCAACTTTTGGGGATGTCAGCTAACCAGCTCGAGGGGCAACAAGCGATTTACCCAACCTGGGCATTAATCGATGAATTTGGGGGGGCGTTAGCGCCTGAGCAATATCCCGTTAATCAAGTCATCACGACTCAACGCCCCCTGCATAACTACGTTATTGGGATTCAGCAAGGTCCCCCGAGGCAAACGGTCTGGGCCTTAGTGAACGCTTTCCCAGTGATGAATGACCAGCAGTCACTACAAAAAGTCGTGGTGACTTTTAACGACATTACTGAACGGAAATTAGCCGAAGAATCCTTGCGCCACCGCGCCCTCCATGATGCGTTGACCGATCTGCCCAATCGCACCTTACTCTTAGAGCGATTAGATCATGCTCTGCAACAAGCTCAGCGCCAATCAGCCCAGCGCTTTGCGGTGTTGTTTATTGACCTCAATCGATTCAAAGTCATTAACGACAGCCTGGGTCACACGATTGGCGATCAATTGCTGATTCAGGTTGGCCAGCTTTTGCTGAATCAAGTCAGAGCAGTCGACACTGTGGCTCGATTAGGGGGGATGAATTCGTCATCCTGCTAGAGCAAGTTCAAAGTCCGCAGGAAGTCATTTATGTGGTGGAACGCATTCAAGCCAAACTCCAAGCGCCGATGACGCTCAAGGGGCACACCATGTTCACGTCAGCCAGTATCGGCATTGCTCTCAGTCATCCGAATTATCAGCGCGGTCAAGATATCTTGCGTGATGCGGATAATGCCATGTATCGGGCTAAAGCTAAAGGCCAATCAAACTACGAAATCTTTGATCCAGAAATGCATGCTGTGGCTCTGCGGCTCTTAAAACTAGAGACCGATCTGCGACAAGCGATCGCCGATCAGACATTTTGTTTGCGGTATCAGCCGATTATCGAGCTCGCGTCACGGCAACTCATGGGCTTCGAAGCCCTCGTTCGTTGGCAACATCCCAACTATGGCTTAGTCACTCCCGATCAGTTCATTCCGCTGGCGGAAGAAACGGGCTTGATTATGCCCCTGAGTGAGTGGATTTTGCAAGCAGCCTGTGAGCAAATGAGTCACTGGTATCAAAAGATGGCTCTCACCTATCCTCTGAAGATCAGTGTCAACATTGCTGCAGGTCAGTTCCAGAATGCGCTGTTTGTCGAAAAGCTCGATCAGGCACTGGCTCAAACCCAGCTACCTGCCACCAGCCTCAAACTAGAAGTCACCGAAAGTGTCTTACTCGAAAATGTCGATGCTGTGCTCTCGACCTTGTCGCAGCTTAAACAACGCCAGATCGAAATTAGTCTAGATGACTTCGGCACGGGGTATTCGTCTCTTAGCTATCTCAAACAATTTCCCATCGACACCCTGAAGATCGACAAATCTTTTGTTGATAGTTTGGAACGGGACGGCGATGCCAGCCTAGTTCAGGCGATTATTCAAATTGCGAATTCGTTAAAGATGACCGTGGTGGCTGAAGGGGTGGAAACGCCGACTCAGCAAGCCTGGTTACAAAAGCTAGGGTGTGGGGCAATTCAGGGTTACTTGATTAGTCCGCCGTTGGATGTCGCTGCCGCTGAGCACTTTATGCGCACTTTTTCTTGACGGCTAACGCCTGCCCGAGCATAGGGCCGCACCTTAGGACTGAAACTGTTGACTATAGAGGTAAGCATAGCGATCGCCCCGTGCGAGCAAGTCTTCATGGGTCCCCGATTCAACGATTTGGCCTTGTTCGAGTACTAAAAT
The DNA here is from genome assembly GCA_010671905.1 of Leptolyngbya sp. SIOISBB. GTDB lineage: Bacteria > Cyanobacteriota > Cyanobacteriia > Phormidesmidales > Phormidesmidaceae > Halomicronema. Next base: position 6,695,728 of record JAAHII010000001.1, read on the forward strand.
CCGATCCGCATTGCGCACTGTGGCTAGACGGTGCGCAATGATGAAGGCCGTGCGATCGCCCATCAACCGCTCTAGGGCCTCTTGCACCAGATTTTCCGATTCGGAGTCCAGGGCCGAAGTCGCTTCATCCAGAATGAGAATGCGGGGATTAAGTAAGACCGCCCGGGCGATCGCGATGCGCTGACGCTGCCCTCCCGACAGGTTCACACCGCGCTCCCCCACCCAAGCGAAATAACCTTGAGAAAATTGACTGATAAAGTCGTGGGCGTTGGCCACTTTAGCTGCTGCTTCAACGGCTTTAAGGTCAAATTCGGTTTGGCCAAAGGCGATGTTTTCGGCAATGGTGCCTGAAAACAAGACGGTTTCTTGAGGCACAATTCCGATCTGCCGCCGCAGACTCTTAAGGGTGACTGCCGCAATGTCTTCGCCATCAATCAGGATTTGACCTGACTGCGGATCGTAAAATCGAGGTAAGAGGTTGACCAAGGTGGTTTTGCCCGCACCTGAAGAGCCCACTAAAGCGATCTTCTCCCCTGGTTTGGCCAACAAATTAATGCCTTGCAAAACGGGTTCCCCAGCCCGGTATTGAAAGGTGACCTGGCGATATTCCACTTTGCCCGTCACCGCTGGTAGCGGATGAGCATCTGGCGTTTCCTCCACACCGGGCGCGATCGCCGTCAACTCAAATACGCGATCGACCGACGCTTCCGCTTCTTTGAAGAGGTTGTAATTTTCTGTCGTGTGGGTAATCGGGTCAATCAGCAACAGGCCCGCTGTGACATAGCTAGCGAAAGCGGCTCCGGTGAGATTGCCCGTCGAGATTTGCCAACTGCCCACTAAAAACAGCACTAGAATGATGCCTGCATAAAGTATCCCAATCACGGGATACTGCACCGCCAACAGCCAGGCCGTCCGATATTTAGCATCGTAGTGGCGCTTAGACTCAACTTGAAAGCGATCAACAACGTAGTCTTCTGCTGCAAAGGCTCGAATTAAGCGGATCCCGCCAAAGACTTCGGTGAGCTGCGACGACAGATCAGACACTAGGTTTTGGCTCGTGCGAGAATACTGCAGCATGCGATCGCCAAACCACCCCACCAGCGCGGCAAACGCGGGCACAATAATCAACATGGTCAGAGTTAACTGCCAGTTGAGATACACCATGTAGGTGAGCACCACCACCAACTGCAAAATGCTGGGAACAAAGTCTTGAAATAGCTTTTTGACCACTTCTCCAATGCGGTCAACATCTTCGGTTAAGCGATAAGTGAGGTCACCGGTCTGGGCCTTTTCAAAATAGGCCAGACTCAGGCGCTGGAGATGGCGATACGTCTCGACCCGCAGTTTGAGGGCCACTTCCAGGGCGGCCTTAGACATGAGGGAATCTTGTCCGTACTGTCCCAGCTTATGAATCACAAATCCGGCAATGGTAATCGCCGCCAACCGGGCTAGGGCGAGCACTTCGCCTTGCACCAATAGCGATAACATTTCCCCCGATAACCAGGCCAAAATCGGCCAAAACGCCGTGAATACCAGCGTACACAGTAGGGCATAAAAGATCGTGCGCCACTGTTCGCGGACATAGGGGGACAGATTTAAATATTTTGAGCGGGGGGCCAAGCGATCGCCTCATCATATTCTGCATTTTCCACGCTATCAGGTTCTGGCAAGCGCAACCGTTGTGAGTTATTCGTCATCCTGGCTCCGCAGTTGCAACCTCCCATGCAGCAGCTAGCCCCAGTAAAATCAAGGCTTTACAGAGATCCGCCGAACCGCCAAGTTACCCCCAACAACCGATTGATCATTCATTGCTCGTTCACTAGAGCGCATGTAGATAAGGTGGAGGAATTCTCAGGAAATCTGGCATTCCCTTCATGCAAGTTCATCAACAAAGATTAAATAACAAAAGACAGGAATTCAAAAGCCTAGAATTGTTGAATTCTCGCTAGTCCGGGTATTTTGCGAGGACAATTGCAAGTTATTTTTTATTTTTATTCCCAAGAGTAAACTCGGTTTTAAGAATTTTCATTGTAAGTTAAGAGTGGTCAGAGCCATCGTTTTTATTGCTTGGCTCTTTCTTTTAAGTCGCTGTTTCGTGCTGGTTTTAATGCTATGAACCCTAAGAACAAAAGCTTTTATAACTTTGCGATCGCTCCTGGTACCCGTGACCACAAGGGCTATTTTGTTCAAGATGGCACTTATAACCTGGTGCGAGTCGAAGATTCTGGTTGGGCATTTATTTGTCAAGATAATCACACCTGCTACTACGTTGATCCCGAAACTTTGTCAGAAGTCTGTGATCTAGAAGACTATGCTTTGGTCGCGGGAGAGTAGTGTTACATCCGTTAATATCTGCAATTCAGCAGCTTTGGTGTTGATGGTGTTAGCGAACATCAAAGTTGACTTGTGAAGAGAGGTTCGCTGCCTAAAAGAGTCGGGATAGATGATGAGTAAAACTGGTGATCAGGCGATCGGAGAACTAGGAAGTTAACTCGTTGGAAGTCCATTCCTGACCTTTTTGTAGCCAGCAATTCTTGCGGTGCCAATGAATGCTAAAGTCCGCCTGAATGTCAGTGCCAAATCCTGTTTGATACCCCCTTCTCAGGTCAACGTGCTTCACCCCCAGCCTCAGCAAACTAGACCCATGATGTTGTGTCGGCAGTTTATGCAGAATCGCCAACTGTCATAGTTTGGTTTGCGATCGCGATCGGGCGATTTGGACCCGGGTCAAAAACATGAGAGCCTGATCTCACAGTGCTTTTGGGTTAGGCATTATGGCATCCCAATGGGAAAGACTCCTCAAAAATACCGGTCGGTGGGTCGGCTCCTTTACTCGGCTGTCTCCGCAGGGCGAATTATTATCTGACATCCCCACTGTGGTTGAATTGAAGCCCTTAGACCACGGCAATTTAATGTATCAGACGGTTACCAAGCAGCCACCCGGAAAACCACCGGAGGAGATGGTGCTGCAATACCGAACGCTGGCAAGAAATTTGCTGTTTTTGGAAAACGGAGCGTTTTCCCAAGGGGCCATGCAGTGGGGGCCATTTTCAGGATTCGGCGCGGAGTTGGGCCTCATGGTCGACAACCATCGCCTACGGTTGGTGCAGCTCTTTGACAACCATCGCGAATTCCAACAACTCACTTTAATTCGCGAACACCGAGAAGGGACCGCACCCTCTACACGGTCGAAATTGATGGTGGACGACCTGGTCGGCACTTGGGAAGGAGAAGCCGTCACTGTCTACCCCGATTTACAACCTGATGACACCTACGCCACGCACCTAGAAATTACCCACCAGAACGGCACAGTGGAGCAAACTTTGCAGTTTGGCGAAACGGCACCGCCCATCAAATCTCAAGGAGTGGTTAGTGGCGATCGCATTTTGTTCACGTCGGGTAGTCAGTCAGTACAGGTGTTGCTGTTGCCAGATGGGGCGTCGTCGACTTGTCCCGTCCAGATTGAGCCACGTCAACCGCTCTTTCTGGAAGTCGGTTGGCTTATCTCTCCCCATCACCGTCAACGGCTGATTCGTCAATATTCCGCTCAGGGCACCTGGGTGAGTCTGACCCTGGTGGATGAAACCAAGGTGGATACCCAACGTGTTAGCCAGCCGGACTGAAGCCCAGACGCTCATGCCACAGTCGAAGACCAGTCCCCTAGGAGCATATCGCTAACTGGGTTGCTGAAAAACTGGGTCTCAGAGTCAGTCAAAGATTCTGAGACCTGATTCTGGTGTAGCTTCCCCAATACTGAGAGGCTATGATTAGGTTGCAAAAATCATCTGTAGGAATACGTAGGTGTCATCAGTCTGCCCCGTCCTAATTGACTTCAGCGGAGCCGGTTTAGGCTTTGACCGGGCTGAGATGGAAGAGTTTCTTGTGAAACTTGCCGACGAGATGCAATCGGGCGAATTGGTGGAAGAGGCGCACTTAGCCAGAGAAGTAGATCTGCCAGAGGCATCGAAATCTGGGTTGGCTGCTTTTCTAGTCGGCATTCTCACAGCTGAGATTAATCGAGAAAACATCCAGAAAGTAATGGACTTTTTGGGCAATCAGTTTTATGGCAAAACGATAACAGTGGCTGGAGAGTTGGGAGGAGAAAAGATCGCCTTCAACTTTGAGAATCTGAATACTCAAGAGCTTGATAAAGCTATGGAAAATTTAGATCGTATGGTTGACTTACATATTAAAGTTTTGGAAACCAAGAAAAACTTCAAAGAGTAATCGATTACTGAGCTTTGATGGCATGGGGAAGTACGCACTTTTAATTGGTGTTGGCAAATATGGCGAAGGGCTGGATTCTTTGCCAACCGCTCCCAACGATGTTGCTGCGTTACAGGATGTACTGAGTAACCCTGATATAGGTGGTTTTGACGGGGTGAAACCTGTTGTGAATCCATCTCAACGCGTTATGGCTCAAGAGATACAAGAATGGTTTCACAATCGTGAACCAGAAGATTTGGTAGTTTTGTTTTTTTCTGGACACGGGATCAAAGACGAGTCCCGCAGGCTGCATTTTGCAGCTTGCGACACCAATAAATCTTTGCTGTCTCTCACAGCTGTTCCGGCTACCTTCATTCATAACTGCATTTGTAAGTGTAAAGCTAAGCGCCAATTAGTCATTCTTGATTGTTGTTTTAGCGGTGCCTTTGGCGATATGGTTGCCAAAGATGATGGCAGTGTAGACATAAAAAAAGAACTTGGTGCTGAAGGACGAGTTGTGTTGACATCTACAAGTTCTGTAGATTACTCCTTTGCAGCAACTGATTCTGACTTATCTATTTACACCCGTTATCTGATAGAAGGGATTGCAAGCGGAGCAGCAGACGAAGACGGCGATGGCATCATCTCTGTTGATGAACTCCACCGCTTTGCTGGACGTAAAGTGAAAGCAGTATCACCCGCTATGAGTCCTAAGATAATTGCTCTCAAGGACGAGGGTTACAGGATTCAGTTGGCTCGTTCACCCAAGGATGATCCACACCTCAAATATCGCAAAGAAGCTGAGAAGCGAGCTAAGACTGGTAAGTTTTCTATTCCGGCAAAACGTCTACTGAATTCTCTACGTCGAGATTTGGGTATTTCGGAATCTGATGCTGAAGTAATCGAAGCAGAAGTCCTTAAACCCTTTCAAGAATATCAGCGTAAACTTCAGGAATATCGAAGCACGATCACGGCTTCTCTGGCAGATGAAGAAGAGCTAAGTGACGATACTATCAATGACCTGGTTGATTACCGAAAGTATCTAGCACTCAAACCTCAGGACGCTGCTGCAATCGAGCAGGAAATGCTTGACAGTGAGTTAGATCCTGTTTACCCACCACCGCCACCGCCTAAAAATCCACCACCAGTAGTCACCAACAAAGAACTGATTGAGTGTGAACCTTCAAGGATCCTTTTTCTCAAAAATATTAAAGACCCTCAGGGGGGATGGTCTTACACGCTTGACCATATCCGAGATATGGGCGGAGACGTCGAAAGCCGAGTGTTCGAGATCTATTGGACACCAGATGGGAGAGGAGCCAAATCAGCATCGAAAGGCGATCTAATGATCTTGAATCAACATGCAAAGCTCACGCATGTGGTGGAAATGTTGGACGATGACGTGAGAGAAAACGAAGCAGGATACTTTCGCTGGGTGCGAATAGTTTGGATCGCAGATATGCATGACTGGTCTAAACTGCCTCATCAGAAAGACATCCTTGAATTTGTGCCGCCAAACATTGGAGGGGGCACTGCCTATACGCTTGCAAACATGAGTAAGCTACAGGCCACTTGGGAGAGTTTTGAAGCTTTTCAAAAACACGTTTTTCAGGTGTTAACGAGGACTGAAGCTGAGCAGCGGGGCGAAGCGATAGACATTGAACTGAAATCAGAACAAGGTGTTGACTATAGCCATTTGCAAGAACTGCTGAGAACTGGCCAGTGGAAGGACGCTGACGAAGAAACATATAAAGTAATGCTGCAAGCGGCGGGTAAAGACGCTGAAGAACGCGGCTATCTAAAACTGGAAGAGGTGCGTAACTTTCCCTGTAAGGATCTTCAGACAATTGACCAGCTATGGGTTCACTTTAGCGGCGGCAAGTTTGGCCTTAGTGTGCAGAAGCAAATTTGGGTAGAGGTGGGTGGTAAGCTGGACTTTGGCGAAGGTCAACAAGCCGCGATCGCGGCCTATGAAAAAATGAGCGATCGCAACGGCTGGCGTGTAAACAGAAACTATATCTCGTACCGTCAAGTAACTTTTGACACCTCAGCCCCTGTGGGACATCTCCCTTTGGTTGTATATTGAAGTAATTATGGGATAAATGTTTCTCTTCTCTCGCATCCAGACTTGTAAAGTGTAATCCATAGGCACTTCAGACATTTTCAAACTTTTGTTGCCAGGTTTGAGTTAACGCAAAAACAAGGGTTTCAGCCATTCCTTACCTGGCACTGAAGTCGTCATCAATCTCTACGTACTGTCGTCAAATTGCATACCCGCAACGTCCGGATTCAGCGCATTAGCCAACACAAAGGTTTTTGCGACTGCGTAAATTTCTGCTGACGGCGCTTGCCAGTCATCCCAAGGCAATCGCTGTTGTCCAGGGCTGGTTTTGTCCTTTTTGGGCTTGAGGCTGATACCCGCCAGCAATTTTTTGCCCCACGCTCGTTTCTTTTCAGGTTTGGGCTTGGGCTTGTACCGCTTGCAGAGTTCTCGATAAATCGCAGCGCAAATTTTCAAGGTGGCACCCAATGCCATAAACGCCGGATGCCACTGGGTCAGACCGTCCTGAGTTAAGCGATCATAGGTGCCGTAATTGCTGTAGTCGTAGAACCAACCCAGCTGCATATTCGCCGCCTTCGGATTCGCATGGATATAGCGCAGGGTATTCAAGGCTCGCCGCTTATCCGTAACGGGAAACCCCGTGCTGTGATACCGCTTCTCCCAAAAGTGTCCCGTGCGGTTCAGCAATTTATTGAAACACATGGCCGTAAACCAGTTGAGCCAGTGCATGATTTTGGGTAAATCCTCTGGTTGCTGGGGTTCCAACAGATAATGCACATGGTTGCTCATGATGCATAGCCCATAGAGCTTAAAGCCAAACTTGTCCCGGCAGCGCTTGATCGCCATCAGTAAAACCTGTTTGCATTCAAACCGGGTCAGCCGAAAGTCGCGGTTATTGCACCGGGTGGTGACGTGGTAACAATAGCCGGATTTCAATTCACGGGGTTGACGAGGCATGACATCTGTTGGGGCGTACGCCGTACGCCCTCCCAAGGGGTAACATCCCCCCATTTTCCAAACCTAGTGTCCTAAATCAAGATCCACAACTGACGGTTCTGGGCATTCTAACCTGGTTCTGATGTCGCCATGCCCGTGCCGTACGACCCCGACCACCATCACCGTCGGTCTATTCGCCTCAAGGGATACGACTATTCATCCGCCGGGGCCTATTTCGTCACCCTCTGCACCTTTCAGCGTCAGTGCCTATTCGGACAGATTACAGATGGCACGATGCAATTGAATGAATTTGGCCAAATCGTCGCAGAAGAATGGCGACATTCCAGCACCATCCGGCAGGAAATTGATTTCGATCAATGGGTCATCATGCCCAACCACCTGCATGGCATTGTGGCGATTAATCCCGTAGGGGCGCACAACCGGGTAGGGGCAAACGGCCGTTTGCCCCTACAACGAACGGGACATTCGCAGCGCGTTGTTCCCCCGATGAAACCCCGATCTCTGTCATCATTTGTCGCGGGGTTCAAATCGGCCACGACCAAACGCCTCAACGCCTTACGCAATGCAGCAGGCACCCCGGTGTGGCAGCGCAATTATTACGAACATATCATCCGCAATGAAGCGTCCCTTCAACGGATTCGGCAATATATCCAAGGCAATCCTGCCACCTGGCAAGATGACCAGCTAAATCCGTCTAATCCATCCAAGTTCTAGCGCGATCGCGATCAATCAGACACCGCGATCTCGTTGTATCTGTTTAGCGTGCTGTAGGATCCCCCGCTGTCGCCGCCCCCTTAAAAAGGGGGCTAGTACTTCACGGGCTTGGAAGTCCCCCTTTTTAAGGGGGATTGAGGGGGATCGGCAGTAGCTGGGCGCTAAACACATACATCGCATTGCTGCCTGATTTCCATCTGTACATTTCCTTCGTCGTGATGTAACCGCAAGATTGGGTGGATGCCGTCACCCGCGATCGCCACTTTCACCCAACCGGCTTCCGCACCTTGAGGACCGCAGGTTAACCCTCAAATCGCTAGCATCTGCTGCTCGGGTACCTGCACTTGCGACAGCCACTCCTTCAGGCTTTCCCCTTCAATGACTTCGGCCTCTAGTAAATGCTGAGTGATGGTTTCCATCAGGTCGCGGTTCGCTTTGAGAATCGCCAAAGCCCGTTCATGACCTGCTTCTACCAGACCCTTCACTTCTTGATCGATCGCCTTAGCCGTTTCCGCACTGACCGATCTCCGGGGGTTGGGCATCATGCCATTGTCCAAAAAGGCATTTTGGTTGCTGCGATCGTAGGCCAATGGCCCCAGCACCTGACTCATACCGTAGGTAGTCACCATTTGCTCAGCCAGATCCGTGGCCCGCTGCAGGTCGTTTGCCGCGCCAGTCGTAATGCTGCCGAAGACAATTTCCTCCGCCGATCGCCCGCCCAACAGCGTGGCAATCTGGCCCTTCAGCTCGGCTTCGTTTCGCAAAAAGCGGTCTTCTGTCGGCAGTTGCAGGGTGTAACCGAGGGCTGCCATACCGCGCGGTACGATGGAGATTTTGGCGACCTGGTCGCTGCCGGGCATCACCGCGCCCACCAGCGCATGGCCAACTTCGTGATAGGCGACAATCTTTTTCTCCGTGTCATTGAGGACGCGGCTTTTTTTCTCTAGTCCGGCCACGACCCGCTCGATCGCTTCGGCAAAGTCGGCTTGTTCCACCGCCGCTTGATTGTTACGCGCTGCTAGCAAAGCCGCTTCGTTCACCAAATTCGCCAGGTCAGCTCCGGCAAAGCCCGGTGTGCGGGTGGCGATCGCCTTCAGATCCACGGCATCAGACAGTTTTACTCCCTGGGCGTGAATTTTCAGAATCGCCTCGCGCCCTTTGACATCGGGGCGATCGACCAGTACCTGTCGGTCAAAGCGACCGGGACGTAAAAGGGCTGGATCGAGGCTTTCAGGGCGATTCGTCGCCGCCAGCACGATCACCGTCGTGTCACCCGCGCTAAACCCATCCATTTCCGTCAGCAACTGGTTCAGGGTTTGCTCCCGTTCGTCATTGCCCCCGTAAAAGCCGCCAGAGCTGCGGGATTTGCCAATGGCATCCAATTCGTCAATGAAGACGATGCAGGGCGCTTGCTTTTTCGCCTGTTCAAACAGGTCACGCACCCGTGAAGAACCCACGCCGACAAACATTTCCACAAATTCCGAGCCGGAAATGCTGAAGAAGGGAACCCCCGCCTCCCCCGCGACGGCCTTCGCGAGCAGGGTTTTGCCCGTTCCCGGTGGCCCCACCAGCAACACGCCCTTGGGAATTTTGGCCCCGAGTTGGGTAAATCGTCGCGGCGTTTTGAGAAAGTCCACAATCTCGACCAGTTCGGTCTTGGCCTCTTCGACCCCTGCCACATCAGTGAACGTGGTTTTAGTGGCCTCATCTTCGACGTAGGCTTTGGCGCGACTTTTACCGATGGAAAGGACGCCTTGAGAACCGCCACCACTCCGCGCCAAGAAAAATCGCCACACCGCCACAAAAATCAACGGTGGAATGACCCAGCCTAAGACGTTGCCAAACCAGCGGTTTTGCACGGGCACCGCCGCGAATTCGACGCCGTTGTCTTGCAATACCTGGGGCAGTTGCAGGTCAAAAATGGGCGTGGTTTCGTAGATCTGTCCCGGTTCACCCAATTCGTCTGTTACCTGATAGCGAATCTGTTCTTGCCCGACGGACGCCTTCAGTACCTCATGTTCTTGCACCCGATGGATGAACATGCTGTAGGGTTCGCGGGGCGGCGCGGCGCCAAACACTTCGGGAAACAGCAGGTTAATGATTAAAAACCCGGTACTGAGCAAAAACAGGACGTTGATGAGCTGGCGAGAACGGGGCGGTTGAGGATCTTTTTTGACGGGCATAGGGGTCTCCCTGGTGCAACAATGTCAGCTGCGGGAAAGCGTCAACACAATCAGCGATCGCGCTTCTATAGGTGCAATCGTACTGCTTTGTGGACACACCTTGAGTGAGTACTGATGACCGGCGAACGACCGCATCGAGGTCGCCGTTCAGCCAGCCACAGCAATCGTGAATCAAAATGCGATACTGCAATCAGTTCACCGCGCTTTACACTTCTTGATCTTGTCAATGGGACTGTTTCCCTCCGAGGGCAAAAACCGCCCGCCTACGGTCGCAAAATCCGAAACGCCGCTGACTGAGCGATCCGCTAGAGCGACCGGGCGCACCGCTCAGTTCCGACGCGGGTGGCGATCGCCCTGGCTAGCTGTTTTGCTCGGCGGGTTGCTGATGGGGCTGACGCCCGATCCGGTCAATGCTTGGCCCCTTGCGTGGATCGCCTTGATCCCCCTATGGCGAGCTGTGGTCAATCCCGCCAGTTCACCGTCGCTGTGGCGCGCCTTTGGGCTGGGCTGTGTGTGGAGTGTGACCTATCACGGCATTGTGCTCTCTTGGATCACCCATTTGCATCCCCTCACCTGGATGGGCGTGCCCTGGCTCGCCAGCGTGGGGATTGCGTTGTTTGCGTGGGCTTTTATTACCGGCTTGGGCACTGTCACCTTTGGTCTGTGGGCAGTGCTGCTGCGGTGGGCGATCGATCGCTGTGGGCTCAGTTGGGCCGGACGCTTGCTGATGGGGACGGCGCTGTGGTGTCTATTGGAAACGTTTCTAAGTTGGGGACCATTGGCGTGGCCGTTTTTATCCCTCACCCAAAGTCCAGGCAACTTGTGGATTTTGCATTTGGGCCGACTAGCGGGGCCAGCCGCGATTACAGCGGCAATTGTGGCGGTCAATGGCTGTTGGGCCGAGATGAGTCTCAGCCCGGTTTGGCCAAAGAGAGGTTGGGGTCAAGCTTTTCGAGGGGCGGCGTTGACGGGACTATTGCTGCTCGTCGGTCTACACAGTTTAGGGGGCCTACTCTATCAGCAGCCCTTGAGCGATCTCCCTGAGGCGGCTTTGCAGATCGGTCTGATTCAGGGCAATATTCCCACTCGGGAAAAACTCACCCCGGCCGGTACGCGCCAGGCGATCACCGCCTATGCTGACGGCTATCGCGAATTAGTCGCCCAAGGAGCTGATGCGGTTTTAACGCCCGAAGGGGCCATTCCGGAATTGTGGACGAGCGATCGCCAGCGACGCAGTCCCATTTTGCAAGCGGTTCGGGCGGCGGGCGTGCCGCTCTGGCTCGGCACGTTTCGCCCTGTCGGCCCGATCACGAATCGCGAAATGACCCAGAGCTTAGTCAATTTGGATGCCCAAGGCCAAGTCACCAGTCAGTACAGCAAGGTCAAGCTCGTACCCTTAGGCGAGTACATTCCCTTTGAAGCCACCCTCGGGCGACTGATTTCTCGACTGTCACCGGTTAGCAGCAGTTTGCTGCCCGGTAGTACCGACCAAATTTTTGCCACGCCTTTTGGCATTGCCGCGATCGGCATCTGCTATGAGTCGCCCTATAGTGAACTGTTTCGGCGACAGGTTGCTGACGGAGCGGGGTGGATCATGACCGCTTCGAACCATGATCCCTATCCAGCTCGGATGATGCGGCAACATCATGCCCAGGACGTGCTGCGAGCTGTTGAGAGCGATCGCTGGGCGGTCCGCGTGACGAATACGGGCATTTCTGGCGTGGTTACGCCCCACGGTGAAACGGTTTGGCTGTCAGAGCCCAACGAATATGTGACTTATCTCACTCAGATCTATCGGCGCCAGAGTCTGACGCCCTATGTTCGCCGGGGGCAATTGGCTGACATGGACTTTGGTCGCGATCGCGATGGGCCTGAGCCTTACCGCTCTCCGTAAAACCCCGTAGCCAAAATGATTAATAAAAAGGAAATATTGCGGAATCTTGGCATTGACACTGAAAGACATTTAAAGTGTGTTCTGGGCAAATTCATTGAATCTTCACAAAGCTCAATAGGCTTTATCAGTCGGTTGAAGCACTGTGGCTGATTCTCAGAAAGTCCATCAAGTGTCATCTGCAGTAAATATTCCGTTTGCCGATAGTCGTTTAGCCCAGCCAGCTTACTTGAGCCTGAGTGATGGCAGACTCGTCACCATCGCATTCAGTATTGGTGTGAGCTGGAAAGCTATTGGTTCTGGTTCCATACAACGATCCATTTTGAGGGATATGTCTGTAGCTTCTTACGCCACCAACCATGATCACGCGATTTGCTATCGACTCGAATTGTTGCCAGGGCAAGTCAAACTCCGATTATGGGAACCGTCAGCCATGACCACTGAACAGGCTGAGCAGCCTCTGCCATATTTGTATGTGGCCAATTTCACCTTCAATACCATGGCCGAAGCGGAAGCTTCTCTCCGTGAACACTTGCTCAATAATGGTGCTTTTGATGTGCCGGATAGCAACTTTCCCCATGAAGGCGAAATCGCAATTTTGCCCTATCCCACCTGGAATGACGGCTCCCCCTAAAGTCGAGGATGCTCCCTTGGGTATCTAATATGCTGACCTGGAATGAGCGCATTCCTCATCAGGAGGTGGGACTCACGGTGATGTTCAGGGCCTTTCAGAACGAGTTTAAACTAAAAGCTGAAAGTAGCCTGTAATCAGCCACTTTCAGCTTTAGAGTTTTGAGAACTAAGTTGGATGATTGGTAGCGACGGCGCATATCAATTTAGGCAACAATCGTTGCGACTCCGCTGTAGCAGCTACGCGACAGCATCCTTGTCTAAGTTCTCGCGACGCAGTTCGTCGAAATCAACCGCGTCTTTGTCCAGATTTTCACGACGCAGTTCATCAAAGTCGATGCCTTTTGCCAGCACTTCATAGACGGCGTCTTTGTCTAGATTTTCGCGACGCAGTTCATCAAAATCAACCGCGTCTTTGTCCAGGTTTTCGCGACGTAGCTCGTCGAAGTCGATGCCTTTTGCCAGCACTTCATAGACGGCATCCTTATCCAAGTTTTCGCGACGCAGTTCATCAAAATCGATGGCGTCTTTTTCGAGGTTTTCACGACGTAGCTCGTCGAAGTCGATGCCTTTGACCTGAATTTCATAGACGGCATCTTTGTCTAGATTTTCGCGACGCAGTTCGTCGAAATCAACCGCATCTTTGTCGAGGTTTTCACGGCGCAGTTCATCAAAATCGATGGCGGCTTGAGTTGCAGGGGCAACAGCGATCGCGGCGGCGGAAATCGTTAACACGGAAAGAGCAATTGCAAAGCGTTTCATAGTGAGAACTCCTTTCAGTCAGTTGACTGATTCATCTTGAGTTCTATCGTGCGGGAAACTACTGAGAGGGCTCTGACCTGAAAATAAGCAGAGCTTAATGGGTTCCTGAGAAAACTGAGGAGATGAGTGGAAAGCGCCTGGGTAAATGACTGAAGCAGCGGCTTGACTGACAAAAATGGTGTTCTACATCGTTGAAATGCTGCCTGGTCAATCCATCAAGCAGATTCAAAGGGAGTTAGTCAGATGGCATCGCGATCGCAGTCCGCACAACCTGGACTGACCATGATCTGTCTGTTCCCGTTATGCCCAGCGCCGAAAAAAGGAATTTTCTTGCCAGACGCTGGCCGTGCGGCGTTCGATGTCGGCGAGAGCCGCCGCCTTGAGAGGGTGAAAAGCCTGAGCTGTGGCGACATTTTCTTCCAACTGAGCCACGGTCTCTGCGGCAATAATGCTGGTGTGTACCCCGGCTTGCGAGAGGGCATAGCCCATCGCTTCCGGCATTCCGGCCAGGACACCTGGCTTAAATAAGCGGCCATATGCGGGGACTTTCATCGCAATAATGCCCACCTGCTGTTGTTGGGCGACGGGGAGCACGGTGGTGATGAAGGGCTTTTGCGTATGCCGATCCGCCGCATTAATCGGCACCAAGGCCGTGTCGAAGGGATAGCGTTGCAGGGCGGCCACAATAATGTCTGGGTTGTGATGACCCGTCACCCCAATATGCCGCACGAGTCCCTGCGCCTGCGCCTCTTGAGCCGCTCGGATTGCCCCAGTTTGGGGTTGCAACAGCGTCTCTAAATCCCAATCGTAGGTCAGGGCATGGAACTGCCAAAGGTCAATAGTGTTGGTCTGGAGACGCTCCAGAGATTGCTCCAAGTCTCGCCAAGCCCCGTCATATTGTCGCTGACTGGTTTTGGTGGCGATCACTACCTCAGAGCGGTGAGCCGGTAACACCTGCCCCAAAAAGCCCTCACTGGGCCCATAGCTGGCCGCCGTATCAAAATAACGAATCCCCAGGGCCAATGCTCTTTGGATAATGGCTAAGGCTTCGGCTTCATCCTGAGGGCGGGCCAGCGGTGAGGCCGAGCCCCCCAACCCCAGTACCGGCAGCACCAGACCAGTCTGGCCCAAAGGTCGCTCTGGCATTGCCCTCAAGGAGACCGGAGCCTCTGTAAGTTCAGCATCAGGGGTGAACGGAGCGGTTGGCAGCGCAGTTGAGTTGTCGGGGATGATCGCCGACTCAGAGGTGATCGCTTGCTGACAGGCAGAAATGCCGAAAACACCGCCCATAGCACCCAGGGCTGAGGCCAGAAACTGACGGCGGTTTTGGCGAGAGTGAGTCATCTCAGATACCCGATCAAAGACCTAGTGCCATGCTAACAACGGGGTTTCTCAGGGGCGCGATTGTTGCGAATTCGCTATGAACGCGCTGACGTTTGACCCACACTGTAAAGGCATAAACGTCCGTCCGTCCGAGTAAGGACAGCGCTCAAACGAGGACGGCGGCGACGGGGCGTCTGAGCGATCGCGGCATCTCGGGACCGCGCCCAAAGCGCACCACCAGATCTGGACGGCGATCGCCAATGCCGAGATGCTTTGCCAATTGGGACCGCAGGGCGGCGACTTCTACTGGCTGGTTTAAGAACGCGGTGCGAATGCCTAACGCAGTGGCCTGAAGGGCAAAGCGCTGGTAAGCTCGACCGACTTCTATCCAGTGGGAGGGCTGATTGGCCTCGGAGACAAAAATCGCTATCCCTGCTGAGCTGCGAATTTGACGAGTATATTTCTCCGCTTCGGCTTGGGGGGTGAGCAACCGGTCAAACAAGAGATTTCCCAACCAGCGCGGCGCAGTCGGGGAGCCAGTACATCGGGCGAAAAGACCATCCCCCTGACGCATCGCTTCTTTGTCGTTGAAGCGAATCCAAGATTTCAGCTCTTGCACAAATGCTGGATCGCTAATTTGAGCGTTGCTGCCCTCAACCACATAGTCCAAGATCTGCTCGATCGCTGGCTTCTCGGTCAGCAGTATCAGGTGAACGCTGCCCCCAACAGCGGCTGCTAACTGCTGGAGTTCATCCTTGCTCAGCGGTTGACCATCGTAATCGGTGCGAGTTGATTGACGCTGGGGAATGGCTTCGAACAGGGGGGAGGCGATCGCCGGGGTCGGTTCTAAATGAATTCGGATAGCGCTATCTGCCGTGACCTTAACCAGTCCTTGCTGGCCGTTGGCTTGAGCCGCCTGCACAAGATTTTCAGTAGCACACCCCAGACTGACGTACAGGTGATGATCGTCAGGGTCAACCACAGGCGTGCGCCGGTCCCAATCCGGCAAGATAGAGATTCCCCCCTCCTCCAGCTTGAACTGCCAACATTGGGTGTTGTGACTCGAAGCCGCCAAGGTGGCGTAGCGCACGAACTCTCGCTGCATCAGCGCTGCATTGGTTAAGGATGAAGTCGAGTGTCGCCACGTTCGGCTGAGGGCGGTTTCATAGTTCATGGCAGTATTCGTACAAGACCGTGCCACAGCAGGGGGCACTGCCGTGGTCGTTAGCGTTATTTACAAAGACCGGCTGCGCAGGAGGTTGGCTGGTGGTTGAATGAATCATGCTGGTCAGGCAAGGCTCTGTTCGCTCAATCATCAGAAATCCTCTGATCAATCTGTTAGGCGTTGGGGCCGACGAGGCCAAATAAAGCACCCATTGGATCGGCAAGGACGATTTTGGGCGGCCCCTTTGCCTGGTCTGTGAATGTCTGGTGTTCGCTCGCCCCCAGTCGCTTAGCTTGGGTAAGGGTGGCCTCAACATCTTGGGTCGCAAAATAGGGCACCCAAGCCGCAAAGCCCGCTGCACCCAATGATGCTTGCCTCACGCTAACTGTGTCAGTGCCGGGGGACGGCCAGCCAAACAGCTCACCATAGAATCGCTCGGCTGCCGTGACATCATTGGTGATGAGTTCATCCCCAATAAACGTGCCCTTAGGCGCAGGAAAAGTGTGTGTCGGCAGGGTCGCACCAATGATTGCCCCTTGTTGGTCTTGAATGACTGAACTACGCCCCACGCCAGGGGTATCAAAGGGTTGGCGAATGATCGTGGCGCCCAATTGCTGGGCCTGGGTCGTGATCATATCCACATCCGCCACCACGACATAGGCCAGCCAATGGGATGGGATATCCTGGCCCTGCTCAACGAATCCCCGTGGGCCTCGCCGTTGGCGAGAATTAACGGATACTCAGCGGCCCCAGACTGCCAGACAGAGTTAGCAGTCTGCTCAATCTGATATTGCCAATCCAGTAACTCGGCATAAAACCGCCTCGCCTTAGTCACGTCTGACGTCATGAGGTCATGCCAGACAACATGTCCGACTTTGGTCTTAGCGCTCATTTTTCCTCCTGGAACTGGAGCTATGTTCATGGGGGTTGGCGGTTGATGCCGCAAGTCCTACCATCCGCAAGATCGACCGTTTGTGTCCTCGCGTCAGGTCTTTGCTGCCTCGTTAACGGGGTTGAACGCGATCGCCTGCCTCCACCGATTCGGGATACGCAATCACCTGATCGCCTTGACTCAGCCCCTCTGCTACCGCTGCGGCGAACGTGTTTTTGAGGCCCAGGGTGACGGCGGTTTGTTGAGCGCGATTGTCCGCGACTGTAAAGACGCAGGTGCCCGCATCGCAGGGGAAGATAGCACTTACGGGAACGCTGAGCACCTCGGTAGCTTCATCAATGACAATATGGGTATCGACCCGGTAGCCATCACCCAGGGGCACTGCCGGATCGGTAAACTGGGCAATCACGTTGACTCGCTGCTCTTCTACCCCCAGGGCGGACACTTTGGTAAAGGCGGCGGGTTCCAAATACTGCACTGCCGCCAATAAGGTGTCGTCACCGCCCCACTGGGTGACTTGGATAGAATCGCCCGGTTGAATTTGCACTGCATCCTGAGAGAGGACGTCAATCACCATTTCCAGATTGCCGGGGTCACCGACTTCCAGCAGCGGCGTGCCCGCCGTGACGTAGCGTGCACTTTCTTCCATCACGCGCAGGACTCGGCCTTCTGAGGGGGCAGCAACATCGGTGCGCCGGGCATCATCAGCGAGACGGGCGAGTTCGGCTTCGACGCCGGCCATTTCCGCCTGATACGCCTCAATCAGATAGTCGGGATCTTGCTGTTCGGCCTGCAGAATGTTGAGATCTTGCTGGATTGCATTGATCGCAGCGATCGCGCTCTCTAGGGCTTGTTGGGCCGCATTCTTCTCTTGTTCTCGGGCGGTGGCCTCTAAGGCAGCTGATTCCCGCGCCTGGTCAGAAATCGCGCCCTGAGCGGCCAACTCATTCGCCCGCTGCAGTTCGCGCTGGGCCTGTTGCCAATTCGCTTCGGCTCGGGCGAGTTCTGCCTCAGCCTGCTGTTTTTCGGCTTGGGCCACGGCAATGCGGCTGCTGGCTTGTTGCAAGGCGTCGTCTTTAGGGCGCAGGGTTTCGACCCCGGCAATTTGCGCTTGTAGCTCGTTGAGCCGGGCTTGGGACTGTTGCACCTGACTGGTCAACGGCAGCGGATCGATGCGCGCTACCACCTGATTGCCGGTAACGGTGTCGCCTGCTTCCAGGTCAATCCGCGTCAGACGACCATCGACCGGAGCCGACACGATGAAGCGATCGCGCACCCGCGTTTCGCCCTCCGCATCGACCGTGAGCTGCAGGTCGCTCGGTTCCACCGTCACCAAATCCACCCGTTTGGGACTGGGCCGCAACACTAATACGCCCAAGCCCACCACGCCTAAGCCCGCCAGCAAATAGAGCCAGCGTCGCCCCGGTGGCCGCAGCTTAAAACGCCAGCGGGACTTGGGCGTTGGGGTTAGCAACTCGGTCTCGCGAGTTTCCTCGGGTGGGTGCAGGCGCAAATCAGTGTCCTGGGCCATGACGATGCTCCTCTATTCACGAGTTTTGAGTACGGCAACTAAATCCAGCTGGGTAATCTGCCGCAAAATTAACCAGCCCGACATCACGGCAGCGATCGCCACAATGCCAAAGGCAAATCCATAGGTGAAACGGGTAACGACCAAGGGCCAACGATAGAGTTCGGTGTTGTAGAAAAAACTCATCAAGGCCGCTAACCCAAATCCCATGGCACTGCCGATAGGAATGGCGACCAAGAGCAGCAGCGTTTGTTCCCCTAGCAAAATGAATCCCACTTCCGCCCGACTGAAGCCAATAATGCGGAGGGTTGCGAGTTCTCGGCCGCGCTCTGACAGGGCAATGCGGGCCGCGTTGTAGACCACCCCAAAGGCAATAATGGTGGCAAAAATCACCAGCACTGTGGTGAAAATTTCGAGGTTGCCCGCGATCGTTTCTTCAAACTGCTCAACGCTGTTCTGGCGGAGGGCCACACTGGCCACTGCCGGGGTCTCCTTCAGGTCGGCGTAGATGGCATCTAACTGCTGGGGTTCTACCGCCAGGTACGCTCCGGAGAGGGTGGTGCCCTCGCGCATCAGATCATTCAGAGCGTGGATATCCATGTAGGCGGCCATTCCAATCAGCTCATTCACCAAGCCAGTGACCGTAACCTCGCGGGTGGGGCGAGCCCCTTCTAGCACCTCTACCGTCAACTGATCACCCGGTTGCACCCCTAAAATTTCGGCCAGTTTATCGGTCAACAAGACGCCTTGGGCCGGTAGCGTCTGGACGTTGAGATCGCGATCCATCAAGCGACGCAACGTGCCATCAGCCGGTAACCCCGTGAGCCCCCCCAAGTAAGCACGCTGCTGAAACCGCAACCGCGCGGGCACGACCCGAAACGGCTCTGCCTGAATGACGCCTGGCAGGTTCAACAGGTCAAAGCGAGCCCGACTAGAGAGGGGTTCGGTGAAGGAGAGGGTAATATCCTCCTGTTGGATTTGACGAAACTGCACGGTGATCAGGTAATCCATCGCATCCTCGAAGGAATGGCCAACCACCAAAATCGCCACCGCCAGGGACAAGCCCAAAATGGTCAGTCCCGCTTTGATGGGTTGTCGTTCCACATTACGGAGAATGATGCGACCCGCTGGCGAAAACAGGCGCTGCAGTCCCAAACGCTCCACCAAAGTCGGGCGAAAATCGGCGGGCGGCTCCGGGCGCATCGCTTCTGCCGGTGGGAGTTTGACCGCTTTGCTCACCGCGACCGCTGCCCCGATCGCCGCCGCAGCCAAACTCACCCCCACCGAAATCACCACCAGGCTGGGCTCTACCCGAAAGGCGAGGAGGGGAAAGTGATAGAAGTTGGCATAATTGCGCGTCGTCGCTTCCCCCATCCACAGACCGAGCCCAATGCCCAATAACCCGCCCGCCAGCACGACCAGGGTGACCAGTTTCAAGTAATGCAGTCCCACATCCCAATTGCTGTAGCCAAAGGCTTTCAACACCGCGATCTGATCGCGCTGGGTACTGACCAACCGGGCCAGCAAAAGATTCAGCAGAAAGGCCGCAATGCCCAAAAAGATCGTCGGCATAAATACGGCGGTCGCTTGCAAGCTGGTGATTTCATCCGACAAAAAGCGATTCGAAATCTGATCATGGCGACCGATCGCCCCCAGCCCCCCATAGGTCTCTAACAACTGATCCAATTGGAAAATGACCTGCGCCTCACTGGCCCCGTGGGCCAGCGTCAGGGTGACATCGTTGAACGCACCGTCCATATCAAAGGCGGTGCCCAGGGCTTCTCGCCCCATCCACATCACCCCAAACCGCTCATTGTCAGGCAGCAAATCGGTGCCGCGAATTTCGTACACATATTCTGGTGAGAGGGCCGTGCCAACGATGCGCAGTTCTTGCCAGCGACCATTGATCACCGCCCCGAGGGAATCCCCAATCGCGAGTTCATTCGCCTCCGCAAAGGTCTCGCTCACCAGCACCTCATCACGACGACCAGAGGCAATGTAGCGCCCCTCTTGAATCGCCAGCCCATTCAACACCGGCAATTGCTGATCCGGCACCGAAATCAACCGTCCGGTCGCGGGTTCTTTCAGACCGGGCACATCCACAATCACGTCGCGCACCACCCGCGTCTGCACCTGCTGCACGCCGGGAATTTCCTGAATGCGATCGCCCAACTGCTCGGGAGCCCGCTTCAACGACGCAAACACATCGGCAAATCGATACTGGTCGTAGTAGGTTGCCTGGGTCAGATTTAGCGAGTCATAGGCACTCAGCATCGTCACCATGCTGGCAATACCGCAGGCCACAATCAGCACGATCGCGATCACCTGTCCCCGCAGGTGCAGGAGGTCACGGATGAGTTTGCGATCGAGGGAGAGCATAGGGATGGGGAGGTGGGGAGAGAGGGGGATGGAGGGATGGAGAATGCTCGGGGGGAATGGGTGTTTGGCGGATTACGGGTGATGGAACGAAGATTTATTCGGCAACATCAGGATTTGGAGGTCTATCAGTTGGTGTTTGGTGGAGCAATGCAGATTTTTGAGTTGTCCAAGCGTTTTCCGGTGGAGGAGCGCTACTCGCTGACGGATCAAATGCGCCGGTCTTCTCGCTCTGTCTGTGCAAATTTGGCTGAGGCTTGGCGTAAGAGAAGATATGAGGCTGCTTTTGTTTCTAAGCTGACGGATTGCCAGGCAGAAGCTGCTGAAACCCAAACTTGGATAGCCTTCGCAGTCAAATGTGGATACATGACGCAAGCAACAGGAAAGGACCTCCACGAAGACTACGATCGCATTCTCGGCAAACTCGTTAATCTCATCAACCAAGCCTCCAAGTGGTGCTCCATCTAAATATCCCAATATCCCCATCTTCCCACTTCCCCCCATCCCCCAATCACTGGCTCTTCTCACCATTCCAAATCCTCTGGATTGACCTTGTCGGTATTGAGCTCGATCGCGCTAATTTCGCCGCTGCGCATGTGGATGACGCGATCGGCCATGGCGGCGATACCGGCGTTGTGGGTGATGACGGCGGTGGTGGTGCCAAATTCTTGGTTGACTTGCTGCAGAGCCTTGAGGACGAGTTTGCCGGTGCGAAAGTCGAGGGCACCCGTGGGTTCGTCACAGAGGAGTACTTCGGGGCGTTTGGCGATCGCTCGGGCAATGGCAACCCGCTGCTGTTCCCCTCCGGAGAGCTGAGCGGGGAAATGGTCGAGGCGATCGCTGAGGCCGACGATGGTCAAAGCTTTTTCGGGCGTGAGGGGATGACGGGCGATGTCGGTGACCAGGGCGACGTTTTCGCGGGCGGTGAGGCTGGGAATTAAGTTGTAGAACTGGAAGATGAAGCCCACCGAGTCGCGGCGAAATTGAGTGAGGCGGCGATCGTTGGCGTGGGTGAGGTTTTGACTACGAAAGATGACCTGCCCACTACTGGGAATATCCAACCCACCCAGGATATTGAGCAGGGTAGATTTGCCGCTCCCGGAGGGGCCGAGCAACACGACAAATTCCCCTTCGTACAGATCCAGATCGACAGATCGCAGCGCCCGTACTTCGACCTCGCCCATGCCGTAGGTCTTGGTTAACCCCTCAGCATGAAAGACGACCGGTGTGGTCGGCGTCGTTGACCGTTGCACTAACGAACCGGACTGATTCACCATGGCGTAACCGCAGAAGGAATCCTGTTTTGAGGCTAATCCAAACCGGAGTCGCCTGTGTTTAACCCCATTGAAATTCTTAACGATGGCATCTCAATTTAAGTTCCTGAAGCGATCGCCATTGCCAAGCCTCTAGTGATCACCCCTTACTCACTGGCTAGCAGACGACCCATATCAAAGTTGGTTAATCAACTTTGGGAGCTGGCAATTCTTGGCCGTTTTGCAGTAGCGTGGCACTTTCTACGGTGCCGTCGGCAGCGGTATTGAAGACGATGCGAAACTCCAGGATGCGGGCAAAAAATTCCGTCGCTGAGGCGGGATAGAGCGGAATCTGCGGCTGTCCAGTGCCTTGGATGTGAAGCTGTCCCGACTCGACGGTGATCGCGACGGCAAAGTCAGGGGTGACTTGGTAAGTGCCGATATAGGCGTCTAACAAAGCCGGATCAATGGCCACCACTGTCGGGTTGGTGGGCAGTTCGTAAGGCTGTTCCCACAAAATGGCCGCTAAGCCCTCAGAAATGCCCTGCGGATTGGCGGTTGCCACATTACTCAATACCGCGATAGTAGTGCCGAGGGTCGGACTCCCCCCCAGATGACTCACGAAGCCGTTGATACCGCCACCGTGACTGATGCGGCGATGGGCCGGGTGATCGTGAATGATCAAGCCATAGCCATAGAACAGATTGGGAGCCTCGGCACCCATTGCCACGTAAGGCAAGGTCATCGCGGCGACCGATTCATCGCTCAGAATCGTGGCATCGCGGCGATCACCATCAAACAAAAATTGGTTCCAGCGGGCTAGGTCACCGACAGTGGAGTATAGCCCACCAGCGCCTGCCGGTACCAACATGTTGATGTGCTCAGCTGGCTGATAGCTTTCTCCTGTGAAGCCGTAGCCGCTAGCCAGATTCTCAATCACGACTGAGGGCAGTTCGTAGCCGGTGTTTTCGAGGCCCAGTGGACGCAGCAAATGCGCTTGCAGGTAGTCTGCGTAAGGCTGCCCCGATACGGCTTCAATCACCTGGGTCAGTAGCACGTAACCGGAGTTGCTGTAGCGGAATTGCTCACCGGGTTCAAATTCCAGAGGCAAATCGCGAAAGCGATCAACCAGTTCTTTTAACGTGGTCGACTGCCCCATCCATTCTAAGTAGTCGGGAAAGCTGGTCAGGTTCGGGATGCCAGCAGTATGGGTGAGTAGGTGATGCAGGGTAATGCGATCACCATTGGGATAGTCTGGCAGATAGGTGGCAACAGTTGCCTGCACGTCAAGCTTGCCTTGCTCTTGAAGCTGCAAGATGGCGGCGGCTGTGAACTGTTTGGTAATAGAGCCGATGCGAAACCGGGTCTGAGTTGAGTTGGGGACCCGATGTTCTAGATTGGCCATGCCGTAACCCTTGGCAAAGACGATTTCGCCATGCCGCACGACGATCGCCGTGCCCATAAAGCGTCCAGTCTCGTAGTGAGCTTGTAAATAGGCATCGATCTCAGCGATCAATGGTGCACTTTTAATGACCGTAGTGGGGATGGTGACAGAGACAGAAAGGGGCATCGTGGTTTTCTCTTGGGCGACTATTTGAGTAGCAGGGTGAGGCCAAGTCGTAGCGATCGCCGGATGGCCTAATGGTTGTGTCAGAGTAGTCGTAGCGATCGCCTTGAGCGGCAACAGGCTATTTCCTAAGACGGCAAGGGCGATTAATAAGTATCTGAAGGACAGCATTCTTTAAGAAACTATGGGTGACATCGCGGAGCTTATTTACTGGATTGGCGTAACAGCGTTTCCGTAAACACCTGGGCAAAGGCATAGAGTGATGTGAGAAACCAAATCACGAACGCATAGAGAAACCAGATCAACGCGTAGGTATTGGTGGTGATCGCCCGGTTGTAGCGTTGCAGATAGGCCAATATTTGTTCAGTCGTTTGGAGGTCACTGACGGTGGCTGGATAGCCCACACTATCAAGTGTTCGGTTGAGTAAAAAGGCGATGGCTCCTGCAATGACGATAAAGATCGATAGCAGGATTAAATTCAACTTGAACCAGTGCAGCCCTCGTTTGATTAAATTGGGCTCCTGGTTCATTTGGCGTCGAAAAAATAGCAGAATAACGACTGCCTTGATTAAAACGATCGGCAAAATAAAAATAGGATTGAAGACATTGAGAAAATAGACTAATTGAGTCATGATTTCGCCAAAAATAGTTATTTTTGATCAATTGACAGGATTGAACATCTATTTCAGAAAGTGACCAGATCACCTAAGAAATCTGCATAATTGTCTGAACGCAGAGATCGCCGTGATCACTCACTTTCTGTTCATAGAATGCTATTAAGTCAATGTCCCTTGATACCTCCTGTTAGGTAGCATGCCTCACCCAAGTGGGTGAATCAAAATGACGATGGCAATCAGGTCAATCCCGTCACGTGCAAAATTTCATCACGAGTCTCTTCGGGTGTTTTGCCCTTTGTGTACACCGTGAACTTGGCCAGCTTAGCGTTGGAGGGATGGTGGACAAAGTGTTCGTTGGTTTGGCGAATATCGTCGGGCAAATCACGGTTGCGATCGGCCAAAATCCTTACAGATTCATCCAGATCAGGTGACGGCAGCAGCAACACCACATGGGGATAGGGGGCGAGGGCGCGCTGCACCCGAGCAAATAGCGCGGCATCCTCGTAGACCGAGTGACCCGCCCCAAAATCGATGACGCAGTCGGTCTGTTCCGCCAGCAACCGCTCGACAGCATGGGCCTCAAACGGTTGCCAATATTGAATGATGGCCCAGGCCCCGCCCGCTTCCCGTTTTTGCTGAGCGAGGGCTGGGTCGTAGCCAATCTCGTCGTAATAGCCCCAACGCAGTTCGTCCATTGAGCATTGAGGCAGCGCCAACTGGGTGGCCAGCAGTTCTCCAATGGTCGATTTACCGACGCCTTGAGGGCCAATGAGAATAATGTCGGATGGCATGGCAATATCTTCTACAAGTGATAAAAAAGGTACTCAAAAATAACAGCCTGATGACCAAAGTGTGGCAGTCCCAAATTCTGCCAGAGTGCGTTTCCATCTCAAGGATGTGATTTAAGCGTCCCCGCTTGTGGCGTGGATACTTTCGCATTGGCCAGACAGCAGCGGCTGAAAAATCGTTTGTACAACGTTAGCTAGCTAGACCGTGTGACCGACGGCTTGATCCGTCTCGATGTACTGAACTGAGATGTACTGACTGATAGGACAAGCCCAACCCTGCAATCCTCTCTAGACCGGATCTTGGTGCCGTGCTCTTTGAGGGTGAGCATAGGGCCTAATCACCAAGGCAACTCCAACAGCCCAGCCGATTGAAGCGGCCCATCCTGCGACGATGTCGCTAGGGTAATGGACGCCAAGGTAAAGTCGGGTCCACCCGATCGCTAGCACAAATATGCCACCCAAAAGTGTGACCAGCCATTGCCAGCGGCTACCCCGCAGCAAAATGACTAGGGCGGCAATGAAAGTCATGCTGGACATGGCATGACCGCTAGGAAAGCTGTAATCCAGTTCCGGTGCGGGGGAGTCCCACAGAGCCGGGCGGGAACGCGCCGCGAGTGATTTAACGGTGACATTGATGAGCATGCTGCCTATAAGCGTCAGGCTGTAATAGGTGAGCGATCGCCAGCGACGCTGCCCGAGAAGGACTAAACCAATGATGAGCGCCAGCGGAAAAACGCCCCAATACACCCCAAACTGCGTCAGCACAACCGCAAACCGATCGAGCTGGGGTGAGGCCGTCTCACGTAGCCACAGCAGTATCGGCTGGTCCCAGGCAAGCCCTTCTTTCTCCCAAACTTCACCGGCCAACTCAGCAAATATCTGCAAGGGCAGGAGTACGCCCACAAACAGGACTAGCAGGGCCTGATAATGGCGACGTATCAGCTGCCAACCGGACTCGAAAAGCGCCCCTAGACGCTGCCAAGACTTAAAACGGCGCATGTCAAACTAACCTCGCTAACGCGCAACTTAACCCAAGCGTTATGCCAATGCCTTTGGGGCAGTTGAGCCACAAGACTATGAATAGACTTGCCCATGGTAGACCATGGTTAACGTTTGATTAAGTTGTCGAACATGACAGCTGCAAACATCTATCGCTACTCATTAGCAGTATCAGTAGCTATTGACATTAACGTCTTTAGACGGAGATAGATATAAAGGGTTGTGCCGATAACGACTAGCTGTGCCAAGTAGAATTGAAGCCAGCCTGAAAGCAGCGAAGACCCTAGAAAACGAATGAGGGTGAGCAGCACCGCATAGACTAGATCAGCTCGAATAGATAGAGATGCGGTCAGGCAAATAAATCGCTCAACAAAATTCTGATTATCGCCTTGACGATTGACACGATAGCTAGCAATGATGCCCCACACTGGAATGCCCCACAGGGCTAACAGAGGCAAGCCGTATACACTAAACAGCGACCGAAAAGTCTCTAAAATACCGCTCTCACCAAAGATGGCGGAGAGTGCAATCAAGACCCAGAGAAAATTGAGCTTTTCTCTTTCGGTTAGGGTGTCATCTCGCAAGGCGATCGCAACTCTTTGAGGACTTTGAAAAATCGTCAAAATTCAGCTCCAGTTGCTTGTGAATAAAGAGAAAATTTCAAACGCTACAGTACAACAGTAAGACAGTCTTACTCCAGTTTAAACCCTACTGGCGGGCACCCAACTGGATAAAAAGAATGCCCCAGTTGGGTGAGGTTCTATGTCTAAGATTTTCAAAGAAGGGATGACAAGGCGCTGTCTCTCTAGGGTCGGTCTTTGACTATCGCCACCTCCAACTGCTGGGCCAACTGCACCAAATCGATCGCTAATTCGTCTTTAAGAATGTAGGTCGCTAAGCCACCACTTTCTTTAGCTTCATCCAACATCTCAAGCAGCAGATGCTCCGGCGCGATTTGAGCAGACTCAGCCATCGGTGTTGAGGAGAGCCTGAGTGATTGCGCCCGATCTAGTGCTAGCTCAATGACGCGTTTGGTCCGCAGCGCCAAGGGTAGTCGGGTCGGCTGCCAGCCCGCTGGTGGATGAGGGCGCACGCCCAGCTATTTCGCCACGAGAGGCTGCACCTTCGCAAACGTCACATCGAACGCCGCCAGTACTTGAGCCGCCAGATTCTCATCGTCGGCCAGCAACCCCAAAAGGAATCCTTCTGTCCCTAAAATATCAAAGTTGATCTGGCGAATTGCTTGTTCTCCTCGCTGCAGTACCTGCTGAGTAGCGGGACTCAAGATTTTGGTTATGGGAATCAACGACTCCGTCACTTCACCCAACGTCAAAAACGAAACAGCTTTCAGCATGTACTCAAAGGTGGTTTCGTCCATGCTGCCCCAGTCGGCGGTTGACAGCCCTGCTTGCTGATACATGCGGGTCAGTGAGGCATAAATGTCATGATCGCCATCCACAACAGATTTCATGCTGCCCAGCCAACGTCTGGCGAGTAACGCACGTCAGGGCTGTTGAAGGCAGTCCCTTTTGCCATTTCAGCTCGGACTTGGGTCAGCAGATCTTCCCAATCGGCCTCGTTTTCCTGAAAGCGATCGGCGATCGCGGTCTGCTGCTCGGGGGTGAAATATTGTTCAGTCATGGTGATGGTCTCCATTGCTTCAATCAGGGTTTCAACCGCCACCGATTGAGTGGTTTGCAGCTCTTGGGCAATGCCGCTGAGACGCTTGAGCAGGGTTTGAGAGAGGGCGATTTGCTCCCGGAGGCGATCGCGGTGCAGGTCAATTACCTGCGGTAAGGAATAGTCAGGACTAACTAGACACTCGCGAATTTCGCTGAGTGACAGGCCCAACTGCCGCAGTGATAGGATCTGCTGCAGTCGAATAATGTCCTCATTGCTATACAGCCGATGATCGGCCTCGGTGCGATGCGATGGCACCAGTAATCCAATTTCGTCGTAGTAATGTAACGTCCGAATCGAGAGGCCGGTTTGTTTGGCCAGTTCACCAATTTTTTAAGCGACTAGACATGAATCCCCTCAGTGCCTATTTCTCAAAGGATTGCGGTTGATGCTGGCATCCTAGACCCTGACGTTACGTGAGGTTCAAGGGGGTAAAACCAGCATTTTTAGGTTTCAAGGTAACTGCCTGATTTAATTGCGGTTAGGATCAACGACATCCGCAACCCCAGCCGGCTTTAAATTTCTTTTGGATACTGAAGGCAAACTATGACAACGCTGTTGATCCAGACAGAAAGTATTCCCCTAACCGTTAATCTGCCGATGCCGGTGGCTATGACGGTGGCAGAGTTTTACTCATTTTGTCAGGCCAATCGCGATTTGCGTATCGAGCGCACCGCTGACGGAGAAGTGATTATCATGCCACCCGCTTTTTCCGACACAGGCAATCGTAACCTCAAGATTGCCCAGCAGTTGGCCAACTGGGCAGATCAGGATGGGACTGGGGAAACCTTTGACTCTAGTACTGGCTTCACCCTGCCAAATGGGGCAACCCGATCGCCCGATGCCGCCTGGATTCGGCTGGAACGGTGGAATGCACTAACAGAAGCAGAAAAAGCATCCTTTGCGCCCATTTGCCCCGATTTTGTGGTTGAGCTGAAGTCGTCTAGTGATGCTTTGAGTCGGCTAAAAGCCAAGATGGCGGAGTATCTGGACAACGGGACGTTGCTGGGATTCCTGATCGATCGCCAACAGCGCCAGGTTCATATTTATCGGCCTGGTCAAGAGTCTGAGGTTTTAGAGAATCCCGATGGGGTGAGTGGCGATCCAGAAATGCCTGGATTTTTGCTGCAAATGGCCCGAATTTGGTAGCCACCCTTGGGTTTTATCCCGCAATCGCAACCGACATTTCTCCCTTTTATGCAAGGCAAGCTCCTAAGAAATTGAGAGTTTAGTGCAGTCTCTGACGTTTGCATTGAGTGGCAGAAGTCCGCAATTTGCTCCATCCCTACTTTGAGGGAGCAGCAACACTACCGGCTAAGATCCCGCCATCAATATTTAGCTCGATCCCAGTTACATATTTCGATTCATCACTCGCTAAATACAACGCGGCATAGGCCACATCGTCCGGAGTACCCATCACTTTTAACGGCACATCGGCGGCGATCGCTTTGATGGCCGCCTCTCGTTGTGGCCCCTCGCCAATCATGGCATCCCACATGGGCGTGAGAATTGCACCGGGATGAATCGAGTTACATCGAATCGGATAGCCCTTTTCGGCGCAATATAGGGCGACTGATTTGCTGTGATTACGAACCGCCGCTTTACTCGATGCATAGGCTACGGCTGCAGGAATTCCCACCAATCCCGATCGCGAGGAGATATTGACAATACTGGCCCTGGCTGAGGCTTTCATGAGCTTGATGGCATACTTACATCCCAAGGCCACCCCCTCTAGATTGGTCGCATGAACCTTGTGCCAGCTGGCCATATCAAGATTTTCCGGATCATGGGGGCCACTGGTTTCTAAAAATCCGGTGATCCCCGCATTGTTGATGACAATGTCCAAATGGCCATATTTTTGTTCAATATCGTCAGCCAGTGCTTGCCATTCTGCTTCCACCGCCACATCCAGATGCCGGTATTCAGAATTTCCGGCAACGTCTCGCGCAGACTTTTCGCCCAGCACATCATTGATGTCGCTCAAGATTACCGTCGCCCCTTCACTCGCAAGCAACTTCGCGATCGCGAGTCCGATGCCTCTGGCCGCACCGGTCACCAGCGCGATTTTGTCTTCAACTCTTCGCATGTAATCTCCATCACCGATAACAATGAAAAAATTCTAGGCCTCGCGCTCCAGATAATCGGAGCAGGATTGTTGTAGCAGTCCTGAGGGGGCAAGTTCTTTGACAAGTAAATAATTAACCTCAACCGGATTAACGAGGTTCGAAAGCCCCATAGATTTGTCTAGACCGAGCAGCAGTCTTAGGTTTTATTTTCATCAGTATGCTCAATATTCCACGGATTAAGCCACTTGCTCAACTGCCTGAGAAGTGTTACCAGGCGTCAAAGTTGGTGGCAGGGGATGTCCCTGAATCCAGCCGTCTAGGGTGCGGGCAAATAAGTCAGGATTTTCGTTAGACCAGCCGTGGCCGACCTGCGGGACGATGTAGCATTGCGCATGCAGGGCTTGCTGCTGAAAAATATCGAGAGAGTCGAGGATAATGGGATGCTCTCTTGCACCCGCTAAAAACAGCTTCCGACAGGGGGACTGCAAAGCCGCTTGAGGTGGGGCGAAATCTAACACTTGTTGACCGATTTTGGCAACTGTTTGGCGAATATTCTGTTTGGCCTGCTCAAGATATTTCGTCAGCTCAGACGGCGGGATGTTGAAGCCCCTGGCATTCAGTTCCCATAGCCGATCACTCGGCAAAAACGGGGGCATGGCCCAGTGCATCACGCTCATCATTTCCCGTTGGGGAATCGGCTCTGCATGAACGCCGCTGATCATGACGGCGTCGATTTGTTGAGGAATAGCTGACAGCAGGTGCATCGCCACGTACCCCCCGATGGAGGTGCCGACGACCGACACTTGAGCGGATGGCATTCTTGCTTGCAGTAACTCAGCGACTTGGTGTGCAGTGTCCTCAAAACTCACCCAGTCGACCTGATTGCTGTTGCCGTGGCCCGGCAAATCAACGGCGATGCAGTGGTAGTTTTCTAAGCGATCAATCACCGATCGCCACATCCAGGCGCCGGTATTGGCTCCATGCAAAAAGAGGATGCTTGGGGCGTCGGGCTGGCCGTATTCGTAAAATTTCATAGCTTGAGGCAATGCTTGGTCTGTGTGGTGGTGAGGACGGGGCTGCCGGTCGATATCACCTGCTCGATGATGTCGGCGGCTTGTGGGGTTCCCCCGGCAGCGCGAATCGTCTTTTGCAGACGAACCGCATGGTGTCGATAAGCGGGTTGGATCAATACCTGACGAATTTTGCGACGCAGTTTAGCGACGGTCAATCGGCGGGGCAACATCACCTCCCCGGTGCCCGTCCAGGCAATACGGGCAGCGACACCAGGCTGGTCGTTGGTAATGGGTATCGCCACCATCGGAACGCCGTTGCTCAGGGATTCCAGTACGGTATTCATGCCCGCGTGGGTAATTGTCAGGGCGGCCTTTGACAAGAGTTGCAGTTGAGGAGCGTAGCCCACCACCAAGGGTGAACCGGGTAGGGTGGGCAGTGAGTTGGGCGAAGTCCCGCCGCCGAGAGCGATCACCAGTTGTACATCGAGATTTTCACAAGCCGCTGCGATCGCTTCAAACAGTCTGAACAGCCGATTTTGCAGTGTTCCCAAAGAGGCATAAATCAGCGGTTGCCCCGTGAGCTGATCAAAGGGAAACGCCACCGGCTCGCGACTGGCCACATCGGTAAACGGGCCAGTGAAGTGAAAGCATGCAGGCAAAGACTGGCGAGGGAACTCAAACTGAGCTGGTTGCTGGCAAATCTGAGCCAGTTCCGAATAAGTATCGGTGGTGTATTGCAGAGGGGGCAAATGCCACTGCTGCCGATAGCCCGCAATCTGCCGGATACTGTCTCTAGCCAGGGTGGCCAGCAGTTGATAACCGATCGCATTGCGCAGCTTGGCCCACCCGATGGGGTGATAGCCCCAATGGGTAAAAAAGGGGGGCACAGACGGCTCGGGGTTGAACATCAAGGCGCAGCACACGGTGACAAAGGGCAGGTCGAGCACCTGGGCAATTGTGGAGCCACTATATAGAGATTGATCCACGAGCAGGCAATCAACCCCCGCCAGTTTGAGCGCTGGCGGGCCTTCTTCTAGCAAGATCGCGGTGGCGTGCTTGATTAACTTCAGGGAATATCGCAACGCCGCAATACCGCTGAGTTCACCAAGGGTCTGCAGAGATTGTCGCGTCGAGCCTGGGGGAAAATCAGCTGTGCCGATCGCCAAGAATTCCAAACTCGCCGCTAGGACTTTCGCTTCTCCGTCCAAAAAGCCAACGATGGTCACACGATGCGATCGCCGCTGGAGTTCACGACCAAGGGCGATCATCGGATTAAGATGCCCGGTCAGGGTTGGGCAGAGGATGCCGATATGAGCCATCGCTATCTACGCGGCCTGCTCGGGGTGGCCCGCTGATTTCACCTTATAGACAGAGGGAATATCCCAGGCTTCGGTGATGCGATCGTCGACGATGCGCCAGACCACCACCGCATCTAATTCAAACGATTCACCAGCAAACGTCATACTGGGGTTGGCATGGACCACCACCAGCTCCTCACCCACGGGAATGACCTGATGGATCTTGACGTTAAAGGTATTGTCGGTGACAGCAGCCAGCTTTTCAAAAAAGGCACAGAGACCTTTAATGCCCTGATAATCGCCTGCGATCTCCGGTAAAGCGGGATTGAAGTAGTGCCAGACAAAGGTATCGGCAATCAGGTCTTGGGCGCTATCCAGGTTGTGAGGCAGTAGTTTCTCCAAACGTTCTAGAAGCGACAAATTGGTTTGTACAGCAGTATTCATAGTCTGATTCCTGTTAGTCAATCAAGGGGGGCGAAACCGTAGAGGAACTCAGGGGGGCACCCGAAGAACACTGCGCAGGCAGAACCTGACTGTCGGCCATTCACCTCACCGATGCCTCACTGTATGCGGGGGCGATGGTGTTGCTCTACCTACAGCTGGGTGGCCGCCTGGGGAAAAGTCGTGACCCAGTTGGGTGACCCTGATAGCAGGACTCAAACGAGCTGATCGGTTGATAAAATAGAAGCTGCTTTGCGGCTGTGAGAAAACCCTCTCGTGACGATGGTGGCCCTCGGGAGTTGGCTGTAGAGCCGCGTTAGCGAGTAAGGAATTACTTTTGCGACAACGGCAGTGGTCAGAGGTTGATCGATGCAGAATGCCTTGCCGAAGTCGTCGAAGGACACTGTCAATTCAGCTTTCGCGATCGCCTCTATTGAGGGCTAATGGGGTGAACGGTAGCGGTTCATTGAGCGCACACCCACCAATCCTCGCGGGCATGGAAGGTAATACCCGTTCTTGAAGACCCGACTACAGATTTCCCACCCCATGCCCTTTCACCCTGCTACCTTCACACCTGTGGCATGGGTAACTCCAGAACAGAACATTGGTATAACCCAGCGCCTCATCATGCCACGCCCAACGGGAGTGACTGGACCACGCGAAAATCATGACGCCGGAGACTATCGCACAATGCTGAACTGAAAAGGGCCGTCATTCAACGAATTGAGATAGGTTTGTGTCAGGTAAGCATCACGGTCTTCCTGGTTTCGTAGGTGTCGGTCAAAAAAAGCCAGGCTGAGCGATCTCAGGGCGGGCTGCGCCTGAACCGGGTCCGGACCGATGAGCACGTCAGGGACCGGGATCACCTGCTGATCAGACTCCATTGGGGTGAAGTGGGTGCCGTCTTCGATGATGACCAGATATTTGTCCTCAACCGTCAGCCATTGAAAGGGCTCGATTTGCTCTGGCAAGGCGGGCACAAAGTAGTCGTCGGTGCCAGCGATCAGCATCGTCGGTACGGCCAGGGACGCCATTCCATCTACCCCAAAGAGGTGACTGGTGAGCGGATTCATCGCCATGACTGCTTGAACGCGATCGTCCTGAACGATCAAAGACGCTTCATCTGTTAGCTCGTCAAAGCGGCATTGGAGCAACATCGACAGATTGAGTAAGGGTTGTTCGGCGACGGTTTCGCTGCAGACGTGTTGCCAAAGATCGGGCTGCAACGTTGCCCCACCAGTGGCTAAAGCCGTGTAGCCTCCGAGAGAATGGCCGATGACGCCGACCGAGTCGAGGTCAAGCGATCGCCACTCCCCCTCTGCCCGCGCTTTGGTTGCGAGCGTGTCCAATACCGCTGAAACATCGCGAGGGCGGTGCAACAAGGATTGCGGATCCGGTGCGCCCTCTAGCCCAGTGAGAAATCGATGAAATTTCTCGGTGTTCGTATCGACATGATCTATAGCGACTACGGCATATCCGTGGGACGCTAAGTGCTCAGCCAAATAAACAAAAGTTTGTCGATTGGCAGCCATCCCATGGGAGATTACAATTACCGGCACAGAACCGGCTGCATTCTGTGGCATATACAGGTCAGCGATCGAAGGGGCTGAGCGCTGGGGGTTGATAAAGGTGATCACCGCTTGGTGCCAGTGATAGTTGCCCTGTTCGCTGAGATCTGCAACGGGCAACGTTCTCGGTTCGGTGCTGACCTGAGCCTGCTGCTGTAGGTCGGCAATCATGTCCCCCTGCTTCTGAAAAATGGCCTGGTTTTCGGCCAGAATTTTTTGGACCAGGGGCCAATCGAGCTGAATGGTGTCTAAAGGAAAATGGTGGATGATGTTAATAAGGCTCAGCCCCTGATCGTCTGCTGCCGCTAAAATCAAGGCTGATCGCAACGCCTGCGCTCCATTCAACCCAGTCTCTGTCTGCACAATCTGGCCGACACGAGACAACAAGTTTTCGCCTACATGGCTGTAGCTAAACTGCGAGAGGGTGACCACATCGATCGCCAACCGCTGATTCAGAATGGTTTGCAGGGTGGCCAAGTCGGCGTCGTTCAATTGGTCAATCCAGGGAGCATCAACCGTGGCTGGATTTTCGGCAGTGGCGATCGCCGCGAGATCGTCAACCCTGATAGTGAGCTCAAAGGGGCCATAGAAAAACTGCATGCGCTCTGCCCCGCGAGCGGGTAAGGACACGATCACGGCTGCGCCTAAACCCCACCAAATGGGCCAACCTTTGACGGCTTTGAGCGATCGCAGACAATTTTGGGGGGTGAGTTTGGCAAAGGGAGTGAGGGTCATCATTCTGGTCTTCTAAGGGGTAGGAGTGGCTTGGTTGTTGGCCAGATCACTCGGTTTCAGGTCGCCGCAGCCAAGCGATCGCGACGGTGATACCCAGCAGCGCGATCGCTGGAATGGGGCCGCCGTCGATGAGAGTGAGGTGAGCCAAGATGGCACTGCCCATCAAGATCGAGAGAATGAGGCTGCCGACGTAAGCGCGATCGGGAAACACCAGCAAAGTGGCACCAACAATTTCCAGGCCGCCAACCAAATGGCGCAGTCCCTGGCCGCCTGCACCCAGGTCGCTGAAGGTGGCGACCATGTTCTCCGCTCCGAGCAGTTTGGCGCTGCCCGCAGTCATGAAGACGATTAAGGCGGCGGTTTGCAGGGTCCAGGCGGCAGTCTGTTGCCAGTGAGAAATACGAGGATGTTGTCGATGGTGTTGCGGGTAACCGGTTTTCATGGGCATGAGTTCCTGATTGTGAACAGAGAGCAGAGAGTGCGGGGGGCGAGTCGGAGTCAGGGCTAGAGGGCGATATCGGTTAATTCCCAGAAAGGGGGACTTGGGTGATGGGGGCAGGCGCGTTTGCGGCAGGCAGAGTCCAGCGCAGCAGCAGCGGGGCTACCAGGGTCGTCACAACGACCATGAGAATGATCGCGGCGGTCAACTCTTCTGACATCCCAATGGCGGAGCCGATGCCGACAAAGACCAAGCCCACTTCGCCCCGAGGTACCATGCCAATGCCGATCGCCAACCGATTTAGCTCACCCGCACGCGGCATGAGATAGCTGGCCACCCCTTTGCCTAGCACGGCAATGACGATGAGGCAGGCCGCCATCCCCAGCCCTGTCGCACTGTCAGGATTCGCTGGGTTCAACACGCTGAGGTCAGTTTTGGCCCCCACCACGATGAAGAAAATGGGGGCAAGAATGCCTGCAATGGGCTCGAACCGCTCTAACAACTGCTGACGCTGCGCGGTACCGCTGAGCATGATGCCCGCAGCAAAGGCGCCTAGAATTGCTTCGAGGTGAAGGGCGTTAGCGATCGCCGCCATCATCAGCGCAAATACAATGCCGGAGATCAGCAGGCTATTTTCTGAGCGTAGCCAGCTATTAAGGGCGGTAAAGGCTTGGGCAACGGGAGATCGCAGCAGCACCACACTGCCGACAAAGATCGCTGTGCTCAGCAGTAGCCAGCCCAGTCCCGCGACGTTGATCGAGCCTTCCTTCACCAGGCTGACCACCAACGCCAGAATGAGAATCCCCAACAAATCATCCAGCACGGCGGCACCGATGATGATCTGACCTTCGGTCGATTGCAGCTGTCCGAGGTCTTTCAGCACCTTGGCGGTGATGCCGATACTCGTGGCCGTGAGGGCCGCGCCGCCAAAGATCGCGGGCAATAGAGGCGTGCCAAATAATGTTATTAAGCCCACTGTGCCCCCCACCAAGGGCAGGACAACACCCGCCGTCGCCACGATCGCCGCCTGGGGACCAACCTTGAGCAAACTCTCAAAGTCCGACTCCAGCCCAATGAGGAAGAGCAGCGCCACCACGCCCAGATTGGCCGCGCCTTCAGAAATGGCGATGAGCTGGTGAGAATAGGCCGTTAACGCGATCTCCGCGTCGGCCTCGGTAGTCTGCTGAATCAGGCTAATCACTGCCGGGTTGATGGCCGCATCGCCCTCAGCAAAGACCAGAATTTTTAATGCTGAGACGCCTAACAACAAGCCCCCGATGAGCTGACCCAGTACCGGGGGCAGCCGCAGCCAAGCGCAGGTTTCTGCCCAGATCTGACTGGTCAAAAAGATGACGGTGGCCGATATCAGCAGCGCACTGAAGACCACGGACTCGCTGATTTCCCCAACGGTCGCCAGGGGAAATTGAGTCCATTCAAGCGGCATAAAAGTCATGAGCATTCGGTTCCTGAATTTTGGTTTTCGGGATGTTCGTAAGCGCGAAAGTGCAGCTCTGAGCGCCAGCAGCGCTCCGCTAGCCAACGCGGGTCTTCTTCTCGCGGGTCGCGCGCACAAAAGTCGCGATATTGCATCACAAACGTTTGGTAATTTGTCTGCCAGCACTGTTCTAAAAAGGCATGGTGAAAACAGCGATGGAGGTAGATCCGGCGATACTGCTGCCAGTATGCAATCGGGTTGCAAACGAGCGGGCGATCGCGGTCCCACAGGGGTTGATTCAGGTATTGCCAAAGGGGAAAATACATAGATATGTCCTAGTTGCTGGCTGTTGATACAGGTCTACGGCTGACTTGGATGGGTTTCTAAAGGAAGACCATCGATGCGCAGTCAGTCTCAAGTCACTAGCGCGCTGAGTGCTGCTGAGAAAGTGAAGTCCAGCCCAGGGCCGCAGTTAAAATGAGCTTTTTGGAGAGCGGTTGCTGCTCAACCGAACCGAGAGTCTTCCAGGTCTTGAGGCGTTATGGCAGTGAACTCGCTTTAAGGCTTTCGGTAGGGTTGCCAATTCAATTGCAACTCTCCAGACTGCATGCCTTCCCAGATATAGCGCCGGATCAGGGTCAGTTTTTGCGTGGTTAAATGGCGCTTAACCGATAAATTTCTGAGGGCAATGTCTAGATCTTCAAAAAATAAGTTGCCGGTGGAGGTGCGGTTCTCTAGGTGTGACTTAAATTGATTCAGATCGGCAAAATCATTGGCATCTAAAGCCTGGGAATCGGCATAAGAAATGTTCATTTTTATCTCCAAAAAACATTCAGAATAGTGCTCTGTTTCACTCGCTTAAAATCGATGCTGGCTGCTATCGCCCTACGTGCTCGGCTTTGATGAGATCACCGGGGTCGTTTGAGACAAATCTGTAGACTCCAGTGGCGTAACCATCCCCTCCACATCGCTAGCTGAGCCGAGTCGAAGCGATAAACCAGCCCCAGCGTCCCTAGCCCCTTTGGGGCGGCAAAGCCAACGATTTCGCTCAGGGGACGCTTACCAGTTGCAGCTCTATACCAGAGACTGTTCGGGGGCACGCTGCTGGGGATTTTCATCGGGGCGGGCCGGTGGTGAGCCATCGGATTTTTGACGCTGACCACATAGCAGGATGTAGGCGGCAGGCACGAAGTACAGGGCCAGGATGGGAGACCCGCCGATGCCCCCAGCGATCGCGATCGCCAGCGGGTTCCAAAACGGATCGCCAGCGGCTAACAGCGGCACAAAGCCCACCATGGTCGTAATGGTCGTGGTCAAGACGTGGCGAGTGGCCTTGACCACCACATCTTGAATCGCCTGGCGATCGCCTTGGCTGGCGCGGGGATGGTCATTGAAGGCCGAAAGTACGATGATGGCCCCGTTGATAGCGATACCCACTAGGCCCATCGTGCCGACAATCGCCATGAACCCGAGCAGCGAGCCAAACAGCTTGAGCGAAAACAGCGCCATACCGATAGAGCCCACCGCCACCGCCGCCACGATGCCTGTCTGCCGGAATGACCCCAGAGACAGCACCAGGGCCGTCAGCATAATCAGTCCCAGCAGCGGCACATACAGCAGCAGCCTCCCCACGGCTGTATTGCGTTCGGCATATTCGCCACCAAACTCATAGCGATAGCCGGGGGGCAGCTCAAAGTTTTCGGCTTCCAGCTTGGCTTGCAGGGCGGTGAGTACCGTGTCGGGCAAGACCCCTGACTTGATGAACACCTGGACCGTGTTGACTCGCTGCTCGTGACGCCGGGCAATGCTCGCAAGTTCGGGCACCAGACCAAACTCTCCCAGCGCCGAGGTTGGTCGAAAGGCACGGTCTTGGACCTGGTCGGGACGCAAATCGAGGGCCGCCAGAGCGGCTAAGCTAGCGCGATCGGTATTGGTGAGCCGCACCCGCACGGGCAAGTTCTCCGTGGACTCCAAAATCGCGCCGCCTGTGATGCCTTCTGAATAGGCAGTGAGCTGCTGGGCGATCGCGGTATTGGTCAGCCCCGCCTGCTGCACTTGCTCGTTATCCACAAACAGCCCCAGCTTCGGACGCCCCTCAGTGAGGTCATCCCGCACTTGAATCACGTCGGGAATCGTGGTCAACATTGCCCGCACTGCCATCCCCAAGCGTCGCAGTTCAGTGAGGTCGGGGCCGTAGATGCGCATCTCGACCGGGGCGGCAAACGGCGGTCCCTGCTGAAATTTCTGCACAATTACTCGGGCTGAGGGCAGTAGCGCCGTCAGGTCGGTTTGCAGCTCTTGCACTAAAGCATCGACCCCCTCGTCAGACTTCAGCTGCACCATCGCCTGGGCATAGTAAGGCTGATTTTGGCGGTTTCCCGTCAGGTTGTAGTAAAACTTGGGCACGCTCTCGCCGACGAACCAATGGACATCCGCAACGTTCTCGTGGGCCAAAATTGCTTCCCGTGCCTGCATCACTTTGGCTTCGGTTTGCGCGATCGCGGTTTGTGACGAAAACTCGACCTCAATGTGAAACTGGTCTCGGTCTAGCAGCGGAAAGAATTGGTTTTCGAGGGTCGTGGCGGCGATAAACCCGATTAGCGGCACCATCATGGTGAGGGCAATGGCCAGTCGAGGGCGCGCTGTCACCCGCCCAATCGACCAGCGGTAGAGGCGTCCGAGGCGAGGCGAGGAAAATCCATCCTGCCACCAGGCACCGGGTTGCATCAGAAACAGCACCAGTTTGTCCTTCAGACTTGGATGAGTCTTCTGCCTCACCTCGTCATACTGGTGGCGGCTGTTACCCAACATGCGTCCGGCGAGAGCGGCAATCACCGTGAGCGAAATCACCAGAGATGAAATCAGAGACAAAATCACGCTGAGGGCGATCGACCCGACAAACTCTCCAGCACCACCGGGCAAGAGATAAATGGGCAAAAACGTCATCACGGTTGTGAGCGTAGAGGCGAAGAGCGGCACTTGTAAATACTTCACCGTTGCGGTGACCGCCTGGAGTGGGGCTGCGCCATGCGACATCTCCACCTGAATTTCATCCACGACGACGACAGCATTGTCGATCAGCAGTCCTAACGCGATAATCAACCCCGTCACAGACATCTGGTGAATCGGTACGCCAAATGCGCTCATCCAGCCAAACACGGCAAAGATGGTCAGCGGCAGGGCGGCCCCCACCACGATCGCCGATCGCCAGCCCATACCCACCAGCGTCACCCCAACGACGAGGACGGCCCCAAAGACTAGGTTGGCGAATAGCGTGCTGATCCGATTTGCGACGTAGCCGCTCTGGTCAAAAATCACATCCAGCGTGACCCCTTGAGGGAGGCGATCGCTGAACGTCGCCAGAGCTTGCTTGACCGCCGCCGACCACTGGTCAATCCGCAGGCCAGACTGCATCATGACGCCGATCACCACCGCCGGTTGACCGCTCACAATCGCTTGGTCGCTGAGGGGATAACGCACCCCCCGACTGACGCTGGCAATGTCGCTGAGCCGAGTAAATTGCCCCTCTCCCCGTTGAATCGGGAGTTGCCGAATCTGGTCGAGGGTTTCCAGCTCGCTCTCGACCTCAATGGCGACGTTTTGCTCAGGACTCCGCAGTTGTCCGGCGCTGACTTTGGCATCGCTCAGGCTGATCTGCTGAGCCAACTGCGGCGGCGATAGCCCCACGCCGACCAGCTCTGCCGCATCAATTGCCACCAAAATCTCTTCATCGGGACTACCAAAAAATTCCACTTCTTCCGTGCCCTCGACCCCCCGCATGATCACCGCCAGCGCTTCGGCATAGCGACGCAACACTGCGTAGTTCGGGTCGTCTGGCAGGTTCCACGTCAGCGAGGCAATGAGGGTGTATCCCTTGATATTGGTCTCTTCCAGCTCTGGCACTAGGGCCTCAGCTGGAAACCGGGCGGCCGCGTCGTCCATCTCGTCTCGCACCTTCGACCAAATCGGCTGAGCGTGATTCACCGTGTCCACCAGCTCGATCGACACGCTAGAAAAGCCCACGCGCGAGGTGGACGATAGGACGTCAATTTCTTCAATTTCC
This sequence comes from Leptolyngbya sp. SIOISBB, assembly GCA_010671905.1. Taxonomy (GTDB): domain Bacteria; phylum Cyanobacteriota; class Cyanobacteriia; order Phormidesmidales; family Phormidesmidaceae; genus Halomicronema. The sequence continues at coordinate 6,736,379 of JAAHII010000001.1, forward strand.
GAGAGTTCTTCCTCAAGCACCGTTGTCACGAGCGCCTCGACTCGTTCGGCACTGGCTCCGGGGAATGCCGTCGTAACCACAGCCGTGCGGGCCACCAGTTCGGGGTCTTCCTGGCGGGGCAGTCCCTGGTAGGAGGACAGGCCCCAGCCGAGGATCAGGATGATGGTCAGGATTAATAACCGAATGTTGGTAAAAAATGGGCGAACCATGATGGGTTATCGGTGATGAATGATGGTGAATGCGGGCTGGATGATGGTGAATGGGCGAATATCTCGCAGGGGCGAGGCATTGCGGCCAATTCATTACGGATGACGAGGAATATTAATTCCGCAATGCCTCGCCCCTACAACGGGTTAACGCGTTGACCCGGCACCAATCGATGCACGCCGTTGGCGACGATGCGATCGCCCGCCTGCAACGTCCCTCGCACCAGGGCCCGATCGCTTTCCTGATGCAAAATCTCGACGGCTTGGGGCTGGACTGCGTAACCGCTGTCCGCGTCAGTGGCGACGACCAAGTAGGCGCTCCAGAGGCCCCGAATGTCTTGGGTCAGGGCTGAGGTCGGTAGCCAGAGACCTGTGGTGGAGACGGTCTCGGTAATTTCGGCCCGCACCGTCTGCCCTGGATTGATCGCGGGAACGACCGCCGCGTCAAGCTGGAAAACGACCACCTGGGTGCGGGTGTCGGGGTCAACTTCGGGGAGTACCGCTGTGACGGTGGCCTCGTAGCGATCGCCATGCAATATCACGATCTGGGTATCACCCACCTGGAGCTGGCTAGCCGTGGTGGCGGGCATACCAATGCGAGCTTCCGGTGCGACATTTTCAATTAAACGAACGACTGATTGACCGACACCCACTACAGTGCCCTCGTCCACCTCGCGGCCCGCGACAATCCCGGCAAAGGGGGCTCGCAGCGTACTTTTCTGAATGTTTACATCGACATCGGCGATCGCCGCGTCTAACTGTTGCACAACGGCTTGCTGGGCCCGAATCTGCTCCGGTCGAGTACCGTTGCGCAACTCCGCTAGGTGGCTGCGGGCCTCGTCTAGCTGGGCCTGTAGCGCCCCCTGACCGTAGGCAAACTCATCTAGTTCCTCTTGAGAAATTGCGCCCCGCTCGTAGAGCCATTCTCGCCGCGATCGCTGGGTCTGCCGCAGCGCTAAGTCCTGCTCAATACGACGGACGTTCGCGGCGGCAGCGGCGAGATCTTCGGTTCTTGGTCCGACCTCAAGTTCGGCCAAAACCGCCAGAGCTTGTGCGCGGTCAGCCTCTAGCTGCTGTCGCTGGGTTTGCAGATTGCTGGTGTCAAGCTGGCCCAACGGCGTGCCCTCGGCTACGCGATCGCCCTCCTGCACCCAGATCACCTCCAGCTGACCGCTCCGCTCAAAGCCCAAATTACTGGAACGGAGCGCGGCGATTTCGCCGGTATAGGTACGCGTGGCGTCATAGCCGTCAACGACTGCGACCGTCAACGTCTCAACCGCCAGCACCATCGACTCATTATGAGTGGCGGCGCTGGCATCCAGGCTGGCAAACTGGGTTCTGACAATGGGAACACCGACTAATAGCAACAGCGCGATCGCGCCTGCCCCCATCGTTTTTTTCGGATGCTGACGGATGGGCACCAACACCTTGGCAGTCAAAAATCCGCTGGCAGTTTTGGGGGGAGAAGCATGAGAAGTCATCAGTAACCTCGATGGGACAGCAACTAGCTAGAGCAAAAAGTTCAAACGTTTGTTTTTTGCTTGTTTGCTTTCAGAGAGACATTGCCGGTAATGCCAGCCTTAATAGTCAGGTAGAAAGTTGACTTCAAGCTGATCCTCTGGACAAAGCCTCAAAAACATCCTCACCAGAAATTCAAACAAGCGTTTGATAAAATTAGAGCGCACGTTTTAAAAAATCGCAAGAGTTCCAAATCGATGATTTTCCTCATAGACCCTTGAAACCTTGAATTTCAGGAAATCTCGCGTAGTATAGAAATTAATCGAACGTTTGAATAGAATGACTGCTGGGACATCGATTGATACCAAAACCCAAATCCTTGATGCCGCTGAGCGTCTCATCGCTGAGAAGGGGTTTTCAGGCACAACGCTCCGCAATATCGTGAGCGCAGCGGGGGTTAATTTAGCCGCCGTCAGCTACCACTTCGGCTCGAAGGAGGACTTGCTGCGGGCGGTGGTGCATCGCATTGCGGTGCCCGTGGTCACCGGTCAACGCGATCGGCTTGAACAGCTTAAGCAAAAGACCGACACCCCGTCGGTCGAAGACTTATTGATCACCTTCCTGACACCGCCGCTAGAATTCGTCATGGGCAACGAAAGCTATCGCTTGGTTCGCGCCCAATTTATGGGGCGCTGCCGTAGTGAACCAGAGCCCGTCCAGAGCATTGCCCATGGAGAATTTAGCCCGAATGTTGATCTCTTTTTGGATGCGTTGCAGCGAGCCCTGCCCGACCAGTCGCGATCGCAACTCACCTGGAAACTTGATTTGGTCGTGGCGGCTCTCATTCGAGTGCAAACAGAAGCAAGCAAACCCGGGGCGTTATTGCGCAGCAGCCAGCCCCAAGACATTCAAGAAACGATAGCGAGTTTGGTCAAATTTCTTGCAGCGGGAATGCAAGCGTAAGTTCGACCCAATTCCGGTTTGACTCACACGTTTTTTTGATTTTGAGTTGGGGGCTAAGTTTGAGTAAGAGGCATGTTTTACAACCCGCTGGATTACCCTCGCTGAGGGGCCGCCTCGCAACGATTATGCAACGCCCCAAAAGTGAGTCCCCAGAGCGAGATCTTAGGCCCAGCCACTGCAGCGTGAATACACTCAGTAATTGACAACACGCCTAAGAATCATGAAGGTTTCATGACATTTTGAGTCGAGGATTGTCATGATTGATACAGATGCCACAGAAGAGTTGAAGAGTTTTGCTGATTTGTTAGCCCCATTTGAGTCGGCATAGCACTCCCTCATCTGCAGCGAACACCGCTGTTGTCGGAGGCTTTAGATCATGAATAATTTACCGGAAACCGCATTGCGGTACGTCCCCAAAGTGACCGTGATCGGCGCGGGGAATGTGGGGAGTTCACTCGCGAAGCGGCTTTTAGATACCCATTTAGCGAACGTCGTATTGTTAGACGTGGTGGCTGGTCGGCCCCAGGGAATTGCCCTCGATTTAACAGAAGCGAGTGGCCTGGAAATGCGCCCTCAGCAAATTATCGGCACTAACCACTATGGCGATACTGCCGACTCAGATGTGGTGGTGGTGACTGCGGGAAAACCCCGTCAACCGGGGATGTCGCGCGATGATCTGATGCAGGTAAATGGTCAGATTGTAGTGGAAACTATCAAGCAAGCGATCGCCTATTCGCCCCAGGCAAAGTTCGTCATTGTGACCAATCCGCTTGATGTGATGACTTATCTAGCTTGGCAAACCAGTGGGCTACCGGCTGAGCAAGTGATTGGTATGGCGGGCATTTTAGACTCTGCTCGCTTCCGCACCTTTATCGCGATGGAACTCAACGTGCCACCGGAAGATGTCTCAGCTTTGGTGTTAGGCGGACACGGTGATTTGATGGTGCCGCTACCCAATTACGCCTCGGTTAATGGCATTCCCCTCACTGAGTTGCTGAATGCACCCACCCTCGATCGCTTAGTTGAGCGCACTCGTAATGGGGGCGCTGAAATTGTCAATCTACTGAAAACCGGTGGCGCTTACTACGCTCCTGCCGCGTCCATTTATTGGATGGTGGAAGCCATTTTAATGAATCGACATCGCATTTTGCCCGCAGCAACTTACCTCACTGGCCAGTACGGGCTACATGATGTTTACATTGGGGTGCCCTGTCGCATTGGTCAGCAGGGTGTCGAATCCGTGCTGGAACTCACCCTGAGTTCTGAGCAACAAGCCGCGTTAGCCCAATCGGCCGCCGCCATTCAAGCTAATATTCGGAAAATCACTCAGACCTTAATTGAACCAGCTCAGCTAGCGATGACGGTTTGAGTTTACCCGCTTGAAATGGGCATGATGGTTCTGGACGAGACTTACCAACGACATCGTGCTTGGATGGAGCAGGCGATCGCGCTAGCCGCCGCCGCTGGCACCGCCGGAGAAGTCCCGGTAGGGGCGATCGTGGTCGATGAAAATGACCGCCTAATTGCCAAAGCCGCTAATTTCCGCGAACGGGGACACGATCCGACTGCCCATGCGGAAGTCCTTGCCTTGCGTCAGGCGGGGCAAGCCCGTCGCAATTGGAATCTGACCGGTTGCACCCTCTACGTCACGTTAGAGCCCTGCCCCATGTGCGCCGGAGCGATCGGTCTCAGTCGCGTCAGTTTGCTGGTTTACGGCGCTGCCGATCGCAAAGCTGGGGCGGTGCGATCGGTGCTGAACCTTCCCGATAGCGCCGCCTCCAACCATCGGTTAGCAGTGCTCAACGGTATTTTGGAATCCCAGTGTCGAGAACAATTGCAAACCTGGTTCGCCCAGCGACGACAATCGCGCAACAACGACACCCACGACTGAATGTTTGACGAAGATTCCAGCAACTGGTTTAGTCATACAACTATAGCAAGCCGCAGTTTGATCAGGTCGCCCTGGATTGTCGAAACTGCTTTCTAGCCTGCATTGCGATTCCGCATTCCGCCCTCCGCATTCCGCATTCTGCTGCTATAAACCAGTTGCTGGAATCTTCGTGGATTTCCTAAAACTGTCGTGAAGTAGACGAGTTCAGAACGGTAAACTGGATTTCTGTTTGTGTCCTTAGTTATTCGCCACCTGAACAACCGCTGGTTAGGTAACTTCAACGCGATGCAGGCCACTATTCTGGGCTTCGCCGGTGCCGGTGAACCTCATTGCCTGCGGCACCTCTCCTTGAGAAGGAGAGGTTAGGTGAGGTTCTGCACTGTGAGACTCCACGATGCATCAGGTGGCGAATAAGTCGTGACACTAACGATTTCTGAAATGTGAGGTCAGACACCCATGGGCGATGCCGTTGCACAGCAAATTCAGCAATTGCGCGAACAACTGCAGCAGGCTAGCTATGCGTATTACGTACTTGATCAACCTCGGATGGAAGATGAAGTCTACGATCGCCTTTATCGTCAACTACAAGACCTCGAAACTCGGCATCCTGAGCTGGTGACGCCCGATAGCCCGACGCAGCGCGTGGGCGAACGGCCTGCGAGTCAGTTCAACTCCGTCCCTCACAACATTCCGCTCTACAGTCTGGAGAATGCCTTTGGCATTGAGGAATATCGGGCCTGGCAGGAAAAGTGGCAGCGTCTGGTGCCTGATGTGAGTGAAGCCGCTGCGGTCGCGGAGCTGAAAATTGATGGCTCCGCGATCGCCCTTACCTATGAAAACGGCCTTTTGACCCGGGGGCTGACTCGGGGGGATGGCGTTACGGGGGAAGAGATTACTCAAAACCTAAAAACGATTCGCTCCATACCATTGCGGTTACAGATCGATAAGCCACCGGCTCGGGTGGAAGTGCGGGGTGAGGCGTTTTTACCGCTGAACGAGTTTGAGCGTATTAACCAGCAACGTGAAGCCAATGATGAAGCGCTGTTTGCGAATCCTCGCAATGCGGCGGCAGGCACCCTCCGGCAACTCGATTCTCGCATTGTGGCAGATCGCCGCCTCGATTTTTTTGCCTACACCCTCATCATTCCTGAGAATGCTGAGACCGGTGAGTTATCGCTGCCTGCCACCCAATGGGATTCGCTGGAAGATTTGCAAACTCTGGGATTCAAGGTGAATCCGAATTGCACGGTGTGTCAAACTGCCGATGATGTGGCGGCCTTTTACGATCGCTGGTCAACGGAGCGGCATGACCTGCCTTATCTGACCGACGGGGTTGTGGTTAAGCTGAATGACTTTGCTCTGCAGCGACAGTTGGGCTTCACGCAAAAATTTCCCCGTTGGGCGATCGCGCTCAAATATCCCGCTGAGGAAGTACCCACCCTAGTCAAGGCCGTGTCGGTACAAGTTGGACGCACTGGAGCGGTCACTCCCGTCGCTGAACTGGACGCTGTGCAACTAGCTGGCACCACTGTTTCCCGCGCCACCTTGCACAACAGCGATCGCATCCAAGAACTGGACTTACACATTGGTGACACGGTCGTCGTCCGCAAAGCTGGCGAAATCATTCCCGAAGTGGTGCGGGTGCTGTCAGACCTGCGCCCCGCTGACGCGAAACCTTTTCGCCTGCCGACCCACTGTCCCGAGTGCGGCGAGGTGTTGGTAAAACCAGAGGGGGAGGCGGTGACACGCTGCATTAATGCCTCCTGTCCTGCGATCGTCCGGGGCGCTTTGATTCACTGGGCCCGGCGCGATGCCCTTGATATCAATGGGGTTGGTAGCAAATGGGTGGAGCAGTGGGTCGAACAGGGCCTGGTTAAATCTGTCGCGGATCTGTACGACCTGACGGTGGAGCAACTGATGACGCTGGATCGCATGGGCGAAAAACTAGCCATGAAAATTGTGGCGGCGATCGCCGCGTCCAAACAACAGTCCTGGTCCCGAGTGCTCTACGGCCTCGGTATTCGCCATGTGGGCACAGTCAACGCCCAGGTACTTGCTCAGGAATTCCCTTCTGTGGATGCCCTTAAAGCCGCCAAAATCGAAGACGTTGAAGCCGTTTACGGCATCGGTCCCGAAATTGCTCAGTCCGTTTACGAGTGGCTACGCAATCCTGCCAACTGGCAGCTGGTGGAGCAACTTAAAGCCGCAGGCCTCCAGCTAGAGAGCACCGAACCCACGACTCAAGCCACCTCTGAAGATCTGCCACTATCCGGCAACACCTTTGTGCTAACGGGTACCCTGCCTTCCCTTAGTCGTCACGAAGCCAAAGCCCTCATCGAACAAGCTGGTGGTAAAGTGACTGGCAGTGTCAGTGCTAAAACGAGCTATCTGTTGGCAGGAGCAGAAGCGGGTTCAAAACTCACCAAAGCCGAAAAGCTGGGTATCCCACAGCTCTCAGAAGCCGATTTACTGAAGTTGTTGGGACAGAAGTAGGGCTTTATATCGCAATAAAGCTAAAAATATTCGACACCTATTTGCCGCAAGATTGTCATCGACTTTGGCGGCGAAGTGCCCCGCACTATATGGCGTTTTCCTGCCAAATGAGGGGCAGAGCTGAATCTGAAATCCTTGTATAACAGAGAGTCTAGGCTCACCAGTGCACCTCATGAGAGCAAGAAAGGCTGTACAAGAATTGACCAGCTTGCCCGGTTCGGTTGCTGCGATTACCTAAAGTGAGTTATTAGTTCCGGTCGAATAGAAGTATTAGGAGGAGACTCATGGGCCGATTTGCTTTGCTCTTTTTGCTAGTGATGCCTGGTGTGGCAGGCATGGTGGTATTTGGTGTTTACACCTTGATTGACTGGGCGGCGTTGGATCAAGCCTATCTAGCCTTTGAACAGGCAATTCAAGATTCAGCCGATCTGAACACATTATTTGCTCAAGCAACCAAGCAAAATAACCACCGCATCAATGTGTTTGCAGAAGGCGTCTGGTTTCTGTTGAGCGCAATTGTGGCGGCGATCGGCATTCATGGCATGGCCACTCGTCGATAAACGCGCCGGCCCGATATCTGCGAGTTGATCATGGATAAGCTGCCTGGTCGATGAACCATTAGTGACACGCAAGACACAACTGATGGGATGTGAGATAAATCACATACTTCTGCCTGCAGAATCACATCGTATATTCGTTATTGTCACGGGAAGAGGCACAAAGGTTTAATACCATCTAAAAATAGAGATCTGATATTGAGAGATGGCACACACTTGTTGCAGGCCTTTGAAAAAGAATCCATTTAACGCCTATCGTGATCCAGTGACGGGTCGGTGGGTAGTGGTAAAGCCGCAGGCCTAGAAGATCAGAGCGATCGCGTTGATTACACAGTTCAGCCTGCTGTGCAATCGGCTTGATTTTCCCAGAGGCCCTGCTCTAGCGTCTTAAATCAGGTTCTGTTATCAGTCAGCACGTCTAAAAATGACCTTGCAACCTCATCCCACGGTTTGTGTCTTTGTCTGCCAAGTGTCCCAATCACTATAATTTGCAGAAGCGATAGACATCAATTTGGTTCAGCCTGAGTGACTTCTCCCAATCTCCGTAAGCTGTATCCGCCGATAGAGCCTTACTATGCTGGTACTTTGCCGGTTTCTGAGCGCCACACCCTTTACGTTGAAGCCTCAGGTAACCCCAATGGCAAGCCCGTCGTCTTTTTGCACGGTGGTCCCGGTGGGGGGACGGTTCCCCTGTACCGGCAGTTTTTTGATCCTGGACGGTGGCACATCATCCTATTTGATCAGCGGGGATGTGGGCGCAGTCACCCCCATGCTGACTTGGAAGAAAATACCACTTGGCATCTTGTTGCCGACATCGAAAAAATTCGCGAACACTTCGGTATCGATGCGTGGGTAGTGTTCGGTGGCAGTTGGGGCAGCACTCTGGCCCTGGCTTATGCCCAGACACATCCAGATCGCTGCAAAGGGCTGATTTTGCGAGGTATTTTCACCCTTCGCCTCGAGGAGATTCAATGGTTCTATCAATCAGGAGCGAGCTATTTGTTTCCGGATGCTTGGGAGACGTATTTAGCCCCGATCGCCCCTGAAGAACGGCATGATCTGTTGTCTGCCTACTACCGTCGGCTGACCCACACCGATCCGGAAATTCAGCTTGCCGCTGCTCGTGCTTGGTCAATTTGGGAAGCGCGTACGAGCAAGTTGATTCCTGATGAGGCATTACTGGAAAAATTTGGTGAGGCGGCCTTTGCCACTGCCTTTGCTCGCATCGAATGCCACTATTTTGTGAATCAGGGATTTTTTGCCACGCCCAATCAACTCATTGACCAGGCGGAGCGATTGCGTTCTATCCCCGGCGTGATTGTGCAGGGTCGCTATGACGTGGTGTGCCCTATGAAAACGGCTTGGGAACTACATCAAGCTTGGCCTGAAGCAGACTTCATTGTTGTGCCTGATGCTGGTCATTCGGCGACAGAAGCAGGCATCGTGCATGCCTTAGTTGAGGCCAGCGATCGCTTTGCCACGCTTTAGCCGATGCAATCCAGACTCTGATTGGAGCGAAAGATTAATCAGCAGACGATGCGGTTCGTAGGTGGTGTACGAGCGCTTGCAGGCCAAGACGATAACTTTCTGCGCCAAAGCCAGAGATTTGGCCGATTGCCACTGGGGCAATGTAGGAATGGTGGCGAAAAGTCTCTCGTTTGTGAATGTTGCTAAGGTGAACCTCGACGGTTGGAACCGCCACAGCCGCAATCGCATCCCGAATCGCCACACTCGTATGAGTGTAGGCCGCTGGATTAATTAGCAGACCGTCAAAAACATCGAAGGTGCCCTGGATAAAATCTACCAGGACACCTTCGTAATTAGATTGCTCTATCGAGAGCTCTACACCTAGCTCTACAGCTACATCAAACAACTGCGCATTGATGTCCTGTAAGGTGTTGAGACCATAAATGCCAGGCTCACGCTTACCTAACAGGTTTAAGTTAGGACCATGCAGCACCAAGATTTTGAGAAAGGGCTGAGTCACGCTTTAACGCATGCGGCGATCATCAACAGGAACGGGAATGGGCTCGGACTCTGGTTGGGCTTGAGGACCAAAAAGAGCGTCGGCTAACCGGTTTAACCACTCTTTCAACTTGTCCAAAACCTTTTCAATATCCATAAAGGCGCTCTCCGTCTCAGCTTTAGATGCCCCAACAGCGACTTAGCTTTAGCTAACCAAGCAACAAGGAGCTTAATGATTAACAAACTAGCTTCAAAAGCATCCTGTAATGATGATAGCTGATCTTCACATATGATCAACCTTAAGCAAATGTTAACTCGCTTGGAGTGATCGCCTCAGCAGATCCAAAGCGGTGCAACAACTGAGGTGTCGAATCCAGTCGCGTCCCCGCAGATTGCCAAATCGAAAGGGATGGCTGCTCACCTGGCGATCAGGCCCCGCAATGCCAATATAGACGAGGCCTACGGGTTTTTCCTCCGTGCCTCCTCCAGGGCCAGCGACGCCGGTAATGCCAATGCCCCAATCGGTGCCTAACCGCGCCCCTGACTCCCAAGGCCATCTGACACGCCACTGGATCACTCACGGCCCCCCTCAGTCTCCAAGCTATCTGGCAGTACTCCTAGCAGACCAATTTTTACGGCATTGTCGTAGGAAATAATGCCGCCCATAAAATAGTCTGAGCTACCCGCGACAGCCGTCAACATATGGCCCAGGCCGCCACCAGTGCAAGATTCGGCCACCGCCAAGGTTTGGCCTTGCTGTCGTAACAGATCGCCAACCACCGAAGCCAAGGTCTCGTCATCGTCTCCGTAATAATGATCACCGGCAAGCTTGAGGATTTCTGCCGCAACAGGATTGATGAGGGCGATCGCGGCCGCCTCGGTGCTGGCCCGGGCCGAAACCCTTAGCTTTACGGTGCCTTGGCTGGCATAGGGAGCCACCGTCGGATTTTCTAAATCAAAGAGGTGATTAACTTGCTCGGCGAGATTCGATTCACCGATGCCCCAAAATTTTAAGGTGCGGCTGTAGATTGGGTCCGCCGCCCAACTGTGGGTTTGCAGATAGGGAACGGCAGTGGCTCGCCACATAATCTGCATTTCCTTGGGTACCCCAGGAAAGGTCATCAACACCAAGCCGGGGCGCGGTTCCCAAATGATGCCCGGCGCACTCCCAGCCGGATTGGGTAACACCGCTGCCCCTTGAGGAATCAAGGCTTGTTTGCGGTTACTGGGGGCGATGGCGCGGCCGCGATTCGCATATTTTTGCTGAATGTCAGCCCAGACCTCTGGTCGTTCTTCCAGAGGGGAACTAAAAAAGTCAGCTAAAGTTTCGTGGGTGAGGTCGTCGGGGGTCGGCCCGAGTCCCCCAGTAAAGATAAGCAAACGGGCGCGATCGCAAGCGATGGCCACGGCGCGTTGAATCCGCAACGGATTATCGCCCACGACCGTTTGGTAATAATGGGAAATGCCTAACTGAGCCAGTTCCTGAGCGAGAAACTGAGCATTCGTATTCGTGATGTCGCCCAGCAATAATTCGCTGCCGACACAAATGATTTCCGCACTTCCCTTCATGGGTGTTGCCGTTCCCTCTGCAGATAGGCCCATTTCCTAACCGGATTGTCACACCATGTCATGATGTAGGGCACTGAGACGACATTTTATCTGCGATCGCTCAAAAATACCCGCGATGAACGCTCTGACCTAACGGTAGCGACCCCTGATGATTCTGTCTTTGGTGTTATGAAACTTTTTGTACCCCAAATTTCTCGCGCTGTGTGGTGGTGGTTAGGGGGTGGTTTTCTGTTCCGCCTCGTCGTCGCCACGTTTTTGCCGGTAGGCTTTGACGAAGCCTATTACTACCTCTACAGCCGCCATCTTGCCTGGAGCTATTTTGACCATCCGCTACTGGTGGCGCTGACCACAGGAATCGGTTGGTGGCCGCTTGGAACCGGCTCAGCCCTAACGATTCGCGTGGGGGCACTGTTGCTGTATGTCCTCAGTTTGCTGTTGCTCTATGTAACTGCCCGACACTTATTTGATGAAAGGACGGGAGTTTTAGCGATCGCCATCGGTTCCATCGCGCCGATCTTCTGGATTGCCTTTGGGGTGCTGACATCGCCGGACAATAGCTTGATTTTCTTCTGGACGCTGACGCTATTGCTGGCCGCTTGGGAATTTATTCCCGATCGCTTTTCCTCTACCTCCTCCTTAAGAAAAGCGACCTATCAACCGACCTATCGGATCGCTCTGATCGGTCTTACGGTGGGGCTGGCGTGTCTGAGTAAATATCACGGCTTTATCTTGGGCGCGGGACTGGTGGGATTTTGCTTAACCAGCGATCGCACCCGCAAGGTTTTATGGTCGCCCTGGTTACTGGTCTCACTGCTCTTGTTTCTCATAACGCTGACACCCCTGTGGTGGTGGAATTACGGAAATGACTGGTTCTCGTTTCGCTTCCATTTATTTCTGAGGTTCGAGGGCGATGGTGAGCCCAATCCTTATCGCATTCTGGATGCACTGGGCACTTGGGGCTTAGGATTGCTGTATTTATTTCCCACAATTGGTCTGCCGCTGTGGTGGAGTACAGGGCGCGCCCTACTAGAACGGATTCAAACCATCATTCAACCTCCGATGAGTGCTGGGGAACGGGTCGCCCGCGATCGCATTGCGCTCATTCTATGGTTATCGCTGCCGATTGCTTTGGGATTCACTCTCCTGGGCGGCAAACAAGCTATTTATCCCGCTTGGCCAGCGCCCGGCTTTTGGGGCATGACGCTGCTGTTGGCTCATAGCGCCAGCACCTGGAGTGGGCGCACCGTAAGGCGTTGGTTGGGCGGTACCGCCATTTTTCTCGGGACGCTGGCGTTGGTAGCACTGCTGCATTTGAATGTGGGCCTGCTGCAAAAGCCCAGCAATTATGCCCTCTTGGGAGGGCTGGTGCCCATTGAGCAAGACGGCTCGACCACGTTGCTGGATGTCGGGCAGTTGAGATCGCGCTTTGCCCGGTCTCCTGAGCTGATGGCGGCTTTGGCCGAGGCGGATTTTGTTTTTACTGACGAGTTTTATCTGTCGGGATATGTGGATATGGCCCTGTACCCACTCGCTCAAAAGCCGCTCACAGCCTTTAGTCAAGATCCTCGTGGCTTCGCTTTCTGGCATGAACCAGAGACCTGGATGGGGCAGGATGCGCTGTATCTGACGCTCAACAGCTTGCACCCTGATCCGGCTGAGTTAGTCGCTGAATTTCAGCCCTATTTTGCCATGGTCAACACGGTGGGGGAGATTCCCCTCACCCGTGGCGGTATCGAGGCCGATACCGTGCTGATCTACCAAATGAATGACATGCAACGAGCCTATGAGTATCCTTACCCCTGATCATTAACCTGGGTAGACTGATCCCCATTTCGCTGCAGCCTGCCATTTGTGAATTCCTGGCAGAAAAAGGAACTTATGCCCCTTTGTGGGTCAAAATGGCCCCTCCTGACCGGTCGATGGGTCCATAGGGGGCTTGCGATTTAATAACATCCCTACCAGCAAGAACATTGACGGTAAGGGCGCAAGGCCTTGCGCCCCTCCAAGAGGTACGCTATCAGGAGTTACGCATTGACAGCAGAATGCATGTATGGGTTGAAAATCAAAGATGTTGAATAACCTATTCCGTTGCGGATTCTGACCAAACCTTCCACGGCGCACTGCACGCTCAACCTCTACGTCCGCTATCTGCTAACCCAACCGCAAGGTTCCGGCTGTTGCGAACTGGCTGAGATCCTCAAAACGGTGTCCCACGACAGCGTCAATCGCTTTCTGTGCCGAGAGCGCTACGAGCCGAAGGATCTGTTGGACGAGTTAGTCTCTCAAGGCTGGATTGACTTAGTCGGCGGTGTTGTGAGCGTGGACGATACCGTGCTGGAAAAGCCTTATGCGCAGCGAAAAGCGACCGCTCTGTTGGGCTATTTCTGGAGCAGTAAAGCCGCCCAGCCGGTGCTGGGACTTTCACTGGTCACACTTTACTACACCAGCCTCAATGGCTTGCGGGTGCAGATTAACTACCGGCTCTATGACAAAGCGGAGGGGAAAACTAAAAACCAATACTTTCAGGAAATGTGGCAGGAGGTGGGGCCGTGGGGTCTGCGCCCTCGCGCCGTCACGAGCGATACTTGGGATGCCGCCAAGGCCAATCTCAATGTGCTCAAAGACGACCAGACGGGATTTTTAGTCGGCGTTGCCAAGAATCGACTGGTGCGGTTGACGCCTCACCAGCCCTATCAACGGGTCGAAGCCCTGGAGATTCCCGAGGCTGGGAGGCTGGTCTATCTTAAGGGAGTCGGGCGAGTCAAAGTCTTTTGCCAGCGCTTCAAAAAACGAATCGTGTCGGTATTATGCTTTGTACTTGCCTGACCCTGAGGCGCTAGAAGCAGCCGCTGCGGCTGACTTTGAGCAATTGCACACCCAACACTGGGGCATTGAATGTTTTCACCGGGCCGGGAAACAGTTGTGTGCCCTCAAACGCTTTCGGGTGCGCTTAAAGGAAGCTATTCACACCCATATCTTCTGCCTTTGTCGAGTTGGAGTTGCAAGTCTGGCACCAGCAGTTAGGCAATTGGTATGAGCTACAACGTCACCTCTATCAAGAGGTCGCTCGCCAGTTCATCCTCCAATCACCGCTGATGGGGAGGACCGCTTAAATTATGGTTTTGTTGAATTTGTCAATGCGTAAGTCCTGGCTATTTCCCCGCAGATCCCTAGTCGCTACTCATTCATGTTTTTGTAGGTGGCAACTGATGATGGCGAGATGCGATTGAGATAGCGGAAGATCCAGTATTTAAATACGGTGTCGAGAATCACTGGGAAAGTTGCAATAAAGAGGAAGATAAACTCGCGATTGGCCGGAAAACCCAGATGACGCGATAACCCCTTCCATCAAAACCTCCCAACCATGGGGTGAGTGAAAACCGACAAACATATCGGTAAACAGGATGATGATGAACGCTTTGGCACTATCGCTGAGACCATAAACGATTTCATCGAGGAACCCTTTAAGGGTGAGAATGCCGCGCTTTTGATTCATCAACAACAGCACAAACGCTCCCACTGCCAACATGTCGGAAAACACATTTTTGATCGAGTCGGCACTGCGTTGACGATATTCTTCCTCAATTTCGGTGGCTTTTTCGACGACTCGTTCCTCAATCTCGGCTTCGCGAATCGGGGCAACTTTGCCAATGAGAACCTCAAAGCGCAGGCGCTCTTCATACTGTTGGAGTTCGTGTAGCGCCTCTTCTTCCATTTCTAGATTGAGGAAAATATCGGCCTCTTGCTGCACTCGGGCGTAATCGACAATGGGGCCAACCACATAATTTTTGGCAAACTGTTGAGTTAACAGCGGCACAATAATCAGCAGCAGCAGGAATTTAATCGCGGTGGTGGTGCGTCCGCGAGAGGACCGAAAGTTTTTGACGACCTGTTCTTCAGCACCGGGGTCGAGGTCTTGGCGGATGCGATCGACGGTGCGCAAAATTGAGCGTGGCAGCACACTGGCCCGATCAGAGAGACCCGCCGATTTTGACTGACCATTTTGCTCGGGGTTGGATGTTGTGGCTGAGTTTTGAGCAACGGGGGCGATCGCGCCATTGACGCTGCCATTCTGTTGCCGAGTTTGCCGCCGGGGCGCAGACTGGGTTGATCGGGATGACGCCGTGGTTGATTCCGGCATCATCACCACGGTGGAACTGGCATTAGCTGCGGGGCGGCTATAGCGCGATCGCACCTCGTCCACAAATTGCAGTTTGCGAAAAAAGAGCGATGGCTGGTCAATGACAGTCAGGGGCAGGTTGGGGTTGTCGCGATCGCTGACCTGAATTTCCATAATCTTGGGATCAGACACCCGCACGACCGCACTGCTGGCCCGAAACTCGGTCATGCGCAAATTGATGAGATTGAGATATTTTTGCAACTCCCCCTGAAAATAGGCCATGGAACTTTTACCGTAGTTGCCATAAGCGGCAGCGATGGGATTGCCATCAAAGTGCTCATTCTCAATGGCCTCGATCATTTTGGCCGCTTCGTAGGCTTGGTCGAGGGCACGCTCTGGCGTCTTGAAAAACCACTGCTGCGCCTTCTGAAGCAGGGAAGGAATAGCCATCAGGAGTTACCGGTGATTGCGTTTGGGGAAATGGAATTGAGTGCTCTGTAACCCACGATAGGGGTTGAACTGAGAGGCAGACGAGTGCAGGAGCGATCGCTAACAACCATGCTAAACCTCATCCAGGTCCAGAAGTGGAGTTTTGGTATCTGGCCCGACCTCACCGCCTGCGGCACCTCTCCTTCTCAAGGCTACGGCTTATACATAAGTCATTCCCTAGAACACGCCTGAGCTTGGATCCCCCTTAATCCCCCTTAAAAAGGGGGAAATCCCAGTTTGAATCGGATAGAGCCCCCTTCTTCTAGCGCAGCCATGCCCGGAGGGCTTTAGGGGGCAGCAACAGCGGGGGATCGGCCATTGGCGCTGAGTTCTAGAGATGTGTATAAGCGGCAGCCTTCTCAAGGAGAGGCTTAGTTAGACTCTGGTTCCTCTCCTTACCAAGACTGCCGCTTATACATAAGTTTCTGGTTGGTCGTTTCCAGAGATCTAGCCCCCCTACATCCCCCAATTCTGGGGGACTGTGAACTCCGGCCTCCCCCCAAAGTTGGGGGGATAAAGGGGGCCAATGCAGCATTTTGCGGTCTTATTAGAGATGTGTATAAGCGGCAGCCTTACCAAGAAGAGGTGAGGTTTTGCTAAGCAAGCACAACTCCAGTTTTCAACTTGGACATGGTTTAATAGCTCCTAAAAACGTCAGAGCTTATTGTAAGACAAAGCAATTTTGGGTGACGGTGGTCAGGGCTGCAGTTCGCTCCCAAGGGGATGAAGGATCGAGCGGACAGACAGGATAAATGGGCATGACAAAGGGCATTGGGTGGGCGGCGTTGGTGGTGATGTTGTAGAACCGATTGTGCTGGTTGAGGACACTGAGATCAAGGTGACTGAAAACGCTACGGTTTCCGAAATCCTGCCTACATTTGGCGGTTCCTGTGTTAGAAACGAGGAACTTAGGGGGTGTCGCCTAGTGTCGCGAGTAGTAGCAAGGGGATCGGAATGGGTGGCCAAATTTTGGGCGATCGCTATCAGGTAGAACGCCAACTGGGAAAAAAGGCTGGGCGATGGACGCTCAAAGCGCAGGATATCCAAACCGATAGTCCAGTGATTTTGAAGGTCTTGTTCTTGGACGATGGCTTAAACGCGACTGACCTGCGGTTATTTAAGCGTGAAGTGGATGCTCTCAAGCTACTCAATCATGAGGCGACCCCTCGTTATCTGAGCTACTTTGAGATGGAAATGCCGACCCAAGATCAGGTCATGGTGCTGGTGCAGTCTTATGTCGACGGGGTGTCTCTAGAGACTTATCTAGGCCAGTCTCGCACCTTTAGCGAAACGGAAATCGTGGCGATCGCCCAAGCTGCTCTGGAAATTTTAGACGCCCTGCACAGTCATGAGCCCCCCATCATTCATCGCGATATTCGCCCTAGCAATTTACTCTTACAGCCAGGTTTACCGGTAGCAACCGCCAAAGTTTGTTTGGTCGACTTTGGGACGGTCAAAGCCTTGTCTGCCAGCACCACTGCCATCACGATGATTGGCACCGACGGCTACTTGCCCCCAGAACAATCAGCTGGCCGGGTTTTAGCCATTTCGGATCTGTATAGCCTCGGAGCGACGCTAGCTGAGGCGTTGACAGGAAAATCACCCCTGACGATGCGAGCCCAAGGACTCAGAATTCGATTTGAGGAATTTGCCGACGTGACGCCAGACTTTGCCGCATGGCTCAAGAAGCTGCTGGCACCTAGTCTAGATAAACGCTGGCAGTCTGCTCAAGCCGCACTCACAGCCCTAAAACAACTGGGTTAGTCTGCAGCAAGACTGAATCAAGCTGCTGCGTGACCGCATCAGGAGACCTCTAATACTGAACTCAGCGGACCATGGGTCACGGTCGTTAATGGATGGTTGATATCAAAAAGCTGAGTGGCAAAATCGGTCATTCCAGGCAGCGCTTTCATGCTAGCAACCACTGAACCCTGCAGATACTCGTTGGCACTGGTTTCGTCTTCAAACAGATAAATGCCGCCATAAATCGCTTCAGCAGGCTCGGCGATCCAGATTTTCCAGACTAAACCGGGCCAAGCGGCAATTTTATGAGCTCTTTCCCAAGCCGCCTTTTGGGCCGCTTCAGACCCACCATTAGGGTTGCGAAAGGTAATCTGCAAAATCTTGCTCATTACGGATACGAAGCCCTGAACTTATCTTCAATACAATCGTAAGATGACAGAGATTATTTGTCGCTGCGGCGATCGCCCGCCCTCTGAATCGCGATCAGGGCTCGCTCATCTTATAAAGATGACTGGCTGCTAACACTGCTCAGGCTGCTCTGCATTCATTGCGCGGCAGCCCCGGATGGCGGATTAGGACCGCGTCATCGCCGTGATTGCCTTCGGCGAACGGTAGTGCTGGTCTAGTCGCATGAGTGTGTGCAGCAGCACATTCGCGCCGTTGGCACAGTCTTCCGGACTAGTGTATTCCAGTTCGGAGTGGCTGATCCCGTTAGCACTGGGCACAAAAATCATGCCCATATCGGTCACACGAGAAATCTCTTGGGCGTCATGACTAGCGCGACTCGGCAAGTGGCAGTGACTTAAATTGAGATCCTCACACACTTGAGCGATCGCATTCTGAATATGGGAATTGGCCGGAGCTGGATCATTATCTAAGCGTTGAGCCATTGAAATGCGAGTCCCCGTATTTGCGGCAATCGTGTTGATCGCCTGCTGGATTTCGGCCAAGAGGTCGTCGAGGCGATTGCTGGATAAGTCCCGCAAATCCAAGCTCATTTCCACCCGGCCAGGAATACTGTTCGGCACATTGGGGTGCAGATCCATCCGGCCCACGGTGGCGACTTGATCACCGGGTTGATGGCCTACTTGATTAATAGCGAGGACGACTTGAGCAGCAGCAACTAAAGCATCCTGGCGCATCTGCATCGGCGTTGTCCCTGCATGGCTAGACTGACCTTCCACGGTAATCCAATAGCGACGCTGGCCCACGATACCGGTGACAACTCCAATTTGCTTTTCCATCATGTCGAGCACCGGGCCTTGCTCGACATGCAGCTCGACAAAGGCGGCCATTGATTCCGGTGTGCGGCGGGCATGCTGAATAATGTCCCAATCGCCCCCCACCCGTTCTAAACAAGTTTGAATCGGTTCGCCATCGCGGCTGCGATAAAGTTTTGGATCGGGCAGCAGCTTGCCCGCGATCGCTTTGCAACCCACCATGGTGCGTTCTTCATCCGCAAAGACGATCACTTCGATGGGGTGGTCAAGGTGCCGGCCCTGGGCTGACAACGTGTTAACCGCTTCAATACCGGCCAGGACGCCGTAAGTACCGTCGTAATGTCCGGCGTTCGGCACCGTGTCAATATGAGACCCCGTTACCAAGGGCGGTGCATCGGGAAACCGCCCGGCATAGCGACCAATCATGTTGCCAGCTTCATCAATGGTGACCGTCATCCCCGCTTCCACCATCCACCGACGCACTAGCGCACGGGCGTGGCAGTCCTCTGGACTAAAGGCCAATCGCTGCACACCGCCATTCGGCAATTTGCCGAGCTGCGCGAGCTGGCGAATCATGGCGCTGAGGCGATCACCATTGACCGCGAGGGTAGAAGCCACTTGATAAACCATGCACGAACCTCTTTGCAGGAAACCTGCGATTAATTATTCATTAAAGAACTTCATATCGTGAAGCGTATACTGTATACAATAATGCCTCTGTAAAATCATTTACAAGTATCGATAAACTAGATTGCTTGTTCCATCGCCCAAGGATGCTGACTCCGGTGACATTATCGAATCCGCTGCCGCGCCGTGCCTCTCTGCATGAGCAGACCTACCAGACACTTCGGACCAGTATTTTGTCTGGTGAGTTGGCACCGGATGAACGGTTGGTGGAAACGCAACTTGCCCAACAGTTAGCAGTCAGTCGTACCCCCATTCGAGAAGCCTTGCGTCAGTTGCAGCGAGAGGGGCTCGTGACCATGGATACGAGTGGCGGCTTACGGGTGATTTCGATCTCGGTGGCTGATGCCGTACACCTGTATGATTGCCGGATTGCTCTAGAACAAGCCGCCGTGAGCGAAGCTTGCTTAAACGCCAGCGATCTCACGCTTGAAGAGCTTCAACAATCGATTGCCCAAGCCGAACGAGCCGTGCAGCGCGCTGCGTCCACCCTCAACACTTTTGAAATGCTGAACCTGGACTATCAGTTTCATCGCCAGATAGCTGAAAGCACAGGCAATCCCTGGTTGACAGACTTGCTGGATCAAGTCTTTGACAAGATGATGCTGCTTCGAGTGCAAACTACACGGCATAATCCTAAAGTGCTGGAAATCTGCAGTGAGCATCGGCAGATTTGTGCGGCGATCGCCTCTCGTGACCCTGACACCGCGATCGCCGCCATTCAAGCCCATCTCGGCGCTAGCAAAATCCGGGTGGTGAAAGCCCTCGCAGCCTTACAGCCAGTCCCCGAAACCGATGTTTAAGGTTGTATCAATCTGTGATAGTTTTACAGCTTCCTGACTTGGTGGAAACCACTCTCACTTTCAATAGAAAAGGTTGGCTGAATGAGGCTGCTAACGGCAGGAGCGAAACTGTTAGGAACACGATTTTTTCCTGACAGCGGTGTTAAAGCTTCCACAGACGGCTTTGCCAGAGCAGACCTTAGGCTTCTAGACATCGCTTTGACGAAGGCTTCAGACCAGACTTTGCGGTTCGAGAGCGATGAGCCATCCCGAGGCCAGCGGTTGCTGTTTGCAACTTTGGCCCACCGCCTGCCACTTTCCCAACGTTCTGAAAAAGGTAGAACTGATGACGACGACTGAGACCAAGATGGTGTTCATTTGCGGCTCTGCCCTGCGGGGACAGCCTGATCACGGCAATTTGCAGGGGGCCACGTTTGTCAAAGAGACTCAGACTGCTCCCCAATATCGCCTCCATGCGGTCAAAGAGGGTTGGCATCCGGGCATTTATGCCACAGAGTCTGACGGCATCTCGATCCCCGGTGAACTTTATCGAATGTCTGTGGAGCAATATAACCATCTCGTCTCGACTGAGCCGCCCCATATGTATCCTGCTGAGGTGACCTTGCACGATGGGGACACGGCGATCGCCATGCTTTATCCCAAAGAATTGATCGAAGAGCATGGCTGGCCCGATATTTCTGACATCGGGGGTTGGGCGGCTTACAAAGCACAACAAGCCTAAATTCCCAGACTGCGCCATCAGTTTGGAGCACCGACATGGGCAAAGTACTCATCAAAAGCGGTCGCATTGTGACCACCTTTGATGAGTACGTAGCAGATATTTTGGTGGATCAAGGGCGGATTGAAGCGATCACCCGCGAAATTCCCGCTGCAGATATTGCCACCTACGACGCTAGCGGCTTGATGGTGTTTCCTGGGGGCATTGATGTCCACGTCCATATGGAAACCCCAATGGGCAACGACATCTACACCTGCGACACCTTTACCACCGGGACGAAATCGGCAGCGTTTGGCGGCACCACGACGATTATCGACTTTGCCCAACAGTTCCACGGCGACAGTCCTAAAGCTGCCCTCGATCGCCGCCTCGCCGCTGCAGAACCGCAGTGCAGCATTGACTATGGCTTTCATGTCATTCTCACCGATGTCAATAAAGCGTCGCTGGCAGAACTACCCGACCTGATCAATCAGGATGGCGTTTCCAGCTTTAAGCTCTACATGGCCTACCCCGGTGTGTTGATGGTGGATGACGCCGCCATTTATCGCACTATGCGTGCGGTCGGTAACCATGGTGGCATGGCGATTCTCCATGCTGAGAATGGGATCGTCATTCAAGCTTTGATTGAGGAGGCTTTAGAACAAGGCAATACCTCGCCGAAAACCCATATGCTGACCCGTCCCCGATTGATGGAAGGGGAAGCCGCCCATCGGGTGATTCGTATTGCCGAGTTGGCAGAAGTGCCTAGCTATATCGTGCATTTATCAGCTAAAGAGGCCTTGGATGCCGTGGTGGAAGCCCGCGATCGCGGCATCCACGCCTTTGCCGAAACTTGTCCCCACTATCTGTTTTTGACGGACGAAGAATACGATCGCCCTGATTTTGAACCGGCTAAGTTTGTCATGACCCCGCCCCTGCGCGATCATCAATGTCAACATGCTCTCTGGCGTGGCCTCCGGTTCGATGACTTGCAAATTGTCGCGACCGATCACTGCCCCTTCTGCTTCAACGAAAATCTCTTCGGCCTTCTGCAATCGAAACAGTTGGGGAAGGACGATTTCTCGAAAATTCCCAATGGTGCGCCTGGGGTCGAGTTTCGCCTGCCGCTGCTCTACGACGGTGGAGTCAACGAAGGCCGCATTACCCTCAATCGCTTCGTGCAGCTCACGTCAACAGCGCCTGCCAAGATGTTTGGTCTGTTCCCACAAAAAGGAGCGATCGCTGTCGGCAGCGATGCCGACCTCGTACTCTTCGATCCCAATGAACGCCATACCCTCAGCGCCAACACCCACCACTCCAATGTGGATTATTCTCTGTTTGAAGGGCGCGAAGTACAGGGCAAAGTGAAGCAAGTCTTTTTGCGGGGTGAGTTAATTGTCGATGGCGACGAGTGGCGCGGTCGCGCTGGCATGGGGCAATACCTGAAGCGATCGGCCTCCGGTCGCATCCTATAACCGCATCATTCCTCCATTTTTAGCCTCGCAGTCCTGTCCTGTATTCAAGGCATCTTTTATTCAGGATCCAGAAAAGCTTGGAATATAGTGCAAGGGCATCAAGTAAGGAGATTGCTGGCAACAAAAATATCCAGCTACACCATGCCACATAATCACCCATTCCAAAATGGGTTTCAAAGCGATCGAAAACCTCATGGTGTCAATGTTCTGATGACTTTTAGAGCACATCATTTAGGCGGAAAGATTCTCTCTAATAAGTTGTTAGACAGCTTCATTTCTATAGGAAGCTGCTAAGCTATTCCAAGAAATTGAAATCAATGAGTTATTTGAGTATCAATGTGGAACTTGTTAGAGCAGCTTGATTGCATATTCAGTTTTTTAGGCTTTTCAGAGAAACTATATGAACCAATAACAGAACTTGAGTTAGAAAAACGGACAGAAGATTTGCCTGTGCAATTTCCTGAGCACCTTACTGCTTTATACAAATGGCACAATGGGAATTTTGAAAACTTTTTTCCTGGCTATGAGTTTCTATCATTACAAGAGGCTATTTCTCATTTCAATGGATTGATTGAACTTGCAAACGAGCTTCAAGAAGATGAGTTTTACAAGAACTCCTATTTCCCTATTTTTCGGTACCAAGATAGCTACTTTGTTGTAGACTGCGATTCATGCTCTACTGGCGGTATTTATTGGGTATGGGTAGAAGGTGGTGATAAACCTGTCAAAATGTATGACAGTTTGGATCAAATGCTTCAAGTGATTGTTGATTCATATTTGTGTGGAGCTTTTTATATAGAGGATGAATTCCTTGATGAAAATAGGGTTCTCTTTGAGAAGGTCAGAAAAAAGCATCTCTCAGTAGAACTACTTCATAAAGAAGAGGATGATTGGAAGTCTATTACAAATGAAGCGAAGGATTTTCGTTCTTTACTAGACCAAAAAGACTTTGTTAGAAGACTTTATGAAACGTATGATGAGCGTGCAATTCCTTACCTGCAAGACCTTTTAGGTAATTCCAATCCAGATATAATATCTGCAGCAGCTTTTGGATTAGGAGAGCTAAAATCAAGAGAGAGTTTACCTGAGCTCCTTAAACTTTTAGAACATCCAGAAGAAAAAGTGCGTAACCTATGTACTTCAGCAATTGCAGATATTATATGTCCTACTGATTCTCTACTTCTTCAGCCAATATTGAATAAGTTAGTTGATGAATCTACTCTTGTTAGGATTCATGCGATAGAAGCACTGGGCCGGATCAGAAGCTCAAAGGCAACACCTATCCTGATTCAGACTCTTAAACAATCAAAGTCCAATATAAGGATTCATGTCATAGAGGCAATGGGAAAAATCGGAGATTCTGAATGCTTAGATGCAGTTAAAGCTCTAAGAGAGGAAGGTTTAGAAGGGTTGGAACTTCAAGTTGCTGAACGTGTAATTAGTTATATTGAAAAAAAAACTGTAGGATGCGCCCCTTGCTGCAACGCCAGTGACCCATTGATATATTTTTGGGATAGCACCTACCATGCTCATAAATTCCTCGAAGCAATTGACAATGCCCCTGCCCCTGCAGCCTAACCCTACGCAGGAGCGGACAGAATTTATAATCCAGGCATCAACGCAACAAGACTGGCCGCCGCTCAGCTTCACGTTATGCAGATTTCACCCTAGGCTATAAACCCTTTTTTCCCATAGCAATGGCAAGATATGATTTAAGTAATGTACAGGCCGATTTTAGCTACCAAACTATATATTCCTCCACTACGGCCCAATGCTGTGCTGCGCCCACGCCTGATTGAACGACTGAATGCAGGGCTGCACCGCAAAATGACCCTCATCTCTACCTCTGCTGGCTTTGGCAAAACAACTTTGCTCAGCGAATGGGTTTCGATCTGTGAACAGCCGGTGGCATGGCTGTCACTAGATAAAGAGCATAATGATCCAACGTGCTTTCTGGTTTACTTGGTGTCAGCCTTGCAAACGCTCACCTTAAGCAAGGTCGGGGAGGGAACTCAGCTCGGTGAGGTGGTTTTACAAGCATTAAAACCACCCCAATCGCCCCCACTCAATTCGCTTTTAACGACATTGATCAATGAAGTTACAGCTGTTTTCGAAAACTCCATTCTCGTCCTTGATGACTACCACTTGATTGAATCCGAAGCGGTGGATCAGGTATTGGAATTTTTGGTTCAGTACCTGCCGCCAACATCCATGCACCTTGTCATTGCCACCCGTGAAGACCCACCGCTGCCTCTGGCACGACTGCGCGCACGCGGTCAGCTGACCGAAGTGCGTGCCCCCGATTTGCGCTTTACCCAAGTTGAAACGACCGAATTTCTTAACCAGACGATGAATCTTAATCTCTCGGCAGAAGAGATTACCGCACTTGAAAACCGCACTGAAGGTTGGATTGCCGGACTACAATTGGCAGCAATATCCTTACAAGGACATCCAAACACGGCCAACTTCATCAAATCTTTCTCCGGTAGTCATCATTTTGTGCTGGATTATCTGGTCAAAGAAATTCTAGAACAACAACCCGAAAGTATACAGAACTTCCTATTATCCACATCCATTCTTGAGCGACTATGTGGCTCTCTTTGTGATGCTGTTCTGCCTCAATCTTCTACCCCAGGCCAAGAAATCTTAGAATATTTAGAACGCACAAATCTGCTATTGGTTCCGCTCGATGACAAACGCGAGTGGTATCGCTACCATCATCTTTTCGCTGATGCTCTGCAAGTACGCTTAACTAAGGGCAAACCCAACTATATAGCTGAGCTACATCTAAGAGCATGTGCATGGTACGAGCAGAATAATTTTCGACCCAATGCGATCCCCCACGCCCTCGCTGCTCGACATTTTGAGCGTGCGGCGGATCTCATCGAATTGGAGTGGTCAGCTAATATTGGATCCTATTATCAGAATACAACCTGGACACAGTGGGTACAAACACTGCCGGACGAGTTAGTTCGCACCCGGACTACGCTCAGTATTGGCATGGCATGGGAGTTGCTTTTCTCAGGCAAGTTACAGGCTGCAGAGGATCGACTGAAGGACGCAGATCGTTTATTGGCATTGGCAGTCAACACTGGTGAGTTTATGGAGGCTGCTTCAAGCAATCAGGATGATAAAAAATTCCGTTCACAACAAGGGTTATTAAGTCTTGCTTGGGCTTTTCATGCTCAGGCACTCAGTGATAATGCTGGCACTATTAAACATGCCCAGCAAACACTCAACCTCCTATCTGAGACAAACCATTATATCGCTGGCCTCGCAAGCTCTCTGCTAGGTCTGGCTTATTGGAGAAATGGAGATTTGGAGACAGCTGTTAAGTATATGTCTGCTGCGATCGCTCGCTTGCGGACGACAGGGCATATCCTTTTCGCCATCAGTGGGGCCTATACATTGGCTAGCCTTAAGATTGCCCAGGGTCGTCTTTTTGACGCGGTCAATATCTATAAAGAGGCCTTACTCTTTGCGACCGCACAAGGCGAGCCAGTATTGCTGGGCACAACCGACTTACATCTCGGATTGAGCAAGCTTTATCATGAACAAGGCAACGAGGAAGCCGCCAATCAGCACCTGCAGAGATGCGAGGCCCTCGGAAAACAAGCAGCATTACCGGAATGGCCCTATGGCTGGTATCTTGTTCAGGCTCAATTCAAGATCGAGCAAGGAGAACTGGATGATGCCCTCAAGTTACTCGAAGCAGCGCAACAGCTCTACCATCGAAGCCCTGTTCCCAATCTTTGCCCTATAGCCGCCTTGAAGACGCGGGTATGGCTCCGACAAGATAGGCTGGCAGAAGCCCTTGGTTGGGTACGTGAGCAAGGCCTGTCTATTGATGATGAACTCAGCTATTTACAAGAATTCGCGTACATCACATTCGCTAGAGTACTCATTGCTCAGTATAGACGTGACCAAACAGACGAGACCTTTCAAAAAGCGATAACACTGCTGACACAACTATACTCAGTGGCAGAAGCAGGCGGCAGGTCAGGCAGCATGATTGAGATTCTCATCTTGCAAGCAATTACCAATGAAGCACAAGGTAATCTCTCTTCTGCTCTCAAGTTTTTGGAACGCGCCCTCACACTCGCAGAAACTGAAGGTTACCTCCGCATCTTTGTCAATGAAGGTCAGCCCATGGCACATTTGCTCTATGAGGCCCTTTCCCGCGAAATAACCCCTAATTCTAATTATGTACAGCGCGTATTAACTGCGTTTCCTCTTAACGACTTAGAGCAAAAAAGATCGTTAAAAACACAATCTCAAGTAGCCGAGCTGCTCGAACCATTAAGCAAGCGAGAAATCGAAGTGCTTTACCTGATAGCAGAGGGTCGAACCAATCAGGAAATTGCGACGACACTCTTTCTTTCGGTAAATACAGTGAAAGTTCATACTCGAAATATTTACGGCAAGCTCGATGCCCATCACCGGGCAGATGCCGTTGCAAAAGCCCGTGGCTTGGGTATTTTGTCCGCAACGTAGTCATCAGCTTCCCCATCACCTAACTCCCCTTTAGCGATGGGTAATTACTCCTTGGATAATACCTGAGTGGTATGACCCTCATATCGTCTTGCCCGTAAGCTTCTTGTGTCAGTGATAAACACTCACAACGGGTATGGAGTAATGAAAGAACAGACTGCAGAAGCTTCGTTGCCACTCAAAGCAAGAATAGGTGGCTTCTTATACTTAATTATCATTATTGGAGGACTCTTCGGTGCAGGCTATGTTCCTGCCACGATTGTCGTACATGGTGATGCAGCAACTACGGTAAATAATATCCTGACCAACGAATCGCTCTATCGATTCGGCCTCGGAGTTCATATCATCGTAGTTCTTTGTAATATCCCTCTAGCAGTCATCTTTTATGACCTATTCAAATTTGCAAACAAGAGTCTCTCCCGACTGGTGATGCTTTTTTATATTGGTATCAGCGACTATTGAGGGTGTCAGTTTACTCAATAAATTTGTCCCTCTAATCCTTTTACAGAGCGCTGCCATAATGACCGCAGAACAGCTTCAGGCTACGGCTTATATGCACTTTCTGCTACATGAGATTGGGTTTAATCTCAGTCTTGCATTTTTTGGCTGCTATTGCCTTCTGGCTGGTTATTTGATTTTCAGATTAGGTGTCCTTCCTCGAATCATAGGTTTGCTTTTAGCGATAGGGGGGAGCGTGTTATCTGATTAATAGTTTCGCCAACTTTCTAGTCCCCGAATTCGCTGTTGGTTTGCTCCCTTATATCTTTATTCCATGTTTTTTTGGGGAAGTGACACTCTGTTTGTCGTTGTTGATTAAGGGTGTAAATCTTGAACAGAAGGTCATCTAAATGAAAAAAATTGTATACACCAAATATGGCTCCCCAGATGTTATTGAACTGATAGAGACCGAGAAACCGTTACTCAGGGATACTCAAGTTTTGGTCAAGGTTCATGCGGCATCGGTCAACATCTTGGACTGGTATCATCTCACAGGCCCCCCGGTGATCCGTTTAACAAACGGTACACTTTCCAAACCCAAAGAGACTTCACTTGGATTAGATGTGGCTGGTCGGGTTGAAGCTGTCGGCGATCGCGTAACCCAGTTTCAGCCAGGGGATGAAGTCTTCGGAATAGCCAAAGGTTCATTTGCAGAATATGCCTGTGCTGATGAACATGAGTTAGTACTGAAACCAGCTAACGTATCGTTTGAGGCGGCTGCGGCTACCCCCGTTGCCGCCCTGACGGCACTACAAGCGCTGCAAGGCCGAATCCAGCCAGGTCAAAAGGTTCTTATCAATGGAGCCTCTGGAGGCGTGGGGACGTTCGCTGTGCAGATAGCCAAATCCTTTGAGACCGTGGTAACGGCTGTCTGTAGCACTCGCAATCTGGATATCGCCAGCTCAATAGGTGCAGACTATGTGATCGATTACACGCGAGAAGCTCTCACCACAAATGGGCAGCGGTATGACTTGATTGTTGCTGTCAATGGCTACAACTCGATTTTTGATTATTGCAGGGTATTGAGTCCCACGGGTATCTATGTCTCAGCGGGAGGAAAGCTGGCCCAAATTATTCAGGCAGCGCTGGTGGGACCCATACTATCGAAAATTGGACGTCAGCAGCTCTCATTTATGGGAATAGCGCAAGTGAAGCAAAAGGACCTGTCTGTTATTGGAGAGTTGCTGGAATCTGGCAAAGTCGTACCCGTGATTGATCGATGTTATCCATTAAAGGCAACATCAGAAGCCCTTCAGTCTCTTGGGGCAGGGCGCGCCAAAGGAAAAATCATCATCACTATGAGACTTGACGATGATAACTCGCAAGGCGCGAATTCTCTGTGATTGATGTGCAAACTTGCTCTCTAATAAAGTTACTGCTTCAAATTATGGAAGTGGAGGCAAGCTAGTTTTATGAAGTTATTAGAATAGCCGCCTAACACTACGCTGGAGTGGACGAATTACAAAATCTGGGTATTGACGCCAAAACATTGACCACGGCTCAGCTTCACCGTTATGCCGATACTTAGATACTGTCTTGAATTCTGAGGAGCATTACTGTGCCCGCATCTCGCGAACAGACCAGAGGCTGTTGTTCTATCAGGGCCAAGATTTGACCACTCAACGATGACAGCCCCTAGGGAAGATTGAGAGTGATCGTTTTTATATCAACCTCCGATTCTTCCCGTTTCTTAAGGTACAGCTACAAAGTTCACCAGCTTACCGGGAACAACAATCACTTTTTTGATTTCCTTACCTGCCAGGTATTTCTGAGCAATATCGGAGTCGCGGGCATATTGTTCCAAAGTTGCTTTATCGGAACTGGCAGGCACTTCGATGGTGCCGCGCGTTTTGCCCATGATTTGGATAACTAGAGTGATTTCGTCCGCTACGAGGGCGGATTCATCTAGTACAGGCCACGTTTGATGGTGAATCGAACCGGTTTGCCCTAACTGCTGCCAGAGTTCCTCCGCCATGTGGGGAGCAAAGGGCGCGAGCAGCTTCACCAATGTGT
Organism: Leptolyngbya sp. SIOISBB; assembly: GCA_010671905.1. Classification (GTDB taxonomy): domain Bacteria; phylum Cyanobacteriota; class Cyanobacteriia; order Phormidesmidales; family Phormidesmidaceae; genus Halomicronema. The sequence goes on from JAAHII010000001.1 coordinate 6,765,714, forward strand.
GAATGCCCTCGACATACACGGGGGAATCATTGCATTTCGCATCCGTCAGTGCGTTGCTGAGCTTCATCAATTCCGAAACGGCGGTGTTGAACTGATAGTCGCCTTCAATATCCTCACTAATTTCTTTGATGGCGATGTGAATGGCGCGGCGCAGGTCTTTTTCGGCCTTAGAGAGATCGCCAGCAATGGTTGAACTGTCAGCTTTGGCAGGATTTTTGGCAAACTCGGTGACTAAGCGCCACACGCGATTGAGAAAGCGGTACTGGCCTTCAACGTCGGCATCATCCCACTCCAAATCCTTTTCAGGTGGTGCTTTGAACAGGATGAACATGCGGGCAGTGTCGGCCCCGTATTTGTCAATGACATCTTTGGGCGCAACGCCGTTGCCTTTGGATTTCGACATGGTGGCGTAGAGCCTTTGCAGGGGCTCGCCTGTCTTCGGATCACGTGGATCATCCAGATTTGCGATCTGGTCAGAGGGTACCCACTTGTCCTTCCCGCCCTTATTCGGGTTCATGTAGGTTAAGCCTTGCACCATGCCCTGGGTCAGCAAGCGGCTGAAGGGTTCATCCACTGAGATGAGGCCGCGATCGCGCAACACCTTGGTGAAGAAGCGGGAGTACAACAAGTGCAAAATGGCGTGCTCAATGCCGCCCACGTACTGATCGACGGGCAACCAGTCGTTAGCCTTGGCGGAATCAAAGATCGCCCCTTCGTTCTTGGCATCGACGTACCGCAAAAAGTACCAAGACGAGTCGATGAAGGTGTCCATCGTGTCGGTTTCCCGCTTCGCCGGTTCGCCACAGGTGGGGCAGGGCACATTGACCCAGCTATCCAACTGGGGAGAGGGGGGACGCGCCGCGACCGCTGAATTCCACATCTTGAGGCAATTCCACGGGCAATTGCTCATCCGGCACCGGCACGATCCCACAGCTCGGGCAGTGAATCACCGGAATCGGCACGCCCCAGTAGCGCTGACGCGAAATCAGCCAGTCCCGCAGGCGGAAATTGTCTTGCCCTTCACCTTTGCCCTCTTTTTCGAGCCAGGCGATCGCTTTCTCGACACTCTGCCCTTCCCCTTTGCCTGCGGGCAGCCCATCCAACGGACCCGAATGCACCATAACGCCTTCACCGGGCCAAGCTTCCGCCATCGTGGCACCGTCCAAAGTCTCGCCTTCGGGCTGCACCACGACTTTTACGTCTAGACCAAACTTACGAGCAAAGGCAAAGTCGCGGCCATCGTGGGCGGGTACGGCCATAATCGCGCCCGTGCCGTAGCCCATGAGCACGTAGTCAGCAATCCAGATGGGAATCTGCTCGCCATTCACGGGATTGATGGCATAGCTGCCGGTCCAGACGCCGGTTTTCTCTTTACCTTCGTCGGTGCGATCGATGTCGCTTTTGGCTGCGGCTGCGGCTTGATAAGCGGCGATCGCCGCTTTTTGTTCTGCCGTGGTCAATTTTTCCACCAGCGGATGCTCGGGCGACAGCACCATAAAAGTTGCTCCCCAGAGAGTATCCGGGCGCGTGGTGAAGACTTCCAGATCATCCCCCTGTTCCGTTTTGAAAGTGACCTTGGCACCAGTCGATTTACCAATCCAGTTTTCTTGCATGAGGCGCACCCGCTCGGGCCAGCCGGGCAGTTTGTCCAAATCCTGCAAGAGTTCGTCGGCGTACTCAGTGATTTTCAAAAACCACTGCTTCAACAGTTTGCGCTCAACTTTTGCGCCCGATCGCCAAGACCGGCCTTCGCTGTCCACCTGTTCGTTTGCCAATACGGTTTGGTCAATGGGGTCCCAGTTCACCGCCGCTTCTTTCTGATAGGCCAAGCCCGCTTTTAAGAACTGAATGAAGCTCCACTGGGTCCATTTGTAATAGTCGGGCGAACAGGTGGCGACTTCGCGATCCCAATCGTAGGAGAGACCTAATTGCCGGAGTTGTTCCCGCATCTGATCAATGTTCTGATACGTCCACTTAGCAGGGTGGACGCCGCGATCGATCGCCGCGTTTTCAGCGGGCAAGCCAAAGGCGTCCCACCCCATGGGGTGCAACACGCGATAGCCCTGCATCCGCCGCACCCGTGCAATCACATCGGTAATCGTGTAGTTGCGCACGTGCCCCATGTGCAGGTTGCCAGAAGGATACGGAAACATCGACAGCGCATAAAACTTGGGCTTGCTGGGGTCTTCGTCGGTCTTATCTAGCCCTTGCTCGGCCCAAACCTGCTGCCACTTTTCCTCGATCGCTGCGGGAGTGTACTTATCCGCCACGTCCGAAACTCCTTCTTTGCTATTCGCTTAACTACACAATTCTAAGGGGTGCTTTCCTTATCGGCGGGACGAATTCGGAATTTGTTATTGGGAAGTAGGGAATAGGGAATAGGGAAGTAGGGAATAGGGAATAGGGAAGTAGGGAATAGGGAAGTAGGGAATAGGGAATAGGGAAGTAGGGAATAGGGAAGTAGGGAATAGGGAAGTAGGGAATAGGGAAGTAGGGAATAGGGAAGTAGGGAATAGGGAAGTAGGGAATAGGGAAGTAGGGAATAGGGAAGTAGGGAATAGGGAAGTAGGGAATAGTTGTTGGTTCTTCGTTACGGGTTTTTAGGAATGGGACACCTTGCTATCCATCGACCTCACCCACTCCACCGACCTCACACACTCTACTAACTTCACCCACCCTGCCACCCAATCACCCCTGCCACCCCTCACACCTAACCCCAATCACCCATTCCACTTACTCAATCTTTTCCATCAAGTTGTTGCGTTTCTAAAACAAGCTCAAAGTTTGTTGAGGCTGCTGGTTCATCACCAAAAAACCTGACGTTTACTGATACATGGAGACATGTCATGACGCTCTTCTTGAGTCATCGCACCGTCACATTAGCTCCATAGCCGCCGAGAGATAGGACATCAGATTACTCGGCGGTTTTTTAGTAGTCACAAAAGGTAGCGAGATGATTTCTTCTGACCTTATGCATCTCGACGCAAGCATTTCGCGGCTCGATCGCAATCAGGTGCAACTAGACCTCGCCCTGGCCGATGAACACAAACTCAAATCTTTGTTGGTGAACTGTTCGTCAGCGATTGCTCGGCCTCACCAAATCGGGCAGATTCGGGTTGCAGTGGGGCCGCCGCCTAACTCGGATGGGTTGGAGCACATCGATGCGGTGATTGAGTATGAGCATGTCTGGTGTCTGCCAGCAGAGGGGGCGCCCTCTGGAGAAGACTTTTCAGTGCGAGATTTGCAGTCGCTGACCCGTTGCCAGTCTGATCTCAAGACGCTGGCCTGGCGGGTGAATCTTTCAGAAGCGATCGCCCTGCTGCAACACGGCGGCTTTCATGAAGATCAAATCCAGCGGATTTTACAGCTGCCCTATGAGGCGTGGTATCGCTCTTGGTGGGACACGCTAGAACCCCAGGGTCATCTCGGCTTACCCTTTCAACGCTGGTTCCGCACGCGCTGCTACAGCGATGGCACTTATACCCTGCAATATACCGACCACTATGCCCAAGACGCACCTCGTTGCTTTCGAGGAGTTTGGCAGCAAGTCCCCCTAATGATTAGCCATAGCAGCGGCCAGTTTGGCGAAATCTTGACCGGTCTCCGTAAGGCTCGTCATATGCTCAAAACAGATCGCTGTCTGTTGCTTGCAGATGCCCTGACTGATTTAGAAGCCGAGGCCTATATTCGTCAGGGGGTGAGCCTATATTCCTTGCAGCAGTCGCCCTTGGTGGAATCGTCTTTATGTCAGCGGTGCGATCGCGTTCAGTGTCCGATGAGCGATCGGCTTGATGCTCCTGTCGTTAATTGCAAAGCTTATGTCTCTCATTCTTAACACTTGAAACAAATATAATGGCCCGATTGAAACGGCAACGGGAGAGAGTTTCCGTGAAATCGCTAATGTTTTGGGTAGATTATTGATAATGCGAGGTAGAGGATTTCCTCCTGCCATAGTATTTACCCTCAAGATGAAGAAGAGATAGCTTTGTGTCAAATTGTTTTTTGGAATTTGAACCGGAAAGACTTGACTGACCTTGTCTGCAATTTGGCATTATCAACAAATGCAGATGTTATCGTGCTCATCGAATCTGCGGTCAAAATCTACGACAGTCTTACAGCACTTCAGTCAAAGGTTGATACTAACTACTTCATACCAACATCAATTTCCAACGAAAAATTCCATTGTCTTTGCCGACAGCCATCATTCGACATGTCCGAGGTTCACAATGGATATAGAACAAGTGTGCGAAGACTTTCAATTGGCGAAGAACTTCTGCTTTTTATATCTTGTTCACGGGGTAGATGTTCGGAACTACGATAGAGAATCGAGACAGGCCTTTGCGCATAGCCTTGGCGAAGAAATTCGTTTTGTTACATCTGAACAACAAAATAATCACCTGATTATTTTGGGGGATTTGAATATGAACCCATATGATCGAGGTATGAACCTCGCACCTGGTCTAAATGCCATGATGACAAGAGAATGCGTTCGTCGTGGGCAGCGGAAGTACCAGGGTAAGCAGTATGATCTCTTCTATAATCCGATGTGGAGCCTGTTTGGTGACAATACATCTGGGCCCGCTGGCACCATCTATGACACAAGCAGCCAAGGACCTTACGGATGGAACATGTTCGATCAGGCATTAGTGCACTACTCGATTGTAGACAAGTTCGCCAATGTTCAAATCCTGACCCAAGCTGGTGCAACCCCGTTGTTGACCTCTAAGGGGCGTCCAAATTCTTTGCAAGCATCTGATCATTTGCCGATTTTGCTGAGTTTGAAGGGAGACAATAATGGCTAGTTATTGGCCTAAAGGCGTAGACCTCAAGGACATTTCATCACCTCGCACAATTTTGGAATCGGCTCAGCAAGAATGGGTTGATCATAGTGATGGTCTACTAACTCTTATAATCCAGGATACCCAATCGACTGATGGTGACGCGATGCTTGTCGTATACGCTAAGCACATGCCATCGAATCGAACAGTTACTTTATTTTCTGTCGTACATAGAACTGACGCCCCCTATCCCGCACGAATTCAACCGCGTAATGAAGAACTTCCAAATTTCCTCAAGAAAACGTATACGCGTTCAGATGCAGCTGATTTAGACAAGGTTGTCCGTCAAATGACAGCAAATACGATTGTTAACACATGGGTCTGTGATACACCTAGTGAATTTCGCTCTCGCCTCGAAGATGTGTTTGATCTCGGCACGGTGAAGTCAGAAATCCTTAATCTGATTGCAGTAGGGAACTCTGTTTCTGCTGGTTACGAAACCGAAATAACTGAAAGTACATCACAAGCCGGAGAAGACAAAGAATCAAACACTGAATAATAGCCAGCATTGGTTGTGGAAGTTTAGTCACTAAACGGACTTTTCGGGGTAAGGGTTTTTGTAACTGTTTCGTCTAGTGCTCGATGCGTTTGATATCTCGTTCAATGTCTGATGAGCGATCGGCCAAACATCCCCGTCGTTAATTGCAAAGCCTACATTTCTCATACCTAAAGCACCTCTGCTCTCACTCAAAATCATTAGTGCGATCGCAAATCTCCATAGGCTGAGTTGATGACAGACAGTCCAGAAATTTAAGCTGACTGGCATTGGTTGGCCATGAATGTAAATTCTAAAGTGTCCTAACTCAGTCTTCCGTTGCCATTTTGTGAGGTAGATCGAGGCGTTATACGGCAGCAGCGATTGCTTAGAAACTCAAGAATTCAAGTACTGTCTCGATAAACTGATTTCTCCCTCGCTCTGGCCGATCATTAAACAAATAATGCGTTGCGTCTGGGATGGTCATGGTTTGTACTATTGGCGCATTCACAAGCTCAGATGCCAGGGTTGATGCATCTTCGGGACGTGACCAAAAATCTAGTGCCCCTCGAACAAATAACGTCGGGGTATAGATATCGCCGGCTTCCCAATACTGATAGCCCTGAGCCAGATTAAAGCTTTCTTCTCGATAAGCCGTTGGAATCTGGGCACTGGGCGGCGTTCGGGTTTGGCTAGTGGGATCTAATTGAACAGCGGTGCGAGCGTAAGCATCGGCAACGGCTGGATCGCGCCATTGGGCTTTGTCATCTATAGGAATCGAATTATCCCACCCTCGCAGAAACCCGTCGAAATCAACCAATCGATACGCGCCGCCGCTAGCGTTAAAGGTGCCTGGTTGATCGGGGTTCTCAAATCGTTCAGTCAATGGCCATGGTGCATCCACCCCGTAAAGACTGTTCAGCATAATCAGATGGCTAACTCTATCGTTGTGACGAGTGGTATACAACCCCGCCCAGTGGCCACCTGTTGCCCAGCCAATCAGGGCAATGTGGGTTTGCTCAGTGCGATCGCGTATCCACTCGATAACGGCACCAATATCACGGATAGCTTCCTCAGATGTCACTGCCGGAGGATTGCGATTGGCGGGTTTAGCCAGCACCCTAGGGCGAGTCGAACGTTCCCAACCGCGGACATTCATAATGTAGACTCGGTGTCCTGCTTGAGCGAAATCGGCTGCCAGAGAGTAGCCCGGAACATTAAGGTCAAAGGATGCCACCCCGCCAGGTCCGCCGCCATGAATCAACAGAATCGGTACACCTGTTGGCGGTGAGCTTGACATCACTTCTCGAACGAATATCTCGATTCCTGGGTCACTTTCTACAAATACATCGACGCGAGAGACCGTTGAGCTTGATAGATTCTTTTGCTCGCTTGCTTGGATAGCAGCGGCAGCAGCAAGCGTAACGCTGCTCTCGACGAGTACTGTCAGACCTGCTGCGACCCATAGAAGCAGCAGCATGCCATAAAAATTCCTGCTCGTTTTCATGCCAATCATCTTTCAAATTGCTCAATATCTGCCTATCTGCGACTGTAGAATGAGCCTTTATGGATGTCCAACACCTCTTAAGTCCGTAATTAACACCCAAAAAGTTCAAATGGAGTTACGTCATTTGCGCTACTTTGTGGCGGTGGCTGAAGAATTACACTTTGGCCGTGCTGCCCAACGCTTACAGATGGCGCAGCAGCCGTTGAGTCGGCAAATTCGTCATCTGGAATCGGAATTAAACGTATTGCTCTTTCACCGTACGAAACGCACCGTTCGCTTGACTGAAGCAGGCAAAGCATTTTGGCAAGAAGCCCAGAAAACGTTAAGGCAGGCAGAACATGCCATTGCCGTTGCCCAGCAAGTAGATCGTGGTGAAGCGGGTCATCTTCAGGTTGGCTTTACAGGACCCATTCTCAATAGTGTTTTACCCGCTATTGTGCGTCAATTCACAGAGCGTTATCCAGATATTCATCTGGAGTTAAATCGTCTATCCACAGCGGAGCAGATCGATGCTCTCCTCAGTCAAAATATCCAGGTTGGACTGCTGCACCCTCCTATTGATGCTCCCTCACTAGCCCAGGCAGTGATTTATCGAGAACCGTTAATTGCCGCAATTCCAGATATTCATCCTTTAGCCCAAGACCTCTCAGAACCAATTTCGGTCAAGGCCCTTGCCAATGAACCGTTTATTTTGTTTCCTAGACAAATTGGCCCGACGCTATACGACGCGATTATCAGCTTTTGCCAACAATCTGGCTTCAGCCCAACTGTCGTTCAGGAGGCGTTTCCACAGCAAACCATTCTTGGATTGATCGCCTCGGGGCTTGGAGTATCGTTAATTCACGCCTCTGTTGAATGCATTCAGCAACGAGGTGTTGTCACCCTACCCCTTAGAGAAATCACGCCTCAATTAGAATCAGCAATTGTCTGGTCTACCGACACACCCCACCCAGCCCTGTTTAAGTTTCTTGAAGTGGTTCAGGAAATATGCTCCCATAACCCCCATGCACCCGACTGCTGAAAGGTGATCTATCAGAGTCGAATCATCTGCAGCGAGTCATTGGAGAGGTTAGCCAGCAATCCTGAGACCCATCGAAAGTTGCCGTGTCTGTGCGATCGCTTAAGCCCAGGTTCCGGTATTCAGCAGCGTAAAATCAAGGTGATGAAGCTGTCCTTGATGAATGACTCTGCTACTCGATGGAATACCAATATTATGAATTTCAGGCGATTGATCGCCCCCTTACCAACGCTGAACAGAACTATGTGCAAAGTTTATCGAGTCGGGTAAGACCGACTGCCACGAGAGCTGTTTTTACCTATAGCTATGCAGATTTTCGTGGGAGTCCGTTGTCAGTTCTGGAGAAATGCTTTGATGCCATGCTTTACATGGCGAATTGGGGCAGCTATCAATTGGCGTTTCGTTTCCCAAAATCAGCGGTCAATGTCCCGGCACTAGAGTCTTACTGTGTTGACAACATCATTGAGGTTGCTATAGCAGCAAAGTATGTAACCCTCAATATCGAGATTCATGAAGAGGAAGGCGGTGGGTGGATTGAGGAGAATAATCATTGGCTGAGTGCGTTGATCCCGTTACGACAGGCCATTCTTCAAGGCGATTATCGGGTTTTATATCTCGCCTGGCTGCAGGCAGCAGCGGTTTCTGCCTACTTGGAGGAGGATGCACAAGAGCCCCCGGTGCCACCCAATTTGCAAAAACTCAATGCTCCACTCCAATCATTTGTTGACTGGTTAGAAATGGATCCGGATTTAATTGCGGTGGCAGCACAGATCAGTCAAACGCAAAAAGTACTCAAAGAACCTTTCAAAGATTGGGTTAATGCACTCTCGGACAAAGAGAAAACAAAATTGCTCGTAGAAATTGTGACAGGAGACTCAGCGATCGCGAGCCAACTCCAGGCACGTTTACGTCAGCAGTTTGCTCAAGCCCCTGAACTCTCCTCTGTATCTGATGTTGATCGGCGACTCTTTTCAGAGCTAAGAGCCCTAGCTGAAACACAACGTTCGGAGCGTCAGGCCAAAGAGAAAGCTGCAGCCAAAGCCAAACGCCATCGGTATTTGAAATCCTTAAAGCCTCAGCAAGCACAGATTTGGGAAACCATCAAAGATCTGATCGCGCGCAAGCAAGCGCAGCACTATGAGCAGGCTATCCAACACCTGATTGACTTGCGGGATTTAGCGGCGTTAGAGGGTGATTCAGCTATTTTCCAGTCTAGAATCCGACAAATGCAAGCAGATTATTCGAACCGTTCGGGTTTGTTAAGGCGGATGCGTGAAGCTAAACTTCTGAGAGGGGAGACCTAACCAATGACTCTTGGTGAGAGGTTAATTGGGTGCGGCGTCATGCTGGCTAACACTTAGCCGTGGCGGACTACTTTATCCAGGATCGGCTGGGTAAAATAGGCTCTCTGAAGCTGCTGAGCGTCGCCGTTATGCCGCAGTTGTAAGAGCCAATAATCAAAAACGCGGCTCACTCTCAAATTGGTGTGAGCCGCACAGAGATTAAAAATTGCAGTCTATGCTAAATCTGTCAGAGATGCACCAAAGTTGATATGGAAAGGTTGGTCATCTAATATCAATGCTGGAACAGATTGAACACCTTGGGCTTTTGCCTCTGCAATCTTTTCTTTTCTTTCACCCAAATGAATTACGTCTAATTCATAGCGATTAGGATCAAGAGCCTGAGCAACATTTTGCTCAGCACTGATGCAAACTGGACAACCAGCATGATAGAAAGTCGCCTTTGATTTCATAGTGTGTATTCCTTACTTTAGATTGCAAAATCACCCTAGCAAAATGGCGAAATCAGAAAAAGCAGGTACGATTTAGTGTCATAGGTACTTTTTAGTACTGAATTGAGTCAGATGACTGATCCAGAAAATACAAATACTTTTGTTAAGCAGACACCAGCATTCAAAATGACTGAGGATGTTTTGGGATGTAAATGGTCGCTGACAGTTCTTCAACTTGTGCGGCAAGGAATTTCCCGACCGGGTTCGATGGTGCGTAGTGTTGAGGGACTGACAACAAAAGTGTTAAATGAACGCTTAAGAAAGCTAATGCGTTATAAGATTCTCAAACGTCATGCCTATCCAGAAATCCCTCCTCGTGTTGAATACCGTCTAACTCCTTTGGGAGAAAAATTTATAGGTATTTTGGATCAGCTTGCAGAGCTTGACGAAGAACTTGAGAGTGAAATAAGCAGTAATGACTCTGGTATAACCAGCCTGTTGGGGCGGAAAATTTAGAGATCTTGATGTTGTTTCAAAGATCGCTCACTGTCGCTCAACAAGAGCATTATGCAACCCGCTCAATCAGTAAATTGTTTCCTCTTATCTCAGAAATCACATGCCAGAATTTCATTGGGAAAAGTTGCATTGTAAAAACCAACCAACCGGAGGGCTGGGCGCATGGCGGGCAAAAGTACCTGGTGGTTGGATAGTCGCTATTCGTTGTGGGGGGTAGTGAAGGAGGGGGGAGTGACATTTTATCCAGATCCTTACCATCAATGGGATGGTGGAACTTTACCTTCGTGATTGCCCCTGTGTTGAGGATGTCCGAGCAATATGAACGGATGAAATAGTAATGGCTTATAGAGTGATATCTCTAAGAGTAGAATTTCATGAAATAAAAGCGTATAGCATTCAAGCTCCGGATGGTTACTGACTAATGTTTGGGCTCAATTCTGATGAGGAGATAATCGAGCCTGGAAATTGGTGCCGTTGCTCACAAAAAGGTTACCGCTCAATAAATCAAGCATGACAATTCAACGAACTCTGTATGTTTTGGCAGTACCCGATCTTGAAAAATCTATCGGTTTTTATAGTGACGTATTAGGCTTTACTATTCATGAGATTGGTGATCCAGGATGGCGAATATTTGTAAGAGATAATTGTCGGATTATGGTCGGACACTGTCCTGACGCTGTGCAACCCAATGAATTGGGCGATCATTCTTATTTTGGATATTTTGTTGTCGATGATGTTGATGATTACTATGACACCGTCACATCCAAGGGTGTCGAAGTGATCAAACCTCTCAAGAGCGAACCGTGGGGTATGCGAGAGTTTGGGATCAGAACCATCGATGGTCATCGAATTATGGTGGGCCAAGATCTTGATGAATAGCTCAGTTCCCAAAAATCCCTTTTAGCATCGTTTATTCGCTACAAGGGATTTTCTGACTGCTCAACTTCAAATATCTCTTGCTACAGTAAATCGTTGAAGTGATGACTTAAAAAGTCGATAAAGGTTTGTACACGCAACGAATGTCGGCGATTCGGTAGATAGAGGGCATAGATGCCGGTATCCAGATGGGCTTGTGGATGCAGCTGAAAATCGGTCAGCACGGCTTGCAACTGCCCTGCCTGGATGTCTTGCCCAATCAGCCAAGTCGGCATCAAAATCAAACCAACCCCATCTAGGCAAGCCTGACGCAGCACTTCAGAACTGTTGACTGTTAAGGAACCGGCGACTTTGACCTCACAAGTTTCCTCATGACGCTGGAACCGCCAAACTTCCTCACGGGTGGCGTAGGTAAAGCACAAACAATTGTGGTGAACCAAATCATCGGGATGGTTAGGGATGCCGTGACGCTCAAAATAAGTCGGACTGCCACAGATTAGACGTTGATGGGAGGCGAGTTTGCGGAGGATGAGGCGATCGCTAGAGCGATCCAGATTGCCAATGCGAATCACCAGATCGAGATCTTCTTCCACCAGGTTGGCTAACCCGTCGCTCAAACGCAAATCAAGCTTGATCTGAGGATACTGCGCCAAAAACTTTGCCAGCAGAGGAGCGATATGCAGTCGCCCAAATGCCATGGGCAGGCTGACTCGCAAAATGCCGCGCGGCACATTGCCCTGCTCAGTAACGGCGAGGGTCGCGTCCTCAACATCTTGGAGGATGCGTACCGCGTGGTCGTAGTATTTTTGCCCTTGAGGTGTCAGCGTGATGCTGCGGGTCGACCGATTCAGTAACTGTGTGTTGAGCAGGACCTCTAGGGCATTGACTTGGCGCGTGACAGAGGAAACTGCTAGACCTAGTTTGCGAGCCGCTTCCGAAAAGCCTCTCACTTCAACTACTTTGACGAACGATCGCATGGCTGCCAGTTGATCCATCAATCCCGTTTTTTAAATTTTGCATTTTTTGCAAAGGTCTTTAGCCTGTTTGCCATATTAACGTTCTTCTTGAATGCAATTAAAGTGAGAACGGTAAACGATATAGCCACCGCAAGGAGGCCATCATGGCATTAACCATCGCCATCACCTCAGATTTCATTTGTCCTTGGTGTTTAGTGGCCGAAACGCGCCTACAGCAAGCCATTGCCCAACTCAATCCAACAATCGATATTGAGCAGATTTGGTATCCCTTTGAGCTCAATCCAGACATGCCGGAAGCGGGGATAGATCGCCAAGTCTATCGTTCTCAGAAATTTGGCAGTTGGGACTATTCGCAGCAGCTAGATGCCAAGACTGTCGAAGCCACAGCGGCTGACAATATCACCTTTCGCTACGACCTCATGACCAATACGCCCAACACCCTGAAGGCTCATCGTTTGACTTGGCTGGCCGGACAACAGAATCAAGCCACCGCGATGGCAGAGCGGATTTTGCGAGCCTATTTCACCGAAGGTCAGGACATTGCTGATGCGGCAGTTCTCATCAATTTAGCGGCGGAGATTGGCCTCAAGATAACCGATGTTGAAGCCTTTCTGCACTCGGAGGCGGGTCTACCAGAGGTGCGGGAGTTAGAACGTCAGGCGATCGCCCTGGGCATCCAGGGTGTGCCCCATATCCGTATTGGTCAACAAGTCATATCCGGTGCGGCATCCGTAGATGTTTTACTCAAGGCCTTACAAAATGCGGCTCAAGCATTGACTACGGCCTGAGTTAGGCCGCGAGGCACTAGAAAACGGAAGCGACCTCAGTCAGGGTCGGCACCATGGCAGCCACATTGAATGTGGCCCTATATCCACACGCATTAGGAGGTAGTCAAATGAACGCGACAGAAAATCGGGCCATTGTCATTGGCGGTTCGTTAGGTGGGTTGTTTGCAGGCATTTTGCTGCGCTCAATCGGTTGGCAGGTCGATATTTACGAGCGATCGCCCCATGCCCTCGATAGTCGTGGCGGCGGTATCGTGCTGCAACCTGAGATCGTAGAAGCGTTTCAGCGAGCAGGCGTAGTCTATGAACCGCCTTTGGGCGTGGTGGCCAATGAGCGCTATTATCTGCAACGCGATGGCCGCATTGCCCAGCGGCTGCCGATGCGCCAAACCTTAACCTCTTGGAATTTGCTCTATGGCCATATGCGACGGCACTTTCCGGCAGCGCATTACCACCCCGGCAAAACCCTGAAAGCGATCCAACAGCAGCCGGAACAGGTGACGGCGCTATTTACCGATGGCACCTCTGAAACCGCTGATTTGTTGATCGGTGCTGATGGCCCCAACTCAACGGTGCGCAAACAGCTACTGCCCAGCTATCAGCCGCGTTATGCCGGGTACGTGGCCTATCGCGGCTTGGTGGACGAAGCGCAACTTGATTCAGCCACCGCCGCGCTGCTGACAGAACGATTTGTCTTTTATCAATTGCCGAACTCGCATATTCTGCAATATGTCATTCCCGGCGCGGACGAATCGCTGGTACCAGGGCAGCGTCGCTTCAATTGGGTGTGGTATGTCAACCACGACGAGCAAACCCAATTGCCTAACATTCTGACCGATCGAACTGGCCAGCGCCGCGATTACTCAGTGCCCCCCGACCTGATGGCCCCAGCGGTGGAACAAGCCATGCAAGCCTATGCTGACCAAGTGCTTGCACCGCCCTTTCAAAAGTTAGTCGCTGCGACGCAAGCACCCTTTGTTCAGGCAATTTTAGATTTGGGAGTGCCCCAGATGGCGTTTGATCGAGTGGCCTTAGTGGGGGATGCTGCCTTCATTCCCCGACCGCATACAGCCGCTGGGGTATCAAAAGGGGCCGCCAATGCGATCGCGATCGCGGATGCTTTGGTGGCACAAGATCATGACGTGGCTAACGCCTTACATAGCTGGGAAACTGACCAACTGAGATTAGGCATGCATTTGTGGAAAGTGGGTCAAGAGCTAGGCGAACGCTCTCAGTTTCAAAATTATTGATGAGTCTGCTGACTCAATTATTAAGCTGACGTATACCTGATGAACTGAGCAGTTAGATGAATCATTGCTTTGGGAATCATACATCCATCCTCTGCCAGTATTGATACATATCAGGTATTTCTAACGCAATGAATCCGCATAACACCGCCTTAGTGCTGATCGGTTTTCAAAATGATTATTTTGCTCAAGACGGCATTTTGAAAGGTGTGATTGAAGAATCTGCCACAGCTACCCATACAGTAGAAAATACGATCAATTTGCTAAAGAGCCTAGTCAAGACACCTGTTTTACTCATCTCAACACCAATATTCTTCACGCAAAACTATGAAGAATTAGTTGAGCCTGTCGGCATCTTAAATACGATCAAAGAGGTTGGCGCTTTTCAGGAAGGAACTAAAGGTTCTCAAGCCATCGAAGAGTTAAATTCCTTTCAAGGCAGCATTTTAGAAATCCCCGGAAAAAGAGGTTTAAATGCCTTTGTAAATACCGATCTAGATGACGTTCTACGGCAAAGAAACATTAAGAACTTAGTGCTAGCTGGTGCGGTGACATCTGTTTGTATCGACTCTACTGGACGTTCCGCTTACGAGCAGGGGTATCAGGTATCGGTATTGAGCGACTGTACATCCGCTCGTACTTGCTTCGAGCAAGACTTTTATTTTGAAAATGTATTCCCTCTCTATGCCAACACGATGACCTCGGCAGAGCTGTTGGAAAAGTTAGCGCCGACACCAGTATCGTGATCCTGTGTGATTTAGAGTTTATGGGTTTTCTATCTGGTGTACATCCAGATACTCATATTGAGGAAATCCACCAAAGGAACGGCTAGATGCGCGAGCTTGATACCAAAAATGAACTGCATACGCAAATTCAATATCGTTTAATAGAGAAGTTAACTGAATCAGAACGGCGGCATCGCGAGCTGGTTGAAAATCTGCGAGAAATTGTATTCGAGTGTGATTACCAAGGTCAGTTAACTTTTATCAATAAAGCTTGGACTGAGACCCTCGGATATCCTGTTCAGGATTCCGTCAGTCAACCGTTGGATAAATTTATTCATGGCCCTGATGCCAAAGTTTGGCAATCAGTCTTGAGGCAGCAAAAAGATTGTTGTTTGGAGTTGCAATTCTCTCACCAACAAGGAGACATTCTTTGCTTAGAACTCTCAATCCGGTTTAGTCCAACGGCTAAGCCATCAGGCTCGCTCATTAATATTACAGAGCGCAAGCAAGCAGAATTAATTCTCAAGCAAACGAATGAATTATTAGAAGATAGAGTTCAGAAACGGACGAGTGAACTCACTCAGGCCAACCAAGAATTAACGATCGCTCTACAGAAGCTTCAGCAAACTCAAGGTTGGTTGATTCAGCAAGAGAAAATGTCCAGTCTAGGGCAGCTAGTGGCAGGCGTTGCCCATGAAATTAATAATCCAGTTAATTTTATCCACGGCAACCTGCTCCATGTTCAACACTATGCTCAAGACTTGCTAGGGCTGGTACAAAAATATCAACAATATTACCCAAATCCGGTCTCTGAAATCAGTGCAGAAATTGACGGGATAGATTTTGACTTTATTCAAGCGGACTTGCCCAAAACATTGTCTTCAATGCAGACGGGCAGCGATCGCATTCGCCAGATCGTCTCATCTTTGCGCAACTTCTCTCGCCTAGATGAAGCCGGGAGCAAAGCTGCTGATTTGCATGAAGGCATCGAAAACACCTTAGTGATCCTCAATCATCGTCTCACATCAGACATTGAGATCGTTAAGCACTACGGAACTCTGCCGTTGATAGACTGCCACCCGGCTCAGTTGAATCAGGTTTTCATGAATATCCTGACGAATGCTCTAGACGCGCTGCAGGCTCACGCGGTGACAACTCCCCGGATTACCATTTGCACCGCAGCGATCGCCCAGCAGCAGGTCAGAATCGTCATTAGTGATAACGGTCCCGGCATTCCAGCAGAAATTCGTGATCGGATATTTGATCCCTTTTTTACCACCAAGCCAGTTGGAGATGGTACAGGGCTTGGTCTGGGTATTTGCTATCAAATTGTGGAAAAACACCAAGGCCAAATTCAAGTGAAGTCATCTGCTGACCAGGGCACCGAATTTATCATTACACTGCCCATCACCCTGGAGAATGCTGCAACGCTGCCAGCTTGAGGAGTGCAGACCCGGCCTGACAGTGTTACCAGTGGGTGAATTTCAGCAAATAACGTTCTCCGTTTATGCATGCTCTTGAGCGATCGGGGAGATATCCACCGCAAGGCTGTTATGGACCAAGCGTGAGTAACCGATGCACACGACATTGACTGTTCGCGAGTATAGCCGACGGTGCCCACCAGTGCCTTTTCTTGCAGCCGACGGCAGCCCTGATTTCCTTATTCTGAGCTCCGGTTAATTGAGAAGCATTCTTCTAGATCTAAAAGTGCAGTCAAAAAATCATCAGTTCAAAAGAACTATATCGGCCTTGATGTTGTCTTTTATACTATTTTTACCTGGACATAGAAAAGACTCAATAAATTCCTGAAAACCTCTTTGGGTAATGGATTCAGGCTCGTGTAGAAGATTGGGTAAACGGATTTTGACGAGGTTTTACAAAAATTCAGTCTCAATTTTTTGAAGTTTTTTGGAATTCACAGATAATCCACAATTTTTGGTCAGAATTCCACAGAGTTTTCCACAGATAATGACGAGCCTTTAAGGCTGCGGCGAAACCTGTGGATTAACCCAAAAAATAATTCCCCATGCTGTGGAATTGCTCGGAAAATGGGGATCGCTGAGATAGATGCCATGAAAGCCTGATTGCTTCGTTTCACCAGACCTTATGAGGCAGATCTACTGTTTTTTTTCAACATTGACACGACTCTGAGGAGTAGGCAGAATGATGCGACCGGAAGACGTTGCGCCTGTGATTACAGCAGCTAGAATCCCTCTCCTGACGGGGGATTAGAGAGCTGGCTAGATCATGGAGGTGCGGTTTTTGGGTGTTTGCCTATTGGTTATGGTGTCAAAGGAGGAATGGATGAGCGGCCCTATGGTTAGCTTGTTAGTGGAAGTGCCCGAAGAACTCCACGAATCTCTTCAGTGTTATCTCGATTCTCATCCGGCCTGGAATCAGCAGCGTGCGTTTTGCGCTGCACTATCTCTTTTCCTGATGCAGAACGGCAGTTGCGATCGCCGCGTTAACCGTATCTACCTCGATACGTTATTCGACTTTGCGGCTTAAATTGAGCTGATGTGACGGGAATGTGGGGTGTTATCTGGCATTCCCGTCACGCTTTTGAACGTTTTGCGGGTTTACAGGTTTTCTGGTTTACAGGATAGTTCGCTGACTAAGGTGTGAAAGCTATTGAGAATTCCAGGTGTTAGATTCCTGCTCAGACTGCACCAGTTAGCGTTATGCGATCAATAACGCTCGTTTACCCCACTGTTTGTAAAAAAACAGTTGAACTCCCAGCCGTTTACCAAACAGGTTTGATAGGGTGAGCGGGCATCAATAATTCTACGCTGCGTGGGTATGAGGCAAGGCTTTGTACTAGCGCAGACGTCATTAAGCGGATCAGAATGAGGATTTTGGTCCGCTTCTTAATCCTTTGAGGTTCATTGTCATCATGTCCCCCAGTGCGACACTACAGAACAAATCCCAAGTTCTTTGGGCTAAGGTCAGTGGCCTAGCGTTGGTGCAGGGGGCGATCGCGCTGATGTGGGTGATTTACAACCTGTATCTGGTGGATCTGTTGACCCAAGTAGGGTTGGCCCGTTCCCTGGCAACGGGCTTACTCGTCCTAGAAAATTTGCTGGCCATGGTGATGGAACCGTTAATGGGGAGTCTGAGCGATCGCCTACAGCAGCAACTGGGCACGCGGTTTCCGCTCATTAGTTTGGGGGTGATTTTAGCCGCTGGTACCTTTATCGCCATTCCTGTCATGGTGGTTGGGGGTATCGCTGCTGCCGGACGTTGGGTGCTGCCTCTGATGCTGGTGTTGTGGGCGCTGGCAATGACGGTATTCCGCAGTCCCGCGATGTCTCTCTTGGGTCGTTATGCCTTTGGGACGCGGTTGCCTCAGGCTGCCAGTATTTTGACTTTGGTAGGGGGCGTTGCTGGGGCCATGGGCCCCCTCGCCAGCGAACAGATTTTGAGTCGGGGGCCAGTTGTGGCCTTTGCCTTAGGTTCCGGAGTTTTGCTGGTAGCGGCCTTTGTACTTAGACTCACAGCACCGGCAGCAACTGATGCTGATCCTGAACGTGCAAGTGACGCAATGCCCGCTGGCTTCGCGGGTATTTCGATTCCCGCTTTAGCGATGATTTTTGGTGCCGGGGTTGGGGTCACCTTGGGTTTTCGATCGCTGATGCTGTTGTTTTCCCGAGTGCTGACGGATCAGGTCCCTAATGGCAATCCCAAATTAGTCTTGGGCACGGTCTTCGTCGCCTTAGCTGTGACGGCGATTCCCGCTGGGGCGTTGGCGGTGCGCTTGGGTAACCGGCGGGCGATGGTGACGGGACTAGCAGTTTTGGCTTTTGTGTGTGCCGCGATCGCTGCCGTCCAGCAAAATGGTGCCGCGATCGCCTTAGCCATCCTTTTCGGAGGCGCTTTTAGTCTGGTATCCAACGGCACGATTCCGTTTGCACTGTCGCTGGTGCCGTCGCCCAAGGCCGGTCTGGGCACGGGGATGTTTTTTAGTGGGGGAGCCGCAGCCTCCTCGCTGTTCGGCACGGTGGCCGCATCTTTGCAAACACTGCCGCTGGGACTCCCTAGTCTGATGGGCATTGTTGCCTTGGTGCTGGCGGGTAGCTGCATCGCGAGTGCCCCCCGACGGCCAGCCACTATGGTTAGCGAGCCGCTGGAGTCTTAGCTTGATGTCGCTGGTGACGTTTAATCATAAGGCTGATCCAGCGTTGCCAAGCTTGTAGGTCAGCCTCATTCGGCTCTGTTTGCTGCCAAGCGGGACGCTGGCTGACGCGATCGCACCACTGCGCCAGCGATGGATGTGCCTGTAAATTCACTCCCAATCGCTGCAATAAGGGCAGGGCGGCGCCAACCGTAAGGTCAGCCAGCGACAAGCGATCGCCCCCAAAATAGTTGGCATGGCCTAACTGTTCTGCAAGGAACGTGAAGACTGTCTCAACATGCTGCAGGACTGCTTCGTCGGTGGGCGCATCGTCACTCGCCAGAAAGACTAACTTCGGCAATTTGGGCATCAATTCGTTGGCAACGACCAGTTGTACCATCTTCATCTGAGCGATCGCTGCTGGCTCGGTGGGTGATAAGGGCGACTCGGGAAATTTCACCTCCAAATAATCCAAGATGGCAAAGGACTCGATGATTCGCAGGCCCTCATCGACAACAGCGGGCACATGATGAAACGGATGAATCGCCAGGTAGTCTGGCTCGAAGTTCTGACGGGCTTTGAGATCAACCAGTTGTGGTTCAAAGCAAATTTGCTTTTCCAAAAGTGCCAGCCAGACGCGCCGGGCAATGGGAGAAAGAGGATGGTAGTAGAAAGTAAGCATGGTTGGTCCTGAATAATGAGGGTAGGGGCGAGGCATTTTCGAGGGCACATTTTGGTCTGAACCGGACTATTGGCGCGAAAATGCCTCGCCCCTTGAACACCAAAAGACCGATCGGTCTGTTCGGGGCTAAATAAAAAAACGAGACGCGGAAAAGCTTTGATTCAAGAGGTGTCAGGAGCCCACACGAGGCTATTGATATAGCTGTCGAGATGAGTCTGTGCCTGTTGCATGGGCAGGCGATCGCCGTCTAGGCGAGCCAAGGCCAAAGCGCCTTCGAGCACTGAGATGACGATAGTGGCTACCATCCTCGGGTCAGTCTGGGAGGCAAACTCGCGGCGCTCAACGCCTTTTTGAGCAATGTGCTCGATCAGTTCTCGCCAGCGGTTCATCGCGAGCCGAGCGTGTTCTCGCAGTTGGGGATGAGCGTCGTCGCTGTCGATCGCCGTATTCATCAGCGGGCATCCGCCCCAAGCGGAAATTTCATCAAAGTTATCGACAAAGGTCTGCACCATGGCCCGCAAGCGATCGTCGGCCCGTCGTTGGCAGCGCATCGCGGCGAATTGGCGTTGACTAGCCAGTTGCACGCTGTAGTTAAAGGCGGCGATCGCAAGTTCATCTTTACTGGCAAAGTGATTGTAAAGGCCGCCTTTCTTGAGCCCGGTGGCTGCCATTAAGGCAGACATCGAGACTCCGGCAAAGCCCTGTTGGTTGAAGAGCTTGGCTGCCTGTTCAATAATGCGATCGCGGGTGTGTTGAGCTTTCGACATGGTGGAAAGACCGATCGGTCTCTAGAAATATAGCAAACAATGTCCCTGAGTACATGCTGACTTTTCCTACTAAGTCCTAGGACGACCAAATATCAAGGGTTCTGGGAGTGAAAGCGATTCGCAACAAGAAGTATCTATTGAGAATCAGCAACGAGCCTTTAGGCTTCCAGGGTGGTCAAAGCCTGCCAGATTTTTCTCCCAAAAAGATAACGGGAAAAGTCGGAGTACATGAATGTCATGAAACGTAGCCCTGAGCGGCTGAAAGCCTGGCGATGCCGTTTCTGGAGGCGAATCAATTCGGTCCACCTACTGTCCCCTCAATCAAGGGTGGGAAAGCTGTGCAGCCGCGGGGCAACTCAGTCGTCCCCAAAAACCTAAACGTGTGTTGCTAGAGGTTGCAGCTTTGGCTGCCATGCTTATAACTTTAGTGAGCAACGCCCACCGAAACCTAGCACCTCCCCTCAGCTACTGAACAATAGCCGCAAGCGCCGCTCTCACGACTTTATACTGACACCTTCGATCGCTCCGAATCCTTCCATAAAATGGATGGTGGGCAAACAGGCAGCTTGGGAAAAAGCGACAAATGATGGTGACGTTTTTTTGCCCGCCCTACTCTCTCCTTGTCAAGGTCTAGAACCAATTAAGGTGACTCGATATGAATGCAGTCCTTAATCTATTGTTCAACTTCTCAGAAAAACGCAATTGGCGCGAGATTTTACTCTTTTGTCTTATACACGCTGCTATCTGCTTGATGGTCTCGACAGCCGTAGGCGCTTATACCGATAGTGTCAACGCGGCTATGAGAATCGGCTGCCTGTACGCAGGTTATCTTTGCATACCAGCGGTTACACAAAAGAAGCTACGTTGGCTTTGGCTCGGCTTTGGCCTTTTAGCTGTTGCTCTCTTTTATCTCGGAGGCAGGGTTGATTCATTGTAGGAGACGAAAAATCCTCTCAACCTGGTTGGCGAGCTCTCGTAGAGCGGAAGTAACCGACTTAAACCCATTCAGTCGGAGCAAATTGATAGTAATGGAACGAAACAGAGAGGCATTGAGCAAAGCGTTCGGGTTTCGGCCATACGTTTCATCTTCATGAAGGACGACATCTTTCGGCCAATGCAATTGATTTTCAATGCTCCAATGCCCTCGCACCATATTGTTCCAGAGTCTTGCCGTGGTCGCTAGAGAGCTGAGATAGTAGGCTCGATGAATGGAACATTTGTCTGGCGTACAGCGCCGTCGTTCAACACAGAGGATGGTTTTCGTCCCCTGCCAGCGTTGAGGGTCAATCCCTTGGGCAGAATACACGCTGACCCGCCGCTGTTCTTGACGGCCATGGTGGCATTCGAAGGGGGTTGAAGCGGTTTGTCGCGGTTGGCGATAACGAATGATCGTCTCGATCTGACGATACAGCTTCCCCTGATTCTCTTTAACCGCCACCACATAGTCATTGCCCCCCTCAACAATGAGCGACAGTGTTTTTTTTGCGCGTGAAGCGCATCCAGGCTGAAAGCCACTCCGCTCAAGTGGAGTTTCTCTAACAGATACTGCACAACCTTCAACTCGCTATTGTCGGTGGGGGTCAGCGCGGCTAAATCGACGGTGATCCCTTGGGCTTGAGCAAAGACACTGACGAGTCCGACAAAGCGCGTTTTGCCGTCATCGTCGGTGATGGGTTGTCGAATCCGCTTCCCGTCAATGGCATATACATCCTCGTCTACCGTGAGATACTGGCGCATCCATTGAACAAAGGCGTCGCTGAGCGCGGCAAAAGTCAAGCCCGATATGGGCTCGCCGGAAGGTCGAAAAGGACGGTACCGCGTCAAGGTCAATCTGCAATAAGTCAGCTACCTCGGAACCGTAGCGTTGCGCAAACTCCTCTAGGGGGCGATTCCCTCGATAACCCGCTAAATTTCCCATCACAATGAACACCAAAAATGATCCACAGCGGATGGCGTTTCCCACGAGCATGACGATAGTCAGGGACGGTCTGTAGGGCTTCTATAAGGTTCATCGCAACATCAACGATACGGGTGCCTTACAGCTTAATTTTTATCTCATCACATTGAATCAGCCCTGATCTCGGAGGTATATTTTTGGGCTTTTTGCCTGTTGCTTACCTTCTTAGCAAGTAGGGGGTATTGCCCACCATCACCGATGCAAAAGCTCAACCCTGAATTCTCCATTAGCAAGCGTAGCAGCGCCTACTGGAACCTAGCGCCTCCCTGCAGCTATTGAAAAGCAACCGCAAACGCCGCTCTCACAACAACACTCCCGATACTGATGCCTTTGATCACTCAGAATCCTTTTATAAATGGGTGGTGGGCAAACAGACAGCTTGGGAAAAAGCGACAAATGCTGGCGACGTTTTTGCCCACCCTACTCTGCGGGTTGTTTGGTCTTGGGGTTTGACCGCCCCTAAAAAATACAAACCTTAAACGTGTGTTGCTAGGGGTTGCAGCTTTGGCTGTCAGGCTTATAACTGTAGTGGCCTCTTCGTGATGGAATGCAGCTTTAATGTCTACTTGGTCTTCTGGCTACAACACTGACCTGGGTTACACCTTTGGTTACTATCGCGAGATCAGCCCAGCATGGCTCGACTTTGTGGCGTTGAGCAAGTCTGTAACGCCGCCCTCCGGGGACTGGCGTTACCTAGAGTTGGGGTGCGGCCAGGGTTATGGCTTGACATTACTAGCCGCCCTGAACCCGGACCACGAATTTTTAGGCATTGATTTTAATCCAGTCCACATCAACCATGCTCGGGGTTTGGCCAATGCTGCTGGACTGACCAACATTCGGTTTGAGGAAGCTGACTTTGTCGCGCTAGCGGAACAGTGGCCTGCGGACTGGGGCCAGTTTGACTATCTGACGGCCCATGGCATTTATTCCTGGCTGCAGCCCACTGTTTGTGAGGCCATTGTGCAATTAATGAACCACGCTTCTCGGGCGGGCGCGCTGGTTTACCTCAGTTACAATGCTCTACCGGCTTGGTTTTCGTCTCACCCCATTCAGCACTTGATGCGCCTCTGGCAGACGACGGAGAGCCTGGAATCAGTGAAGGCGATCGAAACCGGTATTCAACGGCTAGAAAAACTCACCGAGGCGCAAACGGGCATGACGAAAATGCTGCCTGGCATGAAAGCCATGTTGGAAAAAGTGGCTAAGCACGATCGCGCCTATCTCGTGCAGGAATATCTGCATGACAACTGGCATCCGCGCTGGTTTGACCAAGTGGTGGAAGAACTGAAGCCCGCCAAGCTGACCTATGTTGGGACCGCCAGCATGGGGGACCTCTTCTTGCGGAGTTTCATGCCTCAAAAATTCAAGGATATTGTGCAGGACTATACCGACCCCATCGTGCAAGAGGTGATGATCGACACCCTGACGAACCAGAGTTTTCGGCGTGATGTGTTTGGCCGGGGGGCCGCCCCCATGTGGACAATCCAGCGGCAGCAGGCGTTGTTGCAACAGTCTTTTGTCTTGCTCAATCGGCCGCCCGCCGAGGCTGAAATTAAATTCAAAACCTCGCTCGGGGAACTCAAAGGGAAGGCCGAAATCTACACCTTGTTTTACGACCAACTGGCGGCGGGACCCAAAACTGCTGAGGAGTTGATGAAAGTTCCCGCCAGTAAGCCCTTGGGCCTGGGCGACATCATGCAAGCCCTCTCTTTTATGCTGAATGAGGGGCAGGTGGGCTTTTATCGTCCGCCCAGCGATCGCGCTCCGGCCCTCGCCCTGAATCGAGCGATCGCGATCGCCACGGCAAACGGCGCCCCTTATCGGTTTGCGATCGCCAGCAAACTCGGGTATGTGCTTACCGTCAGCGATGTGGACTTGATGTTTCTGGCAGCGATCTTTGACCACCCCCAAGCGGCTGCACCTGAGCTAAGCCAAGCTCTCGTGGAGCGGTTGCTGGCATTGGGCAAAGGGCTGACTCAACAGGGTAAGCCGCTCACCCAGCGCGAAGCGTTACTACCCTATGCGACCGAATTGGCAGAAGCCTTTTTGCAGAAGACTTTACCGAAGTGGCGCGACTACGGCATCTGCGAGTAAATGCCCTAGGGTGCGTCATTAATTAATCCCAGAAACCTTTAGGAGTCCGCATGATCGCGCCCGCATTCACTCAATAGACTAGGGGCTGTTGCCCTCTCACTGTAAGGATCCGACCGTGACCGGATGACCGCCCCTAGCGATCGCGGTCGGTGGGGGCGGCTCTGGCCTGAGATGCTGCCACTGCTTTAAGCGGGCGACGAAACTGCTCGCCCGATTGATCAAAGAAATGGACAAAATGTCGAACGATTAAGGGATCAGACCATTTCAGTCGGGCTCGCTGTTCCAAAATGACGCGAGCTTCCCGTTCACTCATGGGATGTCGCCAGCCCCGTTCTTGCTGACAGGCAACCCAAGTATTCAACACTTGAAAAATCCGTGCCAGTTTATTGTGAGGGACTTTGCGAAGCGGGTACTGCTCTAAAATCGCGGCGACTTCCGGCAAGTCTGACTCTTTGGCAATCCGTACGCTCTCGACAAACCAGGGACTGAGGGATGTCATCATGTGTCGGTGATCGCGAAACTCATGCTCTAAAAGGTAGTCGCTAATATAGAGCGCCCCCAAATTTTTGCAGTAAGCCGCCAGCAATAGGACTTTGTGCTCAGTGTGGCTGAGGTTGAGTTGCTTGCCATAAAGCTGACACAGGCGGGCCAAGTCTTGAGATTCTTGCTGCAGCCAAACGCCTTTATGTTTTAGGAGGCTGCTGAGTGTTTTTAAATAACTGCTAAAGCTGGGATGGCTCATATCTTGGTGCACTCCTGACCTAATCCAGTAAACCTTTATGCAGCGATTGACAGGAACACATATAAATAATGTTAACTGCTAGTCAGCGTATATTTAAGGTGCCCTTTATGGAAGCTAAATGAAGAGTTTCCGCAAAAACACGGAAGAATTTCAGTAAAACCGGATGAAATTAGCCGCTTACCGGCTATTAGTGAGAATTTTATGACAGCAGTTCGATTAAGCCAGCCGTCCCATTGAGTCTGACGGTTTGGCGGGTCTGCAAGCGATCGCGCTGCTCCGATAACAGCACCGTGGGCAAACCATATTCCCGCGCCACGATCGCGCCATTGGATAACTGTCCACCCGTTTCAGCGATCAATCCAGTCACCCCAATTTGAGCCAATCCCGGAATTTCACTGGCTTTTAGAAAGGGCACAACCAAGATGGTGGCGGGCGGCAATGCTCGGAGGTCTTGAACGGCTTTGAGGCTGCGCAACTCCCCGATGGCGCTACCCGGACACACAGGTAAACCCACCAGAGAGGTGAGGTGTGAAGCCTCGGAAAGCTTGGCTGTTGCAGTGCCGGGCAGCGCTGGAGAATCGGGTTGAGGCAAGTCTGGCGGCGGCGGAATTAAGGGCCGACTTTGTAATAGCCAGAGGCGATCGCCATCAAAGCTCCATTCCAGCACTTGAGGAATGCCCTGCGATCGCCGTTCTACATGTCGGGCTAAAAAGGCGACTTCTTGTAATAATCGTCGCGGCGTGTCACCGTCTCCTTGCACTTCGAGGCTCAGGGCGGCCGGAATCTGCCAACTGTCGGGCTGCTCTATCTGATCTGGCAGATCATTAGCTTGGACCGTAACTTGGAATCTTTCGGGACGGTATTTGCCCTCCGTGACTTGGGAGGTTGGCCCCAGCCGTGTCTCAATGATCACCACATCACCTTGACTCGTGAACGGATCGCGACTGGCGGCAACCCCGCTACACAGCCCTGACACCTGCTGTTGCACAATCACGGCTAAGCTGCCGTCGGGCAACTCGCGATCGCGGCGATACTGCACAGCACTAGGGCGTTCGTAGGTGCGAAAGCACTGATTCATCGCGGCGTATAGGGCCTCTTGAGAGGTCAAGTCAGCACTGGCCGCATACTGACCGGCACTGGACGATAACGCTGGCACGTCGCCCACGATGGAGGGCCGCACTACGACCGGGGAGGTCACAGAGGGTTGAGTAATGGCCAGCAGCATGGCCGGGTCATCCCCTGCAGGTAGCACGTAGCCAGTAGGGATGGGATATCCCCAAGCCATTAACTGAGACAGTCTCGCGGCTTTGCTGCCGACCGTCGCCGCATCTAAGGATTTCTCCAGCGATAGCAGGGCGCGATCGCTGCGAAAAAAGCCAAACAACCGCCGCGACTCCAACCGCGATGCCGGGTTTGGGACTGACAGATCTTCTGGTTCCTGTTGGTAAATCCAAGCCATGAGGCCGCACAGACAAGCAGTTAGCAAAACCTGTATGCCATTCGCCTGACTGAGTGCGGTAATCACGGGAAATAGCACCAATACCAGCAAACGCCCCTGCTGCCGCTCGCGAAAAATGGTGAAGCCTAAAACGCTGATGAGTAAGGTTAAGCCCGCCGCCACCGGATGATGGGCGATCGCCCCCCACAAAATACTGGTAGTGCCCACCGCTTTGACGGCCCAGTAGCGCCCCATGACCAGCGCAATCAGTGCCACAATTTCCCAGGATGGATCAGTGGGAAAGTAATGGCGCGCGAGGAGCACTGTGCCAACGCCTTTGGCGGCTTCTAGCAACAGCGCCAGGATACCCGCAGCGGTACCGCCCATGTCGAACGCTGCGGGTACCCCAACCTTGCCCGGAAGCAGGGGAGATGATTGACCCCTGGCAAACGCATCCGTCACCCACTGACTCAGCGGTAGCGCCCCGACCAAAGGGCACACCCCAAAAATCAACAGCGCGCCCCAAACCTGTGTCAGCGTTAACATGTAAGACTCAAAATTAGCGATCGCTTTAGAACTTAGCAGGGTTCCTCAACAGCACTGCCACCCGAAGTGAAAATTTATGCTGTTAGGTACCCATTGAGCCCTACCAAAAGACTCAGAGTTACCGCCAAAACCTATGGCTGTGGGCCGCAAGCCGCATCCCGTTATCTTCGATATAGTCAAGAGGAATTTTTAGGCAGCTTATGACGACAGCATTGATTACGGGCGCTTCATCCGGTATTGGCGCGGTGTTTGCCGAGCAACTGGCAGCCCAGGGACATGATTTGGTATTGGTGGCGCGATCGCAGGAGAAATTGCAGGCGATCGCCGATCAGCTCATTTCGACCTATGGCATTAACGCCACCGTCATCGTGCAAGATCTGCTGGCTGAGGGGGCCACGGCAAATATCTTCAGCCAGCTTGAGGTGCAGGGCATTGACCTCGACTTGCTAGTCAACAATGCGGGATTTGGCACCTATGGCGAATTGGCTGACGGTGAGTTGACAACCTATCTCAACATGATTCAGCTCAATATATCGGTCCTGGTTGACCTCACCTACCGCGTACTCCAAGGTATGAAGGTTCGGCGATCGGGCAGCATTTTGAACATCAGCTCGACAGCGGCTTTTCAACCCATTCCTTATTTCGCGGTGTATGCAGCGACTAAATCTTTTGTGTTGAGCTTTAGCGAAGCTCTGTGGTACGAGTGCCAGCCTTATGGCGTCAAAGTGTTGGGAGTCTGCCCTGGCCCGACCGAAACCCAATTTTTCAAAACGGCGGCATTTCCCGACGCGATGGAGTCGCCCCCTGGCCAAAGTTTGGCCTCACCAGCAGAGGTGGTTAGAGAAGCTTTGAAGGCCTTAGAGCAGGGGCAGTCCAATGTGGTAACTGGGGGCTTGACCAATCAAATCTTGGTCAATGCTGGCCGCTTTATCCCCCGAGAAATGCTGACTAAGGCGGTGGGCGACATGTTCAAAGTCAACTAAATGACGCCCCACTAACAGCGGCTCAAGGCTCACTGTTCTATATGCGAACACTTGTTTAAGGTGCCACAAAGCCAGCTGGCAGAATAGCGCCCTCTAAAGTGGCACCATCCAAAACGGCTTCTTCTAAGTTGGTACTGACAAGATTAGCGCCGGTTAAATTGGCGTCGGTAAAGTCAGTCCCCGATAAATTAGCGGCTCGCAAATAAGCACCGCTCAGATCGGCTCCTTTCAAGTTGGCCCCGGTGAGGTTGGCTGAGGTCAGTGCCGTTTGAGTCAAATTGGCGTTGGAAAGATCAGCATTCTGTAGATCAACGCTATCCATTAAGGCATTACTCAGATCGGTACCGGCGAGTTTGGCATTGCTCAAATCAGAACGATTCAGCTTCGCCGCTTTGAGGTTTTGTCCCGCCAGATCAGCCCCAGGGAGGTCGCAATCCAAACATTCTCCAGCTTGAGCCTGGGCGATCGCATCGGTCGCGTTGCTACTAGTTGGCGTATTCGAACAGCCCACGACCATCATGCTGGCTGCCGCTAAGATCCATCCGGAACTACTGAAAAAGCTGGAAACTACGCTCATTTACACTATCGTCGCTAAAGTCTCCAACAGTTTAACGCTAGCGAATCGTCTTTGAGGGTAAGTGCCTATCCAAGTCTTGAAAAGGGATAGCAATAGTGAACTAAGAGCACGCGACCTTACTCGCGACTCTTACAGGTACTTCCTTTAAAATCTTCTGCCTAGACCACGTGTCTGTGCAGACAAGCAACATAAAAACTGCGCTCAGCTAACTGGACCTGAGCGCAGTCATAACTGCATGATGCTGTTGATGTTGTCGGCAATAGCCCTTAGGGAAAGGTTAAGGCCAGTCAGCGCGATCCATCAGTTGCACCGCTGCCGCCGCGTTGCTGCCATAGGCTTCCACATCGACGTTATCTTCGACAAAGTCACCAAAGGTAGCCAGCAAGGGGTCCATTGCCGTGCCAGCAACGACCGGGTATTCGTTGTTGCCCTGGGCAAAGAACTCCTGCGCCGTCGGAGTTGACAGATATTCGAGGAATCGAACTGCCCCATCTAGGTTCGGAGCGTTCGTTAGCACGCCTGCGCCACTAATGTTGACATGGGTACCTCGTCCCGACTGATTAGGATAAAAGGCCCCCACTCTTTCAAAGACTTCTTGATCAGCCGGATCGTCTGATTTACCAAGTCGCACAAGATAGTAGCTATTGGCGATCGCCACGTCGCCCAAACCAGCTGCCACAGCCTTGATTTGCGCGGTGTCGTTACCTTCTGGGTCGCGAGCCAGATTGCTGGCAAAGCTAGTGGCCCACGCTTCTGTCGCGTCCATCCCCAGGGTTTCGATCATGCCTGCCACAAGGGAGATGTTGTAAATGTTGCCTGAAGTGCGAACCAACACTCGCCCACCCCACTTGGGTTCAGCCAAGGCCTCATAAGTCGATAGCTCAGCCGGGTTGACGCGATCACGATTGTACATGATGACGCGCGCCCGCTTCGAAAAGCCGAACCACAGTCCATCAGGGCTGCGCAAGTTAGCCGGAATGCGGTCTTCGAGGATTGGGGAACTCACGGGGGCAAACAGACCATCTTGCTCGGCGCGCCACAACCGCCCAGCATCGACAGTCATGTAGATATCCGCAGGGCTGTTAGC
Organism: Leptolyngbya sp. SIOISBB; assembly: GCA_010671905.1. Lineage (GTDB taxonomy): Bacteria > Cyanobacteriota > Cyanobacteriia > Phormidesmidales > Phormidesmidaceae > Halomicronema. The sequence continues at coordinate 6,795,394 of JAAHII010000001.1, forward strand.
CCCCTCGTTCAAAATTCTTTCACGCAGCTCGTCGCCGCTGCCCTCAATCAAGTTGACCCGAATACCTGTCTGGGCAGTGAACCCTTCATACAAAGCATCATCGGTGTTGTAATGCCGCGATGAATAGAGGTTGATTTCACCCGTTTGAGCCACCGCTCGTCGAGGACGGTTGAGTTGAGCCGCGGTTAGGGCGACCGTCGCGCCACCCGCCACCAAAAACGAGCGTCGCGTTAACTTGTTCATTGCCATTGCTTCGACTTGATCCTTATTGAGAATAGATATGGTTAAAACAGCTAGCGCGTATCTTACCACTATTGAAAAGCGCTCTCAACTATTTTTTAATGCTTGGATGCCTGGATCGCATTTCGGCAACTCTGCACAATCCTCAAAGATCAGTCTTTAAGTCTCATATGTATTCCTGCATGTCTCAGTTTTGTTCAAGCTTGCTTGCAATAACTGAGAACTCAAACTAAGCGCTATAGTCACTCATTGCTAAGGCAAACAGGGCTTACAGCAAAGATTTCTCAATTAGTTGTGGGCGATCGCTCCTCTCATCTAACCTGGCGCTCTTAATCCACCGGCCTTAAGGCTGATTAAGGTGCCGTTAATCCTTGCTCTCATCAGTTTTAAGGCACAATCTCGGCAACCTTGACCAGCATTTTTCATCCCAAAAAAATAAGAATTAGTTATACGTAAACTTTTCTCGACAGCTATATTAGTTAGAGATAAAGAAATTTAGTGAGAAAGTCGTAAGTAAGGTTAATCATGGTAACTAGCCCCGCCCAAATAGGCGTCTCGGCTGGGGCATTACAAAGAGATGCTCTAGAACTGCGAGGGATATTTGAGACGGTTGATGAAACCAGTTGTCCCGGCAGGCTTAACTTTCATATGCATACCCTTCATTCCGATGGGCAGCTTGCTCCAGAATCGCTGATTGAGCAAGCCATTCGCATCGGTTTGAAGGAGTTTGCTATTACCGATCACCACACGGTTAGCGGCTTTCGGAAAGCTAAACAATATCTAGAAGACTGGCAGTGGAAGCACCCGGCCCCGATTCAGCGGCAGGGCAAGCAAAAAGGCGTGCGGCGGCTGCCACGGTTATGGACCGGCGTCGAAATTACGTCGCTCTTGGTCGGAGTTGAGGTCCACATTTTGGGCTATGCCTTTAAACCGGGCCATGCCGCTATACAACCCTATCTCCATCATGCTTCGCCGCGTGGACACGATCAACAGGCCGAGCAAGTGATTGCCTCCATTCAAGCAGCAGGAGGGTTAGCGGTACTGGCCCATCCTTGTCGCTATCGTCGTGCCCCAGAAGACTTAGTTGCCGCTGCTGCCGACTACGGCATTGATGGGATTGAGGTCTATTACGCCTACGACAATCCCAAAAAGTGGCGACCTTGCCCTAAAAAGACCCCCTCGATGCATCAATTAGCTGAAGAATTTGGGTTATTGAAAACCTGTGGCACCGATACCCATGGCCCACACTTGACTCGCCGTATTTAGCCGCGCAGCCGTTCTGGAGAACTTTGCCATTAGGCTAGCTGTTGGTGTTTAGGGCGCTAAGTTTGTATCGGGTGGCTCTCCTGAAGCGTCGACTAGTTGCGTTTGAATTTGAACGGGGTTGCTCAGGAGTTTGTGCACGGGGCAGCGATCGCTAATTTCTCTCAAGCGCTCTCGTTGTTCATCGTTAAGATCGCCCGTCAGGGTTAGATGGGCTGTGATCATGGCAGTGCCATCATGGGACTCGTAGGTTAAATCAACTGCGACCTGTTCTAGGTTCCAACCTTTGCGCTCAGCATACATTTTGAGGGTGATGGCTTTACAGGTCCCTAACCCCGTCAAAGTCCACTCAAAAGGGGTAGGACCAAGATCATCGCCGCCTAAAGTCGGAGGTTCATCGGCGGCGAGTTGAAACTGGCGAATGGTGACGTCTTGACCATAGCGAGAATTGTTGGACACAACGCGGACGGTAGTCATGCTGCACCTCCGACTGTTGCTAAGTGAGAGAGATGCCCCGTTTTTACATAAATGAGACAGCCCGCTTCGCTATAGGGGGTATGGATACTCCCATGGGGGTTACGGAGCCAACTACCTTGGGGATACACCCCGTGGTCATCGGCAAAGGTACCTTTGAGGACAAAGATTTCTTCACCGCCCCAATGGCGATGGGTCTGGAAATGGGTTCCTGGTGCCCATTTCACCAGAGCGACCTGTTCGGTGCCGTAGGCGTGCAGAGGCAGCACCGTTAAACCCGCTACCAAGCCAGGAGCCCAATCAGCCTGGTGGGTATCAATCGTCACCTGAGTTTGATCGTTGGGATCCATTTGCCGTAGCTTCACCAAAATGGTTGCTCCCTCTTTGCTATGAGGCGTATGGCTGGAACCGACGGGATTGCGAACATAGGTGCCAGGGCCAAAATCGCCATGCTCATCCGAGAACACGCCATCGAGCACGATGAATTCCTCGCCGCCGCCGTGGGTATGGGCAGAAAAGTAGCTGTCGGGAGCATAACGCACGAGGGAAGTGGCGCGGGCGACCTCTTCGCCATCTCGCTCTAGCATACGACGCTGCACACCCGGCATCGGGGAATCAACCCAGGGCAGGGCTTCGCTATGGACAACGGCCCGTTGATTTAAATCAGCGTGGATTTTCATGGCCTAAACCTCTTAAACGATGATTGACTCTGAAGTTGGTTACCTGACTACTGTCGAGAGGAAGTGACCCCTCTCGCAGCCAGGTGTTCGACTTAGTTGTATTGATTACGCCCGGCCATAACCCCTCCGTCAATGTCCCAAACGGCTCCAGTCACCCAATCAGCATGATGGGATAGGAGAAAGGCGATCGCCTGAGCGACCTCTTCTGGGGTACCGACCCGACCAATTGGATGGAAGGCATTGAAGCCTTGCAGCGCATCATGCACCTCATCTTTGGGGATAAACCCCTCGTAAATCGGGGTTTCGACCACAGCGGGAGACACCGCATTGACTCGGATATTTTTACTCGCCAACTCCATCGCTAAGTGTTGAGTCAGGGAATGGAGCCCAGCTTTTGCCATGGAATAGGCCGATGAGGGCGTGGCCTGGACGGCCTGTTTGGCCCACATGGAGCCGACAGTCACGATCGCACCGCCGTGTCCATTTTTCACCATATTTTTGGCCACGGTTTGGGTCAGGAAAAAGATGGCTTTGTTGAGATCGAGATATTGGTCATAGTCAGCTTCAGTATGCTCTAGGAAAGGCTTGGGCAAGAAGAGCCCAGCCGCGTTGACCAACAGGGTGGCATCCGCATGCTTGACGGCAAGGCGATCGCTGAGGGCGTAGCGCTGCTCAGGATCGGTGATATCAGCTTGTTCACCAACCACGGGTCCGAAGCCTTGCAACGTTTCGACGGCAGCCTGAAGCTTTGCCGCTTGACGGCCCACTAAAACAACAGAGCCGCCCCCTTTTAGAACGAGTTGAGCGACACTTTTGCCGATACCGCTAGTGCCACCAATTACGATGAGCTTCTGTCCTGCAAATTGCTGAGTCATGAGAGTTCTCCTTTTCGGATTTTACCTACTAGTAGGTAGTTGAATGAACAAAAAAATTAGCCGTCGCTGCAGAGGCTTGCTAACAGTGGTTGGGCAATGTCATCAAACGCTGCGGGGCTGTCCGTCGCTGTACGGGCCATGAGCTGGGCCCCTTGGACGGTCGCTAGCAAGAGTGAGGCTTCAGTTTCGGGGGAGAGGCGCGGTTGTAGGCAACCTGCCGCTTCCCCCGTTGCCAACACCCTTGTAAGCCAGGTTTGTATCTCAACAAGGAAGTCCCGAACCTCCTCCTGAACGGAGTTGGGGAGGACTTCAATTTCAGCTGACAACATGCCACACAGGCACATTTGACATTCGCTGAGGCCACTCCGATAAAGCCCAACAAACTGTTGGAGTTGCTGACGTGGGTCAGACTCGGATTGCTCAATAGCCCTTAGCTTGTGCTGAAAGGTGGTGTGGTAGCGCTTGACCAATTCTTTACCGAGTTCTTCTTTCGAAGGGAAGTGGTAGTGAATGCTGGCTTTGCGAATGCCCACCTGCCTGGAGATGTCGGCGTAGCTGAAGGCACTATACCCTCGACAACGCACAAGATCTTGAGCCACATCCAGAATTTGTTGAGCAGTTGCTTTCATGACCCAATTATCTATCTACTAGTAGGTAGATGTCAACCTCTCATTCCTAATCTTGTTTGTTAGGTATGCAAGGTTGCCTCTTTGACGCTGCAGTTATACTTGTCTTCCCTGGATTTCGCTAGACAAAATCTGGCGATCGCATTCACCTTGCAATCTCTGGATTACCTAATCGAGAGCGTTTGGTTAGGGCTTCATTTCTGTACTCTGCATGCTGCGATCGCTGACGCCTGATCACCCCATTCACGCGACTACAGTAGGTATTTTCAAGGCTTGCAAAAAGTTGCCTAGCAACACTTTCCCTGAATCGGTCAGCACACTTTCTGGGTGAAACTGCACTCCCTGAATGTGGGGATATTCGCGATGACGCACTCCCATAATGGCCCCATCTTCAACCCAGGCAGTGATTTCTAGACTGTCTGGACAAGTCTCTTTTTCCACAATCAAACTGTGATATCGCGTCGCCGTAAAAGGATTGTCTAACCCCGCAAATACGCCTTGGTTCGTGTGGTGAATCGGCGACGTTTTACCATGCATCAATTCCGCTGCTGCAGTGACAGTACCGCCAAACACTTGGCCGATACTCTGGTGGCCCAAACAAACACCCAAAATCGGTATCGTCGGCCCCAAACGACGGATCAACTCAAGCGAAATGCCCGCATCATCAGGGCGTCCTGGCCCCGGTGAAATCACAATACCCTCAGGGGCCAAGCTGGTAAGTTCATCCACGGAGATTTCATCATTGCGATAGACTCGAATGTCTTGAGCCACTGAGAAGTCTTGGCCAAGCTCACCCAAATATTGCACCAGGTTGTAAGTAAAGCTGTCGTAGTTATCAATAACAACGATCATGGCTCAAGCATCCTCAGGTTTTAGTTCAAAGGTTGACGATTGGTGGTGAAACGACGGCGAATAGCAGGAACAAGGGCAATCTGCATTCGTTTGAGATATTATCTCTACTTCTTATCAGTAAGGTTGTAATGCTACCCACAGCGGCGGCAGCAGTAAGCAGATGCCGACTAAAATCGCGGTCAGAGCAGCGATGAATACGGCCCCCGCTGCACAGTCTTTAGCAATTTTAGCGAGTTCGTGAAAGCTCTGTTCTACCGTCAGATCGACCACGGCTTCTAGCGCGGTATTGATCAGTTCTAAAGCCATGACTGCACCACAGGTGAGCCCCAAGACCGCAATATCGAGCCGGGGCAATTGTAGGGTAATGCCCGCAGCAATCACAGCAGTTGTTACCAGGGCATGAATGCGAAAATTTCGCTGAGTTCGTAGAGCGTAGTAAATGCCCTGCCAAGCATACAAAAAACTAGCAGCCAGATTATGCGCGACTTGAAAGGCGGGAGGACGGAGCAACTGGGAGCCTGGCTCAGCTGGCGGAGCCCCTGGCTTCGATTCGGGCACGGAGGAAGAAGTCGGCATAAAAGCGAAAAATGGTCTGGTCAAATTCCCGCAGAAGAGGCAGTGATCGCCCTTTAGGCAACCCTCACGGAGCAACTTAGCTATTCTGCAGCACTAGCATAATGCAGATAGTGAGACAACCGCCGTTCTGGGTGTCCCTTTTAGTCCAAAAACGTCGGCAAAGAGGGCGAGATCAGAGCGGAGTTCGTGGGGATACAGCCGCTGACCGTTCAATCTTCAGCCAGATAGGCAGAGTCGGGGAGATACATATCGGTGCCAGCTAGGAGCGATCGCTGCATCGTCCACATGGCTTGCAGACTCGCTTCGTCGGGGTGATCCCAGCCCAGTAAATGCAGCAGCCCGTGGGCCGCGAGCCAAGCCAGCTCCTCTCTTAAGGAATGGCCATGCACCTTGCATTGCCGCTGCGCCGTTTCTACAGAAATGATCAAATCACCCAAATTGAAGGGAATGGCCGTCAAGACCTCAGGTGGCAACGGGGTGTCATCCACCCCGGCAAATGAGAGGACATCCGTGGGCTGATCTTGCTGGCGATAGTCGCGGTTGAGCGTGGCAATGCCCGCATCTGTAGTGAATTGGAGGCTCAGTTCGTAGGCATTAAGCGGTGACAATATCGGCGCCAACTGACGGAGCCAAATGAGTAACCACCGCTGCCAAGCCGTCGCTGGCGCGATCGCTTCAATCATTGCTAGCCCGTCCCCAAATACCTCAACTTCAAGGGTCAGATCGCTACTAGACATGACTACCGAGTCAAATACGAGAGCCCGACGAGAATGCCGATTAACGCCATGACCGTCAGGGTGAAATGGAAGAGCGATTTACCGCCTTTGCGCACCATATTCCGCATGGCGAGCTTAACGTAACTGGGCTTCGGTTCAGTAGGAACGGTGGGATCCGCTGGTACTGATGGGGGAGCCTCGGGGTTGGGAGTTTCCGTGAGGGAGTTTTCAGCCATGATGTTTTTTGTGAATGGATAAAGGTCCAGTGATTATTGGAGAACTGGCCGCCTTGCTAGACAAGGGTCGTCCAGCGTGTGGGAGATCGCTCTATTCACCATAGCAAGCTGGCTGCCGCCCTGAAATCAACCGGCAGCAATAGGGAACGGCGACGATATCAAGCGTGATGTCAGACATCACCACATTTTTTGCGATGACCTGACACCTCCACTCCTAAGGTCATCTCACCATCACGATCACATCCGCTATTATCTGGGCGAGGCATTGCCACCGCCAGCATGGAAGCATTTTCAGCATCATTGGGATCACGGCATAGTTCAGACAGCTATAGCAAGTCGCAGTTTGGTTAGGTCACTCCCAATCACGGTAATCATTATCTGGCAGACCTTTCAATTCCGCATTCCAACTTCCGCATTCCGAATTCTGCTATACGCCGCTGCTGGCCTCCATCACCGAGACATCCATCGGGTGCTCCGGACACCATATGTTGAGTAAACCACTCTGGTCGAGATCGCTCCGTGCCCGACTTGCTCCCAACCGATCGTTGCGCCGTGACCAGGCTCAGCAACCGGGCACACCATTCACCTCCACCAGGCAAGTAAACCTTTAGGAGCGTTGAGCAGAGAGATCCCGTTCGACTGCAGGCCAGTATTGCTGGGCAAAGACAACAAAATCGTATTCGCACTCTCGCATGACTCGCTCGATGCGCCGATAGCGATGACTAAACCAAGTGGTCAACTGCTGCCAGGCGGGTTGCAAATCTTCAGTCTGGGTCAGCGCGAGATGATGATGCCGTAAACGAGGCAAGTAGTCTTCTACCCAAAACCGCATCAGGGGCTGATAGCCGGGATGATGCAGACAACTGAAATCGAGGATGGCTTGTCTCGTTAGCCCAAACTCAGTCAGGATCTCAGTGGGGAAATAGCAAACTCCTTGCTGGGCATCTTCGTACAGATCACGCAGGTTGTTATAAAACTGATCAACCCAGCCAAACTGACGCGCGATCGCGCGTTGGTGCGCTGGCAAATCGGGCAGTAGCTGAAAGCAACTCCCGGCCAGCCGATCCAACATCACCTCGTAATCTTCCAGGCGATCGATAATCAAGGGTGAACGGTGATAATCGGCGATCGCCGCCAGATATTCATCCCAAGCTGCGATCTCAGCCTGATGCAAAGCAGGACTGGCTTGAAACCAGTCTGCGGCTAGCACTTGTAGCACTTGCCAATGCTGACTATCAGCCGTCAGCTTGCCTTGCCGACGTAACCTTTTCCACGCCTGATAAAACGCCGGAAACTGCTTTCCCCCTGGTTGCACAATGAGATCTTGCTCAGCCAGACGATCAACCCAGCGAATACAATAAAACCGTCGTTGCCAAGCGCTTTGCGTCGCGATCGGCAATGTCTGCAACCAGATGCCATTGTCGGCATCTTTTAAGGCATCATCGGCAATGCCATTGCCGACCGATGAGGCAATTGCTTTAGAAATATTCATTATTTTGACGAAGCACCCTGAACATGCCCTTCAGCAGAATGCGAATCCTCGGTTTCAACTCAAGTTCAGCTATCTGCCAGACCAGAATGTTAGTTGCTAACTTGTGATGTTTCGGAGGGTTCGCTCTCTTAGGGTTGTGGGCGATAGTATACCTTCTGAACCTCTGAATTGAGTGCTCCAAGGCACCACCGTTAACACCGGAGTGAATTCACTGGCCGGTTAGCGAATTCGCTCAGGCGTAACCAAACCCGATAGGATAAATCTCAGTCCCCTCATGGCCGCATGAGGATTTTCCTACGTATGCACGGTTTTCAGAGATATGTCCCTGTTTGATTGGTTTGCAAATCGTCGTAAAGATGGTCCCATTAGCCCCGATCGGCAAGAGCGGGAAATTGCTGATGGCCTATGGTCTAAGTGTGAAGCTTGCGGTGTCATGACTTATACCAAAGACTTAAAGGCTAATCAGTTTGTCTGTGTGGAATGTGGCCATCACCATCGCGTCTTTAGTGATGATCGCATCGAACAATTGATTGACCAAGGCACGTGGCAACTCTTGAATGCTCATATACAGCCTCAAGATCCTCTCAAGTTTCGTGATCGCAAAGCTTACAGCGATCGCCTCCGAGATACGCAAACCCGGACAACCTTAACCGATGCAGTACAAACAGGTGTCGGTAAATTAGATAACTTACCCATCGGTTTAGGCGTCATGGACTTCCGCTTTATGGGCGGGAGTATGGGGTCTGTCGTCGGCGAGAAATTGACCCGCTTGATTGAGCACAGCACTGATTTAGAACTCCCCGTGATCATCGTGTGCGCTTCTGGCGGCGCCCGCATGCAAGAGGGCATGCTGAGTCTGATGCAAATGGCCAAAATTTCTGGAGCCCTAGAGCGCCACCGCGAAGCTGGGTTGCTCTACATTCCTGTGTTATCGCACCCGACGACTGGCGGCGTCACCGCTAGTTTCGCGATGTTAGGTGACATTATCGTAGCGGAACCTCAAGCCCTGATTGCCTTTGCCGGTCGTCGAGTGATTGAACAAACTGTGCGCGAAAAGCTCCCCGATGACTTTCAGACGGCGGAATACTTACTGAAACATGGCTTTGTGGATGTGATCGTGCCCCGCACTGAGTTGAAAGATATCCTCGCAAAATTGATTCGATTACACCAACCGGTGCCGTCTTCGCCCCTGCAACCGCTACAACCGGTCTCCAATCATCAAGTTGTCATCTCTTAGCGACCGGTAATCACCCCAAGTTGCTGTGATCTATGAAGCGCTTTGGGAATCAGCCCGTTCGGTGGCATGATAAAGAATATGAGAAGGACTTAACACTCAGTAGCGTTAGGTTTTGGTAGGCTCTGGAGGCTAAGCATCTTGGTATGTTGAGGTCTGCTGTATCGCCTTGCCGGAAGTCAACGCTCTAAGAAAAGTTCGCTGTGTTGTGTATTGGCTAGCCATAGATACCTTTGAGGAGAACCATGCTTAAGAGATGCATTTGGCTAGCTGCGATCGCGGTTGTGGTGATGAGCCAGTTATTTAGCACCCCCGCTTTCGCAGCAGAGCTAGATGAGGCGACGCGCACCATCAAGCTTAATGAGCAAGGAGATACTGTAGTTCTGTCCCTAGAGCAAGTCAACCGGGGACGTCGGCAGTTCAACTACGCTTGCAGTATTTGCCATAACGGTGGCATTACCAAAACCAACCCTACAGTGGGGTTAGATCCTGAGAGTTTGGCTGGGGCGTTGCCCCCCCGCGATAACCTTGAGGCTCTAGTGGATTACCTGGAGAATCCGACTACTTATGACGGGTTAACAGAAATTTCTCAACTTCACCCCAGCGTCAAGAGTTCCGATCTTTATCCCAAGATGCGGAGCTTGACAGAAGAAGATCTGGTGGCAATTTCTGGTCATATTTTGCTGCAGCCTCAGGTCATTGGCCCGTTATGGGGTGGCGGCAAGAGCACTTATTCGGCTCCGGGAGTATAAACCAGCATCGAGAGGCTCTTTTGCCTCGATTAGAAACGGTTTATCCGGTGCTTAATTTTCTAATCCCCGCATGGTCAGGTGATCATGTGGGGATTTTGGTTGAAATGGCAATAGGGATAGCTAGCGAGGTTGCCGCGCCATGGTACCCAAGCCCCAGATCACAACAGAGACTCTCTGAACACCAAATAAATCAGCCCCCAGCTAAACGCATCAATCTTAAAATAGTGCTTCAAAATCTCCCGCTGCAGGAGATTCTTGCTAGCATGTCATGAAATGGCTCAAACAAGTTGTTACAGCGCTTCTATTTTTCTGGAGATAGACGTTGCATCAGTTAAGTTTGTAATTCTCTTTAAATCTCCTGCTTACAGGAGGTGTAGTTTGTGGCGCTTCAAGGTAAACTTCTAATAACAGTCAAGATAAGTTAGCTGCTTAGAGGTTCCTATGAAACAGATTGCACGTTCCATTCGCCAATTAGGTCTAGCCTGTTTGGCTTTCATGGTTGTGTTCGCAACATTTGCTATGTCCGCATCTCCGGCCATGGCAACAGACTACGAAGTCAAAATGGGTTCTGATTCCGGTTTGCTGATGTTTGAACCTGCTAAGCTCACCGTCAAGCCTGGTGACACGGTGACTTGGGTCAATAACAAGATGGCGCCCCACAACGTAATTTTTGATAGCAATCAAATTCCTGGTGGTGATAAGGACTTAGCTGACAAGATTTCTCACTCTCAGTTGACTTTTGCCCCTGGCGAAAACTACTCGACAACTTTTAGCGCTGATATGCCTGCTGGTGACTACGGCTACTTCTGCGCTCCTCATCGTGGCGCTGGCATGGTTGGCACGATTACCGTTGAAGGTTAATCTAAGTCCTCAACAGGATCTTCAGAGTTGCTGAACTCTTCTCAAAGCCTCTCCTTGTTTAGGGGGAGGCTTTGTTAATGGACAATCATTCTGCACAAGAACTGGCTTTGAACGCAGTGGGTAGTTTGGCTGGGGTAATCACCCAATCAAATGCCCTCTCTACCATGTGAATTAAAGTGACATTATTGCGACTTTGCTAAGAAAAGCAACGGATTTCTCTTGAACTGAGCCGTTTGCCAAAACTTTTCTAAAGCTTATTTAGGTCTTAACGGCTCTCAGATATTGTTAAATCGGATACTATTTAATGAAATTAGGAACATGAGTTCATTTGATATCAGCGATCGTGACTATGACTTTAAATTGGGCGAATATATCGGTCGCGGCTGGGAAATCTTTAAGGCAAATGCTTTACCTTTTATTGGCTTCACCCTAATAACTTTTGTTGGCTTGGGTATCATTTCAGCTTTACTGCCCCCGCCTCTGGGGAGTGGCAATCTCGAAGATGGTGGAGGATTAGGTATTGTCAGCAGCATTCTGCTCAATTTGCTAATCCCCGGCATTTATCTTGTTGCTTTCCAGATTGCCCGAAATCGTCCCACCGCTTTTGGTGACTTCTTCCAAGGCTTCAACCGTGCTTTGCCAATCTTAGTGTTAGCTATTTTGAGTGGCCTCTTAATTACGGTTGCTTCAATATGCTTCTTACTGCCCGGTATCTATCTGGCAGTTTCTTATATGTTTGCCTTGCCACTGCTGCTCGATAAAAACTTGGATTTTTGGCCCGCGATGGAAACCAGCCGCAAACTGATTACTAAGAAATGGTTTTCATTCTTTGGCTTTGCACTGGTACTGGGTCTAATCAACTTTGGTGGGTTGCTATTAATCGGTCTCGGCTTCTTAGTGACGTTTCCGCTAACAATTTGCGCAACAGTAGCTGCTTATGAAGATATTGTGGGTCTCAATTCGGTGGCGGACAGTTCGCCAATTGAATAGGTGAATTTCCCTATCCGAACTTTTGTTTCTATTTAGTCAATATCGGCAGAGGTTTCGGCCTCTGCTTTTTTCATGAAAAATGCTACTAGATGAAGGCGACAAGGCTTAGGCGTCTTGCTCAAGTTGATGAGCGATCGCAATAATCGTCTGTGTGAGGGGGTGTTGAGGATGATGCAAACAAAAAATGCCCTGACTCGCTAGCCCTGCTAATTCATCTGTGAGGTAGAGAATCCCAGCAACAGGATGTTCATAAGTATTCTCAAGCATGTGTTTGACGACTTTGGTTTCAATATTCGGTAACACTAGCGAAGGTACCAGCCACGTTTTGGCGATTTCCAACTGTTCAATGACTTCTATCAAGACAGCGGCCCTTTGCAAATCGTAGGGATCAAGCTGTAACAAAATCAGCACCATATCGGCTAACGAAAGTCCCATTAGATTTTCATCCGTCAGCTCTGGCTGATTGTCAATCAGCCAAAAATCCAAAGATAATTCATGGCTCAATTGCTGCAGTAGATCATAAGGTTTCTCTAGGTCATACTGCTGCGGCAGCACTTGCCCCTGAGGAGCACTTTGCTTGAAGTAATGGCCCAGAGAACTTAGATAGATACCGGCAGACTGCGAATGGGGCTTATCACCGTGAAGATAGCGGTCAGCTTGCAGGGTTTTGGTTGAGCAAGTATCGGCGCTGAGCCACCAATAAGTCTGCGCATCACTTGAAATATCTGCCTCTAGTCCGAATAATGCGCGCATACCCCCCACCTGCAAATCAGTATCGAGCAACCCAACTCGATAACCGCGATGCATTAGGATAACGGCCAAATTAGCAACTAGATGAGAGCAGCCGATACCGTGCCGGCAAGCTTGAAGGGCAATCAGTCTGGCCATTAGTTTAAGTCGCCGTACCAGCAGCAACGACAGTTACGACCCTGAACCTCAATAAATCTGATAAAGGAGATCGGTAATCGATACGAGAATACACTGTTGAGCCACTCCTTTGGGCAGCTTATCATCGCTAACCCGCATCATTCTTGGCCACATAGTACGACACAGTTAAATCTTGGGTTCAGTGTAGCCTTATCTCCTGATGTCTTTACCTAAGAACATTGATTTTGCCTTACCGTCTTCGAGACTGCAGCTTCTGGTAAACCGCTGTAAGGTCAACTTGGTGATGAGCTAAGGCCACCAGGGTGTGATAAAACAAATCGGCTACCTCTCCAGCGATCGCGTCAGCGTCATCATCCTTACAAGCCATGACAACTTCTGCGCCTTCTTCACCAATTTTTTTGAGGATTTTGTTGTCCCCACCCTGCAATAGTTTGTTGGTATAAGACTCTGATTGCGGATGCTGCTGGCGATCGCGAATCACAGCAAACACTTGGGATAAAGTATCACCCGGGGGAGCGACCACTTCTCCAGCAATCTGGTGAAAGCAGCTGCGCTCTCCAGTATGGCAGGCAATATCTCCTACCTGCTGCACCGTAATCAAGAGGGCATCACTATCGCAGTCGTAGCGTACCGTGTGCACTTTTTGGAGGTGGCCAGAGGTCGCCCCCTTGTGCCAAAGTTCCTGACGAGAACGGCTCCAAAACCACGTTTCTTTGGTTTCCAGGGTTTTTTGTAAGGACTCCGCATTCATCCAGGCCATCATGAGGACCGTACCATCCAAGTAGTCTTGCACAATGGCCGGTACCAACCCTTGCTCGTTATAGCAAATAGCGTCGAGGGGAATAGCTTTAGCAGATAAGGACATGGGCGATCGCGATACAGATTAGCGTCTCTATTATCCTCTTTTGCGCTCCGTCATTTACCTTTCGAATGGGTTAAGGCAAAAATGGGTTGCGGCTGCGCTTTGCCCTTGAGACTCATCGCCCCGAGCGGCACCGTGGCAAAATCGGCCTCAACATGCTCAGCTATCGCCTGATTCATCCAAATTTCGTTTTCTCCAGCGCGGCTCATGATGCGCGATGCAGTATTAACCGTATCTCCCAAAATGTTGAATTCTCGCCGTCCGCGCCGTTCCCCAATCTCTGCCGCAAACACGGCACCATAGGTGAGGCCAATACGACAGGTAAGACGAATTTGCTGCCCCTGCACCGTCGGCGGTTTAATCGATTGCACCACATCACGAATCATCGTCATCGCCGTCGCTGCCCGATGGGGATCACTCGGATCAGGGTTAAGTACGCCAAAGTGAATCAGCATTTCCGAACCAATCGAGTGGTAAGTGACTTTTTGCAAAATCCCGCCCTTCAGTTCAACGATGCCATTAATGAGGGAAAATGCCTGCGAAAAGCAATCGACGATCGCCGCGATTTCCTCCGGCAACGCGTCATCTACCGATTCCGGCAGCCCCATGAGATTGACAAAAGCCACAGCAATGGTGGGAAACGCGGGGGGAATGCGCCGCTCAGAAGCGGTATCAATAATCAACTGCAATACGGAGCGAGGCATATAGCTCGCCAACGGTTCCACCCGCTGAATCGCAGTTTCAATTTCTTCCAACAAACCTGAAACACTACGGTCAAAAAATATGGAGGTGCTGCGCCGCCGGGCTACCGTGATTTCATATTCACCTAGTTCTTCATCGCTGAGATTATCAATTACTAGCCAATGGTCATGGGTAGTCGGTTTAAGAGACACGCGATCGCCAAGTTGGTTTTTGACCGCCGCAGTTAAGGAAACTTGCTGAATGCTGCCCGCCCCTTCCGCTTGCTTAGCCAAGGTAACGGCTCGCCCTAACAAGACATGGGCCATGCGCTGCGGGGTCCCGATATCAGCCGTCACGTATTGCCCCGTGTGAATACCCACGCGCATGTTCAGCGATAGCTCCCCCGATGTGTGGGAATATGCTGAAACGGGGCCATCGCGCGCTGCATGCGCAAGCCCGTATTGAGAGCCTGACTGATATCTCGCTGCGGATCGCCAGTCGTGAACTGCACCAGCAACGCATCACCCGTAAATTCCAGCAAATTGCCGCTCGACTTGCTGATGATCTCAATCATGTCGGAGAAATAATTGTTCAGCACTCGCAGCAGTAATTCAGCGCCATTGAGGCCTTCTGCTGAACAGGCTTCCAGCAAGGGGGTAAAGCCAGCTAAATCGGTGAATAAGAGTGTCCCTTCTTGCCAGCTATGGCGGGGGTGTCCGGGTTCCGGAGGGTGATCGCACACATGGCGAGGCACATAGTCAATCAGCACATGTTGGAGCGTTCGCAAATGCTCAAAAACTTTGGTCAGCATGACCGGTGAGGGGTCAACCCAGGCCGCTGCGTAGAGATTGGCGGGTAGTAACCATCGCAATTGCCGTTCTAACGGAAACAAAAAGTTAATCTGGGTATCGGTCACTGTGCCAGTTACCTGAGCATTCATCCCTCAGTTTCCTTAACGTTAACAGAGTCTACACGCACAATCATGGTTAGTCCGGTTGGTTCTGAGATGCTCCCGCTAATTCCCTGTATACCCAGAGACTCTTGAGGAGTACACATTGCGCCTACAGAACGTCACATTGGTGAACCCCAAGAGACGCTAGAAGTCGAGCCATGGCCATGCCAGTTATGGGGACTCAACGAAAGTTTATGTATTCCTCAGATTGCATGGTGGCTTCCTTGTTAGGGTAAGGCGAAACGATATCAACTTCGGCTTATGCGTCAGCTCGATCGCCTGCATATTGAAGTCACGAATGTCTGCAACTTCAAATGTGAATTTTGCCCAGATGCCATTATGGCCAGGCGGCGAGGACATATGTCTTTCGAGTTGCTCGACCGCTTGCTCAAGGAGATTGCCGATGAGCAACTCGCTCGCGTAGTCACCTTTCACCTCATGGGGGAGCCGTTCATTTATCCTCATATATTTGAGGGTATCCACAGGGCGGTGACGCGATCGCTACGGCTACACCTGACCACCAATGGCAGCACGTTTCACTTGTTTCCAGACCATATTGAGCAGCTAGTGAAATCCGGGGTACCGAAGGTCACCATTTCATTACAGACCCCCGATCCCCAGACGTTTCAGCTGCGGGGCGCACCCCCCAGATTACAATCTGAGGCGTATTTCGAGGGCATTACTCACTACATCCAGGCGAATTTGCGATCGCCAGAGTCACCGACCCGAATCCATGTGAAGTTCTTAGACACCACACCTCATCCGTTTTTAGTGCCTCACAAACCGTTGGACATCGTCGCGGGCAAAACCCAAATGAAGGCCGAGTTGACGACCTGGGCCGAGCGTCTACTGGGCGACTTTGCCGACAACGAAATTGACTGGCCCCAGATTCATCGCGGCATCCGGCGCTTTCGACCCGGGCGATGGCAACTCATGCCGCTGCATCCCAAGCTGGTATTAGAAACCTTCCCCCTCGACAGTTGGAGTAATGTCGAAACCGCCCACGTCACCCCCGCCCAATGGGGTTATTGCAACGGGGTTACTCAACAGGCTGGCGTCTTGTACGACGGCACAGTCGTCCCTTGCTGCAAAGATTTTGAAGGCCACATTCCTCTCGGCAATGTCACAGAGCAGCCCTTAGCCGACATTTTGGCCGATAGCCCAGCGTGTCAGTTACAGCAAGACTTTAATCGCTTACGTGTCAATCATCCGGTATGTCAACGTTGCCTGGGGGCCGACACGCCCACCAAGGCGACCCTGCGACAGATCGGCTCAGTGGCCTATTTCAAAGCATATAGCCCAGTCATGCGACGGGTACACCCCTGGCTGGGGAGAGGTGTAATCCATTTGACCAGACAGTGAAATTTGTCAATATTTGTAAGCAAATGTTAAGTTAGCATTTGTAAGGATATGGCAGAGGCTTCACGATGGATTTGCGTAAAGAGCTTTCCCTTGAGCAACAGTTTGAGCTTCAAGTCTTTGAACAGCAGGTGCAGCAGCTTTCCCAAGCCGATGCTCATACCCTATTAGTGAAAATGCGCGAGTCCATGCTGTATCAGTCCGCCACATTCCGAGAAATTTTGAAGGATTCGTGGAGGGTGGATCAAGGCTTTGATACCGGGTTCAATGACCTGCTGACCTAACCGGAATCAATAGCCATCTTGGAGGACACCACCATGACCACCCATCAGCTTTACCTGAATCAAGAAGATGCAACTCAAAATGCCAGTGGGATGGCGGTCATCTTCTTTTTGTTGGGGGCACCCAATATCTACAGTGCTTTGCGCCAGAGATCGCAGGCCCCTGCCACTAATATCAAAGCTCCGGTCTGGGGGATCGGCTGGGGAATTCTGGCGTTTGTCATCGCTGGTACTTGGGCTTGCTTGACGGCCATGGGATCAGGTGGGCCGGTCTCATGACGGGTTCGGCGACAACAGATAGTTTGATTGAATCATCGGGACTCGTTGTTGATCTGCTAGGGCTTGATAAACCGCGACACTGGTTTCGGCCCGAGTCGCAATTTGGTTAGGACGCAATCGGCGATCATCCGGTGCTGCGGTAATGAACTGTTTCGACAACGCGATCGCGGTTTGCTGGAGCGCATACTGAGGCAGCACATTGCGATCTGGAAAGGAGGTTAGGGTCTCCTGAGCAGATGATGTGCCGAGATCGTACAGACCATTGACCAAGGCCACCCAGATCTGAACTCGCAATAGCGGATGCTCGGGGGCAAATGTTTGATCAGGAAATCCGGCCATGAAGTTGCCACGGTAGGCGGACTGAATGACCGCCGCCGCCCAAAAGTCGGGCGGCACATCCACAAAGTTGATGGGGGGCCTCACAGCGGCAGGGGCAAACGCATTGACGATGAGCGTGGCAAACTGCGCCCGCGTAATCGGGCCATCGGGATCAAATCGGCCATCACTGTAGCCGCTGACCAGATTGAGTGATGTCAATCCTTGAATAAAACCAGTCGCCCAGTGATCGTCTAAATCGTTAAAGGTGGGTTGGGTCGTATCTGGTCGCACAATGTAGGGAGACTGAATCTGTTCAGCCAGGCCGCTCGCGACCCGCCCCTGATAAATCAAGGCCGCCAGTTCACCGCGAGTCATCGTTTCGGCAGGACGCAGCAAGAGCGGCTCCGGATAGTTGACCACTAACCGCTGGCGGGTTGCCGTCGCCACCGCATCCACCGCATAACTGGGAATCTGAGCGCGATCGCGGTAAATGCCAATATCATCCACTCGACCGCCAGATCGCCCCAGACCATTGGTCACGGCTACGATGGCCTGAGTTCGGGTAATCAGCGCTTCTGGTCGCAGGGAACCATCGGGAAAGCCACTGAGAAATCCGGTGGTGTATGCCCGCATTAACGCTTCATAGGCCCAAAAATCCGATCGCACATCCCTAAATTGTCGCGGCGATCGCTGGCGCGGTCGGTCGGGAAAGCTCGCGGTCACGAAAGCGGCAAATTCAGCACGGGTAACGCTGCGATTAGGACGAAAAGTGCCATCGGGTAAACCGGCGATCACCTCAGCCGCGACTAAGCCATCGACAAAGGGGCCAGCCCAGTGATCAGCCATATCGGCAAAGCGCGTTGAACCAAGTGGGACAACCGTCGGCGGCTCTAGTCGGTCATCGGCCCCTGGCGGATCGATTTCTGGGGCCGGAAAGTCCGGCTGGCGATTCAACAATAGCGGCGGCACTGCACTGGGATCAGGCAACTCGCTGGCTATCAGGTCAACCGGGCCACGCAGTTGCTGGGGCACAACATCGTTGCCACAAGAGAGTAGCGATCGCGGCGTCGCATTATAGATATCCAGTTGTCCATTCTGCCGCACGGTATTAAGTCCCAGATCCTGCGATTGGCCAAAGTCAGCCGTCCCTCGATCAGTGAGGTGGATACCATAGGTCTGATTGAAGCGAATTTGGTTCTCTCGTAGCACCGGATTTGCCGTATCCGCGATCGCGAGGCCGATCTCGCAGCGTTCCAAACGACAAGCTCGAATCAAGGGCGCAGCGGCGTCTTGTATCCAGAGGCCAACCCGATTACGAATGCCCCCAACCCGCTCTAGCTGTCCCTTACTCTGGGTAAAAAAGACCATTCCCGCTTGGCCACAGTCTTCTAGTCGGCAGTCTTGCAGTGTAGGCAATACTCGATCAAGGGCCACGACGCCATACTGACCGCACTGGCGCACCACGACCTGGTGTACCTGCGGCTGGCCATCGGCTAACCAGAGCCCAATGCCTTGAGCAGCGGGATTCGTAATATTGACGGTGTGCAGCAGGGTCGCATCCGCCAGTAGACAAGTCACAGATTGCCGCCCTAACAAAGGATGCTGCAACTGGCCACCGCCCTCAAGGGTGACTCCAGGGCGATCGCCCACGGTGGCCCCACGCACCTCACAGCCAACCGGAATCTTTAACGGAAATTGCTCGCCGCTACGAGCGCTGTAGGTTCCCGTCGCAAGCTGTATGCGCGTCTCGCCGCGACTGCGTTGCAACGCCTGGGTTAAAGTTTTGAGCGGCTGCGTGGGTGAGCGACCATCACGATCATCTCTTCCCTGCTGCGGGTCAACGTAGAGCACCTGTCGAGTCATAGAGCATCGGCCTATCAAAGGCGTGAAAAAGGCCTTATCCAGAACCTGATTTCCCATGCAGAAGCTAAGAGTCGCCTACAGGGGGCAGACACCCCAAGCTCACCCTGCCATATTTATATGGTCTGGGCCGGATAACGCTGCCAAATTCTACTGCAGGTTGACGGTTCTCAACTCGCTAAACGGCAACAGCCTTGGGGTAAATGTCTCGTCAGCCGAACAGGACCGTAGGTCCGGCAGTCAGGTTGATATCATCTGGCAGGAAAAACCCTGTTAAGGGTTAAACTGCAAACTATGGTCAAGCCAGTCTTTGAGGAAATGACGGTGATCCAATTGGTGATCGGACTGAATCTGGCGATCGCCCTTGTCGGCTTCTGGCTCGCATGGCGATTATGGCAGCTCAGAAAAACCCTGACGTCGGCTACGGTGGCGCTCGACACCTTAGAACGAGAAACCCGTTTAGCGCTTAGTCCAGAACAGGCTCCAGGCCAACTCTTAGAAGGCCGCGATGCCATTGCACTGGTACGCACTCGCTATCGCCGATGCCGACAGCAATTGCAACAACTACAGCAAATCTTTGCTACCACAACCTTGATTTTGCGGCTGGTGCGGCGCGTTCGTTCCTAACAGCGACAGAGGCAAAATCGGTGATTAAATAGAGGGCATCTCGATAGGCTCTGCTTGTGATTGAGTAAGGCCGCAACGGGTGAAACAAGGAGAAAAACAGTGGCAGAGAACAAATCTGGAGCCTTTCTCGGCGGCGTCGTCATCGGTACAGCCATTGGAGCCGTCACGGGGTTATTGATGGCGCCACGCCCGGGGAAAGAAACCCGTCAGTTTTTACGCAAATCCGCCGATGCTCTACCTGAAATGGTGGAAGATCTGGCGACTTCTCTACAGCTGCAGACTGGGCGCTTATCAGAAACCTCTCAGCGGCGTTGGGAAGATACTTTGGGACGCTTGCGAGACGCGATCGCCGCCGGGCAAGAAGCTTCGAAGCGAGAATATGATGACTTGGTCGCCCAGGAAGAGCGTCCCGCTAACGACTACGACAGTTAGATTGATGGCCGTTGATGGTGCGTTGTGAATAATCCTGTCCTGTGGTTGTGCCTTTCATTTGTGCTGGTGTCGGTGAGTCTGACAGCAGTGTTTGTCGTGTTGGTACCTGCAGTCGTGGAACTGAGCCGCGCCGCCCGCAGCTTTGAAAAGCTCTGCAATACCCTCGATCGCGATCTGCCCCCCACGCTCGAATCCTTACGAGAAACGACGACAGAAATTACCCGGCTAACGGACGATGTCAATGCCGGAGTGCAAAATGCGGGGCGGGTAGCGCAGCAGGTAGATCAAAGCGTGAATACCTTGCGCAGTCAGGCCCAGCGGGCCCAGGTCAACACTCGGAGCTTGATGGCAGGACTGGGAGCAGCTTGGACTACGTTTAACCAATCTGCCGCGCCCCGCGATCGTCCACGCCCTTCCTCAACTACCCATCCTCAGCCAACTGATCGTCGCCCTTCAGCACCAGTGGAGCCATCGGCCGCAGGCGATTCGCCAGCCGATATCCCTGAGCAACTTAACGACCCTGCAATCGCTCCCAATAAAGAACTGAGCCATCAGCGTGAGCGAGATCGCCCTCGCACCAGTTCCTCCAATGACACCCCAGTTGCTAGTGACTCCCCACCCCAGGCAGCTTCTGATTAGTCCCTATGCTCTTTTGACGCTATATCAATGATTTCGGTAAAGAACTCAGGGGAGAAGTCGCCCCTATAGGAATGAGCGGCAATCTATATCCAGCACGCTCTTCATTGCCGAACTCTGCACTTTGCACTCGGCATTCAGCTGTGGGCTATAGCATTTGCAACGCCAACGGGCATCGGAGTTGCCGGTCTGGAATACACCCACATCTAGACGTTGACGCACGGTTTTTCTGAGAACCGTTTGATTCATCCCTTAGAATAAGGTAAACATCTGTAAACAGATGAGAACTCATGCTCAAAGAGTTCTCTCAGGATCAAGGGATTTACGTGTGAGAGTTATGGTCACTTCGATGGCTTCGTGGGTCAAGCAACAATCGCTGCGATGGGTCTTGGCAGTTTGGGTCGGGTTGATTTGCTGGTGTTTAGCCACACCACCAGCTGCGGCCTACGATAACCCTGACCTTTTGCCCGAAGACCCAACTTTCATCATTGATCTGGCAAACTCTCTCAGTTCATTCGAAGAAGAACGACTGAACGAACGGATTCAAACCTTCCAAGACGAAAGTGGTTGGAAGATGCGGGTTCTGACCCAATACGATCGCACTCCCGGTCGTGCCGTCAAAGAATATTGGGGTCTGGACGATCACAGCGTGTTACTGGTTGCTGACCCACGCGGCGGTAATCTGTTGAACTTCAGCGTCGGCGATGCCTTGTTTGACCTCCTACCCCGTACCTTCTGGATTGAATTACAAACCCGCTACGGTAACCAGTTCTTTGTTCGGGATAACGGTGAAAATGGCGCCATTCTCGAAGCGCTTGGCTCCATCGAAACGTGCTTACGAAAGAATGGTTGCGCTGTCGTGCCGGGATTGCCCCAAGAGCAGTGGATTTTAACCTTGGTGACCTCCATTGTCGGGGGCGTGATTGGTGGGTTTGCGGCTCATCCTCGAAAACCAGGACAAGTGATTGCCTGGCAGTGGGTGCTCATTTTTTCTCCACTGTGGGGCATCTTATTCTTTGCCTTTGGAGTCGGGCCGGTCGTAACACGCACCAGCGATTGGATTCCGCTTACGCGTAACATCGCTGGCTTTGCGATCGGGTTTCTCGTGGCTTATCTGACTTCAACGATTGGCGAGTCGTCGTCACCTTCAGAAACTTAGGCCGCAGCGGTTTGAAGCCAAGCAGTTTAGACATCAAGGGCTTAGGGAATTGCTGTTGTTTGTCTTTTGGTTTTAAGGTGCTGGGTCACGGATTCACGAATTGTCTGTAGGGAGGCTATGCTGCTGAGACAGAAGCTCTGTGTCGGCAATTGGCTAAAGCTTGATTACCGCAAAAATGTGCGTCACTTTTTAAAGCGGGGTGATTGGCTGAGATTTGTGGGATGCTGCTGATCAAGCGCAGTATGTTTGCAGTAAATTTCCCATCGTCATGGCTCGCTCTACCAAAATCAAAGCCAGCTTGCCTCCCGGCCTGATTGTGCAGGTGGGTAAAACCGTTTGGCACACAATGTGGCAGGTCATGATGTCGCGGTTAGCCCCCAGCGATGATCAGGGGGCTTATACTCGGCCTGACAGCGAGTTTCGGGAATCCGTCAGTCAATCCGGTACGTATCAGCCAGAAGCTGGTCGCTATCGATTGATTGTGGGGATGGGGTGTCCTTGGGCGCATCGAACATTGGTGGCCAGAGCCCTGAAAGGACTGGAAGACGCGATTCCCCTCTGGCGAGTCTCACCATCCCCGAATGAAGGGGTTTGGTTGTTTGATAATCCGGGTCTAGAATGGCGATCGCTACCTGAACTGTATCAAACGGCACAGGCGGGCTATCGGGGGCGCAGCACGGTACCGGTTTTATGGGATACCCAAACGCGCACTATCGTCAATAATGAAAGCGCCGATATCATCAAAATTCTCAACGTCGCCTTTGCTGAACTCGCTACCCAGGCTGATTTAGACCTGTACCCTGCCGAGCTCAGCGACCAGATTGAGCAGTGGAACGATCGCATCTATCACGCCATCAACAATGGCGTCTATCGCTGCGGCTTTGCCCGTTCGCAAGCGGCCTACGAAGCGGCCTGCACATTGCTATTTGAGACCTTAGATGACCTCGATCAACAGTTAGCCCACCAAAGATATATTTGCGGTGATTGCCTCACCCTCACTGATGTGCGGTTGTTCACCACCCTATTTCGGTTTGATGCGGTGTATCACGGGTTATTCAAGTGCGATCGCCAGCGGTTGTGTGACTATCCCCACCTTTGGCCCTATGCCCGTGACCTGTATCAGCAACCTGGCGTCGCTGACACTTGCGACCTCGATACCGTGCGGCGCGACTACTATGGCAACTTGTTTCCCCTCAACCCCGGTGGCATTATTCCCCTCGGGCCAAACCCCCAGACCTGGCAGCAGCCGCACCAGCGACACCTGATCGGTTAAAGCCGCTATGCTGACTGGTCAGCCAACAAACGCACCATGGTTTTACCGTCGAGTTCTTGGACCTCAAACAGGGCTGGGTATTTTTTGTAAAAGCTGGCCCAGCGATTAACGTTATAAGCGGCTTTGACAATTTTGCGTTGGCTCAAATAGGCCCCAATAGATTTCACATCAGCCCAACCCGACACCTGTCGATTTTGCTGAATGGCGTCAGAAAATACTTTTAGCGGCAAGTCATCCGTCGCCCCAGCGGCATCAACCACAGTCAACGAGACCGCATGGGTCGCCTGCGCACTGGCAGTCGTCACGTTACGCTTTCCCCCATTGCCGCTCACATGCCCCAACATGATTGGTTTTGGCGCATCATCTAAAGAAATGAACTCAGTACAGGCTTCTTGAAAGGCGATCGACGCAGTTTTGACTCGCCCAAAGCCAAATACTTTTGCGCCTGAAGCAATCAGCCTTACCACTAACGGCGTATAGTCGCTATCGCCAGCCACAATGCCGTAGATTTCTGGACGCATCGTTTGTAGCAAATCCATCGCGTCGATCGCTAAGGCAATATCCGTGGCATTTTTGCCCGTGACGTAGTCAAACTGCTGAATGGGCACGATCGCATGCTTATGCAAAATTTTGGCCCAGCCTTGCAAATGATCTTTTTTCCAGTTGCCATAAGCTCGACGCACTCGGATGGTCCCCAACAGCCCAAGGCGATCGAACACGAGTTCGATCTTGGAAGCCGCAGCATTATCCGCATCAATCAGGAGCGCAATTCGAGGTGTCGAGGAGTCCATCGCAACCAGCATTGACGATTAGCACTTCTAATGTACCCACGGATGCCGTTTGTGGACTATTAAAAAATATTGTCCTGAGCCCTTTCAAGACTGACAATGACTGGTTCGATCATGGGTTTCATAAAAATTGGCGGCAGACAGTCTGCCTACCACCAATTCATAGTTTATCAAAGCAAATTTGCGAATTAGCGACCTATTGATTGAGACAAAAAGCTGTCTTATCCAACGTTTCTGGAGCAATCGCAGAAAACCATTTAGTGGAAATGGGATTTTCACTATCGCTGATTAGGAACTGATTAATCAGCGTCTGCCACTCTAGATCATTGTCAGGTAGCGCGAGACCGTAATATTCACAAGTGAGAGGCACTTCGGGAATGAGCGCAAAATCGTCGATCGCTCGTCCCTGCAAAAGCAGTTCTCCGTAGGACAAAATACCGTCCCCAACGAAGGCGTCAATTTCACCACGGGTGGTTGCCGCGATCGCGTTCTGTCGCCCTTCGATGCCGGAAAACAACACAATATCAGCGTCAGGGTAAGTCTCTTCAACAAATATTTGCGTCGTCGTATTTTCCAGTACGCCCAAGCGCGTACCTGCCAAGGGTGTCGTCGGGCGAATGGTATCGGCCTGTCCAGCAGGGACCAGAAATTGGGTACTCGTGACAAAGATCGGACTGGAAAAGACCACGCCAGCCACATCATTGCGAATGCTATTGGGGCCGCATTCCAAATGGACGCTGCCATCACTCACCAGGTCATAGCGATTTTCCAGGGTGGAAGTGAGTTCTACCAATTGGATGTCGACGTCGCTCTTGAGTTCTGCAGCCACATAATTGCTGAGGGCGATCGCCATATCGCCGCAGTAACCATCCCAGGCATCTTCCTGATTAATAAAGCCAAAGGGTACGGCATCTTTACGGAAAGCCACTGTTAACACTCCGGTTTCCGCAATCTCGGCCAACACGCTTTGGGAACGGGGGGGAATCGCCGCCGCGAGCGGCTCAGGAATAATGGGGACTGGAGGACGACGACCATAGGTCGCCTCGATTTGCTCAGGTTGAAGATCAGTGATGATCGATAAGCCCATCGGTTGGCCATCACTTAACTGATTGCCATAGCTAGCCGTCAAGTAGGGTAGAAATTCGTCCTGTCCCCGGAGATATACATTCCAAAAAGCCACCGTCAACGCTTCGTAGTAACCACTGCCAACGTCCCGATTGGCCCCAGCCAGCAGCGCAAAAATGCCTCCTGCGGCATCTCGACCTGGCTTCGACGAAAAGTGAGTGCCGATATCCAACATGGCGAGGTATTTAGGTTCGGTTTGCATCCAAATAAACGGATGAAACTGCTCAACCACGACCGGCGCAACAATATCTTCTGAACCGCCCACCATTAGTAACGGTATGTCAATTTGACTGAACCCTTCTGGTCCATACAGCGAGGCACCCAAGGGGTGACCGGTGATCACTGCCTTGATTCTCGAATCCTTTAGATCGTAGTTTTGCGGCGGCAAATGTTGGGCTCGGCACTGTAGGTAAAGCGAAAAATTCAGTAAAACATTATCGGCATCACACGCTTCCACAAGGCGCGCGTAATTGATCTCGGCTCCGGCCAAGGCCAGAGTATTAGTACTGCCCAAAGAGTCGCCCGCCACGCCGATGTTTTCTAGATCTAGACGAGCTGCCCAATCGGGTGATTCAGCCACGAGGTCTTCCAACTTGTCAATCAGAAACGAGATCTCCTGTGGCCGATTGATAAATTCCACAGGGCTCAGCAACGTATTCAGGCGACCTTGGAGATATTCTTGCCGGTAGGCCAAATCGCTGCCCACATGGTCGGGCAAAATTGCGATGAAGCCGTAAGAGGCAATATGTTCGGCGATAAAGGTAAAGCTCTCTTTCACATCCCCAAAGCCATGGGAAATGATCACAATGGGCGTCGGGCCATTCAAGCCCTCAGGAATATAGACATCGACATCAAAGTCATAGTTGACCGACAGTCCTGCTTGGGTCTGGCGTAGCGCCGGATTAGTCACCGTAATCGTTTCTTTGGTAAAGCCAAATGGCCCAGGCAGCCTGAGATCGGCCAATTCGGCTATATTGACGTCGGTTTGAGTTAGCGCTTCATCAGCCGCCTGAGCCCTAATCGTCCTCACTACGGCGTCGTTGTAACTAAAATAGATTGCCAGTTGACGACGGATCGCCAGCAGATCTTGCAGCTCAATTTCTAACGCGGGGGTTGGAAACTCTTCTAAGACGTCAATCAACGTCCAGCCTTCGGCATCGGCGTTGGCTGCGGCCCCAATGACGGCGGATCTGAGCGCTTTTTGACCATTCACACCGCGATAAGCCTGTAACACCTTACCGACATTCAGTAAGATTTCCCGCCCTAAAGGTGAGTAAGACAAGTTATCCGCAGCAACGACATCTAGGGGAATCTTGCGGGTGAGGCCGTCTCGCAACAATTGCAGGGTCTCTTCATTTAAGAACCGAGCATAAAGCTGCAGATCACCCGTCACCTCTCCCGTTTCAGCAAAGGTGGCGAGGGACTCAACAGAGAGATCAAAGACCAAAGGACCCTCGACTAAGATGCGGATATCTTCAGCACTATGGGCAGCTTGAGGGGCGATCGCCTCGGCGGTTACTCCAACTGTCAGCAGGGCGATCGCTGAGAGCCCCATCTGCACAATGCGATGTAGCTGTTTCATCCGTTAATGGTCCTTATAAGCTCTGAATCACAACCCCGCCAAGCCAGTCGACAGAGTTTTTCGACGCAATCATACTGCAAAAGCGAGAGATCCTAGGCACCCGTTTGCGCAACTTTGAAAAACGTGCCCCCGAAGCTGATTTACGGATACCGCAGCATGCAGAGAGCAGGCTGCTGGCAGGGTTGTTCCCGATCAGATTGAACTCAGCAGCGGAGGTGTCAACTTGTTAGATTTACAGAGGTTTACATTCCCCTAATCGCACTGATGGCAATTCTGGTTTGGTTTCGTAATGATCTGCGCTTGCACGACCATCAGCCGCTGCAGACAGCCCTGAGTGCTGGTGTCGATGTGATTCCTGTTTACTGCTTTGACCCTCGGCAATTTGGTGAAACGGCATTTGGGTTCCCCAAGACAGGTCAATTCAGAGCCCAGTTTCTGTTAGAGAGTGTGGCCGATTTGCGGCGATCGCTCCAGCAGCGAGGCAGCGATCTCATCATTCGTTGGGGAGAACCTGAAACCGTCATTCCAGCCCTGGCTAGTGAAGTCAATGCCCAAGCAGTTTACTGGCACGCGGAAGCCACCGCCGAAGAACTCACGGTTGAAAATGCCCTGGCAGACAAACTCCAAGCCACTGGCAAGAAGGTGCGAACTTACTGGGGGGCAACTCTATATCACCTCGACGATCTTCCTTTTTCGCCGAAAAAGGTGCCCGGGGTCTTCACCCAGTTTCGTAAACAGGTGGAAAAATCCAGCACCGTTTCCGAGCCGTTTACGGCCCCCAAACAACTGCTAACCTTACCCCCATCGATCAAGACTGGAGCATTGCCCACGCTAGACCAACTCGGTGTCGAGGCACCCAAGTTTGACGATCGCGCCGTGCTCAAATTCCCCGGTGGCGAAACGGCGGGTCTGACTCGCCTGCAAGCTTACATCTGGGATGCTGACTGCCTCAAGCTTTATAAGCAAACCCGCAACGGCATGTTGGGAGCCAATTATTCTTCTAAGTTTTCCGCCTGGTTAGCGTTGGGTTGTTTGTCTCCTCGCCGCGTGTATCAGGCTGTTCAAGCATATGAACATGAGCGCGTGCGGAACGATTCCACTTACTGGCTGATGTTTGAACTGCTCTGGCGCGACTATTTCCGTTTGATCTGTCTGAAGCATGGCGATCGCGTGTTTTACCCTTCCGGCTTGCGCGACCTGAAGGTCGCTTGGCAACAAGACTGGCCGCGTTTTGAAGCCTGGTGTACCGGTCAAACTGGCTATCCGTTGGTCGATGCCAACATGCGAGAACTCGCGGCCACCGGCTTTATGTCCAATCGAGGCCGACAAAACGTCGCCAGCTTTTTGACCAAGAATCTGGGCATTGACTGGCGCATGGGCGCTGAGTGGTTTGAGTCTTTGTTGGTGGACTACGACGTTTGCAGCAACTGGGGCAATTGGAACTACACCGCTGGCGTGGGAAATGATGCGCGGGGCTTTCGGTATTTCAACATTCCTAAGCAGTCGAAAGACTACGATCCCCAGGGCGAGTATGTGAAACATTGGCTACCAGAATTACAGACGTTGCCAGCTTCAAAAGTGCACTGTCCGTGGCAATTATCCGGCCTTGAACAACAGCAGTTTAGCCTGCGCCTGGGCGTTGACTATCCCCACCCAATTGTCGATTTGCAAAAATCAGTAGAGGCGAATGAGCGCATTTACAACGCTGCATTAGAGCGTCAGGCCTGAGCTAGGCTACAGAGGTCATATCGAGTGACCGCCTCTGCGAACTGCGATCGCGCCAACTTCGCTCACCGTGTAGGATATAACCGTGTGGCTGCAAAAATTAGGAGAACACCATTAATGTTTTTGGATGAACTGACCCCTTTCCTTCAAGAACTGGCTCGTCAGCCTGTGGCCTTCGTGGGCGGCTTTGTCTCCGGTGTCCTACGTCTTGATCTAAACGAAGACCCTGTCAAGTCTTGGTTGAACAATCAGGATGTGACGGTTGATGATGAGGATGACTCCTCAAACAATGGCAGCAGCAACAGCGGCCCCCAAAAAATCTCGATTGACTAAGCGCGTTGATGCGCTGTCGTCGATACGATGAGATATTTTGCTGGCAGTTGCCATGACTGAAAATTGCGACCTGGAACTTTGACCGGCCAACGATTAACAGTCGAAAGAATATTCATCGAGTCCATCAACTGCTCAAAACACAAGCTGAGATCATTGTTCTCACTGAAAGCCTGAATAGTTAATCTTGAGCCTAACTTTCTAGGGGCTGTCATCATTTAACGGTCAAATCCTTGCCCTAAAAGGGCAACAGCCCCTAGACTGTGCACGAGATGCGGGCGCGGGAATGCTCATTCCTAAAGGTTTCTGGGATTAATTGATGACGCGCCCTAGGGTTTTAAACTTCTCCTTCTCCTCGCAAACCGCGTGATGGTGAAGCCCTTGCGGCAATTTGGATTCGTGAGTCGGATTTTGAGGTTGGGCAATCGATCCGCACATCAGCTCCCTATCGCTGCAATCTTGGCTGCCAATGTGATTGCTGTCGATGCATGGGAAGGAACGGTCGAAGGCAAGCGTTTAAGTGACTGCAACTGAGTGCCTGCAACGAAATCTTAGTTTCAATCGACACGGCGTCTTTAGCAAGAGCTGAATATTTGCCCACAGGCAGTTCAGCAACGACATGGTTTCTTAAGCGGCGATGCTAAATTCGCTGATCCAACCCATGACCCGATAACGACAAGAATCAACGGTTAAGGTCATTTCTTCACTCGTATTTGCCCACTGTTGTAGCGACCGACGATAATCGGCGATCGCGCAGTTCCAATCACCTCGCAGGTGGTAAGTTCGTCCTCGCTCAGCATACGCTTCGCCCGCAAACTGATTAAACAGTAAGGCATCATCGAAGCTTTCCAGGGCAGCGTCATAGGACCCAAGCTCGCGCAGCGTGACCCCTCGGTTGATGCGAGCACGCACATGGAAAGGGTTGAGATCAATCGTGCGATCGTAATCAGCCAGCGCACTTTCCAGGTCTCCTAGGGCAGCATAGTAATTGGCGCGGTTGTTATAGACGGCTGGCAATTCGGGATTGAGGGCAAGAGCATGATCAAAGTCTCGAATGGCTTTATGCAATTCGCCATTCCATAAGTGCACTAACCCACGATTATTGAAATCTTCTGCTTGGGCACCCTGTCGCACTATCAACATGTTGAGGATGGCGATTGCTCGTGGATAGTCTCCTTGTTGCATCGCTCGCTGTACACGCTGTCGCATTTCTCGTGCCGACTCTGGCAAGCATTGGGGCGAGACATAAGGCGCAACGACCGAGTCGGCAATCATGTCGAGACACTGACTGGCAGCATTGCAACTGGTGACGCTATCGGGACGGTAGACACGCTTCGACATAGCCACTTCCTCCAATAGGCAAGGGATATCAGAGATGCAGGCGCTAGCAATCAACTCAACAACTCTTCGAGCAGTCAAACTTGCAGCTGTTTGGACCTTTAAGAAAAGAAATCAAGATAATTGATTTCAGCGCTATTGGTTGGATATTTACACCTAGTTTTAGAGAAACCAACCGAGTAAACCCTGAGGAGAAATGGGTCCCTCTCTGATCAACAAATGTTTAGAGCTAATTTTCTCAGTAGAAACTCGCAAGATTCATCTGGCCTTCATAAAAGACGCAGAAAAGTCAAATGATCTTGATATTACTGTCCATCATTTTTCCGTGGAATTGGGACTGCCATTTCAAGATATTGACCCTAGCTATTGCAATTTGTTACGCCCAATAGATCGAAATGACTATTTAGATTTCCTTCATAATTGCCGTCATTGACCAACTATTCGCACATTTAAAGAGTCTCCTGGAGTCAGCAGTTAGTCCAGGTTAGTGAGTTAAGGAAACAGCGTCGGCTAGGCGCGCTCATGAATGGGCGCGATTCCATTTACGGTCAAGGGTTTTGCAATCCTGATTTGTCTACAACTGCGCCAGTTCAGACAACATTTTCTTCCGGCGAGGCTTTTTCCAACTTAAACGTGGCAGGATAAACAATTAAGTCGCTGACCTTAGCCTGCTGTGCTGATGATGAAACGTCCTCTCAACCAACTGTTAGGCATTTTTGTCAGCCTTGTTAGCGTTTCTGTGACTCCTGCTATGGCCCAAGCCACATGGCAACAACCGCCTGAGCCCATCGCGTCCATGTTGGACACGCCTTGGTATCCCGGCGTGATCATTTCGCCCAACCATCAATGGCTAGTGCAGTTGCATCGCCCGCCCTTAACATCGCTGTCCGAGCTAGCGCAGCCGCGTTTGCAACTTGCCGGGCTCCAGATTAATCCTGCTCTCCGGGCCCCGGCTCGAGCTTACGCCTTTGTCGGCTTAACCATCCAAAGTATTCAAACGGGTGAGCAGACCACTATCGAACTGCCTCAATCAGCGGGAATTCGCAACTTAAGCTGGTCACCCACCGGCAATTTGCTGGCCTTTACCCTCGACCAACCAGACGGTGTCGAACTTTGGTTGGCGGACATGGCCACCGGCCAAACCCAGCAGTTGACTGGCCCCACCCTGAACAATACCTATGGCGCACCCTGTCGCTGGATTTCAGATGAAGCGGGACTGTTATGCAAAATGGTGCCACCAGAACTCGGCGAACCACCGATCGCAAGTCCTGTGCCGACGGGACCCCGCATTGAGCAAAATTTAGGCCGCACTGCCCCCGTGCGGACCTACACCAATTTGCTAGAGTCGCCAGCCGATGAAGCACTCTTTGAGCACTACCTCACTTCAGTGTTAGTGCGCGTTAGTTTGCAGGGCGATCGCACTGTTCTCACGCCCTCTCAGTTGATTGCCTCCATGGCCCCCTCCCCCGATGGGCAATGGATTCTACTACGCACCCTGCAACGACCTTTTTCGTATCAAGTGCCTGCCCGCCTATTTCCTAAACGGATTAGTGTGCTCGATCATGACGGTCAGGAAGTCTACCGAGTCGCAGACTTGCCCCTGGCCGACGATATTCCTGTGACCTTTGATTCTGTCAGAACGGGCCGCCGAACCATCGGATGGCGCAGCGATCGCCCCGCTACCCTTTACTGGGTTGAAGCTTTAGACGGCGGCG
This sequence comes from Leptolyngbya sp. SIOISBB, assembly GCA_010671905.1. GTDB lineage: Bacteria > Cyanobacteriota > Cyanobacteriia > Phormidesmidales > Phormidesmidaceae > Halomicronema. The sequence goes on from JAAHII010000001.1 coordinate 6,827,471, forward strand.
ATGCCAGCCAAGAAGTGGCCCAACGGGATGCCGTGTTTCAACTCCCTGCCCCCTTTCAAAGGGAGCCGCAGCCCTTATGGAAAACGACTCTGCGCTACAACGATATCCTATGGGGTAACGACACCCTGGCACTAGGCGTTGAAGCCTGGTACGACACGCGGCGGGTGCGGGTTTGGCAGCTCAATCCTGCGGCCCCTGAGCAGCCACCCATCCTCCTCGACGACCGTGATTATCAGGATCGCTACAACGATCCGGGGCAGCCGGTAACGACCCCTGGCCCCTATCATCGCCGAGTGTTGATGCTAGCGCCTGACAACCAGAGCCTCTATTTGCGGGGACGTGGGGCTTCACCCGAGGGCGTCTACCCATTTTTAGACCGTTGGCAACTCACTACTCAGGAAAAAACGCGTCTATGGCAAGCGGCTGATCCTTATTACGAATCGGTCACTGTACTGCTGAACAACCAGGCGACTCAACTCATTACCCATCGTGAGTCGACGGAGGAAACGCCCAACTACTGGCGACAAGACTTGGTCACAGGGCAACAGACTGCCCTGACAGATTTTGCCGATCCCCGCCCTTGGTATCGTGACTTAATCCCTCAAGTCATTCGCTATGAGCGAGCGGATGGGGTGTTATTATCGGCCACGCTCTATTTGCCGCCCGGCCATGAGCCAATCACGGATGGGCCGCTGCCCACTTTGCTCTGGGCGTATCCCCAAGAGTTTAAGAGTCGGGATGCGGCCTCTCAGGTCACCACGGCAGAAAATGCCTTTCGCCGTCCCTATTCCTACGATCCACGCTTTTTATTAACACAGGGTTATGCTGTCGTAATGGGTCCAACCATGCCCATCATTGGCGAAGGAGAGGTCGAGCCCAATGATACGTATGTGCAGCAACTCACTCAAAGTGCTGAAGCGGTGGTGAATTACCTCATTGAAAATGGGATTAGCCGACCCGATCAATTAGCGATCGGAGGACATTCCTACGGGGCCTTTACCGCCGCCAACCTGCTGGCTCATACGGATTTATTCCAGGCCGGGATTGCCAACAGTGGGGCCTATAACCGAAGTCTGACGCCCTTTGGATTTCAAGGTGAGCAACGCACCTTTTGGGAAGCCACCGACGCCTATCTTGATATGTCACCATTCACTCATGCGGCCAACATCAATGAGCCGTTGCTGCTAATCCACGGTGCTAATGATGAGAATGCGGGTACGTATCCAATTCAGAGTGAACGATTATATGGAGCGATGAAGGGCTTAGGGGGTACAGTGCGCTGGGTAGAATTGCCCTTAGAGGGCCATGGTTACGAGTCTCGGGAAGCCGTCGGCCATGTGCTCTGGGAGATGGAGCGTTGGTTGGCCACGTATCTGAAGGACGGCGATCGCACGACTGAAGATGCACATCGGCAAGAAGTAATGGCCCCCTCATCAACCCCATAGAATTATTGGGCATTCTGGAAAGATATTGGCATGTCGAACTACAATGCCTGACATAACAAGCCAACCTGAACCAGATCCTTAAACCTGGCCAGCTAAAGGTTGTCTAGACAACCCTCAGGATGCTGCATTTAGTGAATAGTTCCCTTTGATTTGAGTGCAGGAGTGTGACAAAATTCGCGACGTCTTCTCAGGAAGTGTCTCCGCCAGGTGGAGACTATGACGAAATTATTGCCGATCTAAAAGTCAGTTCGGCTGACCGTATTTTGTTTTACCTAGCGATCAGCGTGATGAAGCTAGGTGGGCATCGCTATGGTTCGTTTCTTGAGGCTGCCAATACGGCAGCTAAGCTAGCCATTTACTCTTCTTATCTAGAGCAGGGCAACAACATTCGTAAAACCAGCTTTTTGCATCATGTCGAGCCGAAGCGGGTCAGGGCGATCGTCAAAGAAGTGGAATCCTTTAAGGCCGGTGGCCAATCACTCACTAGCCTCAGCGACCAGGAGCCTTATTATCTGATTGGTCTACCGTTCCTCTGGCAAGAAAAATATCCTTGGAAACCAGGACAATGTCGTCTCAATCATCATCACCTCAGTGCTAAAGAGCAGGAAGCGTTGTATGCCCAACTGCCGACTGATTTACCCTCAGCGCGGTTTTTGGACATGCTGGAGTTTTTAGACCTGATCAAGCTACTGCACGAAAAATCCCAAGCCGAATATCCTCCCAACCGTCAGATGCCTTTGAGTGAAGCTTTGACTGAACACATTAAGTTTCGCTTGCTACACTCTGGCACCGTAACTCAAATCGACATTCCGTTCCTATCGATCCCAATTTTTGTGTTGACTCGTACCCATTACGCCCCCAAAGGTCAGCGGGAACGAGTCTTTACAATGATCGATGATTTAGCTCGTTTCGGTAAGCTCATGCAAGATTGGGTCGTAGAACAACCAGATGTGTTGCGCGGCCTCGAAGTTTTTGACGTTGCTCCCGAAAAACGGGAACAAGCCCTCGCCGAACTTGACGCTCTGCTCAAAGCTTGGGCTGACAAGTATCACCAAGATGGTGGCCACCCTATGATTTTGCAACTTGCCGCCGGTACTCGTGACCCTGGAGAAGCCTAAGTACTCAATTCTGGAAGGCTAATCTCCCTTTGTCGTGCTAACTGGAGTTTATCAACGTCAGGTCGATGATGTCTTTGAAACTGTGGCGTTGCTGAATAGAAGTATAATTTCGGGCGTTGCTGAATCAAGAGATGCATCTGGATGGGACTGGAACGTCGTCGAACTTAAGGTGGTGAAGTAGCAGTCGAATCGAGTGAGCCAGCATTTCCACGGACTTCGAATAGCACAGCGTCTTGCGATGCCGGCGGGCCAGATCATTTTGGAGGCGTGTGTTTTCGCCTTCCACCCGAGTCATGTAAGTTTTGCTAATAATCTGAGCGCCCTCCGGAATGAAGCCCGGATAGACCGATCCCCCTAATGCCTCCGGCAACGCTACGCGAACGGTGACATAAAAATAGCATTGCCAGGTGGCAACCCGTTCCCAAAGAGGCCGAAAGGTTTCGGCACTATAGTCACCGAGAACCCCTACCCAAGATGCCCTGGCGGAAGTGATCAACAGCCGTCCATAGCCAAATCCGGTTTGTCTTGGTGTGCGTTCCCTAACGCCATGCAACGACGCGGGGTTGCACCGCTTTATGAGCCGACAAAGGTTGCCAATTCGTCGAGCTCCCCGATCTCGGGGGTCGTGTCAGGGGCATAAGCTTCAGGCAGCAGGTTACCCACCTGTTTCACCCAGGTAATGACCGTTGTATGATGCACTATACAAAAGTCATTTGGGGGGGCACCCAAGGGCTCCATCCACTGCACTCATCCTTGCGCGATACGGTTTTCTAAAGGAAGCAGGCGATTTTTCGAGCTCTCAGAGGATGAATTGTCGGGCCGACCCTCACTTCTCCACGGATTATGGCTGAGCCACATGCCAAGGGCTTACTGTCTGGTGCGACTACTCTCAACAGACAAGGGCAGCAGGTAGGCAGGTCACCAGATAGCCAAAACAGACAAAAAACAGCGCTGCAGGATATTTCATTCTGCAGCGCTGCTGACCAACCGATGGAAATTATTGAAAAGGCAACGTTACGACGCTAAGGCAACTTCAACCGTTTCTTGCAGTTGGCCGCTTTGATAAAGCTCAATCAGAATGTCGGAGCCACCCAGAAATTCACCGTTGAGATAAACCTGAGGAATCGTCGGCCAGTTGGAATATTCTTTAACGCCCTGGCGAATGTCTGGGTCAGAAAGAACATCAAAAGTCTCAAAAGGCACACCTAAAACATTCAAAATTTGGACAACATTATTGGAAAAGCCACATTGAGGCATCAATTTGTTGCCCTTCATAAACACCATGATTTTGTTGGCGTTGATGAGCTGATCGATACGCTCTTTAACCTCTGGAGTCATTGTGTATTACCTCTTAGTTGAGTCGCGGGTACAAAAGCGGGAACGGAGTGAGCCATTAAGCACTTTGGCTCACTTGTGACCAGGTTTCTGGTGTGTAGGTCTTGAGAGCGAGCGCATGAATCGCCTCGCTAGACATCGCTGATTGCACAGCTTTATAAACTAGCTGATGTTGCTGAACCAAACTGCGCCCAGCGAACGCTCCTGACACCACGGTGACCTCAAGATGATCGCCACCGCCAGTAAGATCGTTGACGTTGACGTCAGCATCAGGCATCTCGGCTTGAATCATTGATATGACTTGATCGGCTGTGACCATGCATTTCCTCTCAGCAGGTGTTTGCCTTAGTCTATCAATTTCGTTTTTCCAAACTAATTAAATTCGTAAGGAGCTTCCACAAAACCCATTTCAAAGAGCTGTTGGTAAGCCTGTTCGCCCAAATCACGGGTAGGTTGCTGGCTTCGCAACACTTCCATCAAAAGGGGGATGGCCTCTTCGGGGGCGTCTTGGCTGCGGTGAATCAGCGCTAGCTGATAGGTAGTTTCATCACGCTTTTGAGCCGCTTCGATCGCCTTTTCTCGATTACTGCGATTTTGTCGAGTATCGATGCCAAAAAACATTTCCGCCAGCTCTTGATAATAGAGAGAAAGTTGGTTATAGAGTTCGCGAGCCTCGTCAAATTTGGCGATCGCCTCAGGGAAGTTTTGGCTGGCGACCGCTGTATTGCCTTGAGCAACCAATTGATCGGCGTAGGGGACGCTAAAGTCACTGCTGGAAACCGCATCGATGCGGCGGACGTCTGAGTCTGGGCTGAGTTCACCCTCTTGGGCCCACACAGTTGCGGTCATGCCCCCGATGAGACTGACAGTCAGTAGGCTGCTGCCCAGCCAGCGTCTTAAATTGCGAACAGCGGGAGAGAAATGAACAACCATGGGGGAACCTGAGTGCAAATGTTGACGGAATGTAAAAATACCGATGTATCTTACCATTTCACTTGAAACTTGAAGTTAAAAACTGGCTTGCGATGCGATTGAGCGAGGGTTGGCTAAAGTTGAATCACGCAATCAACGTTGACTCAGCTGGGGGCAACTCTTAAGCAAGCCAAGGCGGTTAGACGGCGATATCAGGCAGAAGGTTCCAAAGGTGCAGGGATGACAAATCGGGGTGAGGGGTCAGCGCCGCCGCTAACCTTACAGCGAGGCGGTGAAGAACTATTGCTGGCGGCGTTGGGCGATCGCTTCACCACTCGCCTTACTACCCCAACGGCAATCGACCAGTTACGGACGCTGATTGAGCCGGTGGCAGTTCGCTCGGTCGCCCGGGGGCAACTGGTGGAATGGCAGGTACCCGCATCTCGTCTGGAAGCCACCCTGGCAGCGGTGCGGCAAAGTGAGTGGGTGCGGTTTGCCAGTCGGGTCTATCGGTTGGCTACCAGCCCCCGCACCTGGATTTACCTTACCGATCAGATCACGGTGCAATTTTCCCCCTTAGTGATGATCGACCAACGTCACCAACTTGTGACCGGGCCTGGTCTGGCGGAGATGCAAATTTTAGAGGGCATACCCAATACGTTTGTATACCAAGTCACGGGCCAAGCCACAGAAAATCCGATCAAAATCGCTAACCGCCTGAGCCGCTTTGATGACGTGCTGACGGCAGAACCCAATGTGGTCATCGCGACGGCACCGTTGTACCGCCCGACTGATCCGCTATATCGCCAACAGTGGCATCTGACGTCAGTGGTCGGCTCTCAGATTCAACCGAATGCCCATATTTCAGCTGAGCCCGCTTGGGATTTGACGCGGGGGACGCGTTCGGTGGTGGTGGCGGTATGCGATGACGGCTTTGACCTGGCTCATCCCGACTTGCAAGGGGTGGGGAAGATTGTGGCACCCCGAGATTTGAAGGCTCAGGATGCCGTACCCTTACCAGACGCGACGACTGACAATCACGGCACATCATGTGCTGGGCTCGCAATTGGCGAGGAAAATGCCAGCGGCATTGTGGGGGTGGCGCCGGACTGTGCATTCATGCCGATCCGGATGACCGGCTTTTTGGATGATGAGACGATCGAGGGCCTGTTTCGGTGGGCGAGACAACAAGGTGCGGCCGTCATTTCCTGTAGTTGGTCGCCTGCAGCGATTAATTATCCCCTGTCGTTGCGACAACGCAATGCGTTGACTCAGGCAGCGACGAAAGGTCGCGATGGCAAAGGCTGCGTGATTGTCTTCTCTGCCGGTAATGCCAATCGCCCGGTCAGCGGCACAGTAAATGAGCGGGGCTGGCCACGAAACGCCGTGAGCGGGACCACAGAGTGGCTAAGTGGCTTTGCGGTGCATCCAGATGTCATAACAGTGTCGGCCTGTACGAGCCTTAATGGCAAGTCTGCCTATAGCAGTTGGGGTCAGGATGTCGCAGTGGCAGCTCCGAGCAACAACGGACATCCGTCGGTGTCGTTACCCGAAACCGGGACGGTTAAAACGGGACCCACTATCACCACAGCGACACCTGGTCGCGGCATGATGACCAGCGATCGCACCGGCAGCGCCGGTTACGACCGAGACGCCTACACCGACACGTTTGGCGGCACGTCGAGTTCTTGCCCGGTGGTGGCAGGTGTTGCTGCGCTAGTCTTGTCGGCCAATCCTCTGCTAACAGCGCGGGAAGTCAAACAGATTTTGCAGCAAACGGCAGACAAAATCACCGATACTGCTGCCGATCCTCAACTAGGCAACCGCTACGGTACTTATGATCGTCAAAGTCATTCCCAGTGGTTTGGGTACGGTCGGGTCAATGCGTACCGGGCAGTGATGGCGGCTAAACGCCTTTTGTGGCAAGGGCGGACTTACACTCGCACGGCAGAACTCAAGAGTGCGGCTCCGACTGAGATTCCGGATAATGATGCGGCTGGGGTGGTGCGATCGCTCAGCTTCCGGAGAGCAGGTACCGTGCAGGATTTGATCGTGCAAGTCACTCTAGAGCACGAGTACCTCGGGGATGTGATGCTGCACCTGCAATTGCCGACTGGTAAGGAATTGCTCTTACAGGGGCGCACCTTGGGCAACCGTCAGCGGCTAGAGCAGCAATATACTTTGCGCAATACACCGATTTTGCTGCCGGCGATCGGCCTACAAGCTGCAGGCAGATGGGGACTCAAGGTTAGCGATCATGCCCCTGGCCACACTGGACAACTGCTCAACTGGCAACTTACCCTGGCGCTGCAATAAAAGTGCGATACCAATAACCACTCTCTCAACTAGCAAAGCGCAGGAATGAAAGGTTAATGAGCTGAAGATTTCAGCAATCTAACTTGGTTTTACCGAGCCAAAGTTAGAGATCGTCTGCATTTTCGCCTGGGGCAGAATTTGCCCGTCAGTTTTTTCTGCGGCTCAATATAATAGCCCCCAACACAGAAAGCGCTGGAGGCTAAACTTCAACATATAAGGGGTTTAGGCTTTAGGGGGTTAGGCTTAGTAAAAAGTCGAGATAAGTGTCTTTCGACAGTTTTATAGTGCCCCATCCTGGCTCAAACTTCCCAACCCTTCTAGACGGATTTACCAAAAAAAGGTAATTCGCTGCAGTGTGTAAACTTTGGGCTAAGTGTATTGGTCAACACTAGAGGGACGAAGACTCGATGATACGTGAACTCTCGCTGCGCGAGATCTCCCTCAAAACCACGGTGGTCAAGTTGGAGTCTGTTGCAGCTCAGGTTGCTCTTCCGGTAGGATAGCGCCCTCCACCGGACAGACCTGTAGGCAAATGCCGCAATCGATGCAGGTAGAAAAATCAATCCAGTACCAGTCAGTGCCCTTCTCATTTTTGCCAGGGCCTTCATGAATGCAGGCAACCGGACAGGCATCAACACAGTCGGCTACCCCTTCACAAACATTAGTCACAATCGTATGGGCCATCGTCTCCTCTCTTGATCGGCGTCTTCAACGACTGACTTCTTGGAGTTTTGTTCTGCTCAAAGAAATAGACGTAAGTTTAGTGTACCGCTTCAATTTCCGGAGGGTGGGCGTCAGCGATCCAAGCAATGCGGTTGATGTTGCGATCGCGGGCACGTTGCCGCACAGTTTCAGCGTCATCATCGGCTTCTAAGTACAGTTCAACCCGCACCACGGCTTCGGCTTCACGAATGGTCTCGGCATATTGAAAGGCGGCGATCGCCGCTTGAGGCGTTTTGGGTACCACTAGCCAATCACTCGGCGGAGTCACCTCTGGTAAACAACCACTGCCGGTAAGCGCCTGATGCAGCGTTTCCACATTCATCATGAAGCCAATACCGGGATAACTGCGACCCTTGGGATCAAAGACGCCCAGTAAGTTGTCGTAGCGGCCCCCTTTGCTCACCACCTGGCGCCCCTGTGGAGTGTTGGCCACCACCTCAAAAATAATACCGGTGTAGTAATCAAAGGATTGAATTAAGCTCAAATCAAGAATGATGGGGGAACTCGTTTTCCCACTATCGAGTAGTTCCACCAGTGATTTGAGTTCGTTGACAATCGCTTGCTGATCAGGGGTTAGTGGCAGTTGACTCACGATTTGGAGGACGTCTTGAGGCCGTCCCCGTAAATCCATCATTTGTAACGCCCGCTGCCGGAGATTATCTGGCAAGTCCAACGTTTCTAGGGTGATGCGATCAAGTTGAGCGATCGCGTCGCGTACAGTCCCTCTCAGATCTTCAGGAAAGGCTTGAAGCAGCGATCGGGTGAGATCAGCATTGCCCAAAATCAGCTGCCAGTCTGTCAACTGCAGCGTTTCCACACAGCTCAACAGCAATCGCAAGGTTTCGGCATCGGCCAGGGAACCATTGATGCCCAGCAGTTCAACCCCAGCCTGATAATATTCCCGTTGTCCAGTTTGAGCGCCTTTGGCAGCCCGGCTAAAGACATTGGCGGTGTAATAGAGTCGTTGGGGATAAGTAACTTGGGCCATCCGGGTGACAGCAGCTCGGGCGATCGAGGCTGTCAGTTCGGGGCGCAGGCCGAGCCGTTCTGGTCCATCCCCTTGTAACTGAATCACTGAAGATTGGGCGATCGCTCCACCGGCCATCAGAGTATCTAAGTTTTCCACCGTAGAAGTAATGATGCGGTGATACCCCCAGCGTTGAAACATTTCCTCTAGACGCCCCTCAATCCAATACTTTTGAGCGACATCTAGGGGCAGTAAATCACGGGTTCCTGACGGTGGCTGATAACTCATTTACTTTTGCTTTCCTCCAAACAAACCAAATAGGCCGCCTTTCGATTTTGCCGGGGCACTCTTGGGACTGCTGGGACGAGTCGCCTTGTTGTCAGTTGTTTGATTCAACTTGACATCCAATTCCTGGGCCAGCGCATTATCGGGAGTCAATTCTAAAGATCGTTTCAGGTGAATCTTCGCCATTTTGGGTTGCCCAGCTTGCAGGTAATAAGCCGCCAATTGAGCATGACATTGACCGTTGGTCGGATGCGATTTGACCGCATCCCGCATTTCTAAAATGGCGCGGGAATAGTCTTTTCTCGCTGCGAACTCGGCGGCTCGTCGGTGATAGCTCTCAATAATGGCTTCTCGCTGTTGTCTGGGCGAACGCGGTGGCGGTGCGGTTTTCTGACGAGTCGCTGAGGCGGCTGGTGTCGAGGCGGTTGTAGCAGCCGGTGAGGAACTAGCGGCGGCGCTGCCCCCGTTGCCGTCTGCGGTGCTCATGAGGTAAGCCAAATTAAGTTCGCTAATCTGGCCGATCGTGTCCAGTACTTGCTCGATCGATTCATACTGAGAATCGACCAGGAGTTTGAGGCTATTGGCATATACTGAGGTCGCGTTATTGCTTTTCGCAATGGCTTTAGCGGCATCCGATTGCAACTCTACCGACGCTTCTTGGCTCAGGCGTTTGCCTCGCAGCCGCAGTACGATTAAATGCTCTGCCATGGCCTTTTCTTGGGTGAGCGTCTCATAGGCTGGGTTAACCATTTTAGAGAGCAACTCGTTAGCCTGTTGCCGCTCGGCATCACTGCTCTCTCGCAAGCTGTCGGGGTGTAGCTTACGGGCAATTTTGAGATAACGCTTACGAATGGCTTTGGCATCAGCATCTAAGGACACCCCCAAGATGGCGTGATGATCAGTCAGGTCAAATTGAAACAACCCTTGCTCTATATTCATAGCTGTTGACTCTTCCCTCGCCTGATGAGGCATTCTCCTGATTTCTTACTGCAATGCCGCGCGTGCTTTGAGATGGGAATATCCCCTTTATCCTGAAGATTAACGCTTGAGAGAGCGGATTAATGAACGCTCTGATCAAATAATTGATGCATTATGATTCAGCGATCGCAATTGGCTGAAAATCCTCTAAAGGTTTCACCTGTTTTAACACTTGGCTAAGAATAGTGTGAATTCGACTATTTGTCGCCAAGATGCGCCCTGATTGGATGTCGAAGACCGTTTCATCATAGGCCGTGACGTGTCCACCGGCTTCTTCAACGATGATGACGCCAGCGGCCATATCCCAGGGTGAGAGTCCTCTTTCCCAATAGCCATCGAGTCGACCACACGCCACATAGGCTAAATCTAGCGAGGCCGCCCCACCCCGTCTTACCCCTTGAGTCAGATGAGTCAGGTGACAAAATTCAGCGTAGTTATTATCAATGCGCTCGTGGCGATCGTAGGCAAATCCGGTCACGAGCAAGCTATCTGCCAGATGATCGGTCGTCGACACGCAAATGGAACGGCGATTGAGCGTGGCGCCATGACCTTTGGCGGCGCGGAAGAGGTCTTCTCGGAACGGGTCAAATACGGCTCCTACGGCGGGATAACCATCAATGAGCAGACCAACAGAAACGGCAGAGAAGGGATACTGATGGGTGTAATTAGTCGTGCCATCTAGCGGATCAATCGCCCAAAGAAAGGGACTGTCGACGGTGGCGCCGAGACTGCCCGATTCCTCTGCCAGAATGGGATGATCGGGCAAATGGCGGGTCAGCACATCGAGCACGACGGCCTCAGCCGCTTTATCGGCTTCAGTGACCAGGTCACCGGGACGACCTTTTTTTTCAATGTGTTCTAGCTTGCCCCAATAGGTTTGCAAGACTGCACCAGCAGCCAGAGCGGCTTCGGTAGCCACCTCTAAATAGCGCTGCAAATCTCGATCGCTGACAGCAGTCATACCCTTTTCCTATGCTGGCCATTCATAGTTTAAAGGGAATGCGATCGCTCACGAAAACTCTTCGCCGTTTCTCGCAGAGGATTTTCGGGATCCCAGATGCCTAATCCGAGAATGCGAGCCTCTTCCTGGGCATACAACATTTCTGGATAGTAAGGACTGAACTGGTCGGTTGGGTCGGCCAGATACGTACATCCCGCTGCTAGGGAATCAGCGTTAATCGAATCGCGATGGAGCCAGCCATAGGCCCAGAGTCGGTTATAGGCATCCGGTTGCGCATCCACAAGTTCCAGGCGAATGATCTGATTGTGCAAATCGGCGAGGCAGTCTCGGGCCTGTGGTCCCCAGGGAACTTGCTCGCGATCAGGCGCTTCAATCGCGGCCAACCGGATGGTCGACACGGGCGTCACTTGACTGAGTTCAAACAGCAACTCCAGCGTGTTGCCACTTTTGGCGTAATCCACCGTAGCAGTGAGTTGGGCGGGGGCAGCGGGAGCCATGTAGCTGAGTAAGAGGATGATCACAATTATCCCCAAACCAATCAGCGATCGCTGCCCAACCCGCCGCGCAAAAGTGCCCATCATACTCCTGAGGAAACTGCTCTAACCAGTGATTGGCAGCATCCTATGCAGTATGCCCGCTGAGTCCGTCAATCCTCTTCTATAGGTAACCCAAAACGCACTTTCCCCTTGCCAAAATACTGTCCAAATTGAAGTTCGTAGACCTCGTCTTCGTCTTGGGTCTCAACCTCTAAATCCGTACGAGGATAGCTCACACACAGTAATGCATAACCTTTTTTGCGCAAATCGGGTGATAGTCCCATAGCCTCTGGCTGTTCAACTTCACCTGACAAAACCCGCACAGCACAGGTTGTACAGGCACCATTGCGACAGGCAAATGGCAGCTGCGCCCCTTGATTCTCAGCGGTTTGCAGAATGTAGTGGTCTTCAGGGACCTCAACGGTGTAGTGCTGTTGGCGATCGCGGTGATGGATGTTGATCCGATGGGAGCGAGTCATGCTGTTATTTAAGCGGTGAATGAAAAACAATTCTCTCAAAGATAGCAGGCGCAAACTTGGCCCACACCGTCTATGCTCTCACAGGATTTTGTGTTTGCAGAGCTTCTCTGAGTCTGAACGAGAAAAGCAGTCTGACCGTGGTATCAGATGCTCTGATTTTTGGCAGCCATTTCGGGGCGATCGCTCATTTATTGTGCCATTCTTTGATACGATTAGACTCTGTGATTGATTCTTGATGAATAGATCACCCAATTTGGAGAGATGGCCGAGTGGTTTAAGGCGCAGCACTGGAAATGCTGTTTAGGGGCAACTCTAACGAGGGTTCGAATCCCTCTCTCTCCGTTCCTGAATAACCGGTTGCTGGAAGATTCTGTTCTCCTCACAAATTATCTTGCGTGCGGCTCTTCCTTTCTGTTGCTAACAACCCCAAATTTGGCACTTGGGAAGCCACTCGACTCTGGGCTTGAAATTTTCCAGCTTGCCCTAATGAACTTGTCTCTTGTCTCTACTGGGCTTGCTGGGTATAGCAAGCCGCAGTTCGATTAGGTCGCCCTAGATGGTTGAAACCGCTTTCCGGCATGTATTCCGATTTCCTCATTCCGCGATATAGCAAGCCGTAGTTTGGTTAGGTTACTCTAGATCACTGGAATCGCCATCTGGCAGACCTTTTAATTCCGACTTCCGACTTCAGCATTCCGAATTCTGCGATACCAGCTTCAGCCTGTGAAACCCCTGGATTTGATTGAGGTTTCTATAAGTCTGTTCGCCTCAATTGCGGTGATTATTGTCGTAGCGAATACGGGCACCCGCCCATTGCAGCTTACTGCGTAGGGTGCGGTAGTATGAGTATTCTTTCGCCAATATAATAAATTCTGCCCATCCGGGGGCCATGCGGATATCAACTCGTTGCCCTGGCCAAATCGCCGTCGCCAGTACCCCATCCATCCACAATTTGGTGCTATGTTCTGGATCTGCTAATGGCCATACACTCACGACGCATCCTGGCGGCAGGACGATGGGTCGACTCGACAAACTGAGAGGACAAATGGGCGTGACGATCAGGGCATCCATACCGGGATGCACGATCGGGCCATTGGCGGCCACAGTATAGCCGGTTGAACCTGTCGGGGTACTGATAAGTAACCCATCGCCTTGGTATTGATCGACGACTTCGCCATCAATCTCCATTTCCAAAATGGAGGTGATCATGCGATTGGGCGAGGCGGGTTTAACGCACATTTCATTGAGTGCGAGGTAAGTTTCACTCGCGGGCTCTAAATTGGAGCGATCGCCATCAAATGTCTGCGCTTTCAGCATCATCCGCCGCTGCACCGCGAAGCGATCGCTCAGCAGCCGCTGCCAAATTTCCGAGAATTTGGTCTCATCAGGTGATTCTGTCAAAAACCCCAGATGACCGCCAATATTGATTGCCAGAATAGGAATATGCTCAGCGGCTAAGTTACGAGCCGCAGCTAACGCGGTGCCATCGCCTCCGAGCACGATCGCCAGATCGATTTTGGGGTCTGCCGAAGCCAGAAAAACCGGATAAGGATTATCTTTTGGCCCGCTTGGCCCGACCAGCGTTTTACAACCCAGCTGCATCAGCTGCTCAGAAACCAGCTCAGCTCGACTCTTACTCAGCTGGTTACCAGCCTTATAGGCAATAATGACCTGGTTTAGCTTCACAACAGGGCGATCGCTTCCAATGAGTTCTTTCTCATTTTAAGGATGCGGCCTCAGTTTGCACGCCCGATTATCCAGCTACCATTTCAGCAAATTAAACTCTTCCATATCGACGGTATCGCGGTTGCGATAAATGGCCAACACAATCGCCAGGCCCACTGCTGCCTCTGCCGCCGCAATGGAAATCACAAATACGACAAATACCTGGCCTGTCGCCGTCGCTGGGTCAAGATAGTTAGAGAAGGCCATTAAATTCAAGTTGACCGCGTTGAGCAATATCTCAATCGACATCAAAACGCGGATCACATTGCGGCTGGTGACTAAGCCATAGATGCCAATGCAGAAGAGAGCAGCGGCCAATAAAAGGTAAAACTCTAGGGGAATCATGGTTTGGAGGCGTCCGGTGCCAGACTGTTGAAGATCTTGAGAAGGAAATTGAACAAACAATGAGCTGATTTGATGGACTCGTCAACGGCTGCGGCATCAGCAAACAAACTGCTAACGAGGACCAGTGCTCTAATCTCCGAGCGGTTCACTCGCCTCCCGACCGGCGGGTACCAGTTCGCGAGGCCGCTCTGGTAAGGTCAGGGCATCGGAGACCGAATCCACTGGCTTTTCATCAGGAATGAATTCGCGACGTGCCAAGATAATGGCTCCAACGAGCGCAATCAACAGCAACACTGACGCCAACTCAAAGGGCAATAAAAAGTCAGAGAAAAAATGCTGACCAATGAGTACAGTTGAACCGTCTCCTGCCGGAGTGTCTGTAGAAATTTGCCAAGGAGTTCCCAAAATCATGGTTGACAATAGAGCAAACAACCCAAAGCAAACTCCACCAGTCGCAATCAGGCGAATCCAGCCTCGCTTTAAGGGCGTAAACGGCTGGCTCTTATTCACGAGCATGATCCCAAACAGGATCAGAACGTTGACGGCACCTACATAAATCAGGATCTGAGCCGCCGCCACAAACCCTGCATTCAACAGAACGTACAGTCCCGACATACTCAGGAATACGCCCCCTAGCAAGAACGCTGAGTAAACAATGTTGGAGAGTAGTACAACCCCTAGGGCAGTACCGATGACAAGGGCGGCCAACAGGCCAAACGATACGAGTTGAACTCCTTCAGCAAGTGTCACGATTGTGACTCCAAATGAACGGCATCAAAACAGCTTTGAGGAAAGGCGAGGACTCAGTCTAATTCTCGGCAGAATTCTGAACTGACTCTGTTTCTTCTAAAATCTCTTGCGGTAGTTTACCAGCCCGGCGTGAACCAGTCGGTAAGTCGTGGGGGTCCATAACCCCTTTGGGCAGATAGGCAAATTCGCGTAGAGGCGTCACCATGGGATCTTGCGTCACTTTATAGGGTAGACGTCCCATCGCGACGTTGTCATAGTTCAACTCATGGCGATCATAAGAAGCCATCTCATACTCTTCAGTCATGGAGAGGC
Source organism: Leptolyngbya sp. SIOISBB (assembly GCA_010671905.1). Classification (GTDB taxonomy): domain Bacteria; phylum Cyanobacteriota; class Cyanobacteriia; order Phormidesmidales; family Phormidesmidaceae; genus Halomicronema. The sequence continues at coordinate 6,842,658 of JAAHII010000001.1, forward strand.
AGTTGGTAGGACAATACTCCACACAGTTACCGCAGAAGATACAAACGCCAAAATCAATGCTGTAGTGGTTAAGGGTCTTTTTCTTGCTGACTTTATCAAACTCCCAATCCACCACTGGCAGATTGATGGGGCAAACTCGCACACAAACTTCACAAGAGATGCACTTATCAAACTCAAAGTGAATCCGCCCGCGATACCGTTCCGAAGGAATCAGCTTTTCGTAGGGATACTGCACCGTTACTGGACGACGTCGCATATGGTCGAAAGTCACTGACAGACCTTGACCAATATATTTGGCCGCTTGGACGCTCTCTTTGGCGTAGTCGCCGACTTGCTTAAGAAAATTCAGCATGATGGTAATGATCGCTAGTGACTACTCGTAGGTTTCGGCATTCTCGCTTGTGAATTAACCCCCAAAGGCAACCGGGAAAGTGATTTTGAGTGCTGCAGTTAGCAACAGATTGACCAGCGATACTGGCAACAAAAACTTCCATCCCAAATCTAGTAGCTGGTCGATTCTGACACGGGGGACAGTCCAGCGCAGCAACACCGCCAAAAAGACTAACAGGTAAGCCTTAATAACCGTCATCATGATGCCAATCGCTGCTGTGATCAGCTGCAGCCAAGGGGTCGTTTCGCTAACACCTAAGAGATTCGATAAAACACCCACAGAAATTGGGGATTCCCAGCCGCCGAGATATAGCACTGAGAAGATCAACGCAGACAGCACCAAGTTGACGTAGGAACCTACATAAAACAGGCCAAATTTCATGCCGGTATATTCTGTTTGGTAACCGGCAACGAGTTCCTCTTCAGCTTCTGGCAAGTCAAACGGCAACCGTTCGCATTCTGCCAAGGCGGCAATCCAAAAAATGATGAAGCCCACTGGCTGTCGCCAAACATTCCAGCCAAGAATGCCATAGCCGGACTGCTGTTCAACAATGTCAATCGTGCTCAGGCTATTGGACATAAGCACAATTGCGAGCACCGCCAACGCCAGGGGGATTTCGTAACTGATGGACTGAGCGGCGGCCCTAAGTCCACCTAGCAGAGAATATTTATTGTTGGAAGAGTAGCCCGACATCAGCAGACCAATTGGGGTGATGCTGGATAAGGCAATCCACAAAAAAATGCCGACCCCAATATCCGTGATAACCATATTTTGGCCAAACGGCACAATGAGATAGGAGAGAAAAACGGGGATCACGACAAGGGCTGGGCCGAGGGTGAAAAGAATATCGTCGGCCTTAGCAGGAACAATATCTTCTTTGAACAGCAGCTTAATCCCATCAGCGGCTGCTTGTAGAGTTCCTAATGGCCCAGCAAATTCAGGACCAATGCGTTGCTGAGCGGCCGCTGAGATTTTACGCTCAAGCCAAACAGTGACAAAAATGCTGATGGTGGCAGCAATTAATATCAAAGTCATTGGCAGCGGTAGCCACAGTGCCTTAGCGACTCCTGCAGGTAACCCGAGTTGAGTCAACAGCTCAACAAAACTTCGTTGGAGATCAATTCCCTGGCCCATGTACAAGCCTCAGTGCGTCAGCGGTTAGTAAGCATTTCGTTACAGTGATTAGTATATCGCTCGGATGCGACGCCACCACCCCCGGCTGATAGGAACTTCTACCCGAGTCTATAGAAGAGACTCATCAATCTGGAAAATCCTGGACAACTGAAACTAAAAAATGCGAAGTAGAAACAGCCTACTTCGCACCTAATATCCTTCAACTTATGGATAGGAATTTCACTGAAAGAGTTGAGAAACCTCTACCTCAACGGGCCATTTGCCTCTCTGACGGCATCCTTAAGACTGGCCGCTAAACACAGGAGCGGGGCCTGGAGCTTGGTCATCCATGCCTTCTTCGTAAACCGTTAATTGCTGAGGGGGAGTGCTCAGGGCGATCGCCTTGGCAGATAGCACATTGGAGCCCTCTTGTTGCAGATCGTCAATGTATCCCTGCTGTTGTAATTGCGCTTCTTGCTCTAGATCAAAAGGACCAAAATAGTATGTGCAAGCGGGCTCTGAGGTTTTCACCTCCAGCCACCACTTTTCCTCAGAGCCAGAAAATAAACCAAACAGCTTCTTAAAAAGATTTGCCATAGTGTGTACCCATCAAACTCTGCTTTGTCTGACCATGACCGGAAAACGGCTTCGATCTTGTTCCAAAATGGTTATACTCTGTCACTTTGCTTTTTGCAAAGAATTTAGATTTAGCCGTCCTGTCCACTGTTGACGATAAATCTCATAAAGCGCCATGCCTGTAGCAACGGACGCATTTAGACTAGCGGTTTTACCCGCTAGCGGAATTGATACGACTTCGTCGCAATTTTGCTGCACTAGGAGACTCAAGCCGCTGCCTTCAGCTCCAACTACCAGCACCGTAGCACTACTAAACTCGACAGTATGTATTGAGTGATTCGCCTCAGCAGCCAGTCCGTAAATCCAAAAATTCTCAGCTTTGAGGGTTTCGAGGGCTTGCCGCAGATTGACGACGCGAGCAATGGGCAAGTGCTCGATCGCGCCGGTAGCCACTTTAGCCACCGTTGAGGTGACACCCGCCGCCCGTCGCTGAGGAATGATCAGCCCTTGTGCCCCTAACGCTTCAGCGGTACGAATAATCGCCCCCAAATTGTGGGGATCGGTAATCCCATCAGCCGCTAACAGCACGGGGCGGGGGGTGGACTCTTTGGCCTGGGTGATGAGGGCGTCCAGCTCCCAGTAGTCGTAGGGGGCAACTTGAGCAATGATCCCCTGATGGTTTTGACCTTGGGCCAGTTGGGTTAGGCGGCGCTGGTCCACTTCGTCAATGACGACACCATTGGCTTTGGCGTCATTGATTAAGGGTAGGAAGCGCCCATCATAACGATAGCGATCGTTGATCCAGAGCCGGTTAAGCGTTCTCTCGCCTTCGAGAGCGGCTTTGATGGCATGGCGACCAAAGATCATGTCGGGTGATTCTTGTGGCGTATCGGGATCGCTTTGGGTTGGAACAGCCGCTTGGACTGGGGCAACCTCGGGCCGATCTCGCTTCACCGGTTTGGCGGGGCGCTGGCGATCGCTTTTACGATAGTTGCCGGATCGGCGATCACTTCGAGGTTTACGGGAAAACCGGTCTTGGCTGTAGCGCTTGCCACCGCTGCGCTTTTGCGGGCGATTAGACGATGGGCCGGATCTAGCAGATTTCTTCGCGGGTTTTGGGCGCTCGGTCATAATATCGAAATCCAAATACAGAAAAGAGTGGAGGCAACCCGCTGGGTAGAGCAGCCAAAATTGCCGAAAATCAATTTTAAGGAGAGGCTGTTGGCAGCGTCTCTGGAGAAATGGGTAAATAGGCCAGGATTTCCATCAACCGCTGGGAATCGGTGAGGTAAAGATAGCCCAGCAAGGCTTCCAAGGCAGTCGCTTGTTGATAGTCGCGTCGGCTCGCTCTCACCTTTCGCCCAGAAGTCGCATTACGGGCTCGCCGTAAGATATCTTTTTCCTCATCAGATAGATGGGGCCGCAAGCATTCTAGATAATCGGCTTGTTGCTCAGCTCGCACATGCCCGACCACTTGTTGATGAAAGGTGCGTACTTGCTGGGGAGGCACAAGCAGACGACTGCGCACGAAGAGCTCAAAAACGGCATCGCCTACGTACGCCAGCGCCAACGGCGAAAGCGATCGTACTTGCTGGGCAGAGCAACCAGCCATCTTCTGCGACGATGCTAAAAGATGGCTGAAACCAACCACAGAGCCTTGAGCAGGAGAACTCTGGGAATCCTGAGCCATAAAGTTTCCTAGCCCTGCCAAAAGTCGTTATTGTTCAATCTAACTTAAGTTCGCGATCGCCTCATCCACCGACGGCTGAATCGATAAAAACTTCTCTAGACGAACAAGCTTGACTGTTTGCATCACTCGGGGATTGGCAATGAGCTGCAAGCTACCTTGAGAATCTTTAGCTTTTTTAACCAGTTGGACTAAAGCCCCTAACCCAGAACTGTCAACAAAATCAATTCCAGAAAGGTCCAGAATGATGTGGCTAGGGCCTTGTGTCACGTGATTCCCCAGCACTTTACGAAAAGTTGGTTCTGAGAAAGCGTCCAAGAGCCCAGTGAGGCGAAAAATTTGAAAATTAGCCCTAACCTCTCTTGTGCCTCTTAAACTTACGGTCAGGGTCAGCTGTTCAGCGATGGGAAACCTCCCAGTACGTCACTCAGAATTTGAGCCCTAAGTATAGGATAGGACTTTTGTAACTGCAAGCTCTAATATCAATCTACTCAAATGGCGGTATATCAGGCATTTGAGAAAATCATGGCGAATGGTTTGAAGAAAAGCCTGGAGTCATTTTTGTGGGTTGATTTTTATCAATGCTAAAGGGGTGTCATCATTGAACTGCTTAATCCCTTCGCTCCCTTCGCTCCTGCAGGGTGATCCAGGTTGGGTGAATTGATGACAGCGCTAAGCAGCGCCAGAGCTGCAAAAGTCCTTCAAAACTGCTGTGGTTAGCTGGAAAATCTGTTACTTTATTGCTGGGATACTACACCTGTAACACAAAGGTGACTAGACTATGGGGTAGTTATCCAGAACACATTGTCGATTCTTGGAGGTGTCTTCACCCATGCCCACACTTTCCCGTGCATCCACAACCGATATGGAAGTCACTAGCATCCGCCTAGAGAAAGAGCTCAAAGACAGCTTGAAGGCGATCGCGGGCAATCGGGGCTATCAAGCCTTGATTCGGGAAATTCTTTGGGCTTATGTGGAACAGCAGTCAGGAACGCCCAGCGGCACCCTGCAGCAACAAGACATCCGCGCCACCATTCCAGCGACGGCAGAACGGGCAGAGCGGTGCTTGGTAACCGGCCAGGCGATCGCCCCCGGCGAATCCATGTTGTTGGGGCTAACGCCTCAAGGCGCTTTGGTACCTATCTGTAAAACTGCTGCTGAGTCAACTGCTCCCTAATCACTGTCGAACCAGTGAGACCTTAGATAATTGCAGTGATTGATCGTCGCAGGATAGACAGCTAAGAGTTGGATCCATGTTCTTGTTTCAGTTTCTCAAAAGACTTGATCGGTATCCAAGTAGAGTTTGAACCAGCATTGCGGCGATCGTTCGCTCTGTAGATAGCTGAGTTAATTGAGATTTAACGCAGACCGTTTTGCCGAGCGAGATCTTCAAAAGACATTGCCTGGGATCGCTACCTAAGGCCGTTGGGAAGCTCGTATCAATGACCTCTGAGCTCAGAATTAGGCTGAAAATTTTCCTGACAGACTCGCTAAAGGTTAAGAGCCTCACCCATTTAAGAGCGGGAAACTATGGGTTTGGGCCAGGTCAATACTGGTGTCTGCTAGCAATTTTGCCGCCATGCAGGATACAGACTTCGCATGCAGTTCATTGAGATGGTTATTGAAGGTTTAGCTTTGCTTTTACAATTTGTCCAATACTTTTGTGGTGTCAGCTTCGCTTCGCCTCCATTTATCCAGTAGAGAAAATTAACCGTTATGAGTATCGGATATCTCGCTCTTGTCTTGCATGCCCACCTGCCCTTTGTACGCCACCCAGAGAGTGACTTTGTATTAGAGGAAGAATGGCTGTTTGAGGCAATTACAGAGACATATGTACCCCTCATCACAATGTTTGAGGGACTCAAGCGAGATGGCGTTGACTTTAAGTTGACCATGAGCATGACACCGCCGTTAGTGTCGATGCTGCGTGATCCGCTGCTGCAAGAGCGTTATGAAGAACACCTCAGTAAGCTCGAAGAACTGATTGAGTTAGAGGTAGAGCGCAATGAACATAATGGTCACCTGCGCTACTTAGCGGAGCACTACGCCGAAGAATTTAGCCACGTTCGTGAGATTTGGGAAAAGTACGATCGCGATCTGGTCAAAGCCTTCAAGCAATTTCAGGACAGCGGGAATCTAGAAATCATTACCTGCGGCGCGACCCACGGCTACTTTCCATTGATGAAAATGTATCCGGAAGCGGTGTGGTCACAAATCCAGGTGGCAGTTGAGAGCTATGCCGAACATTTTGATCGGGCCCCTAATGGCATTTGGTTGCCAGAATGCGCCTACTACGAAGGCGTTGAACGCATGCTGGCCGATGCGGGCTTAAGATACTTCTTAACCGATGGTCATGGCATCTTGTACGCCCGGCCTCGACCCCGATTTGGCTCCTACGCCCCCATTTATACAGAAACAGGGGTCGCCGCCTTTGGTCGCGATCATGAATCGTCTCAGCAGGTGTGGTCGTCGCAAGTGGGCTACCCTGGCGCTTCTGAATATCGAGAGTTTTATCGTGACCTGGGCTGGGATGCTGAATATGAATACATCAAGCCTTACGTTATGCCTAATGGGCAGCGGAAAAATGTAGGTATCAAGTACCACAAAATTACCGGCAAGGGGTTGGGTCTATCAGATAAAGCTTGGTACGATCCCTACTGGGCGAGAGAAAAAGCCGCCGAACACGCTGATAACTTTATGTTCAATCGTGAGCGTCAGGTTGAGCATCTGCATGGCATTATGCAACGCCCACCGATTATTGTGTCGCCCTACGATGCTGAATTGTTTGGCCACTGGTGGTACGAAGGCCCCTGGTTCATCGACTATTTATTCCGCAAAACTTGGTTTGATCAAGGCACCTATGAAATGACTCACTTGGCGGATTACCTGCGCGACAATCCCACCCAACAGGTGGCTAAACCCTCTCAGTCGAGTTGGGGGTATAAGGGCTTCCATGAATACTGGCTGAACGAGACTAACTCTTGGATTTATCCGCATTTGCACAAAGCTGCTGAGCGCATGATTGAGCTCGCTAAACGTGAACCGGCTGATGATCTAGAATGGCGCGCCCTCAATCAAGCTGCCCGCGAATTATTGCTGGCGCAATCGTCTGACTGGGCCTTTATTATGCGGACGGGGACGATGGTGCCCTACGCGGTCCGTCGTACACGATCTCACCTCTCCCGCTTTACCAAGATTTGGGAAGATATCAACGACGGTAAGATCGATTCGGGTTGGCTGGTGAAACTAGAGGCGATCGACAACATTTTCCCGAATATCAACTATCGGGTTTATCGTTCGCTGTAGTCCTTCGCTTCATGAACGGCAGCTAAGACTGATAGAGTTCGTCTTTTCTGTGTCTGTTCGCGGCTGGGAAAAACTGTCCGCATCGCTAAAATCCAAAATCAGCAAGATCTTCATCTTTGAATTCGGTAATGCTTTGCTCTTTTCGCAGGATCCTCTGAACGCGAAAGGCGTACGATATCTGTTCTAAGCAACTTCTTGCGAAGCGGTCATTAGGAGTGAGCTGCCAGCCCAGTTGACTGGCCCGCTACTCTCAAGGTCTTCAGCACCCGCTGTGGGTATTACTGCTCATCGTCATCTATCCCTGGATCTTCATCGCATTCCCCGGTGCCTCCTCAATGGTAGAAGCACCGTGCGCTGATGGGCCGTGGCGGGAATGGCCTTGGGCAGCCCGAAACGGGAACGGAGACGTCGATAGAAGGTGCCGAGGGCAGTATGACAAACTGGACGAGTCCCCCAGCAGAGCTGGGGATTTACGCTGATTAATTAGGTTGCCAAACTGGACTGATGCCCGAGCCTGCTTCGGTTTACTGAAATACTGTGGAAAAACTTGGGGCGTTGACCGCCTCACAAGTCGATCAATTTGATGTTGGCTTGATGATGCTCATGCCTGGGATCGAGTAGTGAAACCTTGGTGCATCAAAGATGTGCCTTAATTAACAGTAGCGTTCCGGAGGTAATGCCAAACGCCAAGAAGCCGGATCCAATGACAATCATTTTCATCTTGAGACGACGAATCTGGTGTCTGCCACTGACGAAAATGTCGCGTGAATCCTGCTGACGGTCTGGTAAGGTCGTCAAAAAATCCAATGGCATAGGCGATCGCAGCCATTAGAAAAATTGCCACAGGAGCACTCATCGCCATGCCCTTAAGCTTACCGGCATCCATATCAAAGGGCACTGCAATCATAAATAGTCCCAGATAAACCGGAATCGCCAGCAAGCTGATCTGCAACATCAAGCGACAAAAAGCCTGAGGCACCATTAGCGGATCAGCAAGGGTCTGTTCGGGGGCGAATTTCATCACGTTCATAGGAATTGCCGGTGTAATAAGAGGACATATGGCCTAGTGCAGAGGGTGCCCATTACAAGTGTTCAAGACATCGCCTGGGCCTCATCTAGATTAATGAGCCGAAGATGATCTGAATTGGGCGAGCGAACTTTTACCCGCAGTCATCAGCAACCTAAATTTCTATCATCCTAGCTTCGCTTCTGCGGCCTTAGATGAAGCTTCTACAGCCTTAGATGAAGCTTCTATGAGCTTAGATAACATCAGCCCGAATCCTGAGCAGTGATATCACTCAGTTCAAGCGAACAGGAGCCTGATGACTACGGCGTTGTCGCCATCTGAGTGTCCTGCCTCAGGTACGCCTGAATGAAGGAGTCTAACTTGCCGTCCATGACATCGCTGACGGCAGTGGTTTCTTCATTGGTGCGAAGATCCTTCACCATTTGATAGGGATGGAAAACATAGTTACGGATTTGGTTACCCCAAGCGGCTTCGACCATGTCACCCCGAATTTCTGCAATGGCTTGAGCCTGTTGCTCCTGAGCAATGATCAGCAGCTTGGCCTTGAGTAAGGCCATCGCCTTTTCTCGGTTTTGTAGCTGCGATCGCTCTTGGGTACAGCGCACCGAAATCCCGGTCGGGATGTGGGTAATACGGACAGCCGTTTCTACCTTGTTGACGTTCTGACCACCAGCTCCACCAGAACGGGAGGTTTTGATCTCCAAGTCTTTTTCAGGAATGTCCACTTCAATCGATTGGTCTAAAATGGGCATCACCTCGACCCCGGCAAAGCTTGTCTGCCGCTTACCATTGGCGTTAAAGGGAGAGATGCGGACCAAACGATGGGTACCTTTCTCCGACTTCAGATAGCCAAAGGCATAGCGTCCTTGAATCTCTAGCGTGGCGGACTTGAGCCCAGCTTCGTCACCTTCTGACTGTTCCACTAGGGCAACTTTGTAGCCTTGCGATTCTGCCCACCGGGTGTACATCCGCAACAGCATTTCTGCCCAGTCTTGGGCATCGGTGCCGCCGGCTCCAGCGTTAATAGTCAATACAGCTCCACTTTTGTCATAAAGGCCAGACAACATTTGCTGCAGTTCCCAGAGGTCTAGAGCCCGCATCATGTCCGTTAGGGTTGCCTGAGCTTCTGAAAATAGGGTTTCATCAGCTTCCTCTTCTAACAACTCCAAAATAGCTTCGCTATCTTCGAGCTGCGACTGCCAGGTTTTTAGCTGTTCGAGTTGAGCTTTATTGTCATTGAGTTCCTGGAGGATTTGCTGGGCCTTTGCTTGATCGTCCCAAAGTTCTGGCTGAGCTGCTTGCTGTTCTAAATCTTGAATTTTGGCGGTCGTGGCATCGACGTCAAAGATACTCCTGAGCATTGCCCAGGCGATCAGTGAGCGTGGCGAGATCCCGTTTAAGGTCGGTCGTTTCCAACATGGCTGATGATGATGTTGCGTGAATTTCCATGCTAGGGCGATCGTGTTTAATCAGCAACTTGCCGGTCGCGTCAGCCGCAATTCTCAATAAACGGCGTGGGGAGATTGAATACTGCTGGCTAGACGTTCAGTTCTGGCATTGCAGCTGTGACGAGTTGTCAACATCAAGTTCTTAAGACGAAGGCCCAACTGAATGTCAAGAAACTAGGCATCCAGTCGCTTACAGCCGGTGAACTCCACGTAGCTTTTTTGAGGCGCGGGCAATGGGGAGCAATGATATCAAGAAGGATTTGTAGTTCAAAGGTTCTAATCCATAAGGAACATCGGCAAAAAATAGCAGTCAATTTTATTAATGTTTCTAAACTCGCACTTGTGTAATCGATTCTGCATGGCACCGCAGACGTTAATGCTAGATGCTAATTTAATGTGAGTTAATCCAGTTTGGATAATCTAAACTTTGGTGATTAAAAAGGGCCTCCTAGTTTTATGACAGCTGACTCATTTCAAGCTAAAAGCTACTAAAACGCCCTCAAATCAAACAATTTTTAGTTTGAAGACCATATTTTCTATAATTCATTTGATTATCAGGCAAGCAAATCATAACTCAATAGCCTGCCTGTAGGGGGTCAAACCCCTCATGGAGATCGCGAATTCTTTTCAAAAAATTCATTAGGAAATGCATCATTTTTTATTCTATATTCGTTAATCTTTGGCAGAATAGATAGTAAGAATGAGCCTGAGTGTCACTCTTCAAATCGAATAATTTGATGCTGGGTTTAGTGAGTATCGCTATTACCAGATGGAGAATACAGGGCAGGCAACATTAAGGGGTTGGGTATCTACTATGCAGAGGGTTTTAATCATTGGGGAAAATTCGATACAGCAAAGGAAACTTTGTGCGGCCCTCAATCTAGACAGAACGGTTCAACTGACGACGGTTAATTGGCGTCAAATTACTTCCAAAAATTTCAAGGCTTTTCAGCAGTCTGATCTAATTGTCTTAGAGGATACTTCTGCACAAGAGGGGCCTGCCGTAACTGAATTCCTCATCTCTTCACTGAAAAAAACAGGGCTACCTATTGTCTTGCTGCCTTCAATTGACAGCAGTTTGGGAGTAGATGATGAGCCCTTAGTCATTAATCTGACAGAAGAAAGTATTGCCAAGCCAGGCTTGGCGGCGTTGATCAACAAAATTCGCGAACAATATGCCGTTGGCATGCGTGGTATGCCGACTTATAAAGAGCACGCGCGAGCCCAGCCGCATCCAACAGTGAGTTCAGAGGTGACCTTGAGTCAGTTGCAGCTAGAGCAATCGCCATCTGACCTTGATAAATCGATCGCTACCCAGAGTCTTAATGCGGAAGAATTACTGGCAGAGTCACCTCAAGTTCCCCAACGCCCAGAACTTTCTAGCAAGGTGATATCTGCGTTGACTTCGATGGGGCGCATCTCGAAGCAACTGCGAGAGCCGTTGTCGAATATGAACTTGGCGATTTATATGCTAGGGCGGGCGCAATCAATTGAAGAGCGCGATCGCTATGTCAAACTTTTGCGAGAAGAATATCAGCGAGAACTGCAACTCGTCACTGAACTCGAAAACCTCCACAACAGTTTGGAGACAATTTTGTAATCGCGGTCGACTAAACATCAGCTCAATAGGTTTGCACGAGGTTTAAGTCAAGAGCCAACTGCACGTACTGAACTTCTGATGGTAGGGGTTCAAGATTCGACAATGCGAGCCCTAACAATCGAATTCGTTCCTGTGAGTCGATATGTTCGTGCAGCAGGGCCTGACCAAGAGTCATGATGTCATCAGTGGCGCGAATGGGCTGGGGTTGGGTATGGCTACGGGTCACCTGACGATAGTTGCTGTACTTAACTTTGAGCGTCAGGGTGTGTCCACCCCGGTGTTGCTCTTGAACCCGCTGACCGACTCGCTGGGCGATGTTGTTCAGGGCCGTTGTCATCTGCGATCGCGTTTCTAGATCTGGAGAAAAAGATTTCTCGGCCCCAATTGATTTGCGGATGCGATTGGGGTTGACCGGACGATGATCTTCGCCCCTGGCGACTCGATAATAGAAGCGCCCAACTTTGCCAAACTTTTGTACGAGGTCAGTTTCTGGCCACTGCTTTAAATCAACCCCTGTGTGTATACCGAGTTGGTGCATCTTGGTAGCAGTCACTTGGCCAATCCCATGAAACTTGTCAACAGGCAAGGTTTCCACAAAGGCGGCAGCTTGTTCGGGGCGAATAACGTAAAGGCCATCAGGCTTGTTCATGCCAGAGGCAATTTTGGCCAGAAACTTATTGATGGAAACCCCGGCAGAAGCAGTCAGTTGAGTTTCGTGGCGAATCTCGTGGCGAATGGCTTGGGCGATCGCGATCGCGGAACGTTCCCCAACTAAGTTTTGCGTCACATCGAGATAAGCCTCATCTAGCGAGAGCGGCTCAATCAGCTCGGTATAACGGGCAAAAATAGCTCGCACCTGTTGAGACACCTCGCGATAAACCTCAAACCGTGGTTTCACAAAAATGACGTGCGGACACCGCTGGCGAGCAATCCGCGCTGGCAGTGCCGAGTGGATGCCAAACTTACGAGCTTCATAACTCGCGGCGGCGACTGCCCCCCGCTGCTCTGGAGTGCCGCCGACCACAATCGGTTTGCCGCGATAGGCTGGCTCGTCTCGCTGCTCTACCGAGGCGAAAAAGGCATCCATATCGACATGGATGATTTTGCGTAAAGATGACCCATCAGAATGCGGCATCTGCTGCACACCAGAATGACGTGGCTGTCTCTTGGCCCTGTTCGTCAATTATCGCTCAAGCTGTTAGCAAGTAAGGCCAACCCAGTAGCTGTAATGAGGCAAGTTCGCGGCGAAGCGTCGACTCGCTGGCTGCCGCGATCGCTAGCTGCTTCTAAACGCTTTTGGCGTCATGCCGGTGATTTGTCGGAATTTTTTGGTCAAATGACTGTGACTGCTAAATCCACAGTCGAGAGCAATATCGATAATGGCGCGATCGCTCTGTTTCAGCAAGTGTTGAGCACGTTCTAATCTTTGTTGAATGACGTATTGATGGGGCGAAATTCCCATGGACTGCTTGAACATACGCCCAAAATGGAACGGACTCATGTTCAGTAACCCAGCCAGATCAGCCAGTTTGATGTCCCCAGCCAAACCAGTATCGATGTAGTCCAGTACCTGATTCAGCTGATACGTCGGTAACCCACCGTCATAACTTGGCAACGGGGCCGAGGTCGTCCCATAGTTTTGTAGCAACTGCACCGCCAGCACATTGGCCAGTGAGTCTAAATACAGCGCTCCGTTTGGTTGACGTTGCTGCACTTCTGCCAGTACCAGTGTCGCGATCGCTGCCAACTGCTGTTGGCGACTTTGAAAGGTCGGGAGCAAGGTGAGGCGATTGCCGTCCTTTCCCAACGTTTCCTCCGCAACTCGCTTCAGGAAAGATGCTGGCAGCTGAATCTGCAGGCAATTTTCATCCCCTTCCCACCGGACAAATAGCGGTGTATTGGCAGGGGTAACCAACATATCACCGTGGCGATATAGCGCGGAATGGGTTTTCCCATCCTGTTTCTGGAGGTAAGGCTGGGGACGCGACGTGAGATTCACAAATAGCGTGTGGGCTGCTTCAGCATGAAAATCCCCCTCACCCGGAGGAAGTCGCAGATGCTCAATCTGAATTGTCTCGGTTCCCAGGACTAGAGCTGACTCGCTGGGATGCGAGTCTTCAGGCAATGAATCGGCTGGCTGGGATTGTTCAAGCGCCATGGGTTCAAGGCATCGTCACGTTGCTGATAGCGATGTTCTGGCAGGACCTTACCGGGACATCTCGGGCTTTTCTCTACAGGTCGAAATTTCCCTCAATCTTAGGCGTTACCCTCTGGTCTCACAAGTCACCGCAAGAAAGTGACAACCCCGCAAGAAATGGCAAGCGCCGCCAAGGCAGTCTTCGTAGGCTATGGATGTCTTCATTGAGGAATCAATCCATGAAACTCGTAATCTTTGGTGCAACCGGTACCGTTGGTCGTCAGGTGGTTCAGCAAGCCTTAGAACAAGGACACACCGTCACCGCCTTTGCCCGAAATCTGACCAAGCTCGATATCCAACATCCGCAACTCAGCGTTGCCCAAGGGGATGTGATGGATGCCTCGGCGGTAGAACAGGCCATCCGAGGACAAGATGCCGTTGTCTGCGTGCTGGGTGCTGGCAAAAAGCTCAAGAGCACCATTCGTTCAGAGGGCACTCAACAGATTATTCAAGCGATGGAAAAGGTCGGACTGCGCCGACTGATTTGCCTCTCGACCCTGGGCACGGGCGATAGCTGGAGCAACCTCGACTTCTATTGGAAGTACATTATGTTTGGCTTCATTTTGCGCCAGGTGTTTGCCGACCACGAACGGCAGGAAGCGCTGGTGCGCAACAGTAACTTAGATTGGACCATTGTGCGTCCAGGAGCGCTGACGGATGGACCGCTGACGGGGCAGTATCGCTACAGCTTCCCTAGCACCGATCGCACTATCACTCTCCAGATTTCTCGGGCTGACGTCGCCGATTTTATCTTAAAGCAACTCTCGGATCAGTCTTCCCTTTATCAGGCACCCTGTCTGTCTTACTAAATTGCTCGCTTTGGAAAATCGACATGGCGAGGGAATCGAGTGAGTCGCTCGCGCGATCGCGGTCTCCCTTTTTGAAGCCTTTGTCAATCACTCTGGAATGCAAACCAAATTAGGACCCGTAATGGCCCTCACCCCAACTTGCTACGGCCTATACATAAGTCATTCTTTAGAACATGTCTGAGGTTAGATCCCCCTCAATCCCCCTTAAAAAGGGGGACATCCCAGTTTGAATCGGATAGAGCCCCCTTTTTAAGGGGGCAGCGACAGCGGGGGATCGACCATCTGTACTGAGTTCTAGAGATGTGTATAAACGGCAGCTCCAGTTTGGGAGAGGGAACCAGCCCTGTGGAGCTATCTAATCCTCATTTCTCCAATATTTCGTCATCCCCAACGATTAACGTCTCAAATTCAGGACCTTGAACTATGTCTACTGAATCCATTTTCCAAATTGTGCTAATTTTGGCGACCTTGCTGTGTTCCCTGGTGGCGGGATTTCTATTTGCCTTTGCCACCATTGTTATGCCCGGCATCAAAAAATTGAGCGATCGCGACTTTATCCGCGCATTTCAGGTCATTGACGGTGTTATCCAAAATAATCAGCCGCTATTTGTGGCCGTTTGGCTGGGGTCCGTGGTGGCATCGGTGGCGGCAGCGGGGCTGGGCTTTGGACAATTGGTTGGCACTCAGCGGCTGCTATTGATCGCAGCACCTCTCGTTTACATCCTGGGGGTTCAGTTATCGACCTTCACCATTAACGTGCCGCTGAACAATCGACTCCAAGCGCTGAACGTGGATGCTATGGATGCGGTGGCGCTGAAGGCGGCTCGCATGGATTTTGAACCCGGTTGGAATCGCTGGAACCTGGTCAGAACGCCGTTTGCTGGCTTAGCCTCTGTCTTGTTGATGATTCTCCTGTTCAAACTTTGAAGAGCCCCTATGCCAAGTCCAGCGGGTTACCTGTGGTTTTCCCTAACGCCAAAACTCCACTTCTGGATTTGGACCAGATTTATTCAGGCTGCTATATGCAGCCATCAGTCCCATAACTTTAGTTTCAAATTCTTTAGTTTCAAACAGAGGTGATGACCCATGATTTGTATTACTGGAGCCGGTGGAACGGTTGGTCGCGAAGTGGTTAAACAGCTTGAATTAGCAAAGGTGCCGTTTCGTGTTGCCTACTTCTCCAAAGAGAAGGTTGAAGCTGCCCTAGCGAAGGGGATCGATGCCGTCATTATTGACTACAACCAGCCTGAAACCTTGCGTACAGCGTTTCAGGGCTGTGACAAGCTCTTCCTCTTGGGACCAAATGCACTGAACCAGATGCAGCTCGAACTCAACGCCGTCGAAGCAGCAAAAGCGGTTGACGTGCAGCACATCGTGAAGCAGTCCGTCATGGGGGCCGAAGACGAGGCATTCAGTCTCGCCCTGCTTCATCGGCCCGTCGAGAGAGTGATTGAATCCAGCGGCATGGCGTGGACGTTTCTCCGGGCGAGCAGCTTCATGCAGAATGTCGTCACGTTCATGAGTGAGACGATAAGGGCGGAATCAGCATTTTACAGCGCCAGTGGCGAGGCCAAGATCGCCCATGTGGATGTGCGTGACATCGCGGCGGTGGCCGTGAAAGCTCTGACGGAGCCGACCCACGCGGGACATGCCTATACGTTGACCGGCCCCGAGGCCATCACCTATGACGACCTCGCGCAGGAACTGTCGGCAGTGCTGGGGCGTTCCATCAGTCATATCAGCCTCCCCCCGGAGGACTTGAAGCACGGCATGTTAGCAGAAGGCATGCCTGAGGCGATCGCCGATCGGATGCTCGATCTGGAGCGTTACTATCGCGAGGGTCAAGCCAACCACATCACCAACGACATCAAGCAGGTGACCGGACACGAGCCGCGACGATTTGCGCAGTATCTCCGCGACTATGCGTCATCGCTACAGCCCCCCTTAGTGGCGTAACCGATTAGCTGACTATCCTGAACAATTGCAAAATTGGCCATCAGGCCAGGAGGGCTGTAACAAGTCAATTACAGCCCTCCTGGTCGAAACATCACAGAAAAAGTACGAACTGCCAGACGTCTTTAGTTCAGGTAAAACCTTTCCCATGGGAGAACGAGCCATGCAAATTATCAAAGACATCAAATTTGAACGATTGTTTTTGGCCTTAGGAATCACGCTTTTAATTGCTGATACCGTTCCTCATCCCCACCTCTCGGCAGGGTTTGTTGAGCATTCACCGTACTGGGTGCAGGCTGAATTGAGGCAAGAAAGTTCTCCCGAAGGAGTTGTCACAAGGGTAGACCGCTAATCGCAACAAAGTTTCACGACAATGTATCACCTGAGCATCCGAAAGAAGCAAACCATGTCCCTTTTCCGTTAGTTTGCCAACCCTCTGACCTGGAGGAACCTCCCATGAAATCTTTGCAGATTATTTTTCTCTCTGTCTCTGGCCTGCTGCTGGTGACTATTGGTGGCACCATTCTGCTCGTGCCCCATGCCTTCTACGCCAGCGACGGCATTATGTTGGGCCATGACCCCAGCCTGCTTTCGGAGATTCGTGCACCTGGCGGACTGCTGGTAGCCAGCGGTCTGTTCATCCTTACTGGGGTGTTTCGTTCGACTGTGCGATCTCTGGCATTAATGCTGACTGTCCTCGTTTACGGCTCTTTCGGCCTCTCCCGTTTAGTGGGGTTCTTCCTGGATGGCATGCCGTCTAATAGTCTGGTGATCGCGACGGCAGTTGAGCTGTTTGTGGCAGGGATGGGGCTTGTGATGTTGAGTCGCCAACCTTCGGTTCAACCGTATCCTCCAAATCTCGACCTTCACCGCTGAACAATCGGCTCCAAACACTCAATGTCGATGCCATGGATGCCGTGGCCCTGAAGACAGCTCGCCTGAACTTTGAACCCGGCTGGAATCGCTGGAACTTAGTCAGAACGCTGCTGGCTGACCTGGCATCGGTCTTGTTTATGATTCTGCTCTTCAGACTTTGAAGCGCCGCTGGAATGCGCTCAACCGTTCGATTGATTTCCCTAAACCATCAACGAAAGGCTTTATGACGATTACCCGACACCGGCGAAATCGCCCTCATCAACTATTTGTCACTCTGTTTACACTCACCCTGGTAGGAAGCTATATGGTAGTTGCTCAAGATGTTCGTTTACCCATTGGGCTGTTCGTGGCGATCGCCAGTGCCTTGACAGCCGGTATCTTCTTCGCCTTTTCAACGTTTGTGATGCAAGCACTGGGACAGCAGACCGCCGCTGCTGGTATCGCCGCGATGCAGTCCATCAATATTACGGTGATTAACCCGTGGTTTATGTTGGTCTTCTTTGGGCCAGGGGTGGCGGGCCTAGTCCTGACCCTGACCACGTTCCGGCAGTTAGATCAACCGGGGGCATTGTACTGGCTAGCTGGAACGGTGTTTTACATCATCGGCACGATTGGCGTCACCATCGCCGGTAACATTCCGCTAAATGACGCCTTGGCGGTGGTGAATCCGGACAGTGCGGCAGGGGCTACTCTCTGGGCCACATATTTGACCGACTGGACCTTCTGGAATCATGTGCGAACCGTGGCGGCAGCGATCGCAGCGGTGTTGTTTACCCTCGCGCTTTAGCACACTGAGACAGAAACCCGGTTTCCACTCTGGAAAACTCCAATTTGGCTGCTGACCAATGAAGAAACTGGGTTTCTGTTTCTAGATTTGTTAGCCTGTGCCAGCTCAAGATTGATCGGAAATTCACGAATTCATAACACCATCGGTCTTGAGATAGAGATTTCTCATGCCTATTCCAAAGAAAACCTTTGGGATAATTCGCCTGCCGAAAAAGTTGATTAACCTGTACACATCTCGCTGTGACGCACTGCCCTGGGATGTGCATGGGCACAACACCCAAAGTGTCGTTTGAGGGCACGCCTGCTATCAGCACTCAATTGTTCGCTTAGGCAAATTTCAGAGAGACTTTTTTTATGGCACAGAAGTTTGGCGTAATCGGCCTGGCGGTCATGGGTGAAAACCTGGCCCTCAATGTAGAAAGTAAGGGCTTTCCGGTTTCGGTATACAACCGTTCACCCGAAAAGACTGACAACTTTGTAAGACGGGCGCAAGAGGAGTTCAACCTCGAAGTCGCCAAAGACAGCGATGCTGATCATAATAAGTCCGTCTTCGCAGCCTACAGCTTGGAATCCTTTGTGCAATCGCTGGAGCGTCCCCGCCGCATTTTGGTCATGGTAAAAGCGGGGCGGGCTGTTGATGCCGTGATTGAGCAACTCAAGCCGCTGCTGGATCAAGGGGACATGATTATTGACGGAGGCAACTCCCTCTATACCGATACCCAGCGCCGCACCGAAGAAATTGAACCGACTGGCCTCGGTTTTATTGGCATGGGTGTCAGCGGCGGTGAAGAAGGCGCACTGCTGGGTCCCAGTTTGATGCCCGGCGGCACCGAAGCGGCGTATAAAGAAATCGAAGCAATCGTCACGAAGATTGCCGCTCAAGTGGACGATGGCCCCTGTGTGACCTATATCGGTCCGGGTGGGGCGGGTCACTTCGTCAAGATGGTGCACAACGGCATTGAGTATGGCGACATGCAAATCATTGCCGAAGCTTACGATCTGATGAAGACCGTCTTAGGCATGGGCCATGAGGAGCTGTTTGAGGTCTTTAGCGAGTGGTACGAAACTCCTGAACTGGATTCCTACCTGATCGAAATTACGAAAGACATCTTCACCAATATGGATGAAAAGACCGGGAAGCCCCTGGTGGAGATGATTGTGGATGCGGCGGGCCAAAAAGGTACCGGCCTGTGGACGGCGACCAACGCGCTGGAAATGGGCATCGCCATTCCGACCATTGGGGCAGCGGTGGATGCTCGCATCATGTCTTCGCTGAAAGATCAGCGGGTAGCGGCTTCTAAAGAGCTGAGTGGCCCTGCCTTCACTTTTACGGGTGATAAGAAGGCGATGATCGATAAGATCCGTGATGCCATGTACTGCTCCAAGATTTGCTCCTACGCTCAAGGTATGGACTTGATTTCTCAAGGTAACCAAGAGCTGTTTGGGGGCAAAATCAACCTTGGTGAGACGGCGCGCATTTGGAAGGGTGGCTGTATCATCCGGGCGCGATTCCTCAACAAGATCAAACACGCCTACGATGAAAATGGTCAGCTAGCGAACCTGCTCTTAGCACCTGAGTTTAAGCAGACCATTCTGGATCGACAGGCGGCTTGGCGCGAGGTGATTTGTTTGGCGGCTCAGGCGGGCATTCCAGTACCGGCCTTTAGTGCATCGCTCGATTACTTCGACAGCTATCGTCGCGATCGCTTGCCACAAAATCTCACTCAGGCTCAACGCGACTACTTTGGGGCACATACTTACGAGCGGGTGGATGAGCCTCGCGGCAACTTCGTTCACCACGAGTGGGAATCGGCTCCTAGCAAAGCGGCAGTGTAAATGAGTGGGTGGGTAGATGGGTGATAGGGTGTCAGGTACTAGGGTCTGTCATCATTTAGCGGTCAAATCCTTTCAGCAAAAGAACGACAGACCCTAGCCTGTTAAGTGAATGCGGGCGCGATAATGCTTATTCCCAAAGGCTTCTGGGATTAATTGATGGCGTGCCCTAGGAACTAGATACAATGCTCGTTCCTGAAACCTGGCACCTAAGGCTTGATACGCCAAGCCTTGTGCCCTTTACCCTCTACCTTTTCCACCCCTTATGACTGACAAAACTGATCAGGATCATCCGCAATATAAGAGCGATCGCGCTGTCGTCAATCAACTTTTGCAGGGTGAGGTGACCGACTATAACCTGTCAGAGTTGGCCCGGTTAATCATTCGCTACAAAGGCTTTCCTGGAGCTCGTGACATTCAACGCGATCTGGAGAAGGCCCTCAAAAAAGTGGGACTGACGGAAGAAGAGCTGTACGAACAAACTCGTGCCCTGCATGCCCAAGGCGGCATTTACCAAAATCTAGGTCGTAATCGAGAAGATTGGAGCTAGTCATATCCCCAGGATATTGGTAGGGAACGGTGGCGGCTCCTCTAGCAAGCTCATTTGGCGTTGCTGAATGGCAATATGGATTTGTAAAGTAGCGAATGGAATTTATGTATTTCCGCTGTCGGTTCATGCTTTAAATCAGCAACGCTTTTATCAGCGCTGGCGAGAGGGGGAGCTGATTAATCAGGGATCGTTGGATAACTTACCTCAGTAGAAAAGTTTGCCCCTGAAAAAATGCAGCAGTTGCGGCATCAGGGGATTGCCATCGGGTTCAAGCAGGTAGATGCGTTTGTGGGGATAAATGTGTTGATCTTGTTGTTTAAGCTGTAGGCGCAGGCCCAACCTGACAACTATCCTCAGACTCCAAAAGGGAGGACGGCTGGAGACACCAACTTTCACCCCAGCGATACCCCAAACACCGAGGATTTTGACGCCGATAGCCGACTCGCTGGGGGTAGGGCATTTGCTTGTACAGTGGACCTCACCTCTCTGGTGAAACCCTCCCTCGCGCCATTTTGCTGACTGCAAATTTAGCCAATACTCAAGATCTACAGGCTGCCCAGCTTGAAGGCGAGCAGTCGCCCCTGGTGTGTGGCACGACCTGTCCTTAGGTGTGGTCATTGACCCCAATCGTGACTGTGGGCGACTGTCTCAGGTGCTGGCCGATCTCTATCTTGGCAATTTCAAGACAGTTGAGGCGGCTGCGGCATATGTACAGGAGCCGCCTTAAGTTCGGGTTCAGCAACTGGACAGTAATTCTCCCCTCCGATGGAGGGGTGTCCGCAGGACGGGGTGGGTTGGCGCAGTGTTTGACCCACCCCTAACCCTTCCAAGTGGAGAAATACTGCTCAACCGATAAGATTGTTGCCAGTAGCAGGTTATCCCGAACTCAGGTTAGAGTAGAAACCGGTGTTCTAAGCGTTCACATCGACACGGTGAGCTGGGAGCCGTCAGGGGTTTTGCAGACATCAATGCGGGTTTCAAAGGCTTCGCGGAAGTGGGGAATGTGGGTGACGGCGAGAATGCAGGCAAAGTCCGCCGCGATCGCGTTAATGGCTCCCACCAGGCGATCGCAGCCTTCTCGATCTTGAGTGCCAAAGCCTTCATCAATGATCAGGGTACGCAGGGGCGTGCCAGAACGCTGGGCCAGCAGTCGGGCTAAGGCAAGGCGAATGGCAAAATTGACCCGAAAGGCTTCACCGCCGGAATAGGTTTCATAGGGGCGAGTGCCTTGGGCGTCGGCGATGACAATGTCGAGCGTGTCAATGAGTTTGCCCTGACGGCTGCGTCCGGCCCGTTGGGTGACAAATTGCACATGCAGTTGATGGGCGCTGAGCCGTCCCAAAATGTGATTCGTTTCCGCTTCCAACTGCGGCAACAGGTGCTCGATCAGTAGTGCTTGCAACCCGTTGCGGCCAAAGGCAGTCGCGAGTTCTTGGTGGACACGGTGACTGCGGCGAGCCTGGTGTAGCTCCTGCTGTTGTTGAGTGAGTTGCTCTTGCTGTTGGTCAAAGTGGGTGAGCTGTTGATGTAACGCCCCCAACCGGGAGAGCCACTGCTCGCGCTGCTGCTGGCGATCGCTTTGGCGCTGCTGCACCTGCTGCATCTCGACCTGCACATCCGGATACTGCTGCAATTGCGTCGTGAGTTCCTGCTGCTGGCTAGTCAATTCGGTCTGCTGCTGGGTCAACTGTTGGCGCTTCTGGGTGGCGGCGACAAGCTGTTGCTGCAGTTCGGGCTGTTGCTGCTGGGCCTGCTGCAGTTGTTGGTGCCGCAATTTCCAGGTTTGGGCGGCTTTGAGCTGCGATCGCAGAGCTTGATGTTGGTCGAGGCTATATCCCAAGGCGTTGAGCTGCTCGTCTAGCTGGACGATCGCTTGTACCGTCTCCGATTCAGTGAGAGTTGTGATTTCCGCATCCAAGGCCGCGATCGCCTGTTCTAGCTGCGGTTGCCGTTCCAACAATTGGGTCTGCTGACGTTCGGCCTGACGAATCTCGGCCTGACGAATCTCGGCCCAGCGCAGGCGATCGACCTGCCCCCGAGCGAGGGCATGATCGCGCTCGTCATAGGCCAGTTGGGTGAGCTGCGTCTCCAGCTGCTGCAGTTCTGTTTGCAAATCTGGGGCATAGTCTTGTTCTTGCAGACACCGTTCCAAATGCGATCGCTCTTGGGTGAGGGAGGCTAGCTGCTGGGCGACCGATTCACTCGAGGTGAGCTTAGCCATCAGACTGCCCCGCTGCTCCAGGATTTTGCCATAGCTTGCCAACTCAGCTTCCAGTTCCCGATATTCCTGGCGCAAAACCTGAATTTCCCGTTCCGACACTGCGAGCTGCTCGCGAATCACCCAGATTGCTCGCTGCAGATCGTCGCGCTCGGCCTGGTGCTTTTGGAGTACATCATCCCAGTTGTGTTCATCGAGCGGGCGATCGCACACCGGGCAGGCCGCGTCGGGCTGTTGTAAGAGCTGCAGTTTCTGTTCAATGTGGCCCAACTGCGTTTCGTAGCTGCGCTGCTCGGCCTGCAGCCGTTCCATAAAGTGTCGTCGCTCAATGCCTTTTTCCCGCACTTTTTCTTGATAGGCGCGTTTGGCCGTCAAGTCTTCGAGGGTGTGCCCCACTGCCAGAACAGCCTGCTGCAGTTGGGGTTGCTGGGCTTGCTGCTGCTGCAACTGATAGGTCGAATTCGCCAGGGCGGTCAGGCGAGCCGTCAGTTCGGCTTGGGTTTGATCCAGTTGGCGCTGCAGAGTTTGCTGCTGCTGCCGCAAAGGACTCACTTGCAGCTGGAGTTGATCGAGGTGCTGCAGGCGATCGCGAGCGTGAGCCAACGATACCAAGGCCTCACTCACCGACGCCTGCTTCTGCAAAATCGGTTTGAGATCTGCCAACTGTTGATTCACGGCGTCGAGACTATGCTGCTCGTGTTGACGCTGAGTTTGTAACGCTTGGGCCTGAGCTTGATGGGCCTGATAGTGGCGATCGCGCTCTGCTTGTAGGGTCTGCTGCTGCTGAAACTTAGCGGAAAAGGCCTCGTCCTGAGCCTCTAGGTCTTGCAGTGTGGCTAATCCGGTGGTAATTGCGTTCGCCTGAGTCAAGATCGCTGCCAACTGCTGCAGCTTGGAAGTGAGTTTTTCTACCTCCCCCTCCCAGCGCTGACTGTCGTCGCTTAAATGGTTCAGTTGCTGCTGGTGCAGCAGTTGTGCTTGAACCAAACGCTGTCGCTGCTGTTGTTGTTGCGCTAATTGTTGTCGGGTCGCTTCAGCTTGCTCATATTCGGCTTGCAGGGTCGCGAGGCGAGTCTCTAAGTCTTGTGCAGTTTGGGCGATCGCGCTGCGCTGCTGCACCTGCGCCTCTAGATTGGCCACCGACGTTTCTAATAGAGTCAGTTTGGCTTTTGCTTCCCGGGCACGCTCTTTCGCCTTATCGGCCAGATCGTCGTACTGTCCCAGTTTCAACAAATCCGCCAGAATCTGCTTGCGCTCGCTGGGGCGCTTGAGCATGAACTCATCGGCCCGCCCCTGACGGAGATAGGCGGAATTTACAAAAGTCTCGTAATCTAGCCGCAGCGTCTGGCAAATCAGCTGTTGCGTGGCCCGCATCCCCCGCTGGGTCAAAGGCCGAAAGCCTTCCTCCGTCTGGACTTGAAACTCTAACGAGCCGCCTTGATTGCGCCGCCTTGATCGCACCACGCGATAAATTTGCGCCTGGTGCTCAAAGGTAAAGTCTACCTGGACTTCCAGCGTCCCCAGGTGAATGACATCATCTTCGGCAACGGTGCGGCTGTGGCCCCAAACGACCCAGGCGATCGCTTCTAACAGCGACGACTTGCCAGACCCGTTGGGACCCGAAACACACGCCACCTGCAAGCCAGCAAAATCGAGCGTGGCGGCTCGATAACTGAGGAAGTTGCGAAGCGTTAACTGCTTGGGGATCATGCAGGCAACTGCGGAAGGATATTTCTAAAATAACAGTACGAGCGATCTAAAGTACAGATGATCTGACAAATATTTGATCTTCCGAAACAATTTGCAGTTACTAACAGCAACTCCCCCGATCGTACGGATCAATTTTCCCAAATGTGATCGCTGCCCACGCGATGAAATTATGCTGAGCTGATACCCAATGATGATTGGCTAAACGAACTCAGGCCTTTCAATAAAGTGAACTTTCGCGATCGATTCGGCTCTGACGACTCCCGAAACTTTTTGCCCGTGAACCAGATCAATCCTTTTTGGAGCAGCGGTGAATGAGGGGGACAAGCCTCTTTTTTTCAAAGATTCTGGGTCAGCACTAATGGCATGAGTCTTAATTATCCAAATTAATCGCCAGTGAATCCTGCCAGCTGAGTCCTCAGTCGCCTCGCCGACTGGGGGCAAAGTCGAAGATTTTTCACACTCTAGAGAAAAGACTGTACGGGCTCTGGCTGGATGAGATATTGTTAGGCCAGCAATTTGAAATGGTTGACTATTCGTGGCTAGCGGCCTGTCAGTTCGACAATCAGGGACATTGCGTCCCGCCCATCGCGAAACCGTGTTTTGTAAAACACTGGTGGTGGGAAATTCGGTTGCGGCCTACACGGCCACCTTGGCGATTTTGCAAGCGGGTGGCCAAGTGTGTTGGGCGCAAGCCGGTACGTTGGATCTAGTCGCAACGCTCAATCGGCAACAGCGATCGCAACAGGCTGAGTCTCGGTTTAGCTGGCGTCAAGGGCGACGCATTTCCCCTTGGGAAGAGGCGACGGTGATGTCTCAGAGTCAACAAACTTTTTGGACAAACTGGCAGCCGCAGTCAACCTTAGCGGCGTCAAAGACACCACCGCAACTGCCACCATCGGGAAAATCGTCAGCGGTTGCCGCCGCCCCTCGCAAGAACAAAGATAGTCAATTCCGTCGGGCGATCGCTCCTTATTTGCAGAACCAGCAGCTAATTCTGATTCCTCGCGGACTGCCCATTCGAGTGCTGTATTCACAGCAGCGAGGCAAGCGCCGAGTGCACCAAGTGGTGTTTCAAGACGCGACCACACGACAGCGCTTTCAAATTCATGCGCGCCTGATTCTCGATGCGACGGCAGATGCCCTCTTGCAAAAAGATTTGGCAGAGGCTTCTGAGGCAACGCTCATTCCTGAACATCGACTCACTGTCGATGAAGCGATTGCCGATTTGCGACGAGAAGCGCGGGGGCGGGTATTCCCTGACAGTATTGCCATCGTCATGGCGAGCGGTTTGGATAAACGCTCAAAACCTCGTCCATTGTCAGTGCCGTTGCGATCGCTGATTTTGCAAGAGACCGAGGGCTTTTTGAATGTCAGTATGCCGGGGTGTGAACCGCGACTGCGGCCAATTTTTGCCCATCCACGGGCGCAATGGGCCTTGGGTGAGGCGGCTGGACAGATAGCAGCCAAGGCCGCCCAAGTCGGGAGCATCGATGCGTTGAGAACAGCACCCAATTGGTCTTGGTCACTGCAGCAAACGCTGGTGCGTCAGGGGATTCCCGTCTTTGCCTTTGATGATGTGACCCTCAAGGATCCTGATTTTGAAGCGATTCAAATGGTGGCGATCGCGGATGTGGTGAGAACTGCACGTCGTCGCGATCTGAGCTTCCGCCCCGAAACTCCCGTCACGAAAGCGGTATTAGCATCCGCCCTAACCCGGTTGCCAAAGCAAACCCCACCTTCATCCAGCGATGCCGCTCCCCTGGCTGACGTGACAGCTAATCACTGGGCAGAGCAGGCGATTCAAACCGCGATCGCCAACCATACGCTGACACCAGAGCAAGCAACAACCTTTGAGCCGAGCAAAGTCTTGACCCAGCGCCAACTTTGGCAAGTGGTACAGCCGCTCTATCCGCTCCACATCACGACCCCACCCTTTGGCCTGAGTGATGCTCCTGCCCGGCGACGGCATCTATCGCGATCGCTCTATCCGATATTGCAGTCCCAACTAGGCAATTCCCAACTGGGCAATTAGGAATGGATTCATGATCCACCCATTAAAACCGCTCTAAAACACTGCTTTTTGAACGGCTTGTGGTATCTGTAATGTGATGTTTAAGCTTGGTGACTAGGTCATGGATTTAATGAGTATGGTGGGGCAAGCCATCGATCGCACCGACACTGAGGCTAGCAATGGCCTCATGGGCAGCGTTTTAGGGGCTCTGAATAATGCTCCCGTAGAGAACAACAAAATTGGCGATGTTGCTCGCGGCTTTCAAAATGAACTGCAAAAGCAAGGCGACGCCAGCTCTTTGATGGGGAGTTTACAGTCAGTTGCCGCCACGGGCGCGATCGAGCAGCTACTCGGATCCGAACAGGTGGTAGCGTTGGCCCAGCAAGTCGGCGTTGATCCCGCCATGATCAAAAGTGTCACGCCGCTGATTGCCCAGTTTCTCGTCAAAGGCTCCAATTCACAGGGTGACGGTTTGCTCGAAAAAGTGTTGTCTGGTGATGTCGATCTCGGCCAGATGGCCGGAGTTATCGGTATGGCCAGTAAGTTTATGTAGCGCCATTACCGCCGCTGCTATAGCAAGCCGCAGTTTAGTTCAGGTCGCCCTAGATGGTTGAAACCGCTTGCTGGCAAGCATTCAGGCCTCTGCATTCCGCATTCTGCTGTATAGAGCGAACCGTGCTGGATACCCTCTACTTAAGTTCTTGATGAAGCTGTCCTGTCTGGTCAGTTTCATCAGGCTAATGGGTCGTGGTAGTGGTTTTAGGTGTGTTTGAGGGAATGCACAAAGTCGAATATCTGGTGGGCTAACTGGCGTTTTGAACTAGGCGGCACTACTTGTTTTTGGCCGTCGTGACCCAGCAAAATCGCCTGATTAAAATCGCTGCCAAAGCCACTATTGGCTTGATCGATCGGATTAGCAACGATCGCATCTAACCCTTTTTTCTCCAGTTTTTGCCAAGCCGGGGGCTCAATGTCGCCCGTTTGAGCCGCAAAGCCAATAAGCACCTGCTGTGCCGTTTTAATGCTGGCTAAATGAGCGGCAATGTCCGGTACAGTTGCCAATGGTAATTCCTCTGGCAGGGCAGCTTTGGGTAATTTAGTTGGGGCGCGATCGCGGGGTTTGACATCCGCTACGGCAGCCGCCATCACAATCCAATCCGCTTGGGGTAGATTTGCCACTAAAACCTGTTGCATTTCGGCTGCAGTGGTCACAGCAACTTGCTGAACGCCCGTTAGGGCTTGGCGGTGTTCGATGGCCATCGGCCCATGCACCAGAGTGACTGTCGCGCCCCGATGAACGGCAGCTTGGGCTAACGCCACGCCCATTTTACCGGTTGAGGGATTGCCGATAAATCTGACTGGGTCTAAATACTCCCGGGTGCTACCTGCACTAATCAGCAGGTGTTTTCCAGCTAGATCACGCTGCCCTTGAGTCAGTAACAACGAGTCGATGACCGCCAAAATCTCTTGCGGCTCAGCCATGCGACCTGGACCGACGCGATCGCATGCCAACAACCCCGTGCCGGGCGCGATCGCGTGATAACGGGCATCAGATAAGAGTTGCCGCCAGTTACGCTGCACACTCTGCTGTTGCCACATATCGGTATTCATCGCGGGGGCCAGTAGCACGGGACAGGTCGAGGCCAAGACCGTATTCGTCAATAAGTTGTCAGCTAGACCGTGGGCCAGCTTACCTAGCGTATTCGCCGTCAACGGCGCCAGCACCAATAAATTGGCCGACTCCCCCAGTTCGATGTGCAAGGGACGAGGCTGGGTAGCCGCCCAGAAATCTTGATCCGTATAGGCTGGATGCCGACAGAGCGTTGCTAAAGATAACGGCGTGACAAATTCTTGGGCCGCCGCCGTCATCACTGGAATGACCTCAGCCCCATCTTTAGCCAGACTCGAAGCCACCTCACAGAGCTTATAAGCGGCAATACCGCCCCCTAGCCCCAAAATGACTCGACGGTTTGCCGCCATCATAAATTCGTGTTGTCTATGACAGAGTTACTCTTCGTCAAACGGCTCATTATCTAGCAGATAGGCGTAATTCTGCGCCAACTCTGGCCGTTGAAACGCCACCGCTCTCAGCAAATGCCAGTCTTTGAGGCCATCAAAAGCACTGTCGTAGGCATCTTGCTCTAGGCGTTTGGCTAACTCGTCAATGGACTCGCGCGTCATCGCTAAGACCGATTCTTGCGATACATCATTCAGTATGCTCATGCTGACTCCCCCAACATTCCTTTTTATCTGCAGGTACAAATCGCAGCCCATCCGGCAGCACCCTAACCACCGCAATGACTAAACCATTGCAGTGGAACTCAGAAACCTACCGTGACTCAGTCGACCGACCGTTGATATCAACCGTTGTTGACCTCAACCTTGCCTGCAATCAACCGCTTACGCAGGTTATCTTTTATCTTAAAAGTCAGCTCTGTAGATGCGATCGCTCTTGCGTCAAAACTTATCGAAGCGCTAGAAGGCAATTGTGCCCATACACAGATCCCTCACTTTGGCGGCGGCTTTGTGCTCATCAGCCGCCGTCTCACTTGATATCGGCGATAGTGGAGGATGAGGGGTAACACCCCTCACGACATTGTTGGCATTTTGCCGCCATGAGCTAATATTGGCGCAACCCGCTCCCCGCGATCGCGCCCCCGTCGTTCAATCTTTGATCTAGTGGATTCTTTGCCAACCTCCCAACGACGCCCCCGTCAGACTGCGCTGCCGACAAAGCGACAAAATCGCGGTGCGGTTTTGTGGACAGCCTTTTTATTGCTGGGAGTGGCCTGGCTCATCTCGACCGAAAGCCCCCTCATTTTTGGGCGATCGCTACACCTGTTGCCTGCGGTTGACGAAGTTGACTCACAACCCTTGCAAATGACTGGGGGCAATCCCTACGTTCGGGCTTTGATGCGGACGATTTCGGTCGCCGAGTCACACACCACCGAGCCCTATCACACCCTCTATGGGGGACAGCGCATCAACGATCTAACTGAACATCCCGATCTGTGCGTTGAAATTGTGGCAGGTCCCAACACGGGTGACTGCACCACTGCCGCTGGTCGGTACCAATTTTTGAGCACTACCTGGGCTGAAAAAGCTCACCAATATCACCCAGAACCGCCTCAATGGTATTCCTGGTGGGCCAGCTACAACTTTGAACCGGTCTATCAAGACGAGGTGGTCTATCGCTGGCTGAGTGACGTCAATGCCTGGAACGCCGACATTCCCTATTTGTTAGAGCAAGGACACGTCGACGACGTCTTTTACCTGCTGTCGGGCACCTGGACCAGCCTCGGCTATGGCATTGAAGATAACGTCGTGACCCCTTATCTATTCTCGATCTATCAGCAGATGCTGGAAGAAGAACTGCAGCAAATTCCCTAAACTGCATGGCCCTCGCCATACTGGAGTCTGTTCGATTACCTCAGGTCGTGTACCATCTATATCTCCAAAAGCCAAGAAGCTGAGCCTTCAGGAGAACTGCTCATCCAGCCAAGCGCTTTGGCGACTGCTCCTATTCTCATCAGGCGAAAACTGGGAGCAGGCTGACGACACCGAAATTAAGGAAAATTTGCCCTTGGCAGCGATTACAATCAGGCATCGTCAGCGATCGCGCAGGTCACTTGCAGCAACTAGGGCCTGTCATCCGGTCGCGGTCAACCCCTTTCAGCAAAGGAACGACAGCCCCTAGCCTATGGAGTGAATGCGGGCGCGGAAATGCCTTGCCTCAAAGGCTTCTGAGATTAATTGATGACGCGCCCTAGGAAAGTGCCGGAATCAGGCCCACTGCAGTCAGAATCCAAGTCAAGATGCTGTTGACGATGGTCAAAGCAAAGGCTCCCAAGATGGCACTAATAATGCCCCAACGTAACCGGAAACCTTCGACCAACAAGGCTGCCAGACCAAAGATCACAATACTGATGATCAGGGGAATTAGGCCCAAACTAATCACGGCACCAAAGGTTCTCAGACCCTCGGGAAGAAAGTGGTACAGACCATAAAATGCACCGATAATAGCGCCACCCAACAGCGCTTTAACTGGACTATCGACTTCTACGCCAAGTGGTAATAAAGAAATCAACCAAAGGCTGATGGCTAATACAACAACAGTAATCAAGAAACTGATAATCATTAAGAAAACTCCTTTTTCTTACAGGTGAATGACGCTAGACAACCTCGACGAGGGCGGCAGTGGAGTGTCTAATGCAAAAACTCAAGTTCGCAAATTCAGCGGACTATTTTGTCCTCGCTGCAGAGCAAACCACCACTCAATTAGGGGCAAATCCCTCGGAAGTTGGTTGGTTAGCATTCGTTTCAACTTTTCAACAGTACTGCATTAAGGTATAGGGATTATTTCAAAAAACTTTAAGCTCAGATAAAGGCTGACTAGCCACGGCTTTTTTTAGGTTGTCTAGTGCGATTGAGTGATGCAAGTAATTGCTCCGAGATGAACCTCAAGGAGTCATGCCAGAAATGCAGTTTTCTGACCCCATAGTGAACAATATTTGGCCATCAAAATTAGGCACCAATTAACGCTTCTAACGAGTTCAAGGTTGGTTCGTCTAGGAGCAAACCGGAAGACTCAGCGGGGACATGCGATCGCTCATTAATTCACCGTGTCTATTGCCAACTTGACCAAACATCGGTTGTTGAAGATCGTCGCGCGATGTTCACAAATGCGTTGGTGTCCTTCGTTCGATGTGATTCCCATTTTGGGTTGGGTGGACGATGGAGGGTTGGCTGCACTGCTGACCACGGGACTGACTGCAATGGTGTGAGGGCGTCGCCGCAACCTCAAAACTCAAACAGTCGAAGTATCCAAGCCCAGTGAAATCGAAGCATCCATCTCTGCGGTGGACTCCAGTTCTGACGGCTGAGTTCATGCCGGGAGGACCGTTGTAGATCTCTACGACGCTGCAAAGGGATGCTGAACTCGCTGTAGAAGGGCATAAAACGGCTCCCAATCATTTTCGACCACGATGGGTTCCCAAATGGCCTCAATCTCTGGACGGAGTAAGACCGTCTGCGGATTCGTCTGACGTAACCGTTGGGACATTTGTGCGAGTTCATCGGCTGATTGGGTTTTCAGGGCCTGCCGGTAGTGCTGCCGCCACTGCTCTAACAACACCTGGGCGCCGGCATCAGAAGCCTGCATCGTCGTGTCAAAAATAGTGACGTCATCATTGGCCCAATCGGGAGAAAATTGCCCCGCCAGCGATCGAAAGAAGTCGTGGTAGCCCACCATCACTGAGTTCAATAAATCTAGGGTCTGATTAATCAGATCGCTGGCCAGCGGCTCTGGCAAGGATTCAAAACCCAGCTTGTGCAACATTCGTTGCGAATAGAACTGCCAATATTTGTCCTCAAATTGATCCAGGATTGAGGTCATCTCCGTTTCGGGAATGACGCGTTTGAGAGGCTTTTGCAACATGCGTAAATTGAGCTGGCAAATCGCTGGCTGATTGCGATAACAATAGCGGCTGGAATAGTCAAAATAGGCCGCTGTGAACTTGGGATCGTATTGGTCAAAAAAGGCATAAGGGCCATAGTCAAAACTTTCTCCGGTGATGGACATATTGTCCGTGTTCAACACCGCGTGACAAAAGCCCACTGACATCCACTGTGCGGCCAGTTCTGCTGTCCGTTCCACCAGCTCACGATAAAACTGGAGATAGCGCTCATCACGATCGCTCACACTCTGGGCTGCTGGATAGTAGTACTCAATGACGTGCTCTAACAGTCGCTGGATTAGATCAGTGCGATCGAGGTAATCGAGTCGCTCAAAGGTGCCAAAGCGGATGTGTGAGCGGCTAAACCGCACCATTACTGCCGATCGCGTAGGAGAGGGCTCATCTCCTCGAAACAATTGCTCCCCGGTTTCAATCATGCTCAGCGTGCGAGACGTTCTCACCCCTAAAGCATGGAGGGCTTCTGCTGCCAAGACCTCGCGCACGCCGCCTTTTAAAGTCAAGCGACCGTCTCCTCCCCGAGAATAGGGCGTGGTGCCTGAACCTTTAGTTCCAAAGTCATAGAGATGGTCATCTTGGCCTATCACTTGACCGTAGAGAAAGCCGCGACCATCGCCCAGAAAGGCGTTATACGCCCCAAACTGATAACCGTGGTAGCGCAAGGCGAGAAAGGGCGATCGCCCCTGAAATTGGCCAAACGCCTCGACGAAATGGTCGTCACTGACTGCTGTCGGATCGAGCCCCAACCGCTGCAGCACCGCATCATTACGAAACCGCAGCAGCGTTTGCGGAAAATCTGCCGCTGCAACTTCGTCGTAATAATCGTCCCCAATCGATTCCAGGGCGGGCACATAGTCCAGTGACAGCAGCGGATTAGCTTGCGTGGCAACGGTCATAAGCGGGTGCGATTTTTCTTTCTTGACTTAAGAAAAGTGTAAGTTGTCAAAGTCTATTTGATAAGGGCTGCTGTCGGCGATCGCGGCACCGAGCCCCCAATCTTGGCCCCCCAAACCTGCAACTCTAAATTCGCCATATCAAATCACCACAATCGGTCAGAGGTGCGATACCCTTCTCACAGCCACTTTGGGAGAGCGCACATGGTCATGGGAGGCACAGGTAACGCCAATAATCTGCTGGGTAGCCGCTATCGGATTTTGCGGGAACTCGGGCGGGGTGGCTTTGGCTATACCTATCTGGCAGAAGACGTCAATCGCTTCAACGAACTCTGTGTGCTCAAAGAGTTTCTGCCCCAAGTCAATGATGATGAGGCTCTGCAAAAGGCGAAGCAGTTGTTTGAGCGAGAAGCCGATGTGCTGTATCAACTCAACCATCCGCAAATTCCCAAATTTCGTGAACTCTTACGGGTGCAAGCTCGCGGGCAGGGCCGCTTGTTTCTCGTGCAAGACTATGTCGAAGGGCCGACGTATCAAGAACTGTTAGAAACGCGTTTGCACTCAGGCAATCGGTTTGCTGAATCCGAAGTAATTCAACTCTTACAGCAGATTTTGCCAGTTTTGAATTACCTGCACAGTGTGGGGGTGATCCACCGGGACATTGCGCCGGACAACCTGATCTCGCGCAACCTGGATGGGTTGCCGGTGCTGATCGATTTTGGGGGCGTCAAACAGTTAGCGACGGTGGTGCAGCAAAAAGTTGGGGCGGATGTCGTGCCGACTCGTCTGGGCAAAGCGGGTTACGCGCCAGAAGAACAAATGGCCTCTGGACAAGTGTCTCCCAGTGCTGATTTGTATGCGCTGGCAGTCACGGCACTGGTCTTGTTGACGGGGCAATCGCCGGATGCTCTATACGATCGCTACACCCAGCGGTGGCGGTGGCAGGATTACGTTGCCCTCAGTCCTAAATTGGCAAAAGTGCTGGAACGCATGCTCGCGCCTCGGGTCGGCGATCGCTACTCATCGGCCACTGCCGTGGCCCGGGCACTCTCGACCCCGGATACTTACGCCATGCCCGATGCAGCGCTGAGGAGCGACTCCCCCACCCCGACGGTGGCCGTTGCCCCCGGTATGGGCTCGAACCCCAGTACGATGGTGGCACCGCCGGGGTCGCTGCCCGCCGCCCCGGCTAAATCAACCAAGCAGCCCATTGCTAACCGTACGGGAGGCTGTTTTCAAGCGTTATTTGGCTTATTTTTACTGATTGGCTCCATCGGCTTAGTCTGGTGGATTGCCAGCCGCTGGGACCCCAACGGCCCAGTTACTTCCCCCGATGCCGATAATCCGGCAGAAACCCAGCCCGGAGACAATACCGACGCCGCTTTGTCCCCCGAAGAGCAAGCGCGTAAAGCCGCCCTCAGACAAAAGCGCGATCGCTTGGGCGTAGACGAACGGTATCTGATCAGCGTGACCGATCAGCTCTTTTACAGCCAATACCCCGATCTCCAGAGGCCATTGAATGACGACCCCGCCGACACCGATCTGCGCGCTGAATGGGACAGTATTGCGAACGAAGTGCTGGATGTCCTCGATGCTGAATTGAGTGCTGCCGCTCGTCAGCGTTTGGGCAGTTACACCGCTAGCGATCGCGAGCAGTGGCGACAGCGCGTCAACCAAAAATTTGTCAGCAGCCGCGCCCTCTATGATCTGACCGATGCCAAATTTGAGTATTTATATCCGCAAGCGGCCCAGCAAAATTTCATTGATCAGCCAATTGGGCAGATCTGGCATGGCTTGGCGGATGACCGGGTGCGCTCGATCGAGTCGGGCGATCGATTAGAAGAAATTCGGTTTGCCAGCGGCGAATTTAGTCAATCACTCCGCGATCGCCTGGGACCAGGAGAAGGTCGGATTTATGTTCTCAATCTCAGTGAAGGTCAACTCTTGCGGCTCAATCTGCAAGCCCAACCGGGGACAACCCGCCTGTCGCTCTATGTCCCGAGTCCTAATGACGCGGTTCCCTTCTTACTCGAAGATGCCAGTGAGCGCACTTGGTCCGGCACCCTACCCCAGTCTGGGTATTACGAAATCGTTGTCGTTAATCTTCAAAGTTCGGCCCTCAACTACGCGTTGGATGTCGGCGTTGATAATGTCAGCTCAACTCCCACCGAACCCGCCCCAGCAGAGGACAAAAATTGATCTATACAGTCTCGCAAAAGGACAACAGGAACGTTTAACAGATAGAGGTTGCATCTATTCATTTCACTGCAGCCCTAAATCTGACCTTGAAACCCCTGCGAGAAAAGCTGAGACTAGATTGCATGGCTGATCCGGAGTCGCCTACATAACGAAATACGACATCCTATCAAGAAGCTAAAGCAATTGAAGCAATAAGCAAAGCTTTGACTCATATATACAAGCGATATGAGTTAATGATAGATGCAGCGAATTTTTGACCGTGAGGAAGGGCGACCATGCAAAAACTAATCGAAGGTCTCCGGCAGTTTCAAAGCAGCTACGTCCCTTCCCACAAAGCCTTGATGAAGGAGTTGAGCAAGGGGCAACATCCCCGAGTCCTGTTCATTGGCTGCTCTGACTCCCGAGTGAGCCCAGAAATCATCACCCAGTCAGAAATTGGCGATCTTTTCATCATTCGTAATGCGGGCAATATCGTGCCCCCCTTTGAGGCGACTAACGGCGGGGAAGGCGCCACCATCGAATACGCGATCGATGCCCTCGATATCAAGCAGGTCATCATTTGTGGCCATAGTCAGTGTGGGGCCATGAAAGGCCTGCTCCAGTTGGGAGAGTTAGAAGACAAGATGCCACTGGTTTACGAATGGTTGCACCATGCCGAAGCCACCCGCAAACTCGTGTGTGACAACTACGGCCATCTTGAGA
Source organism: Leptolyngbya sp. SIOISBB (assembly GCA_010671905.1). Taxonomy (GTDB): domain Bacteria; phylum Cyanobacteriota; class Cyanobacteriia; order Phormidesmidales; family Phormidesmidaceae; genus Halomicronema. The sequence goes on from JAAHII010000001.1 coordinate 6,878,017, forward strand.
AAAAAGAAATGATGAATGCTCTGGTGGCAGAAAACGTCTTGACGCAAATTGACAATTTAAGGACCTACCCGGTCATTCGTTCCAAGCTTTACGCTGGCGAACTGTCCATTCACGGGTGGATTTATAAGATCGAAACGGGAGAAGTTTTAAACTACGACTCTGAAACCCACGCTTTCACCCCACCACAAACCAAACTGTCGGAAGCCCAAGGGATTGCCATGGGCGAAGTCCTGGCTTACGATGCGTCTGCTCGCATACCCGCGTCATCTCCCAGCCAATCGGCTCAAGACAATGGCCACGATCAGGCCGCTCAGGCTGCGCCACCCAGTTATTTACCTGGCGTGACGCGACTCTCTAGAGAGCAAGCAGAGCGCATCTATCGCGGTTCGGCCCGACGGTAGAGTCTGATGGCAGCACGTCTAAAACGGCCTTTGATTCTAAACAAATGTCGGGATATAGTGATGACGGTTCTGGGGCTGTAGCTCAGCTGGATAGAGCAACCGCCTCCTAAGCGGTAGGTCGCGCGTTCGAATCGCGCCAGTCCCGTCTTTGTAAGCCAGTGAATTCAAGTCTTTTCGAGTATCGCCTGGTAGAAACGTTGAGTTCCTTTTTATCCAGATTTCCCTAATTTTGGCCGGAAAAGTAGGGAACATTTAGGGAACAAAACGGATGGCCAAAGATTTTGATGCGGCTTTGAAAGCCGCCAATGCTCGTCTAAAGGCCGCCAAGGCACGAGTGACACTCAGAACCAAACGAGACTCCCTCTTTTTGCGGGCAACCTTACCGCCAAAACCAGGGAGTAAGCATGGGCAACCGCAACAGTATGATTTGCGTACGGGCTTACCCGCTAGCTTAGACGGGCTGAAGCGAGCCGAAAATGAAGCCAAGCTCTTAGGCTCCCAACTAGCGCTGAAAACGTTTCGATGGGAAGAGTGGATCGATATCACCCCAGGCAATCAGCAAACCGGGGCTGCAGCCATTGAAGCGTTCAAGAAGCACTGGTTTTCGACTCACCAAATTACCGAAGTAACTTGGGAACGACATTGGCTACAGGTGTTTAAGCACTTACCTCAGGATCAGGTGCTTACTCCAGATATGCTGCTGACCGTCGCCCTCGACTCCCAACCAGATTCTCGGAAGCGAAAACGCTCTAGCCGCATGTTACAGCGGTTGGCCGAGTTTCTCGGTCTAGACATTAATTTGAAAGCCTACCAAGGGCACTACAACCAACCCGATAAGGCTCGCGATTTGCCCAGTGATGAACTGATTAGCACCTGGCGAGACAAATTGCCCAATCCAAACTGGCAGTGGATCTTTGGAATGCTGGCGACATTCGGACTTCGACCCCATGAAGCTTGGTTCTGTGAGTTTGAGGATCCATTAACCCTGAAGGTGCTGGATGGGAAAACCGATGAGCGAGTCGCCTCAGCCCTCTATCCGGACTGGGTGAAAAAGTGGCAGCTTGAGGACATCAAGCGCCCAAAGCTGTCCTGCAAAACGTTTCAGCAGTACGGTGAACGATGTTGCCGACAATTCAATCGGTACCAAGTGCCCTTTGTCCCTTATGACCTTCGTCATGCCTGGGCGTTACGAGCAGCAGTCAAATTTCGATTACCGGAAACGGTGGCAGCGAAATTAATGGGGCATTCTGTTGCAGTTCACCACAAAACCTACCATCGTTGGCTTTCGGCTATTGAGCAGCGACAGGCTTATCTGGAGGCGATTGCCAACGGGCCATCCTCCCCAGAGACTAAATGAGTCGTCGTCGGCTGGGATCTTCGGCTAGGCGTTTTTTCGCTAGTGGAATGTTGATGTAATAACGAGCCTTCTGCCGACCTGGCCGCCGCCGATCTTCCACCTCTTTGCGCTTGCCAACTCTCAATAGCCCTGAGTCCATATCTTTGTAGATTTGGCTGGGGCTGTCGTAGCCCAGAGCCTTCACCGCTTTGGCAATGGGTAAATACTCCGGCGCTTGGCTAGATTCGTTTAGTCCCAGCATCTCGGAGAGAACCTGCCTGACTTTGACTTCAACCAAACGTTCTAGCTCATTTTGAGAAATCAGCGGTTCCTGCATGATCAGCCCTCCGTAGGGAGTGAGAAACTGTTCTTGGCGGAGTGCTGAGCATCGTCAGCGAGTGACATTTCGGCTCTCAAAACTCAACTAAAGTTTTACTTACAGCCCAAAAGTATTACTCTGCCATATCTGCAAGATAGGCTTGAGATCGAGGCCAAAGTAGAGGGTCGCAAACCTCTTTGATGAAAAGCAATGAAGTTGTTGCACTTCCGCTTCAAGTTCGTTGAAGTAAGGCTTAAGAGATCGAAGAAAACTCAAAAATGTCCAACGATACACAACTCAATAGTGCGGTAAACTCAAATATATAAAGGGATAGGAGCTTCTGTCAGTGCTTCATTGGGCGACAGAGCAAAAAAGTTTTGATGCAAAAGATTTCGGATTTTGAAGTTCCCAGCCAAATTATCAGCTGTCGCTTCTTCTGAAAGTGAGGTCAGTTTCACGCAGGTACCTGGAGAGATTGGCGGACGCTTGAAGCTACCAAAGAGGAAACAGGTAGGTTCCGACCGCACTGTAGAGCTGTATTTTGAAGCTAGAGAGTTGGGGTGGCGCTGAAAGGGATATGCGATCGCAGAAGCTGGGCAGATACCTAACACTGGAAGAGTTTTGCACTTGCACGCAAACGTACCGCAAGTATTCTGACCAGATTGATCCCTACCCGAAGAATCTAGAGGAGACGATTCCGGAGTTGGCGGCGTTGTGTCAGCACATCATCGATCCAGTGATTGATGCGTTTGGTCGGGAACGTTTTCAGCTCACTTATGGATTTTGCTCAGTAGATTTGAAGCGGTGGCTGGCGAAGAAAGACCCGGTGACAGGGGTAAAAAATGGCCGGGTGAGCCCGAATCTGGATCAGCACATGGCTCATGAAGTGAATCGGAATGGGAACTACTACTGCTCGCGGTTGGGAGCGGCGTGTGATTTTAGGGTTGGGGATTTGCCGAGTGATGAGTTGGTGAAGTGGATTTTAGCGCAGAGATTGCCGTTTGACTCGCTGTATTTTTATGGGGCAGAGCGATCTATTCACATCAGCTATGGGCCGCAGCACAAGGGCGATATTTGGACGTTTACTGTGGACGGAATGCCAGTTAGATCAAAGACGAATTCTAGATTATCTTTCAACTGCTCCAAATACCTTTAGTCTGGAAATCTCTTCCTTTGTCAAACCTTTTACACCACGGATATTTGTTTCAGCATAAGGAAGATTGCTTAGAGTTTCTAGACATTTTCCAGTTGTGATATCCCAAATCCGAACAGTTTCATCATAGCTACAGCTAACTAAATGATTATTAATTGGATTGAATGTGAGATCTTGAATTCGATTTTGATGCCCTTCTAAAACTCCAAGATTTTCCCCAGAAAAAGGATCCCAGAGACTGATCTTGAAATCAATATTGGCCGTAGCTAGAATTCTACCATCTGGGCTAAAAGCCATTGAGCTAGCTCTGCCAACCTGATGGCTAAAGTCCTTCATGCATTCTTCTGAGTCTACATTCCAAATCTTAAAGCTAAGATTATCGCCTCTACTAACAAGAATGTTATTAGTAGGTGAAAATATCACAGACCAAACACGGTCTTCATGATCTTCTAAAGTCTTTAAACACTTTCCGGAATCTATGTCCCATAATTTGATTTTAGTGTCATTACTGCCACTTGCAAGAATTTTATCACTTGGACTGAATGCTACCGAATTGACCCAATGAGTATGTCCTGCTAATTTTCGAATGAGTCTTTTTTGCGCAGGGACTCTAAAGTCCCACAAGCATACAGTGCAATCTGCACTACCGCTAGCTAGAATTGAACCATCAGAATTAAAGGCTAATGAATGGATGTTTCCTTTATGGTCTTGAAAAATACTAAGACATTTCCTGTCCTTTATATTCCATACCCTAATTGTTTTATCGCCACCGCCACTAGCTATGGTATTTCCATCTGGATGTACGACGACAGAACTAATCCACTTTGAATGACCGTTAAAATATTCACTAATTTCTTTAACATTGCTTTGAAGGCAAAAGAGTCTGACTTTTTTGTCTTCTCCACCACAGACTAGATAGACTCCATCTTTACTAACATCAACAGAATTGATGCGATGACTACACCCTTCATGTAATTCCAAGCATGAAAGTAAATTGAAATCCCATATTTTTATGTCCGTGTCACCTGCACTTAATAGAAGTTTATTGTCTGAGCTAATATCTATACCCCTTATTTTATCAATATGCCCCTGGAAAGTTCTAGCGCAACTGCCAGATCGTATATCCCAAATTTTAATAAATCCACTGTTATCACCACTAACCACCTTTAGACCCGTTGAATCGATCTTTAATGAACTCACATAGTGACTATGTCCTTTGAAAGTTCCAACACAATTCCCAGAGCTAATGTTCCAGACTTTAACGGTCTTATCGCTGCTGCCACTGACTAAGAATCGATCATCAGGTGTTATATCGAGAGCATGAACCCAGTCAGTATGTGAGACAAATGTTCTTATACATTCGCCTGTATTTATGTTCCAGAGCTTAATAGTTTTGTCAGCACTACAGCTGGCTATAACGAAACCATCGTGTGTTGTTTTAAGCGAAATAACCCAATCAGAGTGACCTTCAAGACATTTAAGACATTTTCCTGTTTCTATATCCCAAACTCTAATTGTTTGGTCATCACCACAGCTAACTATATTTCTCCCATCAGGGGGTAAAGATAGCTGCCCTAATCTGTCCCAGATGCCCCTAACAATTCAGCTATATATTCACCAGTTTCACTTTTCCAGAGTTTGAGGCTTCTGTCATGGCTGCCAGTTACTAACAATTCACCATTGGGGCTAAAAGCTACCGTACTGACCCAATCAGTATGACGGGTTGTCCTCATGACTTGCTTTCCACCAAGCGTATTCCATAAACGAATAACGCCATCAGCCTCACCATTTACAAATTTATTTCCATCGGGACTAAATTGAATCGATAACACTGAACCAAGCAAATCAGGAAGTAGAGATTCTGAAAGGTCGCAGTTTGTCAAGTCAACATTGCGGAGAGTATTGCTTAAAAAGTTTGAGCCTGCGATTACAGTATTGCTTAAATTGTGCCCTTCAAGAAAATGTGGATTAATTCTTAAAAGAACAGTAATAGAATTTCCTCCAACATAGCCTACTTCGCTCTTAGACTTGTTTTGAGTTGATTGAATAAGTGTCACTAATCTCTTGCTGACGACATTACTGTTTAGCATTGGCAGCAATAAATCTAGAGTTGCTTTATCAAGGATTCTCTTGCCGAAAGTTTCAATTGAGTCAGCTTCAAAGTTAATTTGAGATATATCAAAAGTGTCTTTGAAATCATTTGCAAGAATCCCTAATTCAGCAGCAAATTTATAAGCTACGAAAAACTCTAAGAGAGAGCGATGAGCTGGAGTATAATCCCCCTCTGCATTACGAATGAGCATTGTCTGTCCCATCATGTCGTAATGCCAATGGTCGAGATCCTTCTCCTCCTCAACGGCAGGGCCAAACAGCTTGCGAATGCGGTCTGGGAACTTGCGGTAGTTGATGCTCATGCGGTCGGTGCTCAGCATTTCCCACGACAGTTCACACATGAAGTAAAGCTTGTCCGCCATTGAGGTAAACGTGCGCTCGGCTTTGATATCCCGCTCCATCTTGTGGCGCACGGCATAGAGATACACCCGCGACATATCCACTGGCTTACCGGCCTCAATATCCGGCAGCGCTTCTAAAATTAGCTCTGTCAGCACCGGGCGACGAGCCAAATCCAGCAGTTCAGGATTGCCCATGATTTGCTCTACCGTGGCGGGTTGAGCCTGATACGAGAGCACCCGACGAATCTGCTCATCGTTGAACTTCTCCAGTTCCAGCACTTCAAACTGGGGTGTTTCTCCGGTCAGATCCTTCGTCGAAGCCTGCAGTTCGGCATTCAAGAGGGCTCGCCCTTCCTTCGCTTCCGGGAAGTGTTCCGTCCGACAGGTAAGGATGACCTTCGCTCCCGGCACCACCACCTTCGCCAGTTCCCAGAAGTTGTTGATCATCTGCTGGCGATCTACACGAGCCGCCATTTCATCAAAGCCATCGAAGATTAGCAGCAACTTGCCCATACGGTTGAGCTGTTCAAAGGCCGAATAGCCCGGAATCGGAATCTCGTGCTTGCGGAAGAAGAACTCCGAAAACAGCGACTCCACACTGACGGCTTTGGCATAGTCTCGCAGCGGCACCACCAGCGGCAATCGAGGGCGCTCCAATCCTCGTCGCTGAGCTTCGCGATAGCGCTGCAGCGCTTTCCAGGCATAGTGGAAGGCAAACCAGGTCTTGCCGGTGCCAAACTCGCCCAGCACTGAGATGTGCTCTTTGGCTGGATCATCTAGCCAGAGGTCGATGTAGCCATCAATCCAGCCGTCCCGGTCATCGTAGCGACTCGCGCCAACCCGCTGACGAGTATCGGGGTCGATTTCTTCCTTCAGGCACGCTAGGGGCACATATTTCTGGTCAATCCCTCGCTGCTCAATCTCGGATTCTAACCAGGTGAGATAGCCGCTAAAGTCGGCATCTTGATCCAGCAGTTCATCAAAGGTAAAACAGCCCAGAGCGTCATTTTCCGCTTTCTCAACTTCGTCTCGGGCAGCCCGACTAATCCGCCGGGCGGTGACCAGCCACCCTTCATCCGTGCGGTGAGTATCTACAGCCTGTTGCAAGTCTTGCACATCAGGCAATCCGGCTTCACCGTCAATGCCCCGCACCAGGATGCGATCGTACCGCCCTCGCCGCACCGGGATGTTGATAATCCATTCAAAGTAGTCGTTCTGCCAAACCTCATGGGACTCAAAGCGAAAACCCAAGGTCTCGAACCAGCCGCGCATCTGTTGGGCCAAAGCAAAAGCTTTGCACTGTTCGGCGCTGAAAGTTTCGGGGGCGATCGCGGTTCCTGGTAAAGCTGGGTAGTCCTGAGCCGCCAACCGGGCCATTTCGGTACGCATTCCTTCAATGGTTGGCAGACGATTTAATCGCTCTTGCAGGCCACCAATTTGTCGATGCAGAGATTCCAGCTTTTGCTCAGCTAAGATTTCAGCCGGAGTGCGGGTGCGTTTGGCCACTTCGATAAAGACGGCAGCAAAAGCGTAAAACTCTCGCCGGATATCGACATTATTGGCTTGGAGATCCGCTTGAAGGGGATGGTCGGCGAGAAAGTCTTCGCCGTTCTTCAGCAACATGGCGGGGGTATTGCGCTCCAGGGCTTCTCGGAAGAGTTCCTGAATCTTGGCCTGACGAAAGATTTCCAGCACCGGGCGAGGTTTGCCGACGCCATATTCCACCAAGGCGTATTGATATACGCCGGTAAAGTCGGCGGGGGGATGGTCGGGGTCGAGTTTAAGCCGTTTGAGCAGTTGAATAACGCGCTCGTTGCGGTTGATGCTCTCCATCGCAGAGTCGAAGAGCAGATCCATCAGGTTGTCCAGACCAAACACAGGCGTTCTCCCGACACTTTTCTCTAGTGAAAACCAACTAGCTCGAAAACGCTCGAAAGTTTACGAAGCGCTCAACAAAGCAATGGGGTGGCATCGTTTCGGGCCTTAATCCCACCAGAAGGAAATCACGACAGCATCTTGCTTATCGCCAAGGGTTTCGCTCCACAACCCTCTTCGCAGCCGGAGGGCAAGATAGTCCCGAAATTCCCGGTCGTCTTCTTCCTCCAGGTCATTGCCGTCACACACATCGACCACATCGGCTCGCCATTTCTTGCCCAAATCCATCAGCTGAGCCACCAAAACATCCTGGTTTTCGGTCAGCACGTACAGCGTGTCGGCAGGGTAGGGAATAAAGTGCAGAATGCTCGTCTCTGGCATCGGGCGATAATTGGCCATAGCCAGGAGGGTTTCTAGGACGCCGTTAAAACTAAGTCCATCTTTGTCGGGCGCGTAGATAGGCTTGGTAAAAAGAAAGCTTTTCCAGAGTTTGGAATGCTGAGCCAGATCAGTGATGACCTCTTGACCATCAAACTCGTTGAACCGCCGCTGCCACACCAAAGCGGCTATCAGCTCTTGTGGAGAGTGAGATTGGGCAACAGCAGCTACCTTATCAACGTCAAGCATCAGGAGTTATCCTCTGCTGATTGGGTTTTGAGTTGCAACTGCGAGATCGCACCGCCTGTTTCTGATAGTCAGTCACATCTGGACGCCAGACCAACCGATGCCCCCTCAACTCGGCTCCGCAATCAGCTAGATATTGCTGCCAACCACGCAGATCATAGATAGCTTTACTATCTTTCAAAAGGCCCCATTTGCGCTCCTGCTGGCTGAGCTTGGCGAACTTGCTGTAGCCGGGATAGTCCTCGGTGATGAGCTGATCCTTTTGGTGTAGCAGGGGCGGATTGTCTTGGTCGTAGTCGCGGTAGCGGACATGCAGATCGCGGAGACCTATGGCCATGCTGGTATGCAATGCCGGGTGCGGTTCCTTATCAAAGCCGGGATAGAACAGGTAAGTGATCTGGGGCTTTTGGACGTGGAACTTCACCACTGTGGCTTCTTCGGGGCGTCCGATGGTGCGAGAGGCACAGCCTTCATAGAGGCGCAGGAGTGGGTCAAGCTGATCGATCGCAGAGATATGCACCCACAGGGAATTAGGTCGCTGTTGTCCAATGGCACTCTGACGGCACCGTTCTTCAACCAGCTCGGTTCGCCCTAAGCTCATCAGCATCAGGTCAGCAGCAGTGCAGGCTTGCTGGTAACTGCCGAAGAAGGCTTTGATGTCAGTGCGGATGGTGGGAGAAAGGTCTTTGAATTTAGGGCGTTTGCCGAAATGGCTCAGGGCGAGATACACCAGCAAGTCGTTGCGGCGTTTGTCGGAGATGGCATCCCATTCCCCGGCATCGGTGGCTTGCAGGACGACCTTGAACGCTCGCTTGATGCTGCCAAATTTCGACTGAAGGGGGCCGAGGGCATCGTGGTCGAGTTCTTCCACGGCAGGGAGGCGACCGCGATCGGTGTAGAAGTCCATCAGCGGTTGCAGCAGTTCGCGGTATTCCTCAAACTTGTTGACTTTGAGGCGAATGCGGGGGGCAGTGGCACGGGAACGGAAGCGCGAGGCGCGGAAGACTTCGGCTTGAGCTTCATCGCGAAAAATAAAGTAGATGCCGAGGGCAACCGGAATGGAGTCAACGCCTAAAACCTGGTCGATGTAGGACTTCAGTTCTTCCTGTTCGTAGTACTTTTGGAAGGTGTTGCGGCTGGTGATGATGCCGTCGCCATAGGCAATGACACCACGGGTGCGGTCATCAATCAGCACTTGAGCCGCGACAATTAGTACCTTCTGAGATAGTTTCCAAGCATTGATCAAGGCTTCCCGCCGCTCAGCAGTATCTTCGATGACATTGATGACATAGCCGAGATTCACGACATCGGCAGACACATGGGCTTCATCGGGGCGGTAGTAAGGATCCCAGCCCGCACTGGCGAGGCCCAGCCGCTTGATGTATTCGATATCGGCACCGTGACCGCAACCGTAGTCGAAGTAAGTGGCGTCAGAGGGAAAGAGCCCCGCTTCGACAGCAAGGCGGACAGGTTTGGAGGCAGTAACACGGGCGATCGCCGCTTTATGTCGCTGAATCTTGGGTTTCGCTTGAGTTGGCTTCGCTTCAGTCTGAATGGGGCAGGCGAGGGCGTGGTCATGAATGACGAGGGTGCGATCGCGCAGCCGCTGTTCCCAAGCATTGCAGAACCCGATTCCCTGTGAGTCCTCTAGCAACCCCAGGACTTCCTCTTGCATTGTCAGCCAAGTAAAGGTGTCGTAGTGGGGATAGTCAGGAGTAACAAACGTTTCTTTGCGGTGTAGCACTGGGGGATTATCGGTTGTACTGTAGTCCCGCTCTCCAGCTTCTAGCGTCTTGAGATTGACTTGAATACTGCTCTGCAGGGCCGGATGGGCGTCAGCATCAAAATCTGGGTAAAACAGATAGACGATTTGAGGCTTATTGAAACTGAACTTAACAAGGGTTGCATTTTGGGCTTGAGGCGTTGCCGTTCTTGCCTGTTGTTCTAAAATTTGTAATTCCGAATGCAGGGTACCGAGGGCAGAGACGTGAACGTACAAGGCATCTGGCAGTAGTTTACCGACTGCACTGCGTTTGCACAGCTCAACATAGGACTGCGTTTGAGTGGATACCCTGGCCATAAACTGCGATTAAGAGTTTTACACCTGTTAGGCTAATGCGCCCCATGCTATCGGATCTCAACCTTTTCCAAAGCGTAACCGGAAAGCGTAACTGGGTTCGACCACAACCGCAATTCAATATTTAGCGTGACTATACAAGCGAAGACTCTATCAGTAGGGTGAGTAAGTGTTTGTTACATAAACCGCTCCCAGATGAAGATCTGCGCTGAAATGTTTTTGACTTTCAGTCTGGAGATTTCGACGGGGCATCGACATAATTAAGTAATACCTTTGAACTGTTTATTAGATGGCGAAATCATCGGTCAAAGCACCTCCAAAACCCACTGCTATCTTTGCTCGCCATGAAACCTTCCATCCCCGGTTTGGCTGGCTGAAGAAAGGCTACGACCTGGCAGTGAGTGATCCCGACATTTTCTTGCAGGAAGATGCACCGGTGTTGCTGGGGGTAGGAAAGAACATGGTGCGCTCTATTCGCTATTGGTGTGGAGCCTTCAAAGTGCTGGAAGAGCGAGATCGCCACAGCTTCCCCACCGCCTTTGGTCAACAAATGCTCGATGACGAGGGTTGGGATCCGTTTCTAGAAAATCCCGCCAGTCTTTGGCTACTGCACTGGAACCTGTTGAAGGAACCCTGCACCGCAACGGCCTGGGCCTTTACCTTCAACCAATTTGCGGCCACGGAGTTCACCACTGAAAACTTGCGGGATGATCTGCAGGAATATGCCGAAGGATTCAGCGGGAAGACAGCAGACTCGTCCTTGAAAAAGGATGTGAGCTGTATTTTGCGGATGTATGCGGAACAAGAGAGCAAAAAGGGACCCACGGAAGATTCCATCGACTGTCCATTTACAGAGTTGCGGTTGCTTTACAACGTGGGGGATGGGCGGCGCTATGAGTTTCAAGTGGGTCCTAAGGAAACGCTTCCCGCCGAGATCGTAGTGGCAGCCTGTTTAGAGTTTGCTCACGCCTCTGAGAATGAAAGTTCAGCGATGGGGATTTCGCGCTTAGCACACTTACCAGGAAGCCCCGGACGGGTATTTAAGCTGTCGGAGGCAGCGATCGCCGAGGCGATTGAACAGGTCGCCCGCCAGCACAAGTACCTCTACATTTCAGACAGCGCTGGCTTGCAACAGTTGCAATACGATAGCCAGCCCGATGTCATGGCCGAGGCCATTCTGGATGACTATTTTGCTGCTCAAAGGGTTGCGATATCGTGACGACTCAATCTTTATCTGAACTCCTGTCAGTTAATCGCCGGTATGCTCGCTCCGTCAACATCGAGCGAGATTTTGACATGCCGGATGCGGTGGAGGGGTATATCCTCACTGAGCGAGCCGTGGATGCCCTGCAGCGGATTGTAGCGTCCATGTTTGGCCGTAAGCGCACAACTGCTTGGACGCTGACTGGAGTCTATGGCACCGGGAAGTCGGCGTTTGCCCATTTTTTAACCAGTTTGCTGGGGCCGGCCCATAGTCCGGCGCGGCAAATTGCTTTGGACATTGCCCAGCAGAGCCTGCATCCGGAGAGCCCAGAATATGGGGCACTACAAACAAAATTGCCGGAGCAGGGGCTATTTCGGGCGGTGGCGACCGCCCAACGAGAACCGTTGAGAGCCACTTTGGTGCGGGCTTTAAACAATGCTTCTGATGAGTATTGGCAGCGGGGACGAGAGCCAGAGGTTTCTAAAAAGCTGACGGATTGGGCAACGGAAATTGAGTTCGGCCCACCGCAGTTTAGCGATCGCGATGTGCTCCAGACGATTCAGCAGTTGGCTGAGACAGTCGATACCGACATTGTGCTGATTGTGGATGAGCTGGGCAAATCGCTAGAGTATGCCACCCAAAACCAGGCGACCGCTGACCTCTATCTGCTCCAGCAATTAGCGGAACTCTCGCGGAAAAAGGGCACCCGCTTCTACATTTTCGGACTGCTGCACCAAGCGTTTGAAGATTACGGACAACGGTTAGCCTCGTTGGAAAAGAACGAGTGGGCCAAGATTCAGGGGCGATTTGAAGACATTCCGTTTACGGAATCCTCTCAGCAAATGCTGCGACTGATGGGGCAAGCCATTAACCGCACCCAAGCCGAGACGCTGACTTTTCCGGTTCACAAGCGGACCGAGCAGTGGTGTGAGATTCTGCGGGAGTCAGGAGATCTGGCCGACGTGTCGTCCAAGCTGTTAGAAGCGACATATCCGCTCCATCCGATCGCCTCCCTGGTTCTCCCGGAACTCTGCATCCGCTACGCTCAGAACGATCGCTCCCTGTTCACGTTTCTCACCAGTGCAGAACCCTACGCCTTTCAGCAGTTTCTAGAAATTGCCGAGCTACGGGACGATTCGCTGCCAACGCTGAAACTGCACCACCTCTATGACTACTTTGTAGAGTCTTTGGGCGCTGGGATGGGATCGCGTCCGGGCTTGCAGCGGTGGCTGGAGATTCAAACTCTGGTGGCAGATGCCAAGCATCGGGGCGGAGAAACCGTGGCGCTGCTGAAAACTATTGGTTTGCTGAACTTGCTTACCAGCACCGGGTTGCTGCGAGCGACGCGATCGCTGGTCAAGCTCGCCCTGGTGGATCGTCCCGATGATGATGCAGCACTAGCGGCTTGGGAGCAGCAGATTGACTTGGTGTGCCATCAGCAGGGCATTGTCACCTATCGCCAGTCCCTAGACGAATTGCGGCTGTGGGAAGGATCAGACTTTGATGTCGAGGGCACCATCCGCGCCTACATCGACAAAGACACCCTGCCCTTAGCAGAATTACTGAGGGAAACCTATCCCCTCAAGCCGCTGGTAGCCCAGCGCCATAGCTATCGCACCGGTACCCTGCGCTATTTTGAGCGGCACTATCTGGATACCACCGCTAATTTAGAAAATTTAGCCTGCACCCAACCGGACTGCGATGGGGCGATCGCCTACTGGTTGAATGAGCCGCCGCCCGTTACGGTTCCCGCCCAAACAACAGATGGCAAGCCGCTAGTCGTGATTGCTGCCGCCAACCTGGCTTTATTGCGGGTGCGATCGCAGGAATATAGCGCCCTCTGCCAGATTCAGCAGCAGGAAAGTGCCTTGCAAACGGATAAGGTGGCCGCGCGGGAAGTTCGTCATCGGCGGGTACAGCTCAAGCAGCTCTTAGACGAAACGCTGGTGCAAGCATTCAACTTTGGTACTCACCACAATGCCTGCTGGGTTGAGGGCAAATTGACGGAAATCAGCAGCCTGACCAACTTCAACGCACTGCTGTCAAAGGTATGTGATCGCACCTATCCCCACACGCCCATTCTCTGGAATGAGCTGATCAATCGCCGCAATCTGACCTCCCAAGGAGCCAAAGCGCGACGAATGTTGATTGAGGTCATGTTGGAGCAAACCGACCAGGAACGGTTGGGCTTGCAGGGCTATGGACCAGAGGTAGCAATGTACTATTCCCTGCTGGAGCAAACGGGGATTCACCGTCAGGAGCAAAGAGAATGGGGCTTTTATCCGCCTCAGGGCAAGCAGCGCCGGGGAACCAGGGAGCAAAAGCATAAAGGGGGAACCAATCTCTCCGCGGTTTGGGAGGCGATCGCCCATTTCTGTCTGCAAGCCAACGGCAAACCTCAGTCTTTGGACGGGCTTTACCAACAATTGGATGCACCGCCCTACGGCATGAAGCAGGGCGCGATTCCGGTGATGCTCGCGGCGGTTTTGTGGGTCTATGCTGACGAGGTCAGCGTATATAAGGACGGCACTTTCGTTCCGGTCTTGGGGCCAGAACATTTCGAGCTGTTGGTGAAAGATCCCTCCCGCTTCTCGGTGAAGCATATTGACGTAACCGGGGTGCGAGGGCAGGTTTTCCGAGAATTGGAGGCCATTTTGCGCAGTGGGGTGACGAAGCCCAGAGATCGAGCCGGAGCCCGTAACCTGACAGTTTTATCGGTGGTGAAGCCGCTGATTCAGTTTGTGCGGAAGTTGCCGAACTACACCCTTAAGACGCGCCGGATGAGCGATCGCGCCCGCTCCGTTCTGCAAACTCTGCTTTACACCCAGGAGCCAGATGATCTGCTGTTTAAGGCCCTGCCAGAAGCCTGTGGACTGGCACCCATCGTGATTTCGGAGGCTGATGATGGCGGCACCGCCCGCATCTTCCGAGAGCAGCTAGTCGAGGCCCTGCGGGAAATCAACGCCGCCTATGACACCCTGCTCAATGAGTGTCAGGACTTGCTCTACAGTGCCTTTGGGGTCCATAGCGATCGCACGAAGCTCCGCTCTGACCTTCAGTTTCGGGCTAGTCGGCTGTTAGGGAACTGTGTGGAGGCAAGTCTGAATCGCTTTGCTAGAGCCGCAGCGGATGAAGGGAAAAGCGATCGTCCCTGGTTAGAGGCGGTGGTAATGGTGATTGCCGATAAGCCTGCCGAATCTTGGACGGATGAAGATATGATCCGCTTTGAGCTCAGCCTGAGCGATCTGTCGCGACGGTTTAAGAATTTAGAAGCCCTACAGGCTTCGGTGAAAGCGACCAGCAAAGGTGGTTTTGAAGCGCGACGAGTCACGGTGACTCGCCCCGATGGCACGGAAATCAACAAAATGGTCTGGGCCGATCACGAGCACTACGCCAAGGTCGATCCCGATATTGATCACATCTTCCAGCAGTACTCTGATCCACAGCTACTGCAAACCTTATATACCCGCTTCACCGAACGGCTGTTTGATGAGTCAGAATCAAAGCAGGTGAAACCCTCCGATGAGACTGTCGGCGATCGCAGCAGGACTGGATAAATGGACCGCAAAACCATCTCCCCATTAAAGCGTTCCGTAGAACAAACGATTCCGCCTCGGCCTGCGAAGGAAACGTTGCCGACTATGTATGATTTGCCAAGCGAATTTCCAGAGGAGCCGGGCTTGCCTGACGAATTTCACTATCTGCAACCCCAACTATTGAGTGCCACGCTGCGGTTGGCCAAGTATGCCGATGAAGAGATCTTCAGCGTTGGGGGATATGAACATCTACTACGATGTCGATCATCCGCTCTGGCATAAGCGTCCCGATTGGTTTGCGGTTGTGGGGGTGCCCCGGTTGTACGAAGGGCGAGATCTGCGCCTTAGCTATGTGGTATGGCAGGAGCGGGCCAACCCCTTTGTCGTTGTGGAGCTGCTGTCGCCAGGAACGGAAAAAGCTGATTTGGGCCAGATGAGTCGCGATAAAGATGGCACGCCCACTAAGTGGGAAGTGTATGAGCAAATTTTGCGGGTTCCCTACTACATTGTGTTCGATCGCTACACCAATCGACTCAGAGCGTTTCATCTCGTCGGCGGACGTTATCAACCGATGGAAATCGTCGATCAGCGGGTCGAGATTTCTGAATGGGAGGTCAGCATTGGCGTTTGGCAAGGTGCCCATCGAGGTCTGGAACGGCCCTGGCTCCGTTGGTTTGATGCTGAGAACAAACTCATTCTGACCGCCGAAGAACGGGCTGAGCGATTGTCTCAACGGCTTAGAGACATGGGCATCGATCCGGACGAAGTTTGAGGAGTAGCAGCATGGTGTTAACCGTTAGCCGAGAGCGCATTCAGCTGCCCCCAGGCAGTGAAGTGACCCTCACGTATCAAACCTGGGAAGACTACGAGGCCCTATTAGCTAGTCGCCGCGATGATGCCGCCATCAAAATTCGCTATAACGCTCATACTCAAACGCTTTCTCTCATGGCTCCTTTAGCTGGTCACGGTAACCGTAGTCGGACTTTGGCCGATTTGGTGACAACACTACTGCGCCATCAAGATCGTAACTGGCATGGGTTTGATCCAGTCACGCTGAAACGACTGCGTGAAGCTGGATTAGAACCTGACACTTGTTTTTATATCGAAAATTGGCAGGCAGCTTTAGGTAAAGAGCGTATTGATCTTGCGGTGGACCTACCCCCTGATCTGGCCATTGAAGTTGATATCACCTCACTCACGACTCTGAAAATTTATCAAATGCTGAGAGTTCCTGAAGTGTGGATTTATCGTCAGGGACAGCTTAGTGTTTACGTCCTGACGGCAGAAGGCTATGAAGACAGCGCTCAGAGCCCAACGTTCCCGACTGTAGATGTGAAAGCAGTGTTGCCGGAGTATGTGGAGCGGGCTTGGTCAGCGGGATCAAGTGTAGCCTTGCGGGAATTTGAGGCGTGCTTGAACACGCTTAAAGGTTAGCGGTGAATGACGAAACAGCCATAAACTACTGCGGGAAGGAAAGACACTTATGACAAATGCAAAGTGGCAGCAGAAAGACAAGAGAGCTTTTGACACTTCACTGTACGATCGCGACTTCCATCTGTGGACACAGCACCAAATTGCCTGCCTACAAAAGGAACAGTGGGCAGAGGTGGACGTAGAAAATTTGGTTGAGGAGTTAGCGGACTTGGGCAGAAGTGAACAAAAGGAACTTGGCAGTTACCTGAAGGTGCTGCTGATGCATTTGCTCAAGTGGCAGTATCAATCGGAACGGCGCACCAAAAGCTGGGCAATCACGATCGCGAATGGTCGAGATAGTATCCAGGATTGCTTGGAGGATAGCCCGAGCTTGCAACGGTTTCTGAACGAGGCCGATTGGGTCGCCAAATACTATCGTCGTGCCCGCCGCGATGCGGTCAAAGAAACGGAGTTATCTGCTGATACTTTTCCCGCTGTGTGTCCCTACACCATGGCCCAAATCCTGGATCCCCAGTTTTGGCCTGAAGCCTGACAGGCAACAGTTTTGACTATTGCAGAATGTTACGCTCCGTATTTTTGCTGAGCATCATCTGGTTCTACCGGGCACTCTACGAACATCTACCCAATATCTAATACAAACGAAGCATTTGCGCCCATACAATCGCAGTTTTGGCCAGGTAGTCATGCCGCAGATACCTCGTCTTTGCATCTCACCATTCCGACTCACTACCTCCCCCACCTACCAACCGCTTCATGCGCCCCCCTCTCTGAACTGTTGGACTTTTTGGCAAACCAGATGTCGATGCAGGCGGTATATCAGCCCGTGGTGATTTTGCACTTGCTGACGCACGGCGGCTTTGCGACGCGGACTGACTTGGCTCACACGCTGGGGGGGTATGACGAGGTGGGACTGGAGCATTGGGATCGGATTTTGATGAAAAATCCCAAGCTAACTCTAGTCGATACTCACGAAATTCTGAATTACGACAAAGCGCGCCAAGCCTTTACGCTGCCGTTTGATTTATCTGATGCCGAAGCCGTGACTAAGGCCCAGACTATCTGCGAAGCAGCGATTCTGACCTGGATTCAACGACGGCTCACATCAGGGTCGCTGGACGAACCGGATGTCCTGCGCCACTATCGAGTGCTGGAGTTGGCCAAACGGGGGGAGCAGTATCAGCAGCCCCAGATCCAAGAGGAAGCTGACGATATCGCGGTGGAAGAATTTGCCATGCGAGTGGTGGTGATGCATCTACAGCAGCAATACCCAGAGGCCAAAATCACCCAGCAGCCCTACAATACGCCAGGGTTTGATGTGCTAGTCGGCACTGCAACCGAACCTATCGCCTTTGTGAAAGTGAAAGGCACCCCAAAATTAGCCCTGTCATTCACGTTATCAGAGGGCGAACGTCAGTTTTCTATCGATAAGAATGAACAGTATTCATTGGCATTAGTCTATGCCATTAATCTTCATCAAGAGACCTATGAATTCAAAATTCATCATGGAGCGATCAAAGCTGATTCTTTTCTGCTAGTGCCCTTACAGTGGCAAGTTAAATGTTTACCTGAGTCTTAAGTTCGATAAACTTTACGGACACTTTTTCCCTAAATCATTTAGAAGTTAAGCCATAATTGGAGCATGATTAAAAAAGTACGTCATATCATGGGCCTTTCTGGTGGCAAAGACAGTACGGCACTCGCTGTACTGCTTCATAAAGAGATCCAAGGCATGGAATATTTCTTCTGTGATACTCATAGAGAACTTCCAGAAACTTATGAATATCTAGATCGCATCAAAGCAAGATTGGGAGTCAATATCCATTATCTCTCCGCTGAAAGAGACTTCGATCATTGGCTGGCTCTTCATAGTGGATATTTACCATCACCTAAAAGGCGCTGGTGTACAGAGCAGATGAAGATCAGACCCTTAGAAAAATTTGTTGGAGAAGACGAAGCAATTAGCTATGTAGCTATCCGAGCAGATGAAGACCGTTCCGGATATATATCAACAAAAAACAATATAAAAGCTGTCTTTCCTTTCAAAGATCACGATATTACTCTTGAAGGCGTTTACAGGCTTCTTGAGGACAGTGGTATTGGCTTACCAAAATATTATAGTTGGAGGACAAGATCAGGCTGTTACTTCTGCTTCTTTCAACGCAAATATGAGTGGGTAAGACTTTCCGAAGAACATCCTGACTTATTCAAAAAGGCTATTGAGTATGAGCAAAATCACAAGGATGGTCGTCAGTATACATGGACTGATGGTGAAACTCTTTTAGAACTTATAGCTAGAAAAGAGCAGATCATTTTCGATCACGAAAAAGCGATGCTCAGAAAAGCGAAAGAATCTCCTAACAAGCCCCTGGCAGAAGCTTTAGAAACTGTTCTCGATGAGGATGATGATTTAATGCCGTGTTTGATGTGTAGTTATTAGCTCTAGTGGGAAAATAATCTCTAGAACTAACAGCTTTCAGTTTTTGCCCCATCAACCTGAGAGAAAGTTCATGTCTGGTTTACGGCTCAGTTTCCACGGAACGTTTGCGCTCAAAAAAGAGGATGTTCTCAAGATCCTTCAAGCTGCACAAGAGAAACAAGGGCTTAAAGATAGCCGCCAGGGGCTGATGGATAGAACTGGTCTGGGAAATGAAAAGGTTCTACGGATTAAGAGCTGGGCAATTCGCGCTGGACTCGTGCAAGATGACAAGCTGAGCCCAGAGGGCGCATTCATACTGGCCAAAGATCCTTACCTTGAGTCGCCTCTCACCGACTGGTTCATGCACTTTTACCTCAGCTTTGGCGACAACGGCCTGGCTGCCCCGCCCGATAATCCTGCCGCTTGGGGCGGCTGGACCTGGTTTGTCTATAGCTTCTTGCCAGAACATCGCCGCTTTACCCAAGACGAACTCGTTGGTTATGCCAGCACCGTCTTCCCTGAAGAGACCACCAAAAAGCTGACCAAAAACCTCAAAATCCTCCTTCGCGCCTATACCGAAACCTATGCTCTTTCAGGTTGTCGGTATCTCTACACCGAAGGTGACGAATATATTTCCGGTCAGGGGTGGCAGTCCAACGAATACTTAATGGGTTACTTTCTCGCCAAAATCTGGGAACGCGACTATCCCGGCCAAACCTCGGTGCTCACCGAAGCGATTTTGAGTCACAAATTGAGCTTAGCCGCCGCTTTGGGCATCTCCACCGATACCCTGCAAGAGCGCTTCAATGCCCTCGAAGTTTTGGGAATTATCGAGCAACGGCGCGAGGTACCGCCTTTCCAAATTTTGCCCCGCTGGGATAGCCCCCTAGAGTTGCTGGAGCAAGCATATGACCGCAACAACTAGCCTGCCCCTCAAAGATGCCCGTCCGGATAATCAGGCTCATCTGCTGATTTGGGATGCACCCACCAAACAAGAGCTGTGGCAACTGGCTTACTACAACAACGCCAAGCAGGTGAACTATCGGGAAAATCTCGTTCAGCGGATCGATCCGGACGACAAGTTTCTCAACCTGCACTACGCCATTGATGAGGAACTCGCCGCCATCAAAGTCATTTGCCGAGACTCCTCGCGTCCGGTCGTACTGCTCGAAGGATTAGATACCCTCGTCATCTACTTGCGAGTCAAAGCCGGAGGGCAAGTTACCCTCTTCTGGCAAAACTTGGAAAAGACCCGCAAGCTCGAAAGCCTCCTGTGGATTTTGTTGCCTCAGCCCCTCGCTCCTTCCAATTGGCCCGAACATCGGATTTTACGGATTCCGACCTAACCCTGGTTTCTGCGAGCAAGCTCACTCATCCCTCATCCCGTTTGCTGACATCCCTCTCACGTTCTACAGGCCGTTATGCTCCTCAAAGAACTCGTCGAAGTCAACCAAAAAGGAAACGTCGCCAACGCCGTCAATTTCGACATGATGGACGATCCAGAGACGAACCAAGACCTCTGCGACAGTTTCATCTTCAACTACGACCCGAAAAAGCCAGAGCTATCTACCGTCGGCATTCTCGATCGCCTCAAAGAGAGCTACCACAGCCGTAACGAGCCGAACGTCCACATGATGATTCAGCAGTATGGCAAGGGCAAGTCTCACTTCGCCGTCGTACTCGCCAACTTCTTTGGCAAACCTGCCGATAGCCCAGAAGTTCATGGCATTGTCGATCAGGTCGATAAAGCGACTTCAGGTTCTTCCAAAGTTATTGCCGAAAAAATCAAGAGCTACAAACAACGCCAGGAAAAACCTCACTTAGTGCTGTGTCTCAGCGGAGACAAGGGCGGCGATATCCGCAAGCAATTCTTGCAAGTGGTGATCGATGAACTGGCAGCGGCTGGGGTCGATAACGCGATCGCCACCCACATGTGTCGTGAACCGCTGAACTATCTGGAAGGACTCAGCCCAGAAAATAAAGCCAAGGCCGATGCCTATTTAGAAAGCCTGAGCAACCCGGATGGCGATGTTAATAGCTTGATCAAGCAGCTTCAGAAACATAATCCCGGTGTGATTCGCGCTGTCAAAGATGTCTGCCGCCACGTTTCCAACGTTGCCCCTGACTTTCAGGACGATATCAACGTTGAAGCCATCCTCCGTGACCTACTCGACCATCTCTGCTCTGGCGAAAGTGCCCAGTTCAGCGGCATCCTCATCCTGTTCGATGAGATGAACTACTACTTGCAATCTTGGGCGGCTGACCAGATTGGTGCAGGGGGCACCGCCCTGCAAAATATCACCAATATCTGTGAACTCTACAAGGGCAAAATTGCTCTCCTCAGCTTCACGCAGATTAAGCTGGACACCGCTGTCGGAATTTCCCCTAGCGTCAAGGAAAGCTACCTCAAACTTTCCTCGCGCCTTTCTCCGGGACAGAGCACCTACGATGGCCCAGCCTCCAGCCTAGAGCTGGTCATCGACAACATGCTGACCCAAAAAGAAGACACCTCCCAGTGGCAAGACTTTTTGCACCGGTGGAACGATACGCTTCTGGACACTGCACGGGATGCCTTTGAGAAACGCATCAAAACCTATCAACAGCGGGGGTGGAATCTAGAGTATTTTTACAATCACCTTTCTAAAGGCTGCTTCCCGCTGCATCCCATTACTGCATATCTACTCTGCAATCTCGATTTCACCCAAGACCGCACCGCAATTCAGTTCATCAAGGGATACGTTAACCAATTCATTGCAGATAAGCCAGTCGAAGAAAATGAATACCTGAGCTACATTTATCCCATCGACCTAGTCGATACCTTTGCCGAAAACTTCTCTAACGAGAGTATCTACAAGCGTTATCAAGAGGCTTGCAAGGTTGTCCTGAGTTCCGAAAATCCGGATGAACCGAAAGCTCTTAAAGCTCTTTTTCTCTATTTTACCAGCGGTGAAAAGCTTTCTAAAAACAATGACCGAGAAGACCACGAAGCCATTTTAGGAGCCTTAGCAGGGCTATCTGAAAATCGCATGAAAGCGGCCTTGCATAGCTTGATGAATACCCGCGATCTCATCTCCTACAAACCGGAAATCAAGCTTTATCGATTCTGGGAAGGCATCTCGCCGAGGGGGATCGAAGACGAAATCGAAGATTTGATTCGTGACAAGGTCACCTCAGTGCAAAGTATCGTTGGTGTCTGTCAAGGCAGTCGCAAAGCCTTGCTGGGAGATACTGTTTGTGTCGCTAACCAATTTGTGCGAGATCGGAAACTAGTGGCCGATGACTGGCGATATGAGATCAAGTTCTATACACCGGATGCCTTAATTTATGACTTGGGTAGCGAACGTACCATGCGAAGTACTGAAGAACGGGGCATTCTTGCCTACGTTCTGGCAGAAACCCAAGAAGAACTGACAGATCTACGCCTAACAATTAATGACCACCTAGCGAAATCTCCGAATGAAGACTCGATAGCGGTAGCGATTCCCTCCGAAGCGACAGGAGATCTCGCTCGAGTACTGCTCAAGCAGAGAACGCTTGCCGATGTGGACTCCCAAAAAAAGAGAATGTGGGGCATGGCTGCTTGCGATCAATTAGAGCAACGCTGGTCTGAACAACTAATCACTCGCCTTCGGCAAATCTTGGAATCCTGCTCTTATTACTGCATCACCGCAAACAAAGTCCCTATAGACAAGCGCAATCAGTCGTCTTGGATAATTAGCTCGTTATTGAAAGAACTCTATCCTTTCGTACCCCCCGTCGATGGCATCGAGAAATTAAGGTCTGATCACGGAACTGGCAAAAAAATTGTGAAATCGGTAGCTAGTCAGCTTCTCGCCGACACATTATCACCTCAAACCTTGCAAGAGACATCCCATAGAACAGTTACTGATTCGATATTCGTGAGTTCTTGGGGCTTACTGAAAAAGACTTCAAACAAATATATTCCGCGAGAGCCCAAAGACGAAAACTTAAAGGCAGCTTGGAATGAAATTGAGCATTTGACTGATTTGGAGGGAAACCCAGAAAAGACTTTCATCCTCAATGATATTTGGAAAGTCCTTTCAGAACCGCCCTATGGCTACAGCGAATATAACTTCACTGTCCTTTTTGCAGCTTGGCTCGCATGTCATCGTAAGGAAGTAATGCTTAAGGGTCCTAATGCCGTCAAGCGAAATAGCAGACAACAGGTTTCAGTCAAACAGCAAACGTTGAAGGAATGGACGGACACAGATCTATTCCATGACCCAAAGGCATTTGTTAGAAGTTGGATTGTAAAAGATAGAGCCAAGCTTATTCGTAAGGAGGGTTTGAGCCTGCCCGAACTGCCCAATTCTCCAATGGATTTGAGTCAAGCGCAGGACTATTTGGAGAAAGCGAATCAGTTCCTCGAATCGGCTGAGGCAGACCCGGAGGAGCTAACCGGCGTCCAACGCACTAAGGCAAAAGTTGAAGCCGCTTTAGAGCCTATCACCGCGTGGTTTCAGCCTGTCGAAGCAATAGCAGTATTAACGGATGATGCTGAGATTGCAACGCTGCTAGAGTTGTATCAGCAATTCCAAATACCGCTCCCGAGTTATGCGATCGGCGCTGACGTTATTTCTGTTCGGCCAACGGCTGACCAAAGAGAAAAACATGATGAGGCGAGTCAGGCGATCGCCACCCGCATCGAGCAATTCACCGAACAAGTGAGCTTGCGTTCAGAAAACTTAGAAGCCATTGAGGCTTGCGACACTTACAAGTTAGAAGTCCAAAGCTTGATTAACGCCTTCCAGCAAACGCCTGAACTTCCCGAACATTTGCAAGAGATTCTGCAAAATGCATCAAAAGTCTCAGAACGGGTACGCAGCACCCTTGAAGAAAACGCCCGCATTAAGCAATTGTTAGAGGACGCTCAAGCAGAGGCTCAGAAGCTCACTGACTACTCTAGTCAGGCAGATTTCACTCAGGTCATCGGCGAGATTAAATCTATCCAACGGCAAATTCCGACAGATGGAACCGAGGCTGACGAAATTCAGCAGCTACTGCAAAACATTAATCGGCAATATCAGGAGCTGAATCAAAAACTCAGTGCTTGGGAAGAGCGTCTCACTAGTGCCACAACTCAGCGGCAAATTTTAGCTTTGCTGGAAGAAACGGCTAAAGAACAAGAGCGTTTTACAGAAACTGAGAGTCAGGAGCAGATTAGTCGGTTGCGTGAAAGGCTCAAAAGTGACCTTTCAGGCATTGAATCTAAGAGTCAAACTGAAACCTTACTCAAAGCTGAATTGGAAATTGCTCGACAGCCTCTCCAAAGATTGAGAGATCTATCTGATGCCAGAATTGTTGAGGCTTTTCAGGCTTACCAAGAGCTAAAGGGATTCCAATTCGCCCCAGTTGAGGACGACGGACTTTTGTACCAATATCAAGAGCGCTTAGAGGGATTCAAGACCCAGGGTAATGAGCAAATTACCAAGCGGTTCCAGCAAATCCGCGATCGTAAGCTTCCACACCTAGAGCTGTATGAGAACAGAAAAGAGTTACTAGAGCGGGCGCTATCTGCTCTCGAAGGGACTGAAGAATTTAATGCTATGAAGGCGCAGCTTACTCAAAGTCAAGCAGAGCTAGAGGCTCAAGCAGTAACTCTAAGACAGCAAGCTGAGAACCAACAAAAGGAAGCTGAAGATAAGGATACCCTTAAAGAGATTCAACAGTTAAGACCCAATCAAAACAGCACTATCCATTTCTGTGAAGAGGCTATTGCTCAGATACAAATGCTACAGGCTAGGCTTCATTTCTCTGAAAAGTTTCAGACGAAAATCTCCCACGCTCTTCAAGCCTGTCATAACAAAATTCAAAGCCACAAACAAAATCTGAATGCACTACGAGAACAACTAGCGACTGTTAACACGAGTGAGGTCCTAAATCGATTACAGCTATCCCACGCGCGGTTAGAAGCTGCTTTTAGAGATTCCTCTGAAGCTGCTGCCTACCATGCGGTTGGGGAAGGAATTAATGACATCAAGGAGGATCTAATCAAACTAGATAGACTCGATAATCGGTATCGTCAGGCCAATAGCATCACTATCTGCAACCAAATTCTGGAACACCTACAATCTCAGGATTTACTCAAGTACCCAGAGCGTTTCTATGAGAGTCGCCTCAATCCTCTTTCAGAAAGGACCCAACAAAAAATAAAGACTTACCAACGTGATCTAGCCCAGATTGAGCAGCAGTTGCTCTATGCTTCAACACCAAAAGAGATTCGCGAATTACAACAAATCCTTTTGAAGCAGTCATCTCGCTATATCGATTCGGACGAATCGGAAAAAGTAGAGGTATTGAACAGTGAAATTGAGACTCTCCTGAGCTTGATGCCTTTGTTGGATATGACAGACGTAATCCATCTTGAGGCCTGTAGGATTCGCATTCAAAAATTAATTTCTCGGAAAGAGTCATTATCAAGTACTGCACAACATATTTATGATCGCATTGAGACTTCACTAGAAGATTTAGAAAAACGCAAAAACAAATTATTTATCGAAAGGCAGGATGGTGCCCGAAAGTGGTTAGGCAAACTAAATACTAGGTCGACACAAATACAGGACGCTTTTCGCGATAGCAAAAAGTATGAAATTGCCTGCGAAATCTTGAAGGATATTCATCAAAATAAGAATTCTCACCTTGAGTTCTTAGATGTATCTGAATGCAAGCTGCTATTCACTATTGAGCAACAAGCGCTCGAAGAGCAAAATAAGCTAACAGAAAATCAGGTGCTCACTCTCTTTCGACAACTCTCAACATCACGAAGGAAAAGACTTTATCAGCAGCTCGAGAACTACCTCACAGATCAAACAGAAGAGGATATACCAGGCAAAACAGAGGAGAATTGGCTCCAAAAGCTCATATCTCGTAGATCAAACTGAAGTGAATTTGTCAGGTAAATCGGAGGAAGGCTGGTGGCAAAGGTTATTCCGTTCGGACAACCAGAAAACGAGTCAGAAAGACTCGCGATCGTCTACCTGCGTGAACATCTACCTAATGAAAATTACACGCTCTATACCAATCTAGAGATCATGCAGGGGGATGAGCCCTATGAGGTTGATATCATCCTACTGACTCCTCACTGTGTCTATGCGATCGACGTTAAAGGGGTGCATGGCAGAGTCAATATTGATCGGGATAAGTGGTACCCAGGACGGAGTCAGTGTTACCCATCGCCCCTAAAGAAACTGCGAAAGCACTCCAAGGTTTTAAAGAGTGCCATTCTTGATGTCAATAGAGCGCTCAAAGACCAACTTAATCGAGTTTGGGTTGGCGAGGCAGTTCTGTTGACGGCTGATAACACCGATATCATTCCCCGGTCTGGGCACGAGCGAGAGCTTGAGAAAGTTGTTTACCTCGACAAAAAGGGGATCAATTTCTTCAGAGACCATACTCGAATTCCCTCGCGGTTCACGAGTGATATTCGTCGTTATACCTCAGTTGTTGATAAGGCAATCCAAGGCCATAGTCAGGCCAACCGAGTCCCAAAATTTTATCGAGATTGGGAGATTGAAGAGTCATTGGGCAGCACGGATCGCTATGCAGAGTACCGTGCCAAGAAAACGACCTTTGGAGTCAGTGGTTTAAAGTCACGGCTTAGAGTCTACAAAGTTGACCTATTTCTTGAACCTGAGGAGAGACAGAGAACTTTTCAAGTTATTAGTACAGCTTTTATCGCAGTTCATCAAATTCCTCCCCATCCAAATATTCTAGGGTTCCAAGAGTCACCCTTTGAAAGCTCTGATAGTGAGGGATTGGTCATTGTTTATGAAGACATTCCTGGTCAAGCACTCAGTCAGTGCATCAACGAGGCTGATCTCAATCCAGAGGAAAAGCTCAATATTATGCGGGATGTTCTACACGGCTTAGAACATGCTCACAAACATGGCGTTATTCATCGCAATATTACTCCCGATAACATCCTTGTAACGACAGAAAAGCAAGCTAAACTCACAAGTTTCGATTACGCTCGCATCACTAATCGAACCAGCACAATTGCTCCAGATATTGCAGAAGAACTAGAAGAGTATTCTGCTTATCAAGCGCTTGAGTGCCATCAAGATCCTTCCCAAGCTAGTATTCAGTCTGATCTGTGTTCAGCAGGGTTGGTTTTTTACGAATTGCTGACAGGCCAAGTTGCCTTTCAAGACGTTCATGATCTCTACGAGCGCGAGTCACAGCTACCTCAATCCGTCGCTGAACTGAATCCTGACTTAAATCCAGGGTTCGATCAGTGGCTACAAAAGTTATGTGCTTTTGATGCCAAGAGCCGCTTTCAAAGTGCTGATGAGGCTCTTAGAGCTTTGACACCGCTCATTAGCTTGCCAAAGCCAGACTTAAGAGACCTTCAAGCCGAAACAGTTTTAGATACACGATTCCGCATCGTGCAGCGATTGGGCAAACCGGGCAGTTTCGCCGTTGCCTACAAAGTCTTCGATGTGTTTGGTGAGATTGATCGTGTCCTTAAACTCGTCACTCGCGATCGCCGTTCTCTTTTTGAACGAGTCCAGCAAGAGTATAAATTACTTCTCAAAATTCCCAAACATCCTCACATTGTGGATGTCATCTGGGCTGATAGACTGAGTGACTTCGACAATACTCCATACATCGTTTTTGAATACCTTGAAGGTCAAGACCTTGAACATGCCTTTAAGGAGCAACGACTGACCACAGATGAAGTTTTGAAATTTGCTCGGCAAATTTTATTAGGTCTCCTTCACCTGCATCAGCAAGGGTTTTACCATCAAGACATTAAGCCCTCTAATCTTCTCCTGACAGTGGAAGGGATCAAGATCATTGACTTCAATGTCGCAGTTGCTGAGGCAGACGAAGCTGCCATCACTGCAGGAACTCGTCGCTATCTTCCCCCTGACCTTAGACCAACCTCGACCCCTTCCACTGAGCAAAGAGTCGATCGTGACTTATACGCCCTGGGAATTACCCTGTACGAATGCATTACAGGAGAATATCCCTTTGCTGGGGCTCAACCTCAGCTTGGCGAAAGGTGTCACGACCCACGAGTATTTGAAGGATGTGAAAGCCTCAGCGAAGAACTTGTAGATCTCCTGAAAAAAGCCATTGCCCCTAAACGGAGAGATCGCTTCTCTTCAACTGCCGAGTTTCTTGACACTCTCAACAACGCTATCTTCCCCCAAGAATTAATATCTGAAGACGTTGAGGTTGACACCATTGAGGTCACCTCAGAAGAACAAACTGTTCCTCCCGAAGAACTGATAGAACCAGAACCAGAGGACATTCCTGTTCAGCCCGTTGGTGAGCAACCCATTGTCAATACGGTTCCGGCTGAGACTGTACCTGTACAGCCCGTTGAGTTACCTCCAGTTGCTCCTATCGCTAGACCTAAGCCTGCTGTTGCGGCAGAGCCAGAAAAATCATTTCCCGCCATCACCTTCAATTTATTTGAAGTGCCCGCTTCGGAACGGCAAACTTCCCCTAATTCTGAAAAACCCATTGTCTTAGATCCTTCCAAAGCCTATTCCCCCGATATCAGCAGATATACCGTCATCGACACCGAAGTGGACTGGATGCGTCATTTCGGCATTAGCAATACGCCCTATTGGGTGCGTGGTAAAGCACTTTGTGATTGGGCAGAAGAGTGGTTGCGGGGCTGGAACCGGACTCATCAAATTGCTGAAATCAAACGCTCGCCGTGTAAAAAGCTCGCCGACCTGCTACATCCTGTTGCGGTTCCTGCTGATTGGACTGAGCAACAGTGTTTAGCTGTCGTAATGCACTCGGAGCGATACCGGTCATACCCTCTTGCCAACCTTCTTGCTGAATTAACCAAGAGTGATCCGAGCGTTTGGCTCGATGCTCCCTCTCCCGAAAATCTGGCAAAGTGGTTGGAGATCGAAGTTCCTCAAGAAGCCTACGTTCTAGAGAAAGCTTGGCAGGCTCAGCGTCCTAAGTCTGCTTTGACTCCTTACTATCAAACTACTGATAAGCAACAACTCCTCAAACAGTGGCTTGGCATTGCCGACCCTAAACTGAGTGAACTCGGCTCCTATACGCTCCCCGATGTCCCGTCGTCGCTGAAAGCTGAATTCGAGGCTTTTTGGGAACGTGAACTCTATCGCACCCATGGAAGCATCCTTGACAATTTAGATTTCCATACGCAACCAGCTCCGAAAAGAGTTGCTGAAACTGCGTACAAAGTCCTTCAACAACATCCCGATTTCATCACCTCGGAACGCCAAAAACACCTCAAAGGGTACATCGCTTATCCGCAGTACGAAGAACTGACGCAGTATCAGCGGCCCCCTGAATCGCAATCATTATGCTTAGATGCCTCTGCTCCAGATGCTTTGCAATGGGTGACAGATCAATATTTACCGCTGCGGCGATGGGAAACCAACGGCACGAATTTAACATCAGAGAGAAAAGTTTGCGATCGCCTCGCAGCCAGCTTCGAGGAGTGGATACTCAAGCACTATCCTGATCTCACTGCTGAGAAAGCAGCCAATTCATGGTTGAACTATAACGTCGGTTATCACGCTGAAGAATTATGTTTGCAAGGATCCGTATTTTGGGTTGTTGTCGATGGCTTTGGGATGGCTAGACCACCAAACGTTGTTGGCCCTACTGACTGAGCAAAAACAGCTACAACTTGAGCGAGGTTTAGAACCTCGATTTAGCATCTTGCCAACCAAGACTGAATATGCCAAGTGGAGCTTATACAGTCAACGCCGTCCTAACCATGAGTCTTGGAAGCCGGATGCTGGTGAAGGATTCAAAGCTAATGACTTCCTAATGCAAAATGGCAAGCGCTACACTGATAACGACGTCGTTAAGAAGCGACTACAGAAAGACCTCCAATCGGGTAGCCAGCAACTCTACTGTTGGGATACCGATCGCTTTGACAAACTCTTCCATGATGAAGTGGATTGGGAGGAGCTTTACACAGTCAAGCGCCCCAGGGAGTTGAGAGCGATCGCCGAAGATGTCCTACGCTTCGTAGATATGCATCCCCAGAAAGAGACTTTACGAGTCGTCATCGCTAGCGACCACGGCCAGCTCATGGGTAAGTCCAACAAACTGCCATCATTGTCCGAAGATTTGGAAATGAAGGGGCGAATGGCGATTGGCAAAGCAGATCATCCGCAACTTGTAGTTCTCGACAGAGAGCGTTTTGATCTGCCCCATGACATCAGTGTTATTCGAGGACCTGATAGCTTTAGTTCCTTCAGCTATGCCGACGACAAAAGCATTGTGGGGTGCCATGGTGGACTCTATCCAGAAGAAGTCGTCATCGGCTTTTCCGTGCTGAATAGATCAGTCAAACGCTTACCTGTCATTGTTAAATGCTCCGGCTCGGGCCGACCTGGTGAAGCGGGCATTGTCAAAGCTGAGATTAATAATCCCAACACCGTTGCAATTGCCGACCTCAAACTCGTCGTTCATCAACTAGATGAGCTTCAGCAAGGTACCGAACTCGTTGGAACTGTCGGCCCGAAAGAAACTCAAACCTTTGATATCGAAATCTCGAATTGGCCAGAGCTACCCCCCTCTCACAATGGCAATTCTCTACCCCTAAAAGGCAAACTCGAATTCCATTATCAAAATGCCGAAATGGGAACGGCTGAATTGGATCAAGATTCAGTCATTGAAGTGAAACAGATTTTTAGCAGTGGATTGGAGAGCGGACTCGATGACTTCTTTGAATAGCTCTGTTTATAACAGCGATCGCGTCTGCGAAGTCTTCGGTAACCTCAGTATCGACAAGACTCGCTTACCATCCAGTGGCCTTACTGGAGCCGGAGTGCCCAGCTTTGTTGCCGAGTGGCTGCTCGATAAGGTTGTCCCTGGCAGTGGATCTCTCTCAACAACTGAAGCAGAAAAAATCAATGCCTTTGTAAGCAAAGCCTTTCCTCGCAAAGACGATGCCAACGTCATCAACTTTAAACTGACTCAAGGTGACATATACAAGCTCATCGCCCTTCTCAAAGTCCGGGTCAAGCTTGAACAGGGGAAAGGTGCTATTCCTGATCCCGAAGCACAAATTCCCGTCCTCAGCCTAAATAAGTGCGCTATCCCCACAGACCTCATTGAGCGCCACGAAATGCTTCTACGACAAGGGGTTTGGGGCAAAATTTCCTTGGGTTTGTTGCCAGATGGCACTCCTGAAGTGATTGATTTCGATCCTTTTCAATGCTCCAATGTTGAGCTTGGAGCCTATGCTGCATGCCGCAAGCAATTCAGTACCGCTGAATGGCGCGACCTCATGTTTTGCTCCATGGGGTACAACCCCGAGCATCCCAAATACACCCTGGATGCCAAGACCTGGATGCTGGCACGCTTGCTTCCCCTTGTGGAAGCTAACTACCACCTGATGGAGCTAGCCCCTAAAGGTACCGGCAAAAGCTATGTTTACGAAAACATCAGTAGTAAAGTCTCCCTAGTCAGCGGCGGCAGAGTTTCCCGTGCCCAACTGTTCTTCAACGCTAGAACCCGTGAGGTCGGGATTCTCGGTCGCCATGATGTCGTCGTTTTAGACGAAGTTCAGAGTTTAACGTTTGATAACCCTGATGAAGCGATCGGGCCTTTGAAAACGTATCTTGCTAGCAACCGATTTAATTGTGGGGGCTACCAAGAGATCTCCAGTGATTGTTCACTCATGCTGCTCGCCAACATCGAGTTAGATGATCGTCTGCAACCTAAGCATCCTGATAATTTGATTGTCGATCTCCCCGTATTTTTCTCTGAAACCGCCTTACTCGATCGCTTCGCTGGAATCGTCCCTGGTTGGGAAATTCCCAAGTTCACCCGCGATATGGCTGCATCACAAGTAGGACTGAAAATGGATTTCTTTGGTGAGGCTCTCCTTAGCCTCCGCCGCGACAACCGCTACTTTACCTACGCCCAAAACCACACCAAGTTTGACCAAAGCGCTTCCGTTCGTGACCAAAACGCTATCCTCAAATCCGCTTCGGGTTTCCTGAAAATCCTCTACCCCCATCTGGACCTCACATTGATGGATTACGAACGGGATTGCCTCAAACCAGCTTGCAAACTTCGACAAGCCATCCGAGACTCTGAGTACACCCTCGACGACGAGTTTCATCAATTTGGTCGCGATATCTTAGTGGAGAGTTGTTAAGAAAGCTCCCAGCCAACCTACCATTGATAAAGCTTAGAAAGCGCCTCCAGAAAATTAATTCCTTCATCTAGAGAGCTAAAAACTTTCGTAGAGGCTGCTCTTAGCATATCAATGTATTTTGCTTGTTCATGTTCTAAGCTTGCCCATTCATCGATAAAGATGACGACTTTATTTAGTGCTTTGGCGTAACCCAACTCTAAAGCCAGAGCATAACCGCCAGGGTTTGCGTTTTCCAAATATGCAAAAACCATGTGGGACTGGGCAACTCCTTCCAAATCCCACAATGTATATTCGGCAGGATCAGACAAGTTATGCTGTCTAGGGTCTATATATTCAAACTCAGGCACAGCTAATTTCACTCGGTCCTGCCAATCTGAGCAAAACCCACCAGCCAGATAAACTGTTGTCTTACCAGTCAGGGTTCTGGTCTGCTTGCCAAATTCAGCCAAACGATCTTCTTTTTCTGCTTCTTTACTGAGAGCAATAAAAGCCATCGAAAATGGGATCTGGAGGGAACGCCTATGAAACTGATAGTACCTCTCTAGAAAGGGAATCGACAAGAAGAGAAGAGTAATCCATATTACCCAATTCATCGCTTGGACACTTGGAACCAAACCAATCTTCTGAAGTGCGGTCAAAAGTGCCCATAGCAGAGCAATTAAAATCAGGTCTGTAGCAATTCCCAAATTCAACAAAGAAATGAAAACAAAGCGATAAACCAGAGAATTATCCGATGATGTCGATAGAGCCAGATTTCTCCAAAATCCAAAGCCTTTCTCACTTTCCGGAAAACCATCTAGTGATGGAAATTTCTTTGAAATTTTACTGACAAATCCAGAAAAATCTGCTCGGCATTCAATTTGCTCCCTCAACTCCTTGCCTGACTTGATAAAACTGAAATATGTGGAAAAAATAGGACATGTTTTGAAGAGTTTTTGAAAGCACGGCTCAATAATGAAACTGGTCAATCCCTTTCCAACACTTGAAACAGCATGACCTGCAATGTAGGAAATGGCAATCAACAGTATCCATCCCGAAACATCACTTATTGGGAAAAGCTGAGTCGAGCCGAATAGGTTAGGCTGATCCAGAATCACCCAAATTCCTAAAATAAAAATACCACCTGGAATAATGGTCCCGACAATGTCAATAAAGAAGCGGTCTAGAGCCGCAAAAACTCCTTCCATAATCGTAGTTTCTCCAACTTTGTGAGGTATGCTTCGTCATACGATTTAACTTTATGATTAACCACTTCGGCGACTGTTTTCAGCCACCAAGACCTTTAGCAACTGATTTGTGATCTGCTTCTTGAAAAGGTACCAATCGTAATTGTCTATCAAATTGTCCACTGGTTAGCATTCGATGATTTACCTCGACTATCATTCCACTACACCTGTAGATCGCCGCGTCGCCCAAAAAGTCATGTGGGCTATGACTGATGGCTTTGGAAACGCGAGCAGCACTGATCACGAGATCGGAGATGTTGCTGAGGCTGCTGTAAAGGAAGCAAAGGGCCATATTGCCAACCTCGTTGGAGCCTCTCCCCGCGACATCATTTTCACGTCTGGCTCTACCGAGAGCATTAACCTTGCCATCCGAGGCACTATTCAGCATCTAGAAAACAAAGGCATTCATCCCCACATTGCTCTTTCCGCTGTCGAACACAAAGCCGTTCTCGATACCTGCCTTGCTCTCGAAGAGCAGGAGCGCGTCAAGCTCTCAATCCTTCCAGTAAATACCCAAGCTCGCATCGACCTGGCTCAGCTAGAGCAAGCCTGCGCCAGCGGCATTCATCTCCTCTGTGTCATGGCCGCTAACAATGAAGTTGGCACCATCTACCCCATCGAAAAAATCGCCCACATCGTCCAAACTTACAACGTCCCCTTCCTATGTGACGCCTCACAAGCGATCGGCAAAGTCCCCATCCACTTCCAAGACTGGGGCATCATAATGCTCTCCCTCTCTGCCCATAAGTTTTACGGGCCTCAGGGGGTTGGGGCTCTAGTCGTCAAACGCGGGCACCCCTTAGAACCATTACTCTACGGAGGTGGCCACCAGCGAGGCTTGCGTTCAGGCACCTTGAACCTTCCCGGTATCGTTGGGCTGGGTGAGGCATGTCGGTTACGGGCTTTAGAGATGGAGGAAGATGAGAGAGCGATTGGGAAGAAGCGCGATCGCCTCCAGAAGCTCCTGACTGAAAAAATTCCAGGACTTGTCGTAAACGGCGATCAGGAAAACCGCCTCGCCGGAAATCTCCATATCTCTATTCCCGGACTTCCCAATAGTGCCGTGATTGCCAGAGTCCGACATCAGCTAGCCATCTCTACTGGCTCAGCCTGCTCATCTAGCGTCGAAGCTCCCTCCCACGTTCTCCGCGCCATGAATCTAGATGAGGACATAGTCGAAGGTTCGCTTCGAATTGGGCTTGGAAAATTCAATACTATTGCTGAAATCGAAGCCGCTGCCAGCATCTTGGCTCAAGCTATCCAAGCGGTTCGAGAAGCTATGGTCACCTCATGATGTCGCCAAGTAAGCCCTCAAGATTCAGTCCATCGGGCCTGATTTAATCATTGGTCCTTTTTTACCTGGAAACAGGACAGGGTAAAAGGCGCGATCGCATCCCAGCGGCACTCCAGGCAATTCAGGAACTCTCGGCATTTTTGGACCAACACATCGGTAAAGGCATCGCTATTGAAGAAGGGCTCGAAGCCGAAGGAACTTAGCCTTTCATGGCTACGAATAAAGCCCAGCAGTTCTGCTGGGCCTCGTATCCAAGAAGTAAGTGCTTTAGTTTGTGTTAACGATACGCTTTGTCAGTATCCGCATCACCTCTCCAGGATTAACCGTTGGCAAGGGTTGGGACCATTCCTCAGGACGGGCATAGCCCAGCCGGTACAGCGTTAACACGCACGATTGAACGACCTGAGGACTCCCGATCGCCAACACCCGCAAAATATCCGGCGATGGCTTATCTCTCAGATCGATTAGTGGCTGAGCTTCCGCTGGCACCATCGCGCCAACATCCTGCTCCACCCATGCTTCAGATTGCTTTGTTTCTGTCATCATTGAAATCAGCTCCATAAGAGAGTGCCCCCAGCCCCACGTTTTCCAGGCGACAGGGCTGGGTTTTAAGGTTTACGGGGAAAGAAAATTTCAGCCCCTAATCAACACTATCACTCAGCAATAGTATTCGCCCGTCAAGAGTATCCACTCGCCAAAAGTATTCTCCCCATAGAGGTGATACTTTCATGGCATGGGGATGATCAACACTATTGCGGAGTTTGCCAAGGCTCAGGGCTGCAAAAATGCCTACGAGTTTTGGAAGGTCACGGGATTATCTCAGCCGACCACTTACAGGCTCTATAACGATCCCAGTGCCTATCCTTCTAAGGAAACGCAGGAAGCTATTTGTAAAGCCTTTAACGCTCAACCGGGTGAATTCTTGCGATACGTCCCTGATGATAATGAAGATGAGTAAGGCATCATCGTTTTCCGTCGCGCTACTGCTAAACCCAGCAGACCTGCGCTATCCTGATCTCTTCCCAACTTAAAGCCTTCCTAGACGCCACCAAATGGCAAATCCCAGAGAAAGTTACAAAGGTAGCTTTCTTCTCCGAATTGGACGTAGCGATATAAACAGCCCACCTCTTGATTGGGAAAGATCACGGTTAACTTGGTTACTTGCCCAAGTGAACTCAAGGTCCTTACACTTTGGTTGGTTGAAATATTCTCTGCCTGCACAATACGCTGAATAGACGCTAATGTCCGCCAACCACACTGCGGCGCAGGCGATTCGCTTTCCCATACTTCCGAAATGAGAGACACTGCATCCGGTGATAGTGCTTCTGGACACAATGACTCCGGCAGCCCGATCGCCGTCGTCAACCGCTCATCCGACCACCATGCCCACCACTCGGTGCGATGCACCAATTCAGCACTGGGAGCTTGGCGAATAGAAGCGATCGGGGTTTGGTCCAGTGCCGCTAATCTCAAAGCCTCCAGCCAAGTAACTGCCGTATAGCATCGGGTTAAAAATCGGGCCATGACGTCGCTGCCTTGCTCACTGTGGCAAATCACCTCAACTCCAGCCCAGTGGCAAACTGTCTTTCGCTACCCTCCCCATTCGCTTCGAGAGCAGCTCCTGTCATAGATTTGTTTTCTATTCAATCCTGAGTCTCGTCTCGCAACATTCATCGGGAACCATGCTGCGGTTGTTAGAGGCTAACTACGACACCACGTCTTGACCATCCTCAATCTCAGCTTCCATACGAGCCATGGCTCGTTCGTAAACCCGTAGCCCCAACAACACCAGACGCACCAACATTTGGTCGGGATGACGCTGACTCGCTTCGGCAAGTTCCGCAATCCGCTCAGCCGGGATGTGCTCATTGAATAGCACTAGATTCGCTTCGAGTTCGTGAACGAGCGGACGGCGATGCTTTTGGGCACTTTCCCTAAGTTGCTCCCCAGTTTCGCTAGTCAGAAGTAATTCCAGTAACTCAGCCAGAAAGGGCGATCGCTTTTTATTGCCTTCCGCTTCACATTGCGCCTCCATCGCCGCCAGCAGTTCTGCACTCATATAGAACGTCGGACGACAACCCCCCTCTGATTCCTGAGAGGTCACCGAAGATTTGTTCTTGCTGCGAGAGGTCGGGGAATTCACGATGATTTGTCGTAATAAGAGCAACTAGATCTATCCTAACCTCCTACTGAGTAGGACAAAGGAGAGCTAAGAAGCTTCACAAAAACTATTCGGTCATTCCCTTAAAAGGACATTGACTTTATGTCAGCTTCATCCACGAGTTCTCCTACAAAGTCAGAACGGCAAACTAGATTTTCCCATTCTTATGAACCGGGTCATTGATCACTGCCCAGAAGGCATCATTTTTAACAGGGCTTGTGAATACAGAGGTAAACAGCTCACGTGTCGGCTTACAGCACTTTCCAAACAAAATCTAAAACCTGCTTTACTTTTCAGAAATATTGCTACAGTATGACTGAGTAGTACTTTTATTAATTTAGTATTACTCACTAGGGGGTGAGCGCTGAACTGGCCGTCAACTTACGGCTTTCTGGCTCAAGTGATATCTCACTCACCGTCGTTCAGGGCGTTATCTACCTACTTCGATTCGCTGTGGAGTAGGTGCTATGAAAGTTTTTCTCACTCAATTGGGTCATTGGCCCACATGGTTTTGGCGTCTGCCGTTCCCAGCGCTGAGGCTGGGGCTGATCATTTTCCTGTTGCCGTTATCTTCCATTTGGCCCCAATATTCTCGTCTCCGCACTTTGAGCGGCTGGCGACGGTTCGGCATAGTGGCCGGAGTGCTACTGTTCATCGCCATCACCAGTCATGCCAATCCCGCGATGGCACAGCTCTTCGATACCGTTGAAGACCAAGCCCAAACCCTGTTTGGTGAATACCTTGATAGCGGCATCATCGCCTTTATCTTTGGCGTGCTCCGCATCGTTATCTGGGTCTCTGCTGTGGGCTTTGTGTTCTTCGCGGTGTATCAAGCCCAACGCGGCGAACAGTGGCAGCCGCTGCTGCAAAACGCCTTCATCATTATCGCGGCAGTCGTGATTGTGGAAGGGCTAAGTCGCCTCTTCTTCGGCACCGTTTGAGGAGGGTTCGGTTATGAGTGATGAACCCTCCCGCTTGTTTTGTCGGGTGAATCCCAGTCTGGGCAAAAACCCTTCCCTCGGCCCCATTCCCGCTAATCTGCTCGCCCCCTCCGGCGCGATTCTCGTCGGCTTCTACATCTTGATTGAAGTCTTACTAAGTCTAGGCTTTGTCCTATTTCTGTTGCTCAGTTTGTGGGGTGTTTCGACCTGGTGGGTGGTGGTCGGCGAGAAGACCTGGCGATTTACCCACAAGTTTATTCGCGTCCCGCAGTGGAAGCGGGGCCATGTGTCCTATCAGCGTCATCAGTTAAAACGTCATGAATAAACCCCGACTGGGCACGCAACGCTATACCTTTCGCCCGTTTGAAGATGAATCGCATCTGGAATGCCTCTGCCGTTTGCAGCTGCGGGGCCGCGATGTCGGCGCGTATCTGCTCAAACAACGCAGGCAATACAGTTTGGTCTTTGGCTTTTGCAGCCCCGGCGTTCACACCCTGTTGCCTGCTGGGCAGGCTGAGCAGACCCTGAAGCGCCTGGAAGAAGGACTGAAAGGCTTTCGACCGGGAGATCGCCTACGGATTCATCTGCGCTCGTTTGGCGGCGATCGCGATCGACAACAGGCATTAGAGTCCCAGATTCAGGGATCTGGTCAGCTAGAAAGTCAGTTCCTCCTGCTGGCGCAACAGCGAGCCACTCGTGAACTCACCGAATCTCAGCAGCGCCAACCCAAGCAGCTCTATCTGTTTGCCACGACGCCACTGGAGGCCGGGGAAGAAAAGCGAGCTGACTTCACGGAGAAGCTGCTGGCCTGGGTCGTCGCTCAGTATGACGCTTTCAAAGGTCTGAAAGAGCAGCAGGAACAGCAATCCTACATACAATTGTTGACCCACGGCTTTACCGAAGGGTATCTGCACTGGGAGCAGCAACTGAATGACCGCATGGGTTTGCAGGTGACGCCGATGGGTGTCGAGCAACTGTGGCAATACCTCTGGAGTCAGTTCAATTCCACCACCGCTCCTCCGGTACCGCAATGTCTAGAGCTAAGTGACGCTGAGGGGAAAGCGGAACTCTCGGAAACGATCCACGAGCCTCTGCACACGGTTTCACGGTTGATTCGTGGCGAGCAGGGGCAGCCGCGCTCTCCCCAAGCCGACCGGCAGTGGGTGCAGGTCAATCAGAAGTTTGTGGGCGCGGTGGTGCTGGAGTCGAAACCCGCTGGCTTCACTACACCGGAGCACCAACTGTACTATCTGTGGCGAGCGCTGTCGCAATTTCCCGACTGTGAGTTTGTCTGTGAGCTGGCCGCAGCGGAGCGCCTGATGACGCGGGTGACGCTGCAACGGCTGACCAAGCAAAGCGTCACCGCCACCTTTCGCGCCAACCTGCTGCGCGATGTGGATGTCGCTTCCCAGATGCGGCTGAAGCAAGGCGTCGAGGCCCAAGAAAAAATCTATGAAGGAGCACTGCCGATTTGGGTCAGCGTGGTGGCGCTGATTCACCGCGACAGCCCCGAATCCCTGGCCGAAGCCTGCCAGAAACTGACCCATGCCTTTCATCAGGGCGATTTTATTCGGGAGACGGAAATCGCTTGGCAGTTGTGGCTTCGCTCACTGCCCATCGTTGCCGGTTGGCTGTTGGAGGACGGTCGCAAACAGCTGTATCTGACCAATGAAGCACCGGGGTTAATGCCAGTCTCTTGTACCCGAACGATTGATCTTCGCGGCATTGAGCTGATTACGCGAGCGGGGCAGATGCCGGTTTACCTTGACTTTGTCCATCAGCATCGCGGGATGTTGATTTTTGGCGAAACTCGCAGCGGCAAATCGGTGCTGGCGTCAGAGATCTTCGTGTGGGCGATCGCCAACGGCATGAATGTCATTTCTCTCGATTACCCAAAGCCCGATGGCACCACCACCTACACCGATTTGGTGAAGTTCTTCGGCGACCAGGGAGCGTATTTCGACATCGGCTCTGAGAGCAACAACCTGTTTCAGATTCCTGACTTGCGGGGCCTGCCAGAGACGCAACGGCAGGAATGGCTGGATGACTATAAGGAGTTTCTGGTCAAAGCCCTGGACACGATGGTGATGGGGACGGAGACGGATAACCAGTTGGGCAAACGGGTGCATACCGTGCTCTGGCAGGCCCTGGCCGCGTTCTTCGAGTCGCCCAAATTGTTAGCTCGCTATGAGGCCGCGTTTGAGGGCGGCTTTGGCAGTGCTGCCTGGCAGCGAATGCCGACGCTGGTGGACTTTGTGGAGATTGTGGCTCAGCTCGATTTGGAGGTGGAATCAGCCCTACTGAATGAAGCCGTGGCCACCATTCTGCTGGAGCTGCGGGGCTGGCTATCGAGCCGTGTCGGTCGGGCCATTTCTCAACCATCGACTATTCGCACCGATGCTCGCTTGACCGTCTTTGCCCTGCGGAATGTGGGGGACAACATCGAAGCGGCGGTGTTAGCGCTTTCGGCTCAGTCGATGGCGTTCCGGCGAGCGCTGGAAGTCTCCGATTCGCTGCTGGCGATCGATGAAAGCCCGATTCTGTTCAAGTACAACGGCATTGCTCAGATCATTGGCCAGGTCTGTGCCAACGGGGCAAAGTCCGGCATCCGTCCGCTGATTATTGGTCAAGATCCGGACACCATTGCGCAATCTGTGGCCGGTTCCCAGATTCTGCAAAACCTGAACACCCGCTTCATTGGGGCGATTCAGCCCAATGCTTTGCCGTCCTACCAGCGATTGTTTGGCTATAACCCGGAAGTGCTGCGGCCCAATACCGATGAATCCTTTCGCATTACGCCGGGTCGCTTGTGTTCCCATTGGCTAGTGGATGCAGACTCCCGGTTGACGCCCTGTTCCCACTATCCGTCACCGGAACTGCTGGGAGCAGTGGCCAACAATCCCAAAGAGCAAGCGGCCCGTCGTCGGGTGCTGGCCCAGCAGCCCAATAAGTTTGCGGGCTACAGCGCCTTTGCCAAAGCCTACGTCCAAGCGTTGCAGAATGGTCAATTGCTGGATGAGATTGCGCTTGACGGACCATCCCTAGGTGAGTTTGAACCGCTTACGCAATTATCTGAAACGGCAGACGAATCCATCCCGGTGCATCAAAACGGCCATGCCCATTCTGCTTACTCTCGGAGGTCATCATGACTCGTAAAACTTGTCGTCGAACACGCTTCGCCGTCTTACTAAGTGCCAGCATCGGACTCGGTTTCTTGGGTATCAGCACTGCTACGGCGTCTTTGTTGCCTGGTGGTTGGGGCGATGCGGTGCCAGAGCTGTCTCTCGAAAGTTGGCAAAATCCCTTGGAAGATGTCTTGGCCCAGATCGAACAGACGACGACTCTCGCTGAAGAGACCTTGCAACAGGCATTGGGGGAACAGTGGGCGCAGCTGCAAGATTGGCTCAGTGCCCAACTCCCAGAACCGTTCCAGGTGCGAGAGGGTGAAGTAGCAGGCACCGCCAATATCCTAACCACCGACCCCACCGCGCAACAGCAAGAACTCGCCAACCTCTACGACCAAGTTATCGCCCGCACGATGGCGGCTCCCTGGCTGGGAGAACAGGGGCAGGAGCGCTTGGCAATAGAAGCCGAGCAAACCACCGCCGTTCTGGAATCCAGTCAGGCCACGGTTCAAGACGTCCAGTCCATGGCCGAGACGGCCCAGGGATTGACAGTGACCCAAGATGTCATGAAGCAGAACGCGCAAATCGAGGCGGCGGTCGCGGCCCTGCTGCATGAGCAAACTCAACTCACCGCTGAGAATCAAACGTCGCTGGAACAACTGCAGCAGCTGCAGGCCATGTTGGCTCAGCTATCTGCCAACACCAGTGCGGGCATTGATGCGGCGAATCGCCGCGAACAGGTGGAACGCCAAATTTCGATTTCCGGTTCGGCTGCCGCACCGCTCTACATTCCGGGTGCTCTAGGCACAGATAGCGCCCCAACGGATTGAGGCCATGATCGTCATGCTGTATTCACACTTCGGATCGATATCTCTCGCCCAAATTACCGGCGGACTTGGCATTCTGGACGACAGCGTCCAACAGCTTGAGGCGGTGCAGCAAGCCTGGGATGCCCGCTGGGAGGACATCTTTAGTGACACCAGCGGTCTGTATCTGGGTATCAATCAGTTTGCCTCGATTATTCTGGTGGGCGCGTTTCTCTTCTTCGCGGTGGGCTGGGTCAAGGAAGCCCTGGAGCGCGGCATGTTTCCGGCTTTGCCCAACGTGATTTGGGTGCTGACCATTGCCGCCTTGCTCTTTAACAACGGCGCAATGCTCGGTTCCGCCACGTTAGGTATTCGCAACCTGATCAACAGCCAAACACAAACCGTCTTGCAGGTGCAAGTGGGCGAAATCTCGATGATAGAAGCCCTCAATGATGTCATCGTTTCCCAGCAGGCGAAAGCCTTAATCCAGCAGGAATACGCCAGCTGCGATGCCCAAACCGGACAGGCTCAAGTGGACTGCTTCCGGCAGGCAGGAGAACGGGCGCAGCAGGTGCTGGAAGAGGAGTATCGGGCTCGGGGCTTCTGGACGGCGGGTCTGGAGCGGCTGTGGGATCGGGTGCAGCAAATTACTCAAGTGGTCGAGGAGACCTACAGCAGCGGGGACGCGCCTATTGCCGGGAATCCACTGGGTGACATTCTCGTCGGCACGGTCTTGCAAACCGGCAGTCAAGCGCTGGCAGAGCAATTTCTCAAGGGCTGGCAGTGGGCGTTCGCCAATTTGCTGGAGATGGCCATGCTGCTAACAGGGCTGATTGGCCCGATTGCCGTGGCGGGTTCCGTGATTCCGCTCCAGGGACGACCGCTGTGGGCTTGGCTGGTGGGCTTCTTCAGCCTGGGCATGGCCAAGTTTTCCTACAACGTCATCGTCGGTCTGGCCGCGACAGTCGTCGTAGCTGCCGATGCCCAAGCCGCCGGGGATTTTGGCTTTCTGCTGCTCATTAGCGTGCTGGCTCCCATCCTGGCGCTGGCCATTGCTGGGGGAGCCGGGATGGCGGTCTTCCGGGGCGTCTCTGGCGGCGTCACCCGCCTGATTGCCGTGGGTACGACCGCATTGCCGATTCCGAGGTAAGTCATGGAACTGTTTAAGCTCACACGGAAAACCAAGCTGCCTCAGGTGCGCTCCAGTGACATTCTGCCGCTGGCGTTTGCGGGGTTGGCGATCGGAGCATTTTTACTATCCGTTGCCTTCCTCTGGTTAGCGGCCTCCTTGGCACGGGTGGCGAATCAGGAACCCCCGACGTTGGTGCAGCAGGTGGATGGCCGCACGTTGACGGTGCGGCCTGCTGACTATCGTTACCGCGAACCCGAGGTGATTCGGCAAGCGGTCTCGGATTGGGCAGTGATGACCTTCACCTGGGGGCAACTGCCAGGGGAAAACCAAAAATCGATTGATGAAGGCGTGAAGGTGACCGGGGGCGATCTCGTATCCACGGCAGCCTGGGAAGCCTCGTTTCTGCTTGCGCCAGACTTTCGCGATGCCTTTTTAGAGACTTTGGCTGCTGAGGTGATTCCACCGGGCGTTTTTGAAGGCAAAGTCTCAGCAGTCTTAATCCCGCAGCACATTTCACCGCCGCAGGCCCTGGGCGAAGGCCGCTGGCAAGTCGATCTGGTCGCCACCCGTATCCTCTTTGCCGCCAGCAATCCTTCGGGGACGACGGTGTCCTTTAACCGTCGCCTGACGGTACGCGCCGTCGA
The DNA here is from genome assembly GCA_010671905.1 of Leptolyngbya sp. SIOISBB. Taxonomy (GTDB): domain Bacteria; phylum Cyanobacteriota; class Cyanobacteriia; order Phormidesmidales; family Phormidesmidaceae; genus Halomicronema. The sequence goes on from JAAHII010000001.1 coordinate 6,921,312, forward strand.
TCCGCCTAGTAATCCCTTGCGGAATGATGCCTCGGAGGAGCAAACCGTGGCCTATCGCCTGTTAGAGAGCGGCATCCAGATTGAAGCGATTCGTCCCATTCAACCGGAGGAGTTAGCCGAATGAGTCAACAGCATCCCACTGAACCCAACTTAGAAAGTCTGCGGGAGATGACCGGTGCGCCTGATATATCGGAGCCGCTGGTCAGCGCAGCGGACTTTGACACGGAGCCTATCCAGTCGGCACGGCCCTTGTGGAAGTTGCCGATTCCGAAACTTGTGCTGATCGGGTTAGCGCTCCTCCCGGTGTTTGCCTTGGCGGGGCTTTTTATCGCCGGAGGACGTCAGACCCAACAGGCTGCTCCTCTGGGCACCCCTGGCGATGAGGATGCAGGCGAGGCTGAGGGTAATAGTGCTGAAACGGAACTGGAACAAGCGCAAGCCGAGATTGCTACTCTGAAGGCGCAAATGGCCTTAGAAGATCAAGGGCAACTGGAACCAGCGTTTTCTTCCTCGCCGCAAGTGCCTGACTCGTCTCAGGAAACGCCAGTGCCTATGCCTTCCTCGGCAACGGTGTCACCACCCCGGACTCGATCAGCGGCGACATCAGCGGTTCGATCTGCGCCTCGAACGATTACGACGACTCCACGGTCTCCTGCCATTACCGCAGCCCCGCAGCCGGAAATTGCCGTGAATCCAGCGGAGCGGTGGCGCGAACTGGCTCAACTGGGCAGTTATGGCAATGTGATACCGACGGAGAGCAATGAAGCATCAGGGAGTATAACGACAATCGCGAATCAGGCTGAGTTCACCGATCGACCCATTTCGCCCGCGATCGCTCAGACTTCTTCCCTTCCAGCATCTCCTCAAATCACGGCGCATCAAGCCAGTGCCCCTGAAGCGTCGTTGTCAGCAATCCAACCCAACTTCTCTACCGCCGAGAGTCCAAATTTCGAGCTTTCAACGGATACCCTGCCGCCAATGACGATGGCGCTCGAACCATCTCTTGCTGAGGCACCGGCCATCTTAGCGGCAGCCGAGGCGCGAATTCTGCAAACGACTACCTCACCATCTGTGTTGGTTGTAGGCACCCAGTCAGCGGCAGAGCTGGCTACACCGGTGGTGCTAGAAGCAGCAGTTGCCGACAGCCATTATCGTGTCGTTTTGTCTGAACCCCTCAAAGATCATCAAGGACAGGTCGCGATTCCTGCCGGGGGCGAACTCCTGGTGCAGGTGGATGCGGTGTCTGAGAGTGGTCTGGTGCAGCTCTCGGCGGTGCAAGCGGTTTGGGAAGAACAGGGCTGGCAGCGGGAACTGCAATTGCCAGCAGGTTTTGTGCAGGTGCGGGGCGTTGCAGGCACACCACTGATTGCCGATCAGTATCGCGACGTGGGGCCAGAGATGGCGGCGATGGATGCCGGACAGGTCGCGATCGGGGCGGTGCGTCGAGCCAGCGAACTCTACAACCGCACCGATACTCGCGTCGAAACTGGCAATGGTTCCACCGTGGTAACGGAGTCCAATTCTGAGCCCAATCTGCTGGCAGGGCTGCTGGAAGGGGGCACCGAGGTTCTCCTGGACACGCTATCGGAGCGCAATCAACAGGCCATGGAGGAATTGGCTGAGTGGCCTCGCATTGCATACATCGAAGCCGGTCGCCCGGTGCAGATTTTTATTAACCAAACGGTGCAGATGCCGATTTAACTCCCTATCGATTGAGAGGTGTTCACATGGTTCGAAGATGGATGGTTGTGAGCTTAGTCGTGCCCCTTTGGAGCTTCACGTTGCCGAGTTGGGGACAAGGCACTCGCACCGTTTCGACGGCAGCAGCACGCGGTGACGCGAATCTGATCACGGTAGAGTTATACCCTGGCCACGGGGTCACCCTCAATTTTCGGCTCACCGAGGCTTTTGTGCGCCGGGCCTGGTTAGATGATCCGTCTCAAGTCACTCTGGATTTTGATGATGGGCGCTGCATCATGACTGTGGACGAGTGTGCGGCTACGGTGATTCATCTGCGCCGCATTCATCCTCTGACGTTTCCGGGTCTTCCTGCCACAGTCACCACCACGCTGACGGTGGTCACGGATACTGAGGTGTATGCTTTCCAACTGGCCTTTCCCGACTCAGGCTTCCGTTAGTGTCCTAAGTTATTCGCCACGAACAGCGAGGATGCCCAAGCCCGCTAGAAGTAGATTACTGCCGATAAGGAGTGATTTACCATGCCCACGATTGCCGAGCGCACCGAGGAAATTCGACGGGTTCAAAATCAAACGTTTCAGCAATCGCTGAACGAGGCACTGGCGGCTGAATTACGCCGGAATGTCGTCCAGACAGTTCAGACGGTGTTGGAAACCGCGTTGGTCGAAGAACTGAAGCAGGACTTGTCCGCCTTTGAAACGGCTCCACCGCGTCGTTCGGGCTATTACGGTCGGGTGGTCGATACCCAGTATGGCCGCATTGAGGCGCTGCGGGTGCCGAAATTGCGGGAGCGTAATCGGGAGCGGCAGTGGCACATCCTGTCGCGGTATCAACGGGGACTTCAGGGCTATCTCGATTGGGTGTGCTATCTGTATGTGCTGGGGCTTTCGCTGCGGGACTTGCAGGTGCTTCTATACTGGCAGTTGGGTCAGGTGTTGTCGCGCAACGCCGTCAACCAAGTGACGTTGAGGGTCCATGAGCGGATGACAGCGGCGTGTCAAGCCCGGATTGAAGCCACACCTAGCGTGCTGATGGTCGATGGGGTGTGGGTGACGATTCAGTCTGCCACCGAGGCCATCAAAATCGACCGGGCGGGTCATCAGCGCCCGGTGCGCCAGGCCGAAGACCGCGTCATCTTGGCGGTGATGGCGGTCTGGCCCGATGGGAGCCATGAACTGCTGCATTATGAAATCGTTCAGCAAGAGTCAACAGACACTTGGCAGCAGCTCATAGAACACTTGATAGCTCGTGGCTTAGACCCCGAAGCGGTGCACATCGTGGTCAGTGATGGCACCAAAGGATTGCTCGCGGCCCTGGCCAAAACGCTGCCTCAGGCTCAGCAGCAGCGATGCATCACCCACAAGGTCCGGGGGTTGGAGGACTACCTAGAATATCGACAGTTGCCGACCAGCGATGAGCAAGGGCGTCCTCTCGACCGCCCCACTGCCAAGCGGCAGCGCAAATCGGCGCTCTTCAACGATGCCTATGACATCGACGAGGCCCCCACCTACGAAGCCGCTCAGGCGCGTCGTCAGGCTTTTGTCGAAAAGTGGCAAGACCTCGAACCGAAGGCTATCCGGAACTTTCAACGGGGTATCGAGCGCACGTTAACCTTTTATCAGCTTGATGACACCTGGCATCGCTCCATGCGCACGACCAACGCCCTCGAACGATTTTTTCGCGACTTTCGAGCCAAGGCTGACGAAATCGGCGCTTTCCCCAATGAACAAAGTTGTCTCACTCTATTCTTTCTCGTTAAGCAGCTAGAACATGCCAAACACAACCGTTCTCCCTTGGCGAATAAATCGGGACACTAACGGCTTCCCGAGCTATCGCATCGTCAACATTGCACCTGAAATAACGCCGACACAACCGATCGCGATTGCTGGCACTTCCGGAGCGCAGTTAGTAGAGCAGGGCTTAGCAGTGGCTCAACAACGCCAGCTCATTGTCGCTGGCGATCCGCTATGGGAGCGGGTTCAAGCTTTTCTCGCACAACTCAAACAGGGTGTCTCCCTCTCCGAAGCCACCCAAGCTGCTGGGATTTCCACAGCACTTGTGTTTCAGCTCGCGGAGCTGGGACAGCAAACCTCTATCCAGAACTGAAGGAGGAATGACATGCGATTCATTTCTTGGCTCCGGCGCACTTTACTGTTGGGGCTCACGCTTGTGACGGTGCTCTGGCTACAGCCTCCACCCATGCAGGCGATCTTGAACCCCTCTGACGACTGGATTCCCACCACTGCCATGACTTGGGATGAACAGTACGTCCGCCTGCCCGATTGGTCGCAACTAACGTTTGGCAATTTGCCGCCGTTGATGAGCGATGGCAGTTTCGACGCTCCGGAAGACATCATTCAAAGTCTGGGATACGACCTCTCCCGGCAATGGACGGCGGGACAGTCCCTGGAGACGGTGCTGAAGCTGGGTGACTTTCAGACCAGCCTCTATTTGCAGCTCTTCAATCTGGAAAACATTGCTGAGTTGACTCAACTCGATCTCAACCAGATTGCCTTAGAAGCATTGGATTTGGCGGATTGGCAAACGATAGAGGACTTAGTGAACGCCATTCCGACTTTAGGAAACCTGTTCGTTGATCAAGTACCGCCCGTGGCAGCTCTCGTGGATTCGGTCATGCCCCAAACTTTGCAGGCAAGCGTCAGTGATTTGACGCTGTCGGAGATTATCTCCCAATTCCCTGACTTGGCGCAGGAATCTCTCGGGCAACTGGGAGACCAGCTGAGTCAATTTGCTCTGACCGACATTCCCGGACTCTCCACGGCCCCGCTCCAAGCCTTTCGCGATTGGGGCAACAGCACACTGGTGGGAGTCCCCGGTTTATCCGCTGTGCCCTTTGATCAGATGCCGAACCCGCTGTCATTTACGGGGGCGATCGGGCAGATTGATATCGTTTTCGGCCCCGCAGAAACCCAGCGACAGCAAACCGTCTCTGGCAGTTATGCCAAAGGCTTCCAAGTGCCATGCAAACAAAACTGTGGCCATATTGAGTTGACCGGCCTGCCGGAACTCCAGGGCAAGCAGTGGATTTCGGGGCAGTTTCAGTCGGTCGAAGGTGGTGAAGGGATATTGGCAGCAGCGAACGGCGGCTTAGAACCGACCGGACGTCATCCCTTTGGGGAAGCATTCAAGGTCGTTGTTTGGGATGTGGATGAAAGCCACGGCACCGTCAGCACCGCGATGTTCTTTCGCATGTGTCAACAAGGTGGCTGGTTTGCCCCTGATCTCGGCTGTACACCTTATTTCATTGGCCCCGTTCCCTTCCTCACTTATCAAGAAACCGAGTTTCTACTGTTAGGTCCCTTAGAGCAGACAAGCACTCCCTCAACATCTCTACCTCTGGCCGCTGGAGTGACTTCTGAGCATTCAGCAGCAGCTTCAGAAAGTTCTCCCGCTCCGTTCCTGGACAGTGTCAATACTTGTCAGCCTGCTTCTGGCCAAATGACGGCTTCAGCGTTAATCGAGCAAATCGTGCCGCCTGAGCAAAAGGCAAACTTCGTCGGCCCGTTCGTGTGTGATGGTCAAGGAAACTGTGGGCGATCGCTCGGGCGCTATAGGTTGATGAGCTATCGACCTGAGGTGCGGGCACTCATTGAATCGCAACCTGGAGGTGCAGAGTTCCTGGCTCGCGTCGACGCGGGTGAAGCGATCGCGGATGAGGAATTGCCGTCATTCCTACCGTTAGCGGCTCAACAGCATCAGCTACAGCTGGATCTGAACTCGCTTGTGCAGCAGGCACAACAGGAAGGGCTCACCGGTCAGGCGCTGCTGGAGCGGGTCAATCAGCTCTATTGGGGCGGGACGGGAATTCCCAACGAAGCGATCGTCGCCGATATTCACGGCAAAGCCCGTAGTTTGGCTTCTGAACCGCTGTCACCATGCTTGTCCCCTCTAGATTTCTCCGCTGACCGTCCTGCAGAGGAGGCTGATCGATGAGACGTCTCTTCAGATTCAGAGTCATCCTGCCAACTGCACTGCTGATAATCGTTAGCGTTGGCATCCTCTACGCTCACTCCCCCTCAGCCCAGTTGGCAACTGGCTCGTGAGGCTGCGCCGTCTGCGCTGCTAACCCAAGTGGCAGCAGACAACCTGCATCCTGATGTCACGGTTGATGCGGGACAAATGAGCGTCCTCAAGCTCCAGCAAGCGGGGCAAGCCCAGCCGCTGTATCTGATTGACGCCCGCTTGGTTGACAGTGAAACGCAACCGCTTTGTGGGGTCGCTGGTTGCGCCCTGTTTGGTTATATCCGCGAGCAGTCAGGCTTTCGGCAAGTATTGAAGGCTTATCTCAACCCCCACCTGCCGCAGGGACAGACTCTGCTGCAACCGACGGGTGATCTCCATCAAGGCCTGCCCACGCTCGTGGCCCTGCAGCTGGTAGAAACTGACCTCCAGCAAATTACCCTGGCCTTCGATGGTCAGACCTATGCCGTTGACCGTCTTGACTATCTTCCCCATGAGTAAACCTGTGCTGCTACAGCAACCGGTAGACCTGTCCATCTTGCAAGAGGTGGCCGAGTCTTTGCTGGACTCGGGCATGGGCAGTTTATTGCTGGGCATTGCCGTCCTGTGGGTGGGGATGGCGCTGTTGGGCGGGAAATCCAAACAAGCGCTAGCAACGGGACGCTTTGCCGGGAAGGTGGAGCGGTCAAAAGCGAGACGAACAACTCGCCAGCAGCAACAGCAGCGTCGGACTGCCAAAGTGGCTTTACGAGCAGGCATCCTGGACCTGCCTCAAGCACAGCAGAGTGTGGTCGTAGCAGGTGCGCCTGATTCCGGTAAAACCTACAGCATTATCGATCCAGCGATTCGCTCGGCGATCTCTCAGGGCTTTCCCATCGTGGTCTATGACTTCAAAGGTAGCCAGCTCGCTACCCATGCCGCTTGGGCTGCCAGTCAGGGATATCAGGTCGATGTGTTTGCGCCGGGGCAGCCCTACACGGGGGTCTTTAATCCCCTGGATTTTTTGGCCGATGAAACGGATACCCTGATGGCGGCACAGCTAGCTTACGTGCTGCAAAAGAATACGCAGCGGGACAGCGGCTACCGGGAAAATGATTTCTTCAACAGTGCGGGCACCAATTTAGTCGAAGCGGTGATGCTACTCGCCAAGCTGACGCCTTATCCCGATTTGCTGATGGCCAGCAAACTGCTGAATCTGTCTGAGCTTCCGGCTCGAATTAAACAGGCAGGCGAGTCGGGTTTCATTCCCCCTTGGACGTTGGAGAGCTTTAGTCAGCTCATGGCTTCCGAAGGTGCGGAGAAGCAGATTGCGGGGATTATCGCCACGGCGCAACGCACGTTCAAAAGCTTTACGGGCAAGCAGCTAGTGTCCAGCTTTTGTGGTCCAGCGACTCTACCGTTGGATTTGCAAGGCAAGCGGATCTTGTTTCTACAAGTGGATATCCAAAAGCGCGATGCGGTGAGTCCATTACTGGCAGCGATTCTGCACCTGCTAGTGACGCGGAACTTTGCGCAACCGCGCCAGGAACCATTAGTGATTGCTCTAGATGAATTGCCGACGCTGTATCTGCCGGATTTGCCCAAGTGGATTAACGAGTTTCGCTCCAACGGGTTTGTGGCGCTCTTGGGCTATCAAAACTTTGCTCAACTGCAGCATATCTATGGGCGAGAACTGTCGCGGGCGCTCTTTGCCGCCTGTGGCACCAAGGTGTTTTTCAATCCCAAAGACCGCGAAACGGCGCAGGAATTTTCGGGCTATTTGGGCGAGAAAGAGGCCCGAATTTTCACTAAATCCCGCAGTCACGGTCGTTATGGCAGCCACAGTCGCTCTGAGCAGGTACAGCGAGTGCCGTTGATGACCGCAGACCAGATTCTGAAGCTAGACCAGGGGGAATGTATCTTTATCAATCCGGCCTATCGCGGTCGCAATGAAGCATCGGTGCCCCTGCGGCTCAAAGTGAAAATTCCGCATCGGGAGCGCCAGATGCAGCAGCGGAGTGAGGATTTATGGTCTAGCCGAGTCAAGCAGCGGCTGAGCGATCGCGCTCAACAGCAGCGAACCCTAACCAACCTGAATCAGGCCAATACTATGCGGCGAGAATTCGTAGAACGCCTTTTGCCGCTGCCAGTGGGAAAAGGTCAGGGAGATGCCATGTTCGATGCCGATATCGGCGAGGACGAATTTGATGAAGTCTTTTTTAGGGAGTGATGATGATGCCCATCAACCATATGGTTCCAGACCTCAATAACTGGGGAGTATCTGATCAAACGATCGCGATCTTGAGGCGAGAGCCAAACATCCTGGCAGACATTGCCAAGGCCAGGAATCGTCCCCCGTTACCACCAGGCTACTGTCCTGATGTCATCGAGGTGCTGTTTGAGGATGTGCCTTATTTGCGTTCTGAACAAGGGGTATTGTCCGTGTTGCGGGATTGCCTACCCGACTATCAGCCTCGATTCATCGAATATCGCATGGATGAGGAAACGGCTTTTTTCCAAGTCGGCAGCGACATCGTTGTGAACCGCCTGGAGGGTATCGCTGACTTGATGGGGAGGATATCATGCCGTTCGTAATCAGTGCTCAAGAAGCCCAAGCCATGCAGGAGGATGAGGTGCAGTTGGTGATGGCAGTGGCTCAGATGAGCCAGCGGTTGCCGTTGGTCTTGCATCAGTTGGTCAATGTGGCTCCAGTTTCCTCCACGCCAGCGGATGGCCTCCGAATTTTTCTGGGGCGACGGTTGGTCTATGGCCATTTAGCAGACGGCACTTCTCGTCGGGAATTAGACCGCAATGGCGCTCAAATCATTCTGGAGGCAATTCAGAAGCCTGTTCTCGCAGGCGTTGACCGCGATGCTTATCGCGGTAAGGTGCCCGCCATTGAGATTCGCGATGGGGAGTCGGTGCTGTTTCGGGAAGAGCGAGATGGCACCGTGACGGTGAATCAGATTCAGCTCCAGATATCGGGTGCAGACCAAACGGTCTTGCAAGAACCACCCCGGACAGAAGTTACTACGAATGGTTCAAGTGCGCCCCAGTTGCCCGAGTCATCTCCTCCAGATCCAACCGAGGTGGCTCAAGTGGCGAGTCGATTGATTAATCCGTTCAATGAGGCTAAGCCGCTCTACGACGAAGTGTCGGTGGGGGCCTATCGGATTCAGCAACAGGGCCATCATCTGTCGGTGCATCGCGAGAATGAGCTAATTCTGGTGGTGCGTGACGGGGAAGTGGTTTCCCACCAGCTCAAGGATGCCGATCGCGCCGCTTTCCTCAAATTAGAGACCCAACTCTCGCCAGTGGCGTCACTCCAAGCAAACTCACAAGTTGCTCAAACTGAGAGTCCACGAGATAAGCCGCTGGCTACTCCTTTAGCGGTGCTGGAGCAGGAAACGGCGCAGTTGCCAGACAGTTCCACCAAAACGCTGCTGCAAGCGACGGTTAACGACTGGCAACGACAGGGCGTGGTTGAACGAGCAACCAATTGGCTTACCAATCAAATAGCCTCTAGGCGTGATCAGCAACTAGCGCGAACCGTGCTGGAGTTGTTTCAGCGGGGCTACAGCCGCACAGGAGATCGCGCGTATCATGTCGGTAACTACACCCTCAGTCGTCAAGGACAAACCCAATACACGCTGAAGGATGCGCGGGGAGTCCTGATGCAGTTTCAAACTTCCAATAGTTTGGGATTGGGTCGGCAGGTACAAGCTCAGGATGTGAGCGATCGCCTCAGCGACTTTCATCGACACACTTTACAGGGGCTGCGTCAGAACCGCCAGTTGATACCTCAAAGTACTCTGGAAAGTGAAGCGACCTATGCGGCGAAGACTCGCCAAGTAGAACAGACGGTTCGTCACTTTCTTCAGAAACATGTCCAGGCCAGCAGTTGGAGCAAAGAGGGCGGTCAGTTCAAGCTTGAAATAGGAAAAGCAGACGCGGTGCGCATCCTCGACCAGTGGGGGCGAGGCGTCGTCTATGACCACCATCAGGGAGAAGTGTCCTCCCGTCTGACCGCCCAAGATTTCGCTTATTTCAGTCGGCTACAAAAGCGAATGCAGCAAGTTGAACAGAAAACAGTCCAAGCATCTAAACCCCAACTCGAAATCGGTTAGGTCGAATACAGGGCTCCGGCATCTACCACGCTGTTTCACGTCCGGAGCGTCTCATGAGTCATCCCCAGCTAGTGGATGTCTTTACCCAGCATTTTCTCGCCGAGCAAGGCTTCACGTCGATTATGGAAGCTCGACGGTTAGCTGCGTCAGTATTGGACGAACCCGTGCGACCGGGAACCGCTCTGGCGAAAGTCGTCGATGAATCCATCGAAGCAGCAGTGGTGCGAGCTGGTCGTCACATTCTCCAGGACACCGATGGGATTGACGACACCTATGATCGGCTGGTGGAGCTCTTGCAACGGCAGCCCAACCTGAGCGTGCGGTCCTCCACCTCGGTACTCCAGCAGGCCTACAGTACGCCGATTCCCATCGCCTATCTCGCCTCGGTGCTCGCCGGTATTGATGCCGCAACCACCGTCTATGAACCGACTGCCGGGAATGGAGCTTTACTGATCGGGGCCAATCCCCAACGAACGATCGCCAATGAACTGAATCCAGATCGGTGTGCGGAGTTGAGCACACGCGGCTTCCAGCAACTGACTCAGAAAGATGCCCTGACCTTCCGACCGGCAACCGAGGTCGATGTCGTCATCTGCAATCCCCCCTTTGGTTCCGTCAAAGACCCCAAACTGCATACTCGTCGTTTCTCGATCGCAGATACTTGGACAACCCAAATAGACCAGGTGATTGCGCTCAATGCCTTATCGGTGATGAAACCCAACGGTCGCGCCGTCCTGATTCTCGGCGGTAAGAAAGGCTTTGAATCAGATCTCCGCTCCGAGCGCTACAACAGCCGCGAGAGTCGCGCCTTTTACTACCTGCTTTACCAGCACTATCGCGTAACGCAGCATTTCTCCCTCTCCGGCGACCTCTACCGGAAGCAGGGAGCCGGTTTTCCCATTGACCTGATGGTGATTGAGGGACGCGGGCCAGCCGAACGCCCCCTCCCTGCCGCCGAAGTGCCTACCCTCTACCAATCGTTTACTGAACTCAAGGAGACCTTGCCCCATGAACCCATCCGAAACCGCCCTCTCCCGGTGGCTATACCCCTTCATGAATCCGCAGTATCCGACCTTTCCCATTCTCTGGATGCCCGAGACGATGTGTTCGCTCTTCGTCGTCAAAGTACCTCCAGAGTTGGAAACGCAGGACGAGGCGACCTATCTGGCACTGATGCAAACTCGTCTGGACAGCATGATTCAGACCTGGATGGAAGCGACTTCTCAGACGGAAACCCAACAGTTACTCGCCACTACCCTCAGCCAGCTCGATTCAGCTCAGGAAGTCCCCATTCTGGAGTCGGACGACAATCCGGAGTTCGCCTTGAGCCAGTGGCGACAGCAGTGGAGCGAGACCCTGATTCTCAACAACTGGCGATTTCGGAACCGGATGCGCCATTACGGCCTGACCTTTCCCGCCAAAGCGATCGCCCCCGAGTCATCCGAATCACCCAGATTGGCTCGCCCTCCACGACGAGACCACGCTGGAGGAGTGGCTCACCGATCTGACCCCGTAACGCTTCACTCGGAGTCTGCCATGAATACTTCTCCAACTCCCAGCACAGCAGAGGCTTATGACGCCCAACCCCGGCAGGTGCCGTATGTCCCCAAGAGTCAGGGATTTTCGACTCAAACCCTAATTCCCTACAACATGGCCAGTGCCGCACAGCAGGCTCTGGATCGCTTTGAGCAGCGCCACGGCAGTATCGATGCCTACCTGGCCCAGCGGTTGGGCTATGGCTCAGTCGCTGAACTGCATCAGTACTTCAGCGCTGAACAGGTGGATGCGGCTGCCTTGGCGATCGGCAATCTGGAACAGGGTGCGGGATTTATCACGGGAGATCAGACCGGTATCGGTAAAGGCCGCATCTGCGCCAGCATCATGCGCTATGCCCAGCAGCAGGGGAGGATCGCCATCTTCATTACCAAGGACAAACCCCTCTACGCCGACATGATGCGGGATGTAGGGGATATCGGGATGCGCCGGTTTACCCCGTTCATCACCGACAGCAGTACCGAGATTCCCTTGACCAGAGGCGGTGTTTTGAAAACCGCTGGCGCGGCCAAACAACAGCAGGAAATGCAGACAATAATGCAGCGGGGCCATCTCGGGCACTACAGCGCCATCTTCACCACCTACTGCCAGCTTCAGACAGTGGGCAAGAAAGAACCCCTGCGGCGCGATTTTCTACGTCAACTCGTGCCTCAGGCCATCCTAATTCTCGATGAAGCCCACCAAGCAGGCGGCAGCAAAGGCGGCTGGAAAGCAGCGGGGCCGCCAGACCGCGCCGATTATGTGCGGGAGTTGATCGACCAGGCTTCTGGAGTCTTTTACTCCTCCGCCACCTACGCCAAACGGCCTGACGTGATGGACTTGTACGCTCGCCGCACCGACCTGCGGCTCGGCGTCAGCAGCATGACGGCTTTGGAAAATATCCTGACCCACGGTGGCGTGCCATTGCAGCAGATTGTCGCGAGCAAATTTGTGGCCTCGGGGCAGATGCTGCGGCGGGAGCGCTCCTACGAAGGCATTACCTTTCAGGCAATAACGGTGCCGGTAGATCGGGTAGTCGCGGACGATTTTTCGGCAGCGATGCGGGCGATCAAAGACTTCGATCACGCCAAGCAAAAAGCCGTTAAAACCATCAGCAAGGAACTCAAAGCGGAAGCTAAAGCGCTGGGAGAAGATGGGGCGATCGGCGAGGTGGGGGCGAAGAGTACGAACTTCACCTCTCTGATGCACAACTGCATTGAGCAGGGGCTGCTGGCGCAGAAAGCGGATGCCACGGTGCAAGCGGCGATCGCCGCTCTCCACAATGGTGAAAAGCCGGTCATCACCTTTGCCAACACCATGGGCAGCTTCATCCAAGCTTATGCGGATGCTCAGGGCTTGAATCCCGGCGATGAGCTGGATCTGTCCTTTGGCGATTTGCTGGAGCGGTATTTGGAGCGCTCTCGCGATGTCGTTGTTAAGGATTATCGAGGCAAAGCGACGAGATCGCGCCTCACGGATGAACAGCTGGGAGTCGAGGGTGTGCTGGCTTACGAAACTGCCCTGAATGCCATTCGAGAAGCCGACTTCAGCGGCATTCCCATCAGCCCCATTGACTATATTGAACAGCAGTTGGAGCGAGCCGGATATCGCGTCACGGAAGTCACGGGACGCAAGGCGGGAATTGACTATGCCGCCGATGGCTCCATGACCTACCGAGTACGGGCCGATCAGGAGACCACCGCCAAAGGCAAGATCGATGCGGTCGCTAAATTCAACGCGGGAGATGCCGATGTTATCTTGCTGAACTGTTCGGGCTCCACGGGCATTTCGCTCCATGCCTCGGAGAAGTTTGCGGACCAGCGATCGCGCCACATGATTGTGGCTCAGGCCGAGCGGGACATCAACGTGTTCATGCAGATGCTGGGGCGGGTGCATCGCACTGGGCAAGTGGCCTTGCCTAGCTACACGTTGCTGATGGGTGACTTACCGGCTGAGAAGCGACCCGGTGCAATTCTCTGTCGCAAGATGGCCAGCCTCAACGCCAACACCACGGCAGCAAGGGAGACGGATATTTCGCTCAACACCGTCGTCGATTTTATGAATCCCTACGGTGAGCAGGTGGTCACGGAACTGTTGAATGATGACCCGGAACTTAACGCCCAACTGGATTTCCCGGTGGCTCAGGCGGACAACGATGCCTCCGATATCGCTCTGATTAAGAAGGTCACGGGGCGGATTCCGTTGCTACCGATTGAAGAGCAGGAGGCCCTCTACAGCCTGCTTGAGTCGGAGTACCGCGACTTGGTAGACCAGGCCCGCGCTATGGGCGAAAACATTCTGGAAGCGGATCAGCTCGACCTGGATGCTCGGCCTTTAGCGCGGATGGAAGTGGTTGCCGACAATAGTGATACACCTAGCGAGTTCACGGGGCCGGTGTGTCTGGAAGTGGTAGATGCTAAGAGCCAGACCAAGCCGCTGACCCAATTGCAAGTCATCAATGCAGTGCGGGAGTCTGTGGGATTAGAGATGGTGAAAGCGGTGGAGCTGCGCGATCCGGGCATGGTGGAGGAGCGGGCGAGGCAGCAGGCGGATGGTGCGATCGCCTCCCTCCAAACCGAAACCGATCAGTATCGACAATTGGCTTTAGCTGGCAAGCAGGACGCAAAAGCGAGAGACAAGTTAAGAGATCGCCTCGATCAGCAGCTCAGCCACGTCACCCAAGTTTTAGAAGAATTTGTTCCCGGAACACCGCTCCGCTTAGTCACTCCAGCCAGCCAGACCATTTTCTATGGCGTGGTAGCGAGTATTGATGCCAAGCCGCGATCCGGCAGCCCTGCTGCACCAAACCGCTGGAAGATCCGGATTCTGGTGGCTGACTCCGTCCGGCAACTCACGGTTCCTCTCTCGAAATTCAATACCGGACGCAGTGGTGCATTGGCAGCAACCATCCAGACCGAGGATTGGCTCGGCAATGATGTCTACGGCTTGTTTGACCAGCAGCAGTCCGCTGGCCGCATGAATCGGCAAATCTTCACCGGCAACCTGATCAAGGCGTTTGAGAAATATCCCCAGAGCAAGTTGGTGAACTACACCGACTATCAAGGACAAGTTCGTCAGGGGCTGATGATGCCCAAGGGCTTTGATATTCAAGAGGAAATCAAGCAGGAGCCGGTGGCTTTCAGCACGCCACAACAGGTGATCCAGTTCATTGCTAAAGAGACCGATCGCCGAGGCATCGTCAAAACCCTGGATGAACTCCTCACCCTAAAAGCCCAATTCAACGGTGATGGCTTTGTGTTGCAGACGCCAAAGTCTAAGGAGTCAGGTGGTAAGTATTTCTTGGATGAGGGACTTATTGTCTCTGCTGGATCAGACTTTTATTCCGTCAGCGATCGCATGGAAGTCGTCATTCCACCCGCCCGACTGGAGCAAGCTTTGGCGGTGTTGATGCACCAGCGCCACTACACCCTAGCCGCCTTTGAATCGAAGGATATTGCCCGTAAGTTTCTGGGGGTGTCTTTGCCCAAGCTGGAAACCGTTGAGGTCTCCGTCCCTGAACCGCCGCCTGTAACCCCTAGCCCCAGCCCAGTCGGCCAAGCACCAGCTCCGCCCATTACGCTCATGGGCCAGCTCGAAAGGCGGATTCTGCGATTTCTTCGCGAGGCAGGCATCGAAAACGCGGTGATGCACACCGACGAGTTTCATCTGCGTATTGAGAATGAGCCCTACATTCCGCTGATAGTGGAGCGGCAGGGAGATGAGCTGTATCTGACCCACTACCTGACCCAAAACGGCGACCTGTTCATCGACACAGAGATGGTATTCACGATGTTGCCGGAAGGGCAATTGCGGTTCAAGGAAACAGCGGTGCAGAGCCTAGCTGGTGGCGAGTCACGACGGCCTGATCGCGGCTTTGCCCAGATGTTTTCCAAAAACATCCTGAATCAGGGATTTGCCGAAGCGGCGAAGGCCCAACTCCAGAGTCAGTCAGAGCAGAGAGAAGCAGCCGCAGGGAGTGAACCGCCGGAATTTCAGGAACAAAACCTGTTCAATGTCGATGCCTTCACCGCAGGATCTACAAACGCTCCGTTATCAGGATCAGAGCCTACTTGGTTAGCCTCCCCATCTCCCCCAAGCTCTCCATCTTCCCCATCTTCTTCACCCCCCACTCACTCCCCATCATCTCACCCACCCCACCGACCCTCACTCACCTCACCCCTACCAGCACCCTCCCTGAAGGAAATTGCCGATGAAGTGCGGGATGCTGATCTAGAAGTCGTGGCCGTAAATCTCGGGCTGGAACTAGATCGCTACGACAAACACAAGTGGCGAGACGGCGACCACATCATCAGTATCAGCGGACCTTTGTTTATGGATTGGCTGGCGGATCAGGGGGGGCGGGGCGCGATCGATCTGGTGATGCATGTTCAACAGATTGAGTTCAAAGAGGCTGTCGAATGGCTATCGGGGCAAGACCTCTCTCAGCGCCCGGCCCATATTCGGGTTCATGCTCAGGCTGAGGAACGGGAGCCTCGTCAACTCGCCATGCCAGATCCCAGCGAATATCGCTGGCAGGCAGTTCGGGAATACCTGGTGGAGACTCGCAAGCTACCAGCAGCGCTAATTGATCGCCTCCATGAGCGCGGCTTAATCTATACCGATAACCACCAGAATGCAGTCTTTGTCCGCCACAGCTTGAAGAAGAATACTTGGGCAAGGGGCGAGGTGACGGGAGCCAGCTTGCGTGGCACTTGGGGTGAGGACAACCACTATCAAGGTCTCGCTCCGGGTTCGGCTAGAGACCGGGGCTGGTTTTGGCTTGGCACTGGCAGTGGCAAGGTGAGTCGGGTACTGCTAACGGAATCGCCCATTGATGCCATGTCGCTGGCGGTGTTGGATAAGGAGCGACAGGCTGTATCGGGGGTGACGATCTATCTGTCGAGTGACGGCTCTGGCGGTGTCCCCCAGGAAACATTGAAGGCAGTTCTCAGTCAGGGTGGGCGAGTTATCGCGGCATTTGATGCGGACAAAGCGGGAGAGTCGATGGCTTGGCGGTTGGCACAACAGATGCCGGGGATAGCGCGGTTGATGCCGAGTGATGGCAAGGATTGGAACGAGCAGTTGATGAATGCTCCCAAAGACCGGACACACTCAACTGCCAACCTTAATCTTGCCCAAATGCATCAGTTCTGGCGATGGCATTTTTCAGCAAGAACTTTGGGACGATCTGATGCTTATTTGAAGCGCATCACAGAAGTAGCTAGAGAGGTCTTAAAGGGCGCACCTTTGCCGGAGAAGGCTCAAATAGCCATGCAAATAGATTTAACAGAAAGTCGTGCTCGCCAAGGTCTTCAAAGAGAGGAAATATCTACACAGCAATCAAGTGGCATTGGCAGAGCTTAGGGTAATTGTTTTTGAAGCGACAAAAATGAAGCTGTCTTTCAGATTATAGAAGCCTATAAAGAATGGATTTTCAGAAGTCTATTTAGCCATATCTCTGAGGCATGAAGGCTTATTCAACTTCCTTATTTCCAATCAGAATAGAAACTGAATAAGTGGAATTTCCTAGAAGTACACAGTCACGAGTGGCCACTCAAGCTGTTACTAACTGGATAGATTCCATGAATAGCCCTCTTGATAATTCCCAGTTTTTGGGACAACTTGAGCTAACCGATTCGTCTGCTTCATCTGCGAGCGGTTCATCAGATTACACCAGCAATCTTCTTGATCTCAATGACTCTACTCCGCTTCTGTTGCCCAGCTCAGAAACATGGCTGACTGCTGATTCACTGCTGCCTACCGAGCCAAAAGTTGATTTGTTGAGCAGTCATTACCTGAGTCTGTACGATTCATTTGAAGCTGCTATCAGCACTCTTGGCAAGCTATCTGATGCGGCTGACGACTCTGGCTTTAACCAGAATGATATGGCGCTGTTAAGCCATGAATCTGATGCATTAATTGCGCCACAAAACAATACCTTCTCTACTGCTCAAAACGTTGGCACGCTGGTGGGTGCTAGAAGCTTTGGGGGTACAGTCAGCGCCAGCGACACGATTGATTTCTTCCGTTTCCAGCTTGACACTCAAAGTGATCTTAATTTGCTGCTATCGGGACTGAATGCTGATGCCGATTTGTACCTCATGAAGGATTTCAACAATAACGGTGTCTTTGATTCCGGAGAGATTATCGACGGCTCTATCGAGTTCGGAAGCAGTGTTGAAGCCATTTCCCTCAACAATCTCTACCAGGGTGAATATTTCATGGGGGTGGTGCAATACAGCGGCAGCACGAGCTACCAACTGTCGGCTTCAGCCTCCCCAGACGGTGGCTTGGGCCATGATGCGGGCAGCCTGAGTGCCGATAGCTTTGACCTTGATTTTAGTCAGGCGTATTCCGTCTTTTCGGGTAATGGCAATGTGGACTTTGGTTACGGCTACGGCGATGTGCTGAATCTGTCGAACCTTTCCGTCAACAACGTTGTGGGCTGGAATCCGGTCGCGGCGACGGGCGGTGGCGTAATTTATAACCCCGGCAATGGCGATCGCGCCTTTGATGCCATGAGTCTGAGCAGCGGTCACCAAATCCTGATGGAAGGTCTGGACGGTATTTGGTTCCAGGAGGGGTATTACAGCTTCAACAGTGATGTGTTGCCCAATGACCCGATGTTCAGCGAGCAGTGGAACCTACACATGATGGGAGTTCATAATGCTTGGCGGTTTACCCAAGGGTCGGATGATGTGCTGATTGGTGTGCAAGACACCGGCTTAGGCTTTAACAACAATGGCCAACTGCACGCAGACTTGGATGGCTCGCGCACGTTTGGCATTGCCAGCAACATCGACGACGACTTTTTTGAAGGAACGTCTTCCCACGGGACGGCGGTGCATGGCATCATCGGGGCCGCTGGCAACAATGGCATTGGCTTGGCGGGCATCAACTGGAATTCGGATGTGGCGCATTTGGATGTGTTTGGGCCAGATCAGTTTGACCTGGATGAGGCGACGAGCCTAATGGCTGATTATGCCACCTCGACGGGGCGGCGGTTAGTGGTCAACATGAGTTTGGGAGCCCACGGAGCGGGATTCGGAGCCATGCCCGCTTTGGAGCAGTTGATTGCGCAAAACGCCGATAATGCCCTGTTTGTGATTGCCTCGGGCAACGATGACGACGGCTTCACGTCGTATCCGGCTTTGTTAAATCAGGCCTACGACAATGTGATGGCGGTGGGCGCTTCGTGGGGGGCGCAAGACTGGTACGGCGACCCGACGGAACCGGGCGATCGCATTTCGTATCCCGGTTGGTGGGGTAGTAACTATGGCTATGGGCTGTCGTTGATGGGACCGTCGGAAGTGATCACCACGAAGGCGACAGACTCGGGCTGGAACACCAGCTTTAGGTATTACCAGAACGCCCCAGCAGTCGGGAGCCAAACGCCCTTTAACGGCACCTCTGCCGCGACGCCGAATGTGGCTGGCGTGGCCTCACTGGTGTGGAGTGCCAACCCTTTCCTGAGTGCGGGAGAAGTTCATCAGGTCATGCAGGAAACGGCAGTGGACTTGGGCTTTCCGGGCTATGACTACGAGTTTGGCGCGGGGTTTGTGAATGCCGATGCGGCGGTGCGGCGAGCCATGGCGCTGCGGAGTTCTTTCCAGCCGGGGAGTGCGGCCAGTGATGCGGTGGCAACTACCGTGCTGCCGGACATGGCTTGGTCAGCGGAGATGGGAGATGCTCAACTGACGGAAACGATCGCCAGCAGTGCGGCGACCGATCGCGACGGTCTCGGTGAAGAGTCGCTAGCGGCGGTGTCAACCGAGCTAGTGGATAAGTCGGCGGCGGTGCTGGAGGCGATCACCCTCGATCGTATCGAGTTGCCCACTGTTCAGAACAGAGCGGTGGGCGTGGGGACGCTAGCGAGAGAGGGGTCTGATGGAGCGATCGCACCGGAAACCGTAGCGCTACCCCAGCTAGCAAAGGCTGAACTGGCGGCTGACTCTGGCACTTCAGCGCCCCGACTGGAGCAGCAGTGGGCGCTGACGACTGAGGCGAATTTACTAACCACGAATTTGGTGCAGCCGTTGGATGCGGTCTTGGCGGCTGAGGTGGATGCTTTGACGGGTGAACTCGTCGCGGCGGTGTAGCCCACCGCATCGTGTCTCCCTTTTGTGTCCTCATAAAGAGGCTTTGAGTGAGTGATGGCCCTGGGTTCAAGCCGAATACAGGGCTTTTTTAAGCAAATTTGAATAAGCTCTCAGCTATGAGAAATAGATACTGAAGAAGTGGCTAACGGGAGCAACAACGATGGGGTTGAATCAAAGCCTTGCGAGGGGAATGGTGGCCATGTTGGTGGCTGTTAGCCCACCACTCAACTTAGTCAGAGCAGCGTCCGCCTTACCTCAACAACTGGCTCAAATAACTCCCACTACTATTACAGGGCAGCTAGATGAGAACAGTAGGGCTTCAGAAAATGGAGTTTATTACAACATCCACACCTTTGAGGGAACTGCTGGAGACAGCTTAAGCATCGAGCTAACTAGTGAAGCATTTGAGGCCTATGTTTTCTTGGAAGGACCAGATGAAGAACTTTTAGCCCACGATAGTAGTAGTGGTGAAGGTGCTAACTCTTGGATTGCAGTGACATTGCCTACCTCTGGTACCTATAGAATTTTCGTCACGTCCTACTATACCGAGGTAACAAGGCCATACGCTCTAACTTTGAGACCGGCATCGGTCGCTGATGTAGCTCGATCAGAAGCGCTGCAGCAGGCCGCAAAAATTAGTCAACAAGTTGATGATCTTTACGAAGCAGAAGAATATCAGGACGCGATTCCTTTGGCCGAAGAAGTGTTAGCTATTCATCGCAATCATCTCGGAGAAAACCACCCTGATTTGACCACTAGCCTCAATAATCTAGCAGAGTTGTATCGACTTCAGGAACTCTACGACAAAGCTGGGCCTCTTCATCGAGAAGCCTTAGCCATTCGTCGCGAGCATTTCGGAGAGCGTCATCTAAAAGTTGCGCAAAGCCTCAATAACCTAGCGGTACTGTATGACGATCAACAGTTATATGATCAAGCAGAGCCTCTTTATCAAGAATCTTTAGCTATTCGTCGCGCGCTTCTAGAAGAGTCGCATCCTCTTGTTATCCAAAGCCTTGAAAATTTGGCTGGGCTATATCTGGATCAAGGTCGTTATAAGGAAGCAGAGCCTCTCTATCAACAATCTCTAGCCATCAAGCGCCGCCTTGGAGAAGGCGATCCTGATTTAGCCATCAGCCTCAATGATTTAGCGTTGTTATATCTCTATCAAGGTCGCTATGGTGAAGCTGAATCCCTTTTGCAAGAGTCTCTAGATATTCGCCGTGAGCACCTCGGAGCGGCCCATTCCGATGTGGCCCAAAGCCTTAACAATTTGGCAGAGCTGTATCGATTTCAGGGGCGCTATGTGGAAGCTGAGCCTCTTTTTCAAGACGCTTTAGCTATTGAACGTGCCCAGTCAGAACAGAATTATGCAGCAATTGCCATCGTGATTAATAACCTAGCGTTGCTATACCGATTACAGGGGAGCCACGACGAGGCCGAGCTCTACTATCGGGAATCCCTAGACATCCGCCGCAAGCAGCTAGGTGAGCGACATCTTCACGTGGCTACTAGCTTAAACAACCTGGGAGCGTTGTATCGAATTCAAGGCCGCTATGATGAGGCCGAATTCCATCTCCAAGAAGCCCTTGCTATTACTCGTGAACAACTGGGGAGGCGTCATCCTGATGTGACCTTCAGCCTTCAGAATCTGGCGAGCTTATATCATGACCAAAGTCGCTATGGTGACGCAGAATCGAGCTATCAAGAAGCTATCTCTATCCTTCGAGAGCAATTAGGGAAACGCCACCCTAATCTCGCAGTTAGCCTTTTTAGTCTTTCTGGGGTTTACCATGACCAGGGAAAAACTGATTTAGTAGTTCAAACTTTTGAGGAAAGTTTGTCTATTGAGGAATGGAATCTGGAAATCAATCTGACGACGCTGACCGAGGCTCAAAGACAGGAATATGGTGCTACTCTGTCAAACACGACGAATGCAGCTGTATATTTCCCTTTGCAAGCTCTGCAAAATGAAGATGCGAAAAAGCTGGGTTTGACAACATTGCTACGACGGAAAGGTCGCCTGCTGGACGCGGGCAGCAGTAGTCTTCAGCGCCTCCGGCAAAATCTCACTCCAGAAGATGAGAAATTGCTGGATGATCTTGTCATCGTGCAGCAACAGCTCTCGGCCTTGACCTTTAATTCCCCCACCAATTTACCGCCAGAACAATATCGTGAGCAGCTAGCAAAACTGGAAGACCAAGTCACAGATCTGGAAAAGGCACTGGCCCAGCGCAGTGCTATCTTCCGGGTCGAAAGCGAACCAGTAGAGATTGTTACTGTGCAAGCCCAAATTCCGGCTAATAGTGTGCTAGTAGAATACGCTCGCTATAGACCCTACCATGGCGATTTTGGTGACCCGCGCTATGCCGCTTACCTCCTATTCCCTGATGGCCGTATCGAAGTGGTTGACCTGGGCGATGCTGCTGAGATTGATGCTGCCGTGCAGTCCTTCGTCGGGCTACTGCAAAATCGCAGTGCCCAGTTTCAACGCAGTGCTCCGGTACCGACTCTCCGTGAAGAAGATGTTGAGCAGCTGACAGACAATATCAAAGAACTGGTCTTTGACCCGATCTCCCCTTACCTCCAAGACACCGACCATATGCTCATCTCCCCCGACGGTCAACTCAACCTGCTGCCCTTCGAGGCGCTGCAAACCGAAGCGGGTGGCGAGTACCTAGTGCAACAATTCCAAATCAGCTACCTCAACTCCGGGCGCGACCTGCTCAAGTTCGATGTCATTGAGCCCAGCCAAAATCCTGCCGTCATCGTTGCCAATCCCGATTACGAAACCGCCTCCAACTCCCCTCTCCCAGATTTGGGAGAGGGGCTAGGGGTGAGGGCTGAGCGGCCAGATTTGGGAGAGTGGCCGGGGGAGAGGGCCACGAACCACCGCTCTACCGAACTCAGCCAGCTCCAGGTCGGCCCCCTTCCCGGCACCGCCGCCGAAGCCGAGGCCATCCGCCCCCTCCTCCCCAACGCCGACATCCGTACCGAGGACGAAGCCACTGAAAACCTGATCAAATCCGTCCAAGCGCCGCGCATTTTGCACATCGCCACTCACGGCTTCTTTCTCCCGGATGTAGAGCTGCCGGAATCCAGCGATCTAGGCGGTGGCCTCATCGCCAGCAATGATCCGCTGGCTAGTTCAGGGCCTCGCGGCATCGTGGCGGAAAATCCCCTCTTGCGTTCCGGCCTCGCTTTGGCAGGCTTCAACACCCGCAGCAGTGGCAGCGAAGACGGCGTCTTCACCGCCCTCGAAGCCTCTCAGCTCAACCTGTTTGGCACTCAACTTGTCGTCCTCTCCGCCTGCGAAACCGGACTCGGCGAAGTGGCGAATGGCGAGGGTGTGTACGGGTTACGCCGCGCTTTTGCTCTGGCGGGAGCGGAAACTCAACTGATGAGCCTGTGGAACGTCAGCGATTATGGCACCCAAAGCCTGATGGCTCGCTACTACGAAAACCTCACCGCTGGCATGGGCCGCAGTGAGGCGCTGCGAGAAGTGCAGCTCGACATGATTGGGCAGGGCGGGGAGTACAGCCACCCCTACTATTGGGCCGCCTTCATTCTCGCAGGCGACTGGCGGCCCCTCGAATAGGTGAAACGGTCGCTCCCGTGAACGCCAGCACGCCAGCAGCCTAGCCGGCTGAACTATCGGACCAATTCATTTCGACCAACTGACGCTGGCCATTTTCGATCAACCATGAATAGACCTCTCGAATGGCCGTGCCATCCTGGCGAGACAACCGGTATTCGAGGGTGCAATAGGTAACTTCTTCGCTGGTAGCCGGTCTCTGGGTGGTTTCACAGGCGGCAGACTGGAGCGTCGCCGATTCGACGGTTTCATAGTCGTTGGTCACATCGGCACACAGCGCGGCGAAATCAGTGCTGGACACGTCGCTGAAAACGGGTTGAATGAAATCTTGGTAGAGGCGATCGCAGTCTCCGGCTTGAAAATGAGCCCGAATTTGGTCGACTTCCTGCTGGAATGCAGTGACTTCTTCGAGACTCATGTCAGTGGTATTGGTAATGGTGCAGCGATGGCCCAAAAATGAGAGCATGAGCACCAAGCCCAGGCCCACTATGCTGCCGCAACCTCCGGCTTTGGATTTACGATTGGCTGATTCAGTCATGATGAAAACGCGATAGAGAACAGGCAGCAACGGTGTCGGTCACCCGTTTGCTCCAGTTCCTCTCTATTGCTCAGTGGACTGAACTGATACCTCTGGTCACGCCAACCTTTAGCCTGAGGGCACTGCTTTAGTCAGCTTCCCCAATGAGGGTAAACGCCGCCCAGTGTTTAGGATCATCAGGATATTGCTGCATCGTCGTGAGCATGGCTTGCCGCAGCGCTTGAGCCTTGTCCTGTCCCTGATCCAGCTGGTTGTAGAACGCCACCATGAGTTCCGCTGTGGAGGCATCCGGCACGGCCCAGAGCGACACCACCACGCTGGGAGCCCCAGCACTGATAAAGGCGCGAGACAGTCCTACCACCCCATCCCCCGTAATGCGGCCCCGCCCAGTATCGCAGGCACTCAGCACCACCAGGTCAGCGTTGAGGTTCATGCTGTAAATCTCGGCGGCAGTGAGCAAGCCGTCTTCACCATTGCCGGGGGTAAGGGCGATCGCCCCCGGCAAGTCGCGCACGCCTGATTCATCGGGAAAGCCGTACTCCAGCAGGCCGTGGGTCGCCAAATGCAGCAATCGCGGCTCCGTCATCTGCTGCTTGATATAGGCTTCGGTAGCGGCACTGCCCGTTAGCGCCTCTGCCCCAAACAAGTCGGCAATTTTTATGGCTTCCTCCTCTGCCCCAAACAAGCCGGGAAGCGGGCCGTCCGAGATTTCTACCGTTGGCATGTCGGGATTGCCCACGACCAGCACATCGTCGGGTGAGGCAATATCGCCCCGCTGCTGCCGCTGTTGTCGGGTCAAGTCCAGCACGTGAATGGAGGGGGCCGTGAGGAGCGTGTGCTGTTCAATCAGATAACTGCCATCAGCATTTAGCAGGGCCGGAAAGGGCACCAAAAACAAATCGCCCTGGGGAATCATGATCACCCGCTGTTCTGGATCGGTAGGGAGTAGATCAGCAATGGGGGCCATCAGCAACTCATGCAGTTGGGTGAGCTTGGCGGTGGTTTCAGCGCGTTGCTGAGCCAGCACTTCGGGTCGTCTTTGGGGGCGAGCCCCGGCCCGACTCCCGCGTACCCCGATCGCAGCTCGCGTATCAATCACTAGATCAGCCAACTCAATGCCCGCGAGTGACTGTTGCCGAAAGGTGATGTCTCCCGTGGGCGCAATCACCCAAATGTACAGTTCGGGCGAATCATCGGCCCCGACGATGGAATATTCGACGAGGGTGGCGTTTTGCTGCTGGGCAGTTTGTCGCATCTGGTCGAGATTGGGTGAGGCTGTGTCAATCTCCAGGTCAGTGCGATCGCCCAGCCGCACCGTCAACGACTCCACAAAGGCGCGGGCGCGACCTCGTTCGGCGACTTCCAGGGCTGACAAGGCTTTAGCTGGATCGTTCTGGGCTACCAGCACTCGCTGGAGGGTGTCATAGGCGGCCAGTTGCGTGTCAAACAGAGCAATTTTGTCAGTGTCCTGGAGTTCTGAGGGGCGCAGCGATTCTAGCAGGGCAATCGCCTCATAAAGCATCGTTTCCGCTTCGGCAAGCTGTCCGGTTTGTAGCAGCATTGTGCCTAAATCGCTGAGGGCCTGAGCGCGACCGGGGTGATCGCCCGTTTCTTCGTGCAGCGAGATCGCTTCTCGCAGCAGCGTGGTGGCTTCGTCGAGGTTACCTGAGCCTGCCTGAGCGATCGCTAACCCGTTAAGCGTTAGCCCCTCATGGCCTTGTGCTCCAATGCGCCGCTGCAGATCTAGCGCCTGCTGCAAGGCTTGCTGGGCATCGGCATAGTCGCCAAGCTGTTCGCGGAGGAAGCCCACGTTGCGGAGACTGCGAGATTCCCCAATCGGGCTACCGATGTCCTGCCAAATTACGAGTGCCTGAGCGTAGGCATCCAGCGCTTCTTGAGACTTGCCTTGCTCAGCATACAGATTGCCGATGATATCCAAAGTTGAAGCTTCGCGAGAGCGATCGCCAATTCGCTGGGAAATCTCCAGCACTTGTTGATTGAGGGCGAAAGCGCGATCGTACTGTCCAATCTCGCTGTAGGTTAATCCCAATTGCTGCCGAGCATAAGCTTCTCCGTCCAAATCACTGATATCGGTGACAATATCTAGCGCTTGCTGTTGGGCTGCAATCGCTGCCACATAGTCTCCTTGGATGCTTTTAATCCGGCCTGTCAAAACCAGCAAATCAGCTTGGGTTGGCCTAGCACCAATCTCTTGAAGAATGGCAAGGGATTGCTGACCATAATTCAGTGCTTGAGCAAACTGACCCCGATCAAGTTCAATCACGCTCAGAGTTGAAAGAATGAATGCCTGATCGGAGCGGTGATCGATCTCTTGACTGAGGGCGAGAGCTTGCTGCAAAACTTCAACTGCCTCGTCATAACGACCCTGCATGTAGTAAACATTGCCAAGACGGTTAAGTAGGTCAGCTTCGTCGGGGCGAAAACTAATCTCTTGAACGATATTCAGCGCCGATTCAAAACTTTCCAACGCGCTGGGGTAGTCACCCTGGACCTAATAGCTCTGACCCAGATTTGTCAGAGCTAGCACAACGTTTGGTTGAGACTTTGATTCAGTTGCCAAAGCTAGTGCTTGCTTAGCGTAGCCCAGGGCAGTAGGATACTCACCCATGTCTCCGTAGGTTGCGCCTATCGCACCAATTGCTCTGGCCTCCTGAGCTAGGTCACTTGTGTAGGTTTGAATAATTTCCAAGGATTGCTCGTTCAGCAATAGTGCCTCTGTATACTGTCCACGAGCGCTATAATTAGCAGCCATACTACCAAGAATTTTTGATTCGCTATCCCATGTCACCTCGATACAGCCCCTGGCGAGAATTTTCGCGAATTTCTGAATCTCGTCGCTCTGTTGAACCAGATAGTTCAGGTACCAGCTCACTACCAAATACCTCATCAAGCACTTCGTGAGTTTGAGCTTTGGAAACACAAGTTTCCTCTAAGGTTTCGGCACCATCAGACGCCTCCAAGCGATGACGATTATCTCTATTGATTGCGAGTGCCTTCTCAAAATTCTTCAGAGATTCGTCATAGTCACCTTGATCACCGAAGAGGACACCCAAATTCAGCAAGGCGGTAATCTGCCCTGGCACGTTTCCCTGCGCTTGAGCAACGGCTAAACTCTCTTCATAAGCAGCGATCGCTTCTGGATACTCTCCTAAGTCTTGCTGAATTGAAGCAATTGTGAGGATGGCAGCCAGTTCTCGTTCTGGATTGTCACTTTGACGAGCCAACTCTAACCTTCGTTGAGCAACAGCCAAGGCCTCTTGGTAGCGGCTCAGTCGGTTGTAATCGACATACAGCCCCATTAAGGCACTGTTTTGAAAAATAGGATTTTCAATTTGCTGAGAAATATCTAACAGTTTTTGACTAATTTTTAATGCTGATTCATAATCCCGCTGCGCGTAGTAAACCCATCGCATTCCCGCATAGGCATTGAAAATAGAGATCGGAGCATCCCCAACAATATCAATGCCTCTTTCGGCATAATCAAAGTCAAACTTTGAAAGTTGCGGCGATTCTTCAAAAGACTGGGCAACTTTCAGCTTTTCTTCAGCATAGAAAATACTTTGCTCGTAGGCTGCTAGCGCTTGGTCGTATTCCTCTGCTTCGAGATACTGCTCTCCCCAAGAGTCATACAGATGTCCCAAGTTTCCTAGCGCTGTTAACTCTGAATTACGGCTCGGAAGCTGTCGCGAAATTTCAAGTGCTTTTTCCGCTGCTGCTATTCCTTCTGGATAGCGACCTAATTCTTCATAAGCATCGCTGAGACTCTGATAGACATTGACGATTCCGGCGAGGGCGTTCTTTTCGCTCGTCAATCGAGTCTGTACATCAATTGACACTCCTCTGTCGCGAAGAGCTGATTCATTTTCGATATAGAGGCGATCGCTCTCGCGACTCAGGGGCAGGGATGCTTCATAGGCGACTAAAGCCTCTTGTAAAGCCGTAATTTGCTCCTCAAGCCGCCCTTCATTGTATAGTCTTAACGCTCGCACTCCGTAATAGGCCGAACCAATCAGGTCATAGCTTTGAGGTACAGCAGTCACTGAGGTCACTAAGTCCAGCATGAAATCCGAGTTAATGACTTCGCTTTCTCTGGTTAGGGTGAGTGCTTCCTGTGCGGTTGCTAATGCTTTTTCTGCGGCAGCTATACTTTCTGGCTCTAACAATTCCGCTTGTCGATAGTCCTGTTCAGCAATTAAACTTCTCGCCTGGGTTTGCAGACTACGGCTGATAATTTGATACGACTGAGCAACCGTCACCAAGGATTGAGGAACTGCTAACGTCAGATGATGAATAAACGCCTCATTTTCGGCCTGTTTGGCTCTGTCAAGTCCTTGTCGCGCAATTTGTACTGATCGTTCAGCCGCTTCTAAGCCTTGCTTTCCTAAAGCTAATGCCAAACCATATTCTTCTGCGTTGTGCAGCTCAAATGCTTGACTGTTTTTTTCTAGACCGATGGAATCATAAATACTCGATCTACCCAAATAGCTACTTAGCTCATAATTGGTATCTCCTACTGCTTTCGCAAGGCTCAGCATCTTTTCAAAGTGCTCTAATGCCTCTGTATAACTGTCTTTATTTTCGTAAAAACTTGCGAGGTCGAGAAGGGCTTCTAGCTCAGCGTCACGATCGCCCCCTTCCCTGGCCTCATCCAACGCCTGCTGCAATTCCGCGAGTGTCGTGTCTTCTTGCCAGGTGAGCGCATAGCTGCCAACTTCTCCTGCACTGAACGAGGTCGCCCAAACGGTATAGGTGCCAGTGCTCGGCAGCGTCAGCCAAATTTGAGCATTGCTATCGTCGCCGTCATCATTTTCCGCCAGCCGCTCTCCGTCAGGCCCAAACACCACCAGATACGTGTCGAACTCCTCACTGACGAGATCGATCGAGATCGCCTGTCCCTTGGTGCCTTCAAAGGTATGAACCTCGTAATACTCACCGCCATCGAGAACGGCATCATCCGCGCCTAGCGTTCCATTGATCGACTGCGATCGCGACTCTTCCGCTTCCCTTGCAGGTGCTTGGGCTAACTCAATGGTTTGAGCAGTAGTGAGGGTGGGAAAAAGGAGGGCCAGGGCGATCGCAGATCCGTAGACTTTGGAGACTAGATGCATGAGAGTTACTAAAAATAGAGAGGCGTCTTCAGCCTATATGTCTGAGACCACGCCACTTATTCACTGCTCCGCAAAACTTGATATTGCTACAGCAATGCCTTGCCATCCGACCGTGCCATCGACTCTATCTTTACGACTCCGTTAAACTGATCATAGCCCTACTGCGTGGTCTTTACCCATGTCTGGTTCCCCCGCTAAAACGCTGCAACCTGCACCAGAGCAGGCCCATCCGCGCGATATAATTTTCCCGCCGGGTGACCTCTACAGCGACGAACCCCCGTTGGAAAGTTCTCTGCACTTACAGCAAATGATATTGCTGCTCTCTTGTCTCGATTGGCTGTGGAAAGACCGCACCGATTACTTTTCGGCGGGCAACCTGACGATTTACTACAGTCCCGATCAGCGCAAGTCAGAGGACTTTAGAGGGCCAGATTTCTTTGTGGTGCTGGGAGCGGAAAAGCGATCGCGCAAAAGCTGGGTTGTATGGGAAGAAGGCGGCAAATATCCCAATGTCATTGTGGAGCTACTATCGGACAGCACCGCCGATACTGACCGCACCCTCAAGAAAGAGATTTATCAAGACACCTTTCGCACCCCAGACTACTTTTGGTTTAGCCCTGACACGTTGGAATTTCAAGGGTTTCATCTGGTCGATGGGGCCTATCAAGACCTTCTTCCCAACGAGCAGGGCTATTTGTGGAGTCAGCAGCTTCAGCTCTTTTTAGGCATTCATGAGGGGCAACTCCGCTTTTTTACCCCAGCAGGACAGCTCATCGAGACGCCAGAAGAACGTAATGAAAAGCTGGCGGCGAAGCTGCGAGAGCTTGGTGTTGACCCGGATACGGTTTGAGGGCACATCAGCAACGCTGTACCGAATTGGGTGTGACGACTGCTGACTTCGACTCCGCTCAGCCAGCGCGACTCCGCTCAGTCAGCACGATGTGTAGCTTTTCCCTACAGGGTTCGGGCAAGTTAGCCCTCCCCCAAAAGCTACTCGGCTACTTGGGAGCCTGCTGCACAAACCACTTCGACTTGCTCCCCGGTTTGCACAAACTGCGGCGGGGCCGGTGGCGACTGATGAGGTTCATGGCTGATGCACAGTAGCGTGTCGAGGCTAGGAGGCTCATCTGGGGCCTCAGCGATCGCATAAGCCACCCCGGTAAAACTCCTCAGCTCTGGCAGTTTTGCTGTGGCTGTTACGAGAGCAGCCTGTCCCTGCGCATCGAGCGCGATCTCATAGCGGTAGTTCTCAGTTTCAGGCGGAATATTGATCTTGAGGCTGGCCAGGTCATCGGTAAACTGCTCGGCTTCGATAAAGTGGGCCTGCTGCCCCCGCAACATCGCCCCCACATAATTGTCGGCTTCAGATTCGCGGGCTCGGTTGGCTTGGTTTTCAAATGCCGTGCCTACGATGTGGCTACAGCCGACGAGCAAGAACACGCCGCCTAGCCCGCAAAGAGCCAGACGCTGTCGATTTCGGGACTTTGGTTGATGCATGAGAATGCTCCTAATGACAATACAGCGAGTAGTTACGTCCGCTGCTGTCACGTTCTATGGCTGAGCTACCAGGGCTTATTCATCCAGCTCGACTAACGGCATTGCTAATTCAAAAAAGATAATCTGAAGCCGAATAAGCTCTCCCGGCTCAGAGCTATATGCTGTTGTCATCTCAAGAATGGAGCTGTTTCTGATGCGTCGTCCGGTAAAGCTGTTTGGGGCAATTGCGATCGCGGTAGCTATCCTGCCCATTGCCAATTTGCCGGGAAGGACTAGCGAACTCAAAACCAACTATCTTCAGCACTACTCACCATCTGAATCGTCAAATCATTACCTCGACAAAACAACTCCACTTCCAGCCCCTGATCAACCTTTGACTATTGCGACTACATGGTGCGAGGGCCACAGAAGAGAAGCTTGCGAGCGCAGGCGAGAGGAATTGGAGAAGCAACTTGAAAGATGCGAAGAGAGTTCATGTAGTAATAAAGCAGAAATTATTATTGAACTTAGCAATAGTTATTTCTATTTAGGTGAGTATTTACGAGTTATTAATTTTTTAGAAGAAGTCTTAGAAGATGTGCGGGAGCATGGAGATCATCATCTAGAAGAAAAAATACTTACTGGCATTCAAAATAACCTAAGTCGTGAGATTTGGAGATTTAATGCGATTTCTGGCACTGTGAGTAGAATTTCTCCTTTTATATCATATAAAGATGGTGAAATGACTTGGCAAGAAGTAATTGATGTCTCTGAGTTGAATCTTTTTGCGGCTCGTGAAATTGACGATGTATATCACCAAATAATAAGCCTGCATGGATTAGGTTGGGCACATAGAAATATTGCCTCATATTCAGAGGCAATAGAATTCTATAACCAAGCTCTGTCTCTTATCGAAGAGAATATAGAAACAGACATAGAACAATTCAACTCAAGTAGAAGTTTCTTTTCGTCCCGTAAATCTTTTTTGCTAGTTGACATGGGTGTCGTCTATACGGATTTAGCACAATATGAGGAAGCACTTCTATTTTTAGAGCAATCACTAGCGCTTGTGGAGGAAGAGGGTGACTGGCGAGGTTTTCCCTTGGCGAGAATAGGAGAGATTTATTTGAGGAGAGAGAATCTTACTAGGGCTTTAGAGTATTTTGAAAGTGCTAGAGATGACTATCAAGTTGACTTTGACCGATATGCGGTATATGTCGGTTTGGGTGCTGTTTACTTTAAAACTGGGCGCTATCGCGAGGCAGTACAGGCCTTTGAAAGGGGTGTTAATCCTCCAATGGGAGATCCTGGAGGAAAAGGATTTGCGTTGAACGGCCTTGGACGGTCTCAGGTCGAACTGGGAAACTATGCTCAAGCTTTTGAAAGTTACCGGCAGGCTTTAAGGCTATTTAAGGATCTCAATGAACCGTGGGGAGAAAGCCAAACTCTCGGCAACATGGCCGCACTGACTGAAAGACAGAGTGAAACCGAGTTGGCAATCATACTTTACAAAGAATCCGTCAACATTTTAGAGGCAATTCGAGACAATCTGGCTGACTTGCCGGTTAATGTGCAGCGGTCTTACGCTGAGTCAGTGTCAGATCGCTACCGAGATTTAGCTGGTCTTTTACTTCGTGAAAATCGCATCATTGAGGCACAGCGAATACTCGATTTGCTGAAAGTTCAAGAGCTGGACGATTATATTCGTGGGGTGGAACGCACTAGCGAGACCGTCACTGGAGTAGATTTTTTGCGGCCAGAAGAAGCAATTCTGGCTCGTTATCATGAGCTACAAACGTCCGCTGTTGAGATCGGCCAAGAACTTGAGGAATTAAAGGATACCGCTCAAGAGCAGCGCACCGATGAACAGGTGCAGCGGATTGCCCAATTGACTGACTTGCTCGACGAAATTAATGGTGACTTCCGCAACTTTGCCCGCAGTTCCGAAATCCGATCGCTCATCGACCAGCTCAGCTTTGAAGCGCAAGAAGCCAGCCTCAGCCTCAATCAGCTCGATCGCCTGCGTGACGAACTGCAACAGCTCAACGCTGCTATCTTTTATCCCTTGATTTTGGAAGGTCGGCTCGAACTGGTGATTACGGTGCCCGACTCCCCGCCCCTGCGCCGCACGGTTGATGTGTCCCGTGAGGAATTGAACGCGGCGATTCTGGAGTTTCGCACAGCGCTGACCGATCCGGGGTCTGATGCGGCAGCGCCTGCCCAAAAGCTTTATGACTGGCTGGTGCGCCCACTGGAGGCTGACTTAGCCGCCGCCGGAGTCAAGACCATCATCTATTCTCCCGATGGGCAGTTACGCTACATTCCCTTAGCGGCGCTACATGATGGCGACAATTGGCTGATTCAGCAGTATCGGGTCAATAACATCACGGCGGAGTCGCTCACCGACCTGACCGAGAGCAACACTACGCAGCCCAAGATTCTCGCGGCGGCCTATGCCGATGAGTCGCTGGTGCATACTCCCGAAGTGAACGGTACGACTTACACGTTTCGCGGCTTGCCCGGTGCGGGTTTAGAAGTGGATCTGCTCCCGACCGAGACCAAGTACTTTGATACCGCCTTTAGCCTGGCGGCGGTGCGCCCGATATTGGATGAGTACAGCATTCTGCACTTTGCCACCCATGCGGCGTTTGTGCCCGGTGTGCCGGAAGACTCCTTCATTCTGTTTGGTAATGGCGACACCCCGACCCTGCGCGATGTGGAAGATTGGTCGCTGAATGGGGTGGATTTGGTGGTGCTGAGCGCTTGCGAAACTGGCGTGGGCGGACGCCGTGATGTCGTCGCTCTGGAAAGTCAGCGACAACGGCACCCAAGCACTGATGACGGAGTTTTATACGGCGCTGACGGAAGCTGGCATGACCAAGGCCGCAGCATTACAGACCGCGCAAACCGCATTGATTACCGGAACATCTGACGCAGAGGATGGGGGAGACCGCGCCGGGGCACCTCCTACAAGCCGCGATCGCACCGCCGCTACCGACGCCTATCCCGGCTACAGTCATCCTTACTATTGGGCACCCTTCATTCTTATTGGGAATGGTCAGTAGGCCAAGGCGATCGCTCCGACATCACGGGGCTAGGCGCTTTTGGGTGTTGGGCAGTGAACAGCGATCGCGATCGCCCTAGAATCAGCCGAGCCCACTGATCTCAACTCCATGCAGTTGGACGACACATCTTATGGCCAATAAAAAAATTGCGTTGGCCCCTTGCCTCTCCATCTCATGCCAAAGCTTTCCTAAAACTGAATAAGCTGCCACTGACCAGAGCTATATGCTGATGTCAGCTCTAAAAGGAAAGCCCCACCCATGCGCCCCGCCGCCTACTTCCTTAGCCTCGTTACCTTCACCGCCCTCCTCGTTCCCGCCTTGGAAGTTGCTGCCACCGCCGCCCAGAGACCTGTTTTGTTTGAAGAAACCCAATTTCTCACAGCACTCAGTCCGGTCAGCCCTGCTGAAGCTCTGCCAGGTAGGGAGTCGTTGCACCTTGAAGCGGCAACCCCGCAGCGTGTGGCTCAGGCGGATGGCGATCAAAGTGAAATAACCAGACTTTTTGAGCAGGGGCTGGAACAGTTCAACCGCAGCCAATTTAGAGAAGCCATTGCCACTTGGGAGCAGGTGCTCACCCTGATGCGTGATGCAGGCAATCGCCAAGGCGAAGGCACTGTATTGAATGCGTTGGGAGCGGCTTATCAAGATCTGAGTCAATACGAGCAGGCTATTGGTTTGCACGAAGAAGCTATCGCCATCGCTCGCGAGGTTGGCGATAGTGCTGGGGAAGGCAATGCCCTGGGAAATTTAGGCGTCGTTTATGAGAATTTGGGGGAATATGAGCAGGCGATTGAATTCTACGAGCAATCTCTAACCATCGCCCGAGAAATTGGCAATCGCGCCGGGGAAGGCAATGCCCTAGGAAATTTAGGCGTCGTTTATGAGAATTTAGGGGAATATGAGCGAGCCATTGACCTCTACCAGCAAGCCCTAATGATTACCCGCGAGATGGGTAATCGCCCCGGAGAAAGTCTGGCCCTAGGGAATTTAGGCATCGTTTATGAGAAGTTGGGTGAATATGAGCGGGCTATCGACCTATATGAACAAGGTCTCGCCATAGCTCGTGACCTTGGGGATCGCGCTGGAGAAGCGGATGCTCTAGGCAATCTAGGTGGCGTTTACCGTAGCACTGGTCGCTATGAGCAGGCGATTGATCTAAATGAGCAAAAACTAGCAATTATGCGGGACCTTGGGGATCGCGCTGGAGAAGCGGATGCTCTAGGCAATCTAGGTGGCGTTTACCGTAGCACTGGTCGCTATGAGCAGGCGATTGATCTAAATGAGCAAAAACTAGCAATTATGCGGGACCTTGGGGATCGCGCTGGAGAAGCGGGTGCTCTAGGCAATCTAGGTGGCGTTTACCGTAGCATTGGTCGCTATAAGCAGGCGATTGATCTACATGATCAAGCCCTAGCAATTATGCAGGAAATAGGCAGTCGTGCTGACGAAGGATTAGTTCTGAATAATTTAGGCATCGCTTATCGGAATTTGGGTGAATATGAGCAGGCCATCAACCTTTATCGACAAGCTCGCGTCATAGCTCGCGACCTCGGCAATCTCCCTAACGAAGGATTAGTTCTGAATAATTTAGGCATCGTTTCCGATAATTTAGGTGAATATAAGCAGGCCATCGACTTCTACCAGCAAGCCCTAGATATCGCCCGCGAGATTGGTGATCGCCCTGGAGAAGGTCGGGCTCTGGGGAATTTAGGCATCGCTTATCGGAATTTGGGCGAATATGAGCAGGCCATTGACCTCTACCAGCAAGTCCTAGCGATTGCCCGCGAGATTGGTGATCGCGCCGGAGAAGGAGCTGCCCTGGGAAATTTAGGTCTCGCTTACAGTAGTTTGAGGCAATATGAGCGGGCCATCGACCTATCTGAACAGCATCTTGCCATTGCCCGCGAGATTGGTGATCGTGCTGGAGAAGGTCATGCCCTTAACAATCAGGGACTCGCTTTGAATAACTCGAATAAGTTCACAGAAGCTGCTGCTGTGTTGGAGCAGTCCATTCAAGTTTTTGAATCTCTACGCGATGAACTGTCGGACAATCATCTGATTTCAATTGCCGATACCCAGAGAGCAGCCTACCGCAATCTGGAAAAAGCCCTTGTCGCTCAAGATCAGATTGCTGAAGCGTTAGCTATCACTGAGCAGGGAAGAGGTCGGGCATTTGTATTGCAGTTGATCAGTCGCCTCACTGATAAGAAAGAACAGACTGCGCTAGAAGCCACTTCGGTAGCTGAGACTCCCTCCGTGGTCGAGATTCAACAAGTTGCCCGCGACACCAACACGACGCTGGTAACTTACTCTCTTCAATCCAACCAGGCGGTATTCATTTGGGTCGTGCAGGCTGATGGTGGCATCGAGTTTCGCTCAGTCGAGTTCGAGGGGGGTGATGATGATGGTCTAGTCGTCAATCCCATTGCCTCCATTGATGGCCCGGTCTATCGCAGCGCTAGCCCCGACTCCGCCATTACCGCACTGGTCACCGACTCCCGCTCTGCCGTTAACGAGAACAACAACCCCAACACGCCCCAACTGCAAAAACTGCACGAGATCTTGATTGACCCGATCTCCGATCTCCTCCCTACCGATCCTAATGCCCAAGTGGCCTTTATTCCCCAAGGCGAGCTATTCCTTGTGCCCTTTGCCGCTCTGCAAGATGACGACGGCACCTACCTGATCGAAAAACACACCATTCTCACGGCACCGTCGATTCAGGTCTTTGGGCTGGCTAGTGAGGTAGGCTCTCTTCGACTCCGCTCAGAGAGCGAAGACAATCGTTTCCTGAGCGGAGTCGAAGGAAATGCTCTGGTAGTTGGCAATCCCACCATGCCGACCGTCTGGCTGCCCACCGACAACGGCTTTGCTGAAACACAACTTTCCTACCTCAGCGGAGCTGAAACCGAAGCCAAAGCCATTGGCGAGTCCTTTGATATTCCCGTACTGACGGGTGGGCAGGCCACCGAAGCCCGTATCAAACAAGAGCTGCCCAACGCCTCCCTCATCCACCTCGCCACCCACGGCTTGCTGGAATACGGCATCCCCGAATCCTCCGGCGTGCTCGACGTGCCGGGTGCCGTGGCTCTGGCTCCTGGTAATGGCGAAGACGGGCTACTGACTTCGGCAGAAATTCTGCAAATGGACTTGCAGGCCGATTTGGCCATCCTCAGTGCTTGCGATACCGGACGGGGCCGGATCACCGGTGATGGTGTTGTAGGGTTGTCCCGTGCCCTGATTACCGCTGGGGTACCCAGCGTCATGGTGTCCCTCTGGGCGGTGAACGACGACAGCACCAGTATTCTGATGCAGCGCTTCTATAAGTTTCTTGCCACGGGCGAATTCACCAAAGCCGAAGCCCTGCGCCAAGCCCAACTCAGCCTCCTCTATGACGAAGATGTGGAAACTCGCCTGGA
The DNA here is from genome assembly GCA_010671905.1 of Leptolyngbya sp. SIOISBB. Lineage (GTDB taxonomy): Bacteria > Cyanobacteriota > Cyanobacteriia > Phormidesmidales > Phormidesmidaceae > Halomicronema. The sequence continues at coordinate 6,957,948 of JAAHII010000001.1, forward strand.
AGCCGTCCGCACTGGGGCCGCACCGCAGTATCGAGAAGGCTTTGAACCTGTGGGAAATCGCCATCCTTATCACTGGGCACCCTTCGTCCTCATCGGCAATGGGCAGTAGCTGCGACTCTGCTCAGCGATCGCGGGTGTGAATAAGCCCTAAACTGCCAGAGATAGTCATGATTGCAAGCCGCAAACGGTTTGCGCGATCGCCTTTAGGTTTTGACTTTATGAGTGTTTCTGACTACTGGCATTTACAAAAGCTCGACAGCACCGGGCAAAGTCGGCGGCAGCAATTGACGGCGGCCTACACCTGGTTACTAGAGCAAGCTCCCAACGCCGTCGAAGAGACTGATGACGATCATCGCCTGTTGCAGGCGCGACTGCTGAGTGACTGGCAGCAGGGGCAGATGGCCCTGGCACTATTGTGTTTGCGCTGCGCGGTGTCCCATGCCATTCTCCGCGCTTGCTGGCAGCTCGTCAGTCAGTTTGGGGATTACTACCAGTTTTGCCGCGCTGACCTATTGCCCTTTGTCTTGGATGACGAAGGACGGCCCCTGAGCGACTATCAACCGTTCGGTGTCCACATTGTCGAGACCTACACCCCAGGCCGCGCCAGTTTAGAGGGCTGGGCCGCCCACCTAACGCGCAATCATCGCGAACTTAACCAGTTCCTCATCGAGCGGGGGCTATATCGAGTCAGCGATTGGGCCATTTTGAACGATACCCAAGTGAGTCAGCTATCCCGAATTCTGGGCGAGTTTCATCGCCTCACCGAGGCCGAAATCGCTGCGGCGGAAACCCTGCTCAGCCGCTATCACGACGTCTATCGCCGCGATCGCCTCCAGCTTGCCACCGGTCGTAAACGGGGTCGCTGTCAGATGCCCAGCGATCACCAATTGCATGCCATCAATGCCAAGCTGGCCCCCCGAACGGTGCTGGGCCAGCTGCGACAGTTAGCCTACTGGCTGCGGCAATACCGCATTCATGTGCGGGGTGGGTTGCCGCTGCTGGAACCCCTAGATGCTGAAGAGAGCCAGGAACTGCCCGCCCCCGCACCCAGCGACAGTGACACGCAACAAGAGGACTTTTTGCAAGCCTATCGCCAACAGTTCGAGGCGGCTCTAGCCGTCGCGATGAGCGACACCCTGCAAGCTTACTGCGATAAGTTGCGGCGCAAAAAAGCGGAGAAAGCCGACGACTTTCTCAAAGCGCTGCACCTATTTCACTGTGAAGGCGAAAGCATGAAAGCGATCGCCCCTAAGCTGGGCCTGACCAATCAAGTCGCCGTCACTCGCCTGATGAATTTGAAACGGTTTCGCGCCGACGTACGAAGCGCCTTGCTGACCCAACTCCAGTCCCGCGTGCGCGACACCGCCCTAAACTTTACCTCTGCTGAACAGTTGCAGGCCCTGGGCGATCGCCTCGACGCCCTGCTTGCCGAAGAAGCGGATCGGCTGATTGGCGAAGCCGAATCCGAAGCCAAAATCCCCCATAATCGCACGGCCAATAGTCGCTTTGCACGGCAGCTTTGCGCCAGTCTACAGCACCTAACAATTTCCACCTGAGAACTCAAAACTCAAAATTGAGAACTCATTGGGATTCCCCAAGCGAAATCACAGTTCCCGCCCATTCCCCCATCTCCCCATGCACCGCCCCCAACCAGAATCTTACTTTTCTCACCGATTCCTCAATCGCCCTCCTGTCGTTATTCTTTGAGTGAGCACACATCATGGTTAGTCTCTTGTCTACCCGACCCGATTTCTCCTCTCTAGCAGAGGTCACGGTCTTACCAGAATCCCTAATCGAGCAGGCTTTACGCCGCTGCCAGGGCGTTACCGATGGCGACGAGCAGTGGGACTGCTACCTGCGATCGCTGGCCTTAGCGGGCGTACGGCACTGGCTCGAAGCAGGCAGTATTCCCTTCACTATTCGACTTAGCGATCACCAACCCGCTAGCATCACCTCGATGCTTCAGGTGAACGGCTGGCGAGTCGGCGTCGCGATCGTGCGCAGCCTGCCCACGGAAGCTGTCACGATTCCCCGAGCAGCAATCGCTGGAGCCACCGGCATCGACCTGTGGCTCTTGGTCGAAGTACAAGAAGAACTCGGTCAAATTAGAGTGCTGCGCGGTCTTGAAAGCCCGCACATTGCGGCTCGCTCCACCGTGCTCAATACCGCTGGCGAATACGTTTTGCCCCTCACCGCTTTTACCCTATCGCCGGATCGGGTCTTGTTTCAGCTCAGTCACTTACCGGCTTTGGACACCCAGACGGCACATCGACCTCTTTCCCAGGCCCTAGGGCAAGCAGTAATGAATGCCGGTCGCTGGCTCAACAACCAACTCGATGACGTCGCCCAACAGTTTGCCTGGACGCTGCTAGACCCGCTCACGCCTGCGAGTGAACTGCGATCGCCCACCCAAGAACTGGAGTCCATTTTGCGCGAGGTCAAACCCTCCAGCCTGAATGTTCCCTCCCGTGCCCGCGCTGCCTTTACCGAAGTGTTGATTGCGGCGGTACCGCTCCGTCTCTATGCCCTGATCTGGAGCGTCTTTGAGGACACTACGCCCGAGTGGAGCTTGCTAGTCTTTCTTGGCCCATCTCCCGGCGAACTGTTGCCTGCCGGGCTGCGGCTCCGCATTCGCGATGATGAGTCCGTACTGGTGGAGGAACGGTTTGAGGCTTACTCAGAGGCTACTTATCTATATGCTCAAGTCTTTGGCCAATGGGACGAAACCTTCTTCCTCGAAATCTTTCCGCCGAACGATTCTGAACCCCTGGCCTTACCCGCCTTTGAGTTTCAACCCGACGCCTAAGAACGATGGTTTATCAACTCAACATTCAAAAAATACAAGACGTTTGCCTGTTTGAGCTGACCTGGGGACGAACGCAGCGGCTAAAGACTCAGATTCCCTATCCAGAAAAGCTTGAGACTTGCTATCGCCAATGGCAGCGGGCATATCTCAATTTTTATCGGCAGGCGCTGCGGGGGCGAGCCGGAGTCACGGGCCAAATGGTGGCAACAGCCACCGTGGACTGGCATCAGCATCTCGTCGATGCCGAAGGTCAGTTGCTGTTGGAGTTTCACCGCTGGCTACGGCAAGGGGAACTGACCGACATTCGCCGTACCTTAATCCTGGCGGCTAAAACTGCCCCTGTCGATTTGTTTCTCACCTGTAATCCGATTGAGATGGCTCGGCTGCCTTGGGAAACCTGGGAAATTGGTGCAGAATATGGCGGTGCCCCGATTCGCATGTCGCGATCGCCCGTCAATATTCCGGTTTCGGCGGCACCAATGGCTCAGCGGGGTAAGACACGAGTCTTGGCCATCATCGGCGAGGAAAACAACCTAAACTTGTCGGTCGATCGTGAGGCCCTCAAAGCACTTGAGCATTTGCTGGATGTCACCTTTATCGGCTGGACACCGGGTCAAGATGCCGCCGCTCTGAGAACGGCCATCTGTCAGGTGATCGCCGATCCGCAAGGGTGGGATGTCCTCTTTTTTGCCGGACACAGCAACGAAGCCGATGTCGTCGCGGGTCATATTTATGTGGCTCCTAATACAGCCCTTTCCATCCACGAACTCAAGTCCTACCTGCAAGCGGCCCAAGCAAATGGCCTCCAGTTCGCCCTGTTCAATTCTTGCTCCGGCATCACCATTGCTGACGCTCTGATTGAACTGGGTTTGAGTCAAGTGGCCATCATGCGGGAACCCATTCACAACCGGGTAGCCCATGCGTTCTTGCTGACGTTTTTGCAGTCCCTGGCTCGCCATGAGGATGCCCATTCGGCATTACAGGCGGCCTGTCGCCACCTCAAGTTAGAGCAGCATCTGACCTTTCCCTCCGCTCATCTGGTGCCCTCCTTATTTCGGCATCCCGATTCGGTGCCGTTTCAAATTCCTGAGCGGGGCTGGCGACAGGAACTGCGGCGCTGGCTACCCGGTAAGCGACAGGCGATCGCCCTCAGCAGCGTGTTTCTGCTGAGCCTGATTCCTGGCGTTCAATCAGCTTTACTATCCGGTCGATTACTCGGGCAGGCGATGTATCGCAATCTCACGGGGCAAATGCCCACTGCGCCGCCAGAGGTGGTGCTGATTCAAATCGACTCGGACTCCCGTCAGGCGGCACCGGAACTGATCGATATTTCTCCCATTGATCAATCCTATTTAGCGCGGGTGGTGGATCGCCTAGTGGACCAGGACGCTGACGTCATTGGGATTGATTATTTGCTCGACTTGTACCCTACAGAGCAGTCACCGATCTTGGCGGAAACGCTGCGGAGTGCCGTCTCAGAAGCCAATACTTGGCTGGTGTTCAGTGCTCGTCTGGAAAATGAGCAGGAACAAGGTGTCAACCCACAGGCGGAGATTATCGATTCGGCTTGGGCCCTGGAAGGCTATACCAATGCCCCCCGTTGGTACATGACCTTGCCCTGGCAAGAGGCAATTTGCCAAACCACCTGTCCGTTTGGCTTTCTGCTAGCATTGACCGCCCAGCACAAGCGCACCGATGCCGCACCGACACCAGAACTCTCTCGCCAAACGGCTCTCAGACCTGAATTAGTCCGAGCCGCCTCAGTCTCTGGCCATGCCCCCATCCAAACCTTGATCCAGCGTCGATTGTCGTTGGTGACGGTTCTAGCCAGCCAAGTCGGTAGCCAATCGCTGCGCCCGATTTTGGATTTTTCGTTGCCGCCAGATCGCGTATTTCAGCGGGTATCGGCCTACGAGCTACTGGATGGCACTTTGGACGAAGCCGAGGCCGAGGCGATCGCCAACGCGTCGGTTGTGCTCGTTGGCAGCTTACTTCACACCGAAGACCGGGTCGATCAACGTTGGCAAGAACTCACAACTACGCCCGGAACCATTGCCTACTGGCGGCGCTGGGGACGCGATATCGGGTATGAACCTATCTTTGGCGGCGTCGAGAGCCTCGCGTATGAAGTGCATCATCACTTGCGATCGCACCTGGTAACGCCCGTACCGACTGCGTGGCTGGTGGCATTATTCGCATTGGCTGCTCCCTCGTTATCGCTGTATGGGTTGAGCCGCCTCTCATCGCGGCAACAGGTTTTTTATACTTTGGTAGGAATTTCCGTTGGCTTCGGCATCGTCAGTCTACAGACGGCTGTTTCCATGGGACTCCTCATGCCCTGGTTATTACCGGGTGCAGTGATTTGGATTTATGGATTACCCGTAATTAGGAGGTTACCAAAATCATGAGTTGGCATCTGCTCAAAAATGCATCGGCTGCGAGTGGCGTATTGGGTTTACTCGGGCTAATGGCTAGCCTCGCGATCGCCCAAGACTCGCCACTCGCCGCCCCTGAAATCAATGGGTTTCTGGACTGGCTAAGGCATCCCGACGATGGCACCCCACCCCGGGGTCCTCGTCCGGGGGAAGGCAGTTTTTGTGTCGTCAACTATGCTTCGGGGGCAGAGAATGTGGTTTGGAGCGATCGCCCCACCTTCATCATCCAGGGTAGTCCCCGCAGTTTGGCCCTCTATCGCGACACGTCCCAAGAGCCCATCTGGGAACATCCGGTCAATGATGCTGAGGTGGTCGTCTACACCGGCCCCCCGCTGGAGCCCGACACCGCATACACCTTCCGGGCACGGCATCCGCGCTTTGAGTCCAGCATTTTCGAGCAGCGGGAACTGCGGATGATGAGCTTTGACGAGGAAATACAGACCACAGCTAACCTGATATCCCTGGAAGGGGAAATGCGGAACGGGGAGTCTGTCACAGAGGCTGATATCGCGATCGCGCGGGCCGACTATTTTTGGCGATTTGGGTTAGAGACCGAGGCGTGGGCTGCCACTTGGCCATTGCAAAAGGAATCGCCAGAAATCGCTGAGGCGATCGCCACGAGCGTTGAAGCCCTCTGCACTCCTGAAACGGCTCCTTAGCAGTGACGTGAAGCAACGATCAGCTGGAAATGTCAGAGCATCTTGAGTGTCTGCGTCAAGACAACAGGTGATCGCTGCGGAAAACTCGGAATGCTTTAGTAACTCAATAGCAAAAGCGTTGCTCATAGGAGCATAAGTAAGTTGAGCGATCGCCCTAAAACATAATCGTCTCGCACTCAAGTAGCAGAGCTGGCTGCACAGGATAAACTGCTGACAGAGCCATTGCCAATCCGTCGATAACGGGAGCAGCAGAACTTTTTAAGCAGATTTGAATAAGCTCTTAGCCGTTGGAAATAGATACTTGATGAAGTGACTACTTGGAACATGGCGATGGTGTTGAATAGAAAACTCGTAGGCGGTTTAACATCAATGATGCTAGCGGTTAATGGCTTAGCCTTACCCGTTGCTGCCACACCTTTAGAACAAACCACTCTCACTGCCCAAGAAACTGACGAAGATGCGGCTGCCTCAGAGCAATTTCTAGAGATACTACGGCGCACTTTGGGAGTTCCTCAAGAAACTGACCAAGATGCCGCAGTCTTGGAGCAAGCTGCCGCCCTAAACCAGCAAATCGTAGAGCTCTATCAAGCAGGGCGATATTTAGAAGCTATTCCTCTCGCAGAAGAAGCACTCTCGCTTAACCGAGAACGGCTAGGTGCTCGTCATAGAGCTGTTGCTACTAACCTCAACAACCTAGCAAGGCTGTATGTAGAATTGGGACGCTATGACGAAGCCCAGCCACTGTACCAGGAAGCAATAGCTATTCTTCGTGAGCAGTTAGGAGAGCGTCATTCAGATGTTGCACTTAGCCTAAACAACTTAGCCGGATTGTATAAAAATCAAGGACGCTTTAGTGAAGCCGAGGCGCTGTATCAAGAAACAATAGCTATTTTTCGTGAGCAGTTAGGAGATTATCATCAAAATGTTGCACTGGGTCTAAATAACTTAGCATTGCTGTATCAAACACAAGGACGTTACACCGAAGCTGAGTCGCTATATCAAGAAGCAATAGCTATTCGTCTAGAGCTATTTGGAGAACGCCATATTACGCTGGCAACTCCTCTCAGCAATTTGGCATTGCTGTATTGGGAGCAAGGACGATATGAAGAAGCTGAACCCTTACATAAAGAGTCTCTCTCTATTTTGCGAGAACAATGGGGAGATCACCATCCCTCGGTGGGTATTGGTCTCGATAATTTAGCAGAACTCTATCGCGTACAAGGACGCTATGACGAAGCCGAGCCGCTATTTAAAGAGGCTCAAGTAATCTTACGAGAGTACTTAGGGGAGCGCCATCCTGACGTCGCAATAAATCTTGGTCACCTAGCAGGAGTACATCAGATTCAGGGGCGCTATGAAGAGGCTGAACAGCATTACCTGGAAGCTATAGATATTCTTCAAGAAGCGCTTGGAGAGCGGCATCCTGTTGTCGCGGTCAGCCTTAACAATCTTGCGGTGCTGTACCGTATTCAGGGACGCTACCAGGAAGCAGAAAACTTATATCAAGAAGCACTGGATATTCGCCAAGAGCAGCTTGGAGAGCGTCATCCTGTTGTCGCCGCAACCCTTAACAATCTTTCAACGCTATATCGAACACGAATGGATACAGGAAGAGCATTAGACTATCTTCAGAAAGCGCTGGAAATTGAAGAGCATATCCTGTCGTTAAACCTGATTTCCCTTACTGAAGCTCAACGGCAGGACTTTGCTGCTGCTGTAGACTCTACAACTCGTGCTATATCGCTCTCAATAGAAGTCCCGGAGGCATTGCCTTTGGGGCTGTCCACTTTACTTCGTCGCAAAGGTCGCCTACTAGAAGTTGGTAGCAACAGTTCTCAAGCATTACGTCAAAATTTGGACGAAGAAAGTCAATCTCTACTAGACAACCTTGCGAATATACGCCAATCTCTTTCTAAGCTTATATTTAGTCCTCCAACCAATCTTTCAAGTGAGCAATACCTCACTGAAATCACCAGACTAGAGCAGCAATCCGAAGATATAGAGAAAAAAATATCGCAGCGCAGTGCTGTCTTTCGGGCCGAGAGCCAGCCTGTGGAGCTTGCAAATGTGCAAGCTCAGATTCCGGCGGATGGGATACTACTTGAGTATGCTCTCTATCAGCCCTTTAATATTTCTGATCAATCCATCTGGTGGGGCGACCCGCGCTACGCCGCCTACCTCCTTTTCCCAAATGGGCGCATTGAGGTGGTTGACCTGGGCGATGCTGCGGAGATTGATACGGCAGTACAGTCCTTTGTCAGGCTGCTGCAAAACCGGAATGCTGAATTTAAGCGCACCGGAGCTAGGCCCAGACTCCGTGAAGTCGATATTGAACAAGTCACCAGCAATGTTAAGGAACTGGTGTTTGACCCGATCGCCCCTTATCTACAAGACACCAACCATCTCCTCATCTCCCCCGACGGTCAGCTCAATCTGCTGCCCTTTGAGGCACTGCAAACCGAAGCAGGTGGCGACTACCTGGTGCAGCAATATCAGATCAGCTACCTCAACTCCGGGCGCGACTTGCTCAAGTTTGACGTCATCGAGCCCAGCCAAAATCCTGCTGTGATCGTGGCTAACCCTGATTATGAAACGGCTGACTTTCTCCCACAGGGAGATGCTATCGCGAACGACTCCGCGCAGCCAGCAGTAGCCGTCGCGCCCCGAGCAGAGTCGATGGGCGACAATCGCCGTTCCACTGAACTCAGCCAGCTCAACGAGTTCGCCCCCCTCCCTGGCACCGCCGCCGAAGCCGAAGCCATCCGTCCCCTCTTACCCAACGCCGTCATTCGCACCGAATCCGACGCCACCGAAAACCTGCTTAAATCAGTGGAGTCACCCCGCATTTTGCACATCGCCACCCACGGCTTCTTTTTGCCCAATGTCGATCGCCCTAACCCTAGCGGTCAGCGCGGCATCAGCGTCATTGCCAGCGACAATCCCTTTGCTACTGCCGTCACCCCCGGCGTTGTCGTCGAAAATCCCCTGTTGCGCTCTGGCCTCGCGTTGGCTGGGTTCAACACCCGCACAAGCGGCAGTGAAGATGGCGTCTTCACCGCGCTGGAAGCCTCCCAGCTCAACTTATTCGGCACTCAGCTCGTCGTCCTCTCCGCCTGCGACACCGGCCTTGGCGACATCGCCAATGGTGAAGGCGTCTATGGCTTGCGGCGCGCCTTTGCCTTGGCCGGAGCTGAAACTCAACTGCTCAGCCTCTGGCAGGTGGACGACTTTGGCACCCAAAGCCTCATGGCCCGCTACTATGAAAACCTCACTGCTGGAATGGGCCGCAGTGAAGCGTTGCGCGAAGTGCAGCTTGAGATGATTGAGCAGGGCGGCGAGTATAGCCATCCCTACTACTGGGCTGCATTTGTCTTAACGGGCGATTGGCGACCTTTAGAGTAGGCGCGATCACCTTCGCGTTGTTCACTCCACCAAGACCCCGCTGGCTGCGACACCGCTCAGCCAGTGTTTGACCCAGCGATCTGAATCTCATCGGCTAACACCGACAGTGCGACGCGATCGCCATACCCAATGCCGTCAATCTTCGGCATCAGCACCTCAATCAAATCTGGCTGTTGAAAGTGCATTGGCTTCGTTTCAGGATGGGGATAGTAAACCCAACCGTCGAACATGTTGCCATTCCAGGTCAACCGACAGTGTGAAAACGAAAACGTCTCGGGGGCGTGGGCATCGGTCCACGCCACTTGCTCCAGGGTGATTTCGGGCTGCGTCATGCGGAACTGGTGCGGAGCGTTGGCGGAGCCTCTCCCGTGGAGAATCGCCACGTTCAGCGTCCCCAAATAATAAGGCCGCACATCAAACCCTCGCGCCAAAAAATGCGGCAGTTGCATCGCCAGCGCCCCTTGAGGATATGGGCTACTCTCTGTCAGACCTGAGGCGACCCGATACCCCTCGGCAATCGTACCGGTTACGGTTTGCCACTGCCCCATGCCGTTTTTGGGTCCTGTCATGTCTGGGTATGTTCGCCTCAGCAACCAGCATCCTTGAGCGCGCGTCAACAATCAATCACAGAAATTTTTAGGGATAGGCATGACAGCGCCCGCATTCACTTAATAGACTACTGTCGGCTTTTTCCTGAAAGGATTTGACCCCTCAATGACGACAGGTCCTAGCCAACCCGCTCGACATCAGCAGCTTGCCCTGACAAAAAGTGTATAAGCTGCTCGCTGCCAGACAGATATCTCTGTGAACCAAGATTCACGGTGCCACGATGACCGCCCCCGAATTTCTCACCTCCCCACTATCCCTGCCAATTCAAACGACAATGGTCAAGGCCGATCTCCCCCCTAGCGATTTATTCGTCATCTTGGCGATCGCTCACAAAGATCTCATTTGGGCTAATCATCATTACCAGCAAGGGCAATTTCCCGAAGCGTTAGCCAAGTTTGAAGCAGCCCTCAGTTACTACACGCAAGCTCAAGAGACCACCGGTATGGGCCAAAGCCTCAACGGTTTGAGTGCGGTGTATTTATCTCTAGGGCAACCGGAGCGATCGCTAATTTGCAGCCAAGCCGCCGCCGCCATTTTGGAAGACACTGAGGCGAAGTACGACTATGCGATCGCCCTCCACCAACTTGGCCGTAGCCATTTTGAGTTGCAGCACATTGCCCAAGCGGAGCAAAGCTATGTAAAAGCGCTCAAGCAGTTTTATAGCTTGCCAGATATTGACTACGAAAATCGCATCCTGATCGACCTTGGAGGCATTTATGCCCAACAGCACAAATTTCTCTTTGCCCTCGCCTGCTACGAGTCCGTTCTCGACAGTTTGATCGTTAACCCATTTCTAGAGAACCGCCGCGAGACGCTGAGCGCCGTGGTGCAGGCCGTAGCACAACTTAGCCAGCACGAAAAACTAGGGAAGGGAGCGATCGCCGCGTTTCAATCCGTGCTCAAAGAATACAGTCTGGCCGCCTATCACCTGCAAGTTGCGTCTCACCTGCGACCGTCCCGGTAGGCTTTGCCGACCAGAGCAGAATGTTGACGGGGTGAGGCGATCGCTTGCCAAAATTCCGTGAAATAAAAGATTGCCTGAAGGTGAATAAGCTCTCGTAGCCCAGAGCTATATGCTACTGACACCCCTCGCAAAGGAAATCACCTAACTGTGCAACTTCTCCCCAGAACGCTTAGTTTCATTGCTATAAGCACCATTCTTGTAGCTACTCAGTTTTTTATGTTGTTTCAGTCTGCGGTTTTCACTGCAACGTCAGCGCAGAGTATCTCTCAAGTAGACCGTAAGGCTGAAGCTGATCGCCTTTTGCAACAGGGCATCCAACAACGAGCTTCGGCCCAATATCAGGAGGCAATTGCCTCCTTTGAAGCGGCTCTTGCTATATACCAGGAAATCAATGATCAAAAAGGAGAAGGAGAAACACTCAGTTTCTTAGGGGTTGTTTATATGGACTTAGGACAGTTCCTCACTGCTGCTGAATATTTAGAGCGAGGCGCGGCGGTTGGTTCTGGCAATGACGTCGAAGCTGACTCTACGCCCCTGCCGATTAATACATCTGATGTCTGCTCATTTTCAAACCTTGAAACCAACAACCAAATCAGCAAAAGCTATCAAGATGTCGGTATTGAGCAGTATCCGATGATGATCAGTCAGCTCGATACGTACATCGGATACACGCGCAGAGATGGTGATCTTATAGGCGAATTTAGAGCCCTGACTCAGCAGGGAAGCATCCACTATGCCTTTGGGGAGTATGCTCTAGCTGAGGGTGCTTTAAGATCTGCTCTCGATACTTTTGTCTCTATCCCGACTTCGGAGTTACCTGAAACATCTCAGATTTCTTTTCTAGGCACTTCTCAAAACACTTACAAGCATCTTCAGCAGGCTTTATTTGCCCAAAACAACATCGAGCAAGCTCTTGTAGTTTCAGAAGAAAGCCGAGCTAAAGTCTTCGAGTTTTTGATATCAGATCACATCGAATCTAATACAAGCCGTCCATTGATTCTTAACGCCTTATCTATAGAAGACATTAAAAAAATTGCTCAGCAGCAAAATGCTACTCTCATCGAATATACGCTGGTCGATAAGAGTAGCCTCGTGGAACCTGTTGTTTACATCTGGGTTGTTCAACCATCAGGAGAAATTTTTGCCCGAACTGTCGATCTATCTGGGGAAGCGCTCTTGGAGCTAATCTGCTCAACTCGCTCAGCAGTTGGGGTTCGTGGCAGCGATCGCGCTAGTGCTCCTCCCCAACTCAGACCCGATGTATTGGCGCAACTCCAAGCAAACCAGGATGAAAAACTCAGCCAACTACATGACTTGTTAATCGAACCGATCGCTGATCTCCTGCCTGACGATCCCAACCAGCCCGTGGTCTTCATTCCCCAAGACGAACTCTTCCTCGTCCCCTTCCCGGCATTGAAAGACGACAACGGCGACTACCTGATCGAAAACCACACGATTCTGACCGCGCCCTCCATTCAGGTATTGCAGCTCACTCACGACATCGCTGATGCTCGGGATGGGGCGACCACTGACCGGCCTATCATTGTCGGCAATCCGGCGATGCCCACCGTCACATTTCTGACCGAGGGTGGCTTTGTCGATACACAACTCTCGCCGCTATATGGCGCACTGCAAGAAGCCAATGCCGTCTCGGAGTTCCTAGGCACCTCAGCATTAACAGGCGATCAAGCTACCGAAGCCACTGTCAAACAGCAGCTTGCTAGCGCCGACCTGATTCACCTCGCCACCCACGGTCTGCTGGAATATGGCGACCCGCGCGAGACCGGCACGCGCGACGTGCCGGGTGCTATTGCCCTGGCCCCCGGCAGTGGCGAAGACGGCTTGCTCACCTCCGCTGAGATTTTGCGAATGGATTTGCAGGCCGATCTCGTCGTGCTGAGCGCCTGCGATACTGGACGCGGACGCATTACGGGTGATGGTGTGATTGGTTTATCCCGCTCCTTTATCGCGGCGGGGGTGCCAAGCGTGGTGGTATCCCTGTGGGCCGTACCTGATGCGCCAACGGCTGATTTGATGACCGAGTTTTACCGCCAGCTTGACCAGGGACAGACCAAAGCCCAAGCCCTGCGGCAGGCCATGCTGATGACGATGCAAGACCATCCTGATCCGAAAGACTGGGCCGCGTTTACGCTGATTGGTGAAAGTGAGTAGGTGCTCTGCCATGTCTCTTACAAAAAGTTCCTTGACGCTATTGCTGAGTATCGGCCTCACGCTGGGGGTGTTGCCTGCATCCCTCCTAGCTCAGACAGAACAGGAAACCAATCCGACGCTGGAAGCCACCGAGCTGTTGCAACAGGGGCAAGCGAAGTTTGCTGAAGGTAATTGGGTAGAGGCGATCGCGTCACTAGAGGCCGCCTTGAGCCTCTATCAACAGTTGGAGCAGCCAGACTTCAGCCAGATTACAGCCATGGCGCTGTGGCAAGCCTACGAGGGCTACGGCAATGCGCTGATGCAGGCAGGCGACTGGGAGAATGCCTTCAACACTTATCAGCAGCAGCGAGACCTGGCCGAACAACTCCAAGACCTGACCCTACAGGCAACTAGTCAGCTCAATCTGGGGAGTGCTGCCCTGCAGGCCGAACGGTGGGAGACCGCTCGCGATGCCCTGTTAGCGGGACTAGAGCTGGCGGAAGTCGCTACCGTGCCACTACTCCAGCAACGGGGGCTGGCGCTACTCCTGGTGGCCGAAACCTCCTTGGGGAATCTGGAGGGCACGATCGCAGCGGCAGAGACTTTGCTCGCCATAACGGACAACCCAGTCTTGCAGTTTCAGGCCGCGCAAGGATTGGGGAGCGCCTATTTTTATCAAGGAGACTACGATCGCGCCTGGCAATATCATCAGCAAACCCGAGAACTGGCAGAAGCTCGAGAACTGGCAGAAGCTATAGACGATCCTTATTTTCAAGCGATCGCCCTGGCCAATCTGGGGGAAACCCGCCTGGCACAGGCAGACGGAGCCGCCGCGATTGACTTACTATCAGACAGCCTAGCGATCGCCGAGACGGTTGATCCGCTGTTGGCGGGTGTTGTCCAGGGCACGTTGGGTAACGCCTACGGGGTTGCCGGTGATTTCGAGCGCGCACTGCCGCTACTAGCCGCCCGAGTCGAGCAGGAAGCGGCAGACGGCAGTCCCTCTGGCCAAGCCATTGCCCTCACCAATTTAGGCAATGCCCGCTTTCTCGCCGGAGATATCGCTGGAGCAACCACTGCCCTCCGGCAGGCCGCCACGTTTTGGGAAGACCAACGCTCAGCAGTCACTACGCCAACCCTGGCAATTTCCACGTTTGATCAGCAACTCATGACCTACCGCACCTTACAGCAGGTCCTAGTTGCGGCGGGAGACCCCGAGGCAGCTTTAGTGGCGGCAGAACAGGGGCGATCACAAGTGCTAGTGCAGCAGTTGGCGACCAATGCCCCAGGGGCTACCGCCACGATTGATCTAGCAGCACTGCAGCAGGTTGCCCGTACCCAAAATGCCACACTAGTGGAATACAGTCTCATTCCCGACAACCGAGAAATCTTTATTCCCAACCGGGTCGATAATCGCTGGTTGAATACCGCGACGGAGCTTTATATCTGGGTCATCCAACCCGATGGCACCGTAGTCTTTGAATCGGTGTCGCTGGATGAGGGCGATCGCGATCTGGCAGCCACGATTTTACAAACTCGTGAGGCGATCGGCGTTCGGGGACGGGCGGGGGCTGCCCCTGTCCTCAGAGACCCACAGCCCTCAGTTGATTTAGATGCTCAACTGCAGCAGTTACATCGTTTGCTCATTGAACCCATTGCCGAGCATTTACCCGATAATCCAGAGGCTCCCGTCGTCTTTGTGCCTCAAGAAAGCCTGTTACTCGTGCCATTTGCGGCTCTACAAGATGAAGCAGGACAATACCTGATCGAACGGCACACCCTGCTCACGGCACCGTCCATTCACTCACTGCAGTTCATCCAGACGGAGGCAGCAAATCGTGCTGCTGGCGTTGACCTGAGCGACCTCACAGCAGATGAAGCCGTGATTGTGGGCAATCCTACGATGCCAACCTTGGCCGAGACGCCCCTCTCGCCGTTGCCAGGAGCAGAACAAGAGGCGATCGCCATTGCCGAGCAACTCAATGCAGTCCCACTGCTGGGGGCTGACGCGATAGAAGCCACCGTGCGCGATCGCCTCGCCAATGCCCGTCTCATTCACCTAGCGACCCACGGACTGCTGGACTATGGCGACCCCGCTGCGGAAATTCCTGGTGCGATCGCCCTGGCTACCGATACTCAACATGACGGCCTCCTCACCGCGACGGAACTGGCTCAGCAGCCTCTGGTGGCTGATTTGGTAGTGCTGAGTGCTTGCGACACGGGGCAGGGCAGCATCACCGGAGATGGTGTGGTCGGGCTATCGCGATCGCTGCTGGCGGCGGGAGTCCCCCGTGTGGTGGTTTCGTTGTGGGCGGTTCCTGATATGCCCACTGCTGCTCTGATGACCACGTTTTATACCGAGTTGGATCAGGGACAGGGCACCGCGCAGGCGTTGCGGCAGGCCATGTTGACGACGATGGCGAGTCATCCTGACCCGAAAGATTGGGCGGCGTTTACGCTCATTGGCGAAGCCAATTAATCGCAGTTCGAGAGCGCACTATCATAGAAGCACAATCGCCCCAGCAGAACGCTTATGGTTCAGTCTGACCGCTATCGAACGCTGCCGACTAGCGACGAGTTACCCGACTCGGATGGATTGCCTGTGGACAACGAAGACCAGAATCTGCTACCCAATTATCTGTTGTTCTTGCTACAGCTCATCTGGCCTGATCGTTACGACTGGTACTTTGCGGTGGATATGGGCATCTATCACCTGACGGGAGTCAATCCGCGTGTCCCGGTGGTGCCCGATGGCTTTCTCAGTTTGGGCATTCCCCGACGCAAACCCGGCAACCGATCGCGCAAAAGTTACGTTACCTGGGAAGAGGATGGCGTAGTTCCGACCCTGGTGCTAGAGGTGGTTTCGCAAACCCCAGGGGGCGAGTACGACACTAAACAGACAATCTACAAAAACCTTGGGGTGCTGTACTACGTCATTTACAATCCTGAGCATTGGCAGCGCGATCTCCATCAACCCTTTGAGCTGTACAAACTCATTGAGGGAGAGTATCAGTTACAGCTGGGCGAACCTTACTGGATGCCTGAAGTCGGACTGGGAATTGGCCGGAGCCAAGGCGTTGTGGGTGGCATTGAGCAAGAGGTGCTGTCTTGGTTTGATCAACAGGGTAGCCGTTACCTCTCGGCGGCTGAACAGATGCATCAGGCCCAAGTTCAAGCGCAGCAGACCCAAGCCCGGTTAGATGCTGAACAGCAAACCCGGTTATCGGCCATCTCTCGACTGCACCACATGGGGCTATCAGCGGAGCAAATTGCGATAGCACTAGAGTTACCAGTAGAAGTAGTCAATCAAAACCTGGAATAGTATCGGGGGCGATCGCACCAGCTCCCCTGTTGGCACATAGGACTTGAGGATTGCGGCGATCGCTTCACTCACACCTCTGGAGAAGAAGATTGTGTGAAATGAATAAGCTCCTCATGTTCAGAAATATAGGCCTGTGTCAAAACTTAAATATGCCGTAGCCTGATGCATTCCTCGATGAAGTTATTCAACCTGTTGCTAGCCTCAGCCTTGACCTTACCCTTGGCCCAAACTGCAAATTCGTCTCAACAGCTCGTCAAAACTGTCAGTGCAGGATCATCTCAACCTAAGCAGGCTGGCCCCTCCCCTAACCAAAGCAACTTCACCCAAGGAAGTCTGGAAGAAGGAGACCAAGTGTTTAGTGAGACGAATCGTCGATTTGATGCTTATAGTTTTGACGGGCAAACCAGCGAAACAATCCATATCACAGTAACAAGTGAAGCGTTTAATCCGGTTGTTTATCTTATTCATGAGGCGACAGATGAAATGGTTAAGCGCCAGACTGGAGAGAGCGGTACGGTTTCTTTGATACAGCGACTTCCTCAAAATGGAAGTTATGTGATATTGGTGAGTGCCGCTGCGACGCTAGGAGAAGGCAATTATCAAGTTCGAATAGCAGGGGTTCAAGAGCTCAATCAATCAGAGGCCGAAGCGTATCGACTTTCTGCTCAAGGTTCTCACCAAGCACAGCGAGGAGAACTAGAAGCAGCAATCCAATCTTACGAACAAGCATTAGTTCTTTATCGAGAAATGGATGATCATGATTCCCAGCGAATTATCCTGTCTAATCTAGTTCTCGCTTGGGGTGAACTCCTCAATAGATACGTGGCTGTCAATGAATACCAACAAGCGATTGATGCAGCAGAATCTGTCATGGTTATTGCTGGTAAGTTGGGGGATCGCACGATAGAAAGCTCCGTCCTAGGAACTCTAGGATTTATACACGAGGAACTGGAAGATTATGAAAGAGCAATTGAGCTTCATCAGCAAGCTCTAGAAATTGCTCTTGAACTAGAGGATAAGACTCTGCAAGCGCGAGCTTTGAACAATCTAGGAGTTACCTTTAAGGCTCAAGGTGACTACCCGAGAGCTATCAACGCCTATGAGCAATCCCTTACTCTAGCCCAAGAAGCTGAGGATTTGGAAAGGCAGATTAATGCTTTGGGCAACTTGGCTAATGCTCATAAACTTTCAGGAAATTATCAGATAGCAATAAGCTACTATGAACAATTCCTTGCTTTTACTCAAGAAACCGAGAATTTAGAAAGGCAACTCAACGCTTTGAGTAACTTAGCTAACATTCATCAGCTTTTAGAGAATCATCAGCAGGCGACAAGCTATTATGAGCAAGCTATCGTGGTAGCTAAAAAAGTCGATGATTGGAGCAATTCCACTCTTGAAAATGAATTAATGAACCTTTATCTGGGTTTAGGCGAAGTAAATATCAGCCAAGGTGACTATCGTCAATCTGTTTATTTCTTTGAGGAAAGTTTAAGTCTTCTTGCTCCTAGACTTGAAGTTGATGGGGAACCGCAGGCTGATGCTCGCTTTTGCAGGGCTCTAAATGGATTAGGCATAGCCAACAGAAATCTAGGAAATTATCAGCAGGCTATTAGCTCCTTTGAAAAATGCCTGAGAGTTTCTCAACAAACTGGAGATTCAGGTTCAGAGGGCACTGCTTTAGGGAATTTAGGTACTATCCATGGCACCTTAGGTAACCCTCAAAAGGCAATAGAATATTTTCAACAAGCACTGGAACTCTTAGATGATAATCAAGATCGTCTTAAACAAGGGCAAATTCTTAGAAACCTTGGCGCTTCGCATATACAACTAGGAAATCATCAACAAGCCGAATACTTTTTATTGGCAAGGCCTAGAAATTGCTCGTGAGACTGAGGATGAGAGAGGCATTGTCTACGCCTCTCTTAGACTAGCTTCTTTAAGTGGATTGTTTGAATTGGATCAGTACGAGGAGGCTTTAAAGATTGCTAGAGATATTGGAAATCCTGTCTTACTAGGAGACGTTTTAAGAGATATGGGCAACTCATTGCTTTCATACAACTCTGATGGCAATCTCTTGTCCGATGATGGTACTGCATCTATCACTATTAGATATGTAGACTCAACCAATATTGAATATCTTGAAGAAGCTTTGGCTCTTTACAAAGCCGCAGGCTTACGCTATGAAGAAGCAGTCGTATCCACAGATATTGCCAGAGCCTATTTGATAAATAATCAACCTCAGATTGCTGAAGGTTATTTGATTGCAGCCACTGAAATTTCAGATGCACTTCGGACTAACGATATGACAGATTCTGATAGAATTTCACTTTTTCAGAATCAACAGACTGCTTTCTCACTGTTACAAGAAGCATTGAATGAGCAAGACGAATTTGAAGCTTCGTTGGAAGCCGCTGAGCGAGGTCGAGGTCGAGCACTAGCAGAACTGTTATTTCAGCAAGAGTCAAGTGATTCGCTAGACCTATCAACAAACAATTCTCCTAATATCACTACTATTAAGCAAACAGCCCAGCAGACAAAATCTACGCTTGTGACGTACTCCATAATTCGCGATACGGACCAAGACTACGAATTTAATCGCCGCTTCTCAGGATATGGATACGAGTTCAATTACAGCTTGGGTGCCTGGGTCGTCTCTCCCGACGGCACAATCACATTTCGTCAAGTTCCCCTCACGGATATTAACCTTAGCAAACTCGTAACTGACAGTCGGCATGCGATTGGCGTTCGTGGCAGCGATCGCGCTAGTGCTCCTCCTCAACTCAGACCCGATGTATTGGCCCAACTCCAGGCAGAACAGGATGAAAAGCTCCGCCAGTTGCACGATCTGCTAATTGACCCGATCGCGGATCTCCTCCCCGACGACCCCAATCAACCCGTCGTTTTTATTCCTCAAGGCGAGCTCTTCCTTGTTCCCTTTCCAGCGCTGAAGAACGATAACGGCGACTACCTGATCGAAAACCACACCATTCTCACAGCTCCCTCTATCCAGGTGTTGCAACTTACCCACGACATCGCTGATTCTCGCAATGGGTCAACCACCGACCAGGCCGTCATTGTCGGCAATCCTGACATGCCCACTGTTACATTTCTGACCGAGGATGGCTTTGTCGATACCCGACTCCAGCCGCTGGCTGGAGCGCTGAAGGAAGCCAATGCCGTCTCCGAGTTCCTCGGTACCTCAGCCTTGACAGGCGACCAAGCCACCGAAGCTACCGTCAAACAACAGATTACCAGTGCCGACCTGATTCATCTTGCCACCCACGGCCTGCTGGAATATGGCGACCCGCGCGAAACCGGAACGCGGGATGTACCGGGAGCCATTGCTCTCACTCCTGGCAGTGGCGAAGACGGCTTGCTGACCTCAGCGGAAATTTTGCAGATGGACTTGCAGGCCGATCTCGTCGTGCTGAGTGCCTGCGACACCGGGCGCGGTCGCATTACAGGGGATGGGGTGATTGGCCTATCGCGCTCCTTTATTGCCGCTGGGGTGCCCAGCGTCGTGGTATCCCTGTGGGCGGTGCCCGATGCGCCAACGGCTGACTTGATGACCGAGTTTTACCGCCAGCTTGATCAAGGGCAGACCAAAGCCCAGGCCTTGCGACAGGCCATGCTAATTACGATGCAAGACCATCCTGATCCGAAAGATTGGGCCGCGTTTACATTAATTGGTGAAAGTGAATAAGCTTTGCTTACTCAGAGATAGGCATTTTTATACCTGCAATAATTGCTTACTCACGTGAGTAAAAGGAGCTAATTTGTCATGTCTCGTTTGCGTCGTCGTCACTTTTTGCAACTCGCCGGAGCCAGTTTAGGCGCGATCGGCCTTAATCAATTGGACTTTATGCGCCAAGGGCAGCACTTCAATCAGGCCCTGGCCCAAACCACCGGACGCAAGTATGCCTTGCTGGTGGGCATCAACCAGTACCCCGACGCTGTCGGCAACCTGCTGGGATGCGTCAACGATGTGCGGTTGCAGTATGAGTTGCTGGTGCATCGGTATGGGTTTGACCCACAAGATATTGTGATTGTCTCCGAGGCCACCCTCAACCTACCCGCCAAAGAAATCATCACCCCCCCGACCCGCCAAGCCATCATCAATGCTTTTCAGACCCACTTGGGACAGGCGCAACCCGAAGATGCGGTCGTTTTCCATTACTCGGGGCATGGCACCTTTGCCAAAGAACCCAATCCCATTAGCTACCCAGACGAGCTCGATATCGATGTCGGCACGCTGGAGGCAGCGCCCTATGAAAACTTTGATGGCAAAACCGGGGCGATCGTTCCTTCTGATGTTCTGGATGGGGTCAATCCTGGCGAAGCCAATTTGATTTTAGGGAGCACCTTGTTTCTGCTGAGTTATGGCCTGAAGACAGACAACGTCACCGTCGTCATGGATAGCTGCTTCTCCGGCGGTGGGGTGCGGGGCAACTTGGTCTACCGCGCCACCCTGGAAGGGGATGAGAGTGAACTGATTGAGGCCAGTCCTATCGAGCTTGAGTTTCAAAAGACGTTGATGAACGACTTGGGGCTATCTGTCGAACAAGCGCAGGAACTCAGGCAAAAAGGCATTGCTAAAGGCGTGGCCATGACGGCATCCCTCGCCAATCAGACGTCTGCTGAAACCACGATCGCTAGCTTTCG
Source organism: Leptolyngbya sp. SIOISBB (assembly GCA_010671905.1). GTDB lineage: Bacteria > Cyanobacteriota > Cyanobacteriia > Phormidesmidales > Phormidesmidaceae > Halomicronema. The sequence goes on from JAAHII010000001.1 coordinate 6,978,958, forward strand.
GTCAGGCATTTTCACCTATTTGCTGACCCGCTATCTCTGGCAGAGCCGCCGTGATCGCTCCCTCGAAGCTGCTTTTCTCGATCTGTCCAGAATTACCAAAAGCGAATCGGATAAGCTGGGCGGCAGCGGTCAAAACCCCATTTACTTTATCCAACCAGACACAACTCTGGATGACCAACCGCCCTACTTATTAACCCCCCAAACCCCTGCGGCTGACGCCGTCGTCCGCGATGTCAAACCCGATCAAACCATTGAATTTTGGCTCGGGGGCATGACGCCACGCGGCCTAGAAAATGCCGAGTCAGTATTTGAAGTGATTGATGAGCAGGGTGAGGTTATCGGACAAGTCAACCAGACTAGCCGCAGTGGATTGCTAGGCCGGGGTAACCCAAATGATGGCATCTCAGTGCAGCCAGGTATGCTGATGCGCGAGCAGATTCGCGGCATTCCCACGGATATTAGTTTGCGAGTGGGGCTGCATGAATCTTTGGGGGACGATATGGGCCTAGCTCGCCAGGTTTTGGCGGGGTACGACCGCATCACCGTTGTAGAAAATTATCGGCAAACTGATACCGATATCGACTATCTACTGGGGCGGTTCAATACGGTAGCGCTGCAAGAAATGCAGGTGCAGAATCAGAACAGTCGCACTGATACCCAAACCTTGGAACCCAATAGTATCGGGCTATTTACGAAAGATCTAGAACCCTTGTCTACCACCTTTGAGTCTCAGTACGAAGAGATGGGAACAGCCCTAGAGCGACTTGACATTCGCTTTCGGTTACTACTGGCAAACCAAGCACTCAAAGCCATCCTGAATCCGGACACATCGGATTTTCAGATATCGGTAGAAGTAGCATCCCATCAGCGGGGAGGGGTTAGCGTAGTGCAGAGTCGCGGTCGCGATGCGGGCCTGCAAGCCCAGGTGGCGCAACTGCAAGTCGGGGAGGAGATGTACCTGCGAGTGACAAACAATGAGAAGCGATCGCTGTTCGTGGCGGTGATTGCCATTGAGCGCGATGGCGACATGCATGTTTATCACCCTAGTGACTGGGAGGCTCCTGAAATTGAGGCCGAGTTGAGTGCGGACGCTAGTATCGTGATTCCGAAACAGGATGATGTCTTTTGTCTCCCAGTCAACGGCCCAGCGGGTTTCTTTGAAGTGTTAGTGATCGCTAGTACCGAGCAGTTGCGCGACACGCTGCAATCACTCAAACGCATCAGCGATCGCTCCTTAGGCAGCCGCGGCCAACAAATCTCCTTTACCTCTATCGATGAACGGAGTCGCAGCCTCAATGACAGTGCGCTCAGCCTAGTGGAGACCATTCTTGGTGACCTGGATCGCAGTTCCGGGGCAGCTCCCTTGGGGCGACAATTCAACGTGCCGACGTCACAACTCGCCGCTCTCACGGTCGGCGTCGAGGTAGTTGGAGAGGGCCCTGACCCGAATGAGTGTAAGCCTTACATCGAACCTTTTTAGGTCTCACATCACCAACCCTGAATAAGTCCTCCAGCAGCAGAGATAGTTCTTCTCAGAAGACAATCACTCCCCTGGAGGACTTTTTTGATGAAATCCACTTCCTTTCTCACGAATGCACTCACCAGCGTCGGCATTGCCCTTATATTGCCATTGGTTGCGCCTCCCGTTGAGGCCACTGTCGAAGTCCCAGTTGCCAGCGATCGCCGCTTCCAGGCACTAGAGACTGACATCCTGGCGCAAGCGGGTGACTACGATCAACTTGTTCAGGCGGGCTATGACGCCTTTCGGGCAGGTAACTACGAAGCGGCCTTGCAAGCGTTTGAGCAGGCCATTCGCCTCGATGCTGAACAAGAAGCGGCTTGGACGGGTAAAGGCTTGAGCCTGTATTTCACAGAGCGCTTTCAAGAGGCGATCGCGGCTTTCACCACCGCCTTGGAGCTTAATGGGGATTCTTTCGTCGCTTGGCTGTGGATGGCCAATGCCCTGGATACCACCAATCAGCTGGACTTGGCGCTACAGGCCTATGAGCAGGCGATCGCCCTGCAACCCGAAAATCACCGGGGTTATTATCACCGAGGCATTGCCCTGTACAACGCTGACCGTTACGCCGAAGCAGCATCCAACTTTCAAAAAGCGGTTGCGATCGCTCCCGACCACGCCCCGAGCTGGCTCAGGCTGGGTCAAAGCCATCTGAGCTTAGAAGCTTACCCGGCGGCGTTGGCGGCCTTTGAGCAGGCGATCGCTCTCGACGATTCCCTCGGTCAGGCATGGCATGGTCAAGGCCTCGCTCTATTTAACCTAGAGCAGTACGAGCAGGCGCTAGCGGCTTTTGACCGGACGATTGTGTTGATGCCCGAGGGACGGTGGGGCTGGCTTTACCACGGTCATAGCCTTTCTCTACTGGGTCGCTATGAGGAAGCCTTGGAGTCTTATGAACAGACGATCGCACTGCGCCCCGACTGGGCTTTTGCCTGGTATCGTAAGGCGGCTGTTTTGGCTGCCCTGGGTGAGTACGAAGCTGGTTTAGTCGCTGTAGAACAAGCTTTACAGCTACAGCCCGATCTTGCGGTAGCCCAAGAGTTGCAAGCCGAATTGCAACAAAGAGTCGGACAGCAGCCCAGCACAACTAATATTGCTGTGAGTTTCCAAGTTAATTGAGATATTTAGAAGTTCTCTCCCTTCTTCATCAGCGGGGGCTTACACTGTTTTTTCGATAGCCCCCAAGGCTGCTTCTACCCTATTGCTAATCACAAAATTTTGAGTTATGAAGCTTTTATCCCGACCGATCATCTTTTCTGGCTTTTCTTTAGGACTGGCGATCTCGGTCTCTCTGTCTGCGGCACAGCAAAGTCAGGTGCAGGCCCAAACCGCTGAAGCGGCACCTCAACCAGAACTCGCAGGCGATCGCCCCGATTGGTTTCCCACTCCAGCGGCTGAACCTATCGTCTTAGATAACGTTGATCCCTCCCCCAATACTGATCGAGTCGTTCCCGGTGATGACGATCGCGTCCCCATGAACAATCGCGATTACCCTTGGTCAGCTGTCGGACGCATTGTTTCTGAAACGGCGGATGGCAGCATCGGTCTCTGCACAGGGACGCTGATTGCTGATGATGTGGTGCTGACCAATGCCCACTGCGCGATCACCTCTGAAACGCAGCAGTTGCACAAGCGCATCGCCTTTCAGCCGAACCTCATCAATGGGGCCATCACCAATGTTGACGACATGGCCTGGGTGCAAGAAGTGCTGCTTGGAACTGACTTCACCGAGAGCGGCGATAATCCTGATCCCAATGATTGGGCTTTACTCAAGCTGGATCGCTCGCTGGGCGATCGCTATGGGACGCTCCGTTGGCAGGCGCTACCAGCAGAGACACTTCTGAATAAAGCAGAGCAACTCGACCTGGTGGGCTACTCGGGCGACTTTCCGCCCGATAATCCGGGTGAGACCGCCGGGGTGCATGAGGGTTGCAGCATCATTCAAGATGACGATCCTTTTTGGCTACATGATTGCGACACGACGGGCGGTGCCTCCGGCGGCCCCCTTCTGGCCAAGATTGACGGGGACTTTTACGTGGTGGCATTGCACGCAGGCGGCGTTACCGACGAAAACGATGTGCCGTTGTTTAATTACGCCATCAAAAATCGACCGGATCGAAGCGGGGTTGCAACCTACGAACGAAGAGTAGAGCCCATTCCCTGCAAGCGAGTCAGCTCTCCCAACTCAGAGCTACACACTGATGTCCTACCAAAACTGGAGCGGATGCCGATGCATACCCCCATCAAGCTATTCGGTTTAGTCGCGATCGCCACCCTCATCGCCCCCACTATTCAAACGCCAGGATTCTCGGAAACCACTCAGCAGCATCGATCTTATAGAGATTCTTTTTCTGTCTTAGCCCAAGAGAATAACAGTTCAGACCGCAAAGCCGAAGCTGATCGCCTCTTGCGGCAAGGCGTTGAGCAGTACAACATCAGCCAGTTTCGAGAAGCATTGCAATTATTTGAGCAGGCGTTAGAACTCTATCGGGAGATTGGCATTCGCGAAGCGTTTCCAGAGGAAAGTCGTGCGCGCGAAGGGAGCACCCTCAACAACATTGGATTGGCATATTACCACCTGGGGCAATACGAAGACGCCCTGCGGTTCTATCAGGATGCCCTGGCCATCCGCACGGAAATTGATGATCGCGCGGGCAAAGGGGTCACTCTCAACAACATTGGATTGGTGTATGACGCCCTGGGGCAATACCAAGATGCCCTTGAGTTCTATCAAGATGCCCTGGCCATCCGCACAGAAATTGGCAATCGCGCGGGCGAAGGGGTCACCCTCAGTAACATTGGAACGGTGTATAACGCCCTCGGGCAGTATGAAGACGCCCTTGAGTTCTATCAAGATGCCCTGGCTATCCACACAGAGATTGGTGATCGCATGGGCGAAGGGATCACCCTCAATAACATTGGAGCGGTGTATAACGCCCTAGGGCAATACGAAAACGCCCTGCGGTTCTATCAAGACACCCTGGCCATCCTCACAGAGATTGGTGATCGCGCGGACAAAGGGAGCACCCTCAATAACATTGGAGTGGTGTATGACGCCCTGGGACAATACGAGGCCGCCCTTGAGTTCTATCAAGATGCCCTAGCCATCGCCACAGAGATTGGTGATCGCGCGGGTGAAGGGGGGCACCCTCAATAACATTGGAACGGTGTATAACGCCCTAGGGCAATATGAAGACGCCCTTGAGTTCTACCAAGATGCCCTGGCCATCGCCACGGAGATTGGTGATCGCGCAGGCGAAGGGAGCACCCTCAATAACATTGGAGCGGTGTATCGCTCCCTGGGGGCAATACGAAAACGCCCTGCAGTTCTATCAAGATGCCCTGGCCATCGCCACGGAGATTGGTGATCGTGCAGGCGAAGGAGCCACCCTTAATAACATTGGAGTGGTGTATCGCGCCCTGGGACAATACGAAGATGCCCTGCGGTTCTCTCAAGATGCCCTAGCCATCGCCACGGAGATTGGTGATCGCTCAGGCGAAGGGATCACCCTCAACAACATTGGATTGGCATATTACCACCTAGGACAATACGAAGATGCTCTGCGGTTCTCTCAAGGTGCCCTGGCCATCCGCACGGAAATTGGTGATCGCGCAGGCGAAGGGGCCACCCTTAATAACATTGGATTGGTGTATCGCGCCCTAGGGCAATATGAAGACGCCTTGGGGTTCTATCAAGACGCCTTGGCCATCCTCACGGAAATTGATGATCGCGCGGGCGAAGGGAGCACCCTCAACAACATTGGAGCGGTGTATCGCGCCTTGGGGCAATACGAAGACGCCCTGCGGTTCTCTCAAGATGCCCTGACCATTCGCACGGAAATTGGTGATCGTGCGGGCGAAGGGGGCACCCTCAACAATATTGGATTGGCATATTACCACCTAGGACAATACGAAGATGCTCTGCGGTTCTATCAAGATGCCCTGACCATTCTCACGGAAATTGATGATCGCGCGGGCGAAGGGGTCACTCTCAACAACATTGGATTGGCGTATTACCACCTGAGGCAATACGAAGACGCCCTGCGGTTCTATCAGGATGCCTTGGCCATCCGCACGGAAATTGGTGATCGCGCGGGCGAAGGGGTCACTCTCAACAACATTGGATTGGTGTATGACAACCTGGGGCAATACCAAGATGCCCTTGAGTTCTCTCAAGATGCCCTGGCCATCCGCACAGAAATTGGTGATCGCGCGGGCGAAGGGGTCACTCTCAACAACATTGGCTACACGCTAGAAGCGTTGGAGCAGCCAGAGCTAGCCGTTGTCTTTTTCAAGCAGTCCGTCAGCCAATTCGAAGCGATCCGTAGCGAGCTAGGGGGGCTTTCTACGGCAGATCAGCAGGCATTTGCCGACAGCGTGGCTAGTAGCTATCGCAAACTCGCGGATCTGCTGCTGCAAGACGACCGCATCCTCGAAGCTCAGCGGGTGCTCGACCTACTCAAGGTCCAGGAACTGGATGAGTCTCTGCGCAGCGTCGGCGGCAGCAGCGACACCGCCACGGGCATCGCATTCTGGCAAATTGAGGAAGACCTGCTGGCTCTGTATGAGCAAGTCACCTCAGAATCTGCTGAATGGGCAGCGCTACAAGATCAAGACTATGACAGCCTTACCTCTGAGCAACAGCAGCGCCTTTCAGAACTGCAGCAGCGCTACAAGACCGTTCAAGATCAGTTCATTGCCTTTCTCGACCTGCCCGAAGTGCAGGCGCTCTTAGAACAGATTGATGACGAGACCGATGGTCAAAATGTTGACATCGAGCGGCAGCATCGCAAACTGCAAAACCGACTACGAGACTTACCTCAAGAAACGGCACTGCTGTATCCGCTGATTTTGCCTGACCGTCTCGAACTTGTCCTCGTCACTGCCGATGGCCCCCCACTGCGCTTTCCCATTGCAGTGGCAGGAGCTGACCTTAATCGCAAAATTGTCGCCTTTGGGCAGGCCCTCAAATCACCCGGCAGCGATATTCAACCACTCGCCCAAGAGCTTTACACCCTTCTCTTTGCCAAGTTAGAAACGACCCTAGACCAGGCGGGCATCGAGTCGATTATCTACGCGCCGGATGGAGCGTTACGCTATGTGCCCCTAGCGGCCCTCCACGATGGTGAAAACTATCTGGCCGATCGCTTCAGCATCAGTCATATTGTGGCGGCTTCCCTCACCGACTTTGCCCTGCCGCCAGATCAAGACCAGCGACAACTGCTGGCGGCTGCCTGTGCCGAGTGCAGTTTTACGATTACCGTGGGCGATCGCGAGTTTCCCTTTGGTGACCTGCCCTACACCGAGGCTGAGGTCACCTCTCTGGCTGAGCAGATGCCGGACACTACCGTGCTGCTCAACCAAGACTTTAGCCTCAAAGAACTGGAAAACCGCCTGAACAACTACTCGATCTTGCATTTGGCCACCCACGGGGCCGTGGTCGAAAATGCTCCAGCCCAATCATTTGTGGTACTAGGCAGTGGTGAGCAGGTCAGCTTAGAAACAATTCGCAATAGCTGGAGCCTCGATGCGGAGTTGGTGGTGCTGAGCGCCTGTGAAACGGCGATCGGTAGTGAAGAGCTAGGCAGCGGCGTGGAGATTTTAGGGCTGGGCTATCAGATTCAAGAAGCAGGGGCGCAAGCAGTGCTGGCATCCCTCTGGAAGGTCAGCGACCCCGGTACTGAGGCATTGATGTCGGCGTTTTATGAGGCGCTGGCGCAGGGCATGACCAAGGCGGAGGCATTGCAGGCGGCACAGCGGGCGATGATTGAGACTAGCGGCACCGTCGGTGATGCAGACGATCCGCGGGCTGGGGCTCGTCCTGTCAGTCGAGATGGAGCAGCAACGGGCGGCGATCATCCCGGCTACAGCCATCCCTACTATTGGGCACCGTTCATCCTCATTGGGAATGGGCTTTAGAATTGAGATATCTGAGTTCGCCCACTTGGAATCTTGCCGATGACCACCGCCCTGAGCCCGCTCGAAACGCCAATTTTGATTGATGCCATGACCTGGCGTGAATTCAAAGCTGCTGAGCAGTTGCTCAACCGTCCCGGTGTGCGGCTATCGTACTTAGAGGGCGTGTTAGAAATTCGGCGGATGCCTGGGTAAGAACACGAGACGATCAAAGAGCGCATCGGTACGCTGCTCTATCTTTACTTGCTCCAGCTTGGGATTGACTACCCTCCCACAGGGTCGATGACTTTGGAAAGCGAGTCTGGTTTAGTGAAGCGCGAAGCTGACAAATCCTACAAGCTGGGGGCTAATCGCGATCGCCCCGACTTGTTGATTGAAGTGGTAGTGACCAGCGGCGGCATTGATAAATTAGAAGCCTATCGGCGTCTCAATATTCCTGAAGTTTGGTTCTGGCAAAACGGCACGCTAGAGATTTATCACCTCAGAACGGAGACAGCCGCTGCTTACGATCTCGTTGCCAAAAGTGAAGTGCTGCCGGATCTAGATGTGACGCTATTCGCGGCTTGTGTCAACATGGCAAATCATCGCGATACCGTCCGCACTTTTCAACGCGGCATTTAGCGCTGAGGCTGGCATTGCCTCAAGATAGTCTAATACCAGGTTGAGTAGCGATCGCATCGTCATCACTACGGTCTTGTGACTAAGCGCTGCAAAATTTGAGCCACTTGACAAAGCTCGTTGCCTTCGGCAGTTGTCAACGTGAACTTGTTGGAAAGACCATAACGGCCAGTTGCCTGGTCAAGTTTGACGAACAGGGAATCTTCACCCGTGGTGATCAATGCAAACACGGGAGAGGTTGGCGCGCTGACCATGTAGCTCAAGGTTTGTGCCAGGGCCTGTCGCACACTAAACCCATAGCGCTTGCTTTCAATTACGATGAGCCACAGTTCTTCATTGATTAAGATGGCATCAATCAGGCCGTCTAAGGTGGTGGCCCCATCCTCAATCTCAAAGCGCACATACTTTTTACCCCGTACTTGATAAGGCGCATCCATCAAACCTAGGGTTTCCAGTAGGGGCGCAGGCAAAATCAAATTTACGGTTTTACGGTACCTTCGGTGATGGCACCGTTGTCGGCGTAGTCAAGGTATCTTTGCTTGAGGCGATCGCAGGTCGCCTGTTGGTCTGCTGTCAGCGCGGGTAACGGGGCTCGCCACTCGGTAAAAAAGTCAGCATCTGGGCTCGGCAACACGCCCAGTTTCGCGTGAGCTTCTTTGAGGTTGGTAATTGCCCTAGTGATGCCGACAGTAACCATAGACAAGTGGCGCTAACAGTGCTGTGCCATTTCGTTCATGTTGCTATCCTACCGCCCTCCTTCACCCACTCCACTTACCCCATCCACTCTCACTCTCAACTCAAAATCAAGCACTCAAAACTCAAAACTCCCTTCCCCCTTCCCAAAGCTTTCCTAAAAGTGAATAAGCTCATGCCGACGAGAGCGATAGGCTAATAGACCAGTCCGAGGGCTGAATTCCTTATCTTACAAAGGTTCCGAATCAATAGTTCGCATGAACCAATCGAACGACAGCTATGTAGGAATCAAGGTTTGAGCCCTCTCATGACAATTTTGTGACCATTTGTTGCCTCACCCTCTGAAAGGTCTGGTTAGGGAGATTTACACTGACTCGACTAAGCCAACTTAAGTGTCCCCATTCTTAGCCGAGTTAAGCCACAAACGGTGAGTATTACAGTTGGATAAGAAGGGGCTCTCAACGGGAATCTTTCTCGCACAACTCGAAAAACCTTAACTCGGTAAATGAGATGTTCTATATAGATACGCCGCTGCGATAGGATCCGGTTGCTCGCCTTCTCGTCCGACGTTAGCTTGCCCCCTTTAGGCTTCTTCTTTGGGGTGCGTATTTGCGCCTCTCCAACATAAGCTTTATCTCCTAGAAAGGACTGTTTTTCGCTGAATCTTGGCAGGCATTTTCGCATCAGGGTGATATCGGCTTCTGGGCCTCGCTCTGCGGTCAGGACATCGACAATATCAGTGCCTTTGGGTAAAGAAATGACTTGTGTTTTGAAAGTGTGTCTAGCCTTTTTATTCGAGAAGTATCGTCTCTGTTCCTGATTATCTAAAGGTCTAGAACGCCCTTGCTCAAAGGAATCGACTAGCAGTTCTTGGGTTTCTAGTTCGGTTTTCAACTCAGTCATGGATGATGTATCTTTAGCGTCTTCCAGAAGACTCGCTGGGAGCAACTCACGCAGAATTCTGAGTCAATAATGAAAGTAGTCATTCGCGGTTGTTTTGGCAATATCAAATTGCATGCCCAAAACTTCAAAGGTGACCGACTGTCTCAGGTAGAATAGGGTCAAGCAGATGGCTTCAATTGAGCTTAAAGATTTGGGACTACCCGCTCCCTTTTGGTTGACTCGTATGGTCTGCTTTTCTCGTTCAGTCTGTTTTTCTAAATCTCGTTCTATCGCTTTTTGGGCTAATTCGTTAAACTGCTCGAAAGTGATCCCGAGAATCGAGATAGGGCGTTCAGAGTATTGGGTGATATATTGATAAGCATTCATGGGTGATAGATGAGCTAAAAACGCGATTCTACCACTTTCCTCTCCTTGAATTTAATTTTCGGAAAGGTCTAATGTAACCTCAGCAAAAAGTCTGTATACCCCATGCGTTACTCTGCCTATCTTCTCAGCCTCGCCACCCTCATCGCCCTCGTCGTCCCCACCCTGGAGATCACCGCTAAGGCATCTCAGTCCCCCGAGTTCTTCGAAGAAACCAAGGGGCAAGGGCGCTATCAGTTGGCTATCTCTGAGACGAAAACAGAAGAAGAAAGACAGGCAGAAGCAGATCTCTTACTTCTCAGAGGTGCCGAGCAATATCGTATCAGGCAACTTCAAGAAGCATTACAATCCTGGGAGCGTGCTCTTGAGATTTATCGTGAGGTCAAAGATTTACAAGGAGAAGCCAGGGCACTAGGAAACTTAGGAATTGTCGCTAGCAATTTAGGAAGATATCAACAGGCCATTGAACTGTATGAGCAGTCATTGGCTATCAAACGTGGGCTTGGTGATTTAGAAGGACAAGGAGTTACGTTAGAGAATTTAGGCGATGTTTACTATCACCTAGAGGATTACGAACTTGCGATCGACATCTATGAACGTAGCCTTGCGATTGCTAATGAGACTGAAGATATTTCGAGGGCATTAAGGATTCTTGCGAGCTTAGGAGAAAGCTGTCGCCGCATAGGAGAATACCAGAAGTCCATCGCTTTTTTTGAGCAAGGCCTCATTATCTCCCGTGATAAGAAAAGTCAGTCTTCTGAAGCGAATTTCTTGACTGGACTAGGTCTTGCTTATGTAGATATCGGACAATATGAAACGGCTATCATCTTTCACGAGCAAAGCCTTAGTATTGCTCGAAGCATAGACCATAAGTCAGCAGAAGCTTATGCTCTAGCTAACCTGGCATCTGCCAATGATGCTTTAGGTCAATACGGTCTTGCGATCTATTTGTATGAACAATCTATTGAGATTTTACAAAATTTAGATGAGCAAGCCGCTATGGGACGTGTCTTAGGGGATATGGGTGACTCTTACCATAACTTAGGACAGTATCAGCGAGCAATTGGTATCTACGAAAGTTCTCTTGAAATCCTCGATCTTTTCGGAGATAAGCAAGGTCAAGGAATAGTTCTTCATTCCCTTGGAAATTCATACCTTAGCTTAGGAAATTATGGGCAAGCTGAGTATCTATATGGGCAAAGTCTTATGGTTGCTCGTGATATTAGCTCTGCACCAATGCTAGCCAATGCTTTAGGCAGTTTGGGGAATGTATTTGAGATTAGATCTGAATATGAACAGGCTATTTCCTTATATCAGCAGCAACTGGAGATTGCAATAGAAGTTGGTGATCGTACTAGTGAAGGCATAGCTTTAGGAAAATTGGCTATTATCCATCATCAGCTAGGAAATCATCAACAAGCTATAAAATTATTTGAGCAACGATTAGCCATTGCTCGTGAAATCAAACATCATGAAAGAGAAGCTTTGGGGTTAAATAATTTAGGAGCTGTATTTCTAGCATTAGGTGATTTTTCTAGAGCAGAATCTGTTTTTCGCCAGTCTATTGAAATTTATGAATCACTTCGTGAAAATCTGTTAGACGATCAGTTAATTGCTTTCGCTGATACACAAGCAAGAACTTACGCCAATCTAGAACTGACTTTAACCGCCCAGAACAAAATTGAGGAAGCATTGGCAATTACCGAGCGGGGTCGAGGTCGCGCCTTTGTGTTGCAGTTCGCCAGCCGCCTCGCCACCGAGGAAGAACGCGCCGCTCTAGAAGCCAGTCCTATGGCGCAGGTGCCCACCGTGGTGGAAATCCAGCAGATTGCCCGCGAGACCAACACCACCCTGGTCACCTATTCCCTAATCTTTGATCAAGCCCTCTACATTTGGGTGGTACAGCCTACGGGTGAGATTGAATTTCGCGAGATGGTGTTTGACGGTTCCGCTGAAGGAGGCGCAATCATCAATCCCATTGCCGCGATTGATGGCCCGGTCTATCGCAGTGCTGCCCCGGACTCTGAGGTTAGCGATTTGGTTGCAGGTCTCAGAGCCACCGTTGTGGTGGAATCTACAGGCGCTGTAAACCATGAACAACTGCAAGAACTGCATAAGATGTTGATCGATCCGATCGCCGATCTCCTCCCCAGCGACCCTAATTCCCAGGTTGCCTTCATTCCCCAGGGCGAGCTGTTCCTCGTACCCTTTGCCGCTCTGCAAGATGACGACGGCACCTACCTGATCGAAAAGCACACCATCCTCACGGCACCATCGATTCAGGTGTTTGGGTTGGCGAGTAGGGAAGGCTCTCTTCGACTCCGCTCAGAGAGCGAGGATCATCGTTTCCTGAGCGGAGTCGTTGGCGCAGCCGCCCCAGAGGGGCTAGGGAAAAATGCGCTGGTAGTCGGCAATCCCACCATGCCGACCGTCTGGCTACCCACCGACGATGGTTTTACCGAAACCCAACTCTCCTACCTCAGCGGAGCTGAAACCGAAGCTAAGGCCATTGGCGACTTCTTCGACATTCCTGTACTGACTGGGGAGCAGGCCACCGAAGCCCGCATCAAGCAAGAACTGCCCAACGCCTCCCTCATCCACCTCGCCACCCACGGCCTGCTGGACTACGGCATCCCCGAATCTTCTGGCGTGTTGGACGTGCCCGGTGCTGTAGCGCTAGCTCCCGGCAATGGCGAAGACGGGCTGCTCACCTCTGCCGAAATTCTACAAATGGACCTACAGGCAGACCTGGCTATCCTCAGTGCCTGCGACACCGGACGGGGCCGGATTACAGGTGATGGTGTAGTTGGTCTATCCCGTGCCCTGATTACCGCTGGCGTGCCCAGCGTCATAGTTTCCCTCTGGGCGGTCAACGACGACAGCACTAGCATCCTGATGCAGCGTTTCTATCAGTTCCTCGCCACGGGCGAGTTCACTAAAGCTGAAGCCTTGCGCCAAGCCCAGCTCAGCTTACTGTATGCCGAAGATGTCGAAACTCGTTTGGAGGCAGTGCGGGCCAGCGCTGTGCCTACGTCTCGGGAGGGCTTTGAGCCCGTGGGCGATCGCCATCCTTATCACTGGGCACCCTTCGTCCTCATCGGCAACGGGTTATAGGGCTAAGGTTTCAGGCGTTGCACGATCGCCTTGACCATCGCATCTATAGCAGCTTTATCTGGATCGGGTGTCGGTTCGTCCGTCTCTGATTGGCATACATCTCTTGTCCACAGAAACATCAACACCGAAAATAGAATCAAGGGTTCAAGAAACATGAGGGTAGCCTCTTGGAAGGTGCTACCCGTGAATACTTCTGAGACAGTAGAAGTTATTCCAAGTGAGAAACGGCTTACCTGCTGCTAGGGCAAGACCGTTCGATCGCCCGCTCCAACCGTTCCTTCAACTCCCCCGTTCAACGATGACAGCCCCAGTGTGTTGATGCAGCACTTCTATGAATTCCTGGCTACGGGCAATTGGCTAAGGCGGGAGCATTACGCCAAGCCTGCTCTATGAAGATGGATTCATGTGCCTGGATGCTGTTCGAGCCGGAGCAGCGCCGACTTTGCGGGAAGGCTTTAAACCAGTAGATACTCGCCATCTCTATCACTGGTCACCCTTTGTGTTGATTGGCAATGGGCAGTAGAACACGGTCTCAGAACCCCGGTTTCTTGGCGGTCTAGGCATCGATACGGTTTATGTCAGACCAGAAACCGGGGTTCTAGCCACATTCATTCAATTCCCGTATGTGTGAATAAGCTCGCTAGCGCCAGACATAGTCACCTTTAGAACCTAATGAGGAGTGACTATGAAGCGTTTTCTCAACCGTCTGGCCCTCGGCACCCTACTGCTCGCCACCCAGCAAACCCTGCCGCTCACCAGCTTGATCGCCCCGGCCCCCGTCCAAGCTCAAACCGCAGACGAGCTGTACTACACCTTTTACAATCAGCGCATTCCCCTCACCCAGCGCACTGACCAGATCGCCGTTGTATTTACCCCAGCGGCTGAAACCAATACCCGCGATCTCAACACTTCGACTGAACCAGGGTTTGTGCAGCTTCAACAAGATTTGCTCGGCTATCCTAACCAGAGCACGACGCGCAGCCTCACCCCAGTTGCTACGCCAGAACCGCTGTCAGTCAGCGTGGAACCCTTGGGCGATCGCTACGCCGTGATTCAACTCCCGGCTGATGCCGATGCTGCGTTGCAAGCCGCCGTCCAAGAGCGACTACAGCAGTCCTACATCGAGTCCACCTTGCCAGTGCTGAGTCGCGCCAATGGCGAAGATACCATCGTGCTGCCCAACGAGATTCTGCTCAGCTTTGAACCCGGTACGCCGCAAAGTCAGGTGACGCTCACCCTCAACCGCTACGGACTGGAAGTGTTACGACCCCTGCGGTTCAGCCGCGATCGCTACCTGGTCAAATCCCGCAACGGCGAGGGGCTAGAGGTGCTGGCGATCTCGAATCAGCTTAACGGGGTTGCAGGTATCCAGGCAGCCACACCCAACTTTGTACAAACCATTGCCTACGACACCCAGCCCGCCGCGACGGCATCCCAGCCGTCCTCCGGCCCCGACCTGGATGCCCTGCTAGCGGCGCTGCCCGATGTGAACAACAGCACCTATCCCTCTGACCTGTGGCCGCTGCTCTGGCACCTCGACAGTACGCCCCAGCGTGGTCAACTCCAGATTCGCACGGACATTCAAGCGCCAGAAGCGTGGGCCATCAGCAACCAGGGTGAGGGCGTCACTGTCGCCGTCATTGACAGCCTGATTCAGTGGGATCATCCTGACTTGCAGGAAAATCTCGCCGCGATCGCCCCCGATGACCCAAACCGCCTGCCGGGCGAAGTTCACGGCTGGGATTTCACTAGCGACACCGTGGTTTGCACCGATGCGACGGCCACGGATTGTGTGGCGGGCGACCCCGATACCCGCATTAGCGCTGATGAGCTGGCCGTGCTCAGACCGCACCTGCACAACACCTTTGCCCTTTCCGCCGCCGAATTTACTGAAATCTATGAGTCCCTGGTGCAGCAGATCCGTATGCGAGCCTCACATCTGTCTGATCGCGAAGTCCTGCAATCGGCCCGGCGTTACGTACAAAACCAAATTGCGGGCGAGTTTCACGGTACCTGGTCAGCGGGCGTTGTGGCGGCGCGTCCCGCTGAGGCGATGGGAGCCGTCGGCGTCGCGCCCCAATCGCAGATTTTGCCCGTGCGGGTGTTTGGCCTGGGCGGTGAAATTACCTCCGCGAGCCTGGTGGAGGCGATTGGTTATGCCGCTGAGCGCGATGTGGATGTCATCAATATGAGCTTGGGCGGTCTGCTGCCCGATCGCGCCCTGGTCAATCAAATCTTTGCGGTGCAGGATGCTCACCCTGACTTGGTGATTGTGGCTTCCGCAGGCAACGACAGTTTGGACGGGGTGGCGTTTCCGGCGGCGATTCCCGGTGTGGTGTCGGTGGGCGCGACCACGTTGGAGGGACGGCGATCGCCCTACAGCACCTTTGGCGCGGGCTTGGATGTGGTGGCCCCCGGCGGCGAAACCAGCTTCACCGCCAATCAAGGCATTTTGACCACGGGCGGCACGGGACTTCAGGCGTTCTGGTCAGGGATAGAGCCGCCTAACGCGCGCTGGGGAGTGGCCCTCGATCCCCTCAGTGATTATGTGCAGGTGCAGGGCACCTCCTTTTCGGCTCCGGCAGTTTCTGGAGTGCTGGCCCTGATGAAGGGCGAAGACCCGCAGCGTCGCCTCAGTCGTGATGAGCTGGTGAGTCTGCTGGAGCGATCGGCGAACTATGAGGGGCTGCTGGTGTCTCAAGCGGATGCCAATCAGTATCGGCTGCAAGCGGCGATCGGTTTTGGCACGGCGGGCGATTTTCCGTTCCTGCGACCCACGGGCATTTTTCCCATTGCTGATCCGGTCTCAGCGGAAGCGTACTTCTACGGGCGTGGCCTGGTGAATGCTCGGGGCGCAGTGGAAGCGGTGCAGGCTGAGCAATAGCCAAGGATTGAGTCGTTCGTTTAGCGAAGAGTGCCCGAAGGCGTTCTCCGCTAAACGAACGTACCAGCAATTAGCAAAGGAAAGATTCTCTAAAGTTGAATAAGCTGACCCAGTTCAGAGCTATACGCTAATGTCACGCTACTCGAACACCACCATGCGCCATCCTGCCAAACTGCTCAGCCTCACAGTACTCTCCGCACTACTTGTAATCCTGACTGGCCCGAAAGTTAACGCCACCTCACCCACCCACCCCACACTCATACTCACCGCTCCTTCACCACCAACGCTTTCTCAAAACCCTCATTCAGATCGCCTGGCGGAAGCGGATCAACTCTTGCATCAGGGGATTGAGCAGAGCGACGTCAACCAATTTCGCGAAGCGATTCAGTTCTTGGAGCAGGCGTTGAAAATCTATCAAGAGACTGACGTTCGCGAAGCGTTTCCGGAAGAAAGTCGCGTCGGGGAAGGACGTGTCCTAGGAAATTTGGGCCATACTTATCTCAGTTTGGCTGAGTATGAGCGGGCCATCGACTTCTACCAACAAGTTCTCACCATTTTCCAGGAAATTGGTGATCGTCGAAGAGAAAGCGCTGCTCTGGGGAATCTAGGCAACGCTTATAATCATCTGGGCCAATATGAGCGAGCCATCAACTTCTCTCAACAAAGTCTTGATATCGTCCGAGAAATTGGTATTCGCGAAGCGTTTCCGGAGGAAAGTCGCGCTGGAGAAGGCGCTGCTCTTGTAAATCTAGGTAATGCTTATCTCAGTTTGGCTGAGTATGAGCGGGCTATCGACTTCTACCAACAAGGTTTGGTCATTCTACAGGAAATCGGTGACCGCGCCGGGGAAGGTATTGTCTTAGGAAATTTAGGCGTCGTTTATAAAAATCTGAGTCAATATGAGCAGGCCATCGCCTTCTCCGAACGGCATCTCGCCATCGCTCGCGAGATTGGGGATCGCGTCGGGGAAGGCCTCGCTCTGGGCAATTTAGGCGTCGCTTATCTCAATTTGGGTCAATATCAGCAGGCTATCGCCTTCTCTGAACAGCATCTCGCTATTGCTCGCGAGATTGGGGATCGCGCTGGGGAAAGCCGTGCTTTAGGAAATCTAGGTGTCGTTTATGCAGGGTTGAGTCAATATCAGCAGGCTATCGCCTTCTCTGAACGGCATCTTGCCATTGCCCGTGAGGTTGGAGATCGTGCGGGCGAAGGTCATGCCCTAGGAAGTTTAGGCAGTGTTTACTCTGACTTAAGCCAATATGAACGTGCTATTGACCTCTATCAACAACAGCTCACCATCAATCGCGAGATTGGTAATCGTGCAGGCGAAGGCTACGCCCTAGGGAATTTAGGCGCTGTTTACACTCACTTAAGCCAATATGAACGTGCTATCGGTCTCTACCAACAAACTCTCGCCATCATGGAGGACATCGGTGATCGCGCTGGCGAAGGCATTGCTCTGGGAAACTTAGGCAATGCTTATTCTAGTTTGAGCCAATATGAGCGGGCCATCAACTTTCATACACAAGAGTTAGCTATCGCTCAAGAAACCGGGAACCTTGCAGGTGAAAGTAATGCGCTAAAGAATTTAGGCCATACTTATTTTGATTTGGGCCAATATGAACAGGCTATCAACTTTCATGCACAAAGTTTAGCTATTGCCCACGAAATTGGGGATCGCGCAGGTGAAGGCACTACTTTAGGAAATTTAGGTAACGCTTATCTACGTCTACGCAAATATGAGCAGACAGTCGATCTCTACGAACAAAGTCTCGCTATTGCCCGCGAAATTGGGGATCGCGCAGGTGAAGGCACTACTTTAGGAAATTTAGGCGTCGCTTATTTTGATTTGGGCCAGTATGAGCGGGCCATCGATCTCTACGAAAAAAGTCTCGCCATTGCCCGCGAGATTGGGAACCGCGCAAGCGAAGGACTTGCCCTAGGGAACTTAGGCGTCGTTTATAAAAATCTGGGCCAATATGAACAGGCTATTGCGCAATATCGCCAGGCCTTGACTCTCTTTAATGAGCTGGGTGCTCGCTTCGAAGAAGGCAGGCTTCTCGGTAACATTGGTGGTTTGCTGAACCAGCAAGACCATCCCGAACTCGCCATCATTTTCTTGAAAGCCAGCATTGAGGTGCGGGAGATGATTCGTGGCGACATTCGCGGGCTCGATACTGAGTTACAACAGTCGTTCACTGGTACGGTTGCTGGCGACTATCGTCTGCTTGCCAACCTCCTGCTCGAACAAGGCCGCATTCCCGAGGCGCAGCAAGTGCTCGACCTGTTGAAGCTAGAAGAACTGCGTGAGTTCACTGACACTACCCGCGCCACCTGGACGGGCAACACCCTAGAGTATTCATACGCTGAGCAAGCCGTCATCACTGCCCATGACAGCATTGTGGCCTTGGGCGGTGAGATTGTTGCCTGTGAAGACACCAACTGCGCTGAGCTGTCTGAGCTAGACGACCAGCTCGAAGCCCTCAAAGCGCAGTATGACCAGCAAGTTACCGCATTCCAAGCCACCATTCGCGCCAATCGGGCTGATGATGAAATCTTTCAAAACCCCGATAACCTCAGCGGCGACGCCGAAGAACTGCTGAGCGCCTATGCCGCCCATGGGCAAACCGCCCTGCTGATTTATCCCTTCGTGCTCGAAGACAAGCTGTGGCTGGTCTTCGCTGCTCAGGGCAGTGTCATCGGCAGCCTCGAAGTGCCCGTGTCCCAGAGCGAGTTGTCCACCACGGTACAGCGCTTTGGCGAGTTGCTAACGGCCTCCACCCGTCTAGATGAGCTGCAAGCCACCAGCCAACAACTCTACGACTGGCTCATTCAACCACTCGAATCAGAACTCGCCGCCAACGATATCGACCATCTCGTCTTCGTGAACGATCGCGTTACCCGCTATATTCCCATGGCGGCGCTCTACGATGGCGAGCAATACCTGCTAGAGCGCTACACCATTTCCACAGTGCTGGCTCCCGGCCTGACCGATACCACTGACAAATTAGAGAGCATTGACCAGTCTCAGGTGTTGGGTCTGGGGCTGACTCAAGCCGTTGCCAACTTTAGTCCGTTGCCCGCCGTCGATATCGAGCTCGACGCCATTGTCCGCAGCGGCGCTGATGATGCCCTCGGCATCTATCCTGGCCAGGTGTTGCTCAATGACGCCTTCACCCTCGATACCCTGAAGGAGAACGTCCGCGACCACCGCGTACTGCACATGGCCACCCACGCTGCCTTTGTTCCCGGTCGCCCCGAAGAATCTTTCGTCGTGTTGGGCAATGGTGAACAGCTCAAAGTCAGCGATATCGAAGCGATGGAGCGTCGCTTGGGCAACCTGCATTTAGTCGTCCTCTCGGCTTGCCAAACTGCACTCGGAGGAGCTGCCGAAGATGGCACCGAGATTGCCGGTATCAGCTCCTACTTTTTAGAAAAAGGTCGAGCCGAAGCCGTCCTTGCCTCCCTCTGGGCTGTCAACGACACCAGCACCAGCATCCTCATGCAGCGCTTTTATGAGCTGCTGTCCTCCGGCGAACTCACTAAAGCCGAAGCCCTGCGCCAAGCCCAACTCAGCCTGCTCTACGACGAGAGCACCGAAACACGCCTAGCCGCAGCCACCCGCAATGCCCCAGTACCCACTCCGCGCGAGGGCTTTGCCGTTGCCGTTGCCGAACCAGGCTACCGCCATCCCTACTACTGGGCTCCCTTCATCCTCATCGGCAACGGACTTTGAGGTCCTGCACCTGGTTGTCGCCTACACTCCCCTTACTGCCAAGCCCAAACTATGCTGCCCGAGCCTCGGTAACTGACTGACCGATCACAGGTCTGGCTCAATCTCCAAGGAAATACGCTTTGTCGTCCCTTGCCGCCGCTGCGCTTGATTTGCCACTGCCGTCTTGACCATGTGCATCGCAAATTTCATGGCCTGCTGCTTGCCAGTGGTCTCATAGAGCTGGCGCACCGTCGTACTGCCTGCTACCAGCATTAGGGTTACCTCCTTCGGCAATATCCCATCCTGCAAGGCTCGCCTCGCTACTCTCAGTTCTAAGCGGTCTGCTGGTAATCCTTCAGCGTACTGCTCCCACAGGTCTAGGTATCGTTCTCTCGGGCTCGGTTCTATGCCTTTTAATGCGGTTAAATCTGATTCTGGTCGGCCAATCTTCTGTCCAAGCTTTGCAAGGAGTCGATCAACTGTTGCCGCGAGTCGTGTTCCGCCTGAAGCTGATTGTTCCAACTGCTCAAGACTGCGATTAATTGCTTGAGCTGCTCCTGCAAGGTCTCCTGTGCATTCGAGGAGTTCTCGCTGCTCACGATAGTCTGCAACTGAACGAGAAAGTGGCTCAAGCTGCTGCTCAAGTGCTGCGGTAAGGTCACCAAATCCTCGCCCAAGTTCTGCACGTCTTGCTCTAGGTGCATCACCCGCTGGGTATTCACTCGCATCTCGGCCTGCAACGGCTGCAAGCTGTTCCGCAACACGCTTTCCAATACTACCGCCCAATGCTCGGACGTCAATTCTGGCAATGTGGTAGGGATGTTGTTGTGGTTGTTCATCAGTCTTCACCTGTTCAAATAAGGGGACATAGTCACTCACGTTTTCCTTCGCTCTCGACACCTGAGCCAGTCGCATCAACTCTTCGCGACCAGCAGCGTACAGTGTCAACTCATGCTTAGCGCGGGAAATGGCCACATAAAAAGCTTCTCTGTGGGTAGTATTTCCTAGGAGTGCCAGCACCCGATTCGCGGTTTTGCCCTGACTGCTGTAGGTGGTGCTAACCCAGGCATAGTCTAGATACTGCTTGCCGGTGAGGTCAATTGCCCTGGTTTTGCCTTCAGCATCAATCACTTTGGCCCTGCCGTCCGGCTCAATTTCAGTCACCATGATCGTTTGACCATTGCGGACGCTGGCCTGCCGGTTATTGCGCGTCCACCGCAGCTTGTCGCCCACGGAAATCGGGATCAATTGGGTTGTGTAGGCTGTTGTCCGAGGACACTGAGCCGGATCGACTGAGAGCAATGACCCACCAGGGGTTTCTAGAGTTAGCTGATTCGCGTTTTGGTCTACCGTCAGCACCGTATACTTTTCGGCTCGATAGAGCCCCTGCCGCCGATAATCTTGAACGGGCACCAGCACATCTCCCGGGGCATAAGCCGAGGCATAGCTAGCCTGAGCCGTAGTTAAATCTTTTCGGCGTAGACTCTGCAACACAAACCTGTCTGACCCTAACTCCCCTTCAATCTGTAAGCCCACCCGGATTTTCTGGGTCAATTCCAACCGCTCCTGATTCGTGCCTGCGAGAATTAGGGTTTTCTCGCGTTCTGCGGCGGACAGCCTCAGATAGTCTTGGGCAACTTGTTGCGATCGCTCCTCCACCTCCCTAATTTCTCTGACGCAATCTTCCCGCTCCAACAGCTGAATCCCATCACTGATCTGCCCTTGAGCCACTAACTCCACTGCCGATCGCAACACCTGACTTTGCTGCCGCCGATGGGTCTCTAGGTAAGCTGTTGTCATACCGCCTGCTTGCAAACTCTTAAACGGATTCCCCGCTTCTACCGCCGACAGTTGCCGCGTGTCTCCTACCAGTAAAACTCTGGCTCGCTCCAATGTGGCTCGCCTCAGCAACGCATGGGCATCCTGCATACTGAGCAATCCCGCTTCATCCACAATCCAGAGAGTCGGCTGCGGTGGTTCATCAACCGACTGAGACGCCAGCAGCCCTGCCACCGTTGCCGTTTCAATTCCCAGAGCCTCACCCAATCCATGAGCCGCTTCTGCACTGGGTGCGAACCCACGCACTACATGACCTTGAGTCCGGGCCAGTTCCTTCAAGGCGTTCAAGGCATAGGTCTTTCCGGCTCCCGCTACGCCCTGCCAAGCCAGGATCTGATCCGTCGTCGTTGCAGAGATTTCAACGGCTTTTTGCTGCTCCGGATTCAATGAGGTTGCTGTCAAGTAATCGTGGACGATCGCGGTATTGGCGATCTCATTCACCGCCCCTTGGCCTTGCTGCATCAACCGCAAGGTATTCAGCTCTAAATTAAGCGCGGCTTGGGTCGTGAACTTGCCCTCTTCAACCCGGATGAGTTCAGGATGAGAGGCGATCTCCGCCTCAATCTCATCAAACCCCGCCTGCCCTAACTGATGCTTAAAGATAAACTGCACCAACTTCGTCTGCCGAAACACCGACTCCCGTTCTCCGCAATGCTGAATCGCTGAATCAATCAGCGCTGGAGCCGATACTGATTCCCGATCAGACTGAGGTTCCGCTTTCGGCAGGTCAGGCAACTCTAAATTCTTGAGCTGAATCAGCGCTTGCCAGCCTCGCTGCAAGACACCCTCATCCAATTCCTTCGGCTTGCGTTTCCGCGATACCAGCGTGGCCATCTCCCGCAGCGCCAAGTTGTTCTCTGAGCCCGTCGCTTCCCATTGCTCAATCAGCTTGAGAATTTGCTGCCGCCGAGTGGAAAACGTTTGCAGCAACTCTGGAGAATACCCCTTCAACTCAAACTGGCCATGGGCTTTGGGCTCAATTTGATAGCCTTGCTGCTTAAGCGCTACGGCCAGTTCATTCTGGTAAATCTGACCGAGGAGTTTTTTGTGGGCGATCGCACTCTCATTGCTGAAGCTAAACCACCGACCATCCGGCAACTGCGTGGCATTCATTACCACGCAATGGCTATGCAATTGCGGCTCCGCTTCGCGGCTCGTGGAGTGGGTAAACACCGCTGCAGTGAGATTGCCCGTAGTGACTTTCTGCCGACCGACTGCGGTTGAGACTCGCGTTTGGGCATAGCGCTCCTCCAACACTGACAGCGCTTTACTCACCGCTTGATGGTGAGCTGCCAATACCCACTCATCGCCTTGCACCAATGCGGCAATGCTGACACTCTTCGGCGCACTAAAGGTAAAGTCCGTCGCTGCTCGTCGCTTCTCAGGATTCACCACCTTGCCCGATAGCGATTGACCATCAGGAGCCTGACCAGAGAGCAAGCTGCTGAACTCGTGCTGACTAACCGTCCCCGACAACCCCAGTGCAGCCGCCCCTTTGCCCACCCACTTTGTCGGATGCGCTGCTTCTTCTGAGGAATAGTAGTCCTCTTTCGTGTAATAGGTCTCCGCTTGAGCGGCAGAGAGGTTGCTCGTGGAAAGCATGGATAGTTCAGGTTAAAAACAGGACGCTCTCCTAAAGAGAACGCTGAAGCGAGGCGGAAGACGGTAGAGCGGTTGCGGGGAGGCTATTTGTTGGGTTTTGCCAGACCCTTGGCGTCCTGTGTGGCCCCTCCGCGCAGTCCCCGAATGGGGGCGTAGCTCGTGACACAACCCTGCAAGTCACTAACATTATCTAACCATTTTCAGCTGACTCTGGAGCTGATCATTAAAATAATTAACCTTTTTCATCCTTAATTGATCAAAAGCTCTACGGTAAAGGAGTCGCGTTTGGATTTCGTGATGAGACTTTCTTTAGTCGATCCACCTAAAGTCTATCTGTCCGCTGATTTAGGCTCGTCCGCTTCCAAGTTCTTCTATCGCTTGCAGTCAGGGCAAACCGCACCGATCTGGATGGGGGCTGAAGTGGTCGAAGGACTGACCTCGGCGATCTTGAATGGCTTCAATGCCGGAGGGCGTCCCCAAGACAATGCGTGGTTAGAAGTGGATGGCAATGTCGTGATGGTGGGGGAAGCCGCGAAAGCGTTTTTGGAGTCGAATAGTTTATCGGCCAACAAGGCAGAGAAGGCAGTCTACAAATTAGCAGCGATGTTGGGAGCGATCGCGGAACTTGAGCAGCTACCCAGTCGCTATGAAGCCACCATCTGGCTCTCGTTGCCCTTGGCGGAAATCAAAACTCGCCATGAGATTGCGGAGAAATTGCAGAGTCTATGTCAGCGAGGCTTTACCTTCCAAGGAAAAGCTCAACAGCCAGCGGTTACTTTGAAATGCTTTCCGGAGGGCTTTGGTCTCTATCTGCATCGCAAGCAACAGCTAGAGCGGGCGGGAGAGAAGATTGATTTGCGGCCCACGTCAATTGTCATGATGGGACACCGCAATCTCTCAATCCTCAGTTTTGAAAATGGTTCTCTGAATCTTGCCGGTTCCGCATCTGATGGGCCGGGCTTTTGGCCCATTTTTGAGAAAGCAGCGCGGTCGGCTGGGATGACGGTTCCCGATTATCCGGCGTTGCTGCGGGCGCTGAGTTCCGGTAACGCTCAGCAGATCTCGCCTGCTCGCGCCAGTGTGTTCGATTTCTCAGCAGCGATGGCAGCGGTGCAAAGTGCCTACGGGCAAGCTGTGACGGTTTATCTGCGGGACAATTTACTGGGACGGGTGCTTGAGGGTTCCGTCGATATTTTGATCAGTGGCGGTGCGTTTCCCATGATTCGCCCCCAACTCAAAGGGTTCTTTGAGGAAATTCACTGCGGTGAGAGAGTCACGCTGGTGGAAGGTGACGATGGCACGTTAACCGATGTGGTTAGAGATTTGCCCGAATCTCACCAACTTCCTACCTTGCCTCTCCGCATGATGGATGGATATGGTTTATTCTTAGGACTCATCGGCAAATTGCCATCCACTGCTGCTCCGAGGTAAGAAACCATGCCACGCAAAGCCGGGACTGGGACTAAGAGCGATCGCCAACGTATCCAGTTCGCCTACAACGCGGATCGGGAGATGCCGATTGGAGTGGTGTTTCGCTATCTCATCGACAATCCGCGTCTGTCCAGTCGAGAGGGTAAGCACAAGGGCTTGGATGCCATGTCGGCGTTCTGGAAACCCTTTGCGTATCAGGACTGCACGGATATATCAGAGCAGGAACTGAAGGTGCTGGCCCGTGAAGCAATGGAGGCGTTGAGTCACCAGATGGCGCTGATTAGCAGCACCTTTGGGGTGGAGATGCCGGAAGCGGAGTTAGGGCCACCGCAAGAGCAACTGCAAGAGCTGATTCAGCAGGCGGTGACTGCAGCGATGCTGAATTTGGTGGAGTCGGGCGCGATCGCCATGCCGCAAAGTAATCGTCAGCTTCCCTCTCAACCACAAGCACCCGAGGGTGTGGACTTCGATGAGGATGCAGTCCTGGGCGGATTGTTGGATGAGCATGACAAAGTGGCGTAGGTGAATCATGGCACTGACTCCTAAAATCCCAGAAACCGAGGCCGGTCAGGAAGCGCGGCAGCAATATCTGGAACTGGCGCAGCAGGTGATTGGCGATGCCCAGGTGGATTACAACATGCTCTATCAGCGCTTTGCGGAGAACGACTGGGCGGCAGTCAAACTGGATGATGCGGTGGCATTGAAGGGATTGAAGGCGGGACATTCGCCGAAGACTGTAGTCGGGATTTTGCACCAGAGCCCTTATGTGCAGCATCAGGTGCATCGCAATCGCGTACCGATCGCGCCCATGAGTCAGTATGTGAGATCGACGGTGATGAAGGTCTTGCAGCAGTGGAAGCAAGCGCAGGCTAGCCAAGCGCAACCAAGTCAGCGCAGGCAGCAACAGACCGGCTTGGATTTGGAGTAGAGTGCTGAGTTCCCCTTAGTTAAAGGCGTTTGGGAAATTCAACAGATCAGGGTCTACCGACTCCCTTTTGGGAATGCCCATACATTTCGTCAGGAGTTGGAGAAGATGCAACTTTTTGTCAGCAAACGGCAGGCGTCAGAATGTCTGAGTCTCAGTGGTTCGACGCTGAAGAAATATCGGCTGAGTGGCGAGTGGATTGAGGGTGTTCACTGGGTCAGGCTGAATAGTCGGTGTGTACGTTACAACCTGGAACTAATCAAGGACTGGTTACAGAATCGAGGAAATCCGAAGGCGCACATGCGAGCGATCGAGACTTATCAAAAGAGTTTACTCAGTAATCCAAAACGCAAGGTCTGTTGAGCAAGAATCCGAACACTGTCTCATCGAGGCCAACAACAAATAAATTAGAGCAATCGATTCAAGCCAAACACTAAGATTCACGAGGTCTTGTGAAAACAGTTTTTTGATTGCGTTCGAGGCTGTCCAAGTTGGTGTGAGCTTGTGGGAGAAAGCGAACAAATTTCATTATTATCTTGCGGATGCTGGGCACCTGAGGACGTACTTAAGTACTTGAATGTAGATGGTGCTCAAATTCACGAAAGTTTCACAAAATATACTAAAAACCTTCGGGAATTGCGGATAGCTTAGACGTAGTAGGAACAAATTCCTCCGGGAAGAAGTCAACGCGCTTTCTAGTTATCTTTTAACTGCGTAAGGCCTTGTATAACTGAACTGCACAATCAGGGCTCCTCTGGAATTAAGCTCGCACTCTACCGCTACGACCGAACGGTGCTGACTGAATTGTCCGTGAATTAAGTTTGAGTGGCTAATGCTACTCGAACTACAGATATCCTGGTGCGCTATCACTGGGCAGTTTACTGTGGGTTTTCCTTCCAGCAACTCCCAGAGCTTTAACCGTTTTATACCCCCGATCTACAGGAATAAAGGCATGAGAATGCTCTCGTCAGACGCCGCAGATTTTTTCTCGGCAACAAATCCTGCAGCGCTATCCACACTTGCTGAAGCCATCTCAAGCATTCAAAACCTGCTCTTCGAGTTTGCGAGTCTTGATGAGTTCATGACCCACATTGAAACTGCTTTTGGCCGCAATGTTGATACGGCTAGGTTACAAGCTCTGCGAGAGAGTTGGCTGACTAAAGCCTTTGATGAGTTACCGCCAATTGAGCTGCTAAGAAGTGAAGCTGAACTAGACGGTGCCCGTGGCGCGTTCTCTGTGGACACCAACACCATTTATCTGTCCCAAGAACTTTTTGACGATAGCGGTTCCAGCCCTGAGCAGGTTGCAGCAGTATTGCTGGAAGAGATCGGCCATTTCATTGATGCTCAGATCAACGCAGTCGATGCGCCCGGAGATGAGGGTGCTATTTTTGCGGCGCTGGTGTTAGGGAATGAGCTGTCGGATGAGACGCTGGAAGCTCTGCGCCAGGAATCTGACCAGGCAGTGATTGAGCTGGAGGGTCAGGCTATTGTGATCGAGAGACAGGATTTCGTCGGCGATGACAACAGTAACGGTATTGCAGGTACACCTGAAAACGACTCTATTGAAGGTTTAGGTGGCAATGATAGGCTTCTAGGCTTGGATGGCAATGACATTATCTCAGGTGGTGCAGGACGAGACCGTCTGGAGGGTGGCCCAGGAGACGACATCCTCAATGGAGGTGATGGTGATGAGAATAATAGACAGATAAACAGGGTTCTCTTTGGGCCGACGCTGGGTGGTTTATATGGCGGCGAAGGTAATGACGAAATTTATGGCGAGGGTGGCAATGACTACCTCTACGGCAACGAAGGCAATGACACGCTCGATGGTGGTGAAGGGAACGACTATCTGGATCCAGGGCAAGGCGTAGAAGTCGTTATCGGCGGAAACGGCTACGACACGTTTCACTTTAATCGCTCAAGTATCGGTGAGTCTTTAACTGTTACCTACACCGATATCAATAGTGGAAGCGCGTCGGAAGGAAGCACTTTCCGCGAAGTCGAGCATGTTCAGCTTTACACTGGTGCAGGTGATGACCAAATCGACCTACTAGCAGCTCGCTCGACAGAGATTTACACCAATGATGGTGACGATTCTGTTTCTGGAAGCCTCGGCAATGATCAGCTTGGCGGCGGTGCAGGCAACGATACTTTAGAAGGTAGTGCCGGACGGGATTGGCTATCAGGTTCTTCCGGTGATGACCTAATCAAAGGAGGAGACGGCGATGATATTGGCCACTACTTTGGCTATGTCAATGGTGCTAATAGGTTTGCAGGTCTTTACGGTGGCGAAGGCAATGACACGTTAGAGGGTGGTGAAGGAAACGACTATCTTGACCCAGGGCAAGGCGTAGAAGTTGTTAGTGGTGGTAACGGCTATGACACGTTTCACTTCAATCGGTCAGGCATCGGTGAGTCTTTAACTGTTACCTACACCGATATCAATAGTGGAAGCGCGTCGGAAGGAAGCACTTTCCGTGAAGTCGAGCATGTTCAGCTTTACACTGGTGCAGGCGATGACCAAATTGATTTGTCGGCAGCGAGTGTTGCAGAGGTTTACAGCAATGATGGCGACGATTCTGTTGGTGGAGCCATCGGGAACGATCAGCTTGGTGGCGGTGCAGGCAACGACACTTTAGAAGGTAGTGCCGGACGGGATTGGATCTCCGGTTCATCGGGCGATGATGTACTCAAGGGCGGCACAGGGAGCGATAGTGGCCATTACTTTGGCATTATCGACAGTGCACCTAGATTTGCGGGACTCTACGGCGGTGCAGGCAATGACACTCTCATTGGGGTCGATGAAACAAACGCCACTCCCGGTCGAGGGGAGCGTGACAATCTATCCGGTGGTGCGGATAGCGATCGCTTCATTCTTGGCAATGCCTATTCAATTTTCTATGACGACTTCAACTCCGATACCAACGGCACCAACGACTACGCTCTAATCACCGATTTCAATCCGGCTGAAGACAAAATTCAGCTACAAGGGCCATCCAGCAAATATGTTCTAGGGCCTTCTCCTATCGGGGATATTACTGGAACCGGCATTTTTATTGGCAAAGGGGATTCTGAACCGAATGAGCTGATTGCCATTGTTCAAAATGTATCGGATTTAGACCTCGACTCAGAGGCATTTGAATACGTCGATCCGATTCAAAACCTCTCGTTCGATCGCGCCAGTTACAGCGCCAACGAAGATGGCACGATCTCGGTCACCATTATCCGCCAGGGCTCAACCGTTGGGGAAACGAGTGCAACGTTACAGCTGACTGACGGGACGGCGACGAGCCCTGAGGACTATGACAGTACTCCCATCACCGTGAATTTTGCCGATGGTGAGTCTGCTAAAACCGTGACCATTCCTGTAGTGGTTGACGATCAGTTTGAAGCGAACGAAACGCTTTCGCTCAGTCTGACAAACCTTGCCGATGTTGTGGTGATTGGCAATCAGGGCTCCGCCACCCTCAACATTTTGGACGACGATGCTAAAACCGGCTTTCTCGCATTTAGCGATGCTAATTACAGCGTTGATGAAAATGGCGGCACCGTTCAGGTCACGGTGACTCGAACAGGTGGCAGTGAGCGAGCAGTCGGAGCCACGATCGCTCTCCGTAATGGCACAGCCCGTGCGCCGGGAGACTACAACGGCACCCCCATCACCGTGACGTTCGCCGATGGGGACGATACGCCCCAAACAGTTGAGATTCCCATCGTTGATGATGCTCAGTTTGAGCCGGATGAAACCGTCTCCTTGTCACTGGCGAATTTAACCGGGGGAGCAGCTTTCGGGGCACAGAGAAACGCCACGTTAACCATCGCCAATGACGATGCAGCTATTCCGGGAGTGCTGGCCTTTAGCGGCTCTCAATTTAGCGTGCGGGAAGATGGCACCGCGATCGCCGCCGTCACCATTGCCAGAACTGGTGGTAGCGACGGTACTGTGGGAGCCACCATTGCATTGAGAAACGGCACCGCCACCGCTCCTGGAGACTATGATGGCGCACCGATCGCCGTCACCTTTGCCAATGGCGAAACCCGCAAGACTGTCGAGATTCCCATTATCAGCGACAGTACCCGAGAGCCCGATGAAACCCTCAACCTGACCCTGATTGAGCCCACGGGCGGGGCGGCGATCGGTCAGCAAAACACGGCTGAATTGACCATCGTCGATAGCGATTCCGCGTTTATCACGGGCTTTCCCAATGGAGCAGCGGGCAGCAATCGCGGTCGCACGACGATCGTGCTGGCGGGGCAAAACTTCACGACGGACAACCAAGTTAAGCTGGTGGCCGCCGATGGGGCAGAGCGCTCTGCGAGTAACGTCACCTGGGTGAGCGACACCGAGTTGTGGGCTACCTTCGACCTGAGCGATCTCGCTCCTGGTAAATATGATGTAGCGATCGCAGATGGCCCCAGCACAGTAGTTGAGGCGAATGCCTTTACGGTGACCGATGGCCCCGCCGGGGATGTGCAGGTCAGTGTCAGGCCAGTCGGCAATGGTTTGGCGGAAGTGACCTACACCAATGTGGGCCAAACCGACGTAGTCGCCCCGCTGTTTAGAATTACAGGCACGAACTTTCAGCTCCAATTTAGAACTGAAAGCGAGGGGCAATCAACCAATCCCAGTTCATCGCCACCGCAGTTCCTGGGACTCGGCTTGGGTACTGGTGATGAGGGGCCAGCAGGCATTTTGGCTCCGGGTGAAAGCGGCCAGTTCGTTTTTGCCTACACCCCAGAGCAAAATGGGCTCATCTCACTCACAGCCGAACCGGTACCTGCCGATGAGGTGATTGATTGGGATGTCGTCAAGGACTCCGCTCGCGAAGATTATGAATTTATCGATGACGCAGCGTGGGAGGTCATCTGGAACCGTTTAACCGCTTCCCTTGGCGATACGTTTGGCGAGTATCAAGCGGCACTGGCAGACACCGCCACCTATCTCAGCCAAATTGGTCAGCCGGTTGATGACATCGGTCAGTTGTTTGCCTTTGAGTGGCAGCAGGCCGCCAACACGTTGACTAATACTGACTTGGTGACCACCACCGATGTCGTCGATGCTGCACCAGGCCTGTCTTTAACCTTTAGTCGCACGTTCTATCAGTCCACCGCTGAGCGCTACGACCTGGGAGCCCTCGGTCGCGGTTGGTCTCACGAATGGGATTTGCGCGTCACCGCTGAAAGCAATGGTACTCTGGCCGTTCGCAGCGTGGGCGATCTTCAGCGTATTTTCACGCCTCAAGGTGGTGGCATCTATCAAGACGGCAGCGGCGCGACCCTGACCATGCAAGGGGGACAGTATCGACTGCGGGAACTCAGCGGCATTGTCTACCAGTTCAGCGCGGATGGCGACCTGAGCTGGGTCGAAGATACCAATGGCAACCGCATCACGTTAGGCTACAGCGGAGAACTGCTCACCAGCCTGAACCACAGCAACGGCGACAGCCTCACCCTTGATTACTCCCCAGCCGGACGCCTGACCCAAATCACTGACTCAGTAGGTCAGGTCACCACCTACGCTTACGACGAAGCTGGCGAGCATCTGCTATCCGTCACCACTCCCCAGGGCACGACCACCTATGCCTACGACACCAGCAACACTGCGGCCAAACAGCATTCCTTGCTAGCCATCACGTCGGACGAGGGCTACGAGCGCAGCTTTGAATATGACGCCTTTGGACGGTTGATCCGTGAGTCCAGCAACGGGGACGCTGAGGAGCTGACGTATCGCTACGATGCCCACGGCGGCGTTACCATCACCGACGGCACTGGCGCGGAAACCGAGGTGCTGTTTGGCGGGGCCGGACAGGTCAACCAGATCCGCTCTGCGGATAACCAAATCCTTCAGTTCCAGTATGATGCAGCGGGCAACCTGGTCGAAACGGTGTTACCCGATGGCAGTACGGCCCAGTACGGCTACGACGCTCGCGGCAACCTGACAACCCAGCTTGATACGCTCACCCAGCAAACCGACTTCACCTATGACGACACCTTTAACCGTCTGACCGGCTTCACCGATCCGCAGGGCAACCCGGTGACCTATCAGTACGATGCCCAGGGCAATATCAACGGCATCACCTATGCTGACGGCACCAGCGAATTGTTTGACGTCGATGCCCAAGGCAACATCACTCGCTCCGTCAATCGGCGGGGCAGCGAAATTCTCTACACTTACAACGCTGATGGGCAACTGACGGGCAAAACCTACGAAGACGGCTCAGCGGTCACCTACACCTATGATGAGCGCGGCAATCTGCTCACGGCCACGGATGCCAGCGGCACCATCGAGATGGAGTACGACGCGGCCAACCGCTTGACCTTTATCAGCTATCCCTCGGGTCGTTCGCTGACCTACGCCTACAATGCCGACGGCCAGCGCACCCAAATGGTCATGCAGGATGGCTACACCGTGAACTACAGCTACGATGCGGCAGGCCGATTGGAAACCCTGACGGATGGTACTGGTCAACTCATCATTCGTTACGACTATGACGCTGCGGGTCGCCTCACACGGGAGACCAACGGCAACGGCACGGTTACCACTTTTGACTACGATGCCCTGAGCCAGCTCATCAGCATCGTTCACTACGACTCCGATAGTACCGTCAACTCGCGGTATGAATATACCTACGACAGTCTGGGTCGCCGCACTAGCATGACCACGCTAGAGGGCACCTGGCAGTATGGCTACGACGCCACCGGCCAGCTCACCTCTGTGGTGACTCCCGAAGGGCGCACGATTGAATATCAGTACGATGCTGCCGGCAACCGGACGACGGTAACCGAGGACGGCATTACCACGGCCTACAACGCCAATAATCTGAATCAATACACCACCGTTGGCGACACGACCTATACCTATGATGCTGACGGCAACTTGATTGCTAAAACGGATGGTGACGAGACGACGGCCTATGAATACAATGACGAAAATCGCCTGATTAAAGTCACCACGCCGGAAGGGGTTTGGGAGTATGAATATGATGCCTTAGGCAACCGCATTGCTACGACTCAAAACGGTGAAAGAACGGAGTATTTTGTCGATCCGTTTGGGTTGGGAAATGTGGTGGGTGAATATGACGGCGATGGCAATTTAGTTGCGCGTTATAACCACGGCATTGGGTTAGTAAATCGAGTTGATGATGCTGATCTAGCTGTCTATTACGATGCAGACGCGATCGGCTCAACGATGGGTTTAACAGGAGCCGATGGCGACTACCTGCACTACTACCGCTATCTGCCCTTTGGAGAAGAGTTGACCGAGGAAGATGAGGTTGGTAACCCCTTTGAATATGTTGGGCAGTGGGGGGTGATGGAGGAAGGAAATGATCTTGAGTTCATGCGCGCAAGGTTTTATGAATATGAATTAGGCAAGTTTACTAGCAATGACCCAATTGGCTTGAATGGTAGGGATACCAATCTATCTAGATACGTTATCAATGACCCCATCAATTTTTTTAGATCCAGATGGTCTGCAACGAAAAAAGAGAGTTCCCCCTCGACAAAGAACAGATGCAGAAGAAAGAGATGCTAACGCGAATATTGCATTGACAGCTGGAGTATTAAGCCTTTTATTTCCTCCGCTAGCAAAAGTCTTGGGTCCAATCGGGGCGCTCTTAGGAAGTGGCTACCTCGATCCAAACGATAATGACAACGACAATGACGGTCGCATCAACAGCGAAGATCTGGATGATGACAACGACGGCATACCTGACTGGCGTGACCCAGATCCTTGGAGGTACAACGAACCTGGTGATGGGCCAATTCAAGAAGACCTCATCTATGGGCAATTGATAGGAAGTGAAGGTGAAGATAGATTAGATGGTGGATCTAACGGCGACCCCCACCTCACCACCCTCGACGGTGTCAAATACGATCTCCAAACCGTCGGCGAGTTCACCCTCCTCAAGTCCACCACCGACGACTTCGAGATTCAAACCCGCCATCAACCCTGGGGCAACCGTACCGATGTTTCCGTCAACGCCGCCGTCGCTATTCAGCTAGACGGTAATCGGATCGGCTTCTACCTCGGCCAAAATCCGCCCCTCCTCATCAACGGCACCCCCGTTGACCTCCCCGACGGCGGCATCTACGCCCTCGGCTCCAGCCAGATTGTCCGCGAGGGTGATCTCTACACCGTCACCTCCGCCCAAAACGACCAAATCCAGATCGGCTTCAGTCGCCGCAGCTTCATCAATATCGGCATTGGCCTCTCCGAGACCCGCCAGAGCAACGTAGTCGGTCTGCTGGGCAACAACAACGATGACCGTTCCGATGACTTTGCCCTCCGCGACGGCACCGTCATCGGCGATACCATTTCCATCGATCAGCTCTACGGCGAGTATGCCAATAGCTGGCGCATTACCCAAGCCGACTCTCTGTTTGACTATGCCCCCGGCACCGACACCACCACCTTCACAGACCTCTCCTTCCCTGAAAACATCATCACCCTCGACACCCTCGACCCCGAGGTGCGCGCCGAAGCCGAAGCCATTGCCCGCGCTGCTGGCATCACTGACCCAGATCTCCTAGCCGAGGCCATCTTCGACATTGCCCTCACCGGCGCGGACCCTGCCTTTATCGAGGGCTACACCGCCCTCCAGCGCCAAGAAACTGTGAACGGCACCAACACCCTGGTCAACCCTGACGGCTTTGGCGACGAATACTGGCTGGCAGCGAGCACGGTCATTCCTTACACCATTCGCTTTAGCAACACCAGCGACCCCGGCACCGATCCGGTGGCTCAGGTCACCATCACCCAGCAGCTCGATGCTGACCTCGACCTCAACACCTTTGCCCTGGGTAATTTTGGCTTTGGCGATATTGAGGTTACCGTGCCCCTCGGTGTCCAAGCCTACAGCCAGCGCCTTGACCTCGAAGCCCCCCTCGGCATCTTCGTCGATGTCATCGCCGGATTGGATATCCCCACTCGCACCGTCACCTGGACTTTCACCGCTATTGACCCCACCACTGGCAATCCCGTCGCTGATTTGGCTCACGGTTTCCTGCCGTCTAATGACGATAGCGAGCAGGGTCAAGGCTTTGTGACCTACAGCATCCAACCCCAAGCCGATAGCCCTACTCAAACTCCCATCAACGGCCAAGCGGCGATTTCCTTCGATGATCAGTCCCCCATCAGCACTGCTGCCGTGGTCAACACCCTGGATGCCGACCTGCCCACTAGCCAGGTGGCGGCGCTGCCTCAAACCAGCGACCCGAGCTTCACGGTTTCTTGGAGCGGTACCGATGTCGGCAGCGGCCTCGCCACCTATGACATCTACGTTTCCGAAAACGGCGGCGACTTCACCCTTTGGCTCAAGGACACCGCTGAGACTTCCGCCACCTACACCGGCATTGGCGGCAGCACCTACGCCTTTTACAGCTTTGCCACCGATAACGTCGGCTACCGTGAAGTTGCTCCCACGACCGCTGATGCCGTCACCTTCATCGGTAGCCCCAAAGAAGTTCCCACTGCGGAACCAGACACCTTTGAAAATGATGCTGAAGACGGCAGCATTACCGGCAATGTCCTCGCCAACGACGGCTACTTAGACACAGACACATTGACCGTCAGCCTCATAACGGCCCCCACCAACGGCACGCTGACACTCAACGAAGATGGCAGCTTTGAATACGTTCCGTTCACCGGCTTCAGCGGCAGCGACAGCTTCACCTACGAAGTCAGCAATGGCCTACTGACCGATACAGCAACAGTTGACCTCTCCATCGATGCCTTCTCCGTCATTCTGTCCGAGCCGATGCCCTTCAATCCGAAGGGAGTCTTTTTCGACTATGCTCAGTCGCTGCGGTTCCGCAATCCAGGGGCTTCGATTCCACAAAATACGCTGGGTGGTCTCCCCCTCGCCGAACTGTTTGACGCTAGCTACTATCTGGCCCAAAATCCTGACGTGGCGGCTGCCGTTGGCAACAACTTAGACGCTGCCTATCAGCACTTTGTGCAGTTTGGCATCAAAGAAGGCCGCAACCCCAGTGCGTTGTTTAACGAAGGATTCTACCTTGCCCAAAATCAGGACATTGCCCAAGCTGTGGCTGGAGGCTTGATCAGGAGCGGTCTGGAACACTTTTTGCTCTTTGGACATAAAGAGCAGCGTGACCCCAGTCAGATGTTCGATCAGTCCGACTACCTGACGAACAACCCTGATGTCGCCGCTGCCGCCGCCCAAGGTTTCGTTGATAGCGCTTTCGCGCACTACATCCTAAATGGCATTGACGAAAACCGTTTATCGACGGCACCGCTGTTGTTTAATGAAGCTTTCTACTTACAGAACAACCCTGATATCGCCGCTGCCGTCACCCAAGGATTTCTAGCCGATGGCTTTGAACACTTCGCTCGATTTGGGCAACGCGAGGGCCGTGCTCCCAGTGAGCTCTACAACGAAGCTACCTATCTGGCACTCAACCCAGATGTGAATGCCGCAGTTACCTCAGGTGCATTAACAAGCGGCTTCCAACACTACGAATTGTATGGTCGCTTTGAAGGACGTACAGCTGCGTGATGCTTGTGGAGGAACGGTCGAATTGTCGCCTCTGTAGGACGGTCAACTCTAAATGGTTCAGCCTCATGAAAACGAAACATGCAAGCAGGAGTTGCAGTCACATTCAGGCAATAGAGACATAAAATGGACTGGCAAGCAGCTCTGCCGAAATTAGGGAATATTTAGGGAACACCAAGCTGCCGAACTCAGAAAGCTTGAACTCAGGGACCTTTGAGGATTAGCTCTACCGCCTCCTAAGCGGTAGGTCGCGCGTTCGAATCGCGCCAGTCCCGTCCTCAAAATTCAGTAACATCAACGGTTTTCCCTACTTTTGGGCTCGTGTTAGCCGGATGGGAAATTGTCGAGAAATACCTCAAAATATCTAACAACACTGACAAAAGTGGGGAAAATTTGGGGAAGAAAACTGTTTCAATCGACGCTATTAATCGGCGGCTTAAGGCCGCGAATGTACCGGTGCGGGTTAGACAGCATGGCAATGCGCTGTACTTGCGATCGTCTAAATTACCACCCAAACCCGAAGACCCGGTTGGCAAACGATATGAAATGCCAAAAGGACCAGCAAGCCAGGAAAACCTGCTTCGTATGGAGCAAGAAGCGCACTCGCTCTGGAAATCGGTTGTCGAGCAAAGATTCAACTGGCCAGACCATGATCATGGTGTGAAATCCTTAGACACCGTTAGAGAATGGATTGCGCGCTTTGAAAAGCATTACCTCAAGACCACTGACTGCTCACCACGCACCTTTGAAAAGCACTGGCGGGCAGCGGTTCTGAATACCCTCCCACAAGGGAGCAAGCTTGACCGTACACTGCTGCTCGCGGCTGTGCTCTCAACTCCAGACAACACGCGGAAGCGGAAGCAGTTTTGTCAAAAGCTCACCCGGCTTGCTGAGTTTGCAGGGATTGATATCGACCTTCGTCCTTATCAAGGCAGCTACAGTAAGGGCTCGGTTCAAAGTCGAGACCTTCCTAAGGATGCACAAATTGAGGCTTGGTATGACAGCATCCCAGATGAACGATGGAAACGAATCTTTGCCCGAATTGTTATCTTTGGTCTGCGGCCTTCGGAGTCCTTCGATTTTGAGTTGGTGGATACGCATACTGCGCGTGTGATTGATGCCAAATCTAATGAGCCCAGAATCATTAAGGCTTTTCACCCTACTTGGGCAGAAGCTTGGGATTTAGATGGGCAACTTCCCAAAATCAACTGGCGTAAAAACCGCAAGCATGAAGATATCACTTCTAGGATTGCGAATAGATTCAAATGCTATGACGTTACCTGTCAGCGATATGACCTAAGGCATGCGTGGTGCGTGCGAGTGAGTGTCGAGTATCGCATTCCTGTAGAAGTGGCGGCCAAATGGGCGGGGCATTCTGCAGATGTGCATCAATCTATCTATAACCGCTGGATTCGCAGCGATCAGCAAGACCAGATTTATCAGGAGATGGTCCTCAAACGAGAGACTTTGCAATAGGATCACGCGGCTTTCGCCCTTTCAATGATCTGCTTGCGTTCCCAGGCCTCAAGGCTCTTCCACCAGGCGACCTGTTGGGCACATAGCATCACGTTGAACTCGTAGATCGCTTTGCCAGGAGAGAGCGCCACGTCTCGAACATGCTCATTGTCAATGGGCAAAACCCCCCACCGAACCAGATCCCGTAACTCTTCCGGATTGCTAATGCCTTGTGCTTTGAGGGTCTGCGACTTAGCAGCTTCCTTGGTCGAAAGCCAATACTGGTCTGGAATCAGAGATGAGGACCGGAGATCGCTCAAACGGTCTTTAAGAGAAGCCAGTTCATCACCCATGCGTGCTACGTCCAGGACAAGGCGTCCAATCATTTGGGAGATGTCAGGATTCATGCCTGCCTCCCTGAGTCGTGGCAGCAGCCATTGATGCTTTCTTTATTTGTCCCTGCCGCTTCAGCCAGGTCTTGAGGTTGGGATCGCTCTGACTCAATGATGCAGGGTTGGCATATAGCCACCGCGCCTCGGGATAATCGGCGGTGATCGCCTCAGCGTACTTCAGGCCTTGGTGGTCTTGATCAGGGCAGATGATCAGTTTGTCACCTGGAAATAAGCCGCAATATGATTCTGAGTGATACCCACTGGAGTCTCGAATGGTCGTAGTCGCCGGAATGCCCAATTGCCACAAAGCCTCGGCACAGGGCTCCCCCTCCCCCCAAAAAACAACGTCAGCCCCCGCTTCCAAGGCGTGTTGACAGTCTTGCCACCGGTAGGGAGCGCACCGATACTCCAGGTCTTTGGGTGACTTACCAGCTATCAAGGAGTTCTGCCAGATTTGGCGCTTACCCTTATCATCATCAGTGCGATGCACTTCGATGAGTGGGGTGCCATCCCAGTCGGTATATGTCCAAACTTGCTTCTGCTTGGGTCGATGGGGCTTGTCCCAGATGCTGGCAGTGATCGCCTTGAAAACCTGACGTTTCCCGGCCGCTGTCTTGGTGCAATCACAGCCGAACCCACTGTATTTGCCGGACTTGAGATCGACCTTGAAATTATGAGCTCCGCAAACTGGGCACCGGTAGGAGCCCTGCGAAGGTATCTGTCGGCCTCCGTCGGCTTGAAGTTTGTTTAAATGGTCAAGAATTTTAAACGGCATTCGCCTTTCCCTCCCTAACCCATCTGAATATGAGTGGAAAGTGAATGTTGAATTGCCTTAAATGTGCAAAACCCATCACCGTCTCCGTTGCTTTACAGCAAGCCCAGGAAGAAGCGACGATGATGGCAAATTTGCGTGTGTAAAGACACGCGCGCGACGATCAGTAAACCGACCTTGTCGGCTATAGCAGCCTATGTTTTGACAAAACCATCTAAGACTTGACGTTGACTTATGGTGAGTTCATCGTCAAAGTAATTGCCATCGCGCACACTTCAAAATGTGCTTTGAAGCCCTTGGTTGCTGGAACAGCTGAGGGCTTCCGTTATGGCGGGCGGCATGAATGTTAAACCGTCCGCGTTGTATCGAAGGGGCGCACATACCCTGCCGGGGGGTGCTCACATCAGGCTCACTTAAGCTAATCCAGTAGAGTCTGGGTGAATCAACGTGCGGATGGTTCACAGAAAACTTATTTTTGATCATACCCCCTCTTCTTACTCCGCAACATCGCCTGAGGATCGGTAAACCGATCCTTTGGTAAAGAGTTTTCAAGCTTCATGCGCCCTGAGGCCATTCACGAAAGCCCATGTAGAACAATCGCGGTATATCGCTTGGAGCCTGGCAAACCGACTGCCTTAACCTATGGGTCGTTCCTCGGTTAACTGGTCAGAGGCTGTCAACGACCTGCTCCAGTTGTTCGAGCAGCGTTTCTATCTGCTTCCGCTTCTCCCCGGTTTTTGGGATCTTATTTAATTGGATGTCCCTGGTGACTTTTTTGATGCGCTTCACTAGCGGTTCCGGCTTTTCCTTCTCTCTCCCAGCCAAAAGTCGTTTAACTTCTGCCGTTAGGTCACGGAACGATAAATTTTCAGTGATGGTCTGTGCAGTCAGGGCTTCGCGTTGTTTTTTATTCGCGATACGAGAAAGCAGTAAAGCCTTGTTGTAGCTTAATTTGTCTTTAAGGTGCGCCTGTTTCAAGTCCTCCGGTAACTCTAGTGTCCGCAGCCATTTTGTACGGAAAGTCTCAAGATCAATCCCGAAACTATTCAGTATTTCGATAATCGCGGAAAGGTGCTCACTCGGGGAAACGTTTCTCCGAGCATCAGAATGCCCCTCAGTGCGAATTATGTGGATCACTTGGTCCGGTGAGAATCCGAGCCGAACGGCCATTAAGTCCACCAGTCCCTGAGTTTCTTCCAGCTTGCTGAGATCTTCG
Organism: Leptolyngbya sp. SIOISBB; assembly: GCA_010671905.1. Classification (GTDB taxonomy): domain Bacteria; phylum Cyanobacteriota; class Cyanobacteriia; order Phormidesmidales; family Phormidesmidaceae; genus Halomicronema. The sequence continues at coordinate 7,018,832 of JAAHII010000001.1, forward strand.
CGGATCAGGTTTTCAACCAGTCCAAATTGCAGGGCTTCTTCATCCGTGCAGTCATCAACAAGGCAGCGGACTTTATCTAGCCCGGCAATCATAGCTGCACGCCACCGCCGCTCCCCGGCAACAATCTGGTATTGCCCCTGTCCTAACGGCCGGACATTCAATACGCCGCGAAAGCCAGTTTTCTTGAAGGAAACTGCCAGCTCTTGCAGCTTTTCCTCATCGAAATAGTGCCGTGGCTGATGTTCCCAGGGCTCGATTTTGTCGATCTCGACCCAGATGGCGGCTGCGTTATCATTGCCGCCTAACGCCTGAACACCTTGCATCATGTAGTTCAGGGTATCCTCGCCACCCTGCTCGGACGATAAATTGCCAAAGTGTGTTTTTTTCGGTAATGCTTTTCGGGCCATTTACAGGGTCTCCATATGGTCGATGATTTCCTCAAAAGCGCTTAATACCTCGCTATCAGGTCTGACTGCCGCCAAGGGCACATGCGCTGCCCAGGCATGTTCGAAATCAGTGCGATGCGGTATTGGCGTGAAGACTTTCGTGAAGGGACTGAAATACCGATAAATGTCTTTCAGGGTTTCTTCAGTTTTGAGCTGTTTGCGCTTGGCTTTCACCGGTACCACTCCGACAAAGCTGAGAGTCTTGTGCCCCTGAGTTACCACCTCTTCAACATTGCCAACCAGCTCATCAATCCCCTCCATGCCTTTATCGTTGCACTCGATCGGGATCAGGATATGGCTAGCCGCGATGAGAGCGTTATAGCTGGACAGTCCAGCACTGGGAGGGCAATCAATCAAGATATAGTCATAACTGGGCTGAATCGGCTCAAGGATTTTGCGCAGTAATAAAGCGGGCGCTTCAATGCGCTCCATACCCAGTCTCAGGTCGAGTGAATACATCGAGCCATTTGAGGGCACCACATCCATGCCAAGCTCTATCTCATGGATGGGAATTGCCTGTTTGCCCAGCAGAGCATCAGAGATCGTAACCTGCAATTTTTTGGGAATCAGGTCCACCTGTTTTGTCAGGCTGGCCTGACCATCCATATCAATGAGCAATACCGTTTTGTCACGCTGTCTGAGGTGGTAACCAAGGTTAAAACACAGCGTGGTTTTGGCCTGACCTCCTGCCTGATTGAATATGCAAATTGTCTTTGAGTTTTTGGGTTGCATAGAGGGCTGTTGTTGTGTGGGTAATGGCTACTCGACTCAGAATTGCTACCCTGTTTCACTCGCATAATTTAAGTGGAAAATCCAAGAATTTTATTGGAATAGGCGTTGTGTTTGACATGCCCTTTTTATGTTTGACGGAGTGCAGCACCGTGATACGCTCCACATCGGAACATCGTGGACACATAGGCCATTAGATATGACGGATGCAACTACACAACTGGGACTATTTGCAGAGCATAAAAAAAAGGACTTACCCCTCAAAGACGATCGTGTCTTGATGGAATATCCGTTTTTTGGCCTGCAAAAAAAACCGTTGATGAAACCTATTGTCTACAAAAATGGCGATATTGAACTCATTATTGAACCTGGCCCCCGAGGGATAGCTACCATTTGGGACAAGGAAATTCTGATCTATCTGGCTAGTATTCTCAATGAACGTATTGAGCGTGGGGAACCAACCTCAAGAACTATTCAATTTGTTGCCAGTGACTTTTTGAAATTGGCCAGCCGCGGCACTGGTAAGCGATCTTATCAATTGTTGCTAGATGCCCTGGATCGCCTCCGTAACACCAGTATCAGAACCACGATCGCATCAAATGACGTGCGTGAGAGGAGGGGGTTCGGATGGATTGAAACTTGGAGAGCCCTTGAAAGCAGAAAATCGAATGGCCAGCCAATTATGGTTGGTATTGAAATCACACTCAGTGATTGGATATTTCGCGCGATCACCCATGAACGCCGTGTCTTGACCCTTGATAAACGCTATTTTCTGATAACTAAGGGGCTTGATCGTCGGTTATATGAACTTGCCCGCAAGCATTGTGGTAAACAATCCAGCTGGTCGATTAGTCTGTCTAATCTCAAAGACAAGTGCGGCTCCAACCGTGAGATACGGCGGTTTAAGTCTGAAGTCGTCAAGCTGGTCGAGAAGAATGACTTGCCTGAATACACCATGGAGCTGCTGTTTCACAAAGAGCCAGTCCGGTGTCAAATCACATTCAGACCCCGCAAGCGGTCAAAACCCGTTACCAAAGATGAGAACCCCGATGCCAGCGGGACGTTTCTGTTGAGAGCAGAGACCCTAGAACAAGCCCGGTTACAATGCCCCGATTATGATGTTCATCACATCGAGCAAGAGTGGCAGGCGTGGGCCAAAAAGAAACATCAGGCCCCGCCGAAAGACCCGGATCGGGCGTTTCTATCATTCTGCGATCGCTACAAGGTCAACAATCCGCTGTAGCCGCATCGGTATATCGCGGACATTTCATCGGAACATCGCGGACGTTTTTTCTGTGCAGAGATGAGCATTCTCGTACCATTCAGGCTGATCACTGCTAGAGAGTTGCCAGAATCGGTTAATTGTGCGGGAATCAACTGTGGATAACTTGTCCATAGCCGCAAAAGTCGTCGGAACATCGCGGACATTTCATCGGAACATCGCGGACAAAACGTCGGAACATCGCGGACATAATTATCGGAACATCGCGGACAAAACGTCGGAACATCGCGGACATAATTATCGGAACATCGCGGTCAAGACGTCGGAACATCACGGTCAAAAAGTAGTGATAAATTCATGTTGTTATTAGAGTTTTTCAAGGCTTAACTTATTAACTGTTTGTTAACTTTTTAACTATTGTTTTATTAACTGTTTATTAACACACTTAACGGTGTTTCCTGTGGATATGATGGACAATTTTTTTTAGAAAATTGCCCACATACCACACAGGAAAGGGGTGGTTTTATCAGGGAATTGGTAGTTGAGTATGACAGGTATTCTTTCCTGTTTAAGCGTGTTCCAAAATAAACAACGTAAAACCAATCAGACTACCCAGGATGACGGTAATACCGATGCCAAGCGGCGTTAAGTCTGACCAGACACTACGGAGCTAATCGCTGACCCTTGCGCCAGTCCCAGGGAGGCACAAATCTTGAGGCCCAGATGCCGCGTTGTTGATCTCTGGCGCAGGTTTCGTAGGGGATGTATTGCTCTGCATAGCGCCGGTATGCCATAGCCCAGCCGTGTTCTACAAGCAGGCCGTTGAGGCTAGTGTTACCGGCACGATCGCTACTTAAGAAACACTCAGCAACTGCTCTGCCATAGCGGTCAGTATTACGGACGAGGCAGGTAAGAGGCGTGGCGGTGATGATTTCCGCTAAAGCCTGTTTAGCAGCCTGTCCGCAACGCCAGGGCTTACCGTGCAGATCACAGGACTGATGCAGCTCAACCGCATCAAGACCCCACAATCGGATTTCTCTGCCATTGACGATGAGGGAATCTCCATCGATCGCCTGGCCAATACCGATGATGGAAACTGAGGTGTCTTCAACGGTTTGGTCATGAGATTCAGGCACGATGCCAACAAGCAAGGCGGCAACGCCAGCAACCAACATTGCCCGACCTATCAGCGTAAAAGAATTCTTGGGTCGATTCATCAGATCGTCCTTGCAGGGGCTGAGTTGCGATTACAGAGGGTTTAGTAGGATCGGTACACCCCTCACATGCCAAAATCCTCTAAGCCCTACCCCACGTGCTTCTAAAGGCCAAATAGGACCAGCGAGCGCATCCGTGCAGAAACCTACGTTTTTGGGCTGCCAAGAAATTTAGAAATGACCACTCAACTTGATTCTGATTTTTAGATGAGTTTCTTTGCGCTCACAGGAGCCGAATTTCGATTGAAAGCTAGTTGTAAAGAAAACTAAGATTGTCTGAGCAAACCAATGTACTGTATTTTAAGGTTCTATGGGATAAGGATTCTAGGCGAAACCGTGGGTTTTGGTTTAAATGCTCTTGCCAGTCCAGCCTCAGAGCAATACTTATGCACAGGGAGTGAGTAGCGCTTTAATCATCAGAAATGGTTGCATCTACTTCCTCATAACCGCTATATCCATAAAGTGTATTTGACAATAGAATTTCCCCACTGCGGCCAAATAAAATATAGGTCACAATGACACCACCAGAATACTCAACGCGACCGCTACTGAACAAACTTCTGGTTGTTCTGTTGCTTCCGCCTGAATGTTCAACGTCTATAAAAAGAACAGCACTATCTTCCGATAAGAGTTTCTCAATTTGTCTGGCTCTGGCAAGGAAATAGATTGCGCTGACACCAGTGGTGTTATCAATAGCACTCAAACCACCGATAAAATTATCAAGCTGTTGGTTTAATTCTTTAAGCCTAGCCAATTTTTGCTTCACGTCAACAGAGCGTTCTTCTGGTTCTATTCTTTCTAGCTCTGTAACCTTAATACCTGAGGCTTCTCTATATCGAAAAAGTTCATTTAAGTCTTCTATTATAGCGCTAAATAGTCTTTCACTCCCCCCTGTTGCACCAAGGTCTAGTAAGTAGAGAGAAGGATGATATATATCTACAGGACCGTGTAGGCTGTTGACTCTAAACTCATAAGCTATTTGTGAGACTAATGCATTGAGTTGAACGTTAAAGCTTTGGTTTTCTATAGCAATATCTTGTCTGAATAATGCTAATAAATCAATAACCGATCCTAGCAAAGTGCTAGGTAGAGCTGCCAAGCTGAAATCCGTGATGGAGAGGGTTAAATCGCTAATTACAACGCTCGGTAGTTCTTCCTTAAATGCTGCAACAAGTGCTTCTCTCTGAGCTTCATACACACGGTAGGTGGAAAGTGAATTAATGACATCACTATCGTGAATAATGATACTTCTTGATGGTAGTGTGCTCGCACTGGAAATGTCACGCAGCTTATCAAAGTCTATCCTAAACTGTTCAGCTATCTCTCTCATCGAATCATAAGCAAGAATGTAGCTTTCTATTGAAGGTCCACCTTCAACTTGTGCTGTCCCCTGAAGCGGCATGGCATTACTTTCTGGAAGTATTGGTTGCCGTGCTTCAACTAAATCTCTTTGAGTTTGTAAAAGCTCTAATTCAAGCTTCAATTTCTCAAGCTCACTTTGTATTTCTTGGATTTCGAGATCTGCTTCATTCCGAGTATCAGTTTGACCAAAGGCTGTAGGGCTACAGACGCCAACGAAAAAATTTATTAGTAAAAATACTGCAATGTGTTTCGATTTCTTCGAAACCACATTCATTGAGTTTAGAGATTTGAGAGACGAAATGGAATTGAGGTTCTTGGGAGCATGGTTGGCCATTGGACGTAAAACCTTGCTTGGGAGTGTGTAAAAGTTAGGAGGGAGATATAAACCTACGTCGGCTTCATGTATTTTGTTAACTTGAATAGAGCTAATGGCAGCCCTTAAGTATTAAAAATTAACGGAAATCAATATCCGTCACCGGCCAGTTCATCCATAGAGGTATTAAGGACGTGCGCGATCGCCCGCAGTTCGTAATCCTTAAGTGACCGTTGGTTTTGCTCAATTTTGGAAATATCGGCCTGGGTAATGGCATGTAATTCATGCTCAACAGCTAGTGCTGCTGCCAATTCAACCTGTGCCATATTCTGCGCTTTGCGTCGTGCGCGAATGCGGCTGCCACTACAATTGCCAATCCTCATGACCGACAGGAGTAGCAGGGCTTAAAAAATCAAATATTCTCCTATCGAATATTTTTTGTGCGTGCAACCTTGACGCTAGCGATGGTGCTGATTACTCTCTGCCGCAGGTCAACGGCAGTTGACCTCGGAGTGACAAGCAAACTCCGGTTGTCCAGAAGCGCGCTGCTATTCCCCCCTAGCAGCGTATCATCCCTGTCTTATGGCCGGGGTGCCGTGGGGCGTGCGTTTTCGAATGTACGCTTCCGCGGTGCTGGACTTCTGGCAGCTTGGTTGTCGCCCCGGCCACCCATAGAGACAGGGGGAACATAAGATGACTTCAGCAGCAGACCGCCGCGAACGCGCAGTTTTTGCCCAAACCCTGTGCTACAACATCCGCCGTTACCAGCATCTTACGCAAACTTCCGATCGGCAACTTGCGGATGCGCTGAGCCTGAATTCAGAGCAACTGCAAAACCGAATGCTGGGTATTGAACCGTGGAGTCGCGTTGAAGTCGATCAATGCACTCAGTATTTTAAGTGCTCATTTGACATGCTCTGTCCTGATTCGCATCAATTGCCAGAATGATCGTGTAGTTGGGCCTAAATGACATGCGTCAGAGCTGTTAAATATCAGGTGAATTGGCTGATAAACTGCTGGCCAATTTTATTTTTTACAAGCGCTTAAAGGGATCGTTACTAAGCACGCTGCTATCTAACAGCGCATTTCCTGGCCATGATTTTTGGCCATACCCCTCCAGTCCTGTCAAAACCTGCAAAACACAAGGAATGCTAAAGCAGACGAGCTGCTAAGCCTTCCTAGCATTTTTGTTTTTTGACAGCCCTTACGGGCCACGGCTGAGGCTAGCCATTGGCTTTATGAACGGGCGCGTTTAGCGCGCCGCTCTAAACCCAATGCAACTAAAATGAAAGGGCACAAGATGCACCTCGAAATACAAGACCTAAGCCAATTTACAGGCACTCAATATTGGTACAAAAATTCCTTATTTCCTGGCTATACCTACACAGATGGTGTTAAATACGTTGCCACACAAGCTAATGCTTATTGGCTGATGGATGCGATTCTTAGCCATCAGCTGATTCCAAAAGTCAAACGTGAATTATTCCAGCAGTGGACATTAACCCTCACTGAAAACAGTGCAGCTGTGCTGGTTTGCGATGACGGTAACGACAATGTGGTGATGCAGATACACATTGCTTTTACTGATTTTCCGCTTTCCGAAATCAAAATGTACCTAACTAATAAGGTACTGCTGCTGCCATCAGAATACTAATACGTAATCCGGGAAAAGCAGGGGAATAATGGTTTCCCTGCCACACCTGGCGCTAAAACAAATACCCATCAAATGCAAAGTAATTGACGGGCAATTTAATAAAGTCTCTTGATAGAGAGTGACCCATATCACATATTTGCAATCGGTATTCGGTTGCCGCAACAGAAAGGATACCGCCATGACCAAAACGATCGGTGAATGGCTCGACCAAGATGTATACCCTGTAATCTTCAGCCAGGCTGACCAGCTTTTTCCTGAGTTCGGCTTTCGCCATACGCACAGCAGCTGGCAGTCAACCACTAGCCTCAAAGCAAATGGCAGTGAGGGCACCCACAAGGGCAAGGTGTATCTCTACGATGATGCTAAACACTGCTTGAAGGATTACCGCCTCGATAAACCTATCTCACTATGGCGCTATCTAGCCGAGCGAGAAGGTCTCAGCGAAAACAAAGACATCGTGCAATATCTGGCGACAATCTCCGGTGTGCCATTGCCAGACCGACCTCATACATCAAGCCCAAAGAAGCCTAAATCCGGTGTTCATCCAGCCGTCCTGCAAGCGGCACATCGCTACATGCAAGAACGCCTCACCCACGATGAGAGAGCAGGGGAGTTGTGGCAGTATCTCAGTGGTCGAGGCTACGAGAATAGCGATATCGAGGCCATGGGACTCGCGTTTCTGCCGGAACAAGCTGCGCTTAAACAACACTTGCTTGATGCTGATCATTCACCGGCTTGCGTTGAATTCTTCCTACGCAAATTGACTCCAGCGATGGGTACCAGTCATCAACTTGCCATTCCTTGTTATGGCGCTGGTCAAAGGCTTGAGGGGTTTTCTTTCCGGTCATTGCAGGCCGAGGGCGGTGATAAGTACCGCAATATGCGCGGCCTAAAGAAATCCGGTCAGTTGCTCGACTTTGCGATCGGCACTAAGGATTTAACTGTGGTTGAAGGGATATTTGATGCCAAAATCGCCCGTGCGCGAGGTCTTGAAGGGGTAGTGCCGCTGAACGGCACCCATATAAACGCTAAGCAGGTCCAGGCGATGCAAGCGCGTGGCGTTGAACGGCTGACGCTCTGTCTTGACAATGACGAGGCGGGTCTTAAGGCGACCTGGAATATCGTCCGCAAGTTGGTCAAACAGTGTCCCGATATCCGTTTGTTTATCGCCCAACTGCCAAATGGCGTTAAAGACCCTGACGAGCTGATCAGAGTCAGCGGCATTGATGCCTTTCAGCAGGTTATTGATACGGCCATGAATGCCGGTCAGTATTTCGCTGATGTTATCTACAAGCCGAGGTTGGAAAAATACGACATGCCGACCCTGACAGCGAAGGAGCGAGACGAGATTTTTGCTTACTGTCAAGAAACAGCTTTGACCTTGACCCATCCGCGTGATCTGTATGACTACGTGAGCAGTATGAGTGAGGTGCTGCCAGCCATGGCTTTTTTCGCAGTTAAACCAAGCACGATGGACGCTGCGTCATGAGGGTAGTTGTTCTCACAATTGAGATGATGTATTTTTCGTCGCTTCGGTTTGCTGTATCTGGTGTGCCGCTTCACGCACCATCGCCGCCGAGCCTGCTTGCGTTTTATTAATAACATTTGCCGCTGCCAGCACCGTTTCTACAACCGGTCGCACCGGTCGTTCTGCTGGCACTGGCGCAGAAGAATCAGAGGTTTTCATGTCATCTGTCCCGCAGTTAAAAAAAGACTTTATCCAGACGCTTCATAGCTTCAGTCACAGCCATAATCAATCCACCGTTTTCAGTGATTGGCTGGAAATGGCTGCTATCAGCCTGCATCAGCTTCCTTATCATAATGGTGACTTTCCGAAAGATGAAACCTTTGCTGATCTGGAAGCCAAGTACACGGAGCGCGAGAAGTGCTACACCCCCGAGGAGCGAACGGCGTTTGCCAAACTGTTTGGCCTAAGCTTGATGGCCCATCGGGAAGGGTTCAGTGATTTTTTGGGTGAGATTGCTGCCGAGCAAGAACTGCTGAACGAGCGAGGTGGCCAGTTTTTCACCCCTTACGAGGTTTGCAAAATGATGGCCAAAATGACCTTCGCTGATGCTAAGGCGATCGTGGAGGAAAAAGGACTGATTACCGTCAGCGAGCCCGCCTCAGGCGGCGGCGCGATGGTTATTGCTAGCGCTGAGGCCCTGGTAGAGCAGGGGGTTGACCCGCGCAGTTGCGCCCAGTTCGACTGCATCGACATTAGCCGCGATGCGTTCAACATGACCTATATTCAATTAGCGGCGCTTGATCTGCAAGCTGTGGTCCGCCACGGGAACACGTTATCCAATGAAATGTGGGAGAGTCGCCCGACGCCGCAGCTGCGCTACTTCGATCAGTGGATTAGAGAGCACCAGCAAATTGCCAGACTTGAACAACTGCGCGATTTCTTTGTGAACCCTGAAGCGTTTCCTGCAGCGTCATCGCAGGAAGGAGAAGAGGAGGTGATTACAACCGACTCGCTAGAGACATCAGCACCACAAGCACAAGAAGTTGCCGAGCAACCATCCCTGTTTGAGATCGATACTTTCGCGCCTGCTGATCCAACAGAGCGGCGGCCATCTCGGCGTAAAGCTGATGTAACCTTGCCCCAGCCGGAGCAGCTGGACCTGTTCGGTCAAGAGCGGCAGGGTGAGTGAAATAGGAGTTGTTAGGCTATCTGTTACCCAATTTGACGATCGCTCATTGCCTAATGCGCCGTCGGCAGTGATATGAAAACTTCTGGATTATTTTCTGCAATACGTAGGAGAGCGATCGCCGGTCCTTGGGGCTGACGTTTTCCTTGTTCCCAATGGTCCAGCGTGCGCTTACTAACCCCAAGGAGTGCTGCAAAAGCCTGACGCGTTAATCCTAGCTTCTGGCGAATTTCTCTTGGCGGCGAAGGCAGTAACAATTCCCTGGATACTAGCCCTTTACCGGTTTCTTTGAAGGTTCGAATTGCTTCTATCTCTTCCTCAATATTAAAATCACAATCAATCATTTTTAATATTCCTTACTAATAGTCGGATGTTTTCTTTATCAGTGGGGGTTAAATCCTCTTTTCTGTTTTTTCCATAAACCGTTAGCATCCAAATCTGGTCGGCGTTTGGTTTGTAGTAATACACCACACGAACCCCGCCTCGCTTACCGCGTCCAGCCGTTTTCCAGCGTAGCTTTCGACAGCCAAGCATACCTGGAATGATATCGCCCTGTTCTGGGCTATTAATTAAGCTCCACTGCAAGGTCCTATACTCCTCATCATCGAGGAGATGAGTGACCTCACGAGTGAATAATCTTGTTTCAATAAATTGCACGCTGGATAATACGCCAGTGGCGTATCTGATGCAAGTTATTTCCTTGATTTTGAATGCTATTCAAGCCTAGAAAACTGTTTTTCTAGGCAGAAGATTGCTTGATTTCCGACCAAGAAACCTACCCGACTCGCTCGTCAGCCCTTTCCGGTTCCTGCATTAACCGGTGCATTTGCCGCAACAATCCCGCCAGTTTTTCCTTCTTTTCAGGACAGTCCCACACCGCTGACTGTTTCAGATTAGCCCAGAGGGTTTCCGCCTTGGCTTTGAGGTCTTTCGCGCATAGTTCGCTGTTCGGCCCGCCCTCAATTTCCCGGCGCATGGTTTTAATGTCGTTAACCGTTGCTGCCTCATTGATGGCTTGATTCAGTACCGCTTGCCGTTTGCTGGGGTCTTCAATCCGGGCGATGATGCGAGCCTTGCTCGGCGCAATCTGCTGCATCCGCACCGCCACTTTGACATCCTCTGGCCAGCCGAGCATTGGTAAATCATTACTGCGGAAGCTGCGCCAGTTTTTCCCCAGGGCTGAGAATATACCGAGAACCGTGCCCCACTTCCGCTGAATAACGTTATTCTGCAACACCGAGGAATTGTGGGCGATCCGCTGGAACAGATTAATAATCTCTGCCTGGGGCATGTTTAACGCCTGCTGGAGGAGGTCAATAATCGCCTCGGTTTGCTCAATCGCGCTCAAGTCCTGGCGCAAAGTATTTTCCATCAGGGCATGGTGCAGCGCTTCCTGATCGGTTAGTGGCCGCACGATCGCCGGGACTGTTTTTAGTCCAGCCTTACGCGCCGCCGCCAAGCGCCGCGAGCCAGCCACCAGTTCATAGACATCGCTCGCTGAATCGGTTTCTAGGGGACGCACTAGTATTGGCACGACGATGCCTTTCTTCTTTACCGATGCGGTTAAATCTTCCAGTTGTTGCAGATGCTTGCACTTCCGAGGCATCCACTTCGGCTCATGAATTTTAATGACTGCAATTTCACGAAAAGCCGCTACCTTTTCTGGTTTTTGATTCTGAGCGATTGGCGTTAAGGCAACAGGTAAAAATGGTGTTTCAGTTTGTTCGGTGATGGCTTCCTGAAGCATGACGGTGCTCCTTTCCGTTTAATTTATGAATCGAATTACATATGATGTAATTCGATTCATAATGTGACCTTCATCACTTGGCAATTATTATTGCAATTCCGGTAGGGATTGCCCGCCGGCTGTGGGTGAACAATCACACACTTTGTGGTGCTGTTCCCTGTCACCGAAGTCGCATCGGTTTTCGCGCTGAATCCTGATTCAATTCTGAGGTGTTGTTATATTGCCGCAGCGCTCCTGGAAAATTTCCACACCCGATGCACCTCTGGTGCTAACAAAAGGTGCATGGTGGCTAGTTTTTCTAAATAAAAACAAATAGTTAATTGGTTATCAGAGGCGTTAACAGTTTGAATCGAAAAATACTAAAATATGATTGAAATCAGCTATTTCTGTTGCTAACGTTTTCCCCAGGCACTGAGTCAGTAAACGATAATATGCAGGGGGACGTTGAGAATGACGAAGAGTAAGAATATCGGTTTTCGGCTGGGGGTGGCAGACTACGAACGAGCCCATGAAAAAGCGTTAGTGCTGGGCCATAGTAGTCCGCACCATTTTGCAAGATCGCTGCTGATGCGTGAGATTGATGCTGAGCATTGTCTCTCAAATCTGCTGGAGCGCAATCATCAAGGCATTATCACCAGTCAACAGATGCTGACCGATCTTGCTGTTGGGTTGTTATTCGCTCTCGATGTTCCGCAAGAGAAATACCAGCTGATCATGGCAGAATTCACAAAATATCAGTAATCATGCTCTCTATCAGCGCGATTCAGTCGAAGGAGTATTACCTCGACATCGCTAAAGACGACTATTATCTGGCTGGTGGTGAACCCCCCGGAAAGTGGCATGGCCAGGGCGCGGCGGCTTTGGCGCTCGCCAGCAAGATTGAGCCTGAACACTTCCGAGCCGTGATTGACGGCTTTACCCCGGATGGTCATGGCAAACTTGTGCAAAATGCTGGGGACGCCAAGCGGCAACCCGGCTGGGATTTAACGTTCTCTGCGCCGAAAACCGTGAGTGTGGTGTGGAGTCAGGCTGGCCCAGAAACGCGCGCTCACATTCAGGAAGCCCAAGAAACGGCGACGCGCACAGCCCTTGATTGGCTTGAAGAAGAGAGTGTAACCAGGCGAGGGAAGGGCGGTCACATTAAGGAACCCGCCAAGCTGATTATTGCCACATTTGAGCATGGCACCAGCCGGGCGCAGGACCCACAATTGCACACGCATTGTCTGATTATGAATGCAGCCGTGCGAGAGGATGGGACAACCGGGGCGATTGAGAGTCAGCAGTTTTACCGCAACAAGATGACGGCAGGTGCGCTCTATCGCGCGGAATTAGCGCGGCAACTCGAAGAACGCCTGGGCCTTCAGGTCATGAAAACCGGTGATAAACAAAACCTGTTTGAACTGCGCGACGTTGACCCGGCGCTGGTCGAGGAATTTTCCAAGCGGCGGGCTGAGATTGAAGCAGCGCTGGACGCCACCGGTAACAGCAGCGCTAAAGCCGCTGAAATCGCGGCACTGGATACGCGCCATGTGAAAGGTCATGCGCCGCGCGAGGAGCTGTTTAGAGTCTGGCGACAGGTCGGTGCGGCCTATAACTATCAGCCGCCAAAGCCGAAAGGGATTACGCGAGATTTGTCGCAAGCGGCGGCGGCCTTACAAGAAGCGGTATTGAGTAAGCTGACATTCCATAACAGCACGTTTGTGCAGCAGGAAGTCTTGCGGCGGATGGCGGAGGAAGCGCCTGGCAGTGGTCTGGGGGTTGATGCCATCAAAGAAAAAGTGAGTGAGTGTTTGCAAAGTAAAGCGGTGGTGCGGCTGGGCTGGGTCAAGGGCGCGCGGCGGTATACCACGCCGGAAATGCTACGCATTGAGCGCGCGATGATGGAGCGCGTCGATCGCTCAAAAACAAAGACCTCTCACCACGTGAGCGAGCGATCGCTTTCTAAAGTCATGGACGCCTATTCGACTTTAAAGCCCGAGCAGGTTGTGGCTGTGGAGCATGTTGTAAACCCAAAAGGGACGATTAAGGTGGTCGAAGGTCTTGCTGGTACGGGTAAAACCTTCATGCTCGCCGCTGCACGTCAAGCCTGGAAGCAGGCCGGTTATCGAGTTCAAGGTGCTGCCTTAGCAGCAAAGGCGGCCAGCGGGCTAGAAGACGGTGCGGGCATTCAGAGTCAAACGCTGCATCGTTTGCTGTATGGCCTGCAAAGTGGTCAAACTGTTTTGTCTCGCAACGATGTCATTGTCGTTGATGAAGCCGGGATGGTCGGGACGCGGCAATTGGCAAGGTTGATTAAGGCAACTGAGCAGGCCGGCGCTAAGGTCGTGTTGGTTGGTGATGCCAAACAACTACAGCCCATTGAAGCAGGCGGCGCGTTCCAGCATATCGGCGATCGGGTTGGGCGTGCCCAACTCATCGACATCACTCGTCAGCATATTGCCTGGATGCGGCAAGCGGTAAAAGACATGATTGCTGGTAAGGCCGAAGATGTATTGACGGCGTATGCCCAGCAAGGCCAGCTAGCGGTGAAGGATGATTGGCAGGCCGCACGCACCGCCCTGATCGATACCTGGGGACAGCAGGGGGGCATCATGGAGCCGCAGCAGAACCTGATTATGGCTGGCTCGAATCTGGATGTTTTCGACCTGAACCAAAAGGCGCAAGCGGCGCGAATCACTGCTGGATTACTCGGCGGTGAAGGGATTCGGGTGAATGGCTATCAGTTGCGACGGCACGATCGGATTCTCTTTACCCGCAATGACCACCAGGCCGGTATCAAGAACGGCACGTTTGGTATGGTGACAGGGCTGAACGGTCCCCGGCTGCAAGTGCGTTTGGATAGTGGCAAGGTCCAAGATATTGATACCAGCGTCTACCAGCATGTTCGACTGGGCTATGCCGTGACCACGCATAAAGCACAGGGGGATACTCGTCAGCAGAGTTATGTGCTGCTTGGCGGCCCTATGCAGGACCGTGAACTCAGTTATGTACAGCTCTCCCGCACCCGTGGCAAAACGTACCTGTTTACTGATCGGACTGAGGCAGGGGATGCGTTAGCCGACCTTGTCAAGCGAATGGATCGCAGTCGGCAAAAAGACCTGGCGGCAACGTTTTTGTCAGCCCATTTGCGCGGCGGACAACGTGATAAGCAGTCACTGACGTGGGAGAGGTAGATTTTTATAACTGTACTTGCAGCACATCAGTTTTGGAAAAGTCTGCCCCTTTGAAAAGTAGCGGCTGACATTTAGCGTGGGAGAGCGCGTAAGAGTAACAGTCACCCATGTTTAAGTCTGCGGGATGACGGCCTTTACCGTATGTTGAAAAAGCGTAGCGTGCTAAATCAAGTTGTTTCTTGTCGAACGGCACGATCGTTAAATCAGCTTCCAGCAGTAACAGATCAAATTCTCTAATACCTTGCTCCTGCTTACGTGCTTCAATCACAATCGCTGTTTCCAGGACAGAACAGGCTGAAACCAGCCGCTGAGAAGCTGTCCCAATCAGTTTAGAAAAAGAGGCGTTTTCAGGCTCGTTAAGCAGAATGGCAATAAGTGCCGAGCTGTCAATCACCATTACTCCGGCACTCCAAAGCGGTTATAGTCGATGATTTCATCCGGGCTGCGGCAGTCAAAATCAGGCAATGCTCCACAGCGTTTTCCTATTTTTTCTAATCGTTCTGCCAGAGGTTTTTGTGCTTGTGAATCGTTGTATTTTTCTAGCAAAAGCTCCAATCCTTCGGCAACAAGCTGTGTTTTGGATTGCCCTGTAATGGCTACAAGTTGATTGACTGCATGATCGACAGAAGGATTTTTAATAGTCAACATGCATAGCCCTTTCTGCAATTAATGAAACACATACTTAATTACAGAAAAATCATTACATGGCAACATATTCTGTTGTTTTGGTGTTGACCCCCAAAACGCTGTGTGGAATGGTTTGACGGTTAAGACTGCCTTTGCTTAACGTTTCGCATTCAAATTCCACCAGTAGAAAGAATCTCCCGTGAACCGTAGTGAATTAATAATTTCGATCGCACAACAGATCGGTCTTAACAAGCAGCAGGCAGACAAAGCTTTGAGTGCTATGACGACCAGTATCATTGATGCGGTTAAAGCGGGTAAAGATGCACAACTCGTCGGATTCGGTACGTTTTCGGCAAGTAAGCGTGAACAACGCGAAGGTCGGAATCCGCGTACGCGTGAGAAGATGATATTGCCTTGCCAGGCTTCCTAAATTCAAGCCTTACCCGGCTTTTAAAGGTGCGGTGGATGATGCTTGATTGTCACTAAAAACCTCTCCTTGGATAAAAATAATAGAGGTTGGTTAGATGTAGGGCCTTATTGCTTGCGAGCCGCTACAACCAGACAGACTTGTCTGATAATATCCGAAATCATTAAGTTTGATAGTGAAGTTGCCGGATGAATTTCAGAGAATTGGGTATTAACTGGCAGATTTGACATTGCACAGTATTCCAACCAGAGGAAAACGAAATGGTCAGCAAGTTCAAAGTCACGGGTGAGATCGAGGAGCGTTATGGAGTAGCGCCGAATAATCCCACTGAAGTGGAATTCCGGCATCCCGATAATGATGATGCTGTACTGGTTGGGATCGGCCTTCGTGCTAAGAGTGACAACATTACAACGCTCAATCTTCTGTATGCTCGAATCGGTGAAGATGGAACGATCAATCAAGACGACACCGTCCTTATCAAAAAGGGTGTGGCACCGAACAACGAACTTGAAGTTTGGTTCCAGTGTCCCAACCCGGACGAAATAATTGTTGGCTGTGGTATGCGCGCCAAGTCGGACAATGTCACAACACTGCACATTCACACTAGAAAGCTTAATTCAGAAACTGGTGTCCTCAGTCAATCTCATACGCACCGTGCGGGACAAATTCCCAACCATGAACTAGAAGTCGATGGACGCGCTACGGCAGACGTCGAAAGGTCATGCCTTCGCGGTATGGCATTACGAATGAAAGATGATAACGTCACCACGATGGTTCACTATTACGGTTCGATCGAAGCCCGATAATAAGTAATGATGAGTGTTGCAGGGGTGCTTCTGGGGTAGAGTTTATGACTCGCATTCCGGGCTATCTGCTGGTTTAATCCCTTCCATGCAATCTCGTCGGTTTTGCTTTTGCAGGAGATGCTCAACCTTTATTGCTGTTAAGCGCATCACGGCGCGATCGCTGCTGTAAAGGCCGAGTAGGGTAATGAGACCTGTGGCATTGACCACAGTGCAGCATACCAACCCATAGAGCAAGATGCGCTGCGGGCCGCTGCCGCCTGAGAGACCAAGCGCCTTCATGGGGTCAGGTTGCCGCATTGCTCTCACTTCAGCGCTGAGGGCTTTAAGCTGTACTGACTGTTGGTTTAACGTCTCTGGTAGAGCCTTGAGTGCTTCCATCACAGCGGTATTAACCTCGCTTTGCTGTTCCCAGGAATTTCCCCAGGCTTGGTGCGCACTCTGGAGCTGCCGCACCAGCGCATTGCAAGTTTGCGTGTGGGTGGTGAGTAGGGTGGCAAGCTGGCCAGCTGTTTCTATTAATGCCCCAGTTGCCTCAGCCTTCTCAGCAATTAGGTGCAGGCTTTGGCGGTAACTGTCTGACCAGGCGTTTAACTGTTGTAGCAGTGTCGCTGACCACCCTTGGAATTGCTGCGGAGCCTCTTCAAGCAGCACTTTAACGTGATTGAGACCCAAAGAAATCAGGAAAAACTCTTCCTCCGGGTTGATACCGGCCTCAAGGACTAGCTTAAGGACACGGGATTTGACGCGATCGCTCTCACCCGCTAGAGCTTGGTCGAGCAGTGAACGGGCTTTAGGAGAAAGGGTATCGAGGGAATGGGGATTAGGCATCGGCTGTATCTCCCCAGACATCCACGGTATCGAGCGCTTCGCCGCTTTCTCGCAGAAACTTTTTAACCCGCTGCCGACCGATAATACCGAAGTCAGTGTGGTTTGCAGCCTTAATGAGCGAGAGCCGTTTGTCTAAAATTTCCTGCCGCTGTGCTTCACCGTGAAACTTAGGAAAGTTCACGAGTGGGACGGCATAGCGGGCCACCAAATCAACGAGTTCGACATCCTCATCCACGAGATGCCAATCGCTCGTTTTGCCGTGATTTTTGAGGGCGATCACCTCAATGTTGCCATCAAACTGTTTTAGAACGCGCTTGAGCAAGGTGGTACTTGAGGGCGTGCCATCCAGCACAAACCAATAGGTGAACGTAATGCGGTATTCAGCGGCCAGCAGAAGGAGATCGGCGTTCTCTATCCAACTGCACATCGCCGTAAAGCTGGATGCCGCTAGATTGACCAGCACCGGTTTTTGCTCTTCGACCGCCGCTTCAAAAATGGCATTCGCGGCATTTTCAAAGCGCTCAGCTTCACTCAAAATCGCGCGCCTGCAGCCAATGTGCTTATGTGCCCGGTAAATATCCGGCTTATCCTTGTCACAGTCGAAGATGATGCAGGGAATCTCGCGGCGTTGCAGGTATGCGATCGCGGCCATACACAAGGTCGTTTTGCCAACACCGCCAGCCGGGTTGCCACAATAGTGAATTCTAGTCATCGTCGAAGGCCTCCGCTAACATGTCCGATGTCTTGTTAGGGCTAGGCACCTGCAAGGGCAGGGGGGCTTTATGGCTGGGCGTATCAGTATCGACCGTTACTGGCTCTGCTGGCTGCTTACCAGCGCGGTGATACCGTTGCAGGCTCGATGGGGCAATGGTGACGCCCTTGGTTGCCAGCAGGGCGGCAATATCAGCAAAGGTATAACCAGCATCGAGGGCGGCATCGATCTCAGCTTGCATGGCCAGGACTAACTCCTGGCGAGTAAAGCCTTTGCGTACAGTGCTAAGCCGTGTCCACTCGGCGGTGATGCGCTCAGCCTGGTCATGGGTGATGGTTAATGTGGCTTCAGCCGAGATGTCCGGTTGCTTGGTTTTTGCTGCTTTCTTTTTACTGGTCTTGGCCAGAATCACTGCGATCGTCTCCCCTGAGACAGTGAGCTGCTCCTGGTGTAAAACGGTGGCAATGTCATCATGACTGTGGCCGTTTTTGAGCATGGCACGCAGTACACCACGCTCCCTGGTCACCAATTGCTGAGCGGTGAGTGGTTTCCGGGTTTGAGCGGTCTCTCGTAATAAAGCAGCGAGTGTCGTCTTGGTGGTATCGGCAATCAGAGACTGACTTTTCATGACTGAATTCCAAAAACTACAGGTTTTTGTCAGAGGAGGACGCCGGTAAAAGTGCCTTGGCATGGCTCATGCGCACTTCAAGATCGGCCGCTGCGATCGCCGGTCGCTGACTGCGCTGAATGAGTAAGGGACGCAGTCGGTTCCAAGCTGCTCGGCTTGTATCGGTCATTCCGGTAATGCTCGGTGACACCTTGATGACTTGTTTCACGGGCAAAGCACCTTGGCGTCTATTGCCATAGCCGGGGTTCATCAACACCGCCATACCTGGGGGCAGCGTGAGAAACTGATTGGGCTCGAACAATTTGCGGGTACGACGTTGCAGGCTGCGACTAATGGTGGTTTTGCCTTTGCTGCGACTTCGAGCCGGGTCGGTGTAGCGCACCTCTTCATCCCCTAGAAGCCTGGCGAATACCTCAGCGGAGACGGTCTCCCCTGGGTTAAACAGGGCTTTGGTGGCACAGGCCCCGAAAATTGCTCGGGTAGCTGTTGGGCCGTAGGTTTTTTCCAGCTGTGCCAGATTTTGAGCACCCAAGATAAGAGCGAGTCCTTGCTCGCGGTGCTCATTAATCCATTGCACGAGACTTGGCAGGTAGAGAGTCGGCAATTCATCGAGACTGATGATGAGCGGGGCCTGGCGGGATGCATGGGTGTTGTTGACAATCAGCATGTGCAGCACGCTTGCAACCAGCGGACTCACCGCATCGCGCCGTTGCTTGTCCATGCCAATCACGATCAGTTGTCGCCCTGTGAGCGTTAAGGGCAACGTGGTTGTGCCAATAACGGAGCGAAGTAGATTGGCATCCATGAACCGAGTGAAATACCCAGTCGCGGTGCCAAGAATGCTGGCCGCTGTGCGCTCAGAATCGGCTACGGCGAGTAACTGGTCGAAGTTGAGGCGACTCCATAACGGTAGGTCAACGGCAGTATGAAGCCGCTCTGCAAGTCCTGGTAGTCGCAGAATCGCATGCGCCATTGCCAGGTCAGGGTAGGGAGACCCCTTAGCGAGCGAGAGAGCCGCAACGGTGATTTGCTCACCCGCGTCACTAAAAAACGGATCGTCACTGTGGTGCGTTTCCCCGGTGCGGGCCGCATTGCTATTGATGACTCGCGCTATCTGTCGGGCGGCAGCAATGTCCGCCGCACTCGTCATAAAGTCGAGTAGATTGCAGGTGCTTGACTCAAGGTAGCCCGGCGCAAAGATATGCACGTCATAGCCCAAATGCTGTGCTAACGGGGCTAGGTCAGCGGTTTGGCCAGGGTATTTGTAGTCATAGACGATGACCGGAAACCCTTGTAGCAAGGCAGAAACCATGAATGGGGTAATGACACTGTAGGTTTTGCCGCTGCCGGGTGCGCCGAGCACAGCGACCCCGCGCTGAACGTCTGGAAAGTGCAGACTGCTGCGGCTACCAGGAACCCCAATAGATAGGGCCACGGCATTGTTTTTTTGTGCTTTGATTTGCTGGATCGCAAGGTGATTGGCGCGGCGCTGTTGATGGCTGGTCGCCCAGTGAGATCGCGCCAGTTTCGCTTTACCAGCGCCGCCGGGCAATAGTGCCAGCAGGCCTAGAATGCCGAGGGCACCGAGCAACATGAGCCCGCTCGATGAAGTGAATTGTTCACCGATCTCAGAAAGGCCGGGAAATGACGTATCTGGAGGGGGTTGAGCCAGGACAATTGGCCCTGGCATGGGAAGCAAATGATGTATACACATGGCGTTAGCAAGTAAATGGAGTGATGAAGGTGACTGAAGCGGCCAAGGAAATTACTATCGGTTTGGGCGTAATCCTGTTTGGCTTTGGGATGGTAGCTTCCGCATTTGACAAGCCCACGAATTGCATCGATGGTTTCCTGCGTCCCTTTTTCTTTTTGCCGTTTATCTTCTTGGGAATCGGCGTGATAGGTGTGGGCTATGGCCGCATCGAGGCCGTCTTTACGACGACGGAGCTGCCCCATGTTGCCTCTTTTGCCAGCGATGAATTGGCTTTCCATGAGAGGCATCTAAAGGCAGTGGCGCAGCTCCGTTACGCGATCAAGCGAAGTAAACGCGGCCATTTAATGCTCGTTACAGTAAGGCAAGCCCCTCTTCACTGACCGGTAGCCACGGCACCGGCCCGATGAAATATGGCGTGCAGCCCAGATCAAGGAATTGTCGTTCGATGCAGAAGCGGAAGAACAATCCGGTTTCAGCCGTGCCGGTTGCTTCATCGGTCTCCAACACCGCTACTTTGAAGGCATCACCAAACGGATGCCGGCCTGTCGGCTCAAGGCCGTTATTGACCTGACCCAGGACGCCGTGACCGCCGCGCACCTGCTGCGAAAGGCCGCTGATCCACTGCGCTCCCTCAAAGGGAGCACCCAACTCGATGTGAGCGCAGTTGGTTTGGCAGGGCACCGCAAACCCTTCCTCATAGCTGCCGCTGATAGCACGCTGGATGTCCCCCTCGGCATCGCTGAAAACGATGTCAACGATCGCCGGCGTCGGTGCAGGCAAATTAACGGCCCCCGGAAACTGGTCTAGCGGCACTGAGGACAGTCCTGGCACGCCAGAGAGAGGGGTGCGCTCGAAGTCACGGAAGTTTTGCAGCGGCGTATCGGCTAATCCCGTTAGGTCACTCAGGTTATAGGCGCTGAGATCCACGGATGCGAGGGGCAAGGCTGCGACAGAGGGGCTTTGAACCAGATCGCCAAGTCGGGCTTGATTGTTCGTCGGTGGGCCGCTGCTCGTTAGCACATCCCGCACCACCGGCACGGAACCAGACTGCACAGAGGCCAGACCGGGCATCGCTGTGACTAAATCACCAAGGGTTTGCCACTCTAAAAGCGCCAGGCTATCGAGTGACACTGTCTCAAGGTCAAGGCCAGTCAACGTGCTAATGCGATTCAGGGTGAATTGTCCTGGCGCCAGACTACCGTGCAGGTCGCCCAGCCACAGCACGTCACTCAGGGTTTCGGTGCCTGTCCAGGTGCGAGACAGGTCGTCGGAGCCAAGCAGGCCGGTGATCTCTGGGGGCAGGGTAAAGCCGCCTGGCGTTCGAGGCCCGAGGAGCGATTCAAACGTCACCTGCTGCGCTGGTAGGACTTGGGCTTGGGCGTTGCCAGCGAGCGTGACTGGCAGGAATAGAGCTGTCAAGATAAAGCGTTTCATGGGAAGAAAACCTCAGAAATAAAGGGTACGGAAAACAGCGATTACGACTCACTGTCAGGGCTTACTTGCAGGGCGAAAAACAATGCGGTGCCAGCGTTTTTGGCCGTCGTCCTCGGCGGTGATGACATCGAGCATGACCTCGGCTGCCGTGGTGTCCTTGGGGGCGATCGCACGAATGACACGGGCGTTGCCAGAGAACAGTGGTTGATCAAATGTGAGGTTGATGGCCGGTTCACTCAACCAAGCCTGGACGATTGGTTCATCCGGTGCACTTAGGCGAAAGGTTTCCGGGTGGCCAGGGGTGAGTTCAATGGTTTGGGTGGTGGCGGGTTCTGGCCCAAGGCTCGCCAGTAACGTGGCACGATCGCTGGGCGCGCTGAGGACTGGTGTTTCCGTCTTGGATGCCGCAGACTCAAGTTCTGGCAGTTCCAATGTCTCGTTGATATGAACAACCAGCTCGGTGTCTGAAGGCAGTATCCAGGCGCCCTCAGCCTCTAATTGAGTTTGGAGTTCAGCGGTTTGCTGCTCGTTTAATTGACCTAGAATGTCGAGGGCGACCCCACCTAAAAAGTCGTCTCGATCTAAATCCAGACTGGCAATCGCCCCGGTCAGCAGAATTTGCTCAAAGTTGATGCCATCCGCTTGCTCGGCTGGCCGTTCTCGTTGCCACGGCCCGGTGATAGGCATCCCCAAGACAGCGCCAGAGGCAAGAGGATGTTCGGCATCATCAATGACAATGGCAATTGCTTCTAGCCAAGCGGTATTGCCGTCCTGGCTAACGACATCAGCAATTAGTAACGTTCCTGCTGGCAACGCGATCGCGCCACTGGCAGTAGTCAACGGTTGGGTCAGCCGCACCCGTGTTTTGAGCGAGAGTGAGGCATTGGCGATCGCCGGTTGTTCGAGGATGGCCGGCGCGGTGGTGCCACTGATGACCGTCACCATGAATGGTTCCGCTGGGGATAATGCCGGGGAAGGTGACGCCAGCGGTTCTGCGTTGTTCTCTGGTGGCGCTGCATCCGGTTGGACGTTTGCGCTTGCTGCGGCTGGTGCCGGTGTTACCGCTGGTGTCGGCGCCAATGGTGCCGACCTTGCGACTGCTGGCTGCGGCACAGGCCGCGCTGCGGTGTACCGAACCGGGGTTGTGGCTTGCGGTGCCGGCGGCGGGCTGGAAATAGCCGGTTTTTCGGGCGTTTTTTTCGGTTGATTGGTCGCCGCATTTTCAGCCGGCATATCAGCCAGAGCGGCCAGGTCATCACTTTGGTCGCCGAAGGCCAAATCCGTTTTTAACGCACCGTCTGGGGAACCGGTATAGTCTGTCGTGACGTCAGCGCTGGTCTCCTTGTCTGGCAAGACAGCTGTGTCCGGTTTCGAGCCAAAGCCTGCGACCAGGCTGTATAGGCCGAAGGTGCCAGTCCCGACGACCACCGCAACGCTCAGAAGCTGCACGATCGGGTTTGAGGGCCAGCGCGGTTTGGGCGTTACCTTGCCCTCCGGGTCGGCTGTAGAGCTGGTATCGGCATCAATGCTGAAGCCGGTCAACTCGGCATAGTCTCGGTCTGGATGATCGGATGAGTACGTCATGGTTTTAACGCTCCAAGGGACGAATGTCGGTAATCATGAGACCGGCTTGACGCACGGCATAAACGGCCTGCTCTAAAGGCGTTTCGCCTTCAGGAACAACAGGGGCTGTGGTGGCTTCCACCGTGATTTCTCGGTTGAAAGGAATGGTTTGCTGCGGCGCTTGCCCGCCATTGAACACCGCCAAATGCGCCAGCATTTTGAGCTGCCATTTGCCAGGTGCGACTTCTTCCGGTTCAGAGACGGTGTCGATGATGAGCACCACCTGGGTTGTGCCTCTGAACACCCCAGGTGGGGTCAACTCGGCCAGTTTTTGCAGGAAGGGCAACCGGAAATCCTCAGCCAGGGTAAAGCTCGCCGTCATACTGGCGCTGGTGACTTTAGCGGTGCCATTGGGGGTTTCGATGTCGATGCCGGGGTCTTGAATGCGATCGCCTTCGGTATCTGGGAGGGTGCCGCTCATATTCATGAGCTGCGTCATCGCATTGCTGGTAAATACCTTGATGACGGCTGGGGTGCGCTGCTCGGCAGCGACTGCCTGTACCCGAATGGCGTGGCCATCTGTCATTTGCACCAAGGAAGGCGGCTGTTTGTCATGGAGGCGACGAATCGCTAACCCTTGCCCGCCAATCACTATCAGGGTGAGGATTTGTACGCCCAGACAGCAGAGCAAGACGACGGGCAGTAGGGACGTTGAACGTTTCAGTGTCATGGCATTGAGTCCTTTGACATGTGTGTGATGTTTACGATCGGCGCAGGTTACGCCGTGCGAGCTGGTAACTGCTCTTGATGGCCCTAGGGCCGTATTTGATAGCGCCGCTGGAGAGTCCAGCGGAACTTCGGATAGCGACAAAAACGACGGCGGTGCTGATAGCGTTGAACAAGGCTGTCCCACCTGATAGGCCGACCATCACCGCTAGAACTGGGGCGATCACACCCAGCAGCAATGGGAGCAACAGCGAATTGGCGGAGTACCCGCTGAGACTGACTGCATAGGCAGCCAGGCCAGAAATCAGGTTGAAGTTGATTTTGATGAGGAACATTCCGGCAAAGCCAGAAACCCAGCTGATAATGGGTTTGCTGGGAACAGGCAGTAGTGACAGCCCCATCGCCAGCGGCGCGAGCAACGCCAAAATCAGCAAGACAATCTCAACCGCCCATTGGAAAGCGCTATGCAGTGCCCACAAGAGATTGCGAATCACAAATTGCACCACGCCACCCAGCCAGGTGTCCTGCTCGTCAAACGGCAACGCGAGCCGCTGGCGGGCCTCTGCGTCTTCGCGGCGGGCCTGTTGAATACAGGCTGACTGTTGCCGCTGTGGGCCGTTTTCAACACATTCGGCAATTCGAGCAGCCAGATTGGCACCAAGCGCATCTCTGGCCCGTTCTCTCTGATAGGAAGCGGCAACCGATTCTCCCTCTACGGCACTGTCCAGAATGCTGGTGTTGATTTGATTGCCGATATCGCGCAGCTCGACGATCACGGTGCTTAATCGCTCGCCGTTGTTGGTGAGACAAACAATGACGATGAGGGGCCAAATCAGCTCAGCAAGGGCTTTATCGCCCTCGCCGAACAGCATCTGCCCGCCCCATTGCACCAGGAACAACGCCAGACTGAGAACGGCAAGGAGAATGCCGATCGCAACACTTGCCTGATACAGACCGCCGTTCAGGACGCTTTCCCATAGACCATCGAAATTGGCGGCAACGGCCTCGGCAGTCTGTTGAGCGGCCTCAAAAATCTCAGCAGCCCCCTGAGTTAGCGGGGTCTCGGTAACTTGCGCTAAGGGTGAAAAGTTCATGGCTTTACCCCCTTAAAACAACCGTGCTGCGGCAGCTTGACGAAGGCTGGTAATCGCTTCCCCGCGCCGTTCCAAGGCCCGCCCAGTCAGTTGTTGATCGAGACTTTCGGAGATGTCAGCCAGTGCGAGTGACTGCGTTGCTGTGTCCTGGCGGCTTTGCAGCGTCTCGGTATGGAGTGCGCCTAACAGTTCAGCCGATCGCGCCTGTTGCTGCGTCATTTCCTTGATGACAGCCTGGGTGGAAATGGCACTTAATGCGGTGTCGGCGTGCTGCTGCGTTTGCTGCACCAGCGTTCCAATATCCTCAGTGCGTTGCAAAGCAGCTTCCTGACCGTCCTGCCCCAGTAGGCTATTGCTTTGTTGTCTTACAAGGGCGCGATTAACATTGCGCTGTATTGCCTGAACTTCACTAACCGGAACCGGCAAGGTTATGTCGGTTTGGGGCAATTCACTGAACGCGGCTTCCAAGTTTTGGGCAGTGTCATAGGGAGCTGGGAGTCCCAGGACGCCGACTGCGTCATTCACCGTCACTTGAATCAGGCGAGCGACTTCGGGGTCATATTGTTCGGCAATTTCTTCATTCAGAATGGCGCTCAGATTCTGAAAGGCTTGGTTAAGCAAGCTGGTGAATTCAAACAAGCCCGCTGCATCAGCGGCGGGCTGCGTCACAAAGACGGTGCCAGCAACCAGCGCCGGGATCAATTTCCGGTTCATAATAGTACCTCTGAATTAGGTTGAGAACAATCGTGATGCCGCCGCCGCAACGGCGACGGCATGTTGGTCGGCTAAGACGTTGCGGTTTCCTGCCACGCGGTGATGACGCGCTCTAAGGATTCGCCGG
Source organism: Leptolyngbya sp. SIOISBB (assembly GCA_010671905.1). GTDB lineage: Bacteria > Cyanobacteriota > Cyanobacteriia > Phormidesmidales > Phormidesmidaceae > Halomicronema. The sequence goes on from JAAHII010000001.1 coordinate 7,044,746, forward strand.
ATTGAATCGAGCGGGCTAGTAATTGCGCAAATACCGCCAGGCCCTTAACGGGGTTATGCGGATAGAACGCCAGCACCTGCGTGCGCCCGCGTTGCTCATGGGGATTGTTGGCCGCCAGTGCTAGCAAAACGATTGAGGGGTAAAAGCGACAGCGGGTGTAAGTTCCGCCTTCTACCACGAGCCAGTTGCTATACAGCCCCTGGGGGTTCGGCAGGAAGCTCGCCGCCGCATTCTCATTGACAACCGCTTCTGAGATATTCAGATGGCGGACAAACCCTGCAACCGCCGTACACTGGATGCGACCAATTAATTTGATGCTGAGGTTCTGCATAATTTGCGGGCCGGCCACGGACTCCGCAATCGTATTGGGGTCTTGGCCAGAGACTACGACCCGGATACCCGCCTTACCGCCATTGGCGCATAGTCGCCCGACCATGCGACTAACCGCATCGAACTGCATGAGAATTGGCGCTTCATCCAGAAAGAAGAGGCTGGCATCATAGGAAAGCGATCGCTGCAAGGCCATGATATTGGCGCTCAGTGCCATCACTGCCATCTCAGTTTCATCACTCAAATTGGTAAGTGCGAACACCACCAAAGCGGCATCACTTTGAATAGTGCTGGGCCGGGAGATGGCGCGACCGACACCGGGGTTGACGAGCCAGCTCCTCAGCCGCAGACGGCAATAGTCCAGGGACTTTTGCGCCGCCTGATCCGATAAGCTGAGGACATCCGGCTCCAGAAGGGCGACAAAGTCATGCAAGGTCGGCATACTTTGCCATGCTGCTGAGCCGATACCCGCGTGGTGGGCCTTACGGAAGCGATCAGCGATGCAGGCATCTTGCACAAAGGCTCCTTGAGTCATCTGCAAGATGGCTTTAATCCCATCCCTGCTCCCTGGTAATTGAGGACTTGGCGTATCACCGCAGACCATAAGCAGTAGCACCAATAACTGGTTGCTGAGATATTGGGCCAGCCGTTCCTCTTGCTGAGCCGCCGAGAACCGGCTCAGGTCTGGGATATCGAGAATGTTGACCGCCTCTTTTGACACATCGAAATAAGCCCCGCCGACTAACGCCGTAAAGTCAGTGAACGTTGAGGTGCCATCCGGTTTTGGGTAATCAACCACCGTGGCCGGTAAGCCCTTGGCCACGGCGTTGAGCACGATCGCGGCAGCCAATAACGATTTACCAGAGCGAGTCTGACCGAATATCCCGGCATGGCGCGCACCGTCGAGCGGATGCGGGTCCGTGCAGTTGAGATAGATGGGGCAACTTCCCTCTTCCGTAATGAGTTCAAGCCCGCCCTGGTCCTGGGGACGGGGTTTAACAATCGGGATAAACCCCGGCGCTTCCGAGGCGAAAACCGTCAAGCGCTGGTCAAACGGCGCATAATGCAACACTGGCTTAGTTGTAATCGCCAGCGTCTGTAAAAAGCTCTCATGAGCCAGGTGCTTCTCCCGCGCCATCCACGGCAGGTGACTGATCAAGCGATTGCAGGCAATATTGAGAGCTTTTGGACTAGAACTCTCGACAAGGGCGGTACAGCCGACTTTGAGTGTTGTCTGGCCAGTATGCAGGTTGCGCTGGGCTTCGATGCTCGCATCGGCCACCATTTCCGCTTTAACGTCAGTGGCATTTTGCTCCCCCGCCCGGTCATAGCTGGTAATGGCTTGGCGGTTTAACACTTGCAGCGTTGTCTGCTGAACTTTGGTGTTGGTTGCCGTGAGTTCAACAAACAGGTCCGTGTTGACCACATCAGGCTGCGCGATCGCAGTAAACATAGAGCGTAGTTGGTGCTTCCCGTTTTCCCAGCCTTTGGGCTTGTCACACATCGTGACTGCGCCGAGACAGCTGTCATTGATGCGGACATGGTCTTCATAGGGGATGGGCAGCCCCTGCATGATGAGCCGGGTTGCTGGCGACCGCTGACTGGTTACTCGTTCTGTTACCCCGGTCTCATTGACATAGAGACAGTGTTCTAGGGGCGTCGAGTCAGTTTGAAAGCGACGGCATAGGAGATGCCAGAATTGCTCAGCCGAGAGTGGCTGCACGTTCAAGCCCATTTGGCCAAATACATTCAGCCAGGTTTGATATCCCTCAAAGTATGCTGAATGCAGAAGTCCCTCTAGGCTCTCAGCCTGGATTGCTGCGGTATCTGGGTGCAAACGCTGCATCCAGTTGCTGATACTATCGAGCGCCTGCTCCATATGTCCCTCGTTTTGGCTGTTCCTATCCAAAGACCAGCTGCTATAGAGGTAGAGATCGAGCTGCTGCCGCTGCCCTAGTCGGGAGAGCTGCTGCACACGCGCCTTATCGCTGTAGAGACTGAGCTTAATGATCTCGTTGTCAGTCCCAGCAGCCTGCTTGCTGAACTTAGCCTGACGAGCACGGTCATCGGCATATTTTGCCAAGTGAAAAGTCAACCGCTCGCCCTGGGGCAGAGCGCTGAAACCCTGTTCTAACCGTTTGACCAGGGTTTCAGCCGTGGCTTCATCCATTTCACTGTGGAAGCCATTGGTCTGAAAGCCAAAGATGATTTGACGGCGATCTCGACGGCGATTCGCGCTGATCAGCAACGACCCTGGCGTCTGGTTATCGAGGTTGTATTGAACCGGGACAAAGTCGATCTTGTTTTCCAAAGCATCACCGCGTGTGGCGGGCTTTGGTGGTCTGTATTGTTGTGTCATTGGTTAAAGTCCATCTTGTGTGGGGCTGTGCGCCGCGTATCCAGCGCGGTTTGAACCAGCGTGAAAAACGGCTGATGAAACGGAAGCTGTTGCCGCCAGTGGTGAGCCACCAGGTTGCCAGCAGAAACATGCCGAGGAAAAAAGCCTGCATCAGCGTCAGGCCGAAAACGGCGTAACCGAAATAAGCGATGCCAGCTGCGATCAGCAACGGCAGGAGCAAATGAGCTGGAAACGGGCCTAATCTTGGGTGTTGGCCTAGGGCCGTGTTGACGGATTTGAATTTAGTCATGGCGAAGGCGGCTCTGACGCCGCAGTAATGAACATCAGCCGATGATGATGGCGGTCAACACATCGCCGAGCGCGACCACAACCACAACCACGGCTGGGCTACGGGCGACGGACAACCAGTCCTCGCCCTGTTGGAAAGCCCGTAGCACGCCAATCAGCGCGATGCCGACATAGATGATGAAAATGCCGCGCAGGGCATTAAACAGCAGTGGAATGGCCGTTGTGGCTTGCGGAAAGCTGCTTTGAAAGAAATCTTCCGCTGCCCTATAGAACTGGGCAGAGGCAGGCAGGCAGAACGTTAAGACCAGAAAGACAAGAGCGATCAAGCTGACAGCGAGTACACGTCCGCGTTTGCTGCCATGAGTGAGGAATACTGACGGCTCTCGCCAGAGCGCACAGGAATAGTAGATGACCGTTGCAAGGTGAACGATCGCCTGCAACAGCGGTGTCATCCAGCTAAAACTAGCGATTACTAAATGCACAGTACTAAACAGCACCAATCCGAAAGCAAAGTGCTGTAAGAGCTTTGGTTCCCGATCTGCTGGCGACGCGATCTCCAGGGCAGCGCTGGACGCCAATGGTGTTAACAGTCGTAACTGGGTTGATTTTTTCATGATTCTTGTGGAATGAAATAGTTGATCAAGCAGCAGAAAATCGACTTTCAGAGAGCAGGAAAAATACCTTTGATACCAGAAAACATCAAAGAATAGCCTGCTCGATCTGAAATAAGGGAAGCGAGATTGCACTCAAAAAGGAAGCTTTAAGAGCAGAATCAGATTAAATTTTCTTCAAGGAAAATAGTTAGAAAAAGGAGCGGATTTTGGTCTGGCCGCTCCTACCGGTTTTCTGTGAACGCGGGCTTTAGTGTCCCCGTTAATCCGATTCTAAATCTTTTTAAAGTCTTTGCCAGTACTGCATCAAGCGATAAATGAAAATTTGTTCCGTGGAATTCCACGGAACAAATTTGAAAAAGCAGAAAACGGCTTAAAGTCTTTCCAGAAAACACTTTGAGTCATTTAATTAATTTATGTAAAGACAGAATTCCTTCCTCGATTCGATGAATCGACTTCTAACTTATGAGGTGTTAGTGAGTGAGGTGAAAAGAGCGAAAAATCCAGGTTTGGAAAATATATGGAAGATATTTCTACAGATTCTTTGTTTTCTTGTTAATAGTTTTGGTTGTGCTCTGACGAAGATTTATGCCAGTAGAGATCTGCTCAACGCACTTAGGGGAATTATGAGTCGATAGTCACGAAATTTTGTCTGTATTACTCGTTTTTACGGCGATATGACCTGACACCCTGACACCATTAGGGATGGAAAAAGATCATTATGAGTTTGATGCAAGCTATGCGCGGGAGTTGTCCGCGTCATCGCTAGGAACAGAATTGCAGCATGGCTTAACGCTGAAGGGATTACCCACAAATCTTTTTACTCTAATCGTCGCGCCAATATGACACTTAGTAAGAGGATGTTTGGGACTTCACCCGAGGTATCAAATTAGGCTAAGCGCCCCACCATACTCCGAATCATCGTGAGGTAAATGAACGTCACTGGTTTCCGGCAAGACCTCATAATCTTTGCTCAGGTGTCGATAGCGATTAGATCACCCAGAAGCACTTTCCACCTTTCCACCTTCCACCGCTTTTTCAGTAAGATAAATCCTTACGCAGCTTCTGGCCGGAGGACGATCCAAGTCACCCAGCGCAGGGTATCTATGACCCATTAGTAAAACGGGACACCGTCTAGCTGCCATCAACCCAGACAGTATTGACCCGGCACACAGTTTGCCTCGCCTCATCTGTTGCACTTGTTTCAGCACCTATACATAGCGACTACGCAAGTATCCTACTGGGGTATCTGGAAGTATTAGCAGTACAACGTAGGGTCTGCATTAAACAACTCTGCATCACAAAAAAAGCATCCGCTAAGCTGGTTAGGACATTTCACTTACTAGTGCTATGACGGTTGTCGCTGAGCCCCCTTTACCCAGAACTCTTGTTAAGCTCCATGATCGACTTACTAAAGGGGAATCCCCTAACTTGGTTGAAATGCAAATGGAACGTGCCGGGTGTGGAAAACAAGCCATGCTTGTAAGAACAATTAATAATGATTCTAATAACAATAGAAAATATCAAGATGGAGACGTGTCTAGACCAGTAAGGAACACAAGCAAGGCAACCTTAAATAAATTCGTCCGTGGTTCAGAGGCTGTCTCCTACGAAATTGCTCGCCAATTTTGCGTCTATATTTGGCCTGATGAGTGGCGTCCAGAGCACTGGTATGAATGGCTGACGACTGAAGTTGACAAAAAAATTGAAACTGGAAAACCAAGTAACACCCCTCACAGTGGCGTTGTCAAATTTATTGGGCGTGAACCTGAGTTGGAGCAACTACATGCTCAGTTACAACAGAGTGGCCTGGTCGCTATTTCTGCGTTAGAAGGTATGGGAGGGGTTGGAAAAACAGAACTAGCAATTCAATACTCTCAAAGATACGCCTCATTATACGAGGGAGGAATCTGTTGGTTACATGCCAGAGAATTTAATGTAGGTACACAGATAGTTGGTTTTACTCAATCCTACTTAAATCTTAAGATTCCGGAAGGCTTAGAATTTTCCACTCAAGTAGCTTTTTGTTGGCGTAACTGGGAAAAAGGTAATGTTCTTTTGGTGTTCGATGATGTGGTCAACTATAGACAAGATGTTGAGCCCTATTTGCCTCCATCTTCATCTAGTAGATTTAAGGTTCTGATTACAACTAGATTGAAATTTGGCCCTCCTATTCAGTCAATTCCTTTAGACATTTTTTCTCCTAGTCAGTCATTAGATTTATTGACAACTTTTATTGGCGAAGAACGAATTCAGCGAGAGCCGGATGTTGCTAGAACACTTTGTAAATGGCTAGGATATTTGCCTCTTGGCATTGAGTTGACGGGTCGATATTTAATTACACGTGATGACTTATCAATTTCTACATTATTATTTCGGTTACAAGAGAAGGCTAAAAAGCGAGAGGCTATCAAGCATAACGCACTTCAATTAGATGAAAAGATAGGGACGTCCACCGCTCGAAGAGGAGTGGAAGCTGCATTTGATTTAAGCTGGGATGAATTAGATGACCATAGTCGACATCTAGGTCAGCTGATGAGCTTATTTGCACAGGCACCCATCCCATGGAATTTAGCAGAGGAGACCGAGAAAAAATATTGTAATAATACTGAGATAAACAAGGAATTTGATATTGAAGAATTTGAAGATGCTAGAGCTAAATTAATAGATTTTCATCTTCTTAATATTTCTCAGCAGGAGGAGAATACATATCGCTTGCACCCTTTAATTCGAGAGTTTTTCAGGAGTAAATTAGAGGCATAAAATGACATCGAAAGCTAATATTGCTCAAAGCGTTGAAGCAAGACATTTAAAGAATGCTGTTTGCAGTGTCGTGGCAGATTTTGCCGAAAAGATACCAGCAAGATTTAACCAGCAAGACAAGCTGCGATTTTCTCCGGTAATACCACATATGGTAGAAGTTGCTGTTAAATTACAAGACTTCCTAGCTAATGATGAACTGGTCGTTCCTTATTTAGGCTTAGGAAGGTTTTATTATGGACAAGGAGCTTATGCCGAGGCGGAACCTTGGTTGACTCAATGTTGTTCAATAAGTCAAGATCGATTAGGAGATAATCACCTGGACGTAGCGGTCAGTCTCAATGAATTAGCGAACTTATATCTTGATCAGGGTCGCTTTAATGATGCTGAACTGCTTTATCAGAAAGCACTCGCAATTTCAAAGCGACTAGATTCTGAGCATTACCGTAACGCAGAGTTTTTAAATAATTTAGGAACTCTATTTTTATTTAAGGGACAATATGCTGAAGCAGAAGCAACACTGTTAGATGCATTGGAAATCCGCAAGCAACAGTTGGGACTAGATCACCTCGAAACAGCAGAAAGTCTTAACAACTTGGCAAATCTCTATAGTCAGCAAGCTCGATATGAAGAAGCGGAAAGCTTATCCCGTCAGGCTTTGGAGATCTATGAGAAATGTCTGGAAATTGATCACCCCGACGTAGCTACGAGTCTGAATAATCTAGGAGAAATCTGCCGCTCAGCGGGGAAACTGGATGAGGCAAAAACACTTTTCGAGAGGGCGTTATCTATTAGAGAGAATCAATTAGGAAAAGAACATCCTCATGTAGCTTTGAGTTTCAATAATCTTGCGAATCTTCATTTTGGGAAAGGAAACTACAGTGAATCGGAACATTATTACCAGAAGTCTTTAGAGGCTTGGGAACAACAACTAGGACCCGATCACCCTTATGTAGCTCTTGCTCTTCATAATCTTGCTACACTTTACTACACCCAGAAGAAATATGATGAATCTGAACCCAATTATCAAAAAAGCCATATTAATTTGGAAGCAGCATTTGGGAGAAAAGCATCAAGATGTTTTAGATGCACAAAGAGGTTTAGCCAATCTTTACCGAGATCAAGAGCGTTTCCTTGAATCGGAAAATCTCTATGGTCAGCTGCTGTTAGATTATGGGGAATTGCCAAACTCTGAAAATGACATTGCAATAACCCTCAATAATATGGGGCTACTTTTCTTAAAAAAAAGCGAACATGAGAAGGCAGAAGAACACTTTAGAAGGGCTATAGAGATTTGGAAGAAATTATTTGGGAATACACATTTTTATGTGGGAAATGGATTGAAAAATCTAGCAATGGCGTATGCAGTGAGAAAAGACAATAAAACTGCTAAAAATTTGTATTTAGAAGCCTTGGAATACTTAGAGAATGGCCTTGGTAGTACACATCGTTGGACTGTTGATTGCAGGGAGAAATTAGAGCAGCTTTGATTTCTAATCATCATCATGAAGTGCTCTGACTTTAATAGTAAAGAAAGTGTTTTGGATTGAAAAATAAGAAACAGAGCTTGTTCTGAATTCTCTACTGATGAAACCATAAGACTTATAGCGGCCGGCAGATTTTGCATAATGTCAAGCGAGAGATAGGCGAGATCGCCAAGGGATAAACCTTTCGATTGGGTGAACACCCAAGAGAGAGTCAACCTGCTTAGCCGTCTTTTGAGAGTCACGAAAGAATGCAGGAATATTAATCAGCCAATTCTCTATTGTAAGTTTGCTAGGGTTTCCGTCCCCTTGCGGGGAATGGTTTAGGAAAGTGCTTTGAGTATTGATGTTCAGTTTGAGAGGGTTGGTTGAGTTTCCGTCCCCTTGCGGGGAATGGTTTAGGAAAGTTTCGTGTCCATTAACGTACACTAGCCCCGTTTTTAAGCGGGTTTCCGTCCCCTTGCGGGGAATGGTTTAGGAAAGACGTATATTGAGGAAACTCATCATGGAAGATGGCGTGTTTCCGTCCCCTTGCGGGGAATGGTTTAGGAAAGAGGTGCTATGAAGGTTAGCTACAGCAATGAAATTTACTGTTTCCGTCCCCTTGCGGGGAATGGTTTAGGAAAGCTTGGTGGCCTTGAGGGTATCGATGCTGCTACTGGTGGTGTCTAGTTTCCGTCCCCTTGCGGGGAATGGTTTAGGAAAGTGATGTTACTGTGCCGCCGGAGCTATTAGCATATGTTAGTGTTTCCGTCCCCTTGCGGGGAATGGTTTAGGAAAGGTTGATTGGATAGACATTAAAAGTGAAGTTTCTTGTTTCCGTCCCCTTGCGGGGAATGTTTTAGGAAAGTTAGTACCTGTTAGACGGATGACACTAGGGACTGTACTAGAGTTTCCGTCCCCTTGCGGGGGAATGTTTTAGGAAAGGTGCGGGCTTCATTACTATAGAATATGATCAAGATGGAGTTTCCGTCCCCTTGCGGGGAATGTTTTAGGAAAGGTGCGGGCTTCATTACTATAGAATATGATCAAGATGGAGTTTCCGTCCCCTTGCGGGGAATGTTTTAGGAAAGACCCATGGGGTTGGAAGATCGCAAATATCGACTACAACAAGTTTCCGTCCCCTTGCGGGGAATGTTTTAGGAAAGTTGCGTGATTTTGAAGTAGTCTATCAAGTTAATCATGGTTTCCGTCCCCTTGCGGGGAATGTTTTAGGAAAGCGGTATTACTGGTTGGGCTGGGTGCGTTCGCACTTGGCTTGTTTCCGTCCCCTTGCGGGGAATGTTTTAGGAAAGGCTTTATGGAGATGGTTTCCATGATTCGTTTAGGGAAAAGTTTCCGTCCCCTTGCGGGGAATGTTTTAGGAAAGCCCTGATGATCCTTCGTTCATGGAGGAAAATCTAGGTGTTTCCGTCCCCTTGCGGGGAATGTTTTAGGAAAGAGCGTTGTTCAGAACACCCCTTCTAAGCGGATTTCAACCCTGGCAATCTCCATAGGTCAGAAACAACATGAAAATCACTCATTGAAAATCCTGAAAATGGGCAACATTGATAGCTGAAACCCTTTCAGGGCAAGCTATCTCCATAGGTTAACGAGATTATTAGGTTTTCAAGGATCCGCTGACCTCTGGAGTCAGTGTATTTGTACCCAAACTACCTTACATCGAAGATAAAATCGACAAACCAGCGTTAAATAATATAAAAAATCTGGAGGGGGTTCTGGTCGCTCACTCCCCAGTGTCAATGTTTTTGGCAACGCATCGGCGGCAATCCAATAAAATCGAACGTTGTCTTCCTTCACCTCGATACGTTCCTGCACTTTTTGGAAAAGCATTTTCATTTCACCTAAGTTCAGAAAGCACTCGAAGACACTTTTTTGCACACGCCGTCCATAGCCTTCTAAAAACGTCGCTAGTTTGGTACGACGTTTGTTGTCGGGAATATCGTAGGTCACCAACACCAGCATTATTTCATCTTGCGGTAGGGCTTATAGGATGTTTTTTCGGTCAATGATTGTTTATACCGTCTAATCTGAAGCTGAATAACTCGACGATAAGAGACAAGCGTTTTTATATCAGGATGGGAGACCTCTCGGGAAAGTCTTTTTTCAAACTGTACTAAAAATGGACGTTTTGCAGCTTCGTTTAAATAAATTCCACCTTTAGCATTTGGCCAGGTAAAGTCTGTCGGTTTAAAGAACTTTTGATTGATAAGCCGCACCACCAAGCTATCCACAATCGGAGAGCGAAACTCCTCCACTAAGTCAAACGCCAGAAAGGTTTGCTTTTTCTCCGAGCCGTGCAGATTTCCTAAATACGGATTTAAGCCTTCTGCAAATAGTAGGCTCAACACGTTGTTAAAGAGCAACGTGTAGCCAAAGCTCAGTAATGAGTTGATCGGGTCTTTCGGTGGACGCCGATTCCTTTCTGTAAAGGTGAACGCGTCATTAACAATGAGCTGTCCCAGTGCTTTGAAATATCGTGTGGCGGCACTGCCCTCATAGCCTCTGAGAACATTGAGCGATTCTGCCTGCTCTGCCCTGGCGATATCTTCTGTGAGTCCGGCAATAGCTGCGGCCACAGCAGACATCTGCCGCTTACGATTGAGCCTTAACAGGAGCTGCTTTGAATTCATGAGTTTGCCCTGCACGATCGCTCGCGCTGTTGCCAGCTTAAATGCCTCATCGGTTTGGCGCTGATATTGAGCCATCTCAACTCGAATATCATCGTATTCAGCACTCCAGAGATGGCCTTTGTAGTCGCCAAGCTGCGACATAAAAACAACCGGTACCTGATTTGCCAAACAGTCTGAGATCACCGCTGTGGTCAATTGGATGTTGCCGAATACGAGTAGACGCTCAACCTCTCGCGTGGGAATCTCTAACAGCTCTTCCTGGGGGGCTTTGACGAGATAACGTCCCTGCTCCTTTTTTACCGTTGCCCCTTGTTGCAGCAGATAAAGCGTAGACATGCCTGGCCTCCAGATGGGTTCGTTGGATTTAATTTCGATGGGTTTTTCCGATCTCACTCGATACCCCAGCACAACAAATAGTGGGGGTGGGATAGGGCGCTGAGTCTGATCAATCGCCAGCTTGAGGGCCGAGTGCATTTGAGTGGGCGCTCGGATCGGTTCTGAGTGCACAATCTTGAGATCGGAGTCAGGGTGTTTGATGTTTGGTTTGGGAGGCGATCGCTTCTTGATCGGCACTACCAAATCGCCGACAAAGGCATGCCCCAAGAACCGAAACCCTTGATCAAAATGGGTGATTTGGGTTTTCTCAGGATGCAGTCTTAGGCCCATATCCGCCAGCCAGTCAGCAATTTGAGGGTGAATATCCACAATTTGCGTCTGGCGTCGCCCTAAGACCACAAAATCATCGCCATAGCGCACCAGCTTAAGGGGCGTATCCTGTAGCGCTTCATCAAAGTCATCTAAGTAGATATTGGCCAATAGGGGCGAAACAACTGCTCCTTGGGGAATTCCCTCCTTCGGAAAGACGATGCCTTCCCGTGTCAGCACTCCAGCTGCAATCCATTGTTTGACTAAGTGCAACACGAGGGCATAAAAAGCTCGGTGCAAGGGGGAACTCTCCTGATCGGAGGGACTTTGCCAGCGATAGGGGCAGTCTTTCGGCCACTTCTGCCAACAGACGATTGTGCCCCACGTGGTCGAAATATTTGATGATGTCTGCATCCAAGAGCCATTCGTACCCCCGGCGATGCCAGGCTGTGACTTGTTCAACGGCCATGCGGTGGGAGCGGCCCGGACGATAGGCAAAACTGCTGGTCTCAAACTGGGGCTCCATGAGGGGATGCAAAACATTGAGTAGGGCTTGCTGCACAATGCGATCGCGCACGGCAGGCACTCGCAGCTCACGCCAACTATGGTCTTTTTTGGGGATAAAAATTTGCCGCAGCGGTAACGGACGGTAGGTGCCATTGGTCACCCGCTGGCGCAGTTGCTGCAGCTTGCGGTCTCGGTGTTGACCAAACTGACGGATGGTTTCGCCATCCACCCCAGCACACCCTTTGTTAGACGCCACCTTACGCCAAGCCGCCTCAAAGTTCTCAGCGGATAGAAACCGCTCAAGCTGCTGATTCATCGGGAAACAGACTGAACAGGGTCATCCCTATTAAGGCATCTGCTTTGAAGAGGGGTCTTCCAAATAGGGAGTTACGGGGGGATGAGAGCTGACGTCAGCGATCGTCCCCTTGCGGGGAATGGGTTGAGAAAGAAAGGCGAGAAAGGCTGGTTTGATTTACCACTTGGCACCCAGTTTCCATCCCCTTGCGGGGAATGGATTGAGAAAGTGTCTATGATCTAGCGACTAAGGCAGGCAATGACGGACGTGTTTCCGTCCCCTTGCGGGGAATGGGTTGAGAAAGGTTTAGAAGAGGTGATCGGTCATGATCACAATCACAAATCGTTTCCGTCCCCTTGCGGGGAATGGGTTGAGAAAGTCAGTGGTGGTTCTGCCGTTAATCGGAAGACTGAAATGGGAAGTTTCCGTCCCCTTGCGGGGAATTGGTTGGGAAAGTTTGTAAGCTCTAGTTTTCCCATGGAGGAAGGACTTATGGTAGTTTCCGTCCCCTTGCGGGGAATTGGTTGGGAAAGATTGCTATTTGGAACGGTTTACCTGATTGGGCGAAATGGTTTCCATCCCCTTGCGGGGAATAGCTTGGGAAAGACGCCGAGATAATGGGGATTATGTTTTGATTGATGCTGGAGTGTTTCCATCCCCCCTTGCGGGGAATTGGTTGGGAAAGCATCGATATCAATATCGCAGAAGGCTGATAAGTGCGAAAGTTTCCATCCCCTTGCGGGGAATAGCTTGGGAAAGTACGGTTTGCGTGTCAGTTGCGTAAGGTTGCGTCGACATGGTTTTCGTCCCCTTGCGGGGAATGGGTTGAGAAATGTCACTGAAAGATCTACTGAAACGGAGATTGACTCTGCAGTTTCCGTCCCCTTGCGGGGAATGGGTTGAGAAAGAGCCCGTTGTCGGACAAGTTGTCACGGTTGATCCGTTCCAGGTTTCCGTCCCCTTGCGGGGAATGGGTTGAGAAAGGGCTTTCTGAGAAAACCTTATGCATTAAGCGATTTAAGCCTCGAATCGACGCATTAGAAAATCGGCTTGATTTCGTCAATCTTGAATCTTGCTTTTAGGAAACTTTAGAGCGCCGAACCCCTGACTTGGCAAGGTATCGACGCATTAGAACGAGGCTATGCGGTTTTCAAGGATCTGACTTAATGCGTCGATTTTAGCGCAAGGCGCAAATTTCAGTATGGCATTCTGGCAAACCACCTTGAGATCTATCGAACCGCCTTGAGACGATAGGCCACCCTAATTTCGACAATTTGCCGCGATTCCCCGCGAGTCGTAATGTACTCTAGCCGTCGTTCAGGGCGAGTGCAGGCCAGAAAAGCCCCAACGCCCAACGGTTTAGTGCCCCCTGTGATATCCACAATTAAATCTGTTTCAGCGATGCCCAGTGAGTCAGCATGGCCATAAATTGCGTTCACCAGATGCAAAACATAATCAGGGTCGTAGATGGTTTCGGGGCTGACCTTGAGTCGAAAAGGCTGGTCAGGCTGTTGGGGATTCGCCAGGACAAACTCGCCATAAAAGAGCGTCAGCCGTTCGCCAATGCCCTCCGCAATCAGCCGCTGCTCCAAACGACGAGCATAGTCCACCGATTCAGTGGTGCAGATAATCCAGCAGTACTCTAAACAGGGTAGACGTCCTTGATGCCAATGGTGACGAATGGCAAATTCTGCCGGTGAGTCCTCTTTGGGACTCATAATCACCACCAGTCCCCGACAGGTGTCTCGGAGTGGCACCACTTTGGCCGTATCTGGAATCACAGCATCCGCGAGGCCCACCTTAGTCATACCCCGTCGCACCCAATCGGTCAGGTTGGTGCCGTATATCAACAGCAGGGTCAACAGCAACAAGCCAAACAGCACCCAAAACCGAAAAACCGCCAAACTCTGGATATTCAGGTTGGTTTGTAGCCAAGCCCCTAAATTCTCCCAAAACAGGTCGGAGACGCCACTGGAAAACAAATTCAGGAGCACGACCCCAATGATGAAGAAGGAGAGGAAATTTTTGGTCGGGTCGCTCAGCGCTTGAAGGATGGGATTACGGCGAGACATGGGGATAGATGAGGGGGTGGACTTCTGACTCCTAGTACTGCTACACGAAATTCAAAACACTCTCCGAGAAGGACAAAGCTGTACGAAATTCAAAATCATCTTTTAGATAAGACTTCTGAGCACTCTAAATGGTAAGCAGATTTCTGCCGTGAGGTATTAGACCTCTTGCACGAATAAAATAAGGCCCCTCTCTGTCACCCAAGATTGATACTGCTGGCGAAATATTTTGTAAGGTGATGCGCCCCCTAAATCCCCCAATGCTGGGGGACTTCCGGCCTCTGGCTCCCCCAAAGTTGGGGGGTGGGGGGCCTCGGAAAACGCAATGTCATCACAAATGTTGCTAAATGTTGATTTTGCCATTGGTATCAAGATTGAGGGAAACTGCTCTCGATATCCTGTATGTCCTGAATATCAGCTCAAAAGTCCCTCGGAATTGGGGGGTTAAAGCCCTCCGGGCATACAAGAAAAGGAGGGGGCCAGCATTGATGCAAGAGGTCTACTAACTCCTGATTTCTGACTCCTAACTTCGATTTCCCTCATTCTGTTATGCCTGGTAGGTTTTGGCTAAATGGATTGCGACGGTGTTGGTTTCGGCTCGGGTGCGGCCTGTGGTTTGGATGCAAATACCGTATCCAACATCGGTCCAGGTCAAGACAAATTCAATCAGGCCGTTGGGTTTGGCTCGGCGAATGGGATGCAGGGCCTTGGGGTTAAATGGCAGCGAGTTGACAATAGCGGTGACATAGGGATATTGCCGGATTTTTTGGGCAAAGTCTTCTAAGACATCTTTGCCATGGTCATCTCGGAGCTTAATCGGCTTCTGGTCAGGAGGGGTCTCTACTTGGGGCACAAGACTGAGGAGCGTGGTCTCTTGTTTGGCAAACTGGAGGCGGCAGCGATTGTGAAAGAGTTGCCCCATGGCCGACAATGCCACATACGGAACGTCTTCACCGTCGGGGGATGCAAGACCAACTTCATCGATCATGGCCCCAACTGGGAGATCTTGCAGATCGTCTGCCACTTCAGATTTGGGGAGTTGCTGCTGTTGTTCTAATTCCTCAAACAGGCCGTAATGATTGAGCCACAGGTTCAGGTCTAGTGAAACGGGTTGCGGCGGCAGCTCAATCACCTTGGAAAATCGCTCAAACAGGTAATAAACCGGAATTTCAAAGGCTTGGCCAATCATGCCCGCAAAGGAGATTTGGGCTTTGTAGCCGCCTGTGGCGTTAATCGCGATACTTTCAGGTGATCGCTTTTGCACCTCAAGGCTGATCTCGCGCACTAGATTCTTCAGCCCCTCTTGCTGAAAGGTGGCAACACTTTGATCATTGAGGCCGGTTAACACCCGCGACGATTCAACTTGCTCAAACTGAAACGGGTTCGTGTTGTGACGATAGTATTGCTCAAGAAGTTGGCCAATCTTCTTGCCATCCGGGGTATCCGAAACCAAGAAGATCAGGCAAAGGCGTCGGTCTAAAATTCCTTCTTGGCAGATGCTAGCGATCGAATTGATTTCGGCTCCACACAGTCGCTCGCTGGGCTCTTTTTGTAGGAGGGCAAGGGCCACTGCTTTGAGATTTTCAGCGTCCCACGCCTGATATATCGGATCGTCTGGGGAAAGCCTGCTAAGGTTGCCCATCAAACTGGTGCCAACCGTGCAAATAAGAGTGTGTCTCATGGGTCATTGGTGGGGTTAGAAGGGGATAAAAAAGTCGTCCGTCCCATGCCTAGTCGAGTCTTGGTTCCGGTCCCAGCCCAGGCCGCATAGTGTATGAGCAATTCAGCGACATTGGCCAAGAGCGGGTCAATGCGAGACAATATCCGCAGTGAGACGTTTCCCGTAAAACCACTGACGTAGTGCTTGTGGACAGGAAATGGCTGGGACTGAATACGGTGACGAGTCAGGGCGATCGCTTCGCCTAGATACCCAATTAACTCATCGCCTCCCAAATAGACTGGGGCAAAGTGATTCCAGCGCTCTAGCCAACTGCGGAACATCAGCGGGGGGAGAGGTAACGGCAGATAGAGACGATTTTGCGAAAACGCGGTGGGCGTATCAAAGGTGAGATCAAACTGGCGCTTGGGTTCTGGCTCAGCTGCCACCTGTTCGTGATAGAGCGCCTCATAGCTACTGGTGCAATCTTGGCGATCGATAATTTGAAAGGTCGCGCCTAGACAAGACAGGTGTTCGCCCAGGTCTAGGGTAGCGATCGCCTTGGCAGACGACTCCTGCAAACCGGTCAGAGAAAGTTGATAAAACTCGCCAGGCTGAAACGTGACAAACTCCCGAGAGGCGGTGCGGGGACCAAGAATACCGGCAAAGGTTGTCGAGGGAATTGACTCGCTCCCCAGATCAATCGCAAGGCGTGAGTGTAGCGATTTCCCTAGCTCTAGCCCATAGGATTTAGGCACCGAAATCGCGGTGTCGGTAGTGAGCGTCCAGGTGGAGCGGATGAGCATGGTTAGATCGTCTCCAGTTTGACCCAGCCTGGGACGTAGCGGATTTCCCCTTGAGAATTCATGATTGTGCGGCGCGATTTTGGTGCTTCGAACCCTGGAGCGGCAATACCGCAGGTATCACGCACCTCTTTAATCAGCTCATCCGGCAGGCAGAGATTGACCGTAGTGCCTCTCAGCCCACTGCCCCAACCCAGGCGCAGCGTATGAGGACAAGTCTGAGGCTCATACAGATTGCGGATATGGTCAAAATCCAGATTCCGGCCTTGTGCTTCGGGGTTATTTTGTACGGCAGCCCAATAATCATGCTCAAAGTCCCACTGCTCTTGGGCAAACCCTTGGCAGATTTGCAGTAAATCCTCGACGGACTGAAAGGGCAACTTCATGCCCTTTTGATGGTGGAACCAGGACAGCATTTCGTGATCCACGCTGAGGGTAAACTGGGTCCGCACGTTGAATGCCAGTTCGGCATAGATAGACGCCCGGTATTTGGCCCGATAGTCAGGAAAGCGACTGGAGACAATCACCTCATTGACCACCGACAAATTTCTGAAAAGTGGTCGTTTCCCTTCCCGCTGTATTCTTTCCTCAATTAGAGGCGCTGAGTCTGAGACGCTGACGGCTCTCATAATATCGGTGTTTGGGCCTTGGCGGGTTCTGGCGTTTCTGCCTTGGTAGGTTAAGCCGTAATTTGAGAAGAGCTCATCCATAAACAACCGATCATCGGCAAATTTAGCCTTCCGCCGCAGGTCTCCCATGGATTGTCGCAGCCGATCTTCGATCGCGCTCACTCGATTAGCTTTCGGCACTCGATAGGTGTCAGCATGTTTCAACAGGTGATAGGCGATCGCCGTGCGGATGGCCCCCTTGATAGATGAGCCGGGAATGTAATGATGCCCAAAGCCATTGCGAATCATCGGTCGCAGATCGGTAATGCGCTGAGTCGTCCATTTCAAGCTGCGTTGCGTCTTGGGAAAAATGGCGGCACCATCTTCGTCTTGGGCAGTCCACCATTTATCACCCAGGGTCTTTTCCAGCAACGTACTAATATCTTCTCGGTCTTTGATGCGGTGGATATAGTCATTAAGGGCACCCCGCTGGCGCAAGGTTTGGGCTAGAGACTCCTGATCAGGCAAATAGACAAATTTTCCGGCCTGCACATACTCAAACGGATTTAATCGCGACACCGACGAGCCGATGTGCAGGATCTGGCTGGTTAAGCGAATCTGCTGGGTTTCGCAAACATCTGGTTTGGTCAGGGATTGACTAGGAGCAATGACCATAATGATGGATAGATTAAGACGACAAACTGACGGGTAGGCTCAGGGCAACCCCATTGCGATAGATGGCATGGGGCACCCGACGCCCATCTGCTTGAATGAACTCTGGAGGCGTGACATCCGCCAGTTGTCCCCTAGGTTCTTTGGGAAACACTGAACCTTCGGCAAACATGCGGATCATTTGACGGCGCAGCTGCCGACCAGAAAAAGGTGATGCAATCCAGCCGCCTCGTTCCTGGAGGGTATATCTTGCACTGTCACCTAACCAAGCTAAATCAATGGCATCATCCCAAAAGAGACTCACCAGGCTGTGGTGATTGCCTCCCGTAAAGGACACAATCTCGTTCCAGTCTTTAGGCAACGCCTCCCAGGACAGGATGGTAAAGCGACCGGCTCCGCTGGATCGTTCCCCCCCTAACCCTTCCTCTCCCAGGATGGCCAGGGCTTGCATCAAATCGGTTTCCAGTTCCGCAGCCGCGTCTGGAAACTGGATCAGGAAATACAGGCCAGCTAGATTTTTAACCCCCTCATGCCCCCACGGGGCCGTGCCTTTTCCAGGCTGCCAGGCAAACTGGATCAGCCCCGTGTGATAAAAATTAGTGGCGCGAGTGGTGCGATCGATCGCTACTTTGGGCAACTCATAGCCCTTGAACGCCTCTGCATAGTCGAAACAGCCTGCCTGGGCCAGGGCTGTGGACTTATCTGCAGGTTCCGCCGTGTAGGTCTCTAAATCTTGGGCATCCTGAAGCGTAAAACCGCTTCCCTGATACCAACGCTGCCACACCTCTTTAGGCAAATACTTCAGTTTCTTGAAGGTTTTAGCAAAGCGGAGATCATCACTCATGTAGCCTGGGGGCCGTTCAACCAACTTGGGCAAGTAGTCGATAAACGTCTCCCCCAGTCGTCGGTAAACAAAGGTGGAGCTAACCCGAAACAGGGGCTCAGCCGTGTTGGTAAACTGCTCCAGTAGAGCTTCTACCCTGGCTTTTCCAAAACTTTTAGCGTAGGCGCTGATCCAGGCACTGAATAGGGTGTCTGATCGCACTCGCTCAGACTTCTGTTCTAAGCCGATACCAGTTTCACCAAAGTGGGTAGGGTTGCGCCCAAAATTCAAGCGCACGAGTTTCCAGTTACTCATCGCTTCCTTGGGAATCGCTACCGGGCAAGAGTCTCTGCTGAACTGCATTGGTCAGTTCACTAAACTGCTGGAGCAGCACGGACGTGTTGTCCATTTCCGCAATCGGATCTAAAAAGCTCGTGGCACCAGTCGTGACCTGGCGATATTGATCTACCCCGCGATAAAAGAATCGAAAGTTCTCAAACCGAATCTTGCCGTAACCCCGAGAACCGTGGCCGCCCAGAGCATCATCTTCCAGAATGGCGAGGGCGATCGCGAGATTTTTCAAATCCTCTCCAGCCTGTTCAATCTCTTCAACGGTGTAGACCATTTCAAAATCAAACTTGGCTCCGGCTGGAACCCGCTCTAACTGTCTGGGATTAGCTGCTGACGTGATGCGATCGATGCCGTTTTCAAACTTCCACTCTGTCATGTAGAGGCCCGTGTCAATTTTGGCCAGCTGCTTTGCGGAATCCGGTTGCAAATGAGCATCTCTTACCAGCAGTCGGCTCGGTGCATTCCGACCTTTGATGCGAGTATGTTGAACATTCTCAATTTCCTGGGTTCGAGCATCGCGAGGGGCGAGTTTCTCAGCTTGTGCGATCGCGGACGGAATCCAGCACTTTGAACCGCCCGTTGAACCAAACACTCGACTAACAGAGCAAGTTGCCGCCCCCTCAAAACGAACGTATTGTCCGTCGCCAATCTCGGTGTAGCCATCAACCAAGTCATCGCTCTCATAGCGATAGGTGCCGCTTCCCCCGGCCCGATTAAGGGGCTTATTGAGCAAGCGTTCTAGCGTAGAACGCAGCTTGCCTTTAATCGAAGAACCCGGCAGATAGGGCTGCTGAGTCACCGGATCTCGAATAACTGACTTATCGAGTCCACCAATGTCGAGGGTTTCACCGCCTCCACCAATGTGCAGCCCGGTCTCTACAACTAACGTGCTGACAATCCGCAGTTTGCCCAGCAATGCTTTTTGAGGTCTCTCCACAACAGTCATACTTATCGGCCTCCCTCGGCTTTGTGGTAAGCAATGATGGATTCAATCAGTTGAACCAAACGTTCAAAAATCTTTGAGGCTATGAACTTTATCAATCGCTGCTGACATAACGTCGCTCAGGGGTTTAGCCGCATCTTGCCTGGCAGCAGCATAGGCAAGTTTGGGTTTCAAGAGGACGATATCAGTCTCAATTTCGGCAAACTGCACAGTCTCTTCTTTCGGGCTGCTTTCTTCAGAATCTCCCTGTGCTAACTGGGCTTTTAAGCGATTAACCGCATCTAGGAATTTACGAATTTGATTGGTTTCTAATCGGCGCTTCCGCAAGAAAGGGCCAAAGTCTTGGGCGTGTTCCACCAACGTGCGAATGTTGTAGTCCTGCAAATAATCCAATTCATTGATGGCCTCAATAATCTGTTTGCTGATGTTTCTACCCTGATCTTTCCTGGAGTGATCTCTTTTAGGGTGATCTTTTCTAGGGGACTGGTTATTGGGTTTATGAGGAGGTCTAGCGTTCATTGTTGTGTCTGTTGTTTGGAATTCCAGCAGTTGAACGATTTAGCAACTCTAGCCATGTTGCGATCGCGCGGAAATACGGCGCATTGTATGGGCTTTTCAAGGACTGTCTAACGGCATCAAATCCCTCCGTATTTTTGACTGCAACAGGCACCCTCGCTAAGGTATAAGCCACTCTAGGAAGATGGAGAAAATAGCGGATAGCTTTTTCCTGCTGAGATTGCTCTTCCTGGGCTTTTTTAGTCCATTGCTCCTGTAGTTGAGCTGTCGAAAGAAGATTTTGAATAAAGCTGCGAGAATATCGGGTGCCGAGCGTATCTCTTAACTGATGTACAAACGGAAAGATGCCAAATAAAGCTAAGGCGGTATCCTCACCAATGTACTCTTTTGTTTCTGAAGGAATGGCTGAGAGACTGAAAGCACTTTGGTCGTAGTTACCTAGCCATTCCTCCCACTTAAAGACTTGATTAAATAGCCCAAGGCTATCTCGTCCATTCCCCTTAGCCGCAGTTTCCGCTGCGCCAGAATCATCAGCAGATTGATAAAGCGGATACTTTGGTCCACTGAGACTAATGCCACCAGATAGGGTGATATCAGGATGCCAGCCAGTAAAGGCGCGGAAGCTTTGATAGATATCAAAGGCCAACTCCACCACCTGATTCCACGCCCCACTCACAAACAGATCGTCGCCTCCAGCATAGATAAAGAGCAGATCTTGGCGGTCTTCTGAGGTGAGGCTGCGAAATTCCGGTTGCGGCTGTTGTTTCTGCTCTTTTACGTGGTCAAGAAAGTCGCGCTGTCTAAACTCGGCGAGACTGTTGAGATACACCTTGAAAAAGTAGCTCATCTGACGTGAAAGCCCTGAGAGTCTCGACAACGTGTAGTGCTCTCCAAGACCATTGACAAAAATTTGACCTAGCTTGTCCACATCCATCCGGAGGTAGCCCACTCGTTTAATGCCGCTACCTTGATTGGCCATTTCCTGAGCAGTCATAAACGTCTCACGGGCCTCTTCACTTTCCTGGCTTTCTTGACCGTAGTTGCCCAATAGTAAAGGCGTTGGATTTTCAAAATGGGAGAACTTGTAAAGGTCTAAATCCCAGTTGTTGATGAGATAGACAGCGGCAGGCTCCTGAGGAATGGCCTTGGCACCTCTAAACAAGTGATAGTAAATCGGGGTTTCCCCAACCTCCATTTTGATCGAGTCTAAAGCATGGCTATCTGGGGAGGGCGATCGCACTAAGGCCCCCACTTTGAAAAGATGCCTACCAAGCTCAAACATTCTGTTACAGGTCGAGCAAGCATCTACGCCGTCTCCGCCTAGTGGTTTCAGGGTACGGACATCATCTCGATGGCAGACCTTGCAAGGCTCATGGGCTGGCCGAATTGACAAGACATCTGACAGTTGATTGTCAAATTTTCGACTTTTCTGAATCGCTAGATCCTTAATAGCGCGTTCCCAATGCTCGGCAAAGGCTTTGTCACTAATATCTGTTTTCGGAAAAGCGGGACTTGCAGTGAGGCCCAGGAAAACCTTTTCTTGAAATTCCTTGAATAGCCACTGATTGAATCGATCGCGAATAGCCTTGACCGTCTGATCAACAGACTGAATCGCGGGAGCCAAGAGATAGAGGTTACCGCCTCCGGCATAAATCACGTTAGAACGAGGTAACCCTAACCCCAGCAGCAATTGTTGAACAATTTCCTCGGTTACCAGCTCTAACGTAAAACTACGAGCCCGCAAAGACTTCAGCGCCCCATCAGAAGAAATCGTATAGATAAAGTCTTGAATTCCAGAAAGATCCCCCGCAACCAGACATAGTTCCTGAGTGTTGGGATTTAAGGCCAAGGCAACTGCCACAGAGGCCGCAGTTTTAACCAGGTCAAAAAAGGCGAGGTCTGGCTCCCCGAAACTGATGTAAGAACCATACTTTTCTAAC
Organism: Leptolyngbya sp. SIOISBB; assembly: GCA_010671905.1. Taxonomy (GTDB): domain Bacteria; phylum Cyanobacteriota; class Cyanobacteriia; order Phormidesmidales; family Phormidesmidaceae; genus Halomicronema. The sequence goes on from JAAHII010000001.1 coordinate 7,067,040, forward strand.
AGCAACATCAGCAAAGACAACTCTTGCCAGTCCTGAGTGGTCAGCTTTTCTAAAGCGGCTTTCACCTCCTCTTTCAAGGCTTGGAGTTGTTCTGCAGCAGGCTCCTGTGGTGAGGGATAAGGAATTTTAGGGTAGTGCTTTCGAGAGTCACGGGGGTTTTCAGTATTCTCGATCGCCCAAGCTGGCCAATAGTGAACGGCATCCTGCCCTTGGTCTAACTCGATGACATCAAAAACCAATCTCAGAGGACGGATGGCATCGCTAGGAAGGTTATGGGAGTTCGACAATGGCCATTTCACCAGGGTTTTGGCCTCGGCAATGGAGTCCTGTCCGACTTGCTCCGTTTCGGTCAGTGAATAAGCCATGGCGGCTCCAGACCATTCACCGAAGATCAGCAGAGCTTCTTGGAAAACGTTGAGGGCAATTTGATGGGATAAAGCAGTCATGATAAAGCGATTGACTCTTTTCCTGAATACAACATGCAAATGGAGTGAAAAGTTGATGGGGAAGGCTGGCTTAATCGGGATTTGACTTAGGCAGCAGCGATCGCACCTCATCTAATAAGCTGCCTGGTATCTGATGAACCATTCCTGAAATCCAAGGGCCACAAGTCATTTCGAGAAATGGCTCTCGCCGATGAATGGTTTCAATTTTGTCCAAGCTACTCGTGATAACACCGAGGCACCGCAAATTCCCACGATCACGACAAAATTCGTGCCATTTCTTAATCTCGTCCACAACAGAACTGATGATCAGGTAATGAGAGCACGCCTCAAGCAGAGGCAATTTCTCGGGCTGCACCCTACCTCCCACATCCACAATCACCAGTGACTTCTGACGCCGGAGTTGCAAAATCGCCTGCGCCTGGTCAGGGTAAAACGTGTCGGTCAGCTCTCCTTTATAGGCTAGTTTGAACGCTTCGCGATCGTCCTCCGTGGCAAATTCAGGCAGCTCCAAAATCCAGTTACCTTCACCATCCCACTGTGCCCGTTGCAGAAACACATCTGGATAGTCGGTGAGTAAGGCATTGAATAACCCGTGGCTGAGAACCGATTTACCACTATCCGGTGGCCCCACAATTAAGAGTGCTGGCCCCAGCCGAGGTCGCCCCTGAGAAAGTTGCAACGGAATGATTTGGCCAATCTGGACTTGACGAGAGTGGGTGGTTACCACAACGGCTCCCAGGCGCGGGTCATAACAGGCCACCCACGCTGTTGGATGTAGCTCATGAACTAGATAGGTGTAGAGCCAAATGGGGGCGCGCCCTGAAATCACCACACCAAGCATGGTATCAATCCCCTCAGGCAGCTTGAGCGATCGCAAATCGTCTGGGGTCATCAGCCGATCAGCACTGGTTAAGGCAATAGATAAGAGTTGGAATTTTAACTCTCCGACCATTTGAGGCTGCCCCAAACGCAACTGGACATTGTTCGTTTGTGTACTGTTCACAGCTGGTTCTTCCATCAGAACGTTCCCAGCATACACTGGGGTTTGAAGAGGGGTCTTCCAATGATGGGATCTTTTGATTATCGACCGACTCCAGCGGTGTTGGATCGACTCAGCCAGGGGCAACTTGTGAGCCGCTGGCAGCGATCGCTGCGGCTTTGGTGGTTATTGCGATCTCTTTATGGTCAAGAGGCTAATTGGCAAGCGAGCCTCCCCAATCCCTTTCGCTATGCCGATTTGAGGGACCAGGTGTTTGCCCCCAGTCACGGAACCGCCGACCATGCTTCAGTTGAGGAATTGAGTCAACGGTGTCAAGGAAGCCAATGTCTTTGTCAGCGATCGCTGCAGGCTTTACTGGCTGAGCCAGATATGGCTTTGGATTGGCCGACTTGGGTGACCGACATGCAGCAAAAAACAGGGCTGTCTGAATCTGTTTGGCAAACAGCTCGATTAACCCGTCCCTTTTACATTGGGCATCGCTCTCTACGAGATGATCTAAAAGTATTAGTCGGGCAAGGTTGGTTGAAAACGTCAGGAAGGGGATATTTTGCATTGGCTGCGGTGACAGAGTGGCCAATCTGGTCTATTGAAACTGACCCGTTGATTGAAACAGCCCCACTGTCCACTGCGGAAACATGGGAACTCCTATCGGTGCTGGAGTCTGTAGCATTTGTACAACCGAATCTGTCGGTACTAGTAAATCGTTTATGGGAGCAAGCGGCTCATTCATCCCCTCAACATCATGGGAGGCTGAATGAACCAGAACGACGCATCTTCATCCACCTAGACTACGTCCTATCTCCTGAGATGCAGGAGCAGGTTGATACTCACCAGAGCACGATCGAGCAACTATGGCAGCGGTCTGAGAGCGGCATCATTCAGTTCGATTATTGGCTGACGCAACAACAGCGAACTGTGACAGTGACGGTATATCCCGTGTGTTTTCACTACGCTCGAAGAGCCAAATACCTCAGTGCGTTTGGAAATGATCCCAATGGCACATTCGGCTGGCATAACTATCGCCTTGATCGCATCGTCTCAGAACGAGTAACTGTCATACCCTGGGGAAACCCGAAAGTGCCTAAATCGTTGAAGGAGAAACGAGACTGCGGAGAGCTGCCAGCACCTCGGGATGTAGAGGAGGCCCTAGAACAAGCGTGGGGATTTAATTTTTATCTCCCAAGATCTTGGTTATTGATGCGGTTCTCAGCTTGGTTTGCCCGCTGGTACGTCGATCAAACCGAACGCCATGAAACCTTTGGCCCAGTAACCTATGAAGCCTTGCCATCTATGATTTTACAGCATGTCCCAACGGGTGAGCAGGCCATGGTAAAAGAAGTTCTTAGGGCGCGATCGCCTCAGGATGTTTACTATGCCGGTTGGGTAAGAATGGGCGATATCAATGTAGTGATGCGCCTGCGAGACTGGCGACCGCAAGGAGAGGTGATTGCCCCATGGGGACTACGTCAGCAGATGGCAGTAGAGGTGCAGCAAGAGATAGAACACTATAAGGACATGTAAGGAAAGAGGGGATTTGCCAATCCGTCATCCTTGAAATGTAACCATTAGTGCTATTGGTACCAGACATCAATAATTTGCGTTAGTTTAGGCTCATAGATGACTAAATGCAGTCACCCTATAGCACCTGGAAAACTGAATATGGTTAAAAAGTTTCCTAGGTTAGAGCATCTCAGCTTTACAGGGGTTGGGGTAATCTTTCTAACTCTTAGCTAGAACCTTTTCTACTCAGCTCTGGAGCCGAATAAAGGCCCCAGAGCTGAATAGGGATTCGCGCGCGGATGATTGGCTGTTTTTGGAGAGCAAGCCATTTATTTGGCTGAAACCCCTGTAATGCCTAAGGTTGGCCTATACTTCCCAGAAAATCGATCCGCGCAACGGCGCTATCCCCGAGTGGGCAAGGCTTTCACGGAATCTTTTGGATTCAATTGATACCAATATGCCGAATATGAACCATAAAACGTTCAGGTTCGCGCAAGATGGCTTTAGACGCCAAGTACTGCAAAGGATAGAGATCTCCGCTGTCGCAATTAACTATCTCCCCGCAAGGGGATGGAAACTTTTTCAGCAACTCGCGACTTGACACGAGTAGATGCAGCGTCGCAATTAACTATCTCCCCGCAAGGGGATGGAAACCGTGGTATCAAGGCTGCCTATAGAAAGGATTCTGCGTCGCAATTAACTATCTCCCCGCAAGGGGATGGAAACACGTAAGGCATCCACCATCTTTAAGTGTTGGTCTGTCGCAATTAACTATCTCCCCGCAAGGGGATGGAAACACCCGTTTCCTGCACCGTATTTACCGCGCAGGTGTGTCGCAATTAACTATCTCCCCGCAAGGGGATGGAAACTTCAAAAGAGAGTTTATCAAAGCTTTACATTTGAGTCGCAATTAACTATCTCCCCGCAAGGGGATGGAAACAGGTCGAGCCTCCTGATCCGGCTGATACTTTGGCTGTCGCAATTAACTATCTCCCCGCAAGGGGATGGAAACGTACCCTTTTTTGTTGCCTAAAATGCGCTTAGTTCGTCGCAATTAACTATCTCCCCGCAAGGGGATGGAAACGTACCCTTTTGTTGCCTAAAATGCGCTTAGTTCGTCGCAATTAACTATCTCCCCGCAAGGGGATGGAAACTTTATCCTCGGCGCTGACGATCGCCAGCCACAGCAGTCGCAATTAACTATCTCCCCGCAAGGGGATGGAAACTCAAAGCAAGCTCGATCTCGCAATTTCAAAGCTGCAGTCGCAATTAACTATCTCCCCGCAAGGGGATGGAAACTAGCAAAACGCCGCCCAAGACCGCCTCCTCTGCGTGTCGCAATTAACTATCTCCCCGCAAGGGGATGGAAACCTTGTGAATACTGTTTACACCCTTTCCGCCCTGGCGTCGCAATTAACTATCTCCCCGCAAGGGGATGGAAACCACAATGTGCCGGGGGACGAAAATCGACATCGGGGTCGCAATTAACTATCTCCCCGCAAGGGGGATGGAAACCGGTCTCCACTAACAAGTGACACGGCATAGGTGTAGTCGCAATTAACTATCTCCCCGCAAGGGGATGGAAACCTGACTCGGTGCCATGGTAAACCGTGTAAGTTTTTGCTTCGCCAGAAATGGCAGTCGCAATTAACTATCTCCCCGCAAGGGGATGGAAACCATTTGGAACGAAGGATTAGATCAGTGGTTACCCAAGTCGCAATTAACTATCTCCCCGCAAGGGGATGGAAACCATATTCCACCACTGACGGGGCACGCAGTCCCAGGTCGCAATTAACTATCTCCCCGCAAGGGGATGGAAACGTACTGCTGGTCGTAGATGCCCTTTTCAGCAGCGTTGTCGCAATTAACTATCTCCCCGCAAGGGGATGGAAACAACTATCGAATCAAACAAATACTTTTCATAAAGTCGTCGCAATTAACTATCTCCCCGCAAGGGGATGGAAACCTTGCCCATTGGCAAGTAAATTGCCGTATTTATATCGTCGCAATTAACTATCTCCCCGCAAGGGGATGGAAACGCAACAAACGTCGATTTAGACTTGCAGGTGACGGTCTCGTCGCAATTAACTATCTCCCCGCAAGGGGATGGAAACTTCCTGATTTAGATTCTTGGTTCGAGGCTAATCCGTCGCAATTAACTATCTCCCCGCAAGGGGATGGAAACTTAATATGGTGTCCCCTTTGTTGCCCGGTAAATGGCCTGTCGCAATTAACTATCTCCCCGCAAGGGGATGGAAACTCCATTCGGGGGGATGAATGAGCTATAGGCATATAGTCGCAATTAACTATCTCCCCGCAAGGGGATGGAAACCGGGCAGCCAATAGTGCATAAGCCACTTATGCACGACAACCAGTCGCAATTAACTATCTCCCCGCAAGGGGATGGAAACAGTAAAATAATTCTTGCTGCACTTGCCTACCCAGTCGTCGCAATTAACTATCTCCCCGCAAGGGGGATGGAAACATTCAATCCGGAGAATTGCCGAGTCACGAAATCGAGTCGCAATTAACTATCTCCCCGCAAGGGGATGGAAACAACTCTTGTACATCAGGCTGCATAACCCCTGGCTCCGGGGGGGCGTCGCAATTAACTATCTCCCCGCAAGGGGGATGGAAACTTCTTCGTTTGCCAGATAAGCGGCAACCATATCGCGCGTCGCAATTAACTATCTCCCCCGCAAGGGGGATGGAAACATTTCGATGATTTTCAAGATGTTAAGGAAGGTCTTGTCGCAATTAACTATCTCCCCGCAAGGGGATGGAAACATCTCCCTGTCAGCCTCTATTTTCCCCATGAGGTGTCGCAATTAACTATCTCCCCGCAAGGGGATGGAAACGTTTCCTATCAAACTGAACCCAGTTAATAATTAGAGTCGCAATTAACTATCTCCCCGCAAGGGGATGGAAACCGTTCGCATACTTTCCCGGAAACGCAAGATTGATGCCCCTACGGTTGATTTTCCTTTAAGGCGCGCCTTGCTAGCTTCCCATAAGTCTTTGCTGTCTCGTAGGGTATTGCTAAATCATCCGAAATGTCCTGCAAAGAGTCTCCTAACTCTCTGCGAGCAACGATCGTTGCCCAATTTTCAGCAATCGATTGAGCACGGTCTCCACCTGTTCGTTTGCGCTGTTCACGAAAGATATCAGTTAATTCCTCGATTCGCTCAGCCAACAAAACCTGCGCTGAAGGTACCTCTACAGAGACTTGCTTGAGATGCCAACCTGTCATTGTTTGACCCAACCCAAAGGTAGTCTTGTGTCCCGTTCCAAAATAGGGAGCTAGCCGTCCGAGGATGAAAAACAAACGGTAGAAATCCTCGTTTGCCTGGGCTTTGCGATCTAGTGAATAGGAGATTGCCCCCGTAAACCCCGTTACAGAGCCTCGCTTTCCCGCCGCCACCTTGACCGACTCTATCCAATGTCGCTGAATCACCACATGCTCATCGATCCAGTCTAAGAAATCATCTTGTGAAACCCCTTGCCCCGAAAATAGATTCCACCGCCGCAAATAACTATGAAACACATTGCGCGGCCAGGGTAACGGCAAATGATGCCCTTTTCTCCGAAAACTAGTCGGACTGATAAATGTCAGGCTAAAAGAGTTCCCTTCAATATGCTCATTCCCTAGCGACTGATAAGTTGTTGCTGGAAGTGCGACCCGGATGTCTTTGACATTGAGAAGGGTCGATTTGAGCATAATCTCCCTGGGTGGTTTTTTGAGCCAAGTCGCCAACCCGGCGACAGTCTCCTGTGAAAATCCATTCACCTGCCAGCGATAGACCTTACCCTTTTCCAGTTGTAAATTTCGGCTGTGAGCCACAAATTTTCCGTTCAACCCCGTCATCGCAAATGGCTTTTCTGCCTCACTGTCATGCAAAGCTTTTGAAAGGTCAGGGTCGAAGGTCTGAATCTGCTTTAAAAACCAAGCGTGCAGCGCGATCGTGTATTGCGGATAGAGTTCATAATCCTCTTCCGCCACCAAGGAAAACTCTAGGCCTACCAATTCCGCTGTTTTTGGCCAACTGGTCTTGGCACCTCTGGAAGATTTCTGGGTTCGACTTGCCATAGCCGAAACTAAGAGTTCAATTCGATTCTTGCTCAGTCTAGCTTCCATCCCCAAAAGGGGATCTGTTTAGCAACGCTTTGCAATGTGCTTGTATGGTGACTCTTTAATCTGTCGTGGAGTCAAATTAGTGTTGTCAATGCGATCTGGATTTTTTTTCGCTTAGGTGTTGGTTTAGCTAAGGAAGCGAGACTAAAAATACTTAGCAATACCTCTATCAAAGGATATTTGCCTTACATCACGAATTTGCCCCAGCTTCATTGCATTTGTTGCTGGACAGCAGACCACCACGAATTTTGGCGAACGATAGCGCTAAATCTTTGTTTGGTATTGCTGGCTGTCATTGAAAACGCAGCCAGTAGACAATAGTATCCACAGATCTAACACGCTACCAAATCCCTGTCTGAATACCTCACGTTTTTATTGATGTATTGACTATTGCTTAGTGTGGTACTTATCTTTCATTGACCCGACATAAAAAGGAATTATGTCAGGTTTAAAAGTTAAAGGTAACGACTTTTGTTATTTGACAGTAGAAATTTAATTGCCAATATGTATATTATTTGACACTTAGATTAACTAATGATGATGAGTTTTATATATGGATACTGTTGTTGAAATGAACAAAGATGGACGGGTGACGATACCCATCGGATTCCGTCGTGAAATTGATATGGAGAATGGGGGTAAATTGACGCTTCGTCAAGAAGATGGCGTTTTGAAAATCTTGACACAGCAGCAGCTCCTGGAGGATGCCCGAGCGGCTGTCAATGAATTTGTTCCGGTAGGTGTCAGTCTGGTTGACGAATTACTCGCCGAGCGCCAGCGAGAAGCTGAAAAGGAAGCCTGCGAGGCCACCAGCCGCGATGAGTCCTCGGCATGAGAATGGTCTTTGATAGTTCGGTGATTATGGCCATCTTGCGCGATGAACCGGGGCGCGATGTCGGTGAAAAACATTTGGAGCAGGCGATGCTTTCCATCGTCAATTATGCCGAGGTGACCAGTATTCTTGGCCGCAGCAGGCCTTCAACTACGGCGCTAAAACGGGCAGTTCAACCCTTTGAACCCTATGTTGTTGCCATTAACACCGATATTGCCCAAATGGCTGGGGCCTTAGTGGCGGAGACTAAAGAGCTTGGACTTTCGTTGGGCGATCGCGTATGTCTGGCATTGGGCATTAGTCATAATTTACCGATTCTCACCGCCGACAAAACTTGGTCACAACTGGATTTACCGATTGAGGTAAATCAAATTCGATAGCAATTATGGGATGCGCGACGCCGCAGGTTAATACTATGGACGCCGTTACCCCAACTGGTTCTGCCTCAACGGCCCTATTGCTGACTGGTGGTTTAGCCAACATTATCCCGACCATCGTCCAGAACTCTGGGGCGCAAACCGCCCATAAATTTGTCGAGTTTTTTATTGGCCAGATTCGCAACGCCAACACGCGCAAAGCCTACGGCCATGCCGTGCGCACGTTTTTGGATTGGTGTGAAAAGCACGGAGCAGAGCGCTTAGAAGATATCAGCTACATTGCTGTGGCCAGCTACATTGAGCAGCATCCTGGCAGTGCACAAACCGTAAACCAGCACTTAACCGCCATACGGCGACTGTTCGTCTGGTTGGTTGCCCAAAAAGTGCTGATCCTTAACCCGGCTGAAAATGTTGTTGGCCGTAAACACCGCACCAAAATCGGCAAAACGCCTGAACTGGACAGTGCCGAGACTCGGCAACTGTTAAATAGCTTCGACACCACGCATATCATTGGTCTGCGAGATCGCGTTCTTATCAGTGTAATGTGCTATTCCTTCGCCAGAATTAGTGCGGTGGTGGCCATGAATGTCGAGGATTACTTCCTAAAAGGCGCGAATCATTGGATTCGTCTGCACGAAAAGGGTGGCAAATACCTTGAATGGCCGCTACACCATGCCGCTAATGTCTACTTACATCAATATGTCGAGGCGGCCGCCCAGCAAGAGGGCATTGACTGGGGTAAAGGCATGCCGCTGTTTCGCTCCCAGCAGCGCGGGCGAGTACAGCGCTTGAGCAATCATCGTTTCGATCGCCGCGATGCCTGGGCAATGGTTAAACGCAAGGTTAAAGACGCCGGTATCAACACCGATGCCTGTAACCATACCTTTAGGGCAACCGGCATCACTAACTTCTTAGAAAATGGCGGCGCACTGGAAATTGCCCAAGAAATTGCTGGACATGTCGATAGCCGTACGACAGCGCTTTATGATCGCCGCCGCGAAAAAGTAAGTCTCAATGAGATTGAGCGAGTTCGGTTTTAATATCAAACACTGTGGTAGCAATACCACGTTCAATCATCTGTCAATTGTGCAAGACTCGCTTGCAATTCTTCAGGGCTAAGCAAGGCATAAAGCCTCCTACGATAGTGCCCATGCAGGATTGGCACGCCAGGAACATTAGTCAAGGATTAAAAGGCCTTGTTAGCAAACAAGAGCAAAACACGTTGCATTTTTGCCCAACTGCGACCTGTTTGGAGCTTCAGGATCAAAAGAAGGCAGAGTCATCAGGAAATATCCGATATCAACTCTGCTTGCCATAAATCGCTTGATTCCCTGTCGAAATGGCCTAGCATTCGAGCCATGATCGGGGAATTCAGCATTGATGACATTTCAACAATCCTCATGGTGGCATTCACCTGCGTCATTACCGTGGCCAATATCCTGTTGTGGCTAGCGACCCTTCGCACCATCAAACTGCAAGTCATCAGTAACTACAGCTTGAACCATCAAAGCATTGTTAATGGCCACCGTGAGCTGTTTCTGGGGCTATTACAACAACCCGATATCCTTCAGAAATTTGCAAAAGCCAATAATCTCGACCTAGAGCAGTGGGAATTACAGATTATTTCCTCCTTTTTCATCAACCATGCGTTCATTCATTACCTAAACTTCAGCAATAGAACACTGGACAAAACCTATCTGGAAGGATTTAAGCGAGATGCTCAAGAATACCTCTCCCTACCAACCATTGAGGCTCACTGGCAAGCCGCGCGTCTCGGTTACTCAGCTGCTTTTCGCAAATTTGTTGAGGAGGAACTGATGGCACCAACATCTGACTCGCCAGCATCTACGCTTCCTCCTGCGCCTGCAAAATCTTAAGCGCTGCTGGTTTGGGTGAGCCATCCCCATTGAGGTAGTTGTACAGCGTGGCACGAGTAATGCCTAATGTGGCAGCAATATCCGTGGCACTAGTATTGGACTCTGTCATATAAAGCATGGCCTGGCGGATCATCTCAGCGGTCATTTTGCGAGGCGGTCCAATTGTTTGCCCTCGGATACGTGCTTCAGTCTGAGCTTTCAGGGTGCGCTTACGTAAGATTTGTGTTTCTAATTCTGTTAAGGCAGCGATGATGGCGATCGCCAATCCCAAATTAAGCCGGTTTGTATCCAGCACAGCTCCCTGTCCTGTCAACACTTTTAAACCAATGCTGCGTTGCTGAAGACTTTGCAAAAGTTCCAAGAGCTGTGATCGATTGTCTACAAAGCGATCTAGCTGCCAAACCAGCAACGTGTCTCCAGCCTGCAAGGTGTCAAGACAGGTTTGTCGAGCCGGTCGTTCCGCTTGAGCTGTTTCGACATCTCGATAGATATGAGATGCATCAACCCCCGCATTGAGCAGTGCCCGATGCTGCTTATCCTGCACCGCTTCATCATCGGTGTCAGAAACCCACTCATAGCCAATCAGCACCCGGACTTCCCCTTTCCAGTAGCTGAACAAAGCCAAATGACCTTGTATTTGTGCTGCTACTTTATCGAGCTGCTGAAGAGGAGGGGATGTATTCCGCCAATGTTGTCAAATAGGTAATGACTAATTTGACAAATGACAAAAGCTTTCCATACAGTAAGGAGAGTTTCCCCTGTCCGGTTATCGTTGTTTCGCACCTTATTTCAAGGTGAAGGAGTCGATCGTGTCTGAACAATTGGAATTACTGATTAAGCCCTGTGGCAGCGGCACTTGTCCGGCTATCTACAGAGATGAGCAAAACCGATTATTTATTCAAGGCAACAAGCTTGGAGCTCCAGCTCGACAAGGCATCGATGTGGGTGATCACGAAGAGGTTGTCGAACTCACCAACGAGTTATTGACGTATCTGCGTTCTCTCTAAAATTCCAAACAGCTCAACCGTGAGCTAAAGCTAATTCATTCCACCTGGTAGTGTAGCGGTGCGATCGGTGCTCGCTGCGCATCTACCAGGTGTTTTTGTGTCCTGCGTGGCACGATACTCAAAAAGCGAGGTATTTCAAGAAAAGCGTCAACACTACAGGCAAGAAAAAATACGTGAAAGCGAGGTTTATTTAATCTGACCAGTGCATAAAATCACCTGGCTATGATGGGGGTAATGCCAGTGGAGGAATCCGGCAATGTTCCATCTTTATTTCGGAGCCTTTGATGTCGTGCTCTACCTTGGTGGCACTTATGTTGCCTTGGTATTGGCCAAAGCTATTTGCGAAGAAACCCCTGAGGAATACACTGCCTCGGTTAATACCCTCACTGCATCATCAAAAGAACTGTCAGTGCCTGCTTCCGCGCCAGTGAGAATCCCCCAAGCCAAAAAGATTGAACAACCACAACGGGTTAGCCTTTCTGGCTGAAGAGTTATGAAACTCCCCGTCCAGTGATGGCCTCATCGTCAAACAGGCGTAGCATCTATTTCTCATAGCCATTCAAAAGTTGATATTTGCCAGAAAGTGGATGTTGTAAGAGCTTCAAAATCCCCTTCGGTGAGAGTGATGAAGAGTATTTCGAAGACAGGAAACCCTAACCAAAGAGGAAGCAGATTGAACTTTTAAGTGAGCCGCAGGTTATTGCACTCACCACCTTTTCTGATTCTGGTATGGCGATGGGGATATCTTTCAGTCTGTCTAATCACTTTCATCAGCATCCTGGAAATCACCCAGATTGTGCTTCTCGATGAGGGCACGGTTTTCGGGCTTGGCAAGCCAGTCTTCCAAGGCCTCTGTTAACACATCGCTAAGGCTCCAATCGCGGTCACCATTCTTCAACGCGGTCACCGCGCGAATAATCCGGTTGAGATCGGCTGGGACGTAGCCCCGAAACTCTTTCTTAGCAGCCATTAGCCCTTTAATCGTTAGTGCCTCATTGTGTCATGGCACCTGCAAGGCACTACATTTACTCGTATACGCATAAGCGCGCTTATGCGTATAGATGTTATTCTCGTGTGTAGCTCCCTCACTTCGGTGAATCGTGATGCCACAAATGAACCCTCAACCAGGGCAGCACTGTCCCTATCTCATCGTCGCTGCCGCTCCTCCGAATTTGCCCAGAGTGATTGGTCGGCACTTTAATCGAGAAGATGCTGACGATCAGTTACGGTTCCTCTTGAGAAAGGTGAGGGATAGACGTTTCTTCATCGTTTACTATCCGGATTCCAAAGAGTCGTTAGAGTCGACAGAACCTGAATTGGAAAAAGAAGATGAGATCTAAAAGGGCAAGGCGGGGCGTGAATAAGCGCTAACAAGGCTTATGTCGGAGGCTGATAAATTCCCCGCTGCTTGTTTGGAGGACACTTTTAGGTGTGGTTCTCATACCAACCCGTTTGTAATTTTTTCGCCATCCTGGGCAAGGCAGTCGAACTACTGATTGTGGGGATGTCCTCCAGTGCAAACCAGCCAGCATCATGAGACTCTTCTGACACACTAAAGTCTGTATCGTAAGCAGTCAGCAGAAACCGGATGTCGTAATGAACGTGTGGTGGTTCCTTGGGGACACTGATTGGGTGATGCCCAATATCAAAAATACTGCTTTGGTTCGCCTTAATGGTTTGAATGCCGGATTCCTCCTTGGCTTCTCTTAACGCCCCTTGCAATAGGGTGATATCCTCGGCTTCAAGATGGCCGCCAAGCTGGAGCCAAAGATCCAGTTTCTTATGATGGGTTAGCAGTACATGGGACCGCCTTGGATTAACTACCCAAGCCGAAGCAGTTAGGTGACCGACGTAGTTATCTCGCTGCCAGAAGTTCTCATGTTCTTCCAGAAATGCCTTTGCGGCAGCCGAAGATTCAGCTTCCTGGGCATCAAAGGGACGGTGGCCCCTAATTAGGTCAAGAACTTCTTCTCGCTGCATTGGCCCAAATCCCCACTTCTAAAAGAGTTCAAGTTGTAGCTCCCTCTAAGGCTGACCCCATAAACGCTCGAAAGGTAATTGCAATTCGTTGGCCGACATACTTTTTCGCCATGGGCACTTCATGAGTCCAAGCTGAATTCGTCGCATAAGGCATCACAAACACCATGCCTGAGTGAACTGGAAAGTCCTGGTACCCATTTCCCTGCCAGGGACGCATGCGGAATACTCGTGACTCCCCGAGGGAGAGCGTCACAATCGGGCTACCTGGAATCAAGTTTTGAGTGCTGTCACGGTGCTTGCCAATGTAATGGCCCAGGCTCCCGTCATACCAGGTCATCAAAATGCCATTGAGGCGAGCGTCTACTTTCACCTTTATCCACTCCCATATTGGCATGATTGCCTCTGGGACTGACTTGGCAAGATTGGTGTATCCCGAGTAGCAATAAGACTGGTTGAAAGCCTGCTCCCAACGAGGCGTTTTCACCACCCGACCATGTATCTGGATCGTGTTGTATTCGTCCGGATGTAGCTGCCATAGGTCTTCGAACTGGGCAGCATTTGGCAGGAGGTGAGAAGGGAGTTGTCCTTGCCACAAGTGATGACGGTCATCTAAATCAAGACGACGGAATCCAGCGTATTTTGAGAGATTCTGCATAATTTGTCTTGGGCACCACCGAATAACTCAGTGGTCACAGGGCATTCAATATTGGAAGCATGGCTCACTTCAACTCTAGCTACGCAGGACAACTTCACCAAGTTGAACTGCCCTATTCAAATTTGGTGCTCAAATGACGAATAGAAAATCGTTGATCTTTGAATGGTGTTTTTTCCCTCTATCTACCTTTTCGCGAGCCAGCACTCGCAGCTAGGTTCACATCTACGACCGGCTGACTATAAATCAGCTGGTCGAATTTTGAAAAGCCTCCTGGAAATGGGTTTGAAGCACTCTAAAAGAATGGGGACCTAAAATCTGTACTAAATGTCGCATGGTCTTGCTTAGGTTTGTGCAGCAATGAGAGCAAATGACAAGGACCATTCGCAGTTCAAAGCTCAAGCTTTTCATACTTCTCGACAACGCTAGCGATTCCAAAGCTCTAGCAACAAGGCATGTTGCCAGGGACATACGCACCAGAAGATGTAGCTACAACCAGAGCGTTCATATCGGTTGCCAAGGTAGTCACCAGGTCATTGATAAGTTTTTGATGCTAAGGTCATTGGCAACGTGAAAGGCAACATTGCGATATCAGCCTTGGTGAGCCATGTCGGAACCGCCCAATTCGTCTGCATCGAACCAAATTACTCAAAACATTCAGGGCAGCGATCGCAACCAGATCATTGCTCAGGTTTCTGGCGGTCAGGTTATCGGGAGCCTTACTGTGTATGGAAATGTCACGTTCACCTATGCGCAGTCAACTGAGGAGATTCAAGCTGAGGCAGTTCAAGGCGAAGTCGCTGAGCCTTTAGGACCTAGTCCCTATCAGGGATTAAATGCGTTTCGGGAAGCAGATGGTAACCGCTTTTTTGGTAGAAAGTCGGAAGTTGCAACGTTGTTGAAGAAATTTCAACATCTCTATCAATCAACCGATGCAGTCCGCCTCCTGCCAATATACGGGCCTTCTGGCTCTGGCAAGTCATCGTTAGCCAGAGCAGGATTTCTTTATCACCTTAGTCAGAGATCGTTGCCGGAAAGAGAACGGGCTCGAGTAGCGATGTTGGTTCCGGGCACACAGCCCTTATCAGCCTTAGCAACGATATTGGCTCGGATAACTGATGATGATCAGACCCCAGCTCAAAAGACTCGAGAGTTTGCCGAAGAACTCAGACTTCTTAATAAAAACAAGGAGTTCGATGGCCTACAGCGCATTGCTAGTGTATTGCCAGACATCCAAACGCGCCCCCTGATCGTGCTGGTGGATCAGTTTGAAGAGGTTTACTCGCTTTGTGACGATATAGAGGAGAGGAGGCAGTTCATTGCCAACCTGCTCTATGCTGCCCAAGACCGCACTCAATATGTGTCGGTGATTATTACTTGCCGTAGTGACTTTCTCGGGGCCACACAACAATATCCTGAATTTAACAAGCTCTTCTCTACCCAGGGGTTTCTGGTGCCCATCATGCAGCCGGAGGGTCTTGCAGCAGCCATTACTGAGCCAGCCGCCCAAGCTGGATATGACTTTGCCTCCGAAACAGTGCAACTGTTAATCGAGCAAACTCGTGGCCAGCAAGGGGCGCTACCCCTTTTGCAATTTACTTTGCAGCGCATTTGGGAAGGCCTGAAGCAGGGCGAGACCTCCTCCGTGATTTTAGAGCGCATTGGCGGCGTGGGTGGGGCGTTAGCGGATGAGGCCAAGCAGGTGTATGAATCGCTGAACGAGGAAGAGAAAAAACTTGCCCCCCGGATTTTTGTCGCCCTGGTGCAGATAGATGACGCGAATGTAGTTACTCGTCGTCGTGCCAGTAAGTCAGAGCTGATCACTAGCGACGGAGATAGACCGATTGTTGAATCGATCATTGAGAAATTTGCACACCCCAGCGTGCGCTTTTTGGTTACTTACGCCACCGAAGACGGTGGCGACATGATTGAAGTCACCCATGAAGCTCTGATTCGGAATTGGACTCAGCTACAAGAGTGGATTGCAGAATGTCGAGAAGCATTACGGCAAAAAACGCAAGATTGAGCGAGAGGCCCTGGAATGGCAGCAAGAGGGCAAACTAAAAGGCTATCTACTGCAGGGCCGTCCTTTGCGAGATGCTAAGGAATTTATGCAGCTTAATACTGACGACCCAAATATTATGCTCTCAAGTACAGCAGAAGAGTTCGTGGATACCAGCACCAAGAAAAGTAAGCGAGATATTCTCAACAAAGCAATCACTATTATTGCATTACCAATTACAGTACTAACACCACTTGTGTTCCACTTCTCAGTACTATTGATTGGAAGTTGGAGTTTATACCAAGAAAACTGTAGTAAGAATATCCTTAATCATTTTTTTCTGGACTATCGACTAAGATTTGGAGGGGAGGAAAAAAAAGAAATTTCAGGTCTTCGGCTTTGCGGAAATAATCTCTCGAGAATCAATCTTTCAAATGCAAGAATTCATTTAATATCAGACTCGAACTTTTCTGATTCAGATTTTTCGAACTCAAATCTTCATGGCTTAATTCTTAGAGAAGTCAATATGGAGAAAGTGAACTTAGAGTCATCTTTTCTGAAAGACGTTAAATTCATAGAAGCTGATCTTAAAGGAGCAAAGCTCGCAGGCTCAAATTTAAATGGGGCAGTGTTCAAAAACACTGATTTGCAAGAGGCTGAACTATACTTGGCGACTTTAGAAAATGCAATTTTTATAAATTCCGATTTGTCAGCTATAGACCTCGACGAAAAGCAAATTGAGAGTATGAACTTCTGCAATTGTCAGCTTCCCCCAGAGCATATAGACAAGCAAAATAGAGACTGCTCAAATCCAGCTGTTAAGGTTTGGATTTAGAACAAGACTCTGATTTTCAACTATCGTGCTCGTCTTGGGTAATGAACCGCCTAGAAAAAAATCCCCGCTAAAATAGACATGATTGAGCCTCATCTGGAGTCATTAAAATCTCTCACACGGCTCAATGTATTTTAAATTAAAAACTCAAAATTCAAAATCAAGAAGTGAACGTCACGTTAAATTAATTTCACTTAAAGCCATGAAACAACTGAAAAATCACCTGAAGCAGTTTTTATACACTTGTCGAAAGACTGGGTTCCCATTTGCATCTTCATACCAGAATTCACTTACCGGATTTCCGTAGCATTTGATGACTTCTGAGAGAATGTTACCTTCTGAATCACGAACAGGGTTGCCTTCATTATCTCTTCTAGTGATATTATAACGTCTACCTATGACATCCCCGGATTCAGGTTCCGTAATGAAATCTATGCGGGTGGCATTTGAGACAATTCGCCCATCAATTTCTACTGTATCGCCTAAGAGTGAGTCAGGTTCAATTCCTGGGAATGTATCCAAGATTATTGAAGTAGGAGCTTTCTTTGGAGATATATCAATTTCCTTTAATATCTTCACTGCAAGAATTGAAATCTCCTCTCCATCTACAATCTCCAAGGGTTTTCCTTTTATTTCTCTTACTATTAGGTCTCTATTTTCTGATTTCGTATTGATATATGGTTCACCATCTCTGGTTTTATTCGGCTCATTATTGTCTATGCCTGAAATAAGTGAATTATTTCCAACTAATTTGAATCTCAGGCTGACAACTTCAGATCTAGGTATCTCATCTGATCCAATAAAGTACCTTGTGTCCTTTTTTAGTTGAGAAGCTTTGATTAGAGTTTTTGTGGCAAGGCTTACATACTTTCGTTTTTTTAAGAGGGTTTCCGCTGCTAAAACTTGAGTCTTCCTTATTTTTTCAGCATTTATGCTTCCATTCTCTAGTAACTCTATGAGTATTTGAGCTAGGAATTCGTCGGCATCGGTCTGGAAATCTCGCTCAATAAAATTACTTTCATTGATTTCTAGATCGATGCCTTTTTTGAATAGATCCTTGTATTCTTCACGAAATTTCTTCTTGATGCTAAGCACGATTTCGTCGAGCTTCTCACTAAGTTCTCTCCGAATAGGACTGTCTGAACAATCTACCATTTTTATTCTCCTTAACTGTATTAGCTGTTTCACTGGCTTAGGTTTGGGCATGGGTTCTGTGCTCTCTTCTAGCCCACCCTGAAAGACTGTTTGACGGCTGTTTTTACTATGTAAATTTTGGCTATTTGCTGCTTCCACTGCTTTATCAGCAACCAATAAACCATAGCCAGTTGCCAAGTCTGGGCCAGCTCTAGCAAGCCCGCTGCCACTGGCTGGGTTACTGCTGCCTTCAAGAATGTCAAGGGCTGTTTCTTGAAGGATTTGCTTAATTTTCGAGGGGTCTAGTCCTGGCACGAATTGTTCTAATAACGCACAGGCGCCTGCTAGTTGTGGCGCCGCCGCAGAAGTACCACTGAAAGCTGCCCAACCGTCTTTTTCAGTCGTTTCATCATTCATTGCAGCGTATCCCCGATCAATTTCGCCACCAGGAGATACGGGCAAAAGGATGTAAGCGGCGTTGGGAAGTTGCCCGACTAAACCGCAGACATCGGGCACCCGTCGGTTAGGATAAATCGCGCTGATAAAGCTGCTGGCATAGTTGCTAGCTTCAAACAGCCCCTTTAGAGAGCCTTCTAAGTGTTTATAGACACCTCCTATTGCGATGACATCAGGATGTTGGGACGGAAACCCCCATTGGCCATTGCCGGCGGCAAAGAAAACAGAAATGCCCTGGCGTACCGCATCGGCGATCGCAGCGGCCAAAACCTTATGAAAGGAGGACAGTTGATAAGGGTTACGCAAATCAGAGCCCCAACTGCAGGAAATGATGTCCGGTTTAAGGGCTACGGCTGCTCTAAAGGCAGCAATGGAGTTGATGTTTCCAGACTTGTTTTGCAGGGCAACATCAGATTTGAGCACCGTCAGATCGACATCGGGGGCAATCGCGAGGAGATTGGCCACTACCCCAGTACCGTGGCCGCTGACATCCAACTGTGGGTTCGTAGCCCCTGGCCCCAGCACCACATCAATGTTGTAGTTGTTGCGCCTAAAGAAAGGATGCTCTGCATAACAACCGGAATCAACGATGACAACCTTGACACCTTTCCCGGTAATCCCCTGCGCGTGGGCTTTAACAGCTCCTAACTCAATCGCTAGCTCATTAGGAACTGTTAAATATCGGGTCTTGGTTTGTGGTGGCGTGGCGCTGGGTGTAGCCTGCTGTAGAAAATATGCCGGTTCGTTGATAGCAACACCATCGAGCATCTCAGTCCAAAGAGTCTGGGCAATATCAATCTCCCCAAATGGGGCGGAGTCCGCTGAATTAATAAAGTCGGCCATCTCATGGCGTCCTCGGTCTCTGACCACAGGACGCTCGATGATCTCGAGAGTAGCCCCGAAAGCGCGTTCGTAAACTTCAGGGGCAGCGGTAATATTAATCGATGATGGGCCGACATTCAGTACCTCAAAGCCCGCTGCTTGCAAGCGCTCTGCCGAGAGCGACAGCTGAGTCGGATTAGAATGGAATCGCGTCACATTCTCGCTGGTAACCAGCGTTGGAGAACGCAATAGAGACTCGCTACTCTGGGAGTGCACAACGGCTTCAGCAAAGATTTTTGGAGGTAACTGTGATCTCTGAGGCAGATTCATGTAGCAGAACCTTATTATCCAGAACCAATGACTACGGAAACGCCTGACACAAAAAAATATTTCGTTTTATGCGAGTTGCTTTCAGGAGATATCTTTGGAAGTTATATAACTTAACGTGGTTATTCTTGATGGCAACCGATGAGACGTTCCTTGCAAGGACAACGCAGACGTTACAGTAAGGTCAATGCGACATCGCTCTACCTGCTAATACTTGGGAAGAATTATGGATATTGCCCTAATGACCGCGTTTCTGGCTCCATTTCTTCCTCACCTCTTAAAGCTCGGAGGCCAGGCTGCGAGTACTGTCACCGAAGTTGTGGCAGCAAACTTTGGCGAGGCAGCCTGGGGAAAGGCCCAGAAGATTTGGGGATGCCTTGAACCCAAGGTGGAAGATAACGAAGAGCTCAAGATTGCCGCCACTCAGGTCGCCAGTAAGCCCGATAGCAGTGCCCGGCAAGCGGTCTTTCAAGAAGAGCTAGAGGTGCTTCTGAGTGAATATCCAGACTTAGCAACAGCAATTACCCAAATCATGGAAGAAAAGTCTCCAGATGGTACCCCTGGCACCCAGATTGTCCAGAACATTGTCGGAGATAGGAATCAAGTTATTGGGCAAGTTTTTGGCGGTTTTATAGTGGGTAATGCTGGGGACGTAAATTTAGCAGGAAATCCTACAACTGATGCTCCTCCGCCCAAAAGGAATAAAGGGGATAACTAGTATTCGGTGTTTAATAGTCTGTCTAACTTTTTCGATAGAGCCTTCGCTGTTGGTCATTTCTTGCCAGCTGTAATATTTGTGAATTTGTCAATATGGACTGCAGATTCATTCGGTATTTCAAGACAGGGTTCTCAGGTTCAATTCAGTACTTTGGTAGATGCGACTATCATAGGCGTGATTTCGTGGCTTTTAGGAACTCTTCTTGCGGCAATTAACAGAGATATTTTAAGAGTAATGGAAGGCTATGGAAGTCTTAATCCAGCAAGACTTCTCTACACTTTTCAAATTCGGAAATATCGAAATAAGAAAAGACTTATAAATGACTTGAACAACAAGTATTTAAATTATTATGAGCACGGTGAAGCATTCCCAGAATCTGATCAGAAGAAGAGAAATAAATTGCTCCGGGAGTTTGTAAACAGTTTCCCTGATGAAGAGCGATGGCTATTACCAACATCCTTTGGAAATGCCATGAGGGCTTTCGAAGTGTATCCTCGACTGATGTATGGAATTGATGCAATTCCAGGCTGGGAACGACTGCTTTCAGTTATTCCTGAAGGTTATAAGCGGCTGATAGATTCTTCTAAATCACAGCTTGATTTTTGGATCAATATATGGTTTTTGAATCTTATATTGCTAGGTGAATATTGTTTTCTGTTTCTATACACTAGAAATACAGAACTTATATGGCTTCCATTTCTTGTTTTTGTACTTGCCTTCTATTTCTTTTCAAAATCCAGATCGGCTGCAATTGAGTGGGGAATATTGATTAAGTCGTCCTTTGATCTTTTTCTGGATGACCTACGCAAGAAACTTGGCTTTGCTCAACCAGCAAGTTTTGAGGAAGAGGTAGAGATGTGGAGAAAGTATTCACAGTCAATCATCTTCCATTATCCAGATTCACTACCTACAAAGTATGTTGGTAGACAATCCTGAAAACTGACAACCTTTGGTTTCGTGACGGTTAACCATAGGTCATTGTGCAGGAAAGACATAGAGTAGAGGGTTAGGGCAGTTGCTGCCTCGAAATCAGGGCCGATTTACTCTTGAAAGGATAGTGCCCATTAGTTAGGTTTGGATTGTCAGACGCGATGATGGGCGACGGTGCGGGAGTTGTTGCTTGGTGATGTAAGAGCTGTATTGATCGAGGCAAACGACACTGCCGTAGTTGCAAAGGTATTGCTTTTATATTTGGTCGCTATAATCTTTCGTCTGTGTTCTCTGTAGCTGTTTTGACCTTGTACCCAGCTAGCGGAATAGAACGGATGAAATGGCTGAGCAAACCTCCACGCAAGAGTTAGTACAACACCTTGGCTCTTTAGTCGAACTGAGTTTGCCGGACTCCTGTGAGATTGAAGGGCGGCAAACACACTATGCTGCAGCTGACCTCTCCAAATCCGAATACACACTGCGAGTGGGCGATATGCCGCAAGGTGAGTGGTCCAGAGACCGGCTTTTTAAACTCGGGCCTGGAGCACTTTCTACAGCAGAGTTAATGGCCCTCTTGTTAGGGACTGGCCATGGTTCATCATGTCTTTCTTCGGTCGGCCTGGCCCAGCAAGTGCTACAGGTATTGTGTGAGGGCGATAGTACATAGACGACGCTCTGTATCATTCTCCTGGACACACAGTTTAGAAAGGATGGTCACAGGATGTCCAATGTTACAAGCTAGGTATGCTTTACTTCCGAGTAAGCTCGGACAACCTGACCATCATCTCAGGCAAAAAATGAATTTAGAAATATCTGACTACAAACCAAACTCTAAAGGCTCGGATATTGTTTTTGTGTCCATATTGAGTCCATAGGCTTTTCGGTGATCCCCACATCCCCTGCTACATAATGACTATAGAAACTGTTGCGCTCGACTTGAAATCGGACTCAACAATTTGGAACTTTAACCGCTTGGCTCTGAAACTGAACTCCGATTGGTTCATCCGTCCATCTGGCGGGGTGAGTCAGATCGTCAAGGTCTTTTCGGGGAAATTATGGGGAAGGTCACTTTTTATTAGAGGGTAAATCCTTCTTCAGGAAAGGGATGCAGGCAACATAAGAAACCGTCTCCTAAGCGGTAGGTCGCGCGTTCGAATCGCGCCAGTCCCGTCCTTAATGCTCCAGCCAATTCAAGGTGGATAAGCATCCGGTCAGACTTTTGGTGATGGGCTCGCATCCGGCAATTCAGGCCATGGTGCAGCAGCTTCATATCTGGGGCTTTGCCGAGATTTTTGCATGGACAGACTTGATGCCTGCCCCGACACCAGAGCGTCCCTTGCGATGTCAGCCGGGAGAATCGATGAAAATGCTGGTCATACTTCCCCAGAAGATGATTTCAAAACTGGCAACGGAGAATGGCAGCAGCCACCGTAGATGATTTCGGCACTCAGGGCATCTTGACCTTGGATCGATGGATGCTCCACATGATGCTGAGAAAAACATGAACTGGCTGGGAATTCGAGCATGAAGCGCTGCTGGAAGACTTTGCTCGGTCTGAAGGTCATTGCTCAGCAACGCCCCATCAACGGGCAAATTTGCGACCTGGTTGCCGTCTCAGAAACTGGGCAATTCATCATTCTGGAGCTGAAGAATCAGGAAGACCGCTACATCGTTCAACAGCTCACCCGCTACTTTGACGCCTTCATTGAGGAAAGGCCATTTTTCTTGATGACAAATACCTGCAATTGTAGGTAGCGATCGCAACGTTGCCTTGATGAATGCCCCCACAGAACCTTGAAAAACTGTAGCGATAATGACTACAGATACGCTGCCTTCTTTGATATCAAACGAAAATCAATGATCTTTTCAACAGGGAATGGGAGTGGGTGTGAAGAAGAGGAATGGGAATCTGCGCTGGCTAGGATTAGGCTTGACCGTCCTGTTGGTGTTTTTAGGAGCCACTGCCGTCCGTAGTCAAACGCCTGACCCTTTAGTCATTGAGCGGACGGGTGAGTTTTGTATAGAGGATCCGGCGTGCTTTAACCGCTTCCATCCCGACATTCCCCCCGCTGCCACGGCGCAACCGGGCCAATCAATTGTGATGGGCACTCGCGATGCCTTTGATGGCGCTTTTGCGCCGGGAGCGACTCCCGAAGATGTGGTGGCCGCTGATTTGACATTAGTGCATCCGTTGACGGGGCCAATCTTTATCGAAGGGGCTCAGCGCGGCGATGTGCTGGCGGTGACGATCGAAGATATCGAGCCTGATCCCTACGGCTACACCGTAATTGCGCCTGGATTTGGGTTTCTACGTGATTTGTTCCCCGATCCCTACATTGCCAACTGGAGCCTCGATCGCACTGCGGCGGTTTCCGAGGAGATTCCCCAAGTCGAGATTCCCTTTGCGCCGTTTGCGGGCTCGCTGGGGGTGCTACCCGGAGAGCCTGAGTTAGAGACCTTCTTGACTCGTGAGGCAGAACTTGCAGAGGTCGGCGGCATTGCACTGACACCCCTGCCAACGGGAGCGCTGCCCGCTGATTTGTGTGGCCCGGAAGGGACTGACCGAGATCGCTGCATTCGGACCATTCCCCCGCGTGAAAACGGTGGCAATATGGACGTGAAGCAGATGCAGGTGGGTACGACGGTGCTGTTTCCCTGCTTTGTAGACGGCTGTGGGTTGTTCGCTGGGGATGTGCACTATGCCCAAGGAGATGGAGAAGTCTCCGGGACTGCCATTGAGATGGGGGGGAACGGTGACGGTATCAACCGAGATTCGGGCCGGGTTAGGCACCCAAGTCAGAGCGCCGCAGTTTGAAGGAGGCGATCAGCTCAAGGCCTTGGCCCCCGAGGAATTTTATGCCACGACGGGGATTCCGATTAAGACGGCGGGAGAGATTCCGCCTTACCACACCTATTTGAATAGTGAGGTGCTAGAACCCCTAAGTAACTTGTCAGAAGATCTGACGTTGGCGGCCCGCAACGCACTCATCGACATGGTGGATTATCTGGTTGAAAATCATGGATTGACGCCCGAGCAGGCTTATGTGGTTGCCAGCGTGGCGGCAGATTTACGCATCGGGCAGCTTGTAGACGTGCCCAATTATCTGGTGTCGGCCATCATGCCGCTGACCATCTTTACTGAGTCAGAGACTACTCAGAATCCGTCCCCGAATAATCTAGCGGTGGCGGTTCAGTGAAGCGTCGTGATTGCTTGCAGGGCATGGGGGCGATCGCCCTCTTGCCATTAGCTCACACTCCATTTCCTCAATGGAAGGTGTATCGGAAGCTGCACCTGTTTATTGTGGTCAATCGTGAAGATGCCGCTGCTTATGATTGGGGGCAGGCGATCGCCCATACCCTAGCCGACGAGCTGCCAGAGTCTAGAGCGATGGTCACCCGCGCTCACGATGCCCTGCGGCTAGCCAGTTTGATCAGCACCCAGCAGCTCGATGTGGCCCTGCTGTCTCGGTCAGCCCTAACGGCTTGGCAAGATCAGCAACCGCCTTACGATCAGCTAGAGCCTACCCATTTGCAAGAACTATTTGAGGTGGAGGATTATGTGCTGATCAGCCGGGATGACTTCCGGGCCGAACACGCCGGTTGGATTCGGGAGACGCTGCAAGCACATTTGTCAGCAAAATCGGCTTTTAGCAGGTGATGCGCACCGTAGCGTGGTCGAGATAGGGGAGGTGTTTCTGGAGCTGCAGATTGACGGCATCGGCGATCGTCTGTCCCTCTTTCACAGAACAGTCTGCCGCCACCACCACATCCAGCTCTGCATAAAGTCGATGGCCCAGCCATCGTGCCCGAATCATGCCGACAGATTCCACCCCGGTGGCATGCTCAGCGGCATGACGCAGGGTGCCGATAATTTCAGGATCAACCCCATCGAGTAAGCGAGTAAAGACGGTTTGAGCTGATTCCCAGACGATTTTGAGCAGCAAACCGGTAATCACCAAACCCACCAGTGGATCAACCCAGGCATATCCCGCTCCCACTCCGATCGCACTCACCAGCACCGCCAAACTCACTAAGCCGTCAGCCAAAGCATGTTGTCCATCGGCCACCAAGGCGGCGCTGTCAATCTCGCGTCCTACCCGGATGCGAAAAACAGCCACGATTTCATTGCCAATCAAGCCCATCAGGGCCGCGATCGCCAAGCCCCCGACATGATGAATGGGTTCGGGATGATAAAAGCGCTCAACCGACTCATAGGCCGTGACCAAGGCACTCAGCAAAACGACCCCCACAACGGCAACACCGGCCAGGTCTTCCACCCGTCCATACCCGTAGGCAAAGCGCGCTGTTGGTTGACGTCGCCCGATGATAAAGGCCACGCCTAACGGGATGGCAGTCATGGCATCGCCCACGTTATGAATCAGATCCGCAAAGAGCGCGATGCTGCCCGACAGCCAAAATACCGTTGCTTGGGCAATCGCCGTGATGACCAGCACCACCAGTGACACCTTGACCGCCCAGAGTCCTCGCGCTGAGGTCGCAATGGCCGGATCAACCGCGCCATGGGTATGGGCATGAATACCCTCGGCATGTGGATGAATATGATCGGAGGCTGGGGTAGAAGATGCGGGAACCGAGAGTGGCGTCGTGGGTGTCATAACTTGACCAAGACAAAGATTGTGCGACTCAAATGAAGGCGGAAAAATAATCATCCATTATCGCCACAGTTCTCGACACTCAACTGTGGCCAATCGAACATGAAGCCTATTCAGTCATGTTTGATCATCAGGAGAGGCGATCGCCCCTTAATCAGCGCTAAATGTCGGCGCTAACCGTGAGCCGCAAAAGATTACGGTGTATTGCAGATTGAGTGGACTCGCAACAAGGGTTAACGCCTTTGATTCCCCTTGGGGGGATGCAAGCTAATCTTAGGGAGATGTTTTCCGGCGAGCTTTTTTCCATGGCACTGCGATCGCCCTCCCAAAAGCTAACTTGGCCCAAAACGACAGAACTGGTTGGTTTAGAACTGGCGTTGCAGGCAGCAGCCGACTCAGAACTCTATCCACAATATACGATTGGGCTGCATGCCTGGTTTTTGCAGCAGATTCAGGCCTTCGATGCGAAACTTTCGGCGGCGTTGCATGACGATCAAGCCGAAAAGCCGTTTGCGATTACGGGGTTAGATGGGCAGTTTGTGGCTCAGAGTCGCCATTTACAACTGCAAGGGGGGAAGACCTATCGCTGGCGCGTGCAGGGATTTTCTAGAACAATGGCGGCGGGGCTGGCGACCTGGTTAAAGCAGGCCCCCCAAGAACTCGTTTTGAAGGATACGCCGCTGACGGTGCAGGGAGATACGCCTTGCCCTGCCTGCTAAGACTTATCGAGCCTTGGCCAAGGAGCCCCCGGCGGGCAATTCGCTGAGCCTAACGTTTACCAGCCCCTACCAGCTTTCGGAGTAAGGGACGTCACTTGCCATTGCCCTGGCCGCGCAATGTCTTTCACAGCTATCTGCGACGGTGGAATCTATTTTCCGGACAAGAAGTGCCTCAGGATGAGTTTTTGGACTGGGTAGAGGAGCATGTCGTTATACAGCGGCATCAGTTGCAATCGGTGAAAGTGGCAGCGGGTAAGCGCGGCTCGGTGACGGGGTTTACGGGGGCGATCGCCTATGCGCTTGACCGCAAAGCCCAGGCGAACGAAGATTTTTATCGCTTGTTTTTTACCCTCGGACGGCTCGCTCCCTATTGCAGCACGGGGCACAAGACCACTTTTGGGTTAGGAGAAACCGTGACGGGTTGGCACCTGAAGCAAGCGACGGTAGACATGCCGTCAACTCAAACGGTGTTAGCGGAGCGCATGGATGAGTTGACGACTCTGTTTAAGGCGCAGCGCAAACGGCAGGGGGGCGATCGCGCTCAAGCCACAGCGGAGAAATGGGCCACAGTGCTGGCGCGGCGAGAGTTGGGTGACTCGTTGCTCGACATTGCTGCCGATATGGATATGCCTTATGAAACGGTGAAAACCTACAGCAAGCTGGCACGGCGAGCTTTGAAAGACACGTGATCGGCGAGCGGGGCAGTTTAGCTTAAGGCGATCGCAACCGCCAAAACAATTTGTTTCAATCCCCTTTCGGGGAATTGGGCCGTTGTGACTGGAAAGACACTATCCTTCTCGCGATCGCTGAGCGTTTCAATCCCCTTTCGGGGAATTGGGTCGTTGTGACGATCAAGGGCTCTCAGGTGGAGCGAGGCGACTTTATCGTTTCAATCCCCTTTCGGGGAATTGGGTCGTTGTGACTTACGGGTAGAGGATGATCCACCCGCATATGTCGTCGTTTCAATCCCCTTTCGGGGAATTGGGTCGTTGTGACGCCAATGATGTCTAACGGGAACTTAGTGGAGAAGACCGAAAGTTTCAATCCCCTTTCGGGGAATTGGGTCGTTGTGACACTTAGCCGCTGCCGCCAACCAGATCGCCGACTCTGCGCTGTTTCAATCCCCTTTCGGGGAATTGGGTCGTTGTGACTTCTTTATCTAGGCAATCAGAAAACTGAACTGAGGTTTCAATCCCCTTTCGGGGAATTAGGTCGTTGTGACTCCCTGGCACGGTAATTTCTGTTGATGCCGAGGGGGTTTCAATCCCCTTTCGGGGAATTAGGTCGTTGTGACCGCCGGCAACCACTGGCGACGTAACAGCGACTACTGTTTCAATCCCCTTTCGGGGAATTAGGTCGTTGTGACTGAAAGGAGCCATCGCTCTTTGCAGCAGCTGGTCGTTTCAATCCCCTTTCGGGGAATTAGGTCGTTGTGACGGATTTACCAGAACTGGTTTTTGTAGTTCTGGTGAGTTTCAATCCCCTTTCGGGGAATTAGGTCGTTGTGACGTCGGACTTTTGAAACGTATAAATTGTCAAGGTTCTGAACCCATTATGCGCGAATCTATGGGAATGCTCCTCTAATTTCATACTTTTTCACTAAGAGATATTTTTACTGATCCCTGAAACCCTTGTGTCAATGAGCTTTGCGCGATCGCGCGAACCCTCTTGCGTTGACTAAACGCTGAAACTCTCGTCTGGCAAATGCTTCAGGTGTCAGGAGGGCCGTTCACGCTCATACACCCATCAACCCACGCTCGGCTGAATCTAGTTCTGACTTCTTCGCAGGGCATAGGGGAGGGAGGGAAAAGGAAGAACGAAGAACGAAAACCGAACTGTTAGTAATTCCTCTAACGCCCCACCAATAGCTCCTTTCACTTTTTGATCTTCCCTCTTCTTTCTTGAGTGCCGTTTCCGTCCCCGCGACTGGAAAAAAGAAAATTGAAAAATGAAGACCGAAGACGAAGAAACCTTTAGAAATTGCTCTCCTCCTTGGCCAGTCGTTCCTTATTCAAATTTTCATTCTTCTCTCTTCGCTTTTTTACTTCTGTTTCCGCCCCCTGGCAGGGAATTGCGGCTGAATCTATAGTCAAGAAGATATTCCTATTGATCGCTCCCAATTACAATTTTCGTCCCCTTGCGGGGAATTGAGGCTGAATCAAAAACTTGCTAACATGCTGGGCGATTTGCCTGACCTGAGTGACGTTTCCGTCCCCTTGCGGGGTGATAGAGTTTGAACCCCTGCCTTTTGAAACCCTTGTATGGTGAGGGTTGTAAGTAGCCATATGTAGTCGGCAATGATCACGGTGAGATTGCAGCGGCTTAGCTTCCGCTTGAGTCTGTTTTTGCGAATCCGAGCTTCTTTGAGGGGCGGAATTTTCACCCAATGACGGGAAATACACCCTGCGCCAGCACACCTTCATCCGCAGCGTATCGCTAGAGCACCTTGACCAGCTCGATGAGTTGCCGTGATCATCAGGCTTTGCAAACAGGGCGATCGCTTCTTGGTTGGTCGCTATATCCTGAGGCAGATCCCTTGCAATCTCACCTGAAATTCCGTGCTGCTAACTACTAGC
This sequence comes from Leptolyngbya sp. SIOISBB, assembly GCA_010671905.1. Lineage (GTDB taxonomy): Bacteria > Cyanobacteriota > Cyanobacteriia > Phormidesmidales > Phormidesmidaceae > Halomicronema. Next base: position 7,095,972 of record JAAHII010000001.1, read on the forward strand.
CAACTTTTGCACCTGATCGCCCAAGCGACGCCTGCACCGCCTGCCCCGACCGCCGAAGTCGAACTGCTCAAAAACCAGTTGGAGTTTATCCTGCGGCTGAATACGGTCTTTTTGGGCTTTCTAGCGTTTCTAGGCGGTCTGCTCACCTGGTTTTTCAAAAGCAATTTGGATGATGCCAAAGAAATGGCTAGTCGCATGGTGCGCCAAGAGCTTACAGATCATATTGAGCCGCTGATTAAAGCCGAGGCGAGCAATATCCAGCGCACCTTTCGCACCGAGCAAATCATCAGCAACACCGTGGTGGACTACTACATTCCGGTTTCACCAACCAAAGATCCCTTGGACTATCATCTGCTGCGAGGACGGGGCTTTCTCGATGTACGGCTTTGGCATCCCGATCGCAAACCCCAAGGACGTTGGGGCAGCGTATTAGTGATCGATTTGGTGAATTGTGACCTGCTGGCCCTGCCTGAGATTGCCTCTCCCGAAGATGAAGTGCGCAAAGTCGGCTATCGAAAGCGCGATCAGCTGGTGAATGAGGTCATTCAAGGACTCATTGAACTGCGCATTGGCCGTCCTATTCTTGTCGTCTATGTTCGCCCCGGTATGGGCAGAATTGGGGCGATCGACCAACTCACTACCAATTTTCCTGAAGACATCAAGTACTATTCGTCAGCCAATACACCGGTAGCCTTGATGGGCGCAGTCGTCGATTCGGCTTATGTCGCGTATGGCGATCGGCAGTTTGCCGATTAGGGGTTTTGTGAGAGGTGATTTTGGGGCACAAAAACACATTCGTGTACTTATACGGGCAATCTTCAAGCGCCTCTAGTTCGAAACTGTTCCACTTTTAGGAGCAGCTTTTGTCAAGCTTCCAGAAGCATAAAATCTCGGTGTCAATGGCTTTCACGAATTCGATGGATCTGAAGTGGCCCCCCAAAACTGAACAGGGCTATAGGCGAGGTGGGTTCAATCACCAGCACTCAGGGGCAACCCACCCCGCTGCCCCCCTCCCAGGAGGGGAAATGTGATCCCGCTGTGCCTCAGGCCAAATTGCGAAATTTATATAATCCTTATTCCTAAACGAATTTTTTGAGGGTGAGTTATGTCAAGCATGCTACCTAACATCTTCATATCTCCAAGCACAACTCTCAAATCTGCTGCCTAACTCCATGACTTCAGGATGTTAGACAGTGAAGTTGCTGTATTCAGCCTCAGAGAAGTGGGGATGATCCATCAAATTTGCAATGCACCAGCAGATCGATGAGGATGATTCTTCAGATCTGACGTTGGATACCCTAGTTAGGCTTCAAGATAGGAACTATGTACAACCAAAACTTCTGGGACGAGCGATACCACGCTGACGAATATCTTTACGGTACAGAGGCAAACTCTTTCCTAGTCAAAAATGCAGATTTGCTGCAGGGGCCGGTACTCTCGTTATCTGAGGGAGAGGGACGTAACGCCGTTTTTTTAGCAACTCGCGGTTTAAGCGTACTCGGCGTCGACTGCTCGGCAGTCGGTTTAGCCAAAGCCCAATCATTAGCCCAGTCTCGCGGTGTGGTGATTGAAACAGAAGTTGCTGATCTAGCCGAATTCCAACCCAAAGAAAACCACTTTGGTGCGATCGTCTCTATATCCGCTCACTTACCCAGTGCCATTCGCCACAAGCTGTATCCACTGATTGAAAAAGCGCTTAAACCAGATGGCATCTTTCTGCTGGAGGCATACTCTGAAAGCCAGTTAGCCAAAAATACAGGCGGCCCCAAAGACATTGACATGCTCATGACTGTTGCCAAGCTGCGTCAAGAACTGCCCAATCTCAAACCGATTCTGGCCGTAGAAATCGAACGTGAGGTCAGCGAGGGGAAAGGGCATACGGGGATGGCATCAGTCGTTCAATACATTGCGAGAAAAGCAGTCTAACGATTCCAATGCAGCGACCGGTTGAGAGTCATTACGGCAAAAATCAAAGTCGCTACCACCGCTGATCTGAGCCGCTATGCGACCAGTATGACCATGATTGAAATTAAACATCCAAAAGAGCAGGCGCGTTTACGTCGACTGGCCTTGGCGGCCCAAGGTTTGTTGCAGGCTCAGCCCTATGGCCGGGGTTTGGCGGGGGCGCGTAAAGCGATTAACCATCTAGGCTATGTACAGATCGACACGATATCGGTGGTGGAACGAGCCCACCATCATGTTTTTTACTCTCGGGTGCCTCAGTTTGAGCCCGCCATGACCCATCAACTGTTGCTCAATCGAGACATTTTTGAGTACTGGGCACATGCGGCGGCTTTTCTCCCCATCGCCGATTTTCGCTTCTCTTTACCTTACAAACACGCCATTAAAAGTGGCCAAACCCATTGGTATAGAACCCGTGATACAAAGCTCATGGATGAACTGTTGGCCCGCATCCGTGCAGAGGGGCCGATCCGATCGCGAGATATTGAAACTAACACGACAAAACGAGCAGGCTGGTGGGATTGGAAACCTGCCAAAAAAGCCCTCGAACAGTTGTACATGGAGGGCGATCTCATGGTCAGCGATCGCAAAGGCTTTCAGAAAGCCTATGACCTGACCGAGCGGGTACTGCCCTCTCACATCAATTCGCAAATGCCCAGCATCGAAGAATTTGCGACGCATATGGTTGATCAACAGTTGCGCTGCCATGGGTTGGTTTCCCTCAAAGGGCTGACCTACCAGCGCCGCAATGCTGACCTCCGTAAGGCTGTCAAAGCTTTGGTTAACGAAAGGTTGGCGCAGCGTACGTTGGAACAGGTACAAGTGAGCAGTGGCGAAGTCTTTCTATTGGCAGCGGGGGCGTTCGAACGTTCTCTGCCCCGGTTGAACAGCCGCATGTTAATTCTTTCGCCATTTGACAATAGTGTTATCCAGCGAGAACGGCTCAAAGCCCTGTTTCAATACGACTACCGGATAGAGTGTTATGTACCCGCAGCAAAACGTCAGTATGGCTACTTTTGCTTGCCACTCCTTTACCGCGATGAATTTATTGGACGGATGGATTGTAAAGCCCATCGAAAAACCAGCCATTTAGAGATCAAATCACTCCATTTAGAGCCACATCATTTTGATGAAGATCAAGTCATTGCGGCATTTGTAGACGCCATCACACAGTTTTGTCATTTTCAAAAATGTGACTCAGTGTCTTTGACTAAAGTCCATCCAAAGCATCTAACTCAACGGTTGCACAGGGCGCTTGGGATCCTCAGCTCCATCTAATCTGTACAGATGTCGAAATTTCAGTTGCTCATGAATTCCCTACAGTCTGTGACCCTGGTCGGTAGCTTCTTATCAGCTCTCATGACCACAGGCTGTTTAGGGCTGTTAGTACCTTCCGGCGGCGATCTCCCTCTGGCCCCCAATCCCCCGATATCTGAAACCTCCCAAATCCAAACGATTCTGGGGTCTCTAACCCGAGGGCAACAAGCCTATTACTTAGAGAATGGAGAATTTGCCGACACCATCGAAGCCATTGGGATTGGCATATCGCCCGGAGAAGGCGGCTATGAAGTGGCGATCGCGGATCGACAACCCACTCAGGTCATTTTGACCGCCACTCCAGAGCGATCGGGTAACCCCAATTTCTCGGCTGGGGTGTTTATCATCGAGACTGCTGGCGGCCCCACTACAATTGCCGTTCAGTGCGAGTCCGACACCGGGATGCCGATGCCTCGACTAGAGGGTGAAGACACCATCTGTGAAGATGCTCAGTAGCGCCGCGATCGCTGGATGAACGGTACTCCCTCTGAGATTTGCCTACAATACAGAACCGCAATTCTCCGGCCGCTGCGGGCTCTGTTACGTTGGTTGACCGCGACGCCATTAACGGCAGTGTCAAGTCCAGTAATCCTGACTCAACGGGCATTGAGAATCTTTGCTAAACGCCGCGAATCCTTGAAGGATTAGCCAAGATTAAGACATGAGGAGATGAGTAGACAAACAAAGTTGTCTACGATATTGGTGCGCCTTATGAGCAATGTCTCCTCTCAGCGAGTCAAGCCGCCGCCAACCAAAGCGGATAAGTCTAAACTGGCTCGGCTCATGACAGTCTTTTTAAGCAAAGGTAGACGGCTAGTCGCCCGTCACAAGTTACCGCTCATTGCCCGACGGGCGTGCCGTTTGTATTTGGATGATCAAGATGCCACGGTGCAACAGCAATGCCGACAAGTGCTGAAATCATCTTGGCAATTGAATCCCAAACAGTTAAAAAAATTTCTAAATACGACGATTGGGAAGGCTTTATTAGATTGGGTGAAGCAGTTTTTTCGCTGGTCTCAGCAGCAAGACCCCCATCAGACGCTGGCCCAACTGATCTTGCAAATGGCGGCAGATCCGGACGGCCTGTCGTTATTGTCAGCATCGCGCCATTACCCAGAGGTGTTGAAATTTAATCCTGATTATCTCTTGTTCACCGTCAAGCGTATGGAATGGCTGCTCAAAACCACGCGGATGCTGGTTGTAGAGGTCGCGAGTTTAGCGGCGGCAGAAGCAACCCAATCCCCTCAGCCCTTTAGTCAGTTGCCAGACTTCCGGCGATCGGGCAAGTTTGCAGTTCACCGTAGGATGATGACGCTAGAGGGCAGAAAAGTCGCTCATGGCTCGCAAGCGCCATCGCATCCCCTAGAGGTGCGCTGTTTTGCACCATCGCCGTGGCCAGATCAGCCCGTACCGCTCATTGTGCAGTCTCATGGTCTGGCCTCGACCTTGGCAGACATTCAACTCTATGCGGCTCATCTGGCTTCCCACGGGTATTGCGTGATGCTGCCTCGGCACCCTGGCAGCGATGTACACCAAATTAGACGCCTGCTGCAAGGAGACGCGAACGAGGTTTTCGAGCAGTCAGAGTTCCTTGATCGACCAGCTGATATCAGTTATTTACTTGATGTGCTGAGCCAGGGAACAGATCCCGTTTGGAGAAATCGACTCAACCTTGAGCAGGTGGGCATCATCGGCCACTCTTTTGGTGCTTACACCGCCCTCGCGTTGGCGGGTGCCCGCATCCATTTCGAAGGATTAGAAAAAGTTTGCGGCTTGCCTGATCAAGACCCTAATCCGTCTCTCTTATTGCAATGTCAGGCTCTGACGTTGCCAAGGCAACCGTATCAACTCCAAGATCATCGCGTGAAAGCCGTCCTGCTACTCGACGCCGTTGGCAGTGAAATCTTTGGTGCTCAAGGGTTAGGGCCGATTCACGTGCCGGTGATGTTAGTGGCGGGTAGCCACGACATGACGGCCCCCTTAGTGTTAGAGCAAATGCGCATTTTCCGTCGGCTGCCGACAGAGCGCTCGTATTTTGCGCTCATTCATGGCAAGTCTCATTTGCGCAGTATGCACGAATTTATGCAGAGTTTAGAGCTTGATCGGGAGTCGTCATGGGAAACCCAGCCGGAGCCCACTAGCGAACCGCTGGAGGAGGTGACAGAGACGGTTGGCAACCCGATTGAACAGACAATACAAGCGCTTAGCGTCGCCTTTTTTGAGGCCTATTTAAGTTCAGAATCTACGCCGAGCGCCTATCTAACGGCTGCTTATGGTCAATATCTCAGCCAATCGCCCCATGAGTGTTGGTTGATTAGCGATCGCTCACGACCAGCATTGGAGAAGCAATTGCAAATCATGGACGAAGAATATCTGGCGGTATGAGCGACCTAACCTTGTGGGCAGACTCGACATAGTCCTGCGTTCGTGACCGATGAAAACCGTTGTAGGAGCACAATCATGGAGCATTATCAGGGCCGATTTAGAGGCAGTCAAAACTTAGCGCTGTACTATCAAAGTTGGCAACCGACCGTGGCCGCTAAAGCCACGATCGCTTTGGTTCATGGACTGGGAAGCCATAGCGGCTGGTGGATGAATCTAGTACAACCGCTCGTGGCCCAGGGCTACTGGGTTTATACCTTTGATTTGCGGGGGCATGGTCAGTCTCCCGGCCCCCGTGGACATGTGAGCCATTGGCATGAATACCGTGATGACTTTCATCAGTTTTGCCAACTCATGCAGGCCCAGCACCCCAAATTACCGAGTTTTGCCCTGGGCCATAGCCTAGGAGGCGTGATTGTGTTGGACTATGTGCTGCGGTGTACAGAGACGTTAGCAGGGGTCATCGCGATCGCTCCAGCCCTCGGTGCCGTGGGTGTTTCCCCGGTGAAGCTGTGGCTAGGACAGCTGCTATCGCAATACTGGCCGCAATTTGCGCTAGAGACCGGCCTTAGCCCAGTTGGGGGCTCCCGCAATAAAGATATCGTGGCGGCCTATGCGAAAGATCCGCTGCGTCATACACGGGGCTCAGCTCGCCTAGCGACGGAGTTTCTCCTCACGCGGCAATGGGTGCAACATCATTTATCCGAATTAACTGTCCCGACCTTAATTTTACAAGGCAGTGATGATTCGGTGGTGTTACTAGAGAGTAGTCGTAGAGCCTTTGAGCAGATCCAAAATCAAGACAAAGAATATCGAGAATATCCTGGGGCCTACCACGATTTACACAATGATTTCTGTGAACTGACAGTGGTTCAAGATATCCTTAATTGGTTAGAAAGACATCTATCTTCAGCAGAACGCTTTTGTCGATTTGAGATGAGTTCTGTACTTTAAAAAGTCTTTTTTATATTAGTGCCAATCACTCCACTCCCCTCAGCAAAGACCCATCGAAGTTCTTTTTAGAGAAAAAGCCAGAGCAGCCAAGAGCACTCTCCTCAAACTGAGCAAATGTCTCTATCAAGAGGTCCCAATTTAAATCACTACAGAAGTCACAAAATCATTGACTTAGGCGGGAGTAAGCCTTAAGCCAAACCGCCTTTCATCCATTCAAGTCGATCCCTAGCTATTTAGGCTGCATAAAAAGCTTTAGAGGACAGCCCATGCTATCTAAAGAAACAATAAGTTTGGTTTCACTTGGTAATGAGTCATGCGCTTTCCGACACATAACCACGTGGTTATGAAGCTATACTAGTGCCATGTATAGACATTAGGATTTCACTATTGCTCTTTTAGCTATCTATCAGAACAGGCGTCTAGTTAATGAGTTTCGGTTGACTGGTCGGAGTGAAATCCTTATTCAAAGAGCTTGCTGAACGCTTGTTTGCTTCTTCTGATGACTGTATTGCTGGTTTGATCGAAGCTCATAAGCGATTTTGATCAGGTGATTGATGTCCTGCTGCTGTCTCCAACAGGGTCATTCTTGCAAAGCTACAGTTAGTTATTTCGTGTCCGGAAAATTGGCTGCCTAATGATGATTTAGTCTGCTCATCTCCTGTTGAACTCATCCTTTCCGGCTCCCATTTATCGGCTCGCGAAACTGTTCGTGATGTGAGAAGTCACCGCATCTCATTGCATGACGTTATGGAAGCGATCTCAGCGCTTCTTCTAAACATGAATGGTTCACCGTTTATTCCAGGGTCTCATCCCTTTAAGGATTGTCATCGGCGAACGCCCGCAGATTTACAGGCACTGCCCATGCCCCCAAAGATTGATCCAGGGCAGCTGTGGTTAGGTCGAACGCTATTAGAGCTGTTGGATATTGGGTGCGCCCGCGCCCCTAACCCCCAGTCGCTCAATCAGTGGCGCGACCATCGCTGGCAAGGGGGCGCGAGTCAAACTTTGCGGCAAACCGTTGAGGAAATTGCGTTGGGCCTGCGATCGCTGGGGTTGCAGCGGGGCGATCGCATTCCCTTAGTGATGCATAGCGACATCAATTTTTGTCGGGTTGACTTCGGGTGTTTGCTGGCAGGGCTGGTCGATGTCCCGATTGATCTCACCCAGACGGTTGAAAATATCCTATTCATTCTCAATCAGACGCAGGCCCAGGTCATGGTGATTTCTAACCTGGATCTATTGCAACAGCTGACGCCTTACTTGTGGGAAGCCCCAACCTTGCGGCAGATCATTGTGGCCGATGTGCCGGAGGATTGGCGCACTGTCTGCCAAACCTTGATGCGGGCAGCGGCTCCATCTACTGGGAAGGAGGCAGCCTATGATGTACCGACGCCTTGGGAGTGTCTCCATGTGCCCCAATTTTTGGGCCAGGCCAGTGTTGAGTTGTCCACCCCCTGCTCTGTACCGGCGTGTATTCAGCTCATGTCACTGGCCGATGTGCAGGCGCAAGGCCAGCAGCAGTGGTCAGTACAGGCCGTCGAAACCTTGCGAGCCGACATCGCCCCAACCGATCTCGCGACCATCATCTACATCGCTGGCTCTACCGAACGACCTTTGGGGGTGATGCTGACCCATGAAAATATTGCCGCCAATGCGCTGACGGCATTTAGCAGCTATCCCCAACTGCAAGCTGGGCCAGAGGAAGTCGCGCTGCTCTTTTTGCCGTTGACCCATATTTTTGCTCGGGTTTTTCTCTATGGGCATTTGGCCTATGGGCATACCGTTTACCTGTCAGACCCCAACCATCTATTCAAACATCTGCGAACGGTGCGCCCCACGGTCATGATTACCGTGCCGCGTCTACTCGAAAAAGTGTACGAGCGGGTGCTAGATCGGGGCAGTCGGCTGCGGGGCCTGGATCGGCAAGTTTTCACGTGGGCGCTCAACTTGGCTCAGCGGTTTGACGTCGGTAGATCGCCCCAGGGCTTGTACGCGCTGCAGTTACAGCTCGCAGATGCCCTCGTCTTTGCCAAATGGCGGGTGGGGTTTGGCGATCGCCTCAAAGCCCTCATTTGCGGGGGGGCGGCCCTGCGTCCCGAACTCGTCCAGGTATTTACCGCTGCCGGGATTCCCCTATTACAAGGCTATGGGCTGACAGAAACCAGCGGCGTTGTCTGCTACAACCGAGGGGCCGCCAACCGGGCTGGCACCGTGGGGTTACCCATCGCCGGTGTCGAGATCGCCCTAGCCACCGATCACGAAATCCTGATTCGTTCGCCGTTTGTCATGGCGGGCTATTACCAAAACCCAGAGCATACCCAAGCAGTTTTAGAAGATGACGGCTGGCTGCATACGGGCGATTTGGGGAAGATCGACGCCGATGGCTTTCTGACCATTACGGGGGTCAAAAAGCCCCTGTTCAAATTATCCACTGGGAAATATGTCTCCTCCCAACTGCTAGAAGCCACCGTGATGGAATCCCCCCTAGTGGATTTGGCGATCGCGACGGGGGCCCACCAAAAGTTCTGTGGAATGTTGATTTTCCCGAATTTGGCTGCTTTGAGCGCGATCGCTCATGCTGCCGACTTAGATACCAACACCGCCCACTGGTGGCAACATCCGGTCTTCCTTGCTCACTATCAGGTCGCCATTGACACCGCCAATTGTCACTTACCTTACTGGTCAACCGTGCGTCAGTTTCGTCTAGTTGATCCTCAGCAGTCTCTGCGACCGACTCCTCAAAACGGGGGCTACCGACAGGATGGCACCCTCAACCGCATCTGGGTGCTCAAGCACTACACCGCTGAGATTGAGGCCCTATATCAGCAGTCCTCCGTTGCCACCCAGGTTCCCAACGCTCTCGAAAACCTCAATCTCAGCCTCACTAACCCAGCGGTCTGTCCAGTCCATGCCCAATCTCTGCTGCACCACTAGGTCCATGGCGGTGAATTCAGTGAGGTCAGTTGACCAGAGGACGCGGGAGGGTCAACGGCTGGAGAGCAATTCCTGGGTTTGAAACCCCCATCACGCACCTGATCAACAAGCGTCGATCTGACCCATCACTCCGCTCCGGGGCGGCTCCCCCTCTCCCCCCATCTCCCTCACCCCCCATCTCCCTTCTCCCTTCTCCCCCATCTCCCCCCATCTCCCTCCCCCCCCTCATCTCCCCCCATTCTCCCTTTGCCCACCCCTTCAGGAGACCCACTCATGTACACACCATTCCGCACCGCTGCTGTCCTCGGAGCTGGCATCATGGGTAGCCAAATTGCGGCTCACCTGGCCAACGCTGGTCTCCAGGTTCATCTGTTGGACATGCCTGCCGATCGCGAAAACAAAAATGCCGTCGTTGAAGGCGCTTTTAAGAAAGCGAAGCAACTCTCACCCCCCATTTTGTATAGTGCTCGCATTGCTGAGCGCATCACCCTGGGTAACTACGACGAGCACTTTGAGCGCTTGGCTAACGTTGATTGGGTCATCGAAGCCGTGATCGAAAACCTCGCGGTCAAACAGGAACTCATGGCCCGTGTCGAAAGGGTGGTGAGTCCAGACGCGGTGATTTCTACCAATACCAGTGGCTTATCGGTTAGTGCGATCGCCGCTGGCCGGTCGGCCAGCTTTCGCCGGCGGTTTTTAGGGACACACTTCTTTAATCCACCGCGCTATCTGCAATTGCTGGAGCTCATACCCACGGTTAATACCGATCCGACCATTTTGGCCAGCGTGCAAGCATTTGGGCGGCTGCGCTTAGGTAAAGGCATTGTGGTCGCTAAGGATACCCCCAATTTCATTGCTAATCGCATCGGCGTTTTTGTCTCCATGGCCGGGATTAAAGCCTTTACCGAGGGAGACTACACCATTAAAGAAATTGATACCCTAACGGGGCCGCTGGTCGGACGCCCCAAGTCAGCGACTTTCCGCACGGCTGATTTAGTCGGACTCGATATCCTCTTGCACGTTGCCGAAAATCTGTATCCCGCCATTCCCCACGATGAGCAGCGAGCAATGTTCCAAGTGCCGCCGCTCTTACGCCAGCTGGTAGAAACCGGCACGTTGGGCGCGAAAAGCGGGCAGGGCTTTTATAAAAAGGTGGATGGCGAAATTCGCTCGCTCAACCCTATTTCCTTTGCCTATGAAACGCTGCCGCCGCTGAAGCTGGGCAATCTGGCCGCGATCCAAAAGTTGCCCACCTTAGCGGAACGATTACGCCAGCTATATCGCGATCGCAGTCGGGCAGGCGACTTTTTCCGGCACTTGATGCTCGCGACCCTGGCCTATAGCGCCCACCGCATTCCTGAAATTGCTGACAGTCCGCGGGCGATCGATCAGGCCATGCGCTGGGGCTTTGGCTGGGATCTGGGTCCTTTCGAAATCTGGGACATCCTGGGCTTTGAGTCAGTATTGACCGATTTGACCGCAGCGGACTACTCCGTACCGACCTGGGTTCAGGCCATGCATAAAAGCGGCATCACCCGCTTTTATGGTGAGGGCGATCGCGTCTATGAACCCAGCACTGGAGTCTACAAAGCCTATCCCCAACCGCCGGACGAAATTCATCTGGGGTCGATCAACGCCCAGCCCCAGGCCACCCTCTGGCACAATACCGAATCGGCCCTGCTGGATCTGGGGGACGGCATTGCGCTGTTTGAATTGCGGTCTAAGGCCAATACCCTGAGTACCCAGGCGATTGCGGGCTTAGAAGCCGCAATGGATTGGCTCGCCGCCCACGATGACTATCACGGTATGGTCATCGGCAATGAGGGGCCGAATTTTTGCGTGGGCATCAACCTCGCTGAAGTGGGCAAAATGGCCCAGTTTGAAAACTTGAATCCGTTTAATCGCACCCATCGGGGCATCGCGAAGCTGCTGGATCAATTTCAAGCCTTAGTGCAGCGTATTCACTATTTCCACAAACCGGTGGTGGCGGCCGTTCATGGCCTCGCTCTCGGCGGCGGTTGCGAACTGGCGATGGCATGCCCCCACGTGGTCGCCGATGCGGAAACTTACATCGGCTTGGTGGAACTGGGGGTGGGTTTGATTCCGGCCGGCGGGGGCCTGATGCGCATGGCCCGATGGGCCGCGAACCAAGCGCTCACGACTACTCCAGGCGATATCTTGCCCTATCTGAAACAGGTCTTTACCACGATTGGCATGGCGAAGGTCGCCGGGAGCGCCGTGGAAGGTATTGAACTCGGTTTCTTGCCAGCCTGCACAACCCTCAATATGAACCGCGATCGCCGCTTATATGTCGCGAAGCAGGTCACGCTTTCCCTGGCCCAACAGGGCTATATCCCTCCGGCTCGCGCCCCCATTCCGGTTTTGGGGGCACCGGGTCGGGCCGTGCTAGAACACATGGCCTACGTCATGGAGGAGGGGCACTTCGCGAGCGCTTACGATCGCTCCCTAGCGAACCGCCTAGCCGACGTCCTCACTGGGGGAGATATGCCTAGTCTGACGCAGGTCGATGACGCTCATCTGCTGGCTTTGGAACGGGAGCATTTCTTGCCCCTCATCGATGAGCCCAAAACCAAAGACCGCATTCTGCACATGTTGAAAACCAAAAAGCCGCTGAGGAATTGAGCTATGAACACCTCCCATCAAACTGCCTACATTGTCAGTAGCCTGCGCACAGCGGTGGGCAAAGCCCCTCGTGGCACGTTGAACACCACTCGCCCCGAAGACATGGCGGCAGCGGTGATCCGCGGCATGCTGGATCAGATTCCAGCGTTAACAGCGGCGGATATCGAAGATGTGGTCATGGGGTGTGCCATGCCTGAAGCTGAACAAGGCTTCAACCTGGGGCGGCTCGCCGCCATGCGGGCGGGGTTACCTGACACCGTACCCGGCTGCACTGTGAACCGCTTATGCTCTTCCGGCTTGCAGGCGATCGCCCAAGCGACCCAAGCCGTCGCCTGGGGGCAAGCCGACGTGATCCTCGCTGGGGGCACAGAGTCCATGAGCCTAATTCCCATGGGCGGTCACCACTTCCTCCCCGACCCTAAGCTGTGGACGGAATTGCCAGAAATCTACCTGCCGATGGGCTTGACAGCGGAAAAAGTCGCCGCCCGCTACGATATTTCCCGCGCCGACCAAGATGCCTTTGCCCTGCGATCGCACCAACGTGCCCTTGCCGCGATCGCCGCTGGTCACTTCAAAGACGAAATCATTCCACTCCAGGTGACCCACACCGCAACGACCTGGTTTGATACAGACGAAGGCCCCCGCGCCGACACGAGCCTAGAGGCCCTCAGCCAGCTCAAACCGGTCTTTCGCCGCGATGGCACGGTCACTGCTGGAACTTCCTCCCAAATGTCTGACGGGGCTGCCGCCGCCCTGATTGTGAGTGAAACGCATCTACAAGAACTCGGCCTCCGACCCCTGGGTCGTTTGCTGGGGTACGCCGTGACCGGAGTCGCCCCCGAAATCATGGGCATCGGCCCCGTCACCGCCATTCCTCAAGTGCTGCAACAGGTCGGCCTGACCCTCGCCGATATTGGCCTGATTGAGCTGAACGAAGCCTTTGCTGCCCAATCCCTTGCCGTCATCCGCGAACTTGGCCTCAACGAGGAGATTGTCAACGTAAATGGTGGCGCGATCGCCCTCGGCCATCCCCTGGGGTGTACGGGGGCTAAGCTCACCGCCACCCTGCTCCATGAGATGAAACGACGGGGGGTGCGTTATGGCCTCGTCACCATGTGCGTCGGGGGCGGCATGGGAGCTGCTGGGGTGTTTGAAAATTTGATGCTGTGAATTGTCTGAACGAGTGCAGTCAATGAGGAGAACGATTGTTATGGTACCAACTCCTATTTTGCAATAGAGGTCTGAGGTTATATCAATTCTGCAAAATAGCGCTACAGATCGAGGATCCCCCGCTGTCGCCGCCCCCTTAGAAAAGGGGCTACTCTCAGGGTTTCCCCCTTTTTCTAGCGCAGCCTTAGCGTAGCCATACCCGCAGGGTTATTGCCCGAAGGGCTTTAGGGGGATTGAGGGGGATCTTTCCATTTGGCAGATGTGTAGTCCAATTTTAGAGAATTGGTATTAGGGAAAGGTATCTTGCACCGCCGCCCGCTGATCAATGCCCCCATCCTCAGGCTCCGCATCTGCCTCCTCTCTCCCTCCTTGGGGCACCCCAGCGACCCTCCCTCGGCCTCCTCTCCCCCCTCTCCTAACGAACCCATCCACTACGGAGACTGACCATGCTTTCCCTGATCCTCCTGATTACCTTCATCCTTCTCTTTGCTGTTCTAGTGCTACCGCCGCTCCGCCGTCGCTTCATCACCCGTTGGATTGTGCAAGCGATCGTCGCCCGCAAGCGCTTGCCCACAATTTCGGACACAGAGCGAGCCGCGATCGAGGCGGGAAATGCCTGGGTCGAGCGAGAATTTTTCACTGGTAAACCCAATTTTCAGCGGCTGCTACAGGCCACTTACCCAGAACTGTCTGCCACCGAGCAAGCTTTTCTGGATGGACCTGTGGAACGCGCCTGTGAAATGGCGACCGACTGGGAAATTTATCAGCAAAAAGATCTGCCGCCAGACCTCTGGAAGTTTCTCAAGCACGAGAAGTTCTTAGGCATGATGATTCCGTCAGAATTTGGTGGCCTCGGTTTTTCCAATGTGGCTTACAGTGCCGTCATGGTGAAGCTGGCGTCACGATCTTTTACCCATGTAGCGACTGTCGGTGTGACGAATTCCTTAGGTCCCGCCAAGTTACTGTTGCGCTACGGAACGCCAGAGCAAAAGGCTCGCTATTTGCCTCGTCTGGCAATTGGTGAAGAGATTCCCTGCTTTGCCCTGACGGAACCCCAGGCCGGATCGGATGCCGCGAGTCTGACCGCCCATGGCGAAGTCTTCCGAGGAGAGGATGGCCACCTTTACCTGCGGCTCAATTGGCAAAAGCGCTACATTACCCTGGGCAGCATCGCCACGTTATTGGGGTTAGCCTTCCGGTTGCACGACCCTGAGAATCTCTTGGGTAAAGGCCAAGATGTCGGCATTACCTGCGCGTTGGTCCCGACGGATATGCCTGGAGTGGTGATTGATCGTCGCCATGACCCCATGGGCGTGCCCTTTTACAACTCACCCACCGCAGGGCATGATGTGGTGCTGCCGCTTGACCATATTATTGGTGGCGTCGAGCAAGCGGGCCAAGGTTGGAAGATGCTCATGCAAGCCCTCGCCTCGGGTCGGGGCGTGAGCTTCCCGGCTAGTTGTACTGGCGTCGGTAAGTTAGTCGCCCGAGTGACGGGTGATTACAGCGTCATTCGGCAGCAATTTGGGCTTTCCATCGGTCGCTTTGGCGGCATTGAGGAACCCCTTGCCCGCATCGCTGGCCTCACCTACCTAATAGATGCGGTGCGGCTATACACTGTCGGGGCAGTCGATGATGGCAAACAGCCTGCGGTGGCGTCAGCGATTACCAAATACACCACTACTGAACTCGCCCGCCAAGTTGTGCTCGACGGGATGGATATTCTCGGGGGTGCCGGTATCTGTCGCGGCCCCCGTAATTTACTCGCCAATATCTATACGGCCATGCCGATTGCGATCACCGTGGAAGGGGCTAATATTCTGACTCGCAGTCTGATGATTTTCGGCCAAGGGGCCATTCGTTGCCATCCTTATGTCTATGGTGAAATTCAAGCTCTGCAAGCTGGCGACATTGCGGCGTTTGATCGCCTGCTCTGGCCGCATTTAGGCAACCTGGTTAGGAATAGCCTGCGTAGCATCGTTTTAACCGTGACGCGAGGTGCCTTGATCACCGCCCCCGCCCCCGGAGCAACGGCTCGCTACTATCGCAAACTGACCTGGGCTGCGAGCCTGTTTGCCTTTCTCACTGATGTCACGCTGTTGTCCTACGGTGGCAATCTGAAGCGACAGGAAAAATTGACGGGCCGCTTCGCCGATGCCTTGTCTTGGCAATTTCTGGTGATCGCGGTTCTCCGTCGCTATGAAGCCGAGGGCCGCCAGCCGGAAGATTTACCGTTGGTTCATTGGAGTGTGCAATATGCCCTCGCCCAGCTCACCCCTGCCTTTGAGGGCATCATTAAGAACCTGCAAGTGCCTGTTTTGGGACCCCTGATGCGGTGGTTGGGCCTGCCCCTGTTACGTCTGAATCCGATTAGTCAGTTGCCCAGTGATGAACTGGGGCATCAAGTTGCCACACAATTGCAGACGCCCGGCTCCGATCGCGATCGCCTCACTGTTGGCATTTACCTTCCCACTGATCCCCAGCAGAGCCTCGGACGGTTAGAAGCCGCGTTCGCCCATATGCACCAAGCCCAAGCCGTGTTAGCCAAGATTAAGCAGGCTAGCCGGATCGGCACGTTGCCCCAAGCGAGACCAGACACGCTCTTAGACCTAGCTTACGAACAGGGCATCATCACTGAAGCAGAAACCACCCTTGTGGGCGAAGCCACAGTTGCCCAAAATGATGCCATTCAAGTGGATGCCTTCACCTTTGAGGAGTATCGGCGCAGTAGTGGAGTCCCGTCGCCAGCGATCGCCCACCGCCACTCTTTAACCGAGTTGAAATAGAGCCACTCGTCCGTTATTGCACTTGCAGCAATAGATCAGACCAGGAGGCCTTGGCAGCTGGGCTTCTCCCTCCCTCGCTCCCTGGTGATCCCAATCGGTTAATGACTCATGACGCTCATGATAGCTGCAATTGCGCCGTATTCCGTTGCCCCTTTAGGAGGTTGTTATGACAGTCGTTAGAGTTGCATCAAATTCCTCTCGCTATGGACAAGAGGTCACCATTCGGCAGTTTCGACTGAAGGCTGATGAACCGCCGACCGTTGGTGGTGATGACAGCGGTCCTTCCCCCTTTGAATGGATTCTGGCTGGGCTGGGAGCCTGCACATCGATGACCCTCCAGATGTATGCTGAACGCAAAGGTTGGCCTCTAGAGCAAGTGATCGTAGAGCTGGATTACGTTCGTCAAAATGATCAGCCAGTGATTCATGTTGACTTGGCTATGATGGGCGATCTGGATGAAAAGCAGCGTCAACGCTTATTAGAGATGAGCGATCGCTGCCCAGTCCATAAGCTGCTGACAGTGCCTGTACAGATTCAGACTCAACTGAGCAATCAACTGGCCAAGGCATCGTTCTAGTCGCTCTCAAATACTTCTCGCCCACATTTCGCAGGTTGAAAGACAGAAAAAGGTATTTTATCGGATACCCTGAAACGCTTGCCGTGTAAGCATTTTCCCATTTTGGGGATGTTCAATTCTTAACCGCTGAAAAGCAGACTCACATTGAAGCAGAGCTGCCGGCATCAACACCAGTAACGCTGACCTTTCAGTCCGACCTGTCGACCGCGATCGCGCTTAGAAAACCCAAGCAGCGTTCATCAAGACAACCAAATTGATGCAGAATGCAGCGAACCCAAGATGACTCCATTCCAGCCCCTATTGCTGAAAGCCTTATGGAACCAGCCTTTGAAAATCGTGCGGTTTGGTGAGAGGACCTGCGAAATGTCGGTTCTCGTGACGATGGCAGCGTTTAGGGATCAAAACTCTGTTGCTTAAACGTCTTCGCAATCTGCCGCGATCACGGCTAATTGCAGATGGCGATAGGAGGGGCTATCCTAACGCCGATCATGATTGCCTTTCTTGAGTTTTTCCTCTCCACGTCAGCCACCGTCAATTTTCTAGGTTTATTTGGAGAATCCTTTGACAGCAATACTTTCCGGATTTTTCTGCACCACTAAGCCACTCAACCCTCTATCCTTAAAATAAAGAGAAAAATAGACAAACCCCATGACGAATCTGGCCTCGTCCAACACGACTCTCCAAATTGCTGTGATTGGGGATGTGCATGATCAGTGGGATGAGCAGGGATATCGCTGCTCTGCAGAGTTTAAACGTTGATCTCGTGCTGTTTGTGGGAGATTTTGGCAATGAAGCAGTGGATGTGGTCCGTTCGATCGCTGCTGTGAACCTGCCCAAAGCGGCGATTTTTGGCAACCATGATGCGTGGTATACGGCCACCCCCTGGGGCCGCAAAAAATGCCCCTACGATCGCCAGACCGAGGACTGGGTGCAACTGCAGATGGACTTGCTGGGGCCAGCAGATGTGAGCTACAGCAAACGCGATTTTCCCGAATTGGGGCTCACAGTTGTTGGCGGTCGCCCCTTTAGTTGGGGCGGTTCAGAATGGAAGTATGAGGCGTTTTATCGCGATCGCTACGGCGTTCACAGTTTTGATGAATCTCTAGAACGGATGAAGCAGGCCATTGACACGGCCGTCTTTGACACCCTCATTTTTGTGGGTC
This sequence comes from Leptolyngbya sp. SIOISBB, assembly GCA_010671905.1. GTDB lineage: Bacteria > Cyanobacteriota > Cyanobacteriia > Phormidesmidales > Phormidesmidaceae > Halomicronema. The sequence goes on from JAAHII010000001.1 coordinate 7,113,860, forward strand.
ACTGTGGCCCGACCGGTTTGGGCAAAGCGCCCGAATCACCCTGTGGTCGCGACTGGCCACCCCTAGGTGGAGACTTTGGTGATCCCGACTTTGCTGCCGCGATCGCCTACGCTCAAGAAACCGGTAAATCAGTTCCGCTGGTTACGTTTGGACACATGCACCATGGCCTGCGTCACCGCAAAGATATTCAACGCCAGCGGGTCAGCCTGGATGCTGCCGAAACCTTATATCTCAATGCTGCCTGCGTACCGCGCATTGTTAACACCGGTAGCACCTGTCAGCGCAACTTCTCTGTCGTGACGTTAGCCAACCGGCAAGTTCAACAAGCGGCCCTAGTCTGGGTCGACCAAACCCAAACCATCACGACTTCGGAAAATTTATTGGCAGAACTATCGATAACCAAACCTCTGCAGCCGCTGAGCTGAAAAGTGTCAGCGATGGTTCATGGCCAGTGGCTGAATATCACGCGGCGTCAACTAGTCCATCCTTGGTGATGGGCCAGGGGGCAGTGGGGCCAAGGGGGAAGGCAATTGGTCAGAGGTAAGACTTCTAACATGCAGTGTTAGCCCCAGGTTGGGCCCGCCCCAGATGACGCTATGACTTTAAGAGCGGCGTTAGATCGAGATAAGATTCGACTTCATCCGCTAAGCCATCTAACATCATTTCTCGCTGCTCTCGGAAGTTAGCTACCCCCGTCGGCAGAGAACCTAACCCGCGTTGCTGTCGCAAGCAATTTAACCAGGCGCGCCGCCAAGGACCATTGTCAAACAAACCGTGTAGATAGGTGCCCCACAACGCTTGTCGGGTATCAACAATGCCGAGAGACTTGTCTTCAAAGAGGAAATCGAATTTGAGGTTGCTCGTGGCTTCTTCGGTCGCGACCAATTGCGTCCGGCCCTGGTGCAGTTCATAACCAGAAATCGGCAAACCTACTTGGGGATACTGGGAACTGGTCTCCCGTTGGCGAGCAATTTTGCGGGTTGTAATCACGGTGCGGATCGGTACCAATTGCAAGCCTTTGTAGCGACCATCCGGGCCTTCGATGCCTTCGGGGTCAGCCAGGTACTCACCCATCATCTGAAAACCGCCACAAATGCCCAAGACGGTGCCACCAGCATGCATATAGTTTTGAATCGCTTCGGCCAAGCCCGATCGCTGCAACGCCAACATATCGGCGATCGTGGTCTTTGTACCCGGCAAAATCACTGCGTCAGGATAGCCCAAGTCGGCACCGGGGCTGACATAGCGTACCCGCACGGATTCTTCTGATTCCAGGGGATCAAAGTCCGTGAAGTTGGAAATATGCGGCAGCTTGATCACCGCAATGGTGATGGTGGCGTTTGATTTATCCGATGATCGATCCAACAGAGACAAGGAATCTTCGGCGGGAAACGCTTGATCGAGCATCGGCAAGACCCCAATCACGGGGATGCCCGTCCGCTCTTCTAGCCAGTCGATGCCGGGCTGCAAGATCTCCTTTTGTCCACGAAATTTGTTGATGATGATGCCTTTGACCAACTGGCGCTCATCCGGGTCGAGCAGTTCCAACGTCCCTACAATGTGGGCAAACACCCCGCCCCGCTCGATATCTGCCACCAGCACAGTGGGCGCATTGAGATGCTTGGCCACCCGCATATTGGTCAGATCTCGATGCTTGAGATTGATCTCCGCCGGACTACCCGCCCCCTCGCACACTAAAAAGTCAAATTCTTGTTCCAACCGGCTGAGGCTTTCTTGAATGGCTTGCCAGCCCGTGTCGAAGAGTTTTTCATAGTAGTCTTTGGCGGCGATCCGACCGACAGCGCGGCCCCGCAGTACGACTTGCGAGGTCATGTCACCCTGGGGCTTCAGCAAGATCGGGTTCATTTCTGCTTGCGGAGCGACTTTAGCGGCCCAAGCCTGCACCGCTTGAGCGTACCCAATTTCGGCCCCGGCATTCGTGACGTAGGCGTTGAGCGCCATATTTTGGCCCTTAAAGGGAGCTACCCGCCAACCCCGACGACTCAAAATGCGGCAGAGAGCGGTTGAAACTAGGGACTTGCCAGCATGGGATGTGGTGCCCACTACCATAATCGCCTTCATGGGTGCCTCCAAAAAGTGCTCGTTGAGGTATGCATGAAATCCTATCTCTGACCAGTTAAGAAGGCGCGAATGGCCAATATCAGCGACTCAAACGCGTTCAGCTTGGTTAAGAATACCCAAGCTTTGCGTGAATTATATAAGCGATCGCTGAAAACATCCGTAGAAGTGCCGCCCGCTTTTTCCCCGAGAGTTGTCATATCGATGACTGCTATCGTCCCGCGCTGAGGCCAGATGCCCACCCGAACCGCAACGATTGATTAGCCAATCTGAGATGCTCCTGACCACAACCTCCAGATCACGGGGACTGGCCAGACAAACTGTTGTCAACCTTAGGCGAGATCGAAGGGAATGCAGGCAAAAGTTCTGTGGTTTTTATGAGCTGATAGCTCTTGGCGATCGCGGTTGGCAATCGTTAAAGTGCAGGTGAGTTGAATGGCATTTCGTCATGGGATTTTTGCTCGACCCAGCGATTTCGAAAAAGGTGCAAAAAATGCGATCGCGGGTGCGCTGGGGGGCCAAGGCGATCGCGGCACAGGGAATTGATCAAACTCGCTTAGAGATTGCCGATGGGCTGACATCAACGTCAGCCTTTTCTTTTTTAGTCATGGGTGACAGCGGCTTTGGCCCGCAACCCTTTGGGCATCCCCAACGCGAACTGGCAGAATATCTCGCCACGCAAATGGCCGACTGTCGCTTTTTGCTGCACACCGGCGATGTGGTGTATCAAATGGGCTCGCCCGACCAGTATCCGGCCAACTTCATCGAACCCTATCGGGAATGGCTAGTGGATGGCGATCGCGACAAGCCGCTGGATTATCGTCGCCTCATTTTTCGTAAACCCTTCTTGACGGTGCCGGGCAACCACGACTACTACAATTTGCCTTTTCCCTACGGTCATTTGATTGCGTTACTGCAGCCCCTGCGACGCTATTTGAAAATTCCCGTAACGCGGAACATCAGTTTGTGCGGTTCCGCCACCGGCGACACCTATGCCCGCGCCTTTATGGACTATCTCAAGGATCTTTCCCCCGGTCGTCTAACCCAGCATCTCGATCAGCACTACACCACCGAAGCAGAAACCGGTCGTGCCCTCACGTATGAGCCCGGCAAATTCACCCGGCTGCCAAATCGGTATTACCAGTTCCGCTATGGTGGCATCGACTTTTTGGGTCTAGATTCCAGTACTTTTAACCGTCCGGTAGAGATCGATGGGGCAAAGGTTCTGGCCGCTGACCAGCCCTGGCGTGACTTACCCCCAAATCTAGATTGGGAGCAGTTATTTTGGCTACGCGATCGCTTGATCGCCTCTCACCAAAATCCTGAAGTGCGGGGCCGCATTCTCTACCTGCACCATCCGCCCTACATCACGGAGGCCAGCAAATTCCACGAAACGGCGTGTCTATCCGTGCGGCGGCACTTGCGCTGGGTGCTAGATGCCGTGGCAACTCGGCTCCCTGACCCTGACGCCTCGCCCCTGCTGGATCTAGTGCTCAGTGGCCACGCCCATTGTTTTGAATATCTGCGAACAGTCGAGACAGGCCATGGCGATCGCCATCTGAATTGGCTCGTCTGCGGCGGCAGTGGCGCCAGGCTGCGAGCCCAACATGCCGAAACCAGTATCTGTGAAACGAATGGTGTCGATCAGCAAGTGATTGCGAAATCGCAACTGTTCATCGGTCGCCACAGCCACGGCGCTGACACCCATTGGCCTTACACCTTTGTCCGCATTGACGTTCAGCCTGGGAAAGTCGGCGATCGCCCCCAATGGATAGTCCGTCCTTTCATCGCCGAATGGCACCACGAAACCTGGACGCGATCGGAGTTCACCCCCATTGTTCTGTGAATCATGTCGCCTTCGTGGGTAACTCCGTCGGACTATGCGAGACCCAATACGACGGCTCAAGTCGAATGGCGTTTCATTCGGAAGTCAGCCCAACCGATAAAATACCGATATATTGCCCACCGATGGAGCCAGGTCTCAGGTACTCATGGAGGAGCGGCTACAGAAAATTCTATCGACGTGGGGTGTGGCCTCTCGCCGCCATGCGGAAAGCCTGATTCAAGCAGGACGAGTCACCGTGAATGGCGAGGTGGCAGAACTGGGACAGAAAGCCGATCCTGAACGAGACAGGATTCAACTGGATGGTCGGGAGCTGACCCAGCGCGATCGCCCCACAGCTTATTACGGCCTTCTCCATAAGCCCTTGAGAACGCTGTCTACCTGTCAGGATCCTCAGGGGCGAAAAACTGTACTCGATTTGTTGCCCCGTAAGCTACAGCAAGCCAGCGGCATTCATCCGGTTGGGCGCTTAGACTACAACTCCACTGGGGCCATCATTCTCACTAACGATGGCGATCTAACCTACCAACTGACTCACCCGCGTCACCACATTGCCAAAATCTATCGTGTAATTGTTAGAGGTCAGCCGAGTCCTGATATCATCAAGCGGTGGCAGCAAGGGGTCCGCCTCGCGGGTCGCCTAACAGCACCGGCCCAAGTCCAAATCTTGTCGAGCAAATTGCCCGGACAGACTGAGTTAGAGGTTGTCTTATGGGAAGGGCGCAATCGGCAGATTCGCCAGACGGCTGATTTGTTGGGGCACCCGGTCAAGCAATTACATCGCCTAGCCGTTGGCCCAGTGCAGCTGGGTAACCTCAAAGTTGGACAACTCCGTCCCCTATCTTCTAAGGAGTTAAAGCAGCTCCGACAAGCCGCGATGAAGTCTGCTGATGTAAGAAATGTCACAGAATAGTAAAGTAAACGGAGACTTAATTACAGTACGCCATCGATTTATTCCATAAAGAGTCACTATCGTTTGCATCTCCGAAAGGTTTGATGAATAAGCAGGCACCTAACACTAACCAGCTGCATCGTGAACAATTGGTCTATATTGGTCAAGTTTTGCGCGAGGCTCGTGAAGCCGCAGGGCTTTCTCAATCGGCGTTGGCAGAAACGACCCTCATTCGGCTGAGTTTGTTGAATGCGATCGAAACTGCTGATATTAGCCAGCTGCCCGAGCCGGTTTATACGCGAGGGCTGATTCGCCGCTATGGCGATAGCCTGAGCCTAGACGGTGAGGCGTTAGCCATTCAGTATTTCACTCCAGCCACGCAACCACCGCCGTCTCGTTCATTTTGGCGGCTACCCGTCACCCCCCAGTTGCGTCCGGTGCATCTTTATCTCACCTACGTGCTGCTGATCGGGATCGCTATTAGCGCGCTCTCTTACACTTTGCAGCGCATGACCTACCAAAACAGCACCTTGCCGGTTTTAGAAGGCGAAGTCGCCGAAGATGCCATCATGCCAGAAGGCGGCCCTGGTGCGCCCGAAGGAGAAGCCACTCCATCCACTGATACCCCGAGTGCTGTACCGCCAGAGGTAGCGGGCTCGCCTGTGCGGGTGGCAGTACGGTTGCAGGAACAGTCTTGGCTACGCATTACGACCGATGGTGAGGTCACTTTCGAAGGCATTATGAAAGAAGGTGACTCTAGAATTTGGACCGCTGAAGAACAAGTGCGGATTCGAGCAGGCAATGCCGGTGGTGTGCAGGTTTCCTTCAACGAGGGCAATGCTGAGACCCTGGGCCAGCCGGGCATGGTGGCTGAGGCCATTTTTCCCCCGCCAAATACGGCTCAATTGAGTCCTCGTTGACCCGGAATAGTGAATCGGTATCAGTTAGCCAAACATTAGCAACTGTGGTTTAAACACCATAATCAGGCCAAAGAAAAGCATAAAAATGCCGCTACCGAGTTTCAAAATGCGGCCCTGGTTTTCGGTCAGGCGAGCTGATTGAAAGGCGTAAATAAACCCAGCCAAAATTATCAATAGCGGCACGACATAGATCGCGGCGTAGAGCGCTGTCCATCCCGAATAGCAGACGACCGCTGACGTACCACTAGCGGCACAGTAATTCACCAAAGTTGTCATGTAAACTACCGGCAAAATGGCGGTACAGCCCAATTCCACGATATTGACGAACACGGCTAGCAGCACGGTGCCGCCCAATGCCCCCACAAACTGCCAGTGATTGGTATCGGCGCTGCGCAGGTCACGGACGATTTTGCCGGCCTTTTTACTAATGGTGCGCTGTTGATCGGCTGACAGCGATAACGAAATGCCTTCCTTAAACCAGAAGTAGTCTTTGATATTGATCAGACCGGCGATCGCAATGCCGATCCCGAGCAGCAACAAAATAAGGTTGCCATACTGCTCAATTAACACCGACCCCAGTCCAATCATCAACATGATGAACAGGAAGTACATCACAGCTGAGGTGATGATAAAGGTGCCCCCAATCACCGCCATGTCGCGACGCCGCTGAGTGTAGGTCAGCAGGGACAACAAAATCACGAGTACCGTAAACGCACAGGGATTAAACCCGTCAGCGAGGGCGATCGTGCTTACGAACAGGGGGAAAGGGGGAGTCCTTGGGCAAAGCCCCGAATCGCTGACTCGGGCATCAAGCCAATCGTGAGAAATAGACACAGCAGCAGTACCGCCGCGAAACCGCCAATCCAATAGCGACGAGCTTGGGGCAGCTTGAGGCGATCGCGCAATGGCACCCCACTCAACAAGTACAGCATCGGTAAAGCCGCCAACCACCAGTGATGAGTTGTTGCACTAGGTGCTGTGGCCTGAGCCAGTTGAATATCATGACCCACGGCTTCGGAAACCGCCATCACAATCTGATTGCGATAGCCGATATAACCCGAATAAGCCTCGATATATTCCCGAGGACCGCTCGTTGGGTCATATCCGATAAAACTGAGTTCACCAATGGCGGTGCGGGGTACGGCCCCAGTCTGGATATTATGCTCCTGCAAGTACTGCCGAAACTTATCTGTCTCTTGGCTCACCTCAATAATGTGGACATCAACGTCCTCGTTATAGGCATCGATGTCTTGCATCAGAGGCATCTGCTCATGACAGTGAGGACACGACTCGCTGTGGAAAAAATAAACATCCACAATATCGTCGGCGCCCTCTGCCCAAGAAGCCGTCGGGGCGATCGCGAGCGAAAGCGTCGCCACCAATAAAATCAATAGCCGTTGCCAAGGTTTGAGCTGTTTCATGGCTACAGGCTACTTTCGCTGAAGAAAAACCCTCAGAATTGTAGGGAATCTTTCAGCTTTTGCCATTGAGGAGGTCTAGAATGCTTGCAAGTGGATGACCAACCAGCATTGTGCTCATGTTCCTGAGCAACACTATCGATACTTTTGCTGCTCAAGAGGGCATGTCAAATAAGCGTTTCCTTAAACTTCTGGCTGCAATGACGGACCTGGCCCCAACTAGCCCGACTAAACTTGCCCAGATACCATGGGCAATGGGCATGGTTGATTGGTCAGCATGGGTTCTTTTCGTCTCTAATGTTGATTTTCGCTGCAGAGCGATCGCCCTTCTTAACAAATTGGGTAAATTGGCAGCAATGGTGTGCCAAAGGCATATATCTACTCTTCGTCATAACTGTGAGAAATCGACCAGATCATCAAACAGACGACGTTCCAGAACTCGTCATTGAAGCAGGCCACACAGAGGCTTTGTATTTTCAAGATTTATGGCGCTACCGCGAACTCTTCTATTTTCTGGCTTGGCGTGACATTTTGGTGCGCTACAAACAGACTGCAATTGGCATTGCTTGGGCACTCATTCGTCCCTTTTTGACAATGGTGGTGTTTACGATCGTTTTTGGTCGACTTGCTAATTTGCCAACTGAGGGCGATGCACCATATGCCATTCTCGTCTTTGCCGCGATGTTACCCTGGCAATTTTTCGCCAGTGCCTTGACCGAGTGCAGCAACAGCTTAATCGATAACGCTAATTTGATATCAAAGGTCTATTTTCCTCGCTTAGTAATTCCGACCAGTGCGGTTATTGTCAGTTTTGTAGATTTCCTAATTTCAGGTGCCATCTTATTAGGGTTGATGGCTTGGTACAATGCTGTGCCTTCTTGGAGATTTGTTACTCTACCGTGCTTTATTGCGATCGCCTTTGCTGCCGCCATGGGCGCGGGACTCTGGCTTGCAGCCCTCAACGTACAGTACCGGGATTTTCGCTACATCGTGCCGTTCTTGGTCCAGTTCGGCCTTTATATTTCCCCAGTAGGTTTTAGCAGTAATATTGTTCCAGAGTCGTGGCGACTCATTTATTCGATCAACCCGATGGTTTGCGTGATCGATGGTTTTCGATGGGCCATCATCGGTGGCGATACTCAACTTTATTGGCCTGGTTTTCTACTATCGTTAGCGCTGGTAGGCGTACTGCTAGTTACTGGCATTCTTTACTTTCGCCAAATGGAGCGAACTTTTGCCGACATCATCTAAATTCTTAGGGGTTTTATGCACCAGACTCTCAATTTTAGTTAAAGAAGCCTACCATATTGCTAAAGGTAATCAACTGTAACGGCTGGTATAGCCACATGACACTTTAAAGTAGTCTGCCAGGCAAACTAAAGATAAATTTCATAACCATTGCAATGTCTGACACGGTTATACAGGTTGAGAATTTAGGTAAAAGATATGCCATCGGCCATCAAGCGGCAAGAGGTTCTCGCTACGTTGCTCTACGGGATATTATTGCTAATGGCGTGCAATCTCTAGGCGAAAAAATACGCTGTCCTCAAAAAGCTTTCGAACAAACTAGTCAGGAAGAGTTTTGGGCGCTGAAAAATATCTCTTTTGAAGTAAGACAAGGGGAAGTAATTGGCATTATTGGCCGCAATGGTGCTGGCAAATCGACACTTTTAAAGTTACTGAGCCGCATTACAGAACCCACAACTGGAAAAATTCGATTACGGGGTAGAGTTGCGAGTTTACTAGAGGTTGGCACAGGATTTCATCCCGAACTCACTGGGAGAGAAAATATTTTTCTGAATGGCTCAATTCTGGGCATGAGTAAAGTTGAAATCTGCCGAAAGTTCGAGGAAATTGTAGACTTTGCTGAAATCGAACGCTTTCTCGATACTCCTGTTAAACGCTATTCCTCCGGGATGTACGTCCGGCTTGCCTTCGCTGTTGCTGCTCATCTAGAACCCGAAATTCTTGTGGTTGATGAAGTTCTGGCCGTGGGTGATGCCGCTTTCCAAAAAAAATGTCTCGGCAAAATGGAAGATGTGGCCCATACTGGCCGGACAATCCTATTTGTTAGTCATAATATGGGAGCGGTTTCGAGCCTCTGTGAGCGAGGCATTTTTTTACAAAGTGGACAGATTTTCAAGAATGGTGTGGTAGAAGATGTAATCGCCGAATACATGGAAGCTCAAGAGACTTCTGCTAGTACTGAATCTCTTGTAAACCACCCTAATCGCACAGCAGGAGTTCAACAATTACTAACAAAGTTTTCAGTCGGCTCAAAGAATGGCATCGTCTATTATGGGAAATCTCTGAGACTGAAAATTGGATATGAGTTTGATTCTTCAATCAACAATCCTCAGTTTTGTATTGCTATCTATACGTTTACTGGAATTCGTGTTCTTACTTTAATCAGTGACTATCAACCCAATAATATTCCTAAATTAGTTAGTGGCTGTGGAGAAGTGACATGTGAAATTCCCCGTATTGTGTTAATGCCGGGTAACTATACGGTGAATTTACAGTTATGGCAACCTGGGCAAAAACTTGATGAGATCCAACACGTTTCCACAATAAGGGTAGAGTGGCTAGAACGAATAGAAGGTCAATTTAACTGGAATCTGAGTTTAGGTGTAATTTATGCAGATGCAAATTGGTGCATAAATGGAGTTTGAAATCTGAATAGATACGCTTTATTATCCTACGTCTGTCAAGAAATGTTTATCAAATCAGTTAAGTCCGTGCTTAAAACAGTTATATTTTCTTTTCTGGATTTACCGGGCTTTATTTTAGAAAGGCGAGTAAATTATCATCAAACTCCCTTTATTTTTCATGATTGGAAAGGATATAAATACTGGCAATATCCAGGAGATAACATAAAGTTGAATTGTCGCCGTCGTGCAGTTTTAGACTCAAAAGGAGTTGTTAATTATATTAAAAAAGTAGTAGAGCCGGGGTGGGAGTGTATTGATATTGGTGCTGCAATTGGCGCTGTTTCAGTTCCACTCTGGTCTCAAGTTGGACAGAAAGGAATCGTGTTCTCAGTAGAGGCTGATCCTCATAAAATAGAGAAATTATCATCTAACTTGAAACTAAATGGATTCAAAACCGAATTTATATTGAATATAGCCATTTCTGACGAATCTAGCATTAGAGGTTTGCGTTGTTACCCAGAAAATTCTGGTTGGGATACCTTTGGTGACCCAAGTTTTGCAAAAGATTATGAATCTTTCATGATTGATATTGAGACCATAAACGTGTCTGATTTGGCAAGGAAATATACCCTCAATACTATCGATCTAGTCAAAATAGATGTTGAAGGAGCAGAAGTATTAGTATTAAATGGAATGAAGCCTCTATTAGATTCAGGAAGAGTATCACAAGTGATTTTTGAAGTTAATTACTTGATGCTAGAGGGTATGGGCGCTACTGTCACAGATCTTTTGTCTTTTTGGGAAGATATGGATTATTCACTTTGGGAGATCACAAAAAATGGCACTTTAGCCTCTCTAGATATAGAAAAGCTGCATCACAATGTCTGTGACTGTGTAGCAGTACTTTGAACCTCCTAGGCAATAATATGTTAATCATATGAACGGAAAATACGCAATTTTAGTCAAACCCTTATTGTTAGTGGTGTCAAAATTTAGGGTTTTGAAGCTCTTGTCAAGTAAACAACCCATTAGGCTTGACCTAGGTTGTGGAAGTATAAAGCGGGAGGGGTTTATTGGCATAGATCTATCTTCTAGGTCTGATCTACCATGGAATATAGAATGGGGCATTCCCTTTCCGGATAATAGTATTGCAGAAATTAGATCTGACCACTTCTTAGAACATTTAGACCTGGTACAGGTGATTGCGACACTAAAAGAGTGTAAGAGGGTTTTAATTCCAGGTGGAATCCTAGACTTTTCAGTTCCACATCTTGATCCTTATATAGAAGCTTATTGCCAGAAGGATTTTGAATGGCTTGAAGAGAAAATTCCTGATATTCCGATTGGACAGGAAAAAATTTATAGTACCTGTCTAGATAGATTAGGATGGCTACTAATACGATCTGGGGAACATAAATCAGTTTTCGATAAAGAGTCGGTTATTCAAAAGGTTCAATTAGCTGGCTTTACTGACGTAAAAATACGAGAATTTGCTACTAGTAGAGATCAAAATTTCAGATTTTCGTCAATATATGTGGTTGCTAGGAAATGATATTAGTTGGTGATTATGTCCTTGGGAATTTAGATATTAAAACTCTGTTCAAGAAAAGTCCAGAGGAATTTATCCTAATGAACTTGGAAGGTCCTCTTTTACAAGAAAAATTTATTTATTCTCCTATTCAGAAAGCTGGCGCCCACTTGTATTCTACCAAGGTTCCTGTAGAACTGCAGCCAATAATCTTAGCGCTCGCCAATAACCATTTAATGGATTTCGGGATAGAGGGATTAAAATCAACTTATTCTTATGCAAAAAAGCACAACATACTCTTTGTGGGTGCTGGTGAGAATTTGAGACGGGCCAGACAGCCTATAATCGTATATGAAAAAAATGCTACAATAGCTATCCTTTCCTGTTGCGAAGCTCAATTTGGTACTGCGGTAAATCAATACATTGGTGTGGCGGAATTTGGGCCATGGCTTTACGCCGAGATCATGCGTCTTAGAAATGATGTTGATGCGGTTATTGTTTCGTCACATGCAGCGGTCGAAGATGCACCTTGGCCATCTCCTCGGATTCAGGAGTTTTATCGCTCATTAATTGATGTTGGAGCCAAGGTCGTGCATGGGCATCATGCGCATGTGCCGCAAGGTGTTGAAGAATATAAAAATGGTCTGATTTTGTATGGTTTGGGTAATTTTATTGTTGATCCTGAAAAATGGCAGGAATTACCAAATTCTCTATGGTCTATTGGAATTCGTGTCGATTTCGCCCAAAAGCCAATTGCTTGGGAGAACTTGACTTTTGAGATCGAAAAAGATGATGAAAATAATATTTTTTTACGAGAAAGTCATGAGAGTGAAAGGATTCACCATCAGAAGTATATTGATACTTACAACTCGGCTCTTTCAACTCGGGATTTACTTGATGCATTATGGCAAGAAGTTGCAGTCAGATCATTTTATGGTTACAAGGCTAAGTATATGAACTTTCCTACTGACCGAATAGCATCTATAGGTTTTCGAGAAAGATTGAAATATGCTCGTGATGGATTTTTGAAGTTGATTGCTGCCACTGTTGGTTCTGATAGGCTAGCTAAAATACCACATAAAGATTATTTGTTATGGTATGTTATGTTTGCATGTGAAAGTCATAGAGATTCTATTGCTACAGCTTTAGGTATTTTATCTGGCGAGCTACCTGATTTAAGAAATAAAAAATCCAAGGCTTTGGTAGACGAAATAATGCCTTGGACTGTCAAAATATGAAAGATAAAGGTTCAGAAAATATCTTTGAGACAGATTGGCTGGCATCTAAACCAGTTTTCTACAATACCCAAACTAATAAAGTTAGTCATAATATTAACGATGTTGTTGATCTTAGAAACTTAGATTTTCATCCCGAAGGTTTGTATAATTATTTCGAATTTGGCTATTCGGTTTTCGGACAAACTCCAATAAAAAACGTTAAGTTTTTACGATATTCATCAAGCCTAGAAAAAGGTGGCAACGGGAGTATTAGGATTGAGTATCATCAAGATCCAGTAGACCAATGGGCTGATAAGTGTTCTGACAAAGATGAACTTATTGGAAAACTTGAAAAAACGATTTTAGACTGGGAAAGAGCTGTTGATGGAGAAATAGTAATCCCTACAAGTGGCGGTTATGATTCTAGGCTTCTCAATCTTCTGGTAAGCGACAAAAACCGCATCCGCTCATTCACCTACGGGGTCTCAGAGAATCAGCTAAACTCTATGGAAATAGTTAAAGCTGAAAAAATATCCGAAATCCTTGGAACTAGATGGGAGCCAATCTTACTGGGTCAGTACCATCGTTACTTTCGCGAATGGGGTGCCATTTTTGGTTCCTCTACACACGCCCATGGTATGTATCATATAGAATTTTATAAGAAAGTTCTAAAAAGAGTTTATGGAAACAATCCGTTTTTGAGCGGCATCTTTGGTGATGTCTGGGCCGGTAGTACTGATTATATTTCGCTGAATATGCCAAGAGACTTGAGATATTTAGGATATAGTCACGGTCTATGCGCCGATGCCTCACAGCTTATGTTGAAAACCGATCACGATATCCGTGATTCTTTCTGGGAAGATCATCGAGAAAAACTAAACGATTACTTTTATCAAGTTATTTTCCTGATAAGACTGAAGATAATCCTAATTTCGTATCTTATACGAGTTCCACAAGATATGTTTGGGTTTAAGGCATGGTCTCCATTTTTAGAGCAAGACATTGCACTATCAATGTTGACGCTGCCTTCTGAATGGAGAAAACAACGGAAATGGCAAAGAAATCTCTTTCGAGATAACGGTCTAGATCTTGAATCTATGAGTCTTAGATTCAACAAGCAAAATAATTTGAATTATCAGGCTATGCGTCAAGTCCCATTAAAGCCTTTAGATATGGATTTGCTAAGTGAAGTCGTTAGACCGAGATATATTGAGTGGATTAATTCGAAGATAAAAAAGCAATCTCCTTTGAAATATAAGATCTCTAATTTTCGAAGATCTTCGAAAATTAATGCTGTACTTAATCGCCTAAGAATTAAAGAAGAACGTCTTAATGCTTATTATGCTTATCTAACACTTAAGCCCATTGAAGAACTACTGATAAAACGCAACTTGAGCTCAAAACTTGATTGTTGACCAAATGCCTTTAAGAGTATGAAGTGCAGTACATCAATAATACTGATAATATTTCGACGACCACTGCTAACTCAGGAAGTCTTTTCCAGAATTCAGGCGGTAAAACCTAGCAAGCTTTTTGTGGTGGCAGATGGGTCAGAGAATGAAGAAGAGAGAATTTTCTGTGAACAGGCAAGGGCTGTGACCGAGCAAGTTGATTGGGATTGCGAAGTTTACCGCAACTATGCTGATACAAATTTGGGTTGCCGTCAACGAGTTTCCTCGGGAGTTACTTGGGCTTTTGAGCATGTTGAAGAAGCGATAGTTCTAGAAGATGACTGTGTTCCTGACCCTTCTTTTTTTTACTATTGTGAAAATCTGCTCAGCTATTATCGCGAGGATAAGAGAGTCATGGTTATCAGTGGCAATAATTTTCAGGATGGATGCCGACGCGGTAATGACAGCTATTATTTCTCAAAATACAATCATTGTTGGGGTTGGGCTACTTGGCGTAGAGCTTGGAAACATTGGGAATTCAATCCAGATAGATGGATACAGTTTCGCGACTTAGGGCTCATGAAGACTGTATGTATAGATTTTGCTGAAAGGATTTATTGGACTGATATCTTTAATGAATTCTTTTTGGAAAATAAATTTGACAGCTGGGCATATGCCTGGACATTTGCTTGCTGGTCACATGGCGGTCTGACTGCACTGCCAAACTGCAATCTAATTTCAAATATTGGTTTCGACGAGGATGCTACCCACACACGAAAAAAAAGTCGGTTCGCTAATATGATCACGGAAAGTATTGATGAAATCAGACATCCAGATTTTGTCTGCCAAGATGTTGAAGCGGATTTCTACACTTTTCAGAATCACTTTGAAGGAAATCTCTGGAGACGCTTTCGTCGTCATCTTAGAAGGATTAAGAGACGTCTACTATGAAACCTACTTGCCCTCTTAGTTTTAGCAAGAACGTCCAATTTTTAGAATCGATTGATACTTCTAAAATAGAAAGACTCTATCAGAAAAAGTTGAATCTATCAGTTATTGAAGAGTTTAAGTCAGTGAAGAAAATCAACTTTTATCGTTCTGTTGATTCAGACTTAAAGTTTTTCAGTCCTATGACGATTGGGTCACAATCTTTTTATGAAACTCTTCAAGGCCTAGAGTGGTATTACCTTGATGAAAAGTATGAATATGAGTATGTCCGAAACTGGATTAAACCTAGTTGTCTGGTTCTTGAGGTTGGATGTGGCAAAGGATCCTTGGCAAGATTCTTGAATTTGAAATCTTATGTTGGGCTCGAATATAGTGAAAATGCTAAAAGAATTGCTGAAAAAGACAACGTTAAAGTTCTAAATAAAACAATTCAAGAGCATTCGATGAATCGAACTTGCTCTTATGATGTAGTTTGCGCTTTTCAGGTTTTAGAACATGTTGACAATGTCCATAACTTCGTTCGTGAAAGCGTCAGCTGCCTTAAGAAAAATGGTCTTTTGATTTATTCAGTACCTAGTGCGGATTCGTTTGTTGCGCTGGCGAAGAATAATCCTCTAAATATGCCGCCTCATCATTTGACCTGGTGGTCGGATAAGAGTCTGCAGTACTTAGAAAATATTTTTCCACTCGAATTGCTTGAACTTCATCATGAGCCTTTAGCCGAAATACACTTCCGCTGGTATATCTCGGTGTTAGTTCTGGAAGCCTTAAAGCAAAAACTAAATACCCAGTGCTCTTTAATTGACTTCACTTTCAAAGGGCAGTTGCTTTCAAAAATAGCAGAGGTAGTTTCGGCTCTGATATCTGATGGATTGGCGAACACAAAGATGAGACCCATAGGCCATTCGGTTATTGCAGTTTATCGGAAGACCTCATAAGTGCCTTCAATCTAATTTTATGGATTATTGCAGCGGAGTCTTGTTCCGGGAGTGATTGCCTTCCTTTTAGACCGGTCAAACTATATGAGAGTCGTTCACCTTAGCCATGCTGATTGTACTGGAGGAGCTGCGATCGCAGCTTATCGTCTCCATGTTGCTCTACAACGTGAACAAGTTGATTCGCACATGCTGGTGCAGGATATGCGCAATGATAACAGCACTGTTCATACATTCACGTCTAAACGAGAACGGATGCTTGCAAAACTGCGTCCGAGTTTAGACAAATTGCCTCTAGGGCTTTATCGCAAACGACGCAGAACTACATTTAGTTGTGACTGGCTTCCTAGTCATATTCCTCAGGATATTTGCAAATACCGACCTGATATTCTCAACCTGCATTGGATTGGGGCTGGCTATCTTCGGCTTGAATCTCTATCTAATTTAAGATTTCCTCAAGTTTGGACGCTTCACGATATGTGGGCTTTTACTGGAGGCTGTCACTATGATGATGGATGCGATGGCTACCGAAAATCCTGTGGCCGATGTCCACAATTAGGGAGTAATCACTATTGGGATTTGTCTCGATGGATTTGGTATCGAAAATCGAGAACCTACCGTCAACTTCCACTCACCATCGTATGTCCTAGTAATTGGTTAGCTCAATGTGCAAAAAGTAGTAGCCTTTTTAACTCGTTGGACATCCGCATCATTCCAAATGGAGTCGACTGTCAGCAATATCGGCCAATCGATCAACATCTGGCTCGCCAACTCTTAGGCTTATCCGCAGACAAACAGCTTATTTTATTCGGTGCTATGAGTGCAACGAGCGATTATAGGAAAGGGTTTCATTTACTGGAGCCAGCGTTGCGAAGATTGCAAATTGACTCTTGGGAAAATCGTGTAGAAATCCTGATTTTTGGGGCATCGAAATCTGAGACACCAATTGATTTGAAGCTGCCAATTCGATATTTAGGATGTATGTATGACGATCTTTCTCTATCGTTGACCTATAGTGCTGCTGATGTTTTCGTGATTCCATCTATGCAAGATAACTTTCCCAACACGGCACTTGAGGCGATCTCATGTGGCATCCCTTGTGTGGCATTCAACATCGGTGGTTTATCTGACATAATCACGCATCAGTTAAATGGTTACCTTGCAGAACCTTTCTCCTCCGCAGATTTAGCCAATGGAATCTCCTGGGTTTTGCAGAATACTGAACGTTATCGACAGTTGTCTGCAAACGCTCGTGTAACAGCCGAAAAAAAGTTTACTTTGGCAAAACAGGCTCGATCATATCAGACTCTATATGAGGAAGTTCTCAAATACGCTCCTTAGAGTTGGCTTTGGCATTCATGTCTGACTATTCTTTTCCAGATGTCTTTATTCTGATTCCCGTTCACAATCGGCGTGAGACGACAGTGGCCTGCCTGGAAAAGTTGCAAACTACAGGAGATTTAGAGCGCTTCCAGATAGTGGTGATCGACGATGGTTCAACCGATGGCACAGGAGAGGCGATCGCCCAAAACTATCCCCAAGTAAATGTTCTCCAAGGAGATGGTAATCTTTGGTGGACAGGAGCGATTAAGAAAGGAATGAAATATGCCTATGAGCGGAACGCTGATTTCGTGATTTGGCTAAATGACGATTGCGAATTTTCTGAACAAACAATAACTAACCTAGTTGGATTCTGTTATCAGAATTCGGAGTCAGTTATAGGTTGTGAAGTCAGAGATAAGCAATCAGGGTTATTTGTTTCTTATGGTGGCCAACAAAAGACCTGGAAAGGATTTCGCCTTATCCAAACTTCGCCTGGACAGATCACTCATTGTGATGCTCTATGCGGTAATATTGTCTGCATTCCCAGAAAATTAATTGATGTTATCGGTTACCCTAACGCGAAGGCGTTACCTCATTATGGAGGCGACACTCTTTATACAATAAAAGCTCGTAAATCTGGGTTTTCTATTTTTGTTGATAATAGGACATTGGTTCTGAATACTATGGATAAAGAGCCTAAACTTTATCCAAGAAATTGGCTCCTCGCGCCAGGTTCCCCTTTAAGACTTCTAGAATTGACCTTCATGCGTCAGTCAGGGCTGAGTTGGCATGTATGGTTACGTATTAATTGGGAAGGATATCATATTTGGGGACTTGTCATGCTCTCTAAAAAATATACATCTATTCTTCTGCTGACCTTACTGAGATTTCTTCCCTACGCAGTTCGAGTTCGACTATCTAATTTCATGAAAAAGTAAAGCTTTATATTGGAATCATGGCTGTAAAATTTAGCGTTGTCATACCTTGCTACAGCGAAGGAAGACTCTTACGAGAGACTATTGAAAGCGTTCTTAACCAGTCTTACTCTCCATTTGAGGTGATCATTGTTAATGATGCATCCAAAGACCCGGAAACGATTGAGATTTGTCATTATGCAATTTCCGATTCACGTGTAAAGGTCATCTGGAGACGAAAGAATGGAGGGCCAGCTATTGCTATTAATGAAGGATTTTCACAAGCAAAGGGAGATGTTTTTCTGAATTTGGATGCAGACGATCTATTGCCTTCGACAACTTTAGAGAAGGCTGCATCAGTGTTTTTAAATGATCCGAAAATCGACTGGATTTATGGAAATTATCTCCGTGAAGATAGCCCTCACCGTACAGGTCAGATAATTGATCCCAGGCCCATTGATTTATCAATTATGTTAAGTTCTAAGCGATTTATACCGAGTTCTCGGTGGTTTTTGAGGGCAAATAACCCTATGCGCCGTCACGTTTGGGAAGCTCTGCGAGGGCATGATCCTGATTTAGATGCCAAAGATGTACACGATTTAGAGTTTCTAATTCGTTTAATCGAAGCTGGTTACTGCAGCCACTATATTCCCGCCACGATGTATGTATGGCGAAAATATCTAGGAAATAATACTCGTCTAGTTACTCCTCTATCTTGGTATAAGATAGCCTATAAGCATTGGAAAATCTATGAAAAACATGGCCTGAAATATCGAGCTTTAGAACTACTCTTGTGGGGTAGTAAATGGCTAAATGATCTGGATAATATTGAATATTATCGAGGTGAACTGATGAGTTGTATCCGCCGTGGTCAATTTAAGTTTCCGACTCTTTTAGCGATGATATTGCCTTCACGCATTTTTCGTCCTGTTGTACACATTGCGAGTTCTTTGCGTTGAGAAGTAATAAATATGTGATGCCATCTTGCATAGTAAATTTAGTTCGAGTGAATCAACCATGAATGAATTGGTTTCTATAATCAAAAGCTTCATTCGAAGAATTCTTTTTGTTCTGGATCCATTGTATGTTGCTTCTTATAAACTGACTCAACCCCATTCAAAACATATTCCTCCTATGAAGAGACGGGTGAGGGTGGGCAACCATTATAGAATTGACACCTTTTTGAATAGTGGCTTAAGGTGTTATGAACCTTTAAAGCAGGCAATAAAAACATATCAAGCCAACCAGCTCGAAGGTCTCCGAATTCTCGACTTTGGAGCTGGTTGTGGAAGGACCTTACAGTATTCTAGTAGAGACTTCGATAAGATTTGGGCAACCGATATAGATGCTGAAGCTATTAACTTTGTAGCACGTGACTACCCAGAAGTTGTTGCATCATGTAATACTTATGATCCACCAACTGATTATGAAGAGAATTTTTTTGATGTCATTTATTCGGTGTCAATTTGGACTCATATTCCCCCAGTAAGTCAAGAAGCATGGCTACAAGAAATCCAAAGAATCCTTAAGAAAGATGGGCTTGCTTTGATTACATTCCTTGGAGAAAACTGTCTTCAAAACGAAAGCTTTCATCAGACTTATGATTTCAATCTGACACCTGAATTCCTCGTGGAAAAGGGTCTTATTTATATAGAATATCCTCGTATTCTAAAGAGAAACTCGATATCCCAAACTGGGCAACCCTATGGAGTCACTTATCATTCGAATGAATATATAAGTAAAGTATGGAGTCAATGGTTTGATGTTTTGAACATTCAGAAAAGTGTGATAGATAATCTTCAGAATCTGGCTATCTTAAAGAAAAGATAAGTTCAGTGTTTGTATTTTTCAGTTTGACACTTTGCCAAAAGTGTCAAACTGATATTATTTATTTGGAGACTGACTTAGAGCTGAATGGGAATGATAAAGATTATTGCTTTATGTACCTCTTAGCTCATCTCTAAAAACACCCGAATTATTCTGTTGCTAGCACTTTCAGCCTCCGTCAAATTCTTTGGACCGCTTGCTAAAATTGCAAATCCTCTCGTTAATGCTCAAGTTCGTTTTAGCTCAAGAGATGCAAACTCTACTGCTATTGGTCATTGCCGTGATGCATGATCGCGCTGATTTTATTGGACACCGTTTGACGGCTCTAGTCCCAAAAGTAGAGGCATTGGGATCTGGGGGTATTACGATCGCTAGCCTGTCAAATACCGGTAGTGCGGAGATTATTCGACAGTTCCTTACTGTAAAACTGGTCGGCAATCCAGAACAAAGCGGCTTTAGTGCCAACAACAACTATGGCATGGCGGTCGATCTTGGTCCTCCCGTTCTATTATCATCCAACATGCCGGAATTGGAAACGCACTGTCCTGACTTTGTGTGGCATAGCCACGATTCGAATAGACATTGCAGCTCAGATTATTGCCGCCTATCGGCTACCTTACATAACAAGTTATCTGACCGCGCGACATTCCCCTCAACAATTTGTGCAGCAATATATGGAAATTTTTGAGGGGTGAGGTAGCACTGTGGCCAAATCACGCTGCATTTTGACCAGCCGTATCGACGCCACATGTTATGCCGACGCTTGCGATCGCATTCAAGCTTGGGCACAAAGCCATACTTCTTGCTACGTTGTGGCCGCTAACGTTCATGTGGTCATGACGGCCTACTGGAATCCTCAATACCAACGGATTTTGGAACAAGCTGCTTTAGTGACTCCTGATGGTATGCCTCTTGTATGGGGGTTGCGCCAACTCGGGTATCCTCATCAAACCAGAGTTTATGGCCCCGATTTGATGCTGGCGTGGTGTCGGCGGACAACGGGGTTGCAAATTCCAATCTATTTATATGGGGGTAGTGAGACTACCTTACAGAAGGTGTCTTGCTACTTGAAGGCCCAGTTTCCGGGATTGATAGTGGCGGGTACCCATGCCCCCCCTTTTCGACCACTGACGCCAGACGAGGAAGCAGCCGATGTAGAGCGGATCCATCAATCAGGTGCTCAAGTCGTTTTTGTCGCCTTGGGGTGTCCTAAGCAGGAACAGTGGATGGCCCGGCAGCAGGGACAGCTTAATGCCGTGATGATTGGGGTTGGAGCCGCGTTTCGCTTTTTTAGTGGCGAGGTGTCGCAAGCGCCCCGCTGGATGATGCGATGGGGATTGGAATGGGTCTATCGCTTTAGTCAGGAACCGCAAAGGCTGTGGAAGCGATACTTTATCAACAATTTCGCGTTTGTCATGTTGTTTGGCTGCCAACTATTCAGCCATTGGCTAGCGACGCTACTGCCGATGAAGAATTCTGAGGAATGATAAGGTTTGGCGGAAATTTCGGAATACTAATGATGCCCTGGTCAATCGTTAGTGTGAGTTGCCCCCTCTCATGGATTGTCATCGAGCCATTAAGGCCGTCATGAAACCCCGATCGTCTGCTTCTCTAGATATACGAGCCCCCCGTCGATTGCGGTTCAAGGATATTTTAAGTTGGCCAGCGCAACGATCGCTGGTGTTGATGTTCTCAGACATTGTTGCTCTAGCCCTGTCGTGGAAGATTGCGCGATCGCTCAACCAGTTTTTTTCACCGATTCCCCCCCAGTTGCTTTGGTGGAAATGGCTATCGATTCCCAGTCCTTTGTGGTTTATGGGAGGCATGACGCTGGTTGTGTTTGCCTGTGCTGGGCTGTATGGCACACAACGTCAGGTCAAAAACCACCTCCAAGTTGGCAAGCTGGTCAGCCTGGTCTATCTGGCTTGTTTGGTGTTGATGTATTTCTACGATCCCAAGCTGGATTTGCCGCGATCGCTCTTTTTCTCCGCTTGGGTGAGCAGCGTCGGGCTGATGGTACTCTTGCGTCTGATCAGTATGAGCATATTGCAGACAATTGAGCGATCGCGGTCAGCTCAAACTGTTTTCTTGATTGCGTCAGCGCAGCGACTCCGGCACCTATCCGAAGCGCTATCGCAACGGGCTCATGTCAAAGTCATCGGAGCCGCCTTACCCAGAACAGCTAATTCGGCAACGACTTTTCAGGCCATTTTGTCTTCTCAGGCTCCCCTTGTGCTGGTAGAAGACATTCCCACCGCCGATCTCGCCTCAGAGCTTTACTGGAAGCTGCGACGGGCGGGCATTGCCATGCAGCTGATTCCCAATAGCCGCGATATGCTCTACCGTCGGGGCACGCCAGAAACCCTGGCGGGTATTCCCACTCTGATGATGGATGTGCCATTGATGGGGAGTTGGGATTATCGCCTCAAACGCTTGGTGGATTACCTGGGGACTAGCGTCGGGATAGTGCTGCTGGCACCGCTCTTTCTCGGTATTGCTTTGGCCATTCGGCTTGATTCCCCGGGGCCGGCTTTCTTCCGGCAAGAGCGAGTTGGTCTGCACGGGCAACGGTTTTGGGTCTGGAAGTTTCGGACGATGTGTATGGATGCCGATCGCCTGCAAGCTCAGCTAGAAGCTCACAATGAATCCACTGATGGGGTGCTCTTTAAAGTGAAGCGCGATCCTCGGGTAACTCGTATCGGGGCACTGTTGAGGCGCACCAGTCTAGATGAACTGCCACAACTGTTGAATGTTCTCCGTGGCGAGATGAGTTTAGTCGGGCCGCGCCCTTTGCCAGTTCGAGATGTCGTGCGTTTTGATGGCTGGCATCACATCCGACATCAGGTTTTGCCTGGAATTACGGGGCTTTGGCAAATTTCCGGGCGTTCGGATATCGACAGCTTCGACGATGTAGCTCGTCTCGATTTGCACTATATCGACAATTGGTCCCTGAACTTGGATCTAGAGATCCTCATGGAAACTTTGCGGATTGTAGTTGTGGGTAAGGGGGCTTATTGAGGGGCTGAGGGTAGGGAGCGTGGTCAATTCGGAGGGGTTTGGTTGTAGGTTTTGGGTTCCAGGTTCCAGTGAATGTGATGAAGACGTTCATTTTGCGTGAAGAGCGTTATTGTGACTAGCGTTAGGGCGATCGCCTTTCACCCGTCTTCGGGTCACCGATGCCGGAGCCCCAACACCTGACACCCGGTTCCCAATACCGAATATTCGACCGCCCTACCTCGTCTACTAAGCCCCTCACCTACAGTTGCACTATGGATGCCGACCCGTCTCAATCTCCCTCCCCTGAGTCTCAGTCTTTTGAGTCCTCTAGTTCTGTATTCAGCAGTAATGCCGATGGCAACCTGTTGGTTTTGCTGACGGGGGGATTTTACGGTCTGTTCACCTTCCTGAGTACTAATCAAACCATTGTCTGGCCTTGGGCCGCCCTCTGGCAGGCAGCCTTGATTTTACCGATGGTATGGCTGTTGTGGCAGCTATGGTATAAATCACTATCGCGCTTTCGCTTGGGGAACGGCTTTGACTGGCTAGCGGCGATCGCCCTCTTGGGCCTGGTTTTGTCAACCTTGGTAACCCAATTCCACCAGCCAGCTGTGTGGTATGCGATCGGGGGATTAAGCGGACTGGCAGCTTTATATGGCTTAATGGGCTGGCTCACGGCTGAGCGTAGACTTTGGCTATTAAAGGCGCAGGGTTATCTCGCCTTAGCGTTTATCGTTAGCAGCTTAGGGCAATGGTTTTGGCGACTTTACCGCCCAGAAGTGGCGCGAGTAGAGGCGTTAAGCGCTTATAGTATCGATGCGTCTCTGAATCTAAATGTGTTGGGACTGCGGAACTGGTTTCCTTTGGGGCACCAAAACTATGTGGCGGGTTATTTAATCTTGGTTTTGCCACTCATTTTGGGATTGGCGCTGACTGCCAAAAACTGGCAGCGCTGGATTTGGTGGGGTGGAGGCCTATTGGGGCTAGTAACGCTATATACTACCCACTCTCGGGGGGGCACCCTGGCCCTGTTGAGCTTACTGGTGCCGCTGCTACTGGGCGTCATTTTGTTTGGGCAGATTTCGCGGCGGGTGTGGTTGCCGATATTGCTCGGCGGGGTTGCCCTGATGAGCCTGCTGATTGTCACTAATCCGCGTCTGAGTAATTCGTTGATGGCGCTGAGCCAGGGCAATGTGACGGGTGGCGGCATCACTTACCGAGTCATTACTAACCTCATCGGCTGGCGCATGGGGCAACAGTTACCCTGGGCTGGGCTAGGCGTTGGCAGTGCCCCGCTACTATTTCAACGCTACCGGCCCTTTTGGGCGGGGCGCGAGGCCGAGCTGCACTATCAGCTGCATAGCACTCCGGCTCAGTTATGGGGCGAACTCGGAGTTTGGGGCGGGGTGCTCCCCTTCGTTGCGGCAGGCTTGCTGATGATCATTCTCTGGCGGCAACGATCGCTGGTATTGGCCTCTGAGCGATCGCCTGCTATCCGCCGGTGGAGTCTGCTCTCCGGCCTATGGGGCTATGGCATTCTCAGCTTGACCGATTACCAACTCGACGTGATTCCCATTGTTGGGATCATCGTTATCTATTTGGCGGTATTGCTGTTTGATTTGCGTCCGCCCGCCCCCTCTGAGACGATCTCTAGGGGGCCGTCGCGGCAGCGATCGCTAGTGTTTGGGGGCATCGGCCTGTTGTTGGCGATGATGGTCTGGCTCGTGCCTCTCCACCGGGCCTGGGCTAACTCAGCAGCGGGATTTGTCGCTTTAGAAAAAGGTAATCCGGAAAGATTTGTCGTGGATTTAGAGCAATCCCATGCTCTGGCCCCTGGAGAGGCTTACTATCCATTGATCTTGGGTTGGGTGCTAGGTGACATTAGTGTTCAAGTCAATGACCTGCAAACGACGGCCGCGCTAAAAACAGAAGCCGCTCAATGGTTTCGAATTGCGAATGAGATTTCTCCTTACCAAGAATTTGGCCATTCCAGTCTGGGCTGGTTGGAGTTACCAGACAATCCCCAGGCGGCGATCGCTCAATTTGCCCAATCGACGGAGCTTGTCCCTGCCAAGCAGGGGGTGTTCTATGGTTTGGGCTACAGTCTCTTTTTGAATAATCAACCCGATTTAGCGGCCGCAGCGATTGCCCTAGAAATGCTGCGCAATCCCGGCGTGCTGACTCAGCGATCGTTGAATATCGGTGAGCTGCGTGAATTATTGCCAGCGATCACAGAGCACGCTGAAGCATGGGCTGGCGAAATTCTTGAGAACACCAGCTCTCAAGAATTGACGAGGCTCTTAGCGGAGATTTTGGGCACGTTGCATTGGTGGAATGATGACCTAGCTGCCGCTGAAGAGGCATGGGCGATCGCCGACGAGCCGATCAGTCTTGCCGTATTGGCCACCGCCCAAGGACAAACGCCAGATCTGGAGACGTTGCCTGCAGTACCTGGAAAGTGGGCACTGAAGGCCTGGCAAGATCCCGCTAATCGGCGGCAATGGCTAGAAGCCGCTTGGCTAGAAGCCGAAGTCGACAGTAGAAACCTGCCCCAATTGCAAGCTCTCCAGCCTCCTGAAGCGCAAATTGATGCCCTGCTTGACACCATGAATGAGGCTACGACATTTGATCAGTGGTTAAAGGAATTTGTACTTTACATCCGCCTCCGCAGTGAACGCATCGGTTTTGGGGTGCTGATGCGTCACGATGATGGCCCTAGCCCTTCCGACTTCTACATTCGTTGGGAAAATTTGGCCATGAGCCGATTTTTTGAAAGGTTGCTGCCGTCTCCAGCTTTCATGTTCGAGTTAGATGCGCAATTACAACCCTACCGCGACGATCTTCTGCAAAAACTCGCGCCATAGCAAGGAGTGTTCCGAAAACCGTCTCTGGTTGAGCTGAAGTTCCTAGTTCTTGGCATCGGGATTTATAGCAGCATTTGGAATGCTGAGGTCGGAATGCGGAATTAAAAGGCTTGTCAGATGCCGACTACGGTGATCTAGAGTGACCTAATCAAATTGCGGCTCACTATGTACGAAATCAGAGTGCTACCCACTCATTCTCCCGCCTTGCTACCCACTCACTCTCTCGCCCTGCTACCCTTCCACCCCTGCTACCCTGCTCTCCCAAACAGCGCATGGATGCTAATGGGGCGATAAGACCGCTGCCTCTTTTACCTCTATCCCTAACTCGGCGGCATGTTCCCACCCGAGACCCCGCCGTTCAATTGTGGGATCAGTCGGTTCCTCTAGATTCAAGATGGTCGAGAGGCCGTAGGTGAGGTCGCGCTCGTCATCCACAATCAGATCAACCCGTGGCCCTAACACGTCAAAAAGTTCAGCCTTTGAAGGCACAGGCGTGGCGTCTAAATCCAACAACGAGAGGGCCGAGGTCGAAACGATGGGGTTGCCTAGGGCTTCGATTAACGCCAAACAGGTAGGAGAATCAGGCACGCGAATTCCAGACGTTTTGCGTTTGGGGTTCATTACTAGCTTGGGTACTTGCTTCGTTGCGGGCAAGATAAAGGTATAGGTGCCGGGGACTAAATGTCGAATCTGCCGATAAGCTGGGTCGCTTACGTAAGCATATTCAGCAATGTTGGACAAGGACGAACACATAAAGGTCAGCGGTTTATCGTTAGCCGCTTTTTTGAGTTGTCGTACGCGATCGATCGCAGATTTGACGGTGAGGTCACAGCCGATCGCATAGACCGTATCGGTGGGATAGAGAATAATGGCCCCTTTGCGCAAAGCATCACGAATCGTCTCAATCTCGCGAGTTTGAGGATTCTGGGGATGCACTTTGTAGATTGTCGCCATGCTAGACCTCCTAGCGTTGTCTATGGGTCCTTTGTGCAAGGTAGGCTTCCATTATGGAAGATGGTCATAACAGGTTTAGCGACTTTGTATGAAGACTTTAGCCTTTATCGATTGCCCTACTGGCATTTCGGGCGATATGTGTTTGGGGGCACTCGTGAGTGCCGGAGTCCCGCTGGTCTATTTGCAAACTCAGATTGCGCAGCTCCAACTCCCAGAAACTGTGGAACTCCGGGCAACCAACGTCCGCAAAAATGGCATTGCTGCGACCAAGGTGGATGTGCTGCTGCCCCATGAGACCCAAAAGGACGTGCCGCCTCCACCGGCTCGGCATCTGCGCGATATTGAAACGATCATTACTCATGCCCCCCTGCCAGAGCGGGCGATCGCCTGGAGTCTGGCAATTTTTCGCCGCTTGGCTGAAGCCGAAGGGGCGATTCATGGCATTGATCCGCAGCAAGTGCATTTTCATGAAGTGGGAGCCACGGATGCGATCGTCGATATTGTTGGCACCTGCTTAGGTTTCGACTGGCTCGGCCTAGACGAGTTGCACTGTGCCCCTCTGCCGACGGGCACCGGTACTGTGCGCGCGGCCCATGGACGCTTGCCGGTGCCCGCTCCCGCTGTGCTGAAACTGATGGAGATGGCCCAAGTGCCAATCTATAACGCGGGTTTAAAGGGAGAATTAGTCACGCCGACCGGCGCTGCGATCGCCACTGAACTGGCTGCCCACTTTGGCGAACCGCCCACAATGCAACTCCAGAAAGTGGGGCTCGGGGCGGGCAACAAAGATCTGCCGATGCCAAACATTCTGCGATTGTGGATTGGCCAGGTGGCTAACCATGTCGCTACCACGAACTCAACATCACTTGGGACAGCTACCGAAATCGCCCATGGCCATCATGACCACGCCCATGCCCCGGCTCCCCACGAGCATCCGCATCCCCCAACGACGGCGGGCGACCGCGTCACCGCATCGACTGCAGTTGCAGCCACTTCAAGCCGACCTAGCGAGGTCACACCCCCTCCCCAACCTGTCGCAACGACCAAGGCGGCAACCGTTTCTATGGCTGAGCGAGAAGCCCTATCAGGTCGGGAGACCGTCACGGTTTTAGAAACTCAGGTGGATGATTTATCGCCCCAAGCAATTGGCTATTTGTACGATCGCCTGTTTGCTGCCGGAGCGTTAGACGTTTTTGTGCAGACGGTGGTGATGAAAAAATCGCGACCGGGACATCTGCTTGTCGCGATCGCCTATCCACCCCAAGCCAACAATTGCGAAGCCGTTTTACTGCAAGAAACGACGACCCTCGGCGTCCGCTGTACAGAGCAAACCCGATTGCGCCTCCGCCGCGAAATTATTCCCCTGCAGTTACCACTCGGCACCGTGCGGATGAAGGTTGCCTTTGCCCCCGACAGCGATCGCCCGCTTAAAGCCCATCCTGAATTTGAAGACTGCGCCGCGATCGCTCAACACCACCAAATCCCCTGGCGAGACATTCACAATCAAGCCCTAACCCAGTGGCATCAACAGCGATCGGCCCAAAATCCCGCGATTTGAATCTCACATCCCAAAACCCCAAGTCCAAATTCCTATCGAAAGCGGGCATACTCGAAAAATAGCCTCTACCATAGCTGTGGTAGGCAAAACGTGCCGCAACGTTGAATAGGAAACGAGATTCATGAATCGATTGCTTCGGTGGTTAGCAGTGCTGGCAGGGGTTTCCATTGTGAGCTTAGGCACAGTCAGTTGCTTTCCTAACTTTTCCTCCAGCTCCGATGATGGCGAAGAAGACGCTTTAGATTTTCGCTATGTCGATGGAGATGAAGACAGCGAAAACTATTTGCTAGAAATCCGAATCAATGGTCCGATTCTCAACAGTCCCTCTAATGCTGGGTTCTTTGGTCTTGATTCCAGCGTGACCTATGCCTATCAATTTCAAAAACTGATGGAAAAGGTGGCGGAGGACGATCGCATCGAGGGCATCTTTTTACGCATCTCTACCCCTGGCGGCACGGTTGTGGGTTCCAATGTGGTTTATGAAGCCCTCGCAAGCTATAAAGAAACGACCGAAAACCCGATCTACGCTTATATCGAAGGGCTCTCGGCCTCGGGCGGCGTGTGGTCCATGGTCGCCGCTGATCAGATTTTGGCGGCACCTGGCAGCATCGTGGGCAGCATCGGCGTGCTTGGCCCGACCCTGGTGTACTTCAACAATCCTGTGGCGGTCGATGGCGGTATCCTCGGCGGCGGCGTCACCACCCAGGACGGCATTCAGCAATTTGTCATCTCGGCGGGTAAAGGCAAAGATTTGGGCAACCCCTTCCGGCAACCTACCGAAGAAGAATTGCAAAGTTGGCGCATCAATATCAACGACGAGTACGACAAATTTGTCACGCACGTGGCTGAAACGCGGGGGATTGCTGAACAGACGTTGCGCCAAGAGATGGGAGCCTACATTTTTGGCACCGAGCAAGCCCAGCAGTACAACCTGATTGATGGTACGAGTGGTCGTCCTGAAGCGGTGGCCGCCCTTGCCGAAACTTTAGAACTGGGTGAGGATTACCAATTGGTCCGCATTGGTTATGACGAACCTAGCCTCATCGAAATTTTGCTGGGTCAAGCCCCCGTCGAATTAACCTACGACCAACAGCAAACCGTCATTCAACAAGATCTCTGCAATTTGCAAACCTATAGCCTGTTAGCTTACTACGGCGATGTGAATACGCTATGCCCATCCCTCGTATCAGAGTGAATAGGGCTGGCTAGGGATATGCACGACACGGTCGCCACTGCCGGACTGGTCAGCTCTAGTGAGCTGCCGGAGTTTAGAGAACGTGATTAAGGGGTCCCAAAACAACCTGCATCACGCCGATCGCACCAAGGTACAGCAGCGATCGTAGTAGCTGCGAGCCACTTTATCCGTCGAACAAATTTCTAAACAGCGTTGGAACCGCTGTCGAGCCTCTTCAAATCGCTGTTGATAGAAATAGGCCAAGCCCGTTTCAAAATCGGTGCGACTCTTAAGCTTGCCTGCTCGCTGCTCCGGAGGATCTGGATCAAACACCTCATAAACACTGACATGGGCCACCTTGCCTTTGACCTGCACCCGATCAATCACGCGCATTGCGTAATCATTCGAGTCGCCCAGCTCTAAGAAAGTGTGATGAGAAATCAGGAGATTTGCGCTGTAGATGCGGGTCATTCGCTCAATCCGCGAGGCCACATTCACGGTATCGCTAATGGCAGTGCTATCCATGCGATTGCGGCCCCCCACAGTGCCCAACATCACGGCACCGGTATTAATGCCAATGCCCACATCCAGCACCGATTTGCCGTACTGCAAGCGCTCTTCGTTGTACTTGTCTAACCGGCGCAGCATATCAATACTGGCCGTTAGGGCATCATCAGCCCCTTGACTAAAGAGTGCCATGATGGCGTCGCCAATATATTTGTCTACGAAGCCATTGTGTTCAGCGATCGCGGGCTCCATCCGCGACAAAAAGGCATTCAAAAACTTAAAGTTTTCTTCCGGTGTCATCTGCTCCGACAAACTGGTGAAATCTCGAATGTCGGCAAACACCACCGACATCTGTTGCTGCACCTGATTGCCTAACTCCACCTCAACGATGCTTTCTTTATTCAAGAATTGCAGAAACTGACGGGGCACAAAGCGACCATAGGCTTGGTTGATTTTTGACAGGTAAAGATGGGTCTTGAGACGAGCCAGTAATTCACTTTTTGAGATCGGTTTCGTCAGATAATCATTGGCCCCAGACGATAGCCCCATGACCAAATCACCCACCTGATTCTTGGCGGTCAGCATCATAATGGGTAGGGCATGAGCTGGATAGGTTTCCCGCAGCTTGCGACAGACCTCAAAACCAGTCATTTGCGGCATCATGACATCCAGCAAGATGGCGTCTGGTTGCAAGCCCTCTGCAAGCAGGGTCAGCGCTTCTGGGCCGCTGCCAGCTTGGACGACGTGGTAGTGATTTACCGCTAAATGATTGCGAATAACTTGCCGATTAATCGGCTCATCATCCACCACTAGAATTAGAAAGGTGCGGCGGGCCAAGACTGCATCGGCTTCATCATAAGCCGCTGATTTACTCTCTGATACCGTTTCTTGTAGCGATTCAGGCAGGGTCGTTTGTACTGGCCAACCCCAGTCCGTTGGTTGACCGGCATTAGTCATGGTTGGGGCGCTCTCAAGCGGAGCCAGTAAGTGGGCCTGAGTAGTAATGGGCAGCGTAAAGGTAAATTGTGAGCCGACGCCAACGGCCGAGATGACTTGAAACGTGCCCCCCTGCAGTTCCACCAGCTTCTGAGATACCGCGAGACCAATCCCCATACCACCGTAGACGCGCGCTGTGGAGCCATCTGCCTGTTCAAAGGGTTCAAAGATACAAGCCAGTTTATCTTCAGGGATGCCAATTCCAGTATCTGACACCGTAATTGCTAAGTAGTAATCAGAGGATTCGATCGGGGCAAGGCTTGGGCGGTTCACAGCAGGGTCTGATGGTGCACTAGTCGAAGCCAATGCGAGAGCCTGGCGAGGTTCTTGGCGAGGTATTGACTGCGTCATCTGCCCCACGCCAGGCTCAGCTCCCTGCTTAGAAAAAGCTTCGTCTGTATGGTGAGGCCGGGGACACAGGCTGGGCAGGGTCGATGACAGCATGACTGGGCGAGCGTCAGGATACTGAATAATTTGGGCTGAGATCCCGACCATGCCATATTCGGTGAACTTCACCGCATTCCCTACCAAGTTATGCAAGATTTGCTGGAGGCGATTTTCATCGGCTAAAACGGGGGGTAATTTGGGCGATACGGCATTGATTAACTGCACCTTTTTTTCGCGAGCCAGGGGACGGCTGAGGGTCAAGACAATTTCTGTTGCTTCTCGTACACCCACGGGGCGAGGATGAATTTCGACTCGATCTTGTTGCAGTTGGGCAAAATCAAGAATATCGTCAACGAGGGCTGATAACCGCCGTCCGCTAGCCACAATCATGGCCAGATTCCCTTTGGTTTGCCGGGTCTGAGGACCGCTCGCGCCATCAATGAGTGACTCTGCCAGACCGATGATGCCATTGAGGGGTGTGCGCAATTCATGGGAGGTATTGGCCAAAAATTCGTCTTTTAGCTTGTCGAGGCGCTGGAGTTCGTGATTGTGGGCTTCGAGTTGTTGAAAGGACTGTTGGAGCTGATTAGCCATGCTCTCAAACGAGTGTGACAGTTCTGACAGCTCTTCAAAGCGACCGTCGGGTAATGGAGAATCCCAGGTCCCAACAGCCAATTTTTTCGAGGCTTCGCTTAATCGCTTAATCGGTTGGGCTACCCAGCGGGCTGTAATCCCCGCGATCGCGCTGGCCACAACGAGGGACAACAAGCACAACAGCAGAGTATTCCGAGTATTTGCCGCAAACTGGCCTTTGAAATCGGCTTCCGGAATGGCGGTAACAATTAGCCAATCGAGCCCCCGTCCATCCCGAAAGGGCACCACTTGCACTAACTGCGCCTGCCCGTCCAATTCATAGGTCAGCTGATTGGCTGTAGTCACCTGTTCCAGACTGCCGTAGGCCTCAATGAGATACTGGGCCGCTTCTCGAATGATCGGTTCTTGGCTCGCCGTGGCTGATAACCGCGCTTGTTCCCCGTTGTCTAACCTCAGGAACGGTAACTCCTCGGCCGAGGTGGCGACAATATCCCCCGTGCGCTCCATGATGAAGGCTTCACCATTCGGGCTAATATTGAGCGTCCGGAGGTAGCTGCTAATCTGCTCCAGCGTCAAGTCAAGGGCCAATACCCCCTGCAATTTGCCCTGATCGCCAAAAATTGGGGCCGCTAGCGTAATTCCCAAAACGGAATAATCTTCGGAGGCAAATTCGTAAATGGGACTCCAACTGGCATGACGATTTTCCACCACAGCCTGGTACCAAGGTCGTCCCCGAGGATCATAGAATTGCGAACTCAATTGTTCTCGCCGTTCACCCGCTTCATTCAAGCGGTAGGTTGAGCGCTGGGGAGCCGTTTCCGGCGTCACTTCCCACAAAACGGTTTGGCCATTATCCCGCTCTTGAATGCCGACAAACGTACCATCGGGGTAGCCTAGATAAATACTACTGATGCCGTCAGAGGCCCGAATTTGGTGCCAAAAATGCCGCGCTACCGTGGGTGAATTGGAGAGTGCCACATCGCCATAAAAGAGGTTGCTGCGACTATCTCGCTGCAGCAAATTAGGCTGTAGTAAATAAGTCTGAACGTGTTCACGGATGCGGTTAGCCGCTTCTGCACTTAATTGCGATGCCAAATCATCCACTGCTTTTTGGCCGTTACGCCAAGAAAGTGCGGTGGTCAAGCCGACGGCTGCCGCAATTTGTACCACAAACGACACAACCAAAACCATGCGTAAAGGTGGCTGCCGAGGGGGAGGCGGCGGTGAGTGAGAATCAGATTGGGTGGACATCCTGTGAGCGGTGTTCGCGTGTGAACGTGAGCGCATCGTCAATTTCGTTATCCAGACAGTTAAGTTAGGGTGGCTCCCTCCTCAATCAAAATGAGTTGTGTATGCGAAAACTTTCCAAGCTTGACCTTAGAAGTCTCTTTCAGGCGGAATCATCTGAATCCGGGTAAGTTGGCAATTCCCCGAATGTCCATCCTCCGGTGACTGAGACATCAGTCGTGAGAACCGTGATCACGCCCCCAATTCGTGTTTCTAATCGATTGGTGCCCATTGATTGCCAACGCCTCTCTAGCTGGATGGCTGACAGTTGTTCTAAGACGGCTCCGTGAATGTGCGTAGGCCCCATGACTAAAGACCGTCCTTGATTGCCTGCCTATGTTGAAGATACTCATATCTACAGTTATTTATCCCGAGTTTGATGGAATTTTCACTGAAGTTCTGATTAAGTTTCTGTGGATTTCCGGTCTTAGGTCAGAGATTCTATACTGAGTTCATAGCTCCTGTTCACAGCAACCATTGTTTTTTCGTTTACTGACTATTAGCCTGTCTTGATTCAATCTGAAGCGCTTTCTCTCTTAGAGTGGTCTCGTCTCTGCCAGCACCTATCCACCTTTGCCGCGACAAAGTTAGGGGCGATCGCCGCTCGTCAACTGACGTTGCCCACCAGCCAAGCCGCGAGTGAGCAATTGCTGGCTGCCACCACCGAAGCCCTCCAGATTGAGCGGCAGCCACCAGGACTGAGATTTGCCGGTATTCAAGATATCGGTGATGCCCTTGAACGAGCCCGTCGGCAGGGCCTCTTACAACCAGCAGAACTGCTGGATATCGCGACCACCTTAGCCGGGGCACGCCAACTCCGGCGGGCGATCGATGGCTTTGAGACGGACGAGTTACCGACTTTGTCACAACTTATAGCCCCCCTACGGACCTATCCAGAATTAGAACAAGACATTCACTATTGCATTGACGATCGCGGCAAAGTGACTGATCGCGCCACTCCCAAGTTGGGCAGCATTCGTGAAAATCTGAAGGGGCAACGCAGCCAAATTTATCAAAAGCTAAACAACATCCTGCAACAGCAGAGTAACGCTATTCAAGAAGCCGTCATTACCCAGCGGGGCGATCGCTTCGTCATCCCGGTCAAAGCACCGCAAAAAGACGCCATCTCCGGCATTGTGCACGATGCTTCGACCAGCGGCGCGACCCTCTATATCGAGCCCAACAGCATCATTCAAATGGGTAACCGCTTGCGGCAGCTCCAGCGTCAAGAACAGGTTGAAGAAGAAGCCGTTTGCCGCGCCCTCACCGCCAAAGTGGCCGAAATTTACGCTGACTTGGAAGACCTCTTGCGCATTGTCACGGTGCTCGACTTAGCCACTGCCCGCGCTCGCTACAGCGAATGGTTAGGGGCTAACGCGCCTCGATTTGTGACGGATGGTGAACAAACCACCCTGCGCCAGCTACGTCATCCTTTATTAGTGTGGCAGCAGCGCCACGAACAAGGCAGTGAGGTGGTGCCCATCGACGTCATCGTCAATCCTCGGACTCGGGTCGTCGCCATTACGGGGCCGAATACGGGGGGGAAAACCGTGACCCTCAAAACCCTGGGCCTTGCCACTCTAATGGCCAAAGCGGGGTTGTACGTCCCGGCTAGAGAACCGGTTGAAATCCCCTGGTTCGACCAAGTTTTAGCCGACATTGGCGACGAACAATCCATCGAGCAGAGTTTGTCGACCTTTTCGGGTCACATCAAACGCATCAGCCGCATTTTGGCCGCGATTCAGTCCTCGCTAGTGTCCACCCAGATGCCAGAAGACGGGCAACCATCAGCGATCACCGATGAGTCCTTAGCCGCCAACAACGATACCGCCTCCCCTGCAGTCACAGAAGAGACAGCCAATACGGCCTCACCGACTGTCCCACCGACCCATACACCCACTCAACCCCCCACTCCCACCAACGCCCTCATTCTTCTAGACGAAGTCGGCGCGGGGACGGATCCCTCTGAAGGGAGTGCTTTAGCGATCGCCCTCTTGCACTACCTTGCCAACCAGGTGCGATTCACGGTGGCCACCACCCACTATGGCGAACTCAAAGCGTTGAAGTATGAGGACGATCGCTTTGAAAATGCCTCAGTCGAGTTTGATGATGTCAGCCTATCCCCCACCTATCGTCTGCTCTGGGGCATTCCCGGCCGCTCTAACGCGCTCACCATTGCTCGCCGGTTGGGATTAGAGGAAGCTGTCGTGACGGAAGCCCAAAATCACATCGGCAGCAGTCAGCAACAGGACGTGAATGAAGTCATCGCCGGTCTGGAGGCCCAGCGTAAACAGCAGGAACAAAAAGCCGATGAAGCAGCCCAACTGCTGGCAGAAACGGAAAAACTCCACCGCGAAGTCTCTCGTAAGGCTGCCTTTTTAGCAGCGCGGGAACGGGAATTGAAACAACAACAAGAACAGGCGGTGCAGGCGGCGATCGCCGATGCGCGTAAAGAGATTGCCCAAGTCATTCGGCGATTGCAGCAGGGAGAACCCACGGCCCAAGCCGCGCAAAAGGCGACAGACACAGTCAATCAGATTGCCACTCAGCATCGGCCCCCATCTATACCCAAAAAGTCAAAACCTGGATTCA
This sequence comes from Leptolyngbya sp. SIOISBB, assembly GCA_010671905.1. Taxonomy (GTDB): domain Bacteria; phylum Cyanobacteriota; class Cyanobacteriia; order Phormidesmidales; family Phormidesmidaceae; genus Halomicronema. The sequence goes on from JAAHII010000001.1 coordinate 7,149,656, forward strand.
AGCCTCAAGCAGGCGATCGCGTTCGCATTCCTAGTCTGGGACAAACGGCTGAAGTGCTGGCCGATCCCGATGAGGACGGTAAAGTCATGGTGCGGTTTGGACTGATGAAAATGACCGTCAACCTCACTGAGATCGAATCTCTTCAAGGTGAAAAAGCAGAACTGCCGAAGCCCAAAGTAGCCCCCTCCCAGAACCTTCCCCACCACCACCCGCCCCTGCTGTCAGAACCTCAAAAAACACCTTTGATTTGCGGGGGCATGCGCGTTGTCGAAGCTGAGGGCAAGTTAGAAGATGCGATCGCTCGTGCCCATGGCCCGATCTGGATTATTCATGGTCATGGGACTGGCAAGTTGCGGCGCGGAGTGCATGAATATCTCCAGCGCCATCCTCAAGTGCAAAAGTTTGAAGCCGCTGAGCAAGCCGATGGGGGAACAGGCGTGACCATTGCCTATCTGTAACGGAAAATTCCCGTTACGGGCTATCAGTCGTTTAGTCGCACCAATGCAGGTTCTAAATCAGTCCATTCCCTAGGCCCAGCTGAATCCAATCAGTTCACGATGCTGTCTCGCTTATCCGTAATCTCAGTCTCAAGATCAAAATTATCGAGAGGAGGAGAAGAGCTGTCAGTGCGGACGCGGTACTCGTTCAATTTCCCTGAGCTTATGCCTCCTGCAAAAATTTCCAAGCAAAGCTTAATGAAGATAAGCGAACGACTGCTCCCTCTTGAGAATGGCATTTTCTGCTGAAGAATGCTGGTGTCTGCCGCGATACTATCGCAAGCCGTAGTTTGGTTAGGTAACTCTAGATCACTGGAATCGTCATCTGGCAGGCCTTTTAATTCCGACTTCCGACTTCCGACTTCCGACTTCCGACTTCCGAATGCTGCTATAGCTTCAGTCAGCGGTCGTAGTAATCGTTGAAATCTTAGTACGATTGCTTATCAGGCAGGCTTTTCCACTCTTCAAAGGCTGTCACTGCTGCTTCTGGCATCAAGGGCTGCATCGTGATCTGCCGCGCTTCGCGAGGTTTCGCCACCTCATCGTAAAAGTATTGGCTGTTAAACCCAAACTGCGCTGCCACTTCCTTGGTATTGCCGTAATACACTTTGTCTAATCGAGCCCAATAGATCGCCCCTAAACACATCGGGCAGGGCTCACAACTGGTATACAGTTCACAACCGGACAAGTTCCAATTGCCGACCTGTTCACAGGCTTGACGAATGGCTGTCATTTCAGCATGGGCGGTTGGATCATTGATCGACGTGACTTCATTCATGCCCTGACCAATAATTTCCCCCTCTTTAACGACAACCGCGCCATAAGGACCGCCTCGCTCTGACCGTATCGCCTCTTTAGAAAGGGCGATCGCCACTGCCATAAATTGTTGGTGGCTAGAGTCTGTCATGGGTGTGCATCAACTGACATTAATTCTCAAGCATTCTACCTGGATTCCCTTGCGCAATGTCCAAGCCTGTCATGAAATTCACAGCACTTATCTGATGACGTTCAGTTTCAGTTTCTGGCCTTCAAGGTATGGGAAACCGAATTTGACTTCACTGCCAAGATTAGGGAAGGGAAGCAAAGGAATATTGCGTTGCTCATTAATCAGTGATGAGCACTGATTGATGAGCCTTGAAACGACAAGGGGGTACACCGATTCTGCTTGAGCAAGAGTGTGGCATCGGCCGCAGCTAAAGGACGGGAAAACAAGTACCCCTGACCATAATGACAACCGGCAACCTTGAGGAGCCGCAGTTGCTCCTCACTGTCGATGCCTTCCGCCACTAATTTCATGCTGAGCTTTTGGCCTAGGCTAATGATTGTTTCAACAATATCGTGGTCCTCAACACTGTTTTCCATGCTGCTAACAAACGAGCGATCGATTTTCAGCGTGTCAGTGGGAAACCGGTGCAGATAACTCAAGGACGAGTAGCCTGTGCCAAAGTCATCAATCGCGAGCTGGATGCCCAAAGATTTGAGTTCCATCATCAAATTGTGGGCAGCTTCAACATCTCGCATAATCATGCTTTCGGTAATTTCAAGCTGCAAGTAGCGGCCTGGCAGATCAAGCTGTTGCAAAATGCTGGCAATCTGGGGCACTAAATCTGTCTGATCAAATTGTCGCCGTGACAAATTGACGTTCATCTTGAGAGGTAACTCAGGAAATTGCTCATTCCAGATTTGAATCTGCTGACAGGCCGTCTTAATAATCCATGCCCCGAGGGGAATAATCATGCCCGTTTCTTCTACTACAGGGATAAAATCATTCGGCGAAATTAGTCCCCGCTTTTCCTGATTCCACCGGATGAGCGCTTCGAAGCCAGAAACTTTACCCGTTTCCAGCTGAACGATGGGCTGATAGAAGAGCGAGAATTCCTTATCTTCTAGCGCTTTAATCAGGTCACTTTCAAGATCTAACCGAGCAACAGCCTCCTCTCGCATATCATTGGAAAAGACTTGAAACTGTGCTTCTTTAAGTGCTTTAGCCCGATACATTGCGGTGTGGGCGTCACGTAACAACTCATCTGGAGTTTGCCCGTAATTTGCCTGAGTGATGGCCAAGCCCACACTGGCGGTAATCGATAAGCGATGCTTGCCTAACATTAGCGGACTAGATAGCTCGGTGCGCATTTCATCGAGAAACGTCTTCACCTCAGCTTGGCCAATGTTATGGAAAAGAATGGCAAATTCATCCCCCCCGACACGAGCGACTTGGCCATATTCACCTAGCATTTTGCGTAAGCGTTTAGCAATTTCCATCAGCAGGCGATCGCCGGCAAAATGGCCTAAGCTTTTGTTGATAATTTGGAACCGATCAATATCCAGAAACGCAACGATTACAGGATTGGCTTTTTGACTATTGAGCGCTCGTTGAATGTGCAGCAAAAAGACTTCTCGCCCAGGCAAGTCAGTGAGGGTATCGTAGGTCGTACGGTAAATCGACTTTTGAACGATGACTAATGCACCGGTGCCTAAAATTCCGAGCAGCGGGGCAAAAATCGGCAACCAAACAAATTCTGACAACGCTACCCAACCGATCCCAAACAACCCTAGCGGTAAGGCAATACCGGCTAATAACAACATGTCTGGGCGACGAATCTTCCAAGTAAGAAAGCTAGTCAATCCAGCCCAAGCAAATAGCCAAAGTAACTCGCCGCTGGGGGGCAAAAAGGTATATTGGGCAGATCGCCCTTCTGCAATATCTAAGAGCTGACTGATAATTTGCGCATGTACAACCACCCCAGCCATCTTGAACTGATTTTCTCGGCTAGCACTGTAGGGGGTAAAGAATTCGTCTTTAAGACTGGGGGCAACCGAGCCGATCAAAACAATCTTGCCTTCAAATTGCGCAGGATCAAAATTTCCCTGCACAACATCTGCTATCGAGATAACTTCCGCTGGTGAAGTGCGCGAACGAAATCGCATCAGCGTTTGATACCCTCGATCATCAGCATATTCATAACCACCCGATTTGGCATCTAACCGGGGAATAGCCTGATCGTTAATGTAGAGCGTCTCATCATCATGGTAGAAGGCTGTAGCGTGTTGCGGCAAATAAGCTAGCGTTGATCGCAGTGCAAATGAATAGAAGGGGCGGTCAGTAGCGCTCACAAACAGCAATCCCCGCCGAATAACACCATCGGGGTCAATACTGAAATCATTGAAACCTACCCGTTCCCATGGCACACCATCGGGCGGAGGGACTTCACCAGTTGCAGGGTCAGTTCCTACGTTAGTAATGGCAATCAGATTATCCGCCGCTAGTTGGGTCTGCAGCTCTGTCAACCCTGGTGGATGTGCGGTCTTGCGATAAATATCTAACCCCACAACTTTAGGGTTGTGTTGCTGAATGATGCGTAAGACGTTAGCAACTTCAGCATCGGAGAGGGGATGACCATACTGCTGAATATCAGTTTCAGTAATGCCCACTACGATCAAGCGAGAATCTCGGCCTTGGTCTGCCTTCAGCCTAACCAGCGAATCATAAATGAAGAGTTCAAACTGCTGTAAGCCACCCAGTGCCTTCGCTCCAGTAATCAAAGTCGTTGCCAGTAGTGTCGCCACTAAGATAGAGCGTCCACTAAACGGCAACGACTGCGAAAGACGGTTGATGAGGGGCTTTATTGCTTGATTTAGCTGGAAGGGAGATCGCACCATAGGGAGCCACACTGCTGAATGTATTGCCTCTAAGAAAAAGCGAGTAAAAGGCGTTGATCTCTAGTTACTCACTCTAACGGCACTATTCCGGTGGGAAACAGGCTGTGGCTAAATATTCGGCATTCTCCCCTTACTAAACGGTAACGATAATAATTCGTAATCCTACGGTAAGAAAGGGAATAAAACTCAACTAGTTAAATCTGCATTTCTTGCGGAAGCACTCATAACTGGATGTAGACAGAGACTAATGTATCCCCTTAGGCTCCATCGTGACATGAGTGCCGCCACCTCGACGCTGTCCCGGAAATTCATCGCCACCGCCGTCTGCCAAAGTTGCGGCTGGAGCTGTCAGCAGCACCAGACTCATGCTGCTGAGAATGCCCAAAAAGATGAGGCCGCGAGGCAAAACGAGTAGTTGAATGAGTAGAGATTTCATGGCTAATGCACCTGACTGATTGTTGTATTGGTAGTTTGCTGCATGTCAACAAGGGGCAGGGGGCGTTGCGTATTTTGTGAGGGCGACTAGCGCCTTGTAGCATTCGTAACTGAGATTCAAATGCCTTACGCACGTTTCATTCACTATTTAAGCCTTGATGCCCCATGAATGAACACAGGGATGTTACGGGGAAATTCTGTTTTTTACATCCAGGCTGGGTTAAGGACACAATCACCTCAAATGCTTGCCTATTAACTGTGGAGAGCAGTTTGAAAGCTCTAGTCAACTTCGCATTACTCAATCAATCGCAAATCAACTTTAAGTGTTTTCACACGAAGTCAAGGGTGTTTCAGTTGATTTGCACTCGCCAAAGAAGATTATTTTTGCCAGTGATGTGTAGGCGCATGCTCATGTGCTTATTAATGCTCCAGTACCGATGGCTAATAGCTAAACGCCGTTGCTGCTGGCTGGTTTTGGAAGTCATTGACTGTCTTGCCTGGGGCGACTGCTGAGCATTGAGGCATGAGATCTGGCCATTGAATCAAGATCAGGTGCTGAGTGCCTAAAGCGTTCTTACTGCCCCAGCTACTTTGCTCCAGAAGTGCAGCAAAGTAGCTGGGGTAGCTCCGATGGGTAAGACTTAATCTTTTCTTTCCTAGTGATCGTCCGGTCGGTGATCGCAATCTCCACATCAACCTGGCGTAAGAACCGAATTGTTCAGCTCCGTCATTCTGTTTACAATTCTTAATAGAGTGACGGAGTTTAAAGATCATGGCAAAGAAGCTACAAGAGCGCGCTCAGGCGAGATGGCGCAAAACTTTATTGAAGGGGACGTTGTGGCTGTCTTCAGAATTGGTCTTAGGCATGATCGGCATGGATACGATGGCCGACTATGGCGAATTTTTGATGCAGCATCAAGTGACTGATCACATCAATCAGGCGATCGCGACGATTACGACTGTGATGTAATTTACCAAGTGGCCTCTAGCGTGCTTTAGCGCTAACCATTCAGCAATCACTGTCCAGATGTTAGCGATTGATCAAAATTAAAGTTGTCAGGGCGGTAATCTAACCTTCGACCGTCCGTACAAATCGGTAGAATCATAAAAAGCAGTAGATGGAATTGACGTCGATGATCCCAACCGTTATTGAGCAGTCAGGCCGTGGTGAACGCGCGTTTGACATTTATTCTCGTCTGTTGCGAGAGCGCATCGTCTTTTTGGGCCAAGAAGTCACCGCTGATTCAGCGAATCTGATTGTGGCGCAAATGCTCTTCCTCGAAGCAGAGGACCCAGAGAAGGATATCTACCTCTACATCAACTCTCCGGGTGGCTCGGTGTCTGCTGGTCTTGGGATCTTTGACACCATGAATCACATTCGCCCCGATGTTTGCACAATTTGTGTCGGCTTGGCTGCTAGTATGGGTGCTTATTTGCTGACGGCAGGTAAAAAGGGCAAACGTATGAGTTTGCCAAACTCTCGCATCATGATTCACCAGCCGTTGGGGGGAGCTCAAGGGCAAGCCACTGACATCGAAATTCAAGCTAAAGAGATTTTGTATCTTAAGGACTTGCTAAATCAGGCCCTTGCCGAAAATACCGGTCAGCCCCTCGACAAGATTGCGGCTGATACTGAGCGCGATTTCTTTATGTCTCCTCAAGAGGCAGTGGAGTATGGTCTGATTGATCAGGTTATTGATCGTCACTCCGTTGGTAGCCGCCCTACCCCAGTTGCCTGAACAAGCTGAGCAATGGATGACTGAGTCATCGGCCTAGATTACTGCCATTAGCAAGCAGTCCGGCATGTGATCAAACGTTCTGCCATTATCTGCAGAACAGTCAGTCTGTAGATAATGGCAGGTCGAATATCAATTTCAAGACAGGGGCGATCGCTCCTGTCTTTTTTGGTTTCTACAAATTCGCGTGAGCTCACGTCAAACTGTGGAGTTCTGCAACGGTTTTGCGACTGGATGGCTCGATGATTAAACGTTCCTGGGATGATAGGGGCGATATTTGGGAACCGGGGTTGAACGATGACGGCGCTAATTCTTTTTACTGATCTCGACGGCACCTTACTCAACGGCGAAAGTTATGCCTATGAGGCCGCTTTACCTGTACTAGAAAGCCTAAAGCAGCGAGGCATTCCGGTGATTCCCGTCACCAGTAAAACGCGGGCGGAAGTGGAAACGCTGATTCAACAAATTGGGCTGACGACGCCTTTTGTCACTGAGAATGGCAGCGCGATTTACATTCCCCGTGACACCTGTCCCTTTGCCCTGCCAGAGGGCGAAGATGACGGCCCTTACCGAGTGTTGGCGTTGGGAGTGGCCTATGTCATGGCGCGGGCCGGACTCAAAGCGATCGCTCAGGAGTTGGGACGGCCTCTCAAAGGCTTTGGCGATCTATCGGTTGAGCAGGTGCAGCAACTTACGGGACTCTCGACAGAAGATGCCCATCAGGCCAAAATGCGCGAGTTTACCGAGCCCTTTCTCACCCCCAAAAACACGTCAGCTGAAAAACTCACTGCTACCGTTGAATCGATGGGCTTCAAAGTGGTCGTGGGCGATCGCTTCTCCCATCTTATTGGCGGGGCCGCGGGCAAAGGCATTGCTGTCCATCAACTGGTGCAGCTCTATACCCCGACTTTTCCGGCGGGGGAGCAGATTATTACCATCGGCTTGGGCAATAGCCCCAACGACCTGGATATGTTGGAGAACGTGGATCGAGCGATCGTGCTACCCGGTGAATCGGGACCCCATCCTCAACTGAGCGATCGCGGCTGGGTGATCGCGCCTCAACCCGCCCCCGAAGGCTGGGCGATGGCAGTAAACCAAGTCCTAGATGAATTCGCAAGTTAATTGATTGGCCCAAGCCCCTCTCAAATCGGAGCCTGGATAGGTACCTCAAAGCGATGACGACAGAACAACCGTAGGGGATGCCCGCCATAGTAATCGTGGCTGACACCCAAATCGGCCATATTCAACCGTTGCATCACCCGCAGGGAGCGATCGTTTTCGAGTAGAGCCACCGCGTAAATGGTCGGTAAGTCGAGCGTGGTGAACCCCATTTTGAGAACCGCATAGGCAGCTTCGGTGGCGTAGCCGTAGCCCCAACTCTCTGGCCGAAAGTGCCAGCCGATTTCGACTTTGCCGCTCGGTTGATTGTCTTGCCCCGGCAAGGGCATCAGCAGTAATGTCCCAATAATGGCTTGCGTGTCTTGCTGGACCACGGCCCAGCAGCCCAGTCCCGGAAAGGTGGCCGCGCGATCGCAATAGCGTTGCAGTCGTGCTTGCACCGCTTCCACAGTGTTATCCAACGATTTGTCCCCAATCCATTGAGTAACTTGAGGATTGCCATAGATCGCGATCGCCTCGGCAGCATCAATGTCTGGTTGCCAGTCACGAATCAACAGTCGTTGGGTTGCTAGCTGCATAAAAGGGCCTGATGGGGCATGGAGGTTCCGAAACAAAGACGGTTAAACCGCGTCTATGTTAGGAATCTAGAGTTTTGAAAAATGCTAGCGCTGAATCTGCAGCATATACAAGACCATGGTGTGCGTAACAACATTCTGGGGAAGTGCGATCGGTTGCGCTCGTGAGCGCTGAAGCAACAACCTCAGCAATTTAGTGGTCTAGCTGCCGGTATGGATGGCAGATTTAGACCCGATTTAGTCAAAGCTTAACCTGGGCCAATAAAAGCCAAGTGTTCTTAAGCACAGGCATTGTCATCATGCTGCTGCTGCTTCATCGACACTGAGAATGATATTCATATAAACAATCGTTCATCAGTCCCATCTGGACTGACTTTCTCCCCAAGAGGCCATTGTCTTATGAAGCGGGGATGAAGCACGACTGTAAAGTTATCAAGCACTGATAAAGTCTCCGTGATTATACGAAGGCTTAAGACTCGCATTACCGTCACTTTACCTTCGTCTGGGAAAGTTACTCATGAACACAATTGGACGATGTATGGCTAACTCCTCACAGGTGTTGAAAGGCAGAGGTGACATTCCTCTCTCATTCAAGGTTCAAAGGGGATGGGATGACGGCTGAATAGGGTTTGGCTGAGTTCCGGCTGGGCCAATCGTAGCGTTGCTCACCAGTTAGCGTCATACCAAGGCACGCGTTGATTTTAGTTCTCTGAATATGTCGAGGTCGGTGTCAGCTCATGGGCTGGCTCCAACTTGTCATGCTGTCTGATTTTTTACGTCTAAGAGGGATTTATGGCTGATTTTACGCTTGAATTACTTCATGCGGCTGACCAAGAGGCAGGCATTCCAGCCCTGGATGATGCCCCTAACTTTTCTGCAGTTTTGAATGCGCTGAAGGCTCAAGACTTGGGCGATGATGGCATTGAAGATAATACGCTGGTGCTTTCCTCTGGCGATGCGATTCTGCCCGGACTGTTCTTCAGTGCCTCTGAAGAGGTGTTCGGCGGTCCCGGTCGCGCCGACATCCTGATTCAAAATGAACTGGGCTTCCAGGCGATCGCCTTTGGTAACCACGAATTCGACTTTGGCCCTGAACTGCTGGTGGATTTGATCGGTGGTGACCCCGAAGCGGGTTTTGAAGGTACAGCCTTCCCCTACCTGAGTGCCAACCTCGATTTCAGTACTAACGTCGATGTCACCGATGAAGATGGCGAGGTGACCGAAGGTCTAGCCGACTTGGTTGTCCCAGATGGCCAAGCCCCCCAACCCAATAGCGTTGCCGCTAGCACCATCATCGATGTCAATGGCGAACTGATTGGTGTGGTCGGTGCCACCACCCCCACCATCACCACCATTGCCAGCCCTGGCACTGTCACCGTTTCGCCACAGCCCTTTGACGGTGTCCCCACGGAGGCTCAACTCGATGCCCTCGCCGCTGAGATTCAAGCCGATGTCGATGCCCTGTTGGCAGCCAATCCCGAGGTGAACAAGGTGGTCGTGCTGTCTCACATGCAGCAGATTACGATTGAGCAGGCTCTGGCTGAGCGCCTCACCGACGTCGATATCATCGTTGCGGGCGGTTCTAACACGCGCCTGGTGGATGAGACCGATCGCCTCCGCGATGGCGATACCGAACAGGGCACTTACCCGATCATCACCACTGGGGCCGATGGTAATCCCGTTGCCGTGGTCAACACTGACGGCAATTACCAGTACGTAGGTCGCCTAGTCATCGACTTTGATGAAAATGGCGTCATTATTCCCGAAAGCTACGATTCTGAGGTCAGTGGGGCTTACGCCACCGATGACCAGGGCGTGGCTGATTTAGGGGCTGAAGGACTGGTCGATCCTGAGATTCAGGCCATCGTCGATGAGCTACGCGTTGTCATCGAAGCCACAGAGAGCAATGTCTTTGGTGTGAGTAACGTCTACCTCGATGGCACGCGCGGCAGCGTGCGCACCGAGGAAACCAACCTTGGCAACCTGACCGCTGATGCCAACCTCGATGTCGCGCGGGAAATCACCGGCGATGACACCATTCTGGTTTCGATCAAAAATGGCGGTGGCATCCGCGATGACATTGGTCGAGTGATGGTGCCCGCAGGCGGCACGGGTGAACCCGAAGAACTCCCCAATGAAGCGATTCCTGGGGTGAAGCCTGAGGGCGGCATCTCTGAGACTGATATTGCCAACACCCTGCGCTTCAACAACGGCTTGACAGTGCTCGACATCACCCGCGAGGGTTTGGTTGCGGTGCTAGAGCATGGCATTGCCGCGAGCAGTTTAGACGATGGCAACACCCAGGGACGGTTTCCTCAAGTTGCCGGGGTCGAGTTCAGCTTTGATTTGACGGCGGAGCCCAACGATCGCATCCAGTCCGCTGCGATCAAAGATGAGGACGGCAACATTCTGGACATTTTGGTCCAGGATGGCGAACTGGTTGGTGACCCGGATGAAACGGTGCGCATCGTGACGCTGGGCTTTTTGGCCAATGAGCGCACCGATGACAATGGCAATCCCACCGGAGTCGGCGGCGATGGCTATCCCTTCCCGCAGTTTGGCACCAATTACCAGAACTTGGAGCAGGAAGAAGATGCCCCGCGCACTGGCGAAGCCACCTTTGCCCCCGATGGCTCTGAGCAGGACGCCCTAGCCGAGTACCTGTTTGACAACTTCCTGGAGACCCCGTTTGACGAAGCCGATACCGGACGCGACGAAGACATGCGTCTGCAAAATCTGGCGTTCCGCGAAGACACGGTCTTGGGTGATGACGGCAATGGCGGTAATGGCGGCGGCACTCCTGTGGAAGGCCCGCTCAGCGTCTTGGGCACCTTTGAAACCGGCGTCTTTGATGACGGAGCAGCCGAGATTAACGCTTACGATCCTGACAGTCAGCGCTTGTTTGTCGTTAACTCTAATTCCGTCACTATCGACATTCTCGACCTGAGTGACCCCACCAACCCCACCAAAATCGGTGAAATTGACGCGACCGAGTTCGGAGCTGGGGCCAACAGCGTGGCGGTGAAGGATGGCATCGTCGCGGTGGCGATCGAGAACGAAACTGTGACCGATAACGGTGAAGTTGTCTTCTTCAACGCGGAGGGTGATTTCCTCGGCGAGGTTGAGGTCGGTGCTCTGCCCGACATGGTGACCTTTACGCCTGACGGCACTAAGGTATTGGTCGCCAATGAAGGCGAACCCGATGACGGCGTTGATCCGGAAGGTTCCATCAGCATTATTGACCTGAGCAATGGGGTCGCAAACGCCACCGTTGAGACGGCTGACTTCACTGCTTTCGACGGTCAAGAAGAGGCCCTGCGAGCTGAGGGTGTGCGCATCTTCCCCGATGCGACTTTCTCCCAAGATGCGGAGCCCGAATACATTGCGGTCTCTCCCGATGGCACTCAGGCTTTCGTTAGCCTGCAGGAAAACAATGCCGTCGCGGTGGTCGACATTGCGAACCAAGAGGTGACAGACATCATTGGTCTGGGCACCAAAGACCATAGCGTAGAAGGTAACGGCATCGATGCGAGCGATCGCGACGACGCCATCAACATCGAAACCTATCCGGTGTTTGGCTTGTTTATGCCGGATGCGATCGCGAGCTTCGAATTCAACGGCACTAATTACTTTGTGACGGCCAATGAAGGTGACGCTCGCGACGAAGATGCTCGGGTTGAAGACCTCGACCTTGATCCTACGGCTTTCCCAAATGCCGACGAACTGCAATTAGAGGAAAATCTGGGTCGCCTAGAAGTATCCACCATCGATGGTGACACGGATGGCGATGGCGACTTCGACGAGCTCTATGCTTATGGCGCTCGCTCTTTCACTATCTTTGACGCTGAGGGCAACCTCATCTTCGACAGTGGTGACGACTTCGAGCAAATCACCGCTAGCCTCTTCCCTGAAGCGTTCAACTCCACTAACGACGAAAACGGTTCGTTCGACAGCCGCAGCGATGCCAAAGGCCCTGAGCCTGAAGGTGTGGTGATTGGTGAAGTCGATGGCAGCACCTTCGCCTTTATCGGCCTAGAGCGGGTTGGCGGCATCATGGTGTACGACATCACGAACCCAGCCGAAGCGAGCTTTGTTGACTACCTCAACAACCGCAACTTTGACGTGGAAGCGGAGTTGGCCGATGGCAGTACTAATCCGGCGGTGGGCGACCTCGGCCCCGAAGGCTTGACCTTCATCTCGGCCGATGACAGCCCTACAGGTGAAGCGCTGCTGGCCGTTTCAAACGAAGTGAGTGGCACCACCACCATCTACGCATTCGAAGCTCCAGAAAAGCCGGTTGAGCCGGTGGCTGAAATCCTGGACTTGACTGGGATTGATGGCAACATCACGGCTAATGTGAGCCTCGAGCGGGAAGCGGCCTTTGATAACCTGCTGCAGTTCTACATCACCGACGCCAACGGGGCAGTAGACGGCATCAACCCCGGTGAAGCCGGTTACGAAGATGCGGTGCGGCATAACCTGCTGGAAATGCCCCAGCTCTTTGTGGAAAACCGGACCACCAAGGACACCACCATCACCCTGGAAGGTGGCTTCTACTATGCTCCGGCGCTGATTATTGATGGCAATCTGCATAACCTGGCCACCATTGATGATGCGGCTCTGGGTATGACCATGATCAAGCGCGACGGCAACGTGTGGAGTTTCGAAGACTGGATTGACGCTGACTTCAATGACTTGGAGTTTGCCATCAATTCCGTGGAAGTAACCCCAGCGATCGCCTAAGCCTCATCGGAAGAACATCAGGGGGCAATTATGCTCCCCTGGCGTTCTTCCCTAGCATTTCATTTCTCAAGAGTACTTCAACAATCTGATTGATATTCACACGGGGCGATCGCCAGCGAAGGCGATCGTCTCAGACAACGCTGCGTAAATTTGGAGATATTTCTAACATGGCAACGACCCTTACTGCTGGCGATCTCGCCATCATTGGCATCAACGCAGATAATCCCGATGCCTTTAGTTTTGTCCTGTTGACCGATGTGATAGCAGGGACTGAGATTTTCTTTACTGACAATGGCGTTTTTAGTGACGGCACATTTCGTCAAAATGAAGGCATCCTAAAATACACAGCTTCCAACGATATTTCGGCTGGAACTGTCATCGAATTTACAGGTGTCGGTGGGGACTTCACTACTGAGTCAGGTTCTTTTGCGCTAGCGACGTCTGGCGACCAGGTGATTGCGTTCCAAGGAACTGTCGATGCGCCGAGCTTTATCTACGCGGCACAGACTAATAGTACGCAGTTTCAAATCGGTAGTGATGATTCCAATCAATCCGATCTTCCTCCTGGGTTAATTGTTGGTACGACAGCTGTAGCAGTCGGAGCAGGTAGCGGATCAGAATCAGAATTCGATAACTCGACCTATAACGAATCGGTAACATCTGGGACAAAAGCCGAGCTATTGGCCGCGATTAGCGATGCGGCCAACTGGAATGGTAACAACACCCGCATCGCCAATCTTGCTGACGGCCCCTTTACCGTGATCGGTGGCAACGGTGGCGGAACGCCTGTCCCCGACATCAGCATCAATGAGCTGCGAATCTCATCACCGGGTGGTTCCGATGACGACAGCAATTTTGTAGAACTTTTTGGCGAGGCTGACACGACACTGGACGGTTTGTCGCTGGTTGTTCTGTCGGGTGAGTTTGAGCCTGGTCAGGTAGACTTTGCCTTCGACCTCAGCGGCACTGCCACCGACGAAAATGGGTTCTTCTTGCTAGCGAATGCAGATATTAGTAGTTTCATTGCCCAAGCTGAAGTCGATGCCACCGACCAAATTGCTTCGTTTGACTTCTTTGGCTCGCCCTCTACCTTCTTAGTCATCGATGGCTTTACCGGGCAAGCGGGTGATGATTTAGATGTTGATAATGATGGCGTTTTCGATAATGCGATCGGCACCATCATTGACGCGGTTGCGCTGATTGATGGCGACGGCAACGCCGATGTGAACTATAGCGATACAGTACTGGGGCCAAGTGGTAACTTTCCTCCGGCTGGCATCGCTCGCGATGTAGACGGCACCGGTTCATTTCAGCCCCTGGCGTTTGGCGACTTCTCGGCTGATACACCAGGTTTTTCGAACGAAGCGCCCCCACCACCCGACGAAATAACTGCCATTTTCGACATTCAGGGGGCGGCTCATACGTCGCCGCTACTGGGTCAAACGGTGACCACCACCGGTATTGTGACGGCGGTTGATACTAATGGTTTTTACTTGCAAGATGCGGTAGGTGACGGCGACATTGCTACCTCTGATGCCATTTTTGTTTTCACTGGGGATGCTCCAGGTGTCAATGTTGGCGATGAGTTAGAAGTAGCAGGTACCGTTGCCGAATTCACCCCTGGGGGAGCTTCCACACGCAACCTCTCGACGACCCAGATTAGCGGCGTCTCTGACATCACTGTTATCAGCAGCGAAAATGCCTTACCGGTAGCCGTCATCTTGGGCCAAGGTGGGCGCGTTCCCCCCAGTGAGAACATTGATGACGATGCCTTTGCCAGCTTTGATCCCAGCACTGACGGCATTGATTTCTTTGAGTCTTTAGAAGGCATGCGTGTGACGGCTCAGAACGCCGTTGCCGTCTCTGGGACTAACCGCTTTGGCGAAATCTTTACCGTCGTCGACAGGGGGGCCGGTGCGAGTGGCCTCAGCGATCGCGGCACGCTGAACATTAGCCCTGACGACTTCAACCCGGAAAAAGTCCAGATTGACGAAGACTCTGGGGTCTTCAACTTTGACTTTCCTGAGGTCAATGTTGGCGATGTTCTCGGTGATGTGACAGGGGTGGTCAGCTACGGTTTCGGCAATTTTGAAATCTTGCCCACCGAAGATTTCACCAGCAACATTCAATCGGCGGGGCTACAGCCCGACGTCAGCTCCCTGGTGGGCGATGACGATTCGTTGACTGTCGCGAGCTACAACGTCCTCAACCTTGACCCCATTGTTGAAGTGCAGGCCAACACCAATAACGGCGAAGCCCGCAACGTCGATGATGACCTGGGTGATGGTCGGTTTGACGCGATCGCCAACCAAATCGTCAACAATTTGAATGCTCCCGACATCATTGGCCTGCAAGAGGTACAAGATAATACCGGGGGTGAGATCGTCGATGACGTGACTTCTGCCAGTGAGACCCTGCAGTTGCTGATCGATAAAATCGTCGCGGCGGGCGGGCCAGAATACGAGTTTGTTGACAATACGTTCATCACCGATGAGGCGAGCGGCGGCCAGCCCGGCGGCAACATTCGCACCGCCTTTTTGTATAACCCCGACCGGGTCGATTTGGTCGCAGACTCGGTGCAAACCATTGGCGGCCAGGGTGCTGGAGAAGCCTTTGAAGGGGCTCGTCTGCCGCTCGTTGCCGACTTTGAGTTCAACGGTGAAACCGTCACCGTAGTGAACAACCACTTCTCATCGAAGGGCGGCAGCGCGCCGATTTTGGGCGTCGAGCAACCCTTTGATCAACGCCAAGAAGACGTCAACGTCAACGGTTCGCTCGATGAGCGTCAGCGTCAATCGCAAGCCGTGCAAGACTTCGTCAATGGGTTGGCAGACGATGCCAATGTGGTGGTCGTGGGTGACTTCAACGAGTTCGAGTTTGTCTCCCCCGTCGAGGACCTGGAAACCAACAGCGGCCTCATTAACCTGACAAATACGCTGCCTGAAGATGAGCGCTACAGCTTCATTTTTCAAGGAAATTCGCAAGCGCTTGACCACATTCTGGTCAGTGAAAATCTGGCAGCAGACGCGGAGTTTGACATCGTCCATGTCAACTCTGAGTTTGCGGAAACTGACAGCCGTGCGAGTGATCATGATCCGCTCCTGGCTCGCTTCACTTTGACGACTTCTGGAGAAGTCCTCGAAGGAACTGCTGGCCGAGATAATCTCATTGGCACCGATGGCAACGACACGATCACTGGCTTCCAAGGTCGAGATAATCTCACTGGTGGCGGGGGTGATGATACCTTTGTTTACACCAGTATCGTTGACGCAGGCGATATTATTACTGACTTCGAGGTTGGAGGCGACAAGATTGATTTAAGCGTGGTCTTGGCAGGGGTTGGTTTCGAGGGGGATGATCCAATCGCCGAGGGATATTTAGGATTCAGCTCTCGTGGTTCAGATACTATTCTCACTCTTGATCCAGACGGCACTGCAGGCTCTGGTCGAGCACGTTCTTTCTTGTTGGTGCAAGAGGTTACTTCTACCGAGTTGAATAATTCAGACAACTTCATTTTTTAACTGAAGTCTGATGCCTACCGATTAGCACGTTGAGCCAGCTCAAATTGATGACTATGCGATCGCCCTCCTCATTTTATTGAGAAGGGCGATTTTCTCTTCTAATTTGCGTAGAACGCCAAGTAACTCAGTCGTTGAGCAGAATTGCTGAAATCAAGTATTTATACGTAAAAAACTTTATTTGAATAACATGTATTTCGGAACACAAATCAGAGATGAAGTCCCAGATGGGTAAGGGTTTTTACTTTGAAGTTTACGTAATATGATCCTGAATACGGTTTTGGATTATACGAGAAATTATGTAGATTCCAATTGTCGATACGTTCTTTTCATTGGACATAGCTAAATCATGAAATCTTTGTCTACTCAACTCGCATACACAGTCGGTGCAGTTGCGGTTAGCCTATTTGCGGTTGCAGCTCCGACAAATGCAGCCAGCGTTATTTACGATTTTGAAGTTAACAACCTTGACGGCTCACTGGCTGGAGAAACCTTTTCTGGGTTTTTCGAATTTGATGACAGTGGCCTGCTCGGTTCTGGTAATGAATTTCTTGCAGTATCGGACTTAAGCTTTAGCTTTTTCAACGGTGATATCTTCACGGAGACTGATGGCACCCCTGAAGCTGCCTTCTTGGACGGTGATTTCTTGGGATTATCTTTCTCCACTGATGCAGAGTTTTCTTTGATCCCCGGTTTCTTCGACCTGAGCGAAGCTTTCTTTAGTTACGATACTCCAGTTGAAGGCGTGGGTACAGGAGACATCGTTTATACCCTAAGAGATCCTGACGTGAGTGTTCCGGAACCGGTGTCAGCATTAGCGCTTTTAGTAGTGGGTGCTCTAGGGGCTAGCGCTACTCTGAAACATCAGCGTACATAGCTCCTTGTGCTAGTTTCATGAACTGCGGTTCATCTATTTTAGTGCCCCTGGCTGATGACTCAGTCGGGGGTATTTTAGTCACTGTTCTATTTTGTTTGGCGAACCTGTCGAGAGAGTTATGTAAAATTCTCTCAGCCGTTGTAAGGAGCCATGCTCAGCGATGGAACGTGTTTACATGATTGTGAGTGGTCTGGTGCAGGGAGTGGGCTTTCGCTATCACACCCAAACTGAAGCAACGCGACTGGGCTTGACCGGCTACGTCAAAAATCTGCCGGATGGCACCGTCGAAATCGTGGCTGAGGGATCATCGCCTGCGGTGACGCAATTGTTGGAATGGAGCAAGCAAGGACCACCCGCCGCCCAGGTTAAGCAAGTGGATATCACCTACGGCAGCGCCAATGGTGAGTTTGCCCGCTTTGCGATTGAGCGATAAATGGTAGAGGCGAGGTATTTTGGCTGTAGCTAATGGGCTCGGAAAGTACGATTGCCACAAAATGCCTCGCCCATCCAAGCATCGGTTAAAGCCAGATTATTTGAAGGAGTCAAGGCCCATGCCGGGAAAAATTGTGCAAATTAGTCTCTCGGATGGTGGCGTGCCGAAAACGGCAGTGTCCTCAGCGGATGTCATGGAGACGGGCTTGGTCGGCGATCGCCAAAAAACTCCTGACATCCACGGTGGCCCCGAAAGAGCGGTGTGTCTCTGGTCGCTCGAAGTCATCGAGACGCTACAGCAAGAAGGCCACAACGTTGCCCCCGGCTATGCGGGCGAAAACGTCACCCTCTCAGGGCTTGATTGGCCCCAAGTGGTGCCGGGAGTGCAACTGCAGTTAGGCTCTGAAGTGCGGTTAGAAATCGCCAGCTACGCCGCGCCCTGCCGCAAAAATATGCGCTGGTTTGCCGACAAGCGCTATAGCCGCATTAGCCAAAAGCACTATCCTGGCAGCAGTCGCGTTTATGCCCGCGTTTTGCAACCGGGCAAAAATTGGTGAGGGAGATGGGGTAACCATCACCTCTCCCCAGTCGCCGACTATAGTGGGTTGATAGATTGCCCTCGATCTTGCCCCAGTCAAATTTGGGATGCCTGGCGGCTAAGCCGCTGCCAGGGTTAGACTGGCATCCCCTTAACAATTCGCAATTTTGCTCTGTACACTGAGAGGACTTGGTCACAGGCGTTGACTGAGTCACTTGGCGCTGACGGGTTCATAGAGCTGTGAAATCCGACGTTGTGAATGGCAACGCCGGATTTATTGCAATCAGCAACCGCTCAGTGCGATCGCGTCATTATTCTGCAGTGGTGTTACTAGAAGCGGCCCATGGACAATCCTTATTCTCGTCCGATCCCTCAACGAATCGTCAAACGCGATGGCGAATTTCCTGACATTATTCGCCTCGGTGATCCTCATTCGCCCTGGCGCGATCTCTATCACCTGCTGCTGACGATCTCTTGGACGGGCTTTGTCGCCATTTTGCTCGTGGTCTATCTATTGATCAACAGTATGTTTGCCACGGCCTATTGGTTGGGACAGGATGCGATCGCTAACGCCGACCCCAACTCTTTTTTAGATGCGTTTTTCTTCAGCGTGCAAACGATGGCTTCCATCGGTTATGGGGCCATGTATCCCCAAACCGACTATGCCAACTTTTTTGGTGGTCATCGAGTCCTTTATCGGGTTGTTGTTTATCGCCATGGCCACGGGCGTGGTGTTTGCCCGGTTTTCGGTGCCGACGGCCCGCATTTTGTTTAGCAACTATGCGCTGATTGCCCCCTTTAATGGGGCACCCTGCCTGATGTTTCGCACCGCTAACAAACGTCGTAACCGAATTTTGGAAGCCCAGTTGTGGGTGACCCTTGTGCGCGATGAATTCACCAAAGAGGGCGATTTGTTTCGCCGCTTCTACGATCTGGAATTAATCCGTGCCCACACCCCCCTATTTGCCCTCACGTGGACCGCGCTCCATCCGATTAACGAAAAGAGCCCGCTCTATGGTGCGAGTCCTGAGTCGCTACGGCGCGAACATGCCGAACTGATTGTGATCATCACCGGCATTGACGAAAATTTATCCCAAACTATCCACGCCCGTCACTCGTTTGTGGCTGACGAAGTGTTGTGGAACTTTCGCTTTAAAGATGTGCTGGGATGGACCCGGGATGGTCGCCGCGCCATCAATTTCAACAACTTTGACAAGGTGTATCGCGTCGATCCCAACAACGGCTATGCCCTTACACAGGAACCGTTCGAGGATACCGCGCCATCAAAGCCCTCACCTGACCGGCGTGGTAAGAACTCCGAGTGAGGGGCGATGACACGACTTGCAAAAAGCCCATCTCTTCACCGATGACCCGCCAAGTCTCAAACTGCTCTGGCGTGATGAAGTCTTGCAGCTTGAGATGCTTGTCACTGGGCTGCAGGTACTGGCCAATGGTCAAAATATCGCAATCTACCCGGCGCAAATCGGCCATCGTTTGCCGAACTTCGTCGTCGCTTTCGCCCAAGCCGACCATCATGCCGGATTTAGTGTAAACCCAAGGTGCTAACTCACGAGTGTGGCGCAGCAGTTCCAGAGACTGCTCATAGTTAGCTTGGGGACGCACGCGCCGATACAAACGCGGCACCGTTTCAGTATTATGATTGAGCACTTCTGGCTTGGCGTTGAGAATGTCGGCCAAGGCGTCCCAGTTGCCACACAGGTCGGGAATTAAGACTTCAATCGTGGTTTTTGGGGATAACTTTCGCACTTCTTCAATGCAGCGGACAAACTGCGAAGCCCCCCCGTCGGGTAAATCGTCGCGGTTCACCGCCGTAATCACGACATGGTTTAACCCCATGCGTTGCACGGCTTCGGCTAACCGCCAAGGTTCAGTTGGATCGAGTGCTTGGGGCTTTTTCTCGAAGTCGATGTCGCAGTAGGGGCAAGCGCGGGTGCAGGCTGGCCCCATGATCAGAAAGGTCGCCGTACCGGCGTTAAAGCATTCACCAATGTTGGGGCAAGACGCTTCTTCGCAGACCGTATTGAGTTGCAAATCCCGCAGGAGGGATTTCACAGTGCCGACGCGCTCCCATTGCGGAGCTTTGACCCGAAGCCAATCTGGTTTTACCGCCACGATGTTCTCTTACCGTTTCAATTACCTGCATTCCATCCTAGCGGTTGGATTCGGATTTTTTAGGCGCGATCGCACAAAATATCGGGACTCGTCAAATCTAGTAGACGGCAGCGTGATTTCGTCAACTATTGCTGATATTGCTGATAGCTAGGAAGAAGGGGGGCAAGGGGGCCGAGAAACTGGAATGTTCGTCTTACTTCTGCCGTGGAGTACTCGCCCCGAGCTTCCTGGTCTGCTCGGGTTAATGAACTCATTCAACGGTGTCGTTTACCGGGTGAGCATCCGCAACGGGATGATACGCCTGGGGATTGATCTTTTGCATTAACAGTCCAGGCTGACTAAGGGCAAACCCAAATTGTTGATAGAGACTGTGGGCATCACCTGTGGCTAACATCCAACGCCGCAATCCCTGCAAGTCGGGATGACTCAAGATGCACTCTACTAACCACTTACCCAGCCCCTTTCCCCGATGCGGTGTCAAGACAAACACGTCGGACAGATAAGCAAAGGTCGCTCGATCCGTAATGACTCGGCCAAACCCGATCTGCTGCTGTTCTCGAAACAAGCCAAAGCATAAAGCATGCTCAATTGACCTCACCACGATCGCTTTCGGAATATCCTTTGCCCAATAAGACTCAGTACTCAAAAAGTGATGAATCAGCTCGATATCGAACTGTTCTGGTTGATCGGTGATGGTGTAAAGGCCTTGTTCCCATTTCATATGTCTGGTGGGGTGAAGATGTGTGGTTAGGTGGCCAACAGACTCAGCAAAACCACCCTGTGGCTGTTTGGATTGTGCGACGTGAGCGACTCTCTGCGATCGCGCTTCCTGAGAAAAGTTACTGGTATCGCCAGTCGCAGTTTGCTCAGGTCACTCTAGATCACTGTAATTGCCATCTGACAGACCTTTCAATTCCGAATTCGGCTACAGATGGGGCAAGGCGACGATGGGCAAAAACACCCTGACTTCTGATCGTTGTGTCTATCTACTTAGCGATCGCTCAGTTGCGGTAATCCGGTTCGACAGCCAGCCGCTTCAAACTGCTGTACCACGTCGGGGTGGTAATCGGCAAAAAACTCATAATTAGCCGGGTTGGTCGAGACGATCGGACTGTTGTAGGGGTAAAAGTACGGCTCGTCGTAGACCGTAACCGTTAACAGAAAGTCTGCCGTGGGCACCAGTACCACATTGTGATCGGTATAAAGTTTGCCATCCTGCACCGTTGCCAGGTAAAAATCACTCTGGTCTAAGTGGGTATCAACCACGCACACTTGGCCTCTGTTAGCAGAGGGAAAAACCGCGATATCTTCTTCGATCGCGACCCAGTGACCTAAAAAAGGCGCGATTTCGGCATCCACATCGGCCCAAGCTGCCGCCCACAGCGATTGTTGGTAGCGCTCTGCCTGGGTCCGCCAATCTTGATAAAAGCCGATCTCGGTGAGTTGTGGCAACTCTGCTTCATGCTGCTCGATGACCGCCTCTAATTCTGTGTCAGTGGCATACCGCTCTGACTGTGCCCAACTCGGCAATCCCACCATTAGTAAGGTGAGAGTACTGAAAACCAAAGCATCTTGACGCATACGATTAACCCGTTATCATGGCGTTCTCATGATGGCTAACAGACGTGATTTTACGGAGAAGCCTGTGCCGCTATTGCAAATGGTCAGCAGCACTTTGATGAATCCCGATGCTCTAAAAGCCAGCTATACCTCTTCCCCCGTTGCCCCCTTGCTTCCTAGCACCCGCCACGTTGCCGGTTTTCGATGAGTGGATCAAGTTCCCGTTTCCTGGTCACTGAAAATCGCTTCACCATACCTATTGAGTGGGTGATTGATTACACCATCTGCCATGTCAGCTCTTCTCCAGCTCGCAAGGGCACAAGGCCGGATTCGCCTAGGGGCAATTCATGAGGAATGCGCCAAGGGGTTTTGGTTAGCGTAATCTGGTCAGTATTGCGCGGGAGCTGATAAAAGTCTGGCCCATGAAAGCTCGCGAACCCTTCAAGTTTGTCAAGGGCATCAACGCTTTCAAAGGCTTCGGCATACAGCTCGATCGCGTGCAGCGCCGAAAAGCAACCGGCACAACCGCAGGCACTTTCCTTGTCGTCACGGGTGTGGGGCGCACTGTCAGTCCCCAAAAAGAATTTGGGATTCCCTGAAGTCGCTGCCTGCAACAGGGCCTCTCGGTGAGTCTCTCGTTTCAAAATGGGCAGGCAATAATAATGAGGTCGCAGCCCGCCCTGAAAGAGAATATTGCGGCTAAATAGCAAATGTTGGGGAGTGATAGTCGCTGCAACGTTGTCCGTCGCTTGGACAAACTCCACTGCCTCAGCGGTAGTGACATGTTCTAGCACTACCCGCAGGTGAGGAAATCGTTGCTTGAGGGGAGCCAGATGTTGCTCAATAAACACTTTTTCGCGATCGAACATATCGACGCCAATATGAGTCACTTCGCCGTGCAGTAGCAAGGGCAGATCGACCTGCTGCATCGCCTCAAAGACGCGATCGCACTTCCGAATGTCAGTCACCCCGGAGTCTGAGTTGGTGGTAGCCCCAGCCGGGTAATATTTCACCGCTTTGATGAACTGAGTAGCTTTGGCGGCGATGATTTCTTCTGGACTCGTGTTATCGGTGAGATACAGGGTCATCAATGGTTCAAATTGTGACCCCGGTGGGATGGCTGCCAGGATGCGATCGCGATAAGCGGCAGCCTCCGCCACCGAGCGCACGGGCGGTTTCAAATTGGGCATCACGATGGCGCGCGCAAATTGCCGTACCGTATGGGGTAACACTGCTTTGAGAACGGCACCATCGCGGAGATGCAGGTGCCAGTCATCCGGTCGAGCGATCGTCAGTTTTTGCATGTCCCAATCATAAAGCGACTAGCAGCGCCAACAACTGAGGATTCATGAAGTGCAAAACTGTCAGAACTGGGTGGAATTGCCTTGGTATAAAGCCGCAGTTGGCTCAGGTCATCCTGGATTGCTGAAACAAATATCTGACCAACATGGCACTGCCGCATTCCGACCGCCGCCTTCTGCTGTAAACGACCTGGCTACTGCAGCATGAATAGAAACCGGGTTTCTGTAACGGCATGCTTATAGAGCTGCCCGATGAACTATAAGGTACCGGCTGACCGACCTCAGTGAGTGGCTAAGCTAAAACCCATCGACTTTGCGTATTTGGATAACAGGGAAAACTCGTTAGATAGGCGTCCTCGCCTGTCCCACCCCACCTAAAGGTGAGCAGTTGTGCAAATTAAAGGGCAAGCAGCTTACCCCGTCACTCGGCCCTCGGCCCGACCGAACAAGAGGAAATGCTCAAAGCCGCTGGCCAAGGCCCCACTGGCCACCGCCGCCGCCACATCACCATGGCGCTCAAGATACGCACTTTGGTCAAATAACGACGATGGATCACGCCCCTCGCGTTGGCCAAACGAGAGGAAATGATAGAGCCCCAGGGCAAAGTCGCCCTTTTGCACTGCCGCCGCCACATCCGGATTTTGCTGCAGGTAGAACGATTCATCAAACAGCAGGCCATCGAGGCGACCTTCTGCCGCCCCAAACTCGATGTAATGCTCAAACGCACTATCCACTACTCCCGCCGCCACCGCGGCCTGCACGTCCGGGTGGTTGAGCAGGTAATCAGCCGCGTCAAACCCAGCACTGGGGTCACGATTTTCCCGATGGCCAAACCCCAAGAAATGCTCAATCGCCGTCATCTGGCCGCTACTCACCGCCGCCGCCACATCCGCATTTTGCGCCAGGTAATAGTCCGCATCAAACCAGTTAGACGGAGCGCGCCCCTCCTTGATGCCCCACAAGACAAAGTGCTCAAAGCCATAGTTAAAGCCGCCCTGCTGCACCGCCGCCGCGACATCAGGATTGTCGCTCAGGTAATCCGTTTCATCAAACAACGGTGCGATGCGCAAGCCGCCCACTTCAATGTTGAAGTCAACCAGGGCACTTTGATATACCTGCCCGGTCCGAATGGCCACGAGAGACACCCACTGCTCAAAGTTAAAGAGGGCACGCGTCGGGGGGGCACTCGGTGAGGGGGGAGTCACCGTGACCGGGGGGGGCGCTTGGCCAAAGACCACATAGCTGGCCCCGACAGCACCGGTACCATTGGGGTCGGCCAAGGGGGCGCCAATAATCAGGTCATCCACCCCATCGCCATTGACATCCCCCGCGCTGCTCACCGAGAAACCAGAGGTGTCATCGGCAGCACTACCGTTGATGACAAAGCCATTGCTGCCATTGAGGGCACTCAGCTCCAGGCTGGGGCTAAAGCTGCCACTTTTACCAAAGACCACATAGCTGGCCCCGGAATCAGGGCCATTGGGGTCGGCTCCTATGGCGCCAATAATCAGGTCATCCACCCCATCGCCATTGACATCCCCCGCGCTGCTCACCGAGAAACCAGAGGTGTCATCGGCAGCACTACCGTTGATGACAAAGCCATTGCTGCCATTGAGGGCGCTCAGCTCCAGGCTGGGGCCAAAGCCCCCACTTTGGCCAAAGACCACATAGCTGGCCCCGGAACTAGGGCCATTGGGGTCGGCAAAGTCGGCGCCAATAATCAGGTCAGCCACCCCATCGCCATTGACATCCCCCGCGCGGCTCACCGACCAACCAGAGTTGTCAAAGGCAGCCACCCCGTTGATGACAAAGCCATTGCTGCCATTGAGGGCGCTCAGCTCCAGGCTGGGGCCAAAGCCCCCACTTTGGCCAAAGACCACATAGCTGGCCCCGGAACTAGGGCCATTGGGGTCGGCAAAGTCGGCGCCAATAATCAGGTCAGCCACCCCATCGCCATTGACATCCCCCGCGCGGCTCACCGAGATACCAGATTCGTCACCGGCAACCACCCCGTTGATGACAAAACCATTGCTGCCATTGAGGGCGTTCAGCTCCAGGGAACTACTGCCAAAGCCGCCACTTTGGCCAAAGACCACATAGCTGGCCCCGGAATCAGGGCCATTGGGGTCGGCTCCTCTGGCGCCAATAATCAGGTCATCCACCCCATCGCCATTGACATCCCCCGCACTGCTCACCGAGTAACCAGAGTTGTCACCGGCAGCCACCCCGTTGATGACAAAGCCATTGGTGCCATTGAGGGCACTCAGCTCCAGGGAACTACTGCCAAAGCCGCCACTTTGGCCAAAGACCACATAGCTGGCTCCGGAGTTAGGGCCATTGGGGTCGGCCCAGTCGGCGCCAATAATCAGGTCATCCACCCCATCGCCATTGACATCCCCCGCGCTACTCACCGAGGAACCAGAGTTGTCATCGGCAGCCACCCCGTTGATGACAAAGCCATTGCTGCCATTGAGGGCGTTCAGCTCCAGGGAACTACTGCCAAAGCCCCCACTGTGGCCAAAGACCACATAGCTGGCCCCGGAACTAGGGCCATTGGGGTCGGCAAAGTAGGCGCCAATAATCAGGTCATCCACCCCATCGCCATTGACATCCCCCGCGCTACTCACCGAGGAACCAGAGTTGTCACCGGCAGCAGCACCGTTGATAACAAAGCCATTGCTGCCATCTAGACTTGCCAGGTCAAACGTTGCACCAAAAGACATTCGAAATTACTCCTCCGCGTCGGTCGCGGCATACTAGTAGTGGACATAATGCTGACGATGGGGCAAACCCACCCCGCTAGCCCCCTCCCAGGAGGGGAAATGTGATCCGGCGGGACCTCAGGCCCAATTGCGGCCTTGATTTCATCACTGGTGCCTGAGGCAGGCGCGGTGCGGGTCTGCAGATGGAAAAACTGCCACCGCCGAGCGGCAACACCTTGCCCTGAAGAGCGGGAATTGAATCATGTGCCAGTTTTTCCCCTCTCGGGAGGGGGGCCGTAGGCGAGGTGGGTTCGATGCCCAGCACGGATGCTCAACCCACCCCGCTGCCCCTCCCAGTCAGCCCACCCCCGCTGCCCCTCCCAGGAGTAGGGTTGATTCATTGTCGGAAGAGAAAAATGAGAATAGGTCTTATTGGGGATGTTGCTGTTAGGAATGCAAGATGGACTTTCCCTTACTGACTCTTCTGGAAACCGCCGAGGACTTTCGCCACTTACGGGGCCTGCGCTATCCGCTCTGGCTACTGTTGTTGTTGCTGATTACCGGCGCGATGTGCGGCTACTGGGGCGCTCGCCCGATGGAAACCTTTGCGCAACAGTACGGCGGGGAACTCTGTCGCCAACTCAACCGTCCGGTGCGCTCGGCGACCCCTTCGGACTCGACGTTCCGGCGGGTGCTAGAGCAGTGCGACTTTATTGTTTTAACGCGCATCTTTCGCCAGTGGGCGGCCGCATCGGTGCCCTTAAGCGAAGCGGAGTGGGTGGCCATTGACGGCAAGAGCATCAAGGGGACGATGAAGGACTACGCCAGCGCCCAGCAAAACTTTTGTCATGATGGTCAGTCTGTTTGGACATCGCCGGGGCTTTGTCTATGCCAGTGAGGGGATGGAAAACCAGCATCAAAGTGAACAGCAAGTCGTCCAGCAGATGCTCGCGACCCTTGACCTCGAAGGGGTGTTAGTCACTGCGGATGCACTGCATTGTCAAAAAAAACGGTCGCCTGCCTACACCAGCAAAAAGCTTACTACCTCTTGACGGTGAAGGGGAATCAACCGACGTTGCTCAACGCCCCTGAAACAGGTGAGTGAGCACCAGGAACCGCTCGATTGCGAACAACGCGAAGACCGCAGTCATGGCCGTTGGGTCTATCGCCGAGTGTCGGTCTATGAGGTGACTGGCCAGGACTGGGCCGAGTCGTGGCCAGGACTGCAGCGGGGGCTGTGTGTCGAACGATGGGGCTACCGTGAAAGGCGGCCCTTTGCCCAAACCCACTATTACATCAGTAACCTGGATGCGGATGCGGCGACCTTTCTAAAAAGGATTACAAGGGCATTGGTCGATTGAGAATCGCTTGCATTGGCCGAAAGATGTTGTCCTCAACGAAGACCGGGCACCGCAACGCGCGGCCAACACTGCCGCTAACTACTCGACCATTCGCAATTTCTTCATCACGGCAGCACGGCGGTTCAATCTGGACTCCATCGCTCAGGCCAAACGGTTTTTCGCCAATCGACTTGACCAGGTTTTACTCTCACTACAATGAATCAACCCTACTCCCAGGAGGGGAAAGGTGATCTCGCTGGGCCTCAGGCCCAATTGCGGCCTTGATCTCATCCTGGTGCCTGAGTCAGGCAAGGCGCGGGTCTACAGATGGAAAAACGGCCATAGGCGATCGCAATCCTTTCCCTGAAGAGGGAAACAACAACTTATGGAGACCGGACAGCCCCCAACCGGGGGGATTTCGGGGACGCCATGATGGGCCAATCATCATGAACGCCTGATGTGGATTGATGAGATGTATTGAGTCACCTCCGGTGGGAGCGGCTGCCGCTTATACATAAGTTTCTGGTGGGTCATTTCCAGAGATCTAGCCCCCTACATCCCCCAATTCTGGGGGACTGTGAACTCCGGCCTCCCCCCAAAGTTGGGGGATAAGGGGGGCAATGCAGCATTTTGCGGTCTTATTAGAAATGTGTATAAGCGGCAGGGTGGGAGCGGTGAGGGTAGAATCTTCGCGTCAATGGTCAAATTTGTAACACCTGGCCATAAGGTGCCCAAACGAATTCGCGAAATTCTCGCTGAAACGGGCTTTTTTGGGGAAAATGTGCCGATTTGAGCAGTTATACGTAGGTTGACGGGTAAATGGCTGGAATAGAGTGCGGTCAAGGGCTGAGTGTTGGCCAAGGGGTTTCGAGGCTAAACGATGGCGTAGGGGCGCACGGCCGTGCGCCCCTACGTTGGTTTTAACCCGAACTGATGTTGTCAACGAGATCGCGGTCAAGACCGTCAATTGCGGTGAGGGGGGCGATCGCGGTATCGGCCTCTCGTTCTGTCAGATGACCTGACGAGTATCAGGGTTGGGCGTGGTGCAGGCGGTAATGTCTAGCGATCCAGCGTCGGCCGTCGACTTTTATTGTGGTGGCGATTCCTGCTGCGGCAGCAGACCTGGGTAAAAAGTCTGGTAAAACCAGCGATATTTTTGCTGCAACTGCTGTTGAATGCGCGACGGCACGGCATGGGGCTGGGGAGCTGCAATGGCGGTGCGCGTCGCGTGGGGGTACTTAAAGCGGTAATAGCTGTCGCTTTCGTGGGGTTTGACTGTCAGGTTTTGCGGGTCAAACTCGGCTTTGGGGAGTTGCAGCCAATCGTAAACGCCTTGCATGACGGACACGGGTTCTTGCATCAGATGCTCAAACACCACGTAGTAAAGTCGCTCTTGCAGTTGAGAGCTGATGTCTTGCAGCGCTTCGAGGGAGCCTAGCGGCCCGCCGACGACCCCCGTGTCGGCAAACAGCTTATCGGCCCGACCATAGCGCGATAGATTCGCCAAATGATCGGGAAAATCGAGCAAAATCGTCTTTTGATGCCGCGCCTCGATCGAGCCGACAATTTGTCCCAGTTCGCGGACGCACACCACCATGCGAAAGTTCGGGTCGAGCTGGGCCACGGTTTCAATGTGGTTGAGCCAGCCGCGATTTTTATCCACTACCCAGGCTTGGTCGGTTTCAGCGAACCAGCCATTCATAAAGCCTTGAAAGGCATTCATCAACCGCTGATAGACGAGGTCAAATTCCACATCGAGCTGGGCGCGGAGAAAGTCATTATCGCTGAGGTGCTGCCGCAATCCGACGAGGGTGGGACACAGCGGCGAACTATGCCTAGGACAATAAATTTCGGGATGGTGGTCCAACAGTTGGCATAGCAGCGTTGACCCAGCGCGGGGCAATCCCGTGACGTAGATGAGGTGCTTGGTCAGCATAAGGTTACTTGGTCGCCTTCAAAGTCGTCTGGATAAAAGCTCAGTCCTCGGTCAAGACTGACGCGATCGCTAAGACTAACTAGCCATTGGTATCATCGCTGCCCAGCGGCAACCCTTGAGAGCAGTCAACCTCTCTCAAAAAGCTAAATTAGCCAACGACACAGCATGTATTAACAGTGCAGCTTAAAACCTTTCCTCAGTAGTATGGACACTGAAGCCGCAAATTTCACTATCTGTAGAATTTCTTGGTTAATGGGCTTGATGATTTGGGCCTCTGCATATGCCCCTCTCTCTAAACCGCCTACGGCTGATCCACAATTCATTCTTTAGAACACGCATGAGTTTAGATCCCCCGCAATCCCCCAATTCTGAAACTGCTGGCGAATTCAACATTGAGAAACATTAGCGATGTGCTTGAGGTTATCGAGGCCCCCCAACCCCCAATTCTGAGGGAGCAAGAATTCGGTTTCCCCCAGAATTGACACTGCTGGTGAATTCAACATTGAGAAACACTGGCTGGGTAGCAACCGTTTTCGAGGCCCCCCAGCCCCCAACTTTGGGGGAGCAAGGGTCAGAAGTCCCCCGAAGTCGGGGGATTTAGGGGGCAGATGAGGTGTGGGTCAGTTTACGAAATATTTCGCCAGCAGTATCAGAATTGGGGGACGGAAGGGGGCTTCCAGAAGTCTCGCGAGTTTGCGAAAAATTTCGCCAGCGGTATCAAGTCTGAGGGGAAGCGATTCTTTTAAGTTCCTCAGACTTGGGGATTGAGGGGGCTATACCCAATCTAGTGCTGCTCGGCGTAAATTTGACCACCCATTGGCCCACTCAAAGAGAAGCCGCTGCGCGTCTACACCCTAAATTCCTCTCCCAACATTGGGCTACGGCTTATACACATCTCTAGAACTCAGCACAAATGGTCGATCCCCCGCTGTCGCTGCCCCCTTAAAAAGGGGGCTCTATCCGATTCAAACTTGGATGTCCCCCTTTTTCTAGCGCAGCCATGCCCGGAGGGCTTTAGGGGGATTTAGGGGGATCTAACCTCAGGCATGTTCTCAAGAATGACTTATGTATAAGCGGCAGCCCAACATTGGGAGAGGGACTTCAAACCACTTGCTCCCCTTCTCTCAGTTTTTGGGAGAAGGGGCCGGGGGATGTAGACGCGCAGTGGCTTCCCGCAGGGTGGGCGGCTTGGTATCGAGACTTATGCCGCCAGGTACTACTAGTGCTTTGACAAATTCATACTTTGCCTAAGCAACGCCAAATTCCGCGTCTCTACAAATGGGTGGGGATTAACCGATCGCGGTAGGGGCAATCCGCCCGCAGTCAATGATCCGCCATGAGGACACATTGATCCGCCATGAGGACACAGCCCTGTGTTATGCGCCGCAACGATCCTTTTATGCTGCGGCAAATCATGTACTTTGAAGCAGCATAAAAATCAAGGCAGCTAAGCCGATGACGGTACCTATGACTCTCTGAAGTATTAAACGTTCTTCTAGTGCTTGGCTTCTTTGAGCTAAAACGGCGTTCTTTAATGCTAATGCCTCATTCTTTTCGGCTAAAAACAGGGCGGCTTTTTTATCAGACTCCTGTTTCGCCTGCAGTGCGACTTGCTCTCCCTCTTTTGCTGCCTCCAACTCTGCCATCAGCGTCGGCGTCTGCACATCTCGCACATAGCGCACCAGGTAATCATGCACCAACTGGTAACGCTTCTCCGGTTCCTCGGGAATCTCGAATACCAAGCCCGACCCGCTCAAGATTTTCAGCACCTGGTCGAGTTGCGCGAACTCAAAAGGCATTTCGAGTAGAGCGAGTTCATATTCCAGTTCTTCCCGCGTCTTGAGCGGACGGTAGAGACGCTGTTCGCGATCTTCATCTGTCAGCAGGTAAAGAATAATCCAGGCGAGACACTCGTTGGGGGGGCCACAGTCACGAACGACGTAGGTGAGGTAGTCTTGCACCAGCTTTTCTTTCGGCATCTCACCGATCGCTTCGTACTGGTCCAGAGTGTTGATGTCTGCTCGCTGGAGCTGGGCACCCACTACCTGCAGTTCGATCGGGCGCACGTCACCTGTTTCGGCAGCCAGATCGTCGACCAGACGGTGGATTAGGTTATCGGGCAGGGGATATTGAGCCGCGCTGGTGAGCTGGCGGATCACTGCTTCTGCCGCTGTGGCGCTAAAGTTCGCGAGGGCATAGCGGACGTCTTTGCTCAGCAGATCCCAGTCGGGGCTAACGCGGTTGATGACGCGTTCTGCTTCGAGCAGGTGGTGTAGGTAGTCTTCTCGCAGGGACAGCACCACTTTGATGTTGGGCAGATCCAGGCACTGCTGCAGAAACTCGTAAAATTGGCGGCGATCTACGGGGTCGTCGCGGTCAAAAAAGAATTCCTCAAATTGGTCGAAAACGAGAACGTAGAAGTCGTTACGCTGGGTGCCAGAGCGGAGTTGTTGGATAAGGTCGGTGGGGGAGGGGGCAGGAGGCAGGGGCGAACGGCCATTCGCTCGTACGGAGTCAGTGAGGGCTTGAGCGATCGCGCTTGGCCAGTTGCCATAGGTTTGCACGAGGATGGGCTGGGTGGTGCGACCATTGGGATAGAGGGTGCGCAAACGGGGTAGCAGTCCAGCGGTGAGGATCGAGCTTTTGCCCACACCGGAAGGGCCATGGATGATGAGGATAGAGGTTTGATGGCTGTCTAGCCGATTGACCAGGGTTTCGACATCGTAGAGGCGACCAGAGGCGCGAATTTCTGCCGCCACGGCCGCTTGGGTAAGGCCGTCGGGTTGCTTAGGGCCGGTGCGCTGATGGGGCTGCACGGCTCCAGCCCCGATGAAGGCACGCAGGTTGAAGCGATAGGCGACTTGGCGCAGTTCTTGTTTGACTTCAAAAGCTTTGAGATAGTAATTCAGTTCAAAATAATGGTGAATCAACTCTTCCAGCACTTTGAGATGCAGGGTGAGATCGACTTCGGGGTCAGTTTTCAAGCGGGCAGTTTCCAGATACGCGATCGCTGCTTCCGGGGCATCCAGATGCATCTGCGCCTCGCCTTTGAGAAAGTGATACCAGCCCCGCTGGAAGCTGTGAGCAATTTTGAGGGCATTCGCGAGGTCGATATCTTCAGGATTTGCCTCTAGCGAGGCTTGGGCAGTTTCTAGGATGGCAAGGGCTTGATCAGCTTCACTTTGGGCGGTCAGCCAGTCCTCTTTAATGAGGGCGACTTCGGCCAAAAAGCCATGGTCCCGGGCCAGGCGAACGGGGTCAGCAGTTTCTCGATGCAGGCGAATGCCTTCATTGGCCAGGGTTTCGAGGGTGCTCCAATCGCGCTGCTTTTGTAGCACTTCGGCGAGGGCATGAATGAAGCGAGCTAAATGAACGGTTTGCTCGCGATCGCGAAAATGCTCTAGCAGTTGTTCAAAATACTGCCGGGCCTGCCGCAGGGATTGGTCATACAGCACGCGCTGCACCACCGCGTTGCTGCGCCACCAAAATCCCAAGTGCAGCCACAGGACAGCGCGTTTATCAGCCGCCGTCAAGCTCTCTGCGCCATGTAGGGATGCGGCCTCTGCCTCTACCTGAGTCTGCCAAAAGGCCAAGCTACTTTCGTACAGGTCACGGGCCTGGCTCATTTCCAGGCGACTGTGGGCTTGGCGGCCCTGCAAAAAATCGAGGCTGGCTTGCAGACTCGGATCAGGCACCAAGTCATTGGCCATTAAGTCTTGCACCGCAAATTCTAGTTCGCTCCGCAGGGCATCACTGCCGTGGAGCCGAATCGACGTGGTCGTGAGTTCGCGATCGCCGCCCCGTTCCAAAATGTTGAGAAAGAACTGATTGGTGCCGGCCTGGAGTGAGTACCAAAGCTCGGCGGGGGGCAGCCTGAATTGAATGGCCGAGGGCGCAAAGCTGCGAAAGTCGGTGGCGTGTTGGGCGAACTGCTGCTGCACTCGCTGATTCATCCACAGGACGATCGGCAATGGCAGCTCTTGACGAAAGCTATCGCGCACCCGGTTGGCTCCCTGCAGCACCGCTTTCAGATCGGATGCGGTGAGGTAGTCCAATCCCACTATCATCACGGCTGGCGGGATGCGGCCTGCTAGTTGCTGGTGAATCGTTTCGCGCAAGCTCAGGAATTGCTTGGGCAGTTGAATCACCACGGCAAGTCCGGCTTGCACCAGTTCGCGATTGATCAGCGTGCGGAGACGGCTGTAGTTACAAGTGGCTACAGCCAACGAAAACTCACTGCCGGACAGTTGCAAAAAGTTGCGCAACTCCGCCAGCTTATCTTGGTTGTACTGCAGCAGTTCCTCATCCGAGTGGGCTCGGCCTGCAGCGTTGCCTAGGTCTTCATCCACTGTTGATAGGCCTCGGTTTCCGCTAACACGGGGTTGATATCAACCCAACGCCCGCGCTCATCCCGATACTCATACAAAAAGAGCTTCCGTAACAAACTATTGTAGTCATCGTTGCCCTGCAGAGTACGGGCCTTGACGGCCTGAAAAATCAGCTGCCATTCTTGGTTGTCAATGATGGCCAGCAAATCGTTGCGCTCATCGCGAATCACTTGCTCTAAGACCGCTCGCGAAATGGGTGGCTGTTGCTTGCGCAGACAGCCATAAATAAAGCGCAGCACCCCCCGCACGTGGCCACCACTGATCAGGCACAGTCGATCTAAAGTGGCGGGTGCGTCAAAAATCTCGGGAATTTGCTGCAGGCGATCGCGCTCCGACAAATCTGGAAAAGCACGTGCCATGACCATTTGCCGCAGCTTGGCCAAACTCGTTTCATTCAGTTGACCGGTGATGTCTTTCACTGGCACCATTGTCAGCACCGAAGGCCGCACCCCAAACCGATTCATCAAAATCGGTAGCTCATCGGAAAAGGCCAGCATGAGGGGAATGGTGTAGATTACATGGCAGCTCAACCGCTTCAACTGTTCACCGCGATCGACAAAGAGATATTCGGGCTGCGATCGCCCGCCCGACTTGGGATTGGGCAGCACGCGATCGAGATTATCGACAATGGCCACTAAACCCGCCTGACCCCGTTTCTTGAGTTCGGCGATCGCAGGGTCGAGCAGTTCTTGATTAATAGCATCCAAAATATTTTTGGTGCGCGGCTCTAAGTACTGATGCAGTTGTGTCCGCAGGTCCATACTTTCTTTGGATTGGGCCGTGATTTGCGCAATGCCCACCGACAGGCTCACATCAGAAATCTCGATGGGCATCTGCAGCGTATCGGTAATGCTTTGAAATAACCGCTGAAAGTAGCTCGGTTTCAGAGTGATCCCCGCCTGCTCTAAGCTGGCACTGATTTGTCGGGCCACTGCCAATAAAATATCCGTCACTTCCACATCTGACATCTCCAAATCATTGTCAGATAAGAAATAGACCACGTGAAATCCAGCCGCTTCTAACTGTTCCCGCAGGCGCAACAGTTCCGTTGATTTGCCCGACCCAATATGCCCCGTCAAGAGCTGTGTCGTGGCATCGTCTGGCGATAGATACACAATCGTACGGGCCAGTTCTTCGACAATGTCGCCCCCCCGCACATCCGAAAAGTCAATGTAATAACGCGAATCTTGAATCGGTCGACTCGGATTTGACGCTTGGTAAAAGTTTTGCAGAACCTTGGGGTCCATCGCGATCGCACTTTCCTGACGGCACGCCCTTTATAGCACGTCCATCAGGTTCACTATTTCTCAGGAAAAGCGCTTTAGTTGTGGCGATCGCCACGACTAAAGGGCAACTGTTAATGATAGAAAATCAACGACTGCAACCGACAAGGGCTGAGGCCCTTTAAGGGATGCGCTTGAAAATAAAGTACCAGTAGCACGAGTTTCGACTCCGCTCAACCTACGCATTCCGAGAGTTGAGCGGAGTCGAAACCGGATTTGCCGGTGCGTTATTTGGGCGCGGTTCCCTAACTCAATAGATAGACCGAAATAAACGTAGCCCTGCTAAGTAGTCAGAAATTTGGAATGCGCTTGACGATGGGTTGCAAAGAGTGTTGTTGCATGAATCTCCAGAAGATCGGATTGCCCTGGAGTACTCCTCATGATTAGTCATCTACCCAAACCGTATCGGGCGGGGTTTGCCGCCTGAGGTCACTCATGTGATCGGCAAAGAAAACACGCAACGATGAGAACGGACGAATGGGATTGTCCGACAACAGACCGGACGATAGCACCGCCGCCAGCATAAATTGGTCAAATTGTCTGAAACTGCTTTCTACTCTGGCTAGATAACAGTTTCAAACCGAGGTTAATGATGCGAAATCGCCCCCCATCTCCAGCCCTGTCCTGGCGTGAGCTCTAAGACTTGCTGGTGGAATTTTCGTAAAGAAGGCCGATGGCCGACGCTGATAAAGGTGGTTTGAGTCGCTTGCAGGGCGCTGTAGAGGCGCGTTTCGTTGTCGAGGTCGAGGGCGCTGGTGGCTTCATCGAGCAGCGCATAGCGGGGTGCTTGCAGCAGCAGGCGAGCGAAGGCAAGGCGCTGTTGTTCCCCTGGGGAAAGGGTAAACATGTCATCCTGGCCGCCATCTAAGCCGCCCCAGCGATCGCATAACTCGGCCAAATTCACCTGGGCCAGCACTGCGGCTAAATCAGCGTCGGTAGGGGGCGCTGAGGTCGTTGATGGTGGGTAGAGGAGCTGGTCTCGCAGGGTGCCCCGAATCAGGTAAGGCTGCTGCGGCAAAAACATCAGGTGGCTGGCGTCAGGGGTGGTCAGGGTGCCGGCACCAACTTGCCACAGGCCCGCGATCGCCCGCAGCAGCGAACTTTTGCCCACGCCACTCGCGCCCATAATGAGCAAATTTTGTTGGGCCGCGATCGTGACCGATAGCTCCTGCACCAGGGTCGTTTGACCGTCTGGGGTTTGCACCGTGAGCTGATCGAGCGCAATGATGTCACCCGGCTGCCGCTGAATCTGGGGGGCCGTGGCCGGGATCGCGGGTTGCGTGAGGGCATGGTCGAGCTGACCTAAGCGCTGGGTGGCCGCGGCCAGGTTGGTGAGCTGCTGCATTTGCAGCACAATCAGCGCCAGGGCTCCCAGCATTAGACTAAAAGCGGCCCCCGCCTGGGTGACGTCACCAATTTCCAGCTCTCCGGCAAACAGGCGCGGCGCGAGAATCAGCCCGGGAATCACAAAGGTGGCGTAGCGATAGTGAGTTTGAAACAGGTTGAGCCCTAACTGCCACCGAATCAGGCGCTGAAAGTTGTGGAAGGCCCGCAGAAATTGTCCCCAGCTTTGACGCAGTTCGGGGGCTTCACCGCGATAGAGGGCGATCGCTTCGGCATGTTCGCGAATGTGGGCCAGCCCAAAGCGAAAGTCGGCCTCTTGCCGCAACTGCTCAAAGTTAATGCCCACCAACCGGCGACCAAAGAACAGGGTGGCGATCGCGGTTCCCGCAATCGAGTACACCACTAAAAACGCCATCAGCGGTGGCGAAATCGCCCAGAGCACCCCAGCGATACCTAACAGTTGAAAAATGGACTCCAGGCCAATCATCCAAAACTTAAGGGAATCTTGGGTCAGGGTGCGAATGTCGGCCTCGATGCGCTGATCGGGATTATCTAATCGGCCCTGGAGGCGCAGCTGATAGAACTGGGTCCCGTCGAGATAGCGATGGAGATAGCGCCGCGTTAACCACTCGCGCCAATACAGCCCTAACTTGGCGGCAAGGTAACCGGCCAGGGAGGCAAAGGGCACTCCGACCACCAAGGTGCCGAGAAAAATCAGGATCGCCTGCACAAAGCGATCGCCATCCTGAGCCGCTAGGGCCGACGTGACTTCCCCACCAAAAATCAGAAACAGCACCTGCAGCGCCGTGCGGATCAGCAGCACCAGCACCAGCACTGCCATTAAGCTCCAAGCGCCCCACTTTTCCCGAGAGACCCAGTAGGGCCACAGCACGGGCCAAATGTGTTGCCAGCGGTGACGATCTAG
The DNA here is from genome assembly GCA_010671905.1 of Leptolyngbya sp. SIOISBB. Taxonomy (GTDB): domain Bacteria; phylum Cyanobacteriota; class Cyanobacteriia; order Phormidesmidales; family Phormidesmidaceae; genus Halomicronema. The sequence goes on from JAAHII010000001.1 coordinate 7,186,698, forward strand.
CCAGTTGGGGGCCTCAAACATTAGCGTCATCCGGCTGGACCTGCAACGTCCAAGTGCGATCCGGTCGCAGGGTCAGGATCTGCGTATGATAGGGCCGCAAGCTCTCACGATGGCCCACACTCACAGCGGTGATTCCCGCTGCCTGGAGCTGTTGATACAGGGCCTGCTCTTGCTCTAGGGTGACGGCACTGGTGGCCTCATCCAAAATCACGTAGGGCGGGCGTTGGAGTAATACTCGGGCCAAACTCAGCCGCTGCTGCTCCCCCAGTGACAGCCGTTGTGACCAGTCGGCCTCGGTATCGAGGGGCACCTGGGCGAGCTGCGGCAGGCCCACTTGCTCTAGCACCTGCACTAATGAGGCGTCAGCGGCGATCGCTTCCCCTTGGGGATAAAGGAGTTGTTGCTGCAGGGTGCCTAAGGGCAAATAGGGCTGCTGCGGCACAAACAGGGTGTTGGGCGGCGCGGTCAGACGGCCCTGGCCAGTGGTCCACAAACCCGCCAAGGTCTTCATGAGGGAACTTTTACCGACGCCGCTCGGCCCGGTCACCAGCAGACTCTGGCCGGGCGCAATCGTCAGCGACAGGTGCTCACAGAGGGAGCGCTGACCGTCGGGGGTGGCAATGGTCAGATCTTGCACTCCCAGCATTAAGCCAGCTTGCCTTACGATCGCGCCGTCGCCCTGACCTGGCATGGTTTGCAACGACTGGGCCAGGGTGCCCAAGCGGCTGATGCTGGCGGCTAGCGTAGTCAGTTGTTCAAACTGTACGACGATGAGACTGAGGGATAGCCAGATGCGATCGAAGGCCGCCTGCGACTGGACGATCGCCCCCACTTCTAACTGACCCGCCAGAATACTCGGGGCCAGAATCAGACTCGGCAAAATGAAGGTGAGATACTGATAGCTATTTTGAAAAAAGTCCAGTCCCAATTGCCAGCGAATCAGCCGATTAAAGTTGGTCACCACCCCGGCAAAAAATTGATTGAGTGCCGCTGCCTCGGCGGGCTGACCGCGATAAAAGGCGATTGATTCAGCATGCTCGCGCACGTTGATCAAGCCAAAACGAAAATTTGCTTCGCGCTTGAGCTGCTCGGCATTAATGCGGGTGAGGCGGGGGCCGAAAATCAGGGTGGCGATCGCCGTTCCCACCAGGGCGTAGGCCAGCAAAAAGCCGGTCAGGGTCGTGGAGATGATCCATAAAACGCCGATGAACCCGACCAACTGCACGGCTGATTCCAGCGCCATGACGCCGACTAGCACTAAGGTTTGGGTGACTTGCCGAATATCTTCGGACAGGCGTTGATCGGGGTTATCGATAGGCACGATATTCCGCAGGGGTAGCTTCGCCATCGCGGCAGGTAACGTGAGCCGGTAATAGGCGCGATCGTGCAGGTAGTGTTCTAAAAATTGGCGTGTCAACCCCTGTCGCCACCGCAAACCGACGGTATCTCGGATAAAGGCGACCAAAGAGAGCAACAGGGCACTCGCCAGCAGAATTCCCACAAACGTGAAGAGGGCGCGTTGAAAGCGCTCCGCATCACGAGCCGCTAAAGCGGAAATGAATTCGCCGCGCTGAATACTTTCCCAAACGAGGAACCCGCCGCTGGCGATCGACAGCACCCCCAGGAGCGCCAACAGTCCACCTAATCGCCAGGTTTGCAGCAGCGGCCAAGACGTGCGTAATAGGAGCCAGAGCTGCGCCCGTAAACCGACAGCGGCAGCAGGTGACGATGAGGTCATTCGATGACTTTTCAAAAACAAGGCTTCCTAAATAGGAATCAGTCTCATAATATACAGGGTATTTGCTGGGAAAATAGATTTTCCTAGAGAATTTGGACCTGCTCAACTAAAGGGAAAGTCAGGGGCGATCGCCTCCTTTGCGGACCTGTGCCGGGAGTGATCACCCTTAACTTCTCGGGTTGCCAGGAGGATTGGCCTCAGCCTAACTGGTGGCGGACAGCGAAATTATTCGATGATTCAGTCCAGTCGATTTGGCTCAATCGTTTGAACGGAGTGCAGTTTACGGCTAATGATAGTGTTTCCTACCAAGAAGCTCGCTAACTTTAGGAGCCGCCATGGGCGTTGGCTATTGGGCATCGTCCTCACCTGTTCCGGGTGTGCGGCCTTCTCCCAGGCAGAGACCACCCCCGAAGTCGTCGCCCCGCCAGCCCCACCGGCAAATGTGGCAGTGGCCAATCGCGTCGTCGCTCTAGGACGGTTGGTGCCCAAAGGTGAAGTGATTCAGCTTTCAGTACCCAATGCAGCAGACAGTCGGGTCAACCAGATCTTGGTGGCCGAAGGGGATTTTGTGGAAGCGGGGCAGGTGATTGCCATTCTGCAAGGCTATGAACGCCGCCAGCGGGATTTAGAAGAGGCGGAAAAAACGGTGGGCGTTTACCAGGCAAAGCTGAATCAGATGCGGGCTGGGGATGCCAAGACGGCGGAAATCGCCGCTCAGCGAGAAGCCATTGAGGCGCTCGAAGTTCAGCAGCGCCATGAGATCGAGGAACGGGCGGCGGCGATCGCTCGGGCCGAGGCGGCCCTGAGTCAGGCGGCCGTCACCTATCAGCGGAATCAAGACCTGGTCGCGGCCGGAGCCATCAGCCAGCAAGTGCTCGATGAGTCTCAAGAAGCGCTGGATGTGGCTCGCGCCACGTTAGCCGAGCGGCAGGCGCAGCTCCAGAACAGCCAGCAAACCCGCACCGAGCAGATTGAACGGGAACGCGCCACCCTCGCCACTTTGCAGGAGGTGCGTCCAGTAGATGTGCAGGTGGCCCAAGCCGAGCTAGAGCGGGCGCAGCAGCGGCGGGCCGACTTAGCCGATACCCAGGTGCGGGTGCCGGTGGCGGGGCAGATTTTGCGCCTGAATACCCGTGTCGGTGAGCGGGTCAACACCGAGGAAGGCATTGCGGAGCTGGGGCAAACTAACGCAATGCAGGCGATCGCTGAGGTTTATGAAACCGATATTCTCAAAGTCAAGGTGGGTCAACCGGCGACCATCACTAGCGAATACGGCGGCTTTACGGGCATCCTGCGCGGTCAGGTCGAACATGTGGGTCTGCAAATTGGCACACGCAGCCTGGCAGACGGCTCGACCAATCCCACCACCGACGAAAACCAACGGGTGGTGGAAGTTCACATCCGCGTTCATCCTGAGGACAGCCCCCAGGTCGCTAGCCTGACGAACATGCAGGTGCGGATTGAGATCAATACCCGCGCCCCGGAGACACCATGAAGCGAGGTAAAGGGCGGCGATCGCTGCGGATTTGGTGGCAGACCCACAAGCCTTTAGGATGGGCGCAACTAAGCCATCGCAAAATTCGGCTGCTGGTGGCCATCATTGGCGTGGCGTTTGCCAATATTTTGATCTTTACCCAGTTGGGGTTGCGGGCCATGCTGTTTGATGGGGTGACGCTGTTGCCCGATCATCTGCAAGGCGACCTGTTCCTGGTTTCGGCCTATGCCCCCAATATTGATCTGGGCACGTTTCCCAAAATCTATCTCTATCAGGCCGACGCGGTGGATGGCGTGGCGATCGCCAGTCCGCTCTACCAGGACTTACGCATTGACAAAATCACCAAAACCATAATTCAAGCGTTGCTACCCATCAGCGGTGCTTGGAGGATGAACTGTCGAGCGACCTCTTGATAGAGGTAACGTTGTAGCTCATACCAATTGCCTAACTGTTGGTGCCAGACTTGCAACTCCAACTCGACAAAGGCGCGCAGGGCGCAGAAGATATGGGTGTGAATAGCTTCCTTTAAGCGCACCCGAAAGCGTTTGAGGGCACACAACTGTTTCCCGGCCCGGTGAAAACATTCAATGCCCCAGTGTTGGGTGTGCAATTGCTCAAAGTCAGCCGCAGCGGCTGCTTCTAGCGCCTCAGGGTCAGGCAAGTACAAAGCATAATACCGACACGATTCGTTTTTGAAGCGCTGGCAAAAGACCTTGACTCGCCCAACTCCCTTAAGATAGACCAGCCTCCCAGAGTCTGGAATGGCTAACGTGTCTACTCGTTGATAAGCCTGATGAGGTTTTAAACGCACCAGCCGATTCTTGGCAACGCCGACTAAAAACCCCGTCTGGTCGTCTTTGAGCACATTGAGATTGGCCTTGGCGGCATCCCAAGTATCGCTCGTGACGGCGCGAGGGCGCAAACCCCATTGCCTCACTTCCTGCCACATTTCCTGAAAGTATTGGTTTTTAGTTTTCCCCTCCGCTTTGTCATAGAGCCGGTAGTTAATCGGCACCCGCAAGCCATTGGGGCTGGTGTAGTAGAGTGTGACCAACGAGAGTCCCAGCACCGGCTGGGCGGCTTTACTGCTCCAGAAATAGCCCAACAGAGCGGTCGCTTTTCGCTGCGCATAAGGCTTTTCCAGCACGGTATCGTCCACGCTCACAACACCGCCGACTAAATCAATCCAGCCTTGAGAGACGAACTCGTTCAACAGATCCTTCGGCTCGTAGCGCTCTCGGCACAGAAAGCGATTGACGCTGTCGTGGGACACCGTTTTGAGGATCTCAGCCAGTTCGCAACAGCCGGAACCTTGCGGTTGGGCTAGCAGATAGCGGACGTAGAGGTTGAGCGTGCAGTGCGCTGTGGAAGGTTTGGTCAGAATCCGCAACGGAATAGGTTATTCAATATCTTTGATTCTCAACCCATACATTCATTCCGCTGTCAATGCGTAACTCCACTCTACATTGAGTTTGCCGATTGGGTTAACCCTCAGGAGCTGACACCCGAGGCGATCGCGGCCCTGGATGAGGCCGAACCAGAGTCCACCTTTCAGCTGTTTCCTAACGCGGTCAAAATCTTAGCCTTCAACCCGACTCAGCCAGTGTTATCGATCCCCGAGGTCGGTCAACAGATTGACCGCATTTCGACTCCGGGCACCGTGCTCTACGATCGCCTCAGCCAAGAAAAATTCGGTCCCATTGCTGCCCTCTTTGAGCAACATGGCCGCGTCACCACCCTGATGGATAACCAGCGCGTGTCCGTTACAGGGCTGTTTAGTCTGGGCAGCACCCTATTTGACAACGGTTACCTGGTCATGAGCGATTGGACCTACACGCAGTGGTTTGGCGTCGAGAGTTTAGAAAATGTCAGCGTCGGCGTGTTGACTTTAGAGGCGGGGGCAGATCGAGCCACGGTGCGACAAACCCTCGTAGCCACGTTGCCCAACTCGATCACGATCCTGACGCAGTCAGAACTGGCGGCCGCTGAGCAAGCGTTTCGCGCCTCCCTGCCCAACGGCAAGATTCTCAACTTTGGGGCCATGATGGGCTTTATCGTGGGCATCGTCATTGTGTATCAGGTGCTGTATACCGACATCAGCGACCACCTACCTGAATACGCCACCCTCAAAGCAATGGGATACAGCGATCGCCGTTTACTCTGGGTCGTCCTGCAAGAGGCGATCGTCCTGGCTGTGATGGGGTTCATCCCCGGTTACCTAGCGTCCTACGGCGTCTACCATCTGCTGACGCTCTTGACCCGCATTCCCTTGGTGATGAAAACCCAGGTCGCGATCACGGTGTTTCTCTTGACGCTGGTGATGTGTGGTTTGTCTGGAGCGATCGCCATGAATAAGCTGCGCTCCGCTGACCCCGCCGACGTGTTTTAGGGGGCAGGGTGTAGGGGACTGGTGTTATAGCCGCAGAATGCGGAATGCGGAGGTCGGAATGCGGAATTAAAATGCTTGTCAGATAACGGTTTCACCAATCCAGAGTGACCTCATCAAACTGCGGCTTGCTACAGGAGACCGATTTGGACTTGTCTGATCACCTGTCGGGGAGGTGAAAAGAGTTAGGGAGCACCCGCGATCGCGGCGATATCTGAATCGATTGTGCTCATTCAACGTCAAAGGCAAATTCGATGAGGATGCGGCCCCCTTGGTCTCCATAACCCTGCACCTCAAACTCATAATTCAACGCGGCCTCTAAGGCGGCCTGATCAAGCGAAGCATTGCCACTCGATCGGTTGATTGATGCCCCAGTCACAAATCCCGCTGTATCAAACTCAATGCTCAGCACGACGCTCCCTTCGGTGCCATCGCTCAGAGCAGCGTCAGGGTAATCAGGCTGGGGGCAACGCCGACAGCTAATCGATCTGGCCGGTGGCGTGACATCTAGCACAATCTGGGTCTCGTCTTGACTGATATTGACCGTCGGTGGCCCTCCCGTGCCGACCAGGCGAATGCGCACGCTGTTGGCATCGAGAGGTTCAACTGAAACTCGATCAATACCGTTGGTGAGAATCTCCTGATCAGCAGCCAGTCCTTCCCCCAATTGTGTGATCAGCAAATCCAGGATGGTCTCATTGCCCACATCCGTTTGCAAGATCGTGGCCTGCTCGGCATTCGGTGCCTCCAAGCTAATGATTAAGCTATCGTCCGTTGAGCAGATATCGACGTGGGTAATTTGCCTAACTTGGGCACGGGTGGGTGATATAAAAACGAGATTTAGAGCCGCGATCTCGCCGACTGTGGCTGACCATAAAAACGGTTTCGACATAAGTTTTTGAACGGCTTAACTGATCGCCTTGATTTACTCTCTCGATAGCTCAAACCATAGGCCAACGTCAATGACGTTTAAGTAACCAAACGGTTTCCCTGGCTGCACATTTTCCTCTAAAGCCGCCGGGAAGCTCTGTACTCTCAAGTTGAGAGACCGCATAGCGATCTCCATAGTGGTGATGCACCTCCTCTGCACTGATAGAAAAGGGTGGCCCTGACATCAACGTTTGGTCGTATTCGTAGGTGACGAGTAACTGCGGTGCCTGGTCGGTAATGTGTCTGAGATGAGCGGTGTAGAGATCGCGCATCTCCTTAGGTAACGCTACCAAAGCGGCCCGGTCATAAATAGCATCCACTGAGCCCAACATCTCGCTAGAAACCTGAAAAATATCACCGACAAAAATGTCGATATTTTCTGCGCTGTAATGCTTGATTTCACCCATTTCTAAGATTTGGGGAGTGACGTCTAGTTCCCCAAATAACTGCTGAATGGCAATTTCAATCAGTTCAGCGCCCGCCACCCGATACCCCTGAGCCAAAAGCCAGGCAATATCCAGCGTTTTGCCACACAATGGTACAAAGACCCGACTGCTTTTTGGCTAACGCTAGTGCCTCAAAATAGTTGACTAGAGCAGGATTTACTTCACTTTTGTGGAACGCAATCTGGTTCGATTTCCATCGTTGACGCCAAAAACCTGTCTCCACGCTTATTTTCTCAAAAACACGCTTATTCATTCATACATAACGACCAAATCAGCTGCAACTTTGTGCCGTAGGCTTGGCGGCATTTGTGAGTATTTAAAAACGGTGACAAAAAAGTTGTCAGTTGCATTTGATTGTTCTACCGCACTTTTTATTGGTCACATGTTCTCTATTATTTAGTTCCCATCATTAATGACTGCTTGTTTAGGCTCATCAACATTTAATTTAAGAAATAGAATAATAATCGCTAATGTGAATAATATGGAACTAGTAAAGTAGAAGCTTATACCAATCCCCCCAATATCCCAGATAGTACCAATTAGAAATTGCCCAAGGATTCCTGAAATAGAAATACAAATCCTGAATTTTGAAAGAGACTTGCCAATGTTTGTAAAAAGTGTTTTGTTAATATGATCGTCTGTATAAATGGTGGTAATATTAGATACGAGTTCGAAAAAGAACCATGATACAATAATTAAATTGAGACTATTAACACTCATCATTATAATAAGCAATATCGCTTGAAAACTAAAATTAACTATAAGCATATTTTTTATAGCAAAAGAATTGAAGAAATTATATAAATTAGCAGCGAATAGATTTGAAATTCCATATACGATGAAAAATACAAGTCCAACATCTTGAACTTGTAATTCATGAGAATCGTTTAAGAAAATCACAAACCTATTGATTATTAACGCAGTACCAAATGCTTCTAGTGAGTAGATAAAGGTAAATCTTTTTAGTTTTGCGGCATCAATTGGGCTCTCGACATCCTTCTTCAATTTCTGCTTAGTATTTCCAAGTGAAAATAGAAAAAGTGTTGATACAAGCTCGATCAAACCGGAAACGATAAAAATAAGTGGAATATTTTGAGTATAGATATATAAATATATTAAGGAAAACCCTCCAATAGAAGCTCCGATTGTTCCATACGTATTTGTTTTTGCTATAAATCTTTTGAAATCGTCTTCAGGAATCACTTCTCTAAAATAAGGAGAAAGTGAAGTTTGATATATTTTTTCAAAGAGTGATTTAAAGAAGATTAAAATATACAAGATGTATATACTACTGAATAATCCATAACAAGAAAGGAAAATAGCAGAACCGGCATTTCCAATAATTATTAATGTAACGCGATTTCCCTTATCACTCAGAGAAGAGAAAAAATAGTCAATAACTGTGTTCACGACAGCTGGTATTATGAAAGCTAGAGCAACTGTCAGCATGCTTTCCGTTTTATCCCAAACAAGAAAAGAAAGAAATATAAAGATGACACCTTGGTCAAAATTTCCTAGAAAAACGTGCCGATATAAAGCTTTGATTGTTTTGTTTGTTTTTGTATTCAAAAGACTTGCTCCCCTTGGCAATTAGGGAAATCGAGTTTTACTCAATAACTTGACTCATGGATATATTTAATAATTGAACAAATGTAAGAGTTTGAATTTGTCATATCTATACACACTTTCCAGTTGAATTTTTTTATTGTTCATTTCTTAAGCCTTTTTAGGATGATTTAAAAAGGTAATGAATTTAAAAAAAAAATTCTGTAGAATCAATAATCTGCCTCTTTTGTCGGTAGAACGGTAAAGTTGAGCCGACACAGGCACTTTTGACCCTAACCGATAACGTTTGTATGTTCGGCTCCAACGCAATGTTAGTCTGAATGGACGAGCATCAACACTAGAGACAAATAACGATAAAGCAGGTTATCACTATCCTTCATTCCGTTAAGTATTAATTCCTTTTCGTTTTCACACTTATTTTGAAGAATGAAAAGGAAAAGGAATCTTTATTTCTTCTTGATAGCTTTTTCTTTAATAGTAAGTTCGCCAAATATTACTTCTCCTTCAATGACAATCGTAGGTGAGTCCGGATTTATCCTCCTTTGGCTTCTATTATCAATATCAGCAACAATATTCTTTACATTTGAGATCACATTAATGCCTGGAGGAACAATTATATTAACTTCACCAAACCAACAGACAAGAGATATATAAGTCAAATCTGAGTCAAAACTTACTTCCCGAAAGTCAATTTCCGCAGCACCTAAAACCGTGACTACTCTTAAGTGTTTAGGAGGAACCCAATTCCCCTTTCTTTTTAGATCAGACAATATACTGATCAATGAATCTTTGTTTCTGTGCGCTTCTAGTTCCAGTTCTTGATTCTTTATATCGATTTCGTCTTTTGTGGGAAGATCATTAGTTAGTGACAATAATTCAGATTTACTCTGTGTACTTAGTGCTATATTGACAAGTTGCTCAAATTCATCTACTTCTAAATGATTCTTCGCAAGATTAAATTTTAATTGATCAACAACCTTATCTCGCAGATATTTTACAGGCCTGTCTTTCCATTCCGGTGACATACTCATTTTCTTCTATTGAGTAACGTTAAAGTGAAGTCAGAACATCCATTTGTAGTGATAGTTGCTTTCTCATCTAATTAGAGGGTACAACCCAGTCTTTTTCTCCTTACATCGTAATCCTGGAACAAAAAGATGAGGATCTTGTGAGAAAGTCAAAGAAACTGGCAGGATCTTGGCAAGATTAATTCAATGATAGGAAATTGACTTTTATAGCGGTTGTCGGTGTCGCCTAACGTCCAGCATCACCGGGCGGCGACGTTGCGCGTTGATTTCAGATTCCGCCGGATTCGCCGCCCCGGTTCACGCAATTGTTAGCCTGAGTCGTCCATCACCTCAGAGATCACTTTCGAAACGAGCTGCAAAACGTCCGGTTCCAGGAGGATCTCGTGTCCCTTGCCACCGACTCGCACGACATCAACTGTTTTTCCCGCATCTTCGAGCAATGCGGCGTACTGCAATCCAAGCTCCGGCGGCGTCACATCGTCAGTTTCGCCAACGATCAGCCTTATCTTAAGAGCATCGGAGATCTGATCGATGTCATGCAACACGGATAACGAATCAATGTCGCCCTTGAACGCATCAGACCCGGTTTTCGTGAACATGTGTCGCCGCCAATGATTCACATCGCCCGGAAACGAAACCAGAACCACTCCATGAATCAGAGAGTGGTGCCGTGCGACAATGTTTGCCGCAATTGCAGCGCCGCCCGAATGTCCGATCAAGACAACTTTGCGAGCATTCGTCGTTTCGCCTAGGGTCTCAATAGCCTCGGCGATCGAATCGGTATTCTTTGCATTCCAATTGTCACCAACGGAGTCGCCCCGTTCACCATCTGAGATGTTGCCGGTCGGATCTTCGTACCCGGGACGAAGTAACGCAACGGTCACGACGTTGTCGTTTGCCTGGGCAATCCGGCTTGCCATTACGTACTGGTACTCTGGTCGATTGCGGGGGGCATCACCGTGAAGAACAACACAAAGCACCGGTCGCCTATCCACGTTGGCGCTCTGAAAACGCAGTCCGAAGAGCCGGTATTGACCACCTTGCACCGTAAAAGATTCCGCTCCCTTAGAATGTGAACTAGCTCCGTTTGTCGAGTTGGTTTCCCGCGTTGGTGTCGAACCGTTGCACCCAATCACTAAGGTCAACGAAATTAACAACGGTACAAGTGTTCGTTTCACTGTGACCGACTTGGTCCTTCAGGCTAACGAGAAGCTGAGCGGCGGTCATTATTTTTGCATCAACACCTAGATTACTCATGCCGTCCGCTCCTGCGTTATGTTAGCTTCACGGTGCTGATTCGTATTGCTCATCTAGCTCTTTAGCAATCCCTTGCAGAGACTTTAACTGATTTGAGAGAAATGAAGCATAAATATAAGCGTCTTTCTCATTTATAGTTTCATCGCCACCAAAATACGCCTTTAGACGCTTTAAGGGGTAATCAATCAGCTCATAATGATAATCTACCGATTCGTAGACTCCCCATTCACCACGGATAGACAGCTCATCTTTAAAGTTCTCGATACATTCAGTAATGATTTTTAAGTTAGGGGTTCCGAGTGGAAAGCCATTTCTGCTGTATGTAGCTTCATGAATTTTACCAAAATGATAATTAATTGTGCGAGGAAAAATATCTGCTAGTTTTTTGTCCTTATGTATTTCACGATGTTTCATTTCCTGCTTTTCTAGCTCTAGAATAACTTTTGATAAAATCTGGCCTAAATACGATTGCTGTTTTTCAATCAAAACTGGAATTGATATTTGACGCATTTCATATTCTTTATCTCCTGAATACACTGTCATTAATTCAAAGCCTGTAGGTGATATTGACATCCTTGTAATAAAGCAAGATTTTGCTAAACCATTTTCTCTTTGATAACTAGGATGACCTGCAGCACTATTTCTAATTACTCGTATTTCTTCTAAGGCTTTTGGCAGTTTAACCTTGAAATTTAAGGCATCCCCGATATGTTTTGCAGCATCCTGTTGTAATAAAAGTGTTTGCAAAATTCCATAAACAATCAAATAGCTGACTCCCTCTTCCTGTATATTGAAAAGTCTCGGGTAAGCATCTATTGCTATTTGTGTATCTCCAATCAAATCCAATGCACTACATAATTTATTCCATGTGGCAGAGTCTTCGAGCAAATTAGATTGCTTTCTAGGACTATTAATAAAATCTCTTATTCGGTCTTCTAATTTATGGAGTTCTACCATACATAAATTCATGGAACTCTAACAAAACAGATTACTGGCTAACGGCAAAACGCAGCAGCAAACAACCTTAGTCTCTTATAAGTGGCATTCATTTGCCCACTGCCGTAAAGTATTAGCTTAGATTAGTGACCAGGATTTAGAATATAGTCAACCTCAAATGCCTTAAACTTTTCACAGCCTAGACGAGTTTCATTCCACATTCTTATCAAAGAAGAAGATTCAATCACAACCCGTTTTTCAACCTTAACGTCAAAATCGAAGAAGTTGTCAATCGTAGCAGAATAGTCACAAATTATTTTGTCAAAGCCTTTTTTTGATATTCCATCTTGAATTTTATTTCCTAGTTTATCTGTGACAAAAAAGATAACATTTCCCTCTTCAGCTCCATTTAATTGAAAACTCAACATGGTTTGGTCTGAGTTTGGAAAAATAAAAAACTCTTCCTTACAAAGAATTTCAATATCATAAAAAGTATATGCTGTTGATCCTTTAGATGGTGGCACTAACTTTCTAAGGAAGACTTTATATTTAATATCTTTAAGAAATCGCCTCCTGGGTATATTACGAATCACCAATCTAAATCCGTATTCAGGTAAGTATCCAAGTCTGGGCAGTCCTTCTCTTCGGGCGGACCATTTTAATAATAAATACTGGATAGCGGGAAAAGCGAAGAAGGTGATTAGTGCTAAGAACTGCCCAACTGATTGTTCTAGAACATTATCCATGCACCCTCCAATTAACAGTGACTAGGTAACTGAATTTTAACTGGCCTCAAGTCAATAGCTTTCAACTGCTTTCCTGCCCTAGGCTGTAGAGATATGGAGGTGACACAGGCAAATCACCTTTTAAGTACGCCTCTGCCGATAATTCAGCGAGCTAACAATGTTATTAGACGGAAAGTTTCCGCATATCATCCCGATTTAGGTGGATCGGCAGAAAAATTCTTGTGCTCTGGTGAATTTGGATAGGTCACAAGAATCTTTCCGCATATTATGCCGACACTGATAGATCACAAGAAACTTTCCACATATTTTTAGGTATAGTACAAAAAGACTACTTAGTGTCTTTTGATACTTTCTCTTGATGGGTGAGCCTGAAAAATCTATGGGACAGAAACCGAAGAAGCTGCTGGAGCAAGTCCGCGACGTGATGCGTCTGCGGCATTATGCTTACCGCACCGAAGCAACCTATATTCACTGGATCAAGCGATACATCCTGTTCCATCACAAACAGCACCCTCGGGAGATGGGACGATGTGAGATTGAGGCGTTCCTAACCGATTTAGCCGTTAATCAACAGGTCGCCGCGGCGACTCAAAACCAAGCCTTGAATGCCATTCTGTTCCTGTATCAAAAAGTCCTGGAGATTGATATTACGGGTATCAATGCCGTGCGTGCGAGTGCCCCCCGCAATTTGCCCGTGGTTTTGACGCAAGCCGAAGCGTTGGCAGTCATTTAACGGCTGTCGGGTACCCATCAATTGGTTGCGAAACTGCTTTATGGAAGCGGCTTAAGGCTTTCAGAAGCCCTGCGTTTGCGCGTCAAAGATATTGACTTTGCTCAACACCAAATTATTGTGAGGGATGGCAAAGGCCGCAAAAATCGCGTGACGATGCTAGCTGCGAGTGCGGCTGACGAAATTCAAGATCACCTGGCCGGCATTCGGCGACAACATCAGCAAGCTTTTAGGACGGGGTTTTGGGTCGGTATATCTGCCGTTTGCTCTAGAACGTAAATACCCCAATGCCAACCGTGACTGGATCTGGCAATACGCCTTTCCTGCAGGTCGCATCGTTAAAGATCCCCGCAGTGAAGAAATGCGACGACATCACTTGCATGAGAGCAGTATTCAAAAAGCTCTCAAGAAATCAGTCCGACAAACCGGCATCACGAAAAAAGTTGGCTACCATACGTTTCGCCATAGCTTTGCCACCCATCTTCTAGAAAATGGCTATGATATTCGCACGATTCAAGAATTACTGGGCCACAAGGATGTGAAAACCACCATGATCTACACCCATGTGCTGAATCGCGGGGGACTGGGTGTTCGTAGCCCGCTAGATAACTGACACAATTGGTCACGTCAACCCAGATGATGATGACGGGACTTTATCTATATGCTGCGATGGTTTCTAAATTCATGAGCGAGAATTACATATCTCTAGCTGTAGATTAGTCATCTGCCATAAGCTATGGGAGTGGATATCCCCTCACCGCGTTCACCCCCCGCCATGCCTATGCCCTCCATCGTCACGGCTCAAAATCTTACCCACGCCTTTGGTAAAGGGGCCTTGCGTAAACCGGTGCTTGCCGATGTTGACTTAGAGCTCAAGTCGGGCGAAATCGTCATTCTTGAGGGGCCGTCTGGCAGTGGCAAAACCACCCTGCTCACCCTGATCGGGGCTTTGCGAACCGTGCAGTCTGGTAGCCTCACCGTATTGAACCAGGCCTTACACCGATCGCGCCGTGCCGCCTTAATTCGTACGCGCAATCAAATCGGCTTTATCTTTCAGCATCACAATTTGCTGGCCTGCCTCACCGCCTGGGAAAACGTCAGCACGTCCCTAAGACTGCACCCGCAGATTCCCAAAGCCGACTACCGCGATCGCGCCGAAGCCATTCTCGCTGCGGTCGGACTAGCCGATAAAGTAGACGCCTATCCCGAAAACCTATCCGGCGGGCAAAAACAGCGCGTGGCGATCGCCCGTGCCCTCGTCAATCATCCCCAGCTTTTACTAGCCGACGAGCTGACTTCATCTTTAGATAGTCAGGCTGGTCGCAATGTGGTCGAAATCATCCAAAAGCTGGCCCGCGAAGAGGGCTGCACAGTCTTGCTCGTCACCCACGATAGCCGGATTCTCGACATCGCCGATCGCGTCCTGCATATGGAAGATGGCCGGTTGGGAGAGGGATAGGGAGGGCATTGGGTGCAAGGTGCAAGTCCCCTCTTGAACCTTGCACCTATTCCCTATTCCGGTTCCGTCGCAATGCCCAGCGTGGCCCCTTCAATTGCTCGTAGTTCATCCATGATATCGATCACATCGCCGTGATACACCTGCTCATCCGCTCTAATCGTGATGATGGCAGTTTGGTTAGGCTCTAAAGATTGCTCGATCGCAGACCGTAAAGTTTCCAGAGTAATCAATTGCTGATCCAGGGCGATCGCCCCATCGGGTTGTAGGGTCACGGTAAAGTCGGCCTGCGCCTGTTCCGTCGCGGTGTCAGCATCAGGTAGGTTTACCGGCAACCCTTCCGATTGCGTCAGATAGAGCGAAGACAGGATAAAAAAGGCCAGAATGGCAAAAATAACGTCGATGAGCGGCAGAATATTAACTTCCATGGCGTCATCGGCGTCATCTTCTCTAATGTGCATAGGATTCCTCCGAAATCGGCTGAGATTTATGCTTGGCATAGTAGTGACGCCCGTAGAGCACCTCTAGTTGGCTGCTGTATTCCTGCAACATCGACACCTGCCGCTTATATAACCCGCGAAAAAGATTCGCCACCACCAAAGTAAAAATGGCGACCACCATGCCCGCTGCTGTTGAGACCAGCGCCTCGCTGATGCCGCCCGTCACTGCCGTGGCGTTAGCGCCAACCTCACCTAAGCGAATCGTGGCAAACGATCGAATGAGCCCCAAAATCGTTCCCAACAGTCCGAGTAGGGGCGACACCGCCACAATCGTTTGAAACACAGTGTTAAATCGTCTGAGAAAGGGCAGTTCTGCTTGTGCCGCCCCCTCTAACGCGAGGCGAAACTGACTGGGCGGTTCCCCGTCCAGCTCCAACGCCTCTAAAAAGACGCGCGCGATCGGGAGGGTGCTGTGCTGCTGCAGGCGCTCAGCTGCAGTCAGACTATCAGACCGATAAACACGCAAAAAATCTCGAATCACCGATCGCTGCTGGCGGCTAATCCGATACCAAAAGAGCGCCCGTTCAATGGATAAGGCGATTGCGGCAATTGAAAAAAACAGCAGCGGTATCATCACGACACCGCCAGCTTGGAAGACTTGAACAATAGACATGCGAATCACCAGAACATAGAGCTGAAGAGGTTGAAGCGCGCCATCTGGCCTGATCAACACAGATGCCTCGTCGAAAATAAGGTTATTGAGATCTGATGTCAAGTAGCTTCCTCTCAAGGGTCATTCCCATCGATCGCTAAACCTTTGCCCTCAAGAGTGACTAACCAGAAGCAAAGACTCGGGCTAATGAGACATCTTTTCATATTGTATTATTGAGAACAGTTCTGACTTGGCGTGAAATCAATTTGGATATGAATTCACCACCAGGCTAAAGGCGACAAAACCTTGTCTCTCCTGTTCAAAATTTTACTGATCTCAATGACCAATAAGACTTACGACTCTCCAATCTGGACGAAACTGAGCCTCTCAAGCAAGGAACTCAGCAGCAGCATCACATGCCATGGTGCTTTTTTGTTGACAGTCCATTGCATTAATTATTAGTATTGAGTAGCTTAATGATATCAATAGCAGAGATTATCGAAGCGTTTTTCTGGACAAAACGCAGCGTGAGGATTGCTAGGAAATTTGACCGCTAAGACTTGACGGTAACATTTGCTGCCGAGTCTTGAGAGTGATCGCCTATTTATTTTTGGGAATTTTTATCAATAAAGCTTTGCCTTGCTTGATCCGTTGCCGATATTCATTATTGAGTAGTTGTTATGGAATTTTCTGACTCCAGCGATGCGTCTTTTGCAGACAGCGGCTTGAATCTAGAGGTCGAGATCGATAGCATTGCCCGTTGGGACGTCTATTTTCACTTGCAAGACCTCTCGGTGCCGTGTCAGTGCAAGCAAGGTCAGGCACTGCGAGTGCAAATCAATCATGCCACTGCAGCCATTCAGCTGTGGAGTGCCGTTCAGGCGTTTGTCGCCCCTCAGCAGTCGCAGATCGAACATTTGCAGCGCTGTTGGCAAGTGAAAGCGGTTGCCTGATAGTCGTTTTTCGAGTCAAGTCAGATTCAAAACCATCGTTACTTGTCAGCCCTAAAAAGACTCTTTAGATTTAGAAGCTGAGAAAGCATATTTAATCGGGAACAACATTTTTCACCTAGAGAATCACTATCAGCGTGATAGTTTCGATCAGGGCCATTAACTATTTGACAGTTAGGTATCGTCAGGTTTCAATACCTAACTATCAAGTCGCTATCCCATCTTTAAGGATAAAGTCGACCGGTCAATGCTTACCAATCGACTTTTTAGGCTATCGCGGGTTAAGAAGTGTTCTAGATGATAGGCTCGCTCCTCAGTTTTCAGTAAAATTTGCTCATAGAGAAGGCGAGTTGCGCGATCTCCTAAACTTTCTGCTTGAGAGGCCTGACGACGGATTATTTCAATTAGTGATTGTTCCGCCTGCAAGTTCTGCTTAATCATTTCACTACAGCGAAACACATCATCCATTGTTGGCGTAAAACAGCAAAGTTCTGACAACTGAGCAAAAGATGTGGCTGGGACACTGCCCAGGCCATGCATTCTTTCACCAATGTCATGAGCATGCTTTTCTGCTGCCTCCGAACTTTCTAAAAAATAGTCGTGAAGCATATGATACTCGGAGCCTTCGACGACAAAATGATGTTTCTGATATTGTAAATAGAGAGCTAAAAAGCTCGCGTATAGGATGCCAAGTCCTTCTGTGACAGGTGCTGTAACCGATTTTTCTAGCAAGATCGAATTGTTTTCGACTTCGCCATAGACTTGCTGGAGAGATTCAATGGCAGACATGGTTTGTTACTCAATTTTTAAACAATTTTGCTGCCCTGATAATTGGGACGCCTCATGAGATTACCGGTTGAGTCTGATTTACTTGAGTTCGTTGAGAACATCAAATATACAAATTAAGTGATGAGGTACACCAAAATAAAATACCCTTAACAAAATGCGTTCTCTATTAGAAATGGCTTTCAACAGTTAAACTTACTCTTGACTGATGGCCCCAAGGAATTTCCGCGATTTTCTGTATACCCCTTTTCAGACAGTCTTCTCATGGAATCAAATAATCCTGAAGCAAATTTTGCTGATCAACACAACATTCTGCGATCGCGTCTTAACCAGAAAGGTCTTCGATTGACAGACCAGAGACAAAAGATTCTGGATTTATTTGTGATGACACCTGATGGCGAACACCTCAGTGCAGAAGATATCTATTATCAAGCTACGACTAAAGGTGAGAAGATTAGCTACTCGACGATTTATCGAGCCCTCCACATGATGGTTAATTTAGGGATTATGCGAGAAGTTGAATTGGCCGAAGGTCGAAAATACTATGAATTGAGTACATCGCCGGCCAAGCAACATCATCATTTGGTTTGTGTGCATTGCGGCGAAGTCCACGAGTTTGAAGACCATCGAGTTACCAAGGCCAGTCAGCAAGAAACTCTCGGGCACGGCTTTTTGCTACGGGACTGTCAGTTTACGGTTTATGGCATTTGCCAAATGTGCCAACTTTCTGTCATTTAAGAGTTTGCTCAAAAATAGCGTTTCGACGCAGGGGGGAGTATGGCTCCCCCCCCCTGCGTCGAAACGGTTGCTGTCTTAAAAACCACAAGCCCCTAAAGTAGTGGTGATCAGCAGCAGAGTGTGATGGCAGACTGTTAACGCCTAGCCAACGTTAGAAATTAGCTGTTCAGATTTGAAGTCCTTGCTGTACGGGAGCTTTAGCAATCTGAACGGCCTGAATTCCACTACGGTTGTGACATCAGTTGCATCTAGCCTCGTTAAACACCAGGGCGTTGCCTTGGGCGCATCATTAACTAACCTGAGTTCGGAATAGCATAAGTAACGCTTTTACCCGCCTATTGAGCCTCAAATCCCCTCTCAGGAGGGATGCCAAAGACGAGGTGGGTGTCGATCCGTTGCGCTAACTGGCGATCCACCCACCCCTCAACCCTTCCCAGAAGAAATGATGACAGCCTCAAAACTTTGCCTGGTCAGCCAAGACAATTCATGTGGCTCAATTTAACGACAAAAATTCTCAAGAATACAATCTCAGTGGCAGAGGATAATCGTCAAGAAATCCTACTTAATCTCAATAAGTAATAAGACCTGTTAAGAGATCGCGGAGCTGACAGCATCCCTTTTGTCGATGCAGATCAGGCTAAAAGCCTTTTATTTAAGGTTTTCAGGAGTTGACCGAGAAGCGGAAGGTGTTTATTTGAGGGTTTAGGTTCTCGCTTATTGAGAATAATTCCAATCTATTTTGAGATATTGTTGTTGAGAAATTCCGCAATACGATGATCGGCGGTTTGGCTTTTTACAGAGGAATATTGCTTATGCAGACCTACGACAAGACTGATGTTACTTACGACTGGTGGGCGGGGAATGCCCGCTTTGCTAATCATTCGGGGTTATTTATTGCCGCCCATGTCGCCCAGGCCGCTTTGATTACGTTATGGGCTGGGGCGTTTACGCTATTTGAGCTGTCTTGGTTTGACCCCTCGCTGCCTATGGGCGAGCAGGGGTTGATTTTGCTGCCGCACTTGGCGACCCTGGGCTTTGGGGTGGGTGACGGGGGGCAAGTTGTGGATACTTACCCGTATTTTGTGATTGGGTCGCTACACCTCATCTCCTCTGCGGTCTTAGGTGCTGGAGCGTTGTTTCATGCGTTTAAGGCACCAGCAGACCTTAAAGAGGCCGAAGGTCAGGCGCGTAAATTTGACTTTAGCTGGGACGATCCGGCTCAGTTGGGACTGATATTAGGTCATCATTTACTGTTTTTGGGGGCGGGAGCCTTGCTACTAGTGGCGAAAGCCACGACCTGGGGTGGTTTGTATGATGCCACCACTCAGACGGTGAGAACGGTACAGCCAACCCTTGATCCCCTCGTGATTTATGGCTATCAAACGCATTTTGCCAGCGTCAACAGTTTGGAAGATCTGGTGGGTGGTCATGTGTTCATCGGGACGCTGCTGATTTTGGGCGGTGTCTGGCATATTCTGGTTCCGCCCTTGAAATGGGCCAGGAATGTCCTTGAGTTTTCTGGGGAGGCGATTTTGTCTTACTCCTTAGGTGGCATTGCCTTAGCGGGATTTGTCGCGGCTTATTTTTGCGCGGTTAATACGCTGGCCTATCCAGTCGAGTTTTATGGGGCTCCGTTAGCCGTGAAGCTGGGCATCACGCCATACTTTGCCGATACGGTTAGTTTGCCGCTCAATGAGCATACGTCGCGTTGTTGGCTAGCGAATGCCCACTTCTTCCCTGGCTTTTTTTCTTCTTGCAAGGACATCTATGGCACGCCATGCGGGCGATCGGGTTTGACTTCCGCCGGGTCGAAAAAGCCCTCGATGCAGTTGGGTCTTAAGACTTTGATTTGGGAACCGGGGCAGCAGGCTTAACGCCTAAAGCCCCTTTCTTCATTAAAAATGCCATATGGAACTACTGCCTCATGCTTCAGTATTTTTCTCATCTCAATGTTGAGACAGTGATGTCTCTTGTCTGTCCCATGATGATTTGGGCGGTAATGTTGGTTTTTCTCTGGTCAGTGATGATTGCTATCAAGGATGGCGTCGCCTATATCCGTAAGCTGCATCAGATTCCCTGCGATCGCTGCCAATATTACACAGGCACCCATTACTTGAAATGCCCTGTGCATCCTTGCATCGCTTTATCAGAAGAGGCCATTGGCTGCCGCGACTTTGAACCCATGGCTAAACGTCAACCGCAGTCGCGTCGTCCTCGATCCGTGACAAAAGATTGGTGCGTCTCTCAACCTGAATGACGATTATGCAGCTCTCGGAAGTTATATCAATTCCTTAAAATTGGACAACACTTATGCCAATTGACGATCCCCCTCTTATCCTCCTTAAAAAGTGGGAAGCCCAATATCAACAAGGCTTATAGCTCCCTTTCCAAGGGGGCGGCGACAGCGGGGGATCCTCAATTTTGAGCGCTGTTATCCAGAATTGATATGAGAAGGCAGAAAAAGCAGGGTTCCAGATTCCAGGAGAACCCTGTACCTGGGTGGACGAAATTTTCTGCAGGCTGCTTTTCCTAATGTCCGGTAAGCCCAGAAGCGCGACCGCAGGCGAGTGGGGCTGGACGGGCTAGGAAGCCTATCTAACGAGTTGGCTGGATCGATTTAGGCAATCTAAAAACTGAGATCGCTCTCCCCTTCGATACCGCGTTTTTTTACACTCCCCGGAACCCGCTACCCTGCATCTAGACCGTTAACAACGGGGCTCTGGCTCGGTCGAGAGCTGGACAGGACAGCCTGATGGGGCTGGGTGATGAGGATCAATCAGGGCGCGACGGCTAGCACTAAAGCGATCGAGTGTTTTAACGGCACTACCGCCTTCAAAGCGCAGACTACCGCCTTCATTGCCGCCAAATTTTTCACAGACGGCCCGGTGGGCTGTGGCTAACGACAGATACGCCTTCACAAATTCTTGATGCTGCGGGTGCAGGGCAGCGGGCAGTTGCTCAAAGGTGGGCCGCAGGCGTTTCCAAATCTGCATGAGAGCGGCGTGTTCCCAAGACATCAGCCCACTGAAATTATCGGCCTGAACCTGGGGCGGCGTCATGGATTGGCGCACCGAATGTTCATATTCATGGCGATTAAAGCTGCCCGCGAGCTCCATAGACGCCCCAGAAGCGAGCAGTAATTCGGTGGCCGTTTTAAGTTCGATTTGGGCTTGGTCAAGCTGGCCGAGGGCGAGTTGGGCTTCAAATCGTCGCAGGCAAATAATCAAGCCTTGAACATTGATAAAGAAGGCCCAATGAAAGCCCCGCCAGAGCGTTTGTCCCTGAGTTACGGTCATGACAATTCGGTTTTGTGGGGGGCAGCGGTGGGGTCTGCGTCTGAGTGATCGGTGTCTAAACCAAACGTTCTTTGAAGTAATTCGGTGTAGCTGATGAACCCTTGCTGTTGTTGTTTGATCTGATGAGCGTCTAACCAAGGCGTTTGCATATGAATCTCAAAAAATTTCTGACAGGTCAGCAGCAGTCCTTTAACCAGACAGAGGGCAGATTGCTCAGTGTGGACATGACGAATTTGAAAATAGCGATCGTAGTCTTCGACTTCCCAGGTTTTGAGGGAGGTTTGGGTATTTTGAATACTGGCGGTTTGAGTGTCCACTTCCCCCAGTGCTATTAACGCTTGACTGATGCTAATGAGTGCTGCTTGCGGTGAGGGCTGGGCCAGCGCTTGTAAGAGCTGCTGTAAGGCTTGGTCAAGGCGACTTCTATCAGTGGAAGACAGGTGCTGATCGAAGGGGAGATCCCACGGAATCAGGAGTTCCAAAACAGCCAGAGATTCGTTGGGGGAAGTCTCCATGGATAATTCTCTGGGGGCAGTTTGAGTCATGACTAGGGGCTCTCAAGCAGAACTTTCGGATGCAGCGGCGGCCATTTTTTGGCGCAGGCTGAGGGGACGCATGTCGGTCCACACGGTTTTGATGTAGTCGAGACATGCCTGTTTAGTGCCGACTGTTTGATCGGCGCGCCAGCCCCAGGGGATTTCTTTGTGTTCTGGCCAGATCGAGTAGCGTTCTTCATCGCTGATGACGACGCGATAGATGGGCTCGGTCGGTTGGGTCATTTTTTCCTTTGGATAGGTGTTAGGGGAAAGGGAGCGGGGGCAGCGGAGCGGGGAGCGGATAAGGGGGAGTGGGTAAGGGGGAGCACCTCAAACCTTGCACCGCAAACCTCAAATCTTGCTCAGGATAGGAATAAAGCTGAAATCTAAGCGCTAGACATCGTTGGCCTCCTTGAGGGCGGTTAAGGCATGGCAAAACGCAGTGTAAATAGCGTCAATGTCGTCTGGGGTATGGGCGGTGGAGAGAAAGCCGCCGCGATCGCCGCCGCGTAAATGAATGCCCTGGTTGAGCAGCTGGTAGGAGAACAGGGTGAGGGCAGCTGGCGGAATCTGACTCTGGGTGAGGGCGATCGCGAAAAACGACCCAAATTGAGTGAACTTCACTGGCATCGCGACACTATCGGTGAAGGTATTGAGACGATTGACAAGATCCGTGGTGCGCTGGTTAAGGGTGTCTTGCAGGTCTGGCCCCTGCGCTTTTAGGTGTTGCAGGGTGGCATGGGCCGCCGCTAGGGATAAGGGATGTTTGCAAAAAGTGCCCGCAAAAAAGGTGGTGGGCACCTGGGGGGCAGAGTCGTCGCCAAACTGCCAGGGACCGCCGTCGATATGATCCATAAAGTGGGCCTGACCGGCAATGATCGAGAGGGGCAAGCCACCCCCGGCAATTTTGCTGTAGGTGGCGAGGTCAGCCTGAAGGCCAAAGTGGGCTTGGGCGCCGCCCGGATGGACGCGAAAGCCGGTAACCATTTCGTCAAAAATCAAAGCGATGCCGGTGGCTTGGGTGAGGTCGCGTAATGCCTGCAGAAACTCTCGGGGCTGGAGTTCGGGGCAGCGGCTTTGAACGGGTTCAACGAGGACAGCGGCGAGTTGACGACGATGGGCCTTAATCACATCAAGGGATTTGGGATTGCCGTATTCCAGAACGAGCACATCTTTCGCGGCGGCTGGGGGAATGCCCGGTGCGGCGGGTACGGCGCGGGTGCCGAGAAATTTTTGCAAGAGTCCGGCCAGGGGGGATAGTCCCGGCTTTTGTTGGAGCGATCGCACTGTCTTTTTCCGGGCGTATTCGCTCAGGGGAGCCCGCATCAGGGCCGCATCGAAGTGACCGTGATAGCTATTGGTAAAAACGGCAATTTTGCGACGGCGGGTTGCCGTACGGGCAATTCGCACGGCGGTCATGACGGCTTCGGTGCCGGTATTGCTAAAAGTGACCCGCTCCATGCCGGTGAGGTCGCTAACCAACTGGGCCACCTCACCCACCATCGCGGACTGCGGGCCGATCGCCATGCCTTGCTCCAGTTGAGCTGCAATGGCGGCTTTGATAAAGGGTGGATTATGGCCGCATAGGTTGGTGCCCAGACCCATCAGGATGTCGATATATTCGTTGCCGTCTATATCCCACAGACGGGAGCCCTGCGATCGCACCGCCACAATCGGATAGCACATCTCTTTAATTGCAGGCGCAAAGGCGTAACCGATGGCGGTTTTGTCGGCCAGCACCGCCCGATTTGCTGCCGCCAGTGCTTTGGAACGGCGAGTTCGGTCGGTGTAGGTGTCGATCAGCGATTGCAAGTGGGTCGGTGGGGGTTGGGTGAGGGTCATGGGGTGGCGGGGGGATGGGGTATCAAGGGTAGGGGCGCACGGCCGTGCGCCCCTACTGGGCATTGCATGCGTTCTAGGATTTACGGCAGATGAAATGGGCGGAATGGTTAGCGTCAAGCGTGGGATTGCCGTCAATGGTTTGTCGGGTGATGTCGATGAAGCCAGCCGTTTCTAGGGCCGTGTGGATGTCGGTTAGAGAATGACCTTTGACCCGGTAGGTAAGGCGCGATCGCGTCCAGGTGGGTTCGATCTTTTCAAAACGAGACAGGAGACGCAGGCGCAAGCCAGTCAGGCGGCGCAGGCTGAGCAGCCTATACAAAGCCTGCTTCAGGAGTTGCGTCCAACGGGCGAGTGGAGAAGTCAGGGACTGAGCCTGAAAGATTTCGACGTGAAAGGCCCCTTCTGCAGTAGCGGGGTCGTATTCGGGCGTGAGCCGCCAAGCATAGTGAGAGATGATTTCGCCTTCGACGATGCGATTGCGCCACCATTTCTGCATTTGAGCCGGATGGTTGAGGTCAAAGACAAACCGCCCCCCCGGTCGCAGCGAGCGGTAAACATTGCCAAAGACCTGAGTCAGATCGGCCAGCGTCATGATGTGGTTGAGGGAAGCACTCGTCGAGAACACCCCATCGAACTGCTCGGACAGCTGAAAATATCGCGCATCCTCTAGCAAATAAGTGGCCTGGGGCGCATTTTGACGCGCATAGGTAAGCATTGCTGCCGAGCCATCTAGCCCAGTGACCTCATAGCCCGCTGCCATTAACGGCTGTATGAGTTGCCCGGTGCCACAGCACAGATCCAAAATTGCCGCGTTTGAGGATAAGTCTGGCAGCAAAACCTGCCGCAGAAATTTGAGCTGCGCTCGACTGTAATCTGGCCCCATGGTTTCGTTATAGAGCCAAGCCCAGGTGTCGTAGTCGGTATAGCGGGGGGTGGTGGTCATGGTGGTTATTGGTTCTTAGTTATTGGTTCTTAGTTATTGGTATTGGGTTCTCGGTTCTGGGTTCTGGGTTCTTCCTGTCCCCTATTCCCTGTTCCCTAATCTCTTCTGCCTTTTGCCTTTTGTCTTTACTTAAAGAGAACCGGCGGAGACGGGGAGCTGGGCGCCTTGGCTACTTCTAGAGCGTTTAGATAAACGGTAAATAGGGTTTCATCCAACGGTGGGCAACTGAAGGGTGCATCGGCTAGACCACCCTGGGTGTTGTGGCAAGCGAACGGTACTTCTGCTGGGCTATGAGCTGCTCCTGTATCGGTCTCGCTGCGAGAGGAGAAGAGAGAAACGAGGGGATACAGGGGATGGTCTTTGGTGCCTTGGGCGATCGCCATGAGCTGTCCGTACCATTCGCCATAGGGCACCCGCGTAATGGCATACCCGCTGCGCGGCAGGCGGCGAATAACCCGTCTGATGAGGCTGGTTGGGGGTGAATGAGATGAAAGACTTGGCCCTGGGATTGGGGAGCCTGGGAGAGGTAGACGATCGCGCGGCTAACATAATCCACCGGCAAAATATCGAGCGGTAGTTCTCCCTGCGGTGCGGTGCCCAGTTGGATGTAGCCCTGCATCAGTCGATAGAGAAAGTCATTGGCGTTGAAGGCACCGGTTTGACTATGGCCGGAGATTGGGCCGGGCCGGTAAATGGTAACGGGCAGGCCGCGATCGCGGGCCTGGGCTACGAGCTGTTCCGCCACCCACTTGGTGCGGTTGTAGCCCCCGACAGGCACCGGATAGCGATCCAGCGGGTCACCTTCCAGCATCTTGGCTTGCCCCGCTGGCGGTACTGGCGGCAGCACGCTCAGAGTCGAGGTGAAATGGAGCGATTTGGGGTGATGCTGACAGGCCAGACGAATGACCTCTCGCGTCCCCACCACGTTTGTTTCGCGCAGCAGCGAGTAGGGCGAGACATGATGCACCCCAGCGCCATTGTGATAAATCGCCTCAACGCTTGCCGCCAATGCCTGAAAATCCGGGTTAGTCAGGCCCAAGTTAGGCTGGGCTAAATCTCCCGGCTGAACGGTAATGCGCGGTCTGAAGTCTTCTCGCCAGATACCGTAGTTTCGGAGAGTCGTCTGTAATCGCTCCCATCCAGCGGCTTCCGACTCGGCTCGAACCAGGCAGATGATCTCAGCCTGGGCTTGCAGCAGCAGGGCTTCCAGTAGAAATGTCCCTAAGAATCCCGTCGCTCCGGTTAGCAGAATACGTGAGGGTAGCTCGTTGTTCAGAGTCCCTGCTGGACGAATGTGCTCTGGCAGTGTTCGATCTTGCTCCCACTCTTCGGAGGTGTCTGTGGCAACGACTTCTCCTTGCAGCACAGCGATAATGTCGGGCTTATGCTGCTTGAGCTGTTGCTTGAGTTCTGGCGTCAGCGCGCCTTTGGGGGCATTGCAGCGTAGGGTGTCGCCATCGAGCCAAAGGCGAATGTCGCGAGCGGCCAGAGTTTGGAGGAGAGAATGGAGTGGTGGGGGAGTGGGGGAGTGGGGGAGTGGGGGGGATGAGTGTTGAGTTTTAAGGTTTGAGTTTTGAATGACATCGAACTGAGAACTCAAAACTGAGAATTCAACACTCTCTGCTTCTGCCTGTTCCCCATTCCCTGTTCCCCATTCCCTGTTCCCTATTCCCTGTTCCCTATTCCCTGTTGCCTGTTCCCTATTCCCTATCGCGACCGGAATCCGGCGTTGCCCCCATCCAACCAGTACTTTTGGCATCAACTCAATTTCTTGACGACCAAGGAGGCGATCGCTTTCCATCCCTTGCTGCCGACAGTAAGCCACTAATCGATTGGATTCTTGGATGGGGGCAGAGTCATCGGTGTAGCTGATCGACGTAATGAAGGTGAGCCAGGGTTCTTGACCCATGGCGTAGACGTAAACCTGCTGGGGTTGCAGTTGGTGGACTAGGGCGATCGCCCGGTCGGCATTGGAGCCATCGAGGCGGCGGCTTTGGGCCAGGTGGCGGGGCACGGGTTGGGGCAGCAGGGGACCATAGGCCCAGGTGTAGGGAGCACCGTCGCATTCCATGCCAATAAACAGCACGTCGAGGGGACCAAACAGGTGATGAATATGCTGGTAAAGCTGTGGATCAAGGTTATTAGAGTCGGCAGCGCAGAGAATCGTACGGCCCCGTAGCTGAATCCAGTAGGCGGTTTTAGTGGCGATGTTGAGGTCACCGTGTTCACCCAACACGGGCAGACTAATGATTTCGCCTTCAGGCAGGGGAATGGTGTCGAGTTCGTCTAGGGTCTGCACCTGATCGAAGCCAATCTGCTGCAGTGCGAGTTTAAGCGAAGGGTCAATTAGGGAGCCCTTTTGACCCTGAGGTATGACTAGATGTCGAATCTTATGCCGGAGTTGCAGCAGGGTTTCCAGCATGACGTGATCCTGATGGTTGTGGGTGATCAGGGCGTAGTCGATGGTGTCTGGCAGATCAGCATAGCTGTAGCGAGTCATGCCGTGGGGCTGGTCATAGCTCACCAGAGGGTCCACCAGGATAGCCACGTCGGCGGTTTCGATCAGGACACAGGCATGGCCAAAGTAGCGAATGCGAACGCCTTCTCCGCCGTAGGGCCGACGGGAGGCCGACGGGGTGGGGGTAAACAGGTCGGCGAAGCGCTCGGTTTGAGCGTCATCCAGTTGCAGCGCTGCGGCCACGTGCTGCACCGATTGGGGAGTATGGCGCATGGCAAAGAGCTGATCCCAAGCGCGATCGCAGAACGGCAAAGAGACCTGCAAGCTTCTGGCCTCTGGCAAGCGCGGGGTGCTGAGCACAAACGCTCGGTCATCGCTATTGATCAATCGTAGGGCGATGCTCTGGCGGCTGGGGTCATAGTAGTCACTGCGATAAAGTAACCCTTCGATCAGCCGCATTGAGGGATGGTGCTGGGCATCGTACACCAGTTCTACAAAACCTCGCAGCGCGGCGGGAATTTGTGAATACAGCGGTTCCAGAGAAGCACCCGTGGGATGATTGGCCAACAACGTTTCCAGGGTGGCGATCGCCTCACTCAGCGCTAGCAATTTCTGTCGCTCTGTGCGAGTCGTTTCCAGTAGCACCTGAATTTCCGACACTCGACTCGCATCATGGTGGATAAAGGGGCCGCCTCGCATGGCCGGGTCTTGCAGCGCTGAGGCATGCACCTGAGGCGCAGCAATAAACGACTCCATGACGGGAATTTGGGAATGGGTCAGGTAACGGGCCGCAGTCGCCGGGGGAATCAGGTAGCTCCAGGCGTACCACTGACTGATCAGCGGTTCCACCACCACTTGGGGTTTGAGATAACCTTGAAAGTCCTTCACAGGGCAAATTCCTCCCGGTCGGCAGCGTCGTCTACGGGGCGCGTCTGGAGTTGCGCCAGCAGTTGTTTTTGCTCCAGTCGCTGAGCGAGTCCGGCCACGGTGGTCGCTTCAAACAGGTCAATCACCGTCACTTCCACAGCGAAGCGGTTCAACAGTTGCGCCACTAACTGGGTCGCCAGGAGAGAATGTCCCCCCAGCTCAAAAAAGTCATCATGAATGCCCACCCGTTCAACGCTCAAAACCTGAGCAAAAATCTCCGCCAGCGCTGTTTCCACTTCATTGCGAGGGGCCACATAGGTCGTTTCCGGAGATTCCAGGGCGGGGGCCGGGAGCGATCGCACATCCACCTTGCCGTTGGGCGTCAGCGGCAGCGCGTCTAGCGGCACGAAGGTCGAGGGGACGAGGTAATGGGGGAGTCGTTCGGAGAGGAACTGGCGGAGAGAGGGCGTGGGAGCTTGGGAGAGTGGGGGCTTGGGGGGATGGGGGGATGAGTTTTGAGTTTTGAGTTTTGAGTTTTGAAGGGTATCGAACTGAGAATTCAAAACTGAGAATTCAAAACTCTCTGCTTCTGCCTGTTCCCTGTTCCCTAGTCCCTGTTCCCTATTCCCTATCCCCTTCTGCCTTCCACCTTCTGCCTTTACTACATACGCCACCAAGCGCTTATCGCCTGGCAGGTCTTCTCGCACGATGACGACGCTGGCTTTGACATCAGGATGCTGGTTGAGCTGGTTTTCGATTTCGGCAGGCTCAACGCGGAAACCCCGAATTTTGGCCTGGTCGTCAATGCGCCCCAACAGCTTGATGCGGCCATCGGGCAGGTGGCAGGCGAGGTCGCCGGTTTTGTACAAAATTTGCCCGGTAGGGGCGTAGGGCTCTACGCCCTGTGCAAGATCTGGATGATGCGACCAAGATGCGGCCTTGGGCATACCGCCGTATGCCTCTACCGTAAACGGATTCGGCACAAATCGTTCAGCGGTCAAAGCGGGTCGATTACGGTAGCCCCGGGCGAGACCCACGCCACCGATGTGGAGTTCACCGATCGCGCCCACAGGCAAAAGCTGCAGCTGGTCGTCGAGCACGTAGAGCTGTTTGTTGGCGCTAGGTCGGAGGGTGGGGTGGACGGGGTCGCCGTTGCCGCAGGGCACCATGCTAGCGTTCACGGTGGTTTCAGTCGGGCCATAGGCGTTGATAAAGCGCCGTCCCTGGCTCCAGGTGTTGATCAGCTCTGGCGACGGGGCTTCACCGCCAACAAGCACCATGCGCAGGTCAGGAAAATCGCCATAGGGGACGCTGACTAGCGCGGAGGGTGTGATGGTGATGTGGGTGACGCGATGGCGACGCAGCAGATCAGCCAGGTCCGGACCGGGCAGCAGGGTCTCGTTGGGGGCCAGCAGGAGGCGGGCTCCGGTGGCCAGAGCCATGACAATTTCGGGGATGCAAGCGTCGAAGCTAAAGGAGAAAAACTGCAGCACGCAGTCGCCCGATCGCACGTCGCAAACGCGAATTTTGTCTTCGGTCAGATTGGTCAGCCCACCGTGGGAAACCAAGACGCCTTTGGGGGTGCCAGTGGAGCCGGAGGTGTAGATCAGGTAGGCGAGGGCGTTGGGAGAGTAGGGAAGTAGGGGGGTGGGAGAGTGGGTGGGTTGAGCAGT
The DNA here is from genome assembly GCA_010671905.1 of Leptolyngbya sp. SIOISBB. GTDB lineage: Bacteria > Cyanobacteriota > Cyanobacteriia > Phormidesmidales > Phormidesmidaceae > Halomicronema. The sequence continues at coordinate 7,216,593 of JAAHII010000001.1, forward strand.
GATGTCGGCGCGATCGCGTGTCAAATCCACCATCTGCACCGTAGGGTGGGCACTGCCCACGACAGCCTGACTCGTTGCCAGCAAAGCACTCGTGGTAATCAGTACCGCTGCTTGAGAGTCTGCCAGCATAAAGGACAGCCGCTCAGGTGGATAAGTAGGATCAAGGGGCAAATAAGCGCCCCCGGCTTTCAGCACAGCCAGCAACGCCACGATCATGTCGGGCGATCGCGCTAGGCAAATCCCAACAATCATTTCGGGGCCGACGCCAAGGGCTTGCAGATGGTGGGCGAGTTGGTTGCTGCGGTGATTGAGTTCAGCGTAGGTGAGCTGTTGCGGTTCGAGGTCGTCGAAGACTACCGCGATCGCGTCGGGGGTGCGAGCGGCCTGAGCCTCAAACAGGTGATGGAAGCCGCGATCGTGGGCGTACGGCATTTGGGTATTGTTCCACTCAACCAGCTGCTGGTGCTGCTCGGCGGTAGTTAGTAAGGGCAGTTCGGCGATGGACTGATGGGGCGTGGCGGCGATCCCAGCCAGCAGGGTTTGAAAATGAGCCACCATTCGGCGGATGGTCTCAGGCTCAAACAAATCGCGATTGTACTCAAAGCCACCAACGATGCCGTCTGGGGTTTCGTAAAGATCGACGCTGAGATCGAGCTTAGCGGTGGAATACGCTTGAGGCAGCGGTTTTAAGGTCAGCCCCGGCAGCGAAATCGCCGACTGGGGAGCATTCTCCAGACGAAACTTGACCTGAAACAGGGGGTTATAGCTCAGATCGCGCTCGGGCTGTAGAACTTCCACCAGCTTCTCGAAAGGCAAATCTTGATGTTCATAGGCTTGGTAAGTGGTGACCTTGAGCTGTTCCAGCACATCGAGAAAGGTTGCTTCGGGGATGAGGCGAGATCGCAGCACCAGAGTGTTCACAAAGAAGCCGATTAGCCCTTCGACCTCAGCGCGGTTGCGATTAGCGATGGGCGTGCCCACGAGCAAATCTCGCTGTCCGGTATAGCGAAATAGCAACACCTTGAAGGCCGCCAGTAGGGCTACAAACAGCGTGGTGGATTGTTGCTGCGCCAGAGCTTTCAAGCGATCGCTCAGGTCTGCTGATAGCGCAAAATTTTCCACCGCGCCGCGAAAGGTCTGTACTCGCGCCCGAGGGAAATCCGTCGGCAGTTGCAGCACCGGCAGGTTGCCAGAGAGCTGCTCTCGCCAGTAGCTCAGCTGTCGTTCCAGCACCTCGCCCTGCAGCCACTGGCGCTGCCACACCGCAAAATCTCCGTACTGAATGGGCAAGGTGGGCAGGGCCGGATCAGCCCCAGTCAGATGGGCGCGATAGAGCCAGGCCAGTTCCTGCAGTAGCACCTCCATCGACCAGCCGTCAGCAATGATGTGGTGCATCGTCAACAGCACCACCGATTCCAGCTCTGCCAACTGCAGTTGCGTGACCCGCAGCAGCGGTGCCTGGGCCAAATCAAAGCGGGTCTGGGCTGCCGCGATCGCCTGCTGCCGCACCTCAGTTGCCTGCTCGGAGGAGGCCAGCGATCGCAAATCTCGCTGCTCAATAGTGATGGGTTCAGGGGCGATCACCGCCTGCATGGGCTGTCCATCAATCGTGATGAACCGGGTTCGCAAAGCTTCGTGACGCTCAATCAGGTCGTTAAAGCTCCGATTAAAGGCAGTTTCGTCTAAAAATCCCTCCACCTGAATCGCGAGGGGAATGTTAATGTTGTAGACCGCCCCCTCCTGCTGCATCTGCTCCAAAAACCACAGGCGCTGTTGGGCAAACGACACCGGCAATGGCCCCGTCCGAGGCCCCGGCTGCATGGTGGCGGGGGCCGTTGGCTCGTGCTGGCGCAAAAACGCCAGAATTTCTGCCTTCCGCGCCTGGAGTTGAGCACTCAAATCATCGGTCAGGACCGCTTCTGGAGCATTGCAGCGCAGGCGATCGCCCTCAGCCCAGAGCTGCACTTCCTGCTGATAGAGATCCGATAAAAATTGCTCGATGGTCTTCATAGCTCAATCTCCTTACGCCCCGCCGCCGCGACGGGGGGATTCAAGGTCATCTGCATGGCATCAATGTGAACAGCTAGATCAGCGATAGTGGGGCGTTCAAACATCACCCGCAGCGGAATATCTAGCTCAAACGCTTTTCTTAATCGCGTATTCACCCGTGTGGCGCTCAGGGAATTGCCCCCCAGCTCAAAAAAGTTATCGGCCACACTCACCGTCTCCAACCGCAGCACGGCCTGCCAGATATCGGCGATGCGCCCTTCCGTAGCCGTTTTCGGCGATCGCGCCGTAGCTCTTGCAGGGCGATCGGGTGCTGGTAGGGCTTTGCGGTTGACCTTGCCATTGGGCAATAGCGGTAGTGCCGCGAGGGTGACAAATTGACTCGGCACCATATAGGGGGGGGAGGTGGTCAGTGAGGTAGGTACGGAGTGGGGGAGTGGGGGCCTTTTGAGTTTTGAGTTCTGAATTCAAAATTGATAATTCAAAATTCAAAACGACATAAGCGATTAGCTGTGGCGCTTGTGGACTGTCTTCTCGCAGCATGACAACTGCTTGCGACACGTCGGGGTGCTGAGTGAGAACAGCTTCAATTTCGCCGAGTTCAATGCGGAAGCCGCGCAGCTTCACCTGATGATCAATGCGGCCTAGATATTCGAGGGTGCCGTCGGGGCGGTAGCAGGCGCGATCGCCGGTTTTATACAGTACCGACCCGGTAGGGGCGCAGGGCTCTGCGCCCAGGGCAAGATCTTGATGATCAGGTAAAGATACGGCATTGGGCGTACCGCCGTCCGCCCCTACCGTAAATGGATTCGGGATAAACCGTTCTGCCGTCAGATCGGGTCGATGCCAATAGCCACGGGCGACGCCGACGCCGCCAATGTAGAGTTCGCCAGGAATGCCGGGGGGCACGAGGCGCTGCTGGGAGTCGAGCAGGTAAATCTGGGTGTTGGCGATGGGCCGACCGATCGGGATGGTGGTGCCGGGAGCTAGGTTGGGTTGGCAGGCCCAGGCAGTGACGTCGATCGCGGCTTCGGTGGGGCCGTAGAGGTTGTGGAGTTCTACACTGGGCAGGGTCTGGAAGAATTGGGTTGGCAGGCTGGAGGGCAGGGCCTCGCCGCTACAAATGACCTGCTTGAGGCTAGTACAGTCGGCCACGTTGGGAGCTTCTAAAAAGGCGGCTAGCATGGCAGGCACGAAGTGGAGCGTCGTGATGTGTTCCCGTTGGATCAGCTCGACTAAATAGGCGCTGTCTTTGTGGCCTGCGGGACGGGCCAGTACCAGGCAGGCTCCCGTCATCAGGGGCCAAAAACATTTCCCAAGCGGAGACATCGAAGCTGAGCGGCGTTTTTTGCAAGACGCGGTCAACGGCGGTCAGCGGGTAGGCGTCTTGCATCCAACAGAGACGGTTGACTAGGCCGCGATGGGTGTTGATGACGCCTTTGGGACGGCCAGTGGAGCCGGAGGTGTAGAGGAGGGAGATGGGTTGTTGGGGAAGGAGTGGAGTAGGGGAGTGGGGAAGTGGGGGGAGTAGGGGAGTGGGGGAGGAGTTCACTAAGGTTGATGCAATGAGGACTGGAGGTCAGAAGATCGGTGAGAGTCGCAGTGAGATCTTGAGTGGGGGAGTGGGTGATTATGACGGGGGGCGCGGCGTCTTGGAGCATCCAGGCGAGGCGATCGCGGGGATAGCTAGGGTCGAGGGGCAGGTAAGCACCCCCGGCTTTGAGAATGCCAAACAGGGCCACGACGAGGTCGAGAGAGCGATCCACGCAAACGGCGACAGGCACTTCTGGGCCGACGCCGAGGCTTTGTAAATGGTGGGCGAGCTGCTCAGCTCTGGCGTTGAGATCGCAGTAGGTCAGGGTTTCGTCTTTAAAGCGAACGGCGATCGCCTCGGGGGTGCGATCAACCTGGGCTTCGATCAAGGCGGGGAGGGGGCAATCGCTAGGATAGTCGGTGGCGGTTTGGTTCCAGTGGTGAATTTGGGCCTGTTCTGTAGGGGTGAGCAGGGGTATGTTTCTGAGCCAATTGTGGGTCGTCAGCCCCATCAGCAAGCTCTCCAGGTGGGTCAGCAGGCGATGAATGGCGTCTTGAGGGAAGCGATCGCTGCGATATTTGGCCGTCAGCGACAGGTGTTCTCCCGTTGAGACCAGCAGGGTCAGCGGAAAGTGGGTCCATTCGATGAATCTCACGTCTGCTAGGGCCAGATCCGATTGTCTGGCGAGCAGGGCGGCATTGACGGGGTAGTTTTCCATCACCAGCAGGCAGTCGAAGAGCGCTTGTCCAGGGGGCAATTCGCTCCAGGTCTGGACATCCATCAGGGCACTGTATTCGTAGGTGGAGGCACTGGCGCGATCGCGCTGCAGCTGCTGTAACCAAGGAATCACCTCAGCGGCTGCGGGTACTTGCACCCGCACCGGCAAGGTATTGATAAAGAGGCCCACCATGGTGGCGGCACCGGGTATGGCAGGTGGACGACCAGCACCGGTGGCTCCAAAGACGACATCGTCGCGATCGCAGTAGCGGCTCAGGAGCAAGCCTAAAGCCCCCTGAATGAGGGTGTTGAGGGTGAGCTGATGTCGTTGACCAAAGGCCCGCAGTTGAGCGGTTTGTTCGGCAGACAGCAGGCACTGTTGTTCGGTGGGGGCAGCAGCTGGGGCGGCCGGGGGTGTACCCATGGGCAGGGGCGTGGGTTCGCTAAAGCCCTGGAGATAGCTTTGCCAAAAGGTCTGGGCAGCGGCCAGATCTTGGGCTTGCAGCCAGGTGAGGTAGTGGGCGTAGGGAGGGGGAGCGATGGGGGGATGGGGGGATGGGATGGAAGAGGAGAGCGATGGGGTGCTTTCGAGTGACCGAGTGATAGCGAAATATTGGCTAAAAACAGTTTTGAGTAGATTGGCGGCGGACCAGCCATCGAGGATGAGGTGGTGATAGGCCCAGATCAGGTGATGGGTGCGATCGCCCACTTGCATCAGGGCCAGCCGCATGAGCGGTGGGGTGTGCAGGTCGAAGGGGTTGGGTTTGGTTGCAGTCCAAAAAGACTTGCAGACGGGTAGCCTGAAGTTCCGGGGATTGACCGCGCCAGTCTTGCTGCACCCAAGACAGTTCGACTTGGCGATACACCACCTGAAAGGGATCGTCGCGCTGCTCCCAATAAAAGCCAGTGCGGAGCACGTCATGGTGAGTCACGGCCTGCTGCCAAGCCCGGTGTAGCGCTTCTGCATCCAGTTCTCCCGTCAGGGTCAAGACGATTTGCGGCACGTAGACGCCGGACTCGGGGGCCAACAGCGTGTGGAACAAGATTCCCTGCTGCATGGCCGACAGGGGGTAAATATTCTCGATATTTTTGCGTTTATCCATTAGTTACCCCTTAAAGATCGGCCAAAAGATCGTCGAGTTCGTCCTGGCTGAGTGACATTTGTGGAAAATCGGATGGCGTGTAGCCGACATCCTCATCGGCGGTGAGACAGTGCTCGATCAGCCGTCGCAGCGCCTCAATAAAGCCCTCGGCCAGAGGGGCGATCGTCACGCGGCGGTGAATGGCGGTGCTGTAGGTCCAATGCAGGTGTAGCTGTCCGCGGCTGACTAGACCATCAATTTCGAGCAGGGTGGGGCGCGCATCCTCGGGGCTGCGAGCAGCACCGGTCGGTTCTGAGGCCGGGGCGAAGCGCTCATCCGCCGCCCACACCTGATCGAGCTGTCCCAGATAGTTAAAGCGCACCTCTGCTGGGGCCAACGGCAGGGACTCCGGGTGCAAATAGCGCCCTATGCCATAGCCCAGGCCCCGATGCGGCACTGCTCGCAAGGTTTCTTTCACCTGCTTTAGCGCCATGCCCAGGGTGGGCGCAGTCGTCAGGTCTAAATCGATGGGAAAGAGCGTCGTAAACCAGCCCACCGTACGAGTCAGATCGAGGTCGGTAGCCTCGACACCGGGGAGCGCTTCTCGCCCATGGCCTTCCAGTTCTAGCCGCAGTCGCCGCGTCCCCGTCCAAGATTCAAAGGCCAGCACCAGAGCCGTCAACAGCAAGTCGTTGATCTGCGCTGGATAAGCCCCTGGCACCTCCTGTAACAGGCGGCGCGTATCCGCCTCGCTGAGGCTAACCGTTACTCGGTCAGCGATCGCCAGCCGATTGTCGGCACTCGCAAAATCCCTGGGCAAGGGCACCATCGGGGTCGCCGCTAGGTTTTGCCAGTAGGCTCTCTCGGCTGCCAGCGCGGGGGGACGGGCATAGGTGTTGAGCTGCTCGGCCCACTGCTTAAAGGCCGTCGTCTTAGCTGGCAGCTGTGCCGTCTGGCCCTGCTCCAACTGCCCGTAAACGAGTCGTAAATCTGCCAGCAGAATCCGCCAGGATACCCCGTCAATTCCTAAATGGTGGCACACGAGCAATAGGCGGTGCTCTTCCTCAAAGCCGAAATAAGCTGCTTTTAGCAATGGCCCTGTCGCCAGGTCAAAGCCAGTCTGTAACTCTTGGGCAGTGTCCGCGATCGCCCCTGGTAAATCTGCTGCTGGACCGCTGACCACCGTCAGTGGTACTGGCCCCAGGGCCTGCCACTGCTGCTGCCAGCCTGCATCCGTCCGCACGAAGCTAGCTCGCAGGGCATCATGATGCTCTAACAGTCGCGCCAAGGCTTGCTCTAACAACAATGGACTCATGGGTTGACGCACCGTCAGCAATACGGCCTGATTCCAGTGGTGAGGATGCTGTAGCCCCTGCTCAAAAAAACCAGTGCTGGATCGGCGTCAACCCCCCAGTGCCCGTCACCAGCCCCTGCTCTGCGAGTATCTCAGTCCGACGCGATACCACCGTCGCCAGCCGAGCGATCGTCTGATGCTGAAACAAATCCTTTGGCGTCAGGTGCAGCCCCTGCTGATGGGCCTGAGCGATCGCCTGCAGCACTAAGATCGAGTCGCCCCCCAGCGCAAAGAAATTGTCCTGTATCCCCACCTGAGCCACTGGTAGCAGCTCGGTCCAAATGGTCGCCAGCGTCGCTTCTGTCGCCGTCATCGGCGCACTGTCCTGAGCTGCCGCCGCCAACACTGTTGGGATGGGCAACGCCTGCCGATCAAGCTTGCCATTCGGTAGACGCGGCAAGTCATCCAGCGGTATGAAGAAACTCGGGAGCATGTAGTCAGGGAGTTTGTCGGCGAGGAAGGAGCGGAGGGTGGAGGAGAGTGGATGGGGCGATAGGCTTCGGCGTGAGCGCTCAGCCGAACGGGAGATGGGGGGCGGGGGGGATGAGTTTTGAGTTTTGAGTTTTGAGTTTTGAAGGGCATCGAACTGAGAATTCAAAACTGAGAATTCAAAACTCTCTGCTTCTGCCTGTTCCCTGTTCCCTATTCCCTGTTCCCTATTCCCTGTCCCCTTCCGCACCACATACGCCACCAATCGCTGCGTCCCGTTTTCGTCTGTCCAGGGGTTGACGACGGCTTGGTCAATGTCAGGGTGGCTAAGCAGGGCAGTCTCGATTTCGCCCAGCTCGATGCGGAAGCCGCGAATTTTCACCTGATTGTCCAGGCGACCCAGGAATTCGATTGTGCCGTCAGGACGGGTGCGGACGCGATCGCCAGTTTTGTACAAAATTTGCCCTGTAGGGGCGTCGGGCTCTGCGCCCAGGGCAAGATTCGGGTGATGTGGCGAGGATTCTGCCTTGGGCGTACCACCGTACGCCCCTACCGTAAACGGATTTGGAATAAACCGTTCAGCGGTCAAATCCGGTCGATTCAGGTAGCCGCGCGCCACCCCTGCACCGCCCAGGTACAGCTCACCAGGCACGCCGATGGGCACGGGTTGCTGGTAGGCATCCAGAACGTGGGCTTGGGTATTGGCGATTGGACGACCGATGGGGGCGATCTCAGCCTGTGCATCCATGCGGGCATAGGTGGAGTAAGTGGTGTCTTCGGAAGGCCCGTAGAGGTTATAGACGTGCTGGATATGGGGTAGCTGGTAGAGCTGCTGCACGAGTGTGGGCTGCAGGGGTTCGCCCGCTAGGTTGATGGTGGTGACGCTATTGGGGATGCCGTCGGTCCGCAGGAGGGCAGCGATCGCCGATGGGACGGTATTCACCAGCGTGACTTTGCTGGCTGCTGGTAACTCAGGGAGTTGGAGCACATTTTCTGCCAGGATGACGGTACCGCCGCCGCTCAACGGCACAAAGAGTTCAAAAATGGAGAGATCGAAGCAGAGGGATGTACCGGCCAGGACGCCGCTGAGCTGTTCTGGGGAAAATACTGTCTGCGCCCAGCTACACAGGGCTACCGGGCTGTGATGCTCAATGGCCACCCCTTTGGGCTTGCCGGTGGAGCCGGAGGTGTAAATGACGTAGGCTAAATGGTTGGCGCTGCCCTGGCCAGTGGGATTGGTCATGGGGAATTCGGATAACTTGTCCCCTAGGACTTCTAGCGTGAGCTGGGGCAGAGACACGGGAGCCGCGATCGGAGTGGTTTGGCTGGTTAGAAGGAGCGCGACCTGGGCGTCTTGGAGAATGAAGGCCAGGCGCTCAGCCGGATAGGTCGGATCAAGCGGTACGTAAGCGCCCCCCGCTTTGAGAACCGCCAGTAGCGCCACCACCAGATCAGCCGTGCGCTCCAGACAGACCCCAACGAGGGTTTCAGGGCCGATGTGGTGAGCCTGGAGGTAGTGAGCTAGCTGGTTCGCCCGCTGATTGAGTTCCTGGTAAGACAGGCGTTGGTCGGTGGCCATGAGAGCGATCGCCTGCGGGGTCTGCTCGACCTGTCGCTCAAATAGCTGGTGTAGACCGAGATCTGCTGGGTAATCTGCCTGAGTCTGATTCCACTGCCAAAGTTGCTGCTGCTCAGCCTGAGTCAACAGTGGTAGTGCCGCAATTCGGCAGGTGGGCTGCTGGGGGATGACCTTCAGGAGTTGACGCAGATAGCCTGCCAACCGATGGATGGTGTCTGCCGTGAACAGATCGGTGCGATATTCCAACGTGCCCTGCATTCCCCGCTCATCTAGCCGCATCGACAAGGTGAGGTCAACCTTCGCGGTACTACTGTTGATGGAGAGCGGCTGCCACTCCAGCGTGGTGTCAAGCGAGGTGCTGAGCGGCTGCCCAGTGGCCGCGATCGCCTCGCCGGCGTTCTGCAATACAAACATGACTTGAAACAGCGGCGCATGACTCCAACTGCGCGGCACTTCTAGCGCTTCCACCACCTGCTCAAAGGGGACAGCCTGGTGGGCGTAGGCATCCAGCGCCACCGCTCGTACCCGACCCAGTAACTCGTCAAACCGGGGATTTCCAGACATCGCCGTCCGCAGCACCAGGGTATTCACAAACAGACCGATTAAGCCTTCCAGTTCGGCCTGAGGACGGTTGGCGATCGGCGTGCCGATGACCAAGTCTTCCACCCCGCTGTAGCGATATAGCAGCACCTGAAAAGCGGTCAGCAGCGTCATAAATAGCGTGACACCCTGCTGCTGACTGAGGGTCTGCAGCGCTTGCGTTTGGGTGCGCGAGAGTCGGAAGGTATACGCCGCTCCGGCAAAGGACTGCACCGCCGGGCGGGGATAATCCGTCGATAGCTCTAGCAGTGGCGGTACGTCTTGTAACTGCCCTTGCCAGTAAGCCAGTGACGTTCGCTGGTGTTCAGCTTGCTGTTGCTGCCACGCCGCATAGTCCACATACTGAAGCGGTAAGGGCGGAAGTGCCAAGGGTTGAGCTGAGCGCAAAGCATCGTAGCTCTGAGCCAGTTCTCGCACCAAAATTCCCATCGACCAGCCATCAGCGATGATGTGATGCAGACTCAGCAAGATGACATGGTCAGCCGTAGCCAACCGCAACACTTTCATTCGCAATAAGGGAGCCTGCCCTAGATCAAACGGAGTGCGAGCTTCCTGCTGAATCTGCTCTCGCACTTGCTCTCGTTGGCGAGCTTCATCTAGACCGCTCAAATCAATAATGGGGATCTCCATCTCAACGTCAGCCTGAATCGAGATCGCGGCTTGACCCTCTCGATCGATGAATCCGGTGCGCAGCACTTCATGGCGCTCAATTAGGTGCGCCAAACTCTGTTGCAGCTGGTCTATCGACAAATCGCCCTTGACTCGCACTGCGGTCGGAATAATGTAGAACGGGCTCTCTGGTTCCAACTGCGCCAACACCCACTGTCGCCGTTGCGCATCGGAGAGCGGCAGCGCACCAGAACGCTCAATCGGTACGATCGGTTCCAGAGATTGCGACGTATCACCCGCTTTGAGGGAGTCGATTTCGGCAGCGAGTTGAGACAGAGTGGGGTGTTCAAACAGCGATCGCACCGGCAGCTCGACCTCAAACACCTGCCGCACCTGGGCCGCCACACGTGTCGCTAACAGCGAATGCCCTCCCAGCTCAAAGAAGTTATCTTCACGACTGACCTCAGGCTGGTTCAGCACTGCTGCCCAGATATTGGCGAGTAGTTCCTCCGTCAGAGTGTGAGGAGCCGTCGAGCCGTGACTACTCTCCGGAGACTCTGGCACTGGCAGAGCCTTGCGATCGACTTTGCCATTGGGCTTTAGGGGCAGGGCATTGAGCACGACGAATTGAGTCGGCACCATGTAGGCGGGGAGGTGCTGGGAAAGGAAGTGGGGGAGTGAATGAGGGTATGAGGGGGATGGGGGGATGGGGGGATGAGTTTTGAGTTTTGAGTTTTGAGGTTGGAATGTGTTCTTCGTGAGCGGCTCTTGGTTTTGCGTTCTTCACAAAGTAGGCCACCAACTGGGGATTGGCTGCGGCCTTCTCTCTAAGGACGACTACCGCTTGTTTCACGTCGGGATGCTGAGTGAGGACGGCTTCGATTTCGCCGAGTTCGATGCGGAAACCGCGCAGTTTGACCTGATGGTCAAGACGACCCAGGTATTCCAGGGTGCCGTCTTCACGGGTGCGGACGCGATCACCAGTTCTATACAGTACCGACCCGGTAGGGGCGCAGGGCTCTGCGCCCAGGGCAAGCTCCAGGTGATGCGACCAGGATGCAGCATGGGGCGTACCGCCGTCCGCCCCAACGGCAGAAAACGGATTTGCCACAAACCGTTCTGTCGTTAAATCCTGACGCTGCCAATAGCCCGGACTGAGGCCCAAACCACCAATGTACAATTCGCCAGGGACACCGAGGGGCACCGGGCGCTGCTGGGCATCGAGCACGTGAAACTGGGTGTTGGCAATGGGTGGTCCGATGGGGACGAAGCCGTCCGCTAACGTCGCCGCTTCTAGCTTCCAGGGCCGCCGACCAAATAGTGGTTTCAGTGGGGCCATAGAGGTTCCAGAGTTCGGCTCCAGAGTTCAGCAGTCGCTGAGCCAGAGTAATCTCCAAAGCTTCGCCGCCGCAAAGCAGTTTCAAGTTGGCTTTACCAGACCAGCCGCTTTCGAGGAGCAGTCGCCAGGTGGCGGGGGTAGCCTGCATCAGGGTGACGTCATGATGCTCTAGTTGGGCTGCCAAACTTTGTGGATCTCGAACCGTATCCTGGCTAGCAACGACCAGAGTGCCACCTACGGTGAGCGGCAAGAACAGTTCCAAAGCAGCAATGTCAAAGGCGGGGGGTCGTGACGGCAAGCAGCGTATCCTGAGCCGTCATGCCAGGAGCCTGGGCCATGCTGTTGAGCAGATTCGTCAGACTCTGATGCTGGATAGGAACGCCTTTGGGGGTGCCGGTGCTGCCGCTGGTGTAGATGAGGTAGGCGGGGTCATTGGAAGTGGGGGAGTGGCTGGGTAGCTGGGTGACGGGGTAGCTGGGTTGGGTGGTGATATGAGCTTGGTACTGCTGTAAATCTAGAATCGGAATGGTCATCTTCTGGTCTATTCCCGCTGTCTCACCTTGCGTCGTAATTAGCAGCGATACCTGGGCATCCTCCAGAACGAACCGCAGTCGCTCAACGGGATAGGTCGGGTCGAGGGGGACGTAGACGGCACCGGTCTTAAGGACGGCGAGTAGGGTGACCACCAGTTCGGCAGAACGGTTCAGGCATAGGGCGACGCGACTACCCGGCTGGATACCTTGCTGCATTAAGTAACAAGCAAGCTGATTGGCCCGCTGGTCGAGTTGCTGATAACTAAGGACCGTGTCCTCAAAAATGAGGGCTGTGGCGTTAGGGTTGGTAGTGGCCTGGTCAGCAATCAATTCATGGACGCAGCGGTTTGGAATGAGTTGCTCAGTTTGATTCCAACTAATGAGTTGCTGTTGCTCGGTGGGGGTAAGCAGGGGCAGGGTACCGATCTCACTGTCGGGATTTTCCGCGATCGCCCCCAACACCTTCTGAAAATGGCCAACCAGCCGCTGGATCGTGGTGGGCTTAAAGAGGTCGGTGTTGTACTCAAACACGCCGGTCAGACCGTCGGGGGTTTCGTACATGTCGAGGCTGAGGTCAAACCGAGCGGTCGTGGTCTCGGGTTCCAGAGCAGTGATCTGTAAGTCGGGCAGAGTAAAGCTCTGGGTAGGCGTGTTGTGCAAGATAAACATCACCTGGAAGAGCGCGTTATGGCTGAGGTGACGATCAACCTGGAGAGCATCGACGATCGCTTCGAAAGGCACATCCTGGTGGGAGTAGGCATCCAGGGCGGTTTCGCGTACCTGTTGCAGAAGCTGGGAGAAGGGTTGATCGCCAGATACCTGAGTGCGAAAGACGAGGTTGTTAACGAAGAGGCCGATCAGGTTTTGAGTTTCGCGGCGATCGCGATTCGTCACGGTTGAGCCGACCCAAATATCCGACTGGTCGGTGTAGCGATAAAGCAGCGTTTGGAATGCCGCCAACAGCAGCATAAAGGGTGTGGCCTGATGCTGCTGAGCCAACGCTTTGAGACGGTCACTGAGCGCGGGAGAGAGGGCAAATGACTGCCGCGCGCCGCGAAAGGTCTGGACGGCGGGCCGAGCATAGTCGGTGGGCAACTCTAGTAGCGAGGGCGGATCGCTGAGCTGTCGCAACCAGTAGGCCAATTGCTGGTCTACCCGAGTCGGCTGATCCGCCTGGTCTTGAGCATTAAGCTGCTGCCGTTGCCAGGTGGCGTAGTCGGCGTATTGAATCGGCAGTTCCGGCAGGGGCGCGGGGTGCTGATGCACCTTTGCTGTATAGAGAGCAGCCATTTCTGTCATCAGTAGCCGCAGCGACCAGTAGTCCGCAATGATGTGGTGAATCGCGACCACCAGTAGATGGCTCTGGCGGTCGCGCCGGAGTAGATGACACCGCAGTAGGGGCGCTTGAGACAAATCGAAGGGAGTCGCCAAGAGCCGCTGAATCTGGGTCTGAACGGCGGCTTCTGACTCTTGGCTCAGGTCTAGCACGGGCAGCGGCCAATCGATGTCGGGGGCCACCTGCTGATAGGGCTGACCATCGATCTGAATAAACTGAGTGCGGAGGATATCGTGGCGCTGAGCGATCGCCTGCAAACTGTGATGCAGCGTCTCTATCTGCAACGGCCCCGTCAACCGCAGCACCGCTGGAATGACGTAGACCGAGGTACCGGCCTGGAGCTGTTCAATAAACCACAGCCGCTGTTGCGCATAGGAGAGGGGCCACCGTTGGGAGGATTGCTGTCGGGCTTGCTTTTGCAAAAGCTGAGAGAGGAGCTGCCGCTTTTGTTCTGGCGTGAGATGGGCAATGGGTTGGCTCATGAGTCCTCCTCCGCTAGCATTTGACTCAACAGAGCATCGACGTCCTGTTCGGACAAATCATCCACCTGACTGAGCAACGCCTGGGGAGCGGTGGACTGAATGGGCTGAATTGTGTCTCCGGCTGCGGTGGACGATGGCTCTGCCAGCAGCGATTCAACCACGGCGGCTTGCTCTGCTAAGGTTTGAGCGGTGAAAAACTGCCGAATCGAGAGGTCGATGGGAAAGGTCTGGTGCAGTTGCGAGAGGGCCTGCATCGCCGCTAAAGAATTGCCCCCCACCGCAAAGAAATTGGCGTGAAGGCTAACCGTCTCCAAATGGAGAACGTCTTGCCAAATGGTCGCGATCACCACTTCCACCTTGGTACTGGGGGCAACAAAAGGCAGTTCCGCCATCAAACTGCTGGGCAGCGGTAGCGCTTGGCGATCGACCTTGCCATTGACACTGAGGGGCAGCGCCTCTAACAGTTGATAGGTAGTCGGTACCATGTAGGTCGGAAGCTTTTGCGCCAAAAATTCTTGCAGGGCAGTGGTCAGCGAAGAGCCAGAGCGGGCCTGTTGGGGGGCTTGCCACTGCTGGCTCCAGCTTGGATCAATACCGCCGCCCGCCAAGCCGTGCAGAATTTCGTACTCGCTATCCAGGCCGAGGGCCTGCTGCAGCGATTCCACACCAAATTTGCCCAAAGGACAAAGCCCCAAATCGCGGTCAGGAGCCGTTTCCATCAAGAGTTGGCTCATGTAACCCGCTTCTAGCAGGCAGAAGTCACGGGCTTGATCCGCGTAGAGGGGCGCGATCGCCGCCAGGCATCCCACGAAGATCAGGGAAAACGCCGACTCTTCCACTAGGGCCTGATTGCTGCCGTAGAGCGTCGCGCTATCAAAAGTTTGAGCCTCCAATAACAGCAATCGATGGTTAGCCGGATGGTAATAGTAGAAGCCCGCTGCTAGTCCCTCAATCCGCCCCGGTTTGACGTGGACATAGGTCTGCACAGGATACAGGCTACCCGCCGACGCATAGCGATACTTGGGCAACGGTGACTCTGCTAGCTCAATGGATTTTAGGGGGCTGAGGAACTGACTGAAGGTTTTGAGAGCGATCGGCGCGGGCAGAAACTGTCGATAGCTCTGGCGTCGTAAATAAGGCTGCGGACTCTCTTCAGCTAGCGGCAAGTCGACGCTGATCGTCTCATCCGCGAAGCGCCGCAAACCCCGTCGTTCTTGTTTGAAGGCCAGCTTAGCCAGAGGATGGTGCAGCGCCAAATCCGCCGACGGTTCATCGGCTGATTGATCGCCAGCGCTCTCCGGCACGACATATGCCACCAACTGCTGCTGTGGCGCTGCGCCCACCGCTGTAACCACCGCTTCCCGAATGGCCGGATGCTGTGACAACGCCGCCTCAATCTCCCCCAGCTCAATGCGATAGCCGTTTAGCTTGATCTGAAAATCTTCTCGTCCCAGAAATTCGATCGTGCCATCGGGACGATAGCGGCCTAGATCGCCGGTTTTGTAGAGAGTGGGATGGGGATGGGGGGATGGGGGATGGGGGCTCGGCGTGAGCGCTCGATTCGGCTGAGCTCATCGTCGAAGCCAGCGGAACAGTGGCTGGGTTTTGACCGGGTTCTGGGTTCTTCCTGTTCCCTATTCCCTGTCTCCTGTTCCCTGTTCCCTTCTCTAAAAGCGGATTCGGCACAAAGGCAGCGGCGGTTTTCTCCGGCTGTTGCCAATAGCCTTTCGCGAGTCCTGGGCCACCGATGTAGAGCTGTCCCGGCACCCAGACCGGGCAGGGTTGCTGGTTGTCGTTGAGGACGTACCATTGCTGGTTGGCGAGGGGCCGACCGTAGGGGATGCTATTCCAAGTGGGATCGATGCTTTGAATTGGGTGAAAGATTGACCAGATAGAGGCTTCAGTCGCACCGCCGAGGCTGATTACTTGGGCTCGGGGGCAGTGGCGGCGAACCTGGTCAGGCAGAGTCAGGGGGAGCCAGTCGCCGCTGAGGAGTACTTGCCGTAAGGAGCTGGCCTGCTTTGAGTGCTGCTCCAGTTCAGTGATTAAGAGGGACATCAGGGCGGGCACGGAGTTCCAGAGGGTAATGCGGTGGGTGTGCAGTAACTCGACCCAATGGGCGGGGTCGCGATCGCGCTCTGGCGCTGGCATCACGATGGTGGCTCCGGCCGCTAGGGTGCCAAAGATGTCATATACCGACAGGTCGAAGTTCAGGGCGGAGAGGGCGAGGATGCGATCGCTTGGCCCCACTTCAAACCGCTGATTGATATCCAGGATTGTATTTACTGCCCCACGATGGTCAATCATCACGCCCTTGGGCAACCCCGTAGAGCCAGAGGTGTAGATGACGTAGGCCAGATTGGTGGACGCAGGAGAGGGTAGGGGAGTGGGCTTCGACGTGAGCTCAGCCGTAGGCGTAGCCTTCCCAAAGGGAATACGGGAGTGGGGGGTGATGGGAATTTGGGTTAAGGCGTCGGGCCACGCTAGGTCAGCGAGATGGGGTTGGGTGAGTAGTAGAGTGGCTTGGGTGGCTTCGATCAGGTGCCAGCGCCGTTCTTGAGGCAGAGTGGGGTCGATCGGGACGTAGGCGGCTCCGGCGGTGAGGATGGCTAGAGTCGCGACGACAGATTCCCAGCCTTTGGTCATGGCAACCGCCACGAGTTGGTTGGGCTGCACGCCTTGCTGTCGCAGGTGATAGGCCAACTGCAGGACAGACTGATACAATTCGCCATAAGTGAGGGTGAGATCGCGAGCAATGACGGCTGGATGATCGGGTTGCTGCTGTGCTTGCTCGAAAAACAAAGTGTGTAGCAGCGGTTCTGCGCCTGAGAACAGCGCTTTTTCTGTCTGATTCAGTGCCTCGACGTGGGCCGTGGAACCGAGTTGGGGAGGCGTTTCCCACGTAGCTGCTTCGTTAGCCAACCGCTCTAGAAATTGCCCATACGCCTGGAACATTTCGTCTAGCAGTCCGGAGGGGAAAAGATCGGCGATCGCATCCCAATTAAAGACTAGTGCCCCCTCGATTTCGGATACCTGATGATCAAGGTAGACCTGAGAAGTCTGACTGAGGCCATAAACCACCTCGGCTTGCCAGGGGCGATTGCCGGTGTCAGGCCGAGTTTGGTTCAAGGTACTGGTAAACACGACGGGCATCAGCGCTGCGCCTGATCGCTGTTGCGTGCGCGCCAGCTCCCGTAGCACCTGTACGCCGCTGACGGTCCGATGCTGTAAGTCTTCCCACAGTTGGGCTTGCAGTCGGCGGGCTCGCACCACAAAGCTGTCACTGCCGAGGTTGTCCACCGCCAGCAACAGTGACGAGGTAAAGTCACCCACTAGGCGATTCACGTCGGAATGCAGCGGCAGCCGATTAAACAAGGTCAGGTTGAGGGTAAAGCGCGGATGCCGACTCCACAGTGCCAGCACTTCGCTAAACGCTGCCAGCAAAGCCCCTGAAGGGGTGAGTCCGGCTTGACTGGCCCGCTGCTTAAATCGAGCCCAAGCGGCGGTTGCTAGCTGACCGCTACGCCGCTCAAATCGGGGCTGCTCTAGCGTGCTGGGAGCCCCGGCCAGCGGCAGGTCAGGCGCTGGGGGCAGCTGCGGTAGGCGGTTCTGCCAATAGGCTAGGGCAGTTTGCCAGCCCGGTGACTGCCGCATCGCCTGCGCCGCCAGGACGTAATCCCGAAAGGTCAAGTCGAGCGGTGGTAGCGCCTGTCCTTGCAAGGTTTGGGCCAGTTCCCACCCCAAGAGCTGGAAGCTCCAGGCATCCCCGATGAGCACATCAAACCCGACAAAGAAACGCACTCGTTCGGCATCCAGCTGCGCAGCTTCGATGGTGAATAGGGGCCACTGCTCAACATCGTGAATTTCGTGGGAGAGGCGATCACGCATCGCTGCCAGTGCCTGATGCTGAGCATCTAGGGCGACTGTCTGCAAATCCGTCACGCGAATGGTGTAGGCAGGCACCTCGGGTAATACCCGCTGCTCACCGTCCGGGGTGATCACCACCCGCAGCATGTCATGGCGCTGAATCAGCGATCGCAGCGCCTTTGCCACCTGCACCACCGACAGCCCCACCGTCTCAATCTCTCGATAGCCGTGGGTCGCGATATTTCCTAATTCAAAAGCCTGAGAGCGCCCCAGCCAGTACGCTTGCTGAATGTCGGTCAGCGGAAACGGCTCATAGCGCGACTCTGGAGCAATCTCTAGGGTGGGTAAAGTGGGGGCGTGGGGGCGTGAGGGCGTGGGGGAATCGGCTTGCTCAATGCGAGCTGCTAAACCGGCAATGGTCGGTGCCTGGAACAGCCACTTGAGGGGCACCGGGCATCCCAACGCCTGTTCCGCCTGAGCCATCATCCGCATGCCCAGTAGCGAATGGCCGCCCAACTCAAAGAAATTGTCGTGCACGCTGATCTGATCTCGCGCCAGCTCCCGGCACCAGATGTCGGCCAACGCGACCTCGACCTCTGTTTGAGGCGCGACAAACAGCCTTGCTGCCCGCTGCTGCCCTTGATTTGGTTGGGGCAGCGATCGCCGGTCAATCTTGCCATTGGGGAGACGCGGCAGGGCATCCAACTCAATGATTTGATGGGGCACCAGGTAAGTGGGCAGCTTTTCTGTGAGGTGTTGGCGGAGCAGGGAAGTGGATGGGGGGATAGGGGGATGGGAGAGTGGGGGAGTGGAGGAGTTTTGAGTTTTGAGTTCTGAATTCAAAGTTAAAAATTCAAAATTCAAAACGACATAAGCGATTAGCTGTGGCGCTTGTGGACTGTCTTCTCGCAGTACAACCACCGCTTGCGACACACCGGGGTGCTGGGTCAGAACGGCTTCAATTTCGCCCATTTCAATGCGGAAGCCCCGAATTTTGACTTGGTGATCAAAACGGCCCAAAAATTCGAGAATGCCGTCGGGGTGATAGCGGACGCGATCGCCAGTTTTGTACAAAATTTGCCCTGTCGGGGCGCAGGGCTCTGCGCCCAGCGCAAGATCCGGTTGATGCGACCAGGATTCTGCCTTGGGCGTACCGCCGTACGCCCCTACCGTAAACGGATTCATCACAAACAGTTCTGCCGTGAGTTCGGGGCGATGCAGATACCCTCGGGCGATGCCCGCACCGCTGAGATACAGTTCGCCAGGGATGCCGATGGGCACTGGATTGCTGTGGCGATCGCACACATACGCCTGAGTGTTGGCAATGGGTCGACCGATGGGGACGCGGTGAGCGTTGGCCGCCAGGTGGGTGACGTCAGCTCCGGTGGAGTAGGTGGTGTCTTCGGAGGGGCCATAGAGGTTGTAAATGTGCTGGATGTGGGGCAACTGCTGCAGTTGGTGGACCAGGGGTGGGGGCAGGGCTTCTCCCGCCAGGTTGACGGTTTGCACCGACGGGGGCAGTCCACCCAAGTTGAGCAATTCGGTTAGTACGCTGGGGACAGTGTTAACCAGGGTCACCGCCTCGGCGGCAGGCAGTTTGGGGAGGGCCAGGGCGTTTTCCGCCAGGATCACGCAGCCGCCCCAGCTCAGGGGCACAAACAGCTCAAAGACGGACAGGTCAAAACAGATGGAGGTAGAAGCCAGCACCCCGGCAAGTTCCGCCTCACTGAACTGTGCTTTTGCCCAGTGCAGCATGGCGACGGTGTTACGGTGCTCAATGGCCACTCCCTTGGGTTGCCCTGTGGAGCCTGACGTATAAATCACGTAGGCTAGGCTGTCAGGCGTTGGACGGGGGGAGTCTGCCCCACTGAATTCGCGGACCTCGACATTCGCGGGATTTACCACGGTCAAGTTGCGATCGCCCCGGTCAAAGGGCAACTCGCCGTCGGTTAGCAGCACTGTGATCTCCGCATCGGCCACAATGAAGGCTAGCCGCTCAGTAGGATAGGCCGGATCGAGCGGCACATAGGCCCCGCCTGCTTTGAGCACGGCCAGCAGACTCACCACCATCTCGACGGAGCGATTGAGGCAAACTCCCACCGGGACTTCGGGGCCGACACCGAGGGTCATCAAGTGGTCGGCGAGTTGGTTCGCGCGATCGTTCAATTCGCGATAGGTCAGGCGCTGATCGGTCCAGATCAGGGCAGTGGCGTTCGGGGTGCGCTCGGCCTGGGCTTCAAACAGGTGATGGATGCAGTGGTTATTAGGGATAGGGCTTTGGGTTTGATTCCAGTCAATGAGCAGGGTGTGGTGCTCGGTGGCGCTCATCAGCGGCAGCTCTGACAACCGCTGGGCGGGAGCGGCCACAATGCCGGTCAGCAAAATCTGAAAATGCTCAATCAGGCGGGCGATGGTGCGGGCATCGAATAGGTCGGTGCTGTACTCTACCTGCCCGGAGATCCCCGTCTCTGTATCCTGCAAGTTGAGGCGCAGTTCATATTTGGTGCTCGTTTCTGGAAGGGGATACCGCTCTAGGGTGAGGCCAGCCAGTTCTAAGGGCCGCACCCGCGCCTGCTGCAAATCCAGCTTCACCTGAAACAGGGGCATCATTTGGCTCAGATGGCGATCGGGATTGAGCACTTCCACTAACTTCTCAAACGGCACGTCCTGGTGGGCCAGCGCCCCCAGCACCGTCTCCCGCACCTGCCCCAGCAGATCACAAAAACGCGGATTGCCGGAGAGATCGCTGCGGAGCACC
This sequence comes from Leptolyngbya sp. SIOISBB, assembly GCA_010671905.1. Classification (GTDB taxonomy): domain Bacteria; phylum Cyanobacteriota; class Cyanobacteriia; order Phormidesmidales; family Phormidesmidaceae; genus Halomicronema. The sequence continues at coordinate 7,236,819 of JAAHII010000001.1, forward strand.
AGGGTATTCACCAGCAGCCCGATTAACCCTTCCGTTTCGAGGCGATCGCGGTTAGCCACATCACTGCCCACCACGATGTCGTCTTGGTCGCAGTAACGATGCAGCAGGACTTTAAATGCCGTCAGCAACAGGGTAAACAGCGTTGTGTTTGATTGCGTACTCAGGGTTTTGAGAGCCGCTGATAGCTCTGCCGATAGCGCGATCGGATATTGTGCACCCTGGTAGGTGGGTATCGTCGGCTGGGGGCGATCGGTGGGTAACTCCAGCACGGGCAGTTCGCCGTCCAACTGCGCTTGCCAGTAGGCCAGCTGCGTTTCCAGGCGTTCTCCTTGGAGCTGCTGTTGCTGCCAGACGGCCCAGTCGCCATACTGAATCGGCAACGGCGGCAGGGGCGAGGTGTACCCTTGCCGAAAGGCATCGTACAGCACCGTCATTTCCCGCAGGAAGACCATCACCGACCAGCGATCGGAAATGATGTGGTGGGTAGTGAGCACCAGCAGATGCTCTCGTTCATCAAGCTGGAGCAGGGCCAGCCGCAGCAGGGGCTGAGTGAGGTCGAAGGGCTGCTCGGTCAGTGCAGCAATCCAGTCCTGAGCAATGTTTTCGGGATGGGGGGATGAGACGACATCCTCGGGATCGGTGTGGCTGGATGCTGGCCCCCTAAATCCGCCCATAATGGGGGACTTTGAACTTCCGACTCCGCCAGCATTGGGAGCTGGGGAGCTATCAAGGATCACTGGTTTGAGAAGTGTCTGGGGATGCTGAATTTTTCCATGGGGATTAGGATTGGTGCTTGAGAGAGCCGGTTGGGACTTGTCAGATTTCGGTGTCGCCTGATCCAAACCACCGTTTTGAGGCTGACGCAAGTCAATCACCGGTAGCTCGACAGGCTGGAATGGTGGCACCACCTGAATGGGTTGATTATCGGCAGTGGTCTCGAAGTGGGTGCGGAGGGTTTCGTGGCGCTCGATCAGGGCATTCAAGGTTTGCTCCAGCACGGAAACGTTCAAATCGCCCTGAAGCCGCAGCACGCTAGCCACGTTATAGGCGGTGTTGTCGGGCTCTAACTGCTGCACAAACCACAATCGCTGCTGGGCAAAGGATAGCGGTGCTTGTGCCGGGTTGGCGCGGGGGGAGATGTTGACGATTTGGGGCGATCTCAGCCCCCGTTCAGCCAGCTTTTGCTCAAATAACGCCCGCTGTTCTGGAGACAGAGTGGAGAGCTTGTGAAACAGGTTGGTCATGGTGTTTGCCCCCCAGTCTGTGGTGCTAACTGCTGCTGAATCTCTTCTGGCGAGAGGGTTTGAATTTCCGCCAGGAGGGTGGCCATTTCGTCTAGCTCTTCGCGTTCTGGCAGATGTTCCCCAATCACGTCGGCAATGCCTGCCACGGTGGGTGCTTCGAATAGGAGGTTACGCATCTCCAGCGTCACCGGGAAAGCCTCCCGCAGGCGGGCAATCGCCTGAATCGCCAGCAGCGAATGCCCCCCCAAATCGAAGAAGCTGTCATGAATGCCGATCGACTCAACCCCCAACAGGTCTTGCCAAATGGCGGCGACGGTTTGCTCAACTGAACTGCGCGGTGGGGCATAGGGGGTCGCCAGTGATGGTCGCGGGTGGGCCGTTGCCGGAGACGCCTCACTCACAGGGGACGATTGAGGGGCCGGATGAATCCACTGGTCAATACGGGCAGCCAGATCCCCTTTAGAAACTACGAGCTGTCCGGGAGGCGCTATCGTCAGCAGACGTTCAGTCACGGCCCAGACTTCAGAGGGGGTCAGAGCAAAGTCGGCAAGCGCGCTGCCCACGCCAGTCGGTTTAGGGGCCTCTGCGGCTAAGCAAGCATCCCAGTTGACGCTGAACCAGGGCCGCTCTCTCCGCTGATTTTGTTGGTGAATGAATGCATCCATAGCGCTGTTGGCGGCGGCATAGGCAGCGAGCCCCACCCCGCCCAGCACCGCCGATAAGGAAGACTGCACCATACAGAAATCCAGGGTTTGGCCTGCAAGCACATCGGACAGTTGTAACAGCCCCTGTAGCTTGTGGCGGAAATTGTATTTCCAGTGAGTCGGTTGCATGAGCGCCAAGGGGGCGGCTGACTGCTCGTTGGTGGTCGGGGTGGAATAGAACACGCCATGAATTGGCCCCAGTTCTGCCTCTGCCTGTTGCATCGCCGCTTTCAGTTGGGCGGCATCTGTGATATCCAGACTGAGTACCTGCCCCTCGCCCCCCGCCGGGAGCTGGGGTCGTGCTGTCTCCAAATCACCAATCAACAGCAGTTTGGCCTGCCAGTGCTCCGCTAATCCTTCCGCCCAAACCTGACCTAGCCCCTGCTCCAGATCGCCCAAAATCAGGTAAGTGCCGCCCTGCCGCAGTCGTCCGGCAGATGGCTGGGTGCTCGGGGGCAGCGATCGCGGCTGATAGGTTTGCTGCCAGCGATGGCGACCCCGACAGGCCACAGTCAAGGTGTCAGCGGGGGCCATCAGGGTTTGCCAGAGTGGGTCTAGGCCGTTATTGGTGATGGGTTGTTGGTTATGTGTTTGCTGTAGGTCTATCAAACGACAGCCTAGATGGGGATATTCTTGGTTGATGACGGGGGTAATGCCTGCGATCGCGGCCTGCATCGGCTGCAGAGCTTCCGTACCGACCACGTCGTACAGACCGGATGTGACCATGGTCAGTTGACAGGGATGCTGGGGCGATTGGGCTGTGAGGGCATTGATCAACCCGGTTAAGGTCGCGACCGACTCAAAGGCTGCCTGGGGATTTTCAGTGGCTTCCAGACTCCACAGGTAAACGATTTGCGTGGGCTGTAGCTCTCGTAGGTGCAGATCTTCTAGCAGCAGAGCATAATCTTGGGCCTGTTCAGGGTTGAGCGCAAACTGCCGATAGCCGGTTTGACCAAAGTTTGCACCAACGGCCACCATAATCACGTCTTGCCCGATCTGTTCTAGCCGCTGGGCTAATTGGGTGCCCAAGCCGCTACTATCAGCAAACAGCAGCCAGCAGTGACGTGCTTCTGGCACCGAAGAGTTCGTGGGTGACAGGCTCCGTTGCCAGGTGGGTTGGTAGAACCAATCGGCTAGATCGGCCTTTAGCGCCACTGGGCGGGCTGGGGGAGACTGGGCCAACGGCATGTCGTCTGGCTCAACCCAGTATCGCTGCGGCTCAAAGGGATAAGTCGGCAATGGCACTCGCCGCCGGGGATTCTGATGCAGCTGTGGCCAATTTACCCTGATGCCCTGCACCCAGAGCTGACCCAACGTTTCTAGCAGATGAGCCGGTGCCGATTTAGGAGACTTGGGATGAGGCAAAGACGACAGAATCACTGGGGTGGGTGTCTGCATCTTTTCAGCTTTAATGCTGGTCGAAGTTGGCCCCCCTGGCCCCCCAATGTTGGGGGGAATATCTGATTGAAGTCCCCCAGCATTGGGGGATTTAGGGGGCAATGTCACCGCATCGGCTCGCTTAGCCAGGGTGCTCAGAGCCGTCCCTGGCCCCACCTCCAGCAGCATGGCACTCATCTCACGCCGCACTGTCTCCAGACCCGCTGCAAACTGGACCGGCTGTCGGGCCTGCTGCACCCAATAGTCCGGGTTGGTAGCGGCCTCTGACGAAATCCACGTCCCCGTCACATTAGAGATAAACGGGATTTGTGGCGGCTGCAAGGCGACTTGCTGCACCGCCAGACGATACGGCTCCAGCATGGGCTCCATCAGCGGCGAATGGAATCCGTGTGAAGTCTGAAGCCGTTGGCAAGGGATATTTTTAGCGTCTAAAAGCGACTGAAAAGCAGCGATCGCCGCTTCCGTTCCTGATACCGCACAAAGCTCTGGCCCGTTTACCGCCGCAATGACAACATCCTCTGATAGCAGCGATCGCAATTCCGTCTCAGGGAGAGCCACGGACAACATCGCTCCCGTGGGACACTGCTGCATCAGCCGTCCGCGCAGCGCCACCAGCCGCAACCCGTCCTCCAGCGAAAACACTCCGGCTAGACAAGCCGCCACATATTCTCCCAAGCTATGACCCATGAACGCCTCAGGACGCATCCCCCAGGAAAGCCAGAGTTGGGCTAGGGCGTATTCGACAGCGAAGAGGGCAGGTTGGGCATAGGCAGTTTGGTGGAGAAGTAGTTCGTTCTTGGTTATTCGTTCTTGGCTATTCGTTCTTGGCTCTGCCTCCCTATTCCCTGTTCCCTGTTCCCCAGTCCCTTCTGCCTTCTTCCCATAGAGCACTGCCAATAGGTCAATCCCTTCTGCTGCCAGGATGGCCGCGCACTGATCTAAGGTGGCGCGAAAGACGGGCGCTTGGTCATAAAGCTGCTGAGCCATGCCGGGATGTTGGCTGCCCTGGCCAGGAAACATAAAGACGACGGATGGAGTACTTTCGGGTGCGGTGTGGGTAAGGTAGTTGCATGTTTGAAGCTGAGCGATCGCATCCAACCCCGATTGGCACACCAACACGCGACGATGATTGAATGGTCGCCGCCCTACCTGCAATGTGTAAGCAATATCCGCTAAATCTGGTCGCGGCTGTCGCTCTAAATAAGCTGTCAGATTAGCCGTAGCGGCCTCCAAAGCCGCCTCTGACTTTGCCGAAAGCAACAGCAGTTGGGCAGGCAAATCGATGTCTGTTTCTAGCCATTGGTCATGGGTTATGGGTGGTTGGCTATTCGTGGCTAGTTCTTCCCTGTTCCCTGTTCCCTGCTCCCTGTTCCCTTTCCCCTCCGGTCCTTCCTCCAGCACCACATGCACATTTGTGCCGCCAATGCCAAAGGAACTGACTCCGGCGCGGCGCGACTGAGGGCCACTAGGCCAGTCGGTTAGCGCGGTATTGACGTAGAAGGGACTGTGCTCAAAGTTGATCTGCGGGTTGGGTTGCTGGAAGTGCAGGCTGGCCGGAATTTGTTGATGCTTCAGGGCGAGGACAGTTTTGATTAGGCTGGCAATACCGGCAGCGGCATCCAGGTGGCCAATATTGGTTTTTACTGAGCCGATGGCGCAAAAGCCTGGCTGCTCGGTCTCTTGCCGAAACGCCTGAGTAAGAGCAGCAATTTCGATGGGGTCGCCCAAAGCAGTGCCCGTCCCGTGGGCCTCGATGTAGGTGATGGAGTCGGGGGCCACTTCCGCCATGAGTTGGGCCGAGCGAATCGCCGCCGCCTGACTATCAATGCGCGGAGCCGTGTAGCTGACCTTCATGGCCCCGTCGTTATTGACGGCTGAGCCTTTGATCACCGCATCAATAGTGTCACCATCCTTGAGGGCATCTTCTAGACGTTTGAGCACCACGATACCGACACCATTGCCGCCCACCGTGCCCTGAGCCTGAGCATCAAAGGCACGACAGTGACCATCAGGGGAATAGATGCCGCCGTCTTGGTAGCGGTAGCCCTGCTGTTTTGACACGGCTACGCCCCCTGCCAGCGCGATGTCGCACTCGCCACTGAGCAGGCTCTGACAGGCCGTATGCACCGCCACCAATGATGAAGAGCAGGCGGTCTGAATATCCAAGCTGGGACCTTGCAGATTGAGCTTATAAGAAACTCGCGTGGTGAGAAAGTCTTTGTCGCTAGCCAAAAATAGCTCGTAGGGGCTGATCGACTCACGGATATGGGCATTGGCATAAAGGTTAAACAGGTAGCCATTCATCCCAGCTCCGCCATAAATGCCAACGCTGCCGTCATAAGATTCGGTGTCGTACCCTGCCGTTTCCAGGGCTTCCCAAGCACATTGCAGAAACAGGCGCTGCTGGGGATCGAGCAATTCAGCTTCACGGGGACTGTAACCAAAGAACGCGGCGTCAAACTGATCTACTCCCGCCAAAACACCCCCCGCATTGACATACTGCGGATCATTGAGCAGACTTTCATCCACGCCTTGTTGGCGAAGAGTCTGGGCATCAAGGTGAGCGATCGCCTCTCTCCCCTCCCGCAGCAGTTCCCAAAACTCATCTACTGAGGCCGCGCCCGGAAACCGCCCCGCCATGCCAATAATGGCAATCTCTAATCCTGTGGTGTGGTTTGACATGACCGTTTCCTTATACATGCTGTCTGCCTCCCGCTGTCTGCTGGGGTTGGCGATGGCGCTGCTGACGGCGCTGCTGTAGCCGCTGCTTACCTGCCGCTAATTCCGGAGCGCGATCGCTGACCGGCCCCTCCGACGAACGCGATCGCAAATGCGCCGCCAACGTATTCACCGTGGGATAGCGAAACAGGTCTACCAAGGGAACCTCAACTGCCAACTGCTGCTGTAACTGACCGTGAACCCGCACCATCAACAGTGAATGTCCACCCAAATCGAAGAAGTTGTCGTGTAGCCCCACCTGCTCCCGGCCAAGTACCGATTGCCAGATGGCCGCGATCGACTTTTCGACCTGGGTTCGTGGCAAAGCCAGCGATTCGGGCCGCAGTGAACTTCCCGGTGTGGGCAGGGCGTTGCGATCGACTTTGCCATTGGGGGTTAGGGGCAGGGCATCGAGCCCGACAAACTGGCTAGGCACCATGTAGGCAGGCAGGTGCTGGGAAAGGAAGTAGGGGAGTGAATGCGGTGATGAGGGGATGGGGGGATGAGGGGATGAGTTTTGAGTTTTGAGTTTTGAATTCAAAATTGATAATTCAGAACTCAAAACTACGTAAGCGACCAGTTGAGTCTCACCAGCGTTGTCCTCTCGCAGCACGACAATCGCTTGCGACACATCGGGATGCCGAGTGAGAACAGCTTCGATTTCACCTAGCTCGATGCGGAAGCCGCGCAGCTTCACCTGATGGTCGAGGCGACCCAGGTATTCCAGGGTGCCGTCTTCGCGGGTGCGGACGCGATCGCCAGTTTTGTACAAAATTTGCCCCGTAGGGGCGCAGGGCTCTGCGCCCAGGGCAAGCTCCAGGTGATGCGACCAGGATGCAGCATGGGGCGTACCGCCGTCCGCCCCGACGGCAGAAAACGGATTTGCCACAAACCGTTCCGCTGTTAAATCCTGACGCTGCCAATAGCCCGGACTGAGCCCCAGGCCACCAATGTACAGTTCGCCAGGGACACCGAGGGGCACCGGGCACTGCTGGGCGTCAAGAACATGGAACTGGGTGTTGGCAATAGGTTGGCCGATGGGGACGATACCGTCTGCCAGGATGGCGGCATCAAGCTTTAGAGCCGCCGACCAAATGGTGGTTTCAGTGGGGCCATAGAGGTTCCAGAGTTCAGCGCCGCATTCCAACAGTTGTTTGGCTAATGCGACATCCAGAGCCTCACCGCCGCAGAGTAGTTTTAGGTTGGGTTTGCCCTGCCAGCCGCTTTCGACCAGTAGTCGCCAAGTAGCAGGGGTGGCCTGCATCAGGGTGACGTCATGATGCTCCAGCTGCGTGGCTAATTGCTGCGGGTCGCGCACAACTTCCTGGCTGGCAATGACCAGCGTGCCGCCGACAGTGAGAGGCAAAAAGAGTTCCAACGCGGCGATGTCAAAGGCAGGAGTCGTGACGGCGAGCAGGGTATCCTGGGCCGTCATGCCAGGAGCCTGGGCCATGCTGGTGAGCAGGTTAGTGAGGCTCTGGTGCTGAATGGGGACGCCTTTGGGGGTGCCAGTGGAGCCGCTGGTGTAGATCAGGTAGGCGAGGTCATCGGAGGTCGGAGAGTGGGAGAGTGGGGGAGTGGGGGAGTGGGGGAGTGGGGGAGTGATGTGAGCCTGATTTTGCCGTACATCCAGAACCGGAACTGCCATCTTCTGGGCCATTCCCGCTGTCTCACCCGGTGCTGTAATTAGCAGCGATACTTTGGCGTCGTTGAGGATGAACCGCAGTCGCTCGATGGGATAGGTGGGGTCGAGGGGAATGTAGGTAGCCCCGGCTTTGAGGATAGCCAGCAGGGTAACCACCAGTTCGGCAGAGCGTTCCAGGCACAGGGCGATGCGATCGCCTCGCTGAACACCTTGCTGCACCAAGTGATGGGCGAGCTGATTGGCCCGCTGGTCGAGTTCCTGGTAGCTGAGAACCGTGTCTTCAAAAAGGAGGGCGGTGGCGGTGGGGGTAACGTTAGCCTGGTCGGTAATCAACTCATGGACGCAACGGTTTGGAAGCGCCTGCTTAGTTTGATTCCAACGGATAAGTTGCTGCTGTTCTTGTGTCGTGAGCAGTGGGATCTGGCTGAGGGGGGCTTCGGGAGTGGCCATAATGCCCGTTAGCACGGTTTCCAGATGCCCCAGCAAGCGTTCGATCGCAGCAACGGTAAAGCGATCGCAGTCATACTGCACCTTGAGTTCTAAGGTCTGGTCGGCGATCGCAAACAGCGCGAGGGGATAGTTGGTCTGCTCGGCAGTGGAGATGTCGTCAATGGCGAGGTCATGAACGCCTCGCTTTAAGGCCGGTTCAACCGGATAGTTTTCAAACACCACGACGCTTTCAAATAGCGGCAAGCTACGAGGAATATCGCTGCTACCGTGAATTTGAACGAGGGGGGTGTATTCGTAAGGCTGCTGGTCGAGCTGCTGGTCTTGGAGCTGCTGGAGCCAGGCATGAATAGGTTGCTCAGGGGGTGAGGCTGACCCGCAGAGGTAGGGTGTTGATGAACAGGCCGATCATCGTCTCAGTGCCCGGCAGAGTGGGGGGGCGTCCGGCACAGGTACTGCCAAAGAGGACTTCGGCTTCGCCGCTGTAGCGCCCTAGCACCAATGCCCAGGCTCCCTGCACCAGGGTATTGAGCGTGAGGCGATGGGTTTGAGCGTGCGATCGCAGCGCATCCGTCAGTTCAGACGATAGGCAACGGTGCTGCACAGCGTATTGAGCGGGACTAGCAGCTGCCCGCTGACGAGGTCGGTCAATGCCCAGAGGCGTTGGGGCGCTGAGCCCCTGAAGGCAGTGCTGCCAAAATTGCTTGGCGGCGGCCATGTCCTGTTGTTGCAGCCAGGCAATGTAATTTCGGTAGGGGCGTGGCGTTCCCAATGCTGGCGTTTGGCCGCGCTCCAGCGCTTGATAGCTGACCAGCAATTCCTGCAGCAGTAGAGGAACCGACCAGCCATCCAGCAGCAGGTGATGGTACGTCCAAATAACGCGGTAGCAGTCTGGGGCCAGCTGCAGGATAGTTAGGCGCATCAGGGGAGCCGCCGAGAGGTCAAAGCCCTGGCGGCGATCGCACTCCAGCCAATCGGTCAGCGCCTGAGCCTGTTCCAGAGGCGATTGGGTCTGCCAATCCTGAATGCTGATCGGCAACTTAGCTTGCCATCCCACCACTTGCAGCGGTTCTGCCAGAGACTCCCAGGCGAAGGCGGTGCGCAGTACCGGATGACGCTGAACTAACCCCTGCCAAGCCTGACAGAAAGTATCCAGATTGAGAGTGCCCCGCACAGTAAAGCCCATCTGCACCACATAGACCCCCGAATCTGGCCCATAGAGACTGTGGAATAACAGGCCCTGCTGGGTCGGCGACAGGGGATACAAATCTTCGACGGCTGGTATGGTCGCGGTCATTAGTTGCCCCCTCCTTGAAATGTCACGCCGCCCAATACTGCTTCCAGCGTGGCCTGATCGAGCTCTACTAGGCTGAAATCTGCGGGGCTGTAATCGGGCGTGATCGCTGACTGGCTGCCCTCAATTAACTGCTGCAACGCCTGCATGTATTGATGTGCCAGGGTTTCCAGCGTGGCTCGGTGGTGATGGTGGCGACTATAGGTCCAGGCCATCTGGAGCTGCCCCGCCCGAATCGAACCGTTGATATCGATCAGGTGCGATCGCCGCTGCTGCCCATCACGGGTGGCCACCGGCGTCTCCAATAAACGAAATCCTGTAGCCTCAGCTAGCAACCCATCAAACTGACCGAGATAGTTAAAGCTGATCTGGGGTGACCGGGCCAGCTCTGTTCGATCCGCTCCGTAGCACAGCAGGCCATAGCTCAAGCCCTCGTGGGGCAACCGTCGAAGTTGGGCCTTGATGGCCTGAAGTTGCTCACCAGGAGTATCTTCGGTGAGCTGTAGCGCGATTGGATGCAGACAGGTGAACCAGCCCATCGTACGGCTTAGATTGAGCTGATGCCCCAACTCTTCAGGATGTCTACCATGGTTTTCTAGGGTGAGTAGATGGGACGTGTGCCCCGTCCAGTCGGTCAATACTTGCATCAAGGCTGTTAGCAACACATCAGTGATTTCAGCCCGATAAGTCAACGGCGCCGTTTGCAGCAGCACCTGGGTAGACTGCCGCGATAGGGATACGGTCACTGTGTCTGCCGCTGCGACGGTATTATCCCCAGCGTTGTGATCCAGCGGTAACGGCGTTGCAGTCGGCAGGGCTTGCCAATAGGGCAGCGTTGCTTCTGCCTGCTGGGTCGCCAATTGTAGCCCGATGGCCCACTGTTGAAACGATTGAGTTTTGGCAGGAAGTGGGGCATTGAGACCCTGGGATCCCTGGCGATAGGCCGCCAGCAAATCTTCTAGCAAAATCCGCCAAGAGAGACCATCCACCACCAGATGATGCAGCACAATCAGCAGGCGACTGGGACGCTCAGCGCCCAGATCAAACCCGCCTACTCGCATCAGGGGGCCGTTTGTGAGATGGAGGCTAGCCTGTAGCACCTGTGCCTGCGTCGCCATTGCCCGCGCTTGAGCGCCCTCCGCCAGGGAGGACAGGTCATACCAGGTAACCGGCTCAACCGCTGATGCCTCGGTATACCACTGCTGCCAGCCTGCCGCCATGCGCTCAAACCGCAACCGTAGGGCATCGTGATAACTGGTTATCTGCTGAAGCGCTTGATCTAAGCAATCGCGATCGCTCCCCAACGGCAGTTCCAGATAAACCGCCTGATTAAAGTAATGGGGATTCTCAAAATTGTGCTCAAAGAACCACTGCTGAATCGGTGTTAACGGCACCGCTCCGGTCGCCGCCATTGGTGCTGCCGAGATCGCTGCTGTTGTTTCAGCCACCGTGGCCAACTCCGCAATGGTTTGATGCTGAAAAATCTGGCGGGGCGACAGCGATACGCCCGCCTGCGCCGCCCGACTCACCATCTGTAGCGCCAGAATCGAGTCACCCCCCAGTTCGAAGAAGTTATCCTGCACGCCCACAGTCTCTAATCGCAGCACCGCCGCCCAAATTTCCGCTAGCGTTTGCTCCATTGGTGTCTGAGGCCATTCGCCAGCCGTTTCGCTTTCCCAGGTTGGGGCAGGCAAAGACTGGCGATCGACCTTGCCATTGCTTGTGAGCGGCAGCGATGCTAGCTCGACAAAGACCGCCGGGAGCATGTAGGCGGGGAGTTGATCGGCGAGGAATTGGCGGAGGGTGGAGGAGAGTGGATGGGCTTCGGCGTGAGTGCTTAGCCGAACGGGGGATGAGTTTTGAGTTTTGAGTTTTGAGTTTTGAAGGGTATCGAACTGAGAATTCAAAACTGAGAATTCAAAACTCTCTGCTTCTGTCTGTTCCCTGTTCCCTGTTCCCTGTTCCCTATTCCCTTCTGTCTTCTGCACCACATACGCCACCAACTGCTGACGGCCAGTGTCGTCCTGCCAAGGATTGACGATCGCTTGCTCAACATCAGGATGGCTCAGCAACGCGGCTTCGATTTCACCTAGCTCAATCCGGAAGCCGCGAATTTTCACCTGATTGTCTAGGCGGCCCAGAAATTCGATCACGCCGTCGGGGCGGGTGCGGACGCGATCGCCAGTTCTGTACAAGATTTTCCCTGTAGGGGCGTAGGGCTCTGCGCCCAGGGCAAGATTCGGGCGATGTGGCGAGGATTCTGCCTTGGGCGTACCACCGTACGCCCCTACCGTAAACGGATTTGGCACGAACCGCTCAGCGGTCAGATCGGGTCGGTTCAAATACCCTCGCGCCAGGCCATCGCCGCCCAGGTACAACTCACCGGGGATGCCGACGGGGACGGGCTGCAGGTTGTCATCGAGAACGTAGACCTGGGTATTGGCGATGGGGCGACCAATAGGGGGAGAGCCTGCTGAAGCGGGGCTGTTAAGACTATCGGCAGTGATGGTGTGACAGCAGCTGAAGGTAGTGTTTTCCGTCGGGCCATAGCCGTTGATCAAACGGGTGTGTGGCAACTGAGACAGTGCTTTGCGGACGTGCGCACCCGAGAGGACATCACCCCCGGCCAACAGTTGGCGCACAGGTTTTAGGGCCTCAATTTGCTCGTCTACCATCAGGTGAAATAATCCGGCGGTCAGCCAGAGGGTCGTGACCTGGTGCTGGGCGATCGCGTTCGCCAAATCCCCTAAAGTCGGGATGGGCGTCGGCAGCAGCACTAGCTGACCACCGTTCAGCAAGGCTCCCCAAATCTCAAAGGTGGAGGCATCGAAGGATAGGGACGCCGCCTGGAGAAAGACTTCGTGGGGGCCAAACTCAACATAATCAGTGTCTGTGACCAATCGCACCACGCCGCGATGGGGCGTACACACGCCCTTGGGCTGCCCCGTAGACCCGGAGGTATAGAGCACGTAGGCCAGGGTTTCTGCCGCGGTTGAGGTCGGTAGATTAGCGGTGCTTTGCTGGGCAATGGTCACTGCCTCAGTGTTCAGGGCCAGGAGCTGGCAGGCGGCAGACTCCAGCGGCAGGGTGATTGCTTGAGGCGTAATCACCAGGCTCAGTCCGGCATCCTCAATCATGAACTGGAGTCGCTCAGGCGGATAGTTGGGGTCGAGGGGCACGTAGGCACCGCCCGCTTTGAGAATCGCCAGCATCGCGACCATCGTTGCCGGACAGCGCTCAGCCCAGAGGCCAATCAGGGTATCGGGGGCAATCGCGGGCGATGCTCCGGAGGGGACAGCGAGGTGAGATCGCAAGTACCAGGCTAACTGATTAGCGCTTTCATTCAGGGCTTGATAGGTCAAGGACTGATCCCTAAAAATGAGCGCTGTGGCCGCTGGTGTCTTCTCCACCTGCTGCTCAAAAAGTTCGTGGATGCACAAGTGGCGCGGATAATCCGTCTGGGTCTGATGCCACTGCCAGAACTGACTGCGTTCAGCTGCTGACAGCAGCGGCAGCTCCGCGATCCGACTGCTGGGCTGCTCACAGATCGCGGCCAGCAAGGTGCAAAAGTGCCCTGCCATCCGCTGCATGGTGTCGGCCTCAAACAGGTCGGTGCGATATTCCAGCACGCCTTTTAATCCGGCGTGAGTGGGCCGCATCGATAAGGTAAGGTCAAACTTGGCTGTCCCGCTTTCCAGAACGAGGGGCTCCCATTCCAGTCCCTCCATGGCCAGCGTGGGTAGTGGCGCATTTTGCAAGACAAACATGACTTGAAATAGGGGGGCATGGCTCCAACTGCGGGGCACTGCCAGCGCTTCCACTACCTGCTCAAAGGGGACAGACTGGTGAGCGTAGGCATCCAGAGCCACCGCTCGCACCCGTCTCAGCAACTCCTCAAAGCGGGGATCGCCAGACAAATCGGTGCGCAACACCAGCGTGTTCACAAACATCCCAATCAAGCCTTCCAATTCAGCCTGGGGTCGGTTGGCGATGGGCGTGCCGATGACCAGATCCGTATAGCCGCTGTAGCGCTGCAAGAGCACCTGGAAAGCGGCCAGCAACGTCATAAACAGCGTCACCCCCTGCTGCTGACTGAGCTGTTCTAGCGCCTGGGTTTGCTCGATAGAAAGCTGAAACTCTGCGGTGGCTCCGGCCAAAGACTGCACTGCAGGGCGCGGCTGATCCGTCGGCAGTTCCAGCAAGGGGGGCGCACCCTGGAGCTGTTGTTGCCAGTACTCCAGTTGAGTGGGGGGCAAGGGCTGCTGCTGCCACGCCGCATAATCCACATACTGCAGCGGTAGCGGGGGCAGTTCAACCGCTCGGCCTGAGCGTAAGGCATCGTAAATTTGTGTCAGCTCCTGCACGAGAATCCCCATCGACCAGCCATCCGCAATGATGTGATGCAGGCACAGCACCACCACCTGGTCGAGCGCGGCAAGCCTTAGTACCCGGATCCGCAACAATGGCCCTTGACTCAAATCAAACGGCGTCCGCGCTTCCCGCTGCAGCTGTTCGCGAATTTGGGCCTGCTGCTGGGCCTGATCAAGCCCACTCAAGTCAATTGTGGAAATCGCGATCGCTGCCTCCGCCTGAATCGTGATTGCGGCTTGCCCCTCAACCTCTTTGAAGGCGGTTCGCAGCACTTCATGGCGCTCAAGCATCTGCGCCAAACTCTGTTGCAGCCGGTCGATTGACAAGTCTCCTTGGACTCGCACTGCGGTCGGAATGATGTAGAACGGGCTCTCCGGTTCCAATTGCGCCAACACCCACTGTCGCTGTTGGGCATCGGAGAGCGGGAGCATCCCGGCCCGCTCAATTGGCTGAATGGGCGCTAGGGTTGCAGGGCTGTCGCCTGCTTTCAATGTGTCGATTTCGGCAGCGAGTTGAGACAGAGTGGGGGATTCAAACAGCGATCGCACCGGTAACTCGACAGCAAAGGCCTGCCGTACCTGGGCCACCACCCGCGTCGCCAGCAGGGAATGACCGCCTAGCTCGAAAAAGTTGTTATCGCGGCCAATACTGTTTTGCCCTAAAACGGCTGTCCAAATATTAGTGAGCAATTCTTCTGTGAGGGTGCGAGGAACCGTCGATGCCTGTGCGGTCTCGGTTTGTTCTAGCGCTGGCAGAGCGCTGCGATCGACTTTGCCATTGGGCGTTAGGGGTAGGGCATCGAGTACGACAAACTGGCTAGGCACCATGTAGGCCGGCAGATGCTGGGCGAGGAGGTGGGGGAGTGAATGCGGTGATGAGGGGATGGGGGGATGAGGGGGATGAGTTTTGAGTTTTGAGTTCTGAATTCAAAATTGATAATTCAGAACTCAAAACTACGTAAGCGACCAGTTGAGTCTCACCAGCGTTGTCCTCTCGCAGCACGACAATCGCTTGCGACACATCGGGGTGCTGAGTGAGGACGGCTTCGATTTCGCCGAGTTCGATACGGAAGCCGCGCAGCTTCACCTGATGGTCGAGACGACCCAGGTATTCCAGGGTGCCGTCTTCACGGGTGCGGACGCGATCGCCAGTTCCATACAGTACCGACCCGGTAGGGGCGCAGGGCTCTGCGCCCAGGGCAAGCTCCAGGTGATGCGACCAGGATGCAGCATGGGGCGTACCGCCGTCCGCCCCAACGGCAGAAAACGGATTTGCCACAAACCGTTCTGTCGTTAAATCCTGACGCTGCCAATAGCCCGGACTGAGGCCCAAACCACCAATGTACAATTCGCCAGGGACACCGAGGGGCACCGGGCGCTGCTGGGCATCGAGCACGTGAAACTGGGTGTTGGCAATGGGTGGTCCGATGGGGACGAAGCCGTCCGCTAACGTCGCCGCTTCTAGCTTCAGGGCCGCCGACCAAATAGTGGTTTCAGTGGGGCCATAGAGGTTCCAGAGTTCGGCTCCAGAGTTCAGCAGTCGCTGAGCCAGAGTAATCTCCAAAGCTTCGCCGCCGCAAAGCAGTTTCAAGTTGGCTTTACCAGACCAGCCGCTTTCGAGGAGCAGTCGCCAGGTGGCGGGGGTAGCCTGCATCAGGGTGACGTCATGATGCTCTAGTTGGGCTGCCAAACTTTGTGGATCTCGAACCGTATCCTGGCTAGCAACGACCAGAGTGCCACCTACGGTGAGCGGCAAGAACAGTTCCAAAGCAGCAATGTCAAAGGCGGGGGTCGTGACGGCAAGCAGCGTATCCTGAGCCGTCATGCCAGGAGCCTGGGCCATGCTGTTGAGCAGATTCGTCAGACTCTGATGCTGGATAGGAACGCCTTTGGGGGTGCCGGTGCTGCCGCTGGTGTAGATGAGGTAGGCGGGGTCATTGGAAGTGGGGGAGTGGCTGGGTAGCTGGGTGACAGGGTGGCTGGGTTGGGTGGTGATGTGAGCCTGGTGTGGTCGTACATCTAGAACTTGAACTCCCATTGAATGGACTATTTCAGCCGTTTCAATAGCACTGTCCACCGTCTCACCTGGTGCTGTAATTAGCAGCGACACCTGGGCGTCTTTGAGGATGAACCGCAGTCGCTCGACGGGATAGGTGGGGTCGAGGGGGACGTAGACGGCACCGGTCTTAAGGATGGCTAGTAGGGTGACCACCAGTTCGGCAGAGCGTTCCAGGCAGAGGGCGAGGCGATCGCCTGGCTGAACGCCCTGTTGCACCAAGTGATGGGCAAGCTGATTGGTCCGCTGGTCGAGTTCCTGGTAGCTGAGGGAGATTTCCTCAAAAATGACGGCGGTGGTGGCGGGGGTAACTTGAGCTTGGTCGGCAATCAACTCATGGACGCAGCGGTCTGGGATAGGTTGGTCAGTTTGGTTCCACGCTTGGAGCTGCTGCTGAGTGGGAGTGAGCAGGGGAAGCTGGCCGGTGGAGGCTTCGGGAGCGGCCATGATACCTGTCAGCACCGTTTCCAGATGGCCTAGCAGACGTTGAATGGCAACACGAGGAAAGCGATCGCGATCGTAATTCACCCTTAACGCCAAGGTTTCACCCGGTATGACGACCAGGGCTAAGGGATAGTTGGTCTGCTCAAACCCCTGGCCTTCTTGAATGATGAGACCACTGCTGTCATCGGTGAGAGCCGCAGTCAAGGAAACGGGATAGTTCTCAAACACCAGCAGGCTCTCGAATATAGGCGTGCCGTGGGGCACTGCACTCCAAGATTGGATATCAGTGAGGGAACTGAAGGCGTAGGTTTCGCGATCGCGCTGAGCTTTTTGAATCTGCTGAAGCCAAGACAACAATGGCATCGCTGGGGACAACGCCACCCGCACCGGCACGGTGTTGATGAACAACCCCACGATAGAGTCTGAGCCTGGCAGGGTCGGAGGGCGTCCAGCCACCGTGGCCCCAAACACCACCTCTAAAGTGCCACTGTAGCGGCTCAGCACTAGTGCCCAGGCTCCTTGGAACAGCGTGTTCAGGGTCAGGTGGTAGCGCTGGGCAAAGGCATTCAAATCAGCCGTCAGGGTTTGGGACAGCGTATGCCACTGATTGTAGTGTTCTGAGTGAGGGGTGTTCGGGGTGGGTCGTGAGCGATCGATGCCCAGCGGCGTGGGCGCGTGGAAGTCAGCCAGAGCCTGCTGCCAGTAAGTCTGGGCGGCCTGCTGATCTTGTTGCTGTAGCCAGAGAATGTAGTCCCGATAGGGGCAGGGTGAGGGCAGGGTGAGGGCTTGCCCCTGACGCTGAGCGGTGTAGAAAGCCAGGACTTCTTTGATCAGGAGGGCATTGCACCAGCCGTCCATCAGCAGGTGATGGTGGCTCCAGACAAAGCGATACCGTTCGGGGCTGAGCTGGAAGAGGACACAGCGCATCAGGGGCGGCTGATCGAGGCGAAAGCCCTGGGTGCGATCGCTCTGCAAAAATGCCGCCAGCTTTGCTTCCTGTTGCGGCTCCGATAGGGTCTGCCAATCGGCCTCAATCCACGGCAGTTCGGCGCTAGCGTAAACCACCTGCAGGGGTTTATCTGCCTCCTCCCAGTAGAAGGCCGTGCGTAGTACGGCATGGCGTTCGACGACGGCTTGCCAAGCCCGTTTGAAAGCGGCAACATCCAAAGACCCAGCCAGCAGACAGCTACGCTGCTCGAAATAGACGCCCGACGCCGGTGCATACAGGGTGTGAAACAACATGCCCTGCTGCATCGGGGAGAGTTCGTAGATATCCTGTACAGTCGTCATCGCGCTAGTTCCCCCGAATCTTGCTGAAGAGCTGATCCAACTGCGCTTGGTTCACCCGCGCTGCCGCAAAATCGGACGGGGTATAGTTGGCGGCGGTCGTGGGCTGGGCCGGTGGGACCAAGTATGACCGCAGCGTGGCGAGATATCGTTGAGTCAAGGTTTCGAGAGTGGCGCGGCGATGCACGGATTGACTGTAGCGCCAGATCACCTGCAGCTGGCCCTCTCGAATCAGGGCAATCACCTCTAGCAAATAGCGACGGTCTCCTAATGGACTGCGGAGTGGCCCCACCGACTCAGTGGCCAGGGACTGAATCAACCCTTGGGAATCAGGTGCAGCGTCGAGCCGCACCTGGCCCAAATAGTTAAAGCTGATGGCAGCCGGGGAAACTAAAGTCGGATCCGGCTCGGTAGCTAGATAGTGCAGCATACCGTAGCCCAAGCCTTGATGGGGCACTGCCCGTAACTGCTCTTTTACTGACCGGAGCTGCTCGGCCATGGTCCCCGAGGGCATGGCTAACCGCAGCGGATAAATAGTCGTCAACCAACCCACGGTGCGAGACACATCCCAGGCCGATGAGTCTTGCAAACTTTGCAAATCCAGGTCGCGACCATGACCCTCTAGATCAATCAGCACGTTAGCAGACTGCGTCCAGGGCTTCAGCGTTTGGCCCAGAACGGTTAGCAGCACCTCATTGACCTGAGTGTGGTAAGTCTGGGTAGCCATCGCCAACAGCGCTTGGGTTTGCGTGGCATCCAGCCCGATGGAAATTTTCTCCATTGATGCCACGGTGTTGCCGTCGGCACTGGCCGCAAAATCTACGGGAATCGCTGCCGTGGGGACGCACACGTCTCGCCAGTAGGAGCGCTCAGCCTCAAAGTGGTCGGACTGCGCCAGCGCTACCAATTGCTGCGCCCAAGCCTGGATGGAATGGGTCTTAGGCGGCAGCCGGACTTCACTTCCCGCCGCCAATTGTTGATAAGCCGTCACCAAATCAGTCAGCAGAATGCGCCACGAGACTCCATCCACGATTAAATGATGGGCAATCAGGAGCAGGCGATCGCCCCGTTCCCCCAGTCGCACCCGCACCGCCCGCAATAGCGGCCCGACCGATAGATGCAAGCTCGCCTGCCAATTAGCTGCTGCTGTAGCCCATGCGGCAGCCTGAGCATCGGCAGGCAAGTGAGATAGATCGCACTCATCGAGCGCTACAGTGACGGCATCCGGGCTCTGAATGACCTGCTGCCAGGTCCCTGCTTCGCAAAAGAAGTGCGATCGCAAACCGTCATGATGCACCGCTAACGCCTGCAAAGCCTGGGCCAGTAGCTCCGACTGTGCTTCCGAGTTCACCGTCACGATCACTGCTTGATTGTAATGATGGGGCTCTGGCTGTGCTTGGGCAAAAAAGTCTCGCTGAATCGGCAGCAGCGGCACCGTTCCTGTCACCGGCTCTTGGGAAATAGCAGAGAGGGCTCGTACTTCTGCGACTATCGCTAACTCCGCCACCGTCTGATGCTGAAACAGCTGACGCGGTGCCAGATGTAGCCCGATCTGGTGGGCTCTGGCAATAATTTGCATCGCCAGAATCGAATCCCCACCCAGTTCAAAAGAAATTGTCGTGAATACCCACAGCATCGCGCTGCAGCACCTCAGCCCAAACGGCTGCTAACTGCTGTTCGGCCTCTGTTGACGGCGCATGCTCAACACCATTCGCGATCGCCTCGATTTGCGGTAGCGGCAACGCCTGTCGATCCACCTTGCCATTCACCGTCAGCGGCAGCGCCTCCAGGATGACAAAGTGATCGGGGCGCATGTAAGCGGGGAGTTTGTCAGCAAGAAACTGATGTAGGCGGTTGGAGAGTGGATGGGCTTCGGCGTGAGTGCTCAGCCGAACGGGGGATGGGGGGACGAGTTTTGAGTTTTGAAGGGTATCGAACTGAGAATTCAAAACTGAGAATTCAAAACTCTCTGCTTCTGCCTGTTCCCTATTCCCTATTCCCTGTTCCTTAATACCTGCTACCTTTTCCACGACATAGGCAACCAACTTGGCAGCTGCGCCTAAATCTTCACGCCGTATCACAACGGCTTGCTCCACATCGGGATGCTGACAGAGAGCGGCTTCAATTTCGCCCGGTTCGATTCGGTAGCCGCGCAGTTTGATCTGGTCGTCCATACGGCCCAGATATTCGAGAATGCCGTCCGGGCGGTAGCGAACGCGATCGCCGGTCTTGTAAAGAGGGGATGGGGGGATGGGGGGATGGGGGGGATGAATAAGAGGTTTGAGTTTTAAGGTTTGAGTTTTGAATGGCACCGCATTGAGAACTCAAAACTGAGCATTCAAAACTCTTTGCTTCTGCCTTCTGCCTTCTGCCTTCTGCCTTCCCATAAAACGGATTCGGCACAAACCGTTCGGCGGTCAGCTCGGGTCGGTTTAGGTAGCCGCGCGCGACGCCTGCGCCACCGATATAAAGTTCGCCAGGGACGCCGATCGGGACGGGTTCTAAATCAGGGGCAAGGACGTAGAGCTGCACATTGGCGATGGGACGACCAATGGGGACAGTGTCAGCGGTGAAATCGAGGGGCACATCGTAGACGCAGCAGCCAACAACGGCTTCGGTAGGGCCGTACTCGTTAACAAGACGCAGTTGGGGAAAGTTCTGTCGCCAGGGAGCGATGTTGTGACCAGAGAGGGCTTCGCCGCCGAGGATGAGGGCTTGGGTGGGGGAGTGGGGGAGTGGAGGAGTGGGAGAGTGGGGGAGTGGGGGAGTGGGGGGAAGGACTAAAGGTTCGAGGGCCTTGAGGTGGGCGGGGGTGAGTTTAACCAGGCCAAAAGCATTGCTGCCATGAAGGGCTTGACTGAGGGCTTCAAGCTCGTGGGTTTCGGGTAGGAGGGTGACAGTTTGGCCCACTAACAAGGGCGTGAACAGGCTGGTGATGGTGGCGTCAAAACCGATGGCGGACTGTACGGGCGCACCGCCCGCCGCGACGGGGTAAGTCTGGATTGCCCAGTTCAGGTAGTTGCTCAGTCCCTGATGGGTTAGCAGGGTCCCTTTCGGCTGGCCCGTAGAACCGGAAGTGTAAATGACATAGGCCAAATTTTCAGGATCAAGGCTGATATTGGGATTATGGTCAGGGGCTTGAGCAATGCGATCGCGATCGCGGCTCAAATCTACCATTGGATGGGCACCGCCCACGATTTCTGCTAACGTCTCGGCCCGTGACGTCACCACCAGCGCCACTTGAGCATCGGTCAGCAGCCAGTGCACCCGTTCTGCAGGCAGACTGGGATCGATGGGCACATAGGTTCCCCCCTGCCTTGAGCACCCCGAGCAGGGCCACCATCAACTCAACGGAGCGAGAGAGATGAATACCGACCAAGGTCTCAGGGCGAATACCTTGGGCTTTGAGAATGTGAGCGAGTTGATTGGCGTGGCGATTGAGCTGGCGATAGGTGAGCTGCTGATTGGGATCCGTGACCGCGATCGCGTCTGGCGTTTGGGTTACCTGTTGCTCAAATCGCTGGTGGAAGCACTGGGGGGGCTGAGAGACGGAGGTCTGATTCCAGGTCACCAACAGCTGATGCCGTTCCGCTGGACCCAGGAGGGGTACTTCGGCCAACGGGCGATCGGGATAGGCGAGAATACCTGCCAGCAGGGTCTGAAAATGCCCCAGCATGCGCTGAATGCGGGCTTCGTCAAACAAGTCCACGCGATATTCCACCGCCAGTAGCAGGCCGTCCTCCCGTTCGATGCCGTGCCAGGTCAGATCAAACTTGGTTTGGCCCGGATCGAGCCAGGTCTGCTGAACGTCCAAACCTGGCAGATTCAGGTCAAGATTTGCCGCGTTTTGTCTTTGATAGCCGCTTTGCAACTGAAACATCACCTGAAACAGCGGATTCTGGCTGAGGTCGCGATCGGGCTGCAGGGCTTCGACGACCTGGGCAAAGGGAACTTCCCCATGCTGGAAGGCATCGGCGGTGACTTGTCTGACCTGTCTCAACAGCTCCCGAAACGTCATCCTGCTGGTGAAGCGAGTCCGCAGCACCAGGGTATTGACGAAAAAGCCAATCAGCGGTTCGACCTCGGGATGGTTACGGTTGGCCACGGGCACCCCGACCCCGATATCCGCTTGGGCAGTGTAGCGGTGCAGTAACAGCTTAAACGCCGCTAATAGGGTCATGAAAAGAGTCGTCCCACTCTGCTGACTGAGAGTTTTCAGCGCCGTGACGCAGTCTGATGAGAGGGTGTCGGTGCAGGTGCGGCTGGTGAAATTGGGCACCGCCGGACGTGGGCGATCCGTCGGCAGTTCTAACGCTGGCAACCCCGAAAGTTGCCGTCGCCAGTAGTTAACTTGGGTATGGCAAGCCTCACTCTGCAGCCATCGCTGTTGCCACAGGGTATAGTCGGCGTACTGAATGGGGAGTGGTGGCAGAGAGGGGATAGCAGAATTCGTAAAATCCCGATACAGGGTCGCCAGTTCCCGCATTAGCACCCCACGGGACCAACCATCCGCCACGAGATGATGCAGCACCAGCAGCAAAATGGCTGTCGTTTCATCCAGCCGCAGCAGACGACTACGGAGTAGCGGGTCGCGACTAAGATCGAACGGCTGCTTGACACATTGTTCCGTGAGTCGCTTGACTTCAGCAGCGATCGCGGCCTTTGGCAACAAGCTCAAGTTAGTCACCGATAAGGGTGCCGCTAAGCCGTGAGACAGAATCTGTTGATAGGGCTGCCCTGATGGCGCGACAAACTGCGTTCTCAGACTTTCGTGACGCTGGACGATGGCACTCAAGCTGTGCTCCAAAGCTTTGATATCAAGGGCTCCGGTTAACTGCCAAGAAAGCCCGATGTGATAGGCCGAACTCTCGGGAGCAAGCTGATGCAGCACCCAGAGATTTTGCTGCGCCGGCGATAGGGGCACGATCGGGGGGCGGGGCTGAGGTACCAAGGGAGACACCGCAGCCACTGGTGACAAACCCTGCTGCTGCAACCGCTGCGCCAACAACGCTCGCCGCTCTGGGGAGAGGGCGGCGATACGCTGCTGCAAAGCTTCAAAATTGGGTCGCGGGTCTGTCATACCAGTGGGTAATAGGTGGTCAATAGAACCGCCATTGCTTTGGTCGGTTCTATCGTTGAGATTGAAATCTGGATCTTGGGATGCCTCAGGCACCGAGGTTAATAAGCGCTACCAGCCATCGCTGTTTCTGACAGATGAATCGCGCAATTATCTTTAAGTTGCTTGAGATAAGGCAGGGCATTCATGACGACATCAAAGTCTTGGACAAAATCGATTAAACAAGCCACTTCAGTGATACCAGTCTGA
This sequence comes from Leptolyngbya sp. SIOISBB, assembly GCA_010671905.1. GTDB lineage: Bacteria > Cyanobacteriota > Cyanobacteriia > Phormidesmidales > Phormidesmidaceae > Halomicronema. Next base: position 7,259,752 of record JAAHII010000001.1, read on the forward strand.
GCCAGTTCTTGGATGAATGGCAAACAACTTTCAGGGGTGCCAATTAAAGAGCGATCGTTCATGAATCCTTCCACTCCAAATGATAGCAGGCTATCTAAGTCATCGTCAGAAAAATCTGACAAACTGATGGATAAACCCATGCCTTTAGCAAGATTTTCTAGCAGTCCATAATGAGTTTTTAGATATTCACAGAAGGGCTGACGGACATCATCCTTGACTTGATCGATATCGTGACCCAAAAACGTATGCAGCATCAGTGAGATCGTTTTTGAATTGACGTCATGACCATGCTTACTTAAGGATTGCTGATAAGCCTGAATCTTTGGGGTTAATTGTTCTAATGATCCGCCCAGCAGCGAGATGAGGATGTTGGCTCCCAGTCGTCCGGCTTCGATGAAAGTTTCAGTCGACTGGCAGGTTACCCAGGTGGGCAGCTGGGGCTGCAGGGGGCGGGGTAAAGACTGGGCTGCCACCGATTTACCGGCGGCGTCTTGAAAGTCAACGGCGGCTCCCTGCCAGAGTTGCTGCACTTGCTGAATGCCTCGCCACATCTGGGCTTTACGGCTGGCATGGGGAGTGGGCGACAAGATGAACTCATCCATCGTCCAGCCAGAGGCAAAGGCGATCGCGGCTCTCCCGTTAGAGAGGTTATCCACCACGGCCCAGTCTTCTGCGATACGCACCGGATGGTGCAGCGGTACCACTACGCTCCCGGCCCGCAGTTGCAGGTTTTCTGTCGCCATGGCTAGGGCCGCACTGGTCACGCAAGGGTTGGGATAAAGACCCCCAAAGGCATGGAAATGGCGCTCTGGAGTCCACACGGCAGTGAAGCCATTTTGGTCGGCAAATTTGGCACTCTCGATCAACAGTTGATACTGGTTGGGACGGGCCACGGAGCCGTCACCGTCGAAATAGAACAGACTGAAATCCATGTTGACTTCCTGATTTTAGGGAACGAAAGAGAACTTGACCAAAAGAGAACTTGATGCATTAAGCATGATGGAGTTGTCTCAGCACTCATTAGAGAATGGTTCATCATGCCAGCATTTATGACTGGAAAAACTGATTCCAAGTAAATTTTAGAGGCGAAGATTAACTTGTTTCTCGACCTCCTCATTAGGCATAGATTCAATATTATTCAAGAGATCAGTGATAGCAGCTTGATCGGTATCTTTGATTTGATTCTCTTCAATTGTTTTAGCAATTCCAGCTACGGTCGGCGCTTCAAATAAAAAGGCCCGCATGGGGAGTTCGACTTGGAATTCTTTGCGCAGTCGCGTGACAGCTTGAATAGCTAGCAATGAATGCCCGCCTAATTCAAAGAAATTATCATGAATGCCGACTTTTTCTATGCCTAATAGCTCTTGCATGGCGGCCGCTACTGCCGCTTCAATCGCGTTGCGAGGGGCGACATACTCACTCGTGAGCGGCGATCGCTGGATCTGATCGCCGCTGACCGTCGGGGGGCTGGCCGACAAGGTTTCAGGATGGTGAATCCACTGGTCGATGCGATCGCGAAGCGGCCCCGGCGATACGGCCACCTGGCTCAGGTGAGGTTGGGCCAGCACTCGCTGCGTTACCTGCCACACTTCGGCTGGCGTCATGGCAAGATCGAGCCAGGTTGATCCCGTGGTCTGGGGTGAGTCATCCTGGCGGCAGGCATCCCAGTTGATACTGACCCACCGAGGGGTGTGGCCCCGATACTGGGTCGCGAGACTATCGAGATAGGCATTGGCGGCCGCATAAGCCCCAAACCCCACCCCACCCACGACTGCCGATAGCGACGACTGGAGCAGAACAAAATCCGGATTTTGTCCCGCCAATGCCGCCATCAGGACTTGCATCCCTTGCACTTTCGGGTAAAGAGTCTGCTCGCACGCCTGCGGGGTCAAATCGGGCATCGGGCAACTGGCGCGATCGCCCATCACCCCGGCATGAAACACCCCGTGAATTTCGCCAAATTGGGCCAAGCCCTTGGCCACCGCCGCGTTCACCAGTGCGGCATCCCCCAGGTGGGCACTGAACCACAGATAGTCGATGCCGACGGTCCCCAGACTCTGCAGCTGATGAATCAGGCGACTGACCTCATGCTGGGGGCCGTGGGTGACCAGCCACTGCTCCCAGTGCTCCGCAGGGGGTAAACCCGGCCGCCCGATCAGCACCAGTCGCGCCTGAAAGTCTTGCCGTAGGGCTTGGGCATATACCATCCCCAGGCCCTCAACCAGATCCCCGGCAATCAAATAGGTGCCCTGTGATTGCAAGGGGGGGTGACCTGCTGGTAGCGGTAGTGGCTGGTAAGTCTGCACCCAACGATAACCATCGCGATAGGCCACGATCGGGGCGGTTGCCGCTAACTCGCGATATAGACTATCCAGTAGTGACTTACTCGGGGCAGTCTCTCCAGCGACCACAGGGACATCCAGGCAGCGGCAGCGCAGGTGCGTCGCCTCTTGGGGAATTACCTTACACAGCCCGGATAGCATCGCCTGCTGAGGATTGACCACATCCGTCCCCACCACCGCGTCGGCACCGGGCGTCATCACGGTGAGGGTACTGACCGTCGGGCGATCGCAAGCCATCAGCGCTTGCGCCAAGTGCAGCACGTTGTCAAACTCCGTGTAGAACTCCGTGGCTCCATCGGCGGCGGCTAGGTTCCAGCCGTAGACCCAATGGATTGACTGCTCATCCTGAGTGGCCAGTGCTTGTACCAGCGATCGATAATCTCCAGGATTTTGCGGATTCAGTGTGTAGGTGTGCCCCTGCTGGGCGAACTGGGAGCCGGGTTGCACCGTCATCACTGTTTGCCCAGTTGCCGCTAAACGCTGGGCTAGGGCCACCCCAATGGGGTCAGCCGTAAACACCACCCAGCAGTCACTAGTCGGGGGCTCCAACTGCGGCAGAAATGAGCGCTCCCAAGCGGGGATATAGAACCAGTCGGCTAAATCGGCGGCTTTAGCCGACTGAGGATCTGGAGTAGCGGGAACGGCCATTTCGGCGGGATTAAGGGTGACCCAGTGCCGCTGCCGTTCAAAGGGATAGGTGGGTAACGGCACCCGTCGCCGCAGGCCGTGGGCAGAGACGTTTGACCATGGCACCGGAGTGCCCTTCAACCATAGTTGGCCGAGACTGCCCAGCATCACGGCGCGATCGCCCATATCTTCCTGCGGGTGAGGCAAGGAGTTCAGCACCATTGCGGGGGCGGCTTCAGCCCGCGTGATGGCCTGCTGGGCCAGGGTCTTGAGGGCGCGCCCCGGCCCGACCTCTAGCAGCATGGCACCCGGCAACTCTAACAGGGCTTTCACGCCGTCATAAAACCGCACTGGCTGCCGGAGGTGTCTGGCCCAATAAGCCGGATCAGTCGCCTCGGCTGCCGTCAGCCAGGTACCCGTTACATTTGACAGTAGGTCAATTTGGGGTGGGTGCAGCGTCATTTGTCCGACGAGTGTCGCCAACTCGGCCGCGGCGGGTGCCATCAGCGGCGAGTGAAATCCATGGGAGGTGTGCAACGGTCGATAGCCGATATTTTTAGCCTCCAGTTGGGGTTGGAACGCCGCGATCGCCGCCGCCGTTCCCGAGACGGCACACAACTCCGGTCCATTCACCGCCGCGATCACAATATCGTTTGGCAACAGCGCCGCCAAAGCCGCTTCTGATCGGGCCACCGACAGCATCGCTCCGGTGGGGCAATCTTGCATCAGCTGCCCCCGCGCGGCCACTAATTGCAACCCGTCTTCCAGCGAAAATACCCCCGCGATGCAGGCCGCCACGTATTCACCGATGCTGTGGCCGATTAGCGCCTGCGGCTCAATGCCCCAAGCGCGCCAGAGCTGGGCGAGGGCATATTCCAGGGCGAAAAGGGCGGGTTGGGCCAGGGCGGTGGAGTGGATGGGGTGGTGGGGTGGTGGGGTGACTTTTGGTTGTTGGTTGTTGGTTGTTGGTTGTTGGTTGTTGGTTGTTGGTTGTTGGTTGTTAGTTTTCAGTTCTGCCGTTCTATTCCCTATGCCCTGTTCCCTATGCCCTGATTCCCCATAGAGCACCGCCAGCAGATCGATGCCTTCCGCCGCTAAAATCTCGGCGCACTGGTTCATCACCTGTCGGAAGACGGGTTCAGTGTCGTATAGTTCACGACCCATGTGAGGGTACTGGCTGCCCTGGCCCGAGAACATGAAGGCGATCGCGGGAGCCGCCGTCTCCGCAACTTGGGTAGGCAGATTGCCAGCAGCCAACTGTTGAATGGCATCCGCCGGAGTTTGGCAAATACAAATCCGGCGATAGGACAAGGCCCGACGCCCGACCTGAAGGGTGTAAGCCACATCCGCCAAATCGAGGTCGGGATGTGTTTCGAGGTGCTCGGCCAGATTCACCGTCATCGTGTCCAGCGCCGTCGCCGTTTTTGCTGAAAGCAGCAGTAAGTGACTAGATGGAGTGGATTTTGGCTGTTGGTTATGGGTTATGGGTGGTGGGCTATTCGTTACGGCTGCTTCCCTATTCCCTATTCCCTGTTCCCCGTTCCCTATTTCCCGTTCCCTATTCCCTGCTCCCTTAAGTCCCGGCGCTTCCTCCAAAATCACATGAGCATTCGTCCCCCCCATGCCAAAGGAGCTGACGCCAGCGCGGCGAGGGGTGCCGTTACGGGGCCAGTCACTCAGCTGACGTTGAACGGTGAAAGGGCTGTGGGCGAAGTCAATTTGAGGATTGGGCTGTTGAAAATGCAGGCTCGGGGGAATTTGCTGATGCTTGAGAGCCAGGGCCGTTTTAATCAGTCCGGCAATGCCAGCAGCGGCATCCAGATGGCCCAAGTTGGTTTTGACAGAACCGATCGCACAACCGCCGGGATGATTGGTCAGGGCTTTCGTCAGGGCAGTAATCTCGATGGGATCACCGAGGGCCGTACCGGTGCCGTGAGCTTCGATGTAGCTGAGGCTGGCGGGTTCCACCTGGGCTTGCTCTAGGGCAGCGGTAATGACGGCCGCCTGTCCGGTGACGCTGGGGGCGGTGAGGCTAACTTTTTCGGCTCCGTCGTTGTTGATGGCAGAGCCTTTGATCACGGCGTAGAGGGTGTCACCGTCAGCGATCGCAGCTGACAACCGCTTCAGCACGACGATCCCGACGCCGTTGCCAAAGACTGTGCCCTGGGCAGCGGCGTCAAAAGCGCGACAGCGCCCATCAGGAGACGCAATGCCATCGCTCTGATAGGTATATCCCTGAGGGGCCGTATTGCTGACCGTTACGCCTCCTGCCAGGGCCAGGTCGCATTCCTGTTGGAGCAAGCTCTGGCACGCCTGATGCACTGCCACCAGGCCGGTTGAGCAACCGGTTTGGATGCCACAGCTCGGCCCTTTGAGGTCAAGCTGGTAAGAAACCCGAGTGGTCATCAACCCCATGACATTGCTGACCACGGCTTGCACCGTGTCTGTGGACTCTCGCAGTTGCGGGTCAGAAAACAAGTTGACCAGATAGCTATTGAGGGCGGCACCGCCATAGACACCAATGCGACCGGCATACTGGCGGCTGTCGTAGCCCGCATCTTCCAGTGCGGCCCAGGCACATTCTAGAAAGGCCCGATGCTGGGGATCAATGAGTTTGGCCTCTCCGGGGGAGTAGCCAAAGAAGGCCGCGTCGAAGCTGTCGGCCTCGGAAAATCCGGCGTAGGCACGAACATAGTCGGGCTGCTGCCAGGTTTCCGGCGCAACCCCAGCCGCCGCCAGTTCCTGCTCAGAGAGCATCCGAATGCCAGACTGGCCCGCTGTCAGTAACTGCCAGAGGGCGTCAATGTTGTCCGCACCGGGAAACCGACCGGCCATGCCGACGATCGCGACCCGCTCATTTTTAGCTTGCTCGATGGCTTCCAGCTGCGATCGGGCCTCTCGCAAGGCGCGCAGGATGCGCTCGTCAGTCGATTGTGGGGGGTGGGATAAATGCTCTGTCATGAGGATTGGTTGAGTAAGCGTTCGAGGGCAGCGAGTTCTTCAGCCACGGGATCGGCGGGTGCCTCTGGGGCGCTGGACGGTTCTGGCTCTACCAAGGTGGCGGGCGGCGATGAGGGAGCGTTTGCTGAGATGGGCAGTGGACTCCCCCGCTTTGCCACTTCTGAGCGCCTTGGTAGCTCAGGTTCTCCTCGGCTCGGGGGCGGCAGCGGCTCGGGGAGTAAGACCGTCGCCAAGTGCTGCGCCAGCGCGGCAATAGTGGGATGTTCAAAAATGGCTGTGGACGAGACTGTCGTGCCCAATTGCCCCTCCAGGCGATTTTTGAGCTCTACCGCCATTAGCGAATCGAGACCCAGGTCAAAAAAGCCCAGTTGTGGATCGGGCAGTTGACTGGCGGCTCGCCCCAGCACCTGAGCCACCTCCTGCTGCAGGGCTGTGGTGAGAAAACTCAGACGCTGGGGCGGCGGTAAATCCTGCAGCCGAACTCGCCAATCCGCCGTTGGCTGCACGGCTGGAGTCGACGGCTGAAACCGTTCAAAGAAGGCATCGGACCATCCCTGACGCAGGAACTGAGCCCAGCGAATGGGCACCACCCCGACCTGGGCCTCACTGGGCTGAGCCAGCAATTGGGAGAGAATTTGGATTCCCTGATCGGGGGCGATCGCCTCGATGCCCCTGGTCTGCATCTGCTGATCGACCTGACGTTGAGCGGCCGCCCCGATCCCTGACCAGGCCCCCCAATTAATACTCAGGCTCGGTAGTCCCAGCGCCTGACGGTGATGGGCGAGAGCATCCAAAAAGGCATTGGCTGCGACGTGGCTCCCCTGCCCCGGCGACCCCAGCAGCGACGCCGCCGAGGAAAACAGCACGAAAAATTCTAGCGGTTGATCTTGGGTCAGCTCGTGCAGATGCCAGGCGCCGTAGGCTTTGGGCGCCAACACCGACTCCAAGCGCTTCCAGGTTAGTTGCTGCAGCACTCCATCATCCAGCACCCCCGCCGCATGAATGACTCCCTGGATGGGCGAATCGATCGCCGCGATCGCCGCTGCCAACTGCTCCCGCTGAGCCACATCCGCCTGGATGTGGGTGACCTTGGCCCCTTTAGCTTCCAGTGCCTGAATTTGAGTGTGCGTCTCCGGCGGGTGTTCGGCCAGCGATCGCCGACTGATCAGCACCAGATGACACGCCGCTTGGTCTGCCAGCCAGTCAGCCATCAGCAGACCGAGGCCCCCGAGACCGCCCGTGAGGAGGTAGGTGGGGAGTGGGGGAGTGGGGGAGGAATTTTGAGTTGTAAGGTTTGAGTTTCGAATGGCATCAAACTGAGAACTCAAAACTGAGAATTCAAAACTGTCTCCTTCTGCCTTCTGCCTTCTGCCTTCTGCCTTGCCTTCACCTTCTATCTTCAGCACAATCTTGCCCACATGTTTGGCCTGCTGCATCGTGCGAAAGGCACTGATGGCGGCGGTCATGGGAAATACTCGGTGGGGCAGGGGTTGGAGCGGTCCGGTTTCAAATAAGGGGACGAGGGCTTGCAGCATTGCTTGGATCTGCTGCGGGGCCTGTTGGGTCAAGGACAGGAGATCGACGAGGTGATAAGCCACCTGGGGCTGTACAGCGGCAACTTGCTCAGCCGACCACACATCGCGTTTGCCGATTTCGATGAACCGTCCTTGGGGCTTGAGGACAGCCAGACTCTGGGGAATAAACTCGCCGGATAGGGAGTTGAAGACGACATCCACCCCAGCGCCGTCGGTAGCCGTGAGGATTGCCTCAGCAAAGTCCAGGGTGCGGGAATGCATCACCTGGCGAACGCCCATGCGCTTTAGGATCTCCCACTTGGCCGGGCTGGCGGTGGCAAAAACTTCGGCCTCGCGACTCAGGGCAATCTGCACCGCTGCCATCCCCGTACCGCCAGCGGCGGCGTGAATCAGCACCCGTTCCCCCGATTGCACTTGAGCTATCTCAACCAGTGCGTAGTAGGCTGTGAGAAAGTTGGCGGGAATGGTGGCAGCAGCCACCGTGCTGAGACCCTGGGGCCGCGGTGACGCGAGGATAGCAGGCACCGTGACGTACTGGGCAAAACTGCCTGCTGCTAGCGCCATGGCGCGATCGCCGACCTGGAGATGGGTGACGCGATCGCCCACAGTGACGACAGTTCCCACACATTCCACCCCCAGCCAATCGCGCTCAAAGGGCAGCAGACCCAGGGTATCCAACACGTCAATGAAATTCAGACCGGCAGCGTCTACCCGAATTTCGATTTCCTCAGGGCCCGGAAAACGACGGGGACAAGGCTGGATTTGCAGCGCGTCGGGGGTGCCTTTGGCCGCGATCGCCAGCCGGAAGGCCGTATCCTGGCCATGCTGATTAGGGATTGCTAGCGACGGGGATAAGCTGACTGGCTCTAGTCGGGCTACCCACCGCTGAGCTTGACGATAGGCCACGGTGGCAGCGGTCGGTTCGGTATCGAGTTCCCTGGCTAGATCCAATCGCTGTTGCTGGGGCGATGACTGGGGATCTAAATCCAGCCGACAACAGCGCAGGGCCGGATGCTCCAGAGCGATGACGCGCCCCAACCCCCACAAGGGTGCTTGCGCTGGATTCATCACGGGCGGTCGGGTCACTCCCTGGGTGACCAAGTAAAGTGCGGGCGGTTGGGACACCTCAGCTAGAGTCTGAACCAGATGTAAGAGGCCGCTACAACTCCGTTCTAGCGCTGGTGGGTTGAGCGTTTCTCCGGAGCTGGCAAGATAGATCACCTGGGTCGGCAAGGTATTAGCTGTGGTCAAAGCCTGCCAGAGCTGCTGCAAATCCTTAGCTTGCAAAGGGTTGAGGATAAATCGGTCAGGGGCCAACTGGGAGTAGCGATCGCTCCACGCGACCCCCATGACGCGACGCCCCGGTTTTTCCAGCGTGGTGATGACCGCCTCGGCTTCATCCTGACTAGTGGCTAAAACCAAACAGGTTGCGGTTTGACCGGGCTGAATGGACAGCTGATCTCGCTGGGCCACGATCACCGTCTGGGGCAGGTTGAGGTGAGGGGGCGCGGGATTCAATTGATCCGCCACCGCCACTGGCTGCAGGATAGCCGGGGTAAATCCACTTTCCGCTAGCAAGGTTTGCCATTGGGCTGCCGACAGTAAGGGATAGTCGGGACGCAAATCGCGATCGGTGAATTTCCACCAGCCCTCAGTGAGACCAAAAATCAGATCGAGCCAGAGCAGAGGCTGAGTGCTTTCCAGCAGAATTAATTCCCCGCCGGGGGCCAGCAGCTCCTGCACATGAGTTAACGTTTGCCGCAGATCCGCCGTGGCATGGAGCACATTCGCTGCGATCACCAGATCAAAAGGCTGTTGGAATCCTTGTGCGGCAGGCGATCGCTCGATATCCAATAACTCATAGCGCAATCCATCATAGTTCTCAAACCGTTCCCGAGCCTTGGCGAGGAACAGCGGCGACACATCGGTGAAGACATATTCCCCATTCGGCAGCTGAGGCAGTAGATGAGCTGTTGTTCCCCCCGTACCTGCGCCAATTTCCAAAATGCGCAGGGGACGAGGCGATCGCGCAATTGCCGCCATCACCACTCGCTGCACCAGCGAATTCATCACCTGTGCCCCGACGGAGGATTCATAGAGACGGGTCAGGTCACTCAGGTCGCCATACGGAAAGAGCAGCGTCAGGGGATCAATTTCGCCTTGCAGGACAGCCGCCAGGTTTTCGCCACAGCGGCTGAGGAGGGTGAGTTCGGGTTGTAGATGAGTAGGGGAATGGGGGAGTGGGGGAGTGGGGGTAGGAGAATTTTGAGGGTTGAGGGTTGAATTTTGAATTGAGTCGATCTGAGAACTTAAACCTGAGAATTGCTCATAGGGAGACGCTCCGCGAACAAAATTCTCTGCATCTTCCTTCTGTCTTCCTTCTTCTGCCTTGCTTTCGCCTTCTGCTTTTTCTAAGAGTCGTTGCCAGAGGGCTGCGTGCTGGGGTGGGATGTTGTCAGCTGTGGAAAATTCTCCCAGGGCAGCGATCGCCCGCTTTATGTAGTCCAGGCTTAGGGCTTCTAGTTCTGGTAAGACGTGCTGATAGGCGGCGACCTCAGGCTGATTGAGTAAGTCGGCAAAGGCGGGAGCAACCTGATGACAGATGGCTGCCGGTGACAGGAGAAACTCCGCTGGGATCGCGGCCTGCGGGAGAGGCTGGGCCTGCCAATCAATTTGGTAGAGCCAGTCCTGGAACTGAGCAGTTCCCAGTATTCGATCGGAGGTGGCGGGACGCAGTTTTAATCCGATCAAGGTACCGACGGGCTGACCATCGTTGAGGAAAAGTTGCAGGTTGGCAGTGATGTCGCGATCGCCAGGTTGCACCTGAGCATGACACCAAAGCTGGTAATTGGCCTGCACCCAATCAATCCCTGGCTGGATGTGAACTTCAGTGACCCCCGCCGGGAGATAGGTATCGGAGCGGGGTTGATCGAGAAAGATCGCCGCCAGACTTTGCAAACAGGCATCCAGCAGCACGGGATGGAGCTGATACACCGCTGCCGTTGAGTGCAGTACTTCCGGTAATCGCAGCTGACTTAATACCTCAGAATTCCCTTGCCAAAGCTTTTTGATCGCGCGGAAGCGATCGCCATAGGTAACGCCCTGATCGGCCAGCCGTTGATAACAAGCTTCTACAGCAACGAATTCACCACAGCGAGATTGCAGCTGGGCTAAATCTGCCGTTTTTTCCAACTCTTCTCTAATCACCTGCCCACTGGCGTGGAGCACCCAGTCGGCGTCAGCCAAGCTGAGAATTTCGAATTGATATAACTGGTCTTCCCTCGGTAGCAGGAGCACCTGAACCGTTTTGGGCTGGTTGAGCACCAGCGCCTGATGAATGTTGACAGCTTTTAGCGCCAGAGCTTGGTTCGGTTGGGTGAATCGCAGAGCAGCGATCGCCATTTCTATAAACCCAGCCGCTGGCAACACCACGGCACCAAACACCTGGTGGTCGGCGAGGTAGGCAGGTGTGTCAGCACTAATGTGGCTTTCGAAATGGCGGGTATGGGTGCGGGGAAGGTTGAGTTGAGTTCCCAAGAGGGGATGAGGAGATGAGGAGATGGGGGGATGGGGGGATGGGGATTTACGTGTATCCGCTTGAGTTGAGTCAATATCGGCCCAGTAGCGCTGTCGTTGGAAAGGATATGTAGGTAGGGAGACCCGCTGGCTGGGCACAGCCTGGTCTAGGGCCGTCCAGTTAATGGATGTGCCTGCAACATATAGCTCTCCCAAGCTGGTGAGTAAGGTTTGCCAGTCAGCATCTGGACGTAAACTCGGTAACCACAAAGCTGCGAGTTCCGGCAAACCGATCCGCCCCATCGCTAATAAAACGGGTTGGGCTCCAATTTCGATAAAGGTGTTGTAGCCCTGAGTTGCTAACGTTTTCATCCCGGCAGCAAACTGCACTGGCTGGCGAACGTGGCGCACCCAATAGTCGGCAGTGGCCACCTCGGCAGCAGCGACTTGTCCGGTCACGTTAGACACCAATACTCCTTGAGGCAAGGCGTAATTTACCTGATCGGCTACGGCTCGGAACTCCGCCAGCATCGGCTCCATCAGAGCTGAGTGAAAAGCGTGGGAAACATTCAGAGACCGTGTTTTAATCCCTTGCTCCGTCAACCGGGTCACGACAGATTCCAATGCCTCCAGCTCGCCAGAAATCACTGTTGCTTCTGGCCCGTTCATGGCGGCAAGGGTCACTCCCGCAGGCAGCAGTTCGGATAGATGCTCAGCCGACGTCATCACTGCCACCATGCCGCCGCCTGCGGGCAATGCCTGCATCAGCCGACCTCGGGCAGCGACCAGTCTCAGCCCGTCTTCTAGGCTAAAGACTCCGGCCACACAAGCCGCGACGTATTCCCCCAGACTGTGACCCATCACGCCATCCGGTTCAATCCCCCAAGAGCGCCAGAGTTGCGCTAAGGCATATTCCAGTGCGAAGAGGGCGGGTTGAGCGAGCTGGGTTTGGTGAAGGGGGTGAGTGTGAGGGTCTGAGGGTGGGTTTTGGTTCTTCCCCGTTCCCTGTTCCCTGTTCCCTATTCCCTGTTCCCTATTCCCTGTTCCCTGTTCCCTATTCCCTGTTCCCTGTTCCCTGTTCCCTACTCCCTGTTCCCTATTCCCTGTCTCCCCATAGAGCACGGTCAACAAATCCACGCCTTCTGCGGCTAATATCTCAGCGCACTGGTCGATCGCTTGCCGAAAAATGGGTTCGGTGTCGTACAGTTCGCGGTCCATGTGGGGGTATTGAGAGCCTTGCCCGGTGAACAGGAAGGCAATTTTGCGGGGAATGCGAGGTGGTGGGGTGAGCGAGGGGGCGGGTTGATCAGCGATCGCGCGGAGCTGGCTTTGAACGTCCTCTAGGGAGTGAGCCACGATCGCGAGGCGATGGGAGAAGTGCGATCGCGAGTGATGCAGACTCCAGCAAATGTCGGCTAACGTTCCCTGGGTCTCGGGCAACCAGTTAGCGTATCTTTGGGCCAGCGATCTCAACGCCACCGCATCCTTTGCCGCCAGCGTCAGCAACTGCCAGGAACGTTTTGCGCTCTTCGTTCTGCTTCGCGCGGGCCAAGCCCTACGTTCTTCGTTCTTGGCTTTTGGGTCTACTGCTGCCGCCAAAATTACATGGGCATTCGTGCCGCTAAAGCCGAACGAACTGACTCCGGCAAAGCGGGGTGATTCTCCCGACTGCCAGGGCTGGGGCTGCTGTGTGACTTTGACAGGCAACTTGGCCCAAGGGATGTAGGGGCTGGGCTGATGGTAGTGCAGGTGAATCGGCAGAGTTTCATGCTGCATGGCCAGCACAACTTTAATCAAACCAGCGATGCCAGCAGCGGCTTCGAGGTGACCAATGTTGGTTTTCACAGAACCGATGTACAGCGGTTCCTCAGGGGTGTGGCTGTCGCCAAAAACGGCTCCCAGGGCTCCCACTTCGATCGGGTCACCCAGGGAGGTGCCGGTGCCGTGGGCTTCGATGTAGCTGATTTGATCGGGTTGGATACCAGCTTGTTCCAGGGCTTGCCGAATCACCGCTTGTTGAGCGGGGCCATTGGGCACGGTCAGTCCGCCGCTGCGACCATCCTGATTAATCGCAGAGCCGCGAATTAGCGCCAAGACAGTATCGCCATCCGCGATCGCATCGGCTAATCGCTTCAGCACCACCACGCCACCGCCTTCGCCACGAGCAAAACCATCTGCAGCAGCATCAAAGGTTTTGCAGCGACCATCGGGAGCCAGCATGCGCGCTTGGGAAAAGTTGATGCTGAATTCGGGAGCCAGTAGCCGGTTGACACCCCCAGCGAGGGCTGCATCGCACTCTCGATTACGTAGGCTCTGGCAGGCCAGATGCACCGCTACTAAAGAGGAAGAGCAAGCGGTATCGACCGCTAAGCTCGGGCCAGTCAACCCCAGGCTGTAGGACAATCGCCCCGCTGCCGCACTGTGGGAATTGCCCGTTGCCAGATAAGCGTCAATATCTGTCTCCGGTCGCTGTAGCAGGTGTCGCGAATAATCATTACTGCTGATGCCCACGAAGACGCCGACGGGATGACCCGACCACTGTTCCGGTACCACGCCCGCGTGTTCCATGGCTTCCCAAGCCACTTCTAGCAGCAGCCGCTGCTGGGGGTCGAGGCTGACGGCCTCCTTCGGAGCAATGCCGAAAAAGTCCGCATCAAATGCCTGGAGATGATCGATAAAGCCACCATAGCGGGTAACAATTTTGCCGGTCGTGGCGGGCTCGGGATGGTGATAGGCGTCAGCATCCCAGCGATCGCTGGGCACTTTGGAAATGGCATCTCGTCCCTGGTGTAAAAGCTGCCAAAAGGCGGCTGGACTATCCGCTCCACCGGGAAAGCGACAGCCTAACCCGACTATGGCGATCGGCTCGGTGCTCGCCTGCTGCAGTTCGGTGACTTTGGCCTGCAGTTTTTCGATGGCCTGAAGCGCTCGGGCCATCCGCTGGTTATTTGAGGTGGAGTTGTTGTTAACCACAGGATTGCCTAGTTCATTAAGTCTTCGAGATCGGCCAGTTTTTGGTCTAGTTGAGCCGCGAGATCCGCTTCTGCCCAAGGGGGGGCAGTGCTAGCAATATCGGATGTCGCTTGTTGAGACTCCGGTTCCGAGCGCATGGGCGCAGCCTGCAGCGGTGCCGTCAACTGCTCAGCCAAATAGTCCAGTAGCCGGTCCACCGTGGGATAGTCGAAGGCCACCGTAGCGGGTAACGAACAGCCCAGGCTCGCTTGCAGACTATTCTTCAGCTCCATCGCCGTGAGGGAATCCAGACCAAGGTCAAAGAAGCCTGCTTGTCGATCCAGTTCTTCTGGAGCAAACCCGAGAATCTGACTAATCTGGGTACAAACATGGTCATCTAGCAAGGCCCGCTGCTGCTCTTGGGGCGTCGCTGCCAGCTGCTGACGGAAAGCTGCCTGTTCCACCTTTGGCGAATGATTTGAGCCAGTTGATCCCGGATCTGAATGGGAATTCTCCTGGCAAAAGTTTTCCAAAAATGGCGACTGATAGAGATTGCCCTGGCGCAGCAAGGCTGACCATTCAATGGGCACGATGCCAATTTGTGGGCTGGGCTGGGTCCAGACCTGGGCCAGTTTTTCGAGTCCCTGCTCAGGTGAGATCAGGTTCACGCCCGGTAGCCCGGTCAGCGCCTGGCCCTGCTGGTACTTCAAGGCTGAGCCGATGTCTGACCAGGCACCCCAGTTGAGACTGAGCGCCGGTAGCCCGTGCGATCGCCGATAGTGCGCCAGCCCATCTAAAAAGGCATTCGCTGCCGCATGATTAGCCTGTCCCGGTGAACCCAACAGAGACGCCGCTGAAGAAAACATGACGAAAAAGTCTAGTGCCATATCTTGCGTGAGCTGGTGCAAATTCCAGGCGCCCTCAACTTTGGGGGCCAGTACATGCTCAAACTGCGGCCACGCTAACCGCTCTAATCGACCATCGCTCAATACCCCCGCCGCATGAATGACGCCTCGCAGTGGCGTCTCCAGGGAAGCGATCGCCGCTGCCAGCTGATCGCGATCAGCGACATTAGCTTGCAAAACCGTCACCTTGGCCCCCTTGGCCTCTAATGCTCGAACTTGCGATTGTGTAGCAGCTGAGGTCTCTGCCAGCGATCGCCGACTCAGCAACACCAAGTGACAAGCGCCTTGATCAACAAGCCAGTCAGCCGTGAGCAAGCCCAGCCCCCCGAGACCACCGGTGATGAGGGTGGTGGGGAGTGGGAGAGTGGGAGAATGGGAGAGTGGGAGGAATGACTCGGGTCTGAGTCCTGGGTTCTGGATTCTGGGTTCTTCCGGTTCCCGGTTCCCGGTTCCCGGTTCCCTACTTCCTTCTACCTTGACCACAATCTTGCCAACATGCCGCCCTTGCTGCATGGTGCGGAATGCCTGGATAGCTTCACTGAGAGGGAACGTGGTGTGAGGAATCGGGCGGAGGACACCGGACTCAAACTGCTGATGCAGGATTTGCAGCATGGACTGAATCAAGTCAGGCTGTTCTTGACAAAGGGCCACTAGGTTGACGGGAAAGTAGGCTTTGTCGGTGGGAATGGACAGGTCACCTGACCCCAGTTCAATAAATCGCCCACCGGGGCGTAACACCTGAAGGCTACGATCGCGGAACTCGCCAGCTAGGGAATTGAGCACGATATCGACGCCGCTTCCCTGAGTTAGAGCCGTAATTTCGTCCGCAAATTCAAGACTGCGGGAATTAA
This sequence comes from Leptolyngbya sp. SIOISBB, assembly GCA_010671905.1. GTDB lineage: Bacteria > Cyanobacteriota > Cyanobacteriia > Phormidesmidales > Phormidesmidaceae > Halomicronema. Next base: position 7,275,441 of record JAAHII010000001.1, read on the forward strand.
AGATATGGGTGATGCCGAGCGATCGCAGCGCTTCCCACTTGCTAGGACTCGCCGTTGCGATGATTTCCGCCCCGATCGCTTGAGCAATCTGAATCGCGGCTTGCCCCACTCCACCCGCTGCCGCATGGATGAGAACGAGATCGCCCGCTTTAAGCTGAGCGCACTCCACCAGGCTGTAGTGAGCAGTCAGAAAAGCGACCGGAATCGTCGCAGCAGTTTCTAGAGAGAGACCTTCTGAAAGGGGGATCACCATAGCGCGATTGACGGTGACAAACTGGCTAAAGCTATCGGCGGCAATGCCCATGACCCGCTGCCCGACTGCTAAATCCTGAACCGCATCACCGACTGCGACCACTTCACCCACGCATTCGCAGCCCAGCACGGGTTCACCCGGATACTGACCCAGCGCTGTCAATACATCACGAAAATTCAGCCCAGTGGCCGCCACTTGAATTTCGACTTCGTCAGCCGCCGGAGAACGACGATGGCTGGGCTCAAAGGTAAGATTTGTCAGCACGCCGGGCTCGGAAATCACCAGGCGAACGGGGGCAGCAGTCGTTCCCTCAGCCGGAGTGTAGGGCTGCAAGCGAGCGACTCGTCGCTGCTGGGATTGCAGGCCAACCTGCTGCTCGGGAGAATCTGCCAGTAACTCTGCAACCAGCGGCTCGACCTCCTCTTCCAGGTCTACGCAGGTGCAGCGGAGTTCAGGATGTTCGAGAGCAACCGTTTTCGCTAATCCCCACAGCGGCGATCGCGCTAACCCAGCAGGTGTTAGGTGCAGCGGTGTTGCCCCTGGGGTTACCAGGTAAAGGCGAGGTGCCGGAGTTTGCTGGGTTTGCAGCAGTGCTTGAACCAGATGCAAAGTCCGACGGCAGGTTTCTTGAGCGATCGCGGGAATGGCCTCGTCTTTTTCAGGTGATGCCGTCAAATAGACCACGCCTTGCCAAGTTGATGCCATTTGCAAAATTTGCAAGAGTTGGGCCTCTAAACCAGAGACCGACTGATCAAGGAGAAGCGCAGTTTGCAAGTTGCCAGAAGGGGCAAACATAGCGAGCTGGGCCGATTGCCCTTGCTGTTGCAGACTGTCTGTCAGCAGTTTCCCCATCTCTGCCGATTCGGACAGGATTAGCCAGTTGGCATGGGTCACGGCCGCCGCTGCTGGGTGTTCATCGCGCTGAGCCACGACCACAGCTTGCGGCAGGTCGACGCAGGATTCCAGAGGCTCTGGCTGCAGTACCGTAGCCGTAAATCTACTTTCTGCCAGTAAAGCGCACCATTGGTTCGCTGCCAGCAGTGGATGATGGGGCCGCAAATCGCGATCAGTAAACTTCCACCAGCCCGCCGTTAAGCCAAAAATCAGATCGAGCCAGACAACGGGTTGCGTCCCCTCTAGCAGAATCAGCTCACCGCCTGGGGCCAACAGCTCTCGCACATGGGTCAGCGTTTGTCGCAGATCGGCAGTGGCATGCAGAACGTTGGCCGCAATCACCAAGTCAAAGGGCTGCTGGAAGCCTTGCTCAGCAGGCGATCGCTCGATATCCAATAGCTCATAACGCACGCCAGGATAGGCCCCAAAGCGCTCTTGAGCTTGCTTGAGAAACAGCGGTGAAACGTCTGTGAACACATATTCCGCATCCTGCAGCTGGGGCAGCAAATGGGCGGTCGTGCCCCCTGTGCCTGCGCCGATTTCCAGAATGCGGAGGGGCCGTTGGGCTTGGGCGATCGCGTTGATCATCGCCCGCTGCACCAACGTATTCATCACCTGAGCGCCTGGCGATCGCTCATAGAGCTGCGTCAAGTCGCTGAGATCGCCATTGGGGAATAACAGCGTCAGCGGATCGACTTCTCCCTGGAGCACGGCTGCCAGATTTTCGCCACAGCGGGTCAAGAGGGCAAGTTCGGGAGAGGGCGGATAAGGGGATGGTTGTTCGTTCTGGGTGATTCGTTCTGGGTGGTTGGATTCTAGGTTCTGGGGTCTGGGTTCTATCTGTTCCCTATTCCCTATTCCCTGTTCCCTGTTCCCTTCTACCTTGCTCAGGAGATATTGAAATAACTGCCGTTGCTGGGGTGCGATCGCCAACTGCTCGTCAAGGCTTTTGGGGGCCAACGTTTTACTCAGGCGGGGTGACCAGCCCAGTTTTTCCAAGGCTTGAGTAATGTAGCTGAGGCTCAGGGCTGCTAGCTGGGGTTGCCGTGTTTGATAGTCGACAAACGTTGATTGAGCCAGTAACTGAGTAAAGTCGGCAGCTAGGCGATCGCGAATGATTTCTGGCGATCGGAGAAAGTCTATAGGCTGAGTTGGCAGGGGCTGGGGTTGCCAAGCGACTTGATACAACCAGGTGGTGTCAGGATCAGAGGTGGGCTGTGAGTCGCCCCACAACAGTTCAGGAGACACCTTCTGCAGGCGTAACCCTTCGATGACAGCGATCGCCGTACCATCGGCTGCCAGCAGCGAGATATCCATCACCGGCTGGGACATGGCCGTTCCCTGGGGATGCCGTTTGGCATAGATCCATTGCGGGGATTGAGCTGCGTTTGGGTGCAGGCAGAAGCACTGAATCTCGATCGGTAAGTAGGTCGCTGAGTCGGTTTGTGGCTCCAGGGTAACCCCCGCCAGCTGCAAACCAGCGTCTAACAAAATGGGATGCAGGTGATAGAGCTGCGCGTCGGCGAGTAGCTCATCGGATACTTGAATCTGCGCTAAGGCTTCCCCCGCCCCGAGCCAAATCTCTTGAAGCATGCGGAACTGGGGACCGTAAGTGAGTCCCCGCTGCTGGTAAGTGTCGTAAACCTGATCGGCGGCGATCGACTTTACGAGTTCCTGCTGTTTGTCGGCCAGCGAAAATGGCTTGGCCGGGGGCGTGCCAGGTTCAATCCGACCTTTGGCATGACGCTGCCAAGTGTCAATTGCAGGGGCAGCGGCGCTAAAGATCTCGAACTCAGCCCCCGCTGCCGATAATTGCGTAACGGCGGTTTGAACAATTACGGGCTCCGCTGTGGGTAATCTGAGCGCCTTCAGCAAGGAGACATCGCGCAGCACGGGTGTTGGGTATTGACAGGCATGGGCCGCCGCGATCGCGCCTTCCAGATACCCGGCAGCAGGCATCACGACGGCACCCAACACCTGATGATCTTTCAGATAGGCGGGCGTATCGGGATGGAGTTGAGCTTGAAAGTATCGCGCTGTGGTTCCGGCCAGAGGTAAGGGGGCGCCAAGCAGAGGATGAAGGGGAGAAGTGGGGGCGTAGGGGAGTGGGGGAGTGGGGGAGTGGGGGAGTTCGACCCAATAGCGCTGGTGCTGGAAGGGATAGTTAGGCAACTTGACCATTTGCCGGGGATGCGATCGCTCGCAGCCAGCCCAGTCAATCGTGGCCCCTGCCACATAGAGTTTGCCGAGACTCGTCAGTAGGGTTTGCCAATCGGCATCGGGGCGCAGGCTGGGCAACCACAGAGCCTCGATTGCAGGCAAACAAGCTTGGCCCATAGCCGCCAGTACAGGTTTCGGGCCAATTTCGATAAAGGTGTCGTAGTGTTCTGCCGCTAACGTGGCCATCCCGGCGGCAAACTGCACCGGCTGGCGAACGTGATTGACCCAATAGTCAGCGCTGGCAACCTCGGCGGTGAGGGGTCGCCCCGTGACGTTGGACACCAGAACTATCTGAGGTGAGGCATAGTTCACCTGATTCGCCACGACTTCGAACTTCGCCAGCATCGGTTCCATCAGAGCGGAGTGAAAAGCATGAGAAACCTCCAGTACCTTGGTTTTGATGCCTTGTTCTGTCAACAGGGCCACGACAGATTCTAAGGCTGCCAGTTCGCCAGAAATCACCGTTGCTGCCGGGCCATTGATGGCGGCGATCGCGACCCCTTCTGGCAGTATTCCAGATACTTGCTCAGCAGCGGCCCTCACCGCGACCATGCCACCCCCGGCCGGTAAGGCCTGCATCAAGCGACCGCGGGCCGCTACTAGCCGCAGTCCGTCTTCCAGAGAAAAGACTCCGGCCAGGCAAGCCGCCACGTACTCGCCAATACTGTGACCTAGGACGCCGTCGGGTTCAATGCCCCAGGAAAGCCAAAGCTGAGCGAGGGAGTATTCCAGGGCGAAGAGGGCGGGTTGGGTATAGGCGGTGGGGTGGATGGGGAGATGGGGAGATAGGGAGATGGGGAGATGGGAAGGGTTTTCTCCTGTTTCCTGTTCCCTATGGTCTATTCCCTTGCCACCATAAAGCACTGCTAACAAGTCAACTCCCTCATCCGCCAGAATCTCGGCACAGTAGTTGATTGCCTGCCGGAAGACCGGTTCGGTGTCGTACAGTTCACGGCCCATGTGGGGATATTGAGAACCTTGCCCGGTGAACAGGAAGGCAATTTTACGCTGTGACTGGCTGGGAGCAGTCGCTGCCTTCGCCGCAGAAGAGCCACTACTTAAATAGTGTTTTAGCTGCTGGTGCAATTGAGGGAGGTCGGCGGCGACTAGCGCGAGGCGGTGGTTGAAGTGCGATCGCCCCACCCCGGCAGAAAAGCAAATATCGGGCAGGGTCTCGGTGACTCCGGCCTCTAGCCAATCGTGGTACCGCTGTACGAGCTGACACAGCGCCCCATCACTGCGGGCTGACAGGGGCAGCACATGTAGCGGACGTTGATTGATGGTCGCGCCGATATCTTCTCCGTCCTGAGGGGAAATTTTGAATTCATAATGTTGGAGAGCTTCGCTTTTCTCGCAGAGTATTGCGAATTCATTTTCAGGTGCTTCCTCCAGAACCATATGCACGTTCGTGCCGCTCATACCAAAGGAACTGATGCCCGCCAGGCGGCTCTCTGGGGTCGCGGGCCAAGGCGTGAGTTGAGTAGGAACAGTAACGGCAAGTTGGTTCCAGGGAATATAAGGGTTGGGGGTTTGCAGATGGAGGTGGGGCGGGATTTGCTGGTGCTGCAAGGACAGAATCACTTTGATCAAACCCGCCACGCCCGCCGCCGCTTCGAGGTGGCCGATGTTGGTTTTAGCAGAGCCGATCAGCAACGGCGTGGAACGTTGCCCCATCACTTGATTGAGCGCGAGCACTTCAATCGGGTCACCAAGGCGAGTGCCAGTACCGTGAACTTCGACGTACTGCACCTGTTCTGGCTCGATCCGGGCATTGGCGATCGCCTCTTGCAGCACTGATTCCTGCGCTTTACCATTGGGGGCAGTGAGGCCGTTGCTAATGCCATCATGATTGACGGCAGACCCCCGTACCACTGCCAAAATTGGGTCTTGATTGTCAATCGCATCGGATAATCGTTTCAGCACCACGACGCCACAGCCCTCGCCGCGGCCATAGCCATCGGCAGCGGCATCAAAGGTTTTGCAGCGGCCATCCGGAGCCAAGGCTTTGAGTTTACAAAAGCCGATAGTGGGTTCTGGGGTCAGCATCAGGTTGACGCCCCCCGCTAACGCCAGGTTGGCTTCCCCATTCCGTAGACTTTGACAGGCCAGATGCACTGCCAGCAGGGACGATGAGCAGGTGGTGTCGAGCTGCATTGTCGGACCTTGCAACCCAAAGGTGTACGCTAAGCGACCCGCGACGATGCTGCGAGTATTGCCCAGGCTGCTGTGGGCATCAATGCGAGTCAGGTCGCCAGAGCGGACGCTGAGCTGTGCATAGTCGTCAAAACTCACGCCGACAAAAACGCCAGTACGCGTGCCGCGCAAGTCGAAGGGCGGCTGTCCGGCATTCTCTAAAGCGGTGTAGCTGACCTCTAGCAGCAGCCGCTGTTGGGGGTCGAGGCTGCGAGCCTCACGGGGCGAAATGCCAAAAAACTGCGGATCGAACTGATCAACCTGATCAATAAAGCCACCCGAGCGAGTATACATCTTACCGGGTGCTTCGGCGTCAGGGTCGTAGTGGGCCGCCACGTTCCACCGCTGCTCAGGGATGTCGGTGATGGCATCGACACCATTGCGCAGCAGTTCCCAATAGGCTTCCGGGCTGTTGGCCCCGCCGGGAAAGCGGCAGGCCATCCCCACGATCGCGATGGGTTCTGTTTGCTGCTGGCGGATGGTCTCTAACTCCGATCGCAGCGATCGCAGCTGCATGGTGGCTTCACGCAGCAAGTCCCGGTAGTTGTTGGGCTGAGAGTCCGGTTGCTGGGCACGAGATTGAATCATGACGCCCCTCCTTTCAGGATGGCTAGTTCCGCTGCCAGCAGATCGGCCATTTCCCCTTCACTGAGATCGTCTAAATCGGGGTTGGGGAAAGGGGCGTCGGGGCGTCGGTGGGGTTGAAGATCAGCGGCCCCCCACGATGTCCGGTCGGTTGAGGGACCGTCCGTTTCACCCCACCCAAGGGAATTTGGGGAACTTGCATGGGGGGCGAGGTGAGTCACCAGTGCCGAGATCGTGGGAAAATTCCACGCGACGGTGGCATCCAAGGGTTGTTTAAGGGCTAACAACTCCTCCAGATCTTGTGCTAACTCCACGGCCATGACGGAATCCACGCCATAGTCGGCGAAAGCTTTATCCGGATCGATCTCGGCCGGGGAGAGTTTGAGGCGATCGGCCAGCCAGCGTCCCAACCAGGGCGCTAAGGCTTTTGCCGACGCAGAGGAGGCAGGCTTTGACCAGGCAATAGACTGTTCTGCCGGCCCTTGGAGAGCAGGCTCTGGCCAGGCAACGGACGCCTCTACCGGCCCCCTAGGAGCTTTATTTTTGCGGCTGTCTGCGGGCGGGGATGAAGGATTTCGTTCAGGTTGGGAGCTTTCAGGACTGGCACTGAACGAGCTAACCCCAGCTTTTTGCAGCCAAGGGTCAAGGCTATGCTGCTCACCTATTTGGGTTTGCTCAAGGTCACCGATGGTCTCGGCGTAACGGGCAATCCACTCAGCAGTCTCGGGGGCTCCGGCAGCGACGATTTCCTGGGGGGATGACGTCAGTGCCTGGGCCAACAACTGCTCAAAGGATAGTCGTGTCCACTCTACAGCTCGGGGGCAAGCGGTGCGCTCTACCTGCTGAATGGCCAGCAGTAGGGCGATCGCCGCCAATTTGCCTACCGCTAGATAGGCCCAGCGCCGCGCGGTCACGGCCTCGGTGTGGCGATGCTGATACCGCGCCAGTATGTCCTCTGCTGTGGTAAATAAGCGATCAGCCAGGTCAGGGGCTCCCAAATCTTCACTAAGAAATACCTTGAGGCCCGCTCCCGCATTCAATACCTGCGCGCCCAGATGCATTGTCAGAGTTTCCGTCGGGCCTTCAAAAATACGCAGTACGCGAGCATCCCGCAGAATTTGCGGTGCTAGATTCGGTTCAATGTAGCCTCGTCCACCCAAGCATTGCACCAGGTCATCGGCCGCCTGCCAATAAAATTCGGGAGCGAGGATTTTGCAGGCCGTGAACGCTTCAGGAATCACCGCCGATCCCTGATCGAGCCGGGTGGCGATCCAACCCACTAGGGCTGAGAGCGCTCCAATCTGGGCTGTGAGACCGCCTAAGCCAGTCAACAGAGCCGGATTTTCGAGGAGTCGCCCGGTGCTGATCTGGCGACGAGAACTGTAGCGCAACATCAATTGGGCACAACGCTTCATGCCCCCCACGCAAGCAGCGGCGATCGCCAGTCGGCCATACATCATGGCGTCCTGGGCCACGGCCATGCCTTGGCCAGGTTGGCCTAAAAGCTGCGCTGCTACAACGGGTACGCCCTCCAGATACACGGTGTTTTGCACCATGCCGCGCATGCCCATCGTCAGGGCTTCGGGTCCCTGTCGCAGACCGGGTGTGCCCTTAGTAATGGCAAAGCCACTGATGCCTGAGGCTGCCGGATGTTGGACAAAGACATTCAAGATACCAGCCCACGCCGCCGACCCACTCCAGATCTTTTCACCATGAAGCCGCCAGCCGCCGTCTGTCGCGATCGACACCTGAGATTGAATCGCGTTGGGATTAGACCCCGCCCCCGATTCCGTCAGGGCAAAGGCCGCTAACTCGCGCCCCGTGGCCAATCGCGGCAGCCAGTCGGCCTGCAAGTCGGGATGAGCAGCTTGCAGAATCGGTCGAATGCCCAGCACGTTATTTAGACCGACAAAGAGCGCCAGGGTAGGATCGATCGCCCCTAATTGCTCCAACACCCGCAGCATGTCCTGGTGACCTAGTCCCAATCCAGCATATTCGGTCGGCACCTGCATCCCCAGCAGTCCCTGGTTGCCAAAATCGAGCACGACTCCAGGAGAGAGGCATCGCCGCTCGTCCATCAATCGGGAATTCAGCGACTCGTTCGCGTACTGGCGCAGCCAGTGAATGAGGGCTTCAGTACGAACGGGATCCCCTGGATTTGTGCATTCTGAGGAGCCATGATTGGACATGGCTGATGCCTGCCCAAGGGTCGTCGAGGGACTTTGATCAGGTTGCCCCAGCCACCATTCGGCGACGGCGTCAAATCTCTGGTTTTGCCAGGCCTCTTTACAGGCCTGGCGCTGTACCTTACCACTTGTTGTGATCGGCAAACTACCGGGTTTCAACAACATCGCCGCCGATATCTGCAGCCCATGCTGATGCGAAACGGCCGCGCGAATGGCATTAATTACAGCATCTGCATTCAGCGTCCGTAGGGTAGTCCGCTGCACTTCCTGCACGACGATCAGCTGCTCTTCTCCCTCCATCTCTATGCCGAAAGCTGCTCCGCTCTGGGCCTGTAACGCTGGGTGGCTCTGCCCGACGGTCTGCTCAATGTCCTGAGGATAGTGATTTTGCCCGCGAATAATGATCAAATCCTTGAGCCGCCCAGTGACAAACAGTTCTCCCTGCCGCAAACAGCCTAGATCGCCCGTGCGCAAAAAAGGTCCGGTGCCATTCGCGAGTTCAGCGGCAAAGGTGTCTTGGGTGGCCTCGGGCTGTTGCCAATAACCTTGGGCCACGCTCGGGCCACGCAGCCAAATTTCGCCGATCTGTCCCTCGTCACAGGGCTGATGCGTGTGCGGATCAACGATCGCGATGGTTTGATCGGCGGCTCCTGATCCACAACTCACCAGTGGCAGCGCTGTATCCGCCAATGACTCAATCAATTGCCCCTGAGCGATGGCCAATCGATCCACCGCGTCGATGCGGGGTGGGGTGGTCTTCGCACCACCTGATGCGAAGAGAGTCGCCTCTGCCAGACCGTAACAGGGGTAGAAGGCCGTTGCCCGAAAGCCACAAGTCGCAAAGGTCTCGGCAAACTGACTGAGGGTGGCAGCGCGGATCGGTTCGGCTCCAGTAAACGCCAACTCCCAATGGCGCAAATTCAGTCCCTGCCGCTGCTCCGGCGTGATTTTTTGCAGACAGCGCTCATAGGCAAAATTCGGCCCGCCACTAGTGGTGCCACCAAAGGTGGTAATAGCCTGCAGCCAGCGAATGGGCTGACGCAAAAACGACAGTGGCGACATCAAGGTGACCGGAAAGCCGCTGTAAAGAGGTTGCAGAATGCCACCGATCAGGCCCATATCATGGTGGGGCGGCAACCAGATGACGCCGTGACTCGCCGCAGAATGTCCAAATCGGCTGTGAATCAGCCCGAGATTATGCATCAGGTTGCTATGGCTGACCATCACCCCTCGGGGCTGACTGGTAGAGCCAGAGGTGTATTGCAAAAGCGCGATCGCAGAGCCTCGCTCAGGAAGAAGCGCGTCATTAACCAGCTTAGGAATGCAATACTCCGGTTGACCCACTGCGACCTTGGCTGAAGCCAAGGTCATTCTCGGAGCCATACAGGCAATGGGGTGGGCAATTTTCTGAGCCACTGATGCCAACTGCCGCTGCACCTTAGTCAGCTGATCGACTGGCGTCAGGATTGCCTGAGGCTGAGCATCCACGACCATGTGCAACCAACGTGCCAAACCTTGATGCCGTCCGGGTAACGGTACGGGCACGGAGATCGCTCCCGCCTGCAAACACCCCAAAAACGCCGCCACAAAATCTAGTCCCGCAGGCAGAGCCAGCATTACTGGCTGATTGGCAAATTCTGCTAACTGCACGGCGATCGCATCGACCCGGAGAGCCAGCTCGGCATAGCTCCATTCATGTCTAGGATTGGCAGTGATGTCATCCAACTCATCGGGCAAAAATCGATACGCTAACCGATGAGGCTGATGCGCTGCCCGCCATTGCAGAATCTCTATCAGGCTGGCGTTAGCAGACTTGAGGATTTGCTCAACCCCAGCACTTTTGCGGTCACACTCTTGCACCATAGACAATCCTAAAAAGCTATCTTTTATTGAATTCTATGCTCAATAAAGATCGACAAAAAGTTGGATCTTATTAAAAACTATTCTCAACAGTATAGGGGATTCGCAGGTTATGTAAAGCCTCTATGAAGGAATTGAAGTCTCCTACGTAGAGATGAATTTTAAATCTGTAGAAATCCTTAGATGTCAAAGCAGATAGCTAATTCAGCCTAAATCCCCCTGAAAGGGAAAATGCGTTGCTGTAAACACAGGTGATATTGGCCAGATTTAACTGACGCTGCTGAACGCTCATGTCCTGCCTTTCCATTAAAATCCAGTATTAGCAGAACTAGACTGGGTGTTGTCTCTATTTGAGAAGTGGTTTCATCTACACGAAACTGAACCGAAAACGTCAGTGCTCAATCCTGGCGCTGCACAATGTCTCGACTACTGATGCAAGAAAAACGGGTGGCCTGACCAGCCCGGCCAGGGATAGACCAGCCAAACTGTATCTGTAGCGAAGTCTCCAGGTGGGTAGCCACGGCCATACAGTGCTGAGGTGTGGGGTTTAGCGAAGTAAACTTCCAGGCTGTGGCCGAGGCCGGGTCCAGCAGCGACTCAAACTGAATCATCTCACCAGCATTCAGATGCGGTTGAAACTGAAACCGCATTTGCTGCAGCGGTATTGACAACCCTTTTCCTTGAGCTTTGACGTAGGCCTCCTTCAATGTCCATAAGCTAAAGAAACGCTGACTCCAAGCAGTGCCCGATAATTGCTGCAATGCCGCGAGTTCATCAGGCGTGCAACTCATATCCGCGATCGCTGCCAAATCGCCCGCCCGCGTCATCCACTCCACGTCGATACCGACATCCGCTGACTGGGTAATCGCGCAGGCCACCAGCCCCGTGGTATGAGACAGGTTAAACCGTAGGGGTGGCTGTCCTCGCTCTGTGGCAAGCTCTGGGCGACCATGAGCGTTTGTGGTAAATCGCCAAGCGGCGGGGGCACAGTCACTGTAGCGAGATAAGCTGCTGCGGAGCAGCGCATGGGCAACGAGGTACTCATGGCGGTGCTGGGGAAAGTGAAAGCGGTTATACCGCGATCGCTCTTGTTCATCTAACCAGGAAACATATTGGCTGATCAGTTCCGGCTGACAGCACCGATGGGGTTCCGCCATCCACACATGGACGGCGTCGGTTCCTGGCCCGGGGGCTTTGCGGCCTGCTGCAGGCGGGTTGCTCATTTCTGACTCTGCCTTTGGCACCTCCACAATCCGGGTGCGATCGTTGCATAATGATTAGACATCGCCTAATAATACAAAAAGTCATTAACGCTGTGGGTGGTTACTCGCTTTCTCCACTGAATGGATGAATGCTGGCTTGCGCGTTCAAAAGATTTCAACTTCACTCTAGATTCATGGCCGGTTGCTTATGGAATGGCTTGCTGCCCCACTCGGCTTCGCAAAATATGTACTAACGGGTTTGGTCATGTATGGCTGCTTTATGGTGGCCGAGCGAGTCCGTCCTGCCGAACCTCATCAGCCCTTGTCTCATATCTGGTTTAATCTCCGATGGTATGTGGCTTACAGCTTAATTGTCGTGCTCATACAGGCACTCGGCATAGGGGTCGCCGTCACTTGGATACAGGAATTTCTTGGAGCTCCTTTAATATCGCTGCCGATCCCTCAAAATATTTGGGGCTATGGTCTCCTATCGTTGCTGTATTTACTGGTTACTGATTTTTTCTATTATTGGTTTCATCGGTGCCAGCACCAAGTTCCCTTCTTGTGGGAGCAACACAAATTTCACCATAGCGAAGTTTCTTTGAATGTCACCAGTACCCGCCGAGTTCATTGGTTAGAAGATCCTTTGATCGTGATTTTCCTAGTCCTCCCGATGGGCCTGTTATTTGAGTTCAACGGCTTGCCACTCGGCATTTTGGCATTTGTACAAGTGCTTTGGCTACAGTTTATTCATCTCAACCTACGGCTGAATTTGCGATCGCTGTCGCCAATTGTTGCCGGGCCACAATATCACCGGATTCACCACTCCTTTCAGTCAGAGCATTTAGACAAGAACTTCTCAGCTTTTTTCCCTTTTTGGGATATTCTGTTTGGCACTTATCATCATCCAAGATGTGACGAATTTCCCGCTACTGGCCTGGTTGAAAACGAAGACTATAACAATATTTTTGTGGCCAGCTCACTTCCCTTTAAAGAGTGGATAAGTCCGCGCTATTTTGGGAAGTATCTTAAGAAGTCGCTGAGGTCATGAATTGTCTTGGAAAAAGACAAAATTCCAGTTTTATCGTACGACGGTAGGCATCACCTGATGATCGCTAAATCAGCCTAATAGTCGCAATATTGCCTCCTCCCAAAGACTGGCTACTGGACTTACAACCTACCCTTAGGATTCATAGGGCTAGCATCTCCCAAGCAGTGGGGGCCACTATCGCATCGCCCCTCACAGCCTGATCGGGAGCCTTCCTGCGAGTGCTGGGCGTTGAATGTAAAGTTTAGAAGTATCTCAACCTGTGAGTTACCATAATTGATGGATTGGGTAATTTAATGTTAGAACCCAGTCTTATTTCTAAAACTTAATTCCCATGTCGGCAATGAGTGGCCCGAACGATCCGGTTCAACTATCTACGTTTTTCGATTATGAAAGTCTTGACCGAGCACAACGTCAGGTCATTCAAGAACATACGGGTGAAATTCGGAAGCGGTTACGCCGTTCGGCTCAGGATGTGTGGGAGATTGGTCAGCGCTTAGCCGATGTGCGATCGCGCCTGAAGTACGGGCAGTTTCTGACTTGGCTGAAAGCAGAATTTGGTTGGAGTCAGCGCACAGCCTATAATTTCATCAACGTCTATGAGACCTTTGGCGATAGATTTGCAAAACTTGCAAAAGTTGACATTGCCACTTCAGTGCTGTATCAACTGGCGGCCCCCTCAGTGCCAGAAGAGTTGAGAACCGAAGTCCTGCAGGCCGCCGCTAGCGGCCAGAAGATCACCCATAAGTCAATCAAGTCAGCGATTAAGCAGAGCAAGCAAACCACTAACACCGCCAGCATCGCGCCTGAAACTCAGGAGCCCGCGGTCAAGAAGCCGGAAATTATCACGGTGATTCCCAAATCGGTTGAGCTGGCCAACCCATCGCGCGCGGCTGAGCCAGAGCCGGAGTTGGAAATTACCGCTGGCTGGTATCAACTCGGAGCTCAACATCTGTTTTGCGGTGATACCGCGACCCCTAGCTTTGTTAACGCGATATCCCAGGCGAAGCTGGCGATCGCAGTCACCGCTGAAGATTGGGCCCACGACTGGCTGATCGACCAAGTCGATAGCGTCGTTGTTTTGCCGCAGGAAAAATTTACGATAGGCACTTTGAAAGAACTGCTGGGCTTACTTTCTCGGACGGGAGACACGGTCGTTTTTCCCTGGTTGCCCCTGCCAGAGATGATTGCGACGGCCCACAGTTTGGGGCGACTGGTGTATGCGGGCGACCCGAGTAAACAGCGTTGCCAACGAGCGATCGCGGCGACTGGCCTGCAGGTTCAGCCCCTTGCTAGCGAACCGGCTGTCACTTTGGCCGGATAAACCCGGTCAAGTATCGAGGGCGTGTCATCCATTAAACTCAGGCGCTTTTAAGATCAAACACTGCCACGCCCGCACTCCCCTAACCAGTCGGGGGCTGCGTCCCTTCTGTTGAGAGGATTTGACTACTAAATTATGAGAGCCCCTAGCCAATATGCCGCTGCCAACTTCCCCCTGGCTCAGTTGTCCTACCCCAAACTCGCAAGCTCGCCTCAGGATGTTTTGCTTCCCCTATGCGGGCGGGGCGGCTCAGATCTACCGACACTGGTCAGTTGCCTTACCACCTGTTGTTGAAGTTTGCGCGATCGAATTACCCGGACATGGTCGACGCATCGCCGAACCCCCGATGACTCAATTAGCTCAGCTCGTTGACCATTTAGGCACAACCTTGTTATCGGGGTTGAATCAACCCTTCATTTTCTTTGGGCACAGTCTGGGTGCGCTGATTGCCTTTGAGCTGACGCGATGGCTGCGATCGCGTCAATTGCCGCTGCCAGACTTGCTGGTGGTATCTGCGGCCCGCGCACCCCATCTGGCCTTAACTGAGCCGCCGCTGCACCAACTGCCGAAAGCGGACTTTCTAACTGAATTAAATCGTTATGGTGGCACCCCTCAGACTGTCATCCAAAATGATGAGCTGATGGAGCTGTTGCTGCCCACACTGAGGGCGGATTTTGCCCTGTTAGAAACCTATCGCTATCAAGCTCAGGCACTGTTGTCGTGTGCGATCGCAGCCATTGGTAGTAAGCAGGATGCGATCGTGAGTCTTGACGAAGTGAAATCTTGGCAGACTCATACGGCGGCAAAATTTTCGCTAGATGAGATTAGCGGCGATCATTTCTTTGTTCATCAGCCCCAGCTTTTACCCCTAATTGCCAGCAAACTAGAGCACCTCGTCCGTTAGACATTGGAAACAACTTCTAGACGGGTCTGTCAAGCAGATGTGATTTCTTCAACCTTTGAAAGGAGGTCCCACAGCCGCCTATGACCAGGGTTTTGAAAACCGCTTAAGACCGATTCTCTAAACTCCGACTACACATCCTGCCCCCTTCGCACTCTTGCCCCCATAGCCCTCCACTAAAATCTGTAGCTCTATTCTGGAGAACTGGTATAGCGCCTTCTAAAAACCATCATGCCTGCATGTCCCCCTTCAGGAAGAGCTATACAGGCATGATTCTGGTCTCAAACGAACGTCAACGACCCTCTATCGGCCGTTTATTTCGAGGTGGCGACTAGGCGAAAATCGTTGAGTCAACACCCGTCACGCCCTGCAACGCCCCTAACAATTCGTTGCTTTGCGTGAGCACGAGGGTATTGTCACCAGACTCGAGTAGCTGTACACCTTCTGGTGTTAGACCACCCAACGAGATCGTATCAATGCCAATCTCAAAGTCAGTGACAATGTCAACGCCTTGACCTAAGCCAAAGACAAATTGATCGGCGCCAACCCCACCGGTATAGGTATCGTCGCCATCGCCACCATTGAGGAAGTCATCACCGCTAAGGCCCAAAATGATGTCATCTCCCCCGAGTCCGTTGATGACATCGTTAGATTGACTAAAGCCTCGAATGGTATTGTCCAAGTCATTCAAGAAGGTGACCGTGTCGCGATTCCAGAGATGGCTCTGGGTGGAATCGGCATTGAACACGTCAAAGCTATCGGCAAAGTTAGCCTCGCCGTCAAACAAAATGTTGCCGCGATCGACGCTGCCCCCCCTCTGTTTCAGAAGATTGTCTAGGTTATCCAGCGCAAAATCTTCTAGAACAACTTGAGTGCCGGTGACATCCCCTACAAAGGTGATTTCGAGATTTTCACCAGCTTGCGTCAATCGCAAGTTTTCTGGCGTTAACCCGGCCCCCATGAACTTGATCGTATCCAGTTCATTGATGATGGTATCGTCGGGACGTGCTCCTAGGCCCACGCCGCCAAAGTCAGTAATGGTGATAACTTCACCAGCTGCCACATCAAACTGAACCTGTCCTCCCAAGCCAGAGAGAGCACCACCGCCCGTCGTGCCATCTTCGATCGTGACTTCGATGGTGCTCGCGGCGGGGTCAACTTCGTAGGCTTCTCCATCAATGAGTTCGAAGGGCAACACTTCAGTGCCTTCGGCCACATCATCTTGGAACACGGGGACCGTCACTGTCGCGGTGGGGTCAGTAATGCGGAAGAACAGTGAACCAGCCACTTCATCGGTACCGACAATGTTGCCGCCCGTGACGACCACGCCTTCGACGACCGTCTCGTCTTCGGGTAGACGAGGATTAGTGGCGTTGACATCAAACTCAGCGATCGCCCTTGGTGGTCCGGCCAACTGCACCACCAAGCCGTCTGCGGGAATGTCACCCGTGACGTCAAAGGTGACTTCGATAACCGTTTGGTCAGATTCCACTAGCGTCGTGGGTGTCGCCGTCACGCCCACCGTGGGACTGGTCGCTGGGGGCACCCCATCGGTCACGGTAAAGGTGCCACTATTAGCGGTCGGGTCAACCGTGTAGCCTTCGCCTGCGGTCAAGGTGTAGGTGTAGGTCTGGTCGGCCTCTTGGACCAGGTCATCCGCTACCGGCAGCGTGATACTGGCGGTTGACTCGGTGATGGTGAAGCTAAAGTTACTGAGGAAGCCCGTGCCGGCAGCGGCGGGGTCGGAGTTGTCTTCAGCGGGGTCACCATCTTCGAGGGCAAAGACGTCCAGAGTGCCCCCCACAATATTGCCAAAGTTATCGTTATCGGCCTCAAACGAGGTGTCGAAGCGATACAGGATGTTGCCTTCATCCGTGACACGAGTTTGCACCGCGCCATCGCCATCCGGAGCCAAGAACTGTTGCAGAATCTCCGCAATATCTCCTTCCAAGTTGACGGTGATGCCCTCGGGAGGAATCTCGCCGTCCACCGCGAAGTTCAGGACCAAGGCGGTGCCATCGGCTTCGCTAATTAGCCCCGGTGTCGTGCTAAAGCTCACGACGGGGGCATCGCCACCACCTGTCGTGTCGTCTTCCAGCAGAGCGTCGATGCGAGCATCCCCAACGTCGGCCCCCGCAAGATCCGGGAGTCCCAGAGCGGTAGCCACTTCTGGGGACAGCAGCAAGTCAGCATCGCTAATTTCAAACTCGTCGCCGGAGACCGATACCGTTCCGGGATTGCTGATATCAAATAAGACCTCTAGACCCAGCGGATCATCGAGCGTATCAGCCACAAAGAAACCACTGGCGGTGTCGGTAACCCGACTGGGGTCAAAGCCGATCGAGAATTCACCGACGGTGGCTTGAGCCCCACCCAGCCCCAAAGTCAGAGTACCGTCGTGCTCAATGGAGCCTCCCAGCGGCGTAAACGGTACGGGGGCAAAGGTAAAATCAGTGTCATCAGTGATGGCAAAGCCCACCTGGAAATTGTCAGAAAATGGGGGCGTATCACTGTCAACACCGACTAGGGTGAGGCCAGCGGCAGACTCTAACAAAGGCAGGTCTAAGAATACGCTAGTAACCCCAGATTCGACTTCAAAGACGGCGTCTTCACCCCCATCGTTAATCGTGATGGCCACCTCGCTGGCATCTGGGTTGATATCGTAGTTTTCTCCATCGAGCACCGCAAACTCAAACAGTTCTGAACCTTCATTTGCCCCATCATCGAAGACATCGAAGCTGATGGTGGCGGTGTTGTCAGTCATGATAACTGTGAAGCCGCTGCCATCTTCGTTGGGAGCGGGAAAGCCTGCTAGTCCCTCAAACGCAACGTTAGGATTGCCCGTTTCGTCGTCAACAGTGATAAATTCACCGATCGCCCCCACGGTGGGACTATCCACAAAGACCTCGATGCCCCCATCTGAGATATCGCCCTGAGCCGTCAGGGTGATGGTCAAAGGCTCACCTTCATCCACTTCTGTGGAGTCAACCGCGAGGCTGACGACCGGACCGCCGACCCCTTCTACACCGTCGGTGACCGAAATGGTGGCAGAGGTGGCCTCTGGGTTCAGCACATAGCCTTCACCAGGCAAGAGGCCAGTGGTAAAGGTGCTGTCAGGCTCAGCCAAATTGTCATCAAACACGGCGACCTTGATAAAGGCGTCGGGCTGAGTCAAGTGCCAGTCGATCAAGAACTGCCCAGTTGCGATTTCTTCAAATCCAAAGAATTCGAGCCCGCTAATGACTTCGGGGTTCTCAAAGTCGAGCAGGTTGAAGTCCAGCTGAGTATTGGGGAAGAAATTGGCGTCCGTGCGAATCACCAGTCCATCTTCAGGAAACTCGCCGTCTACCGAGAAATTGAAAGTGATCGGGGTACCTTCCGCTTCGTTCAGACTGTCGGGAGTTGCTGTGAAGCTGACGACGGGATCGCCACCACCCGTCGTGCCATCTTCGATCGTGACTTCGATGGTGCTGGCAGTAGGGTCGACTTCGTAGGCTTCTCCATCAATGAGTTCGAAGGGCAACACTTCAGTGCCTTCGGCCACATCATCTTGGAAAACGGGCACCGTCACTGTCGCGGTGGGGTCAGTAATGCGGAAGAAGAGCGAACCGGCCACTTCATCAGTACCGACAATGTTGCCGCCCGTGACGACCACCCCTTCGACGACCGTCTCGTCTTCAGGTAGACGAGGATTAGTGGCGTTGACATCAAACTCAGCGATCGCCCTCGGGGGTCCAGCCAACTGCACCACTAAGCCGTCTGCGGGAATGTCACCCGTGACGTCAAAGGTGACTTCGATAACCGTTTGGTCAGATTCCACTAGCGTCGTGGGTGTCGCCGTCACGCCCACCGTGGGACTGGTCGCTGGGGGCACCCCATCGGTCACGGTAAAGGTGCCACTATTAGCGGTCGGGTCAACCGTGTAGCCTTCGCCTGCGGTCAAGGTGTAGGTGTAGGTCTGGTCGGCCTCTTGGACCAGGTCATCCGCTACCGGCAGCGTGATACTGGCGGTTGACTCGGTGATGGTGAAGCTAAAGTTACTGAGGAAGCCCGTGCCGGCAGCGGCGGGGTCGGAGTTGTCTTCAGCGGGGTCACCATCTTCGAGGGCAAAGACGTCCAGAGTGCCCCCCACAATATTGCCAAAGTTATCGTTATCGGCCTCAAACGAGGTGTCGAAGCGATACAGGATGTTGCCTTCATCCGTGACACGAGTTTGCACCGCGCCATCGCCATCCGGAGCCAAGAACTGTTGCAGAATCTCCGCAATATCTCCTTCCAAGTTGACGGTGATGCCCTCGGGAGGAATCTCGCCGTCCACCGCGAAGTTCAGGACCAAGGCGGTGCCATCGGCTTCGCTAATTAGCCCCGGTGTCGTGCTAAAGCTCACGACGGGGGCATCGCCTCCCGTCATGCCGTCAGCATCCTCAATGGATAACGTCACTGCGCTAGCAGCACTATCAACCACGTAGCCATCACCCGCCTGTACGGTGTAGGTGATCGCTTCGACCCCTTCATCCAGGTCATCATCAAAGACCGGCAGCGCGATCGTGGCAGTCGGGTCGGTGACATTGATCGTAAAACCGCTAGCGTCGGCGTTGGCACTCACTAGTTGCGCGCCGGTAAAGACAGCGGCACCGACATCAAATTCGGCTAAAGAACCGGGGATATCGCTATCAATGGTGACGTTAATCCCTTCTGCGGGGGGGGCTCCGCTGAGACTAACTGTCAGAGTAGTCACGGTGCTGTCTTCTTCGACGAGGGCGGTGGGGCTCGCATTAATACCAACGACGAGGTCATCAGGCGGTGGTGGATCACCAACGGTCACCGTCACCGTCGCGGTATCGGTGCCACCCTCTCCATCACTCACAGTGTAGCTAAAGCTATCGTCACCACTGAAGCCCGCATTCGGTGTATAGGTAAACGAGCCATCGTCACTGAGGTTCACCGTGCCGTCGCTGGGATCGGTCGCAATGGCGGCAGTCAGTGCATCACCATCCGCATCTGTGTCACCGTCTAGCACACCACTGGTGGCATCAATCGTGAGTGGCGTGTCAAAGGCGGTGCTGTAGCTATCGTCATCAGCCACTGGCGGGGTATTGACCACGTTGGTATCTTTGATCGTTAGCGTCACATCCCCTTGCGTAGAACTAATGGTGTAACCCTCTCCTGCCAAGACCGAGAAAGTAGTCTGCTCTTCGCCGATATCATCGTTCCGCAGCGGGCCATCCGGATCCGTGACGGCTCCATTTTCAGTGCGATCCGGATCATCAAATACAGGCAATGTGATCGTGGCAGTTTGCGCTAAAACGGCAAAGGTAAAGCCGCTATTATCGGCAAATCCGGCCACCAACTGGCCACCGGTAGCAGAAGCTTGTGGCGGCGGTGGAAAGATATCAAAGTCCCCCAGGGCAAAGGTTTTACCAGTGCCGATATCAACCAACAGGCCGCCAGCCGGGGGGGGCTCACTCAGGCTAATGGTTAAGGTGACCTCTGTCCCCTCATCTTCCACAAGAGTAGTGATATCAGACGTCAGACTTACTTCAGGCAAGGCGGGCGGGGCACCGACGGCCACGGTTACCGTCGCGGCGTTGGAGTTGGCAGTCCCATCATTTGCCTGATATGTGAAACTATCGTTGCCGCTGAAGCCCGCATTGGGGGTATAGGTAAAGGAACCATTGCTGTTGAGGGTGACGCTGCCATTACCGGGGCCACTGATCAGAGCGGCGGTGAGCGCATCGCCATCCGCATCGGTATCGCCATTCAGCACGCCGTTACCAGCATCAATTGTGAGCGCCGTATCAAAGTCGGTGGCGTAGCTGTCACTGTCTGCGACCGGAGCCGTATTGGCGGCGGGCACTTCACTAGGGTCATCGTAGATTGTTGTCGTCGTCGAACCGACAATGTTGACAGTGGTCCCGGGTGAAACGGCAGAAGCCGTCCAGGTGTAAGCATCCGGACTGTCATTCTGAAAGTCGTTAAACACTGGCAGGCTAATGCTGGCAGTCGGCGCAATGATGGTCACTTCGAAGGCCGAGAAATCCAGATTAGGCGAAACATCGACGGGTTGACCGGCCAAACCTGTGAACGTCAGCGCAAAAAGGTTCCATTGATTAATGGCTTGTGGGCGATCGGCCTCAAAGCGGACGACGCTGCCGCCAGGCGGAATGGGGCCATCAACGCTAAAGTTAAAGCTGAAAGGGGTGCCTTCACTTTCGATCAGCGTGTTGGTACTGACACTGAAGTTAACCGTCTCAAAATGAGCGGGATAGCTGGCTTGTAGGGTCTCGGAGAAGATCAGTGGGGTTTGCACCTGCCCATAGTGAGTTTCTAACACCCAGTTGGTTTGGTCTGCCGTCTGTCCCACCCGCTGCTCAGAAGCCGCCAGGTTAGCGCCGGTCAGCTGGTGCAGTTGCTGGAGGAAAAGCTGACCCAAGGCCCCTTGGGCAACCTGACAGCCGTACAGCAAAATATCGCGGCCTTGCAGCACAGTGGCCCAAGTCTGTAGCTGCTGAGCATAGTGGTTCGTCGTGGCGAGGGAAAGCTGGCTGCTGCCAAGCTGCAGACCACCGGCGGTGCCGTGGGACACAATGTGCAGGCTGGAGACTGATTGCCGAGCTTGCAACGCGGCGGTAATTTGGGTGATGCCATCGGCTGACGCATCGAGCACGAGCCAGTCTACTGAGGATAAATCAGCCAGTAGCTGAGGCAAATAATCGACACTTGCATCCAAAATAACAAGGGCCTGATCAGCGGGGCGATCGCCCCTCAACTGGGTCGATGTAGGTGAAGTCAAAAGCATCAAAATTAAGTCCTGACTAAAGTGACTAAGGGGTAATGAAATCGAAACTGAACGAACGGGTTTAACAGCTTGTTGGCTGCATGTGGACAACTGAAGACGCAAAAATCCCTAGAGTTGGGCCAATCGATTAACCATCAGCATCAACTTGTTGTGAGACAAAAGGTTGGGCATCTAAAGGGATAGGCGCGATCGCATCTGCGGAGATTGCAGCTTCGAGCGGCACCTAGCCACTAACTTGAATCACCCAATCAATATGCTGAGAGTGACCTTTTGCAAGCGGACTTGTTGGCATCAAGCGCAAAAAGGCTTAGGCCATCACCGGGCAACTCATGAGCGATCGCTGCTACAGCAATGACATGCAACGCCATTGGGATAAACACCCTGAATCCTGAAACTCTTAAAAACCAGAAAAATGGGTGCGTATAAAACCCCACAAGCTATTCAAAATCGACCAGGGATCCAAATTGCACCCAAACAGCACTCAGACGAACGGGAATTTGGGAATCCACCTCCTTATTAGGAGTAGCTCTCAATAATTTCATATAAATGCTATCACGGCATTTTCGAATCCTCAAATGAGATGTGTAAAGTTATAGTGAAGTTCTGCGTATATCCACAGGGTAGCAACTGTTAGGGAAAAGTGCTTGAAGTGTCTTTGATTTCTGGGATTTTTACTAAGACCCATACCCCACCAAAAAGTTCCGGACATGGAAAGCAAAACTCCAGGTTCATGAAAAAATCATGAACCTGGAGTCAAGATAATCACTCCTATTGAGTTTTTTTCTTATTTGTTGAGTGGCTTTGATGACTTGGTGACTTTTGCAAATTTTGCAAATTAGCGATATTGCCCTCTCCAGAGATGCAACGCGGGTAATGATGACTGCAGACATGCCTACCCGATATCGCTCAGCCGTCTTCTAGGCAAACACGCTGCTGTCAAGCCCTGTAACACCTTGCACGACACCAATCAGCTCGTTACTCGCGGTCAGCACTAGGGTATCGCTACTCAGCTCAAAGAACTGGACGCCCTCAGGAGTCAACCCGCCGAGGCTAATTTGATCCACCCCAACCTCAAAGTCGGTAATGGTATCCACGCCTTGGGCGAGGGCAAAGACGAATTGGTCGGCCCCGGCCCCGCCGGTATAAGTGTCATCCCCCAGCAGTCCGTCTAGGAGATTATCACCGTCGTCACCAACGAGCATATCGGCCGCATCAGTCCCTGTTAGGGTTTGATTTTCGCCAAAATTGCTCCCATCAACCATGTCAGCCTGGACGTTCTGTAAAACTGCCATTACATCTTCGGTACCGGTGAGAGAAATCACGGTATCGTCACCGTCTTGAGCAATGGTGACATCGCTGAAGCCAATAGACCCTGACAAATCAGGTTTAAAACCGACGAGTTCAAAGCGATCGCTGTCATCAAAATTGGTGATGGTGACAACGCCTTCGCCCGCCCCCAGTCTAAAGGTGTCACTGCCGCTGCCGGTGGTCACTGTGGTTTGACCAACGGATGTGAGCAAAACGTTCTGGGCCACGATGGTGTTGACGGTGTTCTCACCCTCTCCCAACACAAGCGTGTTGTTGCCACCCCCTGCGTAAACAATGTCATCTCCCGAGCCTGTGATGATGATGTCATCGCCATCACCAGAGGTGACATGATTATCGCCCTCACCTAAAGTGGCAATCAAATTGCCCTGCACCAGGTTGACGGTGTCGTTGCCGCTGCCCGCAGTGACCACCATCGAGCCATCGCTAGCAGCGACAAAATTAGTGCCTTCACCCAGGTCAACTACGCCGCTGCCAATGCTGAGAATGTCGTCGCCATCACCGGCTACGATAGTCTGATTCAGGCCCCGCGCGGTGACGGTATTGTTGCCCTCACCTAACAAGAAGGTGTTGTTATAGCCGCTAACGACATACAAATCATCTTCTGCTGTGCCCTCAAAGATCTGATTGCCACCAGGGTCTGGAATATCCACATCGGCGGCAACTTCGACCTTGCCAAAGACGCCATCACCGCCATTTTTGCCAAGATCGTTACCGGCGGCAAAGTAGAGGTCATTAGTTTCGCCCAGGCTGCCGCCGTTGCCAAAGGTCAAGCCCCAAAGACCGTCGATCACGATCGCGTCGCCATTGCCATCCCGCAGGTAATCAACCGCAGTGCGCGTCTCGGGGTCAAAGGCCACAATGGTGCCGTCGCCAAAGTTGGACACCAGCAACATATTGCTGTATTCCCCAAAGTTGTCAGGGGCCATGACAAATCCCCACGGGGCATCTACCAGGCCGCCATCGTCCCAGGTGGTAATGAGGTTACCGTCGAGGTCAAACTCAGCAATGCCCCCCAGCCCTTCTTCGACGATTTCATCTCCTGGCAGCTCAGGATTAGGCGCGGCGTAAGCGACCAGTAACGAATCGTCAATCAGCTGAATGTTGTATTCGGCGTAGCCTTCATCTAAGAAGGGATTGGTAAAGGCAAAGTCGCTGGTAATTTCATTGAAACTACCGTCGTAGACTTCAATCTCGGGCGTGGCGCCAAAATCGGCAAGGTAGAGGCGATTGTCGCTCTCAAAGTTGGTAATGGCGACCCCGTAGTAGATCGAGTCGAGAAACTTATCGATCACCACTTCGGAGACCAGTGGCCGGTCAACGGTACCATCTTCATTGCGGCGCTCAGTCCAGCCCGAAACACCGCCATCAGTTGCGACAAAGATGAACTTACTGGGGGCAGTGATGTCGCCGTTGGGATGCTCTTGAGTAACGACAAAATCGCTGGTGCCATTGAAGACCTGTCCCGTCGGACCGGAAATGCCAAAGATATTATTAGCAGTTGGGGTGACGTCAACAATTTTCAGGTCATCTTGATAGATCGGCACCCCGCCGACATCGCCCACGTATTCGGTGCTGGTGCCGGTCCCGCTAGCGCTAATCCAGAAGTGACCGCCTAGTCCAGCGGGGCGAATGGCAATGCCCCAGCCCAAGCTGAGATAAGGATCCAGCAAGAGCGGATCGTATTGGGCATCATTAGCCGCCAGATTGGTCACGACATAACCGGTCTCATCTGATGGGGTAGAGAAGGTGGCTTGATAGGCTCCGGGTTCTGCCACGCCCGCAATCGTCCAGCCGCTACCACTAGCGATCACAGTGGGATCGTAATCATCGTTGCCTAAAACACTGATACCCGCGTAGTAGGTACCGGTTGTATCCGCCGTAAAGGTAACCTCAGCTTCCCCCGCTCCGGGGGTAATCGCATCAAGGGTGTCGACCTGACCGACAGAGTCGAGTTCGTTACCGTCAGCGTCAAAAATTCGCAGCACTGGCTGCAGCAAAGACTCGGAACCATCGGGGGCAACCGCATCAACATCCACGGTGATGGCCTCTCCGGCCGCTAGCTCAAACGAGTAGAGATCAACATCTTCGGAGATATCGATCACCACTGGGGGGAAGGTGGAGAAATCAGGGGTAAATTTAGCTTCTCCAGAGATCACCACCGGGTTGCCTGAAGTGAGATCAACGGCGATCGCATTCTCCAGCGTATCGTTTACCTCCACCTCTACCGGCGATGGCGGCACGTCTGCAGGCGTATCGGCAATTTGGAAACTGCCCTCCTCTGCCAGGGGAGAGATCTGATAGGCATCACTGGAATTGAGGGTAAATGTGGCCGTTTCCAAACCTTCTGCGACGCCATCATTAGCAACCGGCAAGCTAATGGTGGCCGTCGCCTCGGTCATTGTAAAGATGAGCTGAGGCGGGTCACTGAACGTAACGGAAACCTCACCCGTAATCCCGGTGGTTTCTAAGCTATCCAAGTCAAACTCTTCAAGCCCGGCAGCGGTCACCGAGACCTCCACCCCTTCAGGTGGGGGATTGGTGCTGAGATTAAAGGTGTGGACTGAGACCGTGTTCTCAGATTCAACCAGGGTCGGCGGGGTCACACTTAAGCCCAGCTGAGGCAGCGATGTGGCCGTATCTGCTGTGGTGACCACTACCGCACTAGCAGCCGGCTCAATCTGATAGCCAGCGCTCTCTTCCAAGAAAAACTGAAACTCTTGAATGCCCTCTATTTCAGCATCGGGGAAGGCAGCAGCGGTAATCGTCGCGGTTTGTTCCGTAATCTTGAAATAAAACCCACTGGAGGTGAAGTTGGGGGCGGGGAAGGCACCGCCGCTAATCTCAGCGTTGAAAATATCGAATTGCCCCAGCCCTTGAAATGCCTGTCCTGCTGGAGAAGCACTGGGGGTAGTGGTGTTGACATAAACAATCACCCCTTCGGCTGGCGGCGGCTCACTTAGGGTAAAGGTAAAGGTAGCCGTATTACCCTCTGATTCCACCAGAGCACTATTATCGACCGTAAAGCCGACCACTGGCTCCACACTGGGGGCGGGAACGTCTGCAGCCGTGTCATAGACAGTGATGGTAGACGCGCCAGCATCGGGATTAATCGTAACGCCGGGATTGTCTTCTAAGGTAAAGGTAATCTGTTCTGGCCCGTCGGTCTCGGGTTCAGGCTTATCCAACAGGGTTAAATTGAGCAATGCCCGATTCTGAGTGAGATTCAGACGCAGACCTGACGGGTTACCATCCGCATCTAACACCGGACCTAGGACCTCTGCCCCGACAATAAAGGGCTCATTGGTAAAAACATAGTCGGCTAAATTTGCCCCTGTATTCACAGCGACTTCCACGCCTGAGGCCGGAATCTCACCCTCAGTAGTGAGTAATAGCGTAATGGCAGCCCCACCCAGACCGTTAATGGGATCTAGGCCCAAATCATTAACCGTTTCCACCACCGCTGGCGCAACCACCGACTCATCTAAGATGTAGGTACCGGCAATGGTTTCTAGGGAAATCTGCGGCGGTGCGTCAGATGCCGGAATCTCAGGGGCGCTACTGGGCGGTGAGGTACTATCGCTGACCAGCTCAAGGCCCAACGTATAGTCACCAAAACCATTGAAGTCAAAGGCATCAAACGTAGTACCGCTGCCAGAGCCTGCCGTAAACGGATCATATGCCAGATTAAACGTGGCACTGACGCCCGCATAGTAGGTGCCAGCTGCGGTGGCTGTGAACTCAATGTAGGGAAGAAAAGACGAAAAGGCGTCATCCGGACCGGGATTGGCAAAACTACCCACGGCCAGATTGTTGCCCGCACTGTCAAACAGAATCAGTTCGGCCAGGTCGACGGGCATGGTGTCGCCAGCGGCATCTAGATCAAGCCGAATGGTATCGCCGGCGGCTAACTCAAAAGCATAGAAGTCAACATCTTCTGTCGCATCAACATCGCGGTTGTTGTCAAAGTCAAAGTTAATGCTGCCGCTAACGATCGCATGGGGCAGCTCGGGGGTCAGCGCCACGGGGATCGCGGTATCAATCGTGTCGTTGGCTTCAGTTTCGATGAGGTCGACAGCGGTTGAGTCGAGCGTATTCGTGGCGGTTGGGGTAGATTCCATCAAACGGATCGTCCTTAAACAAAGTGGGGCAAATAGTCAGCAAGACAACGTCACCGGTCACCGCCGCGATCGCCAGGGCACCAGAAGTAATCTTGCCGGTGTGAGCGATCACGGGGTGATGTCAGTGTTTAATGCCACTCTGCCAATGCAGAGCTAGCGTCTCCCAGGCGATCAATACGCGCTGGCAGCAACTGGGCATGAGTCATGAAGATGGAGGTAAACCTGGGCGGACGGATTGAGATATGCCGCCCGGAGCTACCAGAAACCAGTGTCGTTGTCTGATCTAGAAGGCCTCGCAGCTTAGAGCAGCTGCGGAACCTCTGTACATTGCAAAGATACCTTTAGCGGCAGTTAACTACCTGACTGCTGGCATGAATAGTACCTTGTCTCGAAAGCCAGAAGGATCGCGATCGCGACTTTTTTGATCACTCTAGCGACAGTTTTGAGCCGTTTTTGATGATCCGCGATCGCGGATCCGAGTTTTTGACCGGATCTTGAGGAGACAGACTGAGAGACTCACCAAAAAATCCGACTGCCTCAAGCGAGCACAGCCGGATGCATGGTTTAAGTTAGTCTGAGGGCGTCAATAGAGATCGCAACCTTGATCTCAACTAATATCGGAAACGAAAGGAACGCGATCGCGGACGGCTGGGGTTGGGCTGGAGCGTGCGATCGCATCCTTACTAAACCCATTAAGTCTTCTTTCCTTATACCTCCAGCGCCCAACTCGTTGCCTTACTCAGCAGCGTCGACCACAAAGCGATTGAGCCGATAGCCCTCCAGCCTGCCGCGAATCAGCCAGGGCACCCACTGGGCAAAAAAGCGGATTTGCCAGGGCACCTGTTTCATCAAATCCGGGCTGGCGTCTAGAAACGTCCGCGACTCGACCAGCCGTAAGTTGCCCCAGTCTTCGATCTCGTGGGGGTCATTGCAGACCCAGCGAAACCAGCTGTCTGGCGACAAATGTCGCATCGCATCGTGGGTGGCTTGGCTATCCACCATTTTTTGGGCCGTGGTGTCGATGAGCAACCACGCACCGGGAAAGCGATCGGCAATTTGGGTAATGGCCTGCCGGGCCTGGGCCGCTTCTAGATAAATAATCACCGCTTCGGAAATAAAACACCAGGGGCCGCCGGTAGCGGCAACTGGCTCCATCCAGTCGGTGTCTAAAACGCTGGCTTCGAGCATGGTGCGGCGGGGCTCGTCTTGAAAGAATTGTCGCCGCAGCGCAATCGAATCCGGCAGATCCAAATCAAACCAACGGACTTGGCCATTATCCAAGCGCTCAAACCGGGTATTGAGGCCGCAGCCAATTTCAACGATGGTGCCGGTGGGATGTTTGGCTAAAAAGGCTTGCACATACTGGTCATACATGCGGGTGCGTAAGGTGGCCCCCGCTAACGCTTGGGACTTTTGCCACTTAGAAAAGTCATAATCCAGAGCTGCGACAATCTCGACGGCTTTGTCATCTTGGATCAAGCCATTCGCTTTTTGGGTTTCTGCCGCTCGCCCCAGCAGGGGAATCAGCAGGGTTTCTTGGACAGGGCCGAGGTCAACTGCAATGAGGGACATGGTGACGATACTCCGTTGAACGGTGACAATCGCGAGCTGTGTTGCCATGATAGCCAGCCGGAGCCGGAGTGATGATCGCGATCGCGTCAGCAATGATCACTGATCCGACGCTGATTGGAAAATCAACGGTGACGCGATCGCTGTAGCCCCGGTCAGACAACTATCTCAAGCGTTTTAAATAAGTTCTGGGAGTACTGCCAAATTTGCGCTTAAAGGCACTGGCAAAATAGCCCCGGTGAGCAATGCCCACGGTGTTAGCGATCGCTTCAATCGTCATTTCATCCGCCTCTAAGAGCTGGCGGGCCTGTTCCATGCGGTGATCGTGTAGCAGCCCAAACACCGTGGTGCCAAATATCTGCTGAAATCCTCGCTGTAACTTGCGCTCGTTCAGGCCAACTTGTTGCGCTAGCGCCGCGAGTGAAGGGGGATTCGTGATGTTTTGCAGCAAAATGGTTTTAGCGTGATGCAACGCCTCCACGTCTTTAGGTTTTACCCAACTGGATGGGGCCGCCTTCGAGCAATGGGACGTCAGCTGAGTAATGCAAAAGGTCAGTAACTCTAAGGCCTTGGCCTCTAAATAGAGCCGTCGAATGCCACCTTGGTGAGGACAGTGGAGAATGAGTTGAAGAATGCGGGCCATCTCGGGAGTGGTATAGATGGACTGTAAACAGAGATGAGAAGCCGCATTTCGCAGCTTTTGGTGCCAGTCTGGGGAAAATTTATTGAGATCATTTTCTAATAACTTCAGTAATAATTTGGGCACGATGGCTAAAGCCACCACCGTGATTTTTTGACCGGCGATTAATTCACTCGTCGTGGCGGCATCGGGAATCGTGGCAAAGACGGTTTGCCCCGCAGTGAAATCAAGCCGAGATTTGCAGCCAGGGATGCGGCTGCTCATTCTGCCCGACACATAGAAGGTGAAAGCAGTGAACGAGTGCTGAGTTGCTTGGTTGCAAAAGTCAACGATGAGGTCTTGTTGAAGCGCATATTCATAGATCAAGAGCTCTAAACCGTCGCGCAAGTTAATGCTTCGTAGGTAGCCTTGCCCCAAGGGAAGCGTTAAAAATAAGGCAGTTTCGTTGTCGCCAAACTGACAATTGCCGCCAGTCTGTTGTTGAAATTCTTGTGTGGCACGCTGGATATTGGTAGAGGAAATGCTAACCTTCATATCATTAATTTACCTAGGCTAAAAACCTGCGATAGTCACCGGTGAAATCGCTTTGTAAGGGGAAGTGAGTTTGAGGTTCCTCATGAGGATTTCGGGTTTCTCCAACCACTGCAAACCGTTAGGGCGCGTCATCAATTAATCCCAGAAGCCTTTGCGGCTAAGCACACCCGCGTCCGCATTGACTCCACCGGCTAGGCACTGTCGTCCCTTTGCTGCAAGGATTTGACCGCGACCGGATGACAGCCCCTAACGCTCCCAAGGGTTGCTTGGGAGCAGGTCATGAATGAAGATGCTCCAGGCGATCGCGGTTGTAATCGGTGACAAAATTAGCAAGAGTCGTAAGTCAATTAAATTAAACAGATTAAGCATCACGGTCTCCTTATGAACAGTTGTTGGAGCCTATCTCAAGCGTTTTAAATAGGTGCGAGGGGTGCTGCCAAATTTGCGCTTAAAGGCACTCGCAAAGTAGCCTCGGTGGGCAATGCCAATAGTGTTAGCGATCGCCTCAATCGTCATTTGATCAGCTTCTAGCAATTGTCGAGCCTGTTCCATCCGGTAGTCGTGTAAAACCCCAAAGACGGTGGTCCCAAAAAGCTGCTGAAACCCTCGCTGTAACTTGCGTTCATTAAGGCCAACCTGTCGCGCTAACTCAGCGAGCGCAGGGGGATTCGTGATGTTTTGCAGCAAAATGTTTTTCGCCCGATGCAAGGCCTCAATGTCTTTGGGTTTGACGCCACCTAACGGTGCAGGGTCAGAGAAATAATTCGTGAGCTGAGAAATACAAATCGCCAGTAGCTCTAAGGCTTTGGCCTCTAAATAAAGCCGTCGAACCCCAGCTTGATGAGGGCAATGGAGGATGAGTTGGAGGATGTTCGCGATTTCAGGCGTTGTATAACTGGGTTGAAAGTAAGGGGTCGATGCGGCATTGCGAAATCTTTGCTGCCAGTCTAGGGAAAATTTATTTAGATCGTTTTCTAGTAGCGTCAGGAATAAATGGGGGGCGATCGCCAAGCTGACGACCAGAATTTTTTGACCGGCGAGTAATTCAGTGATGCCTGCGGCATCAGGAATCGTGGCAAAGACGGTTTGACCAGCGGCGACACTCAATTTTGACTTGAGCCCAGGCATACTGCCCCTGGTGTTGCCAGAGAGACAGAAGGTGAAATCGAGCAGTGAATACTGAGTGGATAACTGCGTAAAATCGAGGCTCAGATCTTGCTTGAGCTCAAATTCGTAAATGAAGAGATCCAAGCCATCGCGTAAGTTCAGGCCGCGCAGGTAGCCTTGCCCTAAAGTGGCGGGTAAACATAAGACCGTTTCCCCGATACTCAGTTGGCGATCGCCCCCAGCCTGCTGCTGAAATTCTTGTGTGGCCTGTTGGATATCGGTAAATGAAAGCGCAACCTTCATACTTCATCATTAAGCTGAAAGACGTCGAGCCATTACTTGGCAAAAGATCTGTAAGCGGTGGATAGAGCTAGTTGACGCGAACCCTTCACTTTCCACGACGGCACTGCCTGCATTAGGCAAACACGCTGCTATCCAACCCCGTGACGCCCTGCACCACGCCGATGAGTTCGTTGCTGTTGGTGAGTACTAGGGTGCCACCACTCAGTTCTGAGAACCTGACCCCGTCCGGCGTGAGGCCACCGAGACTAATCTGATCGATGCCGACTTCAAAATCGGTGATGGTGTCGATGCCTTGTCCCAAAGCCAACACAAAGCGATCGGCCCCGGCCCCGCCAGTGTAAATGTCGTCGCCCAAGAGGCCGTCGAATAAATCATCGCCAGCGGTGCCCGTAAGCTCATCGTTGCCATCAGTGCCGATGAATTCGCCGGGTGGCGGCCCCAGCAACGGGACAAACTCAGCATCAACGCGCGTATCCCCCACATCAGTGCCCGCTGCCTCGCTCAAGCCTAAGGCGTCGGCAAATTCTGGAGCAAGCAACAAATCAGCCTCCGCCAGGGTCAGCTCGTCGTTTTCCACCACCAAACTACCGGGAACGCTGATGTCAAAGAGAATATCCGTGACCAAGGCATTCTCTAAGGTATCGGCCACAAAGAAGCCGCTGGTCGTGTCGCTGACGCGATCGCCATCAAAGCCGATCGAGAAATCCCCAATGGTCACCAGGGCATCACCGCCGATGAGGAAACTAATATCGCCGATATGTTCAATGCTGCCACCCGTCGGGGTAAAGGGCGTCGAGTCAAACTGGAAGTCAGTGCTATCAGCGATTTCAAACCCGAACTGAAACTGATCGGAGAAAGGCGGGGCGGTGGGTGTCGCCGCTTCAAAAGCGAGACCGGCGGTGGCAAAAAACGCGGTATCTAGAGCGAGGCTGGTAACCCCAGCGACGACCTGAGAATCACCAAGGGGATTCGGTGGCGGATCTAGCAGCGGTATCAAGTCGGCATCAACGCGGGTATCCCCAATATCGGTACCGACTGCCTCACCGAGGCCCAAGACTGCAGCCAGTTCTGGGGCGAGTAGCAAATCCGCATCGGCCAGGGTCAGGTCACCATCGGCGGCGAGCAGGCGACCAGGGTTGCTGATGTCGAAGAGGATATCGATGCCCAGACCGTCTTCTAAGGTGTCGGCAACGAAGAAGCCACTGTTGATATCACTGGCCCGTGCAGCATCAAACCCGACGGTAAAATCACCAATCGTCAGCAGGGTGTTCCCCCCGACCAAGAAAGTGATGTCGCCCGTGTGGTTAATCGTGCCGCTGATGGGAGCAAACGGTACCGACTCAAACTGCAAGTCAGTACTGTCAGCAATTGCAAACCCGAGCTGAAACTGATTTGAGAATGGCGTTGCCGTCGGGGTCGCGTCTTGAATGACCAGACCTGCCGACTCAAACAGCGAAAAGTTGAGGAATAAGCTGGTCACCCCAGCCCCCACCTGAAAGCTGCCAGGGTCATTGGGGGGTGGCGATACAGTGATGCGGCTACCCAGTTCCTCCAGCCCAGCCTGAGGATTATCGACATAGGTCTCGCCGACTCGGCCCGTAGCAATCAGCTCAGCCGTGGTGCGAGTGGGAAAGGCCACGTCTTCGTGGGAGCTAAAGCCGATGGGATAGCCAAATTCATCAGCCCAGTCATCAATGTGGAGATGGGGGGCGGCACTTGACCTTGAGAGTTGAATTCGGGGCGCGACCAAAAATTGAGACCGCTGAACCCGTCACCCACCGCAGTTTTTTCTCCGGCATTAAACCCATCCGGCGCAAGGAAATAGCCGTCTTGCAGAATCTCTTGGGTATTGATGTCAAAAGCAAAGTTGAATTCCGGGAAGGTGAGGTGATTGTCTTCGTAGGTGCGCAGTAGGATGCCGTCAGGGTCAAAGAACGAGATATCGAAGCTGATCAGGTCTGCTTCGCGAACGATGCCGTCCTCAAACAATTGGCTAGCGTCATAGCTGAACTTCCCCTCGACGCTAAAGCCCGCAATTTGCCCCGTCCAGTCAAACTCGTAGGTCACGGGGTCGGGTGTTGGTGGCTGAATGGTGCGGCGATAGGTGGGTAGCAGGTCGCTAACCAGGTTGGTGCTGGAGCGGCCGTTGAGCAGTTCCACATAGGTGATCTCTTCCAACGGGGAATACCACAGGTTCGAGCGGAAGCCTAAGGTTTGGCCCCGGTGGGCATACCAGAAGCGATTGGGCGACTCCAGAGTGCCAATCCCCAGTCCATAGGAATCGTAGTTGGGTGAATTGACTGGAATTGTGTCAAGCATTGCGTCCAGCGTCTCGGGCTGGAGTAGTGCGTCGTCTACCAGCAGGGCATCAAAAAAGTCAGCTAGGTCTTCCGTGTTCGAAATGATCGAGCCCGCCGAGCCCGTCCATGACAGATTGGTGATGCTGAGGTCGTCGAGTCCGCCATCGCCATTGAAGTCCCAATAGCTGTTGATGTAGCCGCCGGGAATTTCTTCTTCGCCGAAGACAAAGGTGTTGTCGAGATCGAGGGGATCGAGGATGCGATCGCGAATCTCTTGTCCATAGCTATTGCCCGTGACAGCCTCAATTACCAAACCCGCCAGAATATAGTTGGTGTTGGAATACTGCCAGTCAGTACCGGGGGCAAAGAACGGCTCTACCCCATCCACAAAACCGACTAGCTGCTCCGCTTCCCAATCTTGCAAAAAGAGGAGCGGGTTAGAGGAAGCCTGAGCCGTGAGTACGTCTAAATAATCGGTAATGCCGCTGGTGTGGTTGAGAATTTGCTCAATCGTAATGTCGCCAGCATTGGGAATCAGCGCCGTGACCTCTGGAGCAAGCCAGTCGGTCAGGGTGTTGGCCAAGGAGAGCTGGCCGGTTTCGGTGAGTTGCAGAATCGTGGTAGCCACAAAGGTTTTGGTAATGCTGCCCGCCTCGAAGCGATCGCCCGCCTCTAGAGGCACGTCATTGACCAGGTCAGAAACACCACTGGCCCCAAACCACTCGCCTTCTGGGGTCAAAATGGCCACAGCGGCCCCGGGCACCTCTGGCGGCAGGTTGCTATCCAAGGCATTGTCAAGGGCAGTAATGACGCGATCGGGCAGTGACATGGGGGTATTTTCCTCTGAGTCGATAATGGTGAGCGTGCTGACTTGCGCAGCGGGATTGACCGTGTAGCCAGTACCAGGTTGAAGCTGAGGGTCGCCACGGTACCCTCACCCTCGATCAGG
Source organism: Leptolyngbya sp. SIOISBB (assembly GCA_010671905.1). Taxonomy (GTDB): domain Bacteria; phylum Cyanobacteriota; class Cyanobacteriia; order Phormidesmidales; family Phormidesmidaceae; genus Halomicronema. The sequence continues at coordinate 7,309,752 of JAAHII010000001.1, forward strand.
GTGATCGGAGCTGGTAGAAGCAGACAAGCTCACTTGGGGCATACATTTCAAGGTCTAGGGTTCTAAGGCGAAAACTGTCTAGCAATGGCAGCAAGATTCAGTGGGGAACGGTAGCCTGCACAATGGTCATAGACTGGTCCTCGGAACCAACGCCCCCCAGCTGCTGTGCTCGCTGGTATGCGAACAAATCTATGATGCAATGTATCATCTTCTTGCAAAAAATTGTCATTAAGGTTGATGCTAAGAAGCCTCTGAGGGCGATCGGTGGCTGGCCAGAGATCGCTCGCCACTCATACAAAAAATCCGACTGCCTCGAATGAGCACAGCCGGATGGATGATTCAAGTCAATCTTAGAGAACAGGTGACAGGTGACAGGTGACAGGTGACAGGTGACAGGCAAGACTAACTCCCTGTTCCCTATTCCCTATCCTCTAATTCCATAACTAGGCAAACACGGTGTTATCTAACCCGGTTACTCCCTGCACGATCCCCAGTAGTTCATTGCTAGTCGTTAGCACCAAGGTGTCACTCCCGACCTCAAAGGTTCTCACCCCATCAGGCGTGAGGCCACCCAGGCTGATCTGGTCAACCCCCAGCTCAAAATCGGTAATGGTGTCAACGCCTTGGGCGATCGCGAAGACAAACTGGTCAGCGCCGCCCCCACCCGTATAGGTATCGTCGCCGAGTCCACCATCCAGGATGTTGTCGCCAAAATTCCCGATCAGGTCATCATCCCCATCGGTGCCAGTGATTTCTGGATTGAGCAAGGCTTGCGCTTCCTCAATGTTAGAGACATCGGGCACGATGACAAAGCTACTGGCATCCAGGTCAGTCGCCTCGACGCCATTGAGAACGGCCAAGATTTCACCACTGTCGGCAACGCCCAACAAGGTACTGGTGCCGTCTTGGGTCAGGGTCACATCCTCAAAGGTGAGTTCGCCGTCAACGAGACCGATTCGATCGACCCCAGGGGTAAAGTCGATCACCGTATCGGTGCCGTCGCCGTTGCCAAAGACAAAGATGTCGTGACCGTCACCGGGGAAGAACATGTCACCCACCAGCACATCGTTGCCGGTGACTCCCATAAGAATGTCGTTGCCCGGGCCACCGACCACTAGGTCGTTGCCCGAGGCCCCGCTGACAATATCGTCTCCAGCGTCACCGCGCACGCGATCGCTGCCTTCACCGCCGAAGACAATATCGCGGCCCGCGCCACCCGAGATGATGTCGTTGCCCCGGAACCCTTCCAAAATGTCGTTTTCGTCAGTGCCCTCGATCAGGTCATCGGTCCCTGGATCGCCGACGGTCAGCGTTGCCTCGATCGTGTATTCACCGGTATTGATGCCAAATCTGGGGAAGACTCGACCGCTGCCACTACCGGCCTCCATCGGATCATAGGCTCGGTTGCTGAGTAGGGCGACCCCGGCATAATAGGTGCCGGTCTCAGTGGCGGTGAACTCCAGGTAGGCATCGCGCCCCGACTCAAACAGCTCTCCTGGCGCGGGCGCTTCGGTATTGAGCAGCAACTCTTCACCTGCTGCGTTGAAGAGGCGCAGTTCAGTATCAACTCGCTGTTCGCGATCAACCCCGTCGATCATGTACGGAAGCGAGTCGATGTCAATCGCGATCGTATCGCCAGCCACCAGATCAAAGGCATACATATCAACGTCTTCGGTGGCGTCGATCAGGTTGCGCGTCTGTCGGGTTGAATCAATCTCGGCCTGCATGACAAAGGAGAGTTGATCGGTGCTGAGGCCGGTGTCGGTCGCGTCCGTGATCGTATCGTTGAGTTCCGTTTCAAAGGGAATGCCGGAGTCGTCACCACCCCCGCCAGTGTTATCGCCGTCGTCGGGAATCACAACGGAATCGGGATTGTCGGCAATGGTGACGGTGACGGCATCAGCGTCTGGCGCGATCGCATACCCCACCCCCGGATTGAGCGTAAAGGTCAGCTCATCAATGCCTTCTAGCGCGTCTTCTGGCGCGATCGCTGGATTCGTGGTCTCATCAAAGGCTGACAGCGTAATGGTCGCCGTTTGCTCGGTGATGGTGAAGAAGAAACCGCTCGCCCGGAAGTTGGGGGAGGGGAAATTGCCGCCGACGATTTCAGCGTCAAACACATTGAATTCCCCCAGCGCCGCCCGTACGCCGCTATCGAGATTGACGGTCACGCCCTCAGCCGGTGGGGGCGAGTCCAGCGTGAAGGTGAGTGTCGTGGTGTTGCCCTCAGACTCAACCAGCGCGGTTTCGCTGACGGAAATGCCCACCGTGGGCACCGTGGGCAAGGCTGGCACATCGTCCAGAGTGTCATAAATGAGGGTGGAGAAGGTGTCGTCCCCAACGACGTAGCCCGCCGCCGCCTCTAGGGTAAAGGAAATGGTTTCCGCGCCATCGGTGGGGGCCTCATCCGGATCGTCAAGGTTGAGGTTGATAAAGCTGCTACTGGCGGTCAGGTTGACCTTGAGCCCCACAGGCTCACCGACATCGTTAAAGACGGCTCCTAGCACTTCTACCCCCTCGGAGCTGAACGGGGCGCGGGCACTAAATACGCTAGAAAGGTCGATGTTGCTGGTGAGAAAGACTTCGACGCCGCCCTCTGGAATCGCCCCCTCAACATCCAGGCCAAGGGTCAAAATCGAGGCGGTGCGGCGCTCGGGCGTATACTGCACCAGCGCGTTGGAAATCAGGTTGTCGCTGCTGTCGTAGGTGGCAGGCGTGGCCGACAGCGAAACGGTGGGGCCGTCCCCTGTGCTGGCCGGAATCTCAGTGGCTCCGGCTGTGAAGTCCTCATTGAGCTTGAGGTTCAGAATATAGTCACCATAGCTGCGCCCGGTACCGCTGCCAGCGACGTTCGGATCGTAGGGATTGTTGTCAAACCCAAACTCACCGTTACCAAAGCTGCTAACGCCGACATAGTAGGTACCATCAGCTTCCGGCGTGAACTCGACGTAAGAATCTTGACGACCCGGACCAAAGAGCTCATCCGGGGCAAAGTTGTCGTCGCTCTGGGCGAGTTGATTACCGTGGGCGTCAAACACGCGCAAAATCGTGTCGGGACTTTCTGAACTGTCAAAAATGGCCCGCGCGTCGGTGTCGATGCGCAGCACATCCCCGGCGGCGAGATGAACCGAGTACATGTCGACATCTTCGGTGCGATCGACGGCTGGATTGCGCTGCTGGGCCAACTCACCCGTGATCGACACCGAACTGTTGTCAGCAGTTAAGCCCGTGGCCACTGCCGTTGCAATCGTGTCATTGCTTTCGGAGTCGCTAGGAGGCGACGCAATGGGCGTATCGCTCAGGGTGAATTCGCCGCCGTCATCGTTAGGGCTGACCAGATAACCCGCGCCCGGCTGCAACGTAAATGAGGCCGTTTCAATGCCTTCCTCCACGCCATCAGCAGCGATCGGCAGCTCAATCGTGGCGGTCTGATCGGTAATGGTGAAATCGAAGCCCGTGCCAGCGGCATTGACACCGGCGATCGCCCCGCCAGTGACCGCAATCTGCGAGAGGTCAAATTCGCTCAAGTTGGGAGCGTCCACGGTGACGGTGATCCCATCAGCCGGAGGGGCCGTGCTGACCTCAAAGGTATGGACTGACACGGTGCCTTCCGCCTCGACCAGAACGTCCGGGGAGGTGCTGAGGCTAACCAACGGCACGGCAGCGGCATCGTCGGCAATGGTGTAGCTGACTGCGGCGGCAGCGGCATCAATGGTATAGCCGGGGCCTTCCACAATGGAGAAGGTAAAGCTTTCGATCCCCTCGACGGCATTGGCTGGATCGATCTGAGGATTCAGCGTTTCATCCAAGACCGTCAGCTTAATGCTGGCCCCCGCTTCTAAGACGGTGAAATAGAAGCCACTGGCGGCAAAGTTGGGCGGGGGCAAAATCCCGCCGTTCACCTCGGCCCCAAAGATGTTGAACTCACCGACAGCCGCGCGGACGCCGCTATCGATATAGACCAATACGCCGCCGTCGGGAATGTCACCCTCGACATCAAAGGTGAGGGTCAGTTCGGTACCATCCGTTTCGATCAGGGCAGTTTGATCAATGTTCAATCCGACCTGCGGCCCGGCGCCTAAATCAGGCACATCGGCCAGGGTGTCGTAGAAGGTCACCGTGGAAGCGGTAGCAGCTGGGTCAAGGCTGTAGCCATCGCCCTCGGCCAGAGAAAATTCCAGGGTTTCTGGCCCATCGGTTTCCGCCTCATCGGTTTCGGCCACGTTCAGCGAAAAGAGCGCATTGGGGCTGGTCAGCAAAACCTTGATACCGGTAGGAGTGACGCCATCTTCGGCATACACGGCCCCCAACACTTCGCCGCCGCCGCCAAAGGGCGATCGCCCCAGCCGCGTAAAGTAGTCGGCAAAGTTGCTATCCACATTGAGCACCACTTCGACGCCGCCAGCGGGCATCTCGCCAGCCACAGTGAACGCTAAGTTGAGGACGCTGGCACCGGGCTGATCGCCCAGAAATTCCACCAGTTCAGGTGCGAGAATGCGATCGCGATTCTCATCCCGTCGACCGTCAAACGTACCGGCAACGGTCTGAAATGATACGACTGGAGTCGTCATGATTTTGATACCTTATAGACAACGGTGAAACGTTTCCTGGCTGCTTTGCTGCAAACTCGGCACCAGGAATTCATCGGGCAGCCAATGCTCCTGACAGAGCATTGGCTTTTTAGTTGGTTCGGGAAATGGCTAACGAAAACTTGGCTCGTAGAACTCACTTCCCCACCGCAGAGGGGCCATTGATGGCCCCTCTGCGAGCTCTCATAAACCGCTTGCGTTAAGCAAAGACGGTGTTATCAAGACTGGTAACGCCCTGGACAACTCCCAGCAGCTCGTTGCTGTTAGTCAGCACCAGCGTGTCGTTACCCAGCTCAAAAAACTTCACCCCGTCGGGCGTCAGGCCACCAAGACTAATCTGGTCAACGCCAAACTCAAAATCGGTAATGGTGTCAACGCCCTGAGCCAAGTCAAAGACAAACTGATCGGCCCCGGCCCCACCGGTATAGGTGTCATCACCTCGCAGGCCATCCAAGAAGTCATTGCCGTCGGTGCCCACCAATTCATCGTCACCATCGGTGCTCGTGTCGGGGTTAGGAGGACCGCCAGCCGTCAGCGAGACCAACGCATCGACCTGAGCATCACCGACATCAGCACCTGCTAAGTCAGACAAGCCCAGTGCCCCAGCTAACTCTGGAGCCAGCAGCAGGTCAGCACCGCTGATTTCCAGCTCATTGTTAGAGACGACAGCAGTGCCAGGGGCGCTAAGGTCAAACAGAATCTCCAGACCGAGCGGATCATCTAAGGTGTCAGCCACAAAGAAGCCGCTGGCGGTATCCGAAATCCGGCTGGGGTCGAAGCCGATGGAGAACTCACCAATGGTGGCTTCCGCGCCGCCTAAGCCTAGTGTGATAGTGCCGGAGTGCTCAATCGTGCCACCTAACGGAGTAAAGGGCACCGGTGCAAAGCTGAAGTCAGTATCATCGGTGATGGCAAAGCCCACTTGGTATGGTTCTAGGAAGGAAGGCCTTTTAGCCGGGGTGGCATCACTGTCTGCACTTACCAGGGTCAAGCCAGCGGCGGCTTCTAGCAGCGGCAGATCGAGGAAGACACTGGTGACGCCTGACTCAACAGCAAAGACCGCAGCTTCACCACCGTCATTGATTGTGAGTTCAACCTTGCCCGCTGAACCTCTCTCAGAGACAGTCGCTACAACGGGATTGCCGAATTCCTCTAACCTGTCTTGGATCTGGTCAAGATAAGTCTCACCCACCTTGCCGTTATCAATTAGATCAGCAACGGTGAGGGTCGGGAAAGAAACATCCTCGCGGGTACTGTAGCCGATGGGGAAGCCCAAGGCGTCATCCCAGTCATCCACATGTAGGTGGGGTAGCTTGTCATCTGAAGGGCGAGTCCAGAAGGCAAGTCCTGACTGCACGCCGATTTCGCCTCTGAGGTCTGGATTCCCCTCGCCGAGCATGAAGCCATTCCTTTCCAGATTGACATCGTCGTCTACATCCCAAGTACCGTCTTGTAAGATCTCTCCGGTCTCAGTATCGAAGGCAAAGTTAACGGTTGGATACAGACTCTGGTCTTGAGCGTCGGTGTAGGTGCGTAATAAGTTGCCATCCGGGTCAAAGAAAGATACATCGAGTGATAACAGGTCGTCTTCCCGAACAATCCCAGCTTCATAGGATTGGCTAGCATCGTAGCTAAACTCACCCTCAATGCTGAATCCGGCAATTTGGCCCGTCCAATTAAAAGTCGTAGGTGACAACGGAACTCACTTCGTACTGCTCACCATCAAGCAGCTCAAAGGTGAATGATTCTGGACCTTCCGTAGGACCATCATCAAAGACTGATAGCTTGATGGAGGCTTGATTTTCGGTGATGGTGGCAAAGAACCCCCCCGCATCGTTGTCGGGTTCAGGCAAGCCAGCTAGTCCCACAATATCGGTGTCTGGGTCAATGCCATCGTCGCCAAAGATGTTGAACTCACTGAGACTAGCGGCAGGGCCATCCACAAAAACAGTGAGCCCCCCATCGGGAATATCGCCCTCGACATCGAAGTTGACGGTGAATTCATCTCCTTCAGCCACGTCGGTTTCGCTCACAGAGAGGCTAACCGTCGGCCCGACCCCGCCAGGCACCCCGTCAGTAAACGTCACTGTTTGCAGAGCACTGTCTGGGTCAACCAAATAGCCGTCGCCCTCCAATAAGGTGAAGGTATAGTCGGTATCGGGCTCTTCCAGAATGTCATCAAAGATCGGCAACCTGAAGCTCACCTCTGAGGCAAATAGCCGCACCAGAAGCTCGCCATTGGGGCCAAAGCCATCGGCGGTGATCCCCCCCTCTGGCACAATCTCAAAGAAGCGATTATTATCCGTAATCCGGTTGGCGGGGTCTAGCAAGAAACCCGCATCGCCGCCGATCGCGACGACCAGTCCATCTGCGGGAATTTCGCCCGCCACCGCAAAGACCGCTGTCAGGATGGGGGCATCATCCGCTTCACTAACGACCTCAGGCAACGATACACTCACCGTGGGTAACGTTGGCGTGGTTGCCAGGGTCGCCTCTAGGCGGTATTCGCCGGGCTCAAAGCGATCGTTAAAAGTCCAGCCGCTGCCGCTGCCCGCGACGTTGGGGTCATAGGAGTTGTTGCCCAGGTTGCTAATGCCCGCATAGTAGGTGCCGGTTGCGGGGGCGGTGAATTCGATGTAGGTGTCACCGTTGGCCTGGAAGACCTCATCGGGCGCGCCCGCGTTGTCGACGATGGCGAGTTCGTTACCTGTGGCGTCAAAGATGCGCAGGATATTGTCCAGCAGAGAACCTGCAACCCCGGCATCGCCAGTGCCGCCACCATCGACATCCAGAATCAGGGTTTGTCCTGCTTCGAGGTCAAAGGCATACATATCGATATCTTCAGAACGGTCGATCAGGTTGCGGGTGGCCCGAGTCGTGCCAATTTCGCCCTCAATCACGATGGTTGAACCATCGAGAGGCCGCTCAATGACATTCGCATCGGCAATGGTGTCATTCAACTCCATTTCCATCGGCGGCATCTCGTCGCCATCGCCGCTGTCATCGCCATCATCGCCGGGCAGGGGCACTGAGTCAGGATTATCGGCAATGGTAACGGTGACGGCGCTCGCGTCAGGGGCGATCGCATACCCGACCCCAGGCTGCACCGTAAAGGTGAATTCCTCAATGCCTTCTAGAGCATCCTCAGCGGGAATCTGATCATTGGTGGTTTCATCAAACGCCGCCAGGGTAATGGTGGCGGTTTGCTCCGTAATCCGGAAGAAGAAACCGCTGGCCTGGAAGTTAGGGGACGGGAAGTCACCCCCCGTAATCTCAGCGTTAAAGACATCAAATTCACCCAGCGCCGCTCGCACACCGCTATCCATATTGATCAACACGCCCTCGGCGGGGGGCGGGCCATCTAGCGTGAAGGTCAGCGTCGTGAGATTGCCTGCTGATTCCACCAGGGCTGTCTCACTGATGGCCACCCCCACGGTGGGCACATTGGGCATGACGGGGACATCCGCTAGGGTGTCGTAAATCTCTGTCGAGAACGTGCTGTCATTGCTCACCTGATAGCCAGCGCTGGGTTCTAGGGTAAAGGTCACCGTTTCTACCCCATCGGTCGGAGCCTCATCGGGACTATCCAGATTGAGGTTCAGAACCGCCGTATTGCTGGTGAGGTTAATCCGCAGTCCTATCGGTGTCCCGGCATCATCAAAGACTGCTCCCAACACTTCAGCGCCACCAGGGCTAAAGGGCGCACCCGTGTCGAACGCGGTGGACAAATCGAGGCTGCTGGTGAGGAACACCTCAAGGCCGTCTGCTGGGATGTCTCCTTCTGTGGTCAACCCCACGGTCAGAATTGAAGCACCATCTTCCACAAACTGCACGAGCGCGCTCGCGGTCAGATTGTCGTCGCTGTCGTAGGTGGCCGGTGAGGCCGACAGCGAAACCGTTGGCCCTGCTCCTGTACTCGCAGGAATATCAGTCGCTTCAGCGACAAACTCCTCATTCAATTTTAGATTTAGGGTATAGTCGCCAAAGCTGCGACCGGTGCCGCTGCCCGCCACATTGGGATCGTAGGGGGCATTGGTAGGATTGCCATCATCATCCAAAAAGAAGTCAAAGAAGCCGTTGCCAAAGCTGCTAATGCCAACGTAATAAGTCCCCGCATCGGTGGCAGTGAACTCAATGTAAGAATCTAGGCCACCCGGCGCAAATAGCTCGTCGGGGGCAAAGTTGTCATCGCTCTGGGCGAGCTGTTCGCCATGGGCATCAAAGACCCGCAAAATCGGATCTAATCCCGAGTCGAACACGTCGGCGTCCGCATCAATCCGGATGGTATCGCCCGCGGCCATGACGAAGGAGTACATGTCGACATCTTCAGTCTGGTCGACTTCGCGATTCCGGAAGCTAAAGGAGATCGCCCCGTCAATGGAGACAGAACGGTTGTCAGGGCCGAGGCCAGTCGAGATCGCCGTCGCGATCGTGTCATTCGACTCAGCATCGGTAGCGGGGATCTGCTTCACGGTATCCACGATTTGGAAACTGGCCGACCCCGCCTCGGGATCAACCTGATAGCCGTCACCGGCAGCTACGCTAAAGGAAATTTCTTCCAGTCCTTCAGAGACGCCATCGTCGACTACGGGCAAAGTGACCGTGGCCGATTGACCCAAGATCACGAGATCAAATCCCCCTGGGCGAATGGCCGAAATGCCGCCGTTTTCGACCTGGAGGTCCAAGAGATCCAACTCAGTCAGACCAGGGGCCTCAACCGTCACGGTTAATTGGCCATCCGCTGGCGGTGCACTCAAATTAAAGGTATGAACCGCCGCCGTGCCTGCTGTCTCAACTAGCACGTCTGAAGAGGCCTCAACACTCACCTGCAGGATCGAACTGGCATCATCCTGAAGTAGCACCGAGATTTCTCCCGCCCCCTCAGCAATGGTATAGCCGGGTAGCGCTTGCAATGCCAGCGGCACCTGCTCTAACCCTTCAACCGCTTCGTCGGCCCGCACATCAAGGGTAATGCTGGCCGTCGGCTCAGTGATTTTGAAGTAAAATCCTCCCGCGTTCCCATCGGGAGCCGGGAAGGAACCGCCCGTCACCTGCGCATTCAACAGGTCAAAGTCCACCAGTCCAGCAAAGGCATTGTTGCTGACGTAGACCAACACCCCTGCCGCCGGGATATCACCAGCCAAGGCAAAGTTCACCGTGACAGTATCACTGCCCTCTACAAAGGGACCGGAATCGGCCAGGGACATGCTGACTTCCGGGATACTAGTGGCGGCGGGCACCTGATCAAGAGTGTCGTAGACGGTAATGGCCGCTATGTCAGCGGCAGCGGTGTAGCCTTCGCCCGCTTCCACAAAGAAGTTGACGGTCTGCGGGTCAGTGGCTGCCAGACCCACACCGGGGAAGTTGATTACCGCATTTTGGGACTCTAGACGGAGCTGCAGACCGGTGGCCGTGCCGCTGTCGTTGTAGATTGCGCCGAGCACATCGCCGCCAAAGCTGGGGGGCACAAAGTTTGACCCCGCAATAAACTCAGTGATGTCAGCCAGGTCGGTGTTGATATTCACCACCAAACCGTCTTCGGGGGATCGGGCCATCAGCACTGACCACAATGCTGAGAATCGGCGTCCCGCTGCCCGATTCCACCAGATTGGGCGTCACCAGGGTGTCTTCGTCGCTAAAGGTGCCGCCAATCACATCGAGCGAAATGACCGGCTCACCGCCCCCAGCGTCAGCAACATCCACAATATTGAGCGTGATGCTGCTAGCCTCGGGGGCGACTTCGTAGGCTTCGCCATCAATCACCTCAAAGGTGAACTGCTCTAGGGCTTCGTCTTCGTCGGCCCCTTCATCAAACGCTGCGAGGGTAATGGTGGCCGTCGGTTCTGTGATTGTGACGAAGAAGCCACTGTCGCCATCGGCGGGCAAGGGGGTGCCGCTAATGCCAGTGGTCTCTAGATTAAAGACATCAAATTCAGTCAGGCTGTGCTGACCGCTTTGGACACTGGCGATATCGTTGATCAAGACTTGCAGCCCCTCGGTGGGAATGTCCCCGTCGACAGTCAGGGTTAGGGTCAGGTCTTCCCCTTCAATTACCGTGGTTTTATTGACTGTTAGTCCCACTGTTGGGTCCACGGGCTGGGGCTCATCGACGATGGTCAAAGTCGCGCTACCGGCCGCAGCGGCGACCTCATATTCTTCACCGTTCGCCAGGCTGAAGTTGATATCCAGAGGCTCTTCCGCCACGATGTCATCAAACACATTGAGGGAAATCGTGGCGATGGGCTCGGTAATGGTGACAAAGAAGCTGCCGCCGCCGCCATCACCCACGGTCGGCAGACCAGCAATGCCAGTGGTGGAGATATTGCCCAAATCAGCGAGGTCAAACTGGCCCAAAGACCCTGGCACATCACTCTGCACCAGCACTTGTACTCCATCGGCGGGGATATCACCCTCTACCGTGAAGGTCACCGTGAGGGGATCGCCCTCAGCTAGGTTGGTTTCAGAAACAGCTAGTCCAACGGTCGGGCCCACGCCCGGGCCACCGTTATCGTCATTGATGGTGAGCAGCGTTGAATTTTGATTGGGATCGACGGTGTAGCCTTCGCCTGTGGCTAATTGGAACTCAAATGTTTGAGCCCCTTCTTCTAAAATGTCGTTGATGATGGGCAGCACGAAGTTGCCGTCAGGAGCGGAGAGTAAAATTTGCAGGCGACCGGTCGCTTCATCAAATCCAACAATCTCAGCGTTATTGAATTCCGGCTCGCGATCGGCAGCAAACTGCTCGGTAAAGGCAATCACATCGTTGTCACCCAGCGTGTCGAAATTGACGGTGATACCTTCAGTGGGAAAGTCGCCCGTTACCGTCCATTGCCAGACCGCCTGAGCGTCAGGGGTTTCTTCTGAAACGGTGGCCGGAATCGCCTCAAAACTCACGACGGGCAAGTCACCAGTCGGAGGCGGTGTGACAGTTGCCTCACCGACATTAAAGGCGAGGGTATAGTCGCTCGGGCCATCTAGTTGCTGGACGGCGAAGGTATAGGTCCCCGCCGGGAGTGGGCCAGAAAACCCTTGCCCCCCAAAGCCAGGGCCGTTAGAGCCATTGCCAATGTTGTCCAAAATATCGGTGCCAACCGCACTAATGCCAAACAGGGAGTAACCCAGAAATTCGCCCAGTGTGGCGCTATTGTCTAAGGGCTCGGTAAAGGTCGCGCCTTCCTGAACCCCAATAAAGGAGACATCGGACGGAGAGTACGCCTCTAGCAGGATGGACTCTAACTGAAACCCGTCGGGAACAGTGACGGTCACATACTCTTGATCCCCTCCACCGGTAGAAGCTGATAAGCGGGTTGTCCCTTCAGACAGCGGCAAACCGAGGGGATTAGTGGGATCATCAGAGATATCGCCGCTCACCGCTTCGTCGTAGCCGTTGGTCGGCGGTGGAGGGCCTGGCAACTGGCTCACATCATCAGCAAAGAGGACGGTGCTGGTGGCGGCATCAGGGTCGATAGTATAGTCGTCAACTCCCGTAATGCTGGTCTGGTCTTCTGGCGCAATTTGGTCAGCCGTCACGAGCGCAAAGACAGCTTCGACCAGACCGTCGAAGGTCTCTGGCAAAAACGTATCGGGCTCGGGATTATCAAAGATATCGAGAGTAATGGTGGCAAAAGTTGCTCCCCCGGCGATTTCAACGGCCAGGCCGGAGTTATCGAAATTGGTCTGAGTCGCAAGGAGGTTGAGATTTTCAAACTGCGGATTGGCGATCGCCGCCGGCAAATCTAACCGGTTGATAATTTGCTCAATGTCGCTGTCAATATAGACCTTGAGACCACTGGCAGGGGCGGGTTCGTCTAGATCGAAGCGGACCGTTAGGGCGGTGCCTTGATCTTCGACCAGAGCGTTGAGGTCGCCGTCAAAGTCGGTGGAGGTGGACAGACTAACTTGAACCATGGGGAGATTACTCCAGTGTGTAATGTCGTGAAGGGCGACAAGGATTGGGGTGGCCCATGACCGGAACGCAGCGGCGATCGCGGCCCCTTGCCTAAAAACGGATAAACCGGCTTGCAACTAATCAGACAAACATCCAAAAGCCAGACGAATCGAACCCACTGGGCGGAGCCAGTGGGCAGGCGCGTTGGCACTAGCAAAGCTATGCCGAGAGGCGATCGCCCTTAGGGCGATCGCCTCTCGGCAAGAGAATCGCCCCAGAGCCCAGTTATCGCCAGCAACTGAGGTGACGACACCGAGTCATCGCGCTAAAGCGCTTAAATCCACCCCCCTACTAGCCCAGAGCTTGCTCATCAGGGCATGCAGCAATTGTCGTAGCCACGACTAAAGCAGCCTGAGACTTCGTTATGGGGGTTAGGAAATGGCTGGCTAGCGACTTACCCAGTCGTGCTTGGTTAGAAACCGCCTCGTTTAGTCGATTTTTGGCAGCATTTAATGAGATAGAGTCTCATTAAGCTACAGACGGATAGTACCATCCGTTCTGGGTTTAAACACAGTAACTTTATAAAGATAATTGAAATTAATCTGTAAATACCCAGAGAGCCTGAGGCCGCAATTAACGACTTACTAGGCGCGTCAAGCTCGCCAAAAGGCTGGAGAGCTAGGGGATACTCAACTTTCGCTAGGATCATCAGCACCGCCTGCTAGGTAAGCTTTATCAGAATTTTATACAGAAAAGTTATCGACCAGTCATTGCTTATTGATTATTTGTCTCAATAAATTGATGATCGTAAAGCGACTGCCAACTTTTGCAAATTTTGCAAAAGCTCGAGGTTGTCATCCGGCCACGGCCAAATGCTTTCAGCACAGGCACGACAACCCCGAGCCTGTGGCGTGAATGCGGGCGCGGTCATGCTTGCCCCCAAAGGCTGCTGGGATTAATTGATAACGCGCTCTAGTATTGTTGAGATTATGGCTGCGGCAGCCTATTCGATGAGGCGAGTTTCGATCGCATGATCAGGCAGTAGCGTTTCCACTGAGCGCAACGTGCGAAAGCTATAGCCCGCTAATCCCACAACTACCATTAATGCCGCCATCAGTACGTAGAGCAGCGCAATCCCTGCTCCGGCCCCAGTGCCCACCAGTGGACCAAAAACGCCTGCGAGGGCACCCTCTGGCTGCATCGCGGGCTCAAATACAAAATCAGCGAGCGGCCCAGCGAGCAGGGGGGCGATCGCGCCAATTCCCAAACCCACCATCTGATCAGCCGCGAGCACCCGGCCCTGTAGTGCGGGGGGCACTTTGGCATACCAAATCGCATTGCTGGAGCTGTAGTAAAGCGGAATCAGCAGGGTAGCCGCAAAGTGGGCGGGGATCCAGATCCAGGCGGTTTGGCCCAGGCCCAAGACGATTTTGCACAGGCCCGTACCGGCAAATCCCAGCAGCATGCCGTGAATCCGCTGCTTGAATCCCCCTTGCCAACTGAGAAAGAGTGCCCCCACCACGCCCCCGAGGCCTGCCGCCGTAGTGACAGCCCCGAGAATTTGTTCGCTGCCCCCCGATCGCGCCAAAATCATTGGGTTGTACAACGCCCTGCCAATATCGCTAGGCATCGCAAAGCACGAGAAGGCGATCATCATGGCCAACAAGCCTGGGGTTTTGAGAATGTGGCGTAAGCCAAAGGTGAGGTTGGCCCAGCTCACATTAGGGCCTGTGGTTTCGGCTGCGTCGCCGCTAGGCTGCGGAATTTTGGCCACCAGCAGAATGCCAAAGGCGATTAAGAACGTAGTCAGATCGATCAAGATAATGCCTTTGAGCCCGATGAGCGGATAGAGGCTACCGGCCAGAATGGGAGAAAAGATCGCGCCACTGTAGTTAACGGCGGCGACCATGCTTTCGGCGCGGGTGTAGTTGTCTTTTTCGACGAGCAGCGCAATCGATGTGGAATATGCCAGGGTCTGGAGTTGCCCAAAGCAGCCATAGACTGCCACCGCCGTGTACAGATGCCAGATTTGGAGCTGATCGCCCCAATACAGCAGCGCGATCGCGATCGTGCAGAGCATGGCCACGACATCGCCCAGAATCATCAACTGTTTGCGTGGCCAGCGATCAACCGCGATCCCCGCTAGCGGCGTCACCACCAGGCGCGGCAGTTGTGAAAAAAAGGTCACCAGGGCCAAACTGGTCGCGGAGCCCGTCACCTCCCACACCCAAAAAATCAGGGCAAAGACGGTCATATAGCTGCCGATGGTCGAGACGAGTTGCCCCGCCCAAATTCTTAGAAACGTCCGCATTGACCTAAAACTCCCAACCGACAGTGCCAAAAATGGTGAAGGGGGCACCAGGCATTACCCGAAACTGATCCCGCGCCCCTTCGAAATAGCGGACATCAAACAGATTTTGAAAATTGAGTTGCGCCTGAAACTGGTCTCGGCGATAGAAGAAGGACGCATCGGTACGCACATAGCTCGGCAGGGTAAAGGGGGTAAACAGATCACCATTCCGTTCCCCTTGAAAATAAACTCCTAGCCCTAAGCCCAACCCTTCCAGAGCACCCGCCTGAATTTCGTAAGAGGTCCACAAACTGGCGGCATGCTCCGGCACATTTTGGAGTCGCAATCCTTCGGAAAACTGGTTGTCTTCGCTAATGCGGGCATCGGTGTAGGCATAGGTGGCAATAATATTCCAGCCGGGGAGCAGTTCTCCCGCAATATCCAGCTCTACACCGTCGCTGGCTTGCTCGCCCACCTGCACTTGAAACCCCGTATTGTCAGGATCTTGGGTCGATACATTGGTGCGGCGCAACTGGTAGTAGGCTAAGGTAGCCGAGAGGCGATCGTCCAGCAAATCAGCTTTCACTCCGACCTCAAATTGGTTGCCTCGCTCTGGGACAAATACTTCACCGTCCTGAGACTGACCAATTACGGGATTAAAAGACTCCGTATAGCTGGCATAGAGCGAGACGTTTTCGAGCGGTTTGTAGACAATCCCGACACGGGGACTAAAAGCCGTGTCAGAGGTTTCAATCGGGTCGGGATTTCTCAGGTTCGCCGCATCGACAAAGAACTGATCGGCAAAGTCAACCCGCCCGCCCACTAACACAATCAGATTGTCAAACAGGTTGAGTTGCGACTGACCGTATAAGCCAATCGTGCGGCGACGAGTAAAGCTGTCCGATCGCAGGGCAAAAGCAAAATCGGGATTATTTTCTGGAAAAAACCGCTGCGGATCATAATTGGGTTCAAAAATATTAAACGGTTCGACATTAGGATCCAAAAAAGGCAAGAATTGCCGCGAAAACAGCTGATCCTCTTGGGTTTCTTGAAACCACTCCACCCCGAGCAGAAGGGTTTGATCCATCCCGGCAATGGCAAAATCGCCGACGACGTTGGTGTTTAACGTGTAAGCTTCCCGGTTACTCGGGTTATCCAGCCACAGGCGATTGAGGCGATTAAAGTCGATTTGTCCTCGCGATTGAAAGAAGCCCACCCCGGCCACAAAACTGTCTTCAGCCGTATTCTGAAAAGAGGCCAAAAACTCGTTTCTCACCTGCCAGGTGTCATTGATTTGGTGGTCTAGCCGGTAGCTAATGCGAGAAATATTGCTTTCCGTACGGCTAATCTCGGGTTCGCCGGAGTTGGTGCGAATATCCAGCGTACCGGCCCGAGCGATATCGTCCTCTGAGAAGGCGTCTCCTTCTAGAAATCGATCCGCCAGGGAATTGTTGTCCAGGCCGATGGCCGAAATTGCCGGTAAACCGGATGAGCTGCCCGACGAACGATTATAGAGATACTCAACATCCACAATTAAGCTGGTTTGCTCAGTATCGATGATTTGCAGCGTGGGGGCAAAAAACAGAAATTCGCTTTCCTCAAAATCAATGAAGCTGCCGCGATTTTCATAGGCCAGGTTGGTGCGGTAGCTGCTGTATTCATCCAGGGGCCCCGTAAAATCGAGGGCGGTGCCATAAGTCGCATAATTCCCCGCTGTCAGTTCAATGTCATAGCGCGGGGTGCGCAGGGGCACCTCGGTCACCAAATTCACAGTGCCGCCCAGATTGCCGGAGCCAAAAAGTACCGAGGCCGGACCTTTCAGCACTTCAATGCGGTCAATATTGGTGATGCCAGAGCCGAGGCGTAACGTGTCGTCTCGCAGGCCATTGCGCAGGATATTGTTGGTTTCAAATCCGCGCAGGATGGGGGTGGTGGCCCGTGAACCACTCTCTGCTCGCCCAGTGAAGGCCCCACTGACGTTTTGCAACGCCTGCCCCAGGCTGTCTGTCCCCTGATCTTCTAGCACCGCTTGCGGAATCACCTGAATCCCCTGCGGAATGTCGAGAATATCGGCGTCGGTTCGAGTCCCCGCACTGGCGGTAGGGACCTGATAACGCGGCAGCGGAGATGCCGCCACGATAATGCGCAGGTTATTACCAAACTGGAGGTCTGCGGCGTCAGTGGACTCTCCTGGCGGCGTAGTGGCAATATCGAGAATGAGTGATTCAGCGGCCCGCTCTAGATAGGCATTGGGGGCGGTATCCGTGGCCGCGTTCACCGTAATCTGCACATCGGATGCCGTCACCTGCTCGATCGCAATCGAGGCGACTGTGGGCACCGGATTGTCTTGTTGGAAGCGATCGCCCTCGGGTAGCGCTAACTGCGCCCCCACAATATCGACCACCAACGTATTGCCCGCCTGAAACTGCAAGATTTCTGGGGCGGTCGGATCACTGGTCACCAGTACCACCTGCAGGCCATCGGCGATCGGCACGAGTTGGATTTGCGTAATTTGCACTACCGGCCCTGTCGGGCTATCTTCAGTGTCCGGTCGCGTCGGAACATCCTCGACCTCTGGTTGGTCGGGGTCGCTCAGAAGATCAGGATCAGGGCGATCCGGCGCTGCCAGATCGGGGCTACCTTGCCCCAATGACGGTGGCTGAACTGCTGGCTCTTCACGCGCTTCCATAGGCTGTTCCGCAGGCAGTTCAATCGCGGCGGCCTCTAGACCGGCAATCTCTTCAGCGGCGGGGGGCAACGACAGTTGGACAGCAGCGCTAGTTTGGCGATGAGGTCGAGTAGAAAGGGGGTGAGCCAGACCCGGCAAAACCATGCAGAATGGGGCACTGCCCGCGATCGCTAGGCTGATTAATCCAGTAACGTGATGCATTCAAATCCTACAGTTAGAGACGATGGCGTCAGCGACCCCTAAGCAAGTCAGCATTTTACAGCTTATTGAGAATTGAAATCAATAGAGCTGGATAATCGCTGGGCGATCGCAAAAGCCGCCAAGTACCGCAGCTCTGACCGAGTGACGCTCCTTAATTCACTGAATCGTCAAGCTTTTGGCAGATTGGCCGATGTCGTGATCGTCGAGTTGGCGGTCGCGATCGCTGACCGATAAGTGAGGCTCTCAAGCAACAGCATCTTTCGTCGGTCGATCAGACTTTACCGTAACCTGAGTTCGGGATAATACTGTCAACGGTATACCAGAAGATTTGAGGACAAAATCCCCTCCTAGGAGGGGATTTTGTAGGACGGGGTGGGTCTCTCTGCGGACTTGAACCCACCCCGTCGTCCCCTCCCAGGAGGGGATTTTGTAGGACGGGGTGGGTCTCTCTGCGGACTTGAACCCACCCCGTCGTCCCCTCCCAGGAGGGGACAGTAATGGGTTTACCCTTAACCCGAACTGACGTTACCGTAGCAAAATCAGCGTCCCTGATACCATCAAGCTAGTGCCTAACACCGCTTGCCAGGTAAACGGCTCACCTAAAAATACGGTTGAAAAAATCAAAATTAGCACCAAGCCTGACTTGTCAATGGGGGCTACCAATGACGCTGGCCCTAGCTGCAATGCTCGAAAATAGCACAGCCAGGACAGCCCTGTCGCCAGTCCCGACAGCAGCAAAAACCACAGGGTCTTGTGAGGAATCCCTGCCCAGCCCGGCCATTCTCCTCTAGCCCACACAATCCCCCCAGGCCACCACCAAAATCACGACTGTACGAATCGCCGTCGCCACATTAGAACTCACCGACTCCACACCAATCTTGCCAAAGATCGTCGTCAGGGCCGCGAACACGGCCGATAATAACGCAAAAATCCTAATCTCGGTCACGCGTCTGCTCCCGCTGCCGCCCTTAGTCCAAGCGGCATACCGAGCGATGTCCTAGCAACCGACTCGCCCCCCATTTCACAGCCCACCTTCAATACTTCTGGCACAAGCACTCCCGTCATGACGCCCTTAAGGACTTTCCTACGCATTAATTATTTGATCCCGCCAGACGCATACTCAGCAGATACGAAGCGATGAACATGATTCGCAAAGATTCGGATCAAAGGGGCTGAATGCTGACTAAAGATGTCGGGGAACCGCTCGCCGTCATCAACCAACGCTTGAGGATGGCGGCATCATGCAAGCGATCGCAATGGGGGACTTGTCGCGTTGACTATTCACAGTTCATCTATAGACTCCGCTTCTAGGGGCTCAACCGCTTCGGTTGCCGGTTTACTCACTGGCGGCTCAAGTGGGTCTTCTGATGGCGTTGGCGGATCTGGGAACGGTGCCTCTAACGCCTCTTCTGGATCAGGGACACTGTCGGTATCGGGGGCGATCGCCTCGCCATTTCCCTCGACCGCTGCCGGGGAGATTTCCTCGCGATCGCGCCGGTCTCCATCCAGTTCTATCCCCAGGTCTTCTAGAGATTCAGCCGATGCCGGGTTGGGCTCATCCTCAGCAGGCATCTCTGCATCCGTTTCTGCAGTAGCGGGTGGAGCCGTTTCCACAGCGGGCTCCCGTTCCTCCGCAGGCGATGCCGCCGTCCCTGGGGGCGTGACCGGCACAATAGATTGCTGCACGGGCAGCTCAATCGCTTCTCGACGGCCTGCTGCGGTGGCGGCGTCAAACTGCTCGGAGCCTTCGATCACGAAGTTCACCTCTACCGAGACCTGCCCGCCCAGCCCATACGGATCTCGGAACTGCCAGTTGGCTTGGGCTTCGGCGAGTGCGGCCTGATCAAAGGCGGCGTTGCCACTAGAGCGCTCAATCACGGCTTCGACGATATTGCCACTGGCATCAAAGATGACATTAATGACGGGTTGACCTTCAATATCTTCTCGCCGTTCTGACAGCGGATAGTCCGGCGACGAACAGGGGGCACACGTTACCAGGCGAGCGGCGGGGGGACTGGCCCGCGCGACTTCCGGTACAGGCTCCCGCTGTCGCACATTGGGTGGCCCTACGGGAGCGGTCGGATCGCCTTCCAGGCTGCCATCGCCGCTAATCAAACCGATAGTATCGGCATTCCCAGCGGCCCCTTGACCGCCAGCGACGCCATCTTCAGTGGCGATCTCCGACTCGGTGGCGATCGTATCGATCGACTCAGCCGTCGGCGGCGTGGGAATCACGGACTCTGAGGTTTTGAGGGGCGGGGCGGAATCTTCTGCGGCTGATGCCGCTGGTTCGTTGTCGATCGCTGCTGCCGACGGCGGGGGCGGCGTTACTGGAGTTTCGAGTTCTGGTACGGCTTCATCCACCACGAAGAACTCAATGGCGTCATCGACTAACTCCACCTCCAAGTCGCCAAACATCCCATTCACCAGCTGCATCACCCAGGGAGCTGATGACAGGTGCAGGCCCGTAGCGGCGATCACGGCCCCCACGATGACCCGCCGAAAGATGCGCAGTTCTCGTCGTCGTCCCTCAGCGGAGGATTTGGAAAACCCCATAGTCAATTCGCCTATTCAAATTTTGTTGAGAATATTTGTCATCTTAGTGCAATCTACCGGAGCTGACCGAACGGAGCAAACACCGGTTGCCACATCATATAAGCGGCGATCGCATCGGCTGCCTGCTTAATATCCTGACCTTTCTAACCTGAGTTCGGGATAGGGATTATCAGAATAACCAGAGCGCCAAATCCTCTACAGCGGAGGGGTGGCCGCAGGACGAGGTGACCTTACGGCGGCTTACCCACCCCATTAGCCCCTCCAGCGGAGGGGAAAGTAACGGGTTTTGCTTAACCCGAACTGACGTTTTCTAGGACCACCATCCAAATCCAGTCATTCAAACGGTGAGCTCAATTGCGGATTGGTCAAAAACGTTTCATCCGTCAGGCTGCGGAGAAACGCCAGCAGATCTTGCTTTTCGGTATCGGTCAGGGTGAAGCCCTGGATAAAGTGACTCTTTAAGGGATTTTGACTGCCAATGCCCGCATCGGGGCCGGTTTCGATGGTGCGACCCCCGGCCGCATAGTGGGCGATCGCGGCTTCGAGCGTGGCCACACTGCCATCGTGCATGTAGGGTGCAGTCACCTCGATATTGCGCAGAGTGGGGGCTCTAAATTTGCCCATATCTGCAGCTTCGTGGGTAATCTCCTTGACGCCGATATTGTCTGGCGGATAGGCCCCATTGCCGTCAAGGTTGTAAAGCCCGGTATTGTGAAAGGCCATCTCGATAAAGCCCGATCGCTCATGACGGGCCGAGTCGCTGAAATTGAGCCCGCTATGACAATGAAAACATTCCAGCCGCTCGCTGTTAAAGAGGACTTCTCCTCGCTTAGCAGCATTGGAAATGGCTGTGGTATCACCGCCGTAGCGATAGCGATCATAGGGAGAATCAAAGGAATTGAGGGTGCGCTCAAAGGCCGCGATCGCCACTCGTCCCTCAGCCCATTTCACCCCTGACTGCACCCGCCAGAGCTTGGCATAGACTCCATCTTGGGCAAGCAGTTCATCGTGGGTGCCTTGCTCTACAATCTGGCCCTTGTCCATCACGTATATACGGTCGGCCTGGCGAATGGTTGAAAGGCGATGGGCGATCGCGATCATCGGCCTTCCCTGAGTAATTCGAGCGAGCGAGCGCTGAATCGCCGCTGCCGTTTCGTTGTCTACTGCTGAGGTAGCTTCATCAAGCACCAGAATGGGCGGTTCTTTGAGCAGGGCGCGGGCGATCGCTAGCCGCTGCCGCTGCCCACCAGACAGTTTCTGCCCCCGTTCCCCCACAATCGTGTCATACCCCTGAGGCAGCTGGTCAATAAATTCATGGGCTTCGGTAGGGCAAACGCATACTCGGAATGGTAATATGGGGGGGGGTGTGCGTTAGGTATTAGGGCAAACAGACACTCCAATATTTTCTCAACAAGGCGGCCTTAAGTTGCCCTTATTGCGAAAAATGGAGAGCATTTACAGATTACTGATCGCGGAAACCCTTATTCCTTCATCAGGCTCAAATTAGTATGCGTTTGCCCTACCACTGGGAAGCAAACTGTTTATTCCCTGCTGCAAATGCAGTATTCGTTAGTGTCCTAAGTTATTCGCCACGAACAGCGAGGATGCCCAAGCCCGCTAGAAGTAGATTACTGCCGATAAGGAGTGATTTACCATGCCCACGATTGCCGAGCGCACCGAGGAAATTCGACGGGTTCAAAATCAAACGTTTCAGCAATCGCTGAACGAGGCACTGGCGGCTGAATTACGCCGGAATGTAGTCCAGACAGTTCAGACGGTGTTGGAAACCGCGTTGGTCGAAGAACTGAAGCAGGACTTGTCCGCCTTTGAAACGGCTCCACCGCGTCGTTCGGGCTATTACGGTCGGGTGGTCGATACCCAGTATGGCCGCATTGAGGCGCTGCGGGTGCCGAAATTGCGGGAGCGTAATCGGGAGCGGCAGTGGCACATCCTGTCGCGGTATCAACGGGGACTTCAGGGCGATCTCGATTGGGTGTGCTATCTGTATGTGCTGGGGCTTTCGCTGCGGGACTTGCAGGTGCTTCTATCCTGGCAGTTGGGTCAGGTGTTGTCGCGCAACGCCGTCAACCAAGTGACGTTGAGGGTGCATGAGCGGATGACAGCGGCGTGTCAAGCCCGGATTGAAGCCACACCTAGCGTGCTGATGGTCGATGGGGTGTGGGTGACGATTCAGTCTGCCACCGAGGCCATCAAAAATCGACCGGGCGGGTCATCAGCGCCCGGTGCGCCAGGCCGAAGACCGCGTCATCTTGGCGGTGATGGCGGTCTGGCCCGATGGGAACCATGAACTGCTGCATTATGAAATCGCTCAGCAAGAGTCAACAGACACTTGGCAGCAGCTCATAGAACACTTGATAGCTCGTGGCTTAGACCCCGAAGCGGTGCAAATCGTGGTCAGTGATGGCACCAAAGGATTGCTCGCGGCCCTGGCCAAAACGCTGCCTCAGGCCCAGCAGCAGCGATGCATCACCCACAAGGTCCGGGGGTTGGAGGACTACCTAGAAGATCGACAGTTGCCGACCAGCGATGAGCAAGGGCGTCCTCTCGACCGCCCCACTGCCAAGCGGCAGCGCAAATCGGCGCTCTTCAACGATGCCTATGACATCGACGAGGCCCCCACCTACGAAGCCGCTCAGGCGCGTCGTCAGGCTTTTGTCGAAAAGTGGCAAGACCTCGAACCGAAGGCGATCCGGAACTTTCAACGGGGTCTCGAGCGCACGTTAACCTTTTATCAGCTTGATGACACCTGGCATCGCTCCATGCGCACGACCAACGCCCTCGAACGATTTTTTCGCGAATTTCGAGCCAAGGCTGACGAAATCGGCGCTTTCCCCAATGAACAAAGTTGTCTCACTCTATTCTTTCTCGTTAAGCAGCTAGAACATGCCAAACACAACCGTTCTCCCTTGGCGAATAAATCGGGACACTAACAGTATTCGAGAAATCAACCATGCCAAATATGGCGTTGGTTAACTCATGCCGAAAGGGGCCAAAGCCTACCGATAAGAGAAAAGTCGCCGGTCTTGGCCGCCTCTAAACTGACATTGACGCCCCTCTAATCCAACGGCCTCTAACCTCTCCTGAAGGCAGTAAACTGGAGGTACTGTGGGGCAGTTGCGCCTTGTTCAGGATGAGGATGGCGATCTCTGCCCCTGGCCCAAAGCGTTCGATGCAAACAGTTCGGATTTACGATGATGCCTTATTTACAACGGGCGATCGCCCCCGGTCTGCTAGCCGTGCTCACTCTCACAGCCATTGCCTGCTCAAATCGCTCGGTGACCTTACAGCCTAATTCACCAAGCGATTCCCCGTCCGATGACCAAACAGCAGTTGCGGCTCCGCTAAACGGGCAGTTTGCTGAGGTGGTTGGGGTTGAGGCCCAACCTCAAGCTGCGGATAGCTACATGTTTGCTGTCACCGTTCAAAGCCCTGACACCGGCTGCGAACAGTATGCCAACTGGTGGGAAGTCGTCACCGAAGAGGGGGAACTCCTCTATCGCCGCATCCTGATTCACAGCCATGTTGACGAACAGCCCTTTGAACGATCGGGTGGGCCGGTCAGTTTGCCACCTGAGCAAACGGTCATTGTGCGTGCTCATATGAACTCGTCAGGTTATGGAACTCAGGCCATGCAGGGCACCATCGCCACGGGGTTTGAGGAAACGACTTTGCCTAAAGACTTCGCCGCCGCCTTAGCCACAGCAGCCCCCCAACCCGGCGACTGCCCCTATTAAAACTTGAGCCAGTTGATCTCGAGGTGAGTTTGGGAACTGTGCTGGTACTGACGGGAAGGCTTGTGCTGAGTTTTTGAGATGCTGGAGGTTTTGCTCTCAGGAGATTTCTAGCAATGAATGTACCGTCGTAGGTTGACGTCGCGAAAAGTTGGCTGCGCTAAGGGCTGATGCCTTCGCTGCGCGAATGTCAGCGGCAATGAACCAACAGTCTTCGCGCTTTTACCTGGTTGGGTTTCCTGACGTCAACCGCAATCGGCCACATACATTTTCTGGGTAATTTCTTTTTCAGAGATCTTCTTGGAGTATACTGCCCCCTTACACCGCGATTTTCCAGCCGTGAGACTGTGCCTTCACATCCCACAATCGCGCATACAGTCCCCCCCTGCTCGACCAGCGTCGGATGCCGTCCCTGTTCCACAACCCGGCCCTGATCCAGCACCAAAATCTGATCGGCAGCGGCGATGGTGGTCAGCCGATGGGCAATGACGATCAGCGTTTTCTGGACACTTAGCGCCTGAATTGCCTGTTGAATCAGCCGTTCATTCTCAGGGTCAATGGAGGCTGTGGCTTCATCTAGCAGCACAATCGGTGCATCTTTAAGCATGGCGCGAGCAATGGATATGCGCTGCTTTTCACCCCCCGACAGGGTCGCGCCGCCTTCGCCCACCATCGTCTGATAGCCCTCTGACAAGCGGGTAATGAACTCGTGGCACTGAGCGGCTTGGGCTGCTGCCATCACCTGAGCTTCCGTCGCCTCTGGGTTACCAAACCGAATGTTTTCAAAAATGGTGTCGTTAAACAGATACACATTTTGAAAGACCATCGTCATCTGGGCCAACAGGGTGTTCGTGGGAATCTGCCGTACATCCACCCCGCCTAGGGTGACGGCCCCCGCATTGACATCCCAAAAGCGGGCAATCAGGTTAGTAATCGTTGTTTTGCCCGAACCGCTGGGGCCAACTAACGCCGTCATCGAACCAGGGGGAATCTGGAAACTGACCTGGTCAAGCACGGTCTCGCCGCCATAGCTAAAGCTGACGTTTTGGAATTCAATCGCGGTATCGCGCAGCGGCTGAGGCGTTGAGGCCGACGGTAACAATGGTGCCTGCAAAAACTCATTCAGATTGCGCACGCAGTTTTGCATAATGCGGTACAGCTCTGACATGTCAGCCATGGCCATCAGCGGCGTGTAAAAGGCCAACCCCAACACCATAAAAAAGAGGAAGCGATCGCCCGCAAGACTGCCATTCACAAAGAACGCCGCCCCGACCACCAACAGCAATGCAAAGCCTAGTTCCAGGGTGGACAAAAAGAGGATCATTGCCGGAACGATTTGCGTCACCGTATCGAGACTGGCGGTGCGATACTGCTGCAACCCAGAGCGAAACTGCTGCAGGCGATCGCCGCCGAGATTAAACGCCCGAATGATCGCAATGCCCTGAATGTATTCCACCATGCGAGTGTTCGCCTGCACCCGCGCGGCGGCTTGCAGTCGCCACACCCGCGCAAACACCTGCTCGGCATACCGCAGCGCCCAGATCGCCAAGGGCACACTAGAGGCCAGCACCAGCGCCAGTCGCCAATCATACATCAGCATGACCACAAAAATCAGCAAGGGCGTCACCACCGCACTAATCAAGCTCTCTAGAACGTGATGGGGTTCTAGGTACATGATGTTGGTGGTGAAGAGGGCATCAATGGTGCCCGTTTCATGCCGGGTAAAAAAGCCTAAGGGCAACCGCCGGAGATAGTCCGCCAAAAATACTCGCAGTCGCGTTTGGACGGCGATAGTCAAGGCGTAGGCCTGGGTATTGGCTCGATAGCCGAAGCCAATTTGCGCCAGACAAAGAACGAAAATCGCGATCGCATAACCCCACAGTTGGCCCGTATCGGCGGGCTCCCCCTCGGTAGCCTGAAACAGCGCCACTAAAACCAAATACACCAGGTAACTGGTAGATCCAATGGCCATACCCTCGACCCAACGCCAGCGCACCGCCCGCCAAAAATAATGCTCTACCCCCGGCGGAATCAGCTTGCGCATCATCGTCCAGACAGTATCCGTTTCATCCAGCACGCGATACGGATTCTCTAAGGGCTCATCAATTTCCGACGCACTGGTAAGGGTAGAAGTGTGGTTTCGACTGCGCTCAACCACCATTTGCGATCCGAGCGCAGCCGAATCATCGTTTGTTTGGAGCCTGTGCTCCGTCGAAGGTTGCAACCTGAGCGTAGCCGTTGGCTGGGGCCTGAGCGTAGCCGTTGGCTTTGCCGCCCCAGAGGGGCTAGGCAACTGCCAATCCCGCGCCGTCATGTGCGCCTGCCACTGGGCGCGATACAAGTCGCAGGTTTCTAGCAGCGACGCGTGGCTGCCATTGGCCACAATCTGCCCCTGATCGATGACTAAGATTTGGTCGGCTTCGGTGATGGTAGAAAGGCGGTGGGCCACCACAATCAGAGTTTTGTTACCTCCAGCCAACAGCCCTGCTAGGGCTGCCTGCACCAACGCTTCATTTTCCGGATCAACATAGGCGGTGGCTTCATCCAGCACAATAATTGGCGCGTCTTTAAGAATGGCGCGGGCAATGGAAAGCCGCTGCCGCTGTCCGCCGCTGAGGCTGCCGCCGTTTTCCCCAACAGGAGTGTCGTAGCCCTGGGGGAAGGCCTCGATAAACTCATGACAGCGGGCCGTTTTGGCCGCTGCGATAATCGCGTCGCGACTGGCCGTGGGGTTACCAATGCGGATGTTTTCCAGAATGGTGTCGTTAAACAAAAACACATCCTGAAACACAAACGAAACCCGGTTCATCAGCTGTTCAACCGCGATGTCCTTGACATTGACCCCACCGATCGCGATCGCCCCGTCATCGACATCCCAAAAGCGCGGAATCAGCTTAGCGATGGTACTTTTGCCTGCCCCCGATGGCCCCACCAACGCCGTCACGCTGCCCGCCGGAGCCGTAAAGCTGATATTTTTCAGGACGGTCGTATCGCCATAGCCAAAGCCGACATTGTGAAAGGCGATCGCATTGCCTTGGGGGATTTGAGGCTGCTCCGGATCGGCCAAATCCGGCTGGTTAAATACCGCCGCAATGCGCTGAGAGGCGGCATTCACCTGATAGAACCCAGTAAAACCATGAAACAGCACCGCCATAATGGGACGATTAAAGCCAATGCCCATCACCACAAACAACACGAATGTCGGCAGGCTGAGGGAGCCCATTAGATACAGGGCAATGCCAGCTGGCACCACCGTCACTGCGGCGGAGCGCATTAGGGTGAGCATAATGGCCGACGGTAGCGCCGAGAGGCGGGTGGTGCGCACATAGACCTGGCGCATTTCCTCCACCACATCCTGCAGTTGAGCAAAAGAAAAGTCCGTACGGGTAAAGGCTTTCACCACCTTCATGCCGTTGATATACTGGATCACGACCCCGTTCATTCTGGCCAGCAGGGCGTTGTAGGCACTCATGTCAAAGCGCGCCATCATGAAGCCGAAGAAGCCTAGGGCGATCGCCGCACTCGCCAGGGTCGCCAGGGTCATGCGCCAATCCACCAGCACCAGCAAGATCCCAGCTAACAGCGGCACCGTCACCCCAGCCACCACGTCGGGGATGATGTGAGCTAACCCCTGTTCCAACTGCTCCACATCCTCATGAATGATCTTTTTGACCTCACCGGTGGTGCGGCTAGTGAAATAGCCCAAGGGCAACCGACCGAGCTTACGGGCCAGCTCAATGCGCAGGTCATAGAGAATCGTGTAGGCCGCAATGTGAGATAGTCGCGTCGAGAGTCCATTGCAGATACCTTTGCCTACCACGGCACCCACCGCCCACCAGGCTAATTGCCAGATATATTGAGTATCCAGCGGGACCGAGGACGAGCCAAACACCTGCAGACTGACCAGGTAGATCAGGTAATAGGGCACCAGGCCTAACGCGGCCCCGATCGCCGCCAACAGTCCTGACAAGGCTAGAGGTAAGCGCTGTTGTAGCACCACGTGCCGAAAAGACATGGCCGTGGGGGAGGTCGCTGCGGCGATGGCTAGATCCAACCGCTCCGCCGCCCAGCTCTTCGCCTCATCCAGAGACCCAAACACTCTGCCCGGGCAGCCGTACATATTTTGGGTGACCGTCGCCACCATCGGCCCCCAGAGGGCCAGTAATTTGGGGGAGTCGGGCACCATCGCCACCCCAGCACAATACTGCGAGATTTCTGGCTTGTGAAGCTTCGTCCAGGCGATACCCTCTTTGCGCATTTGCTTCGCAACCGGCGATCGCTTCCCCTGCTCCTCAGCGGCTTCAGCATCATCTCGCTGGAAAATCAGCGCAAATCGCTCTCGTTTCGCCAACCACGATTCAAACTGACTGTAGAAACGGGTCATCTCATCGGGGGTGCCCATACCCTGAATCCGAACGGATACCAAGGGCCAACGACTTTCATCAATAGTTACCATGAAGAGTCTGCTCCACAACAGTGAATAAGGATTCCAAGCCAATCAATCAAAGTAGATGAGTTGTAATTCTGGATTCTAAAAGTCAGCTATAAGCTAATTGGTAGCCTGACTTTTGAGTGACGGTATGGTAGAAAGACAGAACAATTTTTTCGACAGTCTTAACATCTTTACTGTGAGAAAATGGTTTTCTCAAAGACTCCAAGGATAAAGATTTTCCTCGCTTTTACAGCTCTATAAACGGAATTTTTTGACCCCTAAACGGAACTTTTGCGATCGCCCCCAGCCTTTCCTTGCTAAGTGAAGTCGGCGGCTTGAGGCGAGATCGTGATTTCAGTGCGATTTTGACTCCTCACTCGCTTCAGAAACCCTGTAGACACCTTCTAAGCATCTCGAACGTAGCTAATGGGAATTAATTGCAATAACTGTGTTTCATTCTAGCTTGCTCATGACTAACTCGTGTTCCTCTGGTGGGTGCTGGTCATCGTGGTGCGCTTAGAACTTGGCTCTGACCTGCACGCCAAAGGTTCTGGGAGCGCCGAAAGTTCCGACCGTACCTGTACCCAGTGCAAACGCTTGAGTCACATACTCGGTGTCAAACAAATTGTTAGCAAATGCATAGAAGCCATAGTCCTCGTATTCATACCCCAAACGCAGATTCGCTAGGGCAAACGCCTCTTGTTCAATCGTATTTAGGTCATCAAAAAACGTATTGCCGAACCCAATGACCTCCAATCGCCCGAAGAAACCAGTTTCACTACGATATTGAGCGGCCACGTTATAGGTCAGATTGGGGGTAAACGGGGTGCGGTTGCCTTCTAGGGGAATGCCGGTAAAGGCATCGGTACCGTTGCGAAATTTGGCATTGAGCAGACCCACTCCGGCAATCACCTCTAGCCCCAACACCGGACGCGCAATCACCTCTAGCTCACCGCCCATGGCGCGAGTATCGGCTCATCCTGCTGATCATTGATAGTTTCAACGATCGATTATTTGATGGTAGATTCAATCCTGGTAGCGAGTGGGGTTGGTTGCACTATTCGCAATAGCAGTGCGGCGATCGCGGCGATCGCCGCACTGAGATAAAACGGTGCCGCGACGCCCACCTGAGTGTAGAGCCAGCCCGCCACCAAACTCGCCGGTAGCGCCACCAGCCCTACCACTAGATAAAAGGTGCCAATTTCCGCGCCGCGCCGTTCGGGGTGAACGAGATCGGCCACAAAGGCTTTTTGCACTCCCCGCGTCAGGGTGGAATAGAGCCCATAGAGCATGAACAGCGGCCAGATGACGGCGGCACTGGGCGCGATCGCAAAGCCTAAGTACACCAGAGCAAAGACGAGATAACCACTTGCCAGCAGTGGGCGTCTTCCTACCCGATCAGATAAATTACCAGCCGCTAACCCCAGGGACATTTCAACCAGGTTAAACACCGCATAGAGCAAAAGCACCTGGCTACTGGCAAAGCCCAATTCCTGCGCTCGCAGAAGTAGAAAAGCATCGGACGAATTGCCCAAGCCAAATAACCCCACGACCAGCAAAAACCGTCGATAGGTTGGCGATAGACCTTGGAAAGTGAACTGAGGTCGCGATCGCGCAGCTTGACGCGGCGATCGCGGTTCTTTTACCAGCGCGAGCAGCACCAAAACGCTGAGCAACGCTGGGATGAAGGCGATCGCAAATACCCCCCGATAGTTTTCGGGAAATTGCCACAGTAACCAAAATCCGGCCAAGGGGCCAACAATTTCACCAATTGTCTCTAAGCTGTGGTGCAGCCCAAATGCCTGTCCGCGCTGCTGGGGCAAACAGTTTTCGGCAATCAGGGCATCGCGGGGCGCGGCTCGTAAACCTTTACCCACGCGATCGATCAGGCGCGCCCCCAGCACATGCCCCCAACCGAGCGAGACCGCTAGCCCCAACTTTGATAATGCTCCCAACCCATAGCCCATTACCGCAAAGGGCTTACGCTGCCCCACGCGATCGGACAGCCAGCCCGAATAGAGCTTAAGAATACTGGCGGTACTTTCAGCAATGCCCTCCACGACGCCCACCGTCCAGGCCGGTGCCCCTAATACTCCCGTCAAAAAGATGGGCGTTAGGGGATACACCATTTTGCTGGCCAAGTCACTCAAAAGACTGACCAAGCCCAGGGCTGAAACCGTACGATTGAGCCTCTGCACCGAATCAGAGTGTTTCATAAATTCGCGATCTGCAGTACAGCGCTGATGAAAATTGCTCTCAAAAATAACCCAGACCGATCCTGAAGCAGGACTCTCCAGCAGCAATATAACAGCCCTTACGCATTAGAGGTATCTTTTCTGGAATTGTCTAGAGCCCTTTACTCTAAGCCTTTGACCTTAATTTTCATGCTCAACCGCTTGCCCAAGCCAGTTGCCGAATCTTTTTGTACTAATAGGAAATCATTGCAATAAGATTAGAGTGAAATCATTGATGAGATGTAACGCATGACAACTCTCACCCCTCGCCAACCGCCCAATATCCTAGTTCGGCTTCTCTTTCAATCCTTGACCAACGAAAGTCTTTGGCTCCAAGTCTTCTGGCTCTTGATCAGGGTCAGTGCGGGTGGGTTGATGATTCACAATGGCCTGGATAAGTTAGCTGATGTTCAAGGCTTTGCTGACAATGTGGTGACCTATATCGGCCTGCCCTATCCGGTATTTTTCACCTACTGCGCTGCTTACACCGAGATCGTCGGGGCCATTTTACTCGCGTTGGGTTTACTGACTCGTCCGAGTGCGGCGGCGCTGCTGGGCACCATGCTGGTCGCCATTTTCTTCCACATTAAAGGGAATGGGCTGAAAGTCACGCCGCTCGAAACAGCGGCTCTCTATGCCTCGTTTTATCTGTTCTTTTTGGTCAATGGTCCGGGCAAGTTCGCGATCGATACGTGGCTGTGGCAAAAGCTGACCCTCACCCCATCACCTAATTCATAAGCTGCTATGGCACAACTCTGGGTTTCGCATACGCTATTGATTGTAAGTATCATTCTCGGCCCAGTGTCTTGGTGCTGTGTGATGCTGTGGTTTGCCAGCCTCGCCTTGCAGGGACTGCATCGCCAGTTTGTGCAGATCCGGCAGATTCAGACCATCCCCTGTTATCGCTGTGCTTATTTTTCCGGAGATGAACAGCTGCGGTGTGCGGTCCATCCTTACTCCGCCCTGACTGCGTCAGCTAAAGACTGTCGAGACTTTACGCCAGCGACCTCACCCCAAGACGTTACCTGGATGATCACCCGCTTTAGTACAACTAACCCAGCAAATAATCCATTCAGCTCATAACCCAGAGAGCTTTCAGATGTTCCGTTGGCGAACATAAATCAGCCCTGTTGTTTCAGGGGGTTGGGAAATCGCCACGTCAATTCTATGTGTAGTTCATTCAGGGAATTGGGATTACGCAGCGTTCCGCTTAAATCCTTCCTTGCTGGGGAACTGTGACTCCGGTATTCCCCAGCAAGGAAGGGAACGGGGTTAACCCGAAGTCAGCGGCATCAGTCCTGCCGAGACAATAAGGATGTGTTATCCTACGAACAAATTATTGAGAAATATTGTCAATAGAAGCCGTCGGCATCGACTCAACTTTGTCCCTGAGGTGCTTGAACAATCGTTCTTACCTTAAGCAGTTTGCTCACAGTCAATCATTCGTTCCATGCATGATTCCACGCTCACCTTGTTACCGCCGAAACCAGCCTCAGTAAAGACATTCAAACGCCGAGACTATATTCCACTGCAAAAAGATACGCTGTGGCAGATTCGGACCGGTGCCGTGCGACTATGCGCGATCGCTGAAGACGGGGCGATCATTACGCTGGGCTTTTGGAGTACAGGCGATTTGGTGGGTCGTCTCTTGGTCGGTATCGAGTCTTGCCAGATTGAGTGTCTGACGGATGTAGAAGTTGTGCGGCTGGAGACCAGTCACTGTTGGAATTTGAATGAAGTTATGTTGGCTCACATTAGCCAAATGCAAGAGCTGATTCGCATGCGTCATGGACACATTCTGCAGCGATTACGACTGCTCTTGGAGTGGTTAGCGGCCAAGTTTGGCAAAGCGACGGAACAAGGTTGCTTAATTACGCTGCGCTTAACTCATCAGCAAATTGCCGAAGTCGTGGGCACTTCTCGGGTCACGGTAACGCGCTTGCTGCTGGAACTAGAGCGTGACAACGAGATCTGCTATGCCAGAAAACAATGCATCACGCTCCAAAATGACAGTCAAAAAATGTTGATGAGTAGTTTTTAGGGGACGTCATCAATGAATCCCAGAAACCTTTAGGACTCGGCACACCCGCGCCCGCAGACACTCTATAGGTTAGGGACTGTCGCCCTTTCACCGTAAGGCTTTGGCCGCTCAATGATGACAGCCTCTAGTGTAGATGCATGAATACCTTTGATGATTGGGGGCGGATAGGGAGCAAGGATGAGAGCAGGTGATTTCATCCGTTTGAAGCAGCCGTTTACACCCACATCCAACCGCATGAATGCCTACCGGTTTGGTCAGGTAGTGGCTCTAGCGACTGTGGACTTTGACCAGATGGTCCTCGTTCACCTCTGCGATCGCACGGGTGGTGCCATCTTAAGAGATGAACGAGGACAGCCCATTCTCTATGGGTTCTGGCACTATGAGGTCGAGCATTGGAGCGATCGCTCGCCTGCGTAAAAGATGCTCACTGGCTCTAAAGAGTTGGTTGAGCGGTGCAGTATTTTGAAAACAGAGATTTGCTAAGGGTTGCTTGATTGTCTGGAAGACGCAGTATATTGACTATCAAGAATAAATGTCATTAGGCAGGTTTATGCTGGAGATTCAAGGGCTGAGCAAGACCTACGACAACGGTATCCAGGCCCTGAAAAATATTTCTCTCAAAATTCCCCACGGCATTTTTGGCTTGCTCGGGCCAAATGGGGCTGGCAAATCATCCTTAATGCGGACATTAGCCACGCTGCAGACGGCGGATCAGGGTACCGTCACGCTGGACGGTATCGATCTGATCCGAGATCCGCAGCAAGCGCGGCGCTATTTGGGCTATCTACCGCAGGATTTTGGCGTGTATCCGCAAGTGTCTGCTGCTGAGTTGTTAAACCAGCTGGCCGTCTTTAAAGGCTTTGTCAATGCGCCAGAACGACGGGCAATTGTGGCAGAACAGTTGCAATTGGTAAACCTCTACGACCAGCGGGATCAGAAACTGGGCACATTCTCCGGGGGCATGCGGCAGCGCTTTGGCATTGCTCAAGCCCTGCTGGGTTCGCCACGCCTTGTTATTGTGGATGAACCCACCGCCGGGCTCGACCCCGCCGAGCGCATTCGGTTTCAGAATTTGCTGGCCACCATTAGCCGCGATCGCGTCCTTCTCCTTTCGACTCATATCGTCGAAGACGTCGCTGAACTTTGTCCCAAAATGGCCATCCTGAATCGAGGCAAGATCGTGCAGCAGGGCAGTCCTCGCACCCTGATGGCGCATTTGCAAGGACGCGTGTGGATGTGCGAAGCCACGCCAGACCACCCCATCGATCCTCGGTGGGCAATCATTACCACTCGCATGGAACGCGGGGGACGCTGTATCCGAGTTCTCAGCGACACTCCCCCCGCTGCTGACTTTCAGCCTGTCGATCCCGACCTCAACGATGTTTACTTCACCGCGTTGATGGCGCAGCCAGTGGCGATCGCGGTCTAATTCCTAAAAGGTTTGAATTTTGAGTTTTGAGTTTCAAGTTTTGAGCCCTCATTCAAAACTCAAAATTGAGAATTCAAAATCCACCCCCCCCACTCCCCTACTCCCTCACACCCATGTTCTCCGCCCCCGTTTTCACTTTCGAAAGCCGTTATCATCTGCGCCGCCCCACCTTTTGGGTAATTGCGCTGGTATTTTTTGCGATCGCCCTGACTGATATGGTGGCCAAGGGCAGCGAAGGTAACGCCTTTTTCTTCGTCAATAGTCCGCTGCAAATCTTTCAAACGACGATTTGGTACACCATCTTTGGCATCTTGGCGGCGGCGGCGTTCGTGGCTGAGACCTTTGTGCGCGACACCCACAATCGGACAGAAGAATTGATCCTGGCGACCCCCATTCGCAAGAGTCGCTATCTGGCCACCCGGTTTTGGGCCGCTTTTGGCATGGCGCTGCTAGCGTTTTCGGCGTACCTGCCGGGCATGGTGATTGGCAGCTTAATACCGGGGTTGAATTCCTATGCCATCGGGCCGCTGCGACTGGACGCCTATCTGCTTAGCTACGGTTTGATTGCGCTGCCCAATTTGTTTTTAGTGTCGGCGATCGCCTTTGGGCTGGCGGCTCGCACGCGCAATTTGGCTATCACCTATGCGGGCGCGATCGTACTGGTCATGTTTTATCTGGCCTCGCTGCTAATGGTCGGGGTTGATGTGATCAACTTTGAGCAGTATCGGCTGTGGGCACTGGCCGATCCCTTTGGGTTTTACGCCTTAGAAGAGCAGGCCCTAGCTTGGACGGTGCATCAGTACAATACGCTGATACCACCCATCAGCGGCACGTTCATCGGCAATCGGCTGCTGTGGCTGGCGATCGCCACGGCCATCTGGCTCAGCAGTTATGTGGGCTATTCGCTCCAGCTCCCCAGCCATCAAGGGGGCAAATCGGCCATACGGCAGCGGTCCCAATCGCCCCTCAGCCAGCCCTTGCCCAGTGCCGCCGGGACGCCTCAGCAAGGTCGCATGGCGCGAGGGTATTGGGGCTACGCCAGCCTGGGCCAAGATGCAGAAGTGCGCTATCTGCGGTGGCGGCGACCGGCGCTCAAGGGTCGCGATCGCCTGCGTCAATGGCTGCACCGCAGTCGCTTTGAAACGGGCATGATTTTGCAGGGGCGAGCGTTTTTGCTGTTGACAGCGGGGGGATTGACCAGTCTGGTGATGGCCGCCATTGGCAGTCGCTCGTTCAACTATTCCAATCCCAGCACCGATATTCTGATTCACTCAGCCAATCTCTACTTTGAGTACATTCTGTTTGCCATTATTGTGGTTTATTCAGCGGAGGTGATGTGGCGCGATCGCACCCTGCGGCTGCAGTCGGTGATTGATGCGACGCCCGTAGCCAATGGGGTGCTGCTGCTAGCCAAGCTGACGGCGCTGTTCGTGATTATCACGCTGAATCTGCTGCTGGCGATGGCGGTGATGATGGCCTATCAGCTCTTGAACGGCTACACCAACTTGCAGGTGCCGCTGTATTTACAGATGCTGTTTTTAGAGCATGGCCCCTACTTTTACATCACGGCAGCCTTAGCGCTATTCACCCAGGTCGTGACTCGCCGCAAATATCTGGGCATGGCGCTGGTGGTGTTGATTTCGCTATCTCACATTCCCCTGGATGCGCTGGGCTGGTACCACAACCTCTATCGCTTCGCCGCCACCAACGACATTGAATACTCGCCGATGAATGGCTACGGCGGCCTGTTTATCGGTCACCTCTGGTATGTGCTGTACTGGAGCCTGTTTGCTGCTGTGCTGATGCTGTTGGCGTTCATCGTTTGGCCACGGGGCACCGAGCAGACTCATCTCTGGCGCACCTGGCGACAGGGCTGGCGGCAGGCCCACCGCACTGTGAAGCGATCGCTGGCTGGACTGGTACTGCTTTTTTGCTGGGGTCGGCACCTGGATTGGCTACAACACGATGGTCGTGAACCCTTATCAGCCGGCGGGGAAAGAGGCAACGGCGGCGGCGATCGAAACCCGCTTTAAGCAGTACGAAAATTTGCCCATGCCCGTCGTCACCGATACGCGGGTGACGATCGAGTTGTATCCCGACCAGCGCTACTTTCAGGCCCAGGGGCAATACACCCTGGAAAATCGCACCGACCAGCCCATCCGCGAAATTCACCTGCTCACCTTCATCAACCTGCAACTCGGCGAGGTGAACTACCCCGGTGCGACGCTGCGTGAAGCTCATCCGGAGTGGGGCTACTACATTTACGACCTGGCGACACCGCTCGTGCCCGGCGAACAGCAAGTGCTGCAGTTTCAGACCGCCACGGCACCCGCTCGGGGCTTTCGTAACCAGGTGGATAGCGATGACGTGTACATGGTTTATCCCAACGACGTCGTCCACAACGGTACCAACTTGTATAGCCCCTTCATGCTGCCGTTTGTCGGCTACACCAAAATGGTGGAACACAAGCAAGCCTGGCTGCGGGCCAATCTGGGATTGCCGCCCCTAGCAGAGCGGATGCGGGCCCACGACGACCCCAACGGGTTGGCCCAAGCTTTGATGGTGAGCCACTTGAGCTGGGGCAGTACGGATGTCACCATCGGTACCGCTGCTGACCAGACTGCTGTCACCGCTGGACGTTTGGTGGATGAATGGGTGGCGGGCGATCGCGCCTATTTTCGCTATCAGTCCACCACGCCGACGCGGGGCAAGTTCACTGTTTTCTCGGCCCGCTACGACACCTATCGCACCGAAGACTATCGCGTCCCCATCGAGATTTATCACCATCCCCAACATGCCGACAATGTGGCGTTAATTGCCCAGCAGGTGGGCGAGGCCCTCGCCTTCTACGAAGACACTTTTGGCCCCTATCCCTTTGAGCAAGTGCGGGTCGTGGAGTTTGTCTACTACGACGGCATGGTGTTCTCTGACGGTGGCACGGTGGGCATTCCTGAAGTGCTGGTGTGGAAGAGTGACGCTACCGGTGCCGGTCGTGAATCCCTGGTGGATTGGGTGAGCTATCTGCTGGCTCACGCCTGGTGGGAAGATCAGCTCATTGCTGCCGATGTCGCGGGTGGCATGACCATTCGCGAGGCCCTCAGTGCTTATGCCAGTGAGCTATACCAGCGATCGCAGCGCTCTTTCGAAGAACAGCGCTTAGCCAAGCAGCAGCTCATGCGCGACTATTTTCGCCAGCTGGGCAAAATCGACTTTCAAGAACCGCCCCTGGCCGATATCTACAATGAGTTACCGATTGCCCGTCACAAAGGCGGCATGGTGCTGGAACTGATTGAACAGCAGATTGGCCAAGCGGCCATGCTCACTGCCCTTCGTAACTTCCTCGCGGATCATCGCTACCAGACTCCTCCCTATGCCACGGTACTGGACTTGCGGGATGCGATCGCGGCTCAAGCCCCCGAGGGCGATCAGGCCCTCATCAACGAACTGTTTGCCGAAGTCCTCACCTATCAAGTCGGCATCACCGACGCCACCTACGCACCGCTTGCCAACGGCCAATACCGGGTTCAACTCAACGTTGAAGCCCAAAAACTCATCACCACCAACCTCGGCCAGCAAACCACCGCACCGCTAGAGATGCCGGTGATGATTGCCCTGCAAAACCAAGATGGTGACGTGATCTACGAAGCAGAACATACCCTCGATGGCATGGAAAGTAGCGTTGAGATGACGGTGAGTGAGCTGCCTGCGGTGGCGGCGATCGACGGCGACTACATCCTGCCTTCCTCCTTCCTGCCAGACAACACTAAACCCGTCCCCCCCCCTCGAAGATTAGACATTAATTCAAGGGCAAGTCAAACCAGTTTCTATTTCTTGCCGATCCGCACTTTATACTGTTGCACTGGCTGTAATCCAGAAGTTTCGCCCGATCTCAGCTGCGTCATCACCGTATGACTCACCTCAACACGAGTAGTACAAATCAGAGTGGATTCGCTACTGCGCAGCCTGGAGCTGTTGGAGAAGATGTGGCGCATTCGGGCATTTACCGGACAGGTACTGGGGATAACGCTGTAGCACTAACTCCCGTGCTAGCTGGAGCGGAATGTAGTAACTGAGCACCGGATCGTCTTCTGGCAGGGGCGATCGGCAGGTGTCATCAGCATCAGGACTTACACAGTTGACGCAAGAGTGATCTTGGGAGCCGCTCAATAGGATCGCACGGCGTCGCGAACAATCCTGAGCTTGGCCTCATACCAACTCACTCCGGTTGTGAAGCAGTGCATCTCTAGGCGCAGCAAGGCTCGAATCGCAAAGCCAATGTGATTACGCTGTGCCCGTGAGGAGCGTACTTGGGCGCTTTCGACCCCGCCTGTTTCAGACCGCGATGGTACTCCTCCATCGACCACTCGCAGTCAGCCCACTTCAGGCGCTGCAATTCATCCCTCTTCAGGTCATGAGTGGCCCAGTAATCAATGTCGCCGATCTTGAATACTCGGATCATGCCGTAGCCTTGGAGAGGCACCATTCGCCCTTGAACATCGAGCTCAATCTCGCTGATGGCCCGATGACCGCTGCGGTCAGGATTCACGAGACGATTGCCTTTCAGTCGGGTCAACCAACGCCAGCCATAGCGAGCAATCAGCTTGAGATTGGCGAGCGCACTGAACCCACTATCGAAAGCCACACACTCTGGCCGCAAGCCCCGCTCATGAGCAGTCGTCAGCATCGCGCAAAAGTGATCATGCTTCGTGGCGCTATCCACCGCTTTCTCATACAGTCGATAGTCGTAAGGGATGTGTTTATCCCTATCGCTCCACAGCAATTTGGACCACTCGCTTATGCTTGCCCGACCCCTGACGACTGGCCAGATCCAGACGCTGGGCGTAGAGCTTGTCTAGCATCGTGTCATCAAGAACCAAGACGCCTCAATTCAACTCTAAATAGGGTTCTGCTTCCTGCCACAACTCTGTTGAACTAGGTGCGTGACGGTGTAGCAACCGATTGATGGCATCGTGAGCCGGAGGGCTCTCACTCGCTGGGTGAACCCGTGCGGCTTCGCAGCAACTGTAGGCTCACTGACTGGCAATCAGAAAGTTGATGTAGTCGATAGCTTGGTAGTTCGGAGGATTCATTCTCCTCTTCTCACCTATCCCCACATCAACTGCGTAACTCCTGCATTGCTAAAGCACCCACCATCAAGCCGCAACTTCAATTGCAGTTCAAACGGAGTGA
Source organism: Leptolyngbya sp. SIOISBB (assembly GCA_010671905.1). Lineage (GTDB taxonomy): Bacteria > Cyanobacteriota > Cyanobacteriia > Phormidesmidales > Phormidesmidaceae > Halomicronema. The sequence goes on from JAAHII010000001.1 coordinate 7,349,043, forward strand.
AGGGAAATCATCTAGTCGCTGGCATGTGACGATACCGCACTTTAATCAGGCATTTAAGGATGCACTGCAACCATTCACCTATGAGAGGGGTGATATCAGGTGTGTCTACACGCTTACGGACAATACGAAGATCATTGTCAATGCTAGGGATAAAGGGGAAGGAATTAGGGTTATTAGCTACCTACAGCAGTTCGTTGAGTCTCAATACCAAGTGCCTGTAGCTAATACCTCATTCCATGAAATACCTGGTAGAGGAATCACTAAACAGCAGGTAGTGTCATCCTTTGCCAAGTATTTTGAGGGGACTTTAGAAGCACCTCCTCAGTGGACTCGTAGGCTTTCTTAGTCTCTCCTGTGGTTCAAGTAGAAGTTCTACTAGAAAATAGAAACCTTAGAATTAATCACAAGCAATAAGCTTTAGGCTTATCCCCTAGTTCTAGTAGAAGTTGTAGTAGAAATTAGCCGAACAAAATAAAACCCCTCACTTTACGGGTAAGGGGCGGTATTGAGGCACAAGAAAGCCCCAGCCAGAGCTAAGGGCTTAAATCCCCCCGTCCCATAGAAAGGGGCAAGGATCGTTACTTGCGATTGCTCCAATTTGTCAACCAACCCCCGGCAATAGCCCCGCTAAAGAAAGCAAGCGTAACTGGGTCAATCCCCGCCATAGGGAAGGTTTCCACTGTTGGCGGTGACAGTGGCGGCTGATGGTTAATCGAAGCTTTGAGGTGTTCAAACACCCCTGAATAAGCTAAAGTCATAGCGCTTAGGTTGTTAACTTCGTGTTGACGACTGGAAGGGGTGTGAGTGTGAACGACTCATGCCCCTTTTTGATGCACCTGTTACAAGGCTGCTATAGGCTACCCTGATCCGACGGGTTTTGGGGTCGTTTCTGAATTCTTTTAAGGTAGTGCGTGATCGAGATATGAATGTAAGGGTGATCTGCGATGCAATGTCCCGAGTGTGGAACCCTACAACTCCGGCACATCAAGGTTAGGATTCCTCCCTGCATAATGCCGATAGATCATTTCAGGGGAGTTTCCTACCCATTTAGCGACATCCTTGGCATCTATTCCCTTGTCTAGGCATAAGGTAATGAATGAATGCCTAGTCTGATAGAGCTTTCGATGTTTGATGCCTAAATCCTCTAAAGCTTTCTTCCAGTGACGTCTAGTGAAGTTGCTTAGGCTTAGTAGCTTTCCCTCAGGAGATTTGAAAACTAACCCCGTGGGATCTAAGTCTTTGGATTCCACCCATAGAAGTAACTCCTTCAGTTGCTCATTAACGGGAAACCTTCTCATAGGCTCTGTCTTAGTTCCTTCCTGGATGGATTCTCCTGGTACTCCCTGAACTGCAACTTGATCGAAGACGATGCAGTGAGCGAATACGTTATCCCATTCCAGCGCGATCGCTTCAGAGGGTCTGCACCCAGTTAGGAATAGGAACTCGACGAAGGGGGCATAGTCAGGCTTCTCTGCGTAGAAATAGCGTGTGATCCTATTTCTCTCATCTACGGTGAATGGATCGACACCCTTCTTGCCCCTTCTCTTCCTGTTGACCTTAATGGCAGTAGCTACCCCGTCAAAGGGATTCTCATCGCATAGACCCATGCTGACGCCCCACTTGAAAGCCGCTGATAGACGGGTGAGTATACGCCTGCTCATGTCTGGCGACTTATCCCGGTTGATGGCCCTAGTTAGCCGATCAGAGTCCTCAATCTTCAATGACTTGAATGTAGTCAGGTAATTGTCTATGGGTTTGAACTGCTTGTGATAAGTACTGGCTTTTATGGTTTTCTTGTGTTCGCGTAGGTAGGCAGTCCACAGAGTGTAGATCGTGGTTAGTTTGTGATCTAGAGAGGCGTTGGCTTTAGGTTTCTTGATTCGATAGCGTTCCAGGCTCTTATCGAAATTCTTTGCCAGGATGTCATTCTCGATCTGAGTTGCTGTAGCCTCTGCTCTTTTTCGCCCTCTAGAGTTATTGGTGAAGCCGTCCGACAAGGAAAAGCGTGTTCCCTGATATTTCCAGCGCAGTCTTAGGTACTTGCCTTTTTCTTCGATGAATATGTTGATCTGGGACATGTTTGAGTGGTGTGATTACCACTCTGCCAGTTCTACTAGAAGTTCTACTAGAAGGGGCCAGGAAGGGGCTGGAATACCCCATAACAGACCTGAAACCTAAGCGGGTGAACGGACTCGAACCGTCGACATTCAGCTTGGGAAGCTGACGTTCTACCACTGAACTACACCCGCAGTGAGTTCACATTATACGACTATTTCCCAATGGGAGTTTTGTAAGGTTCTAACACTTTGTGAAGGGACTTCGTGTCATCGCCTTTAAGACGACGGATAAGACGCCCGATCGCACTCTGGAACCCATCGATGTAGGTAAAGAACACCGGCACAACGACCAGCGTCAGTAGGGTAGAAGTGGTGAAACCACCAATGACCGCGATCGCCATGGGACTCCGAGTTTCCGTTCCTGACCCGAGCTCTAGCGCGATGGGTACCATCCCCGCCATGGTTGAAATCGAGGTCATCAGAATGGGCCGTAAACGAGTCGTACCGGCTTCCATGACGGCTTGTCGGCGTGACTTACCTTGCTGTTTAGCCATCAGGGCGTAGTCCACCAGCAGAATGGCGTTTTTGGTCACCAAGCCCATGAGCAGGACAATCCCAATTAGAGCAAAGAGACCCAACGGTTTTTTGGGTGATGAGTAGGCCCATCAATGCGCCCCCCAACGGAGAGAGGTAGGGCGGCCATGACCGCTAAGGGATACAGGAAGTTGTTGTAGAGCAGTACCAGTACGGCGTAAATCATCAAGACCGCTGTCCCCAAGGCGAGGGCAAAACGGCTGAAGATTTCGGCCATGATTTCGGCATCGCCTGCTGGCTGTTGCTGGACATCATCTGGCAAATTTCTCAACGCTGGGAGTTCGTTAACCAGGGCGAGACCTTGTCCCAACGTAATCCCTTGCAGGTTGCCGCCAATCGTTACTTGACGCGAGCGATCAAAGCGGTCAATTTGAGCTGGGCCACTCCCAAAGGCGACATCGGCAACGGCGATCAGCGGAAAGAGGTTGCCATTTTCTCCCGGTACTTTGAGCTGGCGCAAGGTGTCGATCTGGTTCCGTTCTTCAGGGTCGATCTGAACTCGAATCGGAATTTGGCGATCGCCCAGCGTAAACTCGGCCAAGTTCGATTCGGTATCGCCTAGGGTCGCGAGGAAAGCGGTAGTCGCGATCGCTTGTACAGAAACTCCCAAGTCTGCCGCTCGCAGCGGATCGGGGGTAATGAGGATTTCCGGTTGCACCAAGCTAGCACTAGAGGTTACTTCGACGAGTCCCGGTAGTTCTCGCATTTGCTTGGTGAGGGCATTAGCAGTTCCTAAGAGGGCATTAGGATTATCGCCTTTCAGGATGATCGTGAGGTCTTTGCTTTCACCGCCCGCCCCCTGACTTTCAAAACTAAGCCGAGCTCCCGGAATCGTCTGAAACACTTGCCGGGCATCTTGTTCAAAGCCATCTTGTGAGGCTGACCGCTCATTTTTAGGTTTGAGATTAACAAAGAGCGTGGCGGTATTGATGCCATCCGAGCCCTCGGAAGATAACACCGAGGCCACGGCCTCGTGCTCTTGCAATTCTGTTGTCAGTCGTTCTGTCACTTGATGAGTGTTGGCTAGCGTTGAACCAGGAGACAATTCAACATTGATAATCGAGAGTCCGGTGTCGCCCGCATCAAACAGGCTGGTAGGAATGTAAGGTACCAGCATCAAGCTGCCAATAAAGAACATGACAGCCAGGGTGATGGTCAATAATCGATGACGCAATCCGGCACTTAGCAGAGTCTGATAGGGATGAAATTTTGGAGATGACTGGCCGTAGCCATTCAGTTGCCCCTTCCCGTTGCCGTTCCCGTTAACGCTAGTATGGCCATTGCCGTTCCCGTTGCCATTCGAGAACGGGGCTACAGCTCCCGGCTTCCCCTTCAGCAAATAGGCCGCCATCATCGGTGTCATCAAGCGCGCTACTAGCGTCGAAAACATCGTGGCAGTCGCGACCGTGACGCCAAAGGGTTTGAAGAATTGACCGGGAATACCGCCCATAAAAGCAACGGGGATAAACACGGCCACAATGGTCGCCGTCGTGGTGATGACCGCTAATCCGACTTCTGAGGTGGAATCCAGGGCGGCCTGAAATGGGGGCTTGCCCATGCGAATGTGGCGCTCAACGTTTTCGATTTCGACGATCGCATCATCCACCAAGTTCCCCACTGCCAGCGTTAACCCCAATAGCGACATGCTGTTGAGGGTGTAGCCAAACCATTCCAACACGAGAAACGTGGGGATAATGGATAGGGGAAGGGCGGTCGCCGTGATCAGCGTGGCTCGCCAGTCGCGCAAAAAGACACCGACCACAACCACGGCTAGCACGCAGCCCAAGATGAGGGCTTCAATCGACGCCTGGTAAGAATCGCGAATTTCGGTCGCGCGAGTGAAGATCAACTCAAACTCAATGTCTTCTGGCAGAGTCTCTTCCAGTTCCGCGATTTGAGCGGTCACGCCTTCTTCCACTGATACCAAAACACTGCCGGTGCTGCGCAATACCGAGAATGCCACTACGCCCTGGTTGTTGAAATAAGCAGCTTGACGGGTTTCCGCAATCCCTTGTTCGACAGTCCCCAAGCTTTCTAACGGCACGGCGGTGCCATTGGGGAGCTGAATCTGATAGTTGGCCAAGGCCTCGACGGTGGGGGCACTGCCGAGGGTACGGAGCCCTTGCTCTTGTTCGCCTACGGTGGCTCGACCGCTGGGTAGATTAATATTTAAGGCTCGGATTTGATCGTTAACTTGGGTGGCGGTAATGCCAAGGGCATCGAGCTGTTTCGAGTCGAGCTCCACGCGCACTTCGGGGTCAACGCCGCCAATCCGGTTAACCTGCGCCACTCCCTTAACAGATAGCAGGTTACGGCTAATCTCTTCATCAACGAGTTCACTTAACTCTTCAACCGATCGCTGCTCTGACTTAACGGCATAGGTCAAAATCGACCCACCTTCAAAGTTAAGTCGACGCACGATGGGATCGCGGGCGTCTGCGGGCAGGTCAGAGCGAATCCGAGCGATAGCATCGCGGACATCGTTGGTGGCGCGATCGCTGTCGGTACCCAGCACAAAACTGATGACCGTTTGAGAACTGCCATCGCTCACCGTGGAGCGCAGCTCGTCAATATTCCCCAATCCCGCAACGGCGTCTTCTACCTTTTTGGTCACCTGGGTTTCCAATTCCTCTGGTCCCGCTCCGGTTTGATTGACCGTCACAATCACGGCGGGAAAATCAATGTTGGGGTTTAGGTCGACCCCTAAGCGGCCAAACGAAACCAGTCCCGCCAAAGTCAGTACCAGAAAGAGCACCAGCGTGGGAATAGGGCGTCGGATAGACCAGCCAGAAACGTTAGAAGACATAGAAAGGGGTTATAGAGGTCGTGATTAAGGATGAGCGGAGGGGTTAGATGATGTCATCGCTATTCCGTGACGGTTACAACGTCACCTTCCTGAACGAAGCCAGCGCCGGCGGTGATGACTTGTTCCCCAGCTTCTAATCCCTGGAGCACTTCGACGCGATCGCCCGCTTCATCACCACCCGGAATGAGGGCACCGGCCTCAATGGTGCGGGCGATCGCTGTTTGCTCTGGCCCTACCACGTAGACGCGAAAAGAACTATCCGACTGTGGAAGCACTGCGTTTGCTGGCACCGTCAATCCAGCCCGCTGGCCAGATTGAATCTCAGCCGTCAAAAACATGCCTGACCGCAAGCGATCGCTCACCGGCAAGCGAATGACCACCTGCGCTGTACGCGTTTGAGGATCAACCAAAGGCTGAATTTCTTGCACCGTGCCCTCAACTTGCACATTGGGGTCAGTGCTCGACGTCACCCTGACGGGTGCCCCCACCTGTACTTGCGACAGCTGAGATTGTGGCACTTCAGCCAGCAGTTCCAGCTGATCACCTTGAATCAGCGACACCACGGCGTTGCTAGTCGACGACACACTGCCGATGCTCGCGGGGCGTTCCGCTACGGTACCGGCCAGGGGTGCGGCTACCGTGGTTTGGCCCAGTTGAGTTTGCAACCGAGCTAAGGCCGATTGCTGACTGCGGACATTGGCTTCGGCGCTGGCGACACTGGCAGCTGCGACGCCCACATCCTCACGGGCCGTCAGCGCTTGAGTGGTGCGACTGATGAGTTCTTCACCGCTGACGGCCCCCTGATCTGCCAGAGACTGATAGCGCTGGCGATTGGCTTCCGCCTCTACGGCACGGGCTTGGCTTTGAGACAAACCTGCTTGCTGTTGGTTCAACTGGGCTTGAGCGACCTCAACCTGAGCCTGAGCCTGCTGGATTTGAGTCCGCAATTCGGTGTCGTCTAAAATAACGAGCGGTTGTCCAGCCTGGACAAAATCCCCTTCATCGACCAGCACATCCTGAATTTGCAAACCACTAATCTGGGGCGTTACGGCCAGCAAATCGGCTGCGTTGACCGTACCAGTTACGGTCAACGTCTCGGCGACTTGCCCAGTTTGCACTGGCGCAACTGCGACCGTCTGTGCACTAACTTGAGTCGGCGTTTCTGCGGCCGGTGACTCTTCTGACGGATTGGGATTGCCAGCAAAAAAACGCGGGCCAATCAGAGCGATCGCGACCCCAAGGCCGACCCCAACTAGTAACTTGCCATAGCCACGGGTGGGCTTGCTCAAGCCTTTAGGCAAGGATGTCTCGATACTGTTAGGCGCAGCCAAATTTGAATCTTGTAATGATGTCACAGTGAAACCCCGCGCTTGGAAAGCACTCCTTTCAATGAAACCGCCATTAAGAAGTGTAAATTCATTATGACTTAAGATTTGCTGGATGAGCGGGTGAGCAATGCGGTGACGCTGATTGATCAAAAGCGTCATATCAAAATGTGCAAAGTCTAGGGTTTTTGCTATGCGCGGTCTCCCTCACTGATAGTGTGACGCTTTTTGAAGGACAAAGTTGCCGATCTGGAATGGTGCCAGGGAAATTTCGCCTGAGCGGACTTCTGGTAGCCTGGGGCGCATCATCAATTAATTCCAGAAACCTTTGGGGCGAAGCACACCCGCGCCCGCATTCCCTCAACAGTTTAAGGGCTAGCATTCCTTTGATAAGAGGATTTGATCGCGACCGGATGACAGGTCCTAGGACCTCTGCCTTCAACTTTCTAGGGAGCCATTGTCCTGTAAGGGTGGCTGAATTTGCAGCTGAATTTTTAAATGAAGAAAGGGAAGAAGAGCGGCGGCCCTTCTTCCCTTTCTAAGGATTAGCTAGAGGTAAGTGTAGTAGTAACGCAGAGGCTACGCGGCCATGTCTTTGTTCTTAACCGCTTCAGAAGCTTCGTAGGAACTCTCAAGACGCATGATTTGCTTCTCTTTCATCGATAGGGAAGCACTATCTAGCTGGTTAGCAATTAAAGCGTCAAAGGAGTAAAGCCCGCCACCATTGACTAAAAGGAATAAGAAAGACGCAGCGTAGATTGCAGAAAGCTCCAAGTAAGGTAGGCTGAGTCCAGCTACAGAGATGTGATGGTACATCGCGACACACATTGTGCCAAACAAACCTAAGGAAGCAAAGCGAGTAAACAATCCCATGGCGACTAGCGGGGCGCCAATTAACTCGGTATAAGCCGCGACATAACTCAAGAAGATAGGAAACGGCAAGCCGAGATACTCAACATAAGCGTGGGCAAAACTTTCGATGTCGGCCAGCTTGTCAAAACCGTTGTGCACCATCATCACCCCGAGGGTGACTCTCAGAATTGCAAAGGTTGCTTGAGAAAGCGTATTGGCAGAAATATTAGGTCTAAAGAGCTTGGCAGCAGTGGCGGTAAGTTGCATGGGAATCAATAAGAAGGATAAAAAATTCTGGCGGTATATTTATAACTTAACAAAGTTATTTAAGAAATGTGAATCGTGGCGCTACAAATTTCTCATTCTCCCCGCAATATTTCCATTTGGGGGAGATTGTAGGGTGGCTGGATTCAGATGACGCTGGCAGGTTGATCACAGGAGCAACCTGCCACCAGCTTTAAGTGCCGTGAAGCATCGGTATCTCAAAATTGGCTGGATGGTGATTTAAGCCGTTTTGGGTTGCTGCAATCGGCCATCCAACTGACCCTGACGATCGAGGTCATACAAGTCGTCACAGCCACCGATATGCTCGTTATTGATGAAAATTTGCGGTACCGATCGACGCCCATTGGCTCGCTCGGCCATGCGAACCCGCGCGGCCCCATTGCCGTCAATTTTGTACTCTTGGTAGTCAACGCCCTTCCACCACAGCAGCAACTTCGCCCGGATACAGTACGGGCAAGTCTGCCAGGTATAGATTTCAACCTCTGCCTGGACATCAGCGGAACGACGATCGAAAAGGCGCGTTAAAGACGACAGCATTGGCAGTGGTGGTAATTGTTTTGAAGAAATTATTTCTTAGCATGACGCATCTGCCCGATCGCGACAAGCAAGCTCATCTCCGATCAGCGATCGCTCATGCAGGCTGAGAATTTCAGCTGTAAAAGTCCAGGGTACAGGAGTCGAACCTGTCTAAGGCGAATTATGAGTTCGCTGCCTAATCCGCTCGGCCAACCCTGGTAAGCGATCCTATTTTAGGCGACAAGCTTAGTTTGTCACCCTGTTAGTCGTAATTCGCTGCCGGTAGCCTGCTTCTTTAAGCCATCATGGACTTTAGGGCGCGTCATCAATTAATCCCAGAAGCCTTTGGGGCAAAGCATTTCCGGGCCCGCATTCACTCCATAGGCGAGGGGCTGTCGTTCCTTTGCTGAAAGGGTTTGGCCGCGACCGGATGACAGTCCCTAGAGCAGTTAGAGGACAAGGCCAGCTCAAGGTTGGAAGGCCGTCTTCCCTTGAGCTAAGGCATGGATGCTGAAAAGTGATTGCTGCAATCACTTTTCAACACTTGTCCCGACTCGGCTTACTGTAGATGCTGATGTCGTTGGCGAATCATTTTGGTGCGTTGCTTCCACCGACGTTTAGAGTTCGCGCGGACCTGGCTATCCTGTCGGTGTTCGATCCACTGTTGCTCGCGTTGCAGCTTTTGATAACTCTGCAGGCGTTTGGCGCTGAGTTGCCCCATGGCGATCGCTGCCTGCACCGCACAGCCCGGCTCTTGAGCATGTTGGCAATCACTAAACTTACAGTCCTCAGCTAGGTCAACAATATCGGTAAAGGTTTCCTGTAAACCTGTACCAGTCTGCCAAAGCTGGAGTTCGCGCATACCCGGAGTATCGATCAGTAATGCTCCCGATGGTAGTGGTAGGAGTTGACGATGGCTGGTGGTATGCCGCCCTCGACTGTCATCGTCTCTGACGGCCTGGATGGCCTGATGCTGATGACCTAACAAGTAGTTGGTTAGAGTCGACTTACCGACCCCCGAGGACCCGATCAACGCAACCGTTTTACCGGGCTGCAGATAAGCGTCAAGGACCGCCAATCCCTGACCGATCGCCGCACTAATGGTGTGAATGGGCACTCCGGCTGCGATCGCTTCAACTTGGGCGACCACCCCCTCCAGATCTTCACAGAGATCGGCCTTATTCAAAACAATCACCGGTTTGGCTCCACTATCCCAAGCCGTCACCAAATAACGCTCAATTCGCCGGAGATTGAAATCGCCATCTAAACCCGACATCAGAAACACCGTATCAACGTTGGCGGCGACGACCTGTCCCACGGTTAAAGTGCCAGCAGCTTTGCGCACAAACTGACTCGTGCGTGGCAATATCTGATGAATCGTCGCGAGGGTGTGCCCCCGATGGAGCTCAATGGCAACCCAATCACCGACGGCAGGTAACATCGATGGATCAGCTGCGCGATGGCGAAACTGTCCCGTAATTTGAGCCGTCAATGCTGCTGTTGCGGTTTGGACTTGATACGCGCCGCGCTGCTCGGACACGACGCGAGCCACCATAAATCCTGTTTGCTTGAACTCAGCAAACGCCAAATCGAAGCTGCTGCCTGAGCACCAGCCAAACTTTTCTAAATTCAAGGTCTTATCCTCAAAGAAACCAATTGCTAGGCAAGGTTCTAAGGAGATTTACAACCATCCATGAAGAAGCAGGGGCTTCTAAACCTTGCCGATGAAATCAAAAATTGTGGAGCAATTGATTACCGACTCAGTCATAGAATCCTCTCTGGCTAATCAAAAGGGATAAAGTCAGCATAACAAGTTAGCTCTGCGAAAGAATGCTCTGGCGTGCCGGTCGAGAAAAAATCTTCAAGATTGGTCGGCTTCACCCCAAATGAATCCTGAAGCAGCACGCTACTGACACGCCATAGGCGGGCATCACTGCTGTTCAAGCAGATGGACCCATCGCCTCTCAGACCTGCTTAAAAAGATGTCCGATATTCAAGGCGCACTTCCGTGTCGTTGAGATTGGAAGAACCGCGCAACTGTAATTCATCGGTAATGCGATATTGCAAACCGAGCTGGGGCGGATTGCCGCTGTTGAGAATTTCCAGCACGCTGATGCCGATGCTGTTGCCGATCGCAAACGAGGCTTCAACGCCGATACCGACACCGGCGGTACTTTCTGTCGAAGTATCAGTGGTGGGGAAGACGCTAAACGATCGCAGTCCGAGGGTATCGGCCAAATTATTGCCAAACCCGGCTAAACTACCGGCCCCTAAGAAGCCTGCAAACTGCGTCAAACTGGCATTAATTAAGCCGCCAGCTACATTACTGCCTAGCAGGGCGACGAGTTCTTCTTGGCTACGGGCAGGGGTACTTGTTAAGGCCAAACTCTGGTTTAACTCGCTGGCGTAGCCGATGGCCACGGCTCGAACATTAATAAACTCGACATCCCCCACCGATTGAATGTCGTTATCACTAATTTCAGAACTGGTAAAGCCATCATTAGTCGGCGGAATGCGAGTAACATCGGTTTCTTGAATCCGAGCCTCTAACACCACATTGACATAAGGGTTAAGGCTATCTTCGGGGGTAAAGACGGCAGAATTGGGCGCATTGGAATCTAACCGAAACTGCGCTGAGAACAGATTAATCCAACCTGTGCGGAGGTCAATTTCGCCCTCCGGTTTTAGATCAGATATCGTGCCGTTAATGGTCAGGCCACCATCTGCCGTGAGGTTGTAAAACGGTTGTCCGTCAATCACGAGGCGATCGCTAAAGACGACTGTAAAGTCTTTGAGCGATACCTTGTCTAAGAATCCAGTCGGCTTGCTAACAAGCGGTGGAGCAAAGGGATCAATCCCCAAATACTGAGCCCGATAGGGGTTGATCTGTTCCACTTCTTCAGGGGTCGGAAGATTCAAGGCCCCAGCTTGTTGCAAGAGTTGATTAGCGCGTACATAGCCCTCATCCAACTCAACTGCACCGCTAATCGTTGGGGATAAAACAGCACCAGCAATAGTCACTTGTCCATCAAGCTGCAAATCGACAATTCCTTGGTAATCGAGGGGTAACTCGCCCAGGGCAATCAGGATGCCATCGTTGATAGCGGTGTCAGGCGTGGCTGCTTGTTTGGCTTGGGCCTGGGCTAAGAGTGATTCACCCGAGAGCTGTAGGGGTAACTGTCCGACCACCGCTAGCGTACCGTCTCCCATTTGGGCCTGCAGGCGTGGAATGCGCACCGCTTCGAGATTAAACTGCACCTGACCATTGATATCGGTGAGGGGTTCCCCTAATTCGGCGCTGCTGACAATGCCATCTTGGAATGTGGCGGTCCCTGCGATCGCGGGATTCGCTAGCGTGCCCCTGACTCGGACCACGATTTCGCCCTCGCCCCCTTCCCACCGCACCTCGTCATCAGTGAAGACATTCACAAAATCAAAGGTGTCGTCGGGTACCACAGCTGTCAGTTCGATCTGGTCAGTGGCAGGCCGTACGGTCATAAAGGGCAACCCATAGGGAACTGTGCCCTGCACGGTCATCGGCGCTTCATTGGGATCAATTGCGGCAACGCCATCCACTGCTAACACGGCATTGCGATAGCCAAAGGTCGCGGCTACCCGTTCCAGAGGCTGCTCAGCAATTTGCGGATTCGCCACCAATAACTCACCGGCCACCTGAGGATTGGCCAAACTGCCAGAGAACTGGGTTGTCACATCCAACTCGCCATCCACAGCGACTGGCAAAGGATAAAAGGCTGAGGCCAGTTCAACGGGCAAATTATCGACTAACAGATCGCCCTCTAAGCGTTCTAGATTGCCGCTGCCAGAGAGGTTCACGACCGTTTCGGCGACAATAACTGACACCGGATCGAGGACGACAGTCCCCTGTTGGACATTGCCGCTGATGATGAACTGGTTGGTGGGCTCATAGGGACCCCACGTCCAACTTTGTCCTTGGAAATTGAAATCAGCGGTCAGAGCATTCAAATCGAGCGATCGCCCTGCCACGGTTAGTCCACCCGCAAATTCGCCGTTGAGGGTGTCTAGCGGCGGCAGGGCGAACTGGTTCTCCAGATCCGGATCAGCCTCAGGTTGGGCAGCTTCAAAAGCGATGAACGCTTCCAATTGCTCTAAAAAGGAGGCCTGGGGCAAGCGGATCGATTGGATATCCAGGTCAGTGGCCCGCCCCGTGGGAGAACGACGCCCTAGGCCAAATCGTAAAGCATCCACATCAATCGCTTCGGCGATCGCGACGAGATCTTCGACATGTCCTTCGGCAACGGTGAGCTGGCCCGTGTAGGTCAGCTCCGGCTGCAGAGAGGCACTGCCTGCAAGCAAAATCCGGCTGTCGTCAAAGATCAGTTCCCCTTGATCTAGCGTGGCGGTGCCATCGGCATAGCGAAAACCAGCGGTAAAGAGTTCAGCCCCAACTGGATCAAGTCCAGGGTCACGGACGGTGAGGGTGCCGCTGGCGATCGGATTTTGAAAATCGGCCAAATCAGCTGTGACCTTCATATCCACCAGACCGGAGACGGTGCCAAAACCATAATTGGCAGCAGGCTGCACCGCGAGTTGATCGAGGGGGAACTGCTGAATGTCGGCCTCAAGGCGCCGACCCGCGCCGATGCCCGAGGCGACGAAGTCTTGATTGCGGATTTCAAAAGTGGTGGGCCAGAGGTCAGAATTGACGGTCAGCGCCACGCGATCGCCCCCACGACTCTGCAGATCCAACCGTCCGCCTTGGGCTAGCGATAGATCAACGGGGCCAGTCAAGGGTTCAAAGGCAAATTCATTCAGCGCTAAATCCACCAAGCGAGCATCCCCAGTCAATTGAGGATTATCGAGGGTGCCGGTGAGCTGACCGTCGAAGCTGGTGAATCCAACCAGTTGCCCGTATTCCCGCACTGTGTCGGGTGCAAAGCGGTTGAGTGGCTGCAGATCATAGTCTTGCAGAGCTACATTTAACGCCAGCGCCCCAATGGGAATCGCCTGGTTAAAGTCCACGCCAATGGTGCCGTCAGCTCGAATATTGGGAGCAGTGAAGCGGTTGACCGCGATGCGATCGCCGAGCCATTCAAATTCCGTCGTCCAGTCTCCCTGAGGGAGCAGCGGCTCGGCTGTTGAAATGGGTTGCACCAGGGCATCAGCGATCGTCGCGTCGCCCCCAGCCTGAATGGTGGCCAGATCAAAGTCGTAGAGATTACCCGAAGCCTTGAGGTTAGCAGTCAATAGGCCCTGGGCTTGGTTGGTGAACTCCTCTACTGGGACTTGGTCAGTCGTGGCAGTGGCTTGCCAGTCGCCCGTGGTTAAATCCGCGATCGCTGTGGCATTAATCGTGCCATCGGCCACTTGTAAACGGGTGGGGTCGAGCACGAGTTGATTATCCGCCAGGGTCAACTCGCCCGCACCGGGAAACGAAGAATTCGCCAACTGCCACTGGGCCGCTGCCGTTTGGGACTCTAGGGTGCCCGCCGCTTGGACATCGGCGGTCAAATCGCCAATCACGATGTCCTCTGGCAAGGTAACCCCGTAAAGCCCGGTATATGCATCAACGGGGACATCGACTTGAGCTGTGAGTTGAACTTGAGGGTTGGTTAAATCGGTGAGATCAGCTTCGCCCTGGGCCAATACAACCCCACCAGCTTCTGGCACAATCCGCAGCTCAGCTAGATCAAACTGTTCTAGGTTCAACGCAAAGTCGGCAACTAGGGTGGCGATCGCGACTTGGTCTACCTGCACTGCCTCGCGATTGCTCAGGCGTCCCCGAACTTGTGGATCGAGCAAATCACCCGTCACCTCCGCCTCAAGCTGAAAAGTGCCGTTGGCGTCGATGGGTAATTCCAGATCAGCGAGGGATTGGATATCGGCGATCGCGATCGCTGGAATTTGTGCCCGCAGGTTATGTCCTTCCTGCAAATGCACCTGGCCATCTGTCATCAACGTGATGTCTTCGAGCTGCAGACCCGTTTCTTCCAACGTGACCTGCTGCCCCTGAAACCGTAAGCGACTGTTAATGTTGCGAATCGGTGCAGGCAAACCCTGCACCTGCACTTCCCCGTCGCGGAATCGAGCGGTGCCCTGCACATCGACCGACTCCAGATCGATCTGATAGTCCTCGGTGAGCGCCGCCGCCGCTGTGAGATTCGTATTCAGCACGCCACCGCTAATGCCGACGAGAGCCGGTAGCACCAGATTCCCCCCGGTCACTGGCAGATCTTGCAGTTGTACATTCGCTTGCAGAGCGAGCTGCTCTAAATCGGCCTCCCCTTGCATCTCAAAGCGACCGGTATCGACGTCGCCAGACACCTCAAAGGCGACTTCTTTAGAGGCTTCCCCCGCAAAGATCGCATTGACATCGACGTCCTCGATCACCACCGGGACTGACGGTACGACCGCCTCGGCATCTTGGCTCTCCGTCGCTATAGTGATCTGGGCATCACGCACTTCAACATGCTGAAGTTCTAGTTCAAAGGGCGGATCTTCCACCGCTTCGGGCAGGTCCAGTTCAATCCACTGGCCGTCGACTGCCTGCACTAGATTGATGTCCGGACTAATTAAAATAATGTCTGGCTGAATTTCACGATGAAAGAGTAGGGCTCCTAAGTTAATCTGCACTCGCACTTCTTCGACCGTGGCAGTGGTGGCATCGGTCTCAGTCGGTGGCAACGCACTTTGGCCCAAGCGAATGCCCCAAAACGAGAGCCCTTTGACTTCACCAATCTCCACTGGCCGACCAATGGTAGTCTCGACTTCTTCTTCAACAATAGGAATGACTTGAGACTCGATTAAGCGATCGCCCCAAACGACCGCCACGAGGCCTCCGGCTGCAGCAATCACCCCCAACCCAGTCGCAACTTTGAGCAGGGGTGGAAATGAGCGACGGGTAGAACGGTCCTCATTCGACGGTTCGGGAGGATTGGGAGCCGGTGAATTCGACATAGAGTCAAGGGGACTAAGTGCTAGCGCTGGCAACGCAAACAAAGGCAACTGTGTAAAGAAGAAAAAGCCGGTTGTGTCAGTCGTTCGGAACAACGCCTAAACACCCACCTGATTAGTCGAATCCATCCTTAAAGCTCTGGCATCTGCTCCGTAAAATCGCTGAATTAACATTGCCAAGCAAATAATATCGTGCTCGCCGCGATCGCGAAATGCCCTTATCTGTCCAGTGCCGAAACCAACTCGACAGGGTCTTGATTAAAAAGTTTGAGGGAAGTCATCGCATCCGACTGCTGTTGCGATCGTCCGTGCCGGTTTTTCTGGGTCAGATGCCTGATTACTGCGCCCCAACTGCCCTGACCACTGGTGAGACTAAAATGGCTGAACAGCCAGGCAATACAGCCGTTCACAATGATGCGAGAGGGGAAATTTAACTGGCACTTCGATTGATTTAAGTCAATCCAAGTGGAGTTTTCGATTTATAATTACCGTAGCTAGTAAAATTTAGGCTACTGGAAATTCTATCGACGCTTGCTGCACGAATGTTCTGTATCCGTGCAACATAATTCATGCAACGATCAGTATCAGTAGGACGAAATTAATTTTGAGCGCTGCTCTGTTGACGCACAAAGGTATCTGGACATGACCGCAGTTACTTCTAAACCCACGGCTCCCGCATTTTGTGAAGGTATTCAGCATTTTGCTGAGTCTTTACCCAACTTCGACACCTATGGACAAGCACCGGTCATTGGCGAGGGTCAGGCCGCGATCGCGGATCCTGCCGACGCGGCTGCAGTTTATCAAACGATGTTGGCGGCGGATGCACTGCGGTATCTCACCCTGCAAGTCACTGCCAGTAAGCAGTCTGGGCACCCCGGTGGCTTTGCCAGCATCGCCGATGGGATTGCGGCCCTAACGATGCTGGGCCACAAAAACATCGTGACTGAAGTGGGTCACCACGCCCCCGGCTTCTACAGCACGGTATTTATGGATCGCTCTTTGGAAGCGATGGGCATTGAGACCGTCCAGCAGATGTGCGATCGCTTTCGGGAAACTCATGGTCTATTGGGCCACCTCTCTGGCCAAATTCCTGGTTTGCTCAGTCCAGCAGGGCCGTTGGGTCAGGGCCAGCATTTTGCGATGGCGGGGGCCAAGCTCCATCCTGGCATTCTCTTTCCCGTGACGATTGGCGACGGCGGCTTGGGCGAGCCCTACATTATGAGCAGCTTTGGCCACTTCCACACGGCCTATCCGCAAGTGACGAACTTCTTGCCCGTACTGGTGTGGAATGGCTATTCCCAAGAGCACCATAGTATGGTGTCTACCCAGTCCAACGCCACCATGACCACTTACTGGAGCGCTAACGGCTTTGAAGAAGTGATTTTGGTTGATGCGAAGGACTTTGATGATGCCAATCAAGCGGGCGCTTACGTTGACAGCACCCAGTTTTCTCAGCAGCAACGGCTAGCCTTTACCCAAGCGGTACTCGAAGCCGCGGATAAGGCTGCAAAATCGGCTCTGGGTGGCACCTTGACTGTGCTGATCATTAAGCAACTCAAGGGTGCGGGGGTTCACAAACGCGGTGCTAAATCCCACAACTTGTACCCCGGCGATAGCCTGGAAAAAGACTATATTGTTGAGGCTCTGAAAGCTCGCGCCCTGACGCCCGCTGCTTGGGACTTGGTGCGGACCAACTGGGTGCGCTCTAATGGGGGGCCGGGGTCATCGACCGCTGTCACCGAATCCGTTTTGGCCTTGCCTGACTTAGGGACGCTGCCGCTGGAAGAATTTGCCGTCGGCGGGGACAAAAAAGTCGCCACGACCGCGATGGGGGCCTTGGTTGGCTATGTGGGACAACAAGATCCGCAATTCATTGTGACGAATGCTGATGGCAATGCGGCATCCGGTATCAACAACATCAACCAGGCGCTCAAAATCATTCACCCCACCACGGATGAAATTTACTTTCAGCAGCCCCAAGGCCAAGTTTACGAACCACTAAGTGAAGATGCCTGTTCAGGGCTGGCGGCAGCGCAAGCATTGTTTGGGGCGCGATCGCTCTGGTGTTCCTACGAGTCGTTTGCGATTAATGGTCTCCCGATCTGGCAGACGGTTACCCAAGCTATGGCCGAGTTGCGCCGTCCCACCCCGTCCACCATCACCCTATTTACCGCCGGGGCGCTAGAGCAGGGCCGTAACGGCTGGACCCACCAACGTCCTGAAATCGAGAACTATTTCGCGGGGATGATGCGTAACGGCAATATCTTTCCCCTCTTCCCGATCGATGCCAACAGCATTCAAGCCTGCTACGAGTGGGCACTGGGCACCTTTAACAAAGGGGTGACGATCACCGCGAGTAAGTCACCGTTACCCGTGCGCACCACCTTCGAACAAACGCGCACAGCGTTGCAAAAAGGCGCGATTGAACTCAGTGCCACGACGGGCAGCAAAACCGTGATCTTTGCGGTGATTGGCGATATGACGCTGATTCCGGTGATGGAAGCGGCTGAACAGCTTACCGCTGCGGGTATTGGTGTTCGGGTGGTGGCTGTGGTCAATCCCCGACGGCTGTATCGCCCCAGCGATGTCGCTTGGGATATGGCCTCTGAGCCTGATGATGGCTTCCTGAGCGATGCCGAATTTGCTCAACTCTTTGACGGCGATGCGCTCATTGGTGTGACTGGTGGTTCATCGGCCATGCTGGAACCGATTATGCTGCGGAGCAATTCTCCCCGCGATACCTTCGCTTGGAAACGCGGGGAAACGGCAGGTAGCGCCGCTCAAATCATGGCCCTGAATGGCATTACCGCCGATAACTTTGTTGGCCGTGCTAAGACCCTGTTGGGATAAGCGATTGGTCGCCTGAGTGTAAAGTCTAGTGAGGGTATTGGGGTGCCGTGCAGAGTCACTTCTCACTTCCCCCCGATATCCTGCTATTTCAATCCTGCAGACAGGCTCCGTCATCCCCCCTGCCGTTCACAATTCTGCTAATCATCGCTTGAGATTGTTCGCCTGGGTGAGACAATGTAACGGTTGCAATCCAGGATCCCGGAATGAAGCGTACTTTATTCGCGTTCTGTCTCGCTGCTCTGCTGTGGTTGGGCCTTTCTCAGCCTAGCTGGGCAGCGATTCAAGAAGACATCGACTTGTTGAAGGAAACTAATGAGTGTCCTGTCTGTATCTTGGATGAAGCGGATTTGAGTGGCCTGGATTTAAGCGGTGCCAACCTCAAAATTGCAACACTGACGGATGCTAACCTCAGCGGTGCCAATTTGACGAAAGCTAACTTCATTTTGGCGTTTATGGACAATGTCAACCTGAGTGGTGCCAATCTGCAAGGAGTTCAGATGACTGGGACACAGTTGTCAAAAGCCAACTTCTCTGGGGCGGACTTGCGAGGCGCCGACCTGTCTCAGTCCAACTTGTTAGACGCCGATCTGTCAAACGCCAATTTGGAAGGGGCGGTACTGCTAGCCGTCAAACTGGGGCAGGCTAATTTGAAGGGGGCCAACCTTAAGGATGCCAACCTCCGGGGTGTGAACCGGAGCATGGTGTTGTTTTGCGATACGGTCATGCCGGATGGTTCACTCGCGAATCGCGACTGCGAGTGATATGAGGCGCTATCACAATAGGCTGCACCGCCGCTAAGCTTTGGGTGGCTATGATCTCAGGGTAAAGATGGGCTCGATAAATAAACCCAATAAGGAGTGATGAGCTTGCCAATGAGTGCAGCCCCTCGTCGCCATTCATAAACTTTATGATGGAAAAGGTAGTAACTCGATAACAGCTTCATCGGTCGAGGTTGATAGCGCTCAATGTCCGACTTGATAGAAGGGGTAACGCGATCGCCCTCGATGAGGCACTCATTGTCCTAACCTGCAGTTTTCATTGCTGATCAACCGTCAAAATCCCGAATGAGAGAGGGAATAAAGCCGTGACCACAACCCAACCGCGCGATGTGCAGACGCTGGCGATCGCTGCCGATACCGAAGCGATGCGATCGCGCAGTTGGCAACGACTACGCTTCGAAATTGAGTATGCGCTGGAGCGGGGCACGACTTCTAATAGCTATCTGATTCGAGGCGATCGCCTCGCGCTAATTGACTTTCCGGGAGAGTCGTTTACCGACAGTTTTTTTGACGACCCTGGAGCAACAAGTGAATCCAGCCGAACTGGATTACATTATCTTGGGGCACGTCAACCCTAACCGGGCGACCACGCTCAAGGTCTTGCTGGAGAAAGCGCCAAATGCGGTCGTGGTGTGTTCTAACCCAGCGGCTAAAGCCCTGGAAGACCTGCTGCCAGACCAGCTGCCGAAGATCCAGGTGGTTAGAGGGGGCGAAGCGGAAATTGATCTGGGTAAAGGCCATCGTCTCCGGTTTATCCCTGTACCGACTCCGCGCTGGCCGGAAGCCCTGTGGACCTACGACGAATACACGCAGGTGCTGTACAGCAACAAGTTTTTTGGCATGCACCTCTGCGACAACGCCGTCTATGACCTGAGTTGGCAGGACTTGTTGAGCGATCGCCGCCACTATTACGACTGCCTGATGGCTCCCAATGCGCGCCAGGTGACGGCGGCGCTAGAAAAACTATCCGCTTTTACAGTCAGGATGTTTGCCCCGGTTCACGGGCCAGTCGTCCGCTACCACACCCGTGAGCTCCTCCACACCTATCAAGAGTGGAGTCAGCAGCAAAAGGGTAAAGAACTCGCCGTTACCCTGATTTACGCCTCTGCCTATGGCAACACGGCGACCATCGCTCAAACCCTGGCCCACGGCATTACCAAGGCGGGGGTGGCGGTAGAGTCCATCAATGCCGAGCAAGCCGACCCGGAAGACATTAAGACGGCATTGGAAAAATCTGCCGGATTTTTGATTGGGTCACCCACCTTGGGAGGGCACGCCCCGACCCAAATTCAAACGGCACTGGGCATCATTCTGTCCACTGCCTCGAAGACCCAACTGGCTGGGGTTTTTGGTTCCTTTGGCTGGAGTGGCGAAGCGATCGACCTGTTGGAAAATAAGCTCAAAGATGGTGGCTATAGCCTGGCGTTTGACCCCATTCGCGTCAAATTCAAGCCGACGGAATCAACGCTGCAATATTGTGAGGAAGTCGGCACCGACTTTGCCCAAGCACTCAAAAAAGTGAAGCGTGCGAAGGCTCCCCGCACACCGGCCAGCTCAGTAGAGCAGGCAGTGGGTCGACTGGTGGGTTCCCTTTGCGTCGTGACCACTCGCAAGGGCGATGCCAGCAGCGCCATGTTGGCCTCTTGGGTTTCGCAAGCGACATTCACGCCTCCCTGGCTTTACCGTGGCGGTGGCAAAAGACCGGGCCATCGAATCCCTGATGTACCCTGGCAATCCTTTCGTGCTCAATATTTTGGCCGAAGGCAGTCATCTCGGCCCGATGAAGCATTTTTTGAAACCGTTTGGCCCTGGCGAAGATCGCTTTGCTGGAATTGACATCCAAGATGCTGAGAATGGCTGTCCAGTGATCAAAGATGCGATCGCTTACCTGGAATGCGAAGTGGCTAACCGGATGGAATGTGGAGACCACTGGGTCGTCTATGCCACCATCAACAATGGCGAGTTGTTGAAAGCCGACGCTAAAACCGCTGTCCATTTTCGCAAAACCGGCACCCACTATTAAACTGGGGCAGCGGGCTTACCGTGTGCTCAAGAGTCAACCATTGAGATGTCTGAGGTCAATTCTCCCCCCGCCGCAATTCCTGAAATGGTGCACGTGGGCATTGTCTTAGCGACCTACAACTGCGATCGCGCTCATTTTGCCGCTCAGATTCATTCGATTCAACATCAAGATTTTCAGCGCTGGCGCTGCTTGATTACCGACGACGGCTCAAAACCCGAAATTCAGCAGTACATGGCTGATTTGATTGCGGACGATCCACGCTTTATTGTTCAAATTCAACCGCAGAATCTCGGCTCTTATCACAACTTCGAATCTGGCCTCAACTTTTTTCGCCAAGATGAAGCGATCACCCACATTGCTTTTGCCGATCAGGATGATGTCTGGCAACCGCAAAAACTCACTCATTTACTGAGGGCAATGATCCGTAGTGATGCGCTATTAGCACACTCGGACTTGTCCTTGATCGATGATCAGGGGCAAACGCTACATCCTTCCGTTTGGCAATATGAACAGCGTCATCCTGAACAATTGGATGCCGAATTACTACTGTTGCGCAATACCGTGACGGGCTGTTCGACGATAATTGCTCGCCAGCTTCTAGAGGCGGCTTTACCCTTTCCGCCGCAGCAAAAAACCGGAGACTGGTATCACGACCATTGGCTCGCGATCGTGGCTGCCCACAAAGGTTGCATTGCCCATGTGCGTGAACCCTTGGTGCAATATCGCCAGCACGGTGAGAACGTGGTTGGGGCCGAAAAACAAGCCGGTAGTGTTCGCACTGAAATTGTTCTGTGGCTGCAAAAAAAAGGGCGGCTGACCCTGCAGAGTTATCGAATTCATCGCGACCTCAGCCAAGCCTTTTTTCAGCGGTTCTATCCCCTAGAAACTATCGACCAGCGCAATCCCTTTGCGGCAAAACGACTCGATTTTGGCTGGGCAATTTTACGACTAGGCTTACGCAGCCTCTGGTGTGGCTATGGCTCCCAGGGCATCACACTGCGCCTCTGGCTGAACAAGTTCATCTTCGACTGTCGCCGAGTTGGCCAATGGTTCAGTCCTCGATCTCGTAGGCAGGATGTCCCATGAGTGCCATGCAGGTTTCCATCATTATCGTGAACTATAACGGCGGCGATGTGATTGTTGACTGTCTAGCGTCAATTTTTCAACATTTTACCCAGCCTCAAGTGGAAATCATTGTGGTCGATAATGATTCCCGCGATGGCAGTCCTGAATTAATTGAGCAGCAATTTCCTCAGGTGAAACTTTTGCGTCAGTCCAACAATTTAGGCTTTGGTGCGGCCAACAATATCGGCGCCAACCAGGCTCAGGGCACTTATTTATTGCTGCTGAATTCTGACACGCTGATTCCGGCGAATATCTTGCCAGCTTTAATTAACAAGCTGGAATCGCTACCCGACATGGGCATTGTGGGGCCGCGATTGTTGAATCCCGATGGCAGTTTCCAATTATCCACAGCTTATGAAATTGGGCTTTGGGGAGAATGGCAAACGCTGCAAGAAGTAAGGCAGTATCGACAGCCGGCCAATCGACCGGCTTTGGCCCAGCAATATGGTACCGATCAGTTCGTTGAGATTGTGGTGGGGGCCGCGATGTTGATGCGGCGATCGCACTTTTTTCAAATCGGCGGCTTTGACGAGTCATTCTTTATGTACTTCGAAGAATCCGATTTGTGCCAGCGATTTCGCGATGCGGGCTATCGACTGCTCTACACCCCAGACGTTTCGCTGATCCACATTGGGGGCTATTCTGTGGCTCAGGTCGCCGGTAAAATGGCTGCCGAATACCGCCGCAGTCAGCGTTATTACTACGCCAAGCATCGTCCCAATTGGGAGCAGTGGGTACTGCATCGCTACCTAGCGTTCAAACAGTGGCGACAGGCACGGCGCGATGATGCCTAGTTCCCAATCTTGAAGTCGTAACCTCATCTTGACCTTGCCTGGATAGCCTTTCTGGTATGGCGCTTCAGGGAATGCGCCACATTGTCAAACCCCTTTTTCAACCTGAGTTTCTGGTATACAGCAAGTCACGGTTTGATCAGATCGCCCTGGATTGTTGAAACTGTTTTCTGGCAGGCCTTTCAATTCCGTATTCCGCATTCTGCTATAGACACCAGGCTTCTCAGACTGTACTAGGATGGAGTTTTGGAACTGAACGCAAAATTGCACGTTGGTTCACTCTTACGCACACTCTCTGCTGGGCAATCTTAGGCTTTATGGGTAACACATTTGGACATCTCTTTCGCATCACCACCTTTGGCGAATCCCATGGCGGAGCCGTTGGGGTTGTCATCGACGGGTGTCCTCCCCAGATTGAAATTACACCAGAAGAAATTCAGGTAGAACTAGACCGCCGCCGCCCAGGACAGAGCAAGATCACTACCCCGCGCAAAGAAGCCGATCGCTGCGAGATTTTGTCGGGGGTCTTTCAGGGCAAAACATTGGGCACGCCGATTTCTATCACGGTGCGCAACAAAGATACCCGACCTCAAGACTACAGTGAGATGGCCACGACCTATCGCCCCTCCCACGCTGATGCCACCTATGACAGCAAATATGGCTTTCGTAACTATCAAGGCGGCGGGCGCTCTTCGGCGCGGGAGACGATCGGTCGCGTTGCGGCGGGGGCGATCGCCAAAAAGATTCTCAAGCAATATGCGGGCGTCGAAATTATCGGTTACGTTAAACGCATCCAAGATTTAGAAAGCGTGATTGATCCCAACACGGTCACGCTGGAGCAGGTCGAGAGCAACATTGTGCGCTGCCCCGATGCCGAAGCAGCTGAGCGCATGATTGAGCGGATCGAGCAAATTCGTGATCAGGGTGATTCCATCGGCGGTGTTGTGGAATGTGTGGCCCGGAGCGTTCCCAAAGGCTTAGGAGCCCCAGTCTTCGACAAATTGGAGGCCGATCTCGCGAAGGGCGTCATGTCTCTCCCGGCTAGCAAAGGCTTTGAGTTGGGGTCGGGATTTGCCGGTACCCTCCTCACCGGTAGCCAGCATAATGACGAATACTATACCGACGACGATGGCAACTGGCGCACCCGCACGAATCGGTCTGGCGGTACCCAGGGCGGCATTAGCAATGGTGAAAGCATCATCATTCGCGCTGCGTTCAAGCCCACGGCCACCATTCGCAAGGAACAAAAAACCGTGACTAACGCCGGGGAAGAAACCGTCCTTGCCGCTCGCGGTCGCCATGACCCCTGTGTCTTGCCCCGAGCCGTCCCCATGGTCGAGGCCATGATGGCCCTTGTGCTCTGTGATCATTTACTGCGCCACCATGGTCAGTGCCGACTCTTTGATTAAGCCATGCGGTTACGCCAAGTCCTAGAACCTCACACCTGAGCCCTAAAATCCCTCCCTCACCCCATCTTCAATTCGTGTCTGGTCATTTGTTCGAGGCAAAGAGACGTATCATTCTGGGGTGAGGCGAATGGTTGGAAATTATGAGTCTGTTGCGTATTTGGGTCGTCGCTACGAATGTCTTCAAAGAGGTTATTCGCGATCGCGTCTTGTACCTAACGGGCCTGTATGCCGTTCTGTTATTCGCGGCAGCCGCCTTACTCCCCAGTGTCGCGGCCAATGCCCAAGACAAAATCATCCTTGACATCGGATTGGCTGGAATTCACTTGATGGGCTTAGTGGTCACGGTATTTGTCGGTACTAGCCTGATCAACAAAGAAATTGAGAAACGGACTGTCTTAGTGCTGATTGCCAAACCAGTCAGCCGCTTAGAATTCATCCTGGGTAAACACCTTGGCCTCTCTGGTGTCTTGGCAGTTTTGCTGGGCGGATTAACCGCAATTTATTTTGGGGTTTTAGCCCTTAACCAGATTGAGTTTACCGGGTTCAGTCTGCTGCTAGCCATTTTCTACACCTTTGTGGAATTGATGTTGTTGACCGCTGCTGCCTTGCTATTCGGCGTCTTTACCAGTTCATTGCTCGCGACGTTATTCACTATCGGGGTCTACCTAATGGGGCACCTGAGTCAGGATATTGTGGCTTTTGGCCAACTGACCGACAGCGCCCTCTTTCAGCGAGTGACTAACGGCATGTACCTGGTTCTGCCTGATTTAGAGCGTCTAAACTTGCGCAATGAGGCGGTTTATGGCACGGCGCTGTTTCCCGCCCCGCCTGAACTAATCGGTGATTTACTTTATGGTCTGCTATACACGGCACTACTGTTAACCGTTGCAGTGTTTATTTTTGCCCGTCGCCAATTTTAGGCTCCAGCTCTAATACACAACATTCACCATGGCTGCACCAGCATGACGATCTGGCTCAGACTGGCAGTAACTTGAGTGTTAGAAATGGACCAGCGAAGATATAGTAAGCCGCAGTTTGATCAGGTCGCCCTGGATTGTCGAAACTGCTTTCTAGCCTGCATTTCAATTCCGCATTCCGACCTCCGCATTCCGCATTCTGCTATAGCTGGTTCATCCATAGAGCAGCCGCTTGTATGTAAATCATCCGTATTTTTCGTGAATCTTCCTTAAAGATTGTATAAACTCGCGCGAATAGAAATATTCAACAGTGACCGGCAGATACTAACGTATGCAAGTGATGCAAAGCTGCGATCGCAGTCCACAGGATAAAGATGAACACAATAAGAGACGTCATTCTCGCCTCCCCTTGGTGGCTATTACCCTAAGGTCTTAATTGGCTAAGATACAAGGCTTGACTGACCTTTGTACTTTTGGCAAGGCTGCTGGGAACTCTGCTTGATAAAGCGATGTCGATGCACTGAGAACAGTATTGAGTGCTAGCTAGATTAACTAGGTGAGAAGTCCTCTTGAGTTACATAATGATTTGCTATGTGGAGTGATGATATGAGTACTTTTCTGATGCTAGAGCGATCCCGACTACCCATTTCTGCTTTGCTAATCGCTCAGTTAGTGGCTTTGGGATGTATTCGTCCATCATTGGCACAATCGCTGCCAGATAGCAGTATTCGCGAAGAATCTGCACCCGATGTCTTTGCACCGTTAGAGCCGCCCACGCCGAATCGCTTCCCGACCCGGCGTGAAACCAGACAAGCTAATCCTTCACAGAATATCCCTCTTTACTTGCTAGGGCCAGGAGATGACATTCGCTTCGATGTCTTTAATGTCCCAGAACTCACCAACGACGAAAGCGGCAACCGCTTGGTGACCGACAATATTTATCGCGTTCTCGCCGATGGCACCATCAGCCTGCCCTGGATTGGGAGCGTCTATGTTACGGGTCTGAGCTTGGAACAGGCAGCGGCGGCTGTTGCCAGGGAATACGAAGCCTTTATCTTTGACCCAGTCGTAACATTTTCCTTGTCGGCCCCTCGACCGATCCGCATTGCCGTCGCCGGTGAAGTTGACACCCCTGGCGCTTATACCACCCGTCAAGAAGGGGCCGTTTCGACTGAGGTTTCAGTCGCTGAACTCCGCACCGTTGCCCAAGCGATTCAAAATGCAGGGGGCATTACTCAACTCGCTGATATTCGCAATATTGAACTGATCCGGCCCCAACCAGATGGCACTAGAGACGTCATTCCCATCGACTTTTTTGCCCTATTAGTCGAGGGTGACCAATCTCAGAATGCGTTGTTGAGAGATGGTGATACTGTTTTTGTCCCCAAAGCGATCGCTCTCACGCCTGAAGAAGCTCGCACCTTAGCCACTGCTAGCTTTGCTCAAGATTTTATTTTGGTTGATGTAGTCGGTGAAGTTGATGCCCCAGGACGGATTGAACTCGAACCGAACTCGACACTTAACCAGGCAATCGTAGCGGCTGGCGGTTTTGCTGATGCTCGGGCCCGCACCGCCGAAGTTACCTTCATCCGCGTTAACCCCAATGGCACCGTTGACAAACGGGACATCTCAATCGATTTAGCAGCCGGTATCGATGGCGAGAACAATCCACCGCTTCGTGAGAATGACATTGTCATTGTTTCGCGATCGGGGGTTGCTCAAGCCTCCGACTTCCTAGAGCTGATCGGCACAGCGGCCTCTAGCATCTTGGATCCTGTTCTCGGCGTCTTCAATATCCTCAATATTTTGGATAATATTAACGATGACGATGACGACAACAACTAAAGAAAATAGGCCGTTGCCGAGATCAGGGAATCAGGAATAATGTTTGCTCTGGGTTGAGTCTGGATGACAGAATCCGTGGCATCTCAGAATTCAGCCATGCCCTTTTTCTTTTTTATCCATGTGATCGGCGAGGTTCAAATGGCTGAAGAAAATCTTCTCATCAGAATCGTCCCTCTCGCTGTGTTGCCCCCCCAAGAAGTCAAGTGCTTAGCCTGGGCTTGAGCGGATTTGGCTAATCTTCAGTCCCTAGCTCATATCCTTCAGCCCGATCGCAGTTATGGGCGCACTGGCGCTTCGACAACAAGGCTACATCAGCCGTGGCCATGGGCTATTGTGAATTCCCACTCCTAACTCATGAACTCTTGATTCTCCAAGGGCTTCAATCAATCGCCTCTTAACAGCTTAGTGATCTCCGTTTAGGTGGGTCTAAAGATCCCATCTAAACTTGTAATTACTCGACTACAAGAAGTGGGGGGCATAGTGTCAACAAAATAGGGCCAAGCTGAGAATGCTAAATACGTGTAAATACGCAACAAAAAAGCTCTTAAATTTACCACTACTTTTTCAGTTTTATCTGCATTAGCTAGCCTTGATAGAGCACAAATAATTTATCAAGTGAGGCAATAAAAGACGTTTCAGGTTATGCAATTTCATCTCAATAATTCGAAAAGCCATCTTTAGGAGATAACTATTGCCCATCGAATGTCGCCGGTAGCATGAGGAGTATAGAATCCTCCTGTTACAAGCTTCTCAACGGATGCTTTTGACTGATCAGGCTTAATCATTGCTGCGAAAAAACTGTCGAAGGCTGAAATGCTTCTTGCCAAAAGCTTTCTGCTTTACTTCCTCAGTCAGAAATTTCAAAATCAAGCAGTTCAATCTAGAAGGTGTTGAATTCTTATAAGGACTGGGCAACATAAATCTGTGCAAAACACGAAATGTGTTGTTCACGCTACATAATTCTTATGGGTCGCTGACCAATAGGTTTTGCATTTCCTTACCCAAACATATTTTGAGGTTTATCACTATGGCTGTTGAAAAAGTAAACTCTTCGTCCAGTTTGGCTGAAGTTGTCGATCGCATTCTTGATAAAGGTATTGTGGTGGATGCTTGGGTTCGCGTATCTCTGGTCGGTATTGAACTGTTGGCAATTGAGGCACGGGTCGTAATCGCATCTGTTGATACCTACCTGAAGTATGCCGAAGCTGTCGGTTTGACTGCCCAAGCTGCGGTTCCTGCTTCATAGTTCGGTTGGCGATTTTAATTCACTCAGTTTGGGAGGAACTAGCGGTGAGGCAGCTTTCCTCTCAGACATTTATTTTTTCAAATTTGTTGACTGTATTTCACCTTTTTGAAATTGGAATGTTGGGTTGATCAGCGCAACGTTGTCTGCTGGTTGAGGCACATTTGGTTGTCTGAGCACAACTTATGGCTGAATCTCAATTTGCTTCAAAAACGCGATATCTCGTATTCCTACTCCAAAGTGAATTTTTAAGTCCGATAGAAATTCGATAGAGATCTTTTAACACAATTGCAGAGCTTTAAAGGGAGATGACGGCGATGGCGGCACTCCAAGAACAATGGGAAATGGCGCGAAAAGCGCGCCAACAAGAAATCGTTCAGCGCCAGCAAGCAGTGCAGGAAACGCTGGCTCACTGTCAGCAAAACCGTGAAGCAAATGCGGTAGACATGCGGGCAAAACTCGCAGCCTATTACGGTTCTGTGCAAGACGAAACGAAACTGTATCTGACGCAGGTTGAGCAACAGCGGCGAGTCATGGCGCAGCAAACTGCTCAACAACTGCAGGTCTTTGATGCGGAATTGCGAGCAGTCGTTGCTGAGCTAAGAGCGGCGAACCAAGCAGACATGGCAGAACTGCAACAGGTGACCCAAGAAGTGTTGGCTACTTACCAGCGCGATCGCGCTGTGATGCGCGACCAACAGCAGCAGGTGTTGTCTGAGTATGTTGATGAGCTTCAAGGAGCAGTGGCTGACTGTTTGGCCGAAATTGCCGGTAATCGACGGGCGATGGCAGTGGTTGACCAAGCTCAGCGCCACCGTGATCGCGAAGCCCTGACCGATGATGTCGAAGCCTTACGCGAGGAATTCGCCATCTATCGGGAGCAAATGCGTGACTTTCGCGAAAATTTGAGGCAATCCGTTTGGGGAGACGCCAGTCCTACTGTGGCAACTCCTGCCAAGACCACGACTGATTCTAAAGCCTCGTCCCGCAATTCTCGTACTAGAGTTCAAGCGGGGGCGACCACCAAAGCTAAATCAGCGGCTGCAACTAAGGGTGCTAAAGCTCCGGCACCAGTCGGGAAAAAGGCATCCCCAGCGAAATCAATGGTGCCGACCGAAGAAGCCGTATTTAACTATTTGCAAGCCCATCATGATGGGGCGCGATTGACCGCAATTGAGTCAACTTTAGGCATTAATCGATTTCAGGCGGTTGACGCCCTACGATCGCTCATCCAAAAAGAGCTCATCGTTCAAAAAGATAGAACCTACCGTATCCAAGAGGAAGCCGTTCTGTGAGCACCGTTTTACAAGCCCGCCCCCGTAACTTTGTCAGCACCCCCGCGGTCGAACGCATTGCCCGCCGAGCCTTACGGTACCTCCAATCCGGTTATTCGGTGCATCTACGCGGCCCGGCGGGTACTGGCAAAACCACCCTGGCTCTGCATCTCGCAGATTTATTGAGTCGGCCCATCATGCTGGTGTTTGGCGACGATGAGTTTAAAACCTCTGATCTGATCGGTAATCAATCCGGCTATACCCGTAAAAAGGTTGTCGACAACTTCATCCATAGCGTCGTCAAGGTGGAAGATGAACTGCGCCACAATTGGGTAGATTCGCGACTAACGCTGGCCTGCCGAGAAGGGTTCACGCTGGTCTATGACGAGTTCAACCGCTCGCGACCAGAAGTTAATAATGTGCTGCTGTCGGCCCTAGAAGAAAAGCTTCTGGTGTTGCCACCGAGCGGTCATCGCCCTGAATATCTACGAGTGAATCCCCATTTTCGCGCTATTTTTACGTCCAATCCAGAAGAATATGCGGGTGTGCATGGTACGCAGGATGCTCTGTTGGATCGGCTGATTACGATTCACATGCCGGAGCCCGATGAACTCACTCAGCAACAAATCCTGGTGCAAAAAGTCGGTATCGACTCAGCTGATGCGTTATTGGTTGTACGCCTCGTCAAAGCTTTTCATACCGAAATCGGTAGTCAAATAGCGACGAGTCTCCGGCCCAGCTTGATGATTGCCAATATCTGTCATGAGCACGGTGTGCCGATGATGACCGAAGATGCTGATTTTCGAGATGTGTGTAGCGATGTCTTGTTGTCTCGCATTACGAATGAGCTATCCACAGCGACTCAGGCTTTATGGGATGTCTTTAATGAATTGACCCTGGGCGTAGCGGTAACATCGACGGCGGCAGGGGCGATCGCAGCAACGGCTCAGCCAGACTCTAAATTGCCAAAAACTGGTTCGACTGGCTCTGAGAAACCTAAGTCTGCCACCAAAAAGGCAAAAGCTACCAATAGCACTAAATCGCCCGCCTCTGACGAAACCGCTGAAGCAGCAGTTTTAGGAGAAATTGAATCTAGCATTTTGACCTTTTTGACCGCTAAAGACTCAGCCTCGCTGACAGAAATTGAATCAGAGTTGTCTTTGACTCGATTCAAAGCTGTAGATGCTCTGCGATCGCTGATCGAAATGGGCTATTTGCAAAAGCAGAATACTTCCGGTAAACCCGCTATCTATCGTTTGCAAGATAACTAGCCAACTGGCTTCTCGCCCAGCGCGGGTTGTCAGCAATTGGCGAGAAACTAGCTGGATTCACTCGATCAACGGTCGCCAGGGAGCGTTTGCACTACTCTGCTAATTCCCTTAAGTCCGGTAAATGATGGTCGATCATTCTGGGTGAGTGGCTCACAATTGAAGCGATCGCACACAATTAGGCTAAACGCAGACATCGGCCAGGCTTGGCATGATAGCTTGCAATGACATCTGCAGGATCTGTGCCACTGCTGCACAAAGGGACAACTATGACCGGCCAATCAATATCCCGCGCCTCAGGTACTAACCGCCCAATGGCCACAGCTACCCAAGGGTCAACCTTAGTAGATGTTTTGGAACGGGTATTAGACAAAGGCATCGTCATCGCTGGCGATATCTCCGTTTCTGTCGGCTCGACCGAATTGCTCACGATTCGCATTCGCTTGCTGGTAGCGTCAGTCGATAAAGCCCGCGAAATGGGGATTAATTGGTGGGAAAACGATCCCTATTTGAGTGCGCGATCGCAAGAACTCTTAACGGCTAACGAACAACTGCAAGCCCGAATTGAGAACTTAGAACAAGAGTTGAAACTCTTGCGTGCTCAAGACGAAAGCGATGATGAGCATACCTGATGGATGCGCCAGTAGACTAACAGCGCTGGATCAGATTTGCTGCACCATGATTTCAACATCGGTGGGGTTGTCTTGGGTGATCACTGGATACGCAGTTGTACTCGTCCAGCTGAGGTCGCCGTCGTAGAAAATCTGAGCACGTACAACGTAACGATTTTGCGGCACAATGTCGGCGGGGTCATAGGTGACTGAGTAAGGAATTGGCACTTGCTGCCCCGAAGTGTGGATGATGTCTCCAGCGATTACGGTGGAGTGGGTGTCTGCTCGACTCACGTCTTCTAAAGTAACCACGACAGTGGCATCAGGGGGCAGCGCAATGCGCTCTCGGTAGGTGACAGTGCCGGTAATCGCTGATGCCGCTTGTGACTCACAGGCTATTCTCACCGCGCCAAGGAGCCACGCACCGGGTTGAGGGGCTAATCCGCCAGGATTATCGATGATATTTTGCCAACCATAGCCTTCGGCATCGTATTGCATCATGTTGGAGCGCATAGCTTCTAAGTCAGTGATGACGTTCTGACGACTTGTATCTAGTAATGACAAAAACTCATCAGTGTTTTCCGCATTGGGCATCGAAGTCACAATAGCGCATACTTCAGCACTGCTGGGAGACATATGGGCATCTGCCAGCAAGGGGGGAGCAGCGACTACTGCATGAGACAACAAAGACATCATCGATAGGGTAACTGCCGCAGCCACCCCGACAAAGGCCAACCAAATCTTCTTGATCATCATGCTTGCGCCCAGCCTCTTCCAGAATATTGAAGACTTTTCGCGCAGATCTTATCCCCTCATCTCGGCGGCAACGTTTTCCACCAGAAGAAATTTAGGTTTTGTGCTGAGATAAAGAGAACTGTTCAGTTCGAAGAGGGGCGATTGCCCCTAAAGATTGAGCACCAGTTGATTGACCGGAGACTCGGTTTGATGCTTCCGAACTTTGGGCGGTGTAACGTCGACGTGGGCAACAAACCAAGTGCGCAGGGCGATCGCCTGTTGAGCATCCAGGGCCGTTAGGTCTAACGCAGCGGGAAACAGCGATTCTGTTGGCAACTGTGCCCAAGTAATTTCGCTGCTATGGCGATCGCTGCCAAAGGGGGTGAGGTCATTGGGTAAATGGGCCAGATGGGGCACCACATTGACTCGACTGAGAAAGCGGCTGCGCTGTTTTTCGAGCTGTTTAACTCGCTTTTGCCGGGCTTGACGATAATCCAAAATCGGGGTGGGATAGCCTTTCATCGGGGGTGGACTACCGAGTTGGGAAGGGGCAAGGTGAGCTAGTTCAGGTACCCAATGTTTGATGAAAGCGCCGTCGGGGTCGCAGCGATCGACCGCCACCTGACCGGGATTGTAAATGCGCGTCCAGGTCTTATCGAGACAGTGGGTCACGCCAGACTGCATGGCCCATTGGTAATGGTCGATGGGACAGTCACCATCAATCAGATGCCGCATGAAATGGAGTGCGCCGAAGCGCCAGTCCATGCCCAACAGATTGCTTAAGAAGCTGGCATAAATCGCTCGGGCACGAAAGTTCAGCGCCTGCCATCCCCCAGTTGCGCTTAAGCAGCGGGCTGCCGCATCCACAATAGGAAAGCCAGTTTGCCCCTCTTGCCAGGCTTGGTACAAGTCTTCGTCAAAGGCCCAACCGTCCTCGTCAAACACGGTGTAGAGCGATCGCAGTTCTAACTGGGGCAAATACCGAAACCGTTGGGCAAAGCCACTACCCCAGCGCAGGCGCGCAATCAACTGCTGGTGGCTGCGACGAATACGAAAGTCACCTTGATCCGGCGTTTGCTGAATCGTTTGCACACATTCCCGCACGGAAATCGCCCCAAATTTGATGTGGGGACTCAGGCCCGTTGTTGCTTCGGCACTGGGATAAGACAACTGCCAGTAATAGCGATCGCTCTTATCGCTGAGAAAATCTGCTAGCAACTTCCTTGCGGCGGCGGTGCCCCCAAGGGGAATCGGTTTGCTGTCGGCGATGTGCTCTAAGGCTTGCAGACTGGGGAGAACGTCACTGGCAATATCGGGGGGGACCTCGACGCGGGCAGGGGTGGGCACCAACGGCGCTGACATATCGCGAAACCAGCGCGATCGATAGCGAGGATATGGAATCAACTCAGCCAAACTGGCAGGCGGTTCGAACCAGCGAATTTTCATGCCCTGGTCAGCTAGCACCTGATTGAGTCGGGCATCGCGCACCCGACCGTAAATGCGTTCGCAGTCGGTGTGGGCGTAAATCCCTTCAGCAGCCGTTTCCCGAATCAGCTCAGGTAACACCTGCACCGGATCGCCGCCTCGTAGAATAAGTCGGCCGCCTCGCGCTTGCAGATCCGCATCTAGTGCAGCAAGGCAGTCGAGCATAAAAGCCACCCGCCCCGCACCCGTTTCAGGATGCTTGAGCAGTGCCCGGTCGAAGATAAAGACAGGAACTACCCAGCCGCGTCGTGCCGCTCGAAAGAGCGGCTCATGATCGCTGATGCGCAAATCTCGGCGAAACCAAACCAGGGTGCGATTCATGAGGCAAAGATTAGCAATGGCAAGGTGAAAGACTAAAGCACCCTATTGATCACCTTAGCAAAACTTCAAGTTCAGCGATCTCTTTACCGCGTAGAACAATTGTACTATATTTGTACTAGGCCTCATTTGCAGCGAATCTTTCTTCCTCTGAATACCTGTCGAAGGCCTCGCAAACCCCCTTATGTCGTTGTCGAGGAGGGCAATTATGACCCACTCCACCCCGCAATCACCATCCAGAAGTCAATACAGTTCGTACTATCGTGGCCCGCAGCCGACCCGCATACAGTTCGGTGATTTTGCTCCTCGCCGCTCGCCTAGCCAGTCTTCTCAAACCCATTATCAGAGGCAGTATCGGCCGGTTCAGGTACCGCCAACTACTCACGCCTCACAGGCTGCTGCCGCTTATGGGCGTCCTCCAGTGCCGCAAGTTCGCCGTCAACCTCGGCGACGCAAGCGCTACGTGCGGCGATCGCCTCGGAGTTATTTGTTAGCGGGGGGCAGCATGTTGGCGCTGGCAGCGCTAATGGTGGGGCCAAGGCCCATGATGGATCAGAGCGCCGATCAATCCTCGGCCAAGGTCGCTTGTCAAGAAACGACTCAAGCGAAGTCGGTGTTGTCGCGGGCGGAATTGTCGGAATTGCTGGCCATTTCGGAGCGGGCTCCCAAGGCTGATGTCCAAGCGGTCATTGAAGAACCTTACTGCACCTTGCTCCCAGTTGAAGTGCGAGAAGGCGTCACTGCGCAGCGGGTGGCCTATCCACTGGAGTTTAATCCTGAAACTTGGCTCATCGTGCTCTATGAAGGTGAAGAGTACGCTGGGTTTGACTTCAGTTTTTCGCGCGAGTAATGGTTGTCCCGAGAAGGTCTCCTGAAAAAGTTTGAGCGTTTATCCAGGTGTCGTCATGCGATCGCGTCTACCGTTGTCATTGTCTTGTCTCAAAGTCTTGCCTTTAATCGGAGTGCTGGGCTTGGGAGCCTGTGGCCTGACCCAAGCTCAGGTACCGCCGCGCCAGATTCCGGTGCAACAAAGCTGGACTCTGCAGCCAGGGAGTGAAGTCGGTGGCTTTAAGGTGATGGGTGGCCTAGGGGATATTTCCATTGATGTGCAGGGCGGCAAAATAAAAGCCCCGTTCGATGGCCAACTGCAACCCACTGACAGCGAAACTTGTGTGGCATTCACCAGTCCAGAAGTTCCAGCTTATCTTTTCCGCTTGTGTGGGGTAACCAAGCCTCGTTTGGGAGATGTGGCCGCAGGACAGGTCATGGGGCGTAGCCAAGTCTTACAGTTTGCCGCCATGCGCCGCCAACCCGATGGTCAGTGGGCGATCGTCGAGCCCGCCACTGACATTTTGGAAAAGACGCTCGGTAAATCAGCTTCCAGCAAGTAAGCTAAAACCCATCGACTTTGCGTATTTGGATAACAGGGAAAACTCGTTAGATAGGCGTCCTCGCCTGTCCCACCCCACCTAAAGTTGAGCAGTTGTGCAAATTAAAGGGCAAGCAGCTTAACCCATGGCAAAAAATCCGGGGCTTAGCTTATGGGTGCGAGGTTTTAGGTATTAGTTAGTGTCCTTAGTATTTCGCCACCTGGATAGCCGCTCATTAAATCACTTCAAAGCATTGCTAGATCAGCATCTAGACTCCGCCAGCGTGGGTGAACCTCACCGCTTGCGGCACCTCTCCTTGTCAAGGCTACGGTTTATACACATCTCGTAAAGCCGCTCAAACACGGCATTGCGCCCCTTTGTTCCCCCAATTCTGATACCGCTGGCGAAGTCAACATTTAGAAACACTGGCTGGTAGCAACCGTTTTCGAGGCCCCCCAGCCCCCAACTTTGGGGGAGCAAGGGTCAGAAGTCCCCCGAAGTCGGGGGGATTTAGGGGGCAGATGAGGTGTGGGTCAGTTTACGAAATATTTCGCCAGCAGTATCAATTCTGGGGGAAGACCGGAGTTCACAGTCCCCCCAATTTTGGGGGATGTAGAGGGCTAGGTCTCTGGAAACGACCAACCAGAAACTTATGCATAAGCGGCAGCCTTCAGAAGGAGAGGCTAGATGGGGGTCTACAACCTGTGACACTCCAGGCGTAACTCAGGTGGCGCATACATTGAGACACCAACGGTATTAGATTTCTAGAAACTAAAACTGAGTTCATTTCCCTATGGTGGGAAACGAACTTGTATTGGGATACCTTGAACTGAATTAATTTTGCTGGCGACGATTTAAGCGGCTGACACTGATGTACGCGATGATGATCATCGTGAACGAGAAGAGGGTCGTCAATGTACCCAGGGCATAGAGAGCGGGCGAGGTGACGTTGGTCGTCATCCCAAAAAATCTCTAAGGGCAAAGTATTGTATTGACCTGACACTAATGATGTCCGGGTGAATTCGTCGTAGGACAGGGTGAAGGTGAGTAAGCTGACGCCAATCAAACTCGGCAAAATGAGCGGTAAGACGATTTCCCAGAAGGCTTTAGGGTCATTGGCACCAAGATCCTTCGCCGCTTCCTCATAGGAGGGATTAAAGCGGTTGAATATGCCCAACATGATCAGAAACGCGACAGGTAGCGTCCAAGTCAGATGGGCGCCCAGTCCCGAAGTCATCCAACTTGTGGACCAGCCTAAGATTTGAAACATAATCCCCAACCCCAGGGAAATTAAAATGCTGGGGACGATCAGCGCCGAAATGGTGAGGTAGAAAAACACGGTTGAGCCGCGAAATTTTTGCCGAAAGGCCATCGCTGAGAGCGTAGCCATGCTGGCGACCAAGACTGTAACGATCGCCCCTAGTGCTACCGAGCGCTGAAATGGCTCCACAAAATTGCCGACGCGCTGTTCTTGAAATACTTGCCCCAGCCAGTAAAAGCCAAAACTGCGAATCGGGAACGTGAGTGTGCCGTCTGGCCCCTGCAAAGACAGGATGAAAATCGTGATCATCGGGCCGTAGAGAAACAGCACGAATAGCCCAAAGAAAGCCGCTAATAAGTAAAAGGAAAGTGATCTTTTTTTCATCGATTGGAAGCCCAGTTAGGGCACTAAAGGAGGGCATCATTTGGTGATTAAATTTTTGCTGTGATGGGGTTACAGCCCCTCTTTTGTGAAATGAATACAGGCACGGTGATGTTTAATCCTCAAGGTTTCTGAGATTAAACGATGGCGTGCTCTAAAGCTCTTTGCGAATATTCACAACGCGTAAAATGGAGAACACCAACATCAAAGTCACGATTAGCAAGAGCATAGCGTTGGCCGCCGCCAACGGGTATTGCAAGCTGCCAATCTGAGTCTGAATCAATTTGCCGACTGAGGCCGCTTGCCCGCCACCCATCAGGCGCACGGTAATAAATTCGCCCATGACCAGCGTCACAATAAAAATCGACCCAATGGCAATACCCGGTGCGGATAAGGGCAACACAATTTCCTTAAAGACTTCGAAGCCAGATGCCCCCATATCTTCAGCGGCGGTAATGAGGGTGCGATCAATGCGCATCAGGCTGTTAAAAATCGGCGCAATCATAAAAATGATGTAGAGATGCACCATACCCAGCACCACAGCAAAGTCCGAATACAGCAGAAATTCTAGAGGCGCATCAATCAGTCCAATGCCCATGAGTAATTGGTTGACCAAGCCCTCCTTGCCTAAGAGCGGCACCCAAGAAATCATCCGAATGATGTTGGAGGTCCAAAAGGGGATAGTGCAGATGAGAAATAACAGTACCTGCCACTTCAGCTTCTTGATGTGGAACGACAAGAAATAGGCGACAGGATACCCAGTCAGTAGGGTTGCCAGCCACACCATCGCTACGAATTTGAACGTATTGAGATAAGTTTTGAGGGTGACCGTCGACGAAAAAACGCTTTTGTAATTAGCCAGCGTAAAGGCAGGCGTCATGGAGAAGCCGTTGAATTCCCAAAAACTGACGACGCCAATCAACAGAATCGGGAAGATGAGGAACACTGCGAGGGCGATCGCTTGCGGAGCTGCCAAAAAATACGGTTTGAGGGTTGCCCAGTTTTTAGAGATCGCCGGTGGTATCGCCAAAACACTAAATTTTGAGGACTTTTGGAGGGTACTGCTCATAGGGATTGGGTAACTTTCTGCGATCGTCGAAATTAGGTTTCACTAAGTGGATGTCAGAGCGAGAGGCGCTCTTTGGCTGTAGGAGAGTTAACCACTAATAACATGGGCGATTTTGCTCTGACATCACTCATCTAAAATAATGCCAATCTCTGACGGGTCTAGAATGCTGGCAGTTCTGGTAAGGGTTCGCCTAACCAAGTTTGGGAAAAGTCATCTAACTCGCCCCCGAGACGCTTGTGATACACAAAGGTATTAACCCATTGCAACAGATCCACTTCGCCCCGTCGTAATCCGATGTGAGCCGGAGATTCTTTGATAATAAACTTGCTTTCAATATTCTCATCCGGATTGTTCTTGGCTAACTCTGAGGCGACCACATTACCCGTGGCAATCAGATCCACTTGGCCAGAGATTAAAGAAGAGGCGGTCAGACTATTGTCAGCAAATCGCTCAATTTCGACGTCCTCACCAACGGCATCGCTCAGTTCCAAATCTTCCAAGGTGCCTTGAGTAACACCCACTCTGTAGCCACCCAAATCACCAAAGCTTTCGACATCAGCAATCTCTGCTGAGCCGTAAAGGCCTGAGAAAAAGGGCGCATAGGGAATTGAGAAGAAAATCGATTTAGCCCTTTCTGGGTTGGCCCCCATGCTAGAGATCACTAGGTCAGCTTTGTTGGTTTGTAAAAACGGAATGCGGTTGTCGCTGGTGACGGGCACTAATTCCAGTTCTACGCCCAGGTCTTCGGCGATCAAGTTGGCGACATCGATGTCATAGCCTTCTAAATCGCCATTGGCATCGACCGACCCAAAGGGCGCAAAATCTTGAGGCACCGCAATGCGAATCGTGCCCGCTTCGATAATGTTATCTAAACTCGAAAAGGCAGCTGCGGCCTCATCTTGGGCCGTCACGCTAGGGCCACCGCCACTATTCACACAGGCCACGGCAATGAGCGAAAAGACACAGGCAAAGCTGGCAATCAGGAAATTTTTCAACCATTTTGGCCAAGCAAATCGATTCATTATGGTCATCCTTATAGTGCAAAGACGTTGAGTCAGCAACTTGAGCGATCGCTATCGCCACTCTGGCTAATAGGCCAGAGACTTTTCTAAGCGCCGACTAAAGACAGAAATTGGAAAACAGATAGCAAAGTAAATTACGGCTGTCACCAGGTAGACAAAAAACGGCTCAAAGGTAACGTTCGTAATATTCGTGGCCGATCGTGCCAGCTCGATAAAACCAATGGCTGAGGCTAACGACGTGCCCTTAATCACCTGGGCCAAAAAAGCCGACGGTGGGGGCAATGGACAGTCGCACTGCTTGGGGCAAAATCACCAACCCCAACTGTTGAAAATAGTTGAAGCTCATGGCTCGTGCCGCTTCCCACTGGCTGACGGGGATAGATTCCACTGCCCCCCGCCAGATATCACTGAGAAAAGCGCCGGTAAAGGCCGTTAGCGCCAGCGTCGCCGAAGCCCAAGGACTTAACTCAATGCCCAGAATACTTAACCCAAAAAAGGCCAGCAAAAACTGGATGAGTAACGGTGTTCCTTGAATGATTTCAGCCACCCCTCGACTGGCATAACGCAAAGGGCGCAACGGTGAAATCCGCATTAGCATCAATCCAAAACCGGTAATGCCTCCACAGATAAAGGCCACGAGGGAGAGCAACAGTGTCCAGCGAGCGGCCCAAATCAGCGCCAAGACGATATCGATGTAACTGAAATCTCGCATGGAACACGGGGATGGTAGAGCAAATAAGCGGAGTTTAGAGATAACGGGTGAAGTGAAATAAGCGGCGGTGCAGGAGTTGCGCCGTGAGCTTAAACAACAGCGTTAGCAGAATGTAGATAACGGCGACTGCTGAAAACACCTCAAAGTCTCGAAAGGTGCGCGATCGCAAAAAATTGCCCGTAAAGGTCAATTCTTCTGCTGAAATCTGAGAGACAACACTAGAGAGCAGCATCAGCAACACAATTTGACCAATTAACGCCGGATAGATGCTGGCGATCGCTGGTTTGAGCACGACCAAACGAAATATTTTGAGTTGATTCAGCCCCAAAGATTTCCCTGCTTCAATCTGACCAGGACTGATGGATTCAATGCCAGCTCGAATGATCTCTGTAGCATAGGCGCCGAAGTTGATCGTCAATGCGAGCAACGCGGCCTGCTCATTCCCTAAGGTTGGCCCTAAACTTGAGATGCCAAAGAAGATGAACAATAGCTGCACCAGAAAAGGGGTATTCCGAATCGCTTCCACATAAACTGTGGCCAGCGATCGCAAGACTCGCTGGCCAGAAATTCTGCATAACGCGCCCACCGTGCCAACTAGCAACCCCAGTACCGTTGCCCCAACTGACAGCTGAAGGGTCAGCCAGACTCCTTCCAGCAACAGCGGCCAGTTATCCCAAATCACTTGAAATTGGAACCGGTAGGTCATGGTCAAACAGAAAAGTCCGCAGGTAAGGGTGAAGCCAGAGAAGCTGGCCCGTGGCTTCACCCAGAGAACAAGTAAATCGGGCTCAATCAGCTCGCTCGCTTACGAAGCGATGAACTCATTCCACTTCTGTACCAGGTAAGTGTTTTCGGCCATGGTGGAGTTCCAGCAGACGATGTTGCCAAAGCGCTCCTTAAAGGAACCGCCATCGCGTACGACCCCTGACTTGGCTAAGGTTTTGCCAAAGGGGTCAACCATGTCTTCAGAAGCAGGCTGCCCTTCGTACCAGAACGCCCACTCGGCCTCAGACATGTATTGCTTCGAGTTTTCGGGGGCGGCACTGTAGTAGCCTTGGCGGCCTAAGAAAGCCCCCACCCAGCCTTCCAGCATCCAATTGAGATACTCATAAGCGGCATCGAGTTGCATGCCTTCCAAGTTCTTCGACAAACCAACGCCGCCGCCCCAGCCGCGATAGCCCTCTTTGAGGGGGGCGTAAACGCAATCAATGCCTT
This sequence comes from Leptolyngbya sp. SIOISBB, assembly GCA_010671905.1. Lineage (GTDB taxonomy): Bacteria > Cyanobacteriota > Cyanobacteriia > Phormidesmidales > Phormidesmidaceae > Halomicronema. The sequence goes on from JAAHII010000001.1 coordinate 7,390,114, forward strand.
TGGACTGGACCGCTGTCACCGCTGGGGACCACATCGACTGCAGCACGACTTCCCCAGAAGACATCAGGTTCACCGACTCATCAAAGGTCTTCCAGAAAGCGCGGAATTGCCCTGCCGCCTTTTGCTCTTTGAGGATGTCGATGATTTGATCAATTTCGGCCTGGGTCATGTTGCCTTTGTCGGCAAAGGTCATCAGTCCCAGCGATTCGGCCACCATCGCGGCATCCATAATGCCAATTTGGGGAATATCGAGGATGGAGGTTTTACCCCGAAATTCTTCGTTGAACAATTCACCCCAGGTTTCGATCGGGCGCCCCACCAAGTCGGGACGATAGCCCAAGGTATCGGCGTTGTACTGGAAAGGAATGAGGGTGGCGAAATCCGTCGGGGTCGGCGAGAACTCGGTGGAGTCAGGGCCAGTCAGATACATGACCTTATAGGGCGCGGTCCCTTGGGACGCCTCCACCGGCATGCCTTCGTATTTACCGGTGGTAAAGAAGGAGACAATCTTGTCCCAATCTTTGATCTTGGCGATCTCGACGGGACGCAGGTTGCCAGAAGGCACCACGAGCGGCAGGCTGAAATACTCCCCATCAAAGATGTCGTATTGATCGGGCTGGGTAATCGCGATTTGATTGTTTTCTTCGGTGCTGAGGGCCCGCATCTCCAGCTTAAAGCCCAAGTCCTCTTGAGCTTTGTCGCGAATTTCGTTGATTTGAGAAACGCCCGTACCAATCAATCGCAGCGTCACATCTTTGCTGGCATTGGTATTGACCTCTGGCCCCGGTGCCGGATTGTTGGGGGTGCCTTCGGGGGCACCGCTACAGCGAGCCGCCGCGATCGCGGCCCCAGCGGCGAGGCCCGTGCGAATCATGTAGCGTCGTGAAATATTTGGCATCTTTGTCTCCTGTCAGAATTTTGTTGATTTTAAGAGCAGATTAAGGAAAATCGTCAACAACTTAATCAATAGGGCAGAAAAACGCAATCACGAGCGGCCCATCGTAAGGTCACCACCTGGCCTTCACTCAGGCCAGATTGAGACCACTCCACCGTACGCACTTTATAAAGCAGTTCTTGCCCCGTCGCTTCAGCCAGCAGGGAAACCCTGGTGACATACCCGGTCAGTTCAACATCGACAATGCGAGCAGGCAAATGGTTGGCGGGGGAAGAGGACGTACCCTCGGTGTCATGAGCCACGATCATCAACAAATCAGGCCGCACGGAGCAGGCTGCCGTCTGGCCCACGGGCACCGCATGACCGCGACTAAAGACGGAGCCGAGGCCCTCGACCGCGAGCTCAATTAGTTCTAAGCCGTCGCTATCCGGCACCGCTTTCGTCACCTGGCCTTCGAAAATGTTGTTGTCACCAATAAATTTGGCCACGAACTGAGACGCGGGGGCATCAAACAACTCACTGGGGGTCGCCACCTGATCAATATGGCCGTGATCCATCACCACAATCTGGTCTGAGAGCGAAAAAGCTTCTTCGACATGGTGGGTGACTTGGATAAAGGTCAACCCAAACTGCTTTTGAATGTTGCGCAGTTCACTCCGCATTCGCACCCGTAGATTTTCATCTAAGGCACTAAGGGGCTCGTCGAGCATGAGTACCTGAGGACGGGTGACGAGGGCGCGAGCTAGGGCAATTCGCTGTTGCTGACCGCCACTCAGTTGATCGGGCTTGCGATCGCTGGTATGACTGAGTCCCACTAATTCCAAAATCTCACCCACGCGTTGCCGACGCTCCGCCTTGGGAACTTTATGCATCCGCAGTCCAAATTCGACATTTTGCCAGACCGTCTTATGGGGAAACAGCGCGTAGTTCTGAAACATCATGGCGGTGTTACGCTTGGCCGGAGGCAATTCATTCACTCGGCGATCGCCAATGTAAATATCGCCACTCGTAATCGTTTCGTGACCGGCAATCATCCGCAAGGTGGTCGTTTTGCCACAACCACTAGGGCCTAATAGGCAACAGTAAGAACCTGGCGGAATATCCAAAAATAGATTTTCGACCGCCGTAAACTGTCCGTACTGCTTTGTCACTGACTGCAAAGAGACGCCAGCTGCACCTTGAGACAGCACCTGCTGAATATCATCTTGCTTCGCTAGTTGGGGTGACGAGGCCTGGGCAGGCGTCATATTCGGAGCATCCAGTGCCATCGGCATCACTCGCTGCTTTAAAAAACAAGTCAAAGACTATAAAACCACTGCTCAACGTCTCACAGACCAGAAACATGAATCTGTAACATTTACAGCAACTCATTCGAAAATATTAAAGCCTTCCTTAATGACTCATCTCCTCATCTGACGCTGAATCTTTGGAAAATTAGGTGCACTCAGTCAACAGGTGCATACTGTATGCAATTCTCGGCAAAAATATCGTATTTCGTGATACAGATCACAGTCTGTGTGAAAGAAACTGTCTAGCGAGTCCGACGCCACCTGGATGCCAACTAAGCGGAGCATTCATATCGAGCGGTCACCAAAGTTGAGCGCGTGTTGAGTAAATGCAGGCGCGATGATGTCGGATTCTAAAGACTTCTGAGGTTGATTGATAATAGATCCTAAAGATTCCCAGACTCAGAACTCATTGATAGAGTTAGCGGTAAATCTTTCCCACCTGTTTCAATGGCGAAGGATAACAGTTACTACACGGTCTCTTTGGTTGTTCAATGGCTGTGTTGGCTTAGCCCGTAGTCAGGGTGGCTCAGACCTACCACCAGGCAGCGTTCGGATCTTCAATCCAGTAACGACCACCACCAGGAGCAACTTCCAGGCCTGGACGGGGTAAGTTTTCGCCCGTTGCGGTATTCTGGCCATCTGGCATTAATAAGTCGCTTTCGGCAGCCGCAATATCGTCGATGAGTACCCGGCGAAAGCCTGACAGTAACTCAATCGTATTGGGGTCGAGATAGCGAAACTCTAAAGCATCATCAGGTAGATGCTGACGGTTGGCATAGCGCTCAATGGAGAGGCGATCGCTGGGGCGGAAGCTCACAGTAAATAGTCTGGGTTGCAGTATTGGCCCGAGTCCTCGCAATTGCCCCTGGTGATCGCTCAAGCTGGCCAAGCCTTGCTTTAAATGGGTGATAAAGAGGGGAGTGTCGTGGACTAAACCGTAACTATCCGGCAACTCTAGATCACCGGCTGTCTTGTTTGCCTCGATGGACTCTTGATGATTGGCCAAATCAGCCTCGTCGAGCGTAATTGCCGTCTGACTGCCCTGCCAGGCCGCAATATAGTCTTGATAAGCAGGCATCGACCAGCGATTGCTGTCCACGCTCCCTGGTGAGCTACCTACCAATATCGGCAAGAGCGGTTGCCAAGAGACTTGAAACGTTACTCGGGGCTGCTGCCGTTCCGTATTTAAGTAGAGGGATACTACGGCAAATAGGGAAATTACTGAACCGCCCAGTGTCAACCACGACTTTTGCATGCTTTAAAAGTGCATCACAAGCTTAAACGTCAGCAGTAGAAACCCTGAGAAGAGACCTTTTTACTCTAAAGGTCTCTATAGCTACACACTATAGGGTAAGTAAATACTCTGAGCACAGCCTAGGTAGTTGAGTTCACAGTAACTTTAAGAAGTTCATGACGAGAGGCCTGGTATCGAACCAAACAAGGTCCAGGCAAAAGCGTGAGAACTCTGATGCGGTTGATTCTCGAAGCATCATGTTGCAGTCGCTAGCAATTCTTGATGAAGGTATAGCGGAAGTCGGAATGCGGAAGTCGGAATGCAGAATCGAAATACCTGTCAGATAAAGGTCACAGCAACTTAGGGTGACCTGATCAAACTGCGGCTTGCTATACCTACAGATTGAGCACTTGAGTCAAGTGCTCCTGTCGGCAATGGGTGCGACCCTATGGCAGCTTCATTTGCGTAAAGATTTGCAGTGGTGGCACGGAGCATTTGTATCCCTGCAGTCGCCAAGGGCGATCGCGCTCGACTTAAGGAGCGATCCTGCTGCGGCAATGTCTAAGCACCTTAAAAGGCAATGCGGTTTATTCCACTGCTAGAGAAACTCGATTGCCGCCAATATCTCGCAAATCTGTCAAGAAAACAGCCACTTCATCGTAGGGTAAATCTTTGTCTGCTTTAAGCAGCAGCGTGCCTTCTGGATTTTCGGAGAAATAAGTCCGAATTCGCTGAGTGAGTTGTTGAAAACTAATCTGCTGATCTTCAAAGACGATATTGCCGTTACTGTCCAAGCCAATAATGAGAGAGGTGGCTTGCACTTCAGCATTGACTTCTTCATCCACCCCTTCGACGTCATTGGGGATATCAATGCCAATCAACTGCCGCCCGGTCAGCGTCATCGAAATGATGATGAAGAATGTCAGTACCGTCATCAACACATCCATCATGGGGACGAGATTGACTTCGGGAATTTTAGAGCCGGATGAGCGACGGGAGCGCATAGAAGTTGAGGGGTGGAGGTGAAGGTGGGGAATCGTTGGAGGGTGCAGGATATCTCTGCAATGATGCCGGTTCTGAGTGCTGACAATTCAATGTTGGGTACGGCCTCTTAAACACGCTATTCTTCGATCGCGAGTGAGACGCGATCGCCGCCAATGCCGCGCATTTCGCCAAGAAACTGAATCACTTGCTCATAGGGCAATTCGCGATCGGGCAGCAGATAAACCACATGATCAGCGTTTTCGGCGAGATAAGCTTCCATCTGGACTTTTAAAGTTTCTTTGTCAATGGGAGTCGTGTTGACCCTAAAGCCCCCATTAGCATCCATTTCAACGATGAAAGGCTGAGTCGTGATCGGCGCAGGTGGCTGATCTTCCGGTTGGGCCGCGGGTAGCTTCATATCAATTTTTTCTTCGCTGCCCAAGGTCAGGGTAACGACGACAAAAAAAGCTAAGACCCCCATCATGACCGTCAGCATGGGAATCAGGTCAACTTGTGGCGGTGCAGTATCTTTGGTTTCGCGAAAGCGCATAGCAACAAGATGGATAACTAGCTTCAGTAGCGTTCAGCGGCAAAAGGTTGGGAGCGCGGGATATTAGGCGGGTTGTCTTCGAGCGCTGACAAAGCTGGTTCGTACCAATATTGTCGGTAAATGAGTTCCAACTCGTTGCCAGCTTCCGAAAAGTAATCCATTTGCTGGCCTTGAAACGTAACCATGATCCGGAATACTAGCAGCGCCATGATTGCGACCACCATGCCCGCTGCCGTGGTAATCAAGGCTTCACCAATACCAGCGGCAGCTTGGGAGGTATCAGTGTTGCCCCCACTGCCAATATTGAGGTTGTTAAAAGTCGCAATCAAACCAGTGACTGTTCCCAGCAGACCCAGCAGGGGGGCAACGGCAACAATGGTTTCAAGAATTTTATCCCCTCGCCGCATCTGCACAAATTCCTTGTCACCCGCATTTTCCAGCGCTAGGCGAAAGGTCTCTGGGGAAGGGTTTTTGAGTCGCAACGGCGCTAATAAAAACCGCCCAACGGGAGTATCGTCAGCTTGCGCTGCGATCGCGGCAGCTTCATCCAAATCTCGTCGAGCCGCATCCAACACTTCATTTACGACTTGGCTTTCACGCTTCAGCAAGCTCGTCCAAAACCAGGCCCGTTCCATTGCTGTAGCGATTGTTAAGACTGAGCAGCCTAAAATCGGCACCATTACTGGGCCACCTCTTGCCAAAAAGTCAAATACAGTTGTCATAAAAGGGGCTCAAATGAAAGCGGCAACTACGAGTCATATGGGCAGGAGCCAGGCAGACTTCCTCCCAGCACCTGGCCGAGCAGCAATCTGCACTGAAAGTCAGAATAGCGAAAGTCCTTAAGTCAAAGATTAACAGAAGTCATTGATGCATTTAATTCCCGTTTAAGGCGCGCCATCGCGCAGCATCATGACAGCATGTACGGCTAAGAAAGGCGTTCAGAGTGCGAAGTACCTTATGAAAAAGCGTCAGATACCGTGACCCTGCGTTCGCTGAAAGCGTTCCCGAAGGATTAGAGAACCTATCCAGTTCAGGGGCGCAGAACTGACTAAACTAATGGGCGGCTGCAAGTATTTGAACTGTGCTGCCTGCTCGGGAATAGCGATATCTCCACAAGGTAGATTACCCTTGAGAACAAGAGCCCTCAAGGGTATGACGATAGACATAGAAAAAAGTCTCAGTCTGACGCTATGCCGCGGGTGTCGTTAGTCGTTATTAAAGGGTCTGCAACCAATCAATAATAAGCGGATTGATCACCTCGGGACGCTCATCATGGGGACAGTGACCCGTGTCCGCGATCGCGTGAAACGTGACCGGGGGGGCGATCGCCTTGTCGGCTTCGCTCAATTCTTGATAAACAGCAGCCCCTTTAATGGGGGTCCAGGGATCATCTTCTCCCCACAGCACGAGCAGTGGTTGCTGGATCTGCGGCAACAGTTCAGTCGGCTTCGGCCCAGGAGGCGCTGCCAGAATAGAGGCAAAGACCTTTTGGGCACCCGAATCACAAGATGGCCGATATAAAATTTCCACCAAGTCGTCGGTAATCGCTGCGCGATTGCCATACACCTGTTGGAGCGAGCCCCGAATCCGGAACTTACGGCGGACTTCGTTAAATACCAAGGGGCCGATCAGGTCAGAGTTCACCACTTTGCTAAAGGTGCCCATGACCATTCGTAGGGGTAAATTCAATTCTTCAGGACGATGGTTCAGACCACCTGCACAGTTGAGTAGAACTCCCGCCTGGGCCATTTCTGGAGCGTGAGCCAGCATCATCAGAGTCATTAAGCCGCCGATGGAATTACCCACAAACACGGCTGGACGACCGATATGTTCACGCCAGTAGTCCTGTAACAGAGATTCCCAAAGCTCTAGGGTGTACTCCAACGGGGGCTTGTCAGAGGCTCCAAATCCCAACAGATCGAGCGCATGAACTTCATAACCCGCGGCGGCAAGTACGGGGATGTTCTTACGCCAGTGCCCAATCGAAGCGCCAAACCCATGCACCAGAACTAGGGGTTGGCCGCTGCCTTGAATCGTGTGGCAAATACGATGGCTTTGCCAGGTCCAAGTCAGTTTTTCCAAGCTGTCTGGAGCGGTAAGTTGAGCAGTCATAAGGGAAAAAGGAGGATGATAAACTTTTGTTGCTGACTCTTAACAGTATAGGGCTGAAGCTGGGTTCCGGAGTTCCGCGCAAGAGTAGATGGTTATCACCGTCGGTTCAGGCGATCGGTTCGTTGTGTGGGGTGACTGGTTGACTTCACGGTGCTGTGGCCAAGGCAAAGGAGAGCTGTTAATGCTGCGAGTGATTTGACAGGTCGGTACAGCAAGTTGCCATGGGTTTAGACGATATAAGCTTGCTAAAACGCTTGCTCAGTAAGCTTTCTACTAACGAATTTCGCCCTCTAATTATCTGTCAGTTCGACGGCTTTGCGAAATATAGGAAGCCGCAGTGTGATCAAGTCACTCCAGATGCCTGTAATTATCATCCTGTGAGTGGTCTAACTCCGACTTCCGACTTCGGCATTCCGAATTCTGCTAAGTGACTATGCGTCAGTCCTACAATAGCCATTGCTGGATTGTCATTTCAGGAGACGAGAGTATGAGATTTCCTAGAGCCGTGACCTGTTTGGGCAACGATGAGAGTTGTCCTAAAGGGCCTGTAGCTCTGGGGGTTGGTGCGCAAAATAGCCTTGAATGGACGCGGCATCATCCTGCCCAAGCGTGATCTGCTGATAAGCCGTGGACAGATTGCTGGAGAAGAGGCCTTGAAAGAGATAGTCGGTATACTCGTCCGCAATTATCGTTTGAGCGATCGCGTCTTCTTCCGAGAGTCCTTGCTCTTTCCAGTCCAAAGCCAGGGTTTCTAAATACGCGAGATAGTCCTTCAGGACGTCGAAATCCGCGCGATCGCTAATCGGGCCGTGGCCCGGTAACACAATTGCCGTCGGATATGTTTCAGCGAGCTGTTCTAGATTGGTCTGCCAAACCCGCAGGTTGCCGTCGGCGGCATAGGGCAACCGTTGCGTAAACAGCAAATCGCCCGTCATTAGCACATCCACATCGGGCACATAGATTACTAAGTCAGTACCTCCCGTGTGCCCTTCAAATGCGGCTAGCTGCACAGCGCGATCGCCCAGCCACAGCTCCCCAGGACCATTCACAATCACATCCGGTGGTGTGGGATTTGGATCCGAGTCGACGTTGCGCGTCAGCATCCAGTCCCGAATCGGGCCGCGCCCTAGCGTGGCATAGCCCAAGGCATCGCCAGCGGGATTGCCCCCCGTGTGATCAAAATGATAGTGAGAATTGATCACGTAGCGAATCGGCTGGTCGGTCAAGGTGGCAACCGTCTCATACAACAGTGTTGCCAACGCTTCGTTATGGAAAGGATCGACCACCAACACACCATCTGAGCCAATCACGATGCCCCCATTGCAAATGGCTGTCGTCGCCGGTTCAGCCGGTGGGAAATCGGTGCTGGCAATCAGACCATACACGCCATCGGCCAGCTCTTCTACCGTCAGCCCGGCGACTTCCAAGGTTAGGTCAGTCGGCGTTTGAGCAGGGGTCGCCAGCTGCAGCCCCACAATCGTGGCGAGGGTCGCTACTGCCGCTGATAAGCTCATAACCCATCGGCGCAAATGCTTCATTTGATTACCTGATCCTTGAGGATTGGTGGTGAGTTTTTTATTGTTTCTATTGATACTACGCGGATGGGCGGATGGCAATCGCGACCGTCGAGCTGAATCATCGCAGCAATTGTAAATTCAAAATTCTTAAGGATAGAACCCCTTGATTCCTGGCTTAGATCAGGACCTATCGAGAGATGCTAATTGGCTGAAACAGCGTAAACTCATTCCGACTTTATTTTGCTGGATTCCCAACAACAGGCTGACAGACGGTATTAGGAAATCGATTGTCGCATGGCTGTTTCTGCTTGCTGGATAATTTGGGTTGTCAGTTCTAAAACAGAGACGTCGACGGAGATGCCTGCAATCTGTTGCTGTACGGCAGCGGTGATAAATTCCGGGTGATGGGTGGGTGACGCACCGCATAAATAGCAAGCGATATCTGTCTGATGGGCCTTGTCAATGAGTTGAGCGATCGCCATTTGTACCGCTGGGTGAGTTTCATCATAAGGAGCGGTAAAAATAGCCTGGTCGCGATCGATGCCCAACAGCAATTGCGTTAAATCATGGGTGCCAATGGCAATACCCTGAATGCCCGCAGCAACATATTGCGGTAAGAGAAACAAGACTGAGGGCACTTCAGCCATCATCCACAACGCAAAATCAGGATGATGATGTAATCCCACTGTTTCCACCAGACTGCGACAGTGGATGACCTCCTCCACCGTGCGCACAAACGGCAAGATTAGCTGGATGTTGCCATACCCTTCGTCTTGCAACCGTTTTAACAGTTCGAGTTCTAACAAAAAGAATTGAGGCTGCAGATGATAGCTAAAAGTGCCACGGGCGCCCAGCATCGGATTGGGTTCCACCGCTGGAGCCCCAATGAGTTGGGCAAACTCGCTAGTGCGAATGTCAAGGGTGCGATAGCGTACCGGACGTGGGGTAAAGGCCTCAAGGATGGGGCGCAGTTGCTTTACAAGGCGCTTAAGCAACAATTCTTTTTGCCCGGTGGCTAGCCAGTGATAGGGATGCTGGCGTTCTAGGGTGGGCAACATGAGCCATTCCGATCGCAATAAGCCTACACCGGCTAGTGGGAGAGCGGCGATCGCGGCAGCGGTTTCTGGCTGACTCAGGTTTACCCAAATCTGGGTCTGGGTCGGTTCAAAGCTGGATTTTCCTCTGGATGGTGTGTTTGTGGTATCGGGCAGATCTGGCAATCGGTTAATCAACCCGCGATCACCATCAACGGCAAGCGCTTCACCAGGGCGAAAACGCTCGGTCGCATTCTGAACGCCAATAATTGCGGGTAGTCCCAGTTCTCGCGCCAGTACGGCCGCGTGACACGTCAGTCCGCCTTGTTCAGAAACAATGCCACGCGCCGTTTTTAAAAGGGGTAACCAGTCAGGCGCGACCTCAGCGGCAATGATGATTTGCTGGTGTGCTGACAACGGCAACGGCTGCTCTCGCGATAGCACCAGTGCTCGCCCTTGACCTTGGCCGGGGGCAGCCGCTCGACCCGTGATTACGTCAGGGTTGTCAGTTGGGGGCGCGATCGCATGGGCAGCATAGGCACACAATGGCCACCCATGCACTTGAGCAATGTGTAGCGCCCCACTCTCTGCGTTGATGCTCCATTCAATTTGCGTGGGGGCATCTGACCAAGTGGTCAACCACTGGGCCACAGACCATAGCTGTTGCTCAACCGTATCAGGAATAGTCAACTGGGCCTGCGATCGGCTGACTTTATAGAGACTGGCCTCGATTGAAGGGGTTGATTGAATATTGGTTGGTTGGCGGGGACGATATAACGATTCTTGAAAGCCTGCTTGCCAAGCAAAGTGAGGTATATAAGGTAACTCGCCGACAAAGGTCGCTGGACAGCACTCATCCAATGCCGGGGATACCCCCTCAACTGCCGCGATCTCTACCGCTGATTGTCGGACGGTCAAGGTTCCCGAAAAAGCCGCCGTCTCCACCGCTTGCACGATGACTGCCAGATTAATCGTGGCAGGATAGTGCGCCCCAGTATTTGCTTGAGCAGAGCGCCACAAACGCCAGAAGGTCAGGCTTTTGGCATCTAAGGCAGAGAGCCAAACTTGTTTGAGCGCAGTCTCTAGCGCTTCTGGTTCAGCCCAACAAAGAGGGGCAGCCAGCATTTGCCCCCAGGGTATCGTGGCAATTCCTTCTCCCAACCAAAGTGAGGGGCATAGACGCACGATAGGGGTGTCGATCGCGGACAGCAGATCGGTCCAGGGGAAATTGAGCGGCAAATTGAACAATGGCCGATGGAGGCGCCGCGCAATCTGCTGAACAGGATAGCCAGGTCTATGGTCCGGTTGCCACAGCAGCTGTGGCCAGTCAGCAAATAGCGGTTCTCGGGCTACCAACTTGTGTAACGTCTCATCGAAGCAAGTAGCTGGAATAACCCAACTACGGGGCACGATTTGCCCTGCCTGCTGCACTCGACAGAGTTGCCATGCCGATTCCCCAATTTGAGAAGCCTTGGTTTCGGCCAAGGTGTTGAGTGAGAGAAAACAGGACATAAAAGACTGCGAGTGAGTCAACACTTAGACAACTAAAGCAATCGTGCTATCTGGTGGGGCAAGTTTAATGACTAACTGCATGAGGTCACGTTCACTGACCATAATTCGTAAAGACTCTAGAGCGACTAAGCTACTGAGAGTCAGTTGGCCAACCGATATCGTTATTTTTACCCTAGGCTCCAGAGCGGGACTGTCAAGACAATAGTAGGTATCACAGCAATCCGTTAGGGCAATGTGACACGCTTCTACTAAATTCATCAACCATGTTGATTCAGTCGTTAAAGTCAGTCACTAATCTGTTTTTACAGCAGCCCTGCCCATTATGTGATCGCCCATCATCGCAGTCATTGTGCCCAGCTTGTTGGGCTCAGGTTAGCTCCTGCACTCACTCTCAGCATAACCAAACTGCACCGCAGGCCCTGCCGGTAATGGCTTGGGGACCTTACGAGGGCGCGCTGAAACGAGCGATCGCCGCGCTGAAATATGAGCAACACCCCGAATTGGCAGTGCCGCTAGGGCGAGCTTTAGGAAAACACTGGCAGCAGTCGCCCCTCACTCAGCGATCGCCGTTGGTAGTGCCGATTCCCATGTTCGTTGAAAAACAGCGTCAACGGGGTTACGACCAGGCTGAACTCATCGCCCAAGCCTTTTGTACACAAACCGGGTTGCCCTTAGTTCGTCATGGGCTCATGCGCCAGCGGGCGACTGCCCCACAATTCGGTCTGGGAGTCCAAGCGCGTCAACAAAACCTGTCGGGTGCCTTCACATTAGGTAAAGCGTTCCAGCAGCGGCCCTGTAAACCCGTTTTATTGTTGGACGATATCTACACTACTGGGATAACGGTACAGGTAGCGGCTAGCGAACTACGTCGTTGCGGTATCTCTGTCTGTGGCGTGGTCACAGTCGCTCGCGCCTGGATGGAAACTATCAGATCAGCAGAGCCTTGCTCCCCTTAAACCTCTCCATTAAGCTGGGATGAGAAATTCAGAGCCATGCCATAGGAATCGCGACTCAAACCCTCAAATAGTGGTAACCGTCCCCTGAGCGAAGTCGAAGGGGACATTCTGGTTGGGTTTTGGCTTCGACTTCGCTCAGCCAGCATAATTCCTGGGACGGTTACCAAATAGTGGCTCCTTGAGCGTTGCAGTTATCTTGCCGCTAATGAGTAACTATCGATTATGAGCTGTATTTGCTGCTGTTGAGTGACGGTGTCTCGCCATCGGCAAATGCGTATCGTCTCGTTAAAATTACTCGATACATCTGTTACTACTGTTATCGTTCGAGTGATGTCAGGCCTTGAACGCATCATGAGAAACCGAGCGATCGCCAGTCACTGGGAGGGCGTTGGTTGTCCCACGACCGACTCTATTGGCCTTATTTACGAAAATCAACAAAACCTTGCTACTCTGCTCATTTGAGCGAAAAGTTAAGCAATAATGAAGCAAGCAATGACCAAGTCGAGTCAGCGGCATTGCCTAGGTTGCTAGATGACTCGACTCAAGTTTGAATTTCTCTGAATCGCAAAAGGATCGGTAATCGGCAATGCTAACTGGTGTAGACATTATTTTGTTTGCAGGGTTAGGACTAACCGCAGGAATTCTGTCTGGCCTCTTTGGCATTGGCGGCGGCATGGTAATTGTACCGGGCCTGTTTTACCTGTTCCGAATCATTAATTTGCCCCATGAATGGGTAATGCATTTAGCCGCCGGAAGTTCGATGTGCATCATGGTGTTCACGTCAGCATCATCAGCTTGGTCGCACCATTTACGAGGCGATGTGCAATGGCCAATTTTTCAGCGGATTTTACCGGCGATCGCGATCGGTGTCATCTTTGGCAAGTTAGTGTCTTATCGTTTGAATTCAGATTATTTAGAATTTATCTTTGGCGCCTTTCTGGTCTTTGTGTCCCTCAAAATATTGTTTGACTGGCTCCCCAAACCTGACCAACCAGGAGAACCTGATGGCCAATTAATCAAAACAGTAGGAACCGTCCTAGGCTTCAAATCGGGCGTACTCGGAATCGGCGGCGGTGCCATTAGTGTGCCGTTTTTACTCTATTCAGGGTTGCCCATGAGCCAGGCTAGCGGTACATCAGCCTCCTTTACCTTACCGATCGCCCTGGTAGGAACACTAAGCTGTCTGAGCTTATCTACCCACGGATTAGATATCCCCTTAGCAATCGGGACAATTTATTGGCCTGCAGTACTCCTGGTGGCCCCATTTACGATGCTGGGCGCTCCTCTTGGCACCCAACTTTGTCATCAAATTGCCTCACGGATACTCAAGCGCTGTTTTGCCCTATTTTTATTGACGTTGGGATTGCGCCTCTTATTTGAGGTGGCTGAAACTTTTGTCAGCGGCTAAAGCAGAGCTTCCATCCCAACCTGAATCTATGTCTGGTGAGTCATCAGGACGCCTGCAATATGTGTCCTGAATGTCACGAGCTATAGCAGAATTCGGAATACTGAGGTCGGAATACCCTTCGGGAAGGGCCAGCCCTACGGAATTGAAAGGTTTGTCAAACGTCGATTACAGCGATCTGGAGCAATCTAACCAAACTACGGTTTGCTATAGGTCAAGTCGGATGAGATATACCTTGCAATCACAATTGCAACACCTTGCATGTCGAACGAAGACCATGAGGTTGAAATGTCTACAATGCCATGAATTTACGTCTAGCGTCTCTCTCGATAATTATCCACGGCACAAAAGAATGGTTAGAAAACACCTTCGTCATTCAAGCCTCAAATCCTAATCATTAAGCTGTGCCGCAGGCCCAAATAACTTACTGAATTCGATCGATGTTGTGGTTACAGCGATCGTCAAGAAAATTGTTTGGCTACTATTCTGTCCCCCCAAAGAACTTTCACTCATGTTGATCATCAGCGTATAGAAGATGAACATAACAGGCCAAACATGTATCCAAGAAAAATCAGTCTTGAGAAGCACTAAACCCTTAATAAGCGTTATCCATAGCGTCAGCATCAAAAGTGCCAAACCAATGATGCCAAGACCCAACGCGAGGTCTAAGAAACCATTGTGAGAGTTAGGTAAATCCCATCTCACTGCGTTCCTGACATAAAATGACTCACCATAAATGCCATGCCAAAATCCGTCAAATCCATACCCTAGCCACAGTCTTTCCTGAATCTTACTCAAAATGACATCCCAGATATCTGTGCGCCCAGTCAAGGTTGGATCCTTTCCCAAAAGACCTAATATAAAGTTCATGATTGTCTCTTGCCAAGTCACAATAAAGAAATACAAACTAGCAAGAGAAACTAAAGACCAGGCAAATAATTGACCTCGAAAACGCAGTACTTCAATCGCATGAATCAAGGCAATTAGTAATATCGTGTAAAGCAGGGAAGATGAAGACTTAGAGCCAACAACCATGGCAAAGCTGGTCGCAAATCCTAGATAGGCCAGCCTTCTATCAACGCAAAATTTTGCCTTTGTATAAATTAGAAATGTGGCTGTGCTAAGGGTCATCGCTTGGCCAAAGATATTCTTATGACTATAAATACCTCGGATGGCTCCGGCATGTTTTCCGGTGTCAATGCCGTACCCTGGAACACCCATGAACAAGATGCTTGTCACAAGGACGATGCCGAAAAAAATCAAGAGTATGTTGATCTGCTCCTTAAAGGTGTATCGACAAACAATATAAACACCAAATAGCACTGTTCCGATTAAGCCAATGGATGCTTTTATGGTCTCTTGTGGTTTTTCAGACCAAATGGTCGACAGCATGACGAACATCAAGAAGACCCAGAAAAAGTAGTTGTGACAAATGATTGCCAGGAACCTATCCTTTAAGACATCCCATTTCAAGATCACTAAGCTAGCGGTCACAAGGTAGTTGAACATCCAAAAAAGAGTCAGGATGCCAAAGTCCCAATCAGCGGCACCATCTCCTTCTGTCGCGCCGCCTGTTAGAACCAGAACAATGATTCCTTTAGAGTATAAAAATAAGTATGCAAGAACAAATGCCGTTTCTAGCTTTGCAAATATCTCAGTTTTGGCCAGGTCAAAAACTGGCTTGGCAACGATTCTTACAAGATCAAAGGCTGGCTTGGCAACAGCTTGAATAAACATGATTTTAGAAGTGCATCTTAGATGTTTGGACTTAAGAAGAGTGATTTAAAGCGCTCTTGAAAACTCTGGTTTTATGCCATTGGCTCATCTAGTGTGAAATAACTGAGCGGTATAGTCAGCATGAGCAATTACCAGACTAGACAGAACATAGCTTTAGAGCAAAGAAAAGCAGTGCTTGGGTTTGAGTTGATGGAGATGATACTGAGTTAGTTGAGACATTCAAAGACTGCATAATAAAATCTCCTGATTTCCTTGCGGTACATCAACAAGTGATGCAATGCCAATCTCAACTTGCTGTATAACGAACTCTCCCTGTGTAAGAGCCATTGTGACAACTTTACAAAAAGTCGGAAGCAATTAACGGTACTCTGCATCACTACTCAGAGAGCATGATTGATGTTCTGGCAGCAGCTTGAAGATGCTTAATCAACATGCTGTTAACGACTAGTGTGACGTCTTGGCAAATTCTCTTTCTTTTTCCTTAGCTTTCTGCTTCAGTAATGGTGATGAAAGGACTTGGGTCGCAATGACGATCGCTAAAGCTACAACTGCTCCACCAAACACTCCCACAGCGAGATATTTTTTCTGAGAGCCCCCATCTGACTCAAGTGGGGGGGTAGCGGGTTCAATCACTCTGGTATTGTAAGTCGTTTCGTTTTCCTGAACTTGTAATTCCTGGATACGCGTGAGTAGCGCGCTATAGGTGTCTTCTGCAACGGTTACCCGCCGCTCAAGGGCACGTTTTTGGGCGCTTAAGGATGGAATGTTAGAGAGTCGCTGTTGATACGTGTCTTGATAATCCCTTAGCGTTTCGAGTTGCTGCTGCAAACCAACGTAAGCAACTTCTGTATCAAGAAAGTTGCGAATCAGTACCTGAGAAATGTCATCTTCTGCTCCCCCGGCACCTTGAAGTCGACTCAGAGAAACATTAGGGCTACCACCGGCTAGAGCCAATTGCTGTTGTAAAAAACCTTGTAATGAATCCCTTCTCGCTTGTAGCTGTCTCATTACCGGGCTATCTGGCTTGAACTGTGCCTGCTCTGCGGCAATTTCTCGTTCTACTGCCTGCAAATCCAACAGAGCTTCTTGCACGCCTGGGTTTTGTCGGATATTACCCACGATAAAAGCTTGTTCAGCATTCAGCCCAAGCCTACTTTGAATAGCATCTGCCTGAGCTCGAGTGCCTTCTAGCGTAGATTGCACCGTCGCCGATTCTACAGCTAGTCGCTCAATTTGCTCGACCAGTGAGACTGCTTCATCCTCTAAAACACCAATATTATTTTGCTCTAGAAAGTCGCGGAGCTCTGTCTCTGCCTGCCGGACAGCGAGTTCTGACTGAGGTAATTGAGCTAGTAGGAAGTCCTTAGCCTCACTGGCTTCTGCCCGATTTTGGGTAATGGAGTATTCTCTGTATCGATCAATCAGGGTATTAACGACTGCGGCGGAGGTATCGGGATCTTCACTGACGTAGTCGAGCTTGAGAACGTCAGTACCGCTGAGAATGCTTATATCAAGGCTGTCATTGATAACTTGAGGTGAAAGTAGTTCGCCCTCATCGTCTCTCAACCCTAAAATTTCGATCGTTTCTTGAAGAATAGGACGAGATCGAATGACCTGCATCTGGGTCGTTAATGGTGTTTGGTCGATTAACAAAGACTCTAAGCGATCGCCACCGCCACCACGAATGTCAGTTAAAGCAGAGGCGGTATCAACTTTGGTGAAGAGTAATTTAGCATCGGCTGTGTAGGTGGGCTTTACCCTGGTCGAAGCAAAGACGGAGAGTGCTACACAAGCAGTGAATGCACCGATTGCCAAAAGCCCAGCTTCACGAATAGAGCGATTCATTTGTCTAACTTGTTGCATGTCTAGACCTCTTAACTCTTAAACACCTGCATAGCTCAGTCCGTGACCTCCTGAAATCCCTGAGAAGCTGGCGCTTACACAAGTGCAGCTGCAACTCTCTTTTCCGGGCGATAGCCAACACCAAACAAATGTTAACCATTGTTTCGGCGCAGCTCAAGAATTTTATTTTCCTTTATCAAGCCATATTAACTGCTTGCCTAAATATGGGCGACAGTGCTCATAGGAATGTTGACGAACAGCGATCCAATACGTGGCACCCTGTAAGAAATTGATGAAGCATTGCTAGAGCCATGTCAATTAATCTGGAGAAATATCCTGCAGGCACCCTAGCTGGACATAATCAGAGTCGCTTCCATTAAGATGGATTTCACTCTGCAATACTAAAAATAAAAAGTGAGTTGCTAAACCTTTGTGAGGTTCTGTTGTCTGACACTTCATACTTCAGGCAGGAAGTTGAAGCTTTTGCAAAGTCTGAGTGAGTCCTAACTCCGTAAAGGTCAGTATGAATCCCTTCGCAGAGGATAATCGTCAGATTATTCCCCATAATCTTAGCCCTACAAGAATGAGGGATGGGTTGATTGAGTAACCATTGATGGCTAATGGTGCCAACATCTTTGCCCGAATTTCACACTTCATCCCTCAACTGTCCGTAATAGTGCCCATTTCGTCATCGATGTCATCCAAGGGGGTTGGGTGTGTCAACTTTTTAAGCCAGAAAACCAATGATCAGTAAGGTCTGTTTTCACAAAACCGGGCTGTGAGCTCACCGGTCAGCTGCGGTTGATGGCTCAGGGCTGGTCGTATGACGAATCGGGGTGGGCATCGTGTCAGATTGATCGAGGTAGTCGTCGAAGCGGATTTTGAGGTCGTCGGTGGTGAGATCTTGACTCCAATATCCCACCAGGGCTTGTCCCCAGGCCCAGGCATTGTGCGCGGGCGGGCGATCGCTACCCTGCAGCATAATGGGCCACAGTTTAAGAATTTCGCCAGACCGGAAGCGGGTTCCGGGTTCGTTGAGTAGACTGGCGAGTTCATAGGTCAGCATCATTTTGCTGGCCACGACGGGAACCTGTTCCGCAGGAATCGATTGTGCAAGCAGCAGGCCAAGTTCTGGGGTGCCGGTAAAACGCGCAGAGAGAAAGGTAAACAGAGGGGTTTTGACCAGAGCAACTACCCCCTGACTGCTGGTCATTTGCAGGGCGTAACGCTCAACCAAACGGATGGCGGCGGCAATGCGGGCTTCGCGACTGCGAAGGAACTGGGCCAAGCGTTGGGATTTGGCGGGGGCGATCGCGGCGATCAGTTGCGTTGCTAAGGCGTCACTGCCCCAAGCTTCGCGGTTTTCCGCTGCTGACTGCGTCACCACGGGTAAGACTTGCTGTACCCAGGAACCTAATTGTTCTTGACGATAGGCGACAGCAGCGCGGATATTTTCCTCTTTAGGACGATCACCGTCCTGCCAGTTGTAAGGCGGCTCCCATTCACGCATGGGCCGTAAGCGATCGACTTGAGTCAACACCACTAAGCTCGGAATCGCCTTCCCTTGGTTTGCAAGATCTCGC
Organism: Leptolyngbya sp. SIOISBB; assembly: GCA_010671905.1. Classification (GTDB taxonomy): domain Bacteria; phylum Cyanobacteriota; class Cyanobacteriia; order Phormidesmidales; family Phormidesmidaceae; genus Halomicronema. The sequence goes on from JAAHII010000001.1 coordinate 7,408,764, forward strand.
AAGAAGGCAACATCCGCATCTAATGCCGGATCTAACGCCGGATTGGCTAGCAAAATAACGTCAGCCTCTAGCGCTTGATCGAGTACCTGCTGTCGCAAATCAACCCGATCAACCTGCTCATAGCCAGGGGTATCCCAGAGGTTGAAAATTTCATCAGCCGAGGTGGTCCATTGGTAACGAGTAATTTGGTCGGTGCTGGGTAGAACATCCACGGCGGCCCGATCTTGCTGAAACAAGGTGTTAATTAAACTGCTTTTGCCAGCTCCGGTACGCCCAACCAACAGCAAGTTAAGAGGGGTCGTGGCGATCACCTGCTCTGCCTCTGCCGCTTCCATGAGTTCCCGCAGGGTTTGACTGTGACCGGCATCCTGAGCAGGGGGTTGAAACGCCAGGACTGAATCACCGCCATAGAGCGCGATCGCGCGCTTGCACAGCAGGGTCAGCGCGGTTTCCCGTAGGGTTTGGCTCAAATTAGCGAGTAATTGCTGGTTAGCCTGGGTGCCCAAAGGACGTCCGACTTCTCGCGCGACCGCCCCAATCGGATTCCAGAGCCAGCGACTCAGATCCAGTACCGTCCCCAAACGCTTTAGAGGCGTTTCTAAACGGCGGTAGGTTTCATAAGCCTGATAAACCTGAGCGACGGTGACTTGATTTAGAGCGGGCGCAGCGACACTCATATAGCGATCAAGGTCATCCACAGTGCCGCGAATCAGCCCATAGGCTTGGGGCACATAGATATTTAGGAGAGGATATTTTTCTGCCGGATGGTAAAGCTTGGCGATGTCGCGAATCAGCGTTTGACAACGTTGCGTAAACGCAGGCCAGTCTTCCCAGAGCGGTAAGTCTTCTCTGGCCGTTTCTAAAGTTTGCCGTAGTACTGCTTCAACTTGTGCCGGAGGCACTGAAGTCGCCGTCTCGCTGAGAGTGGCTTGGAGCTGCGATCGCACCGTTTCTAGGTTGTCTTCCAGGGTCAGTTGATCCGGTTGGGTCCAGCGGCTGAAAAGCCAGCGCCAAAGCACGATCGTGATCGCCACCACAGCCCATACCCAACTCCATCCCCAGGTATGCAGCTGTATTCCGGCCAGCAGTGCCAACCCACCCATCAGGATCACCGGCGGCATCGCGAGGACAATCAACTGCCAACGCCGTAAATTCCACATCGTGTCAATCCTCAGTCAGTATTCCGGCAGCCATTGACATGCCGCATTTGCCATCTACGCATCTTCATCCCCAGATTGATCTAGCGTGTTGAGATTGGGGCTCGCGTCAGCGACATCAACGGTTTGCGTCTCTTGCCAATCTTGTTTGGCCTGCTGAAAGGTTGTACTCATTAGGGCTTGAATCGCTTTGGGATCTGGCTTTTTGCCCGCCATTAAGTCACCGAAGTAGACACATGAGCCTTCACCTAGGGCCCAGGTATAGCCAACTGCCCATGAGGTGGCGACGACACTGCCGATGCCGGGAATGAACTTCACAAGCTCGCGGCCCACCGCTTGGGCAAAAAAGCCCCCAGCCAGGGTGCCAATCACCCCGAGGGCCTGACCAAATGTGAGCGTTTGTTTGTAGACTCGCCCCAGGGCCGCCACCATCGAGATTTGCAGACTGGTGAGCACTGGCATGGTGGCAAATGGCAAGGGTACTGCCGCCGCCACCCCAGCCATGACGGCAAACGCACTGATGTAACGCCGCGCAACGCGGCGATAGAGGTCACCGATCGCTTTGCCCTCGGCATCGGTTTCTAAGAGTTGGTGAATAGCCTGAGCCTGGGCCTGCGGCAGTAGCTCATCCAGCGCCTGCTGCAGCGCCGACAAGCCATAAAACACGGGATCATAGCCGTCTTCTTCTAACGTAAAGTCGATCAGTAATGTGCGATCACTCAACGGCTCAAAATTCTTTTCGGTGGTTTGAGTGGCCCGAGCGATCGCCTCAAACTCAGGGGGATAGTCAGGATGATCGGTGGTTGGCGACGGGTACAGTTCGTGGAGGCAGGTCAACACCAGCAGGCAGGGAATGTGAGGAAAGTCTGTTTTGAGCTGGGCAATAATTTGCTGCAGGCTATCGTTCGCAAAGTCGGTAATTTTGATGGTAAGGATAAAAATGCGCGATCGCGTGACATCTTGCTTGAGCGTCTGGGTCAGATCATCAATGAGCACCGTCGGATCTCTTGCTGCATCACCTAGCCCTACAGTGTCTGTAAACACCAGCAGCGGCAGTTCTTCGGACGGATAGGGATATTGCTGGGTACTGCGAGTATGGGGCTGAAATCCCTGGCCAACGATCGCGGCTGGTTGGCCGGTCATACCCCGCACAATCGAGCTTTTACCCGCTTGAGGTTTGCCCAACAAAATCACCTCGGTTGTGGGTAATTGTTGCCTGACCGCCTCTAAATGTTCCGCGATCTGCGCTTCGTTGACCGTAAAGCGCTGCCAGAGAGTTTGGGCTGGTCTGAGTATCCTTTTTGCAAACACGCCACATTACCGCGCCATCACTTCTTCACCAGGATAGAAAATCCTTTCCCAGGCATCGGCTTTCGTTAAAAAAGTTGCCGCTTTTTGCGATTGAAACCGCGTTCTGTAACGAACTGCAGTTTGATCAGGTCACTCTGGATAGTTGAAACCGGCTTCTGGCAAGCATTTCAACTCCGCACTCCGCATTCTGCTATGGGCATTCGCTGGAATTGGGTGATTGACTGACTTGTCGACATTACCCGAGTAGCTCAATCATCTTGATTTTCTGGGTTCTCTAGATCATCATCTGCGACGGGATCAGCAACCACGGCGGGAATCACGGGATCAACTGGCTCCACCGGCTCAGCAACCACGGCGGGAATCACGGGATCAACTGGCTCTACCGGGGTTGCAGGAACTGCTGGCATCGCTGGAAGGCTCGGAGTTGCGGGGGCTACCGGGGGGCTCGCCACCGGTTCTAAAACGCCCGGTGGCAGAGCGATCGCATTAATGTCACTAATACTATCGACGGTGGCTGGGATTAAGCCATTTTGTCCCGAGATGCCCGCATCAAGGTCAAAAGTTGATGCATCAAGTGTCGGTTGCGCCACCACGGGTTCTCGCTCAGCAAAATCAACTGATACCTGCCCCATGCCTACATCTGTGAGGTGAGATGATGCGGCCTCTAGACGGTTGGTTGCGAGACCGGAGCGATAACTACTGGCTGACACTTGCCAATCCAGATCGGTAGCGACACTGACTTGTTGATCTAAGATATCTGGATTGAGCCAAGACAGGCCGACAAAATTAGCTTGTTGCGATAACGCGTCGAGGGTCTCTTGCCGAACCGGCGCCGTCGGCGAACTGCCTTCAGCAAAGCTGGGGTCATCCAAATGCAAGTCGGCAACTAAGGGGCTCGTCTCGTAAAACAGCCGTAAATCAAACTCAAAGACTTCTAGCTGACTATCAGCAGCGATCGCCATTTGACCGGCCACTAAACTCACTTGCCCGCCATTAGGCAACTCCACCACCACCGGTCCTGCCGGGTTGTTGGTCAGCGCCATGACAATGGTGCGGCCGGGGGATGGGGTGATGCTAGGCGAGGCCTCAGGGTCTACAAAAACGGGTGATTCGGGGATGTGACGAATCACGACGGCGGTGCCTTGGATGCCGGTGATCGCGCTAGGGGTTTCGATGGTGCTGGCCCCCCGGCCTGGAGGCACTAGTAGCAACGCGGTCCCGTTGGAAAGACGAAAATTGCGGGTATTGGGCACAAACCAAAATGTGGCTTGCTCCCCAATGCGAGCGAGTGAACCATCGTTAAATCGCAGGTCGGCTCGCGAAGCTGTAGCCGTACGAATCGCATCTCCTAGAGTGAGCCAATCGGAAAGAGCAGCGGCTCTGGCAATCCCCCTTTCAGGCAAGTACTCAACATTATTCTGTAGCGCCTCAACATCAGCCCGAGTCAAGGGGACTTGGGCTAGTACTGGGTTCGACATGGCCGAACTCATTAACAAGCCGACTAAGCCTGTCAAGCCGCTTAATTGCCAAGGAATTCGCATGCTAGCTTTTACCTAAACCAATTCGATATCAACTGGGTAGAGCCGCCATCTTTTGGACATCAATAGCTCGCAATTTCCCTGATTGCTATGGAACTATGCTGTGCTGTCGTCTGCTAGTAAACACACACAAGTTCATCGAACTTTTATAGAAGCCTAGGACAAGAGTTTACAAACAAGATTTTGTATAGAAAATAACAGCTTAGTGCTGTACCTATTTTCTTCTTGCCAATTTATTGAGGTAACGCCGATGGGTTCAAGGTCGCTCATAGCCACTGATTCAGCCTCAAGGAAGGCGATTGAGTTAAGTAATGCTCAAGGACATACACGTCGTTTCGAGGGCGATCGCGACAGATTGGTGATCCAGCCAGAGTAAGGTTCAGAGTTTAACAATGAAGGCCTTAGTTGACAGAGACTTAGAACACCCCGAATTGTTCCCAACTATCCCAGGCGGCGGTCACAATTGATATAGCAGAATGCGGAATGCGGAGGTCGGAATGCGGAATTGAAATGCTTGCCAGAAAGTGGTTTCAACCATCCAGGGCAACCTGATCAAACTGCGGCTTGTTATACCTAGTTACAAGGATCCATCAGCCTGATTTTTCGTGGAACGATAGCCTTTGCCACGCCGGTTATCGACCCAGTAAAGTTTGTGGGTGGCTGAGATGTGTGAGTCGTTAGGCTGACAGCCAAAGCTAGTCAGACCAAAACTGCTAAGCCAATAGCTTCAAACAAACGACCAATACCAAGACGGCCAAAACTGATGACAGCAAAGTGATGCGATTTCTCAAAGCGAGGATTTCTTGGGCTTGTTTCTCGATAATTGGAGAAATCGACGACGACTCATTTTCCATTAGCGCTGGTTTAGCAGGAGGCAATTCTGGCGAGGGTAAGACCTCAATGGGAGGCACCTCATCTTCCACCGCCTCTATCCGGAGAGAGGGGTCGCCAAAGCGCACCTGACGATAGAGCCAATTGGTGATGAGTTCTGGACAATTGCGCTTAAACCAGCGCCAGGCAAAAAGTTGAAAGACTGGTTTGCTGAAGGCGGCAATGCCTTTAAGGGGGCCTCGCAAAGCCTTGACCCTGACCTTCTTGTTGATGAGGTTGACTGAACCGACCTCGTACAAGCTATCCAAAATCGCCCTGACGGTGGCCTTTTCTCGTTCAGCCAAATTTGTCAGCAGCAGGTGGGTGTCCTGCATCAACTGCCGTTCTTTCTGAGAGTCTTCTGAGTTGAGTGATCGCCGTTGGGTTTCCCCATCTTTTAAAGATGGTTTACCTTGGGAATCCTGCATTTGAAATTACATCAAAGGGCTCATATCACCTCGGGTTGTCGTCTCGGCGTCGACAACCAACAAGTTGTCCCATTTTAAGGGAATTTAGTCGGAACTTATGCTGGTGTATCCTCTATCCGTTGAGACTGGAAGATGTTTAATTTAATCTCCCGAAGTTTTGAGCGATCGGGCCATCGCTGGATTCAATTGCATTAACCTGAATCAGGATTACTTGAATTGATGCCAATCGCTGAAATCCTAGGGCGCGTCATCAATTAATCCCAGAAACCTTTAGGAATCAGCATTATCGCGCTCGCATTCATTCTATAGGCTAGGGGCTGTCGTTCCTTTGCTGAAAGGGTTTGGCCGCTAAATGATGACAGACCCTAGCAAACGCTCTGAATTGACCGCAATTTAGCCAGGTTGCAATGGGTGCTTTGTAACGGTATTTGAAGCTAATGAAGTTGCTAGGCTGGCTAAGAACCTGGATTAAGTGTGAAAATCAATTAATTTGGCATAATCTGCGCCATTATTTCAACGTATCGTCAGATTCGACCTCAACAACCAGCCATCTATGCAACTGACGCCCCAAGAAAAAGACAAACTCTTAATTTTTACTGCGGCCCTGCTGGCAGAACGCCGAAAGGCGAAAGGTCTGAGACTCAACTATCCGGAAACCGTCGCTTATTTATCGGCGGCAATTTTAGAAGGGGCACGAGAAGGTCGTACGGTGGCCGACCTCATGCACTATGGCACAACGTTGCTGACGCCGGATGACGTCATGGAAGGGATTCCTGCCATGGTTGATGAGGTTCAGGTAGAAGCAACTTTTCCCGATGGGACGAAGCTCGTCACCGTTCATAATCCGATCGCTTAACCCTGAGTGGGGTCATGGATGGCAAACAATGCTATCCCCGCGATCGCTCCGCTTGCCCTCTCACTCCATTTGCCTAACTGGAGATAGCTGATGATTCCTGGAGAACTATTCCCTGCTGAGGGTGATATTGAACTCAATGCGGGTCGTGAAACCGTGACGCTCAGTGTGGCCAATACGGGCGATCGCCCGGTTCAAGTAGGGTCACATTTTCACTTTTTTGAAGTCAACACCGCACTACAGTTCGATCGAGGACAGTCTAGAGGGATGCGTCTTGATATTCCTGCTGGCACGGCTGTCCGGTTTGAACCAGGCGACGAGCGAGAGGTCACACTGGTGCCCTTTGTGGGCAGTCGTCAAGTCTATGGGCTGAATGCGTTGATTAATGGTCCTCTCTAACGGATTGGCTAAGAGGTTGGCGATCGCTTTTTTACAGCTCGTTTGCGGGGCTGAGTTGCAGGGCTTAGGTGCTAGATTTGAGGGTTTGGGGTTTATCCCACAAATCTCACTGGACTTAGTCCGTTTCAGATCGTGGGAAATCCGGCTCAGCCAGGATTCATCTTTGATTTCTGGACTTTGCGGTTTAACGAATGGCGACAAACCCGGCTTCGCTCAAGAGTTGTTGTCCTTGCTGGGTGAGCAGTAAGTTGGCGTAAGCCTCCCCAGCTTGCTGATCCTGACTGTTGTCTTCCCGGATGACCACAAACAGCCGCCGGGTCAGCGGGTAAGTGCCGCTACGGAGGGCCTCGCTGTTGATCTGGTTACGTTGAGCGGGACAACTTTCAGGCGGTATGTAGGGTTCGGCGTAGGGCGAGACGAGTTGGCCAGGCTGGCGACCGATCGCAATCGGCTTCACCGTACACTGACCGACCACCTCAGGCGCTGAAGCGTAGTAAATTGCCCCAGGGGTCGTATCTACCAGCCGTAGTGCCTCGGTCGTCGTGCTCGCGATGGTGACTCGACTCGATAAGCCAGCCCCGCCTAAAACCGCATCGATGAAAAATTCTACCGTGCCACCATCCGTCGGGCGGGAAATTGGCACAATGGGCAGAGTTGGCCCACCGAGCTGACTCCAGTTAGTCAGGTTGCCCAGGTAAATGTCGCGCAATTGGGTCAAGGTAATGCCGTCAACTGGTAAGTCGGTGCCAACGGCGATCGCGAGTCCTTCTAGCGCCACGGGAATTTCTTTAAGGCTATACCCCTGCTGTTGAGCGGTTTGTTGCTCTTCGGAGTTGAGCGATCGCGACGATTGGGAAAACGACAGTTGATTGTTGAGCAGCATGGCAATCCCTGAACCAGAGCTGGATGGGACCCCAACCGGATCGGTATACCGCAGCTGAAAAGCAGGAAAAGTCTGCTGCATAACTGGGTCGATCACCCCCCGTACGGGAGCCCAAGTCGTACTGCCGCCATAGCTAAAGAAGCCGGCAGGGACATCCTGGACGTTATTGAACTGGGCACCAGTGCTAGCGGGTAACGAGGTAGCAGGATTCGGACTCGCGGTTTGAGACGAATTGCCTCCCAAACCTGGCAAGCTCACGCCACTATCGCGGGTAAGCCACCAATAACCACCGCCCAATAAACCAGCGGTGATTAGCAAGGAGGCGACGAGGATGGGGGTTTCGTTTTTGTGGCTCATGGGATGACGGTCGAGGGTGGGTAAACCAGCTATCTAAAGCGTTGCGATTCAAACGTTAGTGAGCAATCGATCGCAAGCTGGCTACATGAACGTGGATAGGAGGCGGTAGATCAAGCGAAAGAGGGTGCCGATCGCGACGGTGGCTAATCCGGCCATGATGGCCAGCACGATGACGGTCACTCGGGGGGCGGCAGTGGCCGTCAAAATTGTTTGCAAAGGGGGAAACAGGAGGACAACGCCCAAGGTCACAGCCGCGATAATCACCAGATCAAACCGTTCAATCACGCGCCGCATTTGCAGCAAGATCAATACGGCCAATAGCAGGAGCCAAGCGCCGCTACCCAGCCAGGTGGTGCCCAGGAGGCTAGCCAAAGCGATCGCTAATAGTCCACCTTCCAAACCCGTAAAGGCGGCTCCGCCTAAAAATTCGAACAGCGAAAAGGATGACATCGCTGTTTGGGACGTCGCGCTTTGGCCTTTGGGCGACGGGCTCGCCAACGGTTGAGAGGAGGCGGGGACGGGTTTAGGACCAGCGGGCGGGGAGACGATGTTGGGTGAGGGGGGCGCCGATGGTGACGTCACTGGTGCCACTGGCATCGGCGGCGGTGGTTGCATCGTTGTTGAGGCAACCGATGCGGTACCGGTGCCTTGGGGTGACGTAGCGGCCGGAGCGGCGGCTCCCGTGCCTCCAGAAGCCGCTTGACGCAACGCTGCCAGCGCGTCTTGGGCGGATTCATAGCGCTGATTGGGAGAGGAGCGTAACATGCGATCCAGGATGTCGGCGATCGCTGGATTGATCTGAGCATGGGCTCGCCAGGCCCAAGAATTGTTGTAGGAATCGTACAGCTCTCCAGCCTCTTTGCCCGTTAGCAGCGTGATACAAGTCACTGCTAGGGCATACAAGTCGGTCGAAGGATACACAGCACCACCCGCCATTTGCTCTGGCGGCGCAAACCCAATCGAGTAAATACCGGTCGATTTGGCGCTCGGCGGTCCCTGAGCGGCAGTGACTTGTTTGACCGCCCCAAAATCCAGCAGAAACAGCCGACCATCGCGATGACGCATGATGTTGGAGGGTTTGATATCGCGGTGAATCGTGCCGTTTTCGTGGACAAAACTTAACACTTTGAGCATCGACACGAGCACTTCGATCACGTCCGCAGCGCTCAATGCCCCACTGCGTGCTAGGACTTGCTCTAAGTCTTCTCCATCAATGAATTCTTGGACGAGGTAAAAATATTCTTCCTGTTTGCCCGGTTTGGGGCTCGGCACAATTAAGGGAAAGAAAGCATACAAATCGGGGATTTGGGGATGTTTGCGGCCAATTTCTTCCAGGACAGCAGCCTCTCGCTGGAATAGGCTTTGCGCTAACTGCAGTTGGTCGGCACTCAAGTCTCCAGAGGGTTGAAATAGCTTGACGACACAGGTGCGCAGATTAGGGGTGTAGCGATCGCGCGCCAAATAGGCGGCCCCAAAACCGCCCTGGCCCAAAAGCTTTTCAGGTAGGTAGCGACCGCTCAAAATCAAGGGCATGCCACAAGCGGTGCAAAACTTTTGTTGCACGGTGGTCAGGGTGCCCTGATTCTCAAGATCCGCAAAATGATTAGTGGGGCGCGGACAGGTCGGTCGAGTACAGACAATCTCCATAGGCGCTGAGGTAGGCTCGCAAGCTGCTGTCGAGTGTATAGGCTTATCCTTCACCCATACATTACAAGCCTATCCGCTACTCAACCGAAGCTTTTCCATTGATTTCTGGCAACGCGGGTAAGGCTGCCGCTTGACCATTCTGCTCAGCCGGGCCAGGCGACAGTTCAAGCGACCGATTGGTAAACTGCGGCAAAATTTCTTCGGTAAAGGCTTCTGCCGCTTTCGACCGGTAGCGATTGGGGTTCACAATCACCGAGAGGGTGCGGTTAACCACCACGCCCTCAACGCGGCCGCGATGCAGCATGCCCATTTGGAGTTCCTTTTCAATGGCCGAAATGGAGACAAAGGCGACGCCTAACCCTGACTGCACCGCATTTTTGATCGCTTCGATCGAGTTGAGCTCCATTTCGATATGCAAATTGCCCGTCTCAATGCCGCAGCGGGTCAACACCTGATCAATCACCTTGCGAATCGTGGACTGAGAATCTAAGGCAATGAACTTGAGCTGGTATAAATCTTCCCGACGGATGATTTCAGCGTTGGCTAGGGGATGATAAACCGGCATGATCAGGGCCAGTTCATCTTCGGCGTAGGGAATGATTTCTAGCGATTCTTGTAGTTCACTCGGCACCTCTCCGCCAATAATGGCCAAATCAACCTGACCATTGGCCACACTCCAAGAAGTGCGCCGAGTGGAGTGAACATGCAATTGCACTGCGACTTCTGGATAGCGTTCACGGAACAAGCCAATCATGCGCGGCAGCAGATAAGTCCCAGTGGTTTGGCTGGCGCCCACAATCAAAGTGCCACCCTGCAGGTTTTGTAAGTCTTCGATCGCTCGACAGGTTTCTTGACATAAACTCAAGATGCGATCGCCATATTCCAGCAGCAAATGTCCCGCCTCAGTTAACTGAGCCCGGCGACCGCCCCGGTCAAACAGAGGAACGCTGAGCTGACGTTCTAAATTTTGCACTTGCAGACTGACTGCTGGCTGGGAAACATAAAGGCTGTCGGCAGCCCGCTTAAAACTGCCTTCAGTTGCGATCGCTTTAAGAATGCGCAACTGATCCAAAGTAAACGGAAGATCAGAAGACATAAAAACCTATCCAAAGAATCGAATGAAACATAGAATTCAGCAACAAACGCATCAGCATTTCATCGAACTCACCCAGCAGCCCGACTAGACATTAATTCCTCAGATTAATCCTTGGTTGAGGAAAAAATTAGTGGGTGTCAACCTCCCTTAGATTACTCGTTTAGCGGATTTTCTCGATACCGCATCGCTAGAAAACTCAGTTTTTTTATGGAACAGCAGTTGATATTGAACTTTTTAAATTTGCCTGGGATCGTTGGTCTCGGGTTGATGGACGGTCACTCGCGACCCTATTTTTCGGGAATTGGTGAATCGTTAAACGTTCAGCAAAAAGAAGTGTTGACAGAGGGTATCCAGCAGGTCATTAGTACCACTCCACCCGGGTTTCAATCTTTTGACTTCAAATTTTCTCAACAAGACGTGCGGCTTTACCGACTCGACAACGACATGATCTTGCTGGTGGTGACTGACAAGCAGCTAGATCATGTCGTTTATGAAAACACTGTGGCGCAGCTCAAAGAAACCTTAGAAAGCGATCCCTTAAGTACAATTTCGACTTTTCGCTTTCTCGCGGGTAGCCAGCCACGGCCCCCGATAACTGAGTCGGCGACAGCGACAACTGAGGCTGCTGAGGAGCTGGCAAATCCTGAAGAGGTGGATCCTCAGGCTTCTGTCGAGGAGACCTCTAATCGTTTCTCCACCACGACTTGGGGCGATTACTTGACTGCCCTCAACACGCTCACTGATGCAACAGCCCAGTATTTGGGCAAAATTGTTGTAGCTAACACTTGGCGGACCACCCGTCCAGATGATGAGCAACTCAACATGATTCAGCTTGACCGTAATGGGCATTTTAGTCTCAGTACTGAAACTAAAGTTGCGGTGGCGGCATTGATCGAGGCAGCAATCCATGCTGCCCTGCACCAGTGGGTCAGTACATTTGTGAAACGTTGCACCATGATTATTCGTGATTACGAAGCGATGGTGATCGAACAGCAACTCACCGCTGAACAAAGGGCGTTGTTGCAGGTTGGCCAGGCTTCGTCGGATGAATAATTTGGGTACCGTACTCTGGTTGATGCTGGCATGGCGATCTGACTAACAGTTACGCTGAAGTGCGATCGCTGCCCCCGTTGAATCCGTCTCAAGCTGAACAAACCGACCCCACTCCATAAAGAGAACAGACGACAAATGGCCAAAACCGTACGGTTAGAACCTATCGCTCAGGAAAGTTCCGTTGAAACCAATGGCAACTTGCTTTCTGTACTGCTTAATAAAGATTTAGACGTCTTGAAAGAATGTGGTGGTCGGGGCATGTGTGCGACCTGCCATATTTATGTTAAAGAAGGAACTGACTCTTTGACCCCCATCAGCCGTCGTGAGCAGCGGACTTTAGAAGTTATCACGTCGTGTAAACCTGACTCTCGTTTAGCTTGTCAGGCTAGGGTGACCGGCGAAGGGGTGGTGGTTGAGTTACCCCCAGGGATGTATGTCAATTCCTTGCAGGATATTGAAGCCCTGGTTGGTCGTCGGGCTGAGACGAACTTGTTGCACCCCATCACTGGTGCGGTCCTTGTGGAAGAGGGCAAGCTCATTACCCGCTCCATGCTGCGGCAGCTAGCGGATACCGCCACCTTTAAGGTGGGCGAATATTACACGCAATCTTCTAAGGCCTAAAGGTGGTTACGGTCTAGCCCACTTTCCGCACTTTGAAGTGTCACACTCAGGTATTAACGCTGGGACCTTTGAATAACAAGACTTTTATGGCATGAAGTTCATTTGAACCACTAGAAAACAATTCTCAATAAGATCCTCCTGCTGAGATTTATTCTTGAATTAGTGTCTCTGAAAACCTCACTGCCTCGTTTAAATATCGAATGTGCCAGTTGTAAGTGCGGAATGTCGGGTCTAGTGGTATTTGCAGCATTAAGTGGGATCGGTACGGGTGGGCGATCGCGATGGCCTGACTCAATTTTGGCTGCTGACAACACAGAGTACAGCTTGTTACCCCTAAGCGTGAGTTGATCTGCTAAGGTTAAGTCCAAGATTTTATCTTTTGCAAGTAACCCTAGTCGCTGCATGCTCGACCCTCTCACTCTCAACTCGCGTCAGCAGCAGGTGCTTTGGGCCACCGTGCGTCAGTATGTTTCTACGGCCGAACCCGTAGGTTCTAAGGCGCTCGTGCAAGAGTATGACCTCCGGGTCAGCCCAGCGACGGTGCGCCACGCCATGGGAGTGTTAGAAAAGGCTGGATTACTCTTTCAGCCCCATACGTCAGCCGGACGCATTCCTTCTGATCATGGGTATCGACTGTACGTTGATAATTTAATTCACCCTGCTCAAGGAGTAGCGCAAAAAGTTGATACTCAACTCTCTGCGGCTTTGAAATGGGATGGTTGGAGCTTAGAAGCCCTGCTCAAAGGGGCGGCTCAAATTTTGTCGGCGGTTAGTGGTTATTTAACGCTGATTACCGTCCCGCAGAAGCGGGAAACCACGATTCGCCATGTGCAACTGGTACTGTTGAGCCCGACGCAACTGCTGGTGTCGCTGGTGCTAGATTCTCTGGAAACGCAGTCGATGGTGATTCAGCTGCCCCCTGCGACCGCTGACGATCCGCATCAACTGGAAGCGTTAGAGCGCGAAGCGAACATCCTTTCCAACTTTTTGGCCGCGCATTTGGTGGGGCACCCTCTGCACAAAATGGCAGATCTGAATTGGGGGGAGCTCAATCGAGAATTTCAGCGCTATGGTGACACGTTGACTGAGGCGATGACGCTGCTGGCTCAACGCAACCAAACGGCGTCAGAAACTACACAGTTTGTCATGAGTGGTCTCGGTGAGGTCTTGCGCCAACCGGAATTTTCGGAAGCGCAGCAGGTGCAGGCGATCGTCCAACTGTTGGAAGAGGAGCAGGCTCAGCTTTGGCCTCTAGTGTTCGAAACGGATGTAGAAGATGATTCGGGTCGTCGAGTGCGAGTCCTAATCGGCTCTGAGAATCCCCTGGAACCCATGCAAGGCTGTGCGTTGGTCTCATCCACCTATTGTCGAGATACGTTGCCGATTGGTAGCGTCAGCGTGTTAGGCCCGACTCGCATGATGTACGAAAATGCGATCGCTGCTGTTGAAGCCGCTGCCAGTTATCTGACCGACGCCTTTAACGCGGGTATCTGACCCACCTCACCTTGAGACTTTTAAGTCATGGCTAAAGCGCCCCCTGCCACGTTGACATCCGTGTCCGTGGGCTTGCCCTTTGGCCTGGGTGCCGCCGCTTGGGAAGCAGACCCCAACGAGCAAAACGCCACCTGGGAACTGTACGTCGAGTTGGTGCCTCGCAGCCGCTGGATGCGGAACGAGGCACTGTCCGCGAAGCGCTGAATTCGCTTTACAGCCTGTTTGGCTTAACTCGCGAAATCTTACGGAAGGCTGGCCCCAATCCCATGAGTCGGTTTGGGAAATTGCGATCGCGGTGCTCAATCATTTGATTTTGTACAAATAGAATCAAAGACAGATTAAGTGCCAAGGGGCCACACTAGGGTTAGTGGCCTTGCTCAGACAACCCCGCCCCTCAAGAATTTCATGCCGTTACTGTTTCCATTAGATGCGGATGCGATCCTTCAACGCTTTAGACCCTCTTTTGAGCCAGTCATTGAGTGTCATCAGTTTTCTCGCACAGTTCTAGATCCGGCCTCTATCACGGTCGTCAACTGGAATATTGCCAAAAATAATCATCAAACTGAATGGCTAGCCGAGGCCGGAGCAATTGCGCAGCGCTATGATCCGGATCTTTTCTTCTTTCAAGAAGTCCGGATCGTGCCCCACGATCAACCTCCGATCCCATTTGATGGACTGGGTTGGCACTTTGCGCCGAATTTATTCGATGCCCACAACCGTCATGCTTTTGGGGTGCTGACGGCGGCAAAAGTGAGACATCTTGATTATCAACAGGTTCACACCCGGCATTATGAGCCGGTTTTTAACACGCCCAAAGTTGCTCTCATTACGGAATATCCGCTAGTTATATCTCGTCAAACCCTCTTAGCCATTAACGTTCATGGCCTCAACTTTGTTCGTACTCAGCAATTTCAAGCGCAACTGCATCAGCTTGAAGAGAGGGTGACTCACCATCCCGGACCCTTAATTTTATCCGGTGACTTTAATACCTGGAATCGACGACGGATGACGGTGCTGCAATCAGTGGTGCATCGTTTGGGGCTAACTCAGGTGAGTTTCCCTCGGGAGCAGCATCAACGGTTGAAGCGTTTCTTGTTTTCAGACCCCCTCGATCATATTTTCTATCGAGGACTGGAGGTGCGCTCTGGCAGTGCGCGAGTGCTCCACCAGTTAGAATCTTCCGATCATGTTCCAATGGTGGTGGAATTTCGTGCGCTTAAACATAGCCATCCGTCCAAAAGGCGGATGGGCTAAAGTGGACGGGAGTTTGGGGCCCGACCAATGCCTGTCCCCCATCGTCTCGACCTTCGTCAGAAAGCGATCGCGGCCATCGAAGTGGGGCACTCCAAAGCGTCGGTCAAGTTGGCCACAAGAGAGCAATGAACGTTGCCGTCATTATTCTTCTTCGCAAGCACCAATGCTGACCCAAGTGCTGGAGCCGTCTTCCCAGTGTTCTTTTTTCCAGATGGGAGTCCAGTAGCGTGCTAGCTAAGTTGGCTCAGCCTTATGCGCTTTCAGTCTCTTTAGCTTATCAACAAGATCCTTCTTATGTCTTGCTCTGTAAGGGGTTGACAGTATCAAAAGCCTTCTAACGTCTATTCCTCCACTTTTTTATCTTTTTTGTCCAACCAAGTTGTTCAAGTTGTCCTGCAACTCTGAGATAGCCAGCACAATAGGTTCACAGCCCTGCCGAACATTTGAACAACCTCTCAGCAAGTTGTCCAGGTCAGGCTGACATCTTCAAAAGAACCGCTCTTTAGAAAGGGCCTGACGAATTTGCTCAGGAGATGCGGGTCGTTGCCGCTGCCTAATGCTGCGAACTAGGGCAGCTTTCATAAGAGAAGGCAGCCGAAATTGCTGGATTGAGTCGTACGGAATTCATCTCAGCACTGACCCGATATCAAGTCTCCCCACGCCCATACACAGAGGTAGATATTGGGCGAAAGATGAACCAGGACGCTCTAGGGAAAATCCGCAGTCGTCCCAGAGTTAATTCAACAGAGTGTGGTCTGCGCGGCAGCACATTCATTCGTGAGA
Source organism: Leptolyngbya sp. SIOISBB (assembly GCA_010671905.1). Classification (GTDB taxonomy): domain Bacteria; phylum Cyanobacteriota; class Cyanobacteriia; order Phormidesmidales; family Phormidesmidaceae; genus Halomicronema. The sequence continues at coordinate 7,424,508 of JAAHII010000001.1, forward strand.
AGCGCGATCGCTGAGCGCGTCATTTCGCTTTAAGCAGCAGTAGTTGCTTGATTTCTGGCCTGTTGTTTGAGCTGCTCGACCAGATTGCTTTGTACTCTGACCCGGCAATCATCAAAGGTGACTGAGTCTGGATCGAGGAAATGGGCGATTGCTAGCTCAATCACAAACTCTGAAGGAACCTCAGTATCGCTGGCATATTGCTTGATTGGAATGTGTAGAGAAGCGGGCAGATCGGCTAACAGACTTGTGTCATTACTAGACGGTTGACTGTTTTTGAGTAAAGCAACATCCAGCTCAAGAAAACGAATGATGACCAGCTCAATCACTGACTGAGGAGATAACCCTGCTTCATGTGCATAACTCAACAGGGCTGACCGTATACCATCCGGCAGGGAGTCCAAGATGCGATTATTGGAAGCTGGATTAGTTATGGTCATTGGTCTAGTCCTCCAGAGCGATGCGCTCGTTGTAGGGGAGGTAAAAGTTGCCGGATGATGATCTGCTCTAGCTGCAATGATAGCCGAATCCATTTGAAGGATAGAGTGGCAACTGCAATCCGGATATCGTCAGGACTCATGCGATCAATCAATGCCCATCCCAAAGCCTTATGTCCGCCTCTGAATCGGCTTCTCACGTTACCCGATTTACCAATATAGAGAATGCCTTGAGTTCTATGCTTGACAGCATAAATGCCAGGTCGAGGCGGTAGGTCATTGAATTCTCTCGTCAGTGGAAGACAATTGTCGAACTCTATGTCACTTAGCACTTCGAGTATTCGTAGAGCCTCTACTTGCAGAGAATTTGGATGATCATCCATCGACTTAACTTAGTACAAGTCTCCCTGCATATTCATCGTCTGGATTGTAAGCATATCTTGACACCGAGGCAAGATTTGGCGTGCCTATCATCATGCTCGGATGCATTGTGCCAGTTAACAAAACTCATTGGACTATTTCTGGCACAAAGATCTTTGAAAAGTTATGTGCCAGTTGCTCAGAACCTTTGAACTTCCGTTGAATGCTCGAAGACTCTGCAAAAGGGTGACTTCCCCACCGAACAGGGAGTTGCGGCTTGCACATGGTATTGAATAGTTGCGGGGGGATGCAGCTATTCATAACTAAATGGGCTGAATTTGCGTATTCTCGTAACTTTGGCCCATTTAAGACGATTCCAAGGAGACTTGGCTTATGCTTTGTCCGCAGGTAGTCAGAGACTTATAATAATAAGGAAGATAGTAGGATCTTTAAGGTGAAGGAAATAATCCCAATTATTGTTTCTTCTATTAGTCTTTTAATATCACTCTATATTTTCTTCGCAACATATTTAAGGCCTGCAAGAATAAAAATATCAATAGGTAATAGTCTTCTTGTATTTAGTAGTCGCTTGGGTGGTGCATCCGATCCGAAGTTAATAGGAATATCCTTTTACTTACCTATAACTTTCTTGAACTGGAGCCATAGAGGAGGAGAAATAAATCAAGTTAGAATGGTGTTGGGTCGACCTAATAACTCTATTAACTACTCTGATATGATCTGGGCAAACTTCTCCCAAGTGACAGGAGATGGAAACAACTTAAAAGTTGAAATTCAAGGAGTTGCTCAGCCTCTTGCAGTCCCTGAAAAGTCTTCTGTAAGTAAAATGATTCGATTCAATTGGAGTCCATACATGAATCCGAAACTAGAAGTTCAGCCAGGACAATATGAACTTATGATATTTGGCTGGACAGAAAAAGTAGAGAAAGAAGGTGAACCAAACTTGTATGCCAAAACTTCATTCTTGATTGATGAAGAAATTCATGATGAATACCAAAGATGTATTAGGGAAGATCTTAATACACCTATTCTTATAGCGCTGGGGGATAGCAGACTGCCAAATGTATCCCTAACAAGAAAAGGTGTCAAGAAAACTTTTGGGAAGTAAGAATAATTTTGAGGAATAAGCAATGTCTGAAAAGAAAAGTCCTAAATATGATTTTCGAGGTGCTAGATTTGCAGGCGGTTTTGCTGAGACGGTGAAGGGTGACCAAATTGGCGGTATTCAGCATAACTATGCTGCTTCCGAAAAACAGAGTCTAGAGGACGCAGCTCTAGAAATTCAGCGCCTATTAAAGCTACTGGAGAAAACTAACCCTACCGCTACCGAAGCAGAACAAAAAGCCTTCGTCACTGCTGCCATCCCACCTAGCCTACGACAACGAGTTGTTGGTGCTTTACAATCTGGGGGGCGAGCGGCTATCGAGGAATTTTTGGATAGTCCCTATGTGAACGTTGTAATGGCAATCATTAAAGACTGGCAAAGTACTGAATAGTATATTGTACCGAAGTGATATGCCGGAAGAGGTTAGCTATCGCCAATCTGCCGAAGTCGCAAACATTTAAAAACTAAAACCGTATAATACCTGATAGAATTGGTGGATTTTGGTTGCTAAGGGAACAATAGAAGCTGAGTATGAATAAGATTTCAATGCTCTTAGCCTTTGGCAATAATTGGAAAACTCTTTCGGCTGAATCTAGCTTTATCAATTTGCGGTTAGATTGTCGAAAGAATAGTGTACGTGTGGAAAGTGAGACATCAATTCTTCAACCTCTTGTTGGAGTTCCTCACATGATCTTTTATCAAAAATAGCATTCCGAAAGAGAATGGCGATTTCCGCCATTTCCGTGGTTGTCATACCACGCCTAGTTACTTCTTGAATCCCTAGACGTAATACCGCTTTTCCGTATAAGCGACGGGCGTTGACACTAATTCCTGACTCAATAAGTTTCTTTGCCCATTGTCGGGCCTTTTTTTGGCTGTCTACTTCAACAAGTAGGATATGCGAGGCTGATGGCTTATTCTGACGGTTTACTAGCTTGAATCCTTGTTTATCTAAATTATGAGCTAATACTTCTGAATTCAGTATCATATTTTTAGCATAAGCTTTCGCATTCTCATGCATTTCTAGTAGCGTGATATATAGAGCTATCAGGTTGTTGGTTTGTTGACTGGATATAAGTCCTGCTGACAGTGCCGAACTAATCTGATGTGCAGTCTCTGGCTGAACGGTATGGATCATTCCCTTTTGAGGGCCAGGAAAGCTTTTGTGAGTATTCGCTTGCAAAACTGTACAGCCATCATTTAATGGCTGCTGAAATCTTCCGCCGCTTATCAAACCAGCAACATGTGAAGCGTCATAGATAATAGGAATATGTTCTCCTACAATCTGTCGGATCTGAGCTAGGTTGAGCGGAAATAAAGGAGAGTTATAGTCGAGCAGAATAGCGCTAGGATTTTCTTGTCTGTAGAGAATTTCAAGCCTATCTGGATCGATATCAAATTTTTGTTTGTTCCAAGGTAAAAATGAATTCCGTCTTCCTAGACTGTGGATTATTTGTGGAGACGCAAAATGACCTCCAGATTCTGGAGGTAAAGAAAAGATTAGGTCTCCAGCTTTTGTCAGAGTAGATATAGTACAGATTGTGGCATGAACACCGGACAGTGGGCGAAAGTCGGCATAGGTAGAGTTGAATAATTTATAAGCTATTTGGTTTGCTTCTTCCTCAAGATGATGAAGGCTAGGCATACCCCTGTATGTGAGCCTGCCAAATTGCCAAGTTCCTTCGGCGTTTCTATCTGAGGATTTCCCTAAGGCATAACGAGAACCTATAGAGTAACTCAGGAAAGAGCTGGCAAGTTTGGAAAGGCAATTTTCGTTTGCGGTGAGGTGGAGAACTGAGTTCGATAAAAATTCTTCTTCGCGAATGCCATTTATTAAGGCGTTTAGCTTATCGGGAATCATAGCTTTCAAGTTTGGGAATATCGGACAGTAATATTCCACTGTCTTTTCATTTTCACTTAGTTAATGAAATTTCTAATCTCATTAACTAATCTAAAGTGTTCTGGCCGACGGCACCCATGAGCTGCAAAGCAGTGCGTTGGGCGTTAGTAAGTCCAGTAATTCCCTCAATGTTCAATCCCTCAAAGAGCCGATTATAAATTTCGTGTTTCGTTGTCATTGTCGCTACATCCCAGATTCTAAAGCTTCCGTCCCTACAGCCCGAGGCAATCTTCGTCCCATCGGGGCTAAAGGCGACAGCTCTAACTCTGTCTTTGTGGCCTTCTAGAGTAAATAGGCAATCTTGAGAATCAGCTGACCATAGTTTCAACTTACGATCGCTACTGCTTGATACGATCCTCTTTCCATCAGGGCTGAAGGCTACGGCTCTAATATGACTTTCATGTCCTCTTAAAGTAACATGACATTTCTTAGAATCGACTTGCCACAGTTTCAAGGTATTGTCAGCACTGCCTGAAGCAATCATCTTGCCATCAGGACTGAAAGCAACAGCCCAAACCGAAGATTTGTGGCCTTCCAGAGTGGAGAGGCATTTCTTAGAGTCGACTGACCACAGCTTTAAGGTATTGTCAGCACTACCTGAAGCAATCATCTTGCCATCAGGACTGAAAGCAACAGCTCTAACCCAGAGAGAATGACCATCTAAAGTCAAACAACCTCCAGAGTCCACATCCCAGAGGTTTACAGTGCAATCATAGCTACCTGACGCAATGGTTTTGCCATCAGGACTAAAGGCGATAGATCTGACCGTGTCCATATGTCCTTTCAGAGTGGAGAGACATTCTTGAGCCTCGACTGACCACAATTTGACGGTCTTATCAGCGCTGCCTGAAGCAATCATCTGGCCATCAGGACTAAAAACTACGGATGTGACCCAACTAGAATGGCCTTTAAAAGTAGAGTGATACTCTCCAGATGCAACCGACCACAGAGTTATTGTTTGATCGCCACTGCCTAGGGCGAGCATTTTGCCATCGGGACTGAAGGCAACAGATCTAATGCCTATGTCTATGCCTTTTACTTTGGATAAGAGCCGTCCAGATTTAGTAGACCAAAACTTTACTGTTTGATCTCCGCTACCTGATGCAAGTGTCTTCCCGTCGGGGCTAATAGCAACAGCTCTGACTATGTCAGAATGCTCCTCCAAAGTGAGAAGTCTTTGCTCAGAGCTGGCTGACCACAATTTGATGGTCTTATCAGCGCTGCCCGAAGCGATCATCTGGCCATCAGGGCTGAAAGAGATGGAACTTACTGCGTCTGTATGTTCTTTCAAAGTAGAAAGACATTTTTGAGCCTCGACTGACCACAATTTGATGGTCTTATCAGCGCTGCCCGAAGCGATCATCTGGCCATCAGGGCTGAAAGAGATGGAACTTACTGCGTCTGTATGTTCTTTCAAAGTAGAAAGACATTTTTGAGCCTCGACTGACCACAATTTGATGGTCTTATCAGTACTGCCCGAAGCGATCATCTGGCCATCAGGGCTGAAAGAGATGGAACTTACTGCGTCTGTATGTTCTTCCAAAGTAGAAAGACATTTTTGAGCCTCGACTGACCACAATTTGATGGTCTTATCAGCACTGCCCGAAGCAATCATTTTGCCATCAGGGGCGAAATCTACAGACCAAACCCAGCCACTGTGGCCATTCAAGATCGCGAAGCATTTCTCCGAACGAATTGACCATAATTTCACTGTTTGATCAGCACTGCCTGATACTAGCGTGTCGCTATCGGGACCGAATGCGACTGACAAGATCCAGTCACTGTGACCAGAGGAGAGTAGAACGACTTGCTCAGTTACTGTGTCCCAAACTTGTAATGCACCTTTACTGTCGCCAACAGCAACGTATTGCCCGTCTGAACTATAGGCAAGGGAGCTGATGCTGCCAACCAGTTTCGCGAAAATAGCCTCTTGTAAACAAGCCTGCTTAAAGCTGGTTCTTTTGAGCTCTGCATCAGTAAAGTTGACGCCTTTTAGGCGGGTATGACTTAGATCGATACTTTCCAATGCTCCAGACATCCTAGCTAGCATCAACTGTGCGATGTTGCCTGCCAAAAGGCTTGCCTCTTCAGAGAGATGCTCTCGGGTTGCCCATAAAAGTGGCAATAGCTGCTTTCGCATCATCTCTTTGTTTAGCATCAGATGTGCTAGATCCAGCACTGCCTTCGTTAGCTTTGAGCTGCCTAATAGCGGTAGCAAGGCTTCGAACTCAGTAGTTTCAAAGCTTTCTAGCGGTGCGATCTCACTTGGTGAACCATCTCTGTTGTAGATACGTTGGAAGTATCCACTCCATGTATATCTCTTCGGCGCTGCGGCTTCGTTTAAATGTGTCTGCTGTCGAGCTATATTAACGAAGTCTTCTGCCATTGCTCCCAAAGACGCAACTATTTTGTAAGCTGCAAAAAACTCTAATAGAGATCTGTGAGCTGGTCTGAAATTACCTTCTGCATCGCGGACCAACATAGCTCGTCCAAGCATGTCACGGAGCCAAGGTTCTATTTCATTTTTTTCTATTAATAGGTGAGAAAAGAACAGTTTTAGATGCTCAGTAAAAATCTTCATAACTGAGACTCATTTGATCTCTAGAAAGCATTTCCCAAGAGAGTTCGCACAAAAAGTACAGCTTATCGGCCAAAGAGATAAAAAGTGCGGTGGCTAGAGATGTCACGCTTCATTTTATGAGTCACTGCGTAGAGGTAGATTTGTGACATATTGACGGATTTATCTGTCTCGATCTCTGGTAGAGCCTCCAGAATTAAATCCACCATTACAGGGCGACAGGCTAGGTCCAGCAGTTGTGGGTCATCCATAATAGTTTGTATGACAGCAGGCTGGGCTTGCCGTTTTAGCAATAGTTCCCTAACTTGATTTTTATTGAATTTTTCAAGCTCTAGCACCTCAAACTGCGGTGCTTCTCCGGTAAGGTTAGCGGTTGAGACTTTGATTTCGGCGCTAAGGAGCCGCCGTCCGTTAATCGCGTCAGGAAAGTGCTCAGTACGGCAGGTGAGTATGGCCTTTGCACCAGGAACTATTACTTTGGCCAACTCCCAGAAATTGTTGATCATGACCTCGGGATTAACTCGTGCTGCCATTTCATCAAAGCCATCAAAGATTAGCAGCAGTTTACCCATACGATTTAATTGTTCAAAGGCGCTATAGCTTGGCAAAGAAATCTCATGTGTGCGAAAGAAAAACTCTGAAAATAAAGCTTCCACACTCATAACTTTGGAATAGTCACGTAAAGGAATTACTATTGGTAGTCGAGGACGTTCTAAGCCTCTCTCCTTTGCCTTTCTATATTTCTGAAGTGCTTGCCAGGCATAATGTAAAGCAAACCAGGTTTTGCCGGTGCCAAATTCTCCCTGAATCGATAGATGCTCTTTTGAGGGATCTGCCAACCATCTATCTACGTAACCCTCAATCCATCCTTCATACTCTCCGTAATGGCTGATCCCAATTTTCTGTTGTGTCTTCGGATCAATCTCATCCTTTGAGCAGCCTAAAGGGATATAGTATTTGTCAATTCCTTTCTGGAGAATCTCATCCTCCAGCTTGGTCATATAAATTTCAAAATTTGCATTTTGATCGATAACTTCATCCAGGGTGTAACAATAAAGTTTTTGCGAACCTCTGTATTCATGTAGTAGCTCTATAACTGCTGTGCTGATACGCCGGTTGGATATGAGCCATCCCTCATGGGGTCTAAGACGCTCGACAGTGCTCTCTAGGTCTCGAAAATCTGCCATTCCAGCCTCTCCAGCAACACAGCGTACCAAAACTCGGTTATAGCTGCGCAGTCCTGGGATGGTGATGATCCACTCGCAATATTTACCCTCTATGCTCACGTAAGATTCACGACCATAGCCTGATGCCCGAAACCAAACATCAACCTGCTGTGCCAATTCGCTGGCTTTGCAGGTACTCTGTTTTTCTGAACCTGTAGCACTGATGGAGTAATTGTTGAACGTGCCACCAGTTTGGTTACCTTGCACCGTTTCAGCAAAACCTCCCACAAACTGAGCCCCTCGTAGGTCATATTTGGGAACCTGGTTTTGGCTAAGGGTTTGAATGATGGTTAGTAAGGCCTCAACCGTCTGTAGTTGGGCTGGTGATTGCTCTGCAACTGGACTTTGAGAATCTACCAAACTGGCTAATACTGCTTCTAGGTCAGCAAGCCCTGGTCCAATTGGGCTTTCTACCCACTGTAAAAGAGCAGTGCTTCGCGTTCCTTGAGAAGCAGCATTACTGGGAATATTACCGCTAGGAGGTTGGAGAGCGAAGACCAACTGGTCGAATTGATCTTTTGGGAGAGCATTGAGCGTCTGAATCAGGTGCAGTCGCTCTTCTGCCAATAACAAGCGCTTAGCTTCAGCCATTAATAATCTTTTTTCTCCCCTAACTATGTCTGGTCTCTTGAGTTATCTTTTTGAAGAAGAAATTGCTCAAGGCTCATCTATATACGGTGGTACGTCTCTTTCGATTACTTCAACAGGAATCCCCAGCGTTTCGGTTAGGTCAAAGTTGTTACTAGTAAAGTTCTTTGCGTTTTCTGAAAAGGCGGCGGAGCTACTCATTACCCCTGCTGCCATCGTTGAAATTGCCACCAATCGTTTTAGTCTTTGGCCCAGCCGCTGAGGATCAGGGCCAGGTTTTTTGAGATCGTTCTCTAAATCCTCTAGCTCTTAGAGCGCGTCATCTTGCTGGTCTTCAGGAAAGGACTGGGCGAGCTGCCGCAGTGATGTGAGTAGACACACCACATCGTCAGCGCTCTGACCATAGGTGTTGATGATTCCGCCAATCTGATCACCTTGGACGTTCTCAGCAAAGCCGCCCACGAACTGAGCCCCTCGAAAACCATATTTGGGGGATTTTTGTTAGCTTGCTATCATCTCTACCATTTTGAAAGCTGAGTTCTCTCCTGTCGCTCAATCGAGAGAATCTCTTTAACATCTTCCAGATGTACCCCTGCAATCGTAGCCCTTCCTGATATTGAATCTCAAGCAGCTTGAGGAGATGAAATTTAGGTTTCTGTCTTTCCCCCACTTTTTTCCACTCTCCAAGAACTTAATTGTCCCAAATCACAGCAATGCCATTTTAGGGCCTTCTAAGAGCATCGCTGCTCGATTGAGTCGGAGGTTCGTGCAAGGGGGGCATGTTAAAGGGTCTCGGGGAGCAAGTCGAGCCGATGCTCCTGCGGAGGCCGCGGGGCCAGCTTGGAGAGTTCTGCCAGAATGGCCGGGAGTGGATTGGCCACTACGTTTCGTAGCCGTCCTGGGGTGCGGAGTTGATAGCCACATTCCGAGCAGGTGTGCTTCGGCAATGGTGTGTAGGCTGCCTCCCCGAGGTCAAATTGCGAGTGACCGCAGTTCGTACAGTGCATCGACTGAACTCGTCTCTTTAGTAAAGGCATAGCATTCTGGACCATCATCACTCGGACTGCTACTGGATCAAGCCTTATGCCATCGATAGTGACCTCTTGGAACGTGTCATCAAGAGTCGGTTCGGACTGGCCATCCGTCTGGAAAGCATGAACGTGAATTCCCTCTCTCTCGGGTTTGGATTGCATCCACAGAAACGCCGGGTTTGATCCCCAAATCTGGATGCCGCCAGGGTATTCAGACTGATTAATGTCTAGAGTCTTCTCGGCAGGTATGATCGTTTGCTAGCCGATGTTGAGGGCGTCGCGGACTCCAATGATTGGGTTACCAATCCCGGTCATGCGGTTGTAAAAGTGCTTCCCGCAGCCAGCGCAGAGGTGACGGCGGTGTGGGTGTACGGAGAACCAATCCTTGTCTAGGTGTGGCCAGCCGCAGTAGGTGCAGGTAACAAAGGTCATCGAGAAGCCGAAGATCGAGCTGATCATGTAGTAGATCGCGTCGGTTTCGCTGATCACGACGCCCTTTTCCGGCAGACTTTGCTGGGAAATACCTGATTCTTAAGAATGATGATTCAGAGTTCATCGTGATGGATGGCAGAGGCATCTATCACACGGGTAAGAGCATGGTGGTGGAGTCGCTGAAGGCCCGCACGGGAGAGCTGCTAATGACTTGCATAGAGATGCTGGAGCTGCACCTGCTGGAGCTGGCAACCATGCAGTTGAGTAATCAATGGATAACAGACATTCTTAAAATGAAAATTCAGTAGAGTAAGCCTAGATCGCGAGATATTTCGAAGTTTCTGGTTGTTTCTATATGGCTGATGCATGGATTTCGTTGGTTTCAGGTGTAGCCGGTGGTCTCGTTGTTGCTGTAGGAACCTTATTTACTTCATTGCTCAAGTCGCGTGCTGAAAAAAATAGAGAGCTTCTATCTCAAGCATGCAGAACTGCATTGGCAGATTTCTCTGCAGACAGTGAGCACGTCGGTTCGGATGGTGAGCTGTTACCACTGAGCACATATATTTATTTCCACTTCCACTTTTTCAAGCTTTTAGAGGCAGAGGATGTTTCTGCAAGAAGTATTGCAACTTTAAAAGCCAAGGGAGAAGAGCTTTCTAACATTCTGGAAGGGTCACTATGGCGTGATTATGTGTCGCAAAGGCATAAGCGGATAAAGCTCTAGAAGGAATGAATTTGTAAGCATGAATTTCCGACGGAACAAAGAAGTGTCTCGTCGGAAATGTCTCGATGCCGCTATTTCTGTAGGGACGGCATTGAATTATTCGTTTTAAGTGGAAGGAACTTTGAAAACTCTTTGTGCAACATGTCGTCGAGTGTCTCGAATTTTGCGATACCTAAATTCACTCCAGACTAGGACAAAGGTTGCATTGGCAGGGATGGAAGTGATCTGAACGAAAGGCTGTGTCACGCCAGGATCTATGAAAGGTTGCCAAGGCACTACCCATCGAACATCTAATTTCTCGTCATTGTTAATCGAGTGAGTGAATTTGATTTGATGGTTAATCGGCAGCCCTCCACTAAATAGGTCATCATTTGGTAAAAGATACCGGACATTGAATTTGAAGTCTGACAATCGATGTCTCACCAGACCTTTATTGCTGACGACCATTGCCACTTCTATTAGGCGTCGTCCATTCTGTATGCCAATGAACTTGAGGCTTATATCAAATTCAATTTTCGGGCAATCTTCACGCTGTAGAACGAATCTTCGATATGTCCACCATCCTCCAACTAGGAGGGCCAACACGGTGAAAATGCTCTGCACAATCGTGGCCAGTTCGATAATTTGTGACATGTTCTAACTGATGCGAGATGTATATCCATCAGTTCATTACACATTGGGAACTCTCAAATAGAGCTTTTTCTCAGGGTGTAGAGATGAAAAGGCTGATTCCGTATGTGGTATCTGTAGCTGCGATTGAGGTGTATCCGTTGCTCAACCAACTCCGACTCCTCAGAGTGCCCCGGATATCTCATCACAAACAGGTAGCGATGACAGTGCCCCCGCGTGCTTAAACACTACTGTTACTGTGGCAGTGGCTGACCCCGAAGATCTGAAAGTGAAGGAGGGAGATCGCGTCGAGATGGGATAGCTCACAAAACTATGAGCGGACTCTTAGCGGAGTTGCTAAAACAACGAAAAGAGCAAATGGGAGGTGAGGTGATCGCATCTACTTAGACCCAACGTGGCGAAACTGATGCATTGGGCGAGCTAAGGCTGAAAGCCTTTCTATACTCCAGTTCAGCAAATAGCCTACATTCCCAGAATCTTGTCGGACAAACATGAGAGCAGAAGCTTGAACCCTCATTATCTCATTTAGCAAAGTAGGCCGAAAATACCAAATTGCCCCAAATCTTAAGCTTCGCTACTTTGGGCCTAAATGATTACATGTATAAAAGGAATAGATACCTATTCCGTGACCGCTGCTCCTGCTAAAGCCAAAACTATGCCCGATTCGCCGCGTATCTTCATCTGTTACGCCCGTGCTGATAACGAAAACCCCGATCCCTACAAATGCTGGATGAACCGGCTGCTGGAAATGCTAGGGCCATTGGAGCTACAGGGTCTGGCGAAAGCCTGGTCCGACGAGGATGTTGAACCGGGAGAAGACTGGCATCGTACCATTCAAGACTCTCTCGATCAGGCGGTGGCGGCTGTTCTCATGATCAGCCCGGCATTCTTGAATTCCAAATATATCCGCAACAGTGAAATCCCCGTTTTGCTGAAAAATGCTGAGGAGCGGGGTGTCAAAATTTTGCCAATCATCGTGCGGCGATGCCTATACGAAGAAATTAAGTTCAAATACCCGGACCCGTTAGAGGGACCAGAGGAACTGTTGCTGTCCTCCATTCAGGCGGCGAACCCAGCTAACAAGCCGCTGCTGAGTATGACGGAGGATGAGCAAGACGAAACGCTCTTAAAGATAGCCAGAAAGCTCAAGGGAATCGTCGAAAATCCTTCTGCTCGTAAACCAACTGCTCAAAGCTCAGCTAATTCGGCAGGTGCTCAGCCTTCTAGTCGAGTTACTTGGCAAATTGTGCTTGATGGCGAATTGTCAAATACTTTTGATGACAAGCTCTATTTTCAAAGTCTTAAAGACATATCTTGTGATGAATCTCTCAGTTCTATTGCTGAAGAATCTATCAACGGGAGTATCTGTTTAACCGTAAAAGGGGCGGAAGCAAATTACACAGTTCTTGAATCGCTGATAAATTCTGGTCAGTTACAGGAAATTTGCGGAAAGCGAATTGAGCAGATTAGATTAACTCAGGCTCTGCCTACCTCAGGAAGGCTTGCCGATCAGTCACTGAGTCAATTGAACCCAGCAATGCTACCAGGGCTGAATAACCTTTCAGACAGCATACAAAAACGGTTAAGGCTGTCTCAAGTTTTGTCCTCGTTGCCGAGCGCACAGTTCGGGCAAATTCTGTTTGCCCTCCAGGCACCGAGAGAGAGCATTCCCGGTCCTTCAGCTCCTCTAGGGGATAGGGTTGCCGGCTTATTAGAGTGGGCCGAAAGCCCAATTGGTTGCGGCTTAGACACACTAGAGACTTTGCTGAATGACTTTATAACCCCTCGCTAGGGCACTGGGTCGTTAAGAGGTGAGTGGTTGAAACCTTTGCAGAGTCAATAGTTCATGAGTTGAGAGTGGACGTTCACAATAGCCCATGGCTATCGCTGGTGTCGTATGTTGGCCGAGGCCCCAGTGCGGTCGCACCCAGTTATGAATCAGACGTTGGACATTCAACGCTCGCTGCAGGCCCTCCACGCGTTTGGCGTAGAGAATCTGGCGTCTTCGATAAGCGCTGGCACGTCGTCTCAAGGCGCTGTTTTGCGCCTCATTGTGGTTGGCATGCACATCATGCGTGGCCACTGATCGCGGTGAAGGGATGTTCGGCCTTGACCCAGACGACGCGTCGTTGTCCTTGGGAACCTTTGATTTTCATCGCTACTTCCAGTCCCAGTCGCCAAACTTTCCGTCTTCGATAGGCGGGTGTGGTTTCAGCCCTTTTGAGCCATACTCTCGCTAGAGACCATAAGGTGTTGCCATAGCGCCGCTCACCATCAGTGAACCACCGAATACACTGAGCGGGTGCGGCCCACTGCCAAGCCTGGGCGGTGCCTTGGCTAAAGAGTTGCTCGGTTTTTTGACCGACATGGGCAGCCACCCAGTAGCGACTCTGACGTTCAATAAAGTGTATCGTCCACCCTTCAGACTCTCTGGGGGGGAAGGTTCTCGCCCACACGAGTGTAAACTTCATCGCCTTCCAGGGTGACCTCCGCTGTGACTGGTGCCGCTGGAGACCAGCGGGGCACTTGGTCAGACAGCCGTGTTAATGGTGCGATGGCACTTGCCAAACGAGCGTCCGGTGGCCCGCAGACCTAAGCCTTCTGTGCGAACATTCAAGGCTGCAGAAACCATTGACGCGGGCGTTCTCAACCGAGCCATAGGAGTATTCGTCTGTTCGTTAAATCGCTTGCCACACTCACGACACAGATAACGTTGCCGAGGTGGTTGGTTTTTCAACGGGGTAGTGCCGTTTCTCACGGTTCGTTCACTCTGACAGTGCGGACATCTCATACGCTAACCCCTAGATGCTGCAGCCATTCTAGCTATCACCCTTTAGAGATCCAGTGCCAACTCAGAATGGATGACCCTGAAAAGGTCTAGGGCCTCGGCGTGAGTCAGAGTAGAGGTAGTACGGCCTTTTTCAGTGAGGGTCCAGACGCCACGACGGGAAGAGTCAATATAGCCAGCTTTCACTAGGTAGAACCTGGCCCAGGCAACTAAGTTATCGAAGCGGGGGGCTCCGCCATCCAGGAGGACGGAGCGTTCATCATCGGAAATCTGTCGAGTTTCAGCGATCTGATCGCGCACTTCGGCAGGACGGGCGGAGCCGCCGAGGTCTTTGAGTGCCTCAATGATGGGGCCGAAGAACTGGACAAACTTGGGGCCAGATAGTTCGGTGTTCATCATATGCTTAGCTGCTCAGATGAATTTTGCTTGGCCTTTTTGCGAGAGGTGCGGCCTTTCTTCTTGGTGATGCCTAGTGTATCTCGTTCAGCGCGGATGCGATCAAGGATGACTGAGGCGGGTTCATCATTAGGGTCTTGCGGGGCGAGTTCACCTCGGAAGGCTTTGGCGAGAATAGATTGTTCAAGAGCTTCGCCAGATAGTTCTATCTCGTGTAAGCAAGACTCAAATTTTATCTGAGGCGCTCAGATAAAATTTGAGAGTCTCAATAATAGCTTGCTGTTATTTCTTTGGCGGAATTGGAATGACTAACTGACATGTCACCTACTTCAGAGCAATGTAGAATAAGTATTGAAAAGAAATATGAATGTTTTTTGCAAAAGAGCCTTGCCTAGGGCGACAGTCCATAATAAGTATGGATGTCGCAGTAATCTCACTGATATCAAGCTTATATGGTCTTAAGTAAATACTTAAAGAGCTTATTCTCATAGGGCAGCATTTCTAATAGCAAGTGTCATGTCAAATCCTAATCCGTAGGCACTTTGGATGACTCGTGAAATCGGCCACAGCTGTATTTTTCCCTGATTAAATCTATTTAACTGCAACGAGTATTGTACTGAGCTTGCGAAGAGGCGAATGCCTTGAACAATTTAGAACTGTATAATTTCTGCAGTAGTCGTTATGTACTTTGCTTTAATGCCCAGCTTAGCTAAGGGGATTGAAGTAAGAACCCATTCGAGGCATTTTCCAAGTTTGATCTCGATAAATAGTAGTATCAGCAATAGGAAAGGAAATTTTTAAGATGACTCCAGAGCAAGAGCAGAAACTTCTCAAGTCTCTCTATGATAGGTTGTTTGACGCGGTTACATTTACACCTGAAGGTGGTCGAGAAACATCTTTTGGCAGAGAAACTACTTTCGTACAGTTTTCAAAGAATGAAGCACTTAGGAAGGAGGATTTCGCAAATGCAATGAGCCCGACTAATCCTCAAGGAGATCAAAGAAGTGCACTTGCATTCTCTGAAATGGTTGATCAGGTTCCAAATGTTGCGGCAGACTATACTCCATCAGGCAGAAAACTTTCCGAAACATATAAGCTGATTGTTGATAATGCAAATACGCGCAACGATGTAGATCCTGAACAAAAACGGATTTATGACCAAGCCTATGATTTTTTGAATCAGATCACAGAAATCCCTAACTTTGATGGTTCTCCAACTGCGGTTCCGGGACCTACACCAATTGTACAAACTTATAATAATAATCAGGCTGCATATGTAACGGCTTACTCTGGCTACAGAGCTGCACAGAATGGATACAACTTTGACAATTTAGATGATCAAAGGGCCTGGCAAGCAGTTGCTCCAGCACTTCAACTTAACGTTGATAGCACATGGAATCGATGGGTTCAGCAAGGGAAAGCAAATGTAGAAAGAGCTCAAAATGCACTTCAAACCACTATCAATGATTTAACTTCGGCTGCAATAGCCGCAGCTCAATCACAAATGAGCGATGCTAGATGGATGAGTCCACTGCCAGGGGGGGCAAAGGTGGATGCTTTCATATGCCTTACCCACCGACTGGGCAACAGAAGGAAGTGGAGGAACAGACTTCTCATTAAAGAGTTCATTTTTGAATGAAACGAGCAGTTCATCGTTCACCAGTTTTGGTGGTGGCACATCATGGGGAGCAGGGCTTTGGAGTGTAGGAGGCTCTTTTGCCTCTAGTTCTAGTGCTGAGCACTTTCATATGGACGCAGAAAATGTTGAAATATCTGCAAAGCTACAGGTTGTACGTATTATGAGGCCTTGGCTGAATTCTTTAATATTCCAATTGTCAAATTGGTGGATGCAAGGAGTTGCGGTTAATGGTGTCTCAACAGGTTCACTAACTGATAATGTAGACAGTCTGCTGCCTTTAATACCAACTGCCTTTGTTGTTATGAGCGATGTTGAAATAAAAGCAGATTTTAGCGAAAGAGATGAGTCTCACATCAGGAAATCGGTCAGTGGCTCAGCTAGAGTAGGTTGGGGGCCATTTTCTGTAGGTGGTAGATATTCACGTAGTGAGTCTGAAGATAAGTTAACTGCTACATATAATGCTGGAACCATTAAAATACCAGGTCTACAGGTCATTGCATGGATTAGCACAATTACACCAGCATCTCCTCCAATTACAGAATAGTAAGTAAATTTAGAAGACCTAGATTTCCAGCATTTGTATGATTTATTGAAATCTGAGAATGCTTGTTTTTAGTCTTCTCTACTCGTCTATTAGGTGAGCTAAAGATAAAGCCTTTTACTTTTTTCAGTAAAAGGCTTTTGGTGCTTCCTATTCTGATCTGTTGTTTCGGACTCTTTTTAATCTTTCTAAGGGTTGGCACTTCCGTAAAATCTCAAGGCTAGCAGATACACGTGAGAATCACGAAGCATTGATTACCTTATAGTTTATCGCGAAACCCAGGGTATTACTTATTCCTTTCTGTTGCAAAAAACTTATGTTGGATAAACCCATTTTGCAGATGAATCCTGTGCCTACGGGAATAGACGTAGAAAAGTATGCTAATGCGCGTTCCTCAAGTAACCCGAACGGTAGTCTCACAACTTTATACGCATTTCGAAACTTGGTAGACTCAATACCAAACTTTACCTCATCATATATTCCTAGTGGTAAATCGTTAGAAGATATTTATGGACTGATCGTAAGTAGTGCAACCTCAAGGACTGATGATAGCTTTGTGGTTAACACAATAAGTGAAGCCCAAAGAGATCTCTCCGAAAACACTTTTTCAGATATGGATGGGACGCTAGGGGTTTGGCGTCCTGTTTATGCTGTGCCAGAGAATTGGTTCTCTCCTAGGCAAAATGATTTTCAAAAAATTAGCTGGAAGGAACTGACTGAACAGTTCGCAATGATTGGACAGTCGAATACAGCAGATATGCAGTGGAGAATCGGTGACTCAGCTCCTCAACCGCTAAATGCTAATAGCAGAATTGAATCAATCCAATTTGAGTACTTAATCGTTAATCTTACTCGACCTTGGCTTAGTGAGGCTTTATTTAGAACAAATGGGTGGTTTATCCCCGGTCAAGCAGAAGGATTTTGTTCTTCAGGACAGTTAGATAGAAATGATGGCATACTTCCTTTGTTACTAACTGGTCTCCTTGTAGGACGGAAGGTAAAGATTAATGGAATCTTTAATCAGGATGAGCAAAGTATTCTAACTATGGCGTCTGAAGGCTCTAATCACGTCAGTCTCGGACCATTTGTTTTAGACTCAGAAAATGAAGATACTACCACTCCACACATTTTGGGATGGATTAGTTCACTAGTGCCTTTTAGTCCAAGAATTGATGATTCTACAGACATTCTTCAGTGGAATGGGAAAACAGAGGAACAGCTTATAGACTCACTATCAAGTCTTCCAGTTATCGTCGTCACTTCTATAATTTTAATTATAGAAAACTATACTAACCTCGAACTCTTAAACGTCAGAATCTTCCAGGAAACAGGAACCTTTAAAGATCCTCCCCCTTCAAGATGTATAAGACGATCTCGCCAAGGATTTACTACTCATTTTGACCTAACTGGTGGGCCAGAAGGCTGGGCCATCTATTCCTTCAATTCAAGGTTCAACATCATGTTTTACTGGAAGAATTTTTTGACTGAGAGAAATGCGGGTTATGCATCATTTATCCCAAGAGATGAAGAACTGACATTGGAGAATATCCGAAAATATAATCAGGAAGATAATCGTATAGGGGAGCAAGGAGGGTTCTTATGTTCTGCCATAATTGGCAGTGGTTTTCAAAGAGCCCTATTTAGATATTCAATATCTACTAGATAAAAAAACAGCAGTAGCATGAAAGGAATGTGAAAATTCTTCTGCCCAGATATTATCCGAGAAGAGAGAATGATGGTTCACCTGCAACAGTGGATGAAGTGTCTTCCACAGCACCGTCTCACCGAGATATGTCAACAGGTCTTTCAGAATAGATTGGTGATTGAGGCTATAGTTGCTATTGGTCTATAAGCTGAAAACCTGATACTTCAGAAGACAAAGCAATACGTTAATAGGTGTGATTCCACCTGTAGAAATAGCTGTCAGAAGACTAGAGATTTCATTGACGCTCCAACTTGTATCTATAATGGCTATCTCTATCCTGAAATCATGTTGAGAGCTACCAGAGGTCCTTACCCGATTTACTAATTGATCTCCTGGAAACACTAGTTTAAAGGTATTGGTATAAAAGACAGTCGTTTCAATCAGGGGTTAAATAAGTAGTCGTACAGAAACTCCCGCTAAGGCTTCAGCCTTTACATGTCAACACATCTAGAATGGTAGGAAGTCCTAGATGGGAGACTCATCTTGGGTGTTCGGACAACGCCTGTGACGGGGGAATAAGCTTTTCAGCTATTCGTAGATCCTTATCGGGACTTTCTGCTCAGTTACTCACTTCACCCCTGGGAGCGCTATCGCAATCAGGAGGCCCTGCGCCGGTGTATCTTCCGTCTGAAGTGGGGACACGCGCAGCTGGTCCAATACATTGCAAATCAGTTCGACGGGAAGCGGTTTTATCAGCTCTCGTTTGACGAGGTTATGCTGTTGCTTTATAGGTTGGTAGAAATGATGTAGACAAGAATTAAAGTCTTGTTTTGTTGATGCTTAGGGTCTTGCTATGAGTCTGTCTGGGAGTCTGGGTTGTGTGGTAGTGGAGTAGGAACGTGTATCAAGGCTAGTGAAATATTAACGTGTGAGCTTGTTGGGAAGTTTCTTTGACAGGCTGTCTATACTTCGTGGGGTGTAAGAAAAGCTTTAAGCAATTTATCGAAACTAATAAAGATGAAAAGTGAAGGGTATAAGCGTGTTTTGTTCGCGGTCTTGTTTACTTTTTTGTGGTTATTTATGGTGGCTTTAGCGCGACAGCAGAGTAAGGATGGATCAATTAATATACTTACGTTTGTGAGTGAGTATGAGGTAGGTGAAATAAACCCTCCGCAAGCCTCTTTATATTTGAAAGAGTCATCCATTAATGCATTTGAGGGTGACGATACTAAAAACGTTACTTTTCTAATTAACTCTAGAGCAACTCTATACGAGGTGGCTAAGGCTAAAGGTCGAACACATGTTGATATTTATGGCTGGGTTTGGTCAGAATCGCTCGTGTCCCAAGATAACAAGGTGCAATTAATTGACTCACTTGAAGAAGAGAATTTTAGGTCTTCTCCAAGTGGATATAAAATTGCAAAGGTTATGCCAAATTTAACAATGCAAGGGTTTTCGGAAAGTCATAATGGGGACTGGACTTTCGTTAAAGCAAGTGTATGGGTTGACTCCACTTTTCTGACAGGAAATGAGCCGAACTATGCATGGCCTATGAGTTCTCCAGTTGTGACTTCAGCGCCAGATGACGGAGCAATTCCCTCTAAGATGAAACGTGTTACTTACGTCAATGAAAGTGCTGGTATGTTTTCAGTTTTATTGCTTGTAATTATCTTTCATTCACTTATAGGCATAAAACTTTGGGGTGATGTAATTTACTATCAAATGCATTCCGGTTCGGGAGATAATGTTGCAGGAAATAAGGACTTAGTCCAGGAAGAAGAAAATGATGAAAGACATTGATTCTACCTTGAAACACTAAAAAATGTAATTTTTTCTTGTCCAAATCTTAATTTTTTGATGACGAGATTTAGATAGTCACTGCATTACTTTAGGTATATCAAGCATTTATAAAGCCTTTTGCTCCTGCAATGACAATTTTGATCGCCGGATGATCAATAGCTTCTTCAAGGCCAGTTGTTCCTGCTTCTTGAAGTGCCTTTATGATTCTTTCCCTAAGTTTTGGACTCTTCTCGATTTTTTCAATTGCTTTTGCACCAATTATTGCCTGACCAGACGGAGTATCGCTAGGGTAATCTTTCGAAAGTTGGTCAAGTAATTCTTTTATATCTTTCGCAGCTCGAGACAGATTAGGCAAGTTGTTATATTGATTCTGAATTTTATTACCTGCAACGTTATCACCTCTACCGTAGTGAAACTGATTTACGTTCGACATAGTATCCTCCTGATTTTCCATTGCTAACGACAATTTTCGATCTGTTGACTCTGCATGATCGGCAGGAAGTAAACGAGATACGGTAGTCAGATATTTAAGAATTTCAGCCGATATTACTTGCAAATAGGCTGTAAACTTTTTGCTGCTGAGCCTGCTCAGTGAACATGAGATTCTCGCGGTAATCTACGGGACAATCAATAACTGTTGGGACATTCAGCTCTAGAGCTTCTTCAAGAATTGGTCTTAAATCCTTTGTCGTTTCGACTCGATAGCCTTTTAGTCCCATCGATTCAGCAAATTTCACAAAATCAGGATTGTTGAAGTGGACAAAGGATGGCTCACCATAGTGATTCTGTTGTTTCCACTCAGTTAGACCATACCCGTCATCATGGAAAACAATGGTGACAAAGGCAGTCCCTAATCGCAATGCCGTTTCTAGCTCTTGGCAGTTCATCATAAAACCGCCGTCACCCGTTGCCGCAATGACTCGTCGCGAAGGATTCACTAGCTTGGCGGCAATCCCCCCAGGGATGGCGATGCCCATCGCCGCAAATCCATTGGAAATCAAACAGGTATTAGGACGTTCGCAATGGTAGTTGCGAGCGATCCACATTTTGTGAGCCCCGACATCGGATATCAGGATATCCTCTGGCCCCAGTACCTGTCGCAAATCATAGATCAGCTTTTGGGGTTTGACCGGAAAGCCATAGTCATCGGCATAGCGTTGATAGTCAGCGCGGATTTCGTCGCGCAATTGAACGTTGATGGGCTCTGGGCGGCCATTCCGATTGACCCGTTTGAGAATTTCTTCGAGCGAGTCGGAGATATCGCCGACGACCTCGACTCGGGGAATATAGCTGCTATCAATTTCGGCTGGTGTCGTATTGATGTGCAGAATCGGGATGTCTCCTTCGGGATTCCACTTTTTGGGCGAATATTCCACCAGGTCATAACCGACCGCAATCAGTAAATCAGCACGCTCAATACCACAGGAGATGAAGTCACGCTGTTGCAGTCCAAAGGTCCATAAGGCGAGGGGATGGGTGTAGGGGATGACGCCCTTGCCCATAAAGGTATTGACCACTGGCACATTCAGCTCAGTCGCAAATTTAACGAGAGCGTCACTGGCTTCTGCCCGGATGGCCCCATTCCCCACCAAAATGAGAGGATTTGTTGCTTGAGAAATGGCCACGGCCGCCTGCTGAATGCTTTGGTAAGAAGCGTAGGATTTTTCTCGCCCATCGCGGCGGAGGGGCGCCCCTGCCACCTCCATCTTGGCAATGTTTTCGGGCAGGTCAATGTGGACAGCGCCCGGCTTTTCGGTCTGGGCCAACTTAAAGGCTTTCCGCACAATCTCTGGGGTTATGCTGGGGCGCACAATTTGCGCGCTCCATTTGGTTACTGGAGAAAACATTGCCACCAAGTCGAGATACTGGTGAGATTCAATATGCATGCGATCAGTATCAACTTGCCCAGTAATGGCTACCAGAGGAGCTCGATCAAGGTTGGCATCGGCTATGCCAGTCATTAGGTTGGTTGCCCCTGGTCCCAAAGTTGATAGGCAGACACCGGCTTTGCCAGTCAGGCGACCATAGACGTCTGCCATAAAGGCGGCACCCTGTTCATAGCGGGTGGTCACAAACTGAATGGACGATTTTTTGAGGGCTTGTAGAACGGCCAGATTCTCCTCCCCTGGAACGCCAAAAATATATTCAACGCCCTCATTCTCTAAACATTTCACCAGTAACTCAGCCGCGTTACCAGTAACTTGAGTGTTATCTGGCTTAGTATCATTTTCAGAAGAGCGGCCTTCTTGACTATATTTATCAATCAAATAAACATATTCAACGGGAATGTTCAATATATCGGTTAATTCTCCTGTATCAAAAAGCCTTTTTAGTCTGTCTATTCCCTCTGGAGAACCATCTAAAATAAGCTTTATGCTTCCTTCTTGAATATCGATGATCTTTATCGAAGTGTCCCCGCTTATTTCTTTAAGGAGAGCTAGAATTGCGTCTAGCTTATCCTTGTCAATTTTGTCTATTCTTCCAGCGATAGCAAATGCAAGATGCTTGCGTTGATTACATAATTCTAGCTCTTGATTCTGTTGTTTATCAGACAGATTTAAACATTCAGGAAAAATTTGGTTTATTAGCTCTTCTATTTCTTTTAGTCCTGGTCCCGTAGGACCTTCTATCCATTCCAAGAGCTTATAAGATTGTTCTCCCTGAGGACTGCTATCTAGATTTAGGAGACCCTTAGGGGGATTGGTAGCATAAACTAGCGCCTTGAATTCAGGCGCTGACAAGCTATTTAAAAACAGAACTAGCTGTAGACGTCTGTTCATTGAATTGTTTTTTGGAATATTGGATGTTGATGTTATCAGGTCCATATATTCAAAGCCTTTTTCAAATGAAACTAATAGTCTGATTTTGCATGTCACTCAGGTTGTATTAAATCTAAATCATCTGAAAGTCAATTTAAATCTATTTAAGGGTTGTGCTTCTGTATATACAGACCTTGTGATGCTTTCTACACTACTGTCTATTCCTTCAGGCTAACAGGGAGTACAAGATACTGCGTGATGTGAATGCCACTTCTAGCTCAGGCAGCTCAATTTGTTATGAAGCTATTTTAGCGATCTCATGTCTTGGATCAATATAAATTTTGCGTCTGAAACTCTTATGATATAGGGCTTGCAGTTTTATATTGCTTCATGATAGCTTGGCTTCAACTACACCATTTTCTGGAGTTGACTGTATAGGCGTTTAAGCTTGCTCGCCTCCTTTCGTTGTTTAAGGCGTTCATGTGCTTCTTTGAGAACGAGAGTGAAAAAAGTGGGGGAGCACCATCTTTCATTAGCTGAGCTTATGTCCTGAGATAAGCAAATCAGTGGCTCGAGACTGAAGTTGGACTAGATTTCCTGACTAGATGAAGCTCAGGAAATTCTCTTGCGAAAATCTGAGGTTCTACCCCTTATGCTGGCGTGAAATAGTTGCCTCGCAGGACAACTTTTGGGGCCTCAAAACTGTATTAGCCAGAGTTATCATTCATACTGTTTAACCACTTGCGCACCGGCGTTATCATGGCACGATAACCCGCCGCCGCTCTCATTTATCAGCTCAAAGTCGCCCTGGTGGGCATCAGCCCGATGATTTGGCGACGGCTATTGGTCAGTGGCAATCACACCATTGCCGACTTGCATTACATTCTCCAAATTGCCATGGGCTGGAGCGACGACCACTTGAATCGCTTCACCATTCATGGCAAAGAATACGGCGTCTATCACTCAGGCGGCATCGGCTTCAGTGACGACCCTGAAATGGTCCAGTTAGCCGACCTTCAACTGCGGGAACGGAAGAAGTTTGGCTATGAATACGACTTCACCGATCGGTGGTAGTACCAGCTGCGGGTTGAAGCGATCCGATTTCCAGAGCATCCCCTATCAGCGCCTGTTTGCATCGGCGGCAAGCGGTCCGCTCCCCCAGAAAATTGTGGCGGCCCCTGGGCCTTTCAAATGAAGCGGCAGCACTATTCAGTCGGTTATGCAGTGGAAGTGCTGACTGATATTTATCGAGGTGGTGCCGAGACCTTGCGAGATCGCTTTAACGAAGTCCGTTTGCTGCAACAGTGGCTGAGCCTTGAAGAATTTGACTGCCAAACGGTTAATTGCCGTCTCCAGCAATATGCCGACGGCGATCGCGAAGGGTTGTTTGTCGAGGTTATCGGATAATGCCGATCAAAGTTCAGCTGGTATTTGAAGACAATGATGGTGGGCCTGCCGTCGTGCAAGAGGTGGCCCAGCTAGAGCGCAATACGCTGGCTCCAGGCACGTTAGGGCTAACTCTGGCGGTAGCCAAAACCCTGTTGCAAACTCTCCAAAGTCATCTAGTTCAGCAGCAGACATCGGCTTACCAGCAACAGTATCAGACCTGTCCGCACTGCCAACAACCCTGCCTGGTTAAGGATTATCGTTAGCTGGTTTACCGGAGTCTCTTTGGTAAACTCCACCTGCCCAGTACTCGATTCTTCCACTGTGATTGCAGCCTCACTCAAGCAAGAGCTTTAGCCCGCTCGCTGATTTGCTAACGGAGCGTACGGCTCCCGAACTGCTCTACTGGGAATCGAAATTTGCCGCCCTGATGTCTTATGGTCAAAGCGCTTGGCTATTAGCCGAACTCTTTCCAGTGGATGAACAGTTAAATGCCGCGACGATCCGAAACCATACTCAGCAGCTAGCCGAGCGTTTGGAAGCAGAATTGGGGGATGAGCAGTTTATGTTTGTCGAAGGCTGTCCGCGCGACTGGGCAGCCTTGCCGAGACCCAATATGCCGCTCACTGTGGGAATTGACGGGGGGGTATGTTCGTGTGATCAGCACGCAGGCCCAACAGCCGCATCGTTGTTTTGAGGTCATTACAGGCAAGAGCTTTGCCGATGATGGCACCCTCAAAGTGTTTTGGTTGGGTCAATTCCTATGACCAGAAGCCCAAACGACGACTGTTTGAGGTGTTGCAGTCGCAGGGGATGCAAATGAATCAGCAGGTGACTTTCCTCTCCGATGGTGGCGATACCGTTCGGGACTTGCAGCTCTACCTCAATCCGCAAGCGGAGTATTTACTGGATTGGTTCGACATCACCATGCGCATTACGGTGATGAAGCAGATGGCAAAAGGCGTCACCGATGCTGAGGATGAGTTGGTAGAATACCTGGATGGCGCGATTGAGAGATCAAGTGGTATCTCTGGCCTGGCAACGTTTTCCGGGCTTTGCAGGAAATCAACTGGCTGGCCGACGGGCTGTATCTAGAGGAAATGAGCCCTGCACAAGCTAAGCTGCTGAAGAAGGTTGAGGAGTTCCAGACCTACATCACCAACAACCAGCAGTTCATTACCAACTATGGCGAGCGGTATCGCAATGGTGAAAGAATTGCCACCGGTTTTGTCGAGTCCATGGTCAACCAGGTCATTAGCAAGCGGATGGTGAAAAAACAGCAGATGCGATGGAGTCAGAAAGGGGCACATCTGCTATTGCAGGTCAGAACGCGAGTCCTTGATGGGGATTGGCGCTCCACTTTCGAGCGATGGTATCCCGAGCTGAAATCTCAAGCGGCTTGAGGAGATTGAAAGAGCATCCCGCTTCCCCCAAATTTTTTTCACTCTCCTTGACACGCCAAAATCAACACAGGATCTAAAGCTTAAGTCGATAACCGCTGTTCAATTGCCTTTAACAGCTCCGCAAACTCCGATTCGGTATGAATGTCAGGGGGGAGGGTATTCATATTCTTGAGAATTTCCACCAGTTCGGCAATGGTGTTGCGAATCCGGGTGTAGAGATCGATAGATTCTCGAAAGCCTTGCATATTGGCAGCGCTGACAGTTTTCATAGCTTCATCAAGGTCAGCGATTTCTTGTTCCCAATGTTGAATGTAGCGAATCCGTTTCACCGGCTTATAGATTTCGGCATCGGCCAACACAATAGGAAAAATACGATCTCGGTAGTCACCATTAGCGGCAATTTCCACCAGTTCAAACATGCAGTTCTCAGACTTCAGATATTTGTCGCTGATAATGACAATGACTGCTTTCCCCTTACCAATCTGCTCCATAAACTCTTTGATACTGTCCTTGAAGTCCAGGTCATTCTTATCCCGAATTAAGATGATTTCCGACGCTTGAAAGGCCTCATCGATCTTATTGGCCATCGCTTCGCTGTCGCCCCCCCAGGCATAAGAGATAAACACCTCTTTAGCTGTTGCAAAAGGCGGCGGGGAGCCTGGCAATGACGGCGGGGCCATGGGTGGCTGCACCGGCGCGGCTCCGGGTAAGGTAATCCCCAGATTATCTAAGGAAACGTAATGACTTAACACCTGCAAAACCGAGTCTAGGCCTTTGCCAGTCGGCCCTTTGGCCCAATCCAGCAGCTCTTTAGCTCGTTGCCCCTGGGGTGCTTGAAACGAGGACATCACCCCGGCCGGTAAATCCAATGCAAAGACCATTTCTTCAAATTGAGCCGGCGGCATAGCCCCCAAGCTTTGAATGAGCTTTAGGCGGGAAGCAGGATCAAGGTTCATAGCGATCAGTGCCGTTGGTTCTTGAGTTTTCCTGAGAATATCAGAGGCAGTGCAAACGCCTTGGAGGATTTATGGCGCGGCGCAAGGGGGTTGTAGTAGCCGACCCAAAACGTGCGCTAAGCAGCTTCAGCCCTTCATACCGGTTAAACCATGTGGTGGGGCCTCGGCCCCTTTTTTTGCATTGGGGAGAAGGACAGGGGAAACAAGCTTTAATTAGGTATCAAGCAAAGAGCAATCGCGGCTTAGACGGTTAGCGATCGCTCTTTCTGGGTTATGTACTTTAGCCTATCGTAGCCGATGTCTGATTCCTTATCACCCCGGAAACGGCTGGAGCTAATCCGGCTGGTCAGTGCGCTGTCCGTGCCTGAGTTTGAAGAATTACTATTCGCCCTGAGGCCCAAAGCAGGTGTAGTGCCGCCTAACGTCACTGCACAAGGGAACCGTGCTAAGGCCCTATTGGAATGGGTTGAAGGCCCTACAGGATGTGGGCTCAAAGACTTTCTACAAGTCCTGGATGAATTCATGCCCAGCAGATTCCCAATGGACTTTTACTATTCTAACCAATCACCATCATCGTCGTCATCCACGCAGCTTTTTTCAGAAGATACTCTAAAGTCTGAACCCGAAACCTCTTTTCATTCCAGTTTAGGAGAGGGTAATTCTCTCCAAGCTAATGATAATAGTGGCATTATTAATCAGATTAATCAGGTTGGTAATGTCACTATTGATCAGAAAGATAATTCTCACCAGCAGATTAATAATGCCAACGTTATTAATCAGCATTTTAATAACTATAAAGAAAAACCATTGCTGGTGCTATTGATTTCTATATCACTTGTTGCATCTGGTGCAATGGCTTATCTGGCTTGGTTTAACTCAAATGACGTGGGTGGGGATGATGGGTATATCCTGCCTACTTTCTCGGGGAAAGCTACCCTTGATCAAGGAACCTTCTATGTGCCTACTGTAGGCTCGAGTAGTGTAAATCCAACTGTTAATTTTGATGCTTCATCATCTGGTGATGAAGCATACGTGTACTCTGAATATTAATAACATTCCTTTTGAGGATTATCAAGAAGGCATAATTAATATCGAAAGTTCATCACAAATAAGTGGAAATATAACTATAGGTTCGAAGGAGTATCAAGTAAACTCCAGAGGCGCGAGTCTTGCTATAGACCTAGAAGAGAATCCTATAGGTCAAGGAGATTATGTCTCAGGAGTTATCAGCGGAGTTGTGTCAGATGGCATTAACAGTGAAAATATTTCCATTGATTTCACTGTGTCCGTGAGTAAAGAGTTTAGCCAACTCAAATCATTAAAAGAGCCTTTGGAAAGAGTGACTTTGAATCAAGGAATAGTATATAGAGAAGAAATAGGAAACAATGCTCCTACAATTGCTATTTCTGGCAATACATTATCTGATTTCAATAATGGTCCAAGAAGTTTGAGCATCGGTAATATTCCTATTTCAGAATATGAATCAGGTCTTATAAGAGCTGGTAAGTCGCATTCAGCTACAGGATCAATAGAAATTATAGACAGTTCGGGGAATTTTATTTATGATTTGCTAGAGCCAGAAATAGTTATAGAAGTAGCGACAAAAAATACTCCTGATGGATCTTTCATGGAAGGAGTGGTGCATGGAACGATTTCAGATGGCATAGAAACTAGGGAGGTTATTGTTGACCTTTTTCTACCTATTGAAACTTATTGAAAACTATCCTGTTGCTCCACTCCGTTCCATCTTTCTTTCGCGGCTTCGTCATCCCCCTGCCCACCAAAGAGGTGGCCACACTCGCCTCAGTGAGCAAGGCCCGCTTCGCTTTAGCCGCTAGTGGCCCCCTGCAGGGATATTCGGTCAATAGCTTCCAGGGGTGCGGCTGCCTTGGCTCTATGGCTTTGTGGAACCGCTCACCGGCGAGTCCTTCTTTTGGGAGTATTCACGGCTTGTCCACCAATTCTTTGGCGAGGTCTTGACAGCTTTTGTGAGAGAATACTTAAACTCGGGTGTGATGCACATCATTCAGCTAGATCAAAGTGCTAGTCATCGGGCCGCTGACCTCACGATTCCACCCGATGTCGTATTTTATTTTCAGCCACCTTACAGCCCAGAGTTGAGTCCCATTGAGAATTGTGAGCACTGTTGAAAGGATGGCTGTCCACGCGCCTCTAGTTTGACCTCGATGAGTTCAGCAGGCTTTGTCTCATCGACTGAGGCAGCTGACGAAGACTGTTTTGCACTCACTAACGCTGCGCCATACCTTGCTGGAAGCTTTTTCCTGGGCTGGGATGTCTTACCATCAGCTTGATATGGGACATTTCAAAACTAAATTGGTATTATGCATCCTGGGAAAGTCAAAAATTTCGAGGCTAAAAAACTGCTCAAACAACGTCTTAAGGGAAACAAAGTATGTCTTTAATCTAGCTAATGACCGCAGTCACTTCTTTGTCTGTGGCCCTTTTTGACTTGTGAACTCTTTGAGATCTTCTATCTCTGTGAGGTATGAGTAAAGTTGCTCTCTTCTTGCATCAATTACTGAAACGATTCCGCTGCTTTTATTATTCACTAATACCTGCGTAACTTCATCAAGATAATCGAAGATGATAGACTTCAGCATGAGTCTTTCAGAATTGGTAGCATCTATACTTTTAGACCAGAATACTAGGCCAACCAGCAAGCGATCTATGCTAAAGTCTACACCAGTTTTTGGTACAAAACTGCTTGATGCAATATCTAGAGCTTGCTTTATCGGGGGCGCAAAAGTATCGTCGGAAGACTCTTTCACAAGTAATATAGCAATTCTATCGGTAGCTTCCAGGGTGAGTTGAGCTGCGAGCTGTACTGAACTATCAATAGCTTCTGCTAATACTCCACCAAAATCCTTTTCTCTGCTCTCTCTGGGAACATTAGGAAAATCATTGGTCACCCTATCTAGGTATTCAGTCCATTTTTGTTGAGGAATACCATACTCTTGCGCTATTCTGGAAAAATGAAAAGAGAAGTCCTGTAGAAATACATCCACCGCCTTAGTAGCAATTTCTTCCGTTTTACGTTGCAGAGTTTCCTTGTTAAGTACACGTTTAGAGAACTCCCTCTGGAAGTCTTCAGCAATAGTAGCAGCCGCATCTTGGCCTGATAACCATCTGTAAGGTGCAGAAACCTTTGCCTTAATTTTCTTGCAATACTTGAAGTACCAGTTTAGGAAGTTTGGTTCTACTTTTGACTTCGGAGTATTATCAACCCAATCATTTAGCTCATGAAGAGCATATTCTCTAGATTTTTTATATGCTTGACTAACAGCATTTTGAATCTCTAAAGTTATCTGAGACTCAGTAATAAAGTATCTATCTTGGGCAATAAAATTTGTATTCTCTGGAGAGGCTAAGGTTATATCTAGAGGTAAAGCTTGCGATGAAGTAGAAGTCGGAATGAACAGAAAAATCCCCAGGCAGATAATAGTTATTTGGGATAGTTTGACTACCGATCTGGTTAATCTGATCAGACTTTTTAAGACCTTATTAAGACGAGTAAGGAATTTATGGCTAATCAGACTGTCTTTGAATTTTGATTCAGTCTTTTGAATTCCTTCTACTTTAGATGGAGTCATCTAAATGCTTTCCCTTTCTACATTATAAAAGTCTGTCTCAGGAACACAATTTTCCTCATATCAATAATAAGAAATCTGCTTTAAAAATCTTTGCAGTTTGGCAGGGTGTGGCTTGCTATTAAGCGTCTTGTATATAAGAATTCATCGATTCTACGAACTCGCTCTCTGGTGATATTCTTGTCTTTTCTGAAATAAAATGCTTTTTGCCAGTTACATGTACGGATTAAATATTCTGGCAGTATCTCGGTGTCGTTAAGTTGACTATATGATAAATCAGCCCCGTCAAGCTCTGCTTTGTCAAATAGAGTATCTTTGAAATCAACTAATAAGAAGCTAGCATTCTGAAGGTTGGCGCCAAGAAAATCTACCTTGCTTAGCCTCGACTGATCAAATTTTGCTCCTTGGAGATTAGCTCCTGAAAACTTAACTCCATCAAACGTAGATTTTTGAAAATTTGCTTCCTGAAGATCTCTCCTAGTTAGATCTATACTTTCAAGCCTAAGGTTGCTCAAGCTGCAATCTCCGAAGAGAAAATTTTGAAATGTGTTAGGAACTATTCGTCTATACCATGCTTTACTTTCCCTCACAAGAAATTCAACTTGTTCAGCGGTTCCTTTTCGTGTCTTGATTGCTCTGAGGGCTTCGTCAACTGTTTGATGATTCTGATATGTAACTGTTGCAGTAAGATATATAAGAGAAATAAATATTGTTCCCGTAAAAACAAGAAGTCTTTTCTCACGAGTCCAATTTATGATGGGTGAGAAGCTGCCACGAATCTGTATTATCAGCGAGTCTATCGTGGAGACCAGTTTTTCAAGGATATCTCCTCTCAATAGCGTGTTCTGATTAACTGCAGCCTTGTTGGAACGAGGTAATGTATTCAACACCTCTTGAATTCTTTCTAATCCTGGTCCTGTAGGTCCTTGAGCCCAATTGATTAATTCGGTTGACCGTACCCCTTGAGGTGCCGTAGATGACGGTAAAAGACCTGCAGGAGGATTAAGTATTGCGATTACTTCCTCGAACTGTGCACGAGGAAGACTATATAGGTTTTGTATTAACTTTTGGCGGGCTCTTTGAGCATCTGATCCAGTCATTACGGAGGAAAGGGAAACTCAGCCTAGTGAACTCTTTATGGCGATTCTTTGAACCAGTAGAGGCTTACGTATTAAAGTATCAACATCTCCCAAATCAGATCCGAAAATTCATGACCTTCACTTACTATTATGTATCAGCATTAGCTGATACTGTATTGCTTGAATAGCAGTTTTGCAAGGCAACTGTTCAGGTGATTGAAGTATTTCAAGGCTCATCTTCGTGTCTCTCAACAAGCTGAATAGCGTTTTCAAACTCTGCCTGTAGCTGTTCTGTGGTTGGTAGCTCGTCTTGCAAATCTTGCGGGAGCTGGTGGGTTGCTACTGCGATGGGGTTGCGCAGATTGCGAATGGCGTATTCGGCGATGGTCTTGTTCTTGGTTTTGCAGAGGATAATCCCAATGGTGGGGCGGTCATAGTCTTTGCGCATCTGCTCGTCTACCGCCGAGATAAACAGGTTCATGCGGCCCGAATATTCCGGTCTAAAGTCCTCCATTTCCAGTTCGATGATGACGAAGCATCTGAGTTCTAGGTGGTAGAAGAGCATGTCGACATAAAAGTCCTCTCCACCAATGTCGAGGCGGTGGTGGTGACCGACAAAGGAGAAGCCCACCCCCAGCTCTAGCAAAAAGTCGCGCATGTGTTTGACCAGCGCGTGCTCTAGCTCTAGCTCTTTGACATCTTTGGAGAGCGTGAGAAAGTCGAGGTGATAGGGATCTTTGAGTACTTGGTGTGCAAGATCTGATTGAGCTGGGGGCAATGTGGTATCAAAGTTGGTAGATGGACTGCCTTCGTGTTCGTAGAGCTGGGTTTCGATTTGCGTAGTTAAGATACTACGGCTCCAGCCGTGGTTGATAGTTTCCTGGGCATACCAACGGCGCTTTAGGGGATCTTTTACCTTCTCGATCAGTAGGCAATTATGCCTCCAGGGGGATTTTTGCACCAAGCTGGTGCAAAATTGCTTCGTCCGGCCAGGCTTCGGCAAATGATTTCATATAGCCTAAGTTGCGAGCTGAAAAGCCTGTCATTTCAGGGAACTCCTGTCTGAGGTCTTGGGAGAGTTGGGTAATGACTTTGGCTCCCCAGCCCTCCGCTTGCTGGCGAGCGAGAATTTCTTGTCCAATCTGCCAGTAGAGCAGAATCATCTCTTGGTTGACGGCGATCGTGGCCTTCAGTTGTGATGATTGAATGCGCTCTTTTAGGCCCTCTAGTAAAGCGCGATAGTTGTTGTTATTAGATAGCAAGGACGAAGCTTTCGGCATGGTCAGTAAAGTCGTAAGAGTGGTGCGGCCATGTAGGGTCTTAATCTCTAGATGTTTAAGTGTCTGAATGTTTGAACATTCGGACACTTAAACATTCAGGAATGGCGTTCTCCAAGCCATTGACTGATCAAGTCTTCAACGATGTCGCTCATTTCCAGATTGTCTTCTAGGGCAGCCATCTTGAATGCTCGATGAATGTCTTTAGGAATGTAGAACGTTGTGCGTTGATAGTTGGGGTCTTTGCCTTTAGCTTTGCTAGAGCTACCCAAAGGTTTTGGGGGAGACACTGGTTCTTGAACCTCTGGCAAATCCGTGGCTTGTTTTTTTCCTACAGATCCCATGAGTTGGTCAAAACGGCTCATGCGAGTACTTCCTTTCCTACTTCTCTGTAACAGCGCCAGGCGATACCGGCATATTGGTCACCCTTGATGTCATACACAGGTACCCCTGCTAAAGCGGCTTTCTGAAAAACGTTCAAACGACGAATACCGCCTTTAAATACTGGTAACTGAGCATTCTCTAGAGATATCCGCGCTTCCTCACCCGCAAGATTTGGCTTGGGGGGAATGATGGTGAGCAAAATACGATAGTCGGTTTTAAGCGTTTGCAGTACTTCCAGCATTTGCAGCATTGCGCCCATAGCCAGCGCATCAGGCGACGTCGGCAGAACCAAAAGATCACAGCCCTCTGCCAATGTTTTCAAGTCTTCGGGTGCTGGTCTAGCGGGTGTATCGATCACAATGTGCTCAAATTGTCGCCCAAATTTAACGGCCTGCTTCTCGTCGACGACTTTGAATGGCAAGTTACCACGGTGGCTCCAGTCTAGGGCCGAGCGGTTTAGGTCTCCGTCCACCAGCAAGGTCGGAGCATGTTGCTGCAAGTAGGCAGCGAGATGGAGGGCGGTTGTGGTTTTACCGACCCCACCCTTGAAACTAGCAATGGTCACAATCATGGAAAGACTCCACAACGGACATTGAAACTATATCGAACATTTAAGTGTTTGAATTTCTAGATGCTTGAACATTTAGATGTCTAGATGCTTAATACGTAAAATATGACATGTAATCACCTCTACGATATTGCTAGCCATGAATGGACATCTAAATGTTCATATGTTTGAATGCTTGAACGTCTCGTGATAATCCCTGCGAGGGGATTTTTGAAGAGGTGGAAATCGCGTGGGGTTTCCACCGTCTGAACATTTAGATGTCTGGATGTCTGATGATTCCTGGATGTCTAAATGTTCAAATGCCTAAATTAATTCATGGATTCAATGGGCTGGTCTAGAAGGTGGAGGCGGATCCAAAATTCAGAGGGGATGAGATGCAAGCGTGAAGGAGTGTGCCAGTTGGCGGAATCCCCTGGCCTAGATTTGGATTATTCGTTCACCAGAGAACCTGTGCCAGTTGCCCGAACCCTTTGAAACCTCGTGGCGCGGCGATCGCGCGGCTTTGAGACGGCGATCGCCCGTCTCCTCTGCCCTCCATCCCTCTTACAGACTCAGGAGTAGTTGCGGACCTTCGCAGCTATTCAACAAAGTTTGCAAAGAATCTTTTATATGAAATTTCTTGTTTTGTGGAGCTAGTAAGCTTGGATTGTATTGAGTATGAGAAAGATGTTTTCCACCTTTCTGCCATCTCATTCCTAACTTTGCCGTTGACAAGCGGCTACATCTTGAGAATCTGGGGAACTCTGGCTCTGATGAAGTCAAATATTCTTCATTTAACTTGCCGTTGTATTCTTAATACTCTGATTTTAGGACTTGTGGGAAGCTCAAGACATTTCAGAACAGTTTATAGCTGAGCGCCCTTTTGTGGCACAAAGTAGCTAAGAAATATTAGTTTAAAGCCTTCTGCGAATCTGTACAACTATGACTGACATTATTGGAATCGGAGCCTTAAACGTTGATTTTATCGCTACGCGAGAGAAATTAGTCGGTCTCCAGCCTGATTTAATTCCAGAGTTGTCAAGTCGCTTTGAACACGGAGTTGAGCTAAAAGTTGATGATAATGAAATTGAAGAAACATTAGGCCAAATGGGCACCGGAACGTTTGAAGTTTTTCTGGGAGGATCTTCATTCAACACAATTCATGCAATCGCACATACTAATCCCGGTCTTCGAATAGGATACGTCGGTGTGGCTGGTTCAGCGGAGCCTGCAACTCGCAGTTTCATCGAAGCCATGGAGGCACTTCGAATCGATACACGCTTTGTGTTGTCGAGAGATGATATAGCTGCTGGGCGTTGTATTTCATATGTTAGTGAAGGTGAACGCTCGTTACTCACCTCTCCAGGAGCAAATACTGCGTTTGCTGATTTCATTTACCAAAACGAAGAACCTTTATTAGATTATATTGCTTCCGCAAAACTGATCCATGTAACTTCTTTATTTGATCCTGTTTCACCTCGCTTGATAGGTGAACTATTAAGCGAGGCAAAGGCAAGAAATCCATGGCTTAAAATAAGTTTAGACCCTGGCCATGAATGGATATCTAGTCGTGAAGAAGGGATGTTTGAATTGTTAAAGGTTGCTGATTATGTGTTCCTAAACAATAGAGAATTTCTTCTACTAGGGCATCATCGTCCTGGGACGAGCACTATACAAGTAACACGGCAGATATTTCGCCTATGTAACGCATCATCGGTACTTGTGGTGCTAAAAAAATATGATTCAATTACTATCTACTACAAACTTCAAGGAAGAATTATTAGTCGTGTTTTTCCAAACCAGGTTCTTGCTCCCGAACTTATTGAAGATGCAACAGGTGCTGGTGATATTTTTGCAGCGGGTTTCCTGACTTCAATACTTGTTCCTGGTATGGAATGTAGTCATGGTGTAGAATTGGGACTTCGATTTGTACACTCAAAGCTAGTAGTTCCTGGGTACAAATCATTCAGTAAGTATGCGGGGATATTTTCTAGTTTAATTGATGAGATTGCTTCTTTCCCTCACATTCAATCAGATGATATTAGTTCGACAGATAAACCACAATCTGTTTTCATAGGGCATGGACATAGTCCACTTTGGGCTATTGTTGAGCATCATTTACGGGAAACTCATGCACTAAACTGTGAGATTTGGGAAAATCAGTCACGTACTAGCCAGCATGTCGTAAATATCTTAAATCAGATGCTTAATGTAGCAACGTTCGCAGTCATAATTGCGACAGCTGATGATGAAACAAAAGAAGGACTTCCAAGAGCCCGTCAAAATGTCTTACATGAAATTGGTCTGTTTCAAGGGCGATTAGGGTTCAATCGTGTAGTTTTGATGATGCAAGAGAATATCGAAGAGTTTTCTAACATGGCTGGCTTACAAGTAATTCGATTTTCAGACAACCATATTGAACAAGGATTCTATGAACTCGATAGCGTCCTGCGTAGAGAGAAAGTGATCACACAACACAATTAATCAAATGTAGTGATTTCAATAGTGCTTATTACCGCATAGATTCTTGGCAATTAAAATTATGAAAGTCGCTTTATCTGATTAAAAGAGAGACAAAGATGAATAGACTGAAAGAGCAGTATATATTAGTCTAAAAAAATAGGCAGAGCCTTCTCGACACTCGTTTGAGTAGAGTAGACCTAACTTTTGTCTTTTCAGGGTATAGCCCATTTTCACATGAATCGGTGCCATCCCAAGTACGGACTCTGCTGTTTGCGAGCCGTTACACGTAAGTATCCCCTATTTATTGGGAGTGCTTTGACTGACGAAATCCCAGATAAACGATGCTTGCTTAGTTTAAGCACAAGCCATGATGCCTAACTCTTTTCTTTTCTCAGACTCGGCAACTTTTGTCTATCTCCAAATCTAGGTCGCTCCAAATTTTCTTGGTCTTGGCTTGACAAAAGTAAGTTTTCATTTGGCAGTATAGTCAACCGATCCAAGTGGTTTTCAATAAAATTTTGCCCTCTCTCAGCTAAAAGGCTGATACTTTTATTGAGAGATTTGATATCTTCGTTTAACTCGACTAAGAAACTATCAGCTGTTTTGAAAATATTTGCTAGTTTCCTATCCACTGCTTTATACAGTATGTCTTTAGCCTGTTCGTTGTCAGAAAATTGTTCGTCAATGCGTTTAAAGTCTGACATGGCTTCGTTTATAGCTATTGTTTGAAGTTCTTTGTATTGCAAAGTCTTGTCGTAAACCAGTTTTTGAGCACGCTCTCGAAGTTCGAGTTGCATACTTCCGATTGCTTCAATCGCGCTTACGTTTAAATTGGTAAGCCGTTCCTGGTAGCTTATCACTGCTTCTGCAGTTTGTTGCATCCTCTGAAGGGCTTTATCTTTCTTCCATTCATCTATTTCAGCAATAGTGATATTAATGTCTCTAATTCGTTTGACTTCAAGTTCCGATTCAGCTTCTCTTTCTCTAATACTGGTTATTGAGTCAGTTCTAATCCGTGACTCTTGTATGGCTATTGCCCTTTCATGAGCTGCTGCTTGCGACTGCTCTCTCCTCTCATGCTCTGCAGCTTTTAGCGGGGCCGTTATCCAGTCGCAAACAGCATCGACAGGCTTATGGATAAAACTGCTGAGTGCTTCTCCTACTTTATTTAAGAAACTCATACTAACTCCTCATGCTAGGTCTCTAAATGCTCGCTCAAATAACCTTTTATCTTTTTCATAAGAATAAACAAGGCGTTGGTAACGCCTTTCAGTGATATCTGAGACTTTTATTAACTCATTTAGAATTTCTATTTTTTCGTTTAATAGTGACAGACAAAGTTCTTTTATGACTAGATTATTGCAAGATGAGCCTTTAAACATCCGATGGCCTATTAATTCTACCATTGTCTTCTGAAAGTGCGATACTGCAGAGGCATCTTCTTTTAGGGTTTCCTCTCTGTCAAACAGCTCAAAATGCTTGTCTATCCAAAGGATGTATTCCCTTTCAATTACGAGACTGAGTATTTCTATATTTCCCTCGAATTTAAATAGATCTCTGAACAGATCTGGAGCTTCTGAGGAAATCCGAGAAGCTATTGATAGCCTCGCTTCTTTAAATACCTGAAGTAACCGAAGGAGCGTATCATTGGACACCACTATTGCTCTCGCTCGTGATAGTAACGTGATTCTTCAGTTCCTTGGCCTCACCTCGAATCTTTCCAATCGTATCTAGAGTCGTTTCTTCAATAAGACCACTACTCAGATTTAGGCTTTTCGTATAACTATCTACAAGCTCTTTCATCCAGAGAGATGCAACGGTTTCTTCAACTTGCGACTCAGCTAGTGTATTCGAGACCTCCTGTAAGGTATCTGAGAAAAAATTTGGCTCTTTCTTTTCTGAGATCTTCTTGAATAGAACTGGCAAATTTGATTTCTTCTTTGTGCGTCTTTACTAGCTCTAAATAATTTTTCTCGTACTCAAATAAAACGGCTAATCTGGTTTTAAGACTGTTAAGGCTGACAACATCCAATAGCTGGTTATATAACTGCTCAGTAAGTCTTGTGATGACTGTCGTATCTATACCTTCTTTTCCCTCAACAGAGAGCTTTACAGCTTCTTGAACAGAAGTTTTTAACTCTTGTGAAATTTGCTGTGCGTCTTGCATGAATACTCCACTCTAATAATAACTGTCTATTGATTCGATTATGCTCATGAAGAGTCTACTTCAAGAGTTCGTGACTGTCTCAGGAAAATAAGGAAATCTTAGGGAATGGCAGACGCGTAATTTGTTGATTTAGGCTCATAAACAAGGAGATTACAATTGCTGGAATACAGACACTGGCTCAGGGCGGTCGCATATAAATTAGCTTGTCGTAATGCTGAGAAGTGAGCCCCAGATTTTCACGGACAAATTGACGTCCACAGTCTTTGCATTTGTAATTCTGCTTACTATCATGAATGCTGCTACTTTTGACTACGTTGGCGGAGTGAAACGTTGGACAAGTGGGTAATGGAGAGCATATAAACTCGAATGAATATCAACCTGACTTCAGGTCTACAGAGTTTTGTTATGGCGACACCGTCTCTTAGCTGGAAAGTTAGCTTTGTATCCTTATACCAATTCAATATGAGGATGGGCATAATACAGAAGTTGAAAGCCCTGCTATCAAAAGGGTTTGATCTCACCGATTCTGTGCAGCTTCATATTCATTTGGTATTACCAGTTAGAGGCTACCTAATTACGTTTCCTCATCACCATCGAATAAAGAACCAATAAACAGTAAACCAGCCAATGCTAAGCCTGCGATACCGTAAAGCTCGGCGACTTTGCGTCCATCGCTCTTGAGAGTCTCGCCAGGAAGAGTAACTAGGCCAACCGATGCAGGTAACTCGTCATTACTATGCATTAATGTCATCATGTCGTCTATGTTGAGAGGATTGACCTTGCCCTTAACATTGTGATGAATGCGAATCGGTTTCCGATAGAAGCTTCCTTGCTTGTTACCTTCCTCAAAATAGAAATCGTGGTTGCCACAATTATGGTGTGGGCACGATATATATACGTCCCCTCTTAGAGCCTTATAGACTGCTTTCGTGCTGGCCAGAAAATGATTTCCACAATTGGGGCAGCCAATAAGGAAGCAGTTTTTTGAATATTTTCCCCAATAGTATGTTCCTATATTCAGCGGAGCCCTTTTTGTTTTTCTGCTGCTCCTGTATGCCGTTTTACGAACTTCTTCCTCATTACCGGAGAGTGGTAACAGTAGTTTGCGTCCTAAAGACGGCTGTCCTCTTTCAGGCACTGTTGCTGGATAAAGTTCTTCACTTACAGAGCGCCATAGCATTACTTCTGCCTGAGTAAATGAGCTTTCCCAGTAATTATTTGCATCCAGGTATACAAAAGCGTCTGCATCATGAATGCTTGCATCTGCGTACGTACCAAGACCAGCCGAATAGCCATCGCGTAGCTTCCCTAATAATTCAAAAAAATCGTACGGCAGTAACAATTCATTAGATGTGCATATTGTATTGGGAGGGTAAAGGATTACATCTTCGCAATATCCTTTTCTTTGAAGCCATTCCTGTAAACGCCGGGCTTTTTCAAAGGCATCGCCTCGATAGCTAAGAAAAACTAAATCGCCGAGATACATTTAATATCCTCCTCAGGAATGACTTAAGAGTTGATTTTTAACTCTTACGCAATAAGAAGCTTAGCTATGGTTATAGCAGTTCCTGAATGCATGAGGTACGCCTCGACTGAGGGAAACCTGAGAATACATAGACTTGGGAAACTGCCTAGGACCCCACCAGAATGAGAACCACTATAGAAGGGCAGATCACCTCAATATACAGCGGTTCCCGCGCCCGTGAGGTACAGCACAAACCCTGAAGCCCTTGTCAGCATTAAATCTCAGATCTGAATTCGCACCTCACTAGACTGAGGAACGCTGTATTACGCTTAATCATACTTTTTGTAATTACGCATAATTCAGCTGTTGCAAGCTATTTTTTAAGTGTCATAACCTTATGATTTTCCTTCAACGATCTTTTTGCAGTGAAGGCACTATAAAATGAAGTGAATAAATGATTTTCCCTACCTATGTAACGAGAATAAGTATATATAGATGACTAATTCTAGGAAAATGCAGTTATTGGATGAATCAATCCTTCTTGTCATTATTTATTTGTGGCTTGCTGAGACTGTTGGCCATACTTTTTCGCAAGCTTACTTAGGGCGGGTAAATTTCAAGGTAATGCCACCAGTGTTACCTAATTTGCCGCCATTCCCCACTCAAGCTAATCTGTCCCTCTGCATTTATCTCGACAGAAAGCTCTACCTCATCAAGTTGTAAATCAGTTTGTAGACTTGCCTGACCGAACAGGTCATTTACAATTGCCAGCATGTTCTCCATTTGCACTTTGAGCGCTTGGGCATCTAACGATACTCGCTTGCGTTTTGACAGTGTTCTTATTGCCTCTGCTGCATCACGCGTGCCAAAGCCGCTTCGATCTGTACTGGATCGACGACCTCCAATCTCAACAGCTGCTTCAACCTCTTCGGTTTCGACTACAACCCACAACTTACTTTCGTCAACCATTTTCCTTCGTTCCACTATTGCATACAAGGCTTGACATCCGACTTCTTCTTCACGCTTTTGCGAGCCTCTAGTATATTTAAAGCTGTAGTTTGAACATCAATACTTATGAGTAGTTTCGCACCCCACATTATTCCATCTGCTTCAGATATCTTTCCAACAGTAAAAGAGCTAATAGAGAATACAGCCACACAATTTGTTGCCATGGGAGTAACATTTGATCGGTCTGCAAAGAGACATGATCCTTCCATAAGAAAAGCTTTGGAACGTGGCGTTAAGTTCCAATATGTTACGTTGGATGTAAATGCTGATTTGAATACATTTTCTAGGCAATTCAATCAAACTGTCGATGAACTTAGGTATGAAATATTATCTTCTGATGCTGTTCTTGAAAAGTTTAGTCAAGAATATGGAGAACAATTCTCTTTCTATCCGACCAAAAGATGTCCGAATTACAGAATATACATATCTGACCCCGAGTCTGACAAACCTTCAGGAATAATTATATTCTATGGTGCCTCTACAGATAGCCAACATCTTCCTGCCTATGTGGTAGATAACTTTTCTGAGCCACCTTTCAATAGATATTTAGATGATGCATTGAAAGCAATTAAGAGAGAAACTAACTGCAAAGTATTCGTGATTCACGGCCATGCAGAAGCAAAACGCCGAGAGCTCAAAGCGATGTTGAGAGATGACTTACAACTCGAACCGATAGTCGTTATCGATGAACCCGATGATGGAGCTTCCACTCTTATAGAGAAATTTGAACGCTACGCGCTCGACTGTGCTTATGCTATTGCTCTCATAACTCCAGATGACTTAATTGATAAGGGGAATGGATTCTACTTGCAGGCTCGACCGAATGTTCTCCTTGAGCTAGGTTGGCTAATGTCTCATCTGGGTCGTCAGAAAGTGATGTTGCTCATACAAGGAGATAGTCAACTACCTTCTGATCTTTCTGGAATTGTAGTCAAAAGATTTAATAATAATGTGTCTGAAATATTCCGAGAAATCAAACAAGAGCTTGATAGGCAGGATGTATCTAGGCGATAATGTTGATTCTTTCTAAAAACTATACCTGTTCACGGATTGCAGACATAACCTTATCGGCTTGCTCAATATCACTTCTTTTCTCATTCTCTGACAGCTCTGAGTAACTCGTGTTTATCTGTCGTTTCCATCTCGCGACTTTGTCCGCAGGGATAGTCACGCTACCATCTTTATTGGCCCTAGAAACCTCAAACAGATAAGTCATCCAATGCGACCATATTTCATGCTGTATTTCCGCTAATTTATTAATCATATGTACGCTGACCTCGATTGCAGCCTTGTTCGTAAAACATTTATATTCTACCCCTCTCGACCAAGCGTCGATAGTGCTCTCCCAGCACTGTAAGTTTACATGACTTACTTTGCATCGCTGCATGCCACATATGCGGCGCATCAACGGGCACAACCAAATTCACACGATTATATTTCTGGAGAATCGAAAACTTTTGAGTATTTTCTAAAATTGGTACGGGCATATCCTTTTCATCGCTATTTCGCTCGGGCTCAAATGTAGGGTCGAGAGAATATTGAAAACCAGGACTAGGGAAGAATTCTGTAATTCTCCTAATATCAGATAATTCAATAGTTGGACTGACTTTTCTGATCGATACGAATTTTCTCACATTGGTTTTGAAGACTGGTCTTTGCTCCCACGCGCCTAAAGACTGATCAATATATGCATAGATACCGCCTGGACTAACATCCCCGACGAGATTCGAAGCAACGCCATTCAGCGCATCAACAAAGAGAGTCGTAAAGACACCTCTACCTTCTTGTTCGCTTGCATACTGCTCTTTAGACGATGCCGTCAAAATTGTTAGTCCATCTGAAAGAAACGCATCAGACTCGCTGGAAGGCATATCTCCTGCTATACCAGAATGGCAACTGTCCAGCACAATAATTTTGTTTTGAGCTTTTGATTTGTTGGCAAGTGTAAGTATATCCGTCAAAGACAAACCTTCATCTCCTCGTCTTGAGTCACTAGCAAGAAGATATCCCCCTACTGCCTCAATATGACCGTGGCCAGCAAAGTAAAATAGGGCGATTTCGCTATCGCCTCTAAACAGTTCCTCTACACTATCCTTTAAAGCAGCTCTTGAGATTACTTCAGTAGAGTTGTTCCCAACCATCAGCCTTACGTCAAAATTTATAGATCCGTCTTCGTTCCTCTCTAGAACTTCTGCTACAGCTTGTGCATCGTTAACACATCCATATAAAGATGGACCATATTCGTAGTAATTGATCCCTACTATAAAAGCCTTCCGCATCTCAAATCCTCGGCTTCAATAAGTTTTTGCGTATAGATTTATCTTTCATAATTTATTTAGAAAATTAGAGATATTAGTCCAAGACCAAACAAAAATACGTCGATTATTGATGGATGCAGGAAGATTCCTAGGTCGGTCATCAGAAGAGCCGTAAATCAACAAAACTGGGATTTTTTCATCGTATGCACAATTTAACTCCCAGATCTGCCCATCGGCTTTTGCCGTGTTTTTTGTGATGATGCCGATCATGCCATCACACCCTTTTATTTTTGTACGGCATTTTGTTTTCCACATGCTATCCCAAGGCTGCTTCACAGACATGTCAACAAATGAAAAAGGAGTATTTTTGTTTCTACCTTGTCCTACAAGAAAGTCTCTGAGAGTAACATCCTCTATCGCAAAACTAATGAATACTCTGTTTTTTACAGCCATTTAACTCTTTCTGTGTTTGCTACTTCTGACCTAATATAGTCGATACAAAAGCAAGATCCCCATGAATATCAAAAGTAGCTCTTTATACAAAATCTGCATTGGAAGTGATAGGGCTAAATTCTTGAAGGTATACCAGCGAAGT
This sequence comes from Leptolyngbya sp. SIOISBB, assembly GCA_010671905.1. Classification (GTDB taxonomy): domain Bacteria; phylum Cyanobacteriota; class Cyanobacteriia; order Phormidesmidales; family Phormidesmidaceae; genus Halomicronema. The sequence goes on from JAAHII010000001.1 coordinate 7,467,698, forward strand.
TACAATCAAGCATAAACTCTGACGAGCTGAGCCATGAAAACTTGGACAACGACACCATTGTCAGCGCTTAAGTTAGTGGCTAACAACTTTTCTTTACTCATGTGCTCTTTCTCCTCCCTAATGTTGCTCGCATTGAAGGGGGCTCGCGGAGCTTTGTGCCCGAACTCCCGTGAGAGTCAATCATCTTGCACCGAGGGCTCTGATCGTGCTGATGATTGGGGCCTTTCTTAATAGACATCGGTCTGGTGCTCATGTGAAGTGAATCGCGCCTTTTAGTGCCTCACTCTGGAGTAGGACACTAAAAGGCGCGATCAGAGTCAGCAATAGAGAGATACGTGCATCTCTCCGGATGTGTGGCAAGGCACAACCGAGATGGTATCCTTGGTCATCAATCGAAAGCTGACCGTAGAACTCCGCATTTCGCTTCGTGCTTAATCCGCAACGCGATCGCTTCCCAATCATCGGGATATCGGGCTCTGATGATGGGCATTCCCTCCGCTCCCCTCTAGTCCCTCAATATCGCCAAACGGCCCTGACCGGAAACGATACTCCTCCGGAGTGGTTTCACCAACGCCCCAAATAATAACCCCTCGATGCCGAGACACCGAGGGGGCGTTTGTTATAGAGAGCAAAACATAATCGAGAAACTGAGAGTGTCCGGCAGGACACCTATCAGGATGCCTGAGACTGCCGAGCAGGAACAGAGCCCAGCCACGGAATTTACCCAATGCCTTCACAAGCCCCGCCTCCGTAAATTCCCCATAAAGTGTGCCGCGCGCACTTTCCCTCTCCCTCAGCCAGAGCCAGACTGTAAGGCTGCCCCTTCAGCGCCATGAACCGCTCACTCCGGAGCCGTGCCAATCGCCCGTTCAATGCGCTCCAGCCGAATCAGGGTGGAATTCTGGAGCCGCTCCAAATGCTGCACCTGCTGCTGGAGCCCGATCGCATAGAGTCCGAGCCCCACCACCCCAGCGATGGCGATACCGATCAACCAAGACTTACGGCTCCAAATCCAAGTCTCGACGCGGCTGCGAGCGCTGACCCTTTGAACTTGAGCCGTGAGCTGCTGGAGATGGTTGAATAGACCCTGCACCTGCCGCTCGTTGAGACCCAACGAGGTCGTTTCGGCCTGGTGCCAGGGTTTGCTCAATGACGGCATTTGCTGCTGCAATCCCGTCAATTGCCCTTTCAAGTGCTCGCAAGTACTGCTGAGCTGCGCGCAGTTTTGCGCCAGCCGCTCCGTCTTCTGAGTGCGGGCCGTCAGGAGGCGAATGAGTTCCAGATTGGTTGCCGTCCATGCGTTGACCTCCTTCTCCAGTCGAATTACCGGCCTAAAGGCGCGGACCATCAGATCGTCAGGGTCTAAATCCAGTTCCCCCGCGAAGCGTCGCTCCTCCTCCGAGATCGTCCCGTTGTTACTGTGAGTCATCGCGGTAAATACCCCGTCTTCTCAAAATGGGCATAGGCCGCGCGTAAATACGTCTTCACCGCCGCTTGCTCCACAATGCCGAAGCCCTTCCCCTGGTGAGACTGACCGGCAGCAAACGAGAGGCGCTGCTGGAGCAACGTGCTGGCGACCCGCAACGGTAACTTGGGTAAATCAATTACCTGACTGCCGGTTTCCTGAATCAGCGCCTGCAGATCCTCCGCCCCGTCAAAGAAGTCCCACTCGGCATACTTCAAGTTGCGCACCACCACATGAGGAATCTGTTGACCAAAGGCGTTCAGTGAGATTTCTAAAGACTTGAGACTGTCAAACTCGCCAGTAACGACAAACCATTTCACCAGCTCCACCTGATGCTCTGCCGCCAGCGTCACGATGCCATAGTTGTTCACCCAACTCTGAAAAGCCCCATGCACCGTGGCGGGCAGGTTCACGACGACGGCCTGCTGCGCCTCGACCGCCGTATTCAAAATCGAGTTGGCCCGTGCCCCCAAGGTCTCATCCTCCGAGAATTGTGACACCGCCACCTCGGGATAAATGCCCTTGAAGTCGGGTGAATTGACATCCGCCTCAATGCCAACTACCGGCACCTGGTGATCGACAAACCATTGATAGAGGGTGCGACAGAGGAACGACTTGCCGACGCCGCCCTTATTGCCATCGGCCAAGTGAATCCGCGACGTGATCACGGGAGCGGTCGGCTCCTCTTTGCGATCGCGCTTTTTAACTGTTGTAGCTGTCATGCTGCTGACCTCAATACGCTAACTGGACTTCATCCGACTGTTCCGGTAGAGGTAGTTGCGGTGCCCTGGTTATTTCCTTGGTCGTTTCCCTGATTTTTCCTGTAGTTACCGACGGCGATGGCGCTGCTGTATGCGATCGCTTGCCGCTGCCTTTGCCGTTGCCCTTCCGCTTCTTCGCCGTAGCTGCTTTCTGGCCGTTCCCGTTCCGTTCCCGCCGTAGGCGCAAGACGTAATGCTTCAGACTGCCCGCACTGATGGCCAAGCCCTGTTCCCCTAACCGCTTGGCCACCTCGCTGTAGGTATGGTCCGCTAACGCTTCCTCAATGCTGTCGAACAGCGCTTCGACGGCTTCCCGACAGTTGAACTGAGTGCGGGGTTCTGCTGCCAGCTCCGTGAGCCCCTGGCGACAGTTCTCAATGGTTTCCGATGAATACACTTTGTCTGTCATGGCGGGTCCCGTAGCGCTGGGCGTTATCGTTCAGCCTGACGAATATTTTTTTTAGCGTGGAGCTGCCTCAACGAGGTGTAACGAAGCGTTGCCGACCGACACAATGTGAGGAAGTGATGACCCACGCTTCCTGCTCTGCCGAAACTCTAACGCTACTGTGCCGTTGATGTTCCCGAGCGTTGTCGAAGGGGTTTCTCAAGTGTTGCCAACTGACCCAATGCAAGGGAGTGATGACCTATGCACTCGGCTCTGCCAGAATGCTAACGCTATTGTGCCGTTAGCGTTCCCGAAAAGATTCCCCGATCTTGTCGAAACCGTTCCCTATGTATTGCCGATGCATTACCGATGAGGTGCCAGAGGGAGAACGCCACTGCGTGGCAGCCGCTCCGAACCCTGCCCAGAGGAGCCCCCAAGCCCCGAAATCCGAGCCATTCACACAATACGCCAAATTTTTGGCAAAAACCCGGAACGTACTGGCACACAAGCGTTCCAGAGGTTCCCCCGCAAACCGTGAAAAATGCGGCAGAATGGAGGCAACGTTTCCGGCAGCTCGCTCCATCATGCTGTCGCTCTCCAACCTCAAAGCGGCCCAAGCAGAAACCTATTACCAGGCTGACGATTATTACACGAATGAAGCATCCGGTGCTGCCGAGTTCCATCCGCAGTGGTTTGGCAGTGGCGCGACGGCGTTGGGATTGACCGGCGACGTCGCTGGCAACGATTTCAGATCCCTGTTGCAGGGACACGGCCCAGACGGCCAAGCCTTATTCCAACGCCAAGTGGATGTCGAAAAGCGTCGCGGGGCCACCGACTACACCTTCAGCGCCCCGAAAAGTGTGAGCGTTGCCGCCCTCGTGCAGCAGGACAAGCGCGTCCTGCAAGCCCACCATCAGGCGGTGAAAACAGCCCTATCGGTGTTAGAAGACCGCTACGTCGAAGCCCGCATCACGATCGCGCCGGGCGATCGCCAACGAGTGAACACCGGGAACATCATCAGCGCTCTATTCCCCCACCAAACGAGCCGCGAACTCGACCCCCAACTGCACACCCACTGCGTCACCATTAACGCCACTCAAGCGCCGGATGGTCGCTGGTTTTCCTTCTCCAACGAGAGCGTGATTCGCCAGCAAAAACTGCTGGGTGAGGTCTACCAAAATGAACTCGCCTATGAACTGCGCCAGGTAGGCTATGACATTCAGCCCCTCGCCAATGGTCAGTTTGAGCTGGCCGGATACGACCCCGAAATGCTCGACGGGTTCTCGAAACGCCGCCAGCAAATTGAGGCGGTGATGGCGCGCTGGCAGCAAGAACGCGAGGTGATCAAAGATGGCGAGGGGCAACCCGTCACCGATACGGCAGCGCGGCGAGAGGCCGCAAATCTGCGATCGCGGCAGCGCAAATGCCATGACATTGGGCTGGAAGAACTGACCCAGGCTTGGGCTGAACAAGTGCAGCAGGAAGGCTGGACGTTGCCGGGAATTCCGAGCGCACTGGAGCACCTATCGAGTCCATCCGCGCAGGAAATTATTGGCAATAGCGTCCAGCATTGCGAAGAACGGCGGGCAATTTTCCCCCGTGAAGCCGTTGAACGATTTGCCCTGGAACATCATCTGGGCGATCGCCCCTTTGCGGAAATCGCTGTCACCGTGGCGGGCTCCGACAACCTGATTCGCCTTGAGCCGGGGCTACCGATGGGCAGTCTCCTAACCACGCAGCGCGCGATCGCCCTGGAGCAAGACACGATTCAACTCATGCAGGAAGGCCAGGGGCAGGTGCTCCCGTTGGCAACCTCCTGGCAAGCGGCCAGGCTGGTGGACGACGGCAACTTCAACGCGGGACAACAGCTGGCGGTGCAGCAGACGCTGACGAGTCTTGACCCGGTCATTGGTTGGCAGGGCGTGGCCGGAGCCGGTAAAACCTACGCGCTATCGGCGGTAAAACAGCAAGCGGAGCAGTCGGGCTACCAAGTCAAAGGCTTGGCCCCCAGTGCCGAAGCGGCGAGCGAGCTCGGAAAATCCTTGCAGATCGAAGCGGCTACGGTTGCGAGCCATCTGCTAACGCTACGTCAGGAGCGAGGCCCCCAACTCTGGATGGTGGATGAGGCCAGTTTGCTGGGGATGAAGACCGCCCATGACTTGTTAGCAAAAGCCCAGCAGCAGCAAGCCCGCGTCATTTTAGTCGGCGATACCCGCCAGCTCTCGGCGGTGGAAGCGGGGCATCCCTTCAAATCTCTGCAAGCCGCCGGGATGGCCACCAGCTATCTCGATGAGAGCCGTCGCCAGCAGACCCGCAGCCTACAGCAAGCGGTACGACATTTGGCGGCAGGCGAGATTGACCTGGGCATTGATGAGCTAATGGCCAATGGCAATATCACCCTCGCGGCGACCCCCGCCGCCAGTGAAGCCCGACTCGTGGAAACCTACTGTCAGCTTCCACCAGAGGAGCGAGACCAGACGCTGATTCTGACGAGCACTCGCGCGGCGCGGCAACGACTGACGCAAGCGCTGCGACATCAGTTGCAGTATGACGGTGAACTGGCGGCCAATCAATTGCAAATTATGGGCATGACCTCCAAACACTTGACGGTGGCTGAGGCGGGATATGCCAGTCACTATAAAATTGGTGATGTCGTCGTGCCGCTGTACGGCTACCGTCAGAAAGGCATTCAGGCTGACTCGACGGGAGCGGGCCTCAGTCCCCGTCAGCGATATGAAGTCGTTGATATTCAACGAGAGCCCAATACCCTGACAGTGCGCGGTAAGGATGGTCAGGGGGTGACCTTCGATCCCGCCAAATGCGTGAAGAAGTTGGTGTATCAACCGATGCGGCTCGATGTCGCGGTGGGCGATCGCCTGCGGTGGACGCGCAACGACCGCCAGCAGCAGCATCGCAATGGTCAGGAACTAACGGTCGCAGCGATCGACGGGACGCAAGTCACTGCCGTAGACCCGTCCGGTCAGCGCTATGAGATTGACGCCCAAGTCTGGCAGTATCTCGACTACGCCTGGGGCAACACGATTCACAGCGCTCAGGGGAAGACGGCAGACCGGGTGATGGTGTTAGCCTACGACAACATTGATCAGGAGTCCTTGTATGTGGCCTGCTCTCGGGTGAAGCACCACTTGAGCCTCTACACCGATAGCCTGGAACACCTGCGGCAGCAGGCCCATTGTTCTCGTAGTCAAAAGAACGTCACGGATTATCTCAGAGATTTGCGCGCCCAATGGGCGACCTCAGCAACGGCAACAGCGACACAATCCCCTGCGCCTCAATCTACGGCGAGCCAGCCATCGAGAGCAGCCGATCCAACGCCTGTCACTGCCTCTGGAGAAAGCTCGGCGGCAGCTGAGAAGCGAAAGTCTGAAGTACGTAAACAGGCTGAAGAATACCGTCGCATCTGGTGTGCCTGTCGGGATAGACTTCCCACGACGCTCACGGGTGAGGCGTTGGACCAGGCGATCTCGCAGCGGGTTCTCGCCAAAACGGGAGACGTGGATATGGTGGCCCATGTGATTATGTGTGGTTTGAACAGCCAGCAATATTCCCAGTCAGAGCGCCAGGTTTATGTCGAGAGGGTGGTCTATGCCGCTAGAGATGAGCTGCACAGGCAATCTGGACAACGAGCGCGACCGCCTCGTGCTCGGTCACGAGGGGCAGAGCTTGAACTGTAGGGGATTGGGTGGCGATGGCAGTGAGTGGCGAAGCTGGAACGGTAGGCGATCGCTCTGTCATCGAGACAGAGGAGAGTTTTATGGTGCTCGGGTGCTGTCTACGATTGCCTGACTTTAAGTATCGGGAATATCTCGACGTGATCTTATCCCTCAAACTGGCAGACCTTTATCAACAGTTTGCGCAATAGGGTATCTAGGTTGAGCTATCGCTACCTGAGTACGTAATGACAAACTTAATAAACCGATTAACCGAACTCAAGCGTCTCCAGGAGCAACAATCACACCGGACTAAGCGCGTGGATGAAATCACCATTGTGGGAGTAGACCCGTTAACCCGTGAGGAGACTGCGTGGTTCACTATCAAAGTGGATCGATGACTACCCATAAGTCCACTTATGCCGAAAGTCTCAATATAATTGAGGCGAAATTTACTCAAGAGAAATCATGCCTAAATTTGAGTATCGTATCCATGCCTTTCGAGATATATCCCAAAGAGAAGAAGAGTTGAACGCTTTAGGAGAGGAGGAGTGGGAACTGGTTGCGCTCATCCCTGGCAGTGGAAATATTAGTGATCTGCGTCTCCCGGAAGTTTTGCTCAAGAGAGAAAAAAAGAGCAACTCAGTAGAGCGCCTTGAGGCCGTGTCGTAGCAACTCTGTTGCTAAAACTAAGCCCTTAAGGCTATGTGGTTGGGTAGCTGTAGCGGCTCGCAAACAGCGGGACTCATGCTTGCAAGCAGAGTACTCAGCTCAGATTAAGTGCGAATAAGCTGAAAGCCTTGCCGAATGAGGGATGAGCTTGGTCTTTGACTAGCTTGAGTGTTTGCGACGCGGGGCAAACACTCCAACGGCCTTGCCCCAGCGTAGGGGGTGATACGATTCCACATAATCACCCATGTTGAGATGGGTTTGAAAGCCATCGAAAGCCCTAAGGTATGGGTATTCTGATGACTTTGAGAGTCCATCGTGTTAGGGGGAAAGTTTCTCTCTAATAAGTTGTTAGGTCGCTGTAAATCATCAATATTGCTTCCAAAAGCTAAATGAGTTAGATGAAAAAGTTAAGGCTTTATATTTTTGCGACATCACCATTTCCTGATGTATATATAAACATCATTTCACACTGCTATGAGTATTTTGAAAATCTTGATGGAGTTGTTTTAATTAGCCTGAGCCTAGAAAAGTTCTCGAATGCTAAGCAGATTGATTTTCTGAATGATCTAAGCAATAAAATTCAAAAACAGATACATTGTCTTTGCGAGGGAAAGTATTGCATTCTACAAAGTGGCTCGAATGAGGTGAAAGACATTTCAATTAGTGCCGAAGACCGTCAACTATATGCTGGATTGGTAAATCTTGAATTTGGTTTCGAGGCACTATTTGTTGATGACATAGAAGAATACATAAAACAGATAATTCAATTAGACTTTTTCTCTTACATATTTGATGTAACTGCCATAGGCAAAGATTACATTATCCCTGTTTACAAAAGCTTAACCCAGAATAATGTCAGTGCTGTATATTCATTTAGGTTATTATCGGCTCACCGCACTTTCGATGACAGAGAACTAATTCATAATTTAGAAAATCACCAAACATATACTTACGCTCGTGTGGTTGACTATGAATATGAAAATAAAATTATAAAATCTATTAATTTTCCTCCTGAATATCAACAGGCAGGCATGGCAATACTAACTTATTTTTAATAGTGTAATTAATCAAAAATATCCAGACACTAAAGTAAGTATTACTATCAAGCAGGAGAAGCTTCTCGTCTCAATGATTATTGAAACTCCTGAAGGAGAAAAAGAAAAGATTGAAAAGGCTCTATATGACTACGGTCTCATTGTATTTGGGAAGAAATCTATTAATGAATTCACTCAAGACCCCCTGTTAATAAGGAATTTTAAGGGCCAGTTGGCTCTGTTTGAGGCACAAATTAGCGCTCAAGAAAAAATAATGCAATATCAGGAGAAAGCACTAAATAAGCAAGAGAAAGCACTAAATGAAAAGAGTACTCATATAGATAAATTGCTTTCAATACTTTCAGGACTGGAGACGACGTCTAGCAATTCAACAATACATATTGAAAAGCTCATTCAAGTCAAGGATTCACAGTTGGCTATTGACCGTGGAATAATAGTTGATGGTCAGATGAAAGGAAATATCAACTCTGGAGATGGAGAATAATTATTTTGTTAAACTTAATTGGTGCCACATTAAATTGGATTGAAGAAAATAAAGAGTGGTTCCTTTCAGGCTTGGGTATTGCTTTATTTGGTGCATTTTTAGCTTTTGTGAAATGGATATTCATAGAAAAGCGGAATAAGTCAAAAAGAGCAAAGGGGTCAAGAAGAATAAGTATTGCTACTAAACGAGGTGTAATTGTTGAAGGTAAAATAAAGGGAGATATCACAACAGGAGATAAAAATAAGAATTAATCATGTAGATTAATGTCTTACGGTGTTTTCTGCTCATATGAGGTGCAGTTAAAGTCCTGAAACCCTTGCTATTCATCCGCCTAAGATTTAGCATTGCATCTCATCTAGCAGGGAAATGCTGTGTTTTGCTCATACCTTAATATGAGGCTCCTGTAAACATACTTTGTTCAAGGACGCATAGTCTTTTGGAAAATATTTCTACTGCTTCAACTGAATTCTATAGGCATACCTAACAAACTGTTTGCACCCTACCATTGAGCAGTCATATTTTGATAGAGCTATGTTTGCTAGTGGCGGGTGAAACAGAACGTTAAAAATAATCGAATAGTTGCCCAAGAGCGGCAACCAATCGCCAGACACACCAAGCGTTGACCAAAATCAGGTGAACGACGCATCAGGCGTTTCAAGCCATAACTCCGAAGCGGTTTAGACCAAATCCAGTCCCTGGACTATTTTTCCGGCCTTGCACCGAATCGCCACTTCAGCCGGCACCGTGATTCAGTCGTCATCGGCGAGGAACGAAGCCAGCACTAGCAGCGCCAGCACGACTTCACTGGTGTCGTCATCCATCAGCACGGCAAAGGTGCGGAAACGAGTCAGGACGATCGCCACTTCAGCCGGTACCGTGATTCTCATCTCATCGCCTCCTGAGTAACTGCAGTGCGTCCAAATTGGCATCAGTGCGACGGGCCTGATCCGCTTTCACATGGCCCATACTGTTCCCTAGCCCTGGCGCGTCCAGTTTTCCGGTCGTGGGGTCGATGTAACTTTGTGCCCTGGCCTCCACAATCTGCTCGGGACTCGGGTCATGGGTGGCCAGGTGCGTCACAAAATCCTGCCCCGCCAACGGTGCCTGATTCCAAAGGTCAAGGGCGGTTAGGAGTGCGGCCTCCGAAAGCGGTTGCCCAAACTTGCCCACCGCCTGCGCCTGGATTTCTCGCTCCGCCTTCCGTAGCCGGTTGAGTTGTTTCTGATCGGCTTCCTGGGGCGAGCTGGCCCCATGCTGATAAGAGAAGAACCCCAGATTGGCCGCCCCATTGCCCGGATCGGTGTGGCCGTGATAGTCCTTATCAGGATTCAGATGGCCATCGACCGTGCCTTCCGCCTTGCCGATCGCCTTCATCAGCGTCTCGTCATCCAGGGTCAATGCAGCCGGTGCCTGTGCCTCTAACCCCGTCTCCCAGAGCGCCATGATGTCCTGCATGATGGGCAGCGTCTGGTCACGGTTGGTGCGCTCGCCCCCTTGCGGCGTGATTTCAATATGCACATGCTCCCCCGTACTGTTGCCCGTGCTGCCCTGTTGGGCGATGGGCTGCCCCAACTTCACTGCATCCCCAGTGGCCACATGGACTTTTGAGAAATGAGCGAGGAAGATCTCATGCCCGTCATGGCATTGGATATCGACCTGGTTGCCATAGCCCCCATGCCAGCCCGTATCGATCACCGTGCCCCCGCAAGGCGCAGGGACATCCACCTGGACTGAATTTGTCACTGGATCGATCAGTGTCAGGTCATAGCTGCCCGCTGGCGATTCATCGAAAAAGTACGGCTTGGCGATCGCCAACGGCGCAAAAGCCACGTGCTCCCCTGCAGGCTGGATCAGCGGCTCCAACTCGAAGAGCGTCTTGCTGGGAACCACCACCCGCCCGAAAGCCCTGATTTCTGGTGTGGCGATGCGGATGCCCTCATGGAGCCAAACATCGCTGATCCGGTTGACCTGCGGGCTCAGCATGAAGACCACTGGAGGCGCGATCGCCACCCCCACCAGTAGCCATCCCACCAGCCCGCTGTGCTGCTTGGCGGCCTGGAATGCCATCGGCGCGACTACCACGGCTTGACCTCCTGCAAGTCGAGCGTCTGGTCTAGACAAAAGACGTTGTAGGTGAATTGGCCAGGGGCTAGAGCATCAGAGACGGCTAGCCCCCAAGCCAACGCAATCACGATGAGCTTGAGTGCCATGGCGCTACTGCTCCTCCGTGCTCCACTCGCGGGTATGAATCACCACCGGAATCTGACGGCCATCGGTACCGACGATGCTAGCCGCCACATTCTCCGTGGGCTGACGAGCCACATCGGCAGCGGCCCGCCCCCAAGAACCCACGTCTCCGGCTCTGACCTCAGCACTGCCCGGATTGCCCACCAAAAGATGAGCCACTCCCGAAACCAAGAACCAGCTCGCGGCCATACCCCCAACCACGCCCAAGCTACGCAAAAGCGTTTTTGATGGGTGAGTCAATGCCCACCAAACGCCATAGAAGCCGGTCGAGATTTCGCTGACAAAAGACTGTCGTTGATAGGTAACTTGCTCCATATCAATGTCGTAATTGCGGACGGTTTTTTTACTCATGGTGATCACCTATTAGAAAGTGCAAAAACAACGGTCATCGGTGCCCCTGAATGCGTGGGGGCAGCCTGGGGGTATGGGGACATCTGGGGGCAAGCGACAAGGGCTAAAAGCCTGATATATCAGGTGCCCCCATGCCCCCAGCCCCCGACGTCAGTCGAGGGCATCGGGAAAATCTTCCCATTTTGGCAACACCCGCCAAACGCCCGCATCCCGGTCAACCCATTCGCCAAGATTGAGTGATGTTAACTCTGCCAAAATTGAGCGAATGTCATCCCGAGAATTAAAGTTTTGGCGTTTGCCCCAGTTCTGTTTGAGTGTATTGACATCAATTTGGCGATGGTTATTTCGCTTCAGATAAGCCAGCAAATTGATGCCATCTTCTCGATCTTTTAATTCGTCCCATTTCGGATCAGGATAGGTATTGTCATCCTCCTCAGAACTGGGTGCCGTTGGCCCTTCGTAAATCTGATTCAGCGCGTCGATGAATTCAGGCGAATCAAAGCGCCGCCGCAGGGCATCCCGCAGCTTTGCTAGCTGGCCTTTGACGATGACCTCATCCAGCGGATCGTCATCCAAGCCAATGCCCAGGTAATCCAGTAGTTCGCTGATATCTTTCTGCAACCGACCGGGGCGGATGGAATCGGGGATCGAGACCCGCTGAAAGTGCTTGTTCGTGGGCTCCGTCCCCGGTGCTTTGAACTTGCCTTTCCCGCTCCAGGTCAACTCGCCAAACTCATCTGCCTGCCCCTCCACTTGCAGCACCGCCGCCGTTTTCATCAGCGACTCCAGGACCCCCGTGGGCATATCGCCCCCCGCCGTGCCCTTGCGATCGCCGTGCAGCAACAGGATGATGCCGTTACCGCACTTGCGCGCCTGGCGAATGCAGTGGGACGTAATCGGAGCCGTCAGGGCTTTGAGTTCATCCGGTTCAGACGGGTCCGACCAGCCCGTGAACTCATCAATGATGATGGTTTGCCGCTGGCGACGGTTTTTTTGGTAAGGGGCATAACCGCCTTTGAGCTTGTCCCAGGCGATCGCGATTTGCTCCCCCACGGGCACTTTAGAAAGCTGCGCAGAGCCATAGAGCCTGCCCGTGCTCCAGGTGCCTTGCGCCAGGTTGTTGTCGCCGTGAGGGTCGAGAATTGCCACGGGCCAGCTCCACAGCAGTAGGCGCATCACCGCAATGGCGTTGGCGATCGTGCTTTTGCCGACGCCGCTGGCTCCAACGATGACCACGCAGTAAGCCTGCATACAAGACTTGAGCCAGGGATAGGCCGAGAGCAGCGTCAAGATCTTCTGCTGCACGTTAGCCAACACCTCATCCTCGGGGGGAAACAGCGTCAACGTTCGGCCATTGGGTAAGGCAGTCTTGACCACCGATTCTGGAGTGACGCCACGGGGTTCTGAATCACTGAGCCAGAGCCCTAACCCCGACGTGGTCAAACCCGCCACAAATAGCCCCAACCCCATCCCCCGACCCATCATGCCGTCTTGGGGAATCATCACCGCTTGCTGCAACGACCCGTATTTGTGGACCGCCCGCAGTTGCTCTGGTTGCTGAAACTGAGGATTCTGATAGGCCATGACGCCGCCCCCCAGCATCAGGGAGAGCCCGAGCCCAGAGAGCCCCCGCGCCGTCCAGCGCTGCTGGGATGTGCTGAGATACTTCATCAGTTGGCATCCTCCTCCAGGTTGGCCGCGTCCCCCGGTTGCGTCGCTGGTGCTGCCTGGAGCTTTTGCAGTTCCAACTGAGCTGACGGCATCATCTGCTTCAGCAGGTAGACGGCATAGCGCTGATTGGTCAGCCCTTGCAGCGTTTCGGTGCCGTTGGTGCGGGTGTACTGCACTGGGAACAGGGCTCTCATCGCGGCGTGATATCGAACAGTGCCCTCTAGCATCTGCATCGGGTCATCGTCGGTAATGCCCGCTCGGTACAGCTCAACCGCGTCACCGGCATAGCGCAGGATGATGCATTCCCAGTCATCCAGAATCATTAGGCAGCCCTTGAGGTCAATATCAGCAGCGGGGTCAGCCAGTTCAATATCACCCTCTGCCGCTTCCTTCTTGGCGAACTCGGTCAAGCGTTCAGACTCGCGGGCGATGGGGTAATCCAGGTCAGCCGCAATCTGTTGCTGGAGCCAGCGATCGTACTCGGGCAGGATGTCCCGCATCTTGACGGCAGCAATCGCGGGGTCAGTGCTCTCGTCAATACCAGCTAGAGCCAGCGGATCAAAGGTGACCATGTTGTAGTCGCTGACATTGGACTCGACGGGTTCTGACTCAGCGGTTCTAAAGCCACTGGCGACAATAAAGCCGACGCTAACCAGGGCTGTCAGCGCGAGGGGAACCCCCAGGACGAGCCGTTGAGGGGCATTCTGCACTTTCTTGAGCACGAGCTGAATCGGCCCTGGTGCAGCCTTCTGGATGCTTAGAGAAGAGAGCTTTTCGGTCGCGTCTTTCATGGTGAGTTGCTCCATATGATGGTGAGCAGTTCCACTGATTGAGGGGAATTAACTTTGCAGCGGCTGGTAAGCCGCGAGCACAGTATCGGCTAACGCTTTACTGCTCTTGACTTCCCAGGGACAAGCCACCTCAGAGTGCGAGGCAATGCTGGCAGCAGCGATCGCAGTCAACACTTCACGCGGATCATGGAGCTTGAGGAGGGCGTCGAGAATGTCTTCCAGGTCATATTCCTGGAGGCTTTCAAGGATATCTGGGTGTAGGTTTTCCATGAGTAGAGTCCTCATCAAATCAGCAGAATAGCGACGGTCAGCAGAGCAGTTGTTATCAGGCAGCGTTGCCATCGTGGGGACTGGCTTGGGACTTTCCCGGCTGTGTCCCCATCGCTTGGAGAGCATTCGCCCGAACGCTATCAGCCACTAAATCGATGTCTGCGAGCACTGATGCAATGCGAGATTGGGCATAGGCAGCCACCATCTCATTGAGAGAAGCTGCTTGATTGCGAGTGCTGGTTTCTAACTGAACTTTGTCGGCCTCGTATGAGGCAGCATCGAAGAGCCCGATGGTACGGCTTACAGTGCCTTGCTTTACAGGCACTAACCCGCCAGCGCGGTAGGCAGTGGGTTGATCAGGATTATCCGAAATCTCGGAATCACTTTGAGCACCGACGTTAAATTCGATCCTCATCACTTCATAAGCTTTTGGACTCAGACCATTGGCCGTGTCATAGCCAAGCTCGCGGGCGCGTCTAGAGACAGAGCCTTTATTGACTCCATACATCCGTTCGAATTCTCCAAGCGATATATATCGTTGCGTCATCTCAACACCTTGCAACTATTGCAATAACTACGTTTCAGGTCTTTTCACCCGTTGCAAACCCATGACATTCCGTTGGATGCAGTTAGGAGATGGGTTGCAAACGTTGATCCAATTCCTAAAATCAATGGTAGCATCCATAAAGAATCTTTAAAGCATCTTATAAGATGCTATTTGGCTTTTTGGATGCTGTGAAGATGCTAAAAGCCTGCTGTCCAGTAGTATTGAGGCATATGCACGATGTCCAAAACAATGCCAAAGCGGATCACCATAACGCTGCCTAATCCTGTCTATGAATCTCTGTCACAACTGGCAGAGATTAGAGACGAGCCTGTAGCAGCGATCGCGACTGAGGCGGTAAAGGAATTGGTTAAGTCGGCTAAACAGTCTGGCGAGCTACCCACAGACGACAGTAAGGAGGGCGCTCTCGATGATGGGTAAAGTTACCCGGCAAAGTATCGGCATTGACTTTGAGGCGGTCGGGGACTTTGTGATGGATTGATGACAGCTATCCGATGAGCCAAAACCAGCGTGAAGTTGTCGGCGCTTGTTGGCTCCACCGAGCTTATTGAGGTCGCAAGAAAACCTTCCCCTTTTGTTTTGCTTTGATGACTGAAACCCTAAAGCGTAGATTTGAAGATGCTTTTGGAGTTTCTCGCTCTGATGCAGAATACGCCCACTGTCCAAACGACCATATTCAATGGCCACAAAGTAGCCTCTCCCAATTGGAAGAGGCTTTGCAGAGCCCAACTTCTGGGTGAGCACGTAGCACGGCTAGAGGAATAGCTATAACAGGATGGGATTGAGCTCTGGCAATTAGAGGAGGCAACCGCTTCTATTTATTTAGTTATCCAGGCATAGAGGTTGGGGCAGATGAAGGACAAATCTATCGGTAATCCTTATCAAACAGCGAGTTGTCTAAGTAAGATTAGTAGAGAGCTCTTTAATCTTCTAAGGCGATTTCTTGAAATGAATACATCTCCGTAGTTCGGTATCGAAGCACGAAATCTAATGCTGCGATCAATAATTTTTTGACTCAGCGATCGCCTAAATGATGAATTCTGTCCTCACCTTTCAGAATCGAATAAGTGAGATGTGTAGGAAATAGCCAATGTCTTCTCTATCCGGCTTGTCTAAATCCAGCCAGGACTATCCTGAGACGATTGATCCTCAGGCTGTTTTGGATGAGCTGCAATTTGTTCATGAAAAACTCTCAGATCATGAGAAGGCGTCGGAGTACATCGCACCCGTTGAAACACGTAGCAAGCTACAGGAACTTGAACACCAAAGAACCACTTGGGAAGTAGTTACTTCAGTTTTCGGAACAGCTTTCATTGGTTCTACAGCTGTTTCTATCGTTGGTCTCATTAGCCTAGCTTTAGCATGGAAGCCACTTACGCGGATCCAGAAGCTGGCAAGGCTAATTAAACTAATCGAAACGTTGTTAGAAGCCTTTGAAGATTTGGGTGTAGAAGCACTACCGCTGATCAGAGTGCCAGACCTCCAACCAATTGATTTATTTGTCCGCTTCCCAGGCAAAGAGTTTCTCCTATTCGCCGTGCGCTCTTTTGGGGAGTCCACGATTGTCTACAACGAGAAAAAGCAAGCTCTCTATTACAAAAGAGGTCGTAAAGGATCGAAGCGATGGGAACCGGATCCGATGCAGGAGCTTTCCGACCAAGCCTACTGGTTGCGGAAAAATCAGCGCGAGCTATTTGGCAGTTCTAAAGGCGTTCGTAAGCCTATGGCAAAGGTTCTGGTCATTTGGGGTAAGACCCAGCTAGACCAACACCGAGAACACCTATATGCCGAAGTTGGGGGTCAAAAATTTTTGTTTCTACCCAGAGAAGGGGGTGCCTGCTACGTCATTCACCAAAGCCAAGTCGTTGAGTTTACTCGGGCTTACTTGGTGGAGCGGCAATCAAAGCTGATGATAACTGGCTGAATAGCCAGTTGAGCAGAACACTTGGGGTCGTGGATCGACAGCAAGTGTCTATCGGAGATTAGGACGAGATGGCCGACAGCCTGCTTACTCAGTCTAATCACTCTTTCTTATTTTACCTAATGACTTCTGTACGTGACAGACGTGCGGATGTACTCAATATGTAGAAACAGGAAGACAGACTAGAGTCACGCCCTAATCTCCCTCATTCCAAACGACTTAAGGGAGACTAGTCATGTCTTGTTTGTGCCTGTATTTCATTCTAGGAGGTGCCTCATGGTAGCCTCCAAAGCCTTTTCAATCCTTGATCACCTAGATGTCCTAGAGCCTGATGGTGGCAGTGAAACGAGAACTGAGAGATCGTTCCACTGTCCTGCCTGTGGCGCAGACAATTTCAAGGTGAATATTAAGAATGGCAAATATTACACCTTCGGTTGTGACTGTGCTCGGACACTCGCGGGTAAACAAAAAATCATTGGTGCGATCGCACCGCGAAGTTGGCAGAAGCCGACTCGTGCTCAACAGAAACGCCAATGGACCTACTGCGACTTCAAAGCCAAACCGATCATTCGAGTCCACCGGACTGATGATGGCAACGGCAAGCGCAAAATCTGGCAGAAGTCGCTGGTGTCGGGCAAAAAGCCCCGAGAACTTGAGCCAGAGGCTGCACCCTATCGCTTCTCTGAATGTCGGCAAGCTTTGGTAAAGGGAGCAACGTCTGTTTTCTGGGTCGAAGGGGAACCGTGTGCTGATGCTCTGTGGGAACTAGGTATCCCAGCAACGACCACCGTGCGCGGGTCAAGTGGTTACCATTCTGAAGTCCATAGAGGCTTATTTCCTCAAGAGAAGCTCGTCCTCTGTCCTGACCAGGACATCCAAGGCTTGAGATATGCCGAGGCGATCGCCGCCGATTATCCAGAAGCTCAATGGCTGTATGCCAACCCCGTATCTTATCTGTGGCAGCGTTTGCCTAAGTCTGGTGGGTTTGACATCGCTGATTGGATAGCTAACAAGGCTACGGTAGAGACAATTCTGGCTGCTATTGAACCCCGGCGTAGTTTTTCGTCTAACGACAACACTCACTCTGAAACCCCTCACAACGCGTCGGGAGACATTCCTCGACTCGCGCTCAGTTATCGGTCAATCGAGGCGATTTGGGGCAACCATATGCGACTGAACGAACTGACTAATCAGATCGAACTGTACGGTGAACCCGTTGAAGAAATTGCGGACCTGCGTCTAACTCTGGCATTGGACTATGGCCTGTCCATATCGGTGAATGATTGCGAAGCGATTATCAAACGCCTTGCCAGAGTCAACAGCTACCATCCGGTGAAAGAATATTTAGAAGCTTGCCACGCGCAATTTGGGGGCACCTCAGAAATCCTAGACACCTTGGCGACGCGGTATTTTGGCTGTACCGAGTCGATTTACAACGTGTTCCTCAAAAAAACACTGGTTGCTGCTGTGGCTCGTATCTTTGACCCTGGCTGTAAAGTCGATACGGCGTTGATTCTGAACGGCCCTCAAGGCGTCGGAAAATCCAGTTTCTTCCGAGAACTCGCAGGTCCTCAGTGGTTTGATGATTCGATGGGTGCAGCCACCTCGGAACGGGATGAGCGATTAAAGCTTCACCAGTTCTGGTTTTTGGAGTGGGGCGAACTGGAGGCGGTGTTCAAACGCAAGGATGTCGCGGCGGTCAAATCTTTTCTGTCCTGCAGTGTGGACACCGTCCGGCCTCCCTACGGAAGAACCGCTATTAGCCTGAAAAGGCGTTCCATTATTGTGGGTTCTACCAACCAGGATGAGTTTCTCACCGACGCAACTGGGAATCGACGGTTCTGGGTGATTCCGGTGAAACAGCCGATTGACCTGGAACGACTGGCAGCCGAACGCGATCTCATCTGGGCCGCTGCTGTGGCGCTTTACCAATCCAAATCTGCTTGGTGGCTGAGTCAGGACGAGGAAGCGATCGCCGCTGAATTTAGCGAATCCTATCGAACCGAAGATCCCTGGCTAGTCGCCATATCGAGCTACCTGAAAGAGAACGCTCGGAGCGAGGTTACAACGGCTGAGTTGTTGACTCATGCCCTCAACATCGAAACGGGCCGTCAGACCCGTGGTGACCAAATGCGAGCTAGTGATGTCTTAAAAGCACTTAGATGGACAGGTACTCGTCGCGAAATTGCCGGTAAACGCCGTCGAGTTTGGGTCGAACCAGAAGGGATTGGGTTACCGGTTCCAAAGGTTGACTTCACGGCTGAAAGCCATGCATCACAGGGCATACAGTCGGACCTATCCCCCGGACAACCAACGCCATCTGACCAACTGTCAGCCCCTGTTGTCCCAACGTCATCCCATCTTGGAACCACTAGACCTCAAGGCTTTCAGGAGGATGGCACAACCTGGACAGCTTCTAAGCCCAAAAAAGAACAGATAGCGAGGAATGGTCACAACTCGACACCCGAAATTGAGCCCTTGAGCGATCACGAGTTAACCACGCTGCTAACGGGAGGTGAAGATGGTGACGCTTGAACTCGAACTTCACCGTTGGTTAACTACAGTTCTCCGGAACAATCCCACCAAAGTTGATATCGATGATTGCCTTGATCTGTTAGGAAAGCTTTCCCAAAGTGAGAAGCAGGCGTTTTGGATTTGGCTGACCCAGCACGACCCAAATCTTAAGCAGTGGCTGACCCAGCAAGGGCAACAAAGGAGGGCAGCCTGATGACAATCGCTGACGAATTACGGCAGGCGATGCTCGACTATGCCCTCAGAAAAGGCATGATCAAACCAGAAGATCCACGCCTACAAGAACACCATTCCGAATCACAACCGCTTCCACCAAAGCCCTCAGAAAACGACGCTTCTGATCGATCGGAAGACCCTCCCAAAAATCAGCCTGACCTGCCACTGCCATGAGTAAGTTCTGTAGCCTAGTATCCACCTGAGTGCCTAATTCACGACGATGGGTTAATGACTCTATCTGCTGCTTTAAGGACTCTCTAGCATTAACAATTGCTGGATTACTGCCCATTGCTTCAAGTACTGCTAACTGGCTACGTAGCTCTGCTAACTCTGCAGATTCTTTCTGAGGAGTTTTTGTACTGGCTAAGTCTGCAATTTCTTGAGACCGTTTCACTAATGCTTCAATAACAGCTTTCTCTAAAACCTCCATCCGCACCCCTTTAAAGCATTCGCAAGCCTTAGTACGACTGCGAGCGCATAAAAAGTACTTGTATTTGCCCCCAGCGCCATTGGCAACTATGCAGCCCTTACCACAACAGTCGCACTTGACCAATCCTGTAAGTGCGTAACGACCACGAGAATAGCCAAAACCACCAACTTTGGAATTAAATTCCATAATTTGCTTGATGTCTTGGTGCTCCGATTCCGTCATGATTGGTTCATGCTCGTTATGGTGAATCTCTGGATTGGTTGATTTTGGATGGTAGACCAAATGTCCACGTAGGATGGGGCTCATTATCCAACGTCTAAAAGCGCTGGATGAATAGAATACAGGAAACCCATAAACTTCATTGAACTTACGAACTGTACCCCCAAGGCTCTGGACACTAATGTAAGTATCAATTAGCCAGCGCGATAAATCAGCTTTGGAGAATTCTGCTTGTGTTTCAATCAAGCAAATAAATTTGGTGCGATCAATCAACAACTTGAAGCCCTTTACTAAGTACCCAAAGGGAGCATGGCAAGCCTTTTTTTGCTTTCTGAAATGGGCATGCCCATGCCTTATACGCTCGGATAGGTGATCGCTCTCCATTTCGGCCAAAGCGCCCAACATATTGAGGTGAAATTTTCCCGCAGCAGTGGACATATCTACCGCATTGTCCAATGCGATCAACACCACCTCAGATTCTTGAAAGGTATCTACGATCCTTCTGAGTGTGGGCAGAGAGCGACTTAACCGATCTAAGCGAGTGACTATAACCTTTTCTAGCCGCTGCTGTTCTACCAGCTTCATGAGCTTTTGGAATTCAGTTCTGTCATCCTCTCGACTAGAACGACCAGACTCTACATCAATCAGGACATCCTCTGCACCGGCTTCCCTGACACGGGCTATTTGTTGCTCCAGAGCAGAGCTATTGTCACTTTGTTCTCGACTGCTGACGCGACAATAACCGACTATCGACGACACTGCTATTCCTCTTCACAAGCACCGATGCTGACCCAGCTACTGCTGAGGGTACCATCTTGCTCGCAATACCACTCCTTTTTCCAGATGGGGGCGTTGTGCTTGAGGGTGTCGATCGCATACCGACACGCTTCAAACGCTTCCCCGCGATGGGGACAACCGATCGCAACTAATACGCTGATCTCACCCACGAGCAGCTTCCCCGTGCGGTGGTGAATCACGACCCGTGTCACATCGATCCACTGCTGGCGAATTTGGGTGGCAATGGTCTTGAAGACTTCCAGGGCCATCGGCTCGTAAGCCTGATATTCCAGATAAGAGACAGCGCGGCCCTCGGTGTTGTCGCGCACCATGCCGCTCATCACCACGATCGCCCCATTCCGCGAATCGTCGGCTAACTGATACACCTCGTCGAGAGAGAGGGGCGCAAAGGTCATGGCAAAATGATCGCCCTCGGCCATTTCAGGATTGGGAACAAATGGAAGGGTTGAATTCAAAACCACAAGACTCACTACCTTTCGAGATCGGCAGTATCGCGACCACCGGTACCTATCAAATAGAGTAGCGCCATCCGCGTGGCAACGCCGCTGGTCACTTGTTGACCAATCAGGCTGCGCTCCGGGTCATCCATCAGTTCGGAGGTGATTTCAACCCCGCGATTAACAGGAGCCGGATGCAGAATTTTTACCTCAGGGGCGCAGATTTTAAGGCGCGAATGGCTGAGGCCAAACTGGCGATGATACTCCCGCAGGCTGGGTAGCAGATGTTGAGTCATGCGCTCTCGCTGCAGGCGCAAGGTCATCACAAAATCAGCCCCGTCTAAAGCCGCATCTATGTCAGTGTGCTGTGCCAGTCGACGAGTTAACTCAGGAGAGTCTACGGGCGATCGCTGAAATCCGTCAATGAATCCTGGGGGCAATAACGTGGGTGGTCCGGCCAAATGTACCTCGGCCCCGCAAGCAGCCAGGCTCCATAGGTTAGAGCGCACCACGCGGGAATGAATGATGTCGCCGACGATCGCAATCTTTTTGCCCTGGAGTAAATCAATGCTAGGTTTTTCCGGATTCAGGACGGTACACAGGGTCAAAAGATCTAGAAGTGCTTGCGACGGATGTTCATGCTGCCCATCCCCCGCGTTCAAAACGCCGACCCCGGTCTTCAACCGATCCAATTCGGCGGCGATCGCGTGGGGTACGCCCGTAGCAGCGTGGCGAATGATCATGATGTCGGCCCCCATCGCCAGATAGGTTTTGGCCGTGTCGAGAATGGTCTCTCCCTTGGTCAGCGAAGAACTGCCGGGGGCAAAGTTAAGCACATCTGCTGACAACCGTTTTGCCGCCAATTCAAAACTGCTGCGGGTGCGGGTCGACGGTTCAAAAAACAGATTGGTCACCACTTTGCCCTGCAGGGTTGGCACCTTTTTGTTACGGCGCGACAGCACCTCGCGAAAGCTGACGGCAGTATTGATGACGGTTGCGTAGTCGGTCGGGATAAACCGCGACAAAGACAGGATATGTCGGTGGTTCCAACGGGTTTCAGCCACAGCAGTAGCCCATTTAGGGTGTCAATCAGGAGCGCATAGAATCATGACCAAAGTAAGCTTACACCGCTTTGCTAAGCTGCCTCAGCGATTTTTACTCGCGTTGGGATTAGGCATGGGGATTTTGACAGTGGGGGCGATCGCCCCGCCGCCTTCCTTGACCGAAGAGGCGCCAACATCCCCAACAACGACTGTTGATCATGCTTTTGCCCAGCTCCCAAATACCCTGGTTTCGACTGAATCCCTGTGGCGAGAAGCGGACCGCTACGGTAGCGAAGTCGCCAAGGTCGGTTCACCGCAGCCATCAGCTCCGGCGACTCAGTCTGATTTCCTCACGATCACCCTTTACACTCCAACAGCCTCCTGTGAGACCTATGCCGGAGAAGCGAAAGCGATCGCCACAGACAAGGCGATTCCGCAAATTGTCCACTTCTTGCTGACGGATCAAACACCGAACCTATTAGATTTTGAACTGTCTGGCTACCGCATTTTGCCGGGTGATAAAGGCAACACCGTTACTGTTGACTTTCGCCGGAAACCAGATGCCACCCGGCACTTTATTTCGCTCTCGATCTGTGAGCAGCGCGTGCTGTTTGGCAGCCTGCGAGAAACGCTCTTGCAAAACCCTGAACTGGGAATTGATGACGTGAAGTTTACTGAACAGGGAAAACCCATTCTGCTCTAGCGGGAGTTATTGCACTTGAAGGCTGGGTGATGACAAAGGGGATAGATGCTGCTCCCTTTCTCCCCTTTCCCCTGAATGATGGGCATGGGAGCGAGGGGGTGCCATCATCTGTTATCTGAACATGATTAATCACCTTGAATGTCAGCGGCGGTGACGCCTTCGGTCTGAGTGCCGAATCGCCACAAGACGGCAGCCGCTTCGGCTCGTGTCACCGCTTTATCAGGGCGAAACAAAGTGGTATAGCCAAAGGCGCGGCGAAAGTTCGCAAAGTCTCCTAGTTGAAAATCCGCTGCGATCGCCCTCAGTACCAGAGCCTCAATGCTGTCAGCATCTTGGAATCCCCAAGCGGTCGTCACAGCCGCCGGAGTGGTGGTAGGCAGAGCCGTTCGAGTATCCAGTGGCACCTTCCACAAAATCAGGTCAGCACGGGTAAGGGGCGCATCGGGGCGAAAGTTGACATCGGTACTGTTGCCGGTGAAGGCACTGGGAATGATGCCCGCCTCGGCCAGTCCCTGAATTGCCGCAAAATCTGGGTCTTCGGGCGAGACGTCTTGAAAAGCGGGTGCGTCACTGGCGTTGCCAGCCCGCAAGCGATCGCCCGGTTCGTCGGCATAAATGGCGTTATAGCTTTCAAACAACCAGCGCGCATATTCGCGGCGAGTGATGGGTTGCACAAAGGGTGACGTCTCTGCCAAACTGCTCTGGTCATTTCCCTCAGTCGCGGCGAGTAAGGTGACCCCGTTTAAGGTTTGAAGATCACGAATATAAGACTGGAGATCGGCCGGTACTCCGGTTAGATTATCGGTGGGGATTATCGGCGTCGATTCATTAGAACTGGCAGAAGATCCCACGAACTGTGAGTTCCCCGCTTCTGACTGATTAGCACTCGCCGAGCTGTTGGCACCCGTTCCAGCTACCGCTGGTTCATTGGCTGTATCCGCGTTATCGGCGGCGGGGGCGGCGTCACTAGGCTCAAAGGGGGGCGACTCTTCCAATTGCGGATCAGCTTCTAGTGATTGCTGCACGTTGTCCCCAATAGAACTGCCCGCACAACCTGCCAGCAGTCCTAGGGCCAAGAGACTCGCGATCGCCTGGATTGCTTTGCCGTTCTTCATGCTCCTCATCCCCCATCAAAAGCCGCTATGCTGACCCTAGCTTTGTTATCACGCTAGCGCAGGATGGTCCTCCTTTGAGGTGAGGCTTATGGCGGTAAAACCCATCATCATCGATTGTGATCCTGGGGTGGACGATGCCATTGCCCTGATGCTAGCGCTGCGATCGCCGGAACTGGCCGTTCAGGCCATTACGGTCGTCGCGGGCAATGTTCCGTTGGCGCTGACCCAACGCAATGCCCGACAGCTTTGTGAACTGCTAGGTCGCGTTGACGTGCCCATTTATGCGGGCTGTCCCCGTCCTCTGGTGCGATCGCTGATCACCGCCGAAGACATCCATGGCAAAACCGGCTTAGAGGGAGTCACCTTACCAACACCCCAGTTGCCCCTGCAGCAACCTCACGCTGTCAGCTTCTTGATTGAGACCTGTCGCACCACGCAAGAACCGCTGACCTTGGCTACGCTGGCTCCCCTGACCAACATTGCGGTGGCGCTGATTCAAGCGCCCGATATTGTCCAAGGTATTGATCGCATTGTCATGATGGGCGGTGGCATCACCCAGGGCAATATCACCCCCTTTGCCGAATTCAATATCTATGTCGATCCGCACGCGGCTCATGTCGTGTTTACCTCGGGGATTCCCATTACGTTTCTAAGTTTGGATATCACCCATCAGGTGCTGACCACGCCCGCCCGACTGGAGGCGATTCGCCAGATTGGCAATCCGGTAAGCGATGTCGCGGCAGCGGTACTTAGCCATTACGGCAAAACCGATGAGCAAAAACTCGGCACCGCCGGTGCCCCCCTGCATGACCCCTGTGTAATCGCGTATTTACTGCGTCCAGAATTGTTTACCACCTATCACGGTCAGGTGAAAGTAGAATTCAACAGTCCTCTCACTTTGGGGCAGACGGTGGTGAGTCAGGGCGTTTCTGACGAACCCCAAGTGACGATTGTGGACACGGTGGATGCGGCAGGCATTTATGAATTGCTGACAAAGCGGTTAGAGAATGTCTAATCTGGTCTACCTGATCAAAACAGGGTTGATAAGATTGAGAAAACTTGAGTCTCAGTGCCCATGGTTTACACCACTGCAGAACTTCTAAACTTTCTCGATCAAGAATTACGAGCAGCTTGGCGCGGCGAACGCGTGGTTTTGTCCTCCGAAGAGCGGCTGAATCCAGTGGTGGCCAAGGCGATCGGCACCGAGAAACTCAGTAAAGTCTTTGCCGTTCAAGACTTTCGCGACCAGATTCATCACTATCAGCGAGAACACAATGTGTCGGGGCTGGTCTGGCATACCTGTCGATTTCAGGGGCGATCACACCCATTTCCTGAATTGCATCCGCAACTCATCGCCACCGAGGCCGACAAAGCGACCCTACAAGCCGCTAAACAAGGCGTGATCGAATTTTGGCGCTCCTCGATTGCCAACTTGCGGCTGTGGCGATCGGGCGCGCCGCCATTGCCTTTAGAGCTATCGACGATTGAACGGTGGATTGCTGAGGCCGAGTGGGCGGAAATTGATGCCACTCGCTCGGAACTTTATCTACGACTGTGCTGGGGTGATCCCAAAGTTTGTCATTACGATTGGGCGCGCCCTGACTCTGGCTGTGAACGAATCATTGCAGCGATCGCTGAGCCTAGCTCAATCAAGGTATGATCCGAAAGCTGAAAGGCTCCAGTCCTTTACTAGGGGCTGTCATCATTTAGCTGCTAGGTTCTCTCTGTAAAGGAGTTCCAGCCTCTGGCTAGGGCAGTTGATGCGGGCGCAGTAATGTGAATGCCTCAAAGCTTCTGAAATTAGTTGATGACGCGTCCTAAGGGCGATTTGCTTGATTACCGTTTTTGGTGGACAGATAGGTCTATGCCGTTTGCTGTTGGTGTGATTGAAACTTACGGATTTCCAGCCATGTTGGCAGTGGCCGATGCCATGGTTAAGGCAGGCCGAGTCACAATTGTGAAATATGAACAAGCCGATAGTGGCCGCCAGTTTGTCTGCATCCGAGGCCCCGTGTCTGAAGTTAATCGCGCCGTCGAAGCGGGACTGATCGTCGGTAGCGATTTACCCAATGAGGGGTGCGTTACGACACACTACATTGTGCCTAACCCTCCCGAAAATCTGGAGGTCGTATTGCCAATTGACTTTACTGAAGCGTCTGAAGAGTTTTGGATTGAAGAAATCCGGGGAAATCGTTTGCCAGGGTTTTAATTCTGTAACCGACCCTTGACAAAGGTAAAGAATTTATCAGTGCGAGAAAAAGCCTCCCTCGCGATCGCGCTAGAGTTCACGAGCCTCGTACAATGTTTTTTAAGTACAGGCTTAATTTTTAGGAGAAAGGCAATGCCTCAGGCAGTTGGCTCCCTTGAGACAAAAGGCTTTCCGCCTGTTTTGGCGGCAGCAGATGCAATGGTCAAAGCAGGGCGAGTAACCTTGGTTAACTACATTCGAGCCGGTAGCGCTCGGTTTTGCATCAACATTCGTGGTGATATTTCTGAGGTGAAAGCCGCGATGGAAGCAGGCGTTGCTGCAGCTGAAAACTCACCGGGCGGCGTGCTCGAAACATGGGTAATCATCCCTCGCCCCCATGAAAACGTGGTTGCGGTATTGCCCATCGAATTTACTGACGATGTTCAAGGCTTCCGCCAAGCCGTTGAACAGCCAATTCTGCCCGGTTCGAATGGTGCACCAGGACAGCGATAATTCCTCGCATTCTAGGGCGCGTCATCAATTAAACTCGAAAACCTTGCGTTATAAGCATTACCGCGCCCGCTCTGTAAATCTAGCTAGGGGCTGAACCGCTTTCTGCATCAGGATTCAGGTTCTAAATGATGACAGCCCCAGTGGCAGCATTGATATCCAAACATTAAAACGACCGCTTCAAAGTAATTTCGAAGCGGTCGTTTTAATAATGATCAAACCGGGTGATTGTACTAATCCCTCTCGACCTGCCAAACAATTGGCCCTCAGACAACCAGATTCTGCCCAACGATGTCTTTGCTTAGTATCAGCAACTCAGCTCACTGAACCGGTTAAGACATTAGCCATGGCTTAGGCAGCGATAGTAGCTCCGGGTTCATAAATACAAATCGCGTAGGCATCTTCAGAAACAAGAATCACCGTTTCATCGCCCCGTTGCGAAAGGCGTGATCCCAGTTTCAAGGCCATGTCAGCATCTGACTCGCGCCGAAACAAGCTAAACAGTTTTTGGCCGTTGGCCAGACCTTGAACAGTATCGGGCAGATCGGGGACATCTAAGGTACATGGACGATAGTTGGGTTGGCGATCGCCAATCAACCAACAATTTGCTGGGCCAAATGAAGGGGGCAACGTCCGAGATTGTTTTCCCTTCCGGGTTGCTAACTCAGCTTCTGGTTCATGCACCCAGATAGCGTAGCCGTGACTCGTAGGCGTCGTCACGGTGAGTTCTCCCTTCGCAGACAGCTTCTGTAGCAGACGGAGAATTTTGACAGGTTTGACTGATGAGTGAAAAAAACTGTAGAAAAGGCCGTCAAGCGCGATCGCGGGAGAGCGGTGCCCACCGTCTGGTGCCCCAACTTCTGGAACGAAGATATGACAGGTGGTGTAGTCATCACGCTGAGACAGCAATTTAACGGGCTGCAGAGACGGCTCCATTTGAGTGGGTTGTGGATTTAAGACAGTTGGAGATAGCACGGCTTATTGACAGCAGTAGTGGAATAATTGAAACCAGAAGCAATTAGCCAGACAGGACTGCTAATACTTGGCTATGTGTTACTAACTTGCCCTAGGCGTCCCTTCACCTAACGGCGGTATTTACCGAATTCCCCACTAGTGCAGCGTCAAGGCTAAAGATTCGAGTACGCAACATTGTTGCGAAAAGTGGAGCCGATTGCAAGAAAGCCCTAACTCCGTGCCGAAAATCAGTTTTCCACAGTGCACCCATTGTCGTAAATCTGAAAGCCTTTTTGCCGCCGAATCCTTCGAAGAGAGCATCCAGACAGTTCCAGGATGATCGCATTCCTCAGCGGCATTGTAGGGCATCATATTGTCCTGCAATGCCCTGTTTTGGGACATCAGTCGGATTCTTAAAACCAGCAAGATAGCTGACAAGAGCGACATTGAATTTCATGCTGCAATGCATTAAATGCCTGATTCGTGCGGTGCGCGAAAATCAAGTTATCTCTGGCCTAACTTGTTGACCATACTCCAGCTTGATCAATTTGTCCGCCAGATGAAAGTAGCGATCGTCGTGGCTGATCACCAGAACGGTCTTGCCGCGCTGCTTCAATTCCAGCAAAATTTGCTTGTAAAAGATTTCACGAAACAGCGGGTCTTGGTCGGAAGCCCATTCATCAAACAGATAGATGGGGCGATCTTCTAAATAGGCAGTCAGCAGGGCCAGTCGTTTGCGCTGCCCTTGGGAAAGTTCGAGGGTTGAGAGCACGCCCTCGCTAACCTGAACCTTATGTTCGAGCTGCAGCTTTTGGAGATACTGATAGGCGCGTTCATCCAAATTTTCGAACTGCAGCCCTAGGAGTCTTTCAAACAGGTAAAAGTCAGAAAACACGGCGGAGAATAGCTGGCGATAGGCGTCTCGATTGCCTTCGGCTAGAAGTTCCCCATCCCAGCGCACCAGACCAGACTCGGGTCTGTAAAGTCCGGCAAGCAGCTTGGCCAGGGTCGATTTACCGCTACCGTTGCCGCCCACAATAAAAATGAGTTCACCGGGTTGAAATGACAGACTAATCGGACCCAGGGTGAACTGCCCCTCCCGCTCTGTATGGTAGGTGTGGGTCACATCGATCAGCTCAATCTGTTGGTGAAACCGGCGTGGGGCAAAGGCGACGGCGTTAGAGAGTTCCGCTTGATCGGCCAGCGACAGACCCAACTCCTCAATTTTGTTCAGAGCGACACTGCCGCGACTTAATGTGGGCAAAACGGTAACGAGGCTCTCAATGGGACCGGCTAGATAGGTGAGGGTGAGCGCATAGGCGGATAAAACTGGCGTCGTGACCGGGGTTAACCTCGGGAGGCCAAACACGAGCACGCCTAAAATGCAAAAAAACAGCAGACTGCTGAAATTTGTGGTGATCGCGGCGATGCTTTCTGCTCGAAATTGGGTGTCTCGCAAGGTCGCGACGGTCATTTCCAAATCTTCGTCGATGAAAGCGGCACGGCGGTTCGTATGCAGCTTGAGTTCTTTAATACCATCGGTGATCGAGCGAAAGTGCTGGAACAGCTGGTCTTGCTGATTACGAGCCAGTTTCAACAGGGCGTAAACGCGATTCAGCAGGAGCTGAATGAGGGCGATCGCCACCCCCATGACCAAGAGGGTCATTAAAAATACGCCCGTCGAGAGCCACGCCAAATACCCGAGGCAACTGATGACGAGGGCCAAATTGACGCACATAAACGGAATATTTAAGACCGTATTGGCGATCGCCTCGATATCATCCGTCAATGTCGCCAGTACTCGGTTAGCGCCTAGCGTCTCTAACTGCCGTAGTGGGCAAGCGAGAATGCGATAGCTGAGCTGTAGACGCATGGTGTATACCGCTTGCTGAGACAAACGGGCCAGCAAAATTTGTGAGCCACTGCCTGAAATCAGATTGGTCACGGCCAGTCCCAGGAAAACGAACGGTAGCCAGCCAGTCGCCTGATTGGGGTCGCTGATAGTAGCGTTAATGGCCGCGATCATCAGTGCGCTCCCCGCGCCGCTCAAGCCCCCGGCCACGACGGCGATCGCGACTGTCACCCACGATGAACGCAGCAAAAAGAGAATGACCTTCATAAATTCGTTATGTGAGAGTGAGTGATGAAGTCATTTGGAAGAATCAGTTATGAACCTGGACTTGATCGTCAGCCTTGCAGAAGGCATCAGAGACGCCAACTGGAAACGGTCGTGAGCTTTACGAGCTGTTCCAGTTAGTATCTCTTTTTTGGTTGATCAGTCGTCTCAAGCATTCGCGGCGAGCGATACCACAGTGCTAGACGTATCCAGGCCTCAAACGGAGCCTAGACTTACACATTAGCGTCCTCAATCAGAGGCGGTGACAATGAGAAATCTGCTGGTGTCGCGTCAATCCAGGAGTCGATATCAGCCATCGCTCCTCAAAAGAGAGCATCTAGCAGGGCAATGAGGCGATCGCATTCCTCGATCGTGTTGTAGTGCACCATACTGACCCGCACCACGCCGTTTTGGGGCATCAAGCCGAGATCCTGGATCAGGCGCAGGGCGTAAAAATGACCGTAGCGGATGCCGATTTTGTGTGGGTCAATCTGCGGGGGAATCGTATCGCTGTTGATGCCATCCACGATGAAGGAAATGGTGGGTACTCGTTTTGTTGCGTCAGCATCGGGACAGCCAATAATGCGAACGTTGGGTTTGTTGTGGAGGAACGTGAGGAGGCGATCGCTCAACGCCGCTTCGTGGTGCTGAATCAGGTCAAACGCTTGTTGAATCTGTCCGACCGAAGTTGCTGCCACGTCTTGCCCCCAATGATGCTGGGCTAACGCTTGGAAGTACTGGGGTATCGCCGTGAGGCTATAGCTCAACTCATAACTGGTGCCCCCCGGCTGAAATTTATAGGGAATCGCTGTTTTCTCGATAAAGAAGTGGTTATATCCCGGCAAATCCAGCAGGTGCTGCCGCTTGCCATATAGCATGGCTAGATGGGGACCGTACACCTTGTACAAACTAAAGGCGTAAAAGTCTACGTCCAGAGCCTGCACATCGACCTGTCGATGGGGGGCATAGGCCACGCCATCCACACAAATCATGGCCCCGTGGGCGTGAACCCGATCCGCGATCGCTCGAATGGGATTAATTGTTCCCAACACGTTAGAGGTGTGAGTTACCGCCACCAGTTGAGTGCGCGGCGTCAACAACGGTTCTAAATCTGCGAGCCGCAGTTCTAGCGACTCTGGGTCAACTTGCCAAATTTTGACTACTATTCCCTGTTGCTGCAGTTCCATCCACGGGGTAATGTTTGCCTCGTGATCAGCATTGGTGACGATGATTTCGTCTCCAGGCTGCAGGGTTTGCCCCAGGCAGTGCGCCAAGATGCGGAACAGGGCTGACGTACTGGCCCCGAGGACAACCGTGTCTGGATCCGGGGCATTGATGAGTTGGGCGATCGCCGCAGTTCCCTGAGCCACTCGTTCCGAGGCCACTTGCGAAACCTGATAAGAAGCCCCCAACTGCACGTTCGAATCGTAGAGAAATTCGGTCATGCGCTCTACCACTGGCTGCAAAATCTGCGAACCGCCAGCGTTATCAAAAAACGTCCAGCCCTGATTGAGGGTCGGGAAGTGAGTCCGCACAAAGTCCAGATCAAGCACGGGAGTAGCAGTTAGAGACCGTTGAGACATGCATCTTGCAAATAAAGGGAATGCCTTATTATGCAATGGGGTTTGGTGCGCTCACGCCACATTGGGGCATGGATCGCAGTACAGAGCCCAGAAATCCATGCCTGGTTGGTCAGAGATGCCGCTATCCGACTTGGTCCCACCTAAGGGCTGTCATCATAGTGGCCAAATCCTTTCAGCAAAGGAACGATAGCCCCTCGCCTGTTGAGTGCATGCGAGCGCGGTCATGCTTGCCGCCAAAGGCTTCTGGGATTAAATGATGACGCGCCCTAGCGAAGGGTGGAAAAGGCATTCATCTCAATCCAAGTGCTTTGATGAAAATCTGATGGCAACATAAGCCGTCTACCATGATTTTTTCAACACAGGCGATTATCGATGATAAATAGCCGTGATACTTGCACTGTCGAGCATATTTGCACGGATCATGAAACCGACCAGCGCATTACTGGGATCCTCCGGTAGTTCTAAACTTTCCGTACCCAGCGCATACACGGTAAAGATATAACGATGGACTTCACCGGGAGGAGGGCAAGCACCGCCGAACCCGGCAGTACCGTAGTCATTGCGAACTTCAATGGCCTCACCCGGTAGGTCGTCATTGATACTCGCATTCTGAGCAATAGAATTTGTGGAGGCTGGGAGATTAACGACATTCCAGTGCCACCAGCCTGATCCAGTTGGCGCATCTGGATCATATACATTGATGGCGAAGCTTTTGGTGCCTTCCGGTGCGCCGATCCATGATAATTGTGGGGACTCGTTGTCACCTTCGCAGCCAAAACCCTCAAAAACATGGGAATTCGTCAACATTTCGCCTTCGGAGACGGTTGTACTGGTCAAGTTGAATTCCTGTGCAGATGCGGGGGATGCGCCCATTATGGTGAGCAAGCAGCCAAGGGCAATAAACTTACTAAGCATTGTTGCGGTCCTCTTTAACTTGAGTGTTGTTTACACTCTGAATTTAACGAGGACGGCTTTACTCTACTTCCAGCAATCAAGCAAAAACTATCGGAAAATGCTCAATCTTCTACCTGGCGTATTTCACTTGGCTTGATGCCAAATCTCTTCTTGAACGAATCTGAAAAGTGGGATGGTGTCTTGAATCCACAATCAAAGGCAATTTCTGAAATGGGCATATCTGTTGACTGCAAAAGGCTAAGCCCGTGCTCAAGTCTGGTATTCTGCAATATTTTTGAAAAACCTTGCCCGGATTTGGTTAACCAACGTCTCATGGTGGCCTCACTGATAGCGAAATGGCTAGCCACTTCACTAGACCGCCAAGGATGGCTTAAATCTGTTTCGATCAATCTTCTGACCTTACTTAGTGGTTTTTCTTCTTCATGAGGTGAGAGATGAATACCGCTATATTTTAACCAGAGCAAGGGTTCCAGCAGTCGATGCTGTCTTATCGGTTCTGGTATTCCTGTGTCGTTCAGCGTAGCCTGAATAATACCCAATAGTTGAAAGGACTGGCCAGTAGAGGCTGGCATAATTTGGATACCAGCTGATTCAGGCTTGGATTTTTCGTTGGAGAACACCGCCTTTATCATCTGACCTGGAAAGCAAACACCAGTAGCCCGATAATCATCGCCAAGCACGGGTCGATTTTCCATTGTTACCATGGACCCAGGAGGAAATATCATCACATCTTCTGCATGTCCGATCAGTTCGCCATTTATCGGACACAAGACTCTTTTGCTACCCACCTGAATAAAGAACAAAAATGTGTGTTGAAAATAAAGTTCGGTGAATGTGGCTGTCGTTGCCTGAGAGATCGACAACACGGACATCTTTGGAGTGGCATCAGCTTGCGACTCATGATTTTTTTCCATTGGTCAGTCTATATTTCCTACATTTACCGGCAATGAAATAACCAGCCAAAGAAAGTCAACATAATGGACAAGCAGCTTCTTATCGATAGCTTGTTAGCGGATTCTGTGAATCGATTTTCAGCGCTATGCATACAAATGAGCAAACTTCTTTTGCCATTTAAGGCAACGTTGCGCATCGCGTGCTTCATACTCTCGAATGGCAGAAGGGAGATCCATATTACACAGATTCTCTCGATCTTCACCTAAAGCCGTTAGTCGCATGGTGTACCAAGCCGTTATGCCGCCGGGGGGCGTAAATTCGAATTTGGGAAAATCAGGATCGCCGCCACCTTTACTTAACCAAGTATTTGCCAGGCGAGGATTCAGCACCATCGCGCGGGCTACCCCAACGATGTCGACAGCGCCACTAGCGATCGCATCAATGGCTTGATCGCGTCTTTTGAATCCCCCCGTTAGCATCAAAGGCACTTTGGTTACCCCTCTTGCTAATCGGGCAAAGGCAAGAAAGTTGGGGCCGCGACTGGAGCCTTCAGAGCTAGCCTTGGCTCCGGGAAAGTAGGTGCCGCCACTAATATCAATCAGATCGATCGAAGTCTGGTCGAGCAGGCGTACCACCTCTAAAGCGTCGCCTTCGGTCAAGCCGCCTGCTAGTCGATCGGTTGAGTTGATTCTGATGCCGATGGGAAATGACGGCCCCACCGCCTGCCTCACCGCACTGATGACGTCAAGGACGATGCGACAGCGGGCTGCGATGGAACCGCCGTAGCGATCGCGGCGATGGTTAAACAACGGCGAAAGAAACTGACTGAGCAAAAATCCGTGTCCGGCATGGATATGCACACCACTAAAGCCCACCATCTTGGCGTGCAATGCAGTCCTGGCATACATGCTGGGTAATTCGTTGATTTCATCAATCGACATGCCTGCACATTGCAGCCCCTCAACGTCAAGTGGTGACGGCCCCTTGGGCTGACTGATCGGCAAGTGCGCCAGGGCTCCGGCATGACCGAGCTGCGGCCATAGGTGAGCACCCTCAATCACGGATCGTTGAGTTAATGACCGGAGCGCCTGTTGATTGGAGTGGGGGCCGAGTACCAAATTTCCGGGTTTCTCAGGAAATCGGGGATCTCCTTGCACCTCACCGATGAAAGACACGGCTACTCCACCTTCAGCCCATCTTTCGTAAAGTCGAATCTGCGCCTCCGTGGGGTTGCCTTCGCCATCTGCCAGTGAATCCGACATTGGAGACTTTGCCAGTCGATTCTTGAGAACCTTACCGCAAGGAAGCTCCAGGGGTTTTTGAAGAACGTGAAAGGAATTTGAGTCTTTGAGCATAAATACGATTTAAGCCGCCAAAAATAGTTAACGTCAGATTTGCCGGATCAGGGCCGATGCGTGACATCACTCAATCTCTAAAAACTAGTTGACTTGCTCCAGGACAGCCTTCGATATAGCTTTTGAGCTTTACCCAGGGCGATCGCAGTGGTGAACGGCTGTCCAGATTCAGATTTTGTTTTTTGAGTTCCGACGCAGGTTGGCAACTCATCGAGTTCTCCGACTGCCGCTACCGTCTCGGGGGCGTCAGCATCCGGCAGCAATTCCCCCTGTTTTACCCCGGTGATGACCGTAGGGTAATGGACCCCTTTGACCCGCTCGATCGCCCGAAAGCCAGGCTGATTGACATACATTCTGAGATATTCTCTGCTTCATGAGCCTGAAAGTTACGGCCCTCGTTGGTAACTCCTCTAAACCAGTCGGGCATTCTCGATAATGAGGCGATAGGTCAACATTCGCCAGAACCCAGCCAGATCGGCTTTTCGATTTAGGGCCATGGAGTTCCGCTCAACTAATCAGGACTGACGTTAGCCACGTTTTGCCTTGATTAGTGTATCGACATGCTCAAGAGAGCACCCGCAATTCTCCTATGACTATCTTGGTATCCGTTATTATTCCAATCTTTAACGGCATTGATGATTTGCCCGATTTAGAAAAGTGTTTGCTGCAACAAACCTTTCCTGCCGACCAAGTGGAATATCTGCTGGTAGATAACAATAGTCAAGACGACACGCTGGCTAGGCTACAGGCGTTTGCCGATCGCGCCAGGACCCATGGCGTCACGGTTAGGCCTCTGTCTGAGACCGCGATTCAAAGTTCCTACGCAGCGAGAAATCGAGGTATTCGGGCCGCTCAAGGTCACCTTCTCGTCTTTACGGACGCGGATTGCCGCCCTGAGCCCAGGTGGCTGGCCGGTATGATCGCTCCCTTCGATTCGGAGACTGTTGGTTTAGTTGTCGGTGAAATCAAAGCCTTGCCAGGTGATACCTGGTTGGAACAGTTTGCTGAGCAACGCGAGGTGCTTTCCCAGAAGTTCACGATTGCCCACTCTTTCTATCCCTACGGCCAAACGGCTAATCTTGCCGTCCGCAAGACTGCTCTGCAAAAGTCGGGCCTGTTTCGCCCCTATCTCACCACTGGGGGCGATGCTGATTTGTGCTGGCGCATTCAAATGACCGGGGATTGGGACTTACACTTTGCTGAAGACGCCATCATCCGTCATCGTCACCGGTCTACCCTTAAAGACTTGGGTAGCCAGTGGCGACGGTATGGTCGCTCTAATCGCTATTTGCATGAGCTCTTTGACGTGCCTCTACGACCAGAAGCACCCCGATTTCATGTGGCCAATCGGCTCACGCGCTGGGTCTTAAAGGGATTACCCGTGGCCGCATGGCGATCGCTGCGAGGTAAAGCCTCAGTGATTGAGATAGTGAGGCCACCGCTGGACTTATTTTGTGGGCGATCGCGAGCGCAAGGCCAACGCGATGCGCAACTTCCCGAAGCCGCCCGCGAAATTGAATGGCTTACAGGCTCGGAGCCTGTCCACAATGTTGATGTTCAATCAGCTGCCAACCCTTCGAGCTAAGAGGGACTTGGCGAAGGCTTGAGACGCGCAAGATCGAGAATAGCAGGGGTGGCCCGAGGCACTAGCAGCCGCAACGCCGAAATAGTTGGCCCGTTTGAACTGAATGCGCTTTGCCTTGTGGCCGCAGTGTTTTACCTTCTGCAGCATTGTCAGTCTCAATCAACTATGGCGGTCATCCAAAAACCCTTTTCAGCGCCTGGTTTTCTCAGTATCCGCTCGGGTGTTCGGAGACAATTTGGGGCACTATCAGAGCAAACATTGCTAATTTTTAGAACCTGTAATGAATATTTTGATGTTATCGGTGACGTTTCCTTATCCTCCCACGCGGGGGGGGACAGAAGTGAGAACGTTTAATCTGCTCAAAGCTTTGCGGGCAGAACATCAAGTAACACTCGTGACGATCAGACATGACCAAGTCACTGATGAGGAAATTGCCGGTCTCAAAAATTGGGTAGATGCACTACAGGTTTTTTCGTTGCCGCAGGAGAAACAGGGCCATAGTCCGATGGCTAAGGTCTCAAGATTCGTTAACTTTTTAATCGAGGGAACCCCACCGAGCACTCGTTCTCGCCAGACCTCAGCCATTCAAAATTGGATTGATGCTCAGGCCCGAAGTGGCAAGTTTGAAGCGGTTACTTGTGAACATAGCGCTAACGAGGTGTTCGTAAGCTCAACAGTGCAATCTTGCATCCCTCGGCGCATCGTCGATATTCACAGCTCAGTTTACGGCACTGTGAAACAGCAGCTCGCTACTGGTACGGCAGAAAATCCTCTACGCGAGCGACTAAACCTGCCATTGCTTAAACGCTATGAGAGTCGTTACTGCGAAAAATTCACCGATTTAGTCGTCACAACTCGTGAAGATGCAACCCAGATTCACCAGCTGTGTCCACACCGACCGGTGCATATTGTTACCAACGGCGTGGATTTAGAAAATTATGCCTGTCGAAAGCAGGATCCTGGCGGCCATCAGTTGGTGTTTGTGGGAGCTATGGACACGCCGCCGAATATTGATGCGGCTATTTTCTTCAGCCAGCAGGTTTTTCCGCTGGTGCGTCAGCAATATCCTGATGCCCAGTTTTACATCGTGGGCACACGACCAGTGGCCTCAGTGCGGGCTTTAGAAGCCCTGCCAGGAGTGATTGTGACTGGTAAAGTGCCTTCCACAACCGACTATCTGCACCAATCAACTGTCAGCGTTGTGCCGTTGCGGTCGGGTTATGGCATTAAGAACAAGACGCTAGAAGCCATGGCAGCGGGCATTCCAGTCGTGGCCAGCGATCGCGGCCTCGAAGGCCTCACCGTGGATGGTGAAGGGACCCCCCTACGGGCGCTCAGAGCTAATACCAGCGAAGCTTATGTCAGCGCCATTAGTCAACTTTTTGAAAACACTGATTTAAGAGCGACCCTCTCCGGAAATGCACGCACTATGATTGAGGCGGACTATACCTGGCAGCAGGTGGGACAGACCTATCGCCACATTTTGGCAGGATAATGTCCGGTTGCCGCGATCGCCCCTTTCATGCCCAACCAACCACCCTCCTCATCTAACGACGCTTTATCAGCTGGTCTTGTGGCGCAACCCGTCAAAACCAGCCCCGTTAGTCGTCATGCCCGCCAGGCAGTTTTGCCCTGGCGACAGTGGTTACGTTTGAGCGGCTTGACAGTCCTGTTGGCCGGTGCGGGCACCTTGGTGGGGTTAAGCCTGTGGACCAGTGTCATGGTGATCTTGCGGCCCCAACCCCCGCGTTGGTTGGTGCAATATTGGCCGGGTTTCAACTATCGCTGGGGCGATGTGCCGGTACAAACGTTGGCAGAGATTGAGGCGGAGCTCGATACGCAACAGCACACTGCTGGAGAGTGGCTAGATCTGAGCCAGATGAGCGATCGCCCCGAATTGGTGGGTCTCAAACTGTTGCCCATTTTTGAGACGAGATCGCCCTGTACTCGCGACTGTGAGGCGATCGTGGAATTGCGCCTGTATGGCACGCAGCCGGGACAACAAACGTCCGAACAGCTGCAGTTGTTATATCAACTGCCGGTACAAGGCCCAGCTGAATCCGAAGTTATGCAGTCGTTATCATCAGGCGATGCCAGCCAACAGGGATCGACCTATCAACTCCCGCTGACGACCCCTAAAAACCCTGCATGAAGCCGAATTACCGGGTACCTGGCTGACCCTCACCGGCCGCTGGCGCCCTCAAGGCAGCCCCATCCTCTATGGGCAGGTGTTGTATGTAAATCCCCAACTCCGGAGCATCCACTCCCTGTTGACTTGGCACAGTCCCCCCGGGCGCTTACCAGCTTGGCACAATGTTGATCAGGAGGGCGCTCCAGAACTGCTGGTCAATCAAAGTTACGGTTTAGAACCCCGCTTTCAGCTCTATCGAGTGGCGAATTTGCAAGCAACCGGCACCCACACTCGTCTGGAAGAGATTACCCTGACCCCGTTGTCCCTTGCCGATAATCAATCGGCGATCGCTTATAAAAACGCGCTGTTTCTAGCACAGCGTGGGCTTTGGTCAGATGCCCAAATCCGGCTGTCACAAGTCAAAGCTCAACTCGCAGCCAACTGGTCAGTAGAGCTAGAGCAGCAGTGGCAATTGGTGACGCTCCATGGCCGATTCAGTGCTGAGCAGGCCCAGCGCGATTGGTCACAACCGAGTCAAAAATTGTTGGCGTTGCTGCTCGATGGGCAATGGCAGGCAGCGCTCACCCCTCTCAAGGAGAAAAAAATGGGGTTTCCGCAAGCGGTCTTGCCCCTATTGAAACGGGACTTTTCGCGGGTATGGCCACGACTCACGGCCACGTTGCAGGTCAATCCTAATCACAAAGAAGCCCGCTTTTGGGGAGCCTTGCTCTTATTGGCCAAAGAAAATGAAGCCGCCGCCCTGAAATGGTTGGCTGACGATGCTAAATCACCACTCCGCGAGGAATTTAAGACCCTGGCCCAAACCGTAACCGCCCCGCCACCCTCGGCAGTTGTGGGGGCCACCCGACCAACCCAAGAAGATGCCAGCGCTGATGTCGCGATCGCCGCCACAACAGCGCCTTTGTGGACTGGACTGATCGCTGAAGCCACTGGCCTAGAAAACCTTGATCCGGCTGCCTGGCAGCGTCCCACCAATGTGGCCGCCTGGACGTTATCCCCAGGACAGCAATGGTTCACAATTACGCTGCGATCGGGCTATGCACAACAACAATGGCAACAGCCATTCACCCTACCAGCGGAGCTGGCAGAGCAGCCCCCTGAACAGCTGTGGCAAACCTTAGGATTAGGGAACAGCGCCACCCTGCAAGGTATTAACCCCACGACCGGTAATCCCCAGACCTTGGCAATCATGGGAGCCCAGTGGCAGGGACAGCGATTAACGCTACTTGCGAGAGGCGTGGCCACGACTCAACCTTTAATTGCTGTCACTCCGGGCCTCTGGAACAACCTGACCACCGTGAACTCAACCGGCCTCGCATCGCTGCTACAGTCGCAACCCGCTTTGGGCGATCGCCTGTTATCGACCTTACAAACTCATCTGGGCTTTGACCCCACCAGCTTGGCCACCACCTTGCAGCAGCAAGCCGCTGCCGTGCCGCCTTGGGCCACTGTACGACAGGTGAACTTAGTAGACGGCAACCCGCCCGAACTGGTCATCTCTTTGTCACCCGAGTTGCTGGCCTCTCAGGGATTATCCGCCGCTGGTCAACAGGCAACGGAGTTGATCATGACCGCTGAAGGGGAACTGCTCCATAGCAGTGTGTGGTCAGGCGCTGGCTCGCGTCTGGTGGGTTGGGTACAGTCCTCGTCCAATCAACCGGTTTTAGTCGTGATGCCGGGCGATCGCCCCCAGTTCCTGTTCTGGTCACCCCAAAATCGTCGGTTTCAGTAAGAATGGGAAATGGGCGATCGCCCCAACGGTTTAACGATGCCGCTAAGCGGTTGCCAGGACTCTGGACAACAGCCACCACAAGTTTGTCCCAAGCCCACTTTCAACCGAAACATTAGCTGACTGAAAACGACTAGAGTTCAGGCCGCCATCAATCCCAGCTGCTGCATCACTTCCAACAAATTGCACTCGTACCACCACTCCACAATCTTGCCGCCAGCAATGCGCAGCAGGGTAAAGTCATTGACTTTGACCTCTTTACCCGTTGGGGGAACCCCTAAAAACTCACCGGTCTGGGTGCCTTGGATGGTGGTGCGATATACCACTTTATCGCTCTCCGCAATCACATCCCCCATCGTTTGATAAATATCCGGAAAGCCTTCAAAGAGGCTGGCGTTAAAGGCTTTGTTGGCCTCCAACCCAGTGATCGGTGCTGCAGCGCTATTGAAATGATAGATAACATCCGGACTCATCAACTCATCCCAGGTCTGCCGCCAATGGGGCTCGGTACCCCACCCCTCCTGAGCAAAGCGGAGCGCGATCGCTTTATTTTCTTCGAGCAAAGTAGTCATCCAATTTCCTCAATACGCAACCGTATGGATATAGATTAATAAGGCTGTTCATGAATGTCAATACGCTACCGTATGGCCAAGCGAAACGACGCCTCAAATCTGACCCGGCAGGATTGGATTCGTCAGGGACTGCAGGTTTTAGCAAAAAGTGGCGTCGAGGCAGTGCGAGTTGAGCCCCTGGCTAAACTTATGGGGGTTACCAAGGGGAGTTTTTATTGGCACTTCAAAAATCGAGGAGACTTATTAGAGGCGATTTTTCAGGCATGGATGAAGCGCCAAACCTACGGCATTATTGAACAGGTGGAAGAACTCGGCGGTGATGCCACGAACAAGCTGCTATACCTGTTTGAACTGGCGGTACAGGATGATGGTCAGGTCGAAAATGCGATTCGAGCTTGGGCCACCCATGATGCAAAAATCGCTACGCTGTTGGCTCAAGTCGATCAGCGCCGTTTGGACTATACAAAAGACTTGTTTTTGCAGATTGGC
Source organism: Leptolyngbya sp. SIOISBB (assembly GCA_010671905.1). GTDB lineage: Bacteria > Cyanobacteriota > Cyanobacteriia > Phormidesmidales > Phormidesmidaceae > Halomicronema. Next base: position 7,508,542 of record JAAHII010000001.1, read on the forward strand.
TTCGCCCCCGCTGAGGCGCTGGTGCGGGCGCGGATGGTTTACTATGCGCTAGTGGGTGAATTTACTATCGGCACCCGCAGCGATCAATCTGAGCGACTCGCTGAGATCCGCCTGCAACACGCGATTCTCACGCAGCCAACCTGAATTTGTTTTGCTGGCAGGTGGACGCTGAGATAACACACACTATTGATCAGTAAAGCCAGCTAACTCATTAAGCAATTCGACCACATGACGATACAACCGATTCACGTAATTGGCGGCGGCCTTGCCGGTACCGAAGCGACTTGGCAAATTGCCCAGGCTGGCGTGCCCGTCATCCTGCATGAGATGCGTCCGCAAAAGCAGTCACCGGCTCACCATAGCGAGCATTTGGCAGAATTGGTCTGCAGTAATTCGTTTGGGGCGCAGTCGAGCGATCGCGCTTCGGGCCTACTCCATGAAGAACTCCGTCAACTGGGTTCCGTCGTCATTGGCAAAGCGGACGGACATCAAGTGCCCGCTGGCGGCGCCTTGGCGGTCGATCGCGCGATCTTCAGCCGCGACTTAACAGAGACGTTAGATAGCCATCCGCTAATTGAACTGCGCCGGGATGAAGTTCATCAAATTCCGGCTGACGGCATTGTTGTGTTGACTACCGGCCCCCTCACTAGTGAAGCCCTCTCCCTCAACTTGCAGCGCTTTACCGGACAGGCGTACATGAGCTTTTTTGATGCGGCCAGTCCGATTGTGGTGGGTGAAAGCATCAACCATGAGGTGGCATTCCTAGCCTCGCGCTACGATCGCGGCGAAGCAGCTTATCTCAACTGCCCCATGAATCGCGAGCAATATCTGCAGTTCTGGCAAGAACTTGGTGCTGCTGAACAAGCTGAACTCAAGGAATTTGAGCGCGAAACGGCGAAGTTCTTCGAAGCCTGTCTGCCGATTGAAGAGATGGCGCGACGCGGCGAAGACACCATGCGCTACGGCCCGATGAAGCCCGTGGGCCTATTTGATGCTCGTCTAGGTCATTTCAAAGATCCGGCCCTGAAGGATAAGAAACCCTACGCGGTGGTGCAGCTGCGTCAGGAAGACAAGCAGGGCAACCTGTGGAACATGGTGGGCTTTCAGACCAATCTCCGCTGGGGGGAACAAAAGCGCGTCTTCCGCCTGATTCCCGGTTTAGAAAATGCCGAATTTGTCCGCATGGGCGTCATGCACCGCAATACGTTCATCAACTCGCCGGAATTGCTGAGCGCTACCCTGCAGTTTCATCAGCGCCCTACACTGCTAGCGGCGGGACAACTTGTCGGCACCGAAGGCTACACGGCGGCGACGGCTGGCGGCTGGCTCGCGGGCACCAACGCCGCTCGCGTAGCCCTGGGGCAGGAACCGTTGACCCTGCCGGTCAACATGATGATGGGGGCCTTAATCGACTTCATTAGCACCGCTGAGCCGAAGCACTTTCAACCCATGCCGCCGAACTTCGGCATCATTCCGGCTCTGCCCACCAAGATTCGCAATAAGCGTGAACGCTACGGCCACTACCGCGATCGCGCCCTCGACGACCTTTCCACTTGGGCCAACACCCACGGCATTACCTTGCATCAGCGGGATGCGGTAGCGATCGCCTAGCAATACAAACAGGGAATGTCGTCCGACATAATCACCTCTCTAAGAATGGGATTGAAAGCGATCGAAAGCCTTGTGCTATGAGTGTTCTGATGACTTTTAGAGGTCATGGTGTTAGGCGGAAAGATTCTCTCTAATAAGTTGTTATATGGCCTGCTTTTAAGCTGATGTACATTCAAGTTGCAGGATTTGTGCGCTGAAACCCAGTCAGGCCATGAATCGGTCTGGAAATTTAAATGCTGATTAGCTTATGAGACCCGTATTCAAAGTCCTACAGACAGGAAATAACTGAGCTTCTGGCACAAACCCTGTTTCAAAGGCTGCCCAGTGAGCTGTCTGGTCGGCTGACCAGTTCAAGCTAGCAAACTGCGAATTAATCAACGCCTGGATGGCAGATTTGTCATCTGGCTGAGTTGTCATCATCGATTTAATCTTTTATCTTTTGTGTGATCTGTTGCACCAAGTCTGGAATTGCCCCATAGGCCGATTGAATCGATTTCTGATGGCGATCGTCCCCAAATTCCTGGTATTCAATTCGAATAACGTGGTGTTTGCTAACTCCAAACAGTCTTGAGGCAACCACAATGTGAGGATCAAGGTGGTTTATTGCCGCATTAGCACCGCCAAGTTTAAATCCACCTTCTCCTGATGCAGATAGAATCACTAAAGTCTTGCCAATCAAAATAGGTTCGATTGGCTGTTCACCACGCGCCAAATCAAAGGAAAAGGTACGTCCAATCCGAATCACCTGGTCGATCCAGGCTTTCAGAGATGCTGGCATACCGTAGTTGTACATCGGTGTACCGATCACAATGACAGCAGCAGCCTCCAGTTCATCAATCAGTTGATCAGAAATCTTAAGCACTTCCAGTTGTTCAGGCGCACGCTTCTCAGGTGCAGTGAAGGCGGCGGCGATCCAGGCTTCGCTCACGACTGGTGGGGGATTAAGTCCTACATCGCGTGTAATGACAGTATCATTAGGTCGAGACTTCAACCATTGTTGTGTAAAAGCCGTCGTTAATCCCCGGCTCAGGGAACGAGTGACACGCGCGCTGGCGTCAATTTTTAGAATAGTAGCCATGATTGTAAGTTTCTAAGAAGGGGGAGGGAACCAGGCTTCGGGTTCCGGTAGAAAGTGTTGGAGAGTGAGGATGCCGTAAGTGCTTGAATGGGGGCTAAGTTGGCTTCCATCATTGTTACGATCGATTCAGTGATGGTGGTGCTTTTTGTCATCTGGAGAGTCAGTGGCTGAGGTAGTTTTGGCATAAACACCACCATCAAAAACTCCAGTCATTGCAACAGAAAAATTCGTCGCATCGATCGCGCGAATATTGGCTGTTCCACCAATGGATAGAGTGTCAGACATGATAGTCCTCCTAATAAGCGGTAAAAGTTCCTTGAAATAGGAAGAGTGACCTGTTTTCAATGCTCCAAAATCCAACAGACTTCGCTGAGCACAATGTTCACTGCACACACAAACGCGATTGTTTAGTTGGGACACACCCAAGGAGTTTGCTTAGATACGTAGCTTTAGATGAGTTTTATGCAGGTCTTGAGCGATTGAAAACCTGTTTTATTCCCTTAATTTGAAGAATAACAAGGGATAGAGGAATATTGCAAATTCAATATATTCAGGCTTAGGATGAAAGAAATTCACCCACAAGCCGATGCGATCGCTTCCCCCACTTAACGCTTTGTATACCTTTGAAGTGGCAGCGCGGCATCTGAGTTTTCAGCAAGCGGCTGAAGAACTAGATGTCACCTCAACGGCAGTTAGCCATCAAATCAAATTACTAGAAGATTACTTGGAAGTTTCTTTGTTTCGCCGACGTCCTCGCCCTCTGTCGCTGACAGAAGCAGGTCAACTTTTATATCCGGTTGTACGTGAAAGCTTGGATTCAATTGCTGAGGCGATTACCCAATTAAAGCAAGTTCCAATATCCACGACGTTAACGGTAAGCGTGACAACGGTGTTTGCAGCTAAGTGGCTAGTTCCTCGTTTAGCTGAGTTTCAACGGACGCATCCTGAAATTGATCTACGACTACAAACCTCAAACGATGTGGTAAATCTACAGCGGCAAACAGTCGATTTAGCCATTCGCTACGGCAAAGGGAATTATCCAGGACTAGCAGTTCGCCCGCTGATGTCTGATAGGTTCGTGCCCATTTGTAGTCCACGTTTGTTGGAGAACAACCATCCAATTAGAAAACCGGATGATGTCGTGCATTATCCCCTGCTGCATTTTGAGTGGATTCACTTTGGAATCGATGCTCCTGATTGGAAAAACTGGTTTAGCGCTACGGGATTGAACACTGTTGCCCCCGACCACGGACTGAAATTTAACGAAGAAAGTTTAGCCATTCAAGCAGCGATCGCAGGTCAAGGTATAGCATTATGCAGCACTGTTCATGTTGCAGATGATGTAGCGTTAGGTTTTCTTGTGCAACCCCTCAATGTGACGCTAGACGGGTTTAACTATTCAGCGGTGTATCTAGAAAATCACCCGAAAGAAGTGCTGATTCTGAAGTTTATAGATTGGTTAGTGGAAATGGCTGGTCATGTCTCTTAAACCAGAGTCTTAAGGTGAAATGGAGTTTTTCGATCGCCGTATAACTACTCAAATGCAGCGGACGGTTGAGAGTCGTTGGTGTGGAGTTTGAGGCTATCTACTGCCGCTGGTTTGAAACGTTATGAAGCCTAAGTTACTGAGATCGTATCCGCTCATCAAGCGTTGAATCGTGCGTTTTGGCCCTGCGAGATGTCAAAAACTTCTCCAGTAACCGTCGCCGTAGTTTGACCACAAAACATCTTGACTACTCGTGCGACATCAACAGGTTCGTAAGCTCCCATGGGTAAAGGATGGTAGCTTGCTGCGGCTGCCTCTGACACGGCTTCAAAGTTTGGATTTTCCGGGGACACAGCGTTGAGCATATAGTCGTTGTCTGCCAGTTTTGTCCGCACCCATCCTGGGCACACCGAATTGCATGTCACATTATGTTTGGCCATCGCCAGAGCCGTGCTCTTAGCAAAACCAATTAATCCCCATTTTGTCGAGGAATAGACTGAAAAATTCTCGTTTCCAAGCCGTCCCAAGATCGAGGAAATCATCACGATGCGGCCAGCGTTCTGCCTACGCATGATCGGTAGTGCTGCCTGAGTGGTTTTGACGGCTCCAATGAGGTTGATGTCGATGACCGTTTGGACCTCTTCGTCAGGAAATTCATCGAGCACGCCAACTTGTGTGACACCCGCATTGACGACTAGTATGTCCAGACGGCCGAATTCTCTAACTGTACGTGCAACACTCTCCTTCAGCTTCGTGCTGTCGCGAACATCGCCTTTAATCGCGATGCATTTGACGCCAAGGGCTTCGATATTCGATTTTGCCGTTGCCAAATCTTGCTCGGTTGCCATTGGATAGTTGACGGCATCGATATTGCCTGCGATGTCGTAGAGAACAATATTTGCACCTGCTCTGGCGAGTTCTTCAGCACAAGCGTAGCCGATGCCCCTAGCACCGCCTGTTATAAAAGCGCATTGACCAGTAAATTCACCAGTCGGCTCTGGCGATGATTGTGCGATCACATCAGTAGCAGTGTCCTGCGCGGCAGCGGGTGCACCCAGAGCGGCCACAGTAGTCGCTGTTGCTACGCCCATGGCACCGGTCGAGAGGAGTTTGCGACGGGTTATCGCTGAAGAACCAGAAGAACGGTATTGATCACGAGACATTGTTAATTCTCCGTTGCCTGTATTGTTGAAAGGATTAATTCATAGGGAGATGGGTGCCGTAACTCACAGCCCGATCTGTTGTTTCATCTTGCCGATGAAATGCTCGTCATCCTGAGCTTTGCGGTTATTCAACAGTTCGACAGCATCGTTGCCAGCTCGATAGCGCAATGTACTAGTACCGTCGGTTACGGCAGTCCAAATCACCTCTGCCACGACACTAGGCTCAGAGGCCTGTTCACCCACGCTACCCCAATGGGTCAAGAGCTTTTGCACGGTACCCTGGTATTCTTCTATCGTTTCGTCATTGACAAAATCAAAAGAACGACCACCAAAATCGGTGCGAATCATGCCGGGCTCGACAATCTTCACCTTGACGCCAAAAGGTTCTAGCTCATAATGCAACGCTTCGGAAAGACCCTCGACCGCAAATTTGGTGCCGTGATAAAGCGTGCCGAGGGGAAACGTCATCTGCCCACCAATCGAGCTGATGTTCACAATTGTCCCAGCCTTGTTTGCCCGGAAATGGGGCAGTATCGCTTTTGTCATTTCCAGGAGGCCAATCACGTTGGTGTCAAACTGGCGGCGGATGTTCTCCATCGGGAAGGCTTCAAGGGGGCCATAGGCACCGTATCCCGCGTTGTTCAAAAGGACGTCAATGCATCCAAATTTCTGGATACCCTCGGCCACAGATGCATCGATTGAGCTGCTGTCAGTCACGTCCAAACGACTAATCAGAATATGGTCTAGTTGAGTCAGCTCTGCTTCCTTTTCCGGTGTGCGCATGGTGGCAATCACGTTCCAACCCTTCGCCTGGAAGAACTTCGCTGTTTCCTTGCCGATGCCACTGGAGGCCCCAGTAATTAAGATTGTCTTGCTCATGTTTTAGTTGCTTCGATCCTTAAAGGTTCATGCCGCCGGAAACTTCGATGCGCTGCGCGGTCATCCATTGATTGCCACCAACCAATAGGCTGGCGATCGCCCCCCCTATGTCCTCGGGGAGACCCGCTCTTCCCATTGCTGTGGAAGCAGCCACAAACTGGTTGATCTCGGAATTGTCACGTACCATACCGCCGCCAAAATCAGTCTCGATCGCGCCCGGTGCGATCGCATTCACTGCAATGCCTCGCGGACCGAGTTCCTGGGCCATATAGCGAGTCAGAACCTCTACTGCACCCTTCATCGTTCCATAAGCGGCATATCCGGGCAGCGAGAATCGGGCTAGACCAGAGGAGAGATTCACAATCCGACCGCCATCTTCGATCAGCAGTAAAAGTCGCTGTGTGAGGAAGAAGACTCCTTTCACATGAATATTCATCAGCGTGTCAAATTCGTCTTCTGTGGTCTCAGCAAAAGCTGAATTAATGCCGATACCCGCGTTGTTAACGAGATAGTCAAACGATTGGCGTCCCCACACCTGATCGAGCGTGTCGGCAAGGCGCTCTGTAAAAGACGCAAACTGCGCTGTGTCACCTGTATTGAGTTGGAGTGCAGCTGCACGACCACCGAGGTTTTCAATCTTGGTCACGACCGAATTAGCCTCGTCCGAACGACTGAGGTAGGTGAGTACGACACCCACACCTTGCTTAGCTAGATGTAGGGCAGCGCTGCGGCCAAGACCCCGGCTACCACCCGTGATCAGAGCGATTTTGTCAGTCATAATCATCTCTAAACTGGTCATGTTCTAAATCTAGGGTTAATCAATTCAAACTACCTGCCACATCCTCCGAAAGATCTGCCTGATCCTCCAATCTATTGGTCTTTTTACGAACTGCGTGCGTATCTTGATCTATGTGACTTATGAATAGAAAAGGAGGCGTTTATGCAGAACCAAGATCTCATCGACCATGTTTGTGTTTATGCAGATCGCCACGCCGATCGCCAACAGGTTGACATGGAGGTATATGCCACTGGCCTGGCCGGACTTACGATTCTGCGAAGCCGCAAGCCTACAGCTTTAGAAGCAGTGCTTTATAATCCCCTGTTCTGCCTAATCCTCCAAGGCGCTAAGGAAACCCATTTGGGTATGCGCCGAGTGAGTTTTACGGCGAGCGAGTCCTTGATTGTCAGCCATCAACTGCCGGTCATTTCGCGCGTAACTGAGGCCACCAAGATGATGCCCTATGTGGCGCTGGTACTCGAACTTGACATGGGTATAGTACGCAGTCTCTACGACGAGGTGAGTGAAGTCGAGATTGAAGAAGAGCATACTCGGGCACTCAACGTTGGCAAGACAGATGGGGCGCTGCTCGATGCGATGGGGCGGCTTGTCGATTTGATTGATCGACCTGTCGAAGCCACAGTACTGCTCCCGCTTGTTCTGCGTGAAATCCATTTCCGACTGCTCTTAGCCCAGCACGGCGGCATGCTGCGCCAGTTACTTCAGCGTGGTAGCCAGGCTGACCGCATCGCGAAGGCGATCGCCCGTATTAAGCAGGACTATGCCACATCCCTCACCGTGGCAGAGTTAGCCAGTGTCGCAGGGCTAAGCCCGTCGTCCTTTCACGAGCATTTCAAGGCGCTGACAGCGACGACGCCCTTGCAATATCAGAAAGAACTCAGGCTCCTCGAAGCTCGCCGATTGTTGATGAATGGGAACCATAGCGTTTCTAGTGCTGCGTTCGAAGTTGGTTATGAAAGCCACACACAGTTCAGTCGCGAGTATTCCCGCAAGTTCGGCAACTCACCGCGCAAAGACTTGGCTAAACCTACGAAAGTGTAGTGTTGCACCAGATTTCAAAGCCTTCCTAGTCATTGAAAAGTTATAGCAGAATTCGGAATGCAGAGGTCGGAATACCCTTCGGGAAGGGCCAGCCCTACGGAATTGAAAGGTTTATCAGACGGCGATTACAGCGATCTGGAGTAATCTAACCAAACTGCGGATCGCTATACTCTTTAGCCCAAACATCTCATAACAACGCCCATGCACACCGACCGCCGAGAGTCGATCGGGTAAATTACAGAGGTGATTTACGGCGGGTGATGGGCAACGTTAACTTAAAGTGCGGGCTTGACTATCACCTGATTTCATATCTCTGATGCGGTTGGTAACTAGCAAAACATCGCCCGCTAGGCTTTCTCGTCAGGATAGAACCACTGATTTGATGATCTTGTGTGATGGGAACTGCGACCCAATTGCGAATTAACCGCGATCGCCTCCAACAGCGATTAGACACCCTTGCCGCGATCGGCCAGCTCCCGGACGGCGGGGTCCGGCGCACCGCCTATAGCGTTGAAGACTTAGCGGCCCGACAGTGGGTGAAGGAGTCCATGCAGACAGCCGGCATGACCGTGAACATTGATGCCGCTGGCAACATCATCGGTCGCTACGACGGCTCTGAGGATTTGCCCGCAATCGCCACTGGTTCCCACATCGATACCGTACCCACTGGCGGACGCTACGACGGCGCGTTGGGCGTGCTCGCGGGCATTGAAGTCGTGGCCACCCTCAATGAATCTGGACAACGGCTCCGCCATCCCCTTGAGGTGATTGTTTTCACCGATGAAGAAGGTGAAATGATGGGCAGCAAAGCCATGGCCGGTACCGCTAAGCTCAGTGACCCGGAGCACTTTCGGCGCTTAGATGGGGAAGCTATTCAACCCTGTTTGCAACGCGTTGGGGGCGATTGGGATGCTCTGGCGATCGCCCAACGGACCGATCAGGATATTGCCGCGTATTTAGAACTCCACGTCGAGCAGGGGGGCGTGCTGGAATCGGAACAGTGTCAAATCGGCGTCGTGCAAGGCATTGTCAGCCTGCAGCGTTTTCAAGTCGCCATTACCGGACGCCCCAACCACGCGGGGACAACGCCCATGCCCCTCCGCAACGATGCTCTCTACGCCGCGTCGCTACTCGTGGCTGCCGTTCACGATGTGGCAGTAGATATTCCCGGTGATCAGGTGGCCACAGTGGGGTTATTGAATGTGATGCCCAATGCTCCCAACATCGTACCCGGTCGGGTAGAACTCACCATCGACATGCGGGATTTATCCCTAGAGACATTGAGCCAAATGGTGGATGGGCTGAAGCAGCGGATTCAAGCGATCGCCGCCAGCACTGGCACCCACATTGAGCTACAGCCCCAGCACTTTGTCGAGCCCACCCTCGCGAGTCCGGTCGTGCAAGCCGCGATCTCGACTGTCTGCGAAGACCTCCAACTCACCCACTACTCCATGCCTAGTCGGGCCATTCACGATGCCCAAGAAATCGGTCGCTTTACGGCAATGGGCATGATTTTTGTACCCAGCCAAGCGGGGGTGAGCCATGCCGAAGATGAATACACGTCTCCAGAGCAGTGTGCTCAGGGGGCCGATGTACTGCTACACACCCTGTTGCGACTAGACGACCAACTCTAATTGATATCGACATTCAGGCTTGTGTGTAAGTCAGAAACTAGAAATTTGGAGAGCCCTGTATAAGGCTTTGAGATTCAGATTGCAGAAGCAAATAGGCGTTGGTGTGGCACCTGATTAGCTCCAGAAGCTTGGGATCACTAACCGATAACGCCATCTGCGAGGTCCAGGACGGCAGATTCGTCCTGGTCGACGGGGGTTTGGGGGCAAATCGAAATTGCCCCCAGAGAACAGGCACCAACGTAGCCCGAATATCCGTCTTACGAACCGCAGTAAGCGATAGTCAGAAGCCTTTTCATGTAAAGCTTTGCCAGAGTTTTGACTAAGAAAAAGAGAATTGTGAGGGCACAAAGAAGCCAGAGAAGCCAGATGCAAGACCTCGCGTTCTCCCTGAAGTGTGTAGATGCGGTAGCCCAATTCAAGGTGGTACCTTCTCAAAGCCACTTTTCCATTTGGGCGAGCGTCAAATTACTCCCACACAGGGGCGTGGCCACCAGTTGTCCAGCAAAGCGTTTCCCATAAACCATCGCCGCCGCCAAGCCCACTGCTCCTGCCGGTTCCACCACCACCCCAGCCATCTGATGAATCTGCTTCATCGTCGCTAGGGTCGCCGCATCGGTCACCTGCAAGATTTCATCGACGGTGGTTTGCATCAGTTCTAAAGCTTGGGGAACTGGAACTCGCACCCCGATACCATCCGCGATCGTGTTGACTGTTTCAGTGGTGATGAGGCTTCCCTGTTGCCAAGACCGGTCCATGGCGGGGGCTCCCTCCGCCACCACTCCGATCACCCGCGTTTGGGGCGAGTAGGCTTTAAACCAAGTGCCAATCCCATTGATTAAAGCGCCATTGCCCACCGGAATGAGCAATGTCTCAATCGGCTCTGGATACTGACTGAGTTCAAGACCAATCGTGCCAGCTCCTGCCGTCACCTCGGGCTCTCGACCATCTTCCACATAGGGCAGCCCATTGTCCGCAGCATAAGCCTTACCCGCATCTTTGGCGGCATCAAAATCGGCACCGGCGAGTTGCACATCAGCCCCCAACTGCCTCATCCGTTCTAATTTGAGCGGGTTGGCAGTCTGGGCAGCAAACACCGTGAGGGGAATGTTTTGCTGGCGGCAAGCATAGGCCATGCCCTGCCCAAAATTCCCCGCCGAGGCGCAGACAAAAGCTTGAGCCTGCCCTTGTTGTTTGACGAAGTAGTCCGTGCCCCGTCCCTTAAAAGAGCGAATCGGATTGAGTGTTTCAACCTTGAGAATCAGGCGGGTATTGAGCACCGCATTGAGAGCCTCCAGTTCAAATTGTGGGGTATTGAGAAAAACCGCATCAATGGTTTGGTGAGCCTGGGCGATCGCTTTACAATCAGGGGCAAAGGCATTCATGGTGTTGTAAGTGTCTACTTTCTCTTCACTATCACGTTATTCTCAAAGCGCTGCGGTGCAGTCAGCGTCATTGATCGACGACCCTGTGACGGCATGAGTGACTCACGCGGCATAACGCTTCTGAGGCAAAGTGATGACCCGAGCTGCTTCTCCCGCTTCCTTAACAACGCCGTTGGCCGATCTGCAGATCAATTGCGATCGCCTGTTACACCGATTAGATCAACTGGCCCAAATTGGAGCGATCGCAGGCGGTGGGGTGTGTCGGCTCGCGCTCACCGATGAGGACAAAGCAGGGCGTGATGTGGTGGTGAGTTGGATGCGGGAACTCGGACTCACCATCACGGTTGACCAATTGGGTAACGTCGTGGGGACTCGTGCCGGTTTGGTGGCGGGGCCACCAGTGATGACAGGCTCCCATATTGATACGGTCGCCACCGGGGGACGATATGACGGTAACTTGGGGGTGCTAGCGGGTCTGGAAGTTATTGCCACGTTGAATGAGCACCACATCCAAACTCGGTATCCCCTAGCGGTGGCCTTTTTTACCAACGAAGAAGGCGCACGGTTTCACCCGGACATGATGGGCAGTTGGGCGTTTAGTGGGGGCTTGTCCAGCGATGCCGCCCTGGCAGAAGTCGAAACGGATGGCACCACAGTGGCCGCAGAGCTGACCCGCATTGGCTATGCCGGAACGGTGCCCTGCGGTAGCCAGCCGGTCAAAGCCTTTGTAGAACTCCATGTGGAACAGGGGCCAGTGCTGGAGCAGGAAGGGGTGCAAATTGGGGCCGTCACGGGGGTGCAGGGCATGTCTTGGCAGGAGTTGACGGTAACAGGTGTTTCTAACCACGCGGGCACCACGCCGATGTCCCTACGCCACGATGCGGGCTATGGTGCTAGTGCGATCGCGGTCGCCGTCCGGGAACTGGCGCTGGCTATGGGTGGCAATCAGGTCGCGACCGTTGGCTCTATCCAGTTGCAACCCGGCTTGGTGAACGTCATCGCTAAGGCGGCCAAACTGACCGTCGACTTGCGCAATACGGACTCAGCCTTGCTGAAACAGGCAGAAGCCACATTGCAAACCCAGATGGCGGCGATCGCTGCAGCCGAGGGCCTAGAGATTACGGCCCAATCTTTAGCGCGGTTTGAACCCGTGAGTTTTGCCCCGAAGATGATTGACTGCGTCGAGCGTACCGCTAAAGCGCTAGGTTTTTCTGTGAAGCGTATGCCCAGTGGGGCCGGACATGATGCTGGGATGATTGCCGCGATCGCCCCGACTGCCATGATTTTTGTCCCCAGTGTTAACGGCCTCAGCCACAACGTCAAAGAATATACCGCTCCTGAAGATCTAGAGAATGGGACGAATGTGCTGTTGCAGGTACTTCTACAGCTAGCCAGCTTGAGCAAAGCTGGAGTTATCCAACCATCACTGAAGGATGAGTAGCTAGGGCGGCGTCATCAATTAATCCTAGAAGCCTTTGGGGGCAAGTATGACCGCGCCCGCATTCCCTCAACAGGCTAGGGACTGTCGTTCCTTTGCTGAAAGGATTTGGCCACTAGCTGAAAGGATTTGACCACTAAATGATGATATGCCCTAGTGCTCAGGTAACGGAATGCACTCAGTTTCATCGGGGACTTGGCCAAATTTTTCATCGCGCCAATCTTGTTTGGCTTGTTCGATACGGTCTAATCGGCTGGAAACAAAGTTCCACCATTTGTATCGTGTGCCCAACGGTTCTCCTCCCGCGATCATGCAGCGTGCCGTTGCGCTGGCTGTGATCGTCACGGGCTGAGCAGATTCCAGAACCGCTAGACGGTGTTGTGCAAGGGGCTGTCCATCAATGATGAGTCCCTCTGTCACGCTATACACGGCCCGTTCGCTATAGTCAGCCGGCAAGATAAATTGGCTGCCAGCTGTAAATTGGAGGTCAAGATAAAGCATCGGGGACAGCGCTTTGACCGGAGAGGTGCGACCATGAGTAGCTCCAGCGATGAGCGTGACGATGACGCCTTGCTCTTCCCAGGTGGGAATTTCGGTCGCGGGATGGTGATGAAAGCTGGGGTCCACTTCTTCAGCGCCATCGGGTAGAGCCACCCAGGTCTGGATGCCGTGCAGGCTTGATCCCGCCGATCGCTCAGCCTCGGGCGATCGCTCGGAATGGGAAATTCCTTTACCAGCAGTCATCCAATTCACTGCGCCGGGGCGAATTTCTTGCATCGTACCCAGGCTATCGCGATGGAGGAGTGCCCCTGCAAACAGATAGGTCACGGTAGCCAGATTGATGTGGGGATGGGGCCGAACGTCAACGCCCTGACCAGGGGGAAAGATAGCTGGTCCCAGATGATCAAAAAAGATAAACGGCCCCACCATCGTTCGCTCATCGCTAGGGAGCAGTCGTCGAGCTTCAAAGCCCCCGAGGTCTTGAATATGCGGAGAGATGACAGTCTGGGTTGACTCGGACATAGCAACGAGCTCGCAGTAAAACGGGAACCACACTAATGGTAGAACTGGTGAGCGGAATCGCACAACGGCGAGCGGCAATGGGGCAATCGCTAAAGCCTTGGCAGTGGCTTGAAACAAGAGTTAAGTTGATCGTTGGGTTCGCTAGAGGCGTTGCTGACGCGGCAGGATCAACGCTCTCCGAAACCTTGCCTTTGTTCGAAGAGTTCCGCCCATGTACAAATTTCATAGACCTTGCCAGAGCATGGCCGGTTGTCAGCAAAGCGCTGAGCAAGAGGGGATAAGATTGGTCTATGGAAATGAGTCAAGTAGGTATTATGCGCGATCGCCACGTTTTGATTACTGGGGGCACGGGCGGCTTAGGCCAAGGGGTGACCGCCGTGGCATTAGCCCAAGGGGCTCACGTGACGCTGCCCTATGTGAGCACTCAGGGGCTAGAAGATTTCAAGGCGCAGCTGTCTGACGCCGAGCGATCGCGGGTCCGGTTTGTCTCAGCCGATTTGAGTGATGAGGCTTCGGTGATTTCGTTAATTGAAAGCCACGATCGCTTAGATGCCACGATTCACTTGGTGGGCGGCTTTGCCATGGGCGCTACCCCCGACTTCAGTTTTGCCGAGTGGCGTCAGCAGTTGGACTTAAATTTAAACACTACATTTTTAGTCTGTAAGCACAGTTTGAAAAAAATGCTCAAGCAAGACTATGGCCGCATCGTCACCGTGGGCTCACGAGGGGCTGTGCAGCCCACGGGGCAATTAGCGGCATACTGCGCCTCTAAAGCCGGGGTCGTAGCTCTGACTCAAGCGATCGCCGATGAAACTAAAGGGACTGGCGTCACCGCCAACGTGGTGCTGCCGAGCGTTATCGACACCCCCTCCAATCGTCAGGCGATGGGGGCCGATCAAGCCGAGCAGTGGGTCAAACCAGAGTCATTGGGTCAGGTTATTTGCTTTTTAGCGTCTGAGACCGCTAAAGACATTCGCGGAGCAGCGGTGCCGGTATATGGCCAAACTTAGTGCATCTAAGGTATTTGATCAGCCCACCTTTCGCCACTTTCTAGCCGTCGTGGCTGGGCTGTGGCTGGGTTTAGGGATATTGCTGGCGATCGTGAGCACCAGCAATGGCAACGCATCTACCGCTACCGATCCATTAGTAACGCCGGTCTTTTACCTCATCCTATTTGGGGGCGGCAGCTTGTGGGTACGGTGGCAATACCATCGCCACCATATCGAACTCAAGACCTTGGTGGGCAGGTGGCCCCACCGAGCCGATTGGCCCTATTTGATTGGGCTTTGGGTGCTGCTCTTTATGTTTTCGTTAGGGGCTTTTCAAGTTTCTTTTGTCTTACTCTCGTATGTCTTACCTGAGTTTGTGACCACCACATTGAACGAGTCGCTGTTTTTAGGAGCAGGCGAGACGACCATTCCCTGGCTGTACAACCTCTTGATGGTCTTTTTGTTAGTGGTTGCTGCCCCAGTGTTAGAAGAGTTTCTGTTTCGCGGTTTTTTGCAGCACCGTTGGGGCACCCGTTGGAATCCCCCCGTAGCTATTCTGCTCTCCTCCATTCTCTTTGGCATTTTGCATGGCAACGTGATTGGCCTGACGATGTTTGGTCTGGTCATGGCGCTGCTCTATTTCCGCACCAGTAGTCTGGGGGTGGCGATCGCCGTCCATGCCCTGAATAACGCGATCGCGGTCAGCCTAGAACTCATCACTCGTCTGACGGGCCATAGTGAACCGACTTCGCTGGCAGATTTTCGGTCTGGTGTTTGGTTCGGCGCCATTTTGCTGGCCGTGTCCATTCCCTTTTTAGCCAAATTTATCCGGCGTAATTGGCCGAATAAGAAGACTCCCTTGCCCTACTGGGTTAATCGCAATCACGCCTTAACGCGCTAACGCTCATACCCTCAAACGCTCATACCCTCACGCCCCTTCCCCTTTCAGGAGGGCTCTGACTTTTTGCAAGGCGGCTTCTAAACCGGTTTGGGCAATCGCTGATAGATCTTCCGTAAAACCCATCTCAGCCGTCGGCAGTAACAGGTGGAAAGCTGGGGGCGAACTACCGTAGAGTTGGGCCGTAAGTTGTAGCAGTTCCGCCGGGTCACTGCGGTGGGCGTCCAGGCTGGCAACAGTGGCGGGCTGGAGCGATCGCACTTGTACAGCTGTTTCTGTACCGGGCAAAGTCGCGTCGATAAAGATGACGCGATCGCACTCCGTGAGCGCCGCTGCCAGTTCGGGGGTAAGTTGGTGACAAGCGATCGCAGTCACATCCAATAAATTCCAATCGGCGACTTGCTCCGCCGCCAAATAGCCCACCCCATCGTCCCCCCGCAGGGTATTGCCATAGCCAATGACCAGCGTTTGCATCAGCGACTTTTTTGCGCTATTAACGCAAATGGATTGAATTTAAGCAACCAGCTCAGCACCGGTAGCGCCACATGATCGGGCAACACCTTAATTTGAAAGTCAAAGGGCAGAATGATTTGCAGCGCATGGCTATTAGGATGCAGGGTCGATCGCACCCACATCACCATTTGCAGCCTATACTGCCGCATCTGCTCCTTCATATCTGAAATCTTCTGAAAATCAATCAAGTTGCTCCCGACTGATAAAGCGACCTGGTTTTCAGGGCGATTTAGCGCAGCTTCATTAATTAACATACTTACACTTTTGAAACCTGGATTAACGACCGTTAGAGCTTGTGATGGTAGCAAATCAATTGGTTGCCCAGGAATTTTTCGAATAGTCCTTTGACCTGGTTGGCCAAACATAGAAATAGCACTGTAGTCCCAGTTGATTAATACCTGTCGATTTGGTAACTGATTGTTTACCTCGACGACGATTTCCTTTATCGGAGGAGTCAGTGCTTGCCTACCAAAAGGCTTAATGTCTAAACGAATAGAACCAATCTCTTCTTTTTCATCGAAGAAAGCAAGAACTACAAAGGCAATTCTAATTCTTTTTTCCCTCCCCTCTTTTTCTTTAATAACGCGCCAATCAGCTTTAACCTCAGCTCTTACTTGATAGAGGTCTTGTTGTTGAAGTTGACTGTTTATATATGCCTCAAGTTGTTCTTGCTCACGCCAAACTATTTCAAATTGGTCCTCTAACTTTGCTTCAACTGACAGCGCCATCTGATACAGCACGTAGACAACGCAGATGAAGTAAACCGTGAGGATGAGTAATTCGACGGCCATAAAAGAGGTGCCAGCGACCAGTGATGAAAGTCTCGGTTTTAAGGATACTGGGTGTTCTCGGGGTTGCTCAGGAAAAATGCCAGAAATGTGCCAAACTGCAGCGCTAATTTACAAAGCGCTGCTTGGCAGGCCGCTCCTTCCGCGTTCTAACCTGGCTTGACTGAGCTACAGCAAAAGCTTGACTGGATTGGCTTGCATGACGATATTGGATGTTGCCGCTTACCCCGATTGCTGGCGATTACGGAGCACGGTGAGCAGTTTGGTGAAATGGGACGGCAGCGGGGCGATCGCGGTCACCATTTCTTCTGTTGCCGGATGTCGTAGCGTGAGCTTTTCGGCGTGGAGTGCTTGCCCTGGCAGATTGACCCCCACCGAGCGACCGGCTCCGTAAATCGGATCGCCTACCATCGGATGTTTCATGTGCAGACAATGAACCCGAATTTGGTGCGTGCGTCCCGTCTCTAACCGGAAGCGCATTAGGGTAAAGTTGCCTAGCCGTTCTTCAATTTGCCAGTGGGTGACCGCTTCTCGTCCACTTTTGTGCAGCGGCACGATCGCCTGTTTTTTGCGATCGTGGGGATGGCGACCAATGGGTGCATTGACTGTCCCACTCGCTTCGGGGGGCACCCCATGAATGACCCCTAGGTATTCTCGTCGAGCGGTTTTCGCCTTCATTTGGGCCTGCAGATCTTTATGCGCCAGTTCTGACTTCGCGACCACGATCGCGCCGGTTGTGTTCTTATCCAACCGATGGACAATGCCCGGACGTTCTACGCCACCAATGCCCGTGAGTTGATCGCCACAATGGGCCAACAGTGCATTTACTAGCGTGCCGTCCATATTGCCGGGAGCTGGATGCACCACCATCCCCGCCGCTTTGTTCACAATGACGAAATGCGTGTCTTCGTAGAGGATGTCTAGGGGAATTGCTTCGGCCTTCACCTCCAGCGGTTTAGTGGCGGGAATGGTGACAGCGATCTCATCGCCGACCTGTACAGCGGCTTTTTTGTTGGTGCAAATAGTGCCATTCAGCGTCACATATTCCCAATCGATCAGCTTTTGTACCCGATTGCGAGATAAGTCAGACAAGTTAGCCGTCAACCAGCGATCGAGCCGAGCCGGTTCCGCTGTTGCCACCGTTAACTTTAGAGTCGTGTCAGGAATGGGCTACCAACAAATTCATCAGATGCAAACTCTAGCACTTTTGGCGATCGTCTTAGCTCAGCCTTTAACTCGCTGACCTTCAGAACACTTGATGAGAAGCGCGTTTCCTCTACAAATCGTGGATGACGCATCTCGTCCATAGCAATCCCAAAAGCGATCATAGCAGTCAATTTCAGGGAATTTTGGAGACAGCCTGTAGTTTTTATGAGCACACATCCCTAACCGTTGAGGGTAGAGGTGAATCGATGGCAGTTCCTGTTTCAATTCGGACGAAAAGTGACTTCATCGCGGATTTATGTAAGCCGCCACTGTGAGGGGGCTTTGTCATTCTCCTTATTGGGTTTGGGCCACCCACCTTGATCGCGCTGTTGGTGACACTAGTTGCCATGCTGGTGGGCCATGGTCAGCTGTTTTTTACCCGTTTTTTAGAGCCTGCCCCCATGTATTTGGTGGTGATGTTTTCACTAAGCATTGTGTGGAATCTGGCCCTGATGCTGCTGTGGCAGATGAGCATTCGTATTCTCTACATTCCGGCCTGGGCGATTGGCCTTATGGGCATCGTAGTCGGACTCGCGATGTACTTTGGCAAAGTCTGAATAATCCTCCGTGTCGGGGCAGAATAACGATGAACGTTTTTGCCTGGTAAGTCAACAGATTTACTTCGCGGCTTCCTGGATGACTCGAACCAAAACACTGTACTGATCTATCACGCCGCCAAGCTTGACAATATTCAAGAAACTGGAAAATTTTTGCCCTCTCAAACCTGACATTTTCCATCGTCCCCAAACAAGAGAGTCTTCATAATTTTCATCTATTAAGGTCCAACCATCTGCTTCGAACTGATTTTTGTAATGCACATAGAGAGTCTGAATTTCGAGCCTGGTTTCTAGGCAAATAGAAGTGGCATATTCTTGCTGCGTTCCACCACTAATCAACAAGCGAAAAGCATCTGGTGGATCTAAAAGAGGTGGAAAAGGCAGTAAGTTTAGAACCTTGACAGTTTCAGTATTAGGATCACTTGAAAGCGTCAACACGACCGTAACTTGACTTGAAGAATCAACTTCACCAGACCAAAATTCAATAGACAACTCAACATCTTCAAGCTCATGACAAAACTTCAGAGAACTGCTCAGTCTATTTTTGACCACTTTCGGAGCATGCTTAAATCCCTTATAACTTCCTGGAAAAAGCTCTTTTTCTACCCAACCACACGATGTCAATTGCTCTCGATAATCGCTCTTCAATGCTTCGATTAGACCGGTTTCACTTAGCACAATACTAAAGTTATCAGGTGCCAAAATAAAGCTTCCTATAACTTGAGCACAATCCGGTATTGGAAGCTGTACAGTCGTTTCTGTTGGGATTTTATCAAATATTAACCTGACTCCCTCAGGTAGTCCCAACAGCTGTTGTATTGCAGATAGCTGATGATTTGTTAGTTGTTCCACAATGACAGTTATCTCTATGCTAAATATCGATGCGATGCCAAAGGCGGAACTCCACCTTCATTTAGAGGGGGCACCACGCTGGTCTACTTTGCGCTCAGCCCATTACAAGCATTACAGCGTAGAGCTGCCTGAAACGCCTCCTTGGCATGCATCAGGCTTCCGATTTGCTGATTTTTCCGCCTTTCAGAGGCTATTTAAGCAATACATTCACCCTTGGCTACAAACGCCCAATGGATACGCCGAGTTGATTCATGATGTCGTCGATGGCTTGCTGGCACAAAATATTCGCTATGCCGAAGTTGTTTGTGTGCCTTCTCTGTTGGCAATGCATGGAGCGTCTCCGGATTATTTTTGGGCGGTTTTGGCAGCCGAAGTTGAGCGAGCGCGGCTCCAGAATTGCATCATCCGCATATTCGTCGGGTTGATAAGAACTCACAGCGTAGAAGCGGCCATCCAAGTTGTGAAACAAACCCGAACGCGATCGCTGGTGGCTGGATACGACCTTTTAGGCAATGAGATTGGCTATCCCGCTGACGCTTTCAGACCCGCTTTTGAGCTAGCCAGAGAGGCGGGTAAACGGCTCAAAATTCATGCTGGTGAGATGATGGGACCTGAGAGCATTGAGTACGCGGTTGAAACCCTCGGCATTGAACAGATTGGACATGGCACATCTGCTATTCAAAACGCTGATGTGGTAGCGCTATTGCGAGAACGCCAAGTAACCGTCGAAATGTGCCCGACCTCGAACGAA
Organism: Leptolyngbya sp. SIOISBB; assembly: GCA_010671905.1. Lineage (GTDB taxonomy): Bacteria > Cyanobacteriota > Cyanobacteriia > Phormidesmidales > Phormidesmidaceae > Halomicronema. The sequence continues at coordinate 7,528,630 of JAAHII010000001.1, forward strand.
CGCTTGAGAAATGTCGGCTCTTATCAAGCGCATCCAATTTTGGCGCTTGACGATGCCGGAGTACACGTGACGGTGAATTCAGACGATCCAACGTTCTTTGGGGTCAATCTCAACGGGGAGTTGACTCGATTAGTCACAGAGCGCCAGGCAACTGCCTTAGATCTCAAACGCTGGACTCAGAATGCCTTGCGTCGGGCAATCCTTGACGAATCTACCCGACATCAATTGATAGCTGAACTAGAGGCATGGTGCCCTAATTGAAAAGCAATCCTTGGATGCGGTTAGCGCGATCGCCCCGACAATACTTAGGACAAATCAGAGGTTGTGTCTGAGTCAAAAAAAGGGGTAAATAGCGCCTGAATTAGCGACTTTGGCCAAAATGGGGAGCGATAGAATTGGGTCAAGTTTTTGCGGCAGCAATTTTAAGACTGCTTTGACATAAAGATAACCTCGGAAGCCTGCCTTCAGGTTGAGAATGCGGCAATCAGGCCAATCGCCTGGAACTTGCTGCAACAGCCGATGGGACACATTACGGCAAGGTGTGACTGTTCTCACCATCCGGAGTTGCCAAATCCCTCTCCCAGCTTTGGCTATTTATTGTGCAGAAGTCAGTCAAGACGTTACGGAACAAGGGATTTCAGCTTCGCTTGAGTAGGGGAACCTCACCGCCTGTGGCACCTCTTCTTGCGAAGGCTGCTGCTTGTACATAAGTTTCTGATTGGTCGTTTCCAGAGATCTAGCCCCCTACATCCCCCAACTTTGATACCGCTGGCGAAATATTTCGCAAACTCGCGAGACTTCTGGAAGCCCCCTTCCGTCCCCCAATGTTGATACCGCTGGCGAAATACTTGATCACAAATAGGGTTAAGCAGTGGGGGCTAACTTAGCCAATTGAGAACGCCGAGTTTGAGCCAAGGGGACGTCCTTCCACCAGTTCACTAAGCGAGCCACATTCATGGCGGTGGCGGTGATGAGGTGCTGGAGATGAGTTTTGGCCAACCCAATATAGCGACATCGCCGTAAGCCAAAGGCTCGAAGGCCTTGGGATAAGGTCCCCTCAATGCCGGCTCGCGGGGCATAGCGCTGTTGAAAGTCGGGGGTCTCTTGAGTCTGTCGAGCGCGTTGCAGGGCCTGATGCTGCCGTTGCGGTCGCAGGGTGAGCCGCCGTCCTTGCTTTTGGGAGCGGGTGCATTGGGCGCGCTGGGGACAGGCCTGACAGGTTTCAGGGGGAAAAGTGATAGCGATGGTGTCATGGCCACGACGGTCGGTCGAGGGCTTCCAGGTACGGCTGAGATGTCCTTGGGGACAGCGCCCCTGGTGCTGCTCCCAATTCACCTCAAAGTGAGTGAGGTCAAAGCCTTGTTGGGCTCGAGCTTGCCAACTGCTGTCGGGCAGTACCGGAGCGACGATGTCAATGCCGTAATGCTCTCGACTGATTAAGAGTTGCTCAGCCTCGATATAGCCGGTATCGAGGAGATGGGTGCCGGGGACCCGATGGTGGGCGACCAGATCGGCTTGAATGGTGTGGGTAACTTCGACATCGGTCGTCGTCGCGGTGGTGGTCTCCACCTGCGTAATGAGATGGGGGCGATTGGAGTCACAGGTCTCGGTGAGATGCACTTTATAGCCCACCCACTGGGTCTCCCGTTTGCGGCTAAAGCGGGCCTCCACATCATAAGGAGAATGAATCAGTTGTGCGGCCGGTGGACTCTCCTCGGAAGTACGCCAATGCACATGATGATGCTCGTCTAGGTAAAACTGTTGCACCCACACCTGACGGAAGACCTCTACCGCAGGCAGTTGGGGCAACCAAGCCGGAGCCGTCTCAGCCCAGATCTCAGCCAACAGATGATGGCCATCTCGGCCAAAAGTTTCGGCCCATTGCTGGCGGTGCTCAGCGGTTTTCGGCCACTGATAGTCCTCCATCCGGCTGCCATAGCGCTCAAACCAGTCCGCGCTCACGCGCGCCGGTAACCACTCAGGCGCGGCTACCGCCAAGCTGTTTAAGGCCGCCCGCAGGGTTTCCCCCACCACTTCCAGCCGATGCAGCACTCGAATGGTCGCCACTACATGGGTGGAATCACTCCGTTGGCGTCCCCCGGCTTGCAGCCATCCCTGTTCCTGGCACTGACTTAAGAGGCGCTCCAGCAGCATGTCCTCGGCCCCGGCCTGCAACAGACGACAGCGAAATTCACTGAGTACGGAGGCATCCACGCCAGGATGCGCCAACGGCAAACTCAACGCATACTTCCAATCAATGCGACCCCGCACCGCTTGAGCCGCTTGACGATCACTCAAATCTTCCAGATATTGCATCACCGTTATCAACGCCAGTCGCCACGCTGACCAGGCCGGTTGGCCTTGGTCGGAGGGAAACAGCGCTTGAAAATCCGCATCTTGATAAATGGCACCGAGATGGTCCCGCAACGTCATCACCGGACTGCCTTGAGGAAACGCCGCTCGCGCCACCGTGGCCGTGGCTGCTGGAATCGGACTCATCGCTTCGGCTCTCAACATTGGTCGAGTCTCCTGGAGAGATACACCCTCCTATCGTCCTCCCCATCCCTCGCTCCCCAGCACATTGAACGACTTCTTTTCAGCTCTCAATACTGGCCGTCACCAAATATTGCGCTGATGTAAACAAAGATAGATTTCGCCAGCAGTATCAATTCTGGGGGACTGTGAACTCCGGTCTTCCCCCAGAATTGGAGGGACAAAGGGGGGGGCAATGCAGTGTTTGAGCGGCTTTACGAGATGTGTATAAACAGTAGCCTCGCGAAGGAGAGGAGAGGTTGGACACGCTGCCAAAACTTTTGCAGCCGACCGGCAGAACTCTTTCGCTACGAGGATCTCAGAACTACGTCATGAAAAAGCCTCCCGAGCTGTCACTACCAAGGGAGGCTGCACCTTTCAATCAGGAATCCATCTGCCATCAGACGGCAATCATAGAGTTCCCAGGTCAGCCGCCGGTTGGATAAGTAGCTGGGTCTGATCAAACCTTAAAGCCTGTCGCTGATTTCGACGCCGCTCAATCAGCTGGATGGATGGCCAGACCAGACATTGTCGATGGGGTTGCCAGGTATTCGTTCAGGCAATCAATGGCGGTATCAATACCGGTGGCGGCAGCGTGCAGGTACGCATCTTGCCCCCCTTCGGCAAGACAATGCTCTAGATAACCCAATTCGATGACCAAGCTTTTGGTGAGCGATCGCAGGCGACGTTGGTGAAAAGTGGGTGAATAAGTTGAGATAGCAGGAGTTGTCATAGCAGGAATCCTCTGTAGTTGGGCGATACAGCAGTGATATCGTGTCCTCACTTGTTGCAGCTAGCCCCAAAATCTCAACAAGCAGGGTGCTGCAAGCTCACTTTCTGCAACAGAGTTCTAGAGTAATCTTGCGAGATTGCTCAGAGTTAAAATGAGACCAACTGAAAGTCATCCTGGTCTCAAAACAAGATTAATTGCGTTGAATTCAATCTGAGACTAGTGTGAACCAACTCAAGACTCTCTTAGGGCTCACTGGGTCTCATTGAGAGACTTTGACTGGCGACATCCAAATTGCTTTTCCTCGGACGGAAGGTGTGTGAACCAGGCCGGTTAGGAGTTCTGGATTTTGCTTGAGTGGGTTGACCTCACCACCTGCGGTACCTCTCCTTTCAAAGGCTGCCGCTTATACACATCTTATCCTTGGGCCATTAACCAGCCTTCAAAGAGGCTATCGAAGTGTTTGAGCCCTCTGGATAAGAGCGCAATGCCGGGTGGTCGCTGACTGGTATATCCCGACCATCTGCCCAATCGGGCAATGAGCCAGGTAGCCCAAGCCAGCGTGTAAGGAGGAAAGGGATTCTGCTGTTGGCGGGTACGGCCATTCAAGCGCGGACTGAGTTGGGCTAAACATTGCTGCTGGTTGGAGTCGAAGACGAGCGCGGCAGGGCGGCAGGCGTCGTCGCGGCCCCTTTGTAGCTGTAAGATGCGCACCGCTGCCCCTAAGCTCACAAGACATAAGCGTTTAATGGCGGCCACCGACTCCAACTGAGTGGATTCCAGGTCTAAGCCATGCTGTTTGAGAATGGCGAAGAGTTGCTCAATTTGCCAGCGCCAACTGTACCAGCGAATAGCCTGTAAGGCCGTCTCTAACGACCGAATCGGATGGGTGGTGAGCAATCGCCAATGAATGGGCTTTTGGCCTGATGGCGGTTGAATTTCCCGCGCCTCTACCGCAGACAACTGGAGGCTGGGTGGATAGTTACTGTGCCGCAGTCGGGCGGGCCGCTGAATCGTCACAGCCACAAACCGAACCGCCATCCAAGCCTCGCGAGCCTCGCGGCTTTTGCGGGTATCCGCTGTTACCTGAAAGGCATAGGTGCCTGCGCAGGGTTGCTCACTCAAGTAGGCGTACAGGGTTTGCTGAGACTCGGCAATTTTGCGATTCCGACGGGCCCGAAACAATGCCTGAGTGGTCGTGTTGGGAACGCGCGCCCAGACTTCGTAGATATCCCCTTCACGGTCCCCGATGTAGGTTACTTGGCTCGCTGCCGCCAGACATCGCTGACTGTATTCAGAGGCATGTAACCACTTGAAGGACTCTTTTTCTTCAATCGCTTGTTGCTTGTAATTGCGAGTGTGTTTATCCGCATGCCCGATGGGGCGACTCCACAGATGCACATCGCTGATGCCGAAAGGAAAGCCATCACTGGCATCTAACATCAAGGTGGGATGGATAAAGAAACCGACATCACGGTCGTTGCTTAACACTCCCAACTCCGCTGCTTGCACTCGTCCCCGATGAGCGCGCAGGTTAATCTCGCTGCTATCGCTGATAGCCAACACCTGACGGCCCCGAATTTGGCACTGACAATGGCTCAACAGACTCTGACGGAGTTCGCCCAGCGTCACCTGCTCGTTGTGCAAAAACCGGTAGTAACCCATTTGCTCGGGCCAGCTCTGCGCCAAGCTTTGGATACTCACGCTTTGCTCTTGACAGAGGGCCTCATAGAGCGCCGCCCCCTTTTTTCCAGACGCGCATCTCCAAAGACGCTGCCTGTGATCTGGGCTCTTCGACACAGAATTGGATTGTCTGTCATCGTAGTCACACCTCTTCATTCATGCTGCCTAGCTTAAAAGAAACTTATGTATAAGCGGCAGCCTTGAGAAGGAGAGATTTATCGTCGTTGTCTGTTGAGGGTTTGCCACTAATTTTGATGGGACTCCAGTTCCTGGCCTCTTCTTGGGAGGCTAGGTAAGGTTGTAGCAACCTTATGGTAAGAGGCTTGGAGGGCGATCAAGACTGCTGCAAGAGTTCTGTTTGGCTTCTGCAGCTATTCAACTCCCGAAAAGACTTTCGAGAGTTAAGGTGAGACCAATTAAAAATTACGCTGGTCTCATAGCAAGACAAATGAATGACTTGGCTTGAGACTAAGGTTCTTCAAGTAGAGACTAGCGATAAGTTGATTGAGTCTCGCCACGAGATTTTTGTGAGCTTTTCTATTTTGCTGTGCGGCGGCTGGTTGGGTTTGGATAGGCGTAGGCTGCCATCCAGGCGATCGCGAAGGCTGGTAATGTCAGGACAACGAAGGGCGTCACTGCCAGGAAATGAAAATCATCTTGCAAAATTGGCAGTAGAGTAACCACGGCAAGCGCGCCTAGGTTCGCTATCAGCCAACCAGTGGCAGAAAACTTTTGTCGCTGCCAGAAGTGCGCTTGAGCCAAAATGCTGGCCCCCCATAGGGTTGCCATGATGAGGCCCGGTAACGAGGGTGCGAAAAAGCTGGGGAGTGGCCAGGGTTCAACAATGGCGTTACCCGGAACCTCCCAATTTTGCACGACAAACGCAGTGGCTTTAAGGAGTAAAACCGCAACGCCGCTGATCGCCAAAGCGCTGAATGACCCCATTAGCCAAGTCTTGGCGTCGTCGAGGCGATGACGGAGTGTCAGCCATTGCAATACACAGACAAGACCAAACCAGATCGCCAAAGACAGCACGTTGGGTAGGTCGTTAATGAGGCTTTGAGCAAACACGAAGCCTGCCGGTGGCAGCCCCTGCAGCATGGCTAATAAGATTCGACCTATAGTCGAGATGAGGCTCGTGAGCGGTAGGAAGTTGATCAGCCATTGCCCAGTGAACCAACCGGCTACGGTCAATCCCAGCCATTCGAGGACAAACAAGTAGTTGAAGCGCGATCGCTGCTGCAGGATTTGGCGATAAGTTTTTTGATTTGACGGGGTTGGCGGAGAGACAACATTGGCGTTATCTCGTAATAGCCAAATCATCAACCCACCGCTTAGGGCATAAAACAGCCAGCGAGTCATGACGACGGCATCTAGCAGGGTGAAGGAGTCAGGGAGGGCAAAGTTAAGGGTGAGGCCGATCACGGTGGTGGCGATCGGGGGCACCACCAGCCATAGCCAGGCGTTGATGATTTTTGGCCGTAGCAGCGTCCATTGGCAAGCCACAATGGGCAGCGCCATTAACAGCCAAAACATAACCGCGTTGGGCCAGGTGGGGACGGCTCGGTAGTACCCGGCCCAAAAGAATCCCAGGGTGGTGGAAATCAGGGTGCCAACGGCAGTGCGGATAATCCAAAGATGGCTGTTGGGAAACTCTCGCCGCAGTACGGTCTCTTGCCCCCACCCGACGAGGAGCCCCATGCCACCACCGGCGATGAACGTGAGCAATGAGACGATGACCTTAGTGGTGCCGTAACTGCGTTCAATGCGACTTTCAAAGTAATACAGCGAGAGGAAGGCGATCGCGCTGCCGAGCAGGCTCATCATCATCCAGCCGCACCAAAATCCCCAGCCCGGTTTTAGCGTTTGGGTTGCCAGGTTTGCTGTCGATGGTGAACGCGCTAGCGACGAACTCGCTGCTGGTGGATGCTTTGGCGGCGGGCTCGGCGGCTGGGTAAATTGGCTTTCGTCCAGGATGATATTCTCTCCCCTTAGGGACACGGCTGTCTTCCACTCAAACACTGGGTGTCCGACGGCGCGGCCATAAACGTGGGCCTTATTGATGGTGGCGATGTCTAACTTCTGGAGTCCTTGGTGAATGACTCGGCCATAGGTGGCTTGGGAGGGGGTATCTTGACTTTCGAGCAGGATGTGGAGAGTGCCTGCGTGCTCACCAACGGTGGCCTGGATACCTCGGGCCTTGAGGGAGTGATTGAGTAATAGCGCAATGGCTTGATGATGGCCCTGCTTAGCTAATTTAACGATTTCAGACTTTTTCATAGATCGGGAACGTCGGGCTCGTAGACTTCATTTTGAAAATGAGCCTCCTGCCAAAGCATGGTCTCAGCATTTTACGAGCTAGAACTGGTATAAACCGGAACTCGCTAATCACTTCTCTGATTTTTTCGAGGTTTGAAATTCAGAGTACCCAGCGAGCCTGGCAAAGCCCTGCAGTGTAGCCATGTCGGGGCATGATGGAGAGGAGATTGATGCGCCGCGATCGCGGTTATCCGGTGGCCCATCGAATCTCGACTCCCTGTCATGGACTAGACGCTAATGCCGAAGTCTTCTTCTCGTCGGGCAGCACTGCTGGCGCTGTTGCTAATTGTGAGTGCGGCTAACATCGGCATCGTCGCACGCTTGTATGTACCGGGGCTGGCTGGTCAAGGCTTCTTTGTCATGACCCGAGGGTGGATTTTGTTGCTGCCGCTGTTGTGGGTATGGCGAATCGACCGAGAACGCCTCTCATTGACTTGGCCGACTCGCCAAGAGTGGCAAGTGGGCGGTTGGCTGGGCTTGGCCATGCTGGGGGCGATTTACGGTGGATATGCCCTGTTCGGACATCAGTGGATTGATCCGGAAGTGGCGCGATCGCGAGCAGCGCCCCTGGGGTTATTGCAGCCCTTGGGGTTCGCAGCCTTTGCGGTCTATTTCACCTTTGTGAATGCGTTGGTCGAGGAATATATCTGGCGCTGGTTTGTCTATCGCAAGTGTACGGTGTTAGTGCCTGGAGCCTGGGCGGTGGCGTTAGCCGCGCTGTGTTTTACCCTGCATCACATCGTGTCGCTATTCGGATTCACGGGCAGTTGGATTGTGACGGTACTGGGCTCGATTGGCGTATTTGTGGCTGGGGCAGTGTGGTCGGGATGTTATTTACGCTATCAGTCGTTATGGGTTTGCTACATCAGTCATGCGCTGGCAGATCTAGCGATCGCGATCGTCGGCTGGCAGATCCTGTTTACTTAAACGCTTCGTCGCGAGAAACGATGCTCAACTTTACTTGAACCCCTTGCTGCGCATTAACTGGATTTGTCTTGGGCATAGCATGCCGAGTTCGATTAGGTCACTCTAGATCGCTGTAGTTGTCATTCGGCAGACCTAGCAATTCCGACTTCCGACTTCAGCATTCCGAATTCTGCGATAGCTTGCTAGGGTGCTCTGGGGACTGTCATCATTGAGCGGCTGAATCCTTTTGCTGAAAAGCGATCGGCCCCTAGCTAGTTGATTGAGTTCGGGCGCGGTCATGGCTGTCGTCAAAGCGTTCTAGATTTAATTGATGACGCGCCCTCAGACTTGCTCCATGCTGTATTGGAAGAGCCCCCATGCGCCGACCTTTGTATGTGGTATTGATGGTGATCGCCCTCACCTTACCGTTGTTGACCACCAACTTGAGTACGCGATCGCTGGCCCAACCCGTTGCGGATAAAGCGCTCACTGCGGCAACGCCGGAAACGTATTCGCCAACGGTGACGCCTTGCCCCCTGGGACTGCCCCCCCACAGAGGTGCCGGGCAAGACCGTGACCTGTGGCTATGTCACGCTGCCAGAAAACTACGAGATACCGAATGGTCGGCAGGTTGAGCTTTCTTATGCGGTGTTGCATAGCCGCAGCCAAACACCATTGCCCGATCCGGTGGCGTTTTTGCACGGGGGGCCAGGAAGTTCTGCGATCGATAGCCTGGATAATGCGCTCAATGCTGACTTTGATCCGTTTATCAGTCTCTATGAACCGCTGCGACAAACGCGAGATGTGGTGCTGTTTGATCAACGGGGCAGTAAGTTTTCCAATCGTCTGGGTTGCGCCCCTTTCTTTTTGGGCATTCGTAACCTGCGCACGCAAGTGGCCAGTCTTGATCAACTTCTCCGCCGACTCGAATCCGTGACGGGAGATGCTCCGTTAGGGACGAGTGACATTCTCGGGCTCCATTTTGTTTGCGCGATCGCATTGCAAAATCATGGCGCTGACCTCAACCAATACAACACGCCCAATAATGCTCGCGACACCGTGAACCTGCTGTCGAGTCTGGGGTACAGCGAATTTAACATTTATGGCATTTCCTACGGGACTCGGTTGGCCCAGCAGCTCATGCGAGACTATCCTGACCAAGTGCGGAGCGTGGTGCTCGATTCGGCCTTGCCTTATCAAGTCGATGTCTTTGCGTTAACGCCCCGGTTCTTTGAAGCGTCATTGTTGAACGTGATTGAAGATTGTGGGGCCGATGCCGATTGTGCAGCAGCTTATCCTAATCTGCCAGACCGCACCGTGGCCTTGGTGAATTCGCTCGGGCAAAATCCCATTCCTGTGACAAATGCACTCTCGGGAATGGATGCTCAAGTGACCCCGGACAGCATTGCCCAGTTGATTGGCTACATGAACCAACAGCCTCAACTCAGTCGCTACTTTCCGCTCATCATTCACGAGTTAGAACAAGGTATCACGGCGACCTATACTGCCGTCACCACTCCGGGGTTCTTTGCTCAGCAAATCGACGATACCGTGGCTCCTAATCCCTTTGAGGCGTCGGCTTTGCGGGCACGAGACCTACAAGTTGAAATCAACCGACAGCTGTATGTCAACACGGTCGCAGCTCAAACTCAGCGCCCAGCCTTTCAGTGGTTAATGCAGGTGATACAAGCGATCGAAGCATTTCCACTCGCTCAAGAAAACCGGTCTTTTTTCGACCTTTCAACGCTGGGATATGAGTTTGGTAAGCTGCGCGATCTCGATACGCTCCGAGACTTTGTCGATCGCACTTTTGAAGGCGAACAAGCTGCCGACCTCCGGACTCAGATTAATCAGATGTCAGCTGTTGAAATCCGCAATGTGTACTTTCAGATTGAACAGCTCAATGATGCCTCTGCCCCGCGTTTGGACATTGCCGATGGCCTCTCACGGGGGGTGCATTATTCCATCGTCTGCCGAGAACTGATGGCTTTTAACAACATTGATACCACCCTCGCGACTTTTGAGTCTTTGGTCATGCCGGGTCTCAGTGGCGGGGCACAGTTTTTGATTTCTCAACGACAGGCGGTCTGCAGTATTTGGCCAGTTGAGTCGGCCCCGCCCAATGAACATACGGTGATTGCCAGTGATATCCCGACCCTGGCGTTAGGGGGACGATATGATACGCAAACCCCGAACTTTATGGCGAGGCAAGCGTTAGACGGTTTGAGTCGCGCCACCTTTGTCGAAATGCCTAGTAGCGGCCACGGCACCTTTGTGCGATCGCAATGTGCCAGAGACATTAGTACAGCTTTTATCAATCGTCCCGATGAGGTCCCTGAGACGAGTTGCACGGCAGCCCTGAAACCTCAATTTGTGTTGCCTCCTGCTCCGTGAGGAGATGACATGGCATCGTTCAAGCGCCTCATCAGGCAAACGAAGTATCCCTGATGAGGCGCTTGCCAGTAAGAGCGATCGCTCTTATCAACGATCTATTGCCTAGTCAGCAATTTATTGCAGGGAAGGGAGGGTCTTAATGGCCTCTACGCTGCCCTGACCTAAGCGCCACATCTCGGTCTGGCCATTGCTAAAGAGCAACTCGACATTCAACGTGGTCGCAGGCAGTTGAGCGATTTCGGCTTGTACTGATAACAGATCAAAGCGCGCCGCGCCGAGGCTGCAATCCACGGCTGGCACATAGGTGGTGGTATATGTGCTACCTCCTAAACCATAGTAAGCGTCTCCCCAATAGGGACTGTAATAAGGGTCAGCGTAAGTGGTCACCGTTTGTTGGGGGGCGATCTCAAATTCTTGAGTATCCGTTGCAACAACTTTTTCGTCTAGGGTGACTAATGGAGTTTCCCCGTCCATCAAAGTGAGAGCCTCCAGTTCTGTCCCTTCCAGGTCTGGATCAAGAATGCAGTACATCACCGCCGCTTGTAGGAGATCTTGCTCAGGGGCATCCGCCCAGAGGCTATAGAACCCCACCAAGTCGTAGCGAGGGTCAAAGTCTTTGTCTTTAACGCCGTAGCCAACCTCTCCGTTGACCGTGGTGACGGCAAAGACTTCGCTAAAGGGAGCTTCTTGAATGGCCGCCAGCACTGAGGTGGAAACTGGCAAAACTTCTTGGATGACCTCTTCTTGGGCATGACTCGGGGCAGCCTGAATGAACCCCACAGCAGCAGCTACCCCTGTTGTAAAGACGAGGGCAGACATAAAGCGCGACAAAACTGGATGCATAATTGTGTCTCTATAGAAGGAATCCAGTGAACTTTATAGCTGCAGATTTGCCACATTCATCAATCTTGAACTTTGTTATTAGAATCCTGTGAAGTTGTCTGACAGTGTTGATGCGTCGCAGGCGCCGGGCGATCGCTACGCTCACGCTGGACTTAGCTTAAAAGAACATATGTCTTACATCATGGACCTGACACCTGAAATCGGTTGAACGCGATAGAAGAGAGCGGCAAGCATGGGTTTGCCGGAAGAGAAGTTGCCTATGGGTTACTGTCGAGATCGGGCTTGAGCCTTTTACGCCTAGCTCAGGAAGTGAGATTCCAGACTCTCCTGTCGTGACTATGGCAGCATCCTTGAATGACTGTCTGATGGCCATGATTTTGACTGGATAGCGGAAGATCGTCGCAGTTTTAGGAAGAATTTACCAGCCTTTTGATTTTGCGCTGATCTAAATTGAAATCACGAAATAACGGTCTTTAATTGATAGCTTTAGCCATCTAGGCTAGGGCACCGAGTACCATCCGGTTGCTAGCACACAGCCAGATGGCTTCGCCGTCTTGTCCTAACGGAGCTGGCGACGGCTATATCGTCTTGGCCACATCGTTTAAGACAGTGTTCTGGGCTTAGAGCATGACTGGCGTCAGCGATGAGGCGCACGGATGTCCTAATGCTTAGGGCATTCACAACATTGTGCGATCGCTTAAAACTTTTCTATGAAAACACTCTCCGCTTCTTCCACTCAAGCTGAAATCAAGTCGCTTTTACAGCTCGCCATCCCTCTGGTTAGCGCTCAACTTTCTCAGGCCGCGACCGGTTTTGTTGATACCGTCATGATGGGGCATTTAGGGCGAGAAGCCTTAGGTGCCGGTGGGCTAGCATCCTTTACTTTTCAGGTGTTTTTGAATGTCCTAGCTGGCGTGGTGATGGGGGTCAGCCCCCTCGTAGCGGCAGGCTTTGGAGCCGGACAGAAAACGCGAATTGAGCAGGTAACGCAGCAAGGATTGCTGCTGACTTTGGGGCTCGCCGCTGTCACCATGGTGGGCATGAGCCGCATGGACGTCGTGATGCTGGGGTTGGGGCAAGCCCCCCAAACGGTTGCCCTCGCCACGAGCTATCTCAACGTGGTGCTTTGGGGCCTGTTCCCTGCTGTGGGCTTTGCGATGTTGAGGGGAGTGGTCTCGGGGCTATCGCAGGCCCGCCCCATCATGACCATTGTGGCCGTGGGGACCCTGTTTAACATTGCCGGTAACTACATCTTGGGGTTTGGTAAGTTGGGTGCACCTCGTCTGGAGTTGGCGGGGCTGGCGCTCGCCAGTGCACTAGCGTGGTGGGGCATGTTTTTCGCGCTGGTGATCTACTTGCTCAGACACCCCCAGCTCAAAGTCTATCGCTTGTTTCAAAAGTGGTATCGGCTGCGCCTGCCGCTGATGCGAGAGCTGTTCGTGATTGGCATGCCCATCGGGGTTTCCATTTTGCTGGAGTATGGTCTGGTGTTGGTGATGGGCTACCTGATTGGCCTGCTGGGTACCGATGCGCTGGCAGCTCACCAAATTGCTCTGCAGACCGGACTGATGGTGTTCATGATTCCGCTAGGGATGTCGTTTGCCACCACCGCCTTGGTGGGGCAGTGGTTTGGCCGACAAGATCTTCAGGGTCTAAGACGGGCTGGGTTGATCAGCATCCTCACAATCATCGGCGTGACATCGGTGGTGGCGATCGCTCTCCTGCTGTTTCGTCAGCCGATTATTGGGCTTTATATCGACATCAGCGACCCTGAGAATGCGGCCCTGGTCCAGCTGGTGAGTCCGCTAATTGTCGTGGTTGCGGTGGGTCACATCTTTGACGGCGTACAAAAGACGACCCTCGGAGCCCTGTACGGCATTCAAGATACGCGTGTCCCGGTGCTGCTGAACATTTTGTCCTATCTTGGGGTGGGGCTCATTAGTGGCTATGCCCTGGGCTTTGGCGCAGGGCTCGGTACCCAGGGACTGTGGATCGGCTACTACCTGGGTGCGACAATGGCCGCGATCGCCTATAGCTGGCGTTTTGTGAGCAAGCTGAGGCAATTTGATTCGTGCTAGCCTGTGCGGAAGCCCAATCCCGGCAATATAGAGTTTCTCCCAGTGGAGCTCGCAGGTGGCATTAGAAATTGACTACACGAAAGACGACCAAATTCTGCAGGTGTATCCTCAGTTGCCTCTGTTATCGAGTCGGGGTGAGACCTGGCGCGGGCTCCACCTGGGATACTATCGACAACCCGCCCATGAGACGCCAGAGCACTTTGCCAAACAGTACATTATCGGCATTGACTTAGAGTCGCCGGTTTGGCAGAGCGATAAGTCCCATCAAGAGAGTACAAACTGCTGCGGCACGAGTTGCATTTACCCAGCCAACTATACCTTTCAAGAGCGGTGGGCAAAGGATACTGAGTTTATCGATCTCTACTTAGAACCGGCGTTTCTCACCTGCGTCGCCTCTGAGGTGATTGATCTCGATCGCGTGGAAATTCTCTACCACCGCACGGTTTATGATCCGTTTTTGCAGCAAGTTGGGCTGCTGCTTAAGTCAGAGCTGGAGTTGGCGCTGCGCCATGATGTCACCTCGTCACCGCTCACCAGTCAGCTCTATGCGGAATCGATGGCAACGACCCTGGTGATGCACCTGCTTAAGCACTATTCCACCGCCAAGTCACCCGTTCAAAGCTCTCAAGAGGGGTTGTCGCCCGCTAGTCTCAGGCGGGTGATGGCCTATATCCATGAGCATTTAGCGTCCGATTTGAGCCTGACGGCAGTGGCGGGTGTGGTGCCGTTGAGCCCTCACTACTTTGCCACTCTGTTTAAGCAAAGCACTGGGGAAACGCTGCTGCAATACATCACCCGCTGCCGCATCGAGCGGGCCAAGGAACTCTTAACTCGAAGGTCACTGGCGATCGCCGATATCTGCCAGCAGGTGGGCTTTAGCGATCAGAGCTATTTCACCAGAGTCTTCCGCCGTTACAGCCACATGACTCCGAAAGCCTACCGCAGTCGTCTGTAAGCCATTCATGTCATGAGAACGGCAAGGATGCAGCAGAGAATCAGTCCTATGAGTAGGTGGCTATGAGGACTCACTCGCCACCAATAGAATCGATACTTTTTCTGAACCGAGATAACCCAGGAGACTTGTGATGACTTTAAAGTGGCCAGTCCAATACCCGATCGAATTCAACTGTATTCGCTGGGAACTCCCAATAGTACCCCTGATGCCGCATACCTCAAAACAAAAACCGTATATAGAAAGAACCTATACAGCAAGACGGGAACTATATACCTCCGAGTAGTTGCGGTTAACGCAACTACTCGGAGGCGGAGAATTCCGTAAAAATAAAGGTTTCCTGAATCTTGCAATTTACGCGGACTATTTTTGGACTATTTTGCAGAGGGTGGCGATAAGCAGCAGCGCCATCCCTCAAACGCTATGTCTATCAAGAGACACGGGCTTTAATCGCCGCTTGCGGTTGCCAAATAACTATAGCGTTGTTTCCCGAAAGCAAACCCATCTTCTCACCAGCTAGAGAAGGGCGCATGGAGGGCGCGATCGCGACAAGATCAGCGACCAATAGCGGTAGACGCACCTTTTCGCTACCTGACCGCTTAATCTCATGCAAATCATGCAAACAGCTCAATAACATCCACATTCGCGAATCAGCAGCAGAACGAAACCATCACCCACTCACAGCTAGCGCGAGCACACAATCCACAGCATCAGTTCAATTGAGCAACACAATTTCGATGATTTACGGTCAAGTCAACACCATCAAAACCAGAGTCCGCCGCTCAAGAGATCGAAATACCTAACTCGACCAAACCCAAATTACAAAATTCTTTTCATCCCAGAATCAGACAACCTCAAAAACAGAACCCTAACTGCCATTACTTAACAACAAGTGCCTAACCCACAACCCAAAACAAGTCACCAAAGACTTCGACCAACAAACTCACCACCAAGACATAACAAATTACCATTGAATCTCTTAATAAGACTCGATCGAGTCGATTAAAGACTCACGAAAATCTAATTGAGTCTCAGAAAGAGACTCAATGGTGGGCAACCCACTTCAACTGACATCCGCAAGATGCCGCCTAGCATCTTCCCATCAGGAATCGAAATGAGACTCAGCTGGATACAAAATAGTCTTCCCCAGAAAATAATGAGTCTTGAAGCGAGACAAAGGATTCGAAGGCAAGTTGAATTTTCTTGGTCTCATCTCGCCCCAGTTCTTCAGGCCACCCTCACGCCTAGAGCTTGGATGCAAGTCGCTGAAGCAAAAATCAAATATTCACAAGCACGACTGCCACCTTAAAGAAGCAGACAAATTTTCCAAACTCCAACATCACCACACATACATCCTGTCTCTTTCTTGGACTCGCTAGAAGCAATAAAAGTCCAGATAAGAGTGCGTCAAGTCTCAATCTGATTTGCTGCAGATGCGAAATCACTACAAAGATCTCTTTGTGAGACTGCTTCGTGTTTTTGTGATTCCAACTTTAATTCGACATAGACTTAATGTAGGGCTATTTCATTCTGCTGATTAGTGCTTTGTCAAGTCATTCGAGTCCCGAGGCAGTGCAAAGCTGAGGGCAGTATTCAGGTAATTATGGCGATGCTACCCTGTGAACGTCAGCAACATCCACAGAATGCTGGGTAGGGTCACGAAGCTGAGTAGCGTGGAGAGGACGATCGCTCGCGCCACTAAGTCAGCATCGCCGCCAAACTCTGTGACCCAAATAAAGGTGTTCACCGCTGTGGGCATGGCACCTTGCAATACCAGCACTTGCAAATCTTGCCCTTGCAGTCCAATCGCTGTGCCGATGATGAGGGCGATCGCAGGCGCTAAGACCAAACGTAACCCAGCGGCAACTAGCACGGGACGATCTAGATAAAACTGCGTTTGAGCCAATTGCATGCCGAGAGTGAGCAGCGCCACCGGAATCGCTGCCCCGCCTAACAATGCCAAACCGTCGCCTAGACGTAAGTGCAAAGTCACCGCCAGGGTTTGCAGAGCGAGCCCGGCCAACATCGCCCAAAAAACAGGTAGTTTGAGCGTTGTTCGCAGCCCAGTGCCGAAGCCCTGCCCCTTGAGTAAGGTCGGGCCGACGGTGGTGAGCAAAATGCTACTGCTAACAAGGTAAACGATCGCCCGTTCTAGCCCGGTTTGCCCTAATGCGAAGGTGATAAAAGGCAAGCCCAAATTGCCAGTATTAGAAAAGAGGGTGGTCGCTAACAGAGTTTTTTGTCGTAAGGAAGGTACTTTGGCGAGACGACAACAGCCATACACCAAACCGTACAGCAGGGTCGATACGACAAAAAAGCCCACCACGATCAGCAAGGCCCGGTCAGCCGCCAGGGTAATGCCATAAAGACTGCTGGCAACTAAAGCAGGTAACAAGACATATAGGCTGAGACGCGACAGCGTACGGCGATCAAGCCCTAACGTACGACCCGCAATGAATCCGACAAAAATGATGAGCGCGACTGGAACGATCGCGGGCAACAAGACAGCCATAGCGGATGGGCCAGGGAAGGACTAACTAGAGGCTGACTTTTGTACCGATTGAACTGCTCCTAAGCTACGGAAGTAAGTGCTACCGACGGTGACGATAAAGACCAGGTAAGCCAGTGCTTGTCCTGCAAACAATTGTTCTCGATAGCCCAGTAGCGTTTTGAGCAGGATTCCGGGGAATCGTTTATCTGGTAAGGCCTCGTGAGCATCCCAGAGCTGCGGGCCGAGAATACAGGAATCTTGGGAGATACAGAGGTTGGCATTCACCGGATCAAAGCTACTGACAGCGAAGAAAGCGGCATCTAAATTGCGAAAGAACGAAATCACCAGGCCGCCCACAATCAAGAGCAGCAACACCCCCATCACTTGAAAGAAAATTTTCAAGTTGATGCGCACTCCCCATTTGAACAGCGCCAGCCCAATTAAGGTGGCCCCCAATAACCCACCCGCAGCTCCGATCGCGGCGACACTGCTTTGCTGGACACTAGTGAAGATGAACAATACAGTTTCAATGCCCTCTCGCAGCACGGCAATGCAGACTAGGCTAAAAATCGTAATGCCCGCTGTGTCATTTTCTTGTAGAGCGGCGATGACGTCGCCCTCGATGTCGCCCTGCAGCGATCGCGCTTGACGGGTCATCCACAGCAGCATCCAGCTCAGCATGACAATGGCGATCGCGCAAAACAAACTGTCAAACAAGGGTTCGATAATGGGCTCCAACTGTGGCAGAGCTTGTTGAGCCTGGGACACACTATTGGAAATCACAATACCGGTGAAGATGCTGCCCAACAGCCCCGCCAGGATGCCTAGATATACCCAGCGATTGAGCTGGCTTTGCTGCGCTTTGTTCAGGCAGGCTAGAACGATGCCAACCACCAATGCAGCTTCCACTCCTTCGCGCAGGGTGACCAGAAAGGTGGGGAAAGCGGGGGCGAAATCCATAACGTTTAGGGAAATAGCGATTGAACAAAGCAGGGGATCGCAGCGATCTGCGCAATTGGCCCTAGTGGCTTAATAGAACAGATTGCAGCGTCACAAACCGCGCTTAAAAACAGCACGTTCGTAGAGACCGATTGAGTTCTTCTGGGCGAGGGTCTCTGCGCACCCCATAGGGTGATTGTAAGGGGTTTCTTTTCTCTGCGACGGATTTAATGGCTCAGACTTAACCCAAGCGCCAGACGCGGACGGTTTTATCAGCACTCGCACTGGCAATCAGGCGACCCGTTCGGTGAATCGCGATCGCATTCACGGCATGGCTGTGTCCCATCAGCGTATGTAAGAGCTCTCCTGTGCGGGCGTCCCAAACTTTCACCGTGCGATCGCTACTGCCGCTCACAATCGTGCGATTGTCACGGGCGATCGCCACCGAATTCACCTCTTTGTTATGGCCCTTCAACACATGAATAATGGAGCCAGTACCGACGCTCCAGACCACTAACGTTTTATCTTTGCTGGCACTGACCACGAAGAGACCATCGGGGCTCACGGCCACATCGTTAATGGGACTCACATGTCCCGAAAAGAATCGCACCATTTCGCCCGTATTCAGATCCCAGAGCCGCACTTTGTTGTCGAGCCCGCCGCTAAACAAGGTCGACTCGTCAGGCATCATGGCCACGGCGCGCACGGCGGCGGGTGAGCCCAGCAAGGTGCGCACAGCCGTGCCCTTATCTAACTTCCAGAGCTTGATCGTTTTATCTTTGCTGCCACTGGCGAGGGTCCACCCCTTATGGCCAATGGTGACACTGGTAACATCGCGGGCGTGTCCTTCCAGGGTGTGAATTAATCGTCCAGCGGCGAGGTTCCAAACTTTGACCGTGCCGTCATCGCCGCAACTCACTAAAACTTGACCTTTAGTGCTGATGCGCAAGTCATTGACGCCCCGAGGATGCCCTTTCAGGTTGGCCATCTCTGCGCCAGTTTGGAGATCCCAAACTCTGATGGTGTCGTCGAGGCTACCGCTGACCAAGGTCGCTGAGCGCGGATTAAAGGCCACAGCGGTGACCCACGACTGATGCCCAGATAACACCCGAACACATTGCCAGTCTAAGCTTTCAGCAATTGTCTCCGGAGCGTTGAGGGTGTTTGTCGCCGTCATTGGCATCGTGATCGATGGCACCTCTGGTGGCGGCGGTGTCGCCACAGAGACAGCTGGCACTGCTGCTACCGTTGGCGGACTGGTCTTGGGGATTTCGGTATCAATCGTCGGCACCGCCACCGAGACCGACCGGTCCGGCTTAACCGTTGACTGTCTATGGTTAGGGGTTTGACGCACCCAACCCGGAACATTGCCACGAAACGGGGTGAGCGGATCTAGCGCTGCGAGCACGTCTGGCGCCGTCAAAAATCGGTCACCCACGGCATCCATGACCAACCGATTCAGGACGGCGGCTAATTCGGGGCTGACCGATCGACTCTGTTTTGCGAGGGTTTCCTGCCAGCGCCATTCGCCTGCCATGTGGTCATAGAGACTTTCGGGTTTACAGCCAGTTAACAGGTGTAGACAAGTTGCCCCCAAGCTATATAAGTCACTGCAAGGATAGGCTTGTCCTCCCCGCAACTGTTCGATGGGAGCGTAACCTTCAGTACCGATGCGAGTACCGGGCGACGAATCTGATAAAGCTTCGCCAAAATGCTTGGCAACGCCAAAATCAATCAAAAATAAACGGCGATCAGTATCTCGACGGATCAGATTGGTCGGCGTAATGTCTCGATGAATGACGTTGTGCCGATGAATAAAGTCCAGCACCGGTAAGATGTCGAGCAGCAAGTTACGGATGCTGTTCTCATCCATCGGACCATTTTCGAGCACTTCTTGGATGAGGGTTTTACCGTCAATAAATTGCTGCACCAGGTAGAGAAAGTGATCCTGCTCAAAGTAGGCCAACAACGCCGGAATCTGGACATGTTCACCCAAATCATGCAGGCGTACGGCCTCCTGATTAAAGAGTTCAACCGCTTTATTAAACGCTTTAGTGCCCTTGGTCTGCGGGGCAAATTGTTTAATCACGCAGGGCGCATTGAGGCGATCGCTATCGGAAGCGAGATAAGTCCGGCCAAACCCGCCTCGACCAATCAACTTTTGCGGCTGATAACGCCCTCGTAGCATCTTGACCAAGGGCGTGCCACAACTGCGACAGGCTTGCACCGTATCGCGATTCAAAGGGTGGGGACAATGGGGATTCAAACAGCAAATCATTCAACAGGCCCTGTCCGGTCAAATTGCCGGCAAACGCATGAACCTTGCTAATCCCTAGGTCTGCCTGTGTCAGAGGCTGGAAAAGTGACCCAGGAGGCTCGTGAACAGTCAAGAGAGGCGGTACCGTGGTGACAGTTCTCTGAGTGCCGTCGACAGTGGCACCTATGCAGCAGTCAAATACGCCCTCTTAACCTAGATTTCCCACTGTCTTGCTAAAACCGGCTCACAAGATACCAGGGAACTCCAGACTAAGCATAGTCTAGTTTCTGGGTTCCCTTTTGCGTACAGAGAAATTCGCAAGAAAGTCTATTGGCACATCCTAACAATTGCCGCTTAACCCACGGCTATTTTCCAGGCATTGTCAACTCATCTTGCCGAGACTGGGAAATCTCGGCAAGTCATCATCGCAGCAATTCTTTACATTCTTTGCCATCAAAGAGAAACCGTTAAATCCCTGCGTTATGGTGGTTGTCAGATTCTTTTCACATTCTTTTTTTTTGACATTATGACGTTGGCTCAGCCTGCCCATAAGAAATCCAAAGCTCTACGACCCGGAGCTCGCCGCCCAGCCAAGGAACTCTGTAGCGAATGCGGGTTATGTGATACCTATTACATTCACTATGTGAAAGAAGCCTGCGCTTTTTTGAATCAGCAGTTTCCTGAGTTAGAGCAGCAGACTCATGGTCGCGATCGCGATTTAGACGAGCCGCTAGAACAATATTTTGGTGTGCACCAAGACATGATGGCGGCGCGCAAGCGAGAGCCGATTGAGGGCGCCCAGTGGACTGGCATTGTCAGTACGATCGCGATCGCGATGCTGACCCAAGGCCATGTAGAAGGTGTCGTGTGTGTGCAAAACACCAAGGAAGACCGCTTTCAACCCAAGCCGGTCATCGCCACTACCCCAGAGGAAATTTTGGCCGCTCGGGTCAATAAGCCGACGCTGTCGCCCAATCTCTCCGTGCTCGAACAGGTTGAGCAGTCTGGCATGAAGCGGTTGTTGGTCATCGGAGTCGGTTGCCAGATTCAAGCCCTGCGGGCGGTGGAAAAAGAACTCGGCCTCGAAAAGCTTTACGTTCTCGGAACGCCCTGTGTGGATAACGTTACCCGTGCTGGCCTGCAAAAGTTTTTAGAAACCACTAGCCGTTCTCCCGAAACCGTGGTGCATTACGAGTTCATGCAAGACTTTCGCGTGCATTTCAAGCATGAAGATGGCTCGATTGAGAAAGTTCCGTTTTTTGGCCTCAAGACCAATCAGCTCAAGGATGTGTTTGCGCCGTCCTGCATGAGCTGCTTCGACTATGTCAATGGTCTAGCCGACATTGTGGTGGGCTACATGGGCGCACCCTTTGGCTGGCAGTGGATCACGGTGCGCAACGATCGCGGTCAAGAGATGCTGGATCTGGTGATGGATCAGCTAGATACGCAGCCGGTAGACTCGCAAGGCGATCGTCACGCCGCCGTCCAACAGAGCATTCCTGCCTATGACAAGGGGGTGACTCTGCCCATGTGGGCAGCTCAGCTCATGGGTGTCGTCATCGAGCGCGTCGGCCCCAAAGGGTTGGAATACGCCCGCTTCTCGATCGACTCCCACTTCACCCGCAATTATTTGTACGTGCAGCGTAATCACCCCGAAAAGTTGGAAGAACACGTCCCCGAATTTGCCAAGCGCATTGTCGGCCAGTACAAGTTGCCAGAGTAATCGTAGGCTCAGCTGCTGGAAAAGTAACTAAATGCTATGAGCTGGCTCGTCATTGTCATCAACGCCCACAACGCGCAGGAATCGCTGCGTAGTGATCGGATCAACCCCACATGGCTGCCTGAAGCAATGGGCAGCGAAGAACAAGTACGTCAAGCCATTGGCGAGGTTTTGAGCGGTATAGAGTGGTCTGAAAAGGAGGGCTATTTTGATAGCGGCAGCTTCAGGTTCAGAATTAGCTTCAGTTTGGATGTATCTTCAGGTCTGGTCAATGTAGTCAACCTTGACATCAGAGGTAGCGGCGATCCCGTTACGACTATATTGGAGCTCTGCCAGCACAATCACTGGGTTGCTGACGATGAAGATTGTGAGCGATTAACTGCAGATGCAAGCTCGCAGACTGGCTGGAAGGAGTGGCAAGCGTATCGCGATCGCGTCATTGATTCTACATTTTGAATCTCGTTTGGGTACATTCCCCGCCCCTTGGGGCGTAAAAACAGGGGCGGTAGTGCGTTCCGAAGGAAAAATTCCGTAATGCTCCGTTCGCTTGCGGCGGGAATAGGAATTTTAGCGCTCCGCCTTTTTACTGCTCAGCTCGTTGGCGCTGCATTTGTTCTAGACGAGATCGTTAAACTGACGACCTGGTGCGATCTCACCAGCATTCTGAATAAAGGGCATCAGACAGGCCCTAATCTATCGTCAATGCTTGTGCCAGAGCTATTGAAAATATAGTGTTCAGAACACCTATCGCTCATGCACAGATTTAGACATAGCCGCTTCTTGCTACTAATTCTTACAGGAGGAGTCGTAACGACATCAAGCTTAAGATTTGGATTGTTTCAACAGATTAGTGTTGACCGTTTTCTACGTAAGGACTCATATGCCTTTTTGGCAAGTAATACAGACCTAAATCTGCCTGAGCAACATCCTGATGAAATCCTTGAACAAGCAATTACAGGCATCCAAGATCCGCGCTCTAATATCCGAATAGATCGTGCCAGACAGCTATTTTACAGAATCGCGCTCAGACTAATCGAAATTGGACGAATAGACCAAGCGATTGCGCTGACGCGATATGCAGAGAATTTAAATATAGCGCTTTATCCCTTGTCTTTGATTGATGTTTTGGAGCAGTCACGGGACTCAAGCTCTATGTATTCTTCTGACATGGAGGAATCACAAAGGAAGCTGGCTTTAGAGTTGATCAAACAAAAGCTTGTGGCAGGAGAATTTGACGAGCAATTTTATCAAGATTTGAACTCAGAAAATTTTGATGGTCTGATTAGGTTGGTGATGCAGGCGACTGAGTTGGAAAATTCTGATCTAGCCAATCTGCTATTTTCTAAAATAAGCCAGATATTTCCAACCAATATCGATCAAAAGCTTGAAATTATTCAGGCTTTCACTCAACTAAACAGTCGCGATCTTGATGAAATTTCTCCCATAATTGAGGCCATCAGAGATGAAGAACTGACCGTTGAGCAAAGCGCCAAATTTGCAGTATCCCTATCGAAGGTTAGTTTGGTCGATGAAGCATTATCGATGCTGGAAGGTGAAGACTTTACACCCAGCCAAGAACTTACGATCGCGGTAGCATTGGCAGAAAGCGGACAAACTGAAATAGCCTTAAACATCGCTGAGCGTCAACCTGTTGTGTTGTCGACAGCTACGGGTTATGGAGAACCTAGTTCATCGGGTAAAGTTAGTGCACTAGCTGAAATTGCCGTAGCCGTTGCTAACAATGGACAACGCGATCGCGCCCGCGAGATCTTGCATACAGCTTTGAACCTAGTGCCAGAACTTCCTCACGGCTATATGAGCAATGGCAGTTGTGCTAATGCTAGTGCTGGTGTGTATGCCAAAATTGCTGCCAGCTTTGCCGAAATTGATGCCCTCGAAGAAGCTAGCGCCACTACCAATTATGTAAGCACCTGTTTCAATGCAGTAGGCCTTCCGAGTTCGATACCTGGCCATAGAGGCAGCGTCATTAGCCACATACTTGATGATCTCGATACCGTACCTGAAGTCATTAGATTTCTGCCGGAAAATTGGCAAACTACTAGCAGTTATCTGGATGATAATTCAGCAAAAGCTGAGTTCGTGATTCGCTTGGCGGAATTAGGTGGCGCGGAGAAAGCGATTGAGGTAGCTAATACAACTGAATACGTTCGCGAGCGAGATGCAAGTTGGAATACTGGCGAATATGTTTGGTCTCAGCTAGCAACTATATTCTTAGAGCAGAGTAAGACAGATTTTGCAGCCTACGCCGTGGAAAAATTAAAAGAATCATCTGAATTCTTTCAATTTCAAAGCAAACTCACTATCCCTGCTTTGATGATCCAAATTGGTAATGAGTTAAGTAAAGAAGGCAGTCATGAAGTAGCCGAAGAAACATTTCGAGAAGCTTTTCTGGAAATCAAAGAAATACTGATTGAAAGCTTTGATTATGAAGAAGTGAGTCAGTGTAATTCAACAGAACAAGCTTTCTCATGGTGCTTGAAAATCTTTGAAGACGTGGATGAAAGAACACTTCTCAGTGGCATTGTTACACGAATTAATTTTGCGGTCGCCTTCAATGAAACTGGTCAGACTGATTTAGCACTGATGCTTTTAACCGATTTACCATCTGACATAGCCGACTTGATGAATATGTCTGATGATCGGCCAGCAAGATTTAGTATTCCTACAGATATACAGCGTATCGATGAAATTCCTTTATCAGGCAATCGCTGCGTTAATATCATGCTTAGCCTTGGTTGGTTTGATCAAGCATTATCAATAGTAGATGAGATGGCAGTGTCAGAACAAAAAGTAGAGGCATTAGCCGACATCGCTATTGAACTTTACGAGCTGGATATCATTGACAGATCGCAAATTGATAAGATTCAAAATTAGGCATATTCATACAATTTCTTGTGGAAAATTATTATTTTTAAGCCACACTATAACCCTGATGACTGCTGTCATGAGACTAAATAGTTCGTGTAATGGTCACCAGTGGCGTCTGACCAGCAGTTCAAGTTGGCGAATGACTTGTTTCAGGCGTTGGATTTCTGCCTTTAAGCGTCGATTTTCCGCCCGAAGGCCTTGGTTTTCTTGCTCTAGTAAAGCCCGATTAGCGAGTCGGTCTACTTCATTGCTAGACACTTTCATCGGTTTTAGCTCATACGCACAGTTGCATACCGCCCAAAGTCTGTAGATGAGGCCGCGATAGCTCTGAACGGTTCTGTCACTGATCCTAGCTAATCGATTTCTCGTACGGGAGGACTGTAATAAAGCCGCATAAATTGCAGCAATGGCTTGACGGGAATTACGCTTACCCAATCCCCAGACCATTTATTTTGGATCTGTAAAACCCGTTCTAGCATTCTGCCAAGAGCCTAGCCCAAGATGATTCAACAGTTTGCTTTGCTTGCAACAGCTCTGGGGGAACTATGCGCAGTCCCGGTCGAGGGTTCCTGCGATCGCCTAACTGTTCTCTGTAGAAATAGCATAAGTCCTTGGATGCCTTACAAACATTTCTATTTGGACATTAGGGAGCCACCTCACAGCCTTAAAATTCTCAACAACGCCGCGCGGGTCCGATGAGCGCTGAGATGCAATCCAATCGTTTCAATCCATCAATATCTGATGCCCTAATACTTCTCTTGCGGATGTCTTTAGGTACTATTGTTTTCTGAAACAATGCCAACTTCAATTCTTGAGTTGGGCACATTGAGGCTATGTTAGGGTGATTTACCGCTGCTACTGGTAGATTCTTTATTGCATCCACAAGTCGTGTTTGCGTTGCAGCGTATAGTTCTTCGGTCATTTCTGCATCCATCTTGAATATATGCCATCCCCCGTTCAGATTTATCAACTGCAGGCAGTCACCAATGCTAACCACCAGGGCGTCCAGGTTGGTCTGGTAGAGCACATTGATGATGTCGCCAATTTTCTTGATAAAACTGGGCTAGGGGTAGCCTGCATGACTTTGGTAATTGTGGGGGGTGCCAGCGGTTTGGATGACGATCAACAGACTCAGCTGGATGGATTATTTCGTCGAGTCCTAGCTCCCCTAGCTCAGGAAATGCAACTTTATGTGGTGGATGGCGGTACCGATGCCGGGGTAATGCGGCTGATGGGGCAAGCCCGCGCGGCGATTAATGGTGATTTCCCCTTGATTGGCGTCGCTCCACAAGCCCTTGTTAATTTGCCTGACCAGCCGGTCTCTCATCCTGATGCCTCGACGCTGGAACCCAATCACACCCATTGCATTCTGGTTCCCGGCGAACAATGGGGAGATGAATCCCGTTGGATTTCTGAAATTGCAACTTATTTGTCGGGCAAGCACGAATCGATGACGATTTTGATCAACGGCGGGTCAGTTACCGTTCGCGATGCCTATGCCAGCGTCGCTGCAGGGCGAGAAATTGTCATTATTGCTGGTACTGGGCGCATTGCAGACGATATTGTGAACGCCCTGCGCTATAAGGTGGTGGAAGGTAAATCCGTTGATGATCCGCGATTAGCAAAACTCATTGACACTTCCGACGAGTTGCTTACGGCGATCGACTTAGACAATCGTCCGGCTGATTTCATTCAAGATCTCAAAACCTTACTCATGGAATAGGCGATCGCCAAACTTGGGCTTGACTCTAGGCTATCGAGTCGCCACCCGATAGCCAGGCAAAATTCCTTCGATATGATAGGAGGCAAGGATTTTCTGCCAGCGGCCGTACAGATATGGCTGCCCCTAGCATCAGTAATCAGGAGTGCTCATGGGGAGACGACGCGCTGGATGCGCTACTAAAAGGTGAACCCAGAAAACGGCCGTCGCGGCTGCCAGGGCTCAAGTTGGCGGATATCTTGACGATGCCGCCAGAGCAGCAGTCGCTCGTGAATTGGCTACTGCGCCACTACGAGGCTAATGCCCAGACAATTGCCAATAACCTGAATCACCCCCCCCAGCAAGTACAAACTAGTCTGGATACGCTGGTTCAACAAGGTCTACTCAAAACAATTGAGCGCCAAGGAGCCACCCTTTATCGGGTCAAGCTGGCTCCCAAATCGGGTCGGCAGATGCCTACCGATGTCTGGCAAGTGTTGGATAGTGACACTAAGCAAGCCAACGTTTTTGTCTCTTACTCTCGGCGGAATAAGGAGTTTGTGCAAGAACTGCATGGTGCCCTAGCAGCCACTGGACGCGAAGTCTGGGTGGATTGGGAAAATATTCCTGTAGCGGTGGATTGGTGGCAAGAAATTCAACTGGGGATTGAGCTGGCGGATACCTTTGTCTTTGTGCTGAGCCCCGACTCGGTGGCGTCTAAGGTGTGTAGACAAGAAATTGAGGAAGCGCTACAGCATAATAAGCGCCTTGTACCAGTAGTTTGCCAAGATGTACAGCCGGATCAAGTACATCCTGAACTCGCTCGACTGAATTGGATTTTCTTACGTTCTCAAGATGATTTTCAAAAGGGCTTTAAGGATCTACTGGAAGCCCTCGACCAAGATTTAGATTACGTGCGCACTCACACGCGCCTTTTAGTGCGAGCGCTGGAATGGGATCGCAACGATCGCGACGGCAGCTATTTACTCCGGGGGGCAGACCTCGATCGCGCCAATCGTTACCTCGCTCAAGGCAAAGACCAAGAACCCCGACCCACGGCTCTGCATCATCAATATGTCATCGCGAGTGGTGAGGTCGAAGCCGCTGCTCGCGAGGTCGAACTACGACGCCAAAAAGCCGCCATGGCCGGACAACAACGATGGCTACAACTCGTGACGGCAGTATCGGTGCTGGCGGTTGCGATGGGCATTACGAGTTGGGGGCTATCGCGACAGGCGCAACAGGCACAAATACAGGCTGAGCGCTCCCGGATTAGAGCCCTGAATCAGTCAGCACAGGCCTTGTTTTTATCTGACCAGCGCTTTGATGCCCTGTTGGCAGCCACCCAAGCAGGGCAGCTTTTTAAGACCTTAGAACCAGAGCTGCAAATGCCGGAGCTGCGATCGCAGGTACTCAGTGCCCTACAACAAACGTTGTTTTGGGTGCAGGAGCGTAATCGATTGGAGGGACATACGGGCACTGTATGGCAAGTGGCCTTTAGTCCCGATGAGCAAAAACTGGCTTCGGTCAGTGCTGACGGCAATATTCGTCTTTGGGGCTTGGATGGTACTCCTCTCAGTGTTTTAGAGTGTGACGGCTATCCGCTGCTCGATCTGGACTTTGCCCCCGATGGTGAACGCCTAGTGGCGGTTGACGCCGATGGCTCCCTGCATTTATGGAGCGCCGACGGCACTTTGGCCGCAACCTGGCAGGTGCATAAACAACCAACTCGGGCCGTGGCTTTTGCACCAGACGGCGATCGCATTGCGACCGCTAGCGAGGATGCGACGGTCAAAATCTGGACGCCGGAGGGTGACTTGGTCGCCACCCTGAATGGTGATATTGGTGGCTTTCAAGCGCTCTTATGGACAGCCGACAATCAAATCATCGCCGGAGATGAGCAGGGCAACGTTTATGTCTGGGATGCCTCTGGACAGCCACTCAGCAAGTTTCAAAGTTCACCGTCGGCCTTGATTGCCCTCGCCCTCAGCCCCAATGGCCAAATGTTGGCCGCCGTGGGCGCTGACCGCCGGGTCAGGCTGCACACCTTAGCGGATCAATCCCTAGTGCAAGATTTTCCGGCCCATGAGGGACCGATTTATAACGTGCAGTTCACCCCCGATGGTAAGCAACTCATTACGGTGGGCGATGACAAAGTGGTGCGCTTGTGGCAGCTAGATGGTACTGCCGCCGCTAACTTAGTGGGCCATACCGGCCTGATTGCCGCCCTCGCCATCAGTCCCGATGGCACAATGATTGCGACCTCTGGGGGCGATCACGCCATTCGTCTGTGGGATTTACAACGTGATCACTTGCATGTGCTACTGGGTCACCAGGGTCCTGTAAATAGTGTCGCCACCTCATCCATCGAAGATCTCATCGCCTCGGGCGGGGTCGATGGTACCGTGCGCCTCTGGCAACAAGAAGGGAAATTCCGCCAAACCTTGACCGGGCACGCCAACTCAGTCAACGCTGTCGATTTTAGCCCTAGCGGTAGCCGTTTGGCTTCCGCTAGCACCGATGGCACTGTGCGCCTCTGGCAAAATTTCCAGTCGGATACACCCACCACGCAGGTGCTGACCGGGCATGTCGGTGCTGTCAATAATGTGGCCTTTCACCCCGACGGCAATCTAGTCGCCTCAGTCGGTGAAGATCATACCCTCCGCCTATGGCAAGTTGATGGCACCTTGATCGCCACGATGGAAGCTCATCGAGATGGCGCATTTGGTGTGGACTTCAGTTCTGATGGTCAATATATCGTCACCACTGGTTGGGACCACATCACCAAAATTTGGCCGGTTGAGGCGATCGCTAATGCCGAACCGAGAGTTCTGCAGGGACATCAGAGTTGGGTTTTAGCGGCCCAATTCAGCCCTGATAGTCAATTATTGGCTACCGCTAGCTATGACAATACGGTGAAACTTTGGCGCGTCAGTACCGGCGAACGACTCGCGACCCTCGAAGGCCATGAAGACGGGGTGCTTTCGGTGACCTTTACGCCCAGTGGGCAAAACATCATTACGGCTAGCAACGATAATTCCATTCGCATTTGGGATTTGGATGGTCAGTTAGTTTCGACTCTCTCAGGGCATACCCAAGGGGTGCGTGATGTGGCTGTCGATTCTGAAGAGGGTTATGTGGTGTCTGCCAGTAGTGATGGACGAGTCTTAATTTGGGAGCGGGAAGGTCTGGAGGATATCGATGCTTCATTGGCTAGCAGTTGTCGTTGGCTAGAGGATTACTTAGCCCACACCAGCCAGGTTGATCCCGAATTGCAAACGCTGTGTCAGGGGCCGGAAGAAGCCGCAGTTTCGACTGCAGAGTAACGTCTGAGACTGTGATCAGCAGCCGGTAGGGCGGCGTCAAGATAGCCCTGGCGGTGGGCACTGCCGCTAATCATCAATACCCGATTGCTCCCGGACGCTGCGAGCGATCGCGGAAACATCTTCATCCCCAAAGCCGCGACCAATCAGCCCCGTCTCAATCTGCTCTACATAGGCCGCCATTGGTAACATTACCCCAAGTTCGCGGGCGGCCTCTAAGGCAATGTTGAGATCTTTGCGGTGTAGTCGCACTCGAAAGCCGAGAGGATAGTCGTTATTGATCATGTTGCCAGAACGATTGTCCAATCCCCAAGAGCCAGCTGCGCCGCCACTGACTGCTTGCACGACTTGCGTCATATCAAGATCCGCTTTCATGCCTAAAGCGAGTCCCTCCGCGATCGCCCAGTAGGTACCCGCCACAATGATTTGGTTAATGGCCTTGGTCGTCTGTCCGGCACCGATGGGGCCAACATGGGTAATGGTTTTGCCCATGGCTGCGAGGACGGGGCGCACCTTTTCCACCACGGCAGCATCACCACCAGCCATGATCGACAGCGTGCCCTTTTGGGCTCCTTCGGATCCCCCAGATACCGGTGCATCCACCATGTCGATTTGCTTTTCTGCCAGGGCGGCGGCGATTTGTCGAGTCACCGTGGGGCTAATAGTCGACATATCGACGACCACGGTGCCGGGTTGTGCCCCGTGAATGATACCGTGGTCACCGAGAATGACAGCCTCCACATCGGGGGGTGTCGCTGACGCAGGTAATGACGATTTCTGACGACTTAGCCGCTACTTGTGGTGACTCGGCGCGCTGTCCACCGGCTTCAGCAATTGAGAGTTCGCGATCGCGGGTGCGATTATGCACCGTGACCTCGTGCCCCGCTTTGAGTAAATTCAGGGCCATCGGGGTGCCCATCGTACCTAGACCCACAAATGCAACTTTCACCTGGCGCTTCCCTCGGTTGTCGACTTTTCCTTAGGCTACAACGGTGTCCTCAATAGGCAACCCCAAGGCCAATGCAGCGCAGACACCGAGTTAGCACAGCTTGCTTTAAGTTGCTGAGCTTGCCAGCATTATTGTGTCTGACAAATGCGAGTACACCTCACATTCTAATGAGATGCCTGCTCACCGCTCACTTGCATAAGCCAGGCAATTGCGTTCAACTTTGGTGTACAGTTCATCCCTTTCGATCGTCACCTATGGGATAAGGGGCAAGGATTTCAGGGTTTGTGCTGTACCTTACGGGCACGGGAACCGCTGTATAGCCGACATTCCGAACTTATAACTGGCACATTCGATATTTAAACGAGGCAATGAGGTTTTTAGAGACACTAATCAGGAATGATTCTCAACAACGAGATCTTGTTGGGAATTTGTTGCTAGTGGCTCAACTGACTTTATGCCATACAGGTCTTGTTATTCAAGGGCTCCAGCGTTAATACCTGAGGGCAACACTTCAAAGTGCGGAAAGTGGGTTAGAAGGGTATATTTAATTAACGATTTATTCTACCTACACATTTTATTCAGCTCTCCCTATGATCCAGCAAATTGAACAACTTTGCGTTGAGGCAGATGGTCGTTATGCTACTGACGCTGAGTTAATATTCTTTCAAAATTA
This sequence comes from Leptolyngbya sp. SIOISBB, assembly GCA_010671905.1. Taxonomy (GTDB): domain Bacteria; phylum Cyanobacteriota; class Cyanobacteriia; order Phormidesmidales; family Phormidesmidaceae; genus Halomicronema. The sequence goes on from JAAHII010000001.1 coordinate 7,560,007, forward strand.
TCTCAGTACAGCAAGATTGCGATTTTTGCTCTATCAAAAACTGCAAAAACTCGAACCTCAAATCATCCAACAAGTTCTTAAAGAACTGCAGACGAAAGAGCCGAACCTGCTCATTATCAATGGACAAGATCTGACGGCGAAGTGGCAACGAGATACTGTCCGACTGCTGCGTTATGCAGCCACTGCCGTGTTGTCCGACGATATCGAGCTCTTTAGAGAGAGCTTGTTGATGTGGTTTCAGACCATCATGAGATCCTTTCAGGCTGAGCACAGCTGTGAAGCAACTTATCGAGCGATGCAGCAAGTCCTGAAAGAGATGTTGAGGGCAGACGAAGCAGCCTTATTTTGTCCGCTGATTGAGATGAGTCAGGTAACACTAGGCCAATCTCAGACTTAACTCAGTGAGTCACAGGTTATAAGATCACAGTCATATAATCCTGGAAATTTGAGTAGTTGAAAGAGTCAAACTTCTACACCAGTAGCTCAATATTGCTCATCTTGATTTTGGCCGCCAATTCTCATGGAAATTCGACAGATAGTTGAAGTCTTTTTTAAGTTCCAGCAACGTTGGAGAATTCCTTGAAAGAAGGTAGTATGGAGCAGCGATCGCACATCAAGATAACCATGGCAGTAGCTTTCAAAGGATTGTCTCTCCGTTCCTTTGCTCTTAAACCAGCCAGGCCATTGGCTTGACACTGGTTTCTATCGCAATATCGCTCTCTTGTGATCTTCCGCTCAGCAACCTGCTCACTGTTGATAAATAGTTATCAAGCTTAAGATTTTTCAATTTCTGCTTGTAATCGTTGATGTTAGTTCTCCGGTGGGCACCTTACAGTCAACAGCGCATTAAAACGAGCTTCTGGACAGTACACTATGTCAACCAGTTTGTTAACTAACACCCATCAACTTCATGACCGCCATCCTAAGAAGCACAATCACTACAGCTTCAGGGATTTTTTCCAGTTCAACCCAGAAGCGGGCAGTGTTGTCGATTGGAACGGTAGTCGCAACTTCTTCTCCAGCGAAGACTTTATTATCGGTCTCCTGGAAGGGTTAGATGAAGAGGTGGGTGAAGCCTCGGCTGCCATTATGTATTCCATCGGTTTGGAGTGGGGAAAACACGACTCCTTATTTTTTGAAAGTTGGTTTGAGAAAGAATTTGGCATGAGTGCCCGTAAAGCCAACCTCATGTTCTTGCTAGAAACTTGGTGGTGGCCCTTTACTTCTCAGGGCTGGGGCCGATGGGAAGTAGATATGAGCGATCGCAAGCAAGGATTCATGTTTATCAACGTGTTTGACTCCGCTGTTGCCCGCACCTTAGGAGACGTTGGCAAGCCCGTTTGTCATATTTATGCGGGCTTGTTTGCTGGCTTCTTCACCGAAATGGTACGCAAGCAGCTGAGTTGTATTGAGATTCAGTGCTACTCCATGGGAGAGACTTACTGCAAATTCTTGCTAGGGGGCAAAGAACGTATCGATGCCGCCGCCTTTTGGATGAATGAAGGAGCTACCGCCCGGGATATTGAAAAACGTCTGCGGGCAGGGGAGGCTCAAGGATGAGTACCTCACAGATGCAGGGACATCGCCATGGCCACCAGGCCTTAGACAAGAGTTGGTCGACGATTTCAGTCCGCGATTTTTTTTGAGCAAATACCGTGGACTGGCGTTCCAGAAAACATTTCAGAGAGCGCATCTGGCAGTTCTTCGACTGATACCACTGAAGCCAACAGCCTGAATCTCAAGCTTAAAGTCAGCGAATATTTCAACCGGTTTCCTTGGGATGGTCAACCGGATATTGCGGTTCCTCTCATCCCCGTAGCTATCCAACCAGATTTGTCGGCTGATAACGACATCACTTTAGAAGGCTTTGCTGACCTCTTTTAAAGTTGTTAGTGGTTGATTTCCCCCCATAGTTTGTTGGCGCTGCCTGTACTCATCAATTTGGAGTATTTCTATGAATCCCAAACTCGAAGCCTTGTTTGACGAACCGGAGAAGGCGTATCTAACAACAGACGAATTAAACGCCTTGAGCCAATTTGTGAGTTCGCTGCCAGAGCGCATTAACTTTTACCAGCGCCTGCGGAACGAGGAAGTCACACTGATGCAAGCCATTGCTGATTCTCTGCAGCAACAGTTTCCTCAAGAGTCAGAAGAAAAACTCAAACGCAGCTTGCAAAGCGGCATTTTGATGATGCGCTACGCCGCGATGGCGATGTTGACAGATGATCTCGATATGGTGACTAAACGCTTAGAAACCTGGCTGCCGGAAATTGTCGAAGCTTACGACACCAAAGTGATTGATATTGCGCTTTACCAATTGATCAAAACCCAGTTTGCTAGTCGGTTTTCTCCTGCTCAGATGGCGCTGCTGTCGCCTGGTATCGATGCTGCAGAGCGCCTGATTGCGGGTGAGCAGTCACCCACTGAGTCGGCAGATGCGATCACCAGTGAGTCTTTGGCCAGCTTGTTCTAATCATATTTGCAGGAAGAAAAAGCTATGATTTCTGTTGCTGATTTACTTATTGATAATCGCCTACCCAGTAACTATTTTGTTAGCGATGTGTACATTCGCGGCACCTTAGAGTTAGGGTTGCTGGAAAATCGTCGAGGCGATCGCCTCCTGGCATTACCAGATGCGTTAATGAAATCGATCGTATCGGGGCTGAACCAGGAAACTGGTCAGGCTACAAAATATGTGTTGCGCAACTGTGGCCTGTGGTGGGGCAAGAATTTTTATGCTCGCTTTTGCGAAGAACTCGGCGAGTATTATCAACAAGGGGTTGCCGATCTGTCGATGATCGAATTTGTCAAGGCGCTCCAAGAATGTTGGCGCACCCACGGCTGGGGGGTGTTAACGGTTAACACCGATTACCAAGCAAAGGGATTCTTAATGATTGAGGTTGAAAACTCACCCTTTACTGTTCATCCAATTCAGCCTAATCAGCCTTCGGGAGCGTTAGAGTGTGGCGTTCTACAGGCTTTCTTTAGCCAATTGACTGGACGTGATCTAACCTGTGTACAAATTAGTTGTGAATCTCTCAATGCCGATCGCAACCGCTTTGTTCTGGGCTTAGAAAGTCGCCTTGAGGCCGCCGAAGCGTTAGTACAAGAAGGTCAGCCACACACGGCAATTATGCAAATGTTGACCCAATAACCTCTTCCCCTTCTCATTCCTAACGTCTGCTACAACCGTGTTAAAAAGACAACAAAGTGCCAAATATCGGTTGCTAGGGCTCGTCGGACAGGGACAATTTGGACAAGTTTATTGCGCCATCCATCGCAAAACCGGGCGATTGGTGGCGCTTAAAAATTTAAATCGCAACCGCTTTCCCACTCACCAATTCTTACGTGAGCTGCGGTTTTTACTCAGTCTTGACCATCCCAATATTGCCAATTGTTTGGCGCTTAACCAAGAAGGCAATGGTCGACAACTGGTATTGGAATATTGTGAAGGGGGCACCCTACGGGACATTATTGACCAGGGCACGCAGCTCACCTTGGCAGAAATTTTGACGCTGACCACCGAAATATTGTCGGCCTTAGAACATGCCCACGCTAAGCATCTGGTTCACTGTGATATCAAACCTGAAAATATTTTGCTGACCCTATCTCCTCATGGTTGGCAAGCTAAAGTGTCAGATTTTGGGATTGCCCGTCTGAGTCAGGAGTTGCAATCTAAGGGCAGAGGGGCTACGGGTTCCCCCGCTTACATGGCTCCCGAACGCTTCTATTTTCAATTTTCTGCCGCCTCAGATCTGTACGCTGTTGGCATCATGCTGTACGAATTATTACTCGGCGATCGCCCCTTCTCCGGCAATTACAATCAGCTGATGGTGTCTCATCTCAATCATGCCGTCAAGCTACCCAGTAATTTGCCAGTAGGTCTTCAAGCTGTTTTGAAAAAGGCTACAGAAAAGCTCATCCCCCGCCGCTTTAACAGTGCCGCAGAAATGAAAGCAGCGATTATTCAGGCGTGCAAAAGTTTAACCGTTGGAGATTTGCGCGAACGTTTTCCGCAGGTTGCCGCTTTGCAATCCAGCGGCTCATTTAAGCCACAAAGTTCACTGGCTTTGCCTGCTACTTGTTCGACGATGGCCTTAAATACTACAGAGCGATCGGGTTCACAACTCATCGCAGCCAGTGGCCAAAACCTTTATAGCTGGCCACTCACTGACTCCCAAATTGCCGCACCGACACAATGGAACATCGGCTCCCCGGTCACTCAACTCCGCACTGTGCCATCAGGCGTCATCATCATCACCCAGCAGCAATTATCACTTTTGACTACTGCAGGCATCTCACCTTTAGCAGAATTTGGCTGCACCATCAAAGTATTACCCGGCAGCCAACGGTGGGTATTTGTACAGTCCCTTGAGCCTATCGTCAATCTCTGGGTCGTTGATACCCAGCAGCAAAGTGTTGTCGTCCCTCGCGAGTTACCAGTACCTGTCACCTCCGAGGAGTTAACGTCTGCTGTAGCGCTAGATGATCGTCACTATGTGATCGCTAGCCGGCAAGAGCATGAATCCCAGTTGCACATCCTGACTCGGAAAGGGCAATTGCTCGGTCAGTTGAGTATTCAATCCCCAATTCACTCCCTTTTTGCTAGTCAAGATTCGACTTGTTGTATTGCTTTAGCTGGACTGCAAAAGCGAGATTTGTTGGTCATCAGACTCAGTCCTTACCGCATTGTGCGCTGTCGTCTCGATATCACCCCAACTTGGTTAGGGGAGTTAGCCACTGGCTACGTGGCCGTGAGCAAAAAAGGTGAAATGCGGCTCGTTAACTTTTATGGGCAACTCATCGGACAAGTAAACCATTTACCTCCCCCCACCGCGATCTGCTTTCAGCCACCACACAAAATTTGGCTAGCAAGCATGAAGGATAATGCTTCTCAAATACATTGCATCGATCTTCAAACCCTCAATCTAGACATCATCTTCTAAAGAGGATATCTATACTTAGCATCAAGTCTAGTTATTGTCTTGGGAGACTTTCTCTGACACGTTGCTCTATAACATCTAGAAACTGCTTTGCTTGCGATAAGAAGGATTCACGTGTTAGAACACATCACTTTACCGGATAATATCCTGCCACCAGTGGCTCCCTACTCTCATGCTGTGCGAGCTGGAGATTTTTTATTCGTTACTGGGCAACTGTCTGAAGATCCCCACTCTGGTGAGATCAAGACAGGGCCGATTGCTGATCAAACCCGACAGGTTATGGAAAATCTGAAAAGAGTCCTCGATCACGCGCAAACACGATTCGACCAAGTTGTCATGGCACGCATCTTTGTAACCGATTTTCGGTATTACGAAACCGTGAATGAAGTCTACGCCAGCTACTGTGCAGCGGGTAAGTTGCCTAGCCGCACGACCGTCGGCATCACCGCTTTGGCGGGCTTTGGCGATGTCGAAATTGATTTGATTGTTTATTGCGGCGATTGATAGTGAGTAGCGTCCCGACCAATTCAGGGACTAAAGCTAAGCCCACGGCATAACTGGTCAACTGAAAACAGGGGAAATTTACCCCATCAACCCGCTTTATCTTGTCCGTCTGCCAAATTGTAATGGCAAGCCAGCCGTTCTTTTTCCTCTGTGTAGCTCAAATGAGATGTTGTCTAACCATCTCGTCAAAGGTCTTGCTCACGGGATCTTCAGGATAATCGACCACAAACAGTCCATTACTGGCCAGCACCATCATTTCATCCGAGTGAGGTAGAACTCCGATCACATGGGCATCATAGGTGGCTTCAATTTTGGTTTTAAGCTCACTGAGGTCAAAGAACTGGGGCACCTTGTTGACCAACATAAATAAAGCCGGCACCCTGAGTTTTCTGGCTACATCCACCGTCACAGCGGTCCCTTGATAATCTTGCGCGTCAGGACGCAAAATTAGAAGCAGTACATCTGAAACTGAAATTGATAATAGAGTTTCTTCGTTCAGTCCGGGGTGAGTATCCACTAATAGGTAGTCAAGGTCCAGCTCATTAATCAGTGCCTGGAGACCTTGACTCAAATACTCAATGTCGTACCCTTCGCGTAATACTCGGGCAATATCTTCGGCTCGAGTACTACTCGGGATTAAAAATACTTGTCCACCATTACTTCTAAGAGCACCCAAGACATTTGTCACATCGTAGGCCACTTCACTAATAGAACGACGTCCCCAAAGATAGTCATTTAATGTGGCTGTGATCTGGTCTTCCTGAAACCCGAACAAAACATGAATACCAGGAGACTGGATATCGGTATCAATCACCGCAACCCGCTTACCATACTTTGCCAAAGTAGCCGCGAGATTAGCAGTGGTGTTAGACTTTCCTGTCCCTCCCCGGTAAGAGTGGATAGACACAAGTTTTGACACGAGAATCGGCCCTCTAAACAAACAGGAGATTACCAACAGCAAAAGATAGAACTTTCGAGAGAAACTCTATGAGCCCCTTTAAAGTTCACAAGAATCTCCATTAAAATTCAATAAGAATCCATACAAATCAATCAAAAGCAAACACAAAAACCTTAATAAACAGACATCAATATATAAGTGACAAGCTCCGTAAATTCATACTCTGCTATCTCGAATGTTGCTGTTAAAGTGGTTTCAAAATACGATCAATTAACAACGAATATCATATAAGCCGGTCATGAACAGGACAGAAATTAGTGACTGCTCAACCCTAATTGCGCTCGCTCAAAGTGAGCATCAGTGTCCTTACAGGATAACTCAGGAAAATCAAGGTTATACTATCACAAAGAATCCTCTCTGACTGTTTCATTTCGGTCAGTCACGGTATTCCTAAAGATGATTTTTCAGTACTACATGTACCGTGTCAAACAAGATAGTCATCGACATGATTGCCAATTTTCAAGATGTTGGTAGTAGTGTTGCATGATCGCCTAAAAATTAATCAAATCTCAAGATTCTGCAACCCTGAAAATATGATGCACCACGGCACAGCTCGCACAGGTCAAAGTTTAGTTGATTCCAAATTAGTTTCTCCGGAACAGGCGGTGGCTATTGACCAAGTGACGCAGCAGTTTTCAATGGCTGTCACTCCCGCCATGATGGAATTGGTTGAGCCCAGCGATCCGGCTGACCCCATCGCTCAGCAATTTATCCCCGACTCTAGAGAACTCGACATTCGTCCTGAAGAACTCGCTGACCCAATTGGTGATCTACCCCATACCCCAGTCAAGGGGATTGTTCATCGCTACCCCGATCGCGTATTGCTCAAAACGATTCATGTGTGTCCGGTCTACTGCCGGTTTTGTTTCCGCCGAGAAGTCGTGGGTGACAGCGGCGAAGGGCTTTCTCCTCAGGAGTTAGATGCCGCATTAGATTACATTCGTACCCATGATGAAATTTGGGAAGTCATTTTGACCGGTGGCGACCCCATGATCTTATCGAAGCCGAAGTTGAATCATGTGATTCAGGCCCTCGATCAAATTGACCATGTTGATGTGATTCGCATTCATACACGGGTGCCAGTGGTTGACCCCGGTCGAGTAGATGCTGAAATGGCTCAGATCCTCAAGGTGAGTAAGCCGGTTTATGTGGCTATTCATACGAACCATCCCAAGGAATTTAGCGAGGCGGCCTGTGAAGCGATCGCCACCCTGGCAGATGCAGGCATCCCCTTAGTAAGTCAAACAGTTTTGCTCAAAGGCATTAATGATGATCCCGAAACCCTCATTCAACTGTTTAGAAAGATGGTGCGAAATCGGATCAAGCCCTATTATCTGCATCATGGCGATATGGCTAAAGGTACCAGTCACTTCCGCACTAGCATTCAAGAAGGTCAGGCACTGATGCGAGCTGTGCGGGGCAAAATTTCCGGGCTTTGCCAACCCACTTATGTGCTCGATATTCCTGGCGGACATGGCAAAGTGCCCATTGGCCCCAACTATCTGCAAAAGCAGGAGAAAGAGACTTATCTCGTAGAAGATCCCTGGTCTGAAGTGCATCTTTACCCACCGGAAGTTTAATGGAGCCAGCAGCTTCATGAGGTAAAGAGCACCGTGTCTGCTAGGCGGGCATAAGCCCGTACATCTTCGCTCTGGTGGCTGATAGGTGCCCAAGTCAGCGTTGTTGTTGCTTCAATTGCCCAAAGCCCCACCTCATGTGCATCTCAGTTTCTTCAATGCACATGAGCAATACCGCAAACGGGGAACTTGGCCGCTGATCTAACCTGGTCGGATGAATTGGTTCCAGGCAGCGGTTTTTGTCCCTTAATTTTAGTCAGGCTGACTGTTTACGTGAAATCGAGATTGTCTTTTTCCCTTAAGGACTCCTTGTCTTGGGCATGGTTATTCCATCGACTGACATGCATCAGCTGGAATTGCAGGTGAGGTGTGGTTTATTCCTCGCCTGTTGATGTCAGCCGATGTGACTAACGACTCCACACTTTGATTTCACCATTCCAGCCGCCACTGACTAGAGTTCGATTGTCGGGTGCAAAGGAGGCTGACCAAACCCAGCCAGAGTGGCCTTGCAAAATGCTGACCAAGCGACCACTGTCGATATGCCAAATGCGAACGGTTTTGTCGCTGCTAGCAGTCGCCAGCAGCTTAGCATCGGGGCTAAATGAGACGCAGTTCACGGCGGCAGAGTGGGCCTGAAACTCCGTGATTAAGCGACCGCTATTCACCTTCCAAAAGCGCACGTAGCCATTGGCACCAGCGGTGGCTAGCAGCCAATTGTTGGGGCTGGTCGCAACTGAATGGATTTCGGTCGGGTGATTTAAGACATGATGCGTGCCGCGTCTTTGTAACCGGTGCAGATGGACCTGCCGATCTTGTCCGCCACTGATGAGGGTGTTGCCGTCTGAGGTGACCGCGATCGCCCGCACCCAGTGCTCATGCCCTGTTAAAACTCTGATCGGTGATGTTTGTCCTAGTTGCCAAACACGAATGGTCTGATCCTGACTGCCGCTAAAGAGGTACTTGCCGTCGGCGCTAAAGGTCACGGCACGAACCCAATCATGGTGTCCCTGCAGGGTTGAAACTAGTTGCTGAGAGTAGACATCCCATAACCGGATAGTGTTGTCGTTCCCTGCACTGGCCAACCATCGACCGTCAGGGCTAAAGGCGACACAACGCACCCAACCGGCATGCCCCTCTAAAAAGGCCAGTCGTTTACTGCGAGGCAGACTCCACAGAGCCGCTCGTTTATCACCGCTGCCACTAGCAATATGTCGACCGTCGGGGCTAAAGGCCACGGAGCGCACCCAACTGGTATGCCCCTGCAAGGTTTGCTGGCAGTGCCAACCGCCCGACAGCATTGAGTAAGTGGGTAGCGGAGGTAGGGTAGATGCTGACTCCAACAAAGCGCTGGTTGATAAACCTGTTAGGTTGGGAGCGGGAACCAGGTTGGGGTTGGTTTGGTCAGACAACATGGCAGTCAGATTTACATCAATAGCATCAATAGTTGAGATGACTCGCCCTGAAAGCAGCCGAATTCGCTCAGTTACTCAGCGTTCTTCGTGGCTTCACGGAAGGACTACAGAGATGAACAAAGTCATTCCGCAAAGCCACGAAGAAACTGACTCGGTCTTTCCATTAATGGAGACAGCCAGTTTTTGGGTGGCAACAGCTATAGCAGCAGAATGCGGAAGTCGGAATGCGGAATTGAAAGGTCTATCAGATGATGATTACAGCGATTTAGAGTGACCTAACCAAACTACGACTTGCGATACCAGTAGGATGAGTTGGTCGGGCAAAATACCGTTGCTAGCCAGATTATGAGTACTCGTTCAAAACTGGAATCAAATAAAGCGCGATGAAGGCTTTGGCGGCACCGGGGTCGAGTTGATTCAGCGATCGCACAATTGCCACAATGGTTTCACCAGTGGGGTCTGTGTGCTCATGTACCCAGCGATACACCACGGTACGCTCCATACCCATGGTGACAGCCAATTTATTTTGACTAATGCCATAGGTTTCTAAGGTTTCTTTGAGGGCGCGCCCAGCTCTGCCCATGGGAATTGATGGCCTTTCACAAACGATGAGGGGTTGATTGACTTTAGCGGCTTAGGTGCCCAACAGCCAATCCATCACGCGGCTAAACGAGCGCTTGATTTGTTCTTGTCGCCGCCACTTTTCAAATCGGTGGCGATATTGCTGTTCGTTAGGCCAATAGGTTTGCCACGCTTGCAAGCTCACGACCGCGCCCCACAAGATAAAGAGGTAAAGAGCCCAAGACAACGTGCCTGCCGACAGCCAATTAAGGGTGAACAAAACCACATTGATGACGGCAAATCGGACCAGGTGACCTTGGAAACGCTGTTGTCGGTATTGGTCAAAGGCCGCAATCTCTACGCTTTCTCGCTGCTGTAAGGCCCACTGTTCCTCAGCTTCAGCGAGCGTGACACTGGCAATCCCCAATTCTTCAGCAATCTCAAACAGTTGTGATCGCGTCAGTTCGCCCTCTTCGGTGTGGCGGGCGATCGCAATTTGCAAGATCGCTTGGGCATCTTCTGACTGATAAATTGCAGGCTCATCTTGGCTAGGAGGCATTATCGTCGATTCAGGCATGCCGAGAACACTAAGACGGGGTTCGCTAATACTTCTGTTATAAAGAATTTTGACCAAAATGGGGATGAGGACAGGGAGTTTGTAACCTTGCTTGTCAGCTCCCTTTTCCCAAGAAACCAAAATTGTCGCCGTAGGATTGAGTCGCCCCTCCAGAACTGCGCTATTCTGCAACCGCAAACTTGATAGCGGGAGCCGCCGATATGCTAGTCAGACGAGTTTCATCCGGTAGTCCTTGGGAAACGAAGGTAGGCTATTGCCGAGCCGTACAGGTGGACAATCAGATCTTCATTTCTGGAACCGCCCCTTCAGATGGTCAGGGAGGTACCTTTGCACCGGGAGATGCCTATGCCCAAACCAAGCGCTGCTTTGCCATTATTGAGTCGGCGCTGCAAGAATTGGGCGCTGATCTGTCCCATATTGTCAGAACTCGGATGTATGTCACCGATTTTGCCCATTGGGAAGACTTTGCCCGTGCCCATCAGGAACTCTTTGGCGAGCATCCACCCGCAAGTTGCATGGTGGCCATATCGGGCTTGATTAACCCCGATATGTTGATTGAAGTTGAAGCCGATGCGATCGCTCCTATCTCTGCAACCTAATGCAAAACCGGATAATGCCAGGTCTGGAGCACTTTGCCCTGGAGCGATCGCTGCAAGAACGGGGTATTGAGTGCTGGCGAGTGTAACGTTTGCCGATCAACCGTCCAACTTTGCGCCGGGTCAAAGAGAAACGCTTCGACCGAGGCCCGTTCGGTAATTTGAGGTGGAGCTAGCTGCAGAATGCGAGCGGGACGATCGCTGAGAGCCTGCAGCAATTCCGTCGCTGTCCACAGACCCGGTTGCACAAATCGTTGCCAGAGTGCGGTAAAAGCCAGTTCGAGACCGACTACACCCGGAGGCGCGTCACCAAAAGCGACGGTTTTTTCTTCATAGGTGTAGGGACTGTGATCAATTGCGATCGCGTCGATAATACCCGCTTTGACCCCAGCAATCAACGCTTCCTGATCAGCGGGGTTGCCCAAGGGCGGATCGAGGCGCAGATTGGGGTCGTAACTCAAGGCATCCTGAGTCGAAAACAGGAGATGCAGCCAGGTGGTGCTGGCGGTAACGGGCAAGCCTTCAGCTTTGGCTTTGTCAATCAATTCCACCCCGCGCGCGGTGGAAATGCGCATCAGGTGAACCGGGGTCTCTAGCTCCCGCACCAGTTCCAAAATCGTCGTCAGGGCGGCAGTTTCGGCGGCGACTAGCACACCAGGTAAGCCCCCCATCAAGGCTAAAGAGCCTTCACGAGCGATTCCATTACCCGCCAGAGCACGATCGCAGGGCCAAAGCGCCATGGGACGGTTGAGCGATCGCGTGTATTCCAGCAGTCGCCGCAGCAACACTCGATTAGCAATGGGTTGCCCGTCGGCCAAACCCGCGATTGTAAAGTTGTGAATACTGGCTAACTCGGCTAGTTCGGTCATCTGTTCCCCTTGGGCGCTTTGGGTCAGGGCAGCCCAGGGTAGTAGCAACGGTTGGGGCAGTTGATCGAGGTCGCAGGCCAGATCTACCAAGCGTCTGAGGGCACCGGGATTGTCTAATGCAGGGTCGGTATCGGGCAAAATGGCCAATCGCGTGAATCCGCCCGCGATCGCACCTGCCATTAAATCGGCTAGCGTTTCCCGCGCCTCATAACCCGGTTCACTACTGTGACTATACAAATCCACTAGCCCCGGCGCGAGCACTTTTCCCGACCCGTCAATGACGTCTAAATGGTCGGTGTTGATGTCCAGCGTGGAGGCGATCGCGCCAAAGCGACCGCCCGATATCAACACGTCTTGAATCTGATCCGTCTGGGAGGCGGGGTCGATCACCCGCACTTGTCGCAGTAAAGTGCCTGCCATAGTTAGGGGTTGAACCGATGAATTTACAAAGCCCCAGCGGCCGTTTTATCAAAGATGCTACCCGATAGATGAATGGTGAGATTGGCTGCGGTAAGTACCGGGGCGCTATCCACCCCGTTGGGATAGTCAATCACGCTGACGGCCCCGTTGCCTTGCTTAAACTTCCAAAAAGATTCAGGGCCGAGACCGACAATATGACAGAGCAGCGCCTTGTTAATGGCGTCATGGGCCGAGACCAGGACAGTGACCGATTCGCCGGTACCGCTGTATTGGGCCACGATCGCGTTCCAGGTCGAGATCGCCCGTTCCCAAACTTGCTCCAGATTTTCGCCCCCTTCACCGGGCATTTGTACCGTTTCTGGTTGGTCTTGCCACTGCTTCAACATGCCGGGATAGCCCGACTCAATTTCGTGTTCATAGAGGCCTTCCCATTCACCATGACCAATTTCCTTAAGACCGTCGGTCGTGTCTAGAGGCACGTCGGGATGATGTTGCAAGATGAGTTCTGCCGTTTCCTTCGGGCGGGATAAGGAACTGGAGACGGCGGCATCAATTTTCACCGCTTTGAGAAACTCCGCTGCTTGCCCCCCCTGGCGTTTGCCGTTGTCGTTGAGCGGAATATCGATTTGTCCTTGAAAGCGTTTTTGCCGATTCCACTCGGTTTCGCCATGGCGTACCAGCAACAGGCGCGGCCCTTTATAGCGAGATCGCATCTCTGGCAGGGTTTCGCCCATATGACTCGTGAGGTTCATCGACTCTAACTGCACGCCATCGCCCAGATGGCCCGCAAAGTTCAGGACGCTAATGGCGCAGTTAGCCTGTCCCAACTGTTCATGAATTTCTGGCCCTTTGCCGAGGGCGGTGGCAATTAGCGCCCGATTGATGGCACTGTGAGCCACAATCAAGAGGGTTTGGCCATCGTGCTGGGGCAACGTGTCTTGCCAAAACTGAGTGGCACGTTCATACAGCGATCGCACGGGATAAAACTCGGTGCCATCCGCTAGCGGCATCATGCAATTCACCGGATCGTTGCGCCAGAGACGATAAATTTCCGGGTATTTCTCTGCCGCTTCCTGAAAAGAGATCCCTTCCCAAAGAGGCAAATTGATCTCTTTAATAATGTCAGCGGTTTGAGGTAAAGGAGTCTCTGGAATTTCTGACTGCAACACCCTAAAAATCGTTTCAGCAGTCTTGTAGGCGCGCTTTAGTGGACTGGCATAAATCTGGTCAAACGGAATACCTTTCAGCGTCGCCCCTACTCGTTGGGCCTGATTGATGCCTAACTCCGTCAATTCAGAAACGTCAATCTGCCCCTGAATCCGTTTTTCCAGATTAAATGTGCTCTGTCCGTGTCTTACCAAGATGACCCGTGTGGTCATACTGTCTCCCTCCCCTGCTGCAAGCCAGTCCGATTTTACCCTGATAGCGGTAGGGCAGCGGGTAGCCTGCGCTGGGTTGCAGCGATCGCAGCCAGCTTGTTTAGGCGAGAAGGTAAGAGCCTTCCGCGATCGGCGTGAGGCCAGTCCCGAAATTCAATCCGGAGCAGCATCACAAGCATTACACGAAATGGCCGATGGCTTTTCCGCGCCTCTCGGGGCCGAACCCGTTACTGTCGATGCAGTCTCCATATCCCGCAGCATCACTCACTCGCCATCGGCTTTTTTCCGCAAACCCAGTGCAGTGTAGCTATCCGATAACTGATACCAGAGGTTGCTGATCTCTTCGTAAGCATCATTCGAGGTAATTTTGCCGCCGGTCTCTAAGCCACAAAGTGTGTTCACCCGCAGGGCAAACTCTTGTAAATTAGCGTTAAATGCTAGGTTGGCGGGCGAAAAGTGGCCGTAATAACGACTCCGAGGAGCTAAAAATTTATCATTATGGGGATCATAAGCTGTCATAACATAACCTAAATAGACAATGCCCTATAAAACGAAACTTTAGTTTAGTTGAAAAAGGTCTAGACAAATTTCATCTTAAACGCACTCCTCCGTAAAGTGGAGAATTCAAAACGTTATTTCATAAGATCTAATAAATGCTTGGAGAATAGTCATCATGTCGCGATCGCTCACCATTATCCTGATCGCCATCATTCAGGGATTCGTCAGTCTCTTAGCGCTGGCTTCGGGCATTTTTCTCGTGCTGTTGATTACGGGCACAGTGCAAGTATTTTCTCAAGACTTACAAAGCCTCTCGTTGCCCCTCAAGAGTCTCGTCGTTGTGGGGTTGGCAATCAGCATTTTTGGACTGGTGGTCACCTATGGTTTTTGGCAACTCAAACCTTGGGGGTGGATGGGTTCCCTCATTTTTCAAGTCATGTGCATTGCTAACAATGGTCTCGGCTTGCTAGCCGGACAGGAAATTTCTCCGAAGGTCTATTTTTCGATCGCCTTTTGCACCACCCTGATCGCCGCTCTATTTTTGCCCAGCGTGCGCGATGTCTTTGAGACGGCCACCTCAGAACCAGAGCCACCGGCTGTCTGATCCCTTGCGGTCAAAGTATATGGCCGGAGGGTGCATACCTCTATATCTTGTCTATCTTGCTAGTATTCGTGGGGCTGACTACTGAATGGCTTCGCCACCGATCGCAGTTTCCTGACGCTTTGACTTACGTGCCGGATCCATCTGCTTTTCGAGCCAAATGAAGGCTTGGGCCGAAAGGATATTGAGCACCAGATAAACCAAAGCCACCATGAAATAAATCTCGAAGGCGCGGTAGTTAGTGGCGACGATTAGCTGCCCCCGCCGCAGGATTTCCTCATAGCCAATCACGGCGACCAGACTGGTATCTTTGAGCAAGGTAATAAATTCGTTGCCCAAAGGCGGAATCATCCGGCGAAACGCTTGGGGAAAAATGATGTAGCGCATGGTTTGCAACGGACTCAAACCTAGGGATTCTGACGCTTCGCGTTGTCCCGTCTCGATGGATTGGATGCCGCCCCGCACAATTTCGGCTAGGTAGGCAGCCGCGTTGAGACTGAGCGCCATAATGGCTGCCAGAAACCGATTAAAGCTGAAACCCGTTACGGCCGGAATGCCGAAGTAAATCATAAAGATCTGCACCAGGAGAGGCGTCCCCCGGAAGAAGTCAATATAGATTCGGCTCGCAATTTGTAGCGGCTTGAAGCTTGATAAGCGGGCAATGCCGAGTAAGGTCCCGCCGATCAGTCCTAAAAAAACCGCCGCCGCGGTTAATTGCAGGGTCGTAATCGCCCCAATCAACAATGTGGGTAAAGCATCCAGGGCAAATTGAACAGATTCAGCCACCGCGATCGCGCTCCTCAAATCAATGTGGTTAATAATCACGTCATCGTATCAGTGCTGGCGCAATTGGGAGGTTCTGTCTGCACTTATAGGCGGAATTTAGGGTTCAGAGGGGATAGGGAACAGGGAATAGGGCAAAATATCCTGTGGGCAGGACGGAGTCTGACAAAGTGTGCGCTCGCGTTCATTTATTGCATAACAAGCCGCAGTCTGAGCAGTTCGCCCTGGATTGTTGAAACTATCTTCTGGTGGGCATTTCAACTCCGAATTCCGAATTCTGCTATCCCCCTTGCGCTTACTTTGCCGGGGGCCAATGTTCAATCCTGTGTGGGCAGATGCCATTGGAGACTAAAGCGCGATCGCGGCACCATCACTCCGTGGATCACAGCCGCCCTCATACCCCCCATTACCATTACAGCGAATGACATGGGCGTGTCCCATTTTTTCTGTCCAGTTGGGTGCGGTTTTTACTGGGTGTCCGCGATCGCGAAGGGCTTGCTGCGCCGTAGCGGGAATGCGGCCTTCTAAGGTCAGGCCAGTGTCAACTTCGCCCCAAGTGCGACCCCAGAGCCAGCGGGGCTGGTTGATTGCCGCTTGGGGATCAAAGCCATAATCGAGCAGGCGCGTTAGTAACGCTAACTGGGTTTGGGGTTGGCCTTCGCCGCCCATGGTGCCGAGCACCCAAGCCGGACGCCCATCCGGATGCAACACCATCCCCGGCATTAGGGTATGGAAAGTACGTTTGTGGGGTGCGAGCACGTTGATGTGATGGGGATAGAGGGAGAAAAAGGAGCCGCGATTTTGCAATACAAATCCGGTCCCTGGGGCCACGATCGCCGATCCAAAGTCGAAATAGAGACTTTGGATGACAGAAACTGCATTGCCCGCGGCATCGACCACAGCGGTGTAAACGGTATCGCCTCCCAAGGGTCTGGCTGGTTTGGGGCTGGCGCGATTCATCTGAATCTGGGAGCGACAACGATCGCTGTAGGCTTTGCTAATGAGTTGCTGAATGGGGATATCGGCAAAGTCTGGATCAGTGAGCCAGCGATCGCGATCGACAAACGCCAGTTTAGTGGCTTCCACCATGAGGTGAAAATAGTCGGCGGTGCCATGACCGATCGCCGACAAATCGAACGGCTCAATCAGGTTGAGCATTTGCAGTACGGTGAAGCCTTGAGAATTAGGCGGCATCTGCACGACTCGATAGTCGCGATAGGTGGTTTCTATCGGGTCAACCCAGTCAGAGTGGTGGTGGGCGAAGTCCTCGGCGGTTAATACCCCACCTACCGAGGACAAATACCCCGTGATCTGATGCGCGATCGCCCCTTGATAAAAACTCTCTACCCCTTCTGTCGCGAGCATTTCCAGCGTTGCGGCAAGTTCCGGATTCGTGAGCGGGTCGCCCCTTTTAGGCACGTTGCCAGCGGGGAGAAACGGGCACCTGACGGACGGATCAGCTTGTAGGTAGGCGCGATCGCGGCGAGTCCAATGGACTTGTGATCCAGTGGCCGGATAGCCCAGTTGCGCAAGTTCAATCGCCGGTTGTAATAATTCTGCCCAAGCCAGTTTGCCCAACTGCTCATGAGCCTGTGCCCACGAACCCACGGCTCCGGGCACCGTCAACGCCGCTAAGGGGCCGCGCTGGGGAATCTCGGTCAATCCCTGATCGGTGTAAAACGCTGGGTGAGCCTGACCGGCTGCTCGCCCGGAACCATTCAGCCCCCGCACAGTCTGAGTCTCAGCATCGTAAATCAGCCAGAAGGCATCCCCACCCAGTCCCGTCATGTGGGGATAGACGACCCCGAGTGCTGCTTGAGTGGCGATCGCGGCATCGATCGCATTGCCCCCTGCTCGCAAAATCTGCGCCCCCGCCGCCGAAGCTAAATGATGGGGGCAAACCACTAGGCCTGCAGTGGAATGGACGGGAGTTTTGACCGGATTGGGCATGCTTGATGAGGCGATCGAGAGTGGGCATTAAAAAAGACGCGATCGTCAATCACGCCTTTTACAAAATTCTTGGGAGAGGTTGTCTGACCTCAGCCCTTAACCTAAGCGGTAACCAAACCCGCGAACTGTCTTGAGATACTGCGGTTTGCTGGGATCTGCTTCTAACTTTTCGCGAATCCAGCGAATGTGGACATCAACGGTTTTGTTGTCGCCCATAAAGTCATGTCCCCAAACTTGATCAATAATCTGGTCGCGTGACCAAACCCGCTTGGGCTGACTCATGAACAGCTCTAAAATCCGGAATTCCTTCGGTGACAGATTGATCTCTTCGTCCTTCAAAAAGACCCGGCATTCTTTAGGGCTTAAGGTTACTTCTTCAAACCGAAGAACGGGATCTGGATCGGGCTCGCTCACGCCCCGATGACGGCGTAATAAGGCTCGGCAGCGCGCAATTAGCTCACGCATCCCAAACGGCTTGGTCAAATAATCATCGGCACCAACTTCCAGTCCGACCACTCGATCCGTTTCAGTGCTCTTAGCACTCAAAATTAAAATCGGCACGTCAATGCTCTGATAGCGCAGGAGCCGACACAAATCTAAGCCATTCATGCCAGGGAGCATGAGATCCAAAATGACTAGGTCAACATCTTGCACCAACCGACGAGTGGTGTTCTTAGTACCCCCCAGCATCTCCAGCGCTGAGAGACCATCTTCCGCCACTAAAATTTCAAATCCAACTTCCGCGAGGGCGAGGCCAATCGTTTCGCGAATCAGCGCTTCATCTTCAACAATGAGTACCCTTCCTAATCCAACCCGGACAGCCTGTTCGCTAGCAGAAGACAGCGTAAGAGGTGACATAGAAAGCACTTAGTCATTTACAAATTCAATGTATCAATCAACGAGCCTTTTTTAAACCAGAGATAACCTAATGCTCATCCGAGCCAGCATATAGAATTACGCGGTCCCAACGAGTCCTTGTCCGGTTTGATTTAGAGGCGATGAGATGTCCTCAGACTCTAATGTTTTCATCAGTCGCGTAAGTCTGAAAGATTTTGAATAGAGCTGTTTCCCCGTCATGCTTGTGATTAGTCTTATCCCACTAAGAACTCGGAAAACGCTACTGCGCTGGCACTCATGGCCTGTCCCAAACTGGTTACTCGTGTGCGATTGCGAACATCTAGGCATCGGTGATCAAACTAAGATGCTGACGAAATTGTGATTAAGATACTGCGGTTTGCTGCCAGGCTTGCCAGAGCGTATAGACAACCAATACTGCTAACAAGGTGCGAAAGAGTAGAGCGACTACTCGGTCGGGCAGTTTGGGCAGCAATCGAGTGCTGAGTTGGGCGCCGAGCAAACCGCCAAAGCCAAGAATAATGCCGCCAATCCACACGACGTTGCCCTGTAGAGCATGGCCGAATGTTGAGGCGATCGCGGTCAGCACAATCACCCCTAGGCTAGTTTGAATCGCTCGCTTAATCGTTTCCCCCAGCAGCAACATTTGCAGAGGCACCATGATGACACCGCCGCCAATGCCCAATAGCCCGGCAAGAAAACCAGCAATGCCTCCAGTTAATATCCGCGCCACCGTAGGATTAATCGCTGCTTTGGCTGTTTCACCCGGCACTTCGTCAGAGGATTTTTTCGCTAGTTGCTTACGCACCCCTACCAGATAGATATTGAGCATCAGTAGCAGAGCAAAGGCCAGTAATAGCCAGGGCTCTGGTAAAGCACTGGCCACCAACACGCCCAATTGGGCCGTGATAATCGCGGGCAACCCCAGCAACAGTACTCGCTGGAAGTCTAAATAACCCATCCGCCAGTTTTGAATGCTGCCAGATAGAGAGGTGATGATGATAGACAGACTGCTGGTGGCTACCGCCTGAATGGGTGAGTATCCCAACGCAATTAAAATCGGCACTAATACGGTGCCGCCGCCAATGCCTAAAAATCCTGCCAAAATGCCTGCAAATAGACCGGCAATGATAAATGCTGCGATTTGAATTGTGGTCAAAGCTACCTCAAGCAGTGGGTGGGAATCAGATGAACATCACATCAAACGAGCACACTCAAGCCACGATAGTGAAACCGAGTTGTGCCCCTTCTAAAGGCCATGGCTAGAGCTATTCATCGGGTGTGATATCAAAATTGAATCACATTATCAGGCTGTTACCTGCCACCTGAAATAGTGAGAAATTGATGCGTTTTATCACGCTTGATCATCACAGTGGCACTGCCCTAAATGTCAAGAGAGCAGCCAGACCCATTGCTAGATTCTTGAGTTTGAATACCATTCGGATCAGGCAGCCCAGTTTTTAACCATAGATTTTCTGCGTTACTCGGCTCTGAAAACCGTGGTATATGAGTTGACAAACCATGAATAGTTGATTGCCTAAGGTATCTTAGGCAGTGTTTCCCGTTTTTCAAAGATTGGAGTCAGGATGAAAAGAAGAAAGTTTTTTACGGGTGCAACCGTCGGTGCGGCAACGACGGTCGCGATCGCGGCCTGTGGTCAGTCTACCGAGTCATCTGGCGAAGGGAGTCCTGTCGTTCAAACGGATGAAAATCAGGCCGTCGAATGGCGGATGGCATCGAGTTATACCCCGAGCTTAGACACGGTGTATGGCGGCAGTGAAGTTTTCGTTCAGCGGGTGAGCGAACTGACCAACGGCCGGTTCCAAATTACGCTGTCGGCAGCTGGAGAGCTCGTCCCCGGACTAGAAGTGTTGGACGCGGTACAGCAGGGAACCGTGCAAGCTGGACATACCAACTCCTACTACTATCGCGGTAAAAACGAAGCGCTGGCATTTGACACCGCCGTTCCCTTTGGTCTGAACTATCGTCAGCAAAATGCCTGGTTGCTGCAGGCGGGCGGTCTAGAGCTGATCCATGAGCTGTTATCTGACTTCAATATCATCAGTTTTCCTGGTGGCAATAGCGGCACCCAAATGGGTGGTTGGTGGAATCAAAGCATTGAGTCGATTGCTGACTTGCAGGGCCTCAACATGCGCATTCCCGGATTGGGTGGCCTGGTCATGGAGCGCTTAGGCGTAAACGTGCAAAACCTAGCTGGGGGCGAAATCTTCCAGGCGCTGCAGCTAGGCACCATTGACGCGGCGGAGTATGTTGGCCCCTATGATGACGAGAAATTAGGGCTGTACCAAGCGGCGTCCATTTACTACTACCCCGGCTGGTGGGAGCCCGGTTCGCAGTATTCCTTTTACTTCAATCTGGATGCCTGGAATGACTTGTCCACAGCTTATCAAGAAGCGTTGAAAACCGCTGCTAGTGAAGCTCATGTCAATATCATGGCGCGTTATGATGCGCTCAACCCTGCGGCTTTGACTTCTTTGCTCGGTCAAGGAGTAGAACTACAACGGTTCTCGAACGAGATCATGAGTGCGGCTCAGACGACCGCGTTCGAGTTATATGAAGAACTTGCGACCGAAAATGCCTCTTACCGTAAGGTGTTTGACGCTTGGAAAACCTTCCGCGAAGATTCTAACCGCTGGTTCTCTGCGGCTGAGCTAGGGTTCAACAGCTTCGCGTTTTCGCAAGATAGCTAAGTCGATCAAGCCAGTTTTGGAGAAAACTTCCAGGGACGCTCTCATCGAGCGTCCCTGGAAGTTTTCTCCTGAATACGGCTGTGCGTTTAGGTCTGACTTTCCCTAATAAGTCCTAGGAGGAACCAATATCAAGGGTTCTGGGAGTGAAGGCAATTCGCAATAAGAAGTTTCTCTTGAGAATCACCAACGAGCCTTGAGGCTTCCAGGGTGGTCAAATCCGGCAGGATTTTCCTCCCAAAAAGATAACGGGAAAAGTCAGGTTTAGGTGGGGATGGCCCAAGTCACAATTTGCGGAAACAGAATGAGCAAAAGCAGTCCCACCGATTGGATGCAAATGAATGGAATGACCCCTCGATAAATACTGGTAGTTGGAATGTCGGGTGGCGCCACCCCGCGTAAGTAAAAGAGGGAAAAGCCGAAGGGTGGTGTCAAAAAAGAGGTCTGCAAGTTGACGCCTAGCATGACCCCAAACCAAACTAGGTCGAAGCCAAAATCTAGGGCGATCGGAGCCATGAGCGGGACAATGATGAACACGATTTCAAAATAGTCCAGAAAGAAGCCCAAGAAGAATACCAGCAGATTGACAAACACCAGGAAGCTCACGACGCCCCCCGGTAGGCTGGTTAACAGATGTTCTACGGCCTCATCACCCCCTAACCCTCTGAAGACTAGGCTAAAGAGAGTGGCCCCTAGCAGCAAGACGATGACCATGGTGGTCAGCTCAACCGTTGAGTCGAGAGCCTGAGTCAAGGTCTTGAGCGATAGGCGTCGATTGAGGGCAGCTAATACTAATGCCCCGACCACGCCCATGGCCCCGGCCTCAGTGGGGGTAGCCACCCCAGCAAAAATGCTACCGAGCACAATCAAGATTAGGGCCAACGGCGGCAGCATAACTTTGAAGACTCGCAGTACCAGTTCTGCTTTCGTAATATCCAGCACTTCATCGGGCAAGGCGGGGGCCTGTTTAGGCTGAAAGATGGCGACCCCAATGACATAAAGCAGATACATGCCCGACAGTGCTAATCCGGGCACCAGAGCCCCCAAAAACAGGTTGCCGACCGAAACCCCTAACTGATCGCCTAAGACAATTAGTACTACGCTTGGTGGAATTACTTGTCCCAGCGTTCCAGAAGCCGCAATCACCCCAGTCGATAATGAAGGGCTGTAGCCGTAGCGCAGCATAATAGGGAGAGAAATCATCCCCATCGCAACTACCGTCGCACCGACCACGCCAGTTGCGGCTGCCAACAATGTCCCGACGAGAATGACGCCGATCGCCAGACCGCCCCGGAGTCGCCCAAAGAGCATCCCGAAAGTTTCGAGCAAGTCTTCGGCTAGGCCCGATCGCTGCAAAATTGTCCCCATCAAAATGAAGAAAGGAATCGCCAGCAACACATAGTTGCTCATGATACCGAAGATGCGATTGGGCAAGGCGGAGAAAAGAATCCAGTCAAATTGGCCCAAAGCTGCGCCAATCACCGCAAATACCAGGGCTGCCCCCGCTAACGAAAAAGCTACAGGATAGCCCGTAAAAATCAGCAACAAAGCGCCCACAAACATCAAGGGGCCGAGGGCATCGGTCATGACGCCACCTCCTCAGTTGCGCTAGGCAGCGGCGTGTTGGTGATAATGGCAAGATTCTTGATAGCTTCAGAAATGCCTTGAACGCCAAGCCAGGTAAACGCAACGGGAATGACAGTTTTCAGTGGATAACGCGGTAACCCAGCCGGATCTGAAGACATTTCGAGCACGCTCCAAGAATTGACCACGGCGGGAATGGAATAGTAGACCACGATCGCACAAAACGGCAGCAGCATGAGCAAGGAGCCTAGCAAGTCGATCCAAGCCTTTTGTTTGACGGATAAGCGGCTGTAAAAAATATCTACGCGAACATGGGCATTTTTCTGCTGCACATAAGCTGCCCCTAGCAGAAATATCAGGCTAAAGAGATACCACTGCACTTCGATATAACGATTGGAACTGAGATTGACCCCGAGGTATTGCCCCAAGTAACGAGTAATAGCGTTATAAGCCCCAACCGCCGTCATAATCAGGGTTAAGCCAATAGTGAACCAGCCAATCCAACGGCTGATGCGATCAATCCAGCCTGATAGCCGCAGTAAAAACTGCATCTAAACTCCTCCAGAGAACACATGACCAAGCTTCTCTGACACTTGTCGGTGCGAGAGCGTTGTCACCTTTTCTTTAGAGTCATAAAATCACATTTTTGTCCCCGATCTGGTGTGCCTTGCTGCGAATTAACGGCATTGATCAGCTGTTACACCCAGCCGAGGATCAGCGATCGCGAATCATGGACGGCGTCACAAAGTTGGCTAACGGACTCGGCACGACAATAACTTTTTTGATTTCTTTGCCATCCAGATATTTCTGAGCCCTGGCAAAGTCATGAACGGATTATGCCAATGCCAACCGCGCTGGTCGGCAGCAGCGAGCGGCGATCGCTCATGACTCACAATCAGGCAAACCAAGCTTGCTACGAAGCCATGATTCGAGCCGTGCCAGAAATGCGGATTGAACTGTTGGGAGCAGGAGAGATCTCGGCCCTCAGCAGCGATCGCATGCCCATATCTTCGCCCTGCACGATGTCAATCACGCCGCCATGGGGCCAGCCGATATCGCGCAAGTAGCCGCCAAAAGCGGCAGTTGCCGCACCGGTCGCCGGATCTTCGTAGACGCCACCGGAAGCAAAGGGGTTGCGCGTGTGAAACCGCTGCGGCGTCTCGGCGTAGGCCAACATGATGGTAACCAGATTCTCGCGATTCATCAGGTTGCGACCGGCAGCCAAGTCGTATTGCATGGCCGACAATGCCCCGCGGGTTTTGAGTCCCACGATTAAATGATTGGCGCCACCATTGGCACGAGCGGGGGGCAAATTAGGGTCAAGGTCATCTTGGGTGTAGCCAAACAAGGTAAGCACTTCCGTCACCAACTGGGGCGATGCAGCGGCACTGTGAGTCGGGGGAGACTGCAGTGCCGCCGAAATTTGCCCCGCTTGCTGACGACCTTCGACCGTAATTTCGGCTTCATTGAGCACGAGCTTGAAGGTGCCATCGCCTTTACTCATAGCCAGGGCTGCGCCCAAGGCGATCGTGGCATGGCCACAAAAGGGCACTTCCGACTCGGGTGAAAAGTACCGCACGCGAAAGGCATCTTCCATCGGAGCCGCAAAAGCAGTTTCCGAAAATCCCACGTCAGCGGCAATTTGGCGCATCTCGGCCTCACTGGGATGCTGCTCGGCAATCACCACCCCGGCGGGATTACCACCCATATCTCCATCTGAAAACGCCGCAATCTTTTGAACGTTCATAAACCCTCAGGCTGCTCTCTGGGTCGATATTAATGGCTTTGAGGCGCAGGGCTGTAATAATTTCTGAGGCTGATCGTTAGGCTGCTTCGTTGACCGATGTTGACAGTAGTTAAAAAGTTATTGGCGGGTACTTGAGTTTTGAACGCCATTTTGAATCAAGTCAATCGCAGCTTGTGTATATCGCTCAATCATTTCTGTACTTAATAGATCTTGATTTGGGGTTAGATGCTTGAGATTTTCATGGGCATTACCATAAAAAACGCATACCCCAATGATGTTCAGCGTAGTCATATAAGGATCAAGCGGACGGAAAATTCCAGCTTTGATTCCTTGTTCTAATACTCCAGTCAATAGGTCGATCGCTTGCTGCCAGTTCGTCTGCGTGAAGTATTTTCCTTGATTCTGACTAGCTTCTTGAAAGAGTAGCATTCCTCGGTGGCGATGCTGTGTCTCATAGTCGATCGCGGCTCGAATCAAGGCTGTCAAAGCTTGATCTGGAGACGAGGCGGCCAAATCAATTTGGGCGATCGCATCTTGAATCTCAGTTGCCGGGCGTTGGAGAACTGTTTGATACAGCCCTTCTTTGCTCTTGAAATAGTAATAAATCATGCGCGAAGCCACGCCAGCAGCTTTAGCGATTTCGTCTGTTCTGGCGCCTTTCAGACCATGCTTGGCGAATTCAATTTCAGCTGCGTCTAAAATTTGCTGCTTTGTTTTTTCGGCATCTCGCACAGCGCGACCCGATTTTCGAGTTGATTGCTTGACCACAGGAGAAGCTAGCTGGATTTCCTAATTCCATCATAACGGCTCGAACTACTGAACTAAAAAGTTAATTCACAGTTGACAACCGATTTCTGCTGCTTACATAATTATGAATGAAATTTTTAATTCATGAAATTGAGGTGATATGGGGCAAGCTGCTTCGGCTTTGGGTCGTCATGCTGTTGTGATTGGTGGCAGCATGACAGGATTGCTAACCGCACGAATTCTTTCAGACTATTTTGAGCAGGTCACGATTTTGGAGCGCGATCGCTTTCCGGTCGAAGCGCCTGCACCTCGAAAAGGTGTGCCTCAATGCACACAGCTTCACATCTTGCTAACGCGTGGTCGCCAAATCATGGAAGACCTTTTCCCTGGGCTGGAAGCAGAACTGATCGATGCCGGTGCAGCTGTGTTGGATATGGGAGCAGACGTAGAATGGCTGAATCCGTTTGGTTGGGCCGCCCGTTTTTCATCTGGATTTAAGGCACTCTCTTTCAGTCGATACATTCTGGATTGGCTGGTTCATCGTCGTCTGTCGCAGTTTGACAACATTCAAATTCTTGAATCGATCTATGTCGTAGGCTTGCTGGCCAATGTAGAGAAAACTGCGGTAACGGGTGCGATCGTGCGTCGTCGAGGTGGTGAGCATTCCGAGCCGGTACAGCGAGAAGAGTTGGCCGCAGATTTGGTGATTGATGCGAGTGGCTATAGTTCTCAAGCGCCCAAATGGTTGCAAGCGATCGGCTACGATGCTCCTGAAGAAACAGTTATCACAACTTCGATGGGCTATGCCAGCCGTCTCTATGAAATCCCCACTGATTTTCAAGCAGATTGGCAAGGCGTTTACATTCAAGCAGCTCCTCCAGAACGCACATCAATGGGGGTACTTTATCCGATTGAAAATAACCGTTGGATTGTCGGAGTCTGTGCGACGGCTCCGAGTCGCCCTTCTAAAGATGAAGCTGAATTCTTAGAAGCTTTGCGGCATCTGCCGAGTCCACACATCTACAATGCGGTCAAAGCGGCAACGCCTGCTACTGCGATCGGGATCTATCATCCACCAGGAAATCGATTACGTCACTATGAACGTCTCAGCCGCCAGCCGCAGGGATTTATTGCCCTAGGAGATGCTGTCTGCTCATTCACACCAATTTATGGACAGGGAATAACCGTAGCCGCATTAGGGGCTGTCTTATTGCAACAATGTCTGCAAGAAACTGCTTTAGCAGAACTGCCCAGCTGTTTTCACCAAGAGCTTGCCAAAGTTAATGCAACCCCTTGGATTGCAGCCACCAGTCAAGACGCGAAGTATCCCAATGTGAAAGGATTGGCACAGCCTCCAACTCTGCCCGAAAAAGCGATCGGCTGGTATATGGATCAACTGATTCAATTAACGACGAAAGAACCTCAAGTGACCTTAGTGTTATTTAATGTTTTTCACATGGTTCAGTCATCTGGTGCGTTATTTCAGCCATCGATTCTGCTTCGAGTCATTCAACAACTGCTAATCCGCTCATCATCTAAAACCTGGTCCAAAATGCGGGTCAGCGCCAGCAGCATAACCAGTCGATAAAGCTGACAGTTGAGAGATCTCGGTGTAGATTCACAGGTGATCTGCCGCCGCTTATCTTGGTCGTTATATCGATACTTAGATACTGTCTTGAATTCTGCGTGTCAAGCACTACGAGGCATTAGATTGTTCGCGTTGAACGGTTGTCTGGACCTGAGGATGCCATAGATGACGCGAATCAGCTTGTGCATCAAAGCGCCCATGACTTGCATCTTAGTCTTGCCAGCCGCTAAGAGTCGTTCGCCAAAGGCCCGCGCCTAGGGACAGCGCCGCCACCCAGTCAACGTGGGGAAAATAAAGGGCTTTGCGCAGTCGTCGATGACCGATTTTGCACAGCCAGGGTGAGGTCCCCGAGGTGTGTTCTTGCGGTGTCAGTCCGGCAAAGGCGGCCAGTTGACGAGCCGAGTCAAAGTGTTCAATCGCGCCAATTTCTGCCAGCACCCGTGCCGCCGTGCTTTCCCCACGCCCACGATACTGATGAGTAATTCCTGCTGCTGTTGCAGTGACTCATCGGGCTGAAGATGTTCGCGCAAGCGCTTTTTTACGGTTGCCACTTGCCCCTGGAGAAACTGAAGATGGGCCACGATATCGGCGGCTAAATCTTGGGGCGTGATGCTGAGACGAGGCGTCTCTTCGGTGAGCCGGTGCTCCAGGGCATCTAGACGACGGGTGTAGCCCTGCAACTGGCTTACCTCTGGGGCGGACGGTTACCACGGGGCCGGGGGCAGGTCACGGCAGAAGTGCGCGATTAATTTGGCATCGGCGCGATCATTTTTGGTACGGGATAGGGGGCTGTTGCGGTAGCCTTTCACTCGCAACGGGTTGACGATCCTCACCGGATGCCCCTGTTGGTGCCGGTAGAGGGCGAGGGCATCCGGTGGCTTCTCAGCCGGCATGAACAGGTCCCATGCCTTGCTGTTACAGCTTTGCTGATATCAATGCCTAAGGGCATGAACGGATGGCTCATAGCAGCGACACTCCGAATGGGACACACATCGTGCTCAGCGCTATCCTTGTCAATCCTGGCTACGTCTGACGCGCAGATGTCCTCTCATCCTGTCCAGTCTGCTGACACGATGGGGCGGGGCAGGTGGTCTGGAAGGCCCTCTATCTAGCGAGCAAGCTCAGTAAGGTTTGAGGGCGCATCCAGAGCCACTATCGAAACTATGATTCCTTGCCCCTCCCACAGACAAGGGCGCGTCATCAATTAATCCCAGAAGCCTTTGGGGTAAAGCATTACCGCACCCGCATCTCGTGAATGGTCAAATCCTTGCCCATTCAGGGCAAGGATTTGACCGCAACCGGATGACAGCCCCTCCTAGTAAAGCTTTCCAGTCATCAAAAAGGATGCATAGTGAACAACTACGCATCCTTTCAAGCTGATATTCGCAACAGCTAACTAATAAGCATCCTGGAGTTCGTAAAAATCAGGCGAAATATAATCCTTACGGAGAGGCCAGCCTACCCAGTCTTCAGGCATCAACAAACGCTTGAGGTTCGGATGCCCTTCGTAGACGATGCCATACATGTCATAGCTTTCTCGCTCTTGCCAGTCAGCCGCTTTCCAGATCCAGTACACCGAAGGAACTTTGGGATCTTCTCGGGGGAGAAATACCTTGACCCTCAATTCTTCGGGATCAGTGGCATTATCGCTGAGTTTGACCAAGTGATAAAAGCTCACCAATTGCTTGCCTGGTCCCTCGTCATAGGCGCCTTGGCACTGTAGGTAGTTAAACCCATAAGCAAAAAGCGCCGTACAAACGGGAATCAAAAACTGAGAGTCAACCGTAAGCACTTCAGTGCCTAGATGATCGGGAGCCAAAGACTCATGGCCAAAGCCATTCTCAGTCAACCATTTGGATACCGGGCCTGCTTCAACAATAGAACCCTTGTCTTCGGTTGGCGTTCCTTGATTTGTTTCTGCTTCAGCCATTCGCTTTCTCCTGCTTTGCTTCCTCCAAAGAAGGCTCGACTGGCATGCCCATCGCCGCCATGAGCTCTTTAGGAGGAGTCTCATGGGTACCCGTTTGCAAGTATTTGCCAGTCAAAATTGGCGAGACTGACTGCATCTGATGCTTAACGGTGTGATAACGATGAATTTGAGTAATGCTAGCCTGATCAGTCCAAGACTCAGTCGCAATCTTTTTCCGCAACTTGATGATGGCGTCAAAGATGGCCTCTGGTCGGGGAGGACACCCTGGAATATAAACGTCAACTGGAATCAGCTTGTCAACACCACGCACAGCGGTTGGAGAATCCATGCTGAACATGCCGCCAGTGATCGTGCAGGCACCCATTGCGATCACGTACTTTGGATCAGGCATCTGCTCATACAGACGAACCAGGGCAGGAGCCATCTTCATGGTGATGGTACCGGCAGTAATAATCAGATCAGCTTGTCGCGGAGAGGCCCTGGGCGCCAGCCCAAACCGGTCAAAGTCAAACCGGGAACCCAGCATGGCCGCAAATTCGATGAAACAACAAGCTGTGCCATACAACAGTGGAAATAAACTGGACAGCCGAGTCCAGTTGTACAAATCATCCACCGTGGTCAAAATGACATTTTCAGATAGATCTTGAGTCACCGTGGGGATGCCAACGGGATTTGCTAGCCGTTCATCAGGAGCCAGCATAGAGATCTTGCCTTCAGGATTCATGACCATTCCAATGCTCCTTTTCGCCATGCATACACTAGACCGACCACAAGAATCGCGATAAAGATCAGCGCTTCTATAAATGCCAATAGCCCCAACTGACTGAAGGCCACTGCCCACGGATACAAAAACACAGTTTCAACATCAAAGATGACGAATACCAAGGCAAACATGTAGTAGCGAATGTTGAATTGAATCCAAGCGCCACCAATGGGCTCCATCCCTGATTCGTAGGTAGTTCTACGACTGGGTCCTTGCCGTTTTGGGCTGAGGAAATAAGCAATTCCAAGTGCCAAGATCGGCACTGAACCACATAGGAGGAGAAAGACTAGTAGGTATTCGTACCCAGTTAAGACAAACACTGCGTATCCTCACTCACGGTCGCACACAGTCTCTTACTGCACGCGTTTCCATATTAGTTTACATTCGCTTGAACTTCAGGCGATTCCTGGATGCAAGTGTTTTGCAGTTCCCATGCTGTTTATTAGTCAAGCTCATACTTCTATCATTTCCGGAGACGCGCCCTTAATCACAGTCGTCAAGGAGGGCAAAACTGAGAAATGTTCTATGCCATGTCATAATTAGTAACAATTATTTCATTTTTCATGATTCAGCATTCAGCAGGTTCGGGTGGACCAGCTGAATAGTTTTACATGTAGAGCCGTCGAGGGGAGTAAGGGATGTCGACTGAGTCTAATCCACAAGCTGATCCAATTGACTTAGGTGATGAGCAAGCGGTGGATAGTAACCCTGCAACGCCCACTGCCGAAGCCGAAGTTGACCAGGTATCAGAGCCGGAGAAGCCATTAACTCCGCAGGAAATGGATCGGTATGAATGTCTGGCATGTGGCTACACCTATGAGCCAGCCAAAGGGGATGATCGTAGCAATATTAAGGCTGGAGTGGCGTTTCAAGATGTGCCGCTGAACTGGCGCTGTCCGGTTTGCGGGGCTCAGAAAAAGCGCTTTGCCAACGTGGGTCCGGCTGGAACGCCATCGGGTTTCAAAGAGAACCTTAGCTATGGGCTAGGGGTTAACACGCTCACTCCTGGACAGAAAAGTATTCTGATTTTTGGGGCTTTGGCGGTCGGTTTTTTCTTCTTTATTAGTCTCTACGGTTTGCGATGATGCCAGACGCGCATGGCAATTGTGTGAGTATTGATGTTGTTACGGCTGAGGATGTTGAGCTGGCATGGGTGGTTTATTAGTTCATTTACGAAAATTTGTCGCGATTGTCGCGATCGCGTTTCTGTGCTTTGGCTGCAGCAACGCCTTTTTGCCAGATTTAGAAAACAACCCTTGGGAGGTTGTCCATCTAGATACAGAGGCGACTTTCTCAGACATTGCCTTTACTAGTGATGCCAAGCGTGGCTGGCTGGTGGGCAGCCGCAACACCCTGATGGAAACTCGTGATGGTGGCATGACCTGGTCCCAGCGATCGCTGGATTTAGGGGATCAAGGTTTTACGTTTACCTCGGTCAGCTTTGCTGAGAACGAAGGCTGGGTGGCGGGGCAGCCGCGGATTTTGCTGCATACAATCGATGGTGGCGATACTTGGGAGCGTGTACCGCTCAGCGCCAAGTTGCCTGGTAGCCCGTTACTCATTACTGCCTTGGCCGCCCAGGAAGCAGAACTCGCAACCGATGTCGGGGCCATTTACCGGACGCGAGATGGTGGTCAAAACTGGAAGGGTCTTGTTCTGGGGGCAGTTGGCGTGGTTCGGAATATGAGCCGCAGCCCGAGCGGCAGTTATGCGGCGGTGTCTTCTCGCGGTAACTTCTACTCTCTATGGACCCCTGGTGAGTTGGAATGGCATCCCTACAATCGGGAAAGTTCTCGCCGTCTACAAAACATTGGCTTTGACCGAGATGGTGGTTTGTGGCTACTAGAGCGAGGCGGGCAAATTCAATTTTCCCCCACGGGAGAAGAGGATGATTGGCAAGAACCGATCACCCCTGAACTTGCCACGAGTTGGGGTTTTCTGGATGCAGCCTTTCGCACTCCTGAAGAACTCTGGGTCTCGGGCGGGAGTGGGACACTCTATTTCAGTCCCGATGACGGTCTAACTTGGTTTAAGGATGCTGAGATTGATCAGGTACCCTCTAACCTCTATACGATTGTCTTTAACACGCCAGAGCAGGGCTTCATTTTGGGCCAGAATGGCTATCTGTTGCGGTATGCTGGCTCGCAGGCGGTTTGATCATTGTCTTAGTCGATATAGAACTCAGGATCTAACTTGTGATGGATTCCTGAGTTCCGTATCATTAAGTAATAGGATTGATACACACGTTACATGAGAGGTTGATATGGCAGGTGATACCGGCGAACGGCCATTTGGCGACATTATTACCAGTATTCGCTACTGGGTCATTCACAGCGTCACAATTCCTGCTCTGTTTATCGCTGGCTGGCTCTTTGTGAGCACTGGCTTGGCTTATGATGCTTTTGGCACGCCTCGTCCCAATGAGTATTACCAGAGCAACCAGATGGAGTTACCGATTGTGTCTGATCGCTACGAGGCAGAGCAGCAGATCAAAGAATTTTTGGGCGAGTGATGCTGCCGTAAAAGTTTCAGTAACACGTTATTGCATTTGAGAGAATTGGTGAGAAGGACATGGTAAATACCCCAAACGAACCTACGGTTTATCCCATTTTTACGGTGCGGTGGCTAGCCGTACATACCCTTGGCGTTCCTAGCGTTTTCTTTTTAGGCGCGATCGCCGCTATGCAGTTTATTCAGCGATAGGAGTAGATCAGTGGAACGGAATCAGAATCCGAATAAGCAACCAGTTGAGCTGAACCGAACATCCTTATTTTTGGGGCTGCTATTGGTTTTTGTCACAGGACTGCTATTTTCCAGCTACTTCTTCAACTAAGCCTGGAGATTTAAGCATCTTTTGAGGGCTTTGAACCGCTGTTGTGTTGACTAGTTTTTGAGTAGGAGGTGTTGAGATGATTAAGAATGGGCGCATTCCTCTGTGGATCGTAGCAACCGTTGCTGGCACTGGTGTGCTGGTTGTCGTCGGTTTGTTCTTTTATGGTGCGTATGCAGGGGTTGGCTCTGCTGTGTAGCATTTAGCCTTTTCCT
This sequence comes from Leptolyngbya sp. SIOISBB, assembly GCA_010671905.1. GTDB lineage: Bacteria > Cyanobacteriota > Cyanobacteriia > Phormidesmidales > Phormidesmidaceae > Halomicronema. Next base: position 7,592,602 of record JAAHII010000001.1, read on the forward strand.
AATAACTGAAATACGCTTCATAGCGGCTGCCAAATTTGCTGGCAGTCGCTTTTTGATGACGACGATATTCCCCTTTCAGAAACTGACATGCGACACATCCTGGGTGGCGCCGATCAAAAGTCCCAGAATCATCGCTGATCGGTTTAAGCAGCCATTAGTTTTAGCAGTGGCCTTGGCTATAGAGCAGTCTGATCCAGCCCGGAAAAGACCCGTGATCATAATCTTGCCAGGCATCTCTCATAAACTTGATCGTCGGCAGTTCAGTCACTTAGCCGTCAGCCTGCCAACCCAGTGGTCCAGTCTGTAATTTGAATTGGTGTTCTACCAAAAAGGCTTCATTGGGCAGTTTACGCTCTCCTTGATGCCGACGAAAAAGCATGGCAAACGCCCCTGCCCCTAAGCGAGAATGCGGCCAGAGCCGATAACAAGGCAAATCTGTCAAGTGTGACTGATATGCGGCCAGAGCGTTTACTTGAACGCCCTGAAAATCAGGGAACCGTTTGAGAAACCATTGACAAACCTGCTCATTTTCTGCCGGAGCATAGGTGCAGGTAGAGTAGAGCAAATAGCCATCTGACTCCACCAGTTGAGCGGCATTGGCCAAGATTCGCTTTTGCCGATTGGCATTACGGTTGAGGGTGACCTTGTGGAAGCAGCCTGGCACAGCTTGGCCCTTGGCTAATAAAGATTGCCCCGAACAGGGCGCATCGACCAAAACTAATTGGGCTGAGTTAGGCAAATGCTCTGCTAGGGTAGCCGGGTCCTGATTCAAGACGATCGCATCCATCACACCGCAGCGTTTGAGATTGGCAATCAGAATTCTAACCCGCTTGCGAATCGCCTCATTACACAACAAGCGCTGCGGTCGGAGCATGACCCAAGTACACAAACTCTTGCCCCCAGGAGCTGCACAAAGATCGATCGCGACCTTAATCGGCTCGGCGATCGCTTGTATCAGCGACACCGCAAATACGGATGAAAAATCTAAACAATAGTAATAGCCCTGATGGTGGAGCGGGTGCTGGCCAGGGCGTCGATTCCCCAGGAGTCGCTCCACCTGAGCGGGTTGCCAAGGCAGGGGGAGCAACGGTGGGCCAGTCAAGCTCATGGGGCTTGGGCTGGGTCCATAGGATCGTCGGCGGTAGCGGCATTGGTGCCGTTAACGCCTCGATAAAAGCAGTGCGATCGCCCTCGTCAGCAAAGAGTTTCTGGGCCAGTTTCAGTAATTGTTTTGAAGGCTCACTCATAACTGTTTGATTTCCGTCGCGGCCTCGTCGGTAAGATCCGTCATCGTTAGATCGGTACAGAAAGCGCCAGCACGCTTAATGCAGACACTTTTGAGAAAGCCGATCATCAATCGTTACTCCTAACTCAGATAAACCCTCTAGACTGTAAAGAGATGTAAAACCTCACCTGTCATGTTCACCACTTGGCTCGACAACAATAGCTGGCTATGGGAAATTGCGGATCAAAAGATTCTCGTCGACCCTTGGCTGATTGGCGCTTTGACCTTTGGCAATGCCAGTTGGTTATTTAAGGGCGAAAAAAAGCAGCCTCAGCCATTACCCAAGGACATTAACTTCATCCTGTTAACTCAAGGATTGGAAGATCACGCCCATCCCGAAACGTTACAGGCCCTCGATAAGTCAATTCCGGTGGTGGGTTCTCCGAATGCCGCGAAGGTCGTGCGCGAGTTGGGCTTTACTGATGTGACTGTGCTTGACCATGGGCAGTCAACCACGCGTGGCGGTGCCACGATTAAGGCTGTCCCCGGTTCTCCCATCGGCCCAACGTTATTAGAAAATGGCTATATCGTCACGGAAACTGCCACCGGGTTCAAGCTCTTTTACGAGCCTCACGGTTATCACCAAGCAGAGCTCAAACAGGAAGCTCCCGTAGACGTGGTGTTGACCCCGATGTTGACCTTGTCGCTGCCCTTGGTGGGGCCGATTATTCGCGGCCTTAAAAGTGCTGGCGAACTGGCTAATTGGCTACAGCCACAAGTGATGTTGCCCACTACAGACGCTCAAGAAACGGTCTATGAGGGGCTGCTTGTTTCCATCCTCAAGGCTACAGACGGGGCGGAAAAAGTGCGAGAGCAGTTAGCTGCCCAGGGCAAATCCATTCAGGTACTAGAGCCTACGGTGGGCGATCGCTTAGAGCTTCCCTTAACGCCTCGTCCAGTGACGGTTTAGCAGCCTAACGACAACCGAGTGAATCGCGGGTAGCCACCCCTGTTTGGGAATTGATACCCGCGGCGATTTCGCACAGTTGCCGCATTTGCGTGCCATCTAGTAAGGCCCCTGAAAAGTCTGCTCCGGTAATATCTGCTCCATCAAAGGTGGAGCGCAGCATAATGGTGTCTACCAAGATGGCATCTGAGAAATCGGCTCCGGTGAAGTTTGAGGAATCTAACATCCCCGTTGAGAAATCGACGCCATGAAAATTGGTTTCCCTGGCGACCGAAGCACTGAAAATGGCCCCTCTAGCATCCGCTCCAGTGAAGTCAGCTTCCGAGAGATTGGCGTTGGAAAATTCTGCCGCTTGCAGTTGTTGTCCTTGAAAGTCACGCCCTCGTAGTTCCGCATTGCTAAAGGACAGCGGGAGTGGATAATCTTGTGCCATCGCTGGGGTCGGTAGCCAAACAAGACTCATCACGCCGAAAATCAGCGCCATGACAAACCGTTGCACAATGCCCATAGACTTTTTTCCAAAAATTAGCGGCTATACGGTCAGAATAATCAATCTAAAGCGCTCTTTTCCACCCGTTGGTCAGTGCTGCCTTGCATTCAACAACATGGGTTGATGCGCTGCCAGCAACCTGGTCGTCAAGAGCACTTCAACTATGACCATCCCTGGGAAATCACGATCTAACCCTTGGGTAACAGCTTTGTCTCTGATCGGCGGCGTTATATCATCCATAGCCCCTTCCAATCGGTTATTTCTGGGTTAATCTCTTCCGGTCACCATTTCCCTTTAGGATAGGCAGATGTAGTGACTGTCGTTCCTTTAGCTAGCATTCAGGATGGATATCAAACAAGGCTTTGTCGGCACTGTTGGCAATACTCCCCTCATTCGGCTCAACAGTTTTAGTGAAGAAACAGGATGCGAAATTCTCGGCAAAGCGGAATTTCTGAATCCAGGTGGCTCGGTAAAAGATCGGGCAGCGCTCTTCATCATCAAGGATGCTGAAGAGCGTGGGGTTCTGCACCCTGGCGGCACCGTTGTTGAGGGCACGGCGGGCAATACGGGCATCGGCTTGGCCCACATCTGCAATGCGAAGGGTTATAAGTGCCTCATCATCATTCCTGATACCCAGTCTCAGGAAAAAATGGACATGCTACGCACCTTGGGAGCAGAAGTGCGCCCCGTACCAGCGGTCCCTTACAAAAATCCCAATAATTACGTCAAGTTTTCAGCCCGCATTGCTGAGGAAACTCCTAACGCTGTATGGGCAAACCAGTTCGATAATCTGGCTAATCGACGGGCTCACTATGAAACGACGGGACCAGAAATTTGGACCCAAACGGCTGGCAAAGTCGATGCCTGGGTGGCCGCAACAGGTACTGGGGGTACTTATGCGGGCACGGCAATGTTCTTTAAAGACAAGAATCCCAACATTCATTGTGTGGTTGCCGACCCCATGGGTAGTGGGCTTTATAGCTATGTCAAAACCGGTGAAATCAGTTCATCAGGCAACTCGATAACCGAAGGAATTGGCAACGGTCGGGTGACTGCCAACATGCAGGGGGCTCCTGCAGACGATGCTATTCAAGTGACGGATCCGGAGGCTCTGCGGACGGTGTACCAGTTGCTGTATAAAGACGGTCTGTTTATGGGCGGCTCGGTAGGTATTAATGTGGGCGCCGCCGTAAAGTTAGCCAAGCAAATGGGTCCGGGCCATACGATTGTGACGATTTTGTGTGATAGCGGTGCTCGCTATCAGTCTCGCTTGTTTAGCCAGGATTGGCTGAAGCAAAAGGATCTGTGGTCGGACGAGTTCCTGCCAGAAAATTTTCAGTCTTGACGTTGAGCGAAGGTCTTGAGCTCACTAGGGGCGATCGCGCCATGTTCAGTCACGACAGCAGTAATGAGGTTGGCGGGGGTGATATCGGCGAGGGGATTATAGGCTTCTACGCCCTCAGGGCAAGTAATCGTGTCTCCTAATCGGCAGACATCAGTGCCTTGGCCTTGGGCAATATCAAGCCCTTCGCCAGTGGGTAGTGCAAAGTCCACAGTCGATAACGGAGCAGCAACCAGAAAAGGTAGACGATGGGCTTTTAGCGGCGAGGGCCAGCGCATAGGTGCCGATTTTATTCACGGTGTCGCCATTCGCGGCAATGCGATCGGCACCCACGACAACGGCATCCACCATGCCCCGTTTCATGCAATGGGCGGCCATACTGTCGGTCACGATAGTGACGGGAATTTGCTCTTGCACACATTCCCAAGCCGTTAGGCGTGACCCTTGCAGCCAAGGGCGAGTTTCACCGGCAATGACTTTTTCTAATCGAGATTCTTGCCAGGCCGTTCTCAAGATACCCAGTGAGGTGCCAAAGCCGGAGGTCGCAAGTGCGCCATGATTGCAATGGGTATACAGGGTTAATTTAGTTGGGGCGGCAGGTAACGCGGCCAGGCCATGCTGGCCGATCGCCACACAGATATCCCAATCTTCTTGTTGAATCTTTTGTGCGGTTTTGAGCAGTCCAACCTTGAGTTCATCGACACTGGCACTGCTCTGACGGACTTGCTTCACGAGGTAATCGACTGACCAGAGCAAGTTAGCTTTATCAGGGCGAACGCTTTTGAGTTGCTCAGCGATCGCCTCTAGCCGTTCTAGGAAGGCGGTGCGATCGTCCGTCTGAATCGTTTTAGCCCCCAGATATAAACCGTAGGCAGCCGCCATGCCGAGGGCGGGCCCGCCCCGCACAATACGGGTCGCGATCGCCGTCACGATATCTTCACAGCGATTGATCGAAACGACCGCATACTCCTTTGGCAATTTCCTTTGATCAATCAGCAGGACGTGATCTTCTTGCCAAAGAACAGGATATACGTGCGTTTCTAAAATCTGGGACATAGGAATCTACAAATAGTGCCAAAAGTTGGCCGAGCGTGATGAATGAAGAACTGTCGCAAATGCCGATCTAGCGATCTCGAACAAAGCCTATCAGCCCAGCTAAATTATCCTGATTCTAATGGAAATTGTTGATGCCGTAATAATGAGTGGCAAAGTTTGGCCATTGAGTTGGCGGATAGTGAGCAAGCCGCAACTGATGCTACCTACTTCATGCACACAAGGCTAGACAGTGGTCTTGAATCTCGTTTGGGTACATTCCCCGCCCCTTGGGGCGTAAAAACAGGGGCGCTAGTGCGTTCCGAAGGAAAAATTCCGTAATGCTCCGTTCGCTTGCGGCGGGGATAGGAATTTTAGCGCTCCGCCTTTTTACTCGCCTAGGGTCTGTCATCCGGTCGCGGTTAAATCCTTTCAGCAAAGGCACGACAGCCCCTCAGCTGCTGAGTGAATGCGGGCGAGGTAAGGCCTAGCCCCAAAGGTTTCTGGGATTAATTAATCGGTGTAAACCCCCAACTCTGCTGGGGGACTAAGTAGGAGAACGCAATTATCTGAAAAATGCAGCATCCACTTCACAAAGCGCTAAACTCTCTCTGAGCAAGACTTGTCGCACGATAGCTCATTCTCAGTTTGATCCAGCCCACCTACTTCTTGAAGTTCGATAGTTCTACAAACTCCGGAGTCGAGATTTCTCAAGGCTCACCGGCTAGTAACTTTTAAGGTCAGGGAGATCGGGATATTTGTTTCCCATTCCAGTTGCCGCTTTGAGCGGCTTTTTCCCAAGCCTCCAGCTTTGCTGGAGGTCAGTGACTTAAGTAAAATTTGATTTTGGACAAATAGAGTTGTGCCGGCGCTGCAACCACAGGCTGTGAGTTCCTCAAACTAGACAATGAAGCCGATTGTTGAGTGTCCTTGCAAGGACAAAGTTTCCGGGGTGGGTGAAACTTGACCAGTGGACAGGGGCCGCGCAGGTGCAACCGGGTGCCTTTGGGGCATCCAGAGGGAATCCCTCGGGTTTTGGGCGGCGGGACCCGGAACCCAATCTGCTGAATAAGTTGGGCAAAGCCACGTTGCGCCTGTCGGGGGCGTGCGTTGCTGCGTTTTCGCTCTGGACGTGTAGCGCTGCCAAGGCAACGGCAATGCCTCCACGAGATTGCGAGCTAACCAGAGTTGTCCGTAAGCGAGGCTGACCAAACGCACTGCGCTGATTTCGTAGGGAGCACGTCATCCCCCAGCGGATGACGTGCTCCTTGAAAACCTACTGTCCAAATCATCAGCTACACAACGCTGTCCCTAACTTCGCTTCACAAAACGCCTTTTCTTCCGCATTGAGATCGGCCATTTCCACATCGCGACGCAGCACCATGCCGTTATGCCCGGTCAAGAAGCGGGGCAGTTCACCATATTCGATCAGCTCCATCGTCTGGATGTCGTAGGTGGTGTACCGAGTGAGTTCGCCACTCGGATCGTCAAAGTCAACATCAAGAACCGTTAGGGCTTTCCAAGGGGGCAAATCGCTATCAATCAATGGACGCGGACCCGAGCCGATAATCCCCATATGGAGTAACTGCAAATTGCCACGATGACCAGGATAGTAGGCGTGATGGTGGCCACTGATGTAAGTGTGAACGTCGTATTTTTCCAACATGGTGCGGATCTGGTCAGCGTCATTCATCACCTCGCCCGGTTGGTCTCGACCGACGGCCACTGCATAGAGGGGGAGATGGCTTAACAAAACTCGCATCCGAGCATTCTGGGCAGCTTCGCTAGCCAGCGCTTGCTCCACCCAAGCCAGCTTATCCGCTGGAATGATGTTAGAAGACCCATCCCAAGACATAAAAAAGACATCGTCTTGGCGAAAGGTGTAATAGAAGGGGAAGTCGAAGCGATCGACAAATTCCACACCAGGATCATGCGCTGGATTTTGCCAATAGGCTGAGGCCAGATCGCGTTCTCGCTGAAACAGAAAGTTATCGTTCACTCCCTGCGCTCCAGAGGCATCGTGATTGCCAATGGTGAATCCGTAGGGAATTTCGGCTTCTCTAAGCGGTGCCGCCACGTGGTCATCAAAGGCTGCCCACATCGCTTGAATTTGTTCTGGTGTGAGGGAAAGGTCTTGACCGGCCACCATGTCGCCGCTACAGACGACCAAATCAGGATTCCAAAAAGGTACTAGCGCGATCGCCTGATCGATTTCTGGGTCGTAGTCTGTTGAGCCATAGACCCCATTTAGATCACTGATGACGACCATCCGCAGATCCCCACGCGGAGGATTGGTGGGTTCCGCACCGAGACTTGCTAACAACGCTTGGGTGGCCGCAGGTAGTGCTGCGGGTTCTGAGATAGTCTCAGTGCTCTCATCTGGAGCGACAATCTTTGTCGATTCAACGGCTGAGGTTTCATCGACAGTCGGTGTGTTTGGAGGCGCTTGACTGCAGGCAATTACCAGGCTGCAAAGGATCCCCAAAGCTACAAAAGACAAAAATCGTTTCCAACCCATAGCCCCTCACCCAATGCGAAAAGATCTACGGCACACACTCTACCGCAACCCTTTCTGTTTGCGGCGATGTTTTTGCGGCGCTCCCACCGCTTCGCATCTCAGAATCTCAGGATTATGCAGGAATTGAAAGTCTGGAGTACGGGGGCGATCGCGCTAGCCCTTGACGCTGATTTCTGCAGCTTGCCATACTCAAATCGCCTTGCGGCCATATTTCGTTGCTCGAACAACCCCGTCTTTTTAAGAGACGCCAATCAATGCTGAGGACATATGCAAAACGAAGTCCATTATTATTGGCCGCTAGCCTTTTGTTACTGTCACTAGGATTGGGTCTCAACCTTTGGTGGACTGCCTATGATGGCTTTTATTCAGTCCGGTGGCTGCTTAACTTTTTACCTGGGCTGGTGTTGCTGCTGACTGGATATATGGTCTCGCAAGCTCGGCGCAAGCGATGGCTGTGGCGTTCAATAGGAGCGCTGTTGACGCTGTTGCTGTCGGTGTTTGTGACCTTTATTAATCTAATCAGCTACTCCTTTGTAAATATCTCAAGACCGATTACCGATATTGAGCGATATGCCGAAGTGCGATCGCAACTTGGTGATGGTGATGCTATCCAGCACTTTCCGCTAACCATTCCGCCCGAGGCTACAGACGCCCAGCTTCACTATCAGCTATGGCCTCTACTAGGTGAAATGTCATTGCAATTACGATTGGCATTACCAGAAGAGGCTTGGCGCAATGTTCAAACTGAATATGCACCTCAAGCGCGATATCAGATTTCTGCAGCAAATCTCAATTCATTGGAATTCAAATCACCCGTATTGGCTCCCCGATTTTTGGTGGGCGATCGCGACACAACTCAGTTTCCTGACACTTATATCTTGCTATTTCTCAGTGGCACAGAAAATGCGCTGCTGAGCTATGGTGTCGCTTTTGATCAAGCATCCCCTGAACTCGTTTACTGGGTAGAAGACGGCACCTAGTACCCCTCGGCGTAAATTTACATACTATTCGTCACGAGCAGAGGAGATGGGGAGCAAGGGGGATAGAAACTGGAAGGGTATCGTTATTTCGGCCATGCAGTACTAGCTGCCTCAAACAAAGACTGCTCCTGAGATATAGCGAGAGCTAAGAACCCACCGCAAAAACAGTTGTCAATTATCCCAAACGATATTTCTGTGGTTCTTTTGCTGGGAACAAACTCAGAAAAAGCAGCTATCGATACAAAACAATCGCCCTATTTTCTCAATCCTTAAACCAGATCTATACAAAAGAAAGCATCTTAACCTCCCTGTATAAGGTGGGTTGCCTGATTACCTTTTGAGCGATTAAGCGATCGCATCTGTTTTTTGAGGAGCAAGCCTAATGACCAAACATCCCTTTCAGCGTTTATCTCGTCGTCAGGTGGTTCGCGGCCTAATGGCCACCACTGCTTTTGGTGTCGTGACTAAGTTCGGGACTGCCTGTAGCCCTGCAACAGACGCAGACGCCCCCGCAGACGATGCTGCAAGTGGTGATGCTGGTGGCGAAGACCTTGTCGTCGGGTTCATCTACGTTGGCCCCAAAGACGATTTTGGCTATAACCAGGCCCACGCCGAGGGGGCGGCAGCAATGGTGGCTAACGTTCCTGGCATCACCCTGATCGAAGAAGCCAGCGTGCCGGAGACGACGGCAGTCGCTGAAACGATGCGCAGCATGATCGAAATCGACGGTGCGAAGGTGCTCTTCCCCACCTCCTTTGGCTACTTTGATCCGTACATTTTGGAACTGGCGGAAGAGTTTCCGGAGGTACAGTTCTTCCACGCGGGCGGACTGTATCAAGACGGCGTGCATCCTGAGAATGTGGGGAGCTATTTTGGCTACATCGATGAAGCACAATATGTCGCGGGTGTGGTTGCTGGCCATATGAGCCAGTCTGGCAAGCTCGGTTTTGTCGCGGCCAAGCCAATTCCCCAAGTTTTGCGCAACATCAATGCGTTTACCTTAGGCGCCAAATCCATCAATCCTGCCATCACGACCCAGGTGATCTTTACCGGTGATTGGGCGCTACCGGTGAAGGAAGCCGAAGCGACCAACAGCATGGCCGACCAAGGCATTGATGTGGTCACCTGCCATGTGGATAGTCCTAAAGTCGTGATGGAGACAGCCGAAAAGCGAGGAATTTATTCCAGCGGCTATCACGCTAACCAAGGTCCCTTGGCACCGGAAGGCTATCTCACCGGTGCGGAGTGGGATTGGTCAAGCATTTACACCCAACTCGGAGAACAGTTTGTGGCGGGCCAAACCTTGATGGCTGGCGACATTCCCCATGTTTTACGCGGTGGATTAGCGGGTAATTTCTGCAAGCTCTCAGACTATGGTCCAGCGGTGACTGATGAAGCGAAGGCAGATGCCGATGCGGCCAAGGAACAACTCATCAACAGTGAATTGGTGATTTACAAGGGCGAACTGAAAGATAATCAGGGCAACGTTATTTTGACCGGCGAGCAGGAATATAAGCAGGAAGACATTGAGCTGGAGAAGATGGATTATCTCATCGAAGGGGTTGAGGGCAGTATCGATGGCTAAGTCTGATCGCTAGTCCACCGGCTCCATAAAAACAGCAAAAGCGCCGGAGGCGATTTCCCCCGGCGCTTTTGCTGTTTAGCCAACTGTGCAGTTGAGTACTGGATAGGCTTTGAGCTTACATCATGCCCATGCCGCCCATACCACCCATACCACCCATGCCACCCATACCACCCATGCCGCCCATGCCGCCCATGCCGGGATCGCCACCAGCCGGGGCCGCAGGTTCAGGCTTCTCCACCACCAACGCTTCAGTGGTGAGCACCATGCCCGCGATCGAGGCAGCATCTTGCAGAGCCGAGCGGACAACCTTAGCCGGATCGATAATGCCGCTAGCGATCAGGTCTTCGAAGTCACCTGTGAGGGCGTTATACCCCATGTTGGCATCGAGGTTGCGCACCTTTTCCACAATGACGGCACCTTCGCCACCAGAGTTATCGACAATCTGGCGGAGAGGCGCTTCCAGGGCCTTAATGATGATGTCGACGCCAACCTGCTCTTCGGGCACCGTGAGGGAGGCTTTCAACGCTTCCAGGTTGCCAGCTAAATGCAGCAGGGTAGAGCCGCCACCAGGTACGATACCTTCGTCAACTGCGGCTTTAGTGGCGCTGAGAGCATCCTCAATACGCAATTTGCGGTCTTTGAGTTCAGTCTCTGTAGCAGCACCGACCTTGATGACGGCAACGCCACCGGCCAGCTTAGCCAAGCGCTCAGACAGCTTTTCTTTATCGTAATCAGAGTCAGTGCGCTCAAGCTCCTGACGGATTTGCCCCACGCGAGCCTGGATATCAGCTTCGTTGCCCGCATCAGACACGAGCGTCGTCGTATCTTTAGTGATCGTGACTTTACGAGCAGTCCCCAGCATCTCTAGCGTAGCGGCTTCAAGACTCAGGCCGATGTCTTCCGAAATCACCTGACCGCCCGTGAGCACAGCGATATCTTGCAACATGGCTTTACGGCGATCGCCAAAGCTTGGTGCCTTCACAGCAGCCACGTTCAACACGCCGCGAGCTTTGTTGACCACCAGCGTGGCCAGGGCTTCACCTTCAATATCTTCAGCGATGATCATTAGAGGGGCACCCGCTTGAGCGATGCGTTCCAACACCCCAACTAAATCCTGAATAGAGCTGATCTTCTTGTCCGTGATGAGAATGCGAGCACCTTCTAGCTCGGTCACCATACGCTCTTGATCGGTGACGAAGTAAGGCGACATGTAGCCGCGATCGAACTGCATCCCTTCGACGACTTCCAATTCCGTGGTCAGCGACTTGGACTCTTCGACGGTGATGACGCCATCTTTCGTCACCTTATCCATCGCTTCAGAAATCATCTGGCCGACTTCTTCATCGCTACCAGCAGAGACGGCAGCTACTTGAGAAATCGCGTTACCGGTTACAGGCTGAGCGGCGGCTTCGATACCCGCAACTACTTCAGCAACAGCCTTATCAATGCCCCGACGCAGGCTCACTGGGTTACTACCAGCCGCGACGTTCTTCAACCCCTCGCGGATGATGGCCTGAGCCAACACTGTCGCTGTGGTGGTACCGTCACCGGCTAAGTCTTTCGTCTTCGAAGCCACTTCCTGAATCAGGCGGGCGCCGGTGTTTTCGTAAGGATTATCCAGATCAATTTCTTTGGCGATCGTGATGCCGTCATTCACGATTTGCGGTGCGCCGAATTTCTTTTCCAGTACGACGTTACGTCCCTTTGGCCCAAGGGTGATCTTGACCGCATCGGCCAGGGAGTTGACCCCTTTTTCCAGAGCCTGCCGCGACGCTTCATCAAATATGACTAGTTTCGCCATGTCCCACTCTTTCTCTCTGCAAATGAAACATTAGCACTCAATTGTGTCGAGTGCTAACGAGCTTAGAATATCGCTTGAAACACACCCTTATAAGTCGCGATAACCGACCCTTGGGGGAGTGGGTACGAGGGTAAATGAGTGGATGGGTAAGTGGGTGGATGAGTGAAACGATGAGGTTTAATGCGATTGCGATATCAATAAGGGAGTGCCCAAGATCTGGAAAGGGAGCAGATGGGCTATCCCCAATGCTCCCTTTTACAAATATCTAAGTGATTGATGGCATTGAACCCGTTACAGCTCGCTGAGAACTTGACGGGCCGCTGCGATCGTCTTCTCGATATCGGCGTCGGTGTGAGCCAGCGACATGAATCCGGCTTCGTACTGAGACGGTGCCAGATAAATGCCCGCCTCTAACATGCCCCGGTGGAAGCAGCCGAATTTCTCGGTATCCGCCTCTTTGGCATCGTCGTAGCTGTGCACTTCCTTATCGGTGAAGAACATGCCAAACATGGCGCTGATGTTGCCACCAGTCGCAGCATGGCCAGTGTCATGGGCGGCGGCCAAAAGTCCGGTGATGAGCTTCTGAGTCATGGTCTCTAGCTGCTCATAAGCACCAGGACGCTGCAAGATCTCCAGGGTTTTGATGCCTGCCGTCATGGCTAACGGATTTCCTGACAGGGTACCGGCTTGATATACCGGACCAGCAGGGGCAATCATTTCCATAATGTCGCGACGGCCACCATAGGCTCCTACAGGTAAACCACCGCCAATGATTTTGCCCAGGGTGGTCAGGTCAGGCGTCACGCCAAATTTTTCCTGAGCACCGCCGTAGGCAATGCGGAAGCCAGTCATCACTTCATCAAAGACAAGGAGCGTATCGTGCTCGCGGGTCAGGTCGCGCAGGCCTTGTAAGAAGCCCGCATCGGGAGTGACAAAACCGGAATTCCCCACAACCGGCTCCAGGATGACGCCGGAAATTTCGCCAGGGTTTTCCTCCAGCAGCTTCTTAACCGCAGCTAAATCGTTGTAGGGAGCGGTGAGTGTGCTTTGGGTAGCCGCTTTGGGCACGCCAGGGGAATCCGGCAAGCCGAGGGTCGCCACCCCAGAGCCCGCCTTGACCAAAAACATGTCGGCGTGGCCGTGGTAGTTACCTTCAAATTTGATGATTTTGTCCCGTCCGGTAAAGGCCCGCATTAGACGCAGTACAGCCATGCAGGCTTCCGTCCCGGAGTTGACGAAGCGCACCATCTCAATGCTGGGCACGGCGTCAATCACCATTTCCGCCAGCACGTTTTCTAAATAACAGGGAGCCCCGAAGCTGGTCCCTTTTTCTAAAGCGGCGGACAATGCTTGCAAGACTTCGGGATGAGCATGACCACAGATGGCTGGCCCCCAGGTGCCGACGTAGTCGATGTACTGGTTGTTATCAACGTCCCAGATGTAGGCACCCTTGACGTGATCGAAGACAATGGGCTGACCACCCACTGATTTAAAGGCGCGAACTGGAGAATTAACGCCACCGGGCATGAGGTGTTGAGCAGCGGCGAAAATCTCTTCTGATTTGCTGGTTTTGAGTGGGGCTGTGCTTACCAAAGTTTTTTCCTCTTGTGTACCTTGCTAAAGTCGTTTGTGCAGGGCGATCGCCTGCCGTATGACCGATTTAAAGTTTCTGTTTAACATCCTATCGATCGCCCTGCGCGGATTTCAGCCATGTCAAGAAGTATTAAGGATCCTTCTTGCTGTGAGTGATGAAAGATGGCGTCAACTGGATTGAGAAGACCGGCTCTGTTGAGCCGCCTCAGCATTACGTCGCCACATAACGGGTTTAATCCGACGGAGTGCTGAAGCGGGAAAGCGGCGATTCCACTCAGAGTCACTTAAGGCTGCCAATTCGGATAATGGGGGTGCGAGGTTGTCAGGATAGGGCTGGAAATCTGCCACGTCAGTCTCTGTAGCAAAGCGCTGATTCCAAGGACAGACATCCTGACAGATGTCGCAACCGGCCACCCAGCCCTCTAGGTTTTGTGCAATAGCGGCGGGTAAGGACTCTTCCCGATTCTCGATGGTGTGATAGGCAATACAACGGTTAGCATCCACCACAAAAGGCGCGGCGATCGCCTCCGTCGGGCAAGCCTCCAGACAGCGGGTACAGGTGCCGCAGTGTTCAGTATGAGGGCGATCGCTAGGCAACTCCAGGTTCGTGAGAATTTCGCCGAGAAACACCCAAGAGCCGTACTTGCGGGTGATGACATTGCCATTTTTTGCCAGCCAACCCAGGCCCGCCTGTTGCGCCCAAAACTTGTCGGCAACGGGTCCCGTGTCGACATAAAAGCGAGTTTGAATATCGGGATGTTGCGATCGCAGCCACTCTGACAGTTGCTTCAGCTTTTTTTGCAGGACTCGGTGATAGTCACGCCCCCAGCCATAACGAGAGATTTTGCCGTGGTTGGTATCACTGGAATGCTGATGCGGGGTGTAATAGTTCAGTGCGACACAGATGAGCGATCGCACCCCTGGCATCACCTGGGTAATGTCCTGCCGCTTCGGATTGTTCATCCACGCCATGTCAGCCTGATACCCCTGATCGAGCCAGTGCTGTAGATGGGCGTTGCGCGCCTCTATGGCTGCAGTACTATCATCTACCCGAGCCAGTCCAACTTGATGAAATCCGATCAGCCGAGCCTGCTGGCGGATTTCATGAGCATCCACAAAAGGAAGTATCTGCTGACTGTCGTTCACAAGGGCTCCTTTACTCCGAGCAGCACACTTTAGGTTAGCGGCAGTTAAAGACCACAGTCCTGAGGCCGCGACCTGTTTACTCGGGTTGGTCAAAGACAGGTGCAATCGCCACACAAATATCTGTGAAGCTTTGCTGCCAAGGTGATCATAAGACGATTAGATTAGTGACCTCACGGTCAGTACTGAAGTTTTACGATTGAACTATGGGCTACTTTCGTTCAGCGATTGACAAGATGGCTAGCTATGTTCCAGGCGAACAACCGCTACCCGGAACACCCATCATCAAGCTAAATACCAACGAAAATCCCTATCCGCCTTCGCCTAAGGTGATGGCGGCCTTACAAACCATCAACGGCGAATCCTTACGACGGTATCCTGACCCTTTTGCGAAAGACTTTTGTAAAGCCGTTAGCGAGACCTTGGGCGTACCGTCGGATTGGATCATTGTCGGCAATGGTAGCGATGACTTGCTGAATATCCTGGTGCGAGCTTGTGCCGAAGGGAGCGATCGCCAAATCGCCTATCCGACCCCAACCTACGTGCTCTATCGCACCTTAGCGGCAATGCAACCTGCCAGCGTCATAGAGATTCCTTACCGTCAGGATTTTCAACTGCCCATTGCAGAACTGGCTCAGACCCAAGCCGCCATTACGTTTGTGGCTTCTCCCAACAGTCCGTCAGGCCACGCAGTTCCTCTGCCTGCCTTACGAGAATTGGCCAAAGCAGCATCTGGTGTCGTCGTCATTGATGAAGCGTATGTAGATTTTGCTGAGTGCTCAGCTCTGCGTTTAATCGAAGAATTTGAGCACGTGATGGTGTTGCGAACCCTCTCAAAAGGGTATTCACTGGCCGGATTACGACTAGGGTTTGGCATCGCACACCCCAATCTACTAGCAGGACTCTTTAAAGTTAAAGATAGCTACAACATCGATGCCATCTCGATCTTGCTGGGTGCTGCAGCGCTGCGAGATCAAGTCTATAAAAATGCTTGTGTAGACAAAGTAAAAGCGTCACGGCAAACTCTAACGACGAAGTTGAGGCATTTAGGGTTTACGGTTCTGGAATCTCAGGGAAACTTTGTCTTGGCTACGCCGCCTGCTGGCAATGCAGAGTTGCTCTATTCGTCACTCAAGCAGCTGGGAATTTTGGTGCGATACTTTAAGCAACCTGGGTTATCCGACAAACTCAGAATTTCAGTTGGTACTGAAGCCCACAATCAGGTGCTGGTAGAAACGTTAGCAAACCTAACAAGAAGTTCGTAACCCGATGATTTCTACATCTCAAGCTTGAGCAACTAATGATAAAAGCATCGATATTCGATATGCATTCGCCACATCTATTCAAGTAAAGGGTTGCGTAGAACTGCTCTACCGCAAGAGCCTATCTCAAAGAATTACTGCGATCGCTTAAACGGCAAGCAAAGCATCCTGTTCACTTTCGCAAGTGACCCAGTTGGTCTCGACCCGAAAAGTGCCCTCAACTTGCTTTGCGAGATCAACCAGCTGCCTGAGCATGGCCCGATCACGCACAACACCCTGCAAAATCACCACCCGGCCTCGCTGACTGACCGCAACTTGATCAAGCTCTAAAGGTGAGAAATGACGGTTGTACTGTGCCTCCACCCGCTTTTGTAAGCCATGATAGTCGTACTCTCCATGCAAACCAATACGCTCAGGTGGCGTTGCTTGAAACCAAGCAGGGAAAGCATTAGCCCATTCAAAGGCCATCGATTCTGTGTGACCAAACGTGCCAGCACAAATAACCTGTTTTTGTTGATAGATACCCATTCTCTGCCACTCAGCGATCGTTCAATACGACTCAACCCGTCTAACCCGCGAGAGAACTTCCGTAAATATCCTGAAGTTGTTCTCCAGAATACACGTTCAAGGTCATTCTCTAGGGCAATTCCTTCACAAAAGCCTAAAGTAAATTAATCAAAAATTTACACAACCAAATGTAAGCTAAGCCACAAGTCTAGTGATCTCCCTCTGGGAGTCATTTACATTCTGTGAAAAACAGCAGCGTGGAATAGCTACTGTCGCGGCCCACAAGACTTATTCCGTCGACGAGAGCAATACAACTGCGTAAGCCGCAATGCCTTCTTCTCGTCCAGTCGGGCCTAATTTTTCATTCGTCGTGGCTTTAACACCAACCTGGTCGGGGGCGACCTTCAACACTTCAGCTAAGGTGCTACGTATTTCGGCGATGTGGGGCTTTAATTTAGGACGTTCAGCAATGACTACACTATCGACATTCACAATTTCCCAATTGCGATCGCACACCATTTGATGAACTTGGTCGAGTAGCTTTAAGCTATCAGCACCGGCCCATTGGGGGGTCACTGGGGGAAATAAGTACCGATATCACCAAGGCTCAACGCCCCTAACAGTGCATCCGTGATGGCGTGGGTCAAAACATCAGCATCGCTGTGACCTAACAATCCTTTGCTATGGGGAATGTGGACACCCCCCAAAATCAGCGGACGTTCTTCCACCAGCCGATGAATATCGTAACCATTGCCAATCCGTATGCCCATAAAATCAATGGTATCAATTTTTCAGAGAAAATCAAGTAAATCTCAGCATATTCAACTAGGCTAGCGGCTCGTTTTGGAAAATTGGCCGCTCAAATCACCACACCTCAGTAGGATCAAGGAGATTCTGAGTGTTGCTGTTGGCTTTGCCAAGTTTTGTAAAGATCGGGACGTCGTAGTCGAGTTCGGTCAAGCTGCTGGCGATGTCGCCATGCCGCGATCGCTTGATGATTGCCTGACCGTAACACTGCGGGCACCGACCATCCTCGAAATTCGGCGGGGCGCGTGTACTGAGGATAATCCAGTAGATCGGCCTCAAAGCTCTCGAATTTGAGGGAATCGGTTTTGCCAACTGTGCCTGGCCGGAGACGAACGACGCCATTAATTAAGGTCAGCGCCGGAATTTCGCCACAGGTTAAGACAAAATCTCCTAAAGAAACTTCGCGATCAACGAGATGCCGTACTCGCTCATCAACCCCTTCATAGTGACCACAAATCAGCACAATTTGATCCAGTTCCGTGTTTAACTGCCGAAACAGCGGTTGGGTCATGGTTTCACCCTGAGGGGTCAGTAAGATCACCTCTCGTCGCGGATAAACCGGCAGCGACTCGACGGCAGCAAAGATGGGTTCCGGTTTCATCAACATGCCGACGCCACCGCCGTAGGGTTCGTCATCGACCTTGTGGTGCTTATCCATGGTGAAGTCGCGCGGGTTCACCACATTGACGCTGGCAATCCCTCGGTCGATCGCTTTTCCCAACAGTCCAGACTTCAAAGGAGAATCAAAAAAGTCTGGAAAGAGCGTGACGATATCAAATCTCAGCGGTGACTCCGATTTCATCATGGGATTTCGTGATGGTATCCCATCACGTTACGGTACAAGTATTGGCAGCTTTAGGGACGATGCTCACTCTACCGCAAACTGCGGCACTAGATGGCAGTATCGGTGAACCTGTCTAGAGCCCAGAATTCAGCAGTAGAAACCTTAATGGCTGAGCATACCAGCGATCGCCAATGTTCTCAGCTGTCTATAGACCGCTTTATTCAAAGACGAATGGCCTTGTGCAGCACTCTGTAGGCGCTTACTTCAGCCCGATGGCTCACATACCCTAAAACTCTTGGCTCAAACTAACCTGCTTCCATTAGCAAGGTTACACCCTGTAGCTGCTGGAGAATAAAGGTGCGCTGAGCCGCCGCGCCAGCGCCAATATCTTCGGTAATCGCTAAGGCTTGGTCGTAAGCTGCCTGGGCGCGGGGGTAATCCTCAAGCTGCTCATAATAGCGACCCAGGCCTATATATAACCCTAACTGCTGCTCCGAGGGAGCGAGTGGAGGGGTAAGGGTTGTGCGTTCAGCGATCGCCGCTTCTAAGGCCTCAATATCGCCGAGATCGGCATAAACGCCGATCATGCCGTCTAGTGCTGTGAGTAACGTGGGCGTGTGGTTATCGATCAGCGCTGCTTCACGAGCAGCTAAGTAGAGTTCGAGGGCGCGATCGTCATCACTGAGCTGTCGGTAAATTGCCGCCAAACTATTGGAGGAATTGGCTACGCCCACCCAATCGGTCGCAGCGCGGCGATACTGAATGGCTGATTCATAGTAGTTGCGAGCGGCAGCCAGGTCGTCTGCTAATCGGGCCGCCAACCCTAAATTACTGAGAGAGAGTCCGATGCCGGTGTCATCTGGTAAAGCTTCGGCCAGATCGAGAGCGGTGGCGAGCGCCGCCGTAGCCCGCTCTAACTGCCCTTGTTGAAGATAAAGCACCCCTAAGTTATTCAGCGCATACATCTGGCCAACCCGATCCCGTTGTGTTTGCGCAAGGGTCAGCTGCTGCCGAATGACGATTTCCGCGTCGCTGTAGCGCCCTATTGCGATCAGAGTTTTCGTGAGGGGTTCAATAGCGGCTTGTAGATTGGGTAAATCGCCCACACTGCTATAAATATCAGCCGCTTGTTGCCAAGCGGCGATCGCGGCTTCCTCCTGGCCCAAAGCCAACTGACGATCAGCCCGCTCCATAAACCTTTGCGCTTTTTGCAACTCTTGAGCGCGCTCAAATTCCTGCCGTCGCATATTGAGCTGTTGTTCAAGCGGGGGAGACTGCGCCAACACCGGGACGGCGATCACGAGTCCCGCCAAGCCAACACTAAAGCCGATAATCTGAGACGCAAAAGAGGCCATCATTACCTCCAAATCAGGAACAAAATTAGCTGACGGGCTTTTCGGGCACGGGCACCGACGCCACCATGTCAGGCAGCAATGAATCAGACTCGCCTGCCGGCAGCGAGCCAATATAAATAGTGCGAATATCTTCTGGCAAAGCAGCTTCCAGGTTTTGCCCGGCCTGCCGCAGGCGCACCGACACTTCCGTCGGCATGATGCGCTCGCCCTCAGCCTGCAGATAAGCAGCGATGCGCGTATCGCTCCAGCGAAAGGTCTGCGCCATGACTAAAATGAGCCGTTCTAACGGATCCAGTCGATCTAAAGATCGCTCAACATAACACCACAGCGGCGGCGAGGCCTGATTCAGTGAGTAGTGAATCTCTTCGACATCGGGTAACGCGGCCTGATTGATACACAGAGCCGTGACGTTAATTAGCCAGCTTTGCAAAGAGAGCGATCGTCCCTGCTCAGTTTCTCCAGAGACAGTTGCAGCCGCCACCTCTAGATCGAGTCCCCCGAGTTCATTCAAAATGTGCCGCCAGGTTAAGGCAAACAGATATTCTGCCTGTACGGGCGAACGAGCTGAATGGGTAATCAAGCTAAACACCACCGGGCTGTAGCGACAAAAAATCGCCGTAAAGTAGCGACCGGCCTCAGGTTCAGCCTTAAATCGTTGCAGCAACTCGCGATCGCTCAGATGCCCAAGTTGTTGGATGATGGTGTGATTACATTCAGGAAAGCTGGGAATTTGCACGATTTGTGAGTGACCGAAAACAGGGCTGTCGACAAATTGCTCTTACTATAACGGGGTTTTTCAGACTGATAACCGTTTTTTAAGAAAATCCCTGATTGGGTCGACGCTTTGATCCCAGTCGAGCGCGAGACCAATGCCAACACCGCAGCCAAGGTTAGTCAGACTGGTCCAACACTGCAAAATCTCCTTGATAAACTAAATGAAGTTCCCGCAAAGCCTTGTAAATCTACTGAGAAATCTCTAATCGTTCAAGGAAGACTTGAGATGTACCAGAGTCAAAGACCCCGCTATATTAAGAACTGATATTTTAAATGAGTACCTTAAACGTGGTTTGGCAGAGTTTGTTCACGCTACCTTTGGGCCTCGGTCTACCCGTCGACATTTTATCGACGCAGGGCATCATGGTAATGCTGCTAGTCGGCTATGCCGGCGCGATGTGGATGTTTCTCAGCAGTGCCCCAAAGGTCTACACCGTCATGGTTTCGGATTTAGAAATGGCGCGACGGTTTTATGAGGGCATGTTGCAGTTGCAGACCGCCGATGTCCCGCTGCACTACTACTACAACTATGAACAAACCCTCGGTGCCGACTCCCTAGCACCGATGATCACGCCGGGGTTCTCAGCCACGACTCAGCCCTATAATCAGCCCGATGGCCTGTGGTATCAGCTGAAGAAAAATACCCAACTACATGTCATTAGTGGCGCTAGTCGCGGCCATCGCGATCGCCAACGCCACGTTTGTTTTGACCACGATTGCTTAGAGCAAATTCTCATGCGGGTACAAACTCGCGGCGTCCGTTGCAAGATTCGGCGTGATAATCCCCTTAACTTTTTGGTTAAAGACTACCAAGGCGAAGTGATTGAGATGGCCGAAGTTGCTAATTAATCTGCCCCCCTGACTCACTCGCCTCTGATGTCATGAATCCCGATGTCACTCAGGCGATAGATTTAGAAAAATTAGAAACGTTCTCTGGGTGAGCGGAACTCTGGCTGACTAACGTTAATAGCCGGATAATTGTCTGCTGGGATTCCGTGATCTAAAACACAAAAGCCCAAAAAAGTAACGATCCCCCCTTGCAAATAGGGACTCCCCGCCGCACACTGAAAGGTGTCAATCCAAGGGCAGTCGAGTGCAATTACGAGGTTCCTGGTGAAGAGAGTTTTATCAATTATTCTTGGTGGTGGGGCAGGTACTCGCCTCTATCCACTAACTAAGTTTCGAGCCAAGCCAGCGGTTTCTTTGGCTGGCAAATATCGCCTCATTGATATTCCTGTTAGTAATTGCATCAATTCCGAAATTCACAAGATTTATGTCTTAACGCAGTTCAATTCTGCTTCTTTGAACCGGCATATCTCACGAACTTATCAATTTTCTCAATTTTCAGAAGGGTTTGTAGAGGTTCTGGCAGCACA
The DNA here is from genome assembly GCA_010671905.1 of Leptolyngbya sp. SIOISBB. Taxonomy (GTDB): domain Bacteria; phylum Cyanobacteriota; class Cyanobacteriia; order Phormidesmidales; family Phormidesmidaceae; genus Halomicronema. Next base: position 7,614,143 of record JAAHII010000001.1, read on the forward strand.
GCAGACGCCCGAAAGTCCTAGCTGGTTTCAGGGTACTGCCGATGCCGTGCGTAAATATCTTTGGATGCTAGAAGCTTGGGACGTTGACGAGTTCCTGATTTTGTCTGGGGACCACCTCTACCGGATGGATTATTCCCTCTTTGTAGAACGCCATCGCAGCACCAATGCTGACGTTACTTTGTCAGTGGTACCGGTTACCGAGAAAGTCGCTTCGAGCTTTGGTCTGATGAAAATTGACGCTACTGGTCGGGTCGTTGATTTTTACGAAAAACCGAAGGGTGATGCCCTTAGACAGATGCAGGTGGACACCTCTACCTTGGGCCTAACTCCTGAGCAGGCCAAAGAAAAGCCATACATTGCCTCCATGGGCATCTATGTCTTTAAGAAACAGGTACTCGTCGATCTACTACGCAAACACGTCGATCAGACGGACTTTGGCAAAGAGATTATCCCCAATTCTGCTAAGGACCATAACGTTCAAGCCTATTTGTTCGATGGTTATTGGGAAGATATTGGGACGATTGAGGCCTTTTATGAAGCAAACCTAGCGCTAACGCATCAGCCCCAGCCTGAATTTAGCTTCTATCACGAAGACGCACCGATCTACACGCGATCGCGCTACTTGCCTCCCAGCAAACTACTCGATTGCCATGTCACCGAATCGATCATTGGTGATGGCTCGATTTTGAAAAAGTGTTCCGTTCATCACTCCGTTATTGGTTTGCGTCAGCGCATCCATCAAGATTGTCTGATTGAAGATGCATTATTGATGGGGGCCGATTACTACGAGCCACTGTCAGAAAGCAGCCGTCATTTGACCCGTGGCAAAATTCCCATGGGTATCGGCGAGGGCTCTGTCGTACGCAAGGCGATTGTGGATAAGAATGCCCGTGTTGGCCGCAACGTCCAGATTGTAAATAAAGAAAACATTCAAGAAGCGGAGCGTGAAGATCTAGGCTTTTATATCCGTAGCGGCATTGTGGTGATTCTCAAGAATGCGGTGATTCCTGACGGGATGGTGATCTAGTCGCTTTGGTTTGGGCATGGCGGTTCGCTGGTGCTGGGCAGTCTTACGGAATGGCGATCGCTGTCACTAGAGTTGGAGTCGGCGTCTACCTTGATCCGTGAGTCAGTAAGCCGACAGCCTATTTGGGCCATGTCAAGACACTAAAAACGAAGGCTCAACAGCTGTTTTAAGGCGTTGGTGTGAGCGATCGTTGAAGTCGTCTTGCTATGGCGCTGCATGAGACGAGTGATCGGCGCTCATGTTAACCCTGACTCATCTACTGGAAGAGGCTAAATGCTTCGCTTGATGCCAGCACCCACAGCGAAAGCCCAAAGGGACTTCAGAGTTAAGGTACCTTCGCAACGACAAAACTGCCGGTCTTTGGCGTGATTTAGTGTGGTAGGTTCACTAGTTTTCCAGCCGAAATCAGTGAACGCACTATCAAAGCAACCACTGCTTCCGACCCCTTGGGAATACCGATGAATGCGGCATCTACGCCCCTTTGGAAAACTGGGGGGATACTCACACAAAATGCTTGGTCATAGCACTGGATAATCGGCATGCGACGGAAATCGCGACGGCTTCTATGAAATCCATGTCAATACCATGTAAGGCTTGCGGTCATCGCTATACTCCTGGCTGAGGCTCCGTCGCGGGATTTCTCAGAAGCAGCTGTGCTGTATCTGGGCTGCTTGGAGTTGGTTCACAATGCCTGAAGATGCGGCGAATGTTAGAGATCCTGTTGGTTCAACTCCGCAAAACTCTGATTGAGCCAATACCAAGTACTGTTATCCCTGCCACACCGGTAAAAAGAGCCAAGCAAATCGGTCCATTAGTCTCCTCCCAATGCTGCTATTTGACAGGAGCTAGTAACCTACTTTAGGTGATCGGAGCAACCGATGATTCAGATGTAGCAGATGCTGGGGTTAGTTTGGCAGAGGCACACAGATCAGCAAGCTGGCAGCGATCGCAAGCGGGTTTACGAGCATTGCACACGGCACGGCCGTGATAGATCAGCCGAATCGACCAATTCTCCCAATCGACTTGGGGAATCAGCTTCATCAAGTCCTGCTCAACTTTCTTGGGATCAGTATGTTTGGTGAACCCCATCAGGCGACTCAAGCGCTTTACGTGGGTATCAACAGTCACCCCAGCATTGATGCCAAACGCATGGGCGAGAACAACATTGGCGGTTTTACGAGCCGCCCCAGGCAAACTGGTCAGCTCTTCCATCGTTTTGGGAACCTCGCCACCAAAGTCAGTGACGATTTTGCGGCAGGCGTTTTGGATGTTTTTGGCTTTGTTGCGATAAAAGCCCGTTGATTTCACCAACTGTTCAATTTCCGCGAGATCTGCTTCAGCCATAGCGTAAGCGTTGGGGAAGCGATCGAACAGTGCAGGCGTCACCATATTGACGCGCTCATCCGTACACTGGGCCGACAAAATTGTCGCAATAAGCAGTTGTATCGGTGTCTCGTAGTCTAGAGAGCACGTAGCATCGGGGTAGAGCTGTTTGAGACGCGACATTGCTTCTAAGGCGCGCTTTTTCTTAGGAAGGAGCTTTCGGCGAGGGGTACTCACTGGAGCAAGTCCTGAAAAATAGCTAACTGAGAAGTATCACGAACGATGAGGAAGACACCCAGACCAAGCAATAGTACTAGTCCCGTCTGCATCACGTTTTCCTGAACGCGATCGGGAAGGGGTCTGCCACGTAGGGCTTCCACTAATAAAAATGCAAGTTGTCCGCCATCTAAAGCCGGTAACGGCAGGATGTTAATAATTGCCAGGTTGATACTGATGATGGCAGTAAAAGGGAAGAGCGTCGCTGCGTTAGAGGCCGCTAAGCCAGCCCCTTGCTCAACAATTTTCACCGGGCCAGCGACTTGACCAGCCATCTGAGAAAAGTTGGTGATGAGCATAGCGAACCCTTGGACTGTCTGCAGTAGCATGTCCTGAAATTCTCTAGCTGCCAGAGTAAAAACTTCAAATACCGTATTGGCGCGACGATATACAAATTCGCCATTGCGCTGCAACTGCACACCAATAATGGCTGCGTTATCAGGGCCGAGTTCGGGAGTCACCGTTAGATCAAGAATTTGCCCATCGCGCTCAACCATGAGGTCGATAGATTGACCAGGACTATCTTGAATCAGATCGACAAACGACTTTACCGAACCCTCTTCAGTGCCAAACTCGACACCGTTAGCTTCCAAAATGATGTCGCCTGACTCGATGCCTGCTTGCGCCGCTGGTGATGATTCGGAAACCACCTGGGGAATCATGATGCCTGGTGCAGGGTCAAAAGACTGAGGAACGCCTACCGATGCAAACTGAACAACGAAGACAAGGTAAGCAAACACTAAGTTCGCAATCACGCCCGCACTAATCACGATCGCCCGATCCAAAATGGGGCGATTTTTCAACAGATCAGGGTCTTGTGGCGGAATCTCGCTGTCTGGATCGTCGTCAGGGAACCCCACATAGCCGCCTAGGGGAATTACTCTCAATGTGTACTCTGTCTCAGGGCCTTGGTACTTCCACAAAATTGGGCCAAAGCCGATGGAAAAGCGGTTGACGTGGATTCCTTGAAAGCGAGCGGCTAGAAAGTGTCCTGATTCGTGGACAAAAACCAGCAGCATAATAACAGCGATCGCGGCCAAAACGGACATAGGTTTTTAAGTGTCGCAACAAATACGTTTTTCTATTCTATCTGGCTACACCATTTATCACCGAAAACTTGATTCGGAGACGGCAACGAAGGCAGAAAGGTAGGTTTCGGGTTTCAGATTGCGGGGTTCGGGCTAAGAAGTGGAGCAGTTCTACACCCAGTGCTGCCTTCAAACCTAGTAATCCATACCCTCACACTCCCACCCTCCGGGCAGGCCACGCCATGCCCCCCTGCTCCCCATTCCCTGTTCCCTATTCCCTCTCTCTTATTCCATGTCACCTAAAACCCAGTTCTCTTACAGCCATTCCCGATTCATATACGACTGCAGCACTTCTGGTACTTTCACAGAACCATCAGGCTGCTGATAGTTTTCCAAAATGGCGGCCATCGTGCGACCGATCGCCAATCCAGAACCATTGAGCGTATGGACAAACTGCGTGCCCTTTTTGCCCGCCGCTTTAAAGCGAATATTGGCTCGTCGCGCTTGAAAATCGCCACAGTTCGAACAGCTAGAGATTTCGCGATAGGTACCGGAAGACGGAAGCCAGACTTCCAAATCGTAGGTTTTGTTGGCAGAGAAGCCCAAGTCACCGGTACAGAGTTCGATGACGCGGTAGGGCAGTTTCAAACCCTGCAGAATCGCTTCCGCATCTTTGACCAACGCCTGATGTTCCTCCTCAGAAGTTTCAGGCTGAACGAACTTGTACATTTCGACCTTGTTGAACTGATGCAGGCGAATCAGTCCCCGAGTGTCGCGACCGTAACTGCCAGCTTCCCGACGGAAGCAGGGAGTAAACGAGCAATAGTGAAAAGGCAATTCTTCGGCATTGAGAATTTCGTCTCGATGCAAATTGGTGACGGGGACTTCGGCTGTGGGGGAGAGCCATAAATCGTCGTTTTTGCATTGGAAGCTTTCTTCAGCAAATTTGGGGAGCTGTCCTGACGCGGTGAGAGAGGTGGTGTTGACCAGGTAAGGAGGAATCACCTCGGTGTAGCCATGCTGGGTATGGCGATCGAGCATGTAGGCAATCAAGGCCCGCTCTAACGCTGCGCCAACCCCCATCAGAGCCACAAAGCGACTCTGGGCAATTTTGGCCGATCGCTCAAAGTTCAAAATGCCCATCGCCTCGCCCACTTCCCAATGGGGTTTGAGCGCAGCGCTGTCTTTAGGTAAATACTCGTCGCCCCAACGACGCACCTCGACGTTTTCGTCTTCGTTTTTGCCATCAGGTGCGGTCTCGCTGGGTAAGTTAGGAACCCCTAGCAAAATGGCTTCGATTTGGGCTTTCAGTTCTCGTTCCTTTGGCTCTAGCTCCCCCAATTGGGCTTTGACCTGGTTGCCTTCTTCCCGAAGCACCGCCACTTCTGGGCCTTTGGGGTCAGACCCTTCGCGGATTTTTTGGCCGACGGACTTGCCAATTTCGTTGCTGCGGGCTTGGAGCTGTGATCGCGTGCCTTCAATTTCGCGTTGCTGCTGATCCAGATCAATGACCGGCTGCAGATCATAGTCGCCACCCCGACGATTGAGGGTAGTCTGTACCTCGTCAAAGTTTTGTCGAATGGTTTTTAGATCCAGCACGCGATCGCTTCCTCTTTCCGGCATTCCCAATACTAAGAATGTCAGGGTATCACGCCTTTGCCAAGCGATATATCAGGCAAAGTCTTGAGACTGCAAATCCGCCAATTTCACGCAGTTTTTTAAGCCGCTAGGATTGCCTAGACAGCCATGCTTTACAGGCTTCTAAGCTTGACCCAACCAGGATGCCAGACTTGTACAGTCGATGGTTGACGCGATCGCTAAGCGCTGACAACTGTTCCATCCAAGGCAGCAATCCGACACTGGATTGCATTCTGCACTCTAATAGACCGTCTCCCCAAGTCAACTTCTCAAGTCGCTCGTAAAGACCTTCGACACTTAGAGAGTGGCTACTAGCAATGGCGTATAACTCACGTGTTTCTTCTGGTGTGAGCTGCAGTTGCAGCATATCAACGGCTTTCAGAGCTAGCTGTTTCCGAAAGTTCTAAGGTCTCTTCACCGTCTTTGGAGCGCTGCTCAGGAGTCAGCCAGTCCCCAAATTCTTCGACAAAGCGATCGCTCAAAATAGCCTCGCGAATGCGCTGGGTAAAGTTAATCAAAGCTGTAATGTTGTGAATCGAAAGTAGCGTATGGGCTAGGGTTTCGCGGGCATGGATCAGATGGCAGAGATAGGCGCGGGTAAAGGTGCGGCAGGTGTAACAGCTGCAGGTTGCATCCAAGGGGGTCAGATCTTTGCGGAAGCGAGAATTTTTCAGATTCCAGCGATCGCCCTGCACAATAGCGGTGCCGTGGCGGGCGAGTCGAGTCGGAATGACACAATCAAACAAGTCCATCCCGGCGGCGATCGCCTGCACCATTTCGCGGTGGGTCCCGACCCCCATCAGGTAACGCGGTTTATGGGGCGGTAGCATCGGCGTGGTGGCGCGAACGATCTTTTCAATCAGTTCTGGCGGCTCGCCAACGCTGACGCCGCCGATCGCATAACCTGGCAAATCTAATTCCGTCAGGGCGGCAGCGGCCTGGGCGCGCAGATCTAAGTAAACGCCGCCTTGCACGATGCCAAAGAGGGCTTGATCGGCCCGCTGATGGGCAGTCATGCAACGCTGCAGCCAGCGATAGGTTCGATCAGTTGCAACTTCGACGGCTTCCCGACTAGCGGGGTAAGAGGAACACTCATCAAAGGCCATAATGACATCGGCCCCCAAGGCATTTTGGATGCGAATGGACTCTTCTGGCGTCATATCGATAATGCGCCCATCCCGGGGCGATCGAAACTTCACACCGGCCTCGGAAATCGTGCGGATATCGCTGAGACTAAAGACTTGAAAGCCACCAGAGTCAGTCAGCATGGGGCCATGCCAGCCCATAAACTCATGCACCCCCCCGGCCATTGCCACCAGCTCTTCTCCTGGTTGGAGATGGAGATGGTAGGTGTTGGCGAGCACCATCTGGGCGCCCGTTTGCTGAAGCTGTTCAGGCGTCACTGTTTTGACGTTCGCCAGCGTTCCCACCGGCATAAATCGAGGCGTTTCTACGAGTCCATGGGGGGTCTGAAACTTGCCCGCTCGCGCCTTCGTATGGCGGCAGGTTGCTTCTACCCGATACTCAAAATTATTCAACGGTGGGAACTCCAGGCAGCAGGCTCACTAGCGATCGTCACTATCTAGTTGCCAGATCACCCTAGCGAAAAAAAAGTTGCCCCCAGTTTGTCCAGTCACACGGGCGCAGTCGCTTCTTCTTCAGATTTCTGTGCTGATCTAGATGACGCGCTCTTAGGCTAGCGGTCCGTCGTCATCTAAGCAAGCATCCCAACTAGCGGAGATTGCCTCAGCCACCATCTCTTGAATGGCAGCGGCATCCAGATCCCGCTTAGCTTGGTCTTTGATGGGGGAGTTGAGGGGGATCAATTGCAAGCAGCGATTTTCTTGAAACAGCTTGAAGCAGGCCTGCTCATTAGGCAATTTTTCAAGCAGAATATAGTCAAAGCTGTAAACGTTGAGATAAAGGCTTTGATTCGCTACTAAGGTGGAGACGCCAGGTTCAGCAAAGACGTCCATGACGTAGCCAGTCCCTTTGCTGAGTATTCCTTCATCATGCACGTCGGTATAAGCCACCTGACCCAGGTCATTAAGAAGTCTAAGCATGTCTGTCTTATTCACCACCATGCCTTGATCAACCAGACAAGGCGCGGGCACATTGGACAAGCCAGCAGAGTCGTGGGTCATGGGACTATCACAAATGCAAACTTTTGACCTCACAAGTACCAAAAAAGTTCGGTTATTTCTGAGGCTTATATCCACGATAGTCGATTATTCAGAAATGGAACTCCGAAATGGGACGGTTTTCTTGTTTTTCATGATGATCGTTCTCCATCAGGTTCGACTCAAAGCCCGAAAACCCCTGCTGCTTATACCTTTCAGGTCAAGAACTCGATTCTCCTTGAAGTGTGTCAGCTAGCCTTGAGAGCCGTCTGGGGCTGTTTTCAGCCAACGAAAATCGTCTTTAAGAAAAGCGATCGCCCGTAAATTTCAATTATTTTCTAAAGGCTCATATCAACTTCTCTAGTCGCATCAACAATTGCCATACGCTATATCTAGTAGCTAAAGCTTGGAAATGCCATTTCTAGCTGCTGTCAAAGCTGTTTTGGGGTTTCTTATAAAGATGTCTTTTTCAGATGATCCTGCCCATACCCAAACTCTGAGTAGGCCACTGCAGTGGGGCAAACAGCTTATGGGAGCTGTAACTTTTTATACTCAGATGCCGATTCCGCACCATTGGCCGATGAGCTTTGAGGGCATTGCTCGCTTTGCCCCCTTAGTCGGCATTGGCATCGGCCTGCTCCTAGCGGCGGCAGATTGGGGATTGGCAACTGTGGCCATGCCGCTGGCGACTCGGTGCGCTTTACTGGTCGCCCTTTGGCTCTGGCTTACCGGGGGGCTGCATTTGGATGGGGCGATGGATACCGCTGATGGTCTCGCGGTGCCGGATCCAGCCCGTCGACTTGATGTGATGGCAGACAGTCGCGCTGGCGCCTTCGGAGCCATGATTGCCGTGGTGGTGCTAGGGCTCAAAACCCTCTGTCTCATGGATTTAGAGACCCTGCGTTGGGTTGGATTGCCGTTGGCAGCGGGCTGGGGCCGTTGGGGACAGGTGGTGGCGATCGCCCGCTATCCCTACCTCAGAGCCGAGGGCAAAGGCGCGTTGCATAAAGCCCATGCTCATCCGGTAACGGATTGGTTGTGGGGATTTATGGCGCTGATGGGGCTGGTGGGGATCGCTTGGGCACTCGCGCCTACAGCGGGGATCTGGCTACTCGCTGTGACGGTGAGTGGCGGCTTGATCGCGCTGGCGGTCGGGGCTTGGCTGCAATGGCAACTGGGGGGGCACACGGGAGATACCTATGGGGCGATCGTGGAGTGGACCGAGGTGCTGCTACTGTGCGGCATGGTGACTTTGCAGCAGTGGATGTAAGGGGATGAGGCGACACAGCAGCAGGGATCCGTCGCTATAGTGAGAACGGCGATAGTGGGGCGTTGAGCTAGTTTTTGCATGCAAATTCCCGTGATCGGTAAGGTGCGTCGTCCGGCACTTTGGTTAATCGGGGGACTCGCGGCGTTAGTCGTGGGGCTGGGGGCGATCACCGTGGCGATCCGCAGCCAGGAATCGGCCTATGACCTCGAATCCCTAACCGTGTCAGTGGAGGCCACCGCCTTGACCGTACGCATGACGGCTAGCGGCACAGTGGAGCCAGTGCAAACGGTCAATATTAGCCCCAAGACCTCAGGCATCCTGGAAGACTTGTTTGTAGAACAGGGGGATACCGTCGTGGCAGGGCAGATCATCGCCCAAATGGAAAATCAGGATGTCGAAGCCTTGGTCCGGCAACGGGCAGCGGCGGTCGCTGAAGCCCAGGCGAGTTTAGCCGACGTGCAGCGGGGTAGTGATGCTGAAGCGATCGCCCAAGCTGAGGCAGCAGTAGCCTCAGCCCAAGCCCAGGTAAGAGACTTGTCAGCGCAGTTGAGCCTGGCCCAAGCCCAACTGCAACGCAATCAAGCCCTCGCGGCGCAGGGGGCCATCTCTGAAAATGAATTAGATACGTTTGAACAGACTGTCAGTAGTGCCACAGCCGGCGTCGAGCGAGCCCAGTTCCAGGTGCAAGAGAGCCAGGAACGGTTAGCCGATTTGCAGAATGAGCCGCAGCCGGAAGCGATCGCTCAAGCCGAGGCCCGGTTAGCTCAGGCCCAAGCCCAACTCACATCCGCTCAAGTACAGCTGGCTGATACCCAACTTCGCGCTCCGTTTGCGGGCATCGTCACCCAAAAGTTTGCGAACGAAGGGGCTTTTGTAACGCCGACGACGTCCGCTTCCGATGCGACGTCAGCAACTTCGACAGCGATTGTCGCGATCGCCAGTGACCTGGAAATTTTAGCCGAGGTACCAGAGGCCGATATCGCCCAAATCAGTCCGGGTCAATCGGTGGAAATTGTGGCCGATGCTTACCCCGATCAGGTATTTGAGGGGGTCGTACGGCTGATTGCACCAGAGGCGATCGAGCGGCAAAACGTCACGCTGTTTCAGGTCCGCATTGAGCTGACCTCTGGGCAAGACATCCTGCTCTCTAACATGAACGTCACGGTAGCCTTTATCGGCGATGCATTATCGGATGCCCTGGTGGTGCCGACAGTAGCCATCGTGACCCAAGCGGGGCAAGCCGGGGTCTTAGTGCCCGGTGATCGCGATCGCCCGCGCTTTCAGCCGGTCACCTTAGGGTCCCAAGTTGGCAATCAAATCCAGATTGAGGAAGGGGTTGAGGCGGGCGATCGGGTGTTTGTGGATCTGCCCCCCGGAGTAACACTGGAAAATCTCACTTTTGGACGCGATGCGGCACCAGAAGAGGAACCATAACCCATCACATTCCCCCGCATTTCGCCAAACACCACCTGGCCTCGGTAAATTGAGGCCAGGTGGTGCTATGCACTCCTGATCAGCCACTGCCGAAATCTATCCGGCGATCGCTCCAGCTATCTCCCTTTGTGTCGCTCCGTAACACATACAACTTTTCTTCAGGTGAGTTTTGTCATAGAGTTCTAAAAAAATCTCGGGCAAAATACGGAGCCCACTGTTCCCTCACTGGATATTTTTCACAGTATGGTTAGCGACGCTGGCGAGTCGAAAAAATTCAATCTCAAACAGCTACTGCGCGACGATCGCTTCTGGAAGATTGCCTTCCAGGTGATCACGGTCGTTTTAGTAGCCAGCATTCTGAGTTTCTTCTTGATCAATTTGTCTGCCAACTTAGCGCAGCAAGGTTCAAGCTTTGGCTTTAACTTCTTGTCCAGCCCAGCTGGCTTTAGTATCGGTGAAAGCGTGATCGAATATCGTCCCAACGACCCTTATGGGAAGGCGCTATTCGTCGGGTTTGTCAACACCATCACCTTAGTGGTGGTCGGTATTGTCTTGGCCACCACCACGGGCGTTGCCGCTGGGGTCACCAGCTTTTCTCAAAACTGGCTGGTCCATAAAATCAGTCGAGCCTACGTGGGGCTGACCCGCAACATCCCGCTGTTGCTGCAATTATTCTTCTGGTACTTCGCCGTCTATGGGCTGTTGCCAACCCCCGCTGAGCAGATTAATCTTGGCAATTTTTTGATTGCCAGCAAACGTGGAGTTTATGTTCCTTGGCCTTCGGCAAGCGGGGCTTGGGCCTGGCTGTTAGTGCTCGTGGCGTTGGCAGTCGCGGCCTTTTTTGTCTGGGAATGGCGGGTTAAATCCATTGTGGAGCAGGGTGATACTGGCCAGAAACAGCTCATCATCTTAGGGATTCTGGCGGTGGTCGGCTTGGGCGTCTTTTTCGTCGCCTTAGGGTGGAGTCCGCCCCAAGCCCAAGAGGGCGGTGGTGCCGTTGGCGGGCGGCGACTGTCGCGAGAGTATGTCTCGGCGCTCACCGCGTTGGTGTTTTACACTGGAGCGTTTATTGCCGAGATTGTGCGGGCGGGAATTCAGTCCGTTTCTAAAGGACAGTGGGAGGCCGCGCGATCGCTCGGGCTCGCCTCTGGCTTAGCCATGCGGTTAGTGGTTTTTCCCCAAGCTCTGCGCGTCATCATTCCGCCGCTCAACAGTGAATTTATGAACCTGGCAAAGAACTCCTCATTGGCCTTTGCCGTGGCCTATCCCGAACTGTATTCCGTCGCCAACACCACGTTTAACCAGACTGGGCGACCGATTGAGGTCTTTTTAATCTTGATGGCAACGTATCTCACCATCAACCTCCTTATTACCCTCGGCATGAATACGCTGAACCAGACTGTGCAGTTTCAGGAGCGTTAATCAATGACCACAACTACACCCGAAACCCTATCAACCGCTCCTGTTACTAAACGTTTAAGCGTCGGCGCTTGGCTCAAGAAAAATCTCTTTAGTGACTGGTTCAACAGTCTGCTGACCCTAGTGGTTACTGCTGTCTTGGGCTACGGCATCTACAGTCTCGTCGGCTGGGGCCTAACGGTGGCTCAGTGGGCAGTCGTTCCCAATAACCTCGGGCTATTTATGACCGGCCTGTATCCTTCCGACCAATATTGGCGGGCTTGGCTTTTATTGGGCATTGTTTGTGCCTTGGCAGGCCTGTCTTGGGGGGTACTCGCGCGCAACTTATCAGCCCTATTTAGCCGCAACGTGCTCATTGGGTTTGGCGTCGTCTGCGCCGGTTTTGTGATCTTTCCGCCCACCCGCCCGAGCAGTCCCAAATTGCTATTGATGGTGGCGATCGTCGCGGCTATGGCTTGGGCCGGACGCACCCTAGGACGTCAAGTTAAGGGGTTAGGCACCTGGATCTCTTCGCTATGGTTTGTGTCTTACTTTGTGGCGATCTGGATTATTGGGGGTGGCCCCTTCAGTCAAACTCTGCTGTCTTGGCTACTCGTCTTGGTCGCCAGTCTAACTGTCGGCTTTTTACTCACTAGAGGGATGAGGGAAACGATCCGTCAGTCATTAGAACCGGCGGCACAAATTGTCGCGCTGGTGTTATCAACTGGGGCATCGCTCGCTTTACTGTTGGTTTTGCCTTTCTCGCTTTACGTCTATCTGGTCCCCGCTGCTGCCTGGTTGGTATCAATCGCCTTGGTAGCTCTATTGCTGGCAGTGATCTACTTAGTGATTCCCCGCCGCTATCAGGTGACTTTTTGGCTCTTCGCCGTGGGTCTTGTCACTACTTTTTTGATTTCGAGACTCGTCTTGAATCTGGTGGGATTTTCCTTAGAACCCGTCAGTACGAATGATTGGGGCGGCCTTGTACTCACGCTACTGATGGCAGTCAGCGGCATTTCCCTCTGTTTTCCCCTGGGGGTCACTCTTGCCCTGGGTCGTAGAAGCAATTTGCCCGTGGTGCGCTGGATGTCGATCGCCTACATTGAGCTGATTCGTGGCGTCCCGCTGATTGCCATTCTGTTTATGGGGCAAGTGATGATCCCCCTGTTTTTACCCGAAGGGATGCGACCCGATCGCGTGCTGCGAGCCATTATTGGTTTGACGATCTTTAGTGCGGCCTATCTGGCGGAGAACGTCCGCGCCGGTTTGCAAGCCGTTCCGCGAGGCCAACAAGAAGCGGCAGCCTCCATGGGGTTGAATACCCCTTTAACCCTAAGTTTGATTGTGCTCCCGCAAGCGCTGAAAATCGCGATTCCTGCGATTGTGGGGCAGTTCATTAGCTTGTTCCAAGACACGACTCTATTAGCAATTGTCGGCTTGGCCGAACTCCTGGGGATTAGCCGCTCAATTTTGGCCAACCCCACCTACTTGGGGCGTTATGCCGAGGTTTACTTGTTTATCGGTGTTATTTACTGGTTCTTCTGCTACGCCATGTCGCTGGGCAGCCGCAAAATTGAAGAGAAACTCAACACGGAACACTAACGACTTCGTGTAACAGTTAACAGCCCAACCGGCCGACTACGGTTACCGTAATGCACAATGTGTATAGTATTTGCCCTCGGTCTCTGGCCAAACTTGGGCAATCTGAACTCAACTCACCCATTTTTCAACTCCCTTAGATTTTAGAGATTTGACCCATGACTCAGTTTCAAACAGAGACCGCGCCAGTTAGTGATCAAACTGGTGAACCCGTAATCGTCGCACGCGACGTCGAAAAATGGTACGACAATGGTTTCCATGTCCTGAAAGGCGTCAGCATGAATGTCTATAAGGGCGAAGTACTGGTGGTGATGGGACCATCTGGGTCGGGTAAATCCACCTTCATTCGCACCTTTAATGCCCTGGAACCTTATCAAAAGGGCAGCATTGAAGTGGATGGCATCAAGATCTCTCACGACTTGAAAAACATTGAAACCATTCGCCGAGAAGTGGGGATGGTGTTCCAGCAATTCAACCTATTTCCGCACTTGACGGTACTGCAAAACGTCACTCTAGCGCCCATTTGGGTGCGCCATTGGCCTAAGGCAAAAGCTCAAGAAGTAGCGATGCAGCTTTTAGAACGGGTTGGCATTTTGGAACAAGCTCAAAAATTCCCCGGTCAGCTCTCTGGGGGACAGCAGCAGCGGGTAGCGATCGCCCGTTCCCTGGCGATGCAGCCCAAAGTCATGTTATTTGACGAGCCGACGTCGGCCCTTGACCCCGAAATGGTGCGGGAAGTCCTGGACGTCATGCGGACTCTAGCGACTGAGGGGATGACGATGGTCTGCGTGACCCACGAAGTCGGTTTTGCCCGCGAAGTTGCTGATCGCGTCGTGCTGATGGATGGCGGCTATCTGGTGGAAGAAAATACCCCCAATGATTTCTTCAACCATCCCCAAGAAGACCGCACGAAGCAATTCTTGTCTCAGATTCTCTAACTTGGCGCAGACCGAGAGGGTGGTCATCACAATTATCGCTAGCATAAGGGGCGGGCCGGATGTGCCCGCCCTTTTGTTTGCTGGGGATGCTGTCGCATGACCGGGATTCAGTCACTGCCACTCGATATCATTCAGCTGATGGCAGCTGGGGAAGTGATCGACTCCCCGGCGGCAGTGGTGCGGGAGTTAGCTGAGAATGCGGTGGATGCTGGCGCCACTCGCATCGTCCTAGAAGTGCGATCGCAGCCCTGGCAAATTCAAGTTACTGATAATGGCGGCGGCCTGACTTTAGGAGATTTGCGCCAAGCGGCGACGGCCCACAGCACCAGCAAACTCGTCGATAAGGCTGACTTGTGGAATATACAAAGCCTGGGCTTTCGGGGTGAAGCCTTACATAGCTTGAGTCGACTCTCGCAACTAACCCTGTACAGTCGTCCTCAATTAGAGTCTCACAGTGGTTTCTGCATCACCTGCGATCGCACCGGACGACCCAACCAAGTTACCCCAGTGGCCATGGCACCGGGCACCCGAGTACTGGTAGAAAAGCTGTTTTACCCCATGCCCTCGCGGCAACCCCAAGCGGGTGCTGAGCGAGCCCAGCTGCGGGCCATCCAGCAAAGTCTGCAACAGCTCGCCCTCTGTCATCCGAACCTGACCTGGCAAGCTTTGTTGAATGACCGCCCTTGGTTTACCCTCTGGCCTGGGGCGTCGGCCTTGCACCTACTACCGCAGGTATTACGACGTCTGGATGTAACTGACCTGCGGGAAGCCCAACAGTCAGTGGCGCTACCGGATGCGGCCGGTCAGTTATATCTATTGATGGGATTGCCTGATCGCTGTCACCGCCGCCGTCCCGATGGCATTTTTACCGCGCTGAACGGGCGGATGGTTGAGCTCCCGGAACTCACCGAAAGGATGTTGGCGGCCCTGCGGCGATCGTTGCCCCGCGATCGCTATCCAGTACTCTTTCTCCATCTCCACGCCGCCCCGCACCACATTGACTGGCACCGTGCGCCGGATAAGTCGAAAGTCTATCTGCAACATTTGGCCCAGTGGAGCGCAACTGTCGAAATTGCCATTCAACAAATTCTGCAAGCATCCCAGATTGAGCCGCGTCCCTTGGGGGGACACCAACGCCTCACCCAGTTACTGAAACTGGCTGAACCAGGAGGACAGTATAGTGATACCGCTGGCGATCCGGTGGAGCCCTCAACCCCACTGACTTTGAAGGCGATCGCTCAAATCCATAACCGTTATATTTTGGCCGAGCATCCCGCTGGGCTGTGCCTGATTGAGCAGCACATCGCTCACGAACGGGTTTTATATGAGGAACTGTGCGATCGCTGGGAGCTTGTCGAGTTAACCACACCCTTAACCCTGGCTAACCTGACCGAGCGCCAGGTCGAACAGCTGCAGCAAATTGGGATCACCGTCGAACCCTTTGGCCCTGATTTATGGACGGTGCGAACTGTGCCAGCGCCGTTGCGCGATCGTCCGGACTGCGAAGACGCCCTACGGGAACTCAGTCAAGCCAGTGATCTCGACAGTGCGCTGGTAGCCACCGCCTGCCGTACCGCCATCCGTAACGGCACTCCGTTAGAACCGGACGCCATGCAGCAGATTCTCAATGCCTGGCAGCGCACCCGCAAACCCCAAACGTGTCCCCACGGTCGCCCGATCTGTCTGACCCTCAACGAATCCAGCCTCGCCCGCTACTTTCGCCGTAGTTGGGTCATTGGTAAAAGTCACGGTTTAGAACCCTAAGCTTAGGTAGCAGAGGCGATTTTGCCCCTTCACCAATCCTCTAGTTGGCAATCGCTTGCTCTGATGACATTTGCTATGGTCCCTTATAGAAAGAGTTACGGTGAGCTGTGGTTCCCATTAGAGACGACAACCCGGTCAAGATTACGCCCTATGTGACCTATGGGCTGATTGCCGTTAACGTACTGATCTTCATGTACGAGTTGACGCTGTCACCCATCGAGTTGATGACCTTTTTTCGGACTTGGGCAGTGGTGCCTGAGCAACTCACACAAACCCTACAGTCAGGGGGCGACATCACTATCTTTACGGTGCACGAGTGGTTCACGTTAATTTCTGCGCAATTTATGCATGCGGGCTTTTTGCACCTCGGCGGCAACATGCTGTACCTGTGGATCTTTGGCAACAACGTTGAAGAAGAACTGGGTCACGCCCGTTTTCTCTTGTTCTATTTGATTTGCGGCATTCTCGCGACACTGACCCAATGGTTCTTTGGCCTCTACTCTGAAGCGCCCTCTTTAGGGGCGAGTGGAGCGATCGCGGGCGTCATGGGAGCCTATATTTTTCGTTTCCCAGATGTCCGGATTTTGACCATCGTGCCTTTAGGCTTCTTATTCTTGCCCCTAAGAATTCCGGCCCTGTTTTATCTGGGTATCTGGTTTTTGCAACAGGCTTCCTATGGCTTAGCCAGCCTCAGCGTGCCGGCCAATATTGGTATGGCAGCTGGGGGGATCGCCTATTGGGCCCATGCCGGTGGGTTCGTGTGGGGAGCCGTGGTCGGGCCACTCTTAGGACTCTTCGACAACTCAACGGAGCGGTTGTCATCAAAAGATGGCTAACAACCATCACTCGCCACCATGATTTCATCAAAAAAGCGGACAAGTCGCATAGACTCGTCCGCTTTATATCGTTCAGCCAATGTCGTGAATCGCTGAGCTGTAGAAATATCAGCTCAATCTGGCAAAGACTTGAGAGATTGCGAGCAGCGTTAAGCGATCGCCACAGGCTGCTCAGCCGTAACCGCGTCCCGTAAGAACGTGATCAGCTCATTAGAATCACGAGTCTCCAAATCAGCTAATAATACATGCTGCTCCTGACTCCAGCTAGTTAAAGCCCCATGAGCTAACAAAGAATCATCGCGATGGCTGTTGGCAAGGCGATACCAAAAAGCCATCTTCATGTTGGCATCCAGCTCACTATAAGCTTCAGTGAGTCGTGTCGGGACCCCGTGCAAAATTTCTTCCAGGGCAGAATAGCGATCTTCACGAGGTAGCTGTTGCAACTGCTTGATCACAGTTTGTACCCGTTGCGAAAAAAGGGCACTAGGTGTAGCCGAATTAGAAGCGCGATAAATTTTTTGCGCAAGGTAGTGCAAAATAACTAATTGAGTTTGAGCACTTGCTTGAGCAAACCGATCAATAGGAAGATTTAGTTGAGTATTTAAATTGGCAGTGGTCATTACAGAGTCCTGGCTTTTTGTGGTTGGGCGAGCGGTCAAAATTAAGCAAAGCTGATCGGAACGCGATATGACGCTAACCCTAGGCCTTCGAGGGCAAGTCGTACCCCAGTGGCCTAGACGACGGGATCACCATAGACGTCTTTTCACACTTCTTTACATTACTGCAAGCTCGCTAAATTTGGGTGTGTTAGAGCCAACTTAGTGAGCTTGGGGATCAAGCCTGCAGATAAACTCAACGATAGCGAGTCCAACTGTCTTATTGATCCCCAAGATCGAGCGGTGAGCGACAATCTTTAGGCTTTTCTTCAACTTCTATAAAATATTGATCCCGAGATGCTGAGTCCGCATCTCAAATTATCTAAAATGGATGGAGAATAGTGGGGGATCAAGTTATTTGAATTAGCATTAAATTGTCCATTTATGTATTTTTCAATACAAATTAAGTGGCAAGGTTTGAAACTTTCTAGAGGCAGTGGGTTGATCTACGTAGTGGGATGGTGCCGCCAAACGGTATTCTCTTGTCATGTTGGGGTGACGCAAGGATAGTATTTTGGATGATATAGCCCAACCGGGTAGACAGTCTAAACGCTAGCTGAGGCAATTACTCTGTATGTTCAGGCGCAAATCAGCCCCCCTACTGACGTATCTCAGTCAGAAGACAGAATTTGAGGGCACGTTGCATGCTGAAGGGATGCTACGAGTCGATGGCATTGTGCATGGCACCGTTGACGTTCATGGCGATTTAGAGATTTCGTCCACGGGTTTGATTGAAGGGCCAGAAGTTAAGGCTCATAATCTGGTCGTTCATGGTGTGCTCAAGTCACGCGTGGTGGTGCAAGGAAAGCTGACCTTGAGTCGTACGGCTCGACTAGAAGGGGATGTCATCGCTGGGTCCCTAGAAATCGAGACCGGCGCTTACTATACCGGTTTTATCGAAACTCGCGATGCGAAGTCGCTCCCGCCTTCACGCGAGTTGCCGGAACTATACGGTACGACGGATACCCCAACCCTAAATCCTTAGGGGTCGCTGACGATCCAAGCGATCGCGCTGCTTAGCACAATGGCCGTTAGCCACAGCGGCAGGCTACCGAACCAAGCTCCAATGTTGGTGATCCCGTCCACCAAAACTGACAGCGCCCAGACCATGGCAATTAAAATCAGACCGTAAATAAAGCTCATCACTATCCTTTTCCTAGGGCGCGTCATCAATAATTAAACTCGAAAACCTTGCGGTATCAGCATTACCGCGCTCGCTCTGTAAATCTAGCTAGGGGCTGAACCGCTTTCTGCATTAGGATTCAGGTTCTAAATGATGACAGTCCCTAGTCTTAGGACACTCCCCACAGCTGCAAGAATTCCTCGTGAGCCATGGATATCAACCTGATCTGCCACCACAAGTGCCACTAATGAGGACAGTTAAAAATCCTGCCCATCACTGAGGACGGCGCTAAGGTTCACCCTTCATCATAAGAATATCTAAGCAGGTGGCTAGACAAACCAGCAGGTTTGCTAAACCTGTGTAGCAAACACGTGAGGGTTATGACGATGACTTCCCAATTCGTTACTCGGCTGCGCCGCCCATTGGCCGCTCTAAGCAGTTTTGCATTACTCGTAGGCGTGTCCCCCGTCCTAGCCCAAACCGCTAACTCTGAGAGCATTGCCCTATCAACCTATCCCCCCTGCCACGGCCACGGTCACTGGCAATATTGTGGGCTCTTTTTCGTTAGCCAATATTGCCGGTAGCGATCAGAACGGTAACCTCTGTGCCGGATTTGCTGACGCTAACCCCGATCACATTTTGACGTTAGAAAACGATTTTCCCAGTCTCACTATCACCGTAGACAGTGGTGAAGACACGACTTTATTAGTCCAAGGCCCCGATGACAACTCGATTCGCTGTGCTCAAGACATCAGTCGCAGTAACCTCGATGCTCAAGTGAGTGATGCCAACTGGCAAGCTGGCACTTACCGCATTTGGGTGGGAGCCCATAATCAAGGACAACGGTTAAGTTACTCGCTCACCGTTCAATAATCAACCCACTTCGTTCAGCGTCACCGTCCTTCCGCAGAGGGATGCAGCCTCGCTCGGTGTGAATTGTGAAAAATTCACACCGAGTGAACAGGGTTGGCAGGCACTTTTCTCTCCGGGGTGAGGTTGGCAGCATGTTTCTCATCATAGTTTTATGGCTATGAATTAGAGATCATGCATAGAAATGTGTCTTAAATACAACGTTTCTGGGATAGGGGTCAGGCAATCCTCACCCTTCAACCTATTCCCCAGTGGAGTGAGTAACGCTAAAATTGCACAATGCGTTTTTCCACGAGGCAACATCGGTGCTAAGAGCATTGCGAGCTGATTTCAAAATTGTTTTTGAACGTGACCCTGCAGCCCGTAATTGGCTGGAGGTGTTGTTTTGTTATCCCGGTTTGCAAGCGCTCATGTTTCACCGAGCGGCTCATTGGCTATGGAATCTGGGATTACCCTTTATCCCCCGTTTGATATCACACATCAGCCGCTTCATTACCGGCATTGAGATTCACCCAGGGGCGACTATCGGTCATGGTGTTTTTATTGACCATGGCATGGGTGTGGTTGTCGGCGAAACGGCCATTATTGGCGACTACTGTCTGATTTACCAGGGTGTGACCTTAGGGGGCACAGGTAAAGAGTCTGGTAAACGCCACCCGACGCTGGGCGAAAATGTTGTCGTCGGGGCGGGCGCTAAGGTTTTAGGCAATATTCTAATCGGCAACAATGTACGCATTGGGGCGGGCTCTGTCGTCTTGCGTGAGGTGCCTTCTGACTGCACAGTCGTCGGCATTCCTGGTCGGGTGGTCTATCGTGCAGGCGAACGAGTGGGGCCATTAGATCACGATCGCTTACCCGACTCGGAAGCCCAAGTGATTCGCGCATTAGTTGATCGGATCGAAGCACTCGAAGAACAGCTCGAAACCCTCAAAGAAGACAAGGTCAGTCAAAAAGAACTCGTTGCGATCGGTCAAACTCGCAGTTGCCGTATCGAAGACCGCGCCATCACCGAATATCTAGACGGAGCGGGCATCTAGTACACAACGGCGTAAGTTTGCATCCCATCCGTAATCGGCAAGGGAACCTGGGAGCAGCAAGGGGGAGTAGAATCCGCAGGGATATTGCGACTCGTGCTACGGAGAGTTGGCTGGACGGCCTGATGTTAATGCATTTCAGAAAACATGGATGCCAACCCAAGGTTCAGCCTGAAAGTATTTTCTGCCCAAATACTCATCGAAAGCCTGTCGGTCAGTGACAGCACTCAACTTGCTGAAGCCAACAGTCAGTTTTCTTTCTAAATTCTGAATGTCTAACTTTGTAGGATTCTGCTCTTCCTGCCGCTTAGTCTGTACTACTTGAGTAGCTTGTAGCGCTTGAGTTCGCCTTCAATTTTTGCTTTGAGCTGGACTTTGAGGTCAGCAGCATTGTGAAAGATGATCTGCTGCTCAGAGGGAATTTCAAAAGGAAAGTGTCCGGGCAGGTCATCTCGCTCTTGCCGGGCCAGGATGATTTGCTCCGGGCGCTTGCACTGCAGGGCGTAACCGAGTTCCACACAGACACTGGCACTCGGTAGCAATGCCGGTGGCGTGCTGGGAAGTTGCGCCACCGAAGTGCCATCCGCGACAAACAGTAGAGACTTCCGTAATTTACGCATCAGCGGACTATTGCGCTTGAGGGCGCCTGCCCCCGCGCGATTGGCTTCCTCTAAGGTGAGGGGCAGCCGCGATCGCTGGTTCACCTTTTCAATTAAGGACTCTAAGCCGTCGCGCAGTAGGGCACTCGACTCGTCGTAATCAGTCTGATAGCAGAAAAAGATCGACGGATCTTGCTGTACCAAAGAGTCTTGCTTGGTGAAATAAATTTCGTGACTCAGGAGATCAATGTTGGAAATCGCGTAGGTACCACTCCCTTCGATATAAAACTCGACCCCTTCCCCTGCGAGATATCGTTGGAACCAGTCGGCCTGACGCACCGCTTCACTGTCATCCAGAAAATCTGCCCGCAGCCCTGATTTCAACAGACTATTGCGGCTCAATCGGAGATCTTGCGATCGCTTCTCCAACTCTTGAGCCGGTTCGTACTGTTCTAAATACCAGGCTTTGAGGGCAATAATCGCCATAGACGATGTCCTTTCTTAAAAAACGGAGTTAAAGGCTAATAATTACTCGATACTTTACGCGGCATCTCAGCAAAATCAAGCAGATTGCCGAAAATTCCCGATAGTTTTAAGGCCAGCGGCCAGCGGCAAAGGTCTAAGAGGACGGTTTTAGTTTTGGGTACAGGGTCTAGGGTTCCAGGTTTAAGAGGACGGTTTTGGGATTTAGGACGAGCTTAGAGGGTTTCAATCGGGGCAATGATGGTTAATGCATCGAAATCTGGCTGCCCTCAGCCGGTTAACTGAGAGAGTAACCTCAGTCTCTTAGGAGCGAATTTTTCAGCAACGCCGCAAACGACAGCGACTGATGACGCCCTCTAAGACTGGTCAGCATCGGTTGACGTGACTACCCAGAGCAACCATAATCATAGCCCTTACATAGATCAATTGTACTATATTAAGCTCGATTTTCTTGATCCTCTGAAGCCACAGGGGACTGGTCAGTGAACCGTTGCCAGATCATTTGCCCTCCAAGCAGAGTTAAGCCGATCGCAGAAATGGCAAAGACTCCAGTCCCCAATGTGATGCTGCCCAAGACTAAGGTGCGGACGGCAGCAGAGAGGTTGATGACGGTGATGTTGTCTGAGGTGACGGGTTTATTGGCAAATGAGGTCGCGACTGCAATCAACATTTTGTAAAACAACATGGCAAAGATGCCCGCCATCATCGAACCGGTAAAGGCTCGCAGAATGCGTTTGGTAGAAAGCGGATTTTCGGGGGCCGCGATCGCCGAATCTTGCTTGCTTGAGGTCGCAGGGGTGCTCATGGTGCCAACTTAAGTATGAGACGGTAATTATCGTGCCATAGAACGCTTGACCGTTGTGGGCTCACTCAATGAATCGTCAGTCAACAAGTGTGGCCATGGTTGCAGTTGGGTATGGCGAGGTACGTATAGCGGGTGTCGAGGTTGCCCGGTGCGGTTCTGACCAAGGCAATACAGGCGATCGCGAAACGGTTCCAGTAATTTCAGCACGGCTTGATCGCGCTGGTGTAGAGTGCCCCAATTGCCCCACGCCAAGGCAATTTGATCTGCCTGTTCACAAGCTTGCAAAATGTGTTGATCGTTGACCTGACCGACGGGACTAGGTGCTGCTTTTAACGTTTGGGGCGAGGCGGTGCAGTAGGCAAACAGGTTTACCACAGTCAGGCGACTAAACTGCCATTGTTGGGCGAGACTAATACAGCGACGGAGGGTAGGGTCATCTTGACGGTGATCAGCTCGGCTGGGGTTGAGCATGATCAGGGCGATCGCCCTTCCCTTAGCATTCCATTCCCGCTTGAGCCAATACCGATATTGCCCGGTCTCGTCAAATTTTGCTGAACGCTGAATGGTTACGGCTTGCCCCAAAATGATTCCTGACCAGTCACTGTATTTTTGTAAGACCTATTTTCGGCTGAAAGGGCGCAGTTGTCAGGCTGGAGGTAGTGCTCCCATATTGAGGACTGGTGGGAGCGGCTAGATGCTGTGAGTTGATCGCCGCAGAGTCGCCAAAATAACTGGGTTCAGCGGTTCCCAGCGTGTAAACGCACCGACCGCCACCGATCGCGTCAGCGAAATTTGCTGATACGCCACTGTCCAAGTGGGATGGAGGGATTGCCATTGTGCCAGTTCAGCTTGGGTTTCTAGCGTTGCCAACGCCAGTACTATTACTCCGTCGTCTCGGAGTTGGGAACAGCCGTGGTCTAGAATCGCGGTCAATTTGCCCTGGCTACCTCCAACGAAGATGCGATCAGGACGAGGTAACTCGGTCAGCGCTACTGGAGCTGAACCGGGCACAACTGTGACATTAGGGGTATTGAATCGTTCCGCATTTTGTCGAATCAGTTCACAGCCAGCGGTCGTTTTTTCGATCGCCCACACCTTTGCTGTCGTTACCAGTCGAGCGATTTCGATACTGACGCTGCCGGTGCCAGCGCCAATATCCCAAATGATTTGCTCAGGTTGCAGCGCCAGCTCGGCCAAGATTTGCACTCGTACTGACCGTTTAGTCATCAAGCCAGGGCGATCGCGAAAGCTGTAAAAAGCCGCATCGGGAATCCCCAGTAGCGGCAAGTTGGCGAGCGCAGGGGGCACATCTACCCTTTGCAAAATCACCACGTTGAGAGGACTTATCCCAGTTAGTGGCACGTCGGCTAAAGCAAACTGGTGTACCCGTTCGTCCGGGCCACCGAGATTTTCGCAGACCCACAGGTTATAAGTCGCGGATAAACTTAGGGATTGCAAAAACCGCGCGATCGCCCCCGGCGTATTGTCGAGATCGGTTAAGACCGCAATCGGTGATGCCCCCTTTTTGACGGCGGTGGCTAAGCGCTCTAGCGAGCGTCCATGGGCGCTGATCGTCGTGGCGTCTTGCCAGGGCAACTTAACCCGATTAAAGGCCAGTTGCACCGAACTCACGTGGGGATGAAAGGTGATTGCCGCCGCTGGCAACACTTGCAGCAACTGTCGTCCGAGGCCAAAAAACAGCGGATCGCCCGAGGTCAGCACCACAACGCGGTCAGGTTGTGGCTGAGCTAAATGCTGTCGCAACCGTTCTGGCAGATCGGTCAGTGACCAACGCTGGGCAGGATGCTCTAAAAAATGATTCAGAAGGCGATCGCTACCGGCCAAAATTTGCGCTTGCTGAATGATGGACAGAGTTGACGGAGCAAGCCCGACAGCGCCTTCCAGCCCGACCCCAACGACTTGAATGGGGGTCATGGCAAGGCTTCCCACGCGAGCACCAGCAGGGCATTGACGATCGCCGCTGCAACCGTCGAGCCCCCCTTGCGACCCTCGATGCGAATCTGGGGCACCGCCAGGCCTGCTAGCCGCTGCTTGGCCTCTAACACACCGACAAACCCGACCGGTACCCCGATGATCAGGGGCGGTGTGACCTGGGTGGTAGCAACGCGATCGCACAGTGCTTGTAGCGCGGTGGGGGCGTTGCCGATCACATAAATGGCCTCGGGCCATTGCTCCCAAGCCTTGAGCAAGCCTGTTTCGGTGCGGGTTTTGCCTGGATCGGCAGCCACGGCCAAGTCCACTGCCGTCCACAGGGGATTATTGAAGGTTCTTTTTACCAGGCCCTGGCAACCCTGGCACACCATTCCCACATCCACCACTAGAGGAGCTCCCGCCTGCAATGCTTGGATGCCAGCGGCGATCGCCCCCGGTGTGATCTGGAGCCACTCCGCAAATTCAAAATCGGCTGTGGTATGAATGATGCGGCGCAGAATCGCATACTCCTCTAAGGAAAAGTCATGAGCCCCCATTTCTTGATCAATCTGGGCGAAACTTTGGTGCAGAATGGGATGCTGCGTCAGCGGCGGCATAGCGATCCTCACAACGAGACTTAAGATTTTAGAACGGTTAGCAGTCGAGAATCATCAACTGAGCCTATGGCAGTCTATTACTTTTGGGGAGAAGACGATTTTCAGATGCATCAGGCGATCGCCCAGTTGCGAGATCGGGCGGTTGATGAAGCCTGGGCCAGCTTTAACTATGAAAAAATTGCCAGCGATGAATCCGAAGGGCCAATCATCGCGCTGAATCAGGCCATGACGCCGCCCTTTGGCACCGGCAAACGCTTTGTCTGGCTAGCAGAGACGCCCCTGGGTCAGCGATGCAGTGAAGCTCTCAGGCTGGAATTTGAACGCACTCTGCCGAAACTGCCAGACACCAGCATCCTGCTCCTCAGCAGCCGCCAAAAGCCGGATGGTCGTTCAAAATTTACCAAACTGCTGCAAAAGCATGGCGAAATCCGCGAGTTTGGCACCATTCCCCCTTGGAAGAGTGACCAAATTGCTCGTCAAATTGAGCAAACAGCCCAAAGTTTGGGACTCAGTTTAACGTCAGAAGCAGTGGAGTTACTGGTAGACGCCGTCGGTAACCAGACTCGTCAACTCATGCTGGAATTGGAAAAACTGTCGCTGTTTTGGGGCGATCGCTCGACCCCCATTGATGCCACTGCGGTCTCGCAATTGGTCACTGTCAGCACTCAGAACAACCTACAACTGGCAGCAGCACTCCGGGAAGGTAACACCGATCGCGCCCTGGGCCTACTTGCCGATTTGCTCAACCGGAACGAAGCACCCCTCCGAATCGTCTCTACTTTGGTTGGGCAATTTCGGACTTGGCTCTGGGTCAAAATCATGACCGAAGGTGGTGAGCGTAACCCGCAAACCATCGCTAAAGCAGCCGAAATTGGCAATCCCAAGCGGGTTTACTTTTTGCAAAAAGAAGTGGCACAACTATCGCTGAGTAATCTACGCCGAGTGTTAGAACATCTACTAGCTCTAGAGTCAGGACTCAAAAGCGGGCAGGATTCGACGGCAATTCTGCAAACTAAAGTGGTAGAAATTGCCCTAATTTGTCAAAATCGTCGACAGAGTCAATCGCCCTCTCGCTAATCTCCTGACTACAATAGAAAATTGCACGCCCCATTTTTGTCCACACTGATTTTGGGTTAAGTCTCAGGCTATGACGAGTACTTTTGTGAAAAACACCTGGCAACTGCGACGACAGACACTAAAGTTGCTGGCCACGGGTGTGGTTTCTGGATGGTTGGGCGTAATCGGTTTACCCGCGACTCCGATTGCTCAATTGCCCCTGACTCAACAGGCGGCGTTAGCGCAAAGTGACATCTCAAACGAAGAGATCACCCAATATGCCCAGGCGGCGTTAGCGATCGACCAGTATCGCAATAGTGCTTACACCGAGATCAAAGACATCTTGCTGACGGTACAAATGGATATCAGCGAGATTGATGTGCGCTGTACTGACACTCAAGACCTTTCCAAGGTTCCCGGTTCTGTCCGTCGAGATGTCCGTGAAATTTTGACTCGCTATTGCAATCAATCCAGCACTGTGGTTGAAGACGCTGGCTTAACTTCTCGGCGCTTTAACCAAATTACGGACGCCCATAACTCTGACGCAACGGTTTATGAGCGCATTCAGCAGGAACTATTACGCCTACAAGGAGCTCAATAGGTAGAGCCGATAACCACGCGAAATCTCCCCCTAATTTGGGTATTCGGTTGCTGGTAACTGCCAGTGACCAATGGTTGATGTTGAGAAAAATATCCTTTCTACAGCCATTTTGATCATCCAACATCTGTATATATAATTATTCCCCTTTACTCTCATAGGTCATTTCTATCAGTCTCTCAAGCGTCTTTTCTCGAATAGAGGGGTCGTCAAAATTGGTACCCAACATTTCTGTTGACCATAACCCTTCGGATGCGAGGTAAACGAGATTTGCCTGGACAAGATCAAGGCCGCAGTTGTAAATCTGCTGCCGCCAGCTTTCGACCTGGGCTTCAATTTGCTGCATACTCTCTGAGCTAAGCGAAGTAGAGTATGCAGCAAATATACCGGCCAACAGGGCAAAGGGAACCTGGGCGCTGTGAAACGTGGCCCGGATGTAGGCACGTAGCCACTTGCCGGGTTCGTTGCCACTTTCTTTCTCCAGCTCAACCTCGATCTCCTGATTGAAGGTATCAATTAGGTGCTGAATGATGCCAACAACTAACGCTTCCTTATTAGGAAAGTGATACAGCAGTCCTCCCTTGCTAATTTCAGCGACGCGGGTGACCGCATCTAGCGTCAGGGCATCATTGCCCTGTTCTATCAAAATCTGGATGGCGCTCTGAATCAGGTGCTGCCGCGTTTTGATGCTTCGTCTGTAAGTCCTTGGGCGTTTGTTGGAGTCGGAGTTTTTCAAGGGTCGTGAATCGTCCGCTGAGCAATGGTTCTAGTCACGAAGGATGCCGCTTCCATCATAGTGTTCGCAGGGGCTGAATCATTAAAACCGTCTAAACAGTATAGTTTTTCTAATTTTATACCGTCTAGACGGTATAAAATTGAATAGTGGATTATTTATGTGAGCTGATGGTCGCTAATGATTTAGATATTAAGGAACCTGCTGAACTTGAGGGCGAGATCGCGCTACAGCACCTGTCAAGGCTCAGTGATTTTATCTTTGCTCTGGCAATGGCGCTGACCTTCTGGCAGTTCGACATGCCCGAAACAGCCAGTACCCTGTCGCCCTCAGAGGTGAACCAGTTTCTGCTAGGGGAGCTCAAGCCTCTAAGTACCTACATAATTACTTTTTTGCTAATCGCGGTCTACTGGATTGCACACACTGAGCAGTTTGCACATTATCGGCGCACTAATGAGGTCCACCTGTGGATCTATGCGTTTTACCTGATGTGTTTATTTTTAGTTCCCTATTCCAATGCTGTAGCGCTTGTTTTTCCAGACAATACAGTTGCAAAAATCTGTTTTTCCGCCAACATAGCTCTAATTGGCCTCATCTCTTACCTCAGCTGGCACTACGCGACGGATCGGAACCGGCTTGTCAAGAAAGATTTGAGCGCTGAAACTGTCACCGAGATGAAGCGAAAGGTGCTGATCGAGCCGATCTGCGCGGTGGCTGTCATTGGGGTGGCCGCTGTTTCTCCGGTCTGGTCTGATGCGGCTTGGTTACTCTTTCCCTTTGTTAATCTTGCTTTGCGGTGGTTGATCAAGCCTACTGCTACGACACTATGAACTCACCACTCTTAAGCAATCTATCCTATCGGTGGCCAAAGGCATTGCCGCATTGGGGTATTTAGAGCCACACACGGAAGTGATTAGCGTATCTGTGCCTGCGGTATTTGCCGAGCATCGGACTTGCTAACCAACCCGCCCCCCCGTCTACCCCTTCATAAGAAATGTTCTCAAGAGGCTGCCGTTCATGAGCGAGTACATTGACCGAATCGAAACACTGACTGAAACACGGCGTAGTGAGGCTATTGATATCCTAGCGAACGCATTCTCTAACCATCCAATGTTTCCGCCGAAACCCACTGGTCGAAGGTCGCATCTGCTGGCCGTTGCGATCCTCGATGCGTTCGCTGACGCACCCGATGCAACACTATTTGGCATCTCTCGCGATGGTGAATTAGTATGTGTGGCGTTCGCGTTCAGAGACGGGTACACGCCAAGGGGCTTAACCTTGGCATGGTTTCTGTGGCGTATGGTGAAAGTCTTCGGCTTGCGCATGTACAGTACAATGGCGTGGCGTGTAAAGTCCGATAAGTCCAGCGGCGATGAGCAACGACTAGAGCTAATATTGTTGGGCACGCGCAACGGCTGTCAGGGTCAGGGCTTGGGTCGCAAGATGCTACGCCACCTATTCGACGTTGCTCGTGAACGTGGTTACGCATTTGTGGTGCTCGAAGTTGCCAAGCAGACTCCCGCCTTTGGGTTATACCTAAGCGAAGGCTTTGAGGTGGAGAAGGAGGTCGCATTGCCGACAATGGCCATGTGTATAATGCGTCGGCCTCTGAATAGCAACTGAGTTAAAAGTATCATCAGTTTTCTGGCTGAGTGTTCTTTACCAAAGCAGGGCTGATCACTGACAAAGATCCGCTGGAGCAGGAGAAGCGGATGCACTATCTCGATTTGGTTGCTAATGCCATCATTTTGCAAAACACTATCGATCTCTCTCAGGCTATTCAAGCTGTGCGCGATCAAGGTTTTCCGGTGACGACAGAGCTAATCGCTGGTCTCAGTGCTTACCTCACCAGCAAAATCAAGCGCTATGGCGATTACATCCTCGATATGTTGACCAAGCCCTTGCCTTTCGAGGAGATCATGGCTTAGCCTATGCGTTTCTCAATGCTGGAGGCTGCTGAGTAGTAAGCCCTATAACTAAGTCATCTCAGGCCGATGTGAGCGTTTTCGCACGTATCTCGCTCAGGAGTCCCATAAGGATGAATTCGTCGCCTGAAACGGCGATGGAAACTCGTTGAAGATGCCTCTTAATTTCAACTTTCCTCATTGGGCTAAAGAATTTGAAGAGCTTTCAGCATAGGTGTTTTGTCTGTCAGTATGTATAACTGATAAAAATCGACCATTTTCGCTCTCTGAACATGCTGCACACTAATAGCTTCAGAAGATGTGGCAGTCCTGTCCAGCATCGTTGTTGTCATATCCCATGATGGTCGGCGATCGCCCAGAATAGAATCCAGAGTGGGGTGTTGAAGGCCGTGCTGACTATGGATTTCAGCGTTCTGAATCGATCTCACCGGCAACAAACTGAGATCGATGTGATCGATCACCTGATTGAGCCAGCATCATGATGTTCTACAGGTCGCCGAAATTCTTTCGGGGCTGAGGTCAGAATCATGCGGATCAAATTTCCCAGCTTTGAAAATAAGAGTAGCCCCCTTAAAATAACTTTTCCGGTACAGTCCTATGCATACATGGGCACTCTTTTCCTGCAGCAGCTTAATTACGCTGACGGCCTATAATCTGACCCATTTGCCCAAAACGCCGAAGCCCGCCCCCGAGCCCGAACCTGACCCCAGTGATCAGATGGCCGCAGATGCCAAGTTTTCCTTGGATGTGATGGCCGGGCAATTCCCAGAATTTGAGCGGATCGCCCAACCCGCTTTGCCCGATCAACCTCAACTCTCCAAGGTGGATGAGCTGCCGGGATATAACCCTGCGGTGTATGACCCACTGCAATCTCCGGTCAGGGAAGTCAATCTGGTAGGAGCCCTCTCGCAGGCCAAATTAGAAGGCGGCATCACCTATCGGGTCGATGCCGTCGCTCCTTTGCCCACCTTGCTGCCACCGCCACCACCAAGCGTTAATCCCTTCCCGGTGGCAAATCCGTTACCAACGGCGATCGCTACTGCCCCACCCACCGCAACCCAACCAAGGCCAGAGCGGGCAGCTGCCGCGCCGAGTTTTGCACCCCGCGCCACCCCGGCTCCTATCGCTCAGGTTCCTACCAACCCAACTCCCTCGGCTACTCCCCTGCCCTCTGCAGAACCTTCTACTGACACAGTCTCGGTGGCGGATACACCAGAACTCTTTGCCGCCTTGCCAGAGCACGCTGTCCCCATTGCACCCACCCCCCAGCCAGAACCGATAGAACTCACCGCCCCTCAACCAGCTCCGGCGGATCTCGCCATGACCGATGTCGTCGCGGTTGATCCCCTGGCACAAATTACTGATAGCTCAGTTACCGTGACGCCTGAAGCGGTGCCAGTTTCTTTGGAAGTATCACCAATCGCGACTGAACCGGCTCCAGTACCGTTCGAAGTGTCGCCCGTTGCGCCTGAACCGGCGGCCTCTATGGATTTGGCAATGCCCCGACATGACTTAATTGAAGGCTACTGCGATCGCCCTCTGGCCGATACCAATGAAGCCACAAGACTCGCCGTTTGTGACGGCGGCACGAGTGAATGAGCACACAGGATGCCCGAGGCAGCGACGGCGGGTACACCAATCCCCGGTAGGGTCGAGTCTCCGACCCTCAGCAAGCCCTGAATCGGCGTCCGGCAATTCGGAAACAAACCCTGAGCCGCTGATATCGCTGGCCCATAAGTGCCCTGATAACGGCGTAAAAAGCGTTGATGGGTCAGAGGTGTACCAATGAGTTCTACTTCGACGCGATCGCGAATATCGGGAATTACTTTGGCCAGTGCCTGATAGAGCGGCTTCGCTCGTTCTTGCTTGCGCTGAGCGTAGGTATCATCGCGCTGCCACTCGCCCCAAGGTTCCAACGTGTAGGCATGGACAACATGCTTATCGGGTGGCGCTAATGCCGGATCGAGCACCGAGGGAATGGAAATCATACAGGTATTGCCGGGAGACTCCAGCGCCTGATCGCGGCGATGAACCACCACATGATGCACCGCGAGATCGTCTAAGCCGGCGGCATCAATCCCCAAATGCAAGTGCATGAAGCTATTGACCGCCGGGGTGGCGATCTCGCGTTCTCGAAAGGCCGCTGGCAAATCATCCGGTGCCAGCAACTGGGTATAGGTGTCCCACAGAGTGGCATTTGAAATCACCGTCTCAGCAGCGATCACCTCCCCAGATTTGAGCCGAACGCCACAGGTCCTGCCTTGCTCCACTAAAATCTGTTCAACATGGGTGCCGAGTCGTAATTCACCGCCCCACTTTTTCAATCCCCGTACCAGGGCATTGACCAAAGCTTCGCTACCCCCAACGGGATAATCTACGGGCGCGGTTTCGCGCTCCCCAAAGACAAAGGCGACTTCAGGGGCAATGGTGCCGTGGGCATCGAGACCGGATAGCAAAAAACATTCCAAATCAATCAGTTGGCGCACCCAAGGATCTCGCACCGTTTGGTCGAGCAACTGCCCAGCTGACTTTTGGACGGCTCTCAACTGGGGCAGTAATCCGAGCAAGGCCTTAGGATAGCGCAGCAAAAAAGGTACGACCCCAAAATCAGGCCGCAGTCCGAGACTGGGAATCTGGCTGAGCGGTTTGTAGAGGGCCAACAGCCGAGTCACAAAAGCTTCCAGCTCTGCAGCTCCCTGAGGTGTAAATTTGGTGACCTCGCGGCGATAGTCCGCCAACTGGCGATAGACCGGGAGAGTGCCCTCGGGCAAATGGTAATACCCGAGCGGGTCGTAAGCGATCGCCCTGATAGGCTCTTCCAACACATCCAACACTTGTCGCAGAGGATTGCGTGAATCCGGGTCACCCAACCCAGAGAAAAACGACGGTCCCGAATCGAAGCGAAAACCCTGGCGAGTAAACCCGTGGGCGGCTCCGCCTGGAATGGTATGGCTTTCGCAGACCACCACCGACTTACCATGGCGCGCTAACAGTGCTGCCGCCACGAGCCCCCCTAGCCCACTGCCAATGACGACAACCTCGGGTGTTGATGAGGACATACTCAAGCTGGGGACGTTCCTAAGTTGGCAAAGTGCGCATCAATCAACGATAGACAACTGTGAACGTTGCGCTCCTCTTGCGGATCGATGCTTTGTAAATAGGCAATGCGGTGGGCTACAGATCGCTCCACCTCTTGAATTTCCTGACGGAGCGCGGCGACTCGACTCTCAGTGCTCGCTTGGGTCGGCACCGCAGCAATCTCTGCCAACAAAGCCGCTCGCTCAGTCGCCTCTAACCGCTGAGCCGCCGCGATCTGAGTCAAGGTACCCCCAATCTTGACGACGCAATAAATTTCCATCAGCCGCCTGTAGTCTGCCGAAAATTCTGTTGACCCGTTTTGAACCAACACCTGCAGGATAAAGTCTGGAGTTAGCGATCGCTGCACGTCACATAAAATCCGGTTGGAAAGAGGGAAAGACGCCCGTAGATGATTCTAGTTGGTCATTCTACCGATTGACCAAAATGGCAAAAATTGACCGACCATGATTCAGTTTTCTATTAAGACTTTGCTCGCAAGATTGCCCTCAATCTGCTTACTTAAGGAAACTTCTGCCCAAGTCAGCAAAATGGTCTAACGATTCAAAAGTGGATGAAACAGCAATTATCTCTTCAAGGTACTCGCTTCATGAGTGTGTGTTTGCCCTGTCAGACGAGAAAAGCAGAACTGCAAAAAATCCAACATGCTATCCCCCCAACTCTCTAGAGTGAATTGTTTGTTTTTCTAAAAGTTGCCATTGTCAGGGGCAAAATGAGTCGCTAGCATGGCTTCTGCTTGTTCAGAAGTCAGTGGTTTTGAAAACCAGTAGCCTTGTCCGAAGGTGCAACCTTGTTCCAGCAAAAACTGTGCTTGGTTGGCAGTTTCAATACCTTCGGCAACGATATCTAACCCCATATTTTTGCCCAATGCCAGAATAGTTTTAATAATCTCTTGGTTGCCGGGGTTCTCTTCCAGCGTCGAGACAAATGATTTGTCAATTTTAAGGACATCTTTTGGGAAGCGCAGCAAATAACTCAATGAGGAATAGCCAGTGCCAAAATCATCCATTGCGACCTGAATATTTTTCGCCTTTAACTGGGTTAAAATCTCCAAGGAGGCAACTTCATTTTGCATCAAAACACTTTCAGTGATCTCGATTCTCAACTGATGAAAGTCAACCCCTGTATTAATCAGAATGCGCTCGATTTGATCGGGTAAGTCTAGTTGAACAAACTGTGCTGGTGACAAGTTGACACTAATATTACCGATTTCCTTCAATTGCGGCCAGCAATCAACCCATTCTTTCCATTGTTTACAAGCTTGCCAAATTACCCATTCACCCATCGGTAAAATGAGGCCGGTTTGCTCGGCAGTCGGGATAAAGCTGTCGGGTAGTCGCATGCCTCGATCCGGATCATGCCAGCGAATGAGCGCTTCAAAACCGCATAACTTATAATTTGACTGGCTCAGCAAGTGAAAAATGGGTTGATAAACCAACTCAAATTCATGCTTATTTAAAGCCCGTCTGAGATCATTTTCTAGCTGTAGTCGCTGCTTAACTTTGGCATGCATGGTCCAACTAAAGATCTGGTAACTATTGCGTCCCTTATCTTTGGCTTGATACATAGCCGTATCAGCATCACGCAAAAGTTGTGAGGCATCATTGTAGTTAGGCGCATCGATCACAATACCGATACAAGAGCTAATAAAAATCTCTTGAGACTCTAGCGTGATGGACTGCTGTAAAACAGTTTGAATATTAGCCACCACCACTAGAATTTCGTCGATGCTTTCAATATCTTCAAGCAAAATAGCAAATTCATCGCCGCTGGTACGGGCTAGAGTATCGCCAACCCGCAGGCATTGATTGAGTCGGGCAGCTACTACCTGTAGTAAAAAGTCGCCAGCATCATGCCCCAGGCTATCGTTAATAATCCGAAAGTCATCAAGATCTAAGAACAAGACAGCGAAATTGCCCAGTTCGTTTGGACTCATCTCGGCCTGGTTACGATGGGCGATTTGCCGTGCGTGGTTGAGGCGATCTAAAAATAGAGCGCGATTGGGTAGGCCCGTCAACCCATCGTGAAAGGCATCATGACGCAATTGGTCTTCGATCCGCCGTCGTTGCTCCAATTCGTATTGGGCTTGGGCATACAGGTTGGCTTGATAAATGGCAATCGCACATTGTTCAGCCACCGCCTGGACGAGCGACATTTCCTCAAGGCTCCACTGTCGAGGTGAGCGCGTTTGATGTAAAACCAGGGAGCCAAAGTATTCTCGGTGGTAGTTTAGTGGAGTCAGGAGTGCCGACTGCAACTGACTCTCTCGGAGGTCAGCTGCCACCGCTGGGGACATTTCCGCATCTAAGCTCGGCAAGAAAACCTGCTGCCCCATTTTGAGCTGGCCCTCATAGTGGATACATAGCTTGCAGGGGTGTCCACTAAAGTCACGGGTTTCTGTTGTCGATAGGCTGGCACACTGAACAACCATTTGTTGATCGGCAGTCGGCTGCACAATCATACAGCGATCAACATTGAGGGCGATTTGTAGCTGATCTACTGTCGTCTGCAACACCTCCTCAAGAATCAGTGTTTCTCGAATTGCTTGAAAGATGCGATTTAAGATTGACTCTCGCCAGGCCTGTTGCTCAATTTGGGCTAAGGCCGCCTGTTGTTGTAGCTTCAGTTGGGCCTCAGCCAAGGCCCTACGGAGAACTGTGGGTAAGCGATATAGCCGATCTTTCAGCACATAGTCGGTCATCCCTGTTTTGATGCATTCGACGGCGGCTTCTTCACCGAGACTCCCAGTTACCAAGATGAAAGGTAATAAGGGTTGACGTGCATGAACGGCCTGAAACACATCGGGAGCTTGCAAGCCTGGTAGCCGATAGTCTGCTAAGACGGCATCAAAAGCACCATTGTTCAGAAGCGACTCACACTGCTGCAACGAATCAGCAACTTTGATTTCGCAACTGATACCAGCCGCACTCAGAACCAAGTCAATGAGTTCGACATCTTCTTGCACGTCTTCAACAACAAGTAATCGCAGGGCGGATGGCGTTGCAATCGGATGGTCACTATTGGAAAGATCAGTTATAACTCCCTGGGCGGGGAGAAAACGATTTACCATGAACGCGGAGATCCCCTACATCACTGTCATAATTCCCGTTAGGATGCCAAAACGCTAAAGGGTGAATTGATGTTCATCCAATAGCTGCCGACCAACTTCGAAAATTCCTGAAACTGCTGAAAACCTAACGGCTTAACCACGTAGCTGTTAACGCCTAGATTGTAACAATCCCTGAGATCACGATCCTCTGATGATGAGGTCATGATAACAACCGGCAAGAAACGAGTTCGGCGATCTTGACGGATCGTCCTTAAAACTTCAATTCCAGTTAATTTAGGGAGCTTCAAGTCCATCAATACGAATCGAGGTAACAGCGCCACGGGTGCGCGATCGCTCGTACCAACTAGATACTCAATGGCCTGAGCACCATCAGTCAAGATATCAAGAGTATTGATGACAGTTAAATCTTGAAGTGCGAGTTGAATCAGCTCAATATCGTTGGGGTCATCATCTACCAACAACATTTTTCGATAATCAATAGTCATTTTGAATCTACAGGGACGATTTTGTCAGGAAACATATTCAGACTAGTTCAATCAACAAAACTCATAATAGAAGTCCCGGTAATGCAGTCATATCTTCATTTCTTCATCACAGAAACATGAAGTTATAATTAATACTAAGTATAGAAACTCTATTCTAGGTGAGTTGTCAGTTTGGCCGCACAGCTGACTTTTTGCCGCCGATCCTTGGGCAATTCTTGTCAGGATAGAATCAGAACAGCTGGTGAAAGAACTTCTCATATTTAGGTTTTGACATAAATATGATCAGAGGCATGAATTTTCTTTAACAATAAAAAATATTCTTGTGTTCGAAAAGATACTTCTTAATTACGTGTTTTTGTTTAGAAAACGATAACTAAAGACGGTGCGAGATCGATCCTGAAAGCTGAGCTATAACCTTTGCAGTTAGTTTGGTGAAATGATTTGACCGGCTTTTACGGTATAAACCTGCGATCGCTCTAGCCAATCGGCATCAAATGCGCCTAAATGGGTTGTGGTAATTAGGGTTTGAAAGCGATCGCCGATCGCCTCTAATAATTGGTTTTGCCGCCTCAAATCTAATTCGGCTAGAACATCATCTAGCAGTAAGAGAGGTGGTTCACCAATGACGGTTTCAATCAATTCGAGTTCGGCTAGTTTGAGGGCTAAGACAAGGGTGCGCTGCTGTCCTTGAGAACCGTATTGCCGCGCGGGCGTCTCGTTGATCGTAAAATCAACATCGTCGCGGTGGGGGCCGACGAGGCTCGTGTGCTGGTGCTTTTCAGCGATCGCTCGCTGCTGAATTTTCTCTAAAAAGGCGGCCTGAATCGTGGGGGGATCGTCTGCTGTGAGGGGCACGTTGGGTGCATAGGTCAGACATAAGTCTTCGGTTTTGCCGCTGATCGCGCTGTGCCAATATTGCGCAATGGGAACGAGGCGAGCCAGCCCCCGCGATCGCCGCCGGATGACCCGGGTGCCTAAGGCTGCAAGTTGGGCATCCCAGAGCGCCATTTGAGTCGCATCAGGTTGAGCTTCATCCTGTTTGAGCAGGGAGTTGCGCTGCTTTAAGGCTTGCTGATATTGGCCCAAAATATAGGCGTAAACTGGCTCTAGTTGCATCAGCAAGGTATCGAGCCAATCTCGGCGGACGCCTGGACCACCGCGCACCAAATCGAGATCGAGGCTAGAGAACTGAACCGCGTTGAGCGCCCCCAGAAAGTCCATCTGTCGGCGCAGTTTTTCGCCACTCCGAATCACGGTGCGGCGACCTTTATCGCGCAGCACGATGGCTAAATCGGCGTAGCCGACGTCTCGACTAACCTCAGCACTGACTTGAGCTGAGGCAAAACCATCTTGAATGAGGTCGCGATCGCGACTCGTCCGGTGAGATTTCAGCGTGGCGAGCAGTTCCACCGATTCCAGCAAGTTCGACTTGCCCTGGGCATTTTCACCCAGCAGGATAGTTTTGGGGGCAGTGAACGCTACCCGCTGCGTTTCGTAATTGCGGAAATGCCTCAGCTCTAACGTTTTGAGGAACATGGATGCTGTTAGCTATCGTTAACCACCCTCGCACCAGGGTAAGCGAATCTGTCGATTTTGCTCACGCGTTTATGTCAACGGCACGCTGGCCGATACC
Organism: Leptolyngbya sp. SIOISBB; assembly: GCA_010671905.1. GTDB lineage: Bacteria > Cyanobacteriota > Cyanobacteriia > Phormidesmidales > Phormidesmidaceae > Halomicronema. The sequence continues at coordinate 7,651,509 of JAAHII010000001.1, forward strand.
AGAAACGGGGCTTTGGCGATGAGTAAGGCCGCTGCTGCTGGGGCATCATGGCCGGTAACATCAATCTGAGGAATGACCTGCTGACGGCGTTCTAGGTCATAGCGGTAGGTGCGATCGTAGTAGTCCAAGACAATTTTGCCGACTTCGCGGGGCGACTCTTGGCGAATCATGTCAACAGCGCTTTGAGTGCGCTGACCGCCCAACCGTTTGCGAATGCGTTCGGTGGCAGCAATGAGTTCTTCTCGGTTGGTTTCACCATAAACCTGGACCAGAATATCGAGTCGTTCTTCGAGGGGACGTACAATTTCGAGCGTTGGAGCAACCTCCATTTGCTGGAACAGTTCACTCGGAACCCGACAGGTACCCACTCGCTTACTTTCCGCCTCGATCCAAACGGGCTGCCTGGGATCAAGCTGAGCAAGGCGATCGCAAATCAGGTTCTCAAAGTGTTCGGTACTGGGTTGCGGCGGCATGTCTAAACTGCCAAAGCTACTACCGCGATGGTTTGCCAGTCCTTCCAGATCCAGCACTTGCTCTCCTTGGGCCGCGAGGGCGTGGAGAATCTGGGTCTTGCCTGTGCCCGTCATGCCTCCGAGCACAATGATTTGGCGGGGTGTGCTGAAAACCTCACGAGCGAGTCGGCGATAGGCTTTGTAACCGCCGCTCAAGGTCGTGACCTGAAAGCCCGCCATCTCAAGGCCCCAAGCCATACCCCCGCTACGCATGCCCCCCCGCCAGCAGTGAACTCTGAGGGTACGGTCAGGGGCGATCGCTTTCGCCTGTCTCACCAAATCTCCTAGCTTTGGCCCCAGCAAGTCAAAGCCCAATTCCACTGCGACCTCACGGCCCTGCTGCTTGTAACAAGTGCCGACCTGAGCTCGTTCTGCATTGGTGAACAAAGGGTAGCTAATGGCCCCAGGAATATGCCCCTGCTCATACTCACCAGGACTCCGAACATCCACCAGGGGGCCAGCCGCCGCCAAAAAATCGTGAATTGCCAAACGCTTTACCATGCCTTAATTGTAATGGGCGGTTGGGAAGGGCGGAACGGTTGCACGGTGCCGATACCGGTGGCGGCCTCGTAACCCTGGTCGCGGAGGTGGGCTACGCAGTCATCAGCGTGATCGCTCGGCACCGTGGCCAACAAGCCCCCCGCCGTCTGTGGGTCAAACAGAATGGGATAGTCCGGTCGATTGGCATAGGATGAGGCATGCTGCAGCGCTTGAGCCGCCTGTAAGTTCTGCGGTTGTAGGGAACTCACAAGCCCCATTTGCAGAGTCTCTCTTGCCCCCTCCAGCAGGGGCAAGTCTTGTAAAGCTAGCTCCACAGATACCTGGGATGCTGTCACCATTTCGCGCAAATGGCCCAACAGCCCAAAGCCGGTCACATCGGTGCAAGCAGTCACCCCATGCTGACGAAAACACGCCATCGCCAGCGCACTGGGGTAAATCATGTGGGCGATCGCGTTTTCAATCCATCGACCTTTGGCCTTTTTCTGCATATCGGCGGCGAACAGCGTGCCCGTACCCAACGGCTGCGTCAAAATCAGCGCGTCTCCCGGCTGCATACCACCTTTGGGCAAAATGGCGTTTTCTTGCACTAAACCATTGCCAGCCAAGCCCAGCGCCAGTTCCTCCCCGGCTGTGGTGTGGCCACCGACTAAGGACGCCGTTGTCCCCATGAGCGATTTTTGGACGCCAGAGAGCAGGTGAAAGAGGGTTTCCGTTTGTTTGTCGGGGGTGGCGTGGGGCAAGGTGGCGATCGCTAACACCGTCTGCGGCGTGGCCCCCATCGCGTACAAATCGTTAAGACAGTGTTTTACGACAATTTGACCAAAGACAAACGGGTCGCTCACGAGGGCGTTGAAGAAATCGACAGAGTGTACCATCAGCTGCCCCGGTGGGACCCGCACCACTGCCGCATCATCCGGCGACGATAACCCAATCAGCACATTTTCTGGATCGGTCTCCATCGTTAACTCACTGCCCCCTGGTTGCCGCGAGCTTGGGGGGATGCCGCCCACTCCCATCGCCGTCTTTTGCAGCCGCTCCAGAGCACGACCCAAAACCTCACTGCCGACCTTAGAGCCACAACCGGCACAATACATCTTCGGCATGGGTTCATTCGCCACTATCCCGGCGCTTTGCACTGGCGGCTTTTGTCCCATCGTCGGAAAGTCGCTAAACAGGCTCATAAACTGGTGATCGATGCGATCCTTCCAGGCCCGCATGAGCTTGGACTCAAAGGTAAAAGGCCCCCGCGAAGCGATCGCACTGCCATCGCCGGTATCAATGATGTTGAGATACTGCTTTTGGGGAGTGAAGCGCTGCAGCGGTTGCCCTCGCAGGTACGCCTGCAAATTGTGAAACAGCGGTGGCCCTTGGCGCACGGCAAACACCCCGGCCTTGGGTCGCGCATGATTTTTCATAGTTGCCACGTCCCCAGCAGCAAAGATATTCGGCTGTGAACAGCTTTGGAGCGTGTCTTCTACCAGCAGAAATCCCTGGTCATCCGTCGCTAGCCCCGACCCTTGAACCCAGCTGGGGGCGGCAGCGTTGGTCACCCAGAAGACGCGATCGCACATCACCGTCAAACCGGACTCACATTGGACCTGCCGTTGGTCATCCTCGACCGCAATTTCACAGACCGATTCTGGTAGATGCAACTTTACTCCGCGTTCGATAAAGCGGCGATGCAACCGCTGACGGGTGCTGCGGTTGCGGCCATTGGCAATCTCATCACCCCGGTGAAAGAGATGAATCGTGAGGTCATCCCGCGATCGCCCCAACTCATCCAGCAGTTGCCAGAGGCGCATTTGCATATTTAGGGTCAATTCCACGCCGCCCACGCCGCCGCCCACGACTGCTAGCGAAATCGGCCTAGAGGGGGCGTGTCTAACCTCATTGAGAAACCGCTCCCAAGCCTTGAGCAAATCGGGCACAGGCTTAGCGGGAATGGCGTACTCCTTAGCCCCTGGCACATGCACCGTGGCCGGGGTACTGCCTGTGTCAACAGACAGCACGTCGAAAGCCACGGGGGGATGATGGGCACAGAGCACCTGCTGATTTGGCCCATCGATCGCCACGGCCCGATCCATCATGAGTTGGCAGTTGGCAAACCGACTCAGCGGACGCAGGTCAATGTGCGATTCGTCAAAGTCATAAAGCCCGGAAATGTGGCAGGGCAGCATTCCGGAATAGGGCGTATCCACCAGGTTCGTAATCAGGGTCAGGCGCACGCCGGGCAGGGGGTGCATCCCAAATTTACGCAGCACGATCGCGTGGGTATGGCCACCCCCACAAAAACTAAATCCTTCACAATGGGCTGTGCCGCTTGCATCTTCTACAGTCGCGTCAGAGAACCCTTTCAGGATATCGACTTTTACTGAGGACTCTGTGAGTGACCGCTAAGAGACGCCCATGCCATCAGGACTACACTTCCCGAGTGACCCCGACGATGGCGGGAACAATCATGCCTCAGACTCATGGCTGCCTGAGACCAATGCCTTCTCAAGCGCCGCGATCGCGCTTTACCGCTATCTGCAATATTATGTTGAGCTTAAGTAGACACTAAGTAAACTCTTTATGATGGTTAAGGACTTTCCCTGAGCCTTAAAGGGCCATGTTAATGGCGGTCTGACGCTGTGCCTGTCGCTTTCCTAGCACCCCGGTCTGCGCGCACCCTGCTCATTAGCAAACCTGTCGCCATCGCCGCTTAGGGTCGTGATGGCTGAGGGAGTCGATGAGCCGCAGTGCTTTAGCCTGCACCCTGAGATGAATGTGAGTAGTATGAGTCCGAAGCGTGCGACGTTTTACGTCTTATTGGTCAATGCCATCGCGATCACCCTGGCCATTGTGATTGCTCATCACGGCGGTCGAGATCACTTTGGGGAACGGGGATTCATCACGTTTTTCTCCACGTTTCAACTGCTCGCGATCGCCTGGATAGCGGACAAAATTCGCCAAGTCAAGACGCGCCAACCCAGCCTTGGTGCGCATACCGGACTGTGGCTGATGCTCTCCTACAGCTTTATCTTTTTGGCCGCAGATGAGTTTCTGGCGATCCACGAAGTGACGGATCTGCTAATTCACGATCTATTGAATCTGCAAGAGACGCCCCTCACCGATCGCATTGATGACCTGATCGTGTCGCTGTACGCGATATTTGGGAGTTGGATTTTGTGGCGCTATCGCCGAGAATTTCGTGCTGACCCGCGGACGATCCCGTTTCTATTACGAGCCATCGTGCTGATGGCCATCATGGTTGGCGTTGAAGCGATCGCCGGTTCTGAACATGTTTGGTCAACGTGGTTGATGCCGGATGCCGCTGAAATGCTAGAACTCCGCTTGTATCAGCTAGAAGAGTCGCTCAAAATCTTGATTGAAGCGTGTGTCCTACTGGCGTTTTATCCCCTACTCAAAACCCAACAGGCCAAACTACAAAAGCTGGAGCAACCGACCGTGGCGCCCCAGCTTGAACAACATTCGCTCACCCGTTGAACGCGGGCGGCAGTGTTTAGTTATCGTCGAGGGCCGCAATCCCTGGTAGAGTCTTGCCTTCAAGCAATTCTAGGCTGGCCCCGCCACCGGTAGAAATATGGCTCATTTGCTCCGCTACACCGACCTTTTCAACGGCAGCGACAGAGTCGCCACCCCCAATGATGGTGGTCACGCCAGAGGGGGTGAGCTCGGCGAGGGTGTGGGCGATCGCCTCGGTGCCCGTGGCAAACTTGTCAAACTCAAACACGCCCATGGGGCCGTTCCAAATGGCCGACTTGCACTGCTTCAGCGCTTCTTGGAATACTTTGACCGCATCGGGGCCAATATCGAGCCCCATCCAGCCCTCAGGAATGGCTTCAATGCTGACGGTCTGAGCATTGGCATCGGGGGCAAAGTTGTCAGCCACGACCACATCGGTGGGCAACAACAGCTCAACACCTTTTTCCTTCGCTTTGACTTCTAACGTCTTCGCTAGTTCCAGTTTGTCCTCTTCTACCAGAGACTTACCGACGCTGAGACCGCGAGCCTTGTAAAAGGTAAAGATCATGCCGCCGCCGATCAGTAGCTTGTCCACTTTGTCCAACAGCGTTTCAATGACGCCAATCTTGCTGGAAACTTTGGAACCCCCGATGATCGCCGCGAGGGGACGCTGGGGATTTTCGATCGCCGCCTGCAAATACTCCAGTTCTTTTTCAATCAAGAAGCCGCCGACCGACGGACTCAAATACTTCGTGACCCCTTCGGTCGAAGCGTGTGCCCGGTGCGCTGTCCCAAAGGCATCGTTGACGTACAGGTCAGCATTGGCTGCGAGTTGCTTGGCAAACTCAGGATCGTTGGCCTCTTCGCCTGCGTGGAAGCGAACATTTTCTAAGAGGGCGACCTGACCATCTGCCAACCCACTGATCGCCGTTGCCACCGCCGGACCGACACAGTCATCACATTTCACGACGTCCTGTCCCAACAGTTCTGACAGGCGCTTGGCGACAGGCGTGAGCCGCATCGACTCGACTACCTTGCCCTTGGGACGCCCAAAGTGACTACACAAAACAACTTTAGCGCCCTTGCCCGTGAGGGTCTTGAATGGTCGGCAGCGCAGCCCGAATCCGGGTGTCGTCGGTAATGGCGCCCGCATCATCTAAGGGCACATTGAAATCTGCCCGCACCAGTACTCGCTTACCCGATACGTCAGCGGCAGTGAGCGTTGCTACTGTCTTCTTTGCCACAGGCTTGAACCTCCCAAGTTGCGATTATTACGTTTCTGCATGGCTGTGACCGAGAAAACCCCAACGGTGAACTACTCTAAGATTGAGGTTGTGCATGACAGCGCTCAAGCGAGTCACGATTCTGTTGTCAGTGCTACAGCCATGTCCGAGACTCATTCTACCGGAGTCTGTGTATTCGTCTGAGGAGCCATGTTCAAGACGATTCTGTTTCCTATCGATATGAGCCCAGAGGCCCAGCAGGCGGCTAGTATGGCGATTGATTTAGTTAAACAACACCAAAGTCAACTGGTTTTGTTGTCGGTGGTGGAAACCCAAGAAAATCCTGACCATCCTGAGCAGGCCTCAACTGAGGCGGTCGCGGCCCTGTTAACCCAAGCGCAAACTCTATTTGAACAACAAGGTGTACAGAGCAAAACGATCGAACGCTCAGGTCAACCGGCCTTTGTGATTTGTGATGTGGCGGATGAGATTGAAGCCGATCTGATCGTTATGGGCTGTCGTGGCGTCGGTTTGATCGAAGAATCGATGCAGGAAAGCGTGACCAATCGCGTCATTAATCTTGCCCCTTGTCCGGTGCTGATTGTGCCCTAGGGGACGCGGATCAATTAATGTATCGTTTTGGTTTTTCGGAGGGGCGCACGGCCGTGCGCCCGTAACAAAATGGGAGATTTTATTAAATCCTGATTCCTGAAGGGGCGATCGCCCGTATGTGTTTAGCGTCCAGCTACTGGCGATACCCCTCAATCCCCCTAAAGCCCTCCGGGCATGGCTGCGCTAGAAAAAGGGGGACTTCTAGGCCTGTGCGTTACTAGCCACCTTTCTAAGGGGGCGGCGACAGCGGGGGATCTTACGAACACGCTAAACAGATACGATCGCCCCTTCAGGAGTCAGGATTGCGCTCGTACGGCTGCCCCGCATGGGGAAACGCTTAGGGGTGACAACATGGCTCTAGACTGTGTGTCGGACCGCCGCTACGGGCTCCGAGGGGGGTGTCGTGCCCTGGGCACCTTTGCCTAGCCATTCGTAAACCTCTAGGGTGCCTTGATCGCAGCAGGTACATCCACTGCACTTGACCGCATCCCGCCGTTGCCGAATCCGGCCTTTGCGACAGAGTTTGTCCAGCATGGGCTGCAGCGTAGTGGGCTGAGTCCGAAAGTGGAGCGCCAGGTCAGCCACGGAAACGGTGCCGTGTTGAGCCATGTAAGTTTGAATATCGTGCAGCATGTTGAGCCAAGGGGATGAGGGCGAGTCAGCCGTGAGGGTGCAAGGCTTGAGAGTGAGGAGGACACGATTTCTGCCACCTTAGCTCGATCAACCTTGCACCGAATTGTCTAATGTCCTTCTAGCGTGAGGGCGCGGCGCTTTTGGGCCGGGCGAGAGTAGCGCATGACCACTAAGGTCGCAATCGCGATCGCGATTAACCCGACAATCCAGGCGGTAGAACTAACCGGGTGCTGAGCCCAAGTCATCACTTGATAGAACAGCACGGCGCTCCAATAGGCTAAGCCAGTGGTCCAAAGACCCACAAAAGCTGTCCAGCCAGCATTGGTTTCGCGATAAACCGCGCCCATAGCTGCCACACAGGGAAAGTACATCAACACAAACAGCAAGTACGCCAAGGCCGCTACCCGCGTCTCAAAGCGAAAAGCCATTTGACCAAAAGTCGTATAAGCCACGGCTTGCGCTTCGGCAGCGGTTGCTAAATTGCTCACGTCACCGACGGCCAGCCCGAGCGGATCGAGGACTGTGCCCCCCAGATCCGCCAGGTTAGCTGGAATGGTGGCAAAGGCAGCTTGAATGTTGCCGAAGAAATCAAACTCAGCTGCATCCAATTCCACCCCAGCGGCGAGAGCTTCATCCTGACCCAGCTGAGTATAGAGCGAGTCGAGGGTGCCGACGACCGCCTCTTTCGCAAAGACGCCGGTAAAAATGCCCACGGTCGCTGGCCAATTATCTTGAGTTACCCCCATCGGCGCAAAGACTGGCGTCACCGTTTGACTAATAGCGCTGAGAATTGAGTTGTCACTGTCTTCATTACCAATGGAACCGTCGGTGCCGATCGAGTTCAACAGACTCAGCACCATGACCATGGCGACGATCACTTTACCCGCCCGCAGGATGAATGACTTGAGGCGTTCCCAAGTGCGGATCAAAACGCCTTTGAGCGTGGGTAGGTGATACGTGGGCAACTCCATCACAAACGGAGCCGCTTCCCCCTGGAGGAGGGTGTTTTTCATGATCAGGCCGGTGACGATCGCCATGCCCATACCGATTAAGTACAGGGAGAACACGACGTTTTGTCCCGCCTGGGGAAAGAAGGCGGCGGCAAAGAGCGCATACACGGGCAGCCGTGCCCCACAAGACATGAAGGGATTCATGAGAATCGTGAGAATGCGATCGCGACGACTCTCTAGCGTCCGGGTTGCCATAATCGCCGGAACATTGCAACCAAAGCCCACCAGCATCGGCACAAACGATTTGCCCGGCAGGCCCACAAAGCGCATAAAGCGATCCATCACGAAGGCGGCCCGGGCCATATAGCCGCTGTCTTCCAAAAAGGCCATGAATAAAAACAGACAGCCGATGACCGGAATGAAGGTAGCTACGGTTTGAAGGCCGCCGCCCATGCCACCCGCCAACACCACCTGCACAATATCGGGCAGGCCGAGCGCGGCGAGCAAGTGGCCCAAGCCGTCGACAAAAAGGGTGCCAAACAGACTGTCAAAAAAGTCGATAAAGGCGCTACCTACATTGATGGCAAACATGAACAGCAGATACATCACCCCGAGGAAAATGGGAATGCCCAGCCAGCGGTTTAGCACGATTTGGTCAATCTTGTCGGAGGCCGTAATGGCGACCTCTCGGGGACGAGTTGCGACATCATTGACCAGGCGATGGGCATAGCCATAACGACTATCGGCGACCACGATATCGATATCTTCGCCCAGCACCTGATGAATGCGGTGGCGCTGTTCAGCGACTTGCTGCAAAACCTCATGGGAGACATTGGGGGCCGTTGCGTCGTCGTACTCCAGCAGTTTCAGGGCAGTCCAGCGATCGCGCGCAGTCGGATGGGTCGCCGCGATCGCGGGCGTCAAGGCCGTGAGCGCCGCTTCAATCAGCGACGGATAAACCACCTGAGTGACGGGCTGCTGAAGGGCATCCAAAACCGCGTCCACACTCGCGCGTAGGGCCTCAATGCCAACGCCTCGGCTCGCCACCATGGGCACCACGGGCACGCCCAAACGTTGGGCCAATACTTCAGCATTAATCCGTGTGCCTTGCGCTTGCGCCACATCGATCATGTTCAGCGCGACGACGAGCGGTACCCCCATCTCCAAAATTTGAGTCGTGAGGTAAAGGTTTCGTTCCAGATTTGAGGCATCGAGAATGTCGACGACCACTTGTGCTTCACCAGACAACAAATAGTCACGGGCGATCGCCTCATCTAGAGAACTGTCAGCGGCCTCAGCGTCGATCGCGTAAATGCCTGGCAGGTCGACCACCTTGATGGTTTTATCGTCATAACGATACTGACCTTCTTTGCGATCGACGGTGACCCCAGGCCAATTGCCGACCCGCTGATTAGCACCGGTCAAAGCATTGAAGAGCGTGGTTTTACCGCAGTTAGGATTGCCCAACAGGGCAATGGTCTGGTTTGTCATGATTCGCTTCGGATTAAGGGTCAAAAGAACGAGAGTGGCAGTGACAGCGGACGCAGACCCGAGCGGCTTTGGAGCGTGTGAAGTTAGATGAGAACGTGATCGCCCTCACCGCCCTAGCCCGCTAGACAGGCCGCTTATTCACCCACCGACGCCCCTAGCTATTCAGCATCTCGACTTGTAATGTGGCGGCTTCGCCTTTCCGCAGGCTGAGCTTAAAACCTCGGACTTCGATTTCGACGGGGTCGCCTAAGGGCGCTTGGCGGGTCACGGTAAACCGCGTCCCTGGGGTTAATCCCATCGAGAGCAATTTGCTGCGATAAGCTCGTCCACCAGGTTCGTAGCCCAGAATGCGGCCCGATTGGCCCACGTCAAAACCTCCCAGAGTGGCAGTTGTAGTGGTCATGTGAGGGTCTCCTATTACCGGTAATTGGGGCTCTGTCAACGGTGCCTGAGCGGGGTTCTCCGACTGCCCTGCGGTCACGATGACCCGATGAGCCATACCCGCACCGAGACCAATGCGGCACCCTTGCAGCGCCACGACGACAGAACCGCTGTGGGTACGACTCACCAACGTGATCTCACACCCCGGCATCACCCCTAAATCGGCGAGGCGACGCACCATCCGGTGTCCCCCTGTGATGTCAACGACCCAAACGCGATCGCCGACAGTCATCATGGCTAGTGGCAGTCGCCCTGGAGAGGGGTTGATCGGCTTACTGAGCGTCGATGCAGGCGACTCGACATCGTCGGCGCTACCGCCAATAAAGGTCATGGTCCATGTCGGCTGACCAAAAGCGATATCAGACGTTGATTTCATCAATCCTCCTAGGATGAATGCCGATTGATAGGAAGCATTCCTGTTTCTGAAATAAATTTAGGAGCTGCAATCGCAATATCTGTGTTCAATTAAGTGAATTAATGGGATTAGATAATTGCGATCAGGTCAGCAATCTACTCATCAGTAACGGCTTATTTAAAGACTGCCGCCTGAGTAAAACTTAGGCTATGACAGCGAGACAACTCAGGATTCAACAGTAAAAACAGTCTACACTGCTTATTGCGAAATAGTATCTTTAAAGACACAGTTTTCTTTAGGTGAGAGCACAGATGAGAATCCAAAGCTTTGCCATGAGACAGTTTCAGCTTTTAAGATCGAATTCTAAAAAGTTTTAAAAGGCACTGGCAGTTTTTACGAACCCTAATTCTCGCAACCTTTTGCTTGAACAATGAAATATTCATTCTCAACCTTTTTGACATTTGTGTTTTTTGGCTTAGCTGTTAACTTCAGAAGGTTTGAAATGAGCTGATACCGCCAAAATCTTTCTTAGTCTTCTTATACTTTCTGTAAGTAAAAAATAGCTCTCTTAGTGAAATTGAGATTTAACCTGTTGAGAGGACTGCCAATTAATGCCACCGTGGGTGCCTGGGCTGCCTTGTATAACGAGGTGAAAGAGTCCGAGTGCAGAATTGAAATCCTGGCTGCATCGCAGTTTCAACAATCTCAAGCAGTCTCGACTAACGGTAGCTGGCCATCTGGCAGATTGCCCAGAGTTATAGAAGCAGAGGGATTTGGGGAGAAAACCGCGATGGTTGACCCGCGAGGAGTATATGTCACCTTTGAGTCCATGCAGAGAGAAGCCACCCGGCGTTGCTCGAAAACAGAACTTCCAGCCTCTTGCCCTCGTTCTCCCAGAGTCTATCTGTTACCCACAAGTCGCTGTATGCCTTTTGTAATCAGCTTTCTAAAGATCGGTGGTGATCGTTTCACGGAGCATATAACCGCCCTTGTCCGTTGAGAGCGTGGCACTCTCCCCAATTTGGGAACGACCCAGAAGGCAGCGACAGCGAGGACTCTCCCCTCGGGAACGCGTCTTGGCCGCACGGGAATCAGACCTCAAACAGCCCCCCTCATCAGCCGAGCTGAGCCTGACTCCCCCCTGGCCAATGCCCAGCTCTTGACCGCACTCTATTCCAGCCATTGACCCGTCACCCTAAGCATAACTACTCAAATCGGCCCAAAACAGCACATTTTCCTAAAAAAAGCCCGTTTCAGCGAGAATTTCGCGAATTCGTTTGGGCACATTATGGCCAGGTGTTACAAATTTGACCATTGACGCGAAGACTCTACCCCCCGATAGGGGCAGCGGGGCGACTCACTCCACATCCGTGGTTCATGATGATTGGCCCATCATGGCGTCCCCGAAATCCCTCCTGCTTGGGGGCTGTCTGTTCTCCACAAGTTGTTGTTTCCCGGCTTCGGGAAAGGATTGCGATCGGCTATGGCAGTTTTTCCATCGGTAGACCCGCACCTCGCCTGCCTCAGGCACCAGGATGAGATCACGGCCGCAATTGGGCCTAAGGCACAGCGGGAGCACCTTTCCCCTCTCTTGGGAGGGGCAGCGGGGAGGGTTTGCCCCATCGTCAGCATTATGTCCACTACTAGTACGCCGCTACCGACGCGGAGGAGTAATTTCGAATGTCTTTTGGTGCAACGTTTGACCTGGCAAGTCTGGATGGCAGTAATGGCTTCGTTCTCAACGGCATCAATGCCGGGGATGAATCTGGGAGTTCCGTGAGCTACGCGGGGGATATCAACGGCGATGGTATCGATGACCTCATCATCGGCGCATACTTGGCCGACCCCAACGGCACCGTCGAGGCGGGTGCCAGCTATGTGGTGTTTGGGCGCAGCGGCGGCTGGGATGCGAGCCTCAACCTGAACACCCTCGACGGCAGCGATGGCTTCGTTCTCAACGGCATCAATGCCGGGGACCGCTCTGGATGGTCCGTGAGTCACGCGGGGGATGTCAACGGCGACGGTGTCGATGACCTCATCATCAGCGCCGACGAAGCTGACCCCAACGGCAACCCTGGTGCGGGCGCCAGCTATGTGGTGTTTGGGCGCAACGGCGGCTGGGGGGCGAGCCTCGATCTGGACACCCTCGACGGCAGCAATGGCTTCGTCCTCAACGGCATCAATGCCGGGGATGAATCTGGGAGTTCCGTGAGCTACGTGGGGGATATCAACGGCGATGGCCTCGATGACCTGATCATCGGCGCCCTCGATGCCGACCCCAACGGCAACTTCAATGCGGGCGCCAGCTATGTGGTGTTTGGGCGCAACGGCGGCTGGGGGGCGAACTTCAACCTGAACACCCTCGACGGCAGCAATGGCTTCGTCCTCAACGGCAGCAATACCAATGACGACCTTGGGGTATCTGTGAGCGGTGCCGGGGATATCAACGGCGATGGCCTCGATGACCTCATCATCGGCGCACACCGTGCCTCACCCAACGGCACCGTCGAGGCGGGCGCCAGCTATGTGGTGTTTGGGCGCAACGGCGGCTGGGGGGCGAGCCTCGATCTGGACACCCTCAACGGCAGCGATGGCTTCGTCCTCAACGGCAGCGTGGCCTTTGACGAATCTGGGTGGTCCGTGAGCAGTGCCGGGGATGTCAACGGCGATGGCCTCGATGACCTCATCATCGGCGCCCGCTTGGCCAACCCCAACGGCAACGCCAATGCGGGCGCCAGCTATGTGGTGTTTGGGCGCAACGGCGGCTGGGGAGCGAGCCTCGATCTGGACACCCTCAACGGCAGCGATGGCTTTGTCCTCAACGGCGGCAATGCCGGGGACCGATCTGGGAGTTCCGTGAGCGGTGCCGGGGATGTCAACGGCGATGGTATCGATGACCTCATCATCGGCGCACACCGTGCCTCACCCAACGGCACCGTCGAGGCGGGCGCCAGCTATGTGGTGTTTGGGCGCAACGGGGGTTGGGGGGCGAGCCTCGATCTGAACACCCTCAACGGCAGCGATGGCTTCGTCCTCAACGGCAGCGTGGCCTTTGACGAATCTGGGTGGTCCGTGAGCAGTGCCGGGGATGTCAACGGCGATGGCCTCGATGACCTCATCATCGGCGCCCGCTTGGCCAACCCCAACGGCAACGCCAATGCGGGTGCCAGTTATGTGGTGTTTGGGCAAGCTTCGTCGCCTCCCCACCCTCGCTAACGCGGCCAACCCTGTTTTTAACCTAGAGCAGTGGGTGTCTCTCGTAGCCATTCAAACCGGGCGGGTATATCAAAGTGCCCTGGTTGACTTCAACATTGAAGTGGGCGGCTTGCGCATCGCACCGTTGTTTGATGAAACGGATTACCTGAGCGACCATCCTGATGTCGCGGCGGCGGTGCAGCAGGGGGTCTTTAACTATGGCTTTGAGCACTTTGTCTTGTTTGGCATCAAGGAGGGGCGCGCTCCGTCTAACTGGTTTGATGCGGACTATTACCTGGCGCAAAATGCTGATGTGGCTGCCGTGGTGAGTAGCGGCCAGACAACGGCGATTGAGCATTTCTTGTGGTTTGGCCATCGGGAAAATCGTGACCCCAATGCCTGGTTTGACGCGGATGATTACCTGCTCAATCATCTCGATGTCAAAGTGGCCGTTGATGTTGGAGACTTTGATAGTGCTTTTGAGCATTACATCGAGTTTGGAGCGGAAGAAGGTCGCCTCGATGGCCTACTGTTTGATGAATCGTTCTACCTCCAGCAGAATCCAGATGTGGCGGCGGCAGTGCAAAAGGGCGACTTTGCCCTGGGGCTCTATCATTTCCTCTCCTTCGGCCAAATCGAAGGGCGTGATCCATCGTCGTTATTTGACCAGAGTGCGTATCTTGAGCGCCATGGTGATGTGGCGGCGGCGGTGGCCAGTGGGGCCTTGGCCAGCGGTTTTGAGCATTTCCTCTTGTTTGGTCGAGCTGAGGGGCGAGTAGCGGGGTAGCCACTCACTGAGGTCGGTCAGCCGGTCGCGGCCAAACCCTTTCAGCAAAGGCACGACAGCCCCTAGCCTATGGCGTGAATACGGGCGCGGCAATGCTTTACCTCAAAGGCTTCTGGGATCAATGGATGACGCGCTCTAAGGTCGATCAGTTGGTGTGAAGAGTTGCCCCATTCTGGCAAGGAGCGCTCCCGATCGGGACACCCTCGCGGTGCCAAAATATTTACCAGGATAGGGATGACTACACTGTCAAGTAAGTTTTCTACCGTTATCAACGGAGGCTTGATCCCCCAACCCCCTTAAAAAGGGGGCATCCCAATCCAGATACTGAATAGCCCCTTTTTCAAGGGGGCGGCGACAGCGGGGGATCGAGCGACGATCGCTGCCGTACGGCACAAAACTTAGTTTCCAGAGCATGATTTCAGCCGCCTAAACAAAGCTGCCTAAAATCATGCCCACCAGCAAGATGAAACCTAGTAGGACATTTTGCCGAAAGATTTGGCCATAGAGAGACGGGGGTGGATTGTAGAGTCCGAGTAGATAGCCCTCCCGGCACCAAAGAGCGATCGCGCCGACTAGCGCCAACCAATAGGGCCACCCGAGGGCCATGACCAATCCCACGCCAGCCAGCAGTCCGGCCGTCGTCAGAAAAAAGACGGTGACGGCCAATGGCGTCCGTTCACCAAAAAAGATAGCGCTGGAGTTGATGCCTAAGCCAGTGTCAAACTCCCGATCAGGAATCGCGTAGACGGTATCGAAGCCCAGTGTCCAGATAATCACGGCGGCCCATAAGAGCCACGTGGCCAATTCTAAGGTGCCCGTGACGGCTGACCAGGGAATGAGGACGGCGAATCCCCAAGCGATCGCGAGCACCAACTGCGGGACGGGAAACACCCGCTTAGCTAAGGGATACAGCACAATCACGGGGACAGCGGCCACGCATAACGCAAAACTTAGTGGATTCAAATAAAACGTGAGGCCATAGGCACAGAGGAACATCACCAAGGCGAGGGCGATCGCCACCCGCACCGATAGTGCCTTAGCCGCCAAGGGACGACTGCGGGTCCGCTGGACTTGAGGATCAATATCGCGATCCCATAAATCGTTAACCACACAACCAGCGGCACTGGTGACCAAACTACCGACGATAATCACCAGCAATAGGCCCATTGGTGGGGTACCTCGGGCGGCTAAAAACAGTGACCACAGAGCGGGCACCATCAAGATCAGCCGTCCCGTTGGCTTATCCCACCGCATCAAGCGCAGAACAGCTTTCCAAGTGGGTTCGGGGCGGGGTAGCTCGCGCGTTTCCATAGTCACAGCATCCAGTTTCCACCCTTCAGCATAGCCCTGTTAGGGAATCGGTTAGTGTCCTTAGTTTTTCGCCACCTGAAGTCTGTAGAGCAATCGACTAGCTTGAGATCCCCCCACCCCCCCTTGAAAAAGGGAGGCAGCTAAGTCTCTGGCGGTGAATAGCCCCTTTGATAAGGGGGCGGCGACAGCGGGGGATCCTCCCTTAGTGCTTCCTTTAGCGACGGTTTGTAGAGCGCAACTTAAGCTAAAACCCATCGACTTTGCGTATTTGGATAACAGGGAAAACTCGTTAGATAGGCGTCCTCGCCTGTCCCACCCCACCTAAAGGTGAGCAGTTGTGCAAATTAAAGGGCAAGCAGCTTATGGGCAGCAGAAGTGGCGAATAAATCGTGACACTAACGGGAATCGCTATCCCAGGGCAAATATTGAATTCCACCAAAAATATCGGACTGACATTCACAACAAAAACAAATATTCAATCAACTTCCTTACAGCCAAAAATGCTAGTCTCTGATCAAACTTGCCCGACACCCTGTATAAAAGGCACCTGGCAATTCTTCGGAAAACGCTGAGGTTTTGAAGCTTTCATAAATCTCGCCAGCAGAGGACGAGACAGCTCGAATATTTATGGTTAAAATAACCATAAGTCATCCAGGAATTATGATGTCTCTCTCTCCTTTGCAGGTTTTGCCGGAAGACTACAGTTTGCTAACTGACCTCTACCAACTCACCATGAGTGCTTGCTATGTCGGTGAGGGGTTGGATCAGCGGCGCGCTAGCTTCGAATTATTCGCCCGGCGGTTGCCACCCAACTTTGGCTACCTCATTGCGATGGGATTGACGCAGGCCATTGAGTATCTAGAGGCATTTACCTTTAGCGATCGCCATCTAGAGCAACTGCAAGCAACGGGCATCTTTGGTCAGGCACCGCCCGCTTTTTGGGAGACCCTGCGCCATGCTCGCTTCACGGGCGATGTCTGGGCCGTCCCCGAAGGCACGGCCATGTTTGCCAATGAGCCGTTGCTACGGATTGAAGCGCCGCTCTGGCAAGCCCAAATGGTAGAAACCTACCTGTTAAATGTGCTGAATTACCAAACGCTGATTGCGACTCGGGCCGCCCGCCTGCGAGATGTCGCTGGCCCTGATGCCAAGTTGCTAGAATTTGGCACCCGCCGGGCCTTTAGTCCCCAGGGGGCCGTATGGGCCGCCCGGGCAGCGTTGGCCGGTGGTCTCGACAGTACCTCGAATGTCCTGGCCGCGCTGCAATTGGGTCGCCAGCCCACGGGGACGATGGCCCATGCTTTGGTCATGGCGATCGCCGCGCTGGAAGGCCGTGAGACCGATGCTTTCGAAGCGTTTCACCGTTACTTTCCCAGTGCTCCCTTATTGATTGACACCTTTGACACGGTGGCCGCCGCCCAGCAGTTGGCCGCACAACAACAGCAGGGGCAAAGTGCTTTGGCCGGGGTGCGGTTGGATTCAGGCGACCTGGCAACGTTGTCTCAACAAGTGCGGGAACTGCTACCTGGGGTGCCGATTTTTGCCAGCGGTGACATTGATGAATATGAAATCGTCCGCCTCAATCAGGCCGGGGCAGCAATTGACGGCTATGGTTTGGGCACGCGGTTGGTGACCGGCTCTCCCGTTAACGGCGTGTATAAGCTCGTTGATATCGACGGCATTCCCGTCATGAAAGAGGCATCGAGTAAAGTCACGTATCCCGGACAAAAGCAGGTTTTTCGGCAGTATGAGGGTAGTAACGCCGTCAAAGATTGGCTGGGGCTGGCGATCGAAGCTCAGAATCATGGCGCTCAGTCGCTACTGCAACCCGTCATGCAAAACGGCCAACTCGTGCTCGAACTAGACTCGCTGACCGCGATCGCCAACCGCACGGCCCAATCAGTGGCGTCCCTGTCGCCAGCGGTACGGCGCGTCAACGCGCCCGCCCCCTACAATGTCGCCATTACCCCTGAGTTAGCTAAGCTGACCCAAGCCACTCGACACCAAACCCCGTCAGAATCAAGCCCTTAGCATTTGAGATAATCCACCCAAAAGGGCTCACCCCGCCGGCATTTGTCGTCCAGTCATATCCCCTATCTTCGCTCTATGCCACTCCATCAACCCCCCATGCGAATTGCTTTATTTGGTATGAGTGCCGATCCGCCCCATCGAGAGCACGGCAAAATCTTATGGTGGCTGGCCCAGCAGTTTGACCATGTCGCGGTGTGGGCTGCGGATAACCCTTTTAAGGAGCATCAGTGCCCGCTCAGCGATCGCTTTACCATGCTCAATCTCATGATTCATGATTTAGCGATACCGGAAACGGCGGTGGGTTTATATGAAGACCTAAGTCATCGCCGCAGTTGGGTCAGCGCCCAGCGAGCCCAAGCCAAATGGCCCCAAGCCGAACTGACCTTGGTGATTGGGGCCGACTTGGTAGAGCAGTTGCCGCGTTGGTACAAAGCCACGGAACTGTTTCAGATCGTCAACATTCTGGTCATTCCGCGACCGGGATACCACCCTTCAGAGGATGCTTTGACAAAAATTCGTCAACAGGGGGGCCGGATTGCGATCGCCGATACCCTGAAAACGGTGCCAATTTCCTCTTCTTACTACCGCCAAACCGAAGATCCCAACGCCTTGCCCCCTGCTGTCAGCGCTTATATTAACCAGAGAAACTTGTATCCATGCACGGAAAGCTCCAAAGAAAAGCAGCCGATCTCCTAAAATCTGAGGCCCTGGCGGACTTTAAGGTCGGCGTCGATAACGTCATTTTCTCTGTCGATACCCACCAAAACCGCCTACTCGTCCTGCTGGTCATGCGCCATGACGACCCCTACAGCGGTTGCTGGAGTTTGCCTGGCACCCTTGTGCGCCAAGGCGAATCGTTAGAAGACGCCGCCTACCGAGTACTGTCCGAAAAAATTCGCGTCGAAAATCTCTACCTCGAACAGCTGTATACCTTTGGCGGGCCAGATCGCGATCCGCGAGAGGACGAAGATGCCTACGGGGTGCGCTACCTCTCCGTGAGCTATTTTGCCCTGGTGCGGTTTGCCGAAGCGGCACTGATTGCCGATGGCGTCAGCGGTATTGCCTGGTATCCCCTTGCTCAGGTGCCCTCCCTCGCCTTTGACCATACCGAAATCCTGGCCTATGGCTACCAACGTCTCAAAAACAAGCTGGAATATAGCCCCATTGCTTTTGAGGTGCTGCCCGATATTTTCACCTTGGGCGATCTCTATCAGCTCTACATCACAGTTCTGGGCGAAGGCTTTTCCGACTATTCCAACTTTCGCGCGCGCCTGTTGAAATTGGGATTTTTAGAAGACACGGGCCACAAAACCTCACGGGGGGCCGGACGCCCGGCCAGCCTCTATCGTTTCGATGCCGATGCGTTCGATGATTTGAAGGATAAGCCGATGGTCTTCATTTAATCCGGTTTGATGGCCCAAGCTGCCTTATTGACGGCCATTTGAAGTGAGTTCTAGCAACGGTGCTCAGGAAAATCGAAAAGCTTGAGTCTCCTGGTTCCACAAGTCGTGCTGTGGAGCCTGTTCTGATTACATTTATGGGTAACCTTTATGAAAATTGCGATCGCTCAACTGAATCCCATCATTGGCGACTTAGCCCACAACACTGACCAGATTTTGGCGGCAGTGCAGCAAGCGGCAGCAGGGGGAGCCAGGCTGGTGTTAACGCCGGAACTCTCACTCTGTGGGTATCCTCCCCGTGACTTACTCCTACGTCCCGGCTTGATTGCCGCGATGCGTCAGACGGTGGAAGCTCTGGCTACGCAAATACCGCCCGAAGTGGCGGTGCTGGTGGGCTTTGCCGAACCGAATGCCGGTGCCCGCGATCGCGGCGAAAAGCCCCTCTATAACAGCATCGCCTGGCTCGAAAATGGCCAGGTGCAGCAGGTATTCCATAAGCAATTATTGCCCACCTACGACGTGTTCGACGAAGACCGCTACTTTGAGCCGGGGCAGGCGATCAACTCCTTGCACCTACCTTTGCCCAATGGCCAGCAAATCCACATTGGGGTCACCATCTGTGAGGACCTGTGGAACGACGAGCAATTTTGGGGCCAGCGCAAATATCCCAATAACCCCATCGCGCAACTCAAGGAGGCGGGGGTTGACTTAATTGTGAATCTGTCAGCCTCACCGTTTACGGCGCAAAAGCAACCGATCCGCGAGGCGATGTTAGCTCACAGTGCCCAACGGTTTCAGGTCCCCATTGTGTATGCCAATCAGATTGGCGCAAATGACGATTTAATTTTTGATGGCCGCAGCGTGGCCGTCAATCGTCAAGGGGCGTTGATGACTCGGGCAACCGCCTTCCACGATGATCTTGTGTGGCTGACTTATGACCCCCAAGCGGCAGACTTGCAGGCGGGACTAATCGCCCCCGCGATCGCTGATATCAACGCAGAAATTTGGGCGGCTTTAGTGCTCGGGGTAGCAGATTATGCCCGTAAATGTGGCTTTAGTCAGGCCGTGATTGGCCTGAGTGGGGGCGTGGATTCCGCTCTGGTCGCGGCCATTGCCGCCGCTGCTCTTGGGCCAGACAATGTGCTAGGCGTGCTCATGCCCTCCCCCTACAGTTCTGAGCACTCCATCAGTGATGCAGAGGAATTGGTGCAGAATCTGGGGATTCGCAGTGAAAAACTAGCGATCGGCCCCCTGATGTCGGGGTATGACGAGACGCTTGCAGCACTATTTGAGGGCACTGAGTTTGGCGTGGCGGAAGAAAACATTCAGTCACGCATTCGGGGAAATCTGCTGATGGCGATCGCCAACAAGTTTGGCCATCTACTGTTATCGACCGGCAACAAATCGGAAATGGCCGTCGGTTACTGCACCCTCTACGGCGATATGAACGGGGGTCTCGCGGTCATCGCTGACGTACCAAAAACTCGGGTCTACCGCATCTGTGAATGGCTAAATCAGCATCCTGAAGTCATCTTGAACCAGGTCCAGGCGGCGGCTAAAGCCGATTCCATCATTCCCCGCAATATTTTGACCAAGGCCCCCAGCGCCGAACTTAAACCTGGGCAAGTCGATCAGGATTCTCTGCCGAGCTATGAAGTGCTGGACGATATTTTGGAACGACTGGTGCAACGCCACGAAGCGGTTGAAGATATTGTGGCCGCAGGCCATGACCTGACCGTGGTGAACAAAGTCGTGCGCTTGTTAAGTCGGGCCGAATTCAAACGTCGCCAAGCCCCGCCGGTACTAAAAGTGACTGATCGCGCTTTTGGGTCGGAATGGCGCATGCCGATCGCTAGCCGCTGGACGGGTAACCTCGTGCCTCAAGCAGCGATCGCGTTGACGCCTTCTACCGCTGCTTAAGTAGAAGAGTACGAGTTGGGGCTGCCAGCAAGCGTCATATGCACGGAGTGGTGGGGATATCCTCTTGGCAAGAGCACCGGTCAGCGAGCAATCCATCGGATATCAATTAATTGAAAACCAATCTCAGAAAGAATGCAGTCACTTTAGCGGTGTTTCCTTAGGGTGCGTCATCAATTAATCCCAGAAACCTTTAGGAATCAGCATTATCGCGCCCGCATTCACTCTATAGGCTAGGGGCTGTTGCTCTCTCACTGCAAGGATTTGACCGTTAAATGATGACAGGCCCTAGTAAAAACAAATTATGATTGACCGCCTTCAAGGTTTTCAAGATCACTTCTTGCAGGCTAAATAGACTTTGAATACGACGGTTCTGAATTGTCAGAGCCGTCCTCCACTCACCAAAGGCTATTGACACTAGCTTTCAATAAGCTAGAATATTCTTAACTTGAAGGCTCACATGTTGAGCATTCCTGTTCTCCTCTCAATAATGATTTAGGTGTTTCTGCGGAGGCACCTATTTTTGTGTTTACAGACCATCCTTGGCAATACGGACCTTTGCCCAAAAAGGCGATCGCCGCTGAGTGTTTTTTCCAAAATCCGGGAATAGTGAACGTGTGGATTTGGTAAAGATTATCTAGAAAATATCAGCAGCATTTTCGCCAGTCATCCGCACTCCGTACTTTTACCGGGTTACCTCAACAGCTTGTTGACCCGACTCCGATTCGCCGGTTGCCAATGGTGAATCGGACTTCTGGTAATCGGTGGTTAAGCAAGGCTGAGTAAAGGGTGTGATTGCGGCAACTTGAATATTTGTCAGGTATTCGAGCTGATGCGATTAGCCACATTCTCGATAGTGTTAACGGGTGTTTGATGGCTGTGACCGCCACACCGGTTGGCTTGCCACCCACTGCTCGGGCTGATTGTTGTCTTAGTGTCCTGATTGGATATGACTGAAGAGTTATTTACCCTCAACCCCCTTTCTACCAGTCGAAAAGTGACCGATACTCTCCCTGCTATTCCTGCCATCTTAGATACCATCGCCGACCCCATCTTTTTGACGGCTCCAGATGGCCAGTGGGTGTATGTCAATCAAGCTTGCTGCGACTTGTTTGGGTTGCCTCAATCAACTTTGCTGGGGCGACCAGATACGGTTTGGCTGACCCATGTAGGCTTGGATATCTTGCAGGGATCGCAGCACAAGGCGTTGACGACCCAAGCTACGCAAGAACGGGAAATTGCGCTCCGCGATCGCGATGACGATATTCGCATTCTGGCCGTCAAAATCAGCGTGATGACGACGGTTGAGTCGGCGGTTTTTCTAGTCCATACTCTACGGGATATTACGTACCGAGTTGAAGCCGAGCAACGCCTGCAGCGAGACTCTCGCCGCGAGCGGCTGTTAGGGGCGATCGCCAAACATTTGCTCCAATCCATGCGGCCTGCCACTTTACTGGAACGCAGTATGGAAGAGGTGCGGCGCTTTTTAGAAGCGGATCGGGTTTTGTTCTATAACTTGCGGCCCGATCATATTGGCGTCATTGCTGAGGCCGTGGTGCCTGACCAATGCTCGCTTAAAGAAATTTTGCTAGAGCATACTGGCTTTGAGCAGTCAGAACTCGACCAGTACCAAAATGGCGAGGCTCAGGTGATTGAGAACGTGGATGAAGCCAATTTGTCTGTCGAGTTCAAGAGTCATTTACAAGCCTTTGGGATTCAGTCCCATGTGGCCATTCCCGTGATGCAGGGAGACGGCCTGTTGGGCCTGATTTGTGTGCATGATTGTTGCCATCCCCGACCTTGGCTACCGTGGGAAATTGAGGCGCTGAAAGATGTGGCCACGCAAGTGGGACGAGCGCTCGCCCAAGCGGATTTGTATACCGAGGTCAGCAAACTCAACACCGAACTCGAAACCCAGGTCGAACAGCGCACCCGCCAGTTGCGGCAAGCCTTAGACTTTGAGGCGACCCTCAAGCGTATTGCTGATCGCGTGCGAGACAGCTTGGATGAGTCACAAATTTTGCAAACAGCGGTTGAAGAGTTAACGAGTGTGCTGGGAGCAAAAGGCTCTAACACGGCTCTGTACGATCTAGAGCAAGGCACTTCGACCATCTATTACGAGTACAACGAGTCCTTGCCACCCTATCAGGGACGGGTCGCTCAGATGGAAGCCTTTCCTGAGGTTTATCATCAGCTGCTCGATGGCCAATACTTTCAGTTTTGCTCTAAAGAGCCGAACCCAGTGCGGGGGCATGTGGCGATGTTTGCTTGCCCAATTCGCGACGATCGCGGGGTACTGGGAGACCTTTGGTTAATTAACGAAAAAAATTACGAGTTTGAAGATCAAGAAATTCGTCTGGTGCAGCAAGTCGCTAACCAGTGTGCGATCGCGATTCGCCAAGCGCGACTTTATCAAGCTTCTCAAGCGCAAGTTAAAGAACTAGAGCGACTTAACCAACTGAAGGATGACTTTCTCAGTACGGTGTCCCACGAACTGCGGACGCCAGTGACCAGTATGCGAGTTGCCCTACAGCTCTTGGGCGTCACCCTCAACCAAGAACTCAACCTCAACGAAGAACTGCAGAAGCCCAAAACCAGTCAACACCGCGTGGCTCGTTACTACACAGTGTTGAAAGAAGAGTGCGAGCGCGAAATTAGTCTGATTAACGATTTACTGGACCTGCAACGGCTTGACGGCGGCAATCATCCGATTACGCCTCAGCAAATCAATTTGTCCAGTTGGTTGACGGGCATCACAAACAGTTTTTACGAGCGCGCCCAAAGCCGTGAGCAAGCGATTAAGACTGATTTGCCCGCCACTCTGTCGCCGATTGTGAGTGACCAGGCCAGTTTAGAGCGGGTGTTTGCCGAACTGTTGAATAACGCTTGCAAGTACACGCCACCCGGCGAGACGATCTCGATTTCTGCGATCGCTGACACGGATGATCAGATCCTGGTAACCATCGCGAATACAGGAGTCGAAATTCCGGCGGCGGAGCTGCCCCGTATCTTTGATAAGTTCTACCGAGTACCGAGTTCTGATCCCTGGAAACAGGGCGGGACTGGCCTTGGTTTGGCGCTCGTACAAAAGCTGTTGGTACATATCGGGGGCGATATCCAAGTCACGAGCGATCGCTCCGGTACCGCCTTTAAGATCACCCTCCCGTTGGATATGACCCTCGCGGTTTAGGGGCGTTGCGCTAAACCCATGGTGGACTCAGCGGCAATCTTCGGGGTACCCATTGGGGGGTGGTCCAAGGTTATCGCTACAGCTGAGAGCCGTCTGACAAACTAGGCGGGAACTCGCCACTGCGAATATGTAAATCCCGCTGAGGAAAGGGAATTTCAATATTGTGCTGGCGTAATGTCGCTTCGATCTCAAAGTATAAGTCGCTTTTGATGACCAACTGCTTAGGTGGATCGGCAATCCAAACAAGCAGCTCAAAATTGAGGGCACTATCGCCAAACCCTTTGAAGAAAACCAGGGGCGGTGGTTTGGATAACACTTGGGGATGTTGGTAACTCGCTTCAATGAGAACCTGTTTGACCTCTTTAGGGTCAGAGTTGTAAGACACGCTCACAGGCAAACGGATGCGGGAAACCGGATTCCGATGACTCCAGTTGATGACTTCTTGCTCTAAAAACCGAGAATTGGGCACGATGATGGAAATCTGATCGAGAGTTTTGATTTCGGTGCTTCTAGCGCCAATGTGCTCGACCGTTCCCTGAAACTCGCCAAACGCGACAAAATCGCCGACCTGAATGGGGCGCTCAAACACCAGGATGAAACCGCTGCCAAAATCCTTCACAATATTTTGTAACCCTAAACCAACCCCGACGCCCAGGGCACTGGCAATGAGGGCGAGAGAACTGAGATCTAAGCCCCAAATTTGCAGCACAACGACAGTGCCGACAAAAATCATGCTGTACTTGGCCACGACAGAGATCGCTGCCTGTAAGCCGCGGTCAATGCTCGTGAGTCGCAGGATCCGCGATCGCAAGAAGTTGGCAAATATGCCAGAAATAACGACCACCCCGAGCAGAATTCCGACCAGCAACAGCAAGCTAAAAATTGAGAGCTCGGTTTGCCCCAGCCGCAGATTCGGTCTTAAGAAACCTTCCAGCACCTGACGGCGAAAAAAGTAGCTCCAGCGACGGGTCAGGGGAAACAGGGTCGTGATGTAAGTGACGACACTTAGCCATAGAACAAACCGAATCAAGCTGAGCAGCAACGACAACATTAAGTTGAGACCAGCAGGCGGTGCTTGTCCTTCGTCGTTGGGCGTAGTGAGGCTTTGCAGTAAAGGACGTAGCCAGCGCTGCCATAAATAGCCAATGAGCCGATGAGCGACTACCGTCAGCAGCAACAACACCAGGGAGAATAGCAGTCGTCGCTGCAAAACGGCTTCGCTCCGCTCAGCTTGGGCGACCTGTAGTTCTTGAGCAATCTGCTCAGTCCAGGTATTGGCGAGAGCACGGGGCGAATCCGCATTGTTCAGCTCCGCATCCTCTTGGGTTACGGTCATCAAATAACGGTTGTTGACTAAAATTACCGGCGCTTTATTCCGAACTTCTGTAGTCACAACCGGCTCGTCGTTAGTCTCCGCGACTTCTTCTAGTTCCTGACTAATTGTCTCCGCCCGCTCGTCCGCATTCACCTGACTCGTTGCCGCAACCTCAAACAGGGGCCGACCATCCAACACCACAGGGGCACTGTTCAGTCCCAAAGGCTGGGCCAAGCTCGCACCAGTTAAGATCAACCCCAGAGTGATGGCTAACAGCACAACCTGGAATGGTCGCCAGAACGATTTTGACCAACGCCAATTTTGCCCCATCTTTTGCTGCCTTTGTTTATCCATGGCGCTGCAGCAATCTCCCAGATCCTAGTAATCGTGATGTTTGACTTACGTTACCCAGCTCGATGGGTTGAATAATCTTTTGCAGAGGACGATTACGCTACAACGATCTGTCTCTAGTCGTCCCAAATGATCGGTTTTGTCTCTGGAAATCAGTTCTCCGCTGGTTATTGATACATCGCTGTATCTTACTGACGATTTCAATAGGGGCAATGGGTCCGGTTGCATCAACAATGTTTGCCAAACTGCGGTGAGAGACTAGTGGTCTGTCAACGCTAAATTTTCGGTTTAGTTCTTTTCAGAAGCCTTAATTGGCAAGCACTGTAAGAACTGCCTACCCTACCCTTTAGTCTTGACGCTGCACTAGTACTGCTCGGCGTAAATTTGCCAACCATTAGCCCGCTCTGCGAGAAGCCGCTTTGCGTCTACACCCCCAGCCCCTCTCCCAAGTTTTGGAGAAGGGCTGGGGGCTGGGGGATCAGTACCGAGACTTATGCTGTCAAGTACTAGGGGCGATCGCTCACTCCAGAGAGCGCTAACTGATTGGCGGGCAGACTCCGCGAAAATCCCACAACCAATCGCCTAAACCTCTGCACCGATCGGTCAGCGGCGGCTAAAGCAGACCGCTAATTTTTTCAGCGATCGCCGCCTGCGCAATCACCCCTTCAGTACGCTCTACGAGATTGCCCGCTTTAAAGAACAGGAGCGTGGGTACACCCATGATGTGATATTGACTAGCGAGGTTTTCGTAATCGTCGATATTGATTTTGGCAAGCTTGGCTTGGCCATCAAATTCTTCTGCCAAGCGATCGATAATAGGGTTCATTAACTTACAAGGACCACACCAAGCTGCCCAGAAGTCCACGACTACGGGCACATCGCTCTGCAGCACTTCGACCTCAAAGTTTTCATCGGTCAAGGTGACATATTTTGTTGCTTCGGTCACGGTCCTGATCTCCTAATGAAGGCTGGCATCGGCTTAGGGGCTTTGACAAGGTGGCCTATGGCGGCAACGACTCGTCGTCATTCTTACCTAAGATAGTCGATTCATTAGGATATCTGACAGCTGTATCCTTTTGTCGCCAGTTAGCTGACATTTGCCGAACCAAAGCGCGGCCAAAAATGACCTATCGGCAAGCCATGCCCAATTTTGTAGCGAGAGCAAGACTGAATCGATGACTGTAAAGATATCTCCCAGGCGCGATACGTCACACCTGGGAGATACCTGCAGCCACTGTGGCAACGCATCAGCGGTTGAGGAAAGTTGTTAGTGAAATTGTTGCCCAACTAGATCCTCAGGATTGCTGCCCCAACAACTCAGCAATTTCATGATGCTCAATGGGCGGTTTAGCGAGTTCGGCCTGACGAGTATCCGTAATCAACCAGTTGAGAGCAGCAGCCTGCATATCGATGGAAGCCCCGGTCTTATCGACGCAGTAACGACCAAACACGAGCTTGTCCACTAGCCGGACACCAGGCCCAATTCGAGAATACTCAAAAATGACGCTGCGATCGACGATCGCGTTGCGACAAATAGCACAGTTAGGCCCGATCATGGTTGGCCCAACGATGGTTGCCCCATCTTCGATATGGGCTCTGGCACCGATATAAACTGGCCCTTGAATATCCACTTTATCCCAGTTCACTTTGACGTTGAGTCCGGTATAAATCCCTGGCTTCACTTCTTCACCGGGGATGTCAATGAGTTTGACCTGTCCAGTCATCACATCTTGGATGGCTTGCCAATAGTCAGGCACTTTCCCGATATCAACCCATTCAAAGTCCATGCGAATGCCGTAAAACGGTGCCCCTGCCGCGACCAATTTCGGGAACAGATCGCCACCGATGTCATATTCCATACCAGCGGGAATATAGTTGAAAATTTCTGGCTCAAAAATATAAATGCCCGTGTTGATGTCCGTGCTCAGCGCTTCTTCAACTTTGGGCTTTTCCTGAAAGGACTTGATGCGGCCCTCGTCATCGGTCACCACAACGCCATAGCTGGGTACCTGTTTGATGGGGACTGATTTCATGATGACGGTAGCGATCGCCCCTTTTTCCTTATGTTGACGAACCGCTTCGGTCAAGTCGAGATCAATCAGGGCATCCCCACAAAGCACCACAAAAGTGTCATCAAAAAAGGGGGAAAACTCTTGAATCTTTTTCATGCCGCCAGCAGAACCGAGGGCATCGCCGACCAGTTGGCCCTCTTCGATGCGCCCTTCAAAGGAATAGGCGAGTTCAACGCCAAAGCGTTGACCATCGCGAAAATAACCTTCAATTTCGTTGGCGAGGTGACTCACGTTCACCATAATTTGGTCGAAACCATGATGCTTGAGGAGATCAAGCAAAAACTCCATTACGGGTTTTTGCAAAATCGGAATCATGGGTTTCGGAATTGTGTAGGTGATGGGCCGAACCCGTGTTCCCTTACCAGCTGCCAAAATCATGGCTTTCATAGGGCATCCTTGTGAACTTAAAAATACAACCTAAAAAGAAATACACGTCTGAGAGTCAATTTCCGTTGGACTGCCGAGCCAAATTTGAGCACGATATCGCTCACTCATCTAAATTAAGGTCGTTGTGTCCTTGAGTGGGTGGTTCATAACCCAGCGTGCCTCAGACAAGCACATGCTATCAGAGGATACCCGCAGGGATAGAGAAGTTCACGCGCGGGAGCTACAACTGCTTTGCCAAGCTTCTGTAAAGGCTGCTCAAATTCACGGAACCGGTTTGGAGAAAGCTGGAAACGGCTGGCTTGACCTGTTCAGAACGACAGTTATGTTAAACCACTAGCCATTGAACCCATAGCTGATGATAATGTCCACTGCTGCTGACGAGGATTTGATGCCAGCATTAGATCGATTCGGTGAGATAGTCGATGTAGCGCTTAACTCGGTCAAAGTCACCTTGAGCAATGCAGGCCATCTTGAGGCTAGATAGAGCTTGCCGTTGGAGTGGCAGATCTTGTAGTCGCATGGCGACTTTGAGGCGTTCTTCGCGAGCTTGTAGTGCTTTGGCAGTGTCGCCCAAGATGTCATAGCTAATGGCTAAGCTTTCAAGGGTTTGGGTTTCGCCACGATCGTCTTGCAGTTGCCGTACGAGTTGCAAGCGCTCTTGCAGATAAACCACGGCGCGGCTGTAATCGCCGATCGCATAACAAGCGCTGTGTAGGTTGCGGAGAATTTTGTTGACTACACTGAGTTCCATGCGCTCGCGACTGAGCCGGAGCAGGCGATCGTAATACTCGATCGTTTTTGGAGAATTGCCTAAAGCGTGATGAGCATTGCCGAGATTGCGCAAAATCTGTTCGAGAGACAGGGTGTCATTTTGCGCTTCAGCGATCTGCAAACTCTGCTCATAAAGGGTTACAGCTTCTTCCGATTCACCCTGTACCCGATAAATCAACGCCAGATTGCCGAGGGCCCGCATTTCCGCTTCTTGATCGCCCACTGCTTGAGTGAGACGTAAGCTCTGCGACATACAAGTTGCCGCATGGTCTAATTCACCCAGGTGACGATAGCTATTGCCCAGACAGCTGAGTGCTTGATGCTGCAGTGACTCATCCGATAAGTGCTGAGCTAAGGCGAGCCCTTGTCGAGCATAGTCAGCAGCCCACAAGTAGTCCGCCAGGGTGTAGCAGAGGTGCGCCATCACCAGCACTACCTTGGCCTCCGATCGCTGCTGCGATAGAGTTTGAAAGGCTTGAAGCGCTTTTTGGAAATCGGCTAGTGCCGCCACGGTATTTCCCCGGCGTTGATGAGCGGCCCCCTGCTTCAGCGCCTGTTTGGCTTCTGCGGCCAGGCATTTTTGCTGTTCGAGTGTCAGCACCTGTTGAGTGAGGCCTTCACGGGAAGCCACCAGGGTCTCTTCTAACAGGAGTCTTTCTACTACTTTGCTCGGAGTCTGCTGCATTACGGTCATGCTACCTTTCCAAACAGAAAAACTGCTCAGAATATCTATTAAAGGGGCTTTATAAAGACGGAAACATTTAGAGTCTTGTAGTCCAACTTATCGTCAAGAAGGGACTCTAAGATGAGGACAATATGTCTGTGATGTCATCCTAGTTAAAGTGTTTATGAAGCGTAACCGTGCATATAACCAGAACCTAGCGTGCACAGTTGGGCGATCGCTCCGCGTATTTCCGTGGTTACAGCAGGTTATGCGCGAGTATCAATCCACTATCTGATACTTAAGTAACGAGTACATGACCTCAGCTCTTGGCCCTTTAGTTTCGCAGCGGGTGATCGATGGCGGAGTTAAGGTGCCAGCATGGTAACTCATGTAATGATGTCTGAGATCGCGAATTAGAGTGAGTAGAACAGAGGAGATGATTATCGTTTGACTGCGCCATTTGCTTCAGAAAAAATCCTTTTTACCCCTGCTACCCCTACTGATCAGGCGGCATCGGTCGTTTTTGCCTTTCCGAATGAGTACACCATTGGCATCACGAGCCTGGGATATCAGATCATCTGGGCGATGCTGGCGCAGCGATCGGATTTGGCCGTCGCGCGGTTGTTTACAGACGGGCATGAACCGTTGCCCACCCAGGTTGATCTGCTGGGCTTTTCGATGTCATGGGAATTGGACTACGCCAATATCCTCACGATGCTGGAGTCACTGGATATTCCGATTCTGGCCGCCGATCGCGGCAACGAGCATCCCCTCGTGTTTGGCGGTGGTCCGGTGCTCACGGCGAATCCCGAACCTTTTGCCGCCTTTTTTGATGTGGTGCTGCTGGGTGACGGGGAGGTAGTGCTCGACGCTTTTATCGATGCTTATCAAACCGTGCGGGACTGCGATCGCCCGACGCAACTGCGTCAGCTGGCTCAGGTGCCGGGGGTCTACATTCCCATGCTGTACGACCCCACCTATGAAAGCACTACTGGCCCCATCGCCTCGATCCAACCGGTGGATGCCGACATTCCCCCGGTGGTAGAAAAGCAAACCTATCGGGGCAACACTCTCTCGACCTCGTCCGTTGTCACCGCCAAAGCCGCCTGGGAAAACATTTATATGGTGGAGGTGGTGCGGAGTTGTCCAGAAATGTGCCGGTTCTGTTTGGCCAGTTATCTGACGTTGCCCTTTCGGACGCCCCCAGTGGCGGGTGGTCTGATTCCCGCTGTGGAAAAAGGCATGGCCGTGACTAACCGTTTGGGGCTACTCGGCGCTTCGGTCACCCAACATCCCGAATTTGACGATCTGCTGGACTACTTAAACCAGCCACAGTTCGATGATATGCGGCTAAGCATTGCCTCAGTCCGCACGAATACGGTGAATCAAAAACTGACAGAAACCCTGACTCGCCACGATACTAAGTCCATCACGATCGCGATCGAAAGCGGGTCTGAACGAGTGCGGCAAATTGTCAATAAAAAGTTGGCGACAGATGACATTGTGGCGGCTGCCGTCAACGCTAAGGTGGGCGGCTTGAGTGCGCTAAAACTCTACGGTATGGCTGGTATTCCGGGAGAACGGCTCGAAGATTTGGAAATGACTGCCGAGCTGATGCTGCAGCTCAAAAAAGCCGCCCCTGGCTTACGCTTAACGCTTGGCTGCAGCACATTTGTGCCCAAAGCCCATACGCCGTTTCAGTGGTATGGGGTCAATCCCCAAGCTGAGAAGCGACTAAAGTTGCTACAAAAGCGCCTGCGCCCTAAGGGCATTGACTTTCGCCCTGAGAGCTATAACTGGTCCATCATTCAAGCCATGATTTCCCGAGGTGATCGCCGCTTGACGCCGCTGCTCCTACAAGCGCGGGAGTTTGGCGATTCCCTGGGCAGTTATAAACGAGCGTTCAAAGCGTTGAAGGGCCAAATCCCTCCACTAGATTTTTATGTCCATGAGCATTGGGGAGGTGATCAGCCCCTACCGTGGGATCACTTGCACGGGCCATTGCCCAAAGCCACGCTGCTGAAACACTTAGACAGTGCAACGGCTCATTTTGCCGCAGATGCTCAAACGCCTGTATTGGCTTAGTCGTGAACCCTGAGGATGGCAGTTAAACGGAGCGGGGCAACCCCATAATGAAAGCTAGCGATCGCGAGATAAATATGACATTGCCGACGGTGATTATTCCCGGATATTTGGCCGGGGCGGCTCCCTATCGGGGCTTAGAAGCCGACTTAAATCAGCGGGGTCTCTGGACTACAGTAGTGCCACTGACTCAAGCAAGTTGGTTGCCAACCTTTGGCGGTCGATCCGTACAGCCCATTTTGCAGGAGATCGCGGCTACCGTCGAGCAAGCGATGGCCGCCACGGGGAGCGATCGCGTCAATCTCGTCGGCCATTCTGCGGGGGGCTGGATTGCCCGAATTTACCTCGGTGATGTGCCCTATGACGTGCATCCAGCGGATCGCGATCGGCCCAACTGTTGGTCAGGTCACCATCACGTCCAAACGCTGATCACCCTGGGCACACCCCATACCAGCCAAGAACGCTGGACACGTCGCAACCTTGACTTTGTAAACCAGACGTATCCCGGTGCCTATCAAGAAACCGTACGGTATGTCTGCTTTGCGGGTAAGGCCGTCTTTGGCCAGCGCTGGCGCACCTGGTTTACCTACAACAGTTATCAGCTCACCGGGGGCGAAGGGGCTTGCTGGGGCGATGGCATTACCCCGATCACGGCGGCGCATTTAGAGGGGGCAAACAATCTAGTGCTCGACGAAGTCTTCCATTCGCCCAAGCCAGGAATTGCTTGGTACGGCACCCCGAAGATTGTGGATCAGTGGGCCACACATTTGACAGTTACAGGCAGGTCATCAGTTAGTTGACCGTCACTGTGTACTCAGAATACTCAGGCAGAATTAGCGTCAACCGAAGGGGTTGGAACTGAGGTGATTTTATAAATGTTTGGCTACTTGCGAATAAGCAGCCCCCGAACAATTTAATCAAACATCTCAATCAGTTGTGTGATCGCACTGATGTCGCGGTCATCTGTGGGCAGCGTCATGAGCACCCACGTTGTCATCACCAGATTGATTCAAGCTGGCTGAAAAGGCTGTTTGGGCATGGGCCAGCACCTAAGCATTGAATGAAAAATCTAAGGGGATAAAACTGAGACTGACCAGAGATCATCAACGTATTACCGATGTCCAAGTACCAGTTTATTGATTACTTAATTGCTCTGAAAATAGCGCTAACAAAAGTCAAAGTTCTACCCAATCAGCGAATTTTTATCCTTGGGGGTGTCGCACCAGCATCATGGATGATTGGTATTACTTGTTCGACTTGATCTTCCTTAGAAACCGATAGTTCTCACGATGATCAACGAGTATTGAGAGTTGCCTCTTAGTACAACAGTCCGGACAGTTTTGCTAACGAAGCCATAAGGCTTACGGGGTAATCATCCCAGCAACTGGCCATTTAAATCAAAGTTAGCTTTCAGGCTGACATTGGTTTAAACACTTCTAGCAATGAAGGCTTTAGATTACAGGCAATGTAAGGAGCAGATTTTTGTCCGGAGTATTGTTAGTATTTTCACTGAAAAATAGACAATTAGTTTTTAATTGTTAACATTGGTAGATCTTTGGGAAATTTGAACTAGGTCGGCCGGAGTTTCTCTTCATTCAAAGATTCGGTTACTCTTTCGCAGTCTTCCAGAGGTCATGATATGAAGCGACGTCACTTTCTTTGGTATTCATTGCTCCTCGCCGCTGGCTGTACTGCAGCCACTAGCGAGACTAATCCTCAAAGTGATACTCCTCTGTTGCAGCCCTTATCAAAACTGCGGTTTGCGGTTACTGATGCCGAAGGGTTAGAAGACCTAGAACGAGATTATGAACCCTTTCGGGCTGCTTTGGAAGAAGTCTTAGAGTTACCCGTCGAGTTTTTTCCGGTTGAAGATTACTTTGCCGCGGCTGCAGCATTACAGTCCAATACCGTTGACTTGGTATGGGCGGGCCCATCGGAATACGTGGTGATCAAAGCCAGAACGAAGGCTGTGCCCATCGTAGAATTACCGCGCCCTGAGTATTACACAGTGCTGTGGGTGCGAGCCGATAGTGGCATCCAATCCATTGCTGACTTGAAGGGCAAAACCCTTGATGTCCGAAAAGATGGCTCTACGTCTAGTCATCTGGGAGCCGTTAAATTGCTATTGGATGCGGGCTTAGATCCCCAAACGGATGTCACGCTGATCAAGTCGGAGGAATATAGCCTCAAACCCCTAGAGACAGGTGTGGCCGATGCCATGACTCGTGCCCCCTTTCGCTATCAAAACGCCTTGACGGAAGCCGAGGCCTCGGAGAGTGAGTACCCGGTAATTGCTCAAAGCCAGCAGTTACCCGGCGATATTTTCATTCTGGGTAGTCATTTAGAACCGACCCGACAAGCCGATATTCAGGCGCGCATGTTGGCAAACCAAGAGGATTTAATGGCCGCGATCGCGGCTGTTGAAAACTTAAAATTCCGCTTCCAGGGATCCACGTTAGTGGAGGCCGATGATGCTGTCTATGACGTGATTCGCGAAGTTTATACCGCGATTGGCCAAGGCGATTTCATTCAATAGCCTTACATGTATCTGACATGTAAGGCCGAGATTTTTTAAATCAATAAGTCACCAAGGAAACGGTGACAAAC
The DNA here is from genome assembly GCA_010671905.1 of Leptolyngbya sp. SIOISBB. Taxonomy (GTDB): domain Bacteria; phylum Cyanobacteriota; class Cyanobacteriia; order Phormidesmidales; family Phormidesmidaceae; genus Halomicronema. Next base: position 7,685,772 of record JAAHII010000001.1, read on the forward strand.
TCCAAGTACCCCGTAGCAGAGCTGGTTGGCCAAAGTTCATGATGAAGCGACGCAATTTTTTAACTTACTCTTTACTGTTTGCTGTGGGTTGCTCAAGCCCCAAGTTGACCGATGCCACCGCTGGAGAAGCCTCAGTTAAGCGTCCTGAAAACCTGCGGCTGGCAGTTACTGACGTGCAAGGATTGGCAACTCTGGAAGCCGATTATGGCCCTTTCAAACAGGTGCTGGAAGAAGTCCTAGAGTTGCCAATTGAGTTTTTTCCCGTAGAGAATCTGGTTGCGGCTGGTCCAGCATTATTGGCTAGCGAAGTTGACTTGGTATTTGCTGGCCCCTCAGAGTATTTGATTTTGCGAGCCCGGGCCGAGGCAGAACCCGTCATTGCGGTCACCCGTCCTGACTACTATTCCGTTATTGCTGTGAGGGCAGACAGCGAGATCCAATCCTTAACTGACCTGAAAGGCAAAACGATCGCCATGCGAACTGAGGGAGCAACAGCTGCCCATATCTGGCCGACGAAGCTGCTGTTAGATGCCGGGCTCAAGATTGAGGATTTTCAAACCACCATGCTTGACGATGATGGAGTAAATGCACTCGTAGCGCGAGAAGTGGATGCCTGGGCTGATTCTAACTCTCGCCATGCGCGATTTGTGGAAGCAGCGGGTGCGACTGAGCAGGTGCGGATTATCGTCGAGGGGGCCAGTCTGCCTAACGATATCTTTGTCGCCAGAAGTACGCTAGATCCGTTATTTATTCAAGATCTGCAAAAACGCATGGTCGATAACCAGACAAAACTGTTAGAGGCCATGGCATCGACTCCAGCGAATGGCAAGTACCAGCTATCAACTTTTATCTCTGCCGCTGACGATCAGTACGATGAACTGCGCGCTGTGTATCAAGCCATTGGTCAAGAAGCGGTGATCCAATAACCAGCTGAGCCTCCTGAGCCCCAGCAGATGGGAATGGCACAATGGCCAACGGTTTTCTGGGGAAATGTTCAGTGCTCTCAGGGACTACAAAGATCGACTGACATAAGTAGCTGCCCTGCCCTGCCCAAATTTTTTACTGAGTCATGAGTTTTTGGGGATTTATTCAAAAATGGGTTATGCCCCGCAAGAGCATTGCCCACGAAATTGGGAAAGGCTATGTCTTTGCCATTGGCATCGCTATCCTAGGGACTGGTGCCGGACTGGTGCTCGGTGACTATTTCCAAAATAAGGCGAGAGCGCAAGCTGCCATTATCCGCCAGGAAGAGAAACTCCTGAAGGATTGGGAAAGTCAGGTCTTGATTCTGCAAGCCCATCCCCAAAGGCTTTTATCAGTGACGCAAGACTCCATCTGGTTTCAATATGAAACTAGCAAGTTTTCTAACGATCTCGTGTTGTTGGAGACTGCACTCGCTGATGTTGAGTCATTCATCCAACAGCCCCAAACTGCGGCTGTTATCGACAATCATCAGGAGATTTTTGACTTAGCTCAAGGCACGTCAACTACCTTTGAAAATTACGCGACGTTTATTCGAGCGTTGTGGTCAACGATTAATCCCCAAGGCATTGCTGTCTCAGAACAAAGTAGTTCCCCCCAGCGATTGGCTCAGGCGCTAACCGGACAAGAAGCAAAACAATTCCAGCTTGAATTTGATAATCTGCTGGAAACGCTGGCGCGACTAGAGCAAATGAGTGACATCTCGCGCCAGGAAGCCGAAGCAGCGCTGGCGGATGCTAACCGGCTACGCCTCAACATCATTGTGATCAGTATGCTGCTGTCGATCGCGATCGCCGTGGTGCTGGCAACGCTCACTAGTCGCGCGATCGCGCGACCGCTGCAAACCGTTACCGGCATTGCTCAGCGCGTCACTCAAGACTCCAACTTTGATTTACAGGCACCCATTACCACCGAAAACGAAGTCGGCATCCTGACCCAGTCGCTCAACCAACTCATTAGCCGGGTTAAAAAACTCTTAGAAGAGCAGGCTGCTCGCACGGTTGAGCTAGAGCAGGCAACCGCCGCTGCAGAGGCCGCCAATCAAGCCAAGAGTCAGTTCTTGGCCAACATGAGCCATGAGTTACGGACTCCCCTCAACGGCATCTTAGGCTACGCCCAAATCTTGAGGCAATCTCCAACCGTGCAAGGGCGCGATCGCAAAGGGATTGAGGTAATTCACCAATCGGGTTCTCACCTGTTGACCCTGATCAACGACGTGCTGGATATCTCAAAAATTGAAGCTGGCAAACTCGAGCTACACCCTAAAGCAGTCCAGCTATCGACCTTGCTAGAAAGTACGGTGGAAATTTGCCGCATCAAGGCCGAGCAAAAAGCTGTTGCTTTTTCTTACCACAGTCCTTCTCAGTTACCAACCTGCGTGATTGTGGATGACAAGCGGCTGCGCCAAGTGTTATTGAACCTGTTGGGCAATGCCATCAAGTTTACTGACCAGGGGCAAGTGAACCTCACGATTGAAGTTCTGAATCCTGATCTTGTCCCCGCTAACCCTGATAGAAATTCCGGTGACAGGCTGGCCGAGCTTCGCTTCCGCATTCAGGATACGGGCGTCGGGATGTCCCCCAAGCAACTGGAGAAAATTTTCTTGCCCTTTGAGCAGGTGGGTGATGTCAAGCGGCGTTCTGAAGGGACAGGACTTGGGCTGTCGATCACACAAAAACTCTTGATGGCAATGGACAGTACGCTCACGGTTACCAGTGACTATGGTCAGGGGAGTATGTTCGAATTTGAGTTAGCCCTGCCCATCGCGCAGCAATCTGTCCTGGTAGACGTACAGCAAGCCATTGTGGGATATCGGGGAGCCCGTCGCACCCTTTTAGTCATTGATGACAGTGAGCAAAATCGGGCTGTTGTGCTTAATCTACTTGAGCCCCTCGGCTTTCAGTTGGCATTAGCAGAGGACGGCCACAGTGGCTTGGCACAGGCCCAAAACCTCCATCCCGATCTGATTATTACGGATATTAAATTGCCCGACATCGATGGGATATCGGTAATTGAGCAGTTGCGTCAGCAGGCTGACTTTCAAGACACCCCAATTATTGCGTCCTCAGCAAACGTCTTTTCAGGAAATTGTCAAGATTGCGAAACCGCCGGGGCTGATGCCTTTTTGCCGAAGCCCATTGACGTTGCCGACTTGTTCAACACCTTGGAAAAACTGTTGAGCTTGGAGTGGCAATATCAGTCTGACACGACTGTTGCTGACACTATCAGCACTCAGCCAATCCCCAACTGCAGCCCGGAAGTCGCTCAGGAAACACCCTTGGTTGCCCCGGCACCAGCGATTCTGGAGCGGCTGTATGACCTGGCGATGCGTGGCCATATTAAGGGCATTCTAAAAGAGGCTGAACTGCTGCGACAAGACAGTACGTTGATTCCCTTTGCGGATCGAATTCAGGCGATCGCGCAATCATTTCGTGAACAGGAATTGCTAGCATTCATCTCTCAACATAAGGGCTCTTAAATTCATGTCACTCGTTGGCTCTATCCAATCAAATCCGGCACCTCTTAATGATGCTAATGGTGGCACCGTTCTGGTGGTAGATGATACCCCCGCCAATTTGAGTGTCCTATTTGATCTATTGGATGACGCTGGCTTTCAAGTGCTCGTTGCTCAAGACGGGTTGAGTGCTTTGCAAAAGGTGGCGTATGCCCGGCCAGACTTGATATTGCTGGATATCATGATGCCAGGGATTGATGGGTTTGAAACCTGTCGTCGCCTCAAGGCCAACCCAGAAACCCAAGATATTCCGATCTTATTTATTACAGCGCTATCAGAAGCAGAGTATAAAGTACGCGGCTTTGAATTAGGGGCGGTTGATTACCTTACCAAACCCTTTCAAAAAGAGGAAGTCATTGCCCGTGTACAAACTCACATCAAACTGTCACGTCTCACGCAAACGTTAGAAGCTCAGGTCACTCATCGGACCCAAGAATTGTCTCAATCTTTAGATGATTTACACCAAATGCAGGTGCAGCTGGTGCAGAGTGAAAAAATGTCTAGCCTAGGGCAATTAGTCGCTGGAGTTGCCCATGAAATTAATAATCCAGTCAACTTCATTCATGGCAACTTATCCCACGTCAAAAATTACGTTCAAGAGATCCTGGATTTTGTAGAACTCTATCAAGCTCACTATCCTGAGCCAGTGGCAGACATTCGAATAGCCGCTGAAGAGATTGATTTGGAGTTTCTACAAGAAGATTTAGACAAAATCATTGATTCGATGCAGCTAGGAACGGATCGTATTCGCCAAATCGTGTTGTCGCTGCGTAATTTCTCTCGTGGCGATGCCTCTGAATTCAAGGCCGTAGACATTCACGATGGTATTGACAGTACCTTGATGATCTTGCAGCATCGCCTAAAGGCCCGACCTGAACACCCTGAGATCGAACTCATCAGAGATTATGGGGAATTACCGCTGGTGGAATGCTGTTCTGGTCCCCTAAACCAGGTATTTATGAATATTTTGGCAAATGCGATTGATGCCTTAGAAGAATGGAATACCCAACGGACTTGGGAAGAGAGCAAGGCTAATCCGAGTCAGCTGACGGTTCGTACTTCCGTTATCGAGAATCAGTGGATTCAAATTACGATTGCTGATAATGGCTTGGGAATCTCTGAAACAATCAGGCAAAAGATTTTTTCAGCCTTTCTTTACTACCAAGTCAATTGGCAAAGGGACTGGTATGGGACTGTCGATCAGTTACCAAATTATTGTAGAAAAGCATGGTGGTAAGCTCGATTGTTTCTCACAGCCGGGTCAGGGAGCCGAGTTTCTGATTCAGCTTCCAGTACGTCAAAAAGAACAGATGGGCACTTAGGCTTGGCGAATGCCGGCCCTTTCACGCAGCAGGGACAATTTACTGTTGGTGAAGAATCTCTTAGAGAATCATCAATACTCTGGGTTTACAGTAAGGGTTTTCAGCAAGTAACTGCCGTTCACACAACTGCTGAGTCAGAACATACTAGGTCAGTGGATCGAGACCTTTGCGAGCATATTCGTAGCGCAGCTTTAAGCCTAAAGTCACCTGCTTCATCAACCAGTAAAACACCGTCAAGATCACAAACGTGACGACAATGACTGCGACTGGTCGTTTAGACGTCAGAGTGTTTAGGGTGATAGCCAACACACTCGTCGGGTCAATGACGACATCCCAACTGTTGAGCCGGATAAACCGTCCTAAGTAAATACCAAAGGCACAAAGGGCATGCAGGGCTAATTCTGTCGGCAAAATCAGTGAACCGAGATCCCGCTGTTTCAAAAAATAATTGATGTTGACGAGTGCCACTACGTAAGCTTCAAAACCCAACAGCATGGCAAATAAATGCAGGGGCACAAAGATTAGGGCCACTACCCAAACTCGAATATCCCCATAGCTGGTGGCTCGAATTAGATGGATCACATCGGTCAAGATATAAGGAGCATTGGGCAAAAAGGCAATGAAAGTTGCCAAGCCTAGCCACCACAGGCCAGTTTTTGATAAAGTCGCTTGGCGAGACAGCCACACGCTAGCTCCCAGCGCAACCAAACCGACAATCCCCAACCACAGCAATTGCAGCTTGACCTCGGGGCTGCCAATTTGCACCGCCTGCCAACTACCTGCGAAGGAATCTTGAATGCGTCCTAATCGGGAGCTGATCCCGACAGCACCGATTACCCCCGTCAAGACCCAAGCTCCCGCTAAAAATTGAGGGGAGATGGCTTTAGGGCGAAAAAGTTGAAAACTCAATAGCGTGGGGACAAAGGCCAGAAACAGATTCCAGGCGATCCAGCCGTTATAGACATTATTTAGGCCAGCATAGATATCAAATAGTAGCGATCTCATGGGAGTTTTGTATAACTAGACGAAAATTCTCTCCCAGTCTAGTCAACGTCAGTTGGCAATGAGATCTCTTCCAACAAATTCAGACGATTACCGACATACCCATTGCCAAGCACTTTATTCTGGCTTGATCATTTTGGTGGGAGAAAATCTGAAACAACATGGTCCTCTTTTGAAACGCAGCCTAATATCGGTCTAAAAAAGGAGGACGATCGCGGCAATACCTTTTATGCTCAAAGCGGCGATCGCAGGTAACCGCATGGGCAAAAAGCGTAAACAGGGCCAGTCCCAACCACTCGATCAGGCTGCTCAGACCGTCCTGACGAAGCGCCCCTTCATGCCAGCAGCAATCGAGGAAGCAGAGATTGACCTGCTGGACTACAACTACGATTTACCCGGCAGTCTCCCAGGGACTCTCAACATCCCCGATGATGCTGAACCGACCGAACTTGTCTTGATTAGCTACAACCCTGAGCAATCTATTCAAAAAACGCTGCACACCCCTGAAGAATGTATCCCTTATCTAGAAGAGAAAATGGTGTGCTGGCTCGATGTCCGAGGGTTAGGGACAGAACCCATACTCCGTCAAGTTGGCGGCATTTTTAGCTTGCATCCATTGTTGCTAGAAGATGTGGTGAATGTGCCCCATCGGCCCAAGTTGGAATTTTATGACGACCATTTGCTCATGATTGTGCACATGGTGCACCCCTCTCAGCGCGGACATGGATTCGTCGCTGAGCAAGTGAGTTTTATTTTGCGGCATCATGTCCTGCTCACCATGCAGGAAGAAAATCGTTGGGATTGCTTTGATCCAGTGCGCGATCGCCTCAGACGGAGTTTAGGATTGTTGCGCCAACGCGGCGCGGGCTACCTGGCTTATACACTGCTGGATACTCTGGTGGATGGTTATTTCCCCGTGTTAGAGCAGTATGGCGAATATATTGAAACGCTAGAAGACGAAGTGGTGATGCGTCCCACCCGTAAGACGTTGCAAAAGATTCATACCTTGCGACGAGAGCTACTGATGTTGCGGCGGTATATCTGGCCTCAACGCACCGTGGTCAACAGCTTAATTCGCGATGGCAGTGACTTTCTCACCCAAGAAAATCGCATCTATCTACAGGATGTGTACGACCACATCATTCAAATCTTGGACATTTTGGAAACTTATCGCGAAGTCTCGTCGAGTTTGATGGATGTATATTTGTCGTCCGTGAGCAATCGCATGAATGATGTGATGAAGCTGCTGACAGTAATTTCAACCATCTTCATACCCCTGACTTTTATTGCCGGGGTATATGGCATGAACTTTAATCCGGCAGCCTCACCGGTCAACATGCCGGAACTGAATTGGTATTGGGGCTACCCGCTCTGTTTGGGCGTCATGGGAGCGCTCGCCATCACCCTCATCACCTTCTTTTGGCAGCAGGGATGGTTTGAAAATTTCTCAGCCCCGCCACCCGAGGGCGATCGCTAACGCGGGCAGTGGTACGATGACGATGTTTTTGCCTGCGACGTTTGTTTGTTCCCTCAGCCAAGTCATTGTCACTATGGATCTCAAGTCGGTCATTCGAGAAATTCCTGACTTTCCAAAACCGGGCATTTCGTTCAAGGACATCACCACTCTGTTAGGGAATCCTGCCGCTCTGAAGCATGCGATCGATTTACTAGAGGCGAAATGCAGTGAACTGCAGCCCGACTATGTCGTCGGCATCGAGTCACGGGGATTCATTTTTGGGATGCCTTTAGCGGATCGCCTCAATGTCGGGTTTGCCCCCGTACGTAAACCCGGTAAACTGCCTGGCCCCATCCACAGTGCCGACTATGAATTAGAGTATGGTGCTGATTGTTTGGAACTCCACCAAGATGCCTTTGCCCCTGGCAGTCGCGTGATTGTCGTGGATGACCTGATCGCGACCGGGGGCACCGCGATCGCCACCGCCGAATTAATTGCCAAAACCGACTGTGAACTGGCCGGTTTTGGGTTTGTCGTGGAGCTTTCTGACCTTGGTGGTCGCAAAAAGTTACCGCAAGTACCTATCATCAGCTTGGTGCAGTATTAACATGGACAACATTACGCGTTTTCTGGCTGTATGACCCCGTCTCAACCCTCTCGTCCTCAGCGATCGTCGGTCGAAGTTTGGTATCTTGCGCAAAACTTTTTTACCAGCGAAACTAGCCTCTATATTTTTAAGCGCATCTTGCAGGCGCTGTTAACGCTGTTTTTGGCTTCCATCTTCAGCTTTTTTATCATCCAGCTATCGCCGGGAGATTTTTTAGATCTCTACCGCCAAAATCCGCAAGTTTCGCCCGAGACGATTCAGCAGCTAGAACAGCAATTTGGGCTTGATCGCCCCGTGTGGGAGCAATACTTTCTCTGGTTGTGGCAAGTAGTCAGCAGCTTTAATTTTGGCACCAGTTTTGCTTATCAGCGTCCCGTCTCAGAAGTCCTGTGGGAACGCATTCCCAATACCTTGTTGCTGTCACTGTCTTCAATTTTGGTGACCTGGTCGATCGCGATTCCGCTGGGCATTGTGGGGGCGGTCAGACAAAACCAGTTCATCGATCAATTTTTACGGGTCATTAGTTACGTGGGCCAAGGCATTCCCACGATTATTACGGGATTGCTGCTCCTCTTCTTTGCCCAAATCACCGCTCCCTTATTTCCCATTGGCGGCATCACCAGCATCAACCATGAAGACCTTACCTGGTTTGGCAAAATCTTGGATGTCGCCTGGCATTTGGTGTTACCAACGTTAGCGCTCAGCATTACCAGTTATGCGGGCCTGCAGCGAATCATGCGAGGCCAACTACTTGATGTGCTGCGGCAAGATTACATCCGCACGGCTCGCGCCAAGGGCATGCCAGAAGAACGCGTCATTTATGTGCACGCGCTACGGAACGCGATCAATCCGATGATCACGCTGCTGGGGTTTGAGTTTGCCAATATCTTGGCAGGGGCGTTTATTACCGAAAACTACTTCAATTGGCCCGGTTTAGGACGGTTGATTCTACAGGCTGTGCAGGCGCAAGATTTGTACCTAGTGATGGCTAGTCTGATGATGGGGGCTGTCATCTTGATCATCGGCAATTTATTAGCAGACATTGCCCTGACCTTTGTTGACCCCCGCATCAAGCTTTCGGAAATGAGCTAAGGGGAGCGGCAAAGCAATAAAGTACCTGTGGTACGAGTTTCGACTCCGCTCAACTCTCGGGATGCGTAGGTTGAGCGGAGTCGAAACCGGGTTTATCCGACATTTCGCAGGTCCTCTCACCAAACCACATGATTTTCAAAGCCCTTTCCACTAAGGCTTTCAGCAATAGGGACTGGAATTGAGTCATCTTGGTTCGCTGCGTTCTGCATCAATTGAGTGGTCTTTATGAACGCTGGTTGGGTTTTCTGAGCGATATCGCGGTCGACAGGTCGGACTGAAAGGTCAGCGTTACTGGCGTTGATGCCGGCAGCTCTGCTGCAATGTGAGTCTGCTTTTCAGCGGTTAAGAATTGAACATCCTCAAAATGGTAAAATGCTTACACGGTAAGCGTTTCAGAGTATTCAGTAAAATACCTTTTTCTGTCTTTCAACCTGCGAAATGTGGGATGAACCGGGATCAGCTGAACCGGGCTTTGGCCAGTTTTGTGCTTGCCATGCCCCTCAAGGCATTCGTTTTGGGTTACACCAGTTACCTAAAAATTGACAGCCATTGTGTAACACCACAGAGTTAAGCTGCTTCACCTAATCCCATTGCACACTGATTGTATCGATTTGGTTGATTAAGTCTGAGCGTTTACTGCAGCGGGTGAACGGAAGCGATCGCGAACCTTTTCACGATGACAATAGCGATGCGGGGATAGTGAAAAGCCCCCTTACTCGGACTCGTCTGGCACTTCTAAAGGTTGAGTAGGCGTTTCCAAAGACTCTGACGGCAATTCTTCCAAGCGATCGGGGGATGGGGTATTGTCAAAGCCTGGATCTAACGGGTCGATGGGGGATGGAAAAGGGCTAGGACTAAGCAAGTCATCTTCAGGCAGAGATTGCCCTGGTAAGGGTTGTTCTAAACCGGGGATTTGAGAATCCAAGGATTCACCTGGGAGAGTGGCCAGCGCAACGCGATCGCCCCCTACCGAGCGCAACAAATCCAAGACTTGAATCACATCTTCGTAACGAGCATCGCGTGAGGCGTATAGCACAATCAGCCCATCGGGCGACACCTGCTGATGTTGCAGCAGCACGTCGTACAGCAAATTGAGCGTAACGGGCTGTTGATCAATATAAACCTGACCGATCGCATCCACACTGACGTATAACCGCTCTCGTTGCAGGGCTTGAGCGCCAATGCCTTGGGGCGGTAGCGGATCCCCCGTACTCGCATTTGGCAAATCGAGATCAATAGCCTGCTGGCGCGTTAGGCCCACCGCCGCCAGGATAAAGAATGTCAAAATGCAGAAAATGACATCGATCAGCGGAATAATCTCAATCCTGACATCTTCTGACGGAGAGTCTAGTAGATCAATTTTCATGGGAGGTGGCCATCTCTGCTGACTGACTTTCGACCGGTTCGCTGGCGCGCTCTTGAGCTGACCAAGCCTGACGATATAGCAACTCAAGCTCGCTGCCCGACTGCCGAAAGACTTTGGCCTGGCCAAAGACAAACCCTTGGAACAAGCGGTAAAACGCCAAGCTCACGATCGCGATGACTAGCCCCGCCGCTGTACTAATCAACGCTTCACCAATGCCTAGCACGGTGCCACTTGTGCTATCGCTAGCGAGATCAGACAGCTCGATTGAGCCCAGAGAATTAATCAGACCGACGACGGTGCCGAGCAGGCCCAGCATGGGAGACAGGGCAATCACCGCTTCCAGGATCTTCTCGCCCTTGCGCATGACCGTCAGTTCTTCATCCGCTGAGGTTTCTAACGCCAGGCGAAAGACTTCTGGATCAGGAGTTTCTAGCGACAGCGCCGAGTATAAAAAACGTCCCATGGGCAACTTGTTGGCCCGTTGGGCGATTTCACTCGCTGCCGCCCATTCCCGCCGTGCCGCTTCTAATACGCGCCCCGACACCTCGCGCTCCTTCGTCAAAATGCGTGACCAAAACCAAATCCGGTCGATGATGGTGCCCAATGCCAGAACCGATAAAAACAGTAGTGGCCACATGGCAATACCGCCACGGGCAAACAGTTCTGTAATATTCACAAAAGCACCTCCTCACTCATGCCATCGACTCTAGGGGAGCAATTCTATTGTTTGTTCTAGGGGGGCCTGCTAGCGATCGCCTCTCCCGAGAAAAACTGACCCAAGCAGGGCACTCCAATTTTAGAGAGTCATGCGACATTTTAAGGGCTGCGGCCAGAAATTGCGTCAATTGTTTGGGGACCGCTGGGTTCTTGAGCCCGGACTGAACGCTTCAGAACACCGCTGCGTACGGCTTTCCCCATGCATTAGTTGGATTTCTGCACTGTTAGACAAATGAATTTGTCGAGAGAATAGAACCGAACTTTGAGGGGAATCACAAGCACATGGAAAACTTAGTTCAGTCTTTTTACAACTGGTATCAGCAAACTATCCGTCATCCCAAGTATCGGTGGGTACTCATCGGCGGCACGCTACTTTATCTGATTTCACCGATCGACATTGCGCCTGACTTTATTCCCATCATTGGCTGGATTGACGATGCCGCGATCGCGACATTACTCGTCGCTGAATTGGGCCAAGTCTTCTTAGAAGCGATGAGCAAGCGCAATCAATCCGCCAAAACGAATCGTCCCCGGACCCAAGATGCTGGTTTCAGAACGATTGATATCGAGTCGTAAGTGAAGCCCAAGATTCCAAACTCAGTCCCAGCTGTCAAATTGTGTCTGCAGGCCGGAGCTGAGTTCAACAGTTTAAATGCAGAGAATGGGCGATCGCCGAGAGCATCGGGCTCTAAAGAGCGGCATTTTCACGCATCAAGGCAACAAAATCGCGAAACAGATAATCTGCATCGTGGGGACCAGGACTGGCTTCAGGGTGGTACTGCACGGAGAACAAAGGCAGAGTCTTATGACGCAGTCCGGCAATGGTGCGATCGTTGAGGTTGAGGTGGCTAATTTCCACATCGGCTGCCGCGATGGAATCGGCACTGATGGCAAAACCGTGATTCTGGCTAGTAATTTCCACTTGCTGTGACAACCCGCAGGGATGATTGAGCCCCCGATGGCCAAATTTGAGCTTAAACGTCTCACCGCCGAGCGATCGCCCTAAAATTTGATGCCCCATGCAGATGCCAAAGGTAGGTAACTCTTGATCAAGCAGTGCTTGCACTGTTTTGGGCGCTTCTGTGACGGCTGCTGGGTCACCCGGCCCGTTAGAGAGAAAAATGCCGTCGGGTTGATAACTGAGAATGGTTTCGGGGGAGGCGTCAGCGGGCACGACAATTACGCGGCATCCATACCGAGTCAGTCGCCGCAAAATGTTGCGCTTAATGCCAAAATCGATCGCCACCACGGTTAGCGTTGATTCGCCTGTCACACCCTCTGGATAACATTCCCAAGGAGTATCTGTCGGCTCAGTCCACTCGTAGGGCTCAGCGGTGGTTACTTCTTTGACGAGGTTCAGCCCAGCCATGCTGGGAGCGGCTTGAAGCTGTCGCAAGAGCTCGTCTACATCCAAGACTTCTGTAGAGATGGCCCCGTTCATCGCGCCCGTCGTCCGTAGGTTACGGGTGAGCGATCGCGTATCGATCCCAAAAATGCCAGGAATGTTGTGCTGCTTTAGATAGTCTGGCAATGACTGAGTCGACCGCCAGTTACTGGGAATCTCGCAAATATTGCGAGCGATCGCACCGCAAATATGGGGGCGGGCAGACTCTTCATCTTCTGGATTGACCCCAGTGTTGCCCAATTCTGGGTAAGTAAACGTTACGATCTGACCACAGTAGCTCGGGTCGGTTAAGACTTCTTGGTATCCAGTCATCCCCGTGTTGAAGACAACCTCTCCCATCACGGTACCGGATGCCCCAAAGCTCCAGCCCTGAAAGCTCGAACCATCAGCGAGAACCAGCAAGGCTGGCGCATAGTTGTCTGAAAACATAAGCTTGAAATGGGTCGTTGTGACCATGAACTACCGTAAGGGCATTCTTAAGAATAGCGGACAGCGCTTTGTCCGTCGCAAGGTTCTGCAGGTTTCTTTGTCGAAAAGAATTATGGCTCGTTCACTCCATTGGTTGGCTTGGCTCAGTAGTTACTGCGTGCTGTCTAGCTGCGCACTGCTGCCATTGCCGTCATCCGAAACTGCTTCCACCCCTGAAGAAGCCGCCACAGAAATTGCCCCGACACCAGCGGGTACAGCTGACGCTCCAGCAGCTGAAACTGTCTCCGCTGCGCCCTCAACACCGAACGCCGCCGAACCCCCACCAGAGTCTCGTCCTAATTATTTCAGTGAAGCCATCACGCGAGCTGAGAGTGCCGTCACCATCGGTCAATCAGCCCAATCATCCGATGATTGGCAACTCGCGGCGGGGCGTTGGCAACAAGCCCTGCAGTATATGCAGCAAGTGCCGACTGACGACCCTAACCACGCCACTGCTCAGCAAAAGGTGCAAGAGTATGGCCAAAACTTGGCGATGGCCGAAAAGCGAGCCGCCGGTGAAGTGGCTTCCCAAGCCCTACCCACGGCCCCAGATCGCCCTGCTGGACTCGTGGCCAGTATTCCCATCGTCGATAGTCTGGGAGGGATTCCCGTCGTCCCGGTGACGCTGGAAGGCGATCGCAGTACTCAGCAATTCACAATGTTGTTTGATACGGGGGCCTCTGGCACGTTGATCACGCCAGCGATGGCGGATGCAGTCGGGGTCATTATAACTGGCAGCGCGATGGTCACAGTTGCCGATGGTCGACAGGTCGAAATTCCCATTGGTTATGTCAATAGTCTCAAGGTGGGTGACCTCGTTGTGCAGAACCTTTGGGTCGGCATTGGCGGCGACGTCGCCCTTTTAGGTCAAGATGTCTACGGTGAATATGGCATCTCGATCGGCAGTAATCAAATCAATCTTTACGAATAAATCGCCTCCTCGTTGCAGCGCTCTCTGACATCTGGAATCACACGGCGTTGCTGATTCAAAGCATGAATTGATAGCTAGAAGATACCAAGCCTCATTCGTCAATTGACCAATTCATATCGCTATTCAGCAACGCCCGAAATTCGCCAAGCACTGTGCAAAGTCACATTGAGTTTCAAAACGGTGCTTAACCAAAGCGGGCACCGCTATATTGCGCACCATAAGACTGGCGGGGGAAATATTTAAGCGCATCCGCTTCTTGAAGGATGGGAACAATGGAATTATTGATCAAACGCTCGATGCGCTTTTGTTCATGCTCAGACAAGAGTTTATTGACATCAGTCGAGTTCATGTAGCCGCTGTCAGACAACATGTAATGAGGTTGAAGTTGATTCAGTATGCAAACGACAAGCTTTTTTCGTAAGTTGAGATTAAAAAGTGCTGAGTGATAGGGATGGTAGGATTTTCGGACAATTTCACTGATTTTCTGATCGACAAAGGTTTGAGTTAAATTAATGATCTCAGACATGGGAAACCTCAAAGGAAAAAGACGATATTCAAAACAATCTTGGCATTGCTGCATCGAAGTATGAATCCGGTGTTTGAGACCGCGGGCAAGATGCCCGCTCGCCGCTATCGATGATGAGTTAACTCGTGTCGTTCTGCTGTTCAGTGATTCAATTCATACCTAAAATCAGTAACGCCGAAATTTTAAAATAGTTGCACTACACAGACTCAAGCAACGAAAACGATCAAAACGTCAATGCCTTGCTAGGGACGCTAATCAGATTAGAGTTAGATTTAAAACCGGCAGTCAAAAAGCTTTTAGTAACACTGTCATCACAGGTGTGATTAACCTTTAATTTCTCTGTCTCAACTGTCTGTATTGCTGATGCAGGGATGTGCTTTACTGACAAAACACACCCCTGCGGCTTAGGAACTCAATTGATTGAGAACCGCTAAACAGCAGCCACTTTGACCTTCACGGACTGTTCTTGCTGCTCTCTAGACTTCGGCAGGGTCAAACTCAAAATGCCGTCCTTGTACTCAGCCACCACGCTGTCTCGCTCAATCGGGTTTGGTAAGGGGATATGGCGCTCAAATTTTCCATAATAGAATTCCGAGCGTCGGGTACCCCCTTCCTCAGATTTAGTCTCAGACTTGCGTTCACCTGTGACTGAAACGGCGGCGTCGCTGACTTCAATGTCTAAATCGTCGGCGCTCATCCCCGGAATTTCGAGTTTGAGGTGAAATTCCGTATCGGTTTCCTCGATTTCGGCTGAGGGGACAAAGACTGCCCCATCCAAGCTGCGACCAAAGTCAGGAATAAAGCGTTCTAGCAGATTGTCCATTTCCTTTCTCAGCGTATCGACTTCGCCAAACGGTTCCCAATGCTTGAGATCATGAAACGGTTGCCAACGAATCAGTGGCATCTTTCTACCTCCGTACAGCAGATCGCAAAACGACAGAGTGGTTCTTAAGTCAGCCATTGAGGAATGGATTGAGGCTGAGGATCAAGAACCCTTATGGCTACCCTAAAACAACACTTTGAGGAAAGTATGAGGATCTATGATATTTGCCAAGTTTACAGAGTTTCTAGGCTTTTGGATGTCTACATACTGTGGAGCTTGCCTGGTGAGCCATCATCATGACCTCACAAGTTCCTCATAGTTTTCTATGTAGGCTTGAGAGTGTTATTCAATCCCAAAGGATGATGGTGATGCGATTTTTTTCTCTAAATTCTCATGTCCCCTGTTGGCTCAAAGTACATACAAAAACTCCGCAATGCGTCTACTTCTTTGGTCCTTTCAACAATTCCCATGAAGCCCGTGATTACCAAGATGGCTACATTGCTGACCTGATTCAGGAGGGAGCGCAGGGCATTCGAGTCACCCTGCAAAAAACAGAACCCAAAGTATTGACGATTGCTAAAGAATTTGATCATTAGTTCTGCTAATGTTTGTGGCGACGAGCCTCAAAGCAGCTCGTTAACCCCAAGGGCGATCGCGGTCTGACTGATCGGTGATTGTCAAGCTTGAGAGGATGCTGGGGAAGAGGGCGCGATCGCGGCCAAATATTCCTGGCGAAAATGGCGCAGGGTGCTCAGTACCGGATTGGGGGCAGCCTGCCCAAGGCCGCAAAGACTCGTGTATTTGACCATCTCGCAGAGGGTTTCGAGCTGGGCCAGATCAGCAGGCGTCGCTTGATGATGTTTGAACTTAGTCAAGAGTTGATACAGCTGAACTGTACCGGCTCGGCAGGGAACGCACTTGCCGCAAGATTCATCCCGGAAGAACTCCATGAAAAACTGGGCGATATCAATCATGGAGGTGTGCTCATCCATCACAATTAGGCCGCCAGACCCCATCGTCGAGCCGAGTTGTTTCAAAGATTCGTAGTCCACAGGGGTGTCAAAGGCATTAGCAGGAACGCATCCCCCCTGATGGGCCACCCGTTTGCACGGCTTTTACCGTTGTCCCGTCAGGCGTTCCCTGGCCGATGTCTTCCACAATTTCGCGTAGGGTGATCCCCATGGGTACCTCAATTAGGCCCGCGTTCTGGACCTTGCCCGTCAGGGAAAAGACTTTGGTACCCTTACTGTGCTCAGTCCCGATCGCGGCAAACCAATCGGCCCCCTGACGAATGATCGGGGCAATGTTAGCAAAGGTTTCGACATTGTTGATCAACGTCGGGCAACCCCACAACCCGGCCTCAGCTGGATAGGGTGGGCGCGGGCGCGGATTTCCCCGCCTCCCCTCAATGGAGGCCATCAAGGCAGTCTCTTCGCCGCAGACAAAGGCCCCTGCCCCAATGCGGAGATCAACCCGAAAGTCGAAAGGGGAGTCAAAAATCTGGCTGCCCAACACCCCGTGGCGCTTAGCCTGACGGATGGCCGTCTGGAGGTGGCTAATGGCTAACGGATATTCGCCTCTGACGTAAATGTAGCCCTGGTTGGCCCCCACTGCATAAGCGGCGATCGCCATGCCTTCCAGCACTCGGTGGGGGTCACTTTCTAGCACGCTGCGATCCATGTAAGCACCCGGATCTCCCTCATCGGCATTACACACGACGACCTTCCGACCCGGCGGCATTTTTGGCCACGGTGGCCCATTTCAGCCCCGTCGGATAGCCAGCCCCACCGCGTCCTCGTAGTCCACTGCGAGTAATGACCTCAACCACCTCTGCTGGGGGTAATTCTCTGAGGCATTGGTGCAACGCGTCGTAGCCCCGAGCCGCAAGGTAGTCGTCAATTTGCTCCGGGTCAATGCGACCACAGTTTTCGAGGACAATGCGGTGTTGGCGAGTGAAGAAAGGGAGAATTGAGTAGAGGGGCGTGGGGAGAGGGGGGGATGGGGAGAGCGAGGGTGTTGGCGGAGCCTGCCCGAAGGGCTTTGGAGAAGATGAGGGGATGGGGAGGGTGGAGAGAATTTGGGGGACTTGCCCAGGAGTAACGTTGGTGTAGAGGTCACCGGAGGGATCAATTTGCACGAGGGGACCTTGGCTACAGAGACCCAGGCAACCAACGCTAGAGACGGTGATTTGAGCGTCCATTCCGGCATCGGTTACAGCCGTTTCAAACTGGTTTTTGACAGCAAGACCGTGGGCTGAGAGACAACCGCCAACGGTACAGCATCGGATGCGGCAGGGCTTTTGCGTTGACGTTGGTGGTGGGTGGGGACGTTGCAGGGGCATGGCTTAGTGGCGACAGATAGGCCGGTGTAGCAGCGATCGCGAACCAATATCGATCGCAAAGGCGCAGCTAGTTGGTTGCGCCTTTGCGATCACCGTGGGCAACAGTAGGCATTAACCTTCTACTGCGGCTAATTCAGCTGTTTCAACAGTGGCTTGAGGCCTCGTTGGCCGGTTAATCACCAGCACCGAACAGGGCGCATGATGTAAGACATAGTTGCTAACGCTGCCCATCACCCACTCGCTCAATCCAGTGCGCTGATGGCTGCCGACCATAATGAGATCCGCTGACCAGGTGCGCGCTAAATCGCAGATCACCCGTTCTGGACTGCCAAAACTCTGAGTAAATTCCGCCTGTAAGCCTAGAGAGGCGACTTCTTCACTCAAGCTGCGGAGCCGTTTCAGAGCTTGTTCTTCGTATCCTCGCAAATTCTTCTGATAGGCCTCCCAAATCGCTTCACTGGCACTGGGGGAACAGTGAGCTAAGCCCGAGGAGACTGGTATCGTGAGTCCTTCTTCGCCTTGTGGGGTAATGACACTCAGCAACATCAGCCCGGCACCAGTTACTTGAGCGAGCTTAACCGCTTCTCTGAATAGGGGGACGCAGGTATCTCCCTGGTCGAGCGCCACGAGAATTTTGCTGAACATCATGATTTCCTCAATTAAAGATTGCGGTGCATCAGAAAGGGGTAAATGCAGCGGGAGAGGGTCTCTATCGTCAAGACTGCAGGCAGCCTCTCGCTCGCTCATCTATAGACGGGGACTGCAGACGGGGACTGCTTGCCTTAAAGGACGTGTCTGCGTTAGATGACTGACCCAGCCGCCATCATCGCTGCCGATTCCCGAGTTGAGCCTGCATTACGAGAACTCTCAGGATGAATGACCATCACCGAGCAAGGGGCATGGTGGGTAATGTAGTTACTGACGCTGCCTAACAGCATTTCACTCAAACCTCTACGGGCATGACTGCCCACCAAGATCACATCCGCCTGACAGTCTCTAGCCACTCGGCAAAGGGTAGACCCAGGCGGGCCGTAGGGCTGTTGAGAATCACAGGCAATGCCCATCGCCTTGGCTTGCTGCTGTTGCTGTTTGAGCAGAGCATCGTAATGTTGAACGAACTCGGCCCATTGCCGCTCATAGTTTTCTCGCAGGAGCTTATCCAGATCTAAGGAGTAGCTGTTAGCAGAGGGGTGTGGGCGCTGCGGGCTAGCCGGATCAAAGATATCCAGGACATGCACCAGAGTAAGCTTCGCTTCCAATGCTTGGGCTAGTTCTAAAGCCGTGTTAAACGCTTGATGACTGGCAACTGATTTATCGATCGCAACCAAAATATGTCTCAGCATGGGAACTCCTCCTGCAACTTTGGTCAGACTCTGGGCCACTGCCGCGACTAAAGGGTGGTTTGAATGATTGAGTCGGGAGGCAGGTGAATAGCATCAATGCCAGACCAAACGATCAACCGAGCAAAGGTGGGGCGATCGCTAGGAGCTGCACGCAATGTCGATTTCTCGCTGACCAGCCTTGATCCATTTACCAACTTTATAGATCAATAACGTGAGGAACTTATGAGGAAAAGGAGTCGGGTTTCGTTTAATTAATTTGGCTGCTAAAACTATTCAGGAAACTGCCATTTATGCCATGATCAAGTTAGGAAAAAAGCTGATAATCAGCTTTTTTCTCAGTGCAACTCGAGGTTTTGATCAAGGTATCATTCTAGCATCACCGCCCTGAACGCTCTGTATTCTGAATCGTGTTAAATGAGGCTTTTGGCAAGTCAGAGAAAATATGAATCCTAGGGTGAGATTTATCCCACATCATGAAAAAGCAATTATTTTCTCGTGAAACCAATTTGGAATACTGTCATTGACCTCAATCAATTACCCTGACTTTATCTTAAAAAAGGTCGGAATAGAGGCACTGCTGAGAGCCACCGTCGACATCTCAGTCTGATACTTGAAACCTTGAATATTACCTTAATGCGTGATCACGGTTGTGACCAAAGGAGACTGCTATGAGACGTTGTCACTTAGTCATATTTCCGGTGATGGCAACTTTGTGTTTGGCAGGCTCGGTCCTAGCCGAAAGTCCACTCCCGGAAGAGCCTCATCTGCTCAATGTGCAGCAGTTACTGTCTACTCATCTCTGTCCTGGGTGCGATTTGGCGGACGCGGATCTCAGAGGTGCCCATCTGATCGGCGCGGATTTGCGCGATGCCAATCTGACTGGAGCTGACCTCTCGTGGGTTAATCTCGAAGGGGCCGATCTGACTGGGGCAGACCTCACGGGAGCCAATTTAACCGGCGCGTTTTTGACGAACGCAACCCTGATTAACGCTGACTTGGACAACGCCAATTTTTCCCAAGCGCAACTTTACTTTGTCGATGTCACGGGCGCATCCCTGGACAATGTGAATTTGGCCGGAGCGACCATTGTCGGTACTCCTATTAGCATTGGCAATGGCGTCGACCCAGAGTTAGAAGAAGAGCCGATCATCAGCCCGCCAGAGTTGTGGCAACTTGATCCGCCGAGTGATGTGCATCCTGGGTCCAGCGAACGCATCGACGTTCCCGAGCCCGTGATGCCCAGCCTACACCGGCATCGCGGCCCCAGGAGGCGACCCAGAAGGGGGCCGTGTCACCCGCGATACGGACCTAGCGTCCTGCAGACTCATGGGCCAGAGCCTCAAAGCCCGACACAATATCAAGGAGTTCTGCCGTAATGGTGTCTTGACGCTGCTGCTGAAACGTGACTTTCAAGTCAAAGAGGCGCTCGGCAATATTTTTCTCGGCCACCTGCATAGCGGCTAAGCGGCTAGCGTTTTCGCTGGCGAGTGATTCGGCACAGGCGCGGTAGAGGCCGAGGAAAAAATGCTGCTGAAATAGGGCCGAAAATAGGCGCTCTGATTCCATCGTCATTTGGGGGCGACAGCGGGAAGGCCAGGGCTGCTGCTGGAGCTTCTGCAAGTAGAGGTAGCTGAAGGGAAAGAGCGGTAGCAACGTGGGGGCAAAGGCGACCTCTCGCGTGGGTCGATTGTGAAAGACCCAAATGTGATCCACCTGGCCAGATTGACGCCAAGCTTCTAGTTGCAGTACGACGCTTTGCACCAGCGCGGTGATACCGCCCAGGGAGCCCGGTACCGACAAAGACTGCTCGACAGCTTGATCGATCGCCAGAAATTCGTCCGCCATCCGGGCCCCCACGGTCAGCACTGTGGGCGGCGGCATGGCTGTGCCCTGAGTGCGATTGGCC
Source organism: Leptolyngbya sp. SIOISBB (assembly GCA_010671905.1). Lineage (GTDB taxonomy): Bacteria > Cyanobacteriota > Cyanobacteriia > Phormidesmidales > Phormidesmidaceae > Halomicronema. The sequence goes on from JAAHII010000001.1 coordinate 7,706,573, forward strand.
TGTTCTAATCGGGCGAGGCGATCGGTCACAAACTCGACGAGCTGTTGATTGAAGCGACCACACATGCCCTGATCGGTACCAAACACCACCAGACCGACCCGGCGCGGCAGGCTGGGACGCTGGGCTGGCAACACCTCGGGATTGTGAATCGCCAATATCTGTAGCCCCAGGTCTAAGACGCGACTGTGTTCTGACAGGGAGAACACGGCACTCTCATACTGCCGAATGTTGACCGCCGCCAGCGCCTTCATGGTCTTGACGATGGATTGGAGTTCCTCAGCGGTTTTGATTTTGCGTTTTAAGGCTTCGGGAGTGGGCATGGGGGGATGAGGGGATGAGGGGAGATGGGGATAGGGGGAGATGGGGAGATGGGGAAGTAAGTGGGATGGGGGGAGTGGGGGAGATGGGGATAGGGGGAGATGGGTGAGGTGAGGTAAGTGGAGTGGGTGAGGTGATTGCGTTTTGAATTTTGAATTCCGTGTTACTGATTACCCATTACAAAGCACTAAAGACCAAGAACCAAGAACTAAGAACTAAGAACTAAGAACTAAGAACTAAGAACTAAGAACTAAGAACTAAGAACTAAGAACTAAGAACTAAGAACTAAGAACTAAGAACTAAGAACTATTCCCTGTTCCCTATTCCCTATTCCCTATTCCCTATTCCCTATTCCCTATTCCCTATTCCCTATTCCCTATTCCCTCTTTGCCACAACAATCGCAGCCAAATCCAACAGCGCCTTACGATCGCCCTCCGACAATTTCTCGCCAAACTCGATGCGCTGACAGATATCGGGCAGTTGAGTTTCGACGGCATTTGCCAGAGCTGATTCAAACTGGGGAATCTGATCCAGCGGTAGGGCATCCAAGAGCCCTTGACTGGCGGCTAGGAGGAGGGCAATTTGTTGGGTAATTGTCAGCAGATGGTACTGGGGTTGGCTCAGGACGGCGCGGATGCGACGCCCCCGCACCAGCAGTTGCTGCGTCGCGTCATCCAGGCGGGTGCTGAACCGGGCGAAGGATTCGAGTTCTTGGAATTGGGAGTAGGCCAGCCGCAGATCGCCAGCAACGGCTCGGTAGGCCGGGAGTTGGGCGTTGCCCCCCACCCGAGAAACGGAACGGCCCACATCCACAGCGGGCAGAATGCCTTTTTGAAAGAGGGCGGGCGTCAGATAAATTTGGCCATCGGTAATCGATACCAGGTTGGTGGGAATGTAGGCCGATAAGTTACCCGCTTCCGTTTCCACAATGGGGAGGGCCGTGAGGGAGCCCCCGCCCAGTTCTGGCCGCAGACAGGTGGCCCGCTCTAGCAGGCGTGCATGGATGTAGAAAATATCACCGGGGAAGGCTTCCCGACCGGGGGGGCGACGCAGCAGCAGCGACAGTTCTCGGTAGGCGCGGGCATGGTGGATCAAGTCATCGTAGACAATCAGTACGTCGCGACCCTGCTCCATAAAGTATTCGGCCATGGTGGTCGCCGCATAGGGGGTGATGTACTGCAAACCAGGGGTATCTTCGCCGTTGGCCACGACGACGACGCAGTAATCCATGGCCCCTTGTCGGCGCAAATCGGCAATCAGTTTGGCCACCGCATCGCTGCGCTGACCGATCGCGCAGTAGATGCAAATAACGTCTTTGTCTTTTTGGTTGAGGATCGTGTCGAAGGCGATCGCGGTTTTACCCGTCTGGCGATCGCCTAGAATCAACTGTCGCTGGCCGCGACCAATGGGCACTAGGGCATCAATGACTTTAATGCCCGTTTGCAGGGGCACGGTCACCGGCACCCGATCCATAATGGCTGGGGCTGGCCGTTCAATGGGTCGCCGTTCGAGCACGGGGATGGGCTCTTCGGTATCCAAAGGTCGTCCCGTAGCGTCAATGACGCGGCCTAATAAGCCTTCACCTACGGGCGCATCCAGGACCCGACCGGTGCGTTGCACTTCACTGCCCGCCTTGAGTTCGGCCTGATTATTGAGGAGTACCAGACCCACCTCATCGACATCCAGGTTAAAGGCTAAACCCGTAGACCCATCCGCAAACCGAACGCATTCTTGCGATCGCACATGGGGGAGTCCCGTGGCTCGGGCAATACCATTACCGACAAAGGTGAGGGTGCCGATCTCTTGGCAAGTGAGCGTGAGGGCGCTGTGCTGGACGACTTGGTCAAAGCGCTCCAGGGTTTCGGTTAGTAACGGTGTGAGCAGGTTTGAGGACATGGGATGAGGGGGAATGGAGAGATGGGGGGATGGGGAGATGGGGGGATGGGGAGATGGGGGGGATGGGGAGATGGGGGGGATGGGGGAGATGGGGAGATGGGGAGAGGTCCTAAACTGCCTGATCTCCCCCCTGCTCCCTGGCTCCCCTAGCGCTCTGATCCTTGACAAGGCCATCCGAACTGGCACTACTGTTCTCTAGCGTGAGGGCGAGGGTCTGCTCCAGGTTGTTCAGGTAGGCGGCCAAGTTCCAGTCGAGCTTGTAACCAGGGATGCGTAACTCGATACCACAGCCGAGGTCAGGATTGGTCTCAAAGGTCAGGGTGAGAGGATGGGGCGCGGCAGCCTGCACGGCATCGGCGATCGCTCGTTGCAGGTTTTCTGATAAGGGCAAGCTGCTGCACATGACGACGGGGGCACCATCGGTCAGTATCAGGGCTTGTTGTAGTCCCTGTTGCTCTGATTCTGGAAGCTGCTGCAGGCGAGTCAAGAACTGTTTGACCACCTGCTGCTCTAAGTCAGCATCGGCTAAGTCAGTGAGTACTTGGCGGACGGTCTGGGCGAGCTGATAGGCAGCCTGTTGACGAAACCGGCGCAAAACACCGGTTTTTTCTTGTTCTAACGCCTGATACCACCGATTTTTGGCCTGACTGACTTCGTCTTTGGCTTGGGCCAGCAGGGTCAGCCGTTCGTCTTGCAGGTGCGATCGCAACTCGGTCAATCGTTGGTCGCGGTGAGTAGCAAAATCCTGTTGCATTTGCTGTAGTCGGTCGGCTTCTTGCTGAGCCACCGCCTCTTGTTGGGCCGCTTGCTCTAGTTGGTGGGCGATCGTCTGCTCGCGTTGCGTCATCGCCCGGGTAATCGGGCCATAGAGAAAATGTTTCAGCAACGCCACCAAAATCAAAAAGTTGACAATCTGCGCCAGCACCGTAAACGGATCGATCAGCATCGGTGACTACCCTCCTGCCTGAGCGGTGATGTAAGCCCAAAACGGGTTCGCGAAAATCAAAATTAGGGTGATGACGAAACAGTAAATCGCCGTTGATTCCACCAGAGCCATGCCCACAAATAAAGTGCGGGTGATGGTGTTGGCTTCATCGGGTTGTTGGGCTAGGGCGCTAAGCGCTTGGGCTAAGGCGCGTCCTTCTCCCAATGCTGGCCCAATCGAACCGATGGCAATGGTGAGGCCCGCGATCGCGATTGAAACCATACCAATAAGTGCCACATTATCCATGGAAAACCTCCGTAAAGTGCTCGGATTGAGTGAGAAGCGGGAATGGGGAATGGGGAATAGTTTTGAGTTCTTAGTTTTTAGTTCTTGTTCTTTAGTCCTCGGTCATGGGTAATCAGCAACACGGAATTCAAAACTCAGAATTCAAAACTCACTCACCTCCCCCACTCCCCACCACCTCCCACTCCTCTCCTACCTGTCACGCCCCATCACGCCCCCGCTCCCCTGCTCCCTCCGCAGTCTGCACCTCGGTGGCCGCCGCAATGAATACCATCGCCAACACCGCAAAAATGTAGGCTTGAATCAGTCCTGTTAGTAGGCCCAACATCTGCATCACCACGGGAAAAAGCAGTGGGGCAATGGAAAGCAGAATGGCCACAATCATAGTGCCGCTCATGACGTTGCCAAACAGCCGCACCGCGAGGGAAATGATTCGGGAGACATCACTGATGAGATTAAACGGCAACATGATAGGCGTGGGCTCAACATATTGCTTTAAATACGATCGCCAGCCTTGCCGCCGAATGCCAAACAGCGGTACGGCCATGAACACGCAGATGGCTAAAGCTGCGGTGGTCGATAGGGAGCCCGTCGGCGGTTGGTAACCGGGCAAAATACTCAGCAGGTTGGAAGCGGCGATGAAAATGAATAGGGTGCCGACAAAGGGCAGATAGGGTTCGGGTTCCTGATGACTAATGTCACGAATTTGCTGACGAATGCCTAGCACGACCACCTCCAGCAGATTTTGTCCCGGCGAAATCTGAGTGGAGGCGGATAACTTGCGCGTTACCCACCAGGAAACAAGCGTCAGCAATCCCATCACAAACCAGGTGAAAACCAAGGTGGCATTAAGGGTCAGGGGGCCAAGTGGAATAGGGATTTGGTCGGGGGTGAGATTCATGCGAGGGAAATGGGGAGGTGGGGGACAGGAGTTTTGAATTTCGAGTTTTGAATTTTGAATTCTTCTGGCTTCTAACTTCTGACGGTTAGCGATCGCTCGACGTTAGCCAGCAGAGACGTAATCAGGAGGGTGCGGCTGAGCCAAACACCGCAACTGATGAGCAGAAGGGTGGGTAACGGTGGCGCGAGGGAATTTTGCCAAAGCCAAGCGCCGCCGCCGAGTAAGATTTCTAGACGGATGAACCAGCTCAGACCCATGCTGAGAAAGGGGCGACGCCACCGAGGTAGCCGCCGGAGGGTGATCCACAGTCCACCAAAGTACAGGCCGCCGAGGCTGAGACCGGCCAGCAGCAACACAATCGCACTCATGCCCATGGCCTCCGCATTGGCGCACGATTGAGTCGGAGCCGCAAACAGCGAGGGGCGATCGCGCCGGTCAATAATGACCTCATTACTATGGCCCCAAAGACATCTTCAATCACGCTGACTCTCCTTCGTGACCCAGTACCAAGCATTCCAACAGCCGAGGGCAACCCCTACAGCTAGTAGCATCAACGTCCAGGAATATTGGCTGGTGACTTGGCGATCGATCCACACGCCCAACGCCACCCCCCATGAGGGTCGGCAACGCGACGGCCCACCCCACCATGCCAAACATCCCCAAGGCAAACCACACTTGTTTGCGAGTCTGGCGCGCTTTAAGTTTGCGACGGGTTTTTTCACTGATGTGGTCAATAAAAGAGTGAGGGTCGGGGGCATCAGGGGGACGCGGGGTTGACATTTAATAACCCTCCGCAGATAGGGCTGTGAACTGACGGGCCAGACTGGCTTCCATCCTGGTGATGGCGGTACGAGCCTGGCGTTCCTGCTCATCCAGGGCATAAAACTGCTGCTCAACTTCTTGCTTCAATGCCTGCAATTGGCTCCCTTGAAAAGCATTGCGGGTCGAAATCAACACTTCTGCACCGCATTTGACCAAAATACCGCCGTCAATGGCGATGAAGATCTCGTCGCCTGCAGGTGTCTGCAAGGTCAAAATTCCCGGTACCAATGCGGTCAAAAAATCGATGTGGTGGGGCAGCAGGCAAAACGCGCCATTGGCTGCCTCGGCAATGACCTTGGTGACAGGCTGGTTTAGGAGAACGTGGGTGGGGAGGAGGAGTTTGAGATGCATGAGGGGAGTGGGGGAGTGGGTAGAGCCGATGGGGAGGTGGGGGAGTGGGTAGAGCCGATGGGGAGGTGGGGGAGTGGGTGGGGAGTGAGTGGAGCGGATGGGGAGTGGGGGAGTCGGGGGAGGTGTGGGAGTTTTGAATTTTGAGTTTTGAATTTTGAATTCCGTGTTGCTGATTACCCATTACCAGGAACTAAAAACCAAGAACTCAAAACTAATAACTAAGAACTCAAAACTAATAACTAAGAACTCAAAACTAAGAACTAAGAACTAAGAACTCAAAACTATTCCCCATTCCCTATCCCCTATTCCCTGCTCCCTATCCCCTCTGGAACTCGTCCAATCATGTACAGTTCGGCTTCCGGAACATCGGCAAATTCGTCGTTGAGGATGCGATCGCACCCCTCTAGAGCCTGATCTAAAGGCACCAATTGACCCGGCGTGCCGATGAACTGTTCGGTGGTGAAAAAGGGTTGGGTGAGAAAGCGTTCGAGGCGGCGAGCTCGGTTAACGGTTTGCCGCTCGGCTTGCCCCAACTCTTCGAGGCCGAGCATGGCAATGATATCTTTGAGGTCTTCGTAGTCAGCCAGGGTTTTGCGAACGGCCTGGGCAATTTGATAATGCCGGTTGCCGACCACCTTCGGCGTTAGAATTTTCGAGCCCGACTGTAAGGGGTCAATGGCGGGATAAAGGCCCTCGCTGGCGCGCTTGCGTGAAAGCACAATGGAGGCGGACAGGTGCGAGAAGATATGCACCACTGCCGGGTCAGTGAGATCGTCAGCGGGAACGTAGACAGCCTGTACAGAGGTAATGGCCCCAGTATCAGTGCTACAAATCCGCTCCTCTAAGGCGGCGAGTTCGGTGCCGAGGGTCGGTTGATAGCCCACCCGTGAGGGGAGTTGCCCCATCAGGCCAGAGACTTCAGCGCCCGCTTGGACAAAGCGAAACACATTGTCAATCATCAGCAACACGTCTTGGTGCGCCTCATCGCGAAAATACTCGGCCATCGTCAACGCGGCATGACCGACTCGAAAGCGGGCACCCGGCGGCTCATTCATCTGGCCAAACACCATCACGGTTTTGTCCAACACTCCAGCGGCCCGCATTTCGCGATACAGCTCTTCGCCTTCGCGCGATCGCTCTCCTACCCCACAAAAAATGCTGACGCCCTGGTATTGCGTCACCACGTTGTGAATCATTTCGGTAATCAGCACCGTTTTGCCCACGCCAGCCCCGCCAAAGAGGCCCGCTTTACCGCCCCGTTCAATCGGCGCTAAGACATCAATCACTTTGATGCCGGTCTCTAGCACCTCGGTCTGGGTGACCCGGCGATTGAGTGGTAGGGGAGAACCGTGCAGCGATCGCTGCGCCCCAGACACTGGTTCTCGGCCATCAATGGGCTCACCAAAGACGTTAAAAACCCGACCCAGCAAGCCCTCACCCACCGGCACCTGCAGCGGTAAATGCGTATCTTCCGCCACCATGCCTCGCGCCAAGCCATCCGTGGTCGTCAAGGCAATGCCGCGCACATCATGGGCACTGAGATAGTTGACGACTTCAATCGCGGCTCGACCCGCTACGACCACTTGATGATGCAGGGCAGGCAGGGTCTCAGGAAAATGGAGATCAACCACACTGCCCCGCACCGCTGTCACTGTCCCCGTTACCATGGCGCCTGGTGCCGATGATGGGCATCAGGAATATCCCCTTCAAAGGGCTGTGCCCCAGTAGCGGGATAATCGTCATCACGGGGACTAAAGATGCGCCCAGCGGCCTGGGCGATCGCCTCAAAGGGTTGCTGACAAGTCCGCAGCATTCTTTGAGTTTTGACTGACCATCGTCTCTTCAGTGAAGTCATGGTTTACCTTCCACTTGTTTGCAGTTGCAGAACTCCAACGTGTGCCTTCTCGCTGTCATCTAGGGACGGTCATCATTGAGTGGTCAAATCCTGACTGTGAGAGGGCAATCGCCCCTAGCCTGCGGCCTGAATGCGGGTGCGGGAGTACTCAATTCCTCAAGGTTTCTGGGATGAATGGATGACGCGCCCTTAGGGGATCGCTAAGATGCACTCTTGCCAATAGAGTTCTAAGCGAGCTCGAAAGATTTCGGCTTCATAATCAAGCTGGTAGCAGCGTTCTAAAAGCTGCATGCGTTCGTTTCTGATGAACGTAAAGGGGTTCCAGAAAATTGGCTTGTGAGGACTAAAAATAGGTTGTTGGAGATAAGCCGCAGCCAGTCTTCCCCAAGAATTTTGTTTCATATACATGGCAATCGCCTCCTATCGCATCGGTCTAAAAATCCCTTGTTTGGGCTCAAAAACTCTTGGTCATCAGCCAGTACGGAACATCGGATTTTCCGCATTCCTCAAGCTGCCGACTAGTGCCAGTGCTGGGCCGCTAGTCAACGATTGAACAACTGATTGACGGTGAGCCAATCGCCGATTCAGCCCCGATAGATTAAGTGATTTCTGCTTCTGAGCGACGTTGCATAGACCGCTTGCGATTTTCTTCTGCTTGACGCTGCTGAGCCAAGGATTCACGTGCCTCTTCCTGAATTTCTGCGCCCTTGCCAGTAGCGATTTCCTCTTCACTCCGTTCTAAAATGGCATGTTGGCGATGTTTTTCATGACGGCGCTGCTCGGTGATGTTTTGGCGGGCCTTATCCTGGGCAGACATTATTCATGACCTCAAAATGTATTCAAGTAACTCGTCAATCACCTGGGTGACTACCAACCCGCTGAGCTTTCAGGCCAGGGAGGCAGTGACTTTGATCAGCCACTGATTCCAGGGGATTGATTGCTCCCTACACTCATTAAATTATCCAGAGAGTATGAGGATGTTATGAAGAAGATCGGTGCTATGGACAAACTTCATTCTCCGAATCAAGCTCAACAATGTTCAAGATGATTTGCATGAGTGCGATGGGGTCAAAGGGTTTGCCGACGATCGCCGCCGCCCCATCCTGCTGGATTTGCAGTTGGTCGGATACGCGATCGCGCGACACCAAACAAATGACTGGAATCTCTTGCGTCAAGGCATCGGCTTTGAGCTGAATCAAGATCTCCCGAGCATTGGGGTCGCCATCTACCACAATGACGTCAGGCAATTTATCCTGCGCTAGGGCAAACCAAGCTTGTGTTGATTTTGCGGTGAACACCTGCCAGCCCGAGAGCGTGCCGAGGCTAAACCGCAGGATGGCTTGGATATCATCCACATCTTCAATCAACAGCAAACGAAGACAGCGCTGGGACGGCATAAACTCTTCGGACCTGTATCGGGTGGCAACTGCGATCGACCTATGCATGTTATCAGCGCTTGGTTATCCGGAACCGGTGAATTGCCCTGAAACAGATGGGTAAATTCACTTGCCCGAGTGAAATATATATGACTTGCTTGTAGCGAAAGAATATGAGGATCTTGTGGGGAATCCCTCAAAGCATGATCACTGCCATCCCAAAAAGCCCGAAATCTGGCTGGCGAGTGTCATGGGATTAAAGGGTTTGGTGATCACGCCCTGGGCACCGAGGGCGTAGAATCGTCGGCGATCAGCGGATTGCGCCTTTGCGGTCAAAAAAATCACTGGAATGCCTTGAGTGTTGGGGGATTCTTGGAGCAATTGCAAGGTGGCGACCCCGTCGCGCCCTGGCATCATCACATCCAAAAGAATGGCATCTACAGACTCCGAGGCCACGATCACCAGTCCTTCATCACTCGACTGCGCCGTCAGCAACTCCCAACCCGCTTCCATCATTAGCCCCACCTGGGTAATTCGATGAATATCGACTTCGTCATCAATCAGCAGAATTCGTTTAGTCGGCATAGCTTCAGTCCCTTCACTCTTGGGTCGGTCTTTCGCAATCTTGACTGACAATCTCATTGGATGCGCGGCCACAGCTGGTTAGCGATACGTCCAGCCATCCTCACAAAAAAGAGAGATCGTCATAAGTTCCTCAAGATTCTTTTCTAAACTTGGATTGTTATAGCAGTAGCCTATACCACCTGGAAAATTAGCTGACTGATCACCGCATCACGCTTTGCACAGTGGTTGAGACTCATAATCCCTACGCCCATACTGAGCTGCCCCCTCTTTAGAAGAGGATTTTCAAAATGACGTTATTTACTAGCAACAATGTTTTGGTGCCCATCGATTTTTCTAAAGAGGCCCATCAGGCTCTAGTCGATACCCTCACATTTGTGAAAGATCCGGCTAAACTACATGTTCTCTATGTGCTGCGTCCGCTAGAGCCGACAGAACCCGGCACGGTTTGGCAGACAGTAGATAATAAAACCCGTATTGATCACATCAAAGCCACGTTTGACAAAGAATTTCCAGATGAGGCGTATCAGCAAGTGAAATTTGCGGTCAAAGTCGGCAACCCTGGTGCTGAGATCATCGACTATTCTGAACACAACGCTATTGATCTGATCGTAATTCCATCGAGGGGCCGCACCGGGCTGTCTCGGTTTTTGCTGGGGTCGGTCGCAGAACGCGTTGTCCGCTTTTCCCACTGCCCGGTTTTGGTTCTTCGGAAATAGCTTTGTCTCAGTAGCTGGGCCTCATTAAGTCGGTGGGCTGGATCAAACTGAGAATAAGCTATCGTGCTACAAGTCTTGCGCAGAGAGAGTTTAGCGCTTTGTGAAGTGGATGCTGCGTTTTACAGATAATTGCGTTCTCCTACTTAAACGTAAAACTGATCGCTGATTGAGCGAAGTCAAAATCAGCGATGTGGCTTGGGAAGTTGCTGGAAAATAGCGTCCCCAATCGTTGGAGTTTGGCACTGCCAAACCCTGACAGATACATTTCTATCCTAGGACGGTTATTCAAGCGCTGAGCCCTTGGGGCGCACCATGAGATCGCACCTAGACACCCATGCTGATCAACGACAAGAGATCCTAATGTGGCTGATTCAAATGCCAAAACTGCCATCATTGTGGCTTTGTTAGCCTTTACCGGCACGATAACTGCGGCTGTGATTTCCAACTGGGGATTTTGGGAGCCGGACGAGTCGGATCCGCCTGGTCAGACTTCACTCTCACGCGAAGATCCGGGCTCAGCAGTAGGCAACACGAATGGCAATACCAATGGAACTACCCACAGCAGCGATACTGAAACTCCCGTTGTGATAGCACCTCACGCGCCAGAAATTCAGATCAACCAGCGCTACACACTGTGGGGTGAAAACACGATGCAGTTTCACCTCGAACCCGGTGAAGAAACAACCATTCGAGGGATGGATCTGTACGCCAATGTCGCCACCTACCCCGCTGCCAGTTGTGCCGGCCCTGGATTTGTGCCATTTACCTGGCAGATCAGAGAACCTTACCCAGGGGGCGGCGATCTGGAAATTCGCAGAACCCTGATGGGCGGCAAGACAGAGCAGATTGGCTTAGGCTCCATGGGCAGAGCAACCATTGGGATTTGCGATGATCCCGTATTCAAGAACAACGGCCTTGAGGAGATTTTTATTGAAGTGAGATATGCTTCAGCGGCCCCGACTGATAAGTGATGAGTGATGAGTACGCCTTTATCAGCGTGGGTTAGCAGGAGTGCTGTCAGCGTTTCGGGTGTCGGTAATAAAGGAAATTATCACAGGGCGATGAAGTGCTTGTCCCTATACAACAACTGCGTTATGAGCAATAGGACTTAGCAAGTAGGGTAGGCATTTTGATATAAGTGAGGTGTGCACAATCTAATCTGACAATACATAGATTGCGGTTGAGAAACGTTGGCTTAGCCTGGCCGGAGGCCGTAAACCCAACGCCCGCATGGGTTATACGCTAACCCATCCTACAAATAATCGAGCCCTCCTACTTACAGACTTGAGGCTAGCATCAATCCTCTAATGCCCACCACATTCTAGAAAAGGTGGGCAACTTCAAGTTCTCATTCAATGACAAATCGGTTAGGATTTTGCCCATCCTACAAAATGCTTAGCTTTTGCCGAATGAAGGGCATATTTCGCTCTATGTGAATCATTATCAAATGATATTGAAAACACTGATCAATGCCACTGTATAACAGCCTCAATGCACACTGACCGTCGAGAGGTGATCGGTTAAAGTTCAATGCGATCGGCGTCAAGTGATTGGAAACGTTGGACCCAAATATTAACTACAATCTTTTAAAACGATGTCTAAAAACTCATCCCAACAAGACCTTAGCCTCTTATCCGTATTGGTCGGTATCGTCGTGGCTGGTATAACCGCCATGATTCTCTCTTTACTGATTACTCAATTCAATTGGCCTGAACTATATAGTTCTTTGATCCCAGTTAGTTTGGCGATTCCAGTTGGTATGTTAAGCACGTATAGTTGGCAAAAGGGAGTAAAAAATCTCACCCGCAATGATTACACGACAAGTATTATGGCCGGGATAGGTGCAGCAGTTGGTTTACTGACAGCTGAAATATTTCTATAAATAATGCAAAAATGGGTTTAACAAGCGTTTTAAGTGAACTCGATGCGGCTTGGCTCGTTGATGTTCACTTCCAGATTCGCCGTTTAAATGCCGGGTCTATGATTCTATGTTTTTAGTAAGATTTGGCTGTAAAGGGGGGCAAAAAGTTCTTTTTGAAACGGATTTTTAGTCATTTCTCATTATTCAGAATTATTCAACCTTTGGGATTTGACATGTCCTAAAAGCCATGCCTTAATCTATGTCACCTTAAGCCCTGGGTCGAGGAATATTTGCAGATGTCTCTAGTTTTCGAATGGTTGCCCCACAGAGGCAACCATTCCTTAGATACACCAAGCTTTTAACAGAAGTGGATGAACGACGGATCAGGCAATTCAAACCATAACTCGGAAGCGATATTTGCTAAATCTAATCCGCAAGGTCATTGGGCCTACTTACCTAGATACTGTGTTGATTTTGGTGTGTCAAGTAGTGCGAGGCAGTAGTTTGTCCGGGTCAAAGGGTTTTCCCGACTTGAGGATGCCATAGATGACGCGAATGAGCTTGTGCATCAAAGCGCCAATGACCTGCATTTTGGCCTTGCCTGCGGCCAAGAGCCGTTCACCAGAAGCGCGGGCTTGGGGACACCGCCGCCACCAGGTCAGCGCGGGAAAGTAAAGGGCCTTGCGGAGTCGTCGATTGCCAATTTTGCACAACCGCGTTTTGCCCTGCACGGAGGTGCCGGAAGTGTGTTCTTGCGGAGTTAACCCCGCAAAGGCGGCCAGTTGACGGGCCGAGTCAAAGTGCTCAATCGCCCCGATTTCCGCCAGCACCCGTGCGGCCGTCCTCTCCCCCACGCCCACGATGCTGGTGAGCAATGCCTGCTGATGTTGCAGCGACTCATGCGCCTGAATATGTTCGTGCAAGCGCTTTTTTACCGTTTCCACCTGCCCCTGTAGAAATTGGATATGGGCGACGATATCGGCCTCGAAGTCTTGGGGAGTGACTTTGAGGCGGTTCTTCTCTTCGGTCAGCATGTGCTCTAAGGCATCGAGGCGACGGGTAGAGCCTTGCAGCTGACTGACCTCGGTGGCCGATGGTTGCCACAGGGCGGGCTTGAGGTCGCGGCAGAATTGTGCAATCAACTTCGCATCAGCACGATCACTCTGGGTGCGAGAGAGTTGGCTTTTACTGTAGCCTTTCACCCGCAACGGATTCACGATGCTGACTCGATGCCCTTGCTGATGTAGATAGAGCGCGAGGGCATGACCGTAGATGCTGGTGGCTTCTAAGCAGGCGTGAACCGCTCCCACACCTGGCTGTTCCAGCCACTGACTCAGTTGCTCAAAGCCGTCGGCATCGTTGGAGAAGTGCTCATACTTGGAACGTTTGGCGCTTTTCAGCAGGGCCACGTGAAAGTCACTCTTGCTGATATCAATGCCCAAAGGCATCGTCGAATCACTCATGAGGGGGAGGCTCCTGAACGAGAAGAACACATCGTCACTCAGCGCTATCCTTGTGAATCCTGGGTGGGTCTTACGAGAAGACGTCCTGTCATACTGTCCAGTCTGCTGACACGATGAAGACGGACCAGGGGGTGGAAGGCTCTTATCTAAGTCGCAAGCTCAGTCGGGCTTGAGGGCGCGTCCAGAGTCGCTTCCAAAACTATTATTGCTGGCCCATCCCACATACAAGGGCGCGTCATCAATTAAAACCAAAACGCTTTCGGTGTAGGTATTACCGCGCCCGCTCCATAAACCTAGCTAGGGGCTGAACCGCCTTCAGCATAAGGATTTAACCACTAATTGATGACGCGCCCTTGTATGTGGGATGAACCGCGAGAATAGTCTTGGAAGTGGCTCTGGACAGCCCCTCAAGCCCTTTCGACCGGAGCTTGCGAGCTAGATTAAGAGCCTTTCTCGTTGTGGCCCCTCCCCATCGGGTCAGCAGATTGGACAGTATGAAAGGGACGCTGTTCCCAGCACCACCCAGGATTCACAAGGATAGCGCTGCATTTGTATCAACAGGGACATTGAGTCAGCATCGTCAATCCACTGCGGGTGAAAGGCTACAGCAAAAGCCAACTCTCTCGCACCCAGAGTGATCGCGCCGATGCCAAACTGATTGCGCAATTCTGCCGTGACCTCACCCCATCACCGTGGCAACCGTCCGCCATCGAGGTGAGCCAGTTGCAGGGCTATACCCGTCGTCTGGAGGCCCTCGAGCACATGCTCACCGAAGAGAAGAATCGTCTCCAAGTCACCCCTCAGGACTTAGAAGCCGATATCAAGGCCCATATCCAGTTTCTGCAGGGGCAGGTGGAAACGGTAAAACAGCGCTTGCACGAACATATTCAGGCGCATGAGTCGCTGCAACATCAGCAGGCATTGCTCACCCGCATCGTGGGGGTCGGGGAGCGTACGGCCGCACGGGTGCTGGCGGAAATCGGGGCGATTGAGCACTTTGACTCGGCCCGTCAACTGGCCGCCTTTGCGGGGTTAACCCCGCAAGAACACACCTCCGGCACCTCCGTGCAGGGCAAAACGCGGTTGTGCAAAATTGGCAATCGACGACTCCGTAAGGCCCTTTACTTTCCCGCGCTGACTTGGTGGCGACGGTGTCCCCAAGCTCGGGTGTTTGGCGAACGCCTCTTAGCCGCTGGCAAGGCCAAGATGCAGGTCATTGGCGCTTTGATGCACAAGCTGATCCGCGTCATCTATGGCATCCTCAAATCCAGGCAACCGTTCGATCCAGACAAACTACTGCCACGCAGTATTTGACACGCCAAAATCAACACAGTATCTAAATACTGGCAAATGGCCAATCGTTAAAACTGGCTGATTCTAAAGCACTCTGTCTTTAAGAATGGTCAACTAGCCAGGAACTGACTTGCGAAAACAGGGATCTAGCTTCAACCGAGTCTTCAACTTGGCTAGTTCGCCAATCGTATCCACGACGCATTCGCGATTGCGGTCATCGGTCAAATAACTCATGGAGCTTTCTAGCGTTCCGATGAACTTCTCAAATCCGGCGAGCAGGGCTACTTGTTCATCGGGTTCGCTGTCACTAGTCTCAGTTGCCATCAAGATTTGCGTCGAGAGATGATAATCACCGCCTGACTCCTGCACATGCCTAGAAGCACTGTCAAAACTCTGGCTATGGCCATTACTCCCTGACAGACCCACAAACGGCGAAAACCGATCTTCGGCGGTATATCGCAATCCTAAACGAGTAAAGCGATTAATCATTTCAGTGACGGAAACGCCCTCTTCGGAGGCTTTATTTTTTAACTGGTCGGCCAGCGATTCTGGCAGCCGGATACTCATGGACTTTTTGACGGACATAGCGACTCTGACGCTCACCGTATTTAAGTGTAATAGAAAATAGTTCAAATGAACTATTTAGTGCAAATCTGTGCTGTTGCTGGCGATCGCACGCCCTTCAAAAATCCCTAGAATACCTGCACTTACAGCAGTTGTATTTTTCTAGAATTCATATGCAGGGTTTTTGCGTCGCATTTGCAGCGCTTCAGCAACTAGACGCTATAGTTCTGATGAACTATAGTTTAGGTGTATTGAATGAGGTGGATGTATGACTTCAAAAGCATCCTGTATTGTATTACCGATAATTACGATCGCGACCCATATTACTCTGCTCAGATCCCTTCCACGACCGGTGAGTGAATCCTTTTCTCTGGCGATGCCAACTGTTGAGCATCCCCTCGATGAGCAAGCAGTTGCCTGGATTTCTGAAGCAGCTGATCCAGAGCTCATGGACAAAGATTTGCTTGAGATACCCTTAAACAGTCTCCAGGCTGAAATCCGACAGCTATCAGCCCAGCATGGGTGGAGTGTGACGTGGTTTAGCCTGCTATTGCCTCAAGTCTTTAAGCAGAACTGTGGTATCGACTTAGCCTCTATGCCTCTTCCCAGCCAAGTGGCCGCGGCCAACCGATTGAGTCTGACTTTAGAGGCTAACTTGAGCCCTGAAGCCAGGTCAGCCCTGGGGATGGAAGACGAAATGCAGGCAATGTACCAACGTCTTGAAGCTCAAATGCGAGGCGCATCTGTCGAGGTGCGAGCTCACTTGGCAGACAAAGCAGCTCAGCGGTTAGCGGCCATCATGCCGAATGCTCAAGCCCTAGAGGTTGCTCAGCATGACTCTTTTGCCGTGGCCATGCTGCATCTAGCGATTTTGTCTGATGTATGGAACCAAACAGAGCCATCAGAGCCGATGGCTGGTGGGGTGGTGAGATCATCCTGCACTGTTCCCGCCGATAATCGGGAGCGTCATAGCCCGCTCAGACTGGCCCTTAAATAAAGGGCGATCGCAACAAAATGCTATCTCTGGGCAACCCAACCCAAGATCAGCCGGTATTCTAAAGGTCGCTCAAGATAGCTGTGGTGGAAAACATGAATTTCAATCGTTCGCACATCTGGCACTGCACCGGGGCGATCGCGACAGCGACCGTGGTCACTGGCACGTTTGTAATGATGTCAGCCCCCTCTACCCAGGCTCAAGACAACTTGACCACTCAGCCCCGTATTCAGATTTCGCCGCAGGCTTTGTCAGAAATCCGTGAAGCGCCTTTTAGTGAGCTCTTTGATATTGGCGATAGCGAAGCTTTTGCGGTTAAAGATCAGGACTATAACGCCGCCCAACCGGCTATTGGCTTTTTTAGTTTGTGGGGCGATGTGCCCTCGCGCGAGGCTCTCGGCGTGGCGGTGAAGTATTGCTTTGAAGATACGAGCTTAGCGAGAGCGAATGCCGAATTGGTCGAAATGAAGCTGATGGATGGTGAGACTGAACTGGTCACGATTGATCAGGTGACGGTGTCGCGGGCTGCTTATCTAAATGAGGTTCAGCCGCCGAGGCAAAGTAATGTCCACACCTCTTTTTATTACGACCCTTGGTACGACCCGTTTTACTACTCTCCGTTTCGGTTGGGGGTGACGGTGGCACCGCCTGTGTACACTCCGGGGGTGAACTGTAGTGCGGGGGCGGCGTTATTTGACTTGACGCCTGTGCAGGATGAGATCGCCGCTCTGCCCGAGCAAACCCTGAATGTCCGGCTGCTGTTTAGCAACGGGGCCACCGAATATTGGCGGCTAGGAGGCGGCACAGTGAGCGAACTCAAGCAGCTGCCCACGATCGCGGCCATGCAGTAAGCGCAGATAGCGTCTGCCAACAGGACTCACCCATTAGACCCGCATATCTTCGATAGTGGGAAATGGCTAGCTGTATCAGTCGCCCGAGGCGGGGTATCGTGTGTGGCCTATGGCTGAGCGATCGCCTCACGATCGCTCACGATGCCATCCGCAATCTTTAAGTCTTCGGGTGTGGTGACTTTCAAGTTAGTCTCTTCGCCCGGCACAATCTTGACGGGTAGTCCCACTTTCTCAAACAAGGCAGCATCGTCAGTCACGCTCCAATGGTTGGCCTTACCTTGGTCATGGGCGGCTTTCAGCGGCCCCACATGAAAGCCTTGGGGAGTTTGGGCCGCCCAGAGGCGACTGCGATCGGGGGTGGCCTCAATGATGCCGTCATCATTCACCACTTTAATGGTGTCCTTGACAGGAATAGCAGCGATCAGGCCAGGACAAGTCTGTAGCGTCGCCGCGCAGCGATCGAACAGCTCCGGCGTTGCCAAACACCGAGCGCCATCATGAATCAGAACCTGGTCAGCGGTTGATGGTAAGGCCTGCAAGCCGTTGTAAACCGACTCCTGACGAGTGCTGCCGCCGGGGATGAGGACGATGGTTTTTGGGAGTTTTAAGGTGTCTAAAATTGCGAGCAGAGCCGGTTGATCGACGGCCTGACAGATGAGGCCGATCCAGTCAATGCTCTGGCTGGCGGTCGCCGCTTGCAAAGTCCAGGCCAAAATCGGTTGACCACGTAATGACAAGAGCAGTTTGTTGCGATCGCTGCCCATGCGACGCCCCACTCCAGCAGCCGGAATCAACAGATGCACGACAGGCTCTCCCTTAGCAGTGTTCCTCCCTCACCCTACCCTGAAACCAGTTCCCTCCAGACTGATAAGCAAATCTGACCGTGAATTATTGATCCTTTTGTTGGTAACTACGCATCCTTACTGGCCACGTTCCTCTAGAATGTGGAACGGATAAGCAAGATGGACAGCTATGCAAGTACTGGCTCTCGTTCCTGGCGGAATCAGCGAACAGCTTCTCTTTTTTCCGACGCTTGAGCATCTCAAACAAGCCTTTCCGAAGGCTGAAATTTCAGTCGTGGTCGAGCCGGCGGCGGCAGCGGCTTATCGCGTTTCTAAAGTGGTTAAGTCCACAATTCCTTATCCATTTGGGAAGAATAACAGCCCGGCTGACTGGGCCAACCTGCTGGGTATCGTGCGCGATCTCGAGTACGAAGTGGTACTCACGACCACCCAAGACTGGGCAACTGCACTCATGCTCTGGCTGAGCGGCGTCCCCACTCGTGTGGGCTACCAAGGACCAGCGAACAATCTATTTTTGACGGCGACTGTACCCGATAAACCGCAGCAATATGCGGCCTTTCGCTATCACGATTTGCTAGCGCCGCTAGAGCTGTTTGACCCCTGTCTAGATATCACCATCAATGTGCCTCAAGGCGATATTGGCTGGGTCCAGGGCCAACTGCAAAGCCAAGAAATCGGTGATCAGGGGTACGTGTTGATGTATCCAGGCCCGGCAGAAGGTCAACCGGATGATACTTACCCGCCAGAGAGTTGGATCGCGATCGCGCAAGATTTCCAGCGCCGTCAGCCGGGGTTGCCCCTCGTTTTGCTGCAACAGCCCGAAACTGCCGCAGCCGTTAAAGTGATTTCTCAAAGCGTCCCGGCGCTTAAGGTGATACGCCCGGATAACTTGGGTCAGATTGCCGCCCTGGTTGCGGGGGCTAATCTGCTGTTGACCACGGATAGTTACATCTCTGAGTTAGGGGTCGCGCTCAGTGTCTTCACCCTAGGATTATTTGGCGGCAATAAACCCAGCGATCGCCTGCCTCCAGTTAACGAGACGGAACAGCGCTTTTTGGGCATTACTTCAGCGACCAACAAAGTTGCCGATATTAATGTTGACACTGTGATGAAAAAAGTTTGGGGTGAGGGCTAATGCTTAACTTCTGAGCGATCGCTCAGCGCGTCGAAGCTGCACAGAATGGATCTTGTCCTGTATAGAGAGGTCATATTGTGGAAAAAATTAAAGGTCAAGCCGGGAAAGTGGGTGAACTCATCTTTGCGGTTGACACTGTAACGACGTATAAAAAAACGATTACGCTGACCTGGGCCATCCTGCGAGAGACCGGCGTTTTGCTGTGGTTGGTGATTTGTTTGGGGTTCGTGGGGGCCGAGTGGTTTTGGCAAAAGTCAATCGTGCTGGGGCAGTCTGCTCGAACCTGGTATGAAGGGCTCAAAGAACCCGGGGATGAAGAGCCGAAGTCAGCTACAGAAATGGGGCAATCAGCTTTATCCGCTTTCAGCACGGGGGCCGATACGCTGCTTTATCAGGCCAAAAAGCAGCTGGGCATTGAGGCTGAGCCCCCAGCCCCTAAGCCGAAAGAGGCTAAAGTGAAAGCGCCCCCCGTTCCGGCTCCAGCCCCCCCCAAGCCAACTGAACCCGAGGTTTCGTCAACGACGACTGCGGCTCCAGCCCCCCCATCAATAGATGCCCTGAGTTCTGAGGCTGACGACACTGCTGACGATAGCTAACGGTCTTGCCGCTAACGGTCTTTAGGAAGCCTGGGTTCCCCGATTGTGACTGAGGGAATCCGGGCTTCGTTGTTTAAGAGCAGCGATCACTCTCGTTATGTTAGTGGAATTGAGCCTAACGGCTACGAAATTGCCCCTTTGAGTCCCGTATCGCCACAAACAAGGACGATGGCAAAACTTGCCAACCGCGACTCAATACCGCCGTCATACGGTAACTGTTGAAAAGCCAATTGATGGTCGAGGAGTCATGATGAACCGACGTTCATTTCTGCAATTTTCATCTACTTGTGCAGCTTCAGCCTTCACGAGCCAGCTAGTTTCCGGGTGTAGCCCCTTCCAAAGCATGAAAACTGTGCCGACGACTCAGTCAACTTGGTGGATGCCCGATGAAGCTGAACCCCATGAGCGCACGTGGATGGCCTTTGGGGCCAGTCGGGAAATTTGGGGACGCAGGCTACTACCAGCCGTGCAGGAAAATTTAGTCACCATTGCCAATGTGATCGCGGAGTATGAACCCGTTTCCATGCTGGTGCGAGAGGCGGATTACGACCTCGCTGTCCGCCAACTAAGCTCATCAGTCACGCTCATTCCCTGTCCCTTGGATGACTTTTGGATGCGGGATATTGGCCCGGTTTTCGTCAAAAGTGATCAGACCCCGATGGGCGGCATTGACTTCAACTTCAATGGTTGGGGGCAAAAGCAAGTCCACAGTCAGGATGCGGAAGTGGCTCAGTTTGTCATCGATCAAGTGGGGATGCAGGCGATCGCCACCCAATTGGTCTTGGAAGGCGGCGCGATCGAAGTCGATGGTCGCGGTACAGCGATGCTGACCGAAAGCAGTGTGCTCAACCCTAACCGCAATCCTGATCTGAGTAAGTCAGAGGTGGAAGCCATCCTTAAACTGCTGCTAGGGTTCCGCAAGATTATTTGGCTACCGGGCATTCGCGGCAAAGATATTACCGATGGCCACATTGACTTCTATGCCCGCTTTTTCTCCACCTGGGGCCATCGTGGCGGCCTATGAGCCCGATTCGGCCTTCTTCGACCATGCCGTGACGAACACCAATCTGGAGATCCTGCGCGAGGCGACCGACGCCGACGGGCAGCCGCTAACGGTGATCGTGGTAGAAAATCCTCAAACCGTTCGACCTCAGTTTGAAACGGCAGAATTTGCCGCTGGGTATATCAACTACTACATCGTGAACGGCGCAGTGATCATGCCCGAGTTTGGCGATGATGCAGCGGATAGTAAGGCAAAATCGACTTTACAAGACCTCTATCCGGGCCGTGATATTGTTCAGCTCAATATTGATGCGATCGCGGCGGGGGGCGGCGGCATCCACTGCACCACCCAACAACAACCCCGACGCTGAGCAATCACGATTCCTCAAGTGCCTCGGCGGCGGCAACTTGAGCGGCTTCCATCTCCGCAGTGCCAAAGCGGTCAAGATACTGACCATAGCCCTCGGCGGCTAAATCAGCCACTGGAATAAAGCGTAGAGCCGCCGAATTCATGCAATAGCGTTGCCCCGTCGGTTTTGGCCCATCGTTAAACACATGCCCCAGGTGAGAATCAGCTTGGCGACTCCGCACCTCAGTTCGGGAGATAAAGAACGAGCGATCTTCGCGCTCCACCACATTGTTGGGTTCTAGCGGTTGGGAAAACGATGGCCACCCCGTCCCCGAAGCAAACTTATCGGCTGAAGAGAACAGCGGTTCGCCCGAGACAACATCAACATAGATGCCTGCCTTTTTGTTATTCCAGTAGGTATTTCTGAAGGGGCGCTCGGTAGCGTCTTCTTGGGTGACGGAATACTGCAAATCAGTCAGCTGAGATCGCAACTCGGCATCAGTCGGTTTCTGAAAGCCCGAGGGTGCATTTAAGGTGGCTACGGGTGTAGCGATCGGTGCAGCGATACCGGTGTCGCTGGGAAGTTGAGTGAATAGAGTCGCTGCCCCCAGCACAATACTCGCGAGGACTAGCCAGTACAGTCGTTTCATCAAACTTCTTCACTCCCCTGCCAAAAGCTTTCGTTACTTAGCGTAACGATTTTTTAGGTCCAGGTGAGAAATTGAGATCGGCAATTCTCGTTTCTTACTTAAGGCTGCTTGCAGACTATCCGTCGATACCTAATCGCACGTGACTGCCTCACTAGCATTAGAAAGCTGTATTACCGATAACCGAGAGGACATCATGAATCACGATATGGAACCAATCTTGCTGGATTCGACGGATTCACAAGCGGTGGGCGATTTGGTGATGTCGCTCATACAAAACAAGTCCAAGAATACATGGCACTTAATGAATACCAAGAGGACATCACCCGCGAAATCCGAAAACTTGTATCCCTCCAGATCAGAATGCTGAAAGGGAGATAGTTTTGGGAGGGGCGCTCTATCAGCTTCTATTTAAGAACAAGTTCAAGTTTTCATTAAAGGCAGAGAAGTTAAATGGGCAATAAGACGACAAAGTATCAGCCGAGATTAGGCAGAATTTTGTTCTGACTCTAAATTAGAACCAACTTACCTAAAAAAATAGCGGCTATACTACGCCCCTCAATGTGTCTAGCCCAAATAAGCAAATTGTATGGACAGCACTGTCTATAACTAGCGAAGAATATTTTACCCAAAAAGTTCATCCTTCCCATTTGAGGAGACAAACAAGAGCTGCCTATCCGATAAGAGTCAGACTAGAAGTTCTAGGTCATAAGACATCTGACGATAGAATACGTGAGAATTTAAAGGTTCAGTCAGGGAAAACTATAGTATGTCTATATCGAATTTCGGCAATGAATCCTAGACAGCTTGAACAAGATCTAGAGTTACCAAACATTAGAGCATCACTTGTTGCTTATCATAATGTTGCACAAAAAAGTCAATGGTACCTTCGCTTTTTCATTCCGGGTCCTGATAGAAGATACAATCCCGGCGTAGCTGTCGTACGGAGTTTCAGAGTACCTAGACTGGTAGACTCTCTTAAGAAAGCACGCCAGAAAATGAAACTTTTAGAACAGGAGAAATATTCAGGAACATATTCAGAAGATTTTGTCTTGCGCAGTGAGATCAGTGACAATTTATCCATAACAGTCTCTAGTAGAAAGTCATACTTTTTATTTTGGAGTTACAGCAAGGTAAGACTATACTTCTTAGTTTCCAGTAAGACGAATACCTTTAGCGAGTCTTTCGACTCAGATGATGTTAAAATTGTTATAAATGCACTATCCTCAGCAGAAAAATTAGCTGCAAAACTTATAACTCAGTTATAGAAATAGAAAATCTTAAGCAGCTGCATCATTCTACAGTCAATGGCTGGGTTGTCATAAGATTTTTGAGAACCACATCTTCCATGCAGTTTGCCTTCTCGTTTTATGCAAGCAGATGCTTCTGAACAGGGAGTCTAAGCGTACAACACTCTGGTGACTGTTGAGATGGGGCTCACAAGTTTTTGGGCTCCAATTCATTGAGCTTTATGAATTGCAAAACAGGGCTTTAGCAATAAACTTTGGGAAGTCGCCACTTCGTGCCCAACACCTCAGCTCAGCAGATGGTCTGGAAGCTTTAGCTAAGTTACATAGTTTATCTCCGCCGCGAGCTTTCACCGTTAGCTTAGAGAATTGAACTTTGTACGAATGTCTTCTGAGTTAACGGGCTAGCAATTCGAGCAAAAAGCCTTTTAGAATGAAGGCCTGATCATTGCCGAGAGTCCTGGTTGCAGGCGGTGGCGATCGCCTGCAACTGTAAAGCTGATTTCAACCCCTGGTGTACGTACACTTGGGGGCATTTTTGAGTGGGTGGTGAAACTGATATGGCATTTTCTTCAGTCGTACGGGCTTTGGGGCGATCACCCCAATCTCACCCCACAATCCAAGAACAATGCAGAACCCATAATGTATATCGACAGGCACTATAGTGATTTTTAGGCGAACTATCGACTTAGAACAGCGATCGCTCGGCAGTTTTATTGGTAAACCTGAAATGACAGAAATTGCGGCAGGGTTGAAATTTCTAAAACTGCGCTGACACACTCTCAACCCAATTAATACCCCGCCATGCTTGTAAAAGATTTCCTCAAAGACAGCGGCTATTATTTCGTCCGAATATATCGAGATAAATGATATGCCGCGAGTTGCACGTCTTCTTGCTGAAGCCTTGCTGGCTCCTGCTCAATAAAGGCCGGTAGGGCTTTGGGGTTGAGAACCCAAAGATTGCTGCGCTTACCTTTGGCGGTTGACTGGACATACCATCCAGGAAAGACAATCACTGCCTTGACGGGGAAAATTTTCCCTGTGCTTTCTTGTAAAACTTGTCGACTCCAATCAGCTTGAGCTTTTGCCTGAGTAACGGGATCACGGTAAGGCGACTGTCCATTAATCAACAAAGTTTCTCCATCAAACTGTATTTCAGAATGTCCTTTACTAGGTTTGCTATAGGTTTTGGTTTCAACGGTGAAAATGCCGCGATCGCTAATGATGATGTGGTCAACATTGAACCCATCGCCCAAAATATCGTGAAAAACTCGATACCCTTTCGCCTGTAAATCCGATAAATATTGGCCAACGGCTTTCTCTCCATCCCTTGCCATTTTGAGTCGCCTAGTCCGCTTCACAATAAAGAACAGCCTAATTAGGGAAACACCAATTACTGGAATGGCAACAATCAAGGCAGCACGCGGGTTCGGTGGAGTTTGGGTATACCATTTGTGCCATTCTTGGTAAACCATTACAAAGCTAATGGCGATTGCGGCAATCCATAGAATTGCTGCGTCGTTGATGAGACGCTCTAACTCTTCATCTAAAGATTGGCCCGGATTCCGAAGTGGCTTAGCTTTCAGGGGTGATTGGCGCTTAGGAAAGCCTCGTTTCTTGAAAAACGCCACAGCAATAAACTCCACTAGTCAATTCCACCATTACAGTGCCCATTAACGACATCTCTGTGACGGTGAAAGGTTTGTGCAACGTCTCATTGGGATAACGATTCATTGGGATAACGATAGATAGATTAGGCGATCGCTCCTATACCTGCACCTTCCTTCTCTTGTAATCCAGCTCGCATGAGTTGAAACCATTCCAGCAGATTGCCGAGCTGCCTCTCGGATTTCAGCACCCCGAGCCCACGGACGGTAATTAGACTTTTCCTGTAGCTTGCACCACTTTTGACAAGCGATTACATTCACTTGTCTGCCCTCTAAGTAAATGGATTGCAAATGGCCAAATCAGATATACGATTAAAATCGTCTTCGTTGCGAGTAACCAGAATACTTTCTGTTGTGATGGCACAAGCAGCAATGATGGCATCGGGTAGGGCAGTACGGTAATCCATGCGTATTTGAGCGGCTTTGTCCAGAATGGCTTCAGGTAGGTCAACTTGCTCGAATCTTCGCAGAAAGTCTCTGATTTGTTCAGCTTCGTCAGTCGTCAAAGCGGGATAACACAGTAACTCAACCCAGCTAATGGGACAGTAAAGCACTACAGACTGGCCTGAGAAGACTTCATCAAAAAGCGGCTTCAGAATGGGTTCGCCGTTGAAGTAGTAAATAAAAATGTTGGTGTCAAACAAGTAGCGCTTACTGGCTCCACTCATCTCTTATCTGCCGCTCGAATTGCAGTGGATCGACGCGCTTGGGCAAGAAGCCAAACAGGTTAACGACATCAGGGAGTGAAGCTGACCCGGATTGATCGCTGATTGGTTGCACCACTAGCACCACTTCCACTTTCCCTGGTGGAATGGTATTGGGAAGTGTTACTTCTATCTTTCGATGATCGCTCGAAACAGTCACAACCTGACGGAACGTTTCCATAAAATATAAAGCCTTCCTCAATTACTTCCAAGTTAACTAGATTTAATCCATTTTAAGCACTCAATTTATCGCTACAGTTGCATTGTTTAATAATCTGTTTGATAGTCTCATATGCCCTATCAAAACGCCTCTTTAAGCTTATGTACTCTTTCGTCTTATGATCTTCAGCTAAATCAATTGTCTCATAAAAATAATGAGAAGCTATGGAAGCATCGAGTATCGCCTTTTCTTTTCCACGTAGATAATATGGGCAAGATCCTTTAAAGACTTCTTCCCCAAAAATATTGATAGCTGTATGCGAATCATCTTGAAACCATTCGCCTTGCTCGTTGAATTCACAAAGATCCTTGTGGATTTTTCTTTCCAACTTTTTGGCATTGTGTGAAAGTATGGTGTGCCTCAAAGTAAGGGCACGTGGATTTCCGGTTCGAAGTTGCTTGATTCGTTTGAGTGGATTCTTCGAAACGCCAACTTTGAAACGCATTCTTTCGCCTCCTAATATCCAATCAAAGAAATCTCCTGAACCAAGCTCAGTAATAAAATATACATAGCCTGTAGTTTCAGGATTGGGGCGTTTGGCGCTTTGATACCAGTCTCTATGCTGATCGCACAGTACATCGTTCATTTCCCTTATGGATTTACCCATTTCAACGTAGTTTTGACGCAGTTGCTTAAGATATGCTTCTGCCTCAGGTGTTTTCATAGGGCTAACCGTCCAGTGCTTAAAACTACTTGCTGGAGTCATCTGAATTTATTGTATTTCAGTTAACTGGTTCATGTGATCGCCCCTAACCCCACACCCTCCTTCTCCGGTAAGCCCGCTCGCATGAGTTGAAACCATTCCAGCAGATTATCTAGTTGCTTTTCTGGTTTCAGCACGCCCAGCCCGCGCACGGTGACTTTGTTCTTGGCATAGACAAAGCGGGACTTGAGATGACCGGGGATTTTGTCAAAGAGCAATTTCCAGGCAGGTTCTTCCATCGGGGTTTCGAGAAGGATGTGCTGCTTGCCTTCGGGTTTGATGCGGGCAAAGCCCAGCTGTTTGCCCAACTGCTTCAGTTCCAGAATGCGGATGAGCTGTTCCGTCGCGTAAGGGATGGTGCCGTAGCGATCGTTGAGGTCGGCGGCGACTTGGGCGAGTTCCCGCTTGCTGTCGGCGGCGGCGAGGGCGCGGTAGGCGGTCATCTTCTGTTCGGTATCGTCGATGTAGTCGTTGGGGATAAAGGCCGTGACCTTGAGATCCACCTGAGTATCGTCCACTTTGGGAATTTCCTGACCGCGAATTTCGGCGATTTCTTCTTCCAGCATGTCCATATAGAGATCGAAGCCGACGGCATCCATCTGGCCGGACTGTTGGACACCCAGTAAGTTGCCGACGCCGCGAATTTCCATGTCGCGCATGGCGAGCTGATAACCGGAACCGAGCTGGGCGAATTCCTGAATGGCGCGGAGCCGCTGACGGGCTTTAGGCGACAGGGTTTGCTGGCGCGGATAGAACAGCCACGCGTGAGCCTGAATGCCCGATCGCCCCACCCGGCCCCGCAACTGATACAGCTGGGATAGACCGAACTTTTGGGCGTCTTCGATCAGGATGGTGTTGACGCGGGGAATGTCGAGACCCGACTCGATGATGGTGGTGCAGACGAGAATATCGGCCTCACCGCTGCTGAAACCGAGCATGGTGGATTCCAGTTCGCCCTCTTGCATCTGGCCGTGGGCGATCATAATGCGGGCACCGGGAATCCATTCCCGCAGTCGGGCGGAGATTTCTTCAATGCCCTCCACGCGGGGCACGACGTAGAAGATTTGGCCACCGCGATCGAGCTCCTGACGAGTGGCGCTGCGAATCGCTTCTGGATCGTAGGGCGACAGGTGAGTTTTGATGGCGCGACGGGAGGGCGGCGGCGTGGTGATGAGGCTCATTTCGCGCACACCGGAAAGAGCCATATATAAGGTGCGAGGAATCGGTGTAGCGCTGAGGGTAAGCACGTCCACTTCGGTTTTCAGCGCTTTGATTTTTTCCTTTTGGTTGACGCCAAACCGCTGCTCTTCATCCACCACCATCAGGCCGAGGTCTTTGAACTGTACGGTTTTGCCCAACAGCGTATGGGTACCCACGACGACATCAAGTTCCCCCGTTTTGAGCCGCTGAAGAATGTCCTTCTTTTCCTGAGCAGTGCGGAAGCGGTTCAGCAGACCCACTTGAATCGGATACGGGGAAAAGCGCTCTTTGAGGGTGTGATAGTGCTGCTGCGTGAGGATGGTTGTGGGGGCCAGCAGCGCCACCTGTTTGTGGGAATTGATCGCTTTGAAGATGGCGCGGACGGCAACTTCCGTTTTGCCAAAGCCGACATCGCCGCAGACCAGCCGATCCATGGGGCGATCGCTCTCCATATCCCGCTTCACATCCTGCACTGATTTCAGCTGATCCGGCGTAGGTTGATAGGGAAAGGAGTCTTCCAATTCCTGCTGCCAAGGCGTATCGATAGGGAAGCGGAAGCCTTCGAGTTTGGCTCGTTGGGCGTAGAGCTTGAGCAAATCGACCGCCACTTTTTGGACGGCTTTGCGGGCTTTGCCTTTGGTCTTTTCCCAGGCTTTGCCCGTCATTTTGTTCAGCGTGGGGGCGCGATCGGTGGTGGAGCGGTAGCGGGAGAGGGAACCCACCTGATCTGCCGCGACTCGCAGTAAACCATCTTCGTACTGAATGACCAGGTATTCGCGGGTTTCGCGGTCCACCGTCAGACTTTCCAGTTTCAAGAAACGCCCGATGCCGTGATTGCGATGCACCACGAAATCCCCTGGCTTCATCTTGTTGGGATCCACTTGTTTGGAGGTAGCTTTGCGCCGCTTGCGCACGTAGCCAGGGGTCGCCAGACTGTGCTGCCCAAAAAATTCCCTATCAGTGACGATCGCCATGCGGAACGTCGGCAACACAAACCCTTCCAGTTCCGCCAACCCGGAATACTTCAGCGCGACGGGCGTGTGACCAGTCTGTAGCTTGTCAATGGCAGGATAGTCGCGAGGGTTGGGGATGAACTGAGCGGGACAGTCGTGCTCTTGCAGCAGCGCCACGGAACGGGAGGGCTGGGCCGAGATCAGCCAGAGGGCAAAGTTGCGATCGCGCTCTTCGCGAATGGTGCCTGCGAGTTTGCCGAACTGGTGGGGAATGGCGGGCACGGGACGGCTAGCCAGGTTGAGGCCCCCGTTTTCTTCTGCCAATTCCGTGAGGTGAACGGTGGGGAAGAGGGTGAGTTCTTCGAGGGCATCGGTGAAGGGGCGGTGGAGTTGGGGGATGGGGGGATGGGGGGATGGGGAGCGAGGAGTTTGCCCCTCTGCCCCCTCGCTCCCTGGCTCCTTATGCTCTTCTATTTCGTGCCAATGCTCATCAATATGCTCAACCCAGCGATCGCTGTGGGCCTGACACTGATCCGGTTCGTCCAAGGCAATGACGGTATTTTCAGGCAGGTAGTCCAAAAGGGAAGCGGGATGGTCAAAGGCGAGACCGAGCCAGCGGCGAACGCCTTCGGGATAGATGCCGTCGGCGAGTCCTTCCAAGGCTTCTGTGGGAAACAGTTGATCGACCAGATCCTTTTCTTTCAGGATGTCCAGAATGAGGGGAACGTAGTCAGTGGGGGTGAGGACGAGGCGATTAATGGCGTCGAGCGATCGCTGATTGGCTGGGTCAAATTCACGAATGCGTTCGAGTTCATCCCCAAACAGTTCCAGGCGGATCGGCAACTCAGACGACACTGGAAACACGTCGATGATGTCGCCGCGCTGTGCCCATTGGCCTTCCGTTTCGACTAATGGCACCTTTTCATAGCCCAGGCGAGCCAGCCGCCGCGCCAGTTCCTTGAGGTTGATTTCCAGACCTTTTGTCAGAGTGAGGCAATACTCTTTGAGGACTTCGACAGGGGGTAAGTGAGGCTGTAGCGCCCGTTCGGTGGCAATGACAACGGTCTTTTCAAGATTGCTAGCAGTGAGCAGGTCAGCTAAAGCCTGGAGTTGCCCCCAGGTCATCTCTGATTCTTGATCAAAGGGGTCGTAGGGGGACGCTTCGGAGGTGGGGTAAAAGTGAACGGTGCTCCAGCCCATCGCTTCGAGCTGAATCGCCCAACGGCTAGCCTCTTCGAGCGTGGCAGTCACGACCAGCAGTGGGGCACTAGACTCTTGCGCCAAGGTTGAGGCGATCAGACCTTTGGGCAGTCGGGGCGCACCACTCAGCTTGACCGGCTCGGTTTTTTGCAGCTTGGTCAACAGCTCAGAGGTCAAGGGAGCTCGCCCCAAAGCTCGTACTACCGAAGAAAATGCCATATCAGCCTCACCACCCAATCAAAAATGCCCCCTAATGTGCATACACCAGGGGTTGAAGTCAGCTTTGCAGTTGCTTGCGATCGCTGCCAGAACCTCTCACTTTAGGAAGCTCTCAGCAACAAGTTGCTTTTCATTCTAAAAGGGTTTTCAGCCGGATTGCTAGATCAGCGATCGGCCCTACCAATTTATTGTCCTGCTGCGTTGGGCTTAGCCGCCTTGGAAAGCATCACTGCCGCCAGATTGATCTATGTAGGGCAAGATCAACTCTGCGGATTGCAGCATGTCAAGCAGAAATTGCAGACCCAGTTTTCATCGTATCCTCGTTGATGCTGGTGACCTTGAGTAAATTTCGATTATTGC
The DNA here is from genome assembly GCA_010671905.1 of Leptolyngbya sp. SIOISBB. Taxonomy (GTDB): domain Bacteria; phylum Cyanobacteriota; class Cyanobacteriia; order Phormidesmidales; family Phormidesmidaceae; genus Halomicronema. Next base: position 7,736,653 of record JAAHII010000001.1, read on the forward strand.
GATCGGCAGCAATCAGTGACTATGCAGGGCTCTTAACCCAAAGCCGCCAATTGTATGGCGATCACCCTTTTACCTTCTGCCCGCCGCTATAGTGGGCAATCTGCTGGTGAAGAATCAGCGCGATCGCTGATCGCGTCATGTCTAAGGGCATAAAGGGTGAGTCGGGCCAGTACTGAATCACCTGCTCCGGCAGAATGGGGATATGCACAAACCCGACTCGCATCTCCGGTTGGTGCAGAGCACTCCAGTGGAGCACGTGATAGAACACTTGATTACACAAATGTGTCCCACAATCGTTCGCAATTCGAGCTGGAATCAAGTGTTCTTCTAGCCGCAAGATGAGCTCATTTGGGATAGGCAAAGAACTCAAATAAGCCAACGGGGCATTGGGCACAATGGGCTCGCCTTTGGGGGTATTACCCGCTCGATCAGGCGTGACAAAATATCTGAGGTTTTTAGCCAGTTGCTCTAGGACAATTCGGTTATAGCCTCGGGCTTGACCAATGCCTAAATAAATATCTGGAGAATCTTGATCCAAGGTTTCATCAACCACTTGACCGAGTCCATCAGTATCCCCTGGCATGATTTTTGTAGTGGATGTCGTCACTGTATTCACGCAGCAATTTCGGCGGCTCGTCTCTGAGCGATCGCACCAAGATTTCAGATGCATTCAAGCCATCGTCATTGGGTTCAAACCCTGTGAGCAATATTTTCATGTCGGAAAAACCTAGGTTTCTACTGGCTTTGTGGAGATCGTCTCAGTTGCAAGTGAATGTCCGTTTCGCCCATTTGAGAAAAGCCTAGACGTTTGTAAAGGGCGATCGCAGGATTGATTTTGAAAACCTGTAGTTCCACAGCAAGGCTTTTTGCATCGGCTTCAGAAAGGATATCGGTAATCACCCTAGAACCGTAACCTTGTCTTTGAAATTCAGGATAGATTTCAATCTTTTCTAGATAAAACCGTTCAGGGTGAATCTGATAGCTCACAGCACCTACGCGAAGCTGATCAACCACGATCCAATAACAGTGATCAACGGTAAATTTCTGGTCAAACAAGTGTCTTTGAAGCTCCTCTTCCCAGCCGAATAGCTGATCGACATAGGGGCCTAATGAGACCCGATGCAACTCAAACAGGTGGTCACGATCAGCTTTAACAACAGGCAAATAAGTGAAGATGCGGTCCATGGTTTGCAGCCATCCATGCCGGTCTGGTGTCCTGCTATGATCGACGCTTTTATGATGCAATGCCAAAGTTTTTCTATTGATGGAAGGGCCTGCAATCGCTATCAGCAAGTCACTGACTTGTTTGATGGTGGATCAAAGACCGCCCTATTTGCCAGCAACCGTAGCAGCAGCATTCTAAGCTCTACCCTTCAAATTTGCGCCGATATTTCTGCTGAAGGGCTGGGCTTCTTATAACCTCATAAGTTCCTCACAATGACTGCGTAGAGTAGGAATGTATGCAGATTAGGCAATATGAAATGGACGTGAAATGTTTTTTGTTTGACTATCGTCAAGGCGATCGCAGTTTCGCGGCAGTGCTGCTGCATGGAGCAGATCTCAGTAATTGTGACCTGAGTGGCATTGATCTCAGTCGTGCTGACCTCAGTGGGGCTAACCTGAGCAATACCAACCTCAGCCGTGCCAATTTGAAATACGCCAACTTGGCCGGTGCCGATATTAGCCACGCTGATCTCAGCGGTGCTCACCTCGAATCGGTGAATCTTATTGGCGCGGCCTTAGATGGCGCCAAGTTAGTGGGCAGCAATCTGACCCGGGCCGATATGCGTACCGCTGACGTCGAAGGTGCTGACCTACGGGGGGCTAATCTCACTGAAGCCGACATTAGCGGGGCAAATTTTCGCCGGGTTGAGCTGGCGAGTGCTTGTTTAGAGGGGGTGGATCTGGAGGGCGTTGATCTAGCAGGAACAGATATCTCCCAAATTCTCTCTCGGGCTGAGCAGGAATCGGCAGGGGTGTCTCGTACATGGGTCAGTTGGGGTGCCCATTAGCGTCTCGGACTACCACAAGTGAAGTTTGACTTCGTTGCTTGCGGGTTCAAGATTGAAATCATCTGCTCAAGTATGGTGTTTGGTGGCCCAACTAATTCTTCACTGTCGATTCAAAGTGTTGCCTTGGCCGCAGTCAGGTATCTTGGACTGCGGCTTTGTGGTCTCATAGGTGAGGTGACTACCCGCTATATTCCCCTCGCCATCAGTTGTTATGCCCACTCTCAGTGTCGAAAGTCATCATGGGCGTGAAGAGGATGCTGCGGTGATGGTGGCAATTTTCTGTAAAAGCATGAATAGACATCATGCGGACAACGAAAATGCTCTTAAAAATGGCGGTGATGCCTAACCGGGACAAGGATGTTTATCCATCCCAGAGATCGCTCGTTCGGTGTCTGGGTCCCCACAGTTCAGGCCATGGGCGGCGGCATAACGCTGCAAAAAACGCAAAAATCGCTCCCAATGGTCAGTTTGCTTGACCTCCAGTTCGCACTCAACGCTTCTAGGGTCGGTACCCTCGGGGCCTTCATAAACCATCTTGATACAGGTGGGCTGAACCCAGATGTCGCCTTCGTCATCGATCATGTGTAGAAGGTGTGTGGAGCATTTTCGCCAGCCTAGGAAATGGGCGAGGGACGCAAGCGACTGAAACCGCATCACAGCGACCTGAGTCCCGGTGGTGGGATCCTGGTTGAGACTTACGCTGCTGACTTTTTCGGGCAGATCTTCAAAGATTTGGACACAGGGTATGGAAACTCTCATAATCGACCTTTTGTGTGATGTCGCTGGGGACTGGAGTCGAATGTGGCGTTCCTTCACTAGGTGACAGTAAACGAGATCCGCCATCTCCAAGACCAACTCAAGAATAGAGAGCAATCTTGAGGAAGTTGTGAGCAATGATCTTGAGCGCGTCATCAATTAATGCCAGAAGCCTTTGAGGTTGCGCACGATCGCGCATTCATCCTATGCCCTTGTTCACCGATTCGGCGATCGCTCAGCGTAGGCAGCACACTCAACTTCATCGACTGGTGAATCGCTTACCAAGAACCCTGCTCGACGATCGCACCCTTCAGATTTGTAGGGAGTTGGGGATGCGATCGTCTCTCAGAGGTTCCCGTCAACTTCCTTGGCCTGACGCACGCTCACGGTTTTCAAAACTTTCGAGAACGCCCCAATACAACAGGTGCAAGACGAGCAGCTAGCATTCTATGTCACCAGACGCCTCTGTAATTTAGTACATTGCCTGAAATCATGAGCGGGACACCGGTTTTTGCAGGCACTAGAGTTCCGATTTCTATCCTGTTTGATTACCTTAAGGCGAGTGAGGCGGGTGACGATTTTCTAGAGGGCTTTCTGACCGTCACGCGGGAAGCGTTCATTAGTCTGTTGGAAGAAGCGGGCAGACGACTACTGACTGACGTTGCCGCTTAACGATAAAAATCATTACATCGGCAAGGCTCTAACACCATGAATCGACGATGGGTTATTCAAACATATATCGATGAGGCGGGCAACTGCCCCTTTGATGATTGGTTCAACGGTCTTGATACTCAAACGAAAGCGAGAATTGAAACCCGCCTCGACCGGGTCAGCTTAGGGAATTTTGGTGATCGTAAGTCGGTGGGTGAAGGCGTGTATGAACTCCGATTTTTCTTTGGGCCAGGGTACCGAATTTATTATGGAATGGCAGATCAGCGGTTGGTGCTTTTGCTAGTCGGTGGCTCTAAGAAACGTCAAAATAAGGATGTTCAAGTGGCACAACAGCTCTGGGCAGCTTATCAACGAGAACAAGGAGGCCAATGACCATGCCAATTAAGGATTATCGCAGTGACTTACTCGTAAGACTTGCAGACCCAGAGTATGCGGCTCATTACTTAAAGGCGGCGCTGGAAGCCACGCTACAAGATGGAGATCGCGAGGCGTTGGTGCTGGCGCTGAGCAATGTGGCTGAGGCTCAAGAAACGTCACGGACTGCGGTCAAGGATGACAACAGTATCCATGAGGAGCAACTAGCTGAGGCAAAACAGATCGATAGTCTCACTGTTGAGACCCTGTTATCAGTGCTAGATACGGTGGGCCTAACGATGGAATTTAAGTCAGCGTAGACCGGAGGGAGATATCACCTTCCTAAAATTACTCGCCCGATCGCACCCTTCAGATTGGTAGGGAGTTGGGGATGCGATCGCCCCGGCGATACAATCTGGAAAGCAGGACTCTCTAAGGCGAAATGCATTCTTCTGCTTCCCAAGTCAACATTATTTACCAGCGTTTAGGTATCATGCCCGCTGATTTAGCGGCATTTTGTCAGCGGTGGGATATTGCTGAATTGTCCTTGTTTGGTTCGATACTTCGCAATGACTTCTCGGCCAGCAGTGATGTGGATATTTTGATTTCGTACTTTCCCCAAAAAACTAAGGGCTTACTAGCACTGGTGCGAATTAAAGACGAGTTAGAAACGCTGATTGGGCGAGAAGTCGATGTGATGACCAAGCAATCGATCGATCAAAGCCGCAACTGGCTCCGCCGACGTCATATTTTGGATTCAGCCCAGGTTGTTTATGTCGCGTGATCGCTCAGCGCAGGCAGCACACTCAACCTCATCTACTGGCAAACCCCTTGCCAAGAAACCTGCCTGGCGATCTCACTCTTCAGATTTGTAGGGAGTTGGGGGAATCGCTCAATGTAGAGACATACGGCGGTCAAGTGATCAAGTACTGTCAAAACAAGTTTGATGCTCTTATCTGACCGAATGACTTGAAATCCAAGCTCGAATAGTACTCAAAACAGCTTCTGTCTCGTGCTGTACTTCGCCATTCTGAAACCGTAGAAAGCTAATGCCTAAAGACTCAAGCCGCGATTGTCGATAGCGATCTTGGATTTGGGACGCTTCGCAGTTGTGGGAAGAACCATCGACTTCAATTGCCAACTTTAGACGTTTGCAGTAGAAATCAACGATGTATGCGTCAATCGGTTTTTGGCGATCAAAGTCATACCCATCCATCTGTTTGCCTTTGAGATGCTGCCATAAAATTATTTCGGCTGGAGTCATATTGTTTCTCAGCCGCCGAGCGATCGCTTTTAGCTTGGGATTGTAGGGTAGAAAGCTGGAAGTTTTTGCCATTTTTGCTGTTCGTTGGGGATAGCTCAAGCATTCCCCGGACAAAACAACTCGACGCGGTTTCGGCCAGTTACGAGAACCCACCCCTGGCCCCTCCCATGGAGGGGAATCGGTTGCTGGCTCGGGCTGTGTAATCCCCGGCATTGCTAATTTCCGGGATGAGTCCTTAGGCAGCAGTTTACAGCTACCTTGAATCTCAACGATCCGTCCATCCCTCATTTCAGCAACGCCCAATCCCCTCCAGTGGAGGGGTGCCCGCAGGGCGGGGTGGGTGGCTCGGGAGGAAGCGCTGATCTGAATCCGTTGCAACAACTCGGCGCGGTTTCGGCCAGTTACGAGAACCCACCCCTGGCCCCTCCCACGGAGGGGAATCGGTTGCTGGCTCGGGCTGTATAATCCCCTCCAGTGGAGGGGTGCCCGCAGGGCGGGGTGGGTGGATCGGGCTGAAGTGCTGATCTGTTAATGTTTATAAGTCTATGCGAGAGAGAAAAGAAAGGGCCTTTCCTCAATAATCCCCCCTACACCAAAAAAATAAGGCCGCGATCGCGCCACCTCGCGCGACCAGCCTCCACCGCCTGCCAATGCAGGATTCGGATTCGTCACCTCACAAGTTCGCCAAGTTGTTGTCCTACGGTAAAAGTGGAGAACAGCCGGAGGCGTTGACGATGTCTACCTGGCAATATGGGTTGGGCAGTTTAGGGCTGGTGAGTGGATTGCTTTGGAGCCTCGCCATAGGAGCCTCACCTGTGCCCCTGCCGCTTGCAGCACAAGCAGAAACCCCTGCGCCACCCACCATGGAACAGTTGCTAAAAACTCTCCCCGATGGCCCCTATCAGTTTTGCACCGAGCCCGATCCGCAAGATTGGCGCGATGGGGCCGGAGCCTGCTTCAATTTCATCAAACAGGAACTGACCCTGGCCGGCTACTACGGCTATCCCCATAGTGGCGATTTCGTCTGTCTGCGAGGGCAAGTGGCGGGGGATTGGCTGGACGGTCAGGGGCTGGTGGTTTCATGGGCCGGACAGGCTTGGTCTGAAATTCCGACAGAGGAGATTGTTTGGGATCGCGAAGGTCGTCTAGTTCTCCGTCAAGGAACTGTGGTGTCGACGGCAGGGCAAGTCAGCAAGATTGTCTTTGGTCAGGCTCGATTGCAGCTGCAAGGACTGTATCAATATCCGGAATCTCGCATGACAGCCCCAACGCAACTCTGTGACTGGCCACCTAACGTCTAGCGAAGGTGGGAATGGGGACGGAGCCAGCGGCATGGGCGGGGCCGATCGCTTGGGCCACTGCCATCGCCGAAGTGACTGCGCCTTCATGCAAGCCATCCCCCAAGTAAGCGCCGACGTGATAAGTATGGTTTTCGCCATTGGTGGCGATCACTTCTGGGCGATGCTGTAGCGCCACCACTGTGTAGAACGGCGTCTGGTGTGACTGTGCGTGAATGATTTTTTCGGGGTCGATGCGGTCTTGCAGATGAAAGGCGAGGCCATAAAACTGGTTCGATGAAATGCCACACATCTGATTGAGACAGGCGTTGTAACCCCAGCTCGCATCGGTTTGGAAGAAGTCAAACTCTGCCCCTTGCTGAATGCCGTAGGGCTCATAGAGGGTGCGATCGCGGTGCATGATGGTGGTCGCTTCATACGGCTGCCAGTCGCGAAACCGGCGCACTTCATCCGGTTGCGGGTCGGCCAGCAGGGCTAGCACCTGATCCGGCGGCGTGGCAAAAATCACCTTGTCAAAGGCGTGATTGAAGCAGTCATCGCCCTCGCACCGACCTTTGATTTGCACCCCATCGCGTGATCGATGCACCCCCGCGATCGTAGTATTGAGCAAGACCGCTCCCGAAAACCGCGCCAGGATTTTTTCAATGTAGGAGTAGACGCCCCCCGGAATCCGCACCCAACGGCTAAACACATAGCGCCGTAACGCCGGAATCGCCAGCTCAGCGGGAAAGTCATCAATCGCTTCATAGGGCATGGAATAGCTGTACATCATGAGTAACTTGATCCAAATTGTCTGTACGGATGCTGGTGTGAGATAAGCAGACAAAGGCTGCCCCCGCAGACTTTCTAATCGCGCCAGATGCGTTTTGAGCCACAGGCCCAGCGATCGCGCATAGAGCCCCTCCGTGTGCAGCACTTCGCGCCACTTTTGGAGGCCATGAAAGTTGTGCTCGATCAGGCCCGCCGACAGATAGTGTCGACCGTCTTGAAAGAAAATGCCAGACCCCACTTCCACCGGTTCCAAAGGCATGTCTAAGTCCTGCATTAGCTCCAGGAAATTCGTGAAGGCCACGGGAAACTCCAAAACCCCCGCTTCCAAATGTTCCGGGCAGGGCGTGGAGGCCGTCATATTCTGATTCAGCGTCCGAATGTGGCCCCCTAAAACGGCTTGCCGTTCATACACGGTGACCTCATGCCCTTGGCGATTGAGCAGGTACGCAGCAATCATGCCACTCGCGCCGCCGCCGATAATTGCAATTTTCATCGCGATGCCTCCTGTGATGATGTGACTTCATGCCGTACTCAATGTCTCACCCGATAACTGCTGATATAGCCGCGCTCCGGTCCAAAACGTGGGGGCAAAGCCGGGATAACCGGAGGAGGCATTACAAAAGTAAAAATGCTGCAGGGAGGTATCAGCCGTGAGCCGACCAAGGCCCATATTTTTGGGCGTTAGGCTAGAGCCGTAGGAATTCCCCTCGGGACAGCCGCAGAAGCGCTCGTTTGTCGTGGGGCTCCCCGTGATTTTGAAGACCATATGTTCCCGAAGATTTGGCACGTAATAGTCTTCGACAACATCCAACAGGGTCTCTAGGATTTCCGCTTTTTTGCGACGATAGGCAGCGCGATCGCGATCGTGCAATTTCCTAAAGTAGTCGTAATTCGCCACCGTGAGGAACTCGATAATCTGACAGTCGGCTGGGCAATCGCGGCTGGCCTGGGTCAATAACGTGGGCGTCGTGATCGCAAAGCTGGGCTGAGAATAATCCTGGTGCTCATACATGCGCGTGAAGGCCCGATTGAGGTCAACATCCTCAGTGTGGAAAGTGTTCCAGGGACCGAAGCCGTACTCCTGCAGGTCTAAATCTTTAACCACGCAGTAGGCTACAAAGTTAGAGGCCGAATAGTCGTAAGCGAGTTGCCGCTGCACGGTGGACGAGAACTTCTCCAGCCCGATCATCTTGGCGGCGCGTTGCGGGTCAAGATTGCAAATGACATCCTCAGCGAAGAATTCACGGGTCTCATGGGTGCTGAGGTTCATCGCTTTTACCCCCGTCACCCGCTTGCCCTCGACGAAAAACTCGATGACTTCCGTCTCAGTGATCACCTCACCCCCCTCGGCTTTAATCACGTCCACTAGGGCGCTGATGACGTGCTCAAAATGTTGGGTCGGATAAAACGCGCCCTCCTGGTACCCGGTAAACAAAATGACCCAGGCATAAAATGACAGTTGATTGGGGGGCAGTAAAAAATCGGGCCATTGCAGCGCCAGCAAAGTCTGCACCGCCAGCGGCAGCGAAAATTGATCAAACACATCCTGGAGGGTGCAGCGGTAATACTTGAGAGCTGTGAGGGCCGCCGGTAAATTTTTGAGCAAGTGACCTGGACGTCGGGGTGGGGTCAAGAACTTGAGCCCCCGACTCACGGTTTGCACCTCGTGGATGAACTGGGCGATTTGAGGGGTGGCAAACAGCGTAGTCAGGCGCTCGATCAAAGTTTCAGAATCGGCGGGAATATCCAGGGCATAGCCCGGCATGCGCATATGGTCAAAGCCGTTGGGGTCATAGCGCTCAAAGGTGACGGTGTCTTCTAGACCCAATTTTTTCAGCACTTGATTGACGGTATGCCCCTCACCACAATCCCAAACGTAGTGCAGTTGAGCATTGAAGTGATACTGCTGGGCCATCGTGAAGGTGTGACCAAACCCTCCCGCATGTTCATGGGCTTCGAGCACCCGCACCGATCGCCCCGCCTTGGCCATCAACGCCCCAAACACCAATGCCGAGAGACCGCTGCCCACCACCAGATAATCTGTTTGCATACTCTTTTTCTCACTTCACCCACTCGACCCCGCGTGAGTGAGCCTGAACTAAGCGTGATTTAACGTCAATTCGGGTTAAGCAACTGGACAGTATTTTCCCCGCCAGTGAAGGGGCGTCCGCAGGACGGGGTGGGTTTTCATGGTGTTTGATCCACCCCTAGCCCCTCAGAGGGAAAAACCTTGTGCAACTGATAAGACTGGTGCCATCAGTGAGCTATCCCGAACTCAGATTGATTAAATCAAAGGACTTTGAGGAACTTGTGAGCATGTGGACCCTCCTAAGATCCTCATGTTTTCTCGGTAGGGTAACAGTGAGAGAACGGTTGTTGCCGCTCCCTCAGTCGAGCCTGACATCGGAGCTATGGAGATGAAAGTAAGCTATGCCGATCTCGAATATCTCTATGAACAAAAGCGATTGGAGACCTTGAAACAGCGATCGCAAGCGCTAGCGGAAGAAATTGACCAGACCACCGCCGATCTGCAAGAGCTAGAACGGCTACGTTCCCTAGAGGCTCTCGACGCTGAGTCGAGCACTAGAGGTTCGAAGAAGTTGCCGAATACCAAAGTCTTGGGTCAGCCTTGGGGCAATTATTTATTCCTCTGCGGCCTCCTAATCCTGTTGGTCATTGTAGGCGTCAGCCTGTAGGGCAATCAGTAACGTCTGGCTAATGGGACTTTGAGCAGCCGGTTTTGGGGAGTACAGTTGGCGTCACGCTTCAAACCATCACCCCAAGATGTCCATCATGAGAGGACTTTTGGGGGCACGACTAAAGCACCAGGGGGTATACCGATTCTGCATGACAGTGCTACCGCTCGAGGAGCCCCCGCTGTCGCCACCCCCTAAAGCCATGCCCGCAGGGTTATTGCCCACAGAGCTTTAGGGGAGGTGGGAGAGTGCCTCAGCAAGGCATCTGTAGGCCAGTTTCAAAGACTTGGGATGAGTGTCTGCAGTCGAGATTGAGAGAATCGATATTTCCCGTCAATGGCCTTTGGATCGCAGTTAAGGAAAGTCAACGATGAGTATAGAAAGACAGCAGCCACCAACTGATACAAGTATCCGGCGGTTAGTACTGGTGAGTGCCTTCCGGCTCAGCATGGTTTGGGATTTGCTGACCACGTTTCTCGGCAGTTTGATCATTCTGGGCAGTGCTAGCTTCATCGCACTGGGGTTGAGTTTAGTCGGTAGCTTGACCGTAGAGGCCTTTAATTTTTCGACGAAATCCATTTGGGAGCGTCGACGGGGGAAGCGGCCAGAGGTGGGCTTATTGAAGTTGATTTGGTTTTTTGCGATCGCCTTTGATTTTTGGACGTCGTTAACCTGCAACACCACCTATGTAGCCCTCCAGCAGTTCTCCTTGGGCCAGTCCATATCCCTATCCCAACTGTTTGCTCAACTCACGATCGGGCAAATTCTCATTGTTTTGTTTGTCACGATGCTGACCACCGTTAGTCCCATGATGGTGGGCTACATTCGCGATCGCAATCTTGATTTTTTAACCTAAGGGACGCGATCGCATCACAGTACCGACGCGAAGGAATGAGGATTTAATAAAATCCAAAACTTTGACCAAGGACGCACGCCGTGCGCCCCTACGGAGAAATCTCAATTTGGAGGTTAATCCGTCCGCGCTCCTAACTCGATGTTGATCCAGCCACCCCACCACCCCTTCACTCCACCAACCAACCACAAAAGTCATGGTTGTTAAAACCCTCACCATTAATGATCAGCTCGTCAGCGCGCGTCCCGAACAAACGCTGTTGGAAGCCGCCAAAGACGCGTGTATTCATATTCCCACCCTGTGCTCGATGGCCGGGATATCGCCTATCGGGGCTTGTCGTCTGTGCTTAGTAGAAGTCGCTGGCAGCGCCAAACTTTTACCCGCTTGTGTAACTACCGCCGAGGAAGGCATGGTGGTGCAGACTCACACCGAGCGCCTACAGCGCGATCGCCGCCTGATTGTGGAACTGCTCTTGGCTGAGGGTAACCATGTCTGTTCGATCTGTGTGGCCAATGGCAATTGTGAATTGCAGGATCTCGCGGTAGAAATGGGCGTTGACCATGTTGAGCTGCCGTATCAATTTCCCCATCGTCAGGTCGATATCTCTCACCCACGGTTTGGGCTCGATCACAACCGCTGTGTGCTGTGTACTCGCTGCATCCGGGTTTGTGACGAACTAGAAGGGGCGCACACTTGGGACATGGCCAATCGCGGTCGCGACGCCCACATCATCAGCGACCTCAATCAACCTTGGGGACAGGCCTCTAGCTGTACTTCCTGTGGCAAATGTGTGAATGCTTGCCCCACCGGAGCGTTGTTCCACAAAGGTGCAACTGTCGGCGAGCGACAGCGCGATCGCGATCAACTGCGCTTTATTGCCACCGCCCAGCGCCAACGCCAATGGCTCCGAGAGGTGCCCAAGTCGCCCTCACAGTAAGGGAGTTGCTTGAAAATAGCGTCCCTGACCGTTGGGGTTGGGCACTGCCAAACCTTTACAGAAGCTGAGGCCTAAGCAGCTTGCCACCTATCGTCATAAGTTCCTCAAGGTTTTTGCCTACAGTCAAGATGGAGCGAGTAATGAGCCCGGCCAGGCAGGGCAATTAGTCAGCAACCTGTCTAGCCACCAAGGCTCAAGGAAGGTGAAAGATGAAAACTCGGTTGAGCCTGTTGACCAAATTTGTGATCGGGCTGGTGCTGGGCGTGCTGGTATGGTTGGGACTGGGATTTAACCAACCCGCGATCGCGCAGCGTCTCTGGCCCAACCAGCCTGAGCTGACGAACATCGCCGCCCAGATCTGGCGGAATCCGGTGGATGAAAGATTGGGTAAGGTCAGCACCAAACTGGACTTGAATAACGCCAACGTGTTGGCGTTCCGGCGGTATCCCGGCCTCTACCCGACCCTCGCCCGCAAGATCATTCGCAATGCCCCCTTTGACACCGTAGAAGACGTGCTCAATATTCCCGGCCTCAGCGATCGCGAAATCGATCTGCTGAAAGCGAATCTCGACAATTTTGTCGTGATGCCTTCTGAGCCTGCTTTGACAGAAGGCGGCGATCGCATCAACCCTGGAATTTACAAATAGCGTGCGAGCAAAGGTCACTCTAATAGGACTTACGCACTAGATGCGATTTGACGATACTGCAGGTCTCTCTGGTTGTGCCCCCCTGAATAAAGGCTACGGCTTATACATAAGTTTTTGGTTGGTCGTTTCCAGAGATCTAGCCCCCTACATCCCCCCAATTCTGGGGGACTGTGAACTCCGGCCTCCCCCCAAAGTTGCTACGGCTTATACACATCTCTAGAACTCAGCACAAATGGTCGATCCCCCGCTGTCGCTGCCCCCTTAAAAAGGGGGCTCTATCCGATTCAAACTTGGATGTCCCCCTTTTTCTAGCGCAGCCATGCCCGGAGGGCTTTAGGGGGGATTGAGGGGGGATCTAACCTCAGGCATGTTCTCAAGAATGACTTATGTATAAGCGGCAGCCCCAAAGTTGGGGGGGGATAAAGGGGGGCCAATGCAGCATTTTGCGGTCTTACTAGAGATGTGTATAAGCGGCAGCTTAATAAAGGGGGGAAGAGGGGGAACGTCACTGCGACCAAGCATGTTTGTCTCGTGAAGTGCGTAAGTTTTGTCTAATTCCCCTGATTTTGTCCCATGGGAGAACATCATGAAAAAAATTCAGTTGAGCCAAACCGGTGTTGAGGTGAGTTGTTTAGCCTTGGGGACCCTGCGATTTGGCACCCTCAATGACTATGACCAATCGGCCCAACTCATGGATCTCTATCGGGAAGCTGGCGGCATGTTTATTGACACCGGCAACAGCTACAACCAGTGGAGTGCAACAGGTAAGGGCGGTGAGAGTGAGGTCGTGATCGGGCGTTGGCTGCGGGAGCGCGGCAATCATGATGATCTCTTCATTGCGAGTAAAGTTGGGTTTGGGTATGAGGATGTTCCCGATGGGCTGGCCGCCTCAACCATTATTTCAGAATGCGAACAGAGTCTGAAGCGGCTGGGCATCGACCATCTAGATTTGTACTATGCCCACAAAGATGATCCGCATACGCCGCTGGAAAAAACCTTAAAAGCCTTTCACCATTTAGTGAAAACGGGCAAGGTCCGGTTTGTCGGGGCAAGTAATTATCGCGCCTGGCGGTTGGCCGAGGCAGATGCGATCGCGGCCAATCAGGGATGGGCTGGTTTCACCTGCGTTGAGCAACGGGGCACCTATCTCCGGCCCAATCCAGGGGCCGACTTTGGCGTTCAGCGCTTAATCAATGAGGACTTGACGAGCTACTGTGATGCCCACGCTAAAACCATCCTGCCCTACACGCCGCTGCTGCGAGGTGCCTATGTGCGGGCCGATCGTCCCATTCCCGCTACCTATGCAGGACCTGATCAAGAGGCTCGCATGTCTGCCCTTCAGGCAGTTGCCAAGGAACTGAATGCCACCCCGAATCAAGTGGTGCTGGCCTGGATGATGCATCGCCAGCCACCCCTATTGCCCGTTTTTTCTGGGGGCAAACCGGCACACATGCGGGAAAACTTGGGAGCTTTAGAACTCAAGCTATCTCCCCAGCAGATGGCCACGCTCGACAATGCCGGTCACTGTGTCAATGAAGAACCCAACTAGCATCTGAGCGTCTCGGTTTCCGGTCGCCGTCATCGCTGAATCACACTGTAGGTAAGACCCATGGCAGAACTTCGTCACCCATCGCCCTCTAAAACCGGCCCGACGGTTGTCGTTATCGGGTACGGCAACCCGCAGCGCGGCGATGATGGGATTGGCCAAGCTGTTGTCTCTCAGGTACAAGCACTCAACCTGCCAGAGATTGAGGCCTGTACCGTCACCCAACTCACCCCAGAACTTTCTAGCAAACTGGCGGCAGCTGACTGCGCCATCTTTGTAGATGCTTGTAAGTTAGCCAGCGCCGACATCAGAGTAAGGCCCATCACCGCCTGTGGATCTGAAACATCTGGGTCGGTGGTGCCGGCCTCGGGGCATTCTTGCGATCCCTGTTCACTGTTGGCCCTGGCTTCCTCAGCCTATGGCCATTGCCCCCAAGCCTGGTGGGTTGAGGTGCCTGCCACCGACTTCACGGTCGGAAATGCGCTTTCAGCCGTCGCCGAACAGGGCGTTACCCAAGCATTAGGAGAAATCAAGGCATTGATTGGCGCGATGACTAAAACCCCAACCGCCTAATTCTCACCATAGCGATAGGGAACTGAAGGGGGACAAGACTCATGCAGCCAAACCGGCTATTGGCCCAGTATTCGCGATCGAAGGGCAAAGACCAGTCATACGTTTGAGGAAGTTATGCAGAATGAATTCTCTGGCGAGACGTCACGCTGTTCTGAGCCGATCGGCATTGTTTCTGATGCTAGGCACCCTGGGCGGATGCTTAGGGCCAGTGATTATTCTGTGGGGATATCCCTTTCCCCAAGACAGTCCCAGCCAAACCTTCATCACTCAACCAGAATTTTTGACCTTCCTATTTCTGACGTCGGTTTACACCTCCATCTCAACCCTCCTGGCCTTTCCCCTGTGGCGATCGCTGCGGTTTTTGAAAGGTTATATGAAAGGCCATCAGGTTGAAGTCATGGTCATCCTGACGGCGATGTTGTTTCTATTCTTTGCCCCAACGTTATTAGGACGACTGATTGCCTTTCCTTTCCTAGACCCGCAACCGTTTGATCTGGAGCATCTTCGGGTAAAAATCATCGCGCTCATTCTAGTCGGAACGATCGCTATTGCCCCCGCAGCAATAGGCACGCTGATCCTTCCTAATGTGGCTAGGCGAGATATTCAAGCCTCTCGACTGTTACTACCCGATCGCGCTGACGATCTGGTTGCTATCCAAAAGTATTTGAGGTATCGCCAACTCATGCAGCAATACCTTTATTCATCGGGAGCGATCGTCGGCTTAATTACGCTCATTGCTGGTGCTCTCCGCAATGTTCGACTCGCTGTAGGTCTCACGGAAACTCAGTTTCCTCAAAGTGTCATCATCACATTTGGACTGTATTGGTCGGCAATTTTGGCCCTCTTTTATACCATCGGACAATTAGCTTTATTGGAGTGCGGGCAGCATTTGCGAGATGACATCTACCCCCTGAATTCTTTGACATCGTTGATGAATAAGACAGAACAGCGTAGAGGCCTTAACGAAATTCTCCATCTCAATGCTAGCGTTGAGCAAAATATTCGTAATGCGATCGCCATCCTGGCACCGTTATTAACAGGACTGATTGCAAACCTTCTCAGCATTGAATCACCATAGCGCAACTCAATAAGGATTGACTCAAATTTCGATAAACAAACTTAAGTTCGCAATTGGCCTATCTAGTCAGGGCTGTTCATGTGGAGAAACTGGAAGTTATATACTCCATATTCACCAGACTTACCATGAATAATTTACCTGCTTTAATTATCTATAACCAATAAACATTAGGGCCAATCCAATAAGAATTTGGTTATGCCAAAAACTATCGTAAGATCAATTTCCCGCAATTTAATATCTCTTGAAAATATTCTGTTGCTTTGTTTGACTGCCTCATAAAATCCTCATATTTTTACTTTAAATTTAAGTTGTTAAGGGTAGAGGGCTTGATCGTATTCTCTGACTCTATAACGAGGTATTTCAATCGAGAAAAATGATTGTTTTTGATTCGTTATTAACACGTCTTAAAAACATCTCCATTATTCAATGGGGATTACTCAGTTGCTGAGAGGGTTTTGTCTAAAACGAGTAATAGATAAGGCTCGGCTCATTGCTTAAAAATAATGCGTCGGCTTACAGGCCAGTAAACATTGAATCGATCAGCAAGGAGGAAAAATGGCAATCAAATTAATCAATCAATATCAAGCGTGGTGGGATTCTAGCAGTAATCGGGGCTATTTTTGGTTCACCTACTTTGATGGTGAACGGAAGCGAACTGGTGCCGTAAGTGCCGATAGTTTTGCTATTCTCACTGACCTTCTGCGAAATGAAAAGCCCGTATATGGGGATCACACGAGGGCAATGGTAACCACTCAATCTGAAGAGGTTGGAGAGGAAGAAACATGACCATGCTCACTGCACGCTTTTCTTCGAAACCATAATTCATGCACCAGGAAAAGGAAGGAAGGTGATTAAAGCAGTTGAATCACTGTTTAAGCATTTATTGAGGTTTAACCATCAAAACGAGGAGAAACAAGATGAAATTCATCTCTGGTCCATTAACTTGGGCGTTTGTCATCATCATCGGCGGCTTGATGCTAACGCCTGACGGGATCGACATCATTGTGACTAACCCGATCCTTCGCCTTGCCATGGGCGTAATTGCAATCGCGCTCGGAGGCATGGGATTCATTGAGCAGCGCAGACAGGCGACTCTGGGGTAAAGACCGTCGGTAGAAAAGGCCTAACGTCCACATCAGCGGCGCATTACGTTGGTGCGTCCGCTGGATGGGGGACGTTAGGCGGCTGTTGCGAGATTCTCAGAGCGAATAGGAGGTCAGCATCATGAGTCAGCATCATGGTTTAACGCGGCCATCGGAATGGACGACCCTTTACCGAGTCGGGAGTATTGGCGCGATCGCCTACATCGTGTCGATCATTCTGACGACCACCATGTTCATCGTCTCGGACTACGACACGGGCTTGGATGGGCTGGGCCATCTGACCTACATCGCTGAGCACCGGACTTGGTGGATGGTTTTGCAGGGGCTCGTGCTGGGCACCAATGCCCTGCTGATTCCGACGTTTATGGCGCTCTATCCGACGTTAGCGCCTTTGGATCGATCCAATACCGCGATCGGCGTGGTTCTGGCGATTAGCTGTATGGTTCTGTTCATCGCCTACTTCCCGCCGGTGAATGGTCTCGTCTATCTCAGTGATCAGTATGTCGCCGCCGCGACGCCAGAAGCACAGGCAGCGCTAGCTGGGGGGGCAGAGGCCCTAGTTGCCCAGATGAATGTCTACGGCCCCAGTGACACCCTACTGGGAATCGCCGTTCTGTTTATTTCCCTCGCGATGCGCAAGAGTGTATTTCACAAGGCGATCGCCTATCTCGGAATCACGACTTTCGTCGTCAGTGTCGTAGGCGCATCGCTGAAGCCCACAGTGGGGGTGGCCTATCTTTGGTGGTGGCTATTTTTCATTGTCTGGCTCGCGGCAGTCGCATGGAAGCTCTATCAACTGGGTTGGCTCCGTCAGACTGCATAACAATTCGATGAACCGAAATTGCCGAACCGTGTAGCGGCCTTGAAATAGAACATCAACTCCCGCGACTCGGTTATCGCGGACTTTAGTTCGAAACCATGAGTTTATCAATCCGTCAATTACAGAAGCTCATCGGCGTCGGCGCAATTGCGGCTCCAGGCATCCATACGCTAACGGACATCGCTGAATGGAGCGCTGGTGGTTTCTCCACTCCGCAGCTTTGGGTAAATTATTTTGCCTTCCTGGTGCTGCCGTTCCTGATGGTTGGGCTCTATACGGTTCAGCGTCCGAAGATCGGCACTTTGGGCCTCATCGGCTCGTTGCTATATGGTGCGTCGTTCGTGTACTTCGCCCACACGACGCTCTACGCGCTTGCGGAACAGACTCCAGACTACGAGACGCTATGGGAGCGCCTCGGCAACCTTTACACAATGCACGGATTTCTAATGATTCTTGGCGGTATCGCATTTGGTGCGGCAACGTATCGAGCGAGTGTTTTCCCAAGATGGACACCAGTCGTGTTTCTTGCTGGGGTATTACTCAATCTTGTGCTGACGCTTGTCGCAGCGCCCGACCTGTTTCAGACACTGGGGAGTGCGCTGCGAAATCTGGGGCTAATAGGAATGGGGGCGTATTTAGTTCGCGGTGTTCACTAGGAAAGATGACATGACTAATCACGGAGAATTTTACTGGCACGAGCTGCAAACACGTGACCCGCAGCAAGCAATGACTTTCTACGCAGAGACTGTCGGCTGGACGTTTTACTCAGAACAAATGCCATCAGGGGGCCTTTATTGGATCGTGATGGCGTCAGACAAGCCAGTGGCAGGAATCTGGAATCTGGAAGATGCTTCTGATCCCATCACGGATCGATGGATGACTTACATTCACGTTGATGATTTGGATGACGCGATCGCGTCTGCGAGGAACAACGGTGCAACAATACTAAGCGAGCCTCGGAATGTGCCTGGAGTTGGTCGCGTCGCTGTTATTCGTGAGCCGGGCGGTGCGGAAATTGGCTGGGTTACTCCAGTGCGACATGACATGGAGTGAAGGTTGAGATTTCCATGTAGCATTAGAAGCCTCTACTTGCGATGGTTTCGGTATTCGCCGAATTTGCTGGATTTCTGATGTCATGGGCGTTTTCAGGAATCACACTTACAAACTGAAATGGAGCCATAACCGAAAGTGGTGTAGAGGGAGGCATAAAAAAAGGCGTATTCTTCTGGAAAGCAAAGAGACCAGAATAAGGAATACACCTTCGTCGTCAGCGTCGTAGGTGCATCGCTGAAGCCCACAGTAGGGGTGGCCTATCTGTGGTGATGGCTGTTTTTCATTGTTTGGCTCGCGGCAGTCGCGCGGAAGCTCTACCAACTGGGTTGGCCCCGCCAGACCACATAACAATACGATGCACCGAAATCGCGGAGTCGGTCGGCTTCGAAGCAGAGCCCCTATTCTGTCTTTGAGAACTGCGACCATGAAATCATCCCCATCCATCGATATTCAGGGGCATGTGAACCCCGGCATTGAGCCCGTGCGCGAGGCCTTCGCGGAGGACTTCTCTCGACGGCATGAGCCGGGCAGTGCCGGCTGCGTATACCACCCAGGCGAGAAAGTTGTTGATCTGTGGGGCGGCGTGCGCAACCAGGAGACCAGCGATCGCCCATGCGCGGGGCTGGCTCGACTCCGAAGAGCGCGTCTGCACCTAATGGCCAGAGTTTGCCCAGCAGGCAGAAGAGACCGTTACTGTCCGTCAACTGCTGGCTCACCAGGCGGGCCTGTTCTCCAGTATTCACTGGGCTTCATGAAACCCGCCCCGCATAGCAGTTCGGCAGCGAGGGCGCATTTGGGCACCCTCACTCCGGCGGCTCCCTGGGCTTTGCCGATCCGCAGACCGGCATTGGCTACGCTTATTTCACCAACCAAATAGGATTGCGACCCTCGGGATGTTGCACGATGAGACGCGGTGTATGCAATCATGGCATTCCAACCATCCGCGACGGCGATCGCCTGATGACCAACCGCGATCGCCGAGCCCGCAAAAACAGGGTAGACATCGCTGCACGAGAAAACGTTCCTAAATTAGGAGAACAACATGCCAGAAACAACTCATAAAAGTGGAAGTTGCCTATGTGGTGCTGTCAGTTTTACCACCAGTAATTGCAGTGAAAAACTAGGCGCATGTCATTGCGGCATGTGCAGAAAATGGGGGGGAGGACCACTTATGGCAGTAGACTGCGGCACGGATATTACTTTCGAAGGAGAAGAGAATATTACCGTATATGATTCGTCGGCATGGGCCGAACGTGGCTTCTGCAATAAATGCGGCAGTCATCTATTTTATCGATTAAAAGAGAGCAATCATTACATGGTTCCGGTTGGGCTTTTGGATGATCAAGCGTCTTTTGTGTTCGACAGCCAAGTTTTTATCGATAAAAAACCCGCATTTTACAGCTTTGCAAATGAAACCAATGATATGACCGAGGCTGAGATCTTTGAAATGTATGCCCCATCATAGGAATATCCACAGCACAAACACCTGCACGCGGAATCACAAAATCTATGCCGACTGCAATGATCACTCTGGCAATTAGAGAGATATCTGCACAGCTATGGGAGTCAAGGCATTCCTCACAAAATCCTCATTTCGCTGCGCCAGGATCGAAATGTGAGGAGGAAAAAGTAGAGTTAATGTCCTCTTAATCAGATGAAAAGAGTCACTGCGTTTGTTGGAAGTGCCCGCAAGAAGCACACATACAACGCCGTCCGCCAATTTATGGTTTATTTGCAGGCGTTGGGTGATATCGAGTACGAGATCGTCGTCCTCAGTAATTATCACCTTGGGATCTGTAGAGGTTGTAAGCAGTGCTTTGCGAAGGGTGAGGAGTCTTGTCCCTTGAAGGACGACCGAGATGTGCTCATCGAGAAAATGATGGCGTCTGATGGTGTCGTCTTCGCCACGCCGAACTATGCTTTCAATGTCTCCGGCATCATGAAGGTCTTTCTCGATCGGCTTGCATTTATCTTCCATCGCCCACGTTTCTTCGGGAAGACCTTTACCAGCATCGTTGCCCAAGGCATCTGCGGCGGCGATAAGATCGTCAGCTACCTCGATTTGGTCGGCAACGCCCTGGGCTTCAACACCGTCAAAGGAAGTTGCCTCACGGCGCTTGAGCCGATGACGAAGCAGGAAAAATTGAAGATAGACAGGTCGCTTGCAAGGCATAGTCAGCGGTTCTACAAACGGCTGATTAAGTCCGACTATCCAGTGCCAACGTGGCTCAACCTTATGGTTTTCAGAATGGGTCGAACGAGTATGCGGCTGGAGCTCGATGAGACCAGCTTTGACTACCGGTACTACAAGGCCAAGGGCTGGTTCGAATCTGACTATTACTATCCCGTGCGCTTGGGCGTCCTGAAGAAGACAGTCGGCAGTCTCTTCGACTGGATTCAAGTGAGAAGGACAAGAAATCGGCAGCATGGCTCAGCGCTGTCACTTTAGCCCAGGGGTATCTGTTTTAGGCTCAGATCCTCATAGTCACCCATTTTGGGGACACGATCCTGGCGCTGGAACAGGTGGGGACACAATGATGACTAAAGAGCATCCGAACATCTCTGTTCTGCAAAAGTTTGTCCCAAGTAATATCGCTGGATCTGCTGATTTTTGGGCAGAAGATAACGAGATTAGGATTCAATCTGCCTAACGGAATTAGGTAGAAAGTTTTCCCTAATTCCGTTAGGCAGCGCTATGAAAAGCCGACCAGGGGATTGTCGTCATGGCCTATTCGATAGATGAGTATATTCCAGACACGATTTACATTGTGGAGTACGCGATTCGCTTCGGCGGCATGGATCTCTTCAGCCGTATGACCATAGTGAGGCTAAACGACGGCAAGCTGTGGCTACATAGCCCGTGCAAATTGAACGCACTCCTCAAATCAGAAATTGATCAACTCGGCGAAGTCGCCTACATCATTGCCCCTGGCAACTTTCACCACCTCTATGGTGCCGATCTCCAAGCCGATTACCCCAACGCTGAAACTTTTCTTTGCCCGGGTCTGGAAAAGAAACGCGCTGATCTCAGTTTTGACTGGATCTTGGGAAACCGACCCGATCCCCGTTGGGAATTAGATTTCGAGCAAGTTGTTATCCAAGGTACGCGGTTTATTAACGAAGTCGCCTTTTTCCACAAACCAACCCGAACCCTAATTCTTGTGGATCTATTGGAGAACATTGGCGATGATTATACGCACGAAGCTGGCCTGCTATTGAGATTCTGGTGGAAAGCTGTGTTCCACATGTGGAATAACCCTAAACCCGCACCTGAGTATCAGCTGGGGTGGGGTGACAAAGCGATCGTGAGCAAAGGGCTAAAAAAATTCTCTCCTGGGATTTCGAACGTATCGTTATCGCACACGGAAATTTGATCGAAATGGATGCAAAGGGAGTAGCAACAAAGGCATGGCAGAATGTGTTGAAAGCTTAGCGTAGAGGATTGCCTATGTGCAGGGTAAGGCATATTCCCCAGCACCAAAATAGGTTGGCTACAGCTCAATCGTGAATTCGGTACCCTCGCCTAAGACAGAATTGCAGGTCAACTGTCCTTGATGATCGTTCGTCACAATTTGGTAGCTGATCGACAGTCCCATGCCGGTGCCAAGGCCAACCGGCTTAGTCGTGTAAAAAGGATCGAAAATCTTAGCCTTGGTGCTCGATGACATCCCGATACCATTATCTTTAATCGCGACTCGGAACTTGTCCATGGCCATCTGCTCAGTCTCAATGGTGATGCAACCGGCATAATCAGGCGATGCCGTAGCTTGGCGTTCTTCAATGGCATCAATGGCATTCACCAGAAGATTCATAAAGACCTGGTTGAGCAAGCCGCTATAGCATTCGACCATCGGCAAATCACCATAGGCTGTGATCACTTGAATCTCTGGCTTGCCAGCTCGACCATTTAGTCGATTTTGCAAAATCACCAGGGTACTATCGATATTTTCGTGAATGTCTGTTGCCTTCAGTGCCGCCTGATCAAGGTGGGAAAAGGTGCGGAGGGAAGTCACAATATCATTAATGCGGACGGCCCCATTTTCCATGGACTTCAGTAGCTTGGGGAAATCCTCTAGGACATAGTTAATGTCAGCAGTTTCAATAAAATCCGTGATTTCTTTAGGAGGCTCGGCATAGTAGGTTTGATAGAGTGCCAGCAACGTTCTGAGGTCTTGGGCATAGTTGAGCGCTATGCCCAGGTTGCCGTAAATAAAGCTGACGGGGTTATTGATCTCGTGGGCAATACCCGCCACCAACTGCCCCAGACTCGACATTTTCTCAGATTGAATCAGGTGCAGTTGAGCGGTTTTCAGATCTTGATAGGCTCGCTGAATTTCATTGTTTTTGGCCTTCAGCTCAGCCTCTACTCGCTTGCGGTCAGTAATGTCTCGGGCAGTAGCATGAATCAAGCCTTGACTCAAAACTGAGTACCATTCCAACCAGCGATAGGAACCGTCAAGGCATCGGTAACGATTGGCAAAGCCGAAGATGGCCTTGTCCTTAGCCAACTGGTTGCTGGCGGCCAGAGTGATCTCCACATCTTCAGGGTGGACATAATCCATGTAGAGGCTGCCTTGCATCTCAGTCAGGGGGGTGGCCGAGGGTCTGCTCCCACTGATGGTTAAGGTGAATGAACCGACCCTCATCATCCACAATGCAGAGCATATCTAGGGCTAAGGCAAAGAACCGATCTAGCTCTTCGGTTTTCGTCTGAAGGGCGATCTCGGCCTGCTTGCGCTGGGTAATGTCTTGAAAGATGCCGACCACACCGATGACTTCTCCGGCCCAGTTGCGGAGAGGGGCTTTGTGGGTTTCTAGCCAGTTTTGCTGGCCGTCTGGGCCCGTTAAGGTCTCTTCGATGCCTAATCGGGCGATGCCCGATTCCATGACTTGTTGATCATCGGTTCGGTAGGCGATCGCCGAGGCTTGGGTAGCCACCAGATCAAAGTCCGTTTTGCCGATCAGATCAGCCTCTGATTGCAAGCCGACGGCATCCAGCAGCTTTTGGGTGCCCCCCAAGAAGACAGAATTCCGATCTTTCCAAAAGACGGGCAAAGGTACGGTATCAAGCACCGTCTGTAGGAACCTTTGGGACTCGTGCAGGGCTTTTTCGATCTGCTTGCGCTGGGTAATATCCCTGACCATTAGCAACACCTCATCCGCGCTAATGGCACTCACCCGCACTTCCTCGTACACCATACAATCACCCTTTTGGAAGCGGTGCTCGTAGACTTGTAAGGCTCCCGTTGCCGCTGCCCGCTCAACGGCATTGAGCTGTTGCTGCAAAAGCTCAGGGGGCAAAACCTCTGACAGGTGACGTTGAACCGGTAAAAATTCCTGAGCATCATCACTGGGGTACATTGAACTCAAGCAAGTTCCATCGGGGGCAACCCGCAAAAGTAGATCAGGGATAGCCTCGATCATGGCCTGGAGTTGGGCTTCACTGGCTCGCAGGGCAGTAGCGCGTTCGGCAACTGCGGCTTCGAGCCGGGCTCTCTCGCTAATGTCCTGGACAATAATCAGCGCCTCAGTGTCGTTAATGGCCACAATCCGCGCTGTTTCTGAAATTTTTTGGCCATTGATGATTAGGTCGTAGTCGTAGGATTGGACTTCTCGGGTTTGGAGTGCCCGGTGGACATAGTCCATGCGCTCCTGCGCATGGGCAAAGGGGGTGACATCATAAATACTGACCCCTAGATCAATTTGGTCAGGGTTGAAGAGTTCAACCCCATCCCCGGTGATCACGTCCAAATAGGTGCCATCGGTATCAATGCGAATGAGTAGATCCGGGATGACATTCACGAGGGCACGATAACGGGCCTCACGCTCTTCTAAAGCTGCGGTGCGTTCAATGACCTGTGCTTCTAAGGTTTGATTGAGCTGCCGTAATTGCGTTTGCGCCTGCTTTAGGGGGCTCAAATTGATGTCAACGCAATACATTTCTGGCTCACCCGCCAGGTTATTGAGCATCACATGACTTGAGAACACTTCAACCGGGTTGCCTTGTTTATCCATCAAGGTCAACTCACTGGCGGGGACGGCTGCGCCGCCTGCCACCCAGTCCTCCACAGCAGTCACCACCCACGCCCGCATCTCTGGGGGAATAATCAGGTCCTCTAGCTTTTGCCCCAGAGCCTCCGTTGAGCTGTATCCATAGAGCTGCTCACTAGCGGGATTCCAATAGATCAACTGGCGATCGCGGTCATAGCCCTGCACGGAAATCTGCGGTGTCGCTTCAAACAGTTGACGAAAGCGCTGCTCACTCGCCTCAAGGATCGCCAGGGTACGCTTACGTTCGGCTTCGAGCCGCGTTCTTTCGGTGACATCTCGAATAATGATCAGCACCTCCTGATCAGTCAGCGGGGCAATGCGGACCTCTTCCCAACGCTGGTCGCCGTCGACCTCAAAGGGCTGTTCGTACACCTGGAGCTGGCCTGTCTCAAGGGCCTGGTGGGCAAAAGCAAGACGCTGTTCCGCTAAGGCGGCTGGTAATACCCGGTAAAGGTCGGGTTCTGAGGCGGGAGAGGTGGCTGGATATTTAACCTGCACTGAACTCCCCCCAGCCATTTGATGGTAGTAACCGGCTCGATCCATCCGAATCAGCAGGTCGGGCATCGCTTCAACGATGGTGCGGTTGGTCTGCTCACTCAACCTCAGGGCGGCTTGAGCCTGTTGCCGTTCGGCTTCGAGCCGCTTGCGATCGCTGATGTCCCGCACCAAGAGCAAAACCTCATCTGCGCCACAGGGGACAACCCTCACCTCTTCAATTTGGGTGTTGTTGAGGGTTGAGAGATCCTGCTCGTAAATTTGGATGCTCCTAGTTTGCAAGGCTCGCTCAATAACCGCCAGGCGCTGGCTGGCGATGGGCGGCGGCAAAGATTCAGCCACATGGGTGCCCACTAAGTCCCCTAGATTCCCAACAACAGGAAAGTCTGGATTAGTGACAAATTCCAGATAGATTCCGGTTTGGCTGACTCGCAGGATTAAGTCTGGCAGGGCACTGAACAAGGCTCGCTGGTGAGCCTCACTCGCTGCTAGCGCGGCTTCAGTCTCTTTGTGCTCGGTGATATCCGTAATCGTGCCCACATAACCGAGAATCTGGCCCTGGGCATCGCGTTCAACAGCGGATTGGCCTTTCACCCACCGCACCGTGCCATTCCCATGCTGAAAGCGAGATTCAAACTGCAAGGGATGCTGATTGGCGGTGGCTTGATTCCAGGCTAGGACGATGCGATCGCGATCCTCTGGGTGGAGTCCTTGTTGCCATCCTTCCCCTAGAGCAGCATCCAGCGACACCCCCGTAATCTGGCTCCAGCAATCATTCACATAAATACAATGGCCTTCAGCATCGGCATGAAAGATGCCGACGGGGGCTGTGGCCACTAAAGAGGCATACCGTTGTTCACTGGCCTGGAGCTGTACTGCGGCCTGTTGGCGAGCAGTTTGTTGCCACCGGAGCCTTTGCTGGGTGGCGGTTTGGTGCAAGCTTTCATAGGTCACCACCCCAACCAAAGCCCCCTGTCCATCAACAACCGGCAAATGGCGGATCTGATGCTGCTGCAACTGCTGGGCGGCCACCGACAAGTCTGTAAAGGCGGCTTCTGTCAGGGTAATGACGGGCTGGGTCATCACCTCGCCGATGGTGACTCCCTTTAGGGGTTGCTGCTGCGCTGTCAGGTAAACCACATCTTGTTCAGTAAAAATCCCCATGACCTGCTGCTGGTCCATGACCACTGCACAGTTGGGGCGCAGGTGATGAGTCGTAGACGGTGGCGACACCCCGCGCGCCGTTACATGACTCATTTGGGTGATCGTTTCCAATACTGGCGTGTCCGGGGATACCACCAACGGATTTCGAAGGATGGCAGCAAACGGATCACCAGGGGGTAAGTCCAGGAGACTGACAGGCATTACAGGTATCTAATGAGACTGAGGGTGGTTTAGCCAAGTGTTCCCAAGTTGGGATCCTTAAGTATTTTTGCCCAGAAATTTTAGGCCAAGGCCGGTCAAGGGGGTAATCAACTATTACATCAATTACATCAATAGACCCTAAGTACAGGACAAAAGTCTCAGCGTATGGCGAAAGTCATCTTCATAAAGTGGAGAGGGATTGAGTAGAAGCTGGCGAAGATAGTCAAACCCTAAACGCAACAGACTCTTGGCTCTACGACCCTGTTTTTTGAGGGTAATAACGCGATGTGCGACTGACAGATTGCCTGATTTAGGCTCTAATTAAATCTCTGAAATGTAGGCAGGGAAGGCCATTGAGATGATTGAAGTAGGCCATTAGTGTGTGCGCTAGTACTTTGCGAGCTAATCGACTCGTCAAATGCCACCAGTCGCGACTATCAATGCGTTCAATATCAAACCAGTGACAGAGATGGCCAATCACTGTTTCCACCAACTGCCGCTGGCGACTCACCGTGCGATTGAAGGCCGAGTTGTCCTGCTTCAGGTTGTGCTTCAGCGGGGTTAACAGGGTTAACGCCTGGGTCGCTAGGTCAGTGGTGAGCACCGGTCGAATATAGCCTTTGTCCCCGAGCAACCGTCCCTTGGCACTACCCACCAATTCCAAGACCCCATCACGCTCATCCACCTCCGCCGCTGTGACCGCCAACCCCAGGACCAGCCCTTGAGCGTTAATCAGCAGATGGCCCCGGAAGCCATAAAACGTGCCGAGTTTCGTCGCGGAACTCCCGTAGCTTGCCAATCCGGCAAACGTTCTTGCCTGGGGCGCGCGTTTGAAGCCACAGACCGGCATGGGAAAGCCATCGACACGATATAAATCGCTCTGCCATGCCGCGAGCTCCTGCAAGAGTTGCTGATGCAGTAACTGCTTGTATTGCCAGAGATTGGCGGCTTGCCGAATGAATGTGGTGCGGTCTTTTAAGCCCGGAAACCAGGCGTGCCAATGGGTGTGAAAGTAGCGCCAGATGTCGCTATCGCGATGATGTCCAAGCATTCGCCCACAATTTCGAGCGTTCAGACCTCACTGTCGCTGAGGCGAGGGGCAAAGCCACGGCGACGGGGAGGATAGAGCGTCAGTAACTCTTTGAGGCGAGCTTCAATCGTTAAGAAGACAGCAATGATAAACTCTTCGATATCAAACATGGTTTCAGCTCTCAGAAAGTCCTAGAACTGTTGATAAATCTAGCTTCTAGAGTTGGAACCTTTTCTCAATCAGTAGTTGCACATCGCGTTAATGGGTTTGCACCAATTGACTGAGGTCTTGGCTCACAAAGCGAGCGGTATTTTTCGCCGCCTCCAAAATGGTCATCAGGCCACTGCCCGGATGCACTGCTCCACCGACCCAATAGAGCCGTTCTGTCGTTTCTGACCGAATGGGGGGACGCAATGGACCGAGTTGCTGCCAGGTGTGACTCAGGTTAAACACTGCTCCTAAATAGACGGCATACTCGTCCTGCCAGGTATCAGCGGTGTAACAGGTTTCTGCAACAATGTGCTGCGCCACATCATCAAACCCCAGCAGCGGCAGGCGATTAATGATCAGGTCACGGTAGCTTTGGGCTTGGGTCTGCCAGTTCACCGAGTATCCGGTGTGGGGAATCGGCACCAGCACATACAGCGTCGAATGCCCGGCGGGGGCATTGCTGCCATCTACCGGAGTGGGATTACACACGTAAAAGGGCGGATTCACCGTATCAAGGGCCGAGTCGTCGACGAAGGGGCGATCGCGCCGGAGAATGTGGTCTGACAGATAAAGCTGGTGATGGGGCAAATGGTCGTATCGCCGATTAACCCCCAGATACAGCATGAACGTGGAGCAGGAGAACTGTTTGCGGGCAAAGTAGCGGTCCGTATATTTGCCCTGAGCCGCAGGCGGCATTAATGTCTGCACTGCTTGGGCAAAATCGGCATTCACCACGACGGCATCGGCGGCCATCCGCTCCCCCGTGTCGAGTTCTACCCCCCGGACTTGCCCCTGCTCGATCCACACCTGGCGTACGGGAGTGGATACGTGGATTTTGCCGCCTAAGTCTTGAATGGCCTGGGCGATCGCCTGGGCCAGGGCGCGAAAACCGCCTTGGGGATGCCAGACGCCAAAGGCCATTTCTAAATAGGGGATCAAGCTAAAAACGCTGGCGCTCAAGGTGGGGTGCATGCCCAGGTACTTGGCCGGATAACTGAGTGCATAGACCAACCGATCGTCGTGAAAGGCATTCCAGAAGTGCTGATACAGCGTTTCCCAGGGTCGGAAACTCAGGGCGGTTGTGATTTCTTGGGGGCGCAGATAGCCCAGCGGCGATCGCGCCGGTTCACTCAGATAAGGACCATAGCCGGTTGCAAACTTATGTTGGTGTTCGGCATACCAGCGATCCAACGCCTGAGGTAAGTCATCGCGCCAAGCAGCGAGTTGGTGTTTCACATGGTCGAGGTCGGTCGTGAGATCGAGGGGCGTATCATCCCAAAACCGGAGACGGGTATAGGGCTCTAGGGGCGTGAAGGTGATGTAGTCGGCCCGGTTCAAGCCTGCGCTGGCAAAGAGCGCATCGTAGAGTTGGGGCATTTGGAGAATGGTCGGGCCACTGTCAAACGCATAGTCCCCCGCCTGCAGCCCGCGCATGCGTCCACCCACGCGGTCAGCGGCTTCCAAGAGCTCTACGGTATATCCCTGGCCGAGCAACCGCAGGGCCGTCGCCAACCCTCCGGGTCCGCCGCCGACCACAATTACGCGCTGACGAGTCATGACATCCTTCCTTCAACCGTTGGATTTACGGCGTGAGCCTTTAAAATAAATGCATGACTCAATCATGTATTGATCGCGATGAATGCGCAACTGGTTAACTTAATGGGCGCTGCCGCGATCGCGGTTTCTGACCAGATCTACGCCGCGACGGCAATGGCGACCGGCCAGAGCCCCTCGTTCGCGGCTGCCCTGGTAATTATTGATCGATATCCCCGCGTCACGGTAGATGTCTTGGGGCAATATCTCTCCTTGTCGCAATCGGGGGCCGCTCGACTCGTTGAACGTCTGGTCGGGCAAGATCTGGTGACGCGACAAAGGGGAGAAGACAAACGCTTTGTCTACTTACAGTTGACGGCTGCCGGTCAAGTCCGCGTGCAAGCAATTCAGCAGGCGCGAGAAGAGGCCGTGGGGCAATTGCTCACACCGCTGACCACCGCCGAACAAATCCAATTGCTGTCTTTGCTGACCAAGCTGGCCAACCACTCCCCCCTAGACGACATCGCGGAAGAACATCTCTGTCGGTTTTGCAATATACACCTCTGTCCCCTGCCCGCTTGCCAGGAAAGAGTTGAGCAGTGGCAAGCGGCTCCTACTGGCTAAAGTCGGTGTTTAGCGCTTTAAACAAACCGCCATCCCCTCCCGTGGAGGGGTGCCCGCAAGGCGGGGTGGGTTTCGAAGCCCACCATTCGACGACCGACCCACCCCATTGCCCCTCCCAGGAGGGGATTCAAAACTGGATTAAGAGCATGACACTAAACACATATAGCAAGCCGCAGTTTAATCAGGTCACCCTAAATTACTAAAACCGCTATCTGACATGCATTTCAGTTCCGCATTCCGACTTCAGCATTCCGCATTCTGCCATACCTAAAACCAGTAGGAGGCTTCGTCAGCTGCCTGGATGTCTGCCAGTTCCAGACCCGGGGGTCCGCCAAAATTTCATTCATCGCGGCACCCTTGGCGAGCAGTTCTAAAATCATGGCCCCGGAAATTCGCATTCCCCGCATTAGCTGGAGATGATTGTACCTTGCTGAAATTCGGCAGATAGCGGGAGCCGGTGGATTGAGCGGTTGGCGTGGGGGTTTCTTTACTGTGGCCCTCACAAGTTACTCATGTTTACTGCCTAGGCTGAAAGGTAGAGATGATAGTTGTCGATTGGAGTCAGCATCATGGCAACCATCCAGATTGATGCAGAACGCTGCCGCAAGTGTGGAAAGTGCGTGCAGGTTTGTCCCACCCTCTTCGAACAGGACGCTAAGGGGACGCTCCCTTACCTGCTAGACACCACCCGCTGTAATGAATGCGGTCATTGTGTGGCTATTTGTCCGGGCGAGGCGATCGCTCATTCCAGCTTTCCCCCTGGCAGCATCACGTCGGTTCAGCCAGAACGGTTGCCTGACACAGTGCAGTTGATGGAACTGCTGCGATCGCGCCGTTCCATTCGAGAATTCCGGCCCAAGCCTGTGGAGCGAACCCTGGTTGAGCAAATCATTGAAGCAGCCCGATTTGCCCCCAGTGCCCACAACGTCCAGAGTACAGAATATATCGTCGTTCAAGATCCCGCCGTACTCAAGCAAGTCGTCGAGCTGACCATTGCGCAGTATCGACAGTGGCGCAATCTGTTGAGCAATCCCCTTGTTCGAGCCATCACGCGGCTAGCGAAGGGAGCAACTAGGCAAGCTGCGCTAGACGGGCTGTCAGAAGATTTCACAGCTTTAATCAATCGGTACCAACAGGGCGACGATCCAATCCTCCGAGAGGCTTCTACCCTGCTGATCTTCCATGCCGATCACCATGCCGGTTTCGCTGAAACCAACGCCAACCTAGCTCTGCAAAATGCCAGCTTAGTCTGTGAAACCCTGAATTTAGGCGCTTTTTATACAGGCTATATGGTCGCTGGCAGTAACGACAATGCGCGACTGGCTAAACTGCTGAAGCTCCCGCGCGATCACGAAATTTATGCGGGTTTAGCGATCGGCTACCCCAGATTTCACTACCAGAATTGGATTGAGCGCAAACCCCCTCAGATTCAATGGTTTGCCCAAGGAGGGAAACACCATGACCAGTGCTGAAATTGCCACTGGGCTTTACTCAGCTAAGAAGAGGCATATGGATCGACCGGTAATACAGCTTCGCCAAGCTAAGCCCACCTTAGAGGAAGGTTTGGCATTTGCCCGCTACCTTGATGAGGCATCTGAAGCATTCTTCCGGTTTATGCTGGGCAGCCGCGCTGAGCAAATTATCGCCACGGCTTTTGTGGAACCTGATCACGATCTGGCCTATCAAAACGTCACCTTTGCAGAGCGTGACAATATCATCGTGGGCATGACCTCGGGCTACTCCGCCGAGCAGCATCGCCGTTCCTCTAGCCGCCCACTGCAACAGGCAGCAGTCAAAAGTAATCTACGCATGAGGCTGGTGCTAATACTCTTTGCGCCCCTGATGCGGATCATCGACTCAATTGCCGATGGCGACTTCTATCTTCTGGCGATCGCTGTTGATGAGCAGTTGCGGGGCGAGGGCATCGGTTCTGTCTTGATGGATGCGTTTGAAGCGCGAGCACGTGAGAATGGCTCGACCCGGCTTTGCCTTGACGTTTCAGCTAGAAATGAGAGCGCTCGGCGATTCTATGAACGTCGGGGGATGGCGATCGAGTCGCGATGGCCGAAGTATTTGCCCATACCAGGCTTGAAGTTCTACCGCATGGTGAAAACCCTCTAGGAACTCAACAGATATTCGCCAGGCATCAGTCTTAGCAGTGATCTGCAAACTACGTGCAAGTCAGTTCTGATAAAGCTCTCAGGAAACCAGCATAAACCCACGTGGCAATGCTTCTCATGTCGTTGCTTGACGACTACTGAAGGATTCCTTGAATATGGTGAATATATAGTTATGCCGCAAGTTCTCTTTGGAGACAGTAACCGGAAGTCTATCCGCCGGTGTTTAGCCTCAAGTATCTTTGAAATTGTTTGGTAGTGATATTTTGAGTCTATCAGTGAGGCGTTCACCGTTTGTTCTCTTAACTTAGAGTGTAATGTCTAAAGTCACAATCAAATCTGCAAAAACAGGAGCCAAACTAGAATTTTCAGACGTAGGAAATGAATATTTTACAGTTGCATTTTTAGGTGCTTCTATAACTGCATTACATCGAGTTTGGGCTTACACCGGAGACTGCGAACGGCTGGCCAATTTATTTCTGGAAATGGCGGAAAACTGGAAAGGTTGGGAAGGTACAAAGATTTGGGATGCCATTGAGGGTGACTTTAGCCTTTCCTGCACTTCCGACAAATTAGGGCATGTTACATTGAGAGTTAAGTTGGTTGAGCGTGATACTCCTGAGTTATGGTCTGCAGAATTCAATGTAGAGGTCGAAGCTGGACAACTTGAAAAAATATCTAATGACATGAGACTTTTATTCGGGAAGTGCTAATTTTAGACACGTGTGATTGTATAGAAAACCTGGTGAAACCGGCTGATTGAAGCATACTAGCAATCACAAAGGATACTGGTAGTTGCTGGCCAGGAAAGTTAGAAAGCTTGGCGACTGGCTCTGAATGAAGTGCCACACATACCTAAGACAATTTACTGACTTGCCAGGCTATTTGTCCCCCCAACTTCCCGACTTTCGTAAAACACCAACTGCCCCGTTCACAGACCATTTCATCTTTATGGCAATGGGGTTTCACACCGATTAGTTGCTCCACCTCCTCTGTCGTCAGTTGCCAGTCCTGGCTGCACGCTTGCTCTAGCACTTCCAGATACCAGAGAGGATGGAGCGATGTTGCCTTGGGATTGGTCCTCGATTGCCGTGGCTCAGATAAGGTTGCCGTCAACTGCTGGAGCGCTGTCGCGATCGCATTCAATCCTGCCGCGATCGCTCTGAATTCTGACATCATCCGCAGATCTTGTACTGTGCTCATGCTGCTGAGTTGCTTCAAGGCACCTGACTCCAACCTCATCAACTGGCGCGACTAAAATACAAGCAAGTCCTCCTCAACCCTTGTAGCCATGCTCAGCACCATCGTCACTGACACCGGACAAATCACCCTGCCGGATGAAATTCGACAGCACCTCAAACTCATCAGCGGCAGCCGAGTCGAGTTCGTGATCGACGAAAACGGTCAGGTCAAAATCTTTCCTCTCAATGTCTCTGTAGAAAACCTGTCAGGCATCCTGCATCGGCCCGGTACACAGCCAGTCAGCCTTGAAGACATGGATGCCGCCATTGCCGAGGGAGCTAATGATTGGGCTTGATACCAAGCTATCTTACCCGCGACGATGAGTCGCAATGGCGACAGGCTGCTGATCTGATCCAGCAAAATCAACCTTGTTTCATTGCCAATATCGTTCTCTGTGAACTGGTTTGGGTACTCAGGGGAGCCAACTATCGTTTTCAGAAGGAAGAGATTATCAACGCTCTGGAGGCCATGTTGCATAGCGCTGCGTTTGAATTTGAAAGCCGTTCAACCTTGGATCAAGCTTTGCAACAATATAAACAGGGCAAAGCTGACTTCTCTGACTATCTGATTGGCGCAACATCACGTCAGGCAGGTTGCGCAGAAACCGCGAGCTTTGACGGCAAGCTGAAAGGCGAGAAAGGATTTCGTTGGCTGAATTAGCAGAAGCCAGCTAATGCTGGGTGGTACAGCGGAATAACGGGTATCGGTGAAAGTTCGAGTTTGCCTGCCACATCTCAACTCTGCCATCAACCTGACTTGCCAGTTTGCTCTGAAAGGTGCTCACAGTGACTTAAGACACTTTACTGACCTGCCAGGCCGTTTGTCCGCCCAATTTCCCGACTTTGGTAAAACACCAATTGCCTCGTTCATAGACGGTTTCCTCTTTGTGACAGTGGGGTTTTACGCCGATCAATTGCTCCACCTCCTCTGTCGTTAGTTGCCATTCCTGGCTGCAGGCTTGCTCTAGCACCTCTAGATACCACAGAGGATGGGGCGATGGTGCCTCGGGATGGGTCTGCGATCGTCGCGGCTCTGCCAAAGTTTCCGTCAACTGCTGGAGTGCTGTGGCGATCGCATTCAATCCTGCCGCGATCGCTTGGCTGCCATCTAGCTCAGCGGGGGGAGTGGCCGCCGTCTCTGGGGGAGCAGGAGCGGATTCGGCAGGCGGGGGAGAGGTGGGTTCAGGCGCGGCGTCCGGGGCGGCATCCCAAAGATCGCTGAGGTCAGGCGCTTCGATGGGGGGGGCGTGTTGGCCTCGGTTTGAGCGGCTGTAGAGGCAGGGGGCGCAGAGATGTCGGGTGGGACATCACCCTCTGCAACGGCACGATTCGGAACAGACTGGGGCGGTTCTATCGGCGGCTTTTCGGGGTGTTTAGCGGCGGCTTTTTGCAGATTGGCGGCTTGGAAATCGTGAGCCTGCAACCAGCGCTGATTGAGTTGATGAGCCAGCCGTTCTAAAAACTGAGCCGTTTCGACTTCCCCTTGCAAGATGAACTGCCGCGCCACCTCGTGCATCTTGTGAACGAGCCCTGGCCCAATCAAGGCTTGATGCTCCTGCAGGATGTCTTCTTCCATGCCATCAGGACTGGTCAGCAGTTTTTGAATCAAGTCTAAATAAGCATCCGCTTTATCCGTTTTCGAGGGAGTGGGTTGAGCCTCTTGCAACAGAATATGGTGCAGCTTGGCGGCCCAACGGTGGAGAAAGATGGCCGACTCGCGATCGCCCTGGCGGGCTAACTGAGTCGCCACCTGTTCCATCACTTGCAAAAACTGCGCATCGACCAAGTCTTCATGATGCTTGAGGCGAATCCATTCTTCGCCCTGGGGGCAAGTGAGTAATTCTTGAATTAAGTTCAGATAAGCGTTGAGTTGCTGCTGTTGCATCTGCGGTCTCCTGAAACGATCAAGCAAATCTTGCTAAGCCTTTTCTCTGTGCTTTGCCATCCACTAGGGTCATCCTTGAAACCCAGGGTTTCTAACGCTGGGGCTGAAGCCGGAGGGATTTAGTCTGAACTTACCAACCAGACTTGAGAAAGTTATGAGGATGAGCCATGCGTCAGTCATGGGGAGCGGATTTTGCGTTCATCCCTAACGTCGTTCACAGTCCTGGCGAGGATGACCCGATATCCCCAAATTTGCTCATAAGTTCCTCAAAAAGCTATCTATGCTGAAAGCATGAGGACAAGGCAAACTATTGAGCACCAATCGGTTCGTCGCTATCGTTGGCTCGCTGGCGTTGGCGCCATCTGCTTTGGCCTGAGTAGTGCCGTGGGGGGACTTCCCGCCCAAGCCAATGTCGATATCCTTGACTTGATTTTGCACGGCATTCGGATTGTGCAGATTGCCAACCTTTCTGATCAGCAGGAAGTTGAATTAGGCCAGCAAGTCAATCAACAGATTCGACAATCGGTGCAGATTTATGACCATGTTGGCATCAATCAGTACGTAGATGAGATTGGACAACGGTTAGCATTAGGGACGGATCGCGCCCAAATTCCCTACACCTTTCAAGTCGTTGCAGATGACCAAATCAATGCTTTTGCCACCCTCGGCGGCTATGTGTATGTGCATACCGGCTTATTAAAAGCGGCTGATAACGAGGCGCAATTAGCCAGTGTGCTCGCCCATGAGATCGGCCACGTCGATCGCCGTCATGCCCTACAGCAGATGCAGCAGGCGGCGATCGCTGAGGGCCTGTTGACCGCTGGGGGCATCGACCAAAGTGACGCGATCACCCTCGGGGTTGAGCTGGCCCTGCATCGCCCCAACAGTCGCGCCCACGAGCTAGAGGCCGATGAGGCCGGACTCAGCCTGCTGACTCAAGCCGGTTACGCCCCCATCGCTGCTGTTGACTTCCTGCAAAAATTGCTCGATCACCCCCAAACCACCCCGGAGTTCCTCAGTACCCATCCCCATCCCGAGGCCCGGATTCAGGCTCTCAACGAGCAATTAGATCCGACAACGGCCAGGCATGGCGGTGGTTTGGACAAAGCGGCTTACCGCGATCGTATGCAAGCCCTATTTTGAAAGCCCAGGAGAGACCCCATGAAAGTTGCTGACATTATGACCCCTGATGTCGTTACCATTCGCAATTCGGCGACAGTAGCGGAAGCCGTCAAACGGATGCGACAACATGACATTCAAGCCTTGATTGTCGATCTCACCCATGAAGAAGATGCCTATGGGATTGTCACGATCACCGATATCGTCAGTAAAGTGATTGCCTTTGGTCAAGACACGCGGCGGCGACGGGTCTACGAAATTATGAACAAACCCTGCATTGTGCTCAATCCTGATTTGGGGATTGAGTACGCGGCGCGGTTATTAGCCAACGCTGGCATTCATAGTGCGCCCGTAGTTCAACAGAAACTACTGGGGATTGTCTCCATGACCGATATCCTGCAGCAGGGTGACTTCATCGAACAGCCCCAAACCCTGAGACTGACAGAACGACTGCAGCACTTGGAAGAAACGGCCCGCCAGATTTGTTATCAGAAAGGACCCAGTTCTCCCGAATGTCAGGACGCTTGGGCCACAGTGGATGCGCTCGAAGCTGAGCTGGCTCATCAACGAGATGAACCGATTGAGAAAACGATCTTTGAAAGCTACATGGAGGACTATCCAGAAGCATTTAAAGACCGAGAATATGAAGCTTGGTGCAGTGGCTGAGCGGGTATAGGGTGAGGGAGATGGGGAGATGGGGAGATGGGGGAGTGGGAGAGTTTTAAGTGTTTATTTTTGAGGTTTGAGTTGGGTTGATCGGGAGAATTCAAAACTCAAAATTCAAAATTCAAAACTGATTAATTCTTTCCGAACTCCGAATTCCGAACTCCGAATTCCTGAATGCCTTGAAGTTTAAGGAATCGCACTCAGCAGGGTATCAGGGAGGGGGCGATATTCGGCAAATTCCATGGAAAATGTGGCCATGCCGTGGGAGTGCGATCGCAATTCGGTAGAGTAGCCAAACATTTCTGCTAAAGGCACTTCTGCCTGTAGCACAGCGATATCATCACGATATTCTGACCCTAGCAACAGTGCCCGACGGACCATCAGCTGACTCTGGAGGGTGCCTAAATAGGTTTCGGGAGTGGTGACCTCAAGCTGCATCATCGGTTCTAGAAGGATGGGATGGGCGCTGGCAAAGGCTTGCTCAAACCCCTGGTAAGCGGCAAAGCGAAAGGTGGCGGGTGTCGACTCGGTGGGACGTTGAGTCGCCGCTTCTAGCACCACCTTGATACCCAGCAGCGGATATCCTTTTAGCCAGCCGGTCTGAACTGCATCTTGAAATCCGGCTTCACAGGCGGCGAGCAGCGGTGGGGGCAGGGTGTCTTGAGGCAGCCGTGACTCGAATTGGCATGGCCCTTCACAGGGTTCGATGTGGCCTGAGACTTGGGCGTATTGCCCGGTGGGGCCAGCATGCTGCTCCAACGTGTAGTCAAAGGTCGCGGGCTGGGTAATGGTTTCCCGGTAGGCCACCGCTGGCGTCCCCACCCGAACGGTGGCTCGATATTCTCGGCGAATGCGCTCTAAGTAGATATTGAGATGCAGCTCTCCCATGCCCGACAACAACAGTTTGTGAGACTCGGGGTCGGTTGCCACTCGCAGTGTGGGATCCTCTTTGACAAAGCGATGGAGTGCTTTTTCCAACCGCTCGATATCGTCATGACTATCCGGGGTGAGGGCCAGGGTCATGACCGGGTCCGGAATCACCATGCCTTCTAAAGACACTTTTTGCGGGGGAGAGCAGAGCGTATCCCCGGAGGCACAATCGGGGCCAATCAGCCCGATGATATCGCCTGCCACAGCCTGCTCGACGGTTTGGCGGCGATCGACCTCAATGCGCAGGAGTCGGCTGATGCGCGTGAGCTGTTGGGTGCGGCTGTTATACAGGCGATCGCCCACTTTCAAGGTGCCTGCATAGAGCCGAGTGTAGGTGAGTTGGCCAAATTCATCTTCGATCAGCTTAAAGGCCAGCGCCACTACCGGATCGTCTGGATTTGGGGGAATCGAGATCGGTTGATGGGTCACCACATCGGTAGCCATGACGGCTCCGCGATCGCGGGGAGCGGGTAAATATCGGGTAATGGCGTCAAGCAGGGGTTGCACTCCCTTATTTTTTAAAGCAGAGCCCAGCAAAACCGGGGTGAACTTCAGAGCCAACGTCCCCTGGCGCAAGGTGTCCCAAATTTGCTGCGGGGGCACCCACTCATCGTCTAGCAGCTCCTCTGTCATGAGGTCCGAAAAGAGCGACAGCTGATCGAGTAAGCGATCGCGGGCCGCCTCGGCCTCGGCTCTAAGATCATCGGGAATATCTTGCTGAATCCACTGTTCACCAGCATCCCCGGCAAAATAGTGCGCCTGCATGGCAATCAGATCAATCACCCCGACAAAATTCTCAGCGGCCCCGATGGGATATTGCAGCAACATCGGGGTGAGACCCAGCTTTGCCTGCAGAGAGTCAACAATCGCCAGCGGGTCGG
The DNA here is from genome assembly GCA_010671905.1 of Leptolyngbya sp. SIOISBB. Classification (GTDB taxonomy): domain Bacteria; phylum Cyanobacteriota; class Cyanobacteriia; order Phormidesmidales; family Phormidesmidaceae; genus Halomicronema. The sequence continues at coordinate 7,775,233 of JAAHII010000001.1, forward strand.
CCCCCAAGCGATCTAACTTGTTGAGAAACGTGATGCGAGGAATGCCGTAGCGCTGCATTTGGCGACTCACCGTGAGGGTTTGCGGTTGCACCCCTGCTACACCATCAATCATTAAAATCGCCCCATCTAAAACTCGCAGGGCGCGTTCCACTTCTATCGTGAAGTCCACATGACCGGGCGTATCGATGAGGTTGATTTGGGTGTCTTGCCAAAAGCAGGTGACCGCCGCCGAGGTGATGGTAATCCCCTTTTCCTGCTCTAGCTCCATATAGTCCATCGTGGCACTGCCATCGTGGCCGCGCACCTCATGCATTTTATGGATTTTGCCGGTGTAGAACAGCATCCGCTCGGATAGCGTGGTTTTGCCCGCATCAATGTGGGCCGAAATCCCAATATTGCGAACGGACTGGTGAGGGGGCGTAGAGGTCATTATCACTTCCGCCAAAGCAGGGACAGGGACTGATTGAGCGTGATTAATTCGGTCTTGGTTACGGAATCGATGCTGATTTTTGCCGCAAGGGGATCTCAAAACGGGCAACCGGAAAAATTTTCCTTGCTCAGAAACTCTACTGTAGAGTGACGGCTGTTTAGGCAGAGCTGAGGCGTTAAGAAACCCTTACAAAAGTCAGCGGGACTTCTAAGCTTTGTTGGCTAATGTGATTTGGGCTACCTAACATCGCTACGATCAAACCAGATAGCGATTTGGAGGGAATTCATGAGTCAATATCTAGTCGCAGTCATGGATGGCAGCAAAGCTCGCTTCTTTACCCTCAACCCAGGAGAGCTGGATATCAACGAAGCAGGCCCTGACCTAATGGAGCAAGACTCCCTACACAATGCTGAAAAGGGCATGCCGGGGCAAGATTTGTGGGCCAATACGAAAACCGGACGAAATCAAGGTCGTTCTGGGCAAGCTCACAGCTATGACGACCATCGCAGCAACCATATGGCGGAGTTTGAGCGGCGGTTTGCCCAGGCCATTATGAGTCGAGTCCTGGACTTGAGTCAGACCCAAGCAGTGCGACACCTGGTTTTGGTGGCTGAACCGCAGATTTTAGGCATCATTCGCCAAGTCATGCCGTCGAGCCTGCCGCAACCGTTGACGGTGCACGAAGTAGCGAAAGACCTCTGCCGCATGAGTGGTAAAGAGTTACATACCTATTTGGCCGATCGCTCACTGCTGCCAGCCTTCAAGCGAGCCGGTGTGTAGATCGTCTCAGGAAAGTGTTGACTCCGCCCATGACGTCACGCCTTCACAAGTTCCCCAAATTTTCTACCTAAGCTATAAAGCATCCGACAGGCCACCGATGGCCTTTCCCGCTCGGCTGGGGTCAAGGCATTAGTCGGAAATTCCCCAGGCGCTGGGATGGAATCTTATCGTCTCAAACTGACGGTCAGTTTGAGACGACTCACCCGTTCGATTGTCGTGGCTCATTGGTTTAGTGATATGCCTAATACCCCTGCGAAACCGCCTCCACGGCCCCCGCAAGATCTTCCTACGGGTCCGGCACAATGGGCCAACATCCTCATTTGGCTGGTGATGTGGTTCTTTTTGATCACGCTGTTAACGAGCCGAGGAGCCCGCAAAGTAGAAATTCCCTACAGTCAATTTATTGACCAAGTTGAAAGCGGGGAAGTGGCGACGGTTAAAGTCGGCCCCCGCAAAATTGAGTACACCCTAAAAGTGTCTCCTGAGGACGGGGTGGCTGAAGATCTCCCAGCGGGGGAAACATTGACAACTCGTCCCCTACCGGCCGATGCCGACTTACCCGGTATCTTACGCGCCCATGACGTTGAGATTACGGCTCTACCGTCTGGGGGTGAGCGCAATCTCTGGGCGCTGCTGCTGCCATTTGTTCTGCTGTGGGTCTTACTGAGCCTACTCAGTAATCGCGGCGGCACGGGCTCTCCGATCTTTAACGTGGGGAAAAGCAAAGCGCGCATCTATTCAGACACCGAGAACTCTGTCACCTTTGACGATGTCGCTGGGGTGGATGAAGCCAAGGCGGAACTGCAGGAGATTGTTGACTTTCTGCAACATGCTGGCAAGTACATTCGACTGGGGGCCAAGATTCCCAAGGGGGTGTTACTGGTGGGACCACCGGGTACAGGCAAAACCTTGCTGGCACGGGCGATCGCGGGGGAAGCAGGCGTGCCCTTCTTTAGCATTTCGGCCTCCGAATTTATTGAAATGTTTGTGGGCGTAGGGGCCTCGCGGGTCCGCGATCTCTTTGGGCAAGCCAAGCAGCAGGCCCCGTGCATTGTGTTTATCGATGAGCTCGATGCCTTGGGGCGATCGCGCACGGCCAATAGCCCCTTTTCGAGCAATGATGAGCGGGAGCAAACCCTGAATCAACTGCTAGCCGAGATGGATGGCTTTGAACCCAATGCGGGCGTCATCTTGCTCGCAGCCACAAATCGACCGGAGATTTTAGACCCTGCCTTGTTAAGAGCCGGACGATTTGATCGACGCGTCGTGGTCGATCGCCCCGATCGATTAGGGCGCGAGGCGATTTTGCAAGTTCATGCCAGAACCGTTCAGTTGGCGGACGATGTAGCGCTGGATAAACTAGCGGCTCGCACCCCTGGATTCGCTGGAGCCGACTTGGCCAATCTGGTGAACGAAGCGGCCCTACTGGCGGCCCGACGCAATCGACCAGCGGTTACCATGACCGATTTTAATGAAGCAGTTGAGCGCATTCTCACCGGGCTGGAGAAAAAATCACGGGTGCTCAATGAACTGGAAAAACGCACGGTGGCTTACCACGAAGCGGGGCACGCCATCATTGGGGCGTTGATGCCCGGAGCGGGAGTGGTAGAGAAGATTTCGATCGTGCCTCGGGGCGTGGCAGCCCTGGGTTACACCTTGCAACTTCCAGAAGACGATCGCTTCTTGATGATAGAAGATGAAATTCGCGGTCGGTTAGTCATTTTCTTAGGGGGCCGCGCCGCCGAAGAATTGGTCTTTGGTAAGGTTTCGACCGGAGCCAGTGATGATATTCAAAAAGCGACGGATTTAGCCGATCGCTGCATTACGCTTTATGGCATGAACGAAGTGGTGGGGCCGGTGGCGGTCGAGCGCACTCAGTCGCAATTTCTAGAGGGATTGCCCCCCTCGCGACGGGCGGTGAGCCCCCAACTGGCAGCCGCGATCGATCAGGAGATCAAAGCCCTGATGGAGCAAGCCCACCAAATGGCCTTAGAGACGTTAATGCGCAATCGGGAGGTGTTAGAAAATATGGCTCAAAGCCTCCTGGAAGCCGAAACCTTGGAAGGGGCCACCTTGAAGACCTTCCTGGCCCAACTTAACCCGCCCACGCATTTACAAACCTGGCTCGACCAGGGCAAGCTGACCCAGACGTCAGTTCTATGGCGCTATCAAGACAGCCAGAGAGCCTCGGAAGTCTCCCATCAGTGATGCTGACGTGGTCGGTAAAGGACTTGACGCAATGGCATTCAATGCTGGCCCTCCCGCCTTAAATGGGGGGTGCTCGAATCAACCTCCCTCAGAATTCGCGGATCACAGGGATTTAGCCCCGCCTGGCAGAATACCCATTCTCTGTTCTGGAGCTACCCATGTCGAAGGTGTGAGGGGTGGCAGGGTAGGGATGATCCATTGCCGGTAGAAAAAGCAAACTAGGGGTTAGTTTAAGGACTACCCTGCCATGAGCCTTCATGCTCTCATTAACGATCTCAAAACCATTCCCGATTGGCGACGGGGGTGCCAGCCCGTTGATTATCCTTTGTGGTCGCTGTTGCTGCTGAGTCTGTTAAGCGCCATGAGTGGTTATACATCGCTGCGCGGGATGAGCGATTTCATGGCGCGCCACTATCGTTCTGTGATGATGCACCTCGGGAGTCCTCATGAGAGTGCTCCGGCTTATGGCACCGTGCGCCGCATGACCCAGTGGGTGGACGGTGCCGCCGTGACACAATGTTTTGAACGTTGGGCACAAGCCGAGGCTGCCCTCTCAACGGCTAAAGGATTGGCCATCGATGGCAAAGTCTTGGGCTCAACGGTCAGTGATTGTCATGGTGCTCAGCAAGACTACATCAGCGTCGTCAGTGCCTGTGTCCATGAGCATGGCTGGGTGGCGGCACAGGTGAGTTTTGCCCTGCAAGAGAGCAACGAAATCGCGGCTGTGCGGGCTTTGCTTAAACACTTGGAAGTGAAAGGAGCCTGGTTGACGTTGGATGCTTTGCACTGTCAAAAAAACGGTTAAGGCGATTGTCAAACGCGGTAATCAAGCTTGTATTGGCCTGAAAAGCAACCAGCCCACCTTGCTTCAACACGCCCAGGACTGTGCCACCACCCAGTCCCCTTTGAGCCGCCACTATGCGGTGCTCGATACGACCCGAGGACGCTGTGTCGAACGCCGCGTTGAGGTGTTTGCAGTTCCCGCAGCAGTGGCCCAAACCTGGCCGGACCTGGCCGCCTTCGCTGCGGTGCAGCGCTGTGGTGACCGCGATGGCCGCAGCTTTTGTCATGACAGTTGGTTGGTCTTGACTGAGGTCATCACCGCTGCCGACGTGGCCCGATTGATTCGCGAGCATCGCAGTACCATCGAAAACCGTCTGCATTGGGTCAAAGATGTGGTGCAGCAAGAGGATGCTTCTCACATTGGTGGCCAGCGACCAGCCACTTTAATCGCCTTACTCAGGACTTGGGCACTGTCGGCCTTTCGCAAAGCCAGCTACGACTCCCTAACGCGAGCCATACGACAATTTCAGCACGACATTCCAAAATTACTTTCCTTTCTGTAGAGAATCATCCCTAGGGTGGCAGGGTGGCAGGGTGGCAGGGAGTGAGGGAGTAAAATCTGTAGCCTTGTCTTAAAGAACTGGTAGAAGCCGTCATTCCCTGCCAGTTTCTGCCCCGAAGCCCTACCGCTCCCTTGCTCATAATCCTAATCAGGGTGGTCGAACTGGCACCGCAGTGTACTCGTGCGTAAGTTTGACTTGATGACGATTTAATTGCGATCGCCTGGCCTCACAAGTTCCCCACTTTAATTTTTTACCTTAAAGGGGAAGCTGAGTTCTGTGGATGACACCATCCATAACGCTATGCATAAGCCTACTGACAACACCTTTGCCGCCAAGATCACCGCTTTGTGGATGGTCTTTTTACTGGGGATGTTGTTCCACACACAGTTGGCCCTGATGCCGCTATTTCATGGCCTGAGCGTGGCAGAATCTCATACCCATGACTACATCAGTGTGAACACGGTGATGTGGTTTATGTTGGTCTTTTTCTTGCTGCCGCTGCTGGCAATTTTAGGGTGCACGCTGTCTCCCTCGCGGCAATTTCGCAGACTGCACTTTGGCATGACGTTGGTCTATACGGTGCTCAATCTGCTGCATTTGGGGTTAGATAGCATCATTGCTGTACCTAGTTATCAATTAGTTTTGATGACCTTCTTATTGGGAGTAGGTCTGCTACTCAATATCGTTGCTTATCAATGGATGAGAGCTGCAACGAGCGAGTTACTACGGTGGAGGTGTCGTGAGTCGTAGATTAGAAATTCCTACAAAATCTTTGATGTTGTGAGTGACTAGCGGTAAGTCGTGGCGTAAAGCTGTTGCGGCAATCCAAGCATCCTGAGGGGAAATGGGTCGCCCTGTACCCTGACGATTACTACGAATCTCTGCCCATTTCCGGCAAAGTGGTTGATCGACCGGAATGACGAGATAATTCGATAGGTATTGCTCTAGCTGTGAAAGGCGGCGATCACCCCATTGACGCAGGATCGCCCACTGAAACAGTTCAGCGACAGTCATAAATGAAAGTGCCAATTCCTGATCGCTCAAAAGTGGCAGATAAGGGTCGGCATAGTCGCTACCTTTGAAGATGAAGGAGGCTATGTCCGTATCAATTAGGAGAAGGCTCATGCAATTTTGGCTAGATCACTTCTTGGCGCTGCTCTTGCAGAAAGGTAAGGAAATCCTCAATCGAGTCTTCGGCGGGCCAAAAGTCAGCAGCGAGATCCTTGATGCTACGAACGGTCATGGGGGTTTGAGTGGCGCATAGCTGCTGGAGTGAGATGCCTTGCCAAAACTGGGTGCTGAGTGCTTTGAGGTCGGGTTGAGAATTTGAGGCTAAGTTACCTTGGGCGAGAATTTGCAGCAGTTGTTGGCGCTCTGTGGGTGAGAGTGGTTGGATGGCGGCAATGGCGGCTTCGAGTTGTGGAGTCATAGCACACCTCCGTATAGGTCTAGTTTTATCCTAATTTGAATTCGGCAGCGATCGCCAAACGGCGACTTTTGGTTTCCGATCACATGGAAAATAACTGAAAAGCTGTCATGCGGAGCCAGCTAACTATTGATTATGCAGACTTTAGTCTGTATAACAGAATGGCTTTCACAACATATTCCGAATAGACAGCACAGAAGCCAGCCGTCCAATTTGCCTATTTCTCCACACCGCCCACAAAGGATACCGTTTGGGAACTAAGTACAAATCATCCGTTCCAGTGCTTGTTGCAACTCCTCCGTTAGCTCCTTCACAGCTTGCCTAGCGGCCTGATGATTGACTCGATACTGCGGCCAGCGATCGCTGACTGAGATCGGTTCCCCAACGGTGAGGGTGGCTTGGCGATCGCCGAGTCGAGGACGACGGGGCAGCTGATCGCCACGTAGGCGGGCCAGTAGATCGAACATCAGCAATGTGATTTCAGCACAACGTTCAAAAGAGGGCTTTTCTTTGAGGTAGATGTCATCCACGGCGACAAAGGTCTCGACCAATCGCATATGTAGCATCTGCAGGCTGGCGGCCTGGGCGAGCCAATCCGCTAGGCCTCGATCTAAAGGAGACAGCGTATGGCGATCGGGCAAGTCATCGCGATAGATATCCTGCCAGCCCGCTTCCTCTAACCGGCGGCAACGCTCTGCCAGATTCCCCTCAGCCGTCAGGCCAAAATACTGTTCGCCCATCTGCAAGGCCGACTCCAACAATGCCTGCAGTCGCTCTGCACAACTAAGTGGCGGATCAGGGTTGCGGACGCGCGATTTTTGATGATAAACCCGCCGATAAAACGCTTCCATCTGGCTCAATAAATGCTCACCTAGGCGCAGGATACGGGCATAGCAAGCTTTCTCAGGCGTTTCCAGTTCACCCCGATAGACCGGTAGCCCACTCGTTTGTTCCAATTGGGTGAGTAATCGACCTAGGCGCGACCACATCGGCTTGACGTACCGATATTGAATATTGATGGGGATAATCTTTACTGTTTCAGGCCGGTCGGCCTTGGCCAAATCTCCCGCACACCAAAACGCCAGTTGAGCCGCCCCAGATTCTAGGGGGCCGACCCGTTCACTATGGCCGTTCGTGGCTCCCTCGGGGGCGATCACGAGGGGCAAATCCCCTCGGGTCAACAGTTTCCGGGCCTGTCGCAGTCCTGACCAGTCAGGTTGCCGTCCGCGACGGATGGAAATGCCCCCTAAACGAGAGAACGCCCACCTTAATCCGGTGCCAGCCCACAAAGGCATCCCGCGATCGTAGAGAAAATGGGCATGGAGGGGCCTCTGTAGCAGTATGCCTTGCTGCCGAGCTACCTGAGGGATGGCCCTGGAGAGTAGGTGCAACCCACAGAGTGGATCCTCGACTTCCACATGGCGAAAGGCCATCACAAACCGTAGATCCCCTTGCTGAAACTCGTGATAGAGCTGTGCCAGTACGGCACCGTTAACCACCTCAATATGAGCAATGCCAACAGGGAGCCAGGGTCGTAACCGTACCCGTAGCAGCAGCGGCAGCGCCCAATGAACGGCTCGTAGCAACCAGAGATTGTAGGCTGGGGGAATAAAGCTTAACGGGGGCTGGACATGGCGAACAAAGTGAGGCAATTGGCTCCTCCATCTGAAGCGTGCCGACGCCCTATCCTCACACTTTTTGTTCTGATATCGCAAAAGCACGTAGGGCAGTACCCGCGCGAAGCAGGCAGAAAGCAGGCACCCCAATTCAACGTCTGGTTCAGCAGAGACAACAGCTTCTTGAATCGTCCATGGGGACGCGATCGCCAGCTTGCAAGCTTTATTAGTGACTTGGCAAGCTTGAAAATCCACTTTTAAGCTTGATTGGTAGCCGGGTTAACTTTGTCTGTCATGTTTAATAAATAAAATTAATGACTCAAGAATCTCTACAAGAACTTGCCAGCGAGGAAAGTCGATCAAGCTCTGGCTCAATGTCAGCAACTTTAGCTGACATTGAGCCAGAGCTCGGGGATTGCTTGTCGGCATAACACCTCTAAAACAAAAATGATTTAATCGCATCAAACTTCTTACTGGACAAGGGATTCGATGGGACTTAGATACCATCCCGATATGCCGACAGATTCCGCATAATAAATTGTTAGGCAGCAGAAAAAATCAGAAATGCCTTACTACGAAGTAACAATAAATGGAGAAAACTTTTGGATGATGATGGAAGATAAACCATCGAAAATGGGTTTTTATACGAACAGGTATGTCGAAGCAACAAACGAAACCGAGGCCGAAAACAAAGCCGTTCAGATGATAAGAGATGACTCTACATTTGACAAAATACTTAACGAAAGATCGGACCCGCCAATGATTTACTGCGATGGGATTAGTGAGTTGGAAGGAAACGTCGATCTACCACCTGTAAATCAAGGTTATGTCTTCTATCGAGAAGACCTAGACTCGTGAGCCAGCCGCCTAACAAGCGCATGCAGACGGACCAAAGTGCCCGCTACGCCTTCACTTTGGCCGCTGATGCTGGACGTTAGCCAGTTTCTCTGGCAAAGTTGCGGAGAGGAGTCAACGAAGCTTTGATTCGTAATGATGGCGACTCACTTGTGCTAAAGCGGAGTGATGAAGTCACGATCGCCCATACCCGATATTGCCTGGGTAACCTCAGAAATCCCGCAACCACAGCGATCGCAACGCTTATCTTTACTTCCCGATCGCGAGGGTGGCCTGCTGCATGTGCTGCGTGATGCGGGCAATGTGTTTACTGACGCGGCGGAGCCACCGAATGGCTTCCAGGCGGGCGGTGCCCTGAACAACATCGATGTCTCCTTGGGCGATTTGGGCAATGGTCAAGTCTCGGTAAGGGTGAACTTTTTGATGGATTTGTTTCGCGGCGATCGCGGCGGTATGAGCGGCTTGATTCCAGCGGTTTTTCTGTAATGCGACGATTTCATCCGCAATGCTGTCGATCAGGACTTGATATTCCATTGTGAGGTCGGGCGTTTTTTGCACGGTATGGGCGCGATCTTCGTCTTCTTCACAGCGTTCGTGAATCCGTTGCAGGTGATCAAGGGCGTGCATCATGGCGATCAATCGCTCTAAGTCGTTGCTGTGAGTCTGTCGAAGCTGAATGTTGTCGAGATACGTGTGGGTTTCATCGAGGGCAATCTGTAGGGTGGTGAGTTCCACTAGGCTGCCGGAGCTGTGGCCCAAAATGGCTTCAACGTGCTGCAGCAAAGCAATTAATTCAGACTGGATAGAAATTTGGGCGGCGCGCAAGGCCAGATCAGGCTGCTCCAGCAGTTCGTCACTCAGCCCATCGGTAAATGTTGGTTCACGGTTGGGCACCAGGCGGGTGATCAGTCGGGCAAACTGGCGGGTAAACGGCAGCAGCAGTGTTACCCCCACCAAATTGAAGCAGGTGTGAAAGGCGACGAGCCCGATTTCGGCATCTTGCATGAGCTGACCGGGTGCTAATCGTTCCCACAAAGCAATGTAGGGCGTAATCAGGGTGAGGGCGATCGCGCCCGTAATCACGTTATAGAGGACATGAGACATGCCAGTCCGGCGGGCATCCACCGAGCCGCCGAGGGTCGCAATCACGGCGGTTACCGTGGTGCCGACATCCATGCCGATGACGAGCGCGGCCGCTTGGGCAAAGTTAATGGCTCCGGCATACAGTGCTGCTAAAGTCGTAGCGACTCCCGCACTAGAGGATTGGGTAATGATGGTAGCCACAATACCTAAGCTCACCAACTGCAATCGCCCCAGCCAGGAATCGCCAGGCAGTTGATCCGGCGTGATGATGCCCTGCACCTCACCCATCGCGGCTTGCAAGGTACTGATACCGACGAAAATGAGGCCAAACCCCGCGATCGCCATCCCAACTTTGGCATACTTGCCTCCGGCGAAGAGTTTGAGGCTGGCCCCGATGAAAATCAGGGGGAGGACGGCGGTGTCGAGCTGGAGCTTGAAGCCCAAAATCGCCACTAGCCAACCCGTGACGGTCGTGCCCAAGTTAGCGCCAAAAATAATGCCCAACGCATTGTCGAACTGCAGTAAGCCAGCGCTGACAAAGCCGACCGTGGCGACAGTGGTGGCACTCGAAGATTGCAGCAGGGCGGTGGTGATCGCCCCAGTCAGTGCCCCCGATAGCGGTGTCCGGGTAAACCGCATCAGGGCTGAGCGCATGGCATTGCCCGCCAGCGATCGCAGGCCATCGGTCATCACCGTCATGCCCAAGAGGAAGAGGCCGAGGCCGCCCAGGGCTTCTGCGATCGTGGCTGTGAGGTTAATGGCTGCTCCCCCTGTGGCTAATCGATATCGGATTGAACTTGAGCGCTAGATGTGCCAGAGTTACCCTCCCAGACTGGTGTTCGGGACTTCAAACTTCGGCATAAGGCTGGGCGAACAGAGCTTCTTCGCTCACCTGATTATCAGCCGCCTCTTGTCGCCAATACTGGTGGGCCAGTCTGATAAATAGCCAGCGCCAGAGGCCAAAAGGCACCAGGGGAATCGGCGTTTTTGCCAACAATTGGTTCACTTCGGTGGGAATCGTTTGGCCCTTAGCCAGGGTAGCACTCGCGATATCCAAAGCCTGAATTACGTGCAAGATAGGGGGACGTTCGGCCTGCGGAGCGCCCACTATGGGCTGCCCCCCAATCAACACCTCTCCGGCTCCCAAGGCGAGCCCCCCTAACCAAACCATGCCGGTATCAGCCGCAAATTGCTGGCAGATGGCGAGCGCGGGAGCGTTGTGATGGGCTTCAGGAAAACCATTGTTTGTAATGGCCGCCAGTCGCTTGGGCCGTTCCTGGGAATGAGTGAGGAGGTGCGGTGCGATCGCCTCTAGGAACTTCATCATCAGGAATGGCAGCGAATCAATATAGAGGGGGAACGCCAGCAACATTAAATCAGCGCGATCGACCGCCGCTAGCAGTTCGGTTTGCCCCTCACCCCGTAAAAGGTTGCCCCTCAGCGTTAACGACTCCGTTGTCCAACCCCGCTGTTGGAGCTGTTCCAGCACGTAGCTACCCAAAATGCCGGAGTTGCTGGGAGTCTTCACCTTGGGACTCCCGATGATCAGTAAAGCGCGACCGGGGCCATCCATGACTGCAACGCTCTTAGAGGACGCGGTGGTGGCTGACAGTAGCGATTTAGCCACCTGGCTGGTCGGCAGGGTATCATGGCGAACCAAAGCAGTGTGCAGTTGTTGGTGCAAGTGTTCTGGAGTGGCTGTGTTGACCACCACCTCAGCGGCATAGCTGGAGGCATGAAAGTTGAGGGCGTTGCGTCCCACCAACAATTTAAAGAGGTTGGCTGCTGCGTCATTTGACTGCCGTTGGACGCCAATGCTGACCAGGCGAGAATGGCGAGCATATCGAGGCTGGTGATGCACTTCGCCGTGATACATCTCAAAATCAGGGAGCGCTAAGGGAATGAAGCGTTCTTGAATGTTCTTGATGGCTGATGAATACCCACCAAAGGTCACGGGGGTAAACAGGATGGTCATATCACTCTGAACAATGGCTTGGGCAATCTTACGGCCCGCATCCGGCTCTACACAAATGCCCGGTGTCTTTATCCAGCAGCCAAAACAGCCGATGCAGGAACCCAGCGTCAGGCCTCTCAAGGGGAAAGTCTGTATCGTGGCTCCACTGCGATGCAATTCGTCCATCAGGATGTCTAAGACTGGAAGCAGGTCATCATCGCCTGCACCGGTGCCGTCTAGGAGAACAATTTTTTGTGTTCGCATCGTTCCTTGCTCCTCTAATCGCCAGCATGTATCGAGTCGGCGATGTATGCTGTTGCTCATCTCCGAGTTTGAAGCAAAAAGATGAGGTACTTGTGAGGAATCCAACGTCAAACCAGCGATGCCACTGGTCATCTGACTGGTAAGTGATTTCTGAGCAAGAAAAGAAGATAGGGGTGTGCTCGGTACCCTGCGGGGAATCAGTGAGAGCGCAACGAAACACCCAGGACTCAGGGGGGATTGGGTAAAGGCGGCAGTTCAGATCAAAGCGTTTAGGGACGTGCTATTTCTCGCTAATTTCTATCAAGCTATTGCTGCCACTGCAAAATTATTCGTTATCCAAGTCGCGATCGCGGGTGAAAGATGCGCATCAATCTAGATAGTTGTCATGCGACCAAGACAGGATGATTTAGTTTACGGGCTGCATACATTAGTAATGCCTGAATGTCTTCCATTTCCAAATCTGGCAAGTCTTCTAGAACTTCTTCAGCACTCAATCCTGCTGCCAATAAATCCAGCACATCAGAGACTCGAATCCGCATACCGCGAATACAAGGACGACCACCACATTGCCTCGGATTAACGGAGATTCTTTCAAGTAACTTTGACATTTCAAAACTCTCAATAAGTAAATTTGGATGATTAGGAGGCAGCAGTCAAAATCAAATCGTTCAGGTAAGCGTTATTGCGGCACTTCCATAACGTCCCGGTTCACCCATATCAGAGATCTTTGAAGTTGAGCCAGGACTATTGGTTTCATCGGGTGCAATCGGATAGTTATGTCACGATCTCAGACAAGGCTGGTTTAGGCTCGGCTATCCCACTCAAGTCAATGGCGAAGTCCTGAGTTCTCGCTAGCAATGGATCTGAGTCAGCTATCTCGGAATAGGGTTCACCTGACCAGGTAATAGATTTCAAAGGAAGCTTCGGAATTTTTCTCACTGCCCCTTGACCTTCAAGTTACTTGAAACTCTAGACTTCAGTCATCCGCCTGGAGGAGGCAAGCATGTTTCGGATTGGTGAGTTTTCTAAAATCGCCCAGGTCCCAGCCAGCCAGCTACGCTACTACGACGAGATTAGTCTGTTTACGCCGATCCATAGCGATCGCGATACTGGCTATCGTTACTACAGTGCGCAGCAGCTGGCTCAACTCAACCGCATTCTTGCCCTCAAAGACTTAGGGCTCTCCCTCGAACAAGTCAAGCGCTTGGTGGAGGATGAGGTGTCTGCCGGAGAAATTCGTGGCATGCTCACCCTGCGCAAAGCCCAGATTGAGCAAACCCTCCAGGCTGAAGCCTTACGGCTACAAGTGGTGGAGTCTCGCCTGCAACAGCTGGAGCGTAAAGGGCAAATTCAAGACGACAATGTTGTTTTGAAAAGTCTTCCTGCGCAGGCCTTTCTGGCATTACGGCATCGTTGCCATGGCCCGTCAGAGACGCTGGCAATTGTCCATGACATGGGTCAAATCGTACCGAAACAGGTCCAATCTAAGGCCATCGGACGATTTACCGTTGTCATCCATAGCGAGCGGTATGAACCGGATGATTTAGACCTGGAGTTGGGTTTCGTGCTTACTCAAGCTCTAGATATTCAGGTGCCCTTATCCAGTGGTTTAGAGATGACCGTGCGGGAGTTAGCGCCTATTCAAACTGCACTGACCACAATGCGGTTTGGCGGGCCAGAACAGGGCATCCCCTGTTACAGCGCCCTTGGGACCTGGGCAGAAACTCACCACTATCAACTCATTGGCCCAGGCCGGGAGGTCTTTTTAGTCCCCCCGAAACCTGGCCATGAATCAGAAATGGTGACGGAAATTCAGTATCCGGTTACGGCCATCGCAGGCTGACCTCTCCTGTTTCCAGCATCCATTTCGCCACACAAAACCGATTGGCTGATGGCCTATCCATCGGTCACAGATTGTGTTGGCCAATTTGCCCCTGTTAACCGACTCAAATTTAGGAGATATTCCCATGCAACTTAAGCAACAGTTTACTGTTAATGCCTCTGCTGACAGACTTTGGGAGATTATGGGGCAGGATTTCGCCCACGTTTCTCACTGGGCGAGTTCTATTCACGCCTCTCAAGCACGACAAACCGGCATCGTGCCCCAAGGTGCGTCCTGTTCAGGACGGGTCTGCACGACCTCGATGGGTGAGTTTAAGGAACAGATTCTCAAGTATGACGAGCGGAAAAAAATGGTTGCCTACGACGCCAAGGGCGACAAAATGCCATTTTTTGTGAGGCAAATAGAAAATAGTTGGACGTTTACTCCGCTGCCTGGCAATCGGTGTCAGGTTGACATGCGGATGAAGATATCACTGCTGCCCGTGTTCAATCTGTTTATGGGGCCCATGATGCGCATGCAAATGGGTGGAGTCGTCAATCAAGTCATTGAAGAACTCACCTATTTCGCTGAGAACGGGATGCCTCATCCCCGAAAGGTAGACGCCCAGCAAAAACCGCAGCTAAAAGGTGCTTAATCCGCCTTTCAAATCATGTTCAGAAGCTGAATGATTGCATTCAGCTTCTGAACCCTGTCAGCCTCGCAGAGAAGACCACGCTAGCCAGTGAATTGCGAGGAATCATCCTTTACACGTTGAACAACTTGGCAAAATTGGAGGTTTAGATGCAACCCGCTCGATTGGCTTTATTCCTGACTCTATCGTCTGTAGCTCTCACCGCCTGCTCTGGACTAAAAAGTGATCCTAGCATTGGCCTATCTCCTAACAATCACGAGATTGAAGAGGTCAACGTTAGAGAATTTACGAAAGCCCCCCTCAAAGCTGAAGTGAAGGTTTTCTTACCAATCCCCCCAGCGGAAGCTATTGCTATTGTGGCTGATTTTGACAACTACTCAACCTGGGTATCACCAGCTCCAGAAAATGTCGAAGTTGACAATTCTGAATCAGCTGATGGAGATTTTGGTGTTGGTTCAAAGGTGACTTATAAGGAAGGAGAATCGGACGTCATTGAATTTTATGATGGAGATACTGCAATGATTGCTAGACCCCTTTGGGGGCCTAGATAGCTTTGGAGATCATCGAGGAGTGGTGCTTGTCTCAGAGCATGAGAATGGCAGCATCATGCACATGAGAAGGTATTTTGAAACTAAAGGTCCTAAAGGATGGTTTATGTCCCAGATGATGCCAAGATTCATGAAAAAAAGTGCTGAAAATTTGGCCGAGCAGTATAACGGCGAGGTCTTGTAAGGTCTAATCTAGGGCATGGATCTTGATAAGGTGGAGTCCATATCAAGCCAGTGATATGACTGGTGCGCTGACGGTTAGCTAAGTAAGCTAATCAGCTCACTTGATGGCGAAATTGGTTGGCGCTGATGGCTCCCAAAACGGTGGCAAACACCAGTAGCGCGATCGCGTGGGGCCAAATCGCCTCTAGCCCCACCCCTCTGAGTAGAACCGCCCGCAGAATGGCCACATCATGCCGCAGCGGATTCAGCAGTGACAGGTAGCGGAAAAAGGCGGGCATGCTTTCGATCGGGGCGATCGCCAAAGATTGAGAGCACCTGCGTCGCGCATGTCATTCATGAACAGGGGGGCAACTCCCAACAAATCATGAACGGTGTCTCCCGATGACCCGAGACTTCAAGACTACTGGTTGCATTCCAGATGGGGCTATCGGGACGCCATTGAAGAAATCAATGTCAAAATTGATGGCACGCCCGTTAATGTGATGAGATGCAGATTTCTTCTACGCCCCGACTCATTTTAGTGCTGCAATCGGATCCCTCCCATGTGCGTCTCATTCAGACGGCACTGACAGAGAACGAGAAGCCTCCCAACGTGGTTGCCATTGCAGATAGCCAGGAAGCCCTCACGTATTTAAGACGAGAAGGGCCTTATGCAGCCGCTCAACGACCAGATTTGATTTTGCTGGATTTAGATCTACCGGGGGGGCTCGATCGTCACGCTTTACTCAGTGCGATTAAAAGCGATCCGCTATTACGACGCATCCCGATTATTGTTTTAACCCTGACCGATCAGACTGAGGAGATTTTTACGACCTATGCCCTGCATGGCAATTGTCATGTCGTCAAACCGGGCGATCGCGATCAGCTGACGAAAATCATCCAGCGCATCGAAGAATTTTGGCTAAAAATCGTCACCCTGCCGGTAGAGTAATGATTCTTCATCCAGCCTGAACTTTCATAAACTTTGTCGAACTTCTCTCAAGGGTTAAGTTTTTGGATTAAGAGAATCGATCTTTTTATGAATTAAAAGACTGGTTTGTTGCACTTTTTTGGAAGCTTCTCTTTTGTTTAATATTTCCCTGGTCACAGAGGCAAGGGGGTGTTTTATTGTCTAAATTAACCACACAAAACCGGGTGGCGTAATGCTCTTGTTTGACATCACGCTCCATCTTTCAATCGTGCAAATTTAGCTTTTTGCTTTTAATTAAGCAGGGAGAAGCCATGTTCAGCCAGGCCGTGCCAACATCAGATGCCAACCTTGCTCATCTCAAGCAGCCTTCTATTCATACGTTGACTCAAGTGCAGCCTCATGGGGCTTTTGCTTGTGCTCAAGGAGCCGGAAATGACCGTGCTGCAAGCGAGTCGCAATGTTTCAAAACTGTTTGGACGACCCGTTGAGAGTTTGTTAGGTCAGTCCCTAGAAAACATTCTGGACGATTACCAAGCGGATCAATTTCGGCGGGGGCTGGCTGCCGATAATCTGGATTTGATGAATCCGACCAAGGTCTGGGTGCGACGCATTGGCGATGATTATGGGGTCTTTGATGCGATCGTGCATCGCAGTGCGGATGGCTTTCTCGTCCTGGAATTGGAACCAGCTTTACTTCAGGAAAACATTCCCTTTTTAGGCTTTTACCACCTCGCAAGAGCCTCCATTAACCAGTTGGAAGCGGGGGCAAGTTTCCAGCAATTTTTCCAGATGATTGTGCAGGAAGTGCGCAAAGTGACTGGGTTCGATCGCGTCATGCTGTATCGCTTTGACCAAGATGGGCATGGTGAAGTCATGGCGGAGGATAAGCTTCCCGAAATGGAATCTTACCTGGGGTTGCATTTCCCTGAGTCCGACATCCCGAAACCGGCGCGCAAGCTGTTTCTCTCTAACTGGATTCGCACCATCCCAGACGCCACCTGCGAACCGGCCGATCTTTACCCGGCCCTAAATCCCCAAACCAACCAGCCCACTGATCTGACGCTGTCGATTCTGCGGAGTCCTTTCTCTTGCCATCTAGACTATCTGCATAACATGGGGGTGCAGTCATCTCTCACGATTTCCTTGATGAAAGATGATCGCCTGTGGGGCCTCATCGCCTGCCATCACCGCACCCCCAAACACATTCCCTATGAGCTGCGGAAAGCCTGTGAATTTCTGGGGCGGGTCATCTTTGCGGAGATTGCCAACCGGGAAGAGGAAGCCGACCAACACTACCGGATAAAGCTGTCTCAAGTGCAATCAGCGCTGATGGAAGCCATGTCGCAGGCTGATAACTTTATCGATGCGCTAGTACAAGGTGACCCTAACCTACTGGATATTGCGAATGCGACCGGGGCTGCGGTGTGCTTTAACGGACACTGGACCACTCTAGGCCGGGTGCCTGCCGAAGCAGAGCTGAACTATCTGACTCAGTGGTTGGCGAAGCACGTGACGGAAGAAGTCTTTCATACCGATTCGCTACCCCAGGTGTATTTTGAAGCAGAACGTTTTAAGGATATTGCCAGTGGGCTGTTAGCGATTCCCATCTCGAAACGCAGCTTTGTCCTCTGGTTCCGGCCGGAGGTGATTCAAACGGTGAATTGGGGCGGTGATCCCAACCATGCTTATGAGGTGAAGGGCACAGAGGTAGACCTGCAGCTCTGTCCGCGTCAGTCCTTTGCGTTGTGGAAGGAGACCGTACGCCTGACCTCGCTGCCCTGGCAGGCGATCGAGGTCAAAGCCGTGCTGGAACTGCGGAAGGCGATCGTGAACATTGTGCTGCGACAGGCAGAGGAACTGGCCCTGCTAACGCAGGATTTGGAACGGTCTAACGCGGAGCTGAAAAAGTTTGCCTATGTAGCGTCCCACGATCTGCAAGAGCCGCTCAACCAAGTTGCCAACTATGTGCAACTGCTGGAGATGCGCTATGACAGTGCCCTGGATGAAGACGCGAAGGATTTCATTAACTTCGCTGTCGATGGCGTAGGGCTGATGCAGACTTTGATTGATGACGTGCTGGCTTACTCCAAAGTCGACCTGAAGGGCATTGAGTGTGAACTCACCCATGTGGAAGATGCCCTCACGCAGGCGATCGCGAATTTGCGGGCCCGGATCACCGAAACCCATACCCAAATCACCTATGACGCCATGCCAACCCTGGTGGCCGATCGCACCCAGCTGATGCAGCTTTTCCAAAACTTAATTGGTAACGCGATCAAGTTTTGCCAACCGGGCCAGGCTCCCCAAGTGCATATCAGCGTTGAGCGCACCGAAGATACCTGGCTCTTCGCTGTCAAAGACAACGGCATTGGTATCGACCCGCAATTCTTCGATCGCATTTTTGTGATCTTCCAGCGACTCCATACCCGTGATGAATATCCGGGTTCGGGGATGGGACTCGCCATTTGCAAAAAAATTATGGAGTGTCATCGAGGGCAAATCTGGCTGGAATCGGCCCTCAACCAAGGGACAACGTTCTACTTCGCTCTGCCTGTGGGAGGTCTTGATCCGAGCCATGCCAACCGATGGAAGACGCAAAACTATCTTTTTAGTGGAAGATAATCGGGGCGACATTCGCCTGATTCAAGAGGCCCTAAAAAGTACCACCATAGACTGCAATGTCGCGATCGCCCGTGATGGGGTGGAAGCGATGGCCTATCTGCGGCGGCAAGCAGGCTATCAGACAGAACACCTGCCGGATTTGATTTTGCTCGACCTCAACCTGCCCCGCAAGGATGGTCGAGAAGTGCTCGCTGAGATCAAAGCAGACCCTAACTTACGGCATATTCCGGTGGTGGTGCTCACCACCTCTCGCAACGAAGAAGACATTTGCAAAAGCTATGACCTACACGTCAACTGCTATATCTCAAAGTCTCGCAACCTGAGTCAGTTGTTTCAAATCGTTCGAGGGATAGAAGAATTTTGGCTAGAAACAGTCGCGCTGCCCTCCCTAGATCGGTAGCCTGTCCGATCTTCAATATCCTCCTTATTGAAGACAATCTAGCTGAGGCCCGGTTTTTACAAGAACTCCTGAAAGGGAGTGGGTTATATCGAGCCGAACTGATTCACCAGCAGCGGTTAGCTGATGCGTTGGCCTACTGTGAGGCACACCCAGTGGACGTGATCATGCTGGATCTGAGCCTACCGGACAGTTGTGGCTTGGCCTCTTTAGATGCGCTGATCGAAAAGGTGCCCGGTCGGCCCATCGTGGTTCTCACAAATACCAACGACGATGATCTGGCGGTTGAGGCGGTGCGTCGGGGGGCGCAAGATTATTTGTTCAAGCGCCAGGTGAACTCAGATGTCCTGGTGCGATCGCTACGGTATGCGATCGAGCGACAGCAGGTAGAAGAGGCGTTAAGAGAAGCGAACGAAACCCTAGAACTCCGGGTTCAACAGCGGACTAATCAGCTGGAACAGGCGAATCAGCTCCTGCGGCAAGAAATTCGAGAACGTGAACATGCGCAAGACCGCTTGGCTCTGGCCCAACAAGCCGCCAGGATGGGGACCTTTGAGTGGGGCATCGCGGAGAATCAGGTGATTTGGTCACCCGAGTTAGAGGCGCTCTACGGGGTTGATATTGGCGCTTTCGATGGCAATTACGATGCCTGGATTAGTACGATTTATGCGGACGATCGCCTGACGGTTGAACGCACGCTGCAGCAGGCGATCGCGCATAATCGCCCCCTCGACACGGAATTTCGCATCCTCAAAAGCCCGCACGAAATTCGCTGGATGGCGGTTAAAAGTAATATCTTTTGTGATGACAGCGGCTGTCCCCAGCGGATGGTCGGTATCCACATGGATATCACCGAAAAAAAGCAATTAGAGGCTAAGTTCCTCCGGGCCCAGCGATTAGAAAGCCTGGGCACCCTGGCGAGTGGCATTGCCCACGATCTCAACAATATCCTCACGCCTATCTTAGGGGTCGCGCAATTGCTCCCCCTCAAGCTGCCCGATTTGGACGAGACTACCCGTGAATTGGTGGAAACCTTGGGCAACAGCGCCCGTCGAGGTAGCAGTTTAATCAAACAAATCCTGTCCTTTGCGCGAGGGGTCGAGGGCAAGCGCCTTTGTTTGCAACCCGCTCACATCCTGCGAGAAGTTCGCCAAATCCTCACTCAAACGCTGCCTAAGACAGTCGAGATTTCGGTCTCGACTGACGCTGACCTCTGGACTGTGTTGGGAGACGTCACCCAACTGCACCAGGTCTTTATGAATCTCTGTGTGAATGCCCGAGACGCCATGCCCCAAGGTGGGACATTAACCATTGAGGCGCACAACGTGCAGCTCGACGATATCCAAATTCAACCGTTTCCCGAAGCGCACCCAGGGGCCTATGTGGTGGTGACCATCACGGACACCGGGAGAGGCATGTCGCCAGAAATTTTATCGCGCATTTTTGATCCCTTTTTCACCACCAAAGACGTGGGGAGGGGCACGGGTCTAGGGTTATCGGCAGTACTTGGTATCGTCCAAAGTCACGGGGGGTTTCTGGATGTGCAGAGTGAAGTGGGACAAGGGAGTCGATTTTCGATCTATTTACCCGCTGTTCAGACCCCTGCCACCCCGCCGGAAGAGGGATTGACAGTGCTGATGGGACAGCAGGAAACCCTTTTGATAGTGGATGATGAAGCCGCTATTCGAGAAGTTCTCAAAACCCTGCTGGAAACCTATCACTATCAGGTATTGACAGCGGAGAGTGGTCTGGCAGCGATGAACCTCTATCGAGACCGTCAGTCGGAGATTGATCTGGTCTTGGTAGACATGATGATGCCGGGAATAGACGGGGCAGCGATGATGCCCCTCTTGCAGCGGTTAAATCCGGAGGTGAGAGCGATCGCGATGAGTGGACTCAACGCTACACGCACGGTCGATCAGGCTTATGACCTGGGGTTTCAGGCGTTTTTATCTAAGCCCATCGTTACCGAAGAATTGCTCAAACAGCTGCGATGTTGCTTAGAAAATTGAAGCTGGAAGAATCCTCAACTCAACCTTCATGAGAGCCATTGCAAGCTATCAGTAGTTCTGTCGCAGTTACGAGGCAGGAGTGGCATCATTCCGATAACTTTTTCTGGCGTTGCTGAAACGAGAGAGGAACGGATCTCTGAACATCAGAGTAGCGATCACCTGCTCCCCATAATTCATCTCAGAAATCAGCAACGCCTTTTGCTCAGTTATGAAGGTTTTACTTCAGCATAAGGCTGAGCGAACAGCGCGGCTTCATTAACCTGATTGCCAGCCGCCCCTTGCCGCCAATGTTGTTTTGCCATTTTGATGAACAGCCAGCGCCATAGGCCCAAAGGCACCAGGGGAATCGGCGTTTTTGCCATCAGTTTGGCCGCTTCGCCAGGAATAACCTGGCCCTCGGCGAGGGCAGCACTCGCCATATCAAGCGCCTGAATCACGTGCTTCACCGGGGGCCGTCCGGCTCGCTGAGTGTCCTCCAGGGGTTGGCTGCCAATCACCGCCTCTCCGGCCCCCAAAGCCAGCCCCCCAGCCCAAATCATGCCGGTATCACTCGCAAATTGTTGACAGATCGCTAACGCCAAAGCGTTGTGATGGGCTTCAGGAAACCCATTGTTCGTCATAGCAACCAGTCGTTTGGGCCGTTCTGGGGCATGAGTTGAGAGATGCTGAGCGATCGCCTCAAGGGACTTCATCAACAGGAAGGGTAGGGAATCAATATAGAGTGGGAAGGCCAACAGAATTAAATCAGCGCGGTCAACCGCCGCCAGAAATTCGGTTTGCCCCTCGCCCCGCAAAAGGTTTCTCCTCAGCGTCAGCGACTCCGTTTCCCAACCTCGTTGTTTGAGCTGTTCCAGTACATATCCTCCCAAAATACCGGAGTTGCTGGGAGGGTTAACCCTTCCCCCTCAAACTACTGGGGCCACCGAGAGGTTTAACCTTGGGGCTACCGATGATCAGCAAGGCTCGCCCTGGACTATCCATAACGGCAACGCTTTCAGGGGGGGCTTTGGTCGCTGACATCCAAGACTTGACCATCTTGCCTGTGGGCAAGGCATCATTTCTAACCAAGGCCGTTTGTAATTGTTGGTGTACCTGCTCTGGGGTATCTGTGTTTAATACCACCTCAGCGGCATAGGTGGGAGCATGGAAGTTGAGCGCATTGCGTCCCACCAACACCTTAAATAAGCTGGCTTCTGCGTTATGTGGCTGACGCTGGACGCCGATACCCACCAGGCGCGGATAGCGAGCATACCGGGGTTGATGATGCACTTCGCCGTGAACCATCTCAAAATCAGGGAGCACCAAGGGGATCCAGCGATCCTGAATTTTCTTGATCTCTGATGAATACCCGCCAAAGGTCACGGGGGTAAATAGAATGACGATATCACTCTGAATCATGGTTTGGGCAATCTCACGCCCTGCATCCGGCTCTACACAAATGCCCGGTGTTTTGACCCAGCAGCCAAAACAGCCGATACAGGAGCCCAGCTTAAGTTTTCTCAAGGGGAAAGTTTTTACTGTGGCACCACTGCGCTGCAACTCGCCCATCAGCATGTCTAGGACTGGGAGCAGGTCTTCATCGTCTTTACCGGTGCCGTCTAGGAGAACAATTTTTTGATTCCGCATAGTTTCTACCTCTTCTGATCGCCAGAATGTGTCGAGTCCGAAATGTTCTGGCTGCTTAGTGAAGTGAGAAGGTGGCAATAGCGATATGGCCTTTGCCGGCAGGCGCGGTATGGCTTGATTGAGATAGGGTTTCAGCGATCAAGGTTCAAGGGATACCGCACCAAAACAAGTAACGCTATATGCCGAATTTTAGCTCTTAACATCTGCTTTTCTTGCGAAGATTTATTCTGTTGCTTATCTCCGAGTTTGAATAAAAAGGATGAGCAACTTGTGAGGGGAACAACATCAAATCAGCGATGCGACTGGTCAGCTGACGGTTAGCTGATTCAGCTGATCAGCTTACTTGATGGCGAAATTGGTTGGTGCTAATGGCTCCCAAAACGGTGGCAAACACCAGCAGCGCGATCGCATTAGGCCAAATCACTTCCAAACCCACCCCTCTGAGTAGAACTGCCCGCAGAATGGCCACATAATGCCGCAGCGGATTCAGCAGTGACAGGTAGCGGAAAAAGGCGGGCATGCTTTCGATTGGCGCGATCGCCCCTGAAAGCTGGATCAGCGGCATATTGATAAAAAACGACGTCAGCATCACCTGCTGTTGGTTTTGGCAGAGGGTCGCCAGCAGCATGCCAATGCCAATGCCCACAAACACATAGAGCCCCGACAACCCCAAAAAGAGCAGAAAGCTGCCCCGCAGCGGCACCCCGAACACAGCGTGGGCCACCCCCAACGCTAACAGGGCATCCCCCAGCAACAATGCGAACAGCGGCACCACCTTGGCCAGCAGAATCTCAGCGGCGGATGCGGGGGTCATCAGCAGTTGCTCCAGGGTGCCCGTGTCTTTTTCGCGAATCAGCGCGGCTGAGGATACCAGAGAGCCAATTAACGTCAACACAACCCCCATCATCGCGGGCACAAAAAACCAGCTACTAATTAGTCCGGGATTGTACAAAAAGGTGATTTTCGGGTCCACCAACGGCAGCACTGCCCGGTCACGTAATTGCCGGTTGAACTGCTGGACAATTTGGGTCAGGTAGCCGCTGGCAATCCCCGCCGTATTGGCATCAACGCCATCCACCAGCACCTGAATCTCGGCGGGCTTATCTTGGGATAACTGGCGATTAAACTCCGGAGGAAACACCACCCCCACCGTGATGTCGCCTTGGCGGACTCGTTCTCCCAGGGCCTGCTGACTGGGACTGTAGCGATCGGCCACAAATACCTCATTCTCGGTCAGAGCGGCGACCAGTTCACGACTGGCGGCAACCTGGGCCTGATCCACAATCCCCAACTTCAGATATTGCACATCTGGGTTCAAGATCAGCCCATAGAGCAATAGCTGAATGGTGGGGGGGAACACCAGTAAGAAGAGGAGCTTCTTGTCGCGCAGGATCTGCTGCACCTCTTTCATCGCCAAGGTCCAGAAACGGCTGTTGAGCAAACGGTGGAGGAGATTTTTCATGGGGATGAGGGAGATGGGGAGATGGGGGGAGATGCTTGAGTTTTGAGTTTTGAGTTTTGAATTCCGTGTTATTGATGACTCATTACCGAGAGCTAAGAACCAACAACCAATAACTAAGAACTAAAAACTAAGAACCAAAATCGCCATCAGTCTGGTAATTGCATTCGCCGCAGACCGCGCCAGGCGACGGTAAAAAAGAGCAGGGTCAGCAGCGCGATCGCGATTAGGGCCAGCCAAACGCCGCCCCACCCCGCGCCGCGTACGAAGGCATCGCGGGTCACGTCGATGTAGTAGCGAGCGGGCACAATATTGGCAATGAGCCCGATGGGAAACGGAATATTACTCAAGGGATAGATAAAGCCCGAAAACAAAAACGACGCTAAAAAGCCCGTAAACCCGACCCCTTGCACTGCCGCCATGCGATTGCTCGATCGCACCCCAATCAAGAGCCCATAAAAGACGCTAGCTGCCGCAAACAACCCTGTACCCAACAGGAGCGGTAAGGGATTGCCTGCCACCCCCACGTGAAAGAGCAGCCCGCCCAGGGCCATGATGCCCAGGGCCTCACCCAACGCCACCAGGAAATACGCCAGCCCTTTGCCGAGCAGCAGTTCAGCGGCGCTCAAATTCGACGCATAAATCTGCACGATGGTCCCCTGCTCCTTTTCTCGCACCATGGCCAGGGTGGCGAGCAGCGCCGGAAAAATCGCCAGGATAACTGCATACAGACCGGGCACGATGAAGAGGGATTCCTTACGTCCCGGATTAAACCAGAGCCGGATTCGGGCCACGACGGCCTCGGTTCTCAACTGGAGTCCCTGAGCTTGCAAGAAGAAATGGGTCGTTGCCCGAATACTGTTGCGAATCACCCGGGCATTGTTGACATCGGTGCCATCGACCAACACCTGGACAGCACTGGGCTTTTGATCTTTAATCTGGCGGGAAAAATCCGGGGGAATGATCACTGCCGCTTTGGCGAGTCCTTGATCGATGAGAGCGATCGCCTCTCGATCACCACCGCCACTGATGGGCTGAAACTGATTGGTGGCAAACAGTCGCTCTACATAGCTACGGCTGAGGGGGCTGCGATCAAAGTCCTGAATGGCTAGGGGAATATTTTTCGTCTCTAGGCGGATGGCATAGCCAAAAATAATCAGCATCCCCAACGGCAGGATAAAGGCCAGGGCAAAGGTCAGGCGATCGCGGCGAAATTGGGCCAGTTCCTTCCGACATTGAGACCAAATCCGTTTCATGGCTGACCTCGCTGGGCTCGCTGCACAATGCCAATAAAGGCATCTTCGAGGGCAAACGGCAGGGGCTGACAGTCGTGCAGGTCGAGGGCGGCGGTTTGCAGCAGTGAATGCAGGCGCGGCACCTCGCTATCCGGCTGGTCCAAAACAATGTGGAGGCGATCGCCAAACACCGACACTCGCCAAGGGTCAAAGTATTGCTTGAGCAAATCGGAGGCCATTTGGGGCTGTGCCACATTGACCTCAAACAATTGCCCCAGCTGACTCGCCTTAATTTGGCTGGGCGAGCCCTGAGCGACCACCGCTCCCGCTGCCATGAACGCCATGCGATGACAGTGTTCAGCCTCTTCGAGATAGTGAGTCGTCACCAGCACTGCCGTGCCCTGATCGGTCAAATCTTCAATCAGTCGCCAAAACTGACGACGCGCCAGGGGGTCAACCCCAGACGTTGGTTCATCCAAAAACAAAATCTCCGGTTCATGCATCACCGACGCGCCAAAGGCGACTCGCTGTTTCCAGCCACCGGGCAGTTGCCCCGTGATCAGCTCGGCTTTGCCCACCAGTCCGCAAATGTCGAGCACCCAGTCAATTTTGGTGCGACGCTGGCGACGGGGCACCCCATACACCCCGCAGTAAAATTCCAAATTCTCGCGAATCGAGAGGTCATCGTAGAGGGTAAATTTCTGGCTCATGTACCCCATTCGCTGGCGCAACGCCTGACTGCGCAAGTTTTGGGTCTGACCGGCCAACATCACCTGACCTTGGGTAATGCCTAGCAGCCCACAGAGCATCTTGATGGTGGTGGTTTTCCCCGCGCCGTTGGCCCCCAGCAACCCATAGATTTCGCCATAGTGAATGTCTAGACTGACGCCTTTAACCGCTTGAAACTGCCCAAACGTTTTGCTTAGGTCACGGGCACTAATGGCGATGTCATCCCGGCGATGAGCGGACAATGGGCGCAGTCGCGGCAGGGGAATGAAGGTCGGATCGGCTCCTTGCTGGCGCAGTTGAGTCACAAAAACGTTTTCCAGGGTCGGGGCGGCTGGCCGAATCGAATCGATGCTTAGGGATTGCTGTTCTAACCGGTGGCGAATTTGGTCTGCCCCGGTGCGGGCATCGTCCACCAGGACATCCAGGCGATCGCCAAACGTTTGCACATCGATAATGTGCTCAGACTGGCTAGGCGCTGGGGCATCGCCTTCAAGCAGCGCCCGTTCCGCCGCTTTGCGATGATCGACCCGTACCTCTAATCGCTGCAGTCCCAGATTTTCTCGTAACTGAGTCGGGGTGCCCCGCTGCTGAATCTGCCCGTCATACATCAGGGCCACGCGATGGCAACGTTCCGCCTCATCCATGTAGGGGGTGGCCACCACAATAGTGACCCCGCCGTGAGAGAGGGTGGCCAGCACGTCCCAAAATTCGCGCCGCGAGACGGGATCAACGCCTGTGGTCGGCTCATCTAAGAGCAGGATTTGGGGCTGGGCAATCAGGGCACAGCACAGGGCTAATTTCTGCTTCATGCCCCCAGAGAGCTGCGCCGCTAAGCGGTCTGAGAACATCTCCAAATTCATCAGCCGCAGATAGTGCGTTCGGCGCTCTTGAAAGCGATCGCTACGCACTTCATGCAGCCCGGCCGCATACCGCAGGTTCTCATCAATACTGAGATCTAAATAGAGAGAAAAGCGCTGGGTCAGATAGCCCGTTTGCAAGCGGGCCTCTCGCGGCGGACGCCCCAGAATGGTGGCGGTGCCTGCCGTCGCCTCCATGACCCCCGCCAAGATTTGAAACAGGGTGGTCTTGCCCGCCCCGTCCGGCCCAATCAGGCCAAAGATTTCTCCCCGTTGCACGGTCAAGGTCACTCCCTGCACAGCGGCGAGTTGGCCGTAGTGCTTCGATAGCGCCTCGACCTGAATCGCCGGCATGGCGAAGGCGGTCTCTGATGAGGGCAGCGGCTGGGTAGTTGAATGCATCATTTGAAGGGAGTAAAGAGGGTGAGGAGGGGGGTGAGGGAGAGTGGGGAGATGGGGAGGGGGGGTGAGTTTTGAATTTTGAGTTTTGAACTTTGAGTTTTGAATTTGTTCAAGCTAAGAACTCGGAACCAAGAACGAAGAACGAAGAACTAAAAATCAAGAACTAAAAACTAAAAACCAAGAACTAAAAACTAAAAACCAAGAACCGGCAGCCGATATATTCCCAAATCCTCATGACTCCGAATCAATCGCTGCTCCCCCATCTCCCTGTCTCCCCATCTCCCCACTCCCCCATCTCCCGCCTTTCTGCCTAAATCAACCACCCTGCCCCTCCAAAACAATCTCCCCATCGGCAGGCATCCCCGGTTTAGCGAATCCTGCAGGATTATCAATGCCGAGCCTGACCCCAAACACCTGCTGCACCCGATCTTCTTGGAAGTAAATATTTTCCGGTGTAAACGAAGCTTGGGTATCAATGGCAATGACGCGAGCGCTGAGGGGCTGATCGGGCGCTGAGTCAAGGAAAACGCTGGCGGCTTGCCCCACCCGCACGTTGCCAATCTCCCCCTCAGGAATAAAGCCTCGGAGATAAACGGTATCGAGATCCAGCAGCGACAGCAGCGTACTGCCGGTCGTGACGACTTCTCCTGGTTCGGTGCTACGCGCCGTCACGACCCCATTAATCGGACTCACAATAGTGAGATAGCCCATCCGAGCTTCAATCTCACGTTGCGCCGCCGCCGTTCTCGCAATTTCATCTTGGGCGGCTGTCAGTTGCGATCGCGCCTGCAGCAGTTGTTTTTGCAAGACATCTAACTCCGCCGTACGGATATCGGGATTCAGGCGGGTGGTTTGGGCCTGGGTTAAATTGCCTTCGGCGGCGTTGACTTGTCTCTGAGCCGCGATCACCGCCGCTTCTCGGACGTTGAGTGTGGCCTGGGTAGTTTCAAACTGCGTCTGTGCCTGGTCGGTTCGCTGCTGGGTGGCAGCACCGGCTTGAGTCAATTGGACGTAGCGATCGCGCTCTACCCGCGCCAGTTCCAGGTCGGCTCTCACTGCACTCAGTTGCGCTTCGGCTTCGGCTAATTGCGCCTGAGCCGTTGCCAAATTGGCCTCAGCTTGACTCACCTGACCGGCGGTATCCCCCTCCGATTGGGTCAAGCTCAACTGAGCCTGGCGAATCTGACTTTGCAGCACCTCAATTTGTAAGCGAGCTTGCTGTTCTTGCTGTTGAGCCGACGCAACCCGCGCTTTCGCCTCATCCAGTTGTGCCCGCACCTCATCATCATCCAACCGCACAATGAGTTGCCCCTCGGTGACGGCATCGCCTTCTCTCACCGCGACAAACTCAACTCGCCCCGATACTTTTGCCCCCACATCGGTCTCGTATCCCTCAAGGCGGCCACTTAAAGAGAGGACTTCAGATTGGGGTCGCGAGACGAAGTAAGCCACTGAGAGCCCTACACCGACGATCACAATTCCCGCTGGGATGAGGAAGCGCAACCTTTTCGTCGGTTGACGCTGCCCGACCTTCGGAGGCGCGGGCGGAGACTTGAGCCGGGGCACCAGCTGACTGAGATTGAGGTGAGATTTTGGCAAATGCATGCACGAACCTCCTCGTTTGATATCGCGTGGGGTGATCTGGATAGCTATGAACGTCAATCCCACTCCGAGGGTAAAAAAAACGTATGAGGAAGTTATGAGGCCTTCAACCCAGCGCTACCTCAACCCGGCTGTTGGCTGCATATGGCCCCACAAGCCCCTTTTATCGGATAGATATCGCCTTAGCCGTCTCCTTTGTTCTGCCGAATCAGGCAGTGCAGGATTTCTACCAAATCCTCAAACTCAACCGATTTTGCCAGATGACGCTGGAAGCCAGTAGGGTTGTTGGCGATGTTGGGTCTCGTCCCTCGGCGCCAACCTACAGCGCTACATTTATTTCTGGAAATCTCCTCAACAGCCTCCAAGCTTCTTAAAATCAAGTGAATTGGGTTTATCAGGCAGGGCTGTTGGCTGTTTATTTCAAGAAAATCAAATCTCTGTCAATCAGGCGAGCTAGGAACCTCAGACCGGGCATAGCTTCTTACCGTTCGCTCTGAAACCCAGTTTTCTGTATAAGGGAGCCAACAGCGACCATCTAATTCAATCCCCATCAACAAAGCGATCTTCTACCAACCCAAGCCATCCTCCTTTTACAAGCTTTTTGCAGCCCGGAAACTCATATTGGGTGAGATCTAGGTCAATTGCTTTCAACTCAGCAAGCCAGGAATGCCCTTGACCGACTGCAGCCATAAAGGTGACAGACGCTAGCCCATCACGAACCAAGGCTTCATTTTCGTAACCGAGTTGTTCGTTTTTATAACTCAGCCGTTCCGTCTCTGCCTGAAGCTGTTCGACTTCGCGCGATAATTCTTGCAATTGGTTAGTGAGTTCTGGCGTTCTGTAACTGCGGAGAAAGTAGCCTCCCATAAGGCAACTAGCGGCGATCGCAATGAATGCAAATCCCGTTAACAGGTTTTTCCAACCTAGTTCTAGTGTTACGTGACTTAATGAATCTGGATTGTCAACTTTCATGAGATACACTTCCCTATTTCACTTTCATGAGGTTGTTTACTTCGCTCATAAGGGAGAAGATTTTGAATCTCTACGCACCCTCTCCTTTTCGAAGTTAACAGGCGGCCTTTAACGCATGGCCACAGCAGCTGGCTCCGGGGAAGAAGTAGAGGACGGTTGAGCGGTTTGCCCGGTGAGCAACTCTACTACATTCAGGCCATTGCCAATGACCCCAGGCACGCTGGGATACCCAGCACTTGCCCCCACTAAGAAGAGATTAGGCAGTTCTGTGCGATAGCCAATCCGCTTGAGACCGACCTGGCTGGGAATCAAATTGGCCCCGTAAATATTGCCCTCTGGCTGGCCCAAATAATGCTCACTGGTGGTTGGGGTGCCGTACAGTTTCATGCGGATATAGGCATCGACATCGGGAATCAAGTCTCGAACACTCTCCATGACGGATTGGTAGACCGCCCGCTTTTTGGCTTTGTACGCGCGGCGATCGCGATCCTTCAGTTCTTTAAAAGCCTGATAAGGACACACCGTCGCAATTTCCAGCACATGGTGACCAGCGGGTGCCATGCCCGGTGCAGTTGATTTCAGGGTGGGACAAGACAAAAAGATCCAGGGATGGTCTAAATTCCCTTCCAACTGCTGCTGGTAGGCCCGATTGAGATTGCCCGTTGGGTAGTACCAAATGTTCCAACTCCCGAGGCCATAGCGGGTCGGGTCGAAACGGTTATCCAGACCGAGATAAATATTGAAGGCACTGGTTGAGTAGTCGTAATCCGTCAACCGGTGTCGTTCCCGAGCGCTTAAAGCCTGATCCTGATGCATCAGGGCCACGGTCAGCTTCGGATCTAAATCGCTGATGTACGCCTTGGCAGCTTGGTAAAGGGTGCCCCCAGCCGACACAAACTGAACCGCATGATCGCTCACTTCAATATGCTCTACCGGGGTCGAGAGCTGCACCACGCCACCCCTAGCAGTAATGGCCTCAACGATACTGTCCACCAAGTGCTTGAAGTGATGTTGGGGATAGTAGGAGCCCTCAGCATAATCTGACACCAAACTGGTATGGGTAATCAGAGAGATATCCTGGGGTGGCAGGGCATAGTCACCACTCTGACCGGCGAGTAAATCTTGAAGTTTGGGAGATAAGCCGACCTGATCGTAGAGATCTTGCAGGGTCTGTTGCCGTCGGGCAAATAGATGCCAGTATTGCGGTAATTTCAGCCAATCAGACCATTTGCGATCGTACCAGTGAATTTTTTGGCCCAGATCGACCATTTCCTGATGCAAGCGTTTGATCACATCACAGTAATCATTGATGGCTTGGGCTTCATCGGGAAAAGTGGTGAGCAGGCGATCTCGAAATTTCTCCCAACCGAGGGGAATGCGAAAGTCCACTTCTGGCGTAATAATGCGGTCAATACAATCAGCATCTAAAGAATTGAAAGGGACTTCTTGGTCGATGTACGCTAGCAATTGGTCAACGGTCTGCCCCTTGCCGCACTGATAGATATAGTGCACATCAGCACAAAAAGCATAGTTGCCATACTGAAAGGTATGACAGCAGCCACCCGGCAAATAATGCTGCTCCAACACCGCCACTCGATGCCCTTGACGACTCAGACAGGCTGCCGCTGATAACCCTCCCTAAACCGGCCCCCAAAATGACATAGTCGAAATATTGCATAATCCCCTCCTGCGCGTTACCTAGCATCAGGAATACTCAAGTTGCCTTGATGAGAGAAGTCAGAAATTAGGAGTCTGCAGAGCTCTGATTTCTGACCCCTCAAGACCTCCTAAACAAGCGTTTCTGCTGCAGCCGATATCTGTAATGCTCAGCAGTTTGCGCTCCTGCATCCTCAGCCTAAATGCCAAATATGAGGAACTTATGATGCCTGGTCATCTGAGCAGCGAGGGCCAAGTGGTCTTGAAACAGCAGGCTCACAAAACCCTCATATCTATCGTCTAGTCTCAGGGTGACAACCATTTGTCTACTCTCAGGAGGCGATCGATGAAATCTCATGCGCCTAACACTTCCTCTTCTGAAACCGTTACTCAGTGCCGGTTTCTCATCATGGGCTATGGCCACGAACAGCAAGGAGATGCCGCAGTCGGTTGCCAAATTGTTGAGACTGTGGCGGCTTGGAGACTGCCATCGGTCGAAACTTTAGCCGTTCGTCAACTTACGCCCGCTCTCGTAGAAGACATTGCCAAGGCTGATTACGTCATTCTGGTAGATGCTTGTGGTAAAAGCTGCGTTCACACGGTGCAACTTGACCCTATTCTCACCAGCGAGACACCGTTGCTCTGGGATGCGGTACAGAATCCGTCTCAACCCTGTGAGCCGTCAGAATTACTCTCCTTAACTCAGGCCCGCTACGGTCGGCATCCTTTGGCTTGGTTGTTAGAGATTCCCGCCCAATGCTTTGAAACGGATCACACCCTCTCAGATGTGGCTCAAGAGGGGTGCGATCGCGCTTTGAGAATCATTGAGCAGTTCTTCACCACTTATCTCCAATCTCCCTGTGTGCGTTCAGAATCTTGTCAGCAATCTGGTTGATGGCATATGTCAGGAGCTTAGTGATGTGCTCAATTTTTACGCGAATTCTCAAAGGACAAGTTATTGTCGGTCGTAATTTCGATTGGATACAGCTAGGAGGAAACCTGCATTTTATTCCCCCCAACCGGGTGTATGGCTTGACGACCTATGGACTGTGCCTAATTGAACAGCTCGGTTGCGATCGCCCCTTTGAGGGCATGAATTCACAGGGATTATTCATCGGCATGGCAGGCATTCATACCGACGATTTCCCTTCTCGGCAGCAGGGTGACTATCCGCTTCGGTTAGACGAATTTGGGGCTATTCGGTTTGTTCTAGAGAGAGCTTCTACCACCCAAGAAGCTATGGCCATCCTGGAGCAAGTAGACATTGTTGACCACGGTGTTGAACCCCATATTCGACTGCAGTATTTGATCGTTGATCAACAGGGTGAGGTCTGCATCATTGCTGGTCAGGAAAAAACGCCCCTGATGAAACTGGATACCACCCCGTTTGCAGCCATCACCAATTTCCCGTTGTCTCTTAGCGGTACCATCCTCTGTGATCGATTCGTGCGGCTCCAGCATGATTTGCCCACCCTCACAGATGTCAACGAGGCGATCGCCTTAATTGAAGCCGTATCGCAGCAATCAACCGTTTATTCATGCCTCTATTTGCTCACTCAAAAGACATTCAGTCTCTGGATTGAGCGAGCATTTAAAACCAGACTCAAATTTAGTCTGAATCAGGAAATTGCTCAAGGGCATCAGTTTTATAACTTCGGCCAACTTAAACTCATGTTGCCCGAGCACCAAGATCGATTTAAAGCAACCCCCTATGAAGTTCAACAAGGATTTTCGTAATCATCCTATCTGGCACAAAAAGGGCGATTTAGCCTTCTAAGATCATCGAATTTTCTTGACTGAGGATATATAGCGATCCGCAGTTTGGTTAGATTACTCCAGATCGCTGTAATTGCCGTCTGACGAACTTCTCAATTCCGAATTCTGACCTCTGCATTCCGAATTCTGCTATATCAGTTCAGCTAAAAAATGTTTGAATAATGCGTATTTTTATACTGATGTCGCCTGAGCATCAAATTCGCTTTAAGGACTCACAATATAAAGGCCAACATGGAGCGGAGAAGTTCTACAATTGCCGTCTTTTTGAGAATCCTTTATTCATCAGGTTTCAGGAACTTTCTGCATCACCAAGCCGCTTAGTCACAAGAGAATGTTTATGGGGACAATCGCCGATTGTGCCATTCCTGGAGGATGGGGTGATCCGCAGGCAACTGTTCAAGAGCGGCCTCAAAATTTTGACGGCTTGCGGCATAGCCTTACCAAGACCATCATCTAGAAGCATTAGAATCTCTCGGATCAAGTCTGGCGACTGCTGACTTTTCCTACTAAGTTCTAGGACGACCATATATCAAGGGTTCTCCTAGGACTGCAAGGTCAGCGTTACTGATGTTTATGCCGGAAGCTCTGCTTCAATGTGAGTCTGCTTTTCAGCAGTTAAGAATTGAACATCCCCAAAATGGTGAAATGCTTGCACGGTAAGCGTTTCAGGGTATCCGATGAAATACCTTTTTCTGTCTTTCAACCTGCGAAATGTGGGTTATGGGGTAAGCAATACAGTTTTGAAGGACTCACAATTTTAAGCTTGACGATCTACTATTTAGGGAACGCAGAAATTCGTTTCGTTACTAAATGCTGCTGGCTCAGGCAACCCGGTATTGCCGTTAATGAGCTGCACCAAAGTACCGTTATTCTCAAATGACACTGTATTTAGGTTTTGCACCAGGTATAGCGCTCGATCTGTGGGGTTATTACTGAAGGTTGTCAGCGCAATCCCAGTCGGTACAGTATTACTCAAAATAACCGTACAGACGCTATTGTTGGTCGAGGTTGCTGCCACGTCGATATCGACAACATTGGCCCCCCCACTATTATTCTCAAGGGTGTTGTCACGGGCGTTAAGAACGGCAATAATCGCATCGCCATTGGCTTCTACATCGATCGCTTGTTCTGCGTTCCCGCTGATGATGTTGCTGGTGATACCGGCACTGCCATCTTCTAAAATCGGGAATTCTTGCAAACCCGCATTCGCAATGGAGCGAATACCGTCGCCCCCGTTTCTCAAAATTCGGTTGGCATTAACCGTGATTTCCTGAGCTCCTAAGGCGTTAAGGATGATATCAACCCCAGATCCCCCGTTATCCAGGATTTCGTTATTGCGGAGGAACAGTTCTTGGGCAGAGGCGGTGTTGGGAGGAACAGTCGTACCGTTAACAATTTCGACCCCAGCACCGACATTATTGCTAATGGTGCTGTTGGTCACCGAGATCTCTTGAGAACCGCCATTCAGATTAGATGTCGCCAGGACACCGCTACTGCCGTTACGGCTAATTGAACCGGCATCAAAAGAAAATTCTTGAGTGGAAGCGTCATTACGAGCGGTGCCTTCTGATCGCAACACGATGCCTTGGTTCGTACTGTCGGTAATGGCATTGGCTGGGGTTTCACCGTCACTGTTGCCCTGGCTGGTGTTTAAGCTAGCATCGCTCGGCTGCACGGCGATCACCTGGCTCGGGGCACCTAACGCCCCGCCGGTTGGCAACGTCACAAACTCCATGCCGATATTATTGCTGGCGGTAATTTCGTAGCCAATAATCGATAGATCGAGCCGCTGCGCTGAGGTAGTGTTTTCGACAAAGATGCTAGATCCGGCTGAATTGCGAATGATGTTGTCGAAAGCCACAACACTGCCACCCACATTATTGAAGGCAATGCCGCGGCCACCGGGGTTAGTAATGGTATTGTTACGCAGTTCGGCGTTGCGAATGTTGCTACCGACGATCGCTTCCCCAGTGGCATTATCAATGCGAAAACCGGCTAACACTGTCCGATTTCCTAAGGTCACGCCGTTGGTAATGTTCGGAAAGTTGCCATCGCCGGACAGGGGCAGTTCAACGACAATGCCCTCGGCGAAATTAGTGGTCGGTGAGAAAGGCAACCGGACTGCCCCTGTCTCAAAACCAGGGAACGGCAAACCGGCGATGGTCTGGGCTGGCCCTTGAGATAACACGCGCACGCGCTCAGGAATGGTAAAGGCCGGAATGTTGATCGCATTGCTGCCATCGACATATACGACGTCATTACCATCACCGACCGCCGCATTCAAACCTTCTTGGACAGTGCCAAACGGATTTTCAAAGGTGCCGTCACCGCCGGTCGCGCCTAGGGTTACATGTTGAAAACGATAGGCTTGTTCCTCTTCGGGGTTGATTAGGGGAGACGTGTTCGATTCGAATATCGTTTCTCGGTCTTCATCCCAAAAAACGGCAATTTCCGGCGATCGCACAGTGGGGTCGCCGAGGCGAGCCTGGACTCGTTCGACAGGATCTTCAGAATCATTGGCGCGAGTGCCCGGAAAAGTCGCCCCGACAGACAGTACTAACCGGGTGCCAAACAGGCCATCATCCTGCAGCGACAGCCCACCATTAAAGTTGGGAGTGAAATTAGAGGCTAGGCGAAGCCGCCAGCCCAGATAGGCGGGAGTGTCTGGCGAATCGTATAAGTAAAGTCCCCCAAACGCTTGTAGATCGCCTGCATCCCAACGCATTAAGCGATATCCCGCTTCAGCATCAAAGCCGCCGAGTGCATGTTCCTGTTGAAAGAGTCGTTCCTGTTGCCGTTGACTATTGAGAATGAATTGATTACCGACAAAGCCAGTCGATACCTGAAAGCCGGTATCAATCGTGGTGTCGCTAATGGTATTCGAGCGATCGCCTAAGGGTAAATAGGCATTGAAGCGAAAATCCCAGTCGTCCCCCAAACTTTCGTAGCCAGCACCCAATTGATAAAAATCGCTGTTGCCCGTATTGCGAGCGTCTAGGCCGACATAGCCACCGCGAATCCGATTCTGAGCGTTCCGATAGCCTCGGTAACCTAACAGCAGCGACCCGCCGACATCATCGTTTGCCCCGACGACTAGGCGACCTTCTAAAAAACTGATGGTTTCACCGGGCTCTTGATCCAAGGGCACAAACGCCTCAAATCGTCCCAAGCTATTGTGGCTGCCGCCATCAGTAATGTACCCGACCCCAAACCGCGGCTGAATGGTCAGAGTTTCAGCGATCACAGCTGTGGACTCGGGTGTCTGAGCCACCACCGCTGCCTCCGTGGCGGCGAGAAAAGCGGCAACGGCGTTAGCCATCAACTGAGCGACAGTCAACTGAGTTGAGGAAAACTCATCCGCGAGCATTGATGCCTCTGCAACGCCGTCTGTTGCATTCGTCTCAACGGACTGAACTTGCGCTAATGCTGCCACGGGAAACCCTAACAGGATTAGGCTCAAGGTCGCATTGATCGAGAGTAGATCGGTCGTGTGCGTATTCATAGTACTTAAGCTCAAGGGGGGAAATGCAAAAGGAGCGAAACTAACAAATTGCTCTGCAATCGCGCAAACTAAGCACAGTGATCGCGTCAAACGCGATCACTGCGTTCCTGAACTAGACAGTTCTGCCTTCAAAGAAACCGCTGGTGATGTAATGCTGGGTCGCTGCTTGCAGGTCATTACCAAAGGCCGCTTGCAAATCAGTGTACTTATTAAGATAAGCCACCTCATCAAACGTATCGATCGCCCGACCTTCACTCATCCCAAGTCGGATATAGTGCTCAGTCCCCGCATCAAAATTTGTGCCTAAAGCCTGGATCAAATCGCCGTGGGAGGCAATGTAATCATCGGCTTCAAAGGCTACCTGTCGGCCTTCGGCGTAGCCATACGCCATATAGTGTTGTAAACCCTGTTGCGGATCATAGCCAAAGGCGTTGGCTAGGTCAGCATAAGATGCAATATAGGCACCCCCATCAAAGCCCAGCAATGGGTCACGGTTTTCGGCATAAGTGTTTTCGATGTAGTGGCGGGTGACCGCTGTCAGGTCGTCGCCAAAAGCCGCTTGTAAATCTGGGCGCGATGCCAGATATTGCTCTGTATTAAACCCTTGTGTTGATCGACCTTCGGCATAGCCGTTTTGGATGTAGTGCTGAGTTGCCGCCTCTAAGTCGTAACCAAACGCGATAATTAGGTCACCATTAGTTGCCAGATAGAGATCTTCATCGAAGGTATCAATAGAGCGGTTCTCTTGAAAACCAAGCTGCGCATAGTGGCTTTGGGCCGCTGCCAGGTTATAGCCAAACGCTTGTAACAGGTCGATGTTAGAGGCTAGATAGTCATCAGCCTGGGCTAACGTCAGCGTTCTGGGGCGAGACGGCCCAGCCGTCGCCCCGGTGGTCGGCACAGTGATCGAATTATCCGCTGGGCTGCCAGCAGGAATAGCGTCCCCAAAGATGAGGTGTTCACTCCCGAGGGAGAATGCATTAACGTCTTCGAGAATGGCAACCGGGGTTACGATGCCGTTGACTGTGGCCTCGACTACGGTGTCGAGCCCCTGCTGGCGAAACTGGACAGTATTGCTAGATAGGCCGGGGATGTTAGTGAATTGGAGGCGATCGCTGACGATTTCAAAGTCCACAATCGTATCGCCAAACTCACTGACCGCCGAGAACCGGAAGATGTCGTCGCCTTGCCCGCCAATGAGAGTATCGTCGCCGACGCCCCCCGCGAGGATATCGTTATCACGGCCCCCATCAAGGAAGTCGGCCCCTGCCCCCCCTAGCAGCCGATCGTTCCCACTACTGCCTTGTAGTACATCGGTGCCATTGCCACCATCCAGGGTGTCATTGCCACTGCCGCCGTTGAGCAAGTCGTCGCCGTCATCGCCGGTGATGCGATCGTTGCCGCTACCGCCATTAGCGACGTCGTTACCGACACCTGCGGTCATATCATCGTCGTCGCTACCGCCGTTGAGGGCGTCATCGCCGCTACCGCCAATGACGATATCGCGCTCACTACCGCCATTAATGACGTCGTTACCGGCACCCCCATCGAGATAATCATTGTCACTCAGGCCATTGATGACATCATCACCATCACTGCCAATAATCGTGTCGGCACCGCCTGAGCCTTGGCCGACACTGGCTTTCACATCACTAAAGCTCAGCGTCGCGGTGTCTGTCAAAGTCCCATCTGAGACCGTGTAGGTTACGGCTGGCACCGGGCCGATATAACCTGTGGCTGGGGTGAAGGTAAAGGTCCCGTCACCCTTGAGTTGCAGTGTCCCAATCGGGTCACCATTGTTGTTTGCGAGGTCAGTAGGGGTACCGATGGTTAACGGTTGTGGGGTCCCATTGCCATTGATATCCACTGTCGCGGTAGTCACTGTCAGGGTGTCGCCATCGCCATCGGTGTCATTGCCCAGACCAGTAATGACGCTCCCGCTCACGGGCGTGTCTTCGGTCACTGCTACAGGGCCATCATCGGTGGCAATCGGGGCATCGTCCACCGAGCTGACATCATCGAAGGTGAGAATCGCCTCATCGGTCAGTTCGCCATCAGTGACGGTATAAGTTACAGCCGGTACCGAACCCGTGTAGTTTGCCGCTGGTGTGAAACTGAAGGTGCCGTCACCATTCAGCTGCAGGGTCCCAATCGGGTCACCGTTGGGACCCTGCAGCGCAGTGGCGGTGCCGATGGTCAGTGGTTGTTGTGAACCATCGCCATTGATATCGACCGTCGCTGATTCCACCGTCAGGGTATCGCCATCGACGTCGCTGTCATCGCCCAGTCCCGTGATGACGCTGCCGGTGGCGACGGTATCTTCCGTGACGGCCACGGGGCCATCATTCGTGGCCACGGGGGCATCGTTGACCGGACTGACATTGCTGAAGGAAAGCACTGCCTCATCGGTCAGTTCACCATCGGTGATGGTGTAGGTCACGGATGGAATTGGGCCGGTATAGTTGTCGGCGGGGTTAAAGGTGAAGGTGCCGTCTTGATTCAGCGTCAAGGTGCCAATCGGGTCACCGTTGGTGGCCGTGAGGTTAGTCGCGGTGCCAATGGTCAGTGGTTGTTGTGAACCATCGCCATTGATATCGACTGTCGCTGATTCCACCGTCAGGGTATCGCCATCCACGTCGCTGTCATCGCCCAGCCCCGTGATAACGCTGCCGGTGGTTTCAGTGTCTTCCGTGACGGCCACGGGGCCATCATTCGTGGCCATGGGGGCATCATTCACCGGACTGACAGTTTTGAAGGAAAGCACCGCCTCATCGGTCAGTTCGCCATCAGTGATGGTGTAGGTCACGGATGGAATCGGACCGACGTAGTGGTCGGCGGGGTCAAAGCTGAAGGTGCCATCACCATTCAGTTGCAGCGTTCCAATCGGGTTGCCGTTGGGAGCTGTGAGGTTCGTCGCGGTGCCGATGGTCAATGGCTGCTGATTGCCATCGCCATTGATATCGACCGTGGCTGATTCCACCGTCAAGGTATCGCCATCGACATCGGTGTCATCGCCCAGTCCCGTGATGACGCTGCCAGTGGTTTCAGTGTCTTCCGTGACGGTGACGGGGCCATCATTCGTGGCCACGGGGGCATCATTCACCGGACTGACAGTTTTGAAGGAAAGCACCGCCTCATCGGTCAATTCACCATCCGTGATGGTGTAGGTCACGGATGGAACGGGACCGACATAGTTGTCAGCAGGGTCAAAACTGAAGGTGCCATCACCATTCAGTTGCAGCGTTCCAATCGGGTCACCGTTGTTGTCCGTCAGCGCAGTGGCGCTACCGATGGTCAACGACTGCTGAGTGCCATCGCCATTGATATCGACCGTGGCCGATTCAACCGTCAAGGTATCGCCATCCACGTCGCTGTCATCGCCTAGACCCGTGATGACGCTGCCGGTGGCGGCGGTATCTTCCGTGACGGTGACGGGGCCATCATTCGTGGCCACGGGGGCATCATTCACCGGCGTAACATTGTTGAAGGAAAGCACCGCCTCATCGGTCAGTTCGCCATCAGTGATGGTGTAGGTCACCGATGGAATCGGGCCGGTGTAGTTGTCGGCGGGGTCAAAGGTGAAGGTGCCGTCTTGATTCAGCGTCAAGGTGCCAATCGGGTCACCGTTGGTGGCCGTGAGGTTAGTCGCGGTGCCAATGGTCAGTGGTTGTTGTGAACCATCGCCATTGATATCGACTGTCGCTGATTCCACCGTCAGGGTATCACCATCCACGTCGGTGTCATCCCCCAGCCCCGTGATAACGCTGCCGATGGTTTCAGTGTCTTCCGTGACGTCGACAGGACCATCGTTGGTCGCCACGGGGGCATCGTTGACCGGACTGACATTGCTGAAGGAAAGCACTGCCTCATCGGTCAGTTCGCCATCGGTGATGGTGTAGGTCACGGATGGAATCGGACCGGTGTAGTTCGCCGCCGGAGTGAAGCTGAAAGTGCCATCATCATTCAGTTGCAGCGTTCCAATCGGATCACCGTTGTTGTCTGTCAGCGCAGTGGCGCTACCGATAGTTAACGGCTGCTGATTGCCATCGCCATTGATATCGACCGTGGCCGATTCAACCGTCAAGGTATCGCCATCCACGTCGCTGTCATCGCCCAGTCCCGTGATGACGCTGCCGGTGGTTTCAGAGTCTTCCGTGACATCCACGGGGCCATCATTCGTGGCCACGGGGGCATCGTTGACCGGACTGACATTGTTGAAGGAAAGCACCGCCTCATCGGTCAGTTCACCATCGGTGATGGTGTAGGTCACGGATGGAATCGGGCCAGTGTAGTTTGCCGCTGGCGTAAAGGTGAAGGTGCCATCACCATTCAGTTGCAGGGTCCCAATCGGGTCACCATTGGGAGCTGTGAGGTTCGTCGCGGTGCCGATGGTCAGCGACTGCTGGTTGCCATCGCCATTGATATCGACTGTGGCTGACTGAACCGTCAAGGTATCACCATCCACATCGGTGTCATCGCCCAGTCCCGTGATGACGCTGCCGGTGGCGACGGTATCTTCCGTGACGTCCACGGGACCATCATTCGTGGCCACGGGGGCATCATTCACCGCTTCAATGTCGACAGTGACACTACCGGTGGCGGTTAACGCACCCCCACTGCCCTGAGTACCCGTGTTGCCATCGTTGAGCGTGTATTCAATGCTGACGGAAGTGGGTGGGGCTTCACTGGTGTTGCTGTAGGTGATTTGCTGCAGCGCACTAGTCACGAGAGTCCCTGTCGCGTTGTTGTTGAAGGTCAGGGTCAACTTGCCGTTATCGTTGGCTGTGACGGTGGCGATCGCCGTTCCCGCCACGCTGACCGTACTGCCTTCTGTCAGCGTGCCTAAGGTACCGCTGTTGCCGAACACATCTTCGTTGTTGGCACCGCCTGCACGCTCTAAGGTCAAGGTCGCCCCAGCCCAATTATTGATGGCATCCAACTCAGGGTCGTTAACGGAAGCGTCACCATCGAGCACAACGGCGGTGCCATTTTCAACAAAGTCAACGGTGCCACCCAGAGTATTCAAAGTGGGTGCATCGTTCACCGGATTGACCTGACTGGTCAGGGGCACCGTGGCGCTGCTATAGGCCGTGGTGTCGCCCGTGGCTCCCGCTCCGCTTAAGTCAACGGTGTTGCCTGTGGTAACCGCACCTGCCGAAGTATCGATGAGGTGAACGGTGAGCGCCGGTACGGGGCCGTTGTAGTTGGCACTGGGGACAAACCGGAACTGATCGGTGGCCGACACCAACAGAGCATTGGTGTCACTGGGGTTACCTACCGCCTGCCAAGCCGAACCGTTGAAATACTGCCACGTTCCTTCAGTCGTAGCCGCGTTCCCAACAACTGCGACACCGGCGAGATCGTGAGCCGAAGACCCGTCGGGTACCTCATCCGTGTCGTCATTAAATCGGGCAGTGAATAAATTAGTGACCGTTTCTCCAGCGGGATTGGTCGTGTCTTCATCCACCGCCGCTAATGTCGAAGCCCCAGTGGCAATGGGCGCATCATTAATCGCAATGACGTTGGTGCGTAATCTAAGATCATTGTCGCTGTTACTATACTGAGTCGTACCACCGCTGGTATTGATGTCTACCGTGTCACCAGCGGTTACCCCACCTTGGGAAGTGTCGATTAGACGTAGTCTCAAATCTCCCGGCTGGCCATTAAAGTCAGCATTCGGGAGGAAGCGGAGTTTCGCCGTGGGGGGTAAGACCAGGGCAGCGCTGTTAGCAACGCCAGTGAGATTGTTCCAAATATTGCCATCACTTGACCACTGCCATTGGCCTTGGGCTGTAATGTTGGCATCATTTCTGAAAATCGCAATCCCGGCGAAATCATTGGCCGAAGAGCCATCAACCACGTCATCAGCGGTATCCAAAAACTTATTTAAGAACAGGTCCTCAACTGACGTTCCTGACGGAATGTCATCTTCGTTCGTGTCAAATTCAACCCGCCTACCGCCATTGCGAGTGGGGGCATCGTTGACCGGATTGACCGCAATATTGATAGTTGTGTCAACGATGCCTGCAGGGCCGGTGCCGGTGTTGCCCAAATCATCGACCCGGAAGCTCAAAGCATCCGCGCCATTGACGTTCAAGTTTCCTTGATAGGTCAAGGAGGCGAGAGCAGCGTTAAGGTCGGCTTCGGTGCCGGTAATGGTCATCGCCCCACTGCCGTTACTGCCAGTGTCGAAGGTCAGACCGTCCGTGATGCCCAGGGTTAAATCACCTTTACCGACCGACAGGGTCACGGTGAGGGGGTTCCCAAAGTCATCTGGATCATCAATGGCCAGCTGATTAGCACCGGTAAAGCTGAAGGGCTGATCTTCAGTGGCCACGACGTCGGTCGGGTTCGTCACTATCGGCGCATTGTTAATGCTACTGGTCTGAATTGTGATGTCCTGGGTGGCCGTCAGCGCGCCGGGGCCACCATTCGCCTCATCATCAACTTCCACCGCCAAGTTGACGGTGACTTCTGAGTTATAGTCGCTCGGCGTATAGCTGAGTCCGTTTAACGCGGCGTTGATTTCGGCCTTCGTGCCCGCCAGGGTGAGGCTAGCAGTGCCCTGACCCGTGATCGTGGCTCCGGTGCCAGTCGTGGCGATCAGGGTGCCGTAGGCCAGATTGTCAGCCGCATTTGTTGCCGTCAGGGTGACGGTAAAGTTATCCGTCCCAAAGGGGGGCGCATCCGCGATGTCATCAATGGTGATGGCATTGTTGTTAGCCGTACTGAAAACTTTAGGGCTCGCTTCAGTAATGGTTTGCGGGGTCGAGGGAGCCGCTAAGGATGGCGCATCGTTAACTGGGTCTAAGGTGATCGCAACGGTTTTAATCACCTCTTGAGGGTCACTGGCACCATTGTTTAAGCCCGTATTGCCTTGGTCATTGGCG
Source organism: Leptolyngbya sp. SIOISBB (assembly GCA_010671905.1). GTDB lineage: Bacteria > Cyanobacteriota > Cyanobacteriia > Phormidesmidales > Phormidesmidaceae > Halomicronema. Next base: position 7,819,047 of record JAAHII010000001.1, read on the forward strand.
GTGATGGTGAGGGTATCGCTGCCGTTGAAGTTTTCGTTGCCTTTATAAGACAGGCCCGCGATCGCGGCATTGATATCCTCCAAGCTCCCGGTCAGCGTGACCGTGCTGCTGTTGTTAGCGCCGCCGGTAATCAGACTCGGGTTCCCAACGGTGACAGTGCCCTGAGTCACTTGCAGGGTCACCGTATTAGTGGTTGAGTTAAAGGCATCAACGTCAGTAATTTGAATCTTGTTACCAGCCGTAAATCCAAACGCGATATCTTCAGTGACTGTAACGGCAGTCGGTGCCGCAACTTCAGGGGCGTCATTGTCGTTACTGGTGAAGAGTGCGATCGTCTTCGTCAGCGTTGTTGTGTAACCGGCCGGAGCCGGGTCAGGATCAGGTCCCCCGTTATTCAAGTCATCGACCGTGACCACCAATACCAGTTTGCGGTCTTCATCTTCGGGAACCTGCACCTGTAGACCATCTAGCGCCGCTTGGACAGCATCTTTAGTCCCTTCAAAGGTGACGGTGCCACCTTGTACGCCGTGGTTGCCAGTGACAGTTAAGTCAGTTGTTGAACCCAGGGTCAGCGTGCTGTCGATATAGGTGGTGCCGCTCGCCTGCAAATCAACCGTGACCCGTAAAACATCTGTTTCCCCCACCGTAATTGCATCTAAATCGGTGTCGGTCACAGTGATGCGGTTGTTATTCCCGCTGTTGAAGGTTAACGGCGTGTCGGTATCAAAAACCTGAGCGGCAGGAACCTTCAGCTCTGGAGCATCGTTAGCCGGATCAATATTGATGACATAAGAACCCGGCACCGCCGCACCACCCCCGTCGCTGACGGTGAAGGTAAAGCCATCGGTGTAGTTTTCAGTCCCGTCGTGGGTGTAGGTAATGCGATCGCTATCCAGATCCGCTTGGGTAAAGACACTGCCGACAGACAACGCCTGGCCATTCAAAAACAAGGTGCCATAGTCAGTGGCATCGGCAATGCGATATTGCCGCTGAATAATGCTGTTATCAGGGTCGGTATAGAAGAGATGAGGGTCACCGTCCGTCTTACCGTTTTCGCCTTTGATAGTGCCGGTACCGGCCTCAGCAACGGTCAATGATTGGTTAGAATCGGCAATCGGATCGTCATTTAGCGAGGCGATTCTCAGATTAATGGTGGCCTCGCCACTGAGGTTGTTGACGGCCGTTGTATTGTCATTCGCCTGCACCACAAAGCTATCGACAAATTGCTCATCGCCACCGTGGACATAGCGCAGCTTGCCGCCATTGAGCTGGCCTTTGGTAATGACGGTGTCCGTTGTGACAGTGACAAAGCCATTTCCATCACTTTGGTCAACTTGCAAAGTGCCATTAAGTGGCAATGTGGTGACCTTAAAAGTGAGATTTTCAAGCGTGTTGGGAGTCGCAAAGCCCTGACCTGACTTTTCACCGGAACCATCAACATCATTGAGCGTGATATACGTTTCATCAATGATGAGGATGTCAGCTTCTTTGAGGAAAGGAGAGTCTTCTGTCGCCGCGATTTCGGGGGCATCGTTGACCGGCGTAATGTCAATCGTGAAGGTTTCCTCGAAGGTAACATTCTTACCGTCACTCACCGTGAAGCGAAAGTTGTCAATAAAGTCTTCATCGCCTGCATGGTTAAATGTGACCCGATTGTTGTCGATGTCATCTTGGGTAAAAGAGCCGAACAAGTCTAATGCCAGACCATTCAGTTCGACGCTGCCGCTCGTCGGCAAACTCGTAATGGTATAGATAATCTCACTGGGTAGGTTATCGGTATCGGTTGAACGCAACAGCACATTGGTGATCGTAGCGACGCTGCCTTCGTTGACGCCAGCAATGCCGACATTGATATCGGTGACGGGTAGGCTATTGCCCGTAACGTCAGGATTTTGGGTGCCACCACTGCCGCCACTACCGTTGATGGGCACATCAATATTGATGTTGAAGGTTAGCGTCTCTAGCTCAGATCCATCGGTTTTCCAGATACCACCATCGCGCACGGACGGATATTCACGAATTTCACCATCGCGCACCTGAAAGCTGAAACTATCGGTAAAGCTTTCGTCCCCATTCGAATCTTTGTGAAACGCATAACGAACTCGGTCATCCTTGAGATCGTCCTGGCTGAAGCTAGCCCCCGTGCCAATGCCCACCCAAGCGTTGCCATCAAATACCTCTAATTTACCAATGGTCGGATCGGGAGCGGCGGTTAGGGTGTAGACCAGTTGTGTCGTGGGTGAGTCTGGGTCAAAAACGCTGAGGTCAGCAGTCGTAATGGCTTTGGTTAAACCATCAGCCGTATTAAGACTCAGACCGTTATTGTTGACCAATGTCGGATCATCGTTGTTGGGGCGAATTTTGAGATCAACCGTTGTAGCGGTAGATCCGGGCGTTCCGGTCCCGCCACCATCATCGGTGACGATGATGTCAAAGCTGTCTGGCGGGGGGTTGCCAAACCCCTGATCATTGCCATCGTGGCTGTAGGTCAAGTTCGCCAGATCAGCAGAACTCAGGGTTTGTCCCTGCGTGACAGCATTACCGCTCAACTTTAAGACACCATCATTAGGCAGCGTAGAAATCTCAATCGTGTAATTCGCGGCTGTCTGATCGGGGTCAGTGATGGCAATGCTGACGGCATAATCCGTTTGCCCTTCTAACAGGGTGTTGTCACCTATAGCCGTCGGCAACTGGTTAACCGGCTCAATGGTAATGGGAATCGTCGTCTCGGCAATGGTGCCGCCCGCCCCATCATCGACTGTGACGGTAAAGCTATCCTCGGTACCACCTGTTACTGTTGTTTGCGTACCATCGTGAAAATATTCCAGCTGGTCAATCTGATCGTAAGAAAACGTCGATCCGGGGACGAGAAAATTGCCCTGGAATTTCAAAGTGCCTTTGGCTGTCAGGCTGGCAATTTTGACGATAATCTGGACATCTTGGTTATCAACATCAACGATGCCGAAATTGCTAACGGCGAAAGCCCCTTTGTCCCCTTCGGTAACGCTCAGACTCATCGGCGCGATCGTGGGCGTATCGTTGTCCGGCGTAACCCCTAGAACAATGGCGCTAGTAGCGGTTTGATCGCCATCGTTGACCGTAATGCTCAAGCTATCATCACCGCTGAAATCAGCGGCGGGGGTGTAGCTCATCCCATCCAGGGCGGCGTTGATATCCGCCAGCGTGCCTGAAAAACTGACAGCCTGGGTTTCATCCCCCGTTAAACCGGTGAGGTTCGCGATCGAGGCGAGTTTGAGGGTGCCTTGAGTGACCGCCAAGGTAACGGTTTGAATTTCACTCGTTTCGGGATCATCAATCGTGATGCCCGTGATGGTCAGAGTCGTTTCTTCCGCTGTGGCGCGGTTGGTCGTCACCGCATCGGTAATGGTGGGAGGGCTGATCAACACGCCCGCATAGGCCGCGAGCACAGCAGAGCGAATAGGTCTGCCATAAGCAACGCGATCGGTGGAGTAATCTAGATCCCAATTACCACCCAGTGCTGCGTGACCGACCAGAGTGGTAGAAGCAGCAATTTCAGCCCCAGTGAGGAGATGCAATTTCTCAATAAATTCGGCACCTGCATCACCTGCAGCGACGTTGCAACCATAGAGCAACAGTTGGGGAGAGGGGGCCGATAGCGCCGTTTTGGGACCAGAGAACCATTGTTTAAGAGACTCAGCGTAAGCCTTGATATTCCCTAAATTCAGCGGCGTATTACCCAGATACAAACATCCAGGTGAGCCATGGGTCAGAATATGGATTGCTTGAATGAGATCGGCTGAATAGTGTTGGTCAAGCGTATGGGTGATTTGCTCGACCCCGTCATTCGCAGCGTCGATGAGGTGCCATTGATAGTCAGGTCTGAGTCCTGTAATCAGATGTTGATAGCCGTGAACAGAACTATCAACAAACAAAACTTTCATACCTGTAGAGAGTGCGTGTTGCGACATAACGATTACCGATTAAGTTGCTAGGACAATTCAGAACTGCGATGGGAAAGGCTAAATCTGAAAAGTTCAGCGATGCCTTGAAATCTGCGAAAAGCAGGCATTGCTGACAGGGCGCGAATCACCTCTGAGGCCTCAGAGGTTCAGAAAGCGCGCATAATTGACACACAAATTTGTTCTGAACAACGCACGTTCAGAAATTTGAATGCAACAAATTTATTTAGGGCAATCAATGAACTCGCGATCGCGCCAGAAAAGCTCTACGATTTCTAAGGCAGCGAGCTATTGCCAATTTGAGTCATAAAACTCATAGATTGCACCTCGCGATTTCCAATTTGGCGTAAGCATTGTGAGCCGGTTATCTGGAAATCCAGAAGTATGAATACAGATAAGACTTGCTTTATCACCTCTAAAATAAGCAGCAGTCTTACGCTTTTAAATTACAGCTATTCGAAAACGGTTACAACCACTACATAATCAATCTTACCTACATACCAATTAGGAGCATTCCGTATTTCTATGGGATCTAATTTGGCTAAAATGATGCACCCTTTCAGCCAAATTAAGTTAACTATTTTGAGCAATAGATAGAATTTGGTCATCAAAAAATCCGAGGGAGGGGACCGTGACAGTAGCCCAACCCCCTGCCAGAGTAGTCCTTAGTTACGCGAGGCGATGACGCGCCCGACGATCATTGAAGTCTTCGAATTAAGTAATCTTAGGTATTGATTTAAAGATAGATATATACCTACAAGATCAGTATATCTACTGTTTTCAACGATTTTTATCTATGAAGATTCCGGTATTTTGCTCCGATTTCAATGGCTCCACAAGCGTGTTACCCAATTGCTGGCGAAGATCCCCGAAGTCAAACCTGATGACATGGATAGGAAAATCCCGCTGTCTGGGGGCATGGGTTTCAGTCTGGGAGACGTGGGGGCAGGAATCGAGTCTAGATAACACCTGAAACTTGGCACGCTGCTAGTGGGCATTTAAGAGTTTTCGGCCACTCAATTGAATGCAATTGATCATTGCTGCAGTCTTGCCAGCAATGATTTGAGTTCCGTTTGCTGCTGACTTGGAGATAGATTCGGAGCATCAATTACTTGCTTGAGATGGCTTTTACTTTAGATGGGTATAGAGATGACCTAGGGAAGAGAAAAAACTGTCAAAATTGCAGACATTGGCTTTGGGTGAAACGACAAGATCCTGAGCAGAGCGTAAAGTCGTATTAGCCAACAGTCCAGAGATTTTACTGACGAAGCTATAAGGCTTGCTGGGCAATCATCCCAGCAACTGCCTACTAAATCAAAGTTGGCTTTCAGGCTGACATTGGTTTAAATATTTCTAGCAACGAAGGCTCGATATTACAAGCAATGTAAGGAGGAGATTTTTGTCCAGAGTATTGGAACAGGTGAGATTCCTTTGATTAAATTTTATGATTCATGTCACTCTAATCGATTTTTTTGAAAAATGAAAAATTATGAGGTGAGCCTTGAGAAACTCAAGGTAATTTTTCTCTGCTTGTCAATATTAAGTGACATGAAATTGACGACCTTAATTTCATGTCACTCTGAAATTTGTTAGTATTGAGATGAGGATGTAGTTTATCCTCCTTTGACATAGATAAAAGTGGCAACGTCCCTGTGGGCAAGGCCAAACAAGGATCTAGCAAGAGTCGGCTATGTCAGGAAAATAGTGAAGGCTACAGACTCATAGAAACAAAGAGAAAGGTTCAGGAGGGAGCCATTGGAAAACCCAATAAGCAGAGTTTGACGGGTGATGTTGGCGCGTAGCGGATCCCGTCAAATTTTATTTTTAGGAGAACTATTTTCCGTTGGTAGACCCTTTGTAAGCTTGTTATATTGAATATAGGGAGACCTTTTGTCTGCTTCAAGATAAAGGGATAAACTCTCAAGATAAGAACACTTCATTAATAGGAGGGGCTGCTATGTCGTCTGTCCCTAAATCTCAAAAATGCCCGAAAAATGCGGTGCCTTCCCCCATCCCTGATCCGTGGAATACGCGGTCAGAAGAGCACACAGTGTCACGTCCAGAGAGTGTGGTTCTTGATCCGAGTCATGAGTTGACAGGGAGACCCGCCCGAACTGCCATGATGCCTCAGGGCGTTCCCAAAGCTTTGCGATTGCCAAAACACACTGGCCCCATTCGCAGTGCGATCGCGATTTTGCTAGAAGATGAACTCAAGCTAGCTGAGCCCGTAAATACGCCTCTGGGAGATCATATTCGGGATGCGATCGCCGTCCTGGAATTTGCCTCACCCTAGGGGTTGTCATCCGGTCGTGGTTAAATCCTGATGCTGAAGGCGGTTCAGCCCCTAGCTAGGTTTATGGAGCGGGCGCGGTAATGCCTACACCGAAAGCGTTTTGGTTTTAATTGATGACGCGCCCTAAAAAACGCGAGAGACAGGAGTCAGATGTTGGTAAAACAAGATTCTGACTCCTGTCTTGGTTCCGTCAAGGTGCTTGTGAGGGACTGTCTCAGCTTCCGCCCCAACGGAGATGGCTGGCTCAAGGCAAGTATTTTTGAAACCACTTGCCAGCCAGTTGGGCAACGTGTTCTAACGTGCCTGGTTCCTCAAATAAATGAGTTGCCCCTGGTACGATCGCCAGTTGCTTTTCGGCAGCAAGGTATTGATAAGCCTGCCGATTTAGAGTGATGACCGGCTGATCATGTCCCCCCACGATCAGCAAGGTCGGGGCTTTAACACGGGTTAGCGCCGACCCCGCCAGATCCGGTCGACCGCCTCTTGAAACCAGAGCGTGGACATCGTCCGGACGTGCGGCGGCAGCCATTAACGCGGCGGCGCTGCCGGTGCTCGCGCCAAAGTAGCCCAGGTTTAACGCGCGAGTTTTAGGGTTTTGCCGTATCCAGTCAGTGGTTCCCACTAACCGGGTTGTGAGTAACCCAATATCAAACCGGAGATGTCGAGTTTGTTGGTCAATGCGGTCTTCTTCTGGGGTGAGCAAATCTAGCAGCAGCGTGGCGAATCCGGCTTGTTGCAAATCTTGGGCAACATAGCGATTGCGGGGGCTATGGCGACTGCTACCGCTGCCGTGAGCAAACAGGACGATGCCCAGAGCCTCAACCGGTATTCCTAGATTGCCGGTCAGCTGCACTGAGCCCACCGGGATGGAAACCAAAGAGTGGTGATTCTGTGCGGATAACGTCTGCATAAGAATAACCTCCGTTTCAGATAGCAAAATGTAGGGCTGAACTAATGCGTGTGTGGTTGTGGGACTGCTGATCGAGGAGTTTACGCACCTCATCATCCGTGACTTGGGCAAAGTTTTCATACCAAAAACTCAGCGCATAAAAGGGAGTCGGCGTGGCCAGGCAAATCACCTGGTCGGCTTCTTCGCTTAACGCGTGATGTGTTTCTAGCGGTGCCACGGGGGTGGCCACAATAATTTTCTGCGGGTGCTGCGCCTTGAGAACCGCGATCGCAGCTCGCATGCTGGCTCCTGTGGCGATGCCATCATCGATGAGGATAATCGTTTGATCGCGAATTACCGGTTGAGAACGATCGCCGCGATACGCGCGATCGCGACGCCGTAATTCTCGCAATTCTTGGGCCGTGATGCGTTCCAAGGTTTCCTCAGAAATGTTGCGCCAACTCAGGATGTCGTCATTGAGGACCCGGATGCCCCCTGCGGCGATCGCGCCTAGCGCTAATTCTGGATGTCCGGGAACACCGAGCTTCCGGACCAGGCAAACATCCAAGGGCAGATTTAATGCCCGAGCGACTTTGTAAGCGACCGGCACCCCGCCTCGGGGTAGCCCCATCACTAGGACATTGGACTGGTTTTGATACGCTTTTAGCTGGGTTGCTAAGTGTCGTCCCGCTTCGGTGCGATCGCGAAATCGAGTCCCCATCGTGATTACCTCATGGTTACCGCCTTGCCCCAACTGTAGGCAAACACTTTGAGGACTTTATGGGGATCTGACCTCAACGCCAACTTTCGTCATAAGTTCCTCAAGGTATTTATTTATGCTGACGATGAGGCTAAGAGCTGATTGGCAAACTGTGGACAACCAGTCTCAACATCGCTTCCAGGAAGTCGTTGAAGGCTTGTAGACATCACTTGAACCCTCTTGCCTAAATTGATGAGAAGGTGCCTGGAGGTTGCCTTTGCCAGTTAGCTCTCCATCAGCGGTGCTGATGAACGATGCTACCAAGGTGTTGAGTCTCAATACTCATCGCGGGTTGAGTGAGCGCGTCGCGGAGTCGTTCCCATGAAAAATTCTATGTGGTTGGCCAAAATTCTGCGCTACATCGCCCGCACGAGCTTGGTGATGGTGTCGGGTTTCTGGTTTGTGTTTGCGTTGCTATCCGGCGCTGAACGATTCGGTGGGGGGCTGCGGGGACTGATTAGAAACAGTCCCAATGCTTGGCCGTGGTTATGCCTCTTGGGGGTGGTTTATATCGCCTTTCGATGGGAACTCATTGGCGGGCCATTGATTACGGTCTTGGGGGTCTTAACCATTGCTCATTTTGGCACCCTAGAATCCCTCCCGCTCTTTCTGACCCTATCGCTGCCACTGATTATCATGGGCGGCTGCTTAACGCTCAGCGGATACCTTACCCAAACAGCCAACGCCCGTCGACGGCAGAAATTTCGTTCCATCAACGGTGAGCGCTGAGCGGCCTTCATCATCTGCACGTGTCATGCGATGCCGATGGCCCATGAATTGCATTGCAGTAGGGCTCATCCTGCTCGAAGGGAGAAGGTTGATGAAGAAAAGTCGAGGATATCGGGTTGCACCCTTTGGTCGCCATCGACAATTGGTCGCTGCTTCGGTGGCGGTTAACCGAGAGACGAACACCATCCAACTGCTCACAGAGGTGGATATCAGCAGACCGCGACACCTCATTGCTGAATACCGAGATCGGACTGGTGAGCGCCTGTCGCTGACCGCCTATGTTGTGGCCTGTCTAGCTCGGGCGCTGGATGATTTTCCGCAATTTAATGCCTTTCACCAAGGCCGCCGATTAATCCTGTTTGATGATCTCACCATCAGCATTTTGTTCGAGCGCGACCTCAAGGGTGAGCTCGTTCCTGAGGTGGTCGGACTCCCAGCTGTTAATCGCAAAACCTATCGACAAATCCATGATGAGTTGCGAGCCATACAGCAGCGGCCGAGTCAGCCGCTCGATTCAGCTACAGGCATCGCCTGGATGCGCTTTATCCCTGGATGTTTACTACGGACTTTAATCCGTCTGGCGGCTCGCAACATCAACCTGCGGCAACGATTTGGCGTCGTCGCGGTGACTGCGGTTGGCATGTTCGGTTCAGGGCCAATGTGGCTACTGCCGCTCACGGGTGCAACCGTCACTGTCGCGGTGGGGGCGATCGCCAAACGCCCCGTCCTCATTGAGGGTTGTTGGCAAGAGCGAGAGCATCTCTGCCTCACCCTCACCTTTGACCACGACATCATTGATGGGGCACCGGCGGCACGTTTTACGAGTCAATTTGCAGCACACCTTGCGAGCGGAGACGAACTCGATAACGTGGTTGACACTGCCGCTTATACATAAGTTTCTGGTTGGTCGTTTCCAGAGATCTAGCCCCCTACATCCCCCAATGCCGGAGTTCACAGTCCTCCAGCATTGGGGGATGTAGGGGGATAAAGGGGGGCAATGCAGCATTTTGCGGTCTTACTAGATATGTGTATAAGCGGGAGCGTGGTGAACGAGAGGGGTATCAACGCTCAATGTCAGAGTGCCATCCCAGGGATAAACCCATGATGTAGTTGCCTGGAGTGCCTAACCGGTCCATGGAGAGCAAATTTCAAACTCACAGTCGAGCGATCGCGGTTCTAGACTCCTCATAAAGTCCTCATAACTCAAGCCTAATTTAGGAACTAGGGGACATCCCTTTAAAGATAGTGATTGAGGCAATGAATATGCGTTTGCCCATCTCTTGGATCAGAGTAGGAATCGCCTTTCTGATAATCGGTTTTGTCTGACTAGGCTGGGTTCTATTTGCCCCTGCCCATGGCATTAATTTTCCGACAGCCCTCGCTGCGGTGGGTTCTTCAGTGACGCCAGCCGAAAGCATATGTGTCGATACGGGGCAAAAAATTGATCTAAATAATGCCAACCTGATGGCCTTTACAGACTGCCCTGGTTTTTACCCGGCGCTGGCAACGTTGATTGTGCAGCATGGCCCCTATGAGCAGGTAGAAGCTGTTTTGAACATTCCAGATTTGAACGAGCAGCAACAACAATTACTGCAGGCGAACTTAGACTTCTTTATCGTATCAACGCCCGTGGTTTCCTTAGAGATGAGAATGCCCCCAGGACATCAAGGTAATTGCCTGCTTGCGATTCAACCCGGTGGTGATTCACGCACTACATCAAAAGGGAACGACATCACGCTGAGGTATCAGGACCTGCCTTTTGCCTGGATCACTGGTGTCGTTACGAGTTATGGGCAATTTCTACGGGCATTCGCAGTCGCTTATACCTTAAATAGTAGGAGGCCTTCCGCTAGTTGATGTGCCGTGGCGGAACGCGTCAAGTCATGCCTCAAGCATCCCCTCATTCCCTCGTTTCCTTAGACCTCAACCAACCCATTTGGGAGCGCTTTTTTAGCGTGGCACCACTAGTCGTCATTGGGACGCAGGAACCCGATGGCACTTATGACCTTGCCCCTAAGCATATGGCCATGCCATTGGGCTGGGGGCACTTCTTTGGCTTTATCTGTACACCCCGTCATCACACCTACCAAAACATCCAACGCACCCAAGCATTTACCGTGAGCTTTCCTCAGCCCAGTCAGGTGTTAGCGACTAGCCTGACAGCTGCCCCCCGATGCGGGGATAACCATAAGCCAGCCCTCAACGTCTTACCGACTTTCCCGGCCCAAAGCATCGACGGGGTCTTTTTGCAGGATGCCTATGTGTGCCTGGAATGCGAACTCGATCGCATCATTGACGGCTTCGGGGAGGATAGCCTGATCGCGGGCAAGATTCTGGCGGCCCATGTCGATGAAACCGCCCTCAGGCTCTCAGCGCGAGATGATCAAGACCTGCTGCTCCAGTCTCCGGTGCTGGCTTATTTATCGCCGGGACGCTATGCCTGCATTGATCACAGCCAATCCTTTCCATTCCACGAGGGATTTCAGCGATGACGGCCTTGCAGATTCCCGCGCCCACCAATCGGCAACTGTTTGACTATCTCCACCGGCGCCAGGGAGAGATGCAGAGCCTGCTGGAAACCCTCGTGAAGATGGAAACGCCCTCCACGGTGCCCGCATCGCAAGTGCCCATCCTGAAGTGCTTGCGCCAGGAACTGGAACAGCGTCAGTTTCGCGTGCGATCGCTCCCTGGACGTACCAGCGGCGGCCACTTGTTTGCGATCGCCGCTCGCCGTCGTTCTCCCCAACCGGCCCAACTTTTAGTGGGCCACTGCGATACCGTTTGGCCGCTCGGCACCCTGGCCCAGATGCCCCTGAAGGTCAGTCAAGGCAAACTGTATGGACCGGGCAGTTACGACATGAAGGCCGGTCTGGTGATCATGCTGTTTGCGGTACAGGCGGTGCAGGCATTACACGGCGAGAGCGCAATCGCCCCAGCCGTTTTTATTAACTCTGATGAGGAAATTGGCAGTGACGAGTCCACTCGCTATATTCGGTCTTTGGCCCAGGTCTGCGATCGCGCCCTCGTTTTTGAACCCTCACTCGGCCCCAGGGGCCACCTCAAAACGGCGCGAAAAGGCGTCGGTCGTTTCACCATCCGAGTCCTGGGACAAGCCGCCCATGCGGGGCTAGAACCTGAAAAAGGAGCCAGCGCCATTCTGGAACTCTCCCATGTGATTCAACAGTTGTTTGCCTTGAATGACCCAGATCGAGGCATCACCGTCAACGTCGGCACCATTGATGGGGGCATTCGTCCCAATGTTGTTGCCCCCGAAAGCCGTGCGATCGTGGATGTGCGGGTGCTGCATCAGGCCGATGTCCCTCGTTTAGAAGCAGCGATTCGAGATTTGCAGGCCATCACCCCCGGTACCCGTTTGGACATTACCGGGCGTATCGGCCGTCCCCCCATGGAAAAAACCCCTGGCAATCAGCAACTCTGGCAACTGGCTCAGGCTACCGCCGAGGAGTTAGACATGGCGATCGACCAAGAGACGGTCGGTGGCGGCTCCGACGGTAACACGACCAGCCTCTACACCCCCACCCTGGATGGCCTCGGGGCCGTGGGCGATGCGGCTCATTCCCCTGGCGAATTCGTTTACCTCGATTCCCTCATGGAGCGCACGGCCCTCGTGGCCAAACTCCTCCTGGCTCCCCCTCTGCAAGCAGCCCCTGCGGTTGCTAAATGAGGGGGGCGATCGCCGATTTTCTTACCCGTTCTAGACGTGATCTATCACGTCTTTCTTGCCATGAAACCCCACTATGTCTTCAGCACTCTCACTCGCATCTCTGATTTAGCCACCCGCCCCTTCGACGTGCAACCCTTACCCCCAAACTGCCTGGGCAACCGGGGACTATGTGGTGGGTCAGGTACACACGGCGACCGGCCCTTTAGCCAACGTCGAGTTGCCGACCGGTCGCCTGGCCCTTCCGGTCGAGGGGGACTGGGTAGTGGGAGCCTTGGGGGTGCGACAAGCAACCCTGGAGGCGGTCGGGGATTGGCGGGCTATTCAATCCGACGGTCTGATGCATAACTTGACCATTGCCGGACTGTTTGGCCGATTGACTTCAGCCTCCTATCTCATGCCCCAGTTTCCGACCCTACGCTACCAAGGTCATGTGATGCGTCAAGGTCAAAAGGTTGGCATGGCCGACTTTGTGGCCGATGCCCCGTGGATGCCCTACACCCGACCGACCATCCTGATCATTGGCACCTCCATGTCAGCCGGAAAAACGACCGCCGCTCGGGTCATCATTCACCTCTTAAAGCAGCTCGATTTGCAAGTGGGGGGAGCCAAGTTGACGGGGGCCGGGCGCTATCGCGATATTCTGGCCATGTTGGATGCCGGGAGCGATCGCATCTTTGATTTCGTTGATGTTGGCCTGCCCTCCTCCATTTGCCCCCCCGAAGACTTTCGCCAGTCGATACAACAACTGCTCTCCTTGATTGAGGCAGAACGCCCGGATGTGGTAGTGGCGGAAGCGGGCGCATCGCCCCACGAACCCTACAACGGCTCAGTGGCGATGGAAGTATTGGCTGATCAGGTGAAATGTACGGTGCTCTGTGCCTCGGATCCTTACGCTGTCGTGGGCGTGAGCCAGAGTTTTGGCATCCAGCCAGATGTGGTCGCGGGCATTGCCACGAGCACAACCGCCGGGGTCGAATTGGTGGAGAAACTCACCGGGGTGATGGCGCTCAATTTAGCGGCACAGTCGTCTCACCCAAAACTCCTATCTCTGCTGAAAACCAAATTAGGTTTATGAAGCGGCGCATCACTCCCTTGACCAGAGGGCCAAGCCATCATGTAACAGTTGTAGGCTGCCAATGATGACAGTGAAGAATTCCAAGCGCCCCAGCACCATACCGGCCATTTCCGTCCACAAGACCCCTACGGGCGCTGCCGCACTCGTGATGCCGGTCGATAACCCGACTGTGCTGAGACTGCTCACAAATTCAAACAGGCTGTCCTGTAGGGGGTAACCATAGGCGGCCAGAATCCCGGTTCCCACCATCAGAATCAGCCAATAGGTCAGCACAAATAAACTGGTCTGGCTAATGGTGGCCCAGGTCAAAAACTGTTGCCGATCGCCCTGCCAAAGATAGGGCGCTGTCACCGTCGAGGCGGGTAAGCGGCGGCGGTTAATTTCCCAACCGAGTCCCCGCAACAGCAGCATGAGGCGAAACACTTTAATGCCACCAGCGGTCGATCCGGCTCCACCGCCAATGATCATCAGGCCAATTATTAGCCACCAGCCGAGCCCATTCCAGGGAGTATAGTCGACCGTCGCAAATCCCGTTGTAGAGAGCGCCGTGAGGGTCTCAAACCAGGCCACTCGCAGGGCTTTTTCCCAAGGTACGTAGAGCGATCGCGTCACCCCCCAAAAAAGGATGAGGCAGCCTACACTGCCCAACCCCAGTTGCAGTCTCAGTTCGCTATTGCGCCAAAAGGCCCGAAACCGCCGCTGCACTAACAGATAGGCCGTCAAATAGTTGAGACTGCCGCCAATCATCAATCCTGAGATGACCAGTTCGATCGCGGGTTGATTCCAGCTACCAATGGAATCAACCCGCGTGGAAAATCCCCCGGTTGATAGGGCGGTCAAGGCATGGTTAATCGCATCAAACCAGCTCATCCCCGCTAGTCGCAAGGCCACCAGCCCCACCGCGATATAGCTGGAGTACATGGCTAAAACGAGCTTGGCCGACTGGCGCACATTGGGGACGAGTTGTTCACCGCGACCTTCAGCCGCCGTCATGCCAGCGCCAGAGACCCGGGCAATCGCCCCGACAGCGATAATCGCAAAGCCCGCCCCCCCAAACACCTGGGTCAGACTCCGCAACAGCAAAATCAAATGCGGGGCTTGGGAGACATCCACGACTGATAGTCCGGTGGTGGTCCAGCCGCTGGTGGATTCAAAGCAGGCCTGGGTGAACGTCAACTGCTGCCAGGCTAAATAGGGGAGCGTGCTCAGGGTAATGGCCAGCAGCCAGCCCAGGACAGCAATCACGGCTCCTTCCTGCAGAGACAACCGCTCTAAGGGGACGGGCAGCGGTCGCCGCCCAAGGCCATAACTGACGAAAGCTGAGAGACCGCCTGGCAGCAGAAACCCCCAAGCCAACGGCCATTCTGCAGGAAAAGCCAGCAGTGCGAAGAGTGGCAACAACAGTACCAGACTGCTAATCAACCCGATCAGCCCGACATAATGCAGAATCAGGCGGTACCGCTGGCGGAGAAATCGCTGATATCGCTGCACCACGGTTAGGTCTCGCTGCCCAACAAGGTCTCTAATCCCAGGGTTTGTTGATGAGTTTGTGTCAGCAATACAAGGCGATCGCCTAAGTGCAACTCCGTTCCACCGCGAGGCACGATGACAGTTGTATTGCGAATGATACAGCCGATTAACACCCCTGCAGGCAACTGTAAAGTTTGCAGGGTCTTGCCCAATGCGGGACTGCGATTCGAGAGGATGACTTCTGTCACCTGCACCTGTCCTCCCGCGATGGGAATCAAGTTTTGAATGGCCTCAAACCCAATCCGTTCTTCAATCAAATGGGCCAGAATTTGAGTCACCGAAAACGTGACGGTAACGCCCAACTGCTGAAAGACTTCTCGATAGTCAGGATCATTGACGAGCGCGATCGTGCGCGGCACTCCGTAATGCTGTTTAGCAATCTGGCACGCGACTAAATTGACGTCATCCTTTGAGGTCAGGGCTACTAGAACGTCGGCCTGATAAGCGCCAGCATCTTGCAAAATCAACGGGTCGCTGCCATCACCCACAATGACCCGAGCCGATGTTTCTCGGGCTAGCGCCTGAGCTTTGGCCGATTGATTATCGATCACGGTGGTGGTAGAGCCCCGACGATCAAACTCTTTGCTGAGAAAATAGGCGAGTTTGCCACCCCCCACGAGGATGATATTCATAGCGTTAACTGCGAATTGCGGTCATCGAGTTGGTCAATGCAATAGTCCGCCGCCAGGCTCGTTGGGCTCACTGTGGGAATGTTGAAGGCTTGGTAAATCACTTCACGAGACGGGGCAAACACCCTAGCCAACACCGAGTCGACCTGAAACACCGACCGCGCCACTTGGGCCACCATCAAATTCAGCGTATCTTCGCCAGTTACGGCGAATACCGCATCCGCTTTCTGGAGTCCGGCCCGCTTCAACACGGACAATTCGGCGGCATCTCCCATAATTTGAAAGCCCCCAAACTCTGGCGATAGCGATCGCAAGGCCAATTCGGAGTGATCGACCACGACGATGCTTTGCCCCTGACGACTCAGGCGATCAGCCAAATTCGCCCCGAGGCGACCACAACCAATAATTGCAATGAACTGAGTGTTGACCATACAGCGATGAACAGTAAGGAATGACTCAATCCCGGTGGTGGGCCTCAGGGGGCGTATCACCGGATTGCCCTTTACCCCATCACCTATGGTGGGCAGGCCCAGGGATGGCCAAAGCGGGCAGATTCCCGCCCCCCTAGGCGCAGAGTCGACCCATCATAGGCTTCCTGCTTCAACAGTAACTGAAAGGCTGTTAGCCATGCGGTGAGGTCTTCACAACTTCCCCAAGTTTGGCCTTTAAGCTGAAGTCCACAGGCTGGACAGTTAATCAGGATTGAGTTTGATACCTGTTGGAGATAAAGCCATGAAATGGAAAATTTTCAAGTGGTGGTTCATTGGTTTAATCGCTTTTTTCTGGGCACTTTGGGCGAGCAGCAGCTATCTGCCCGTCCAGGCTAGCCCGGCCTACCAAGACACCTTCAAAATCGGCGGCGATCTCGTTATTGCCGAATCCCAAACAGTGAATGATGCCTTTGCCATTGGGGGTGACCTCACTGTGCAGCCAGGGGCGATCGTCCAGGGGGATGCCTTTGCCATTGGCGGCAATGTTCAGCTCGCAGAAAATTCGCTAGTAGAAGGCGATACTTTTGCCATTGGCGGGCGGGTGATTCGTGCCGAAACCGCCGTGGTTAACGGTAGCGAATTTACCTTACTAGAACAATTCAATAGTCTCTTTGAACGCTTTGGCGTCTTAGGCACCCTCTATCTGGGTAATGTGGCATTTTGGGCAGCGACCTTTGCGGTGGCCGCGATCGCCGGTTGTCCATTACTACTCCTGCTGCCAGGTCATATTGACGAGATTGTCACTGCGGTTCACACCCGTCCCTTTATGAGTTTGGTCTATGGCATGGGGGGATTTGTCGCCCTCACCATTCTTACGGTGTTGTTTTCCGGTAGCGTCATCGGCGCGATCGTGATTCCGTTGGCCAATATGGTTGCTCTGCTCACCGGGCTCTTGGGCGGAATCTCAATGAGCGTCTGGTTGGGCAAACGACTGCGTTCTCAAAAACCCGCTGCCCAGTTCCAGCATTTCTGGCTGGGATGGTTGTTGCTGTTTGTCATCAGCTTGATCCCCATCGCGGGCGGCCTCTTGATCAGTCTGATTACCCTATTTGGCTTTGGGGCGACCCTACTATCTCGCTATGGCATTAAAACCGCCAACAGCTTACCGATGGCCCTCGATCGCCTCGAACATCAACCGGAATAACGGCAAACTATGCCTTCTGAAAGTAACGTTGAGAGTCTCCAAAAGTCGCTCTTTCGGTCAGTGCCGAGTCTGATTGGGGCCACACAGTAGAATGTGGAATGCAGAGATCGGAATTTGAAGGTGAGATACTCTTTAAACAACAACTTCAGCAATCTGGAGTATTCTGATCTGATCCCGAAAAAACAGTCTGGATTTCGCCTGAGGTCGCTAATAAAAAGAAGCAATTCCTGGAAGTAGACTCAATCTATTTTCAGGAATTGCTCCTTTTGAAAATTTACACTTTTGACTGTCTTCTCAACAGATCACAGATGCCTTTGGGGTATCAATGACCTGCTGAGAAGACCGATGCCAGGGTACAGTGAAACTGCTATTAACTAGTTATCGCCCTCGCACATTACCGATCGCTATTTATGTCCATTCTTCAAATCTAGCGCCAGCGCCGGTAAAGGTAACCTCTCCACCTCCTTGCTCTTCAAATTAAACGTAGACGCAAAGAACCAAAGGCCCTCGACATCTTCTATCAGGAATATTGAAGTCTTCCTCAAGCACTCTGCCGGTATAGCTTAAGGGGCCGCTATCATAAATTCGACCAGAGCTAGCTCCACCCACAGCACTGTGAATCGTCACTCTCTTGATGATGGCGTGTTGATTAATATTCCCGCGCAAATAGGCATGATATTGGCTGGCATTATCGTCGTCTAATGTCGTTGCTGAAGGAATGGGAAAGTGAAACCAATTGGATGTGCCGCCTTTTTGGCGAATAATGGTTCCATAACCCGTTGGCCTCATATACAAGCCATTATCGTGCCCTGTATAAGCTTTGGTATATTCTGGGATGACGTTTACTCCATGAACCCAAAACGAAAAGCGTCAGACATGATCCACCTCGCTCTTTTAAAAACAGTAATAAAAGAGAGTATTAATTTTTTACTTTCCGAGAATTTCGAGGTTTCTAAAAGGCATTAAAGTCTATATATTAATGTTATTTCTGAATTCATTCTTTGAGTAAAATCAGAAATAACAGGTGATTTTTCTTCATGTCCCTTGCAATTATTGAGAGTAAGTCTATTTAGGAGTAAAATTAGACTTGGTAGTTCTGAGAGCGACGATAAGGCAGTGAAATCTCATCCTTGGAAAGTGAGGATTTTGAGTAGGTGATTGTTATTCCAGACTGCTTTGAGGTGCTTAGCTTTCTCACCTACTTCGATAGAGATCTTCGACGGAGCTTTTAGTCGGTATGCTCCTCGGTCTCGCCACATGATTGGGCTCTGGGGTGTCACTGCTAGTTCGCTACAACACCTACCTAGATAGCGACGTTTCATTCCTTTTTCCCGTCTGGAGAATCACATCGAAATAGTTGCCCTTTTATTCCTTCGTTCCACCGTCACGTCATGGTTACTTCTGTCCTCCCCCAGAAAATTGGCATCCTCACCAGTGGCGGCGACTGCCCTGGCCTCAATGCGGTGATTCGAGCCGTTATCAAATGTGCGACCCGGCGGGGGTGGGAGGTATATGGCATCCCTTATGGGACTCAGGGCCTCATTACCCTAGAGCAAGGAAATTGCAACGGACAGGATCTACAGCTGCTGGAACACGGATTTGATCTACCTGGTTTGCTCCACGGCATCGATATTCTCCAGTTCCTTAGCGGGAGTATCCTGGGGGCTCTCAATAAAGGTGACCCCAGTAATCCGCTGATTGCCCAAGAAATTCTCAACGGTTATCAACAACTCAACTTAGATGCACTCATCACCCTCGGAGGGGATGGTAGCCTCGACATTATTGACCGGCTGGCTCAGCAAGGCCACTGGAACTGGATTGCCATTCCCAAAACCATTGACAACGATGTGCCTTATACCGAGCGCTGCTTAGGCTTTGATACCGCTGTCGATACGGTGACCCGGGCGCTCTATGATCTGACGTTCACAGCTGCTAGCCACAGTCGGATTATTGTCGTGCAGGTGATGGGGCGGGATGCCGGACATCTTGCTTTGCAGGCCGGTATTGCGGGTGGAGCCGATGTGATTTTGATTCCGGAACTGACCCCCAGTCTGAATGATGGGGTGTTAAATGGCATTTGCCAGCATATTGTGCAACTCCGGCAGAGCGATCGCCAGTTTGCCCTAGTGGTCGTTGCCGAAGGGGTGCGTAATCAAAATGGCGTGAAGGAAAAATATATTGGCGATCTGCTGGCGGAGCAAATTCAGATGCAGGGTGCTCGACTCTGCCAGACAGGGCAGCCGGAATTTTGCCATCTTGAGCGATTAGAAACCCGCGCAACGACATTAGGCCATATCCAACGCAGTAGTCCCCCTTCTTCTTTTGATCGATTAATGGCAGCAGCCTTTGGCAAGAAGGCTGTCGATCTCATTGCGGCGCAAACCTACCAGCAATTGGTGATTTGGTCCCAAGGGCAGGTAGATAGCAAACCCCTTGATACCGTGATGCCTTTGATTAGAAACCGCCACCAAGATCATCTTTGCCCCAACCCAGTTGAACCTGAGAACCCGTGGGTGCAAACGGCTCAGGACTTAGGTATTTACATCGGCAAGTCAGCACAGGCTACTTCATCATCTGCCAGCGGAGGAGACTGCCAGTGAAGGCAATACCCGTAGGGATGGGTTTGGTTGATGTTTGGTAAGCCTGACATTAAGGCTGCCAGCTAAACCCGTCCCTACAGAGGCAACCTTTTGGGAGTGAGATCGCTGGGATACAGCGAATATCCATCATGGCATCGAGCCGTTTCGTCGGCAGGCTGTCTCAACGGTCAAGAAGCTGATCTAATCAGACACGGTACTCATCAAGACCAATACGGCTCTAAAGTCCCGTTCTGATTTCTTCATGCCACTAGCCCATACTTCAGCTGATTAGTTGATTGATTGAGGTATTCTACAGGCAATCCCCTCATGTCATGAACAAGCGATGCGAATCCTGCTGGTGGATGATGACGAAGCGTTGATGGAGACCCTGGCAGAGAGTCTGATCAGACAGCGCTACGCGGTCGATATCGCAGCGAATGGCGAAATCGCTCAGGAATTTCAAGATCTCTTTCCATACGATCTCGTTGTGTTGGATTGGCTGCTGCCCGACACGGAAGGCATTGCCCTCTGTCGGCAGTTTCGCCAGCAAGGGATGACCTGTCCGATTTTGATGCTCACGGCAAAGGATGACAGTGCGGATAAAGTCCGAGCGCTGGATGCCGGTGCCGATGACTATGTGGTGAAGCCATTTAATTTTGAAGAACTGTGCGCCCGCATTCGGGCCTTATTGCGTCGAGACAGTCCGGGGGCGACCTCGGTTTTGCAGTGGGGTGAGTTGAGCTTGAATCCCAGCACGTTTGAAGTGTTCTACGGCGAGCATCAGATTCACACGACGCCCAAAGAATATGCCCTGCTAGAGCTATTTCTACGGCATCCAACGCAAGTGTTTAGCCTCAACGCCATTATTGACGATATCTGGTCATTTGAAGATCCGCCCAGTGGCGATGCGGTCAGAACGCACATTAAGGGACTACGCCAAAAGCTGAAAGCGGGTGGTGCGCCGAAAAACTTTATTGAAACCGTATATGGGTTAGGCTATCGTCTGCATCAATTAGATCTGGTAGATCTGGTAGATCTGGTCGAGCCGCCGCCCGAGTCTCGGGATGTGTCGGAAATGCGGCCCCCCACGACAGCCGCCATGCAAGCAGCCGTGGCGCAAGCCTGGGAGACCCATCAGGAAATCATGCAGGAGCGGCTGCAGATTTTGGAGGCGATGGTGACGGCGGTGCAGGCAGATCAATTGAGTATAGATTTGCAGCAGCAAGGGCGATCGCAGGCCCATAAACTGGCGGGTTCCTTAGGTTGTTATGGCTTTGCCGAAGGGTCACGGATTGCCCGTGAGCTGGAGCGATTATTAGAGCTGGAAGCGCCCTTAGGTGACGAGCAAGCATCGCAAGTGGCTCAACTGGTGCAAAATTTACGCCAGAGTTTGGTGGAGTCTCCGCTGGCAGCGGTTGAGGCGGCGATCGCCCCGACTCCGCAACTGTTAGTCGTGGGGGCCGAACCGGCCTACAGTCAGGCGCTGGCGGTGGCAGCTGAAGCGATCAACATTCGCAGTATGGTGGCGGCGAACCTGAATCAGGCCCATGCCATGCTGCAGGCCCAACCACCGACGGTGGTTTTGCTCTGCCTAACTGAGGCGGATTTTGAGGCCGCAATGGGATTGCTAGCGGCGATCGCCCGTTGCTCAGATCAAATCCCCGTGTTGATCATGACGGACAGTCATGATTTTCAACAGCGGCTCCAGCTCGTGCGCCAGGGGGTTGAGCACCTACTCCCGACCTCAACTCCACCGCAGCAGGTCATGGAAACCGTGCAACAGACCTTACAAGCAGACGACGCAGCGTTCAAGATTCTGGTCGTCGATGATGATGTTCAGATCTTGGCACTGCTCCGTACTCTGTTAGCTTCTTGGGGTATGCAACTGACCACATTGGCCGATCCGGCACAGCTTTGGGACAGCTTGGAGCAGGTGCAGCCAGATTTGTTGGTGCTGGATGTAGAAATGCCCGGAGCCAACGGTTTGGAACTGTGTCAGGCTTTGCGCACCGATGAGCAATGGCGACATTTGTCGATCTTATTCTTGACCGTGCATGAAGATGCTCAGACCCTGCAGCAGGCCTTCAACGTGGGGGCGGATGACTTCATCTATAAATCAACGATGGTGACCGAGTTGCCGAGGCGGATTCTCAAGCGATTGCAGTAGTAGGTGTTTGTGGGTCTTGGGTTTTGGGTCTTGGGTTTTGGGTCTTGGCTTGAAGCAACTCAAAATTCAAAATTCAAAACTTTTCTCACCACCTCACCCACTTCCCCACCTCACCTACCCAACCGGCCTGATGTAGCTTCCGAACAGAGAGTCAACCTTACACCAGCGCTTGCGGACAATACCCTAACCCAGCGACAAACTGCTTTTGAAAACAGTCCACCTCTTCAGGATTGGGTGCCCCATGAGATACGATCGCAACATGAAAGCGATTCATCACTTGGGTCAGCCCATCACCGGCATCTAAATCGTGCAACGCCAACGCGAGGCTCGGGGTGGGATGATGCGGGATGCCATTTTCGTTGAGCACTGCCCAGCAATCATAACCGCGCTCAGGTTCGAGGTCGGGATGCAGTTTGAGATGGGTCACCCAGCGATCGTTCAAGAAAATAATCGTGACAGAAGCGACATGCTGTCTCATCTGGTGCCGCAGATAATGGAGTACCCTTTGCGTCAAACTGGCATTGGCAAAACAGTAGAGAAATTCCATAGCGCTTATCCTGGAAGTTATGGTTTTACCTTAGGGAAAGAATCTGAGGGAGTTGTGAGGAATCTTGGCCTTGTTGGCGATGGATTAACTGGCCCGTGGAATTTAAACTATCGCCAGGAAAACAGTCCTGAGCTTTGATCAGAGCTAGAGCTGACACATCGGTTCCCCCCTTTCCCGGCCAGGGACTTTGACTCTGGTCTGCTCCAGAATGGGGAGTCGGAGGCTCAGACCTGAATCAACTGCATCAGTCCTATAGCAGAATTCGGAATGCGGAGGTCGGAATGCGGAATTGAAATGCTTGCCAGAGGCTGGTTTCAATTATCCAGGTCGACCTGATCAAATTGCGGCTTGTTATAGCAGTTTAATGATCTTGAAACGTTCGGTCGTGATCCAGGCTTACCCCTTATGACAGCAGCAAATTCATGGGTTTTTAAGCTTTTAAGTGTCGAACACATCCTGGATGATCATCCCCTCGTCGTGTCTCCAGTGACACCGGTAGAGAGGGTGATTGATCAGATGAGTCAGGCTGCAGGACAAGGCTGCGACTTGGCGATCATCGGGTCAGAGGAGCCGCTGTCTCACGCTAAAGATCAGTTCAATTGTGCGCTGATTATGCAGGACCAGCAGCTACTGGGCATTTTTACCGAGCGGGATGTGGTGCGGTTAGTCGCCGAGCAGATTGATCTAACCGCTGTGACCATGGCCGAGGTGATGACTCAGTCTCTGATCACCCTCAAGCGATCGGAAGCCCACAGCGTTTTCACCGTGTTGGGGCTCATGAAGCAACATCGAATTCGCCAACTGCCCATCTTGGATGATACCGGAGCGTTACTGGGTCTTGTCACTCAAGCGAGTATCCGCCGCGCCCTGCAACCGTTCAACTTTCTTAAGCTTCGGCGGGTGGGGGAAGTCATGACCCGCCAAGTGATTCAGGCTGAAGGCTCAATAAGTCTGCTCGATTTGGCTCGACGCATGAACCAGCATCAAGTGAGTTGCATTGTGATTACCCAGCTCCAGCAGCAGGGCGGCGGGCAGTTGGCTGTGCCCGTTGGCATTGTGACCGAACGAGACATCGTGCAGTTTCGCGCCTTAGGGCTGTCGTTAGTGCAAACCCGAGCGCAAACCGTTATGAGTACGCCGCTATTTTTGACGTACCCGCAAGATGCGCTGTGGGCTGCCCATCAAGAAATGCAGCGACGACACACGCGGCGTCTGGTCGTCGCGAATGAAGCTGGGGGACTCGCAGGGATTATTACTCAGAGCAGCCTGCTGCAAATGCTTGATCCGATCGAGATGTTAGCTGAGATTGAACAACTCCAACAACTGAGTGAGGCCCAAAGCGCTGATCTGAATGAGGCAAATCGCCAACTCCAAGAGACGAATCAAGCCCTGCAAGCAGAAATGACTGAGCGTCGGCGTTTGGAACTGGTTTTGCAAGATGCCTATCACTCCCTAGAGGAACGCTTTGGCATACAGGCGGCGCGACTCGTGAAAACTGACGAGGCGCTGCAGCAAGAAGTGCAGGAGCGACAACAAGTCCAAGCGCAGCTAGAACAGTTCTTTTCCTTGACCCCGAGTCTACTCTGCATTGCGGGGTTAGATGGTTATTTCAAGCGACTGAATCCCAGCTTCTCAAAGATTTTGGGGTATGCACCGGCTGAACTCTTGGCTAGCCCATTCCTGGACTTCGTGCATCCAGAAGATCGGGGCGCGACCCAGGCCGAAGTCGCGCGCTTGGCAGCCGGTGAGCTCACCATTGCTTTCGAAAACCGCTACCGCTGCCAAGATGGGAGTTACCGCTGGTTTAGTTGGTACGCCACCGCTTCCTTTGAGGAGGGCATGATTTATGCGGCCGCTCGCGATGCCACTGAGCAAAAGCAGTTAGAACAGGATCTGACCCAGGAACGCAACTTCATTGCTGCGGTGTTAGACACCGTGGGGGCATTGGTCGTGGTGCTCGATCGCACGGGTCAGATTGTGCGTTTCAACAAAACCTGTGAGCATATCTCGGGCTATCTAGCGGGTGAAGTGCAAGGGCAGGTCATTTGGGAGGTGTTGATTCCCCCTAAAGAGCAGGCTGCTATACAAGCCGTTTTTCAGCAAATCAGCCAGACCTCTTTGCTGACCCCCTATGAGAACGCTTGGCTCTGTAAGGATGGCACCCGTAAACTCATTAGTTGGACCAATACGCTTTTGAAAGATGCTGCAGGCACCGTTGAATATGTGATTGGTACAGGCATTGACGTCACGGAGCAGCGCCAAGCTGAACAGGCCCTAGCCCGGCAATATCAGCAGGCTCAACTACTGAGCGAAATCACCCGCCGCATTCGCGAGTCGCTGGAAATTGGTGAGATTTTACAAACCGCTGCTACGGAAGTGCGAGAACTGCTCGATTGCGATCGCGTTTTCATCATCGAGTTCGACTCGCCTACCACCGGCAAAGTCATTCAAGAGTCCCTGCGCCTCGGGGCAGAGTTGCCCTCTGCCTTATATCAGACGGTGGCAGGACACCAGCTGAGGCCAGAGGCTAGCGCCTCAACCTGTGCTTGTGCTGATCTACCCAGGGAATGTCCCTCGCCTGACAGCGCCACGTTTCTGAAGCGATGGGGGGCTCAGGCCTGTATCGAGATCGGGATTTACGTTGGTGAGCAGCCCTGGGGGTTGCTGACGGTGCTGCAGTGCGATCGCCCTCGGCAGTGGGAGGCATTTGAAATCGAGCTGTTACAGCAATTGGCCAATCAGATGGGTGTCGCCCTGGCCCAGGCCCAGTTGTTGAATGATCTGGAAGCGCAAGTGCAGCGGCGATCGCAACAGCTCATCCAGACCAACCAACAGTTACGCCAAGAAATTCAGGAGCGGGTGCAGACGGAAAATGCCTTGCGGGAAAGCCAGCAAAAGCTCGCCGGTATTTTAGACAACGCAGATGAAGCCATTATTTCGATCGATAGCCAGCAGCACATCGTCATGTATAACCAGGGGGCTGAGCAGATCTTCGGCTACTCCTTCGAGGAAGTTTACTGGCAGCCGTTAGATCTGTTGTTGCCAGCGGCCTTTCAACAGGTGCATCGCCAACATGTGCGCAACTTTGCCGCCTCTGAAGATACGTCCCGCCAAATGGTCAATCGCAGTCGAGATGTGCTGGGACGACGGAAAACTGGTGAAACCTTTCCGGCAGAAGCCTCCATCTCCAAGTTAAAAACCAACGATGGCCAACAGCTATTCACCGTCATTCTGAAAGATATTACGCAGCGCCGCCAAACCGAGGCTGCCCTCCGCCGAAGCGAAGAACAGTTGCGTCTCACCACCAATGCACTGCCCGCGCTGATTTGCTCTGTAGATACCGAACAACGCTATGTCTTCAACAATCGCACCTACGAAGACTGGTATCAGATACCCCTGCAAGATCTTCAAGGCCGCTGCCTTTGGGAGGTGATGGACGATGCCTACTATGCCCAAGCTCAACCCCATATTGAGGCGGCCCTAGCGGGACAGGAGGTCAGCTTTGAAGCCGAGTTGCTCACCCCAGACAGGCAGTCTCGGTATGTGCTCACGACCTATATCCCCGAGATTGACGAACAAGACCATATCAAAGGCTTTTTTGGGTTGACGACTGATATTAGCGATCGCAAAGCTGCTGAACGAATGAAAGACGAATTCGTCTCTATCGTGGGCCATGAACTGCGCACACCCCTCACCTCTATTCACGGCTCCTTAGTGCTGTTAGCGAGTAAACAGCTGGGTACTCTAACCCCCCAAGGTCAGGAATTTTTGGAGATTTCTCTCAAAAACACTCAGCGTCTCTCCCGCCTCATCAATGACGTCCTCGACTTAGAACGCATCGAATCGGGCCGAGTCACCATGTCCTTGCAGACGTGTCATCTGGGAGAGCTGATGCGGCAAGCCATCCAAGCCATGCAGTCGATGGCGGACGAGCACCACCTTCACATCGTCCTTGAGCCCGTCGAATGGATGGTTTGGGTCGATGCCGATCATATCCTTCAAGTTTTCACCAATCTGATTAGTAATGCCATCAAATTTTCCCCAGCCCACACGACGGTCTCCCTAAAAGCGACCAAACGCGACCAGGACATCTTGATCCAGGTTCAGGATCAGGGCCGAGGGATTCCCGACGATAAGTTAGAAACAATTTTTGAGCGTTTTCAACAGGTCGATGCGTCCGATGCTCGTCTGTTGGGGGGCACCGGCTTGGGACTCGCCATTTGTAGAAATATCGTGCAGCGACATGGGGGTGAAATTTGGGCAGAAAGTACCCTGGGGACCGGAAGTACCTTTTGCTTTACGCTGCCCGATGCTCAGTAAGACAGGCGCAATAACATACTCTAGTCACCGTAAGAGCTCGACAGACTTCGCCAAAATCAACACAATATCTAGGCTGGGGAAGCCGGGCCGCTGCGACAGGGAATTGAGGTGACATGCATATGCGAGTGGCGAAAAAGAGCGACATACCGACGTTGTCAACCCTGTTTCACGAAACGGTGTTGACCCATGGGCCAGAGCATTACACAGCTGATCAAACTGCCGCTTGGGCAGCCTCCACGCTAGATACTGAGCAGTTTGAGGCCTTTATCTTGGACGTTCAGACCTATGTGGCGGAGACGACGGCAGGCATTGTCGGCTTTAGCGGTCTCGCTGCTGATGGCCATGTTGCCTCGCTATATGTGCGCCAAGATTGCCTTAAGCAAGGCATCGGTTCTGCCCTGCTGGCCCATGTCATCGAGCAGGCCCAGCGCGATCGCCGGTCGCGACTCTATGCCGAAGCGAGCGAATTCAGCTTGGGGCTGTTCCAAAAATTCGGTTTTCAACAATACGACACCGAAATCGTTGAGCGTTTTGGCGTGTCGTTCACCCGCTATTTGATGGAGAAGCGGATTTAGGGAATAGGGAATGGGGAATAGGGAATGGGGAATAGGGAATGAGATCACTCAGCTACCCTGCTACCCTGCCACTCCACTCATCTCACCCACTCTCACTCTCCTTCTTTCAATCCAAACTCCCGCAGTGCAAAGCGAAAGTTGCGGTTTTCGTGCCCCGGACGACTGAGCTTACACAGCGCAAATCGCTCCAACGGGGCAAGGGAGGCCCACTGGTCTAAAGCAATTACTGTCCCAAACTTTGTTGCCTGAGTCTGGATGTCAGTGGGGATTTGATCGACAGCTAACCAAGGCGGGTTGGCATCAATGGGGAGATCTTTAGCAGGCTTCTCAGCGTATTGCAAAACGGTTGCCTGCACCATGTCGCGATAGCTAGCGATCGCGGTTGGCGTCTCACAAGGATGGGTCACTAAGCGCTCGCGATCGCTTTGAGAAAATTTATTCCAGTGTTCTAACTTGAGTTTGACACCACAGGTATCGAGCTTGTAACGCACCTGCATCGGAACGCAGCGGAGTGACTCCACAAAATCGGCTTCAAATTGAAAAAATATCAGTTCAGATATGGACATATCGCGGTTTAGGAATCACTTCATCGTGGGGCAAATCAGTGACACTCGTTCAAATGCGAGCGTCTAACAGATAACTGGCGAGGAATTCAGCGCCGACAACTCAGGTAATACAATCAATGGCAAACGTCTGACAACCCACCCTCAAGATTGCAACACCGCTTCTCTAGCCGCCATTTCTAGAGACTCATTTACTTTTAGATAGTTGCGATCGCCCACCAACATTTCCTCCGTGATCGGCACAACTGCCACGGCACTGGCTTTGAGCTCCGGCTGCAGAGAGATGGGACAAACTGCAGAATGAGTTAACGCATTACATTCTGCCTCGTCGGCCCATAGCGCCCCCCAATGCATGGGGATAAACAAAACTCCTCGGCGAATATATTGCGTGACGTGGACTTTGAGGCGAGCATAGCCCCGCCGCGATCGCACCTCGACCCAGTCGCCCGATTGCACTTTGAGATGCTGAGCATCGATCGGATGCATTTCAAGCAGTGGTTCGGGATGCATTTTGCGGATCTTATCAATGCGTCCCGTGCGGCTCTGGGTGTGCCAATGACCATACAGGCGGCCATTGGTCAGTACGAAGGGAAACTCCGGATCGGCGGGCTCCGTCAGTCCCTGTTCGTGGAAGGCCGCGAAGTTTGCCCGCCCATTAGGCGTGGGAAAGCGAAAATCGGTGTAGAGGCGTTTGTCGTATTTTGTCGATGCGGTTTCTGGCGTCTCGTTTTGCGGGCAGGGCCACTGAATGGGGCCTTCTGCTGCGAGGCGGGCATGGCTCAGCCCAGTCATATCGCACACGCGCCCGGCGGTCAGTTGTAGAAACTCGGCATACACCTCCGCCGAAGTTTGACACGAGAACTGCTGTTCAAAGCCGAGACGGCGACCCACTTCCGCAAAAATTTCCCAATCAGCGCGGGTTTCGCCGGGGCGATCGCGAAACGCCGGACATAAGGTCACGGTGCGCTCAGAATTGGTCATAATGCCAGTCTTTTCGCCCCATTGGGCGGCTGGTAGCAGCACATGGGCATATTCTGCCGTTTCGGTTGGATAGTAAGCGTCTTGCAAAATGGTGAAGGGCGATCGCCGTAGAGCCGCTTTGGTGCGCTCAATATCGGGCATGCTGACGGCTGGATTCGTCGCCGCCACCCAAAAGACACCGACAGCTCCTTGTTCCAGGCCCACCATCATGTCCCAAGCCGCTAACCCTGGCGTCGGCGAAATGCTGCCCGCCGGGAGTTGCCAAGCAGTTTCCACGGCTGCACGATGTTCAGGATTTTTGACCAACCGATACCCCGGCAAAATGTGGGCCAGCCCACCCGCTTCGCGACCGCCCATGGCGTTGGGCTGGCCCGTGAGGGAAAACGGCCCCGCGCCGGGACGGCCAATTTGTCCCGTCATTAAATGCAGGTTGATCAGCGTTCGCGCCTTGGCGGTGCCCTCGGCTGACTGGTTGATACCCATCGACCAGAGCGACAGGACGCTTTTTGAGCGGCCCCACCAGCGCGCCGCCGTTTCTAAATCAGCGAGGGTAATGCCACAAACTTCCGCGACTTTTTCGGGGGGATAATGTTGGATAACCTCGGCATAGGGCGTGAACCCTTTCGTCACTTCTTCAATAAAGAGGGGGTCTGACCAGCCCTTACGCAGCAAAATATGGGCGATCCCGTTCATCAGGGTAATGTCAGTCCCCGGACGAATGGCTAAATGCAGATCTGCCGCCTTGGCAGTTTCGGTGCGGCGAGGATCCACAACAATCAGCTTCACCTTGCCCTTTTTCTTGCGGTGATATTTGCGAAAGCGATTAAAGACAATGGGATGGCACTCCGCCGTGTTGGTACCGATCAAAAAGGCACAGTCGGTCTTTTCTAGATCGTCGTAACAGGTGGGAGGACCGTCGGAGCCAAAACTTTGAATGTAGGCCGCCACAGCCGAAGACATGCATAACCGGGAATTGGCATCGAAGTTGTTGGTGCCTAAGCAGCCCTTCAACAGTTTTTGCGCCGTGTAGTAATCTTCCGTTTGCAATTGTCCCGAGCCATACATGCAGATGGCTTCTGGCCCTTGGGTATCCATAACATCGCGAATACGATGGGCGATCGCATCCAAGGCTTCATCCCAACTGACGCGCCGAAACGGCTCGTCTAGAGAATCGCGCATCAGAGGATACAGCAAGCGATTTTTCTGAATGGCATCGGCAATCGTCGCTCCCTTAACGCATACCATGCCCTGACTTGAGGGATGAGCGCGATCGCCGCGCACAACGTAGTTTTCATTGTCTGGCGTGGGCGCACCGACCGGCGCAATATCGAGACCACAGCCAACGCCGCAGTAAGGACAAAGAGTTTTAGTGGAAGTCATTACTGTCTACCTAAAAACTAGGGGTACAGAATTTGGCAAGAACAGAGGCAGAGAACTCTAAAATTGCTCGTTTTCAACTTAGATGAGGGGTTTTGGGCGAAATGCCCAATCAACATAAATGGATAGCGCATAAACCTCTGCCACAAAAGTGGGGAGAAAACGTTGCTTGTCGGGTTTATAAAGTCCTCATCCAGGTTGGAAAGTTCCCCAGAATTAGGGGATTTAGGGGACGTTTAGGATGCATGCAGGCGGTTTAATGACTGATATCCAAGTTTTACGAAAGCCGGGAGTGCCTTTCATTCATGGAATGAAGTCATCTCCCGGCCACTGTCTGATTGTGGAAGGTAAGAGTTCAGGGCTTACCTTCAGCCTGTACAACTCACTACATCAGCCGAGCTGATTGCTCATTCGGCAGAGCGGTGGGGTGAGGATGCATACCCGGCTCTTCACCCTCATGGAAATCGGCAAAAGACCCTTTGGGTTCATCCAAAAAGAAGACGCAGAGGAAAGCCACAATCAGTCCGCCCGTGCCTAGTAGTTGGAAGAACTGAGCGTTGACGACCGACATCACCGGCGTGCCCGCATTCGCCGCTGCCGAGGAATCGACGAACAGGAGTCGAGTGGTTAGATATGCCACCGCACCGACGTTACCGTAAGCCCCGACGTTACCCGCAATCTGCCCCGTTACCTTACGCTTCACCAAAGGCACCAT
This sequence comes from Leptolyngbya sp. SIOISBB, assembly GCA_010671905.1. GTDB lineage: Bacteria > Cyanobacteriota > Cyanobacteriia > Phormidesmidales > Phormidesmidaceae > Halomicronema. Next base: position 7,850,037 of record JAAHII010000001.1, read on the forward strand.
CGCAAAGGTCGCCCCTTCAGACGATTGCACAAAGAATGAACAAGCCATGGTCAAGAGGACGGCGAGGGGCAACGGCCAAGCCCCGTTCACCATGCTCATCATCAGGTAGCCAATGCCCATACCGGCAGTGAGTATAACCATGGTCCACTTACGACTGCCCATCTTGTCAGAGATGAGACCGCCACCCGGTCGAGAAGCCAAGTTCATAAAGGCATAGCTGGCCGCAATCGTACCGGCAGTGGCTTTATCCAAGCCAAAGGTGCCTTCAAAGAAGGCAGGCAGCATCGTCACCACCGCTAACTCAGAACCAAAGTTCACGATGTAAGTCAGCTCTAGCATCGCTACTTGCTTAAAGCGATACCGCTCTTCAGGCGGATACACCTTATCACCCGACAGTAAGTCTTTGTTAACCGCCCAGCAGTTATAAGACTGGAACGCATAGAGTGCCAGCAAGCAGGCCCAAGCAATATACATACCGCCAGTGGTGAGGAAGTTCACCTTGGTCAAGCGCCAGGCCAAAACCATCAGAATCGCGGTGAGGGGAATATTCATCACCATCAAGAACCAGAAGTCCCGAACGGAAGTTACTTCTAGACCCCGAGCACTCTTAGGACGTTGGTAGACCTTGCCAGGAGGCGTATCGGTCACATTGAAGTAGTAGAAAATACCATACAAGGCACCGATGACACCGGAACCCATGATCGCGGCTCGCCAGTTCAGAATGTCCGTCTGGAAAGCGGGGAACAGCAGCACGCGGAAGTTTTCGGCCTCGGGGAACTGGAAAGCACCGGGCAAGAAAGCCAGTGCCAAACCGAACAGTACCATTGTGAAAGCGGAGAAAGCGGAACCGAAGTTGCCCCAGCCACCATAGATACCTTCAGCCGTACCCACCTCTTTGGGGGGGAACCACTCTGCGGTCATGCGGATGCCAATCACGAAACCAGCACCGACAATACCCATGAGCAAACGACCCAACACTAACTGGTTGAAGCTTTGGGCAGTCGCAAAAATGAAACAGGGAATTGCCGCATAAACCAGCAATGCCGAGTAGGTTAAGCGTGGACCATACTTGTCCAGCAACATCCCGATAATGATGCGGGCGGGCACTGTCAAAGCAACGTTACACAAACCAATCGTCCCCACCTGGGCTGGCTCTAGACCAAAGTCTTGAGCAATGGTGGTTGCAAACGGCGGAAAGTTAAACCAAATAACGAACGTTAGGAAAAAGGCAAACCAGGTCAGGTGCAGAACTTTGTACCTGCCCTGAGTTGCTTTAGTAAACAACTCAACGAGCATTCGTGCTAATCTCCTAGTAAACCAAGAAACGACTAAAACCTTTGCGAGTTCACGCTTGCAAGGGTTTTTCTTTTCGACACACTCCCCAAGCAATGTGGGGATTCTCTAGGGGCGATCGCCAAGGGCGACCCCCAAAGCTTTATTCGCCAACAGTCATTTGCACATGACCGTTATTCTGAGCGACGACTCCGTCAGCAGGCTGCGCCCCAAAGTGCTCTGTCAGCAGACCCACTAGAACCGCTGGCAAATCATCACAGGGCACCCCTTTTTGCACACAGGTCCCCAGTTGGGCATCTTTGCCCACTTTGCCGCCCATATAAATGTCTACCCCTTCGGCGGGTTTGCCATCTTTGCGAACTTTGGTCCCCATGAGACCAATGTCCGCTACTTGAGGCTGCCCACAAGAATTGGGACAGCCGGTCCAATGGATGCGCACGGGGTTAGGCATGCTCAGGGTCGCGTCTAGTTGACGAGCGATCGCTAATGCCCGTTGCTTAGTTTCCACCAAGGCAAAGTTGCAAAATTGAGCGCCCGTGCACGATATGAGCGATCGCACCAGGGGACTGGGCTCCAATGAAAAGCGCTCTAACACCGACTCGGCTTTCAGTAAGTCCAAGCGGGTATCAGGAATGTAGGGAATGATGACGTTTTGCTCGACCGTCAGGCGAATCTCACCATCGCCGTAGACATCGGCCAGGCGGGCAAAATCGAACATGTCTTGGGCGGTCAATCGCCCCACCGGCACATGGAAGCCCGCATAGCTCAGGCCCGATTGTTGTTGGGAATAAAGGCCCACATGGTCGCGCTTATCCCAATCAATTTCGTCTTCGGCAGCAGCGCTGAGCAAAGGCCGACCAAAGGCTTCTGCCACTGCGGCTCGAAAGGATTCCATCCCCCACTCATCGATTAGCCACATCAATCGCGCCTTCTGACGATTGACGCGCAATCCGTTGTCTCGATAAACCTCTAAAATGGCCCGAGACAACGCCACGACATCATCGTTGGGCTCAACCCAAGCATTGAGGGGCACCGCTGCCTCACACCGCCGCGCTGAGAAAAAGCCCCCCACTAAAACATTGAAACCAAGCTGCCCGTCTCGGTAAGCAGGCACAAACGCAATATCGTTAATCTCGGCATGCACGGCATTGTCGCGACCGCCTTCCACCGCAATGTTGAATTTGCGCGGCAGGTTGGTGAATTCTGGGTTCCCTTCACCGCGATCGGTAATCATGTCCTGCAGCTTTTTTACTAAGCCGCGAGTATCAATCAGCTCATTGGCATCAATCCCGGCCACCGGGGAGCCAGTAATGTTCCGAACATTGTCCATCCCCGACTGCATGGAAGTTAACCCGACCGCCTCAAACCGGGTAAAAATATCCGGGATATCTTCCAAACGAATGCCCCGCAGCTGCAAATTTTGACGCGTGGTGATGTCGGCACTGCCGTCTTCGCCATAGCGCTGCACAACTTCCGCCAGTACCTTCATTTTCTGGCTGGACAAAATGCCATTGGGCATCCGCATCCGTAACATAAACTTGCCAGGAGTGACCGGGCGAAAGAAAATGCCCAACCATTTCAGCCGCTGGGTCAGATCAGTCTCATCGACAGCTTCCCAACCAAGTTCGGCAAACTTCTCTAGCTCTGATTTGACGGCTAAACCATCTTTCTCAGCTTTGAACTTTTCAAACTTATTCAACTTCTTGGCTGTTACTGGAGCTGCATCTACCACAATTCTGAGCCCTTCCTCGGCACAATAGGTATCAAATCGGTTGGCAATTATGTTTAATCAATCAGTGCTATCAGACAGCGCACCAGTCTCATGCTGATGCCGCAAACCGAACTTATTTAGCATTACTCATGAACTCGCTCCGAGCCTAGGGATAAAGAGCTGATCAGCCTTGGCCAGCAATTTCATTCCTCAGCAAAATCAACGATGTCGTATTGCTTGAGGATAAGTTAGGCGAGAAAAAACGGAGGTTTTGTAGCTTGGAATACTGTTCAACATTGCACTTGCATTTACTGCATGATCATCATGCAGTAAATGCATAATTGCCTGAATTTTGGCTTTTGGCTAGGATTAGTCGTCTGATTAAAGGCTGCGCTAAATGGCAAAACCAGCTGTGGGTAAATTAAACTGTCGCAATGATCACAATTGAGCACTTTTTGTCTGGTTATTTTCTCAGACTGTTTTGATCACATTGAAGCTCTGTTCGCAGCATGCTTTAGACCATGGGAAACCGTTCTAGAACCAATCTTTAATGTGCCTCCTCTTTGTTAAAGCCGTTTATGAGTTACCGCTTTAACAAAGTTAGAAGGTGGTGAAGACCTCGGCTCAATAGGGGCACAAATCGGCCTAGGATCTCTGTAAGGTAGGGGATTGTCTGCTGAGGTCTGCTGGCGAATATCGCCCAGGAAGTTCTGCAGGCTACCCACCGCAAAAATTTTGCATCAAGGCTACGCTCCACTTGATGCAAAATTTGCCTACCATCAATGCAGAAGTAGAATAGTGTGAATGGGAGATGTTTGTCTCGAACTTCTCCCCCTCCATATTTTATGAATAGATAACCTAGCTAGTTCTTGCTTGTCAGTGTCCAACTGGCAGAAAAAGTTTGTATGTTAGCTAAAAATATTCCCGCTGATATGCCCTCAGATGCCGTTACCAAGCAATTAGAAACTGCCCTGGCAGGTCTGGTGACAGGCGACTTTAGGGAGAGGTGGGACGCGACTAAGCAACTCGTTGACGCCGGGGCAGACGCGATCGCGTATTTGGCCGCCTTCTTGCAAGATGAAGACTGCGACTGGGAGCTGCGTTGGTTCGCCGCTCGCACCTTGGGGAGAATTCATCACCCGGATGCTTTAAACGCGTTGATCGAATTTCTGCAGCAGGCGCAAGATCCAGAATTGATCATGATTGCGGCCGAGGGGTTAGGGCAATTTGGCGAATTAGGCGTTGATTCTCTAGTACAGCTGCTTGAGCAGCCCACCCATCGGTTAATCGGGGTCCAAGCCCTGGCAAGCATTCAGCACTCATCGGTCTTTGTGCCACTCTTGGCTGCTGTAGAGGATACCGATCCGCTGGTACGAGCGACCGCTTTGACCGCGCTGGCCAACTTTCGCCATCCAGAAGTCGATAAGTTGTTGCTGGCAGCGCTCAAAGACCCCAGTAAAGCAGTGCGGCGAGAGGCCATTACGTACTTGGGCTTGCGATCGTATTTGTTAGAGCAGGTGAATTTAGTCGATCTACTGCTACCGGGGCTATGGGATATTCATCCTCAAATTAATGAAGCGACCGCGATCGCCTTAGGACGATTGGGCACTGAAACGGCGGTTGCGACCTTGGCCCGGGTGTTGTCATCGCCGCATACCCCCCAAGCCCTCAGCATGAGCACCATTCGTGCCCTAGGCTGGATTGAAAAAGAATCGGCACTGCTAGCGTTAGTTGCGGCCTTATACCGACTGCCCACAACGCTGCAAGTCAATATTGTCGAAACGTTGGCTCGCTTTCAAACGCCTCATTTGCGGCGACGGGCTGGCGATGTATTGTGTGATGTGCTCAAAACGAGTCTGCAGTTGTCTGCAGAAGATGGCCAGCTGATCTCAGCGATCGCCCTAGCATTAGGAACGCTTCAGCATCAGCCCGCCGTTCCTCTCTTGACGAACCTTCAGCAAGCTCACGATTCGCAGATTCAGCTTTATGCGGAAGCGGCTCTCCGGCACTTTGGGGAAGAGTCTTAAGGCTCTCACCTCTGGCACAGTTGTGCTGGTAAATTTATCCTTGGCAAACTCATCTTAGTTATTTGTACTCGCTAGCCAGGTGTTCATAGGGATCGACCCATCCCCTCTTATGGGACGTCATCAATATAGTCCCAGAGACCTTTAGAGATCAGCATCACCACAATCGTATCTACCTCAAAAACTAGAGGCTGCATTCTGTTCATTGCCAGCATTTGCCAGCTCAATGATGACAGCTTCTAGGGTTGCCGCAATGGTTTGAGCCGGACTAATGCCAAAGCTAAGGCCCCGGCAACCAATCCCCAAAACGCTGACCCAATGCCCCACAGTGTCATGCCAGATGCCGTTACCAAAAACGTAATAAGGGCAGGTTCACGCTCAACATCCTGAGTCAGTGCTGCAGCCAGTCCCTTACCGATGGTGCTGAGTAAGGCTAAGCCCGCGATCGCTATGACCAATTCCTGAGGTAAAGCCGTAAAGAGCGCTCCGATGGTAGCGCCAAATATGCCCAAGATTAGGTAAAACACCCCAGCGGCTACAGCGGCGACATAGCGCTTGTCAGGGTCTTTATGGGCCTCTGGCCCCATACAAATGGCGGCGGTAATGGCGGCCAGATTCATCGCAAAGGCTCCTAAAGGTGCCAACAGCAACGTCGCGATGCCCGTCCAGCTGATGAGCGGTGAAATCGGCACGCGATCATAGCCAGAGGCCCGCAAAACCGCTACTCCTGGGACATTTTGGGAGGCCATCGTCACCGCAAATAGTGGCAGCGCCACGCCGACGATCGCCGATAGCGAAAATTGGGGTCGCGTCAAAATCGGGGTCGCCATCTCTAGTTTGAAGGCATGCATTTGGAGGGTGCCTTGGATTGCCGCGATCGCCATCCCCAAGGTCAAGGCAATGAGTACGGCATAACGAGGCCGCCAACGATACGCCATCAGATAGGTGCAAAACATAGCGAACACCATCCAGAACTGGGTTTCCATCGCGACGAAAACGTTGAGCCCAAAACGCAGCAGCACGCCTGCCAATAGTGCTGACGCCATCGACAGGGGCACCCGGTTCATGACTCGCTCAAACCAACCACTGAGCCCACAGAGCGTGATCAGCCCAGCAGCGATCAAAAAGGCCCCCACCCCTTCGGCTAACGACACATTGGTCGCTGACGTCATCAGCATGGCGGCTCCCGGAGTCGACCAAGCCGTTACTATCGGAGCGTGATACCGCAGCGATAACAAAATCGTTGTCAGCCCCAAACCGATGCCCAAAGCCCACATCCAAGAGGCAATTTCCGCTTCATTTGCCCCGAGTGCCTGTGCCGCTTGAAACACAATCACCGCCGCGCTAGAGTAGCCCACCAACACGCTGACAAACCCGGCAATTACCGCCGAAATGGATACATCTTGCAGGCGGGCCGAGGCGTGGCGAATTTTCATCATGGCAGTCTAGGGTCTACAGCGGCCCCAGACTAGCAATCGCTGATGGACGAGTATTGTACGGAATTGCGCCGCCGGTACTGGCCCGGCGTCACCCCAAAGACACGCTTAAAACTGCGGGTGAAATGGCTTTGATCAAAAAATCCCGTGTCAGCAGCGATCGCCGCTAGCGACTGTGACGTCTGTAAGGCTTGCTTCGCTTTCAACAGCCTGACTTGTCGTTGGTAGAGATGGGGTGGTAGACCCAACTGCTGACGAAAGCATCGAATCAGATAATAAGGACTGAGCTGACTGAGCTGACTCAACGTTTCAATCGAGACATTCTCGGTGTAGTGCTCCTCCAAGTAGGTTCGCACTAAGGCAACAGCCTGGGTTTCTCGGGGTGGGGATGAGGGCGTTTGAAGGGCGCTATGGTGCTGCAACAAGTGCGATATCAGGTCCAGAAATAAAGACTGTTGCGTCAAGCAGGGTGAGACGTGATCAAGAGCCTGAAAGACCTGCAGAAAGCGCGATCGCAATGCAGGATTGTGGGCTACTGGCTCTTGAAAAACCGGCAGAGTCGAGGGGGTTTGTTCTAACTGCACCAGCGCCCATTGCATCAGGGTGGGACTGATGTAGAGATTGCGAAATCCCCACCCCCGATCATCGGCAGCTTGCCCCGTATGCACTTCCCCCGGATTAATCAGGTTGAAGCTCTGAGGCGGACTATCGACCAACCGCCCTCGAATCAGGCTCTGTCCTACCCCTCGTTCGTTGAGCCCAACGGTGTAGGCATCATGAAAATGCTTGTCAAAGGTATATCGATAGAGATGCGCTTGAAACAGCTCAACTCCCGAAAAATCTGGTGTCCAGAAATGGGCAAATTCGGCGGAGTCAGCCATAGAGAGTGCCATAAAAGTGACTGAGATGCGACCTAGCTCTACCTAGTACCCCTCGGCGTAAATTTACATACTATTCGTCACGAGCAGAGGAGATGGGGAGCAAGGGGGATAGAAACTGGAAGGGTATCGTTATTTCGGCCATGCAGTACTAGTAGACGGCGGCGTGATTTTATCAACAATTGCTGATGGCTAGGGATAAGAGGGGCAATGGGGCAGAGAAACTGGAATGGTCGTCTTACGTCTGCCGTGGAGTACTCGCGATTTAGATCGCCAACACTTTGCCCCGCAGATCTTTGGGGACTTCCAAACCATAGCGATTGAGAAAGGTGGGCAGGATGTCGTAGAGCTGAGCGCCGTCGAGTACTTGGCCCTGCTTGGGCGATCGCGGATCGTGAAAAATCATCAGACCAAACGGCGCATGATTGGCATCATCCGGCCCGGTGTCATTTTCCACGGTGTAGAGTTCGCCCGTACCGATGCTACCGACTGATCGCCACGCTAAGTCATCAAAATAGACAATCAGGTCGGGGGCGCGGCCTCGCACTTTTTGATAAATCTGTTGCGGTTTGAAGATTTTGACGTTGAGCGGTTCGCCCGTCGGTGTGGTGAGTTGAGAGAGCTTGGCGGCGAGTTCATCTCGCAACGCTTCGTAGTCGGTCATGGCGATCGTGCCCTCTGGCTCTCGCCCTTTCACATTGAGGAAAATGCGAGCGTAATAGCCCCCCGCGCCCCAGACCCGGGTTTGCGACCAATCGACGGCCACTTGATCCAATGAAACCGGCTCGGTGGGAGTTTCCTGCAGCGTCAGATAGCCGTTTTTGATCAGCCATTCATTAATGCAAATACCGCCCATCAAGGGTTGAGCGCCATGGTCCGAAACGACGAGTACGGCGGTGTCTTCGTCACACACGTTCAACAATTCGCCCACTCGCTGGTCAACGTGGACGTAATAGTCGTGGATGGCGTTGACAAAAGGCGAGTCGGGTTCGTATTGGGGATGGCGTGGATCCATCGGTTTCCAAAAGGCATGGTGAATGCGATCGACGCCCATATCCACCAGCATGAGAAAGTCCGGCTGGTCTTGAATAATCAACTTTTCTGCCAGGGTAAAGCGCTGATCGCAAAGTTGGAAAAGATTTTTGAGGATGCGGTCTTTTTCATCCGACCGAAAGTTAGGCACATCCATCATGAAGTCCGGCATCCAAGCTCGAATCTGATCGGCGAGTTCTGGCGGATGGGTGAACGGCACATCGGTACCAGGAGTCAAAAAGCAGGATACGAGGTTGCCATTGACGGGATATGGCGGTGAAGTGCCCGGCACGCTCAGGGCCGCAACTTTCCAGCCAGCGTCACCCAAGTAGTCCCACAGCCGGGGAAATTTCACCGCGCGACCATCGGAAATACCCATGCTGTGATAATCGCGATCGCGCCGGTTACGAAAGCCGTAAATGCCCAGCTCGCCCGGATCACGTCCTGTCATCATGCAGCTCCAGGCGGGCACAGTAATGGCGGGAATGCTGCTCTCTAACCGACCGTAGCTGCCCTGGGCCATCAAGCGGCTGAGGTTGGGTAAATCATCTCGCCAGCGTTCAAATACCAGCGAGGGCTCCATACAGTCCAAACCGATGATCAGCAGGCGGGGGGTCGGCATCGTGCATTCTCTTGAGAGGCTGTGCCTATTCTAGAGAACTCTGCTGCCGTTCATTGCCCTGTGGCTAACCGGTTCGATCAATTCCTAATTGAGTGGGCAGCGGGCGGACTGTCGGAAGTTGGGACGAGTGTGAAATACGTTCATCCCAATCTAGATGGCTCAATTCTGCTCCAGAGTCTCCGGGTATCAATAAATGCTCGCGTCCCTGGCAGATTTCTAAACGGGTAGGCGCGATCGCCCCAAAGTCCGAAATTGCCCTTTTCTGAACTGTCCTCGACTAATGAATTGCGTACTGACGACAGTACCTTTGCTCCTGTTGATGGGTCTGTTCGGGACTGCCGTAGGGACGAGCGTACACGACAAAAAACGTCGTTAATCCCAGGCAAAACCAGATACCCCAGCCCCGTTGAGATAACATCTTGTCAACCGAATGGGCGATCGCGATCGCTTATTGCAGAGCTGACTTAGCCGCTGGATTGTCAGGCGAAGGAACGAACTTGGCTGGGGCGATCGTCCCGCCTAAAATCCAACACAAAATCGGACAAAATACTGCACAGTAAACCGAAATCACGGCAATTAACTGGCTTGTTTCGAAAAGATTAGATGACATGAGAATCGCCTCTAAGAAGTTTGCATCGAACCAGAGGCGCGTTCCTTCGGGATTAAACCCCTACTTCCGTCCTTTGCTCACCGGGCAATTAAAGCCCTGAAGAAGGATGAACGTTATTTGCTTTCTGTAGTCAATACTACTCTTTTACCTGAAAGCGTCAAGCCATTATTCAGGCAAACTTGAGACATTTTAGTTGTGCAAAATAATGTTCTAAGGCTTGAAAATATTAGCTTTGCAGTGGTTCATTGAGCAATAATTAGATGGTCTCAATATCGACAATTCATGACAGAGTAAACATCAGGCAAGGAGCATCTCTATATTTCGGTAAAATTTCGGCAAACGTTATGGATTAATCTGGATGTCCTCTCGGGGCAGGCCGATCTTTTCTCCCAGTTCGAACACATTATCGGTGAACTCATTCGCCTTTTCAGAGAGGGTGACTGTACCTCCAGCAATGGTGGCTGCTGCCGTTCCCTCTGCCAGCGAGCGTTGCAACCGCCTACTAAGCCGTTTCGGTTCTGGCTTTTCAGGCAATCTCGATAGTTTGCTTGGCAGTTTGGAGTTGCCCACCCTGCGATCGTAACCGTTTCTCATATGGTGCTCCGAAGGCGACAAGCTGCTGGGCATATAGCTGTTTGATCTCAGTTCTAACAACCGCTTTACCCGCCTCAGCCTCTGTTGCTAAGAGCACTACAAAGGTATTGCCTTTACGTTCCATCCCCTGGCTTGAAATCTCTTCGGAACGAGGAGTTGATCGCATTCATATCTTGACAGAACGAATAGCGTGAAAAGGTAGATTGTTCGAGAGCCATCCCCCATATCCTGTCCTGACGCAATTGAACTTCAAAGGCAGCGTTACTACCAGTCGCTGTCTGAAAAAGATGGTCGTCGGTACACAGACATAGAAGCGGTTAAAGGCGTTACCGATGTTAGGTATGCATTGAATCGTTGGCAAGAAGAACGACACGGATCAACTCACCGTCAATAGCGGAGAGCGGACATCTTGCCAACGGTCTCAAACGCTAGGTTCATACTTCGAGTCAGCAATGACCTGATATCCATTAGTTTGTGCAGAATGCCAGCTCCCAATGCTGCCAAAACGTTAACAAGTATCTGTCTGTCTGATCTGATCTGCTCGATCGGGCTTTTGAGTTGAACTGGTGAGGAATCTGCTGTGACGCTTAATTTGGGGTAAGGCTCCAGTTAGCTCATTGATTTCGAGCTAAATGTAACTAATGGATAGTAGTTCAATGTAGCCCGAAGACCTGGTAGGTAGAAAAAACTGACGCGAAACTTAATTTCTACCAAATTCACTTATATTTCCGTACAGGAATGTGTTCTAAAAATAGAAACCCCTGCTATATTCGGGAACCATCAAGTCAAGGGATGCATTGATTGGTATACGGCTCTTAGAACTAGGAAGATTCAGGCTGCCTAAATAAATACTGACGGCGGCATTACTTTGATATCTTCCTGCTCACAGTTGATAAGTCAAGTAGAAGATAGCTGTCCCTGCAAGGTGGTTGTTCTAATCAGCTGGGTACCTTCAAGGGAAGGGAAAGCTAGGCAGAATGCTCAGTTTCGCGATTAGGGGCTAGTTTTTAGGTCATCTTGGGGATACCTGGTATGATACGCCTGATATTGGTGTGGTGTGGCATGTTGAGGAGTGTAAGATGCTGAATTCTGTGGATTTCAGCGGTAGGCCCTTCCACTTTATTGGAATTGGGGGGATAGGCATGTCTGCGTTGGCGTATGTCTTAACGCAGAAGCAACTACCGGTCTCAGGGTCAGATTTACGGCTGAGTCACATTACTCAGCGGCTACAGGAAGCGGGTGCTCATATCTTTTGGCGTCAAGAGGCCGAGAACCTAAGATTCTTTGAACAGAATCTCTCCCCTATTCGTGGGGAAAAGTCATTAGTTTCGTATGTCGAATCACTCTCTCAGGTCCTCCCGCAGGTAGTGTGTTCTACGGCCATCAACGAGAGTAATGATGAGTATCGGGCCGCGTTGGAAATGGGTTGCCCCATTTTGCATCGCTCAGATCTATTGGCGGCTCTCATGAATGAGCGGCAGAGTATTGCCGTCGCTGGGACTCATGGCAAAACCACCACGAGCAGCATGATTGGCTACGCCCTCTTAGCAGCTGACCTTGACCCAACAATTGTTGTCGGCGGCGAAGTATCGGCGTGGGAAGGGAATGCCCGTTTGGGTAACAGCGATTGTTTTGTGGCAGAAGCTGACGAGTCTGATGGCTCCCTCGTCAAGCTCTCTGCCAATATTGGCATTATCACGAACATCGAACTGGATCATCCTGACCACTACAGTACGTTGGATGATGTCGTCGATATTTTTCGGCGGTTTACACAACAAACCGAGACCATTATCGTGTCTGCTGACTGCCAGACGATCGCCCAATACATCGAGCCGGATATCACCTATAGCGTTGAAGTTGGGAAAGTTGCTGATTACACGGTGACTGAAGTGGCATACGGGGCTACTGGCACCCGTGCTGTGGTTTGGGAACGGGGTCAGCGCCTCGGGATCTTACGTCTAGCGGTCCCTGGGAAGCACAATCTCAGCAATGCCCTGGCCGCGATTGCCGCTGGTCGCCACATGGGGTCAGATTTTGCCGACCTAGCAGCTGGACTGGCCAATTTTGAAGGGGCCCGACGACGATTTGAACGGCGGGGGTTTTACAGCGGCATTCAGTTTGTCGATGACTATGCTCATCATCCCAGCGAAATTAAGGCAACGCTGGCGACAGCGAGTCTGCTCAAATCGGGAGATGCTCCCCTGGGGGGCCGGGTTAAGCGAGTAGTCGCAATTTTTCAACCCCATCGATATAGTCGCATCACCGCATTCTTAGACGATTTTGCTGAGGCCTTTGCCGATGCTGATGAGGTGATTGTGACGGATGTTTATAGCGCGGGCGAGGCGGCTCCGTCTGACTTTTGCACGAAAAAAGTGGGACAGGCGATCGCTCTCCACCATCCTCATGTACAGTATTGCCCATCTTTAGATGCGGTCAGTACCGTGCTGAAAGAACGACTGCAGCCCGGCGACTTAGCCTTGTTTTTAGGAGCTGGGAACCTGAATCGGATTATCCCCGATGTGATGGAGCCGTTCATGGCCGCAGAGATGCAAGCGGTACAGCAGGCTTAATGGGTGATCGTGTCGGACAAGGGCGATCGCAAAGGTAAAATAGAGTGTTCTTTTTGGATGCTACTGACGTGGTGCGGCAGCCCGAATTTTCTCTAAAGCAGAGTGTTTCCCTGGCAAGTTTCACGTCATATCGGGTCGGGGGTGTGGCTGACTGGCTGGCGTTGCCTAAAACCCCTGGAGAGATCGCTGAAAGTTTGTCGTGGGCGCAGGAAAATGAGTTGCCAGTCACCTTTTTAGGGGCGGGCTCGAATTTACTCGTGAGCGATCGCGGGGTACCGGGATTGGTCATTTGTACACGACATCTGCGGGGCCTGACCTTTGACGATGACTCCGGAGCCCTCACGGCGGCGGCCGGAGAACCTTTACCCAACCTGGCTTGGAAGGCTGCTCGGCGGGGGTGGCGCGGTTTAGAGTGGGCGGTCGGCATTCCTGGCACGGTAGGCGGGGCCGTATTTATGAATGCGGGAGCCCATGGAGCTTGCACGGCCGATAGCTTGGTTGTAGCTCAGGGGGTCACTCAGGCGGGGGAGGCGATCCAACTCACGCCTGAAAATCTAGACTTTGCTTATCGCACATCCAGCTTGCAGTCGCGCATGTGTTGGGTCACCCAAGCCAAATTTCAGCTGAGTCCAGGACATGACCCGGCCCAGGTGGTAGCAGAAACCCACGCTGCTCTTGAGAAACGCCGGTCTACCCAGCCCTATCATTTGCCCAGTTGTGGCAGTGTGTTCCGCAACCCTTTGCCTCATACCGCGGGATGGCTGATTGAACAGACCGGTCTCAAAGCCTTTCAAATCGGCCAAGCGCAGGTGTCACCGATGCACGCCAACTTCATTGTGAATATCGGCGGAGCTACTGCCGATAACGTTTTGAGCTTGATTCGCGCCGTGCAAGATCAGGTAGAAGAAAAGTGGGATGTTCGTCTCCACCCAGAGGTCCGCTTGCTCGGTAGCTTTGATATCTAGTTCTGCATGCTGGGTGAATACTTCAAAGGGCCAGGCCTGACTTCATCTAGATAACCAGAACCAGATCACACTGCATCATCCATTAGCCGGCAACCGTGCCATCCCCTCGCCGGAACTAAAGCCCCTGCTATATTCGTCCATCAATTTATTCCCCACTATCTGGCGGAATACTTGAACGAGCTACTGTAGTTGCTTTCAAGCTATCTCGCTTGGGGAAGGATTTCGCCACCTCCCAACAATTTATGAAACGACGTATCCACATCAATCTTATTACCGCCATGACTGCGCTCTTGGCAACAACCGCAGTCGCAATGCCGCTTAGGCCCGCCATGATCGCGCTCGCTGACCAAATCCGGACCTATGGTGTCGATGGACGCGATGGCATCGACGGACGTCATGGACAGTCGGGACGAGATGGTCGATCTCAGAGCGTTCGGGCTGATGGCCTCTCTATACGCATTGAGGCGATGGGAGAACCAGGCCAGGATGGCGAAGATGGCGGCAGAGGCGATCGCCCTTCTTGTCCAGCCCAACCGGAGGATGTGCGTTATGACTTGCAGGCTCCAGACGGCGGCGATGGCGGCGATGGCGGCGATGGCGGGCAAGGTGGTCGGGGCGGCGATGTCACAATTTACTACACCGACTCAGCGCAGTTGCGACAGGTGTTGGTGAATGCCATGGGGGGACTGTCCGGTCGCGGGGGACGGGGCGGCGTGGGTGCCAATGGCTGTCGCTGTGACGATCGCAGTTGGCGTGTACGAGTCTGCCATGACGGCAATTGCGAAGAAGAACGTTACGACTGTCGTGATGGCAACCCTGGAGACTATGGTCGTGATGGCCGCAATGGTGCAGCTGGGGGATTAGGCCAAGTCTGGTTAGTGAATCAATACACCCCTCTCTCCTCAGATCAACCGACGCTGACCCAGCCGTTGGAATCCTTTTTGCGGCAGCCCGTATCATTGTCAAAACACCTGTGGGAAACGCGGCGCGGTGCCGGAGCCTTGTTAGCAACTGGTTCAACAGTGGATGACACTTACTATCAATATCTGGAGCGATTAGAAGCGGAGGCCCAAATTGTTTGGCAGGCCGAGCGATCGCCCACGACCTTTCTCGCTTTATCGCCCACGATCACCTTGACGGATACGGGCAACTTAGACCTCGATTTTCCTGACAGGTATTGGATTGATGGTCGCACTGAGCAGGCTGGCACCCTCACGACTTACACCATTGACTACATTGTGCGGGCCGATGAAGTCACAGATTTTGCCTGGGGTAACCAGACCGGACGAGGAGACGACTTCGCCGTGACCGTGATTGACCTGGGTCAAGAGTCTGCATTCGTCAATACCCAGTTCGAGTTGATCTATCGCACTACAGACGATGATCCGCGCAGCAATCGACGCGTTCGTTATCAAGAACAGTTTTCTGGCCGTCTTCCCGCAGCGGTGATCACCCAAGACCAAAATCGCTTTGTCCTGAATCTCGGGCAGTTACCGATTAGTAATCGCTACTTTCGGCGGGGTACCAATGCTCAGGTAGAGCTGCGCATTGTGCGATCGCTCGGCCAAAACTCCGCCGAGGTCATGTTGGAATGGGAAGGTCAACTATAGTCATGCAAGCAATCAATCCAATCACAGCGATCACCAACTCGTTTGGCTCGAATATGGAGCCGGTTTGCATTAAATCGGCATTGGATTGAATTTAGCCCCCATCCCTCAACCGTCAAACACCTCAAAGACACATTTTCTGGTCAGACATTGATTGTTATATGCGGCAGCGTCATGGGAGCGACGCCACAAGCCATATTCCACTGGCGGCAATAGGCTGCAGCGCAAAGTGGCATTTCAAACCCGAAACCTTACAGTGGTTCCCGCGCCCGTGAGGTGCAGTACATATCCTGAAACTCTTGCCATCATTAAACTCCAGATCTGAATTCGTCCCTCACTGGGCTGAGAAAAGCTGTATAACGCGTGAGACTGTTTTAATGGCGATCGCAGTGGACTATGAATCAGCAGCAATCTGTTGGTGATCGCGAAGTTGTAGGAGATCCCAAAAATCACTGTCATCCTGTTCCTTGCCATCCTCTGTGGGAAGGTAGTAGTACATTGCCCGGCGGATGAGCACGGCAGCAATTCCAGCGCCTAGAAACTCCAAAACGGTGAATGTAACTTGGGTGATGGCATTTACCTGAGCAACTTGTTGGTTAAATGCTGTTGTCCCAAAGTCAGCTACCACAATTTGAAAATTGAGCAGAAAGTTAGTGACACTGGCTACCAGGCTAATGAACAGCAAAATCTTTGTACTCTTGACAAGTGCTCCATACACTTTTGACTCGGCTAGCAAGGCTTTTAGTGACTTTTCTTGCTCTAACGAATCAGGACTCATGCCTTGCATGAGAAAGTAGTACATGATGGGCTTTCCCAGCATGATGGAAAGACCAAACACCACCACCGAAAAGATAGAGCCGATACTGTCTTTAAAGGCAAACTGAATACCATCGACAAACCAAAATGCGAGTAAGCCGCGTAAGATCGCAAACATACCCACATAGCTCGTGATGAAATTAAATCGTCGGGTGATACAACACGTGTCGAGCAAAATCCAAGCGACGGGTACTAACGCCGCCACGATATAGGTGGTTACGGTCCCCAACTGTTCATTCAAGTTGTTCAAGATCAGAATGGGAATTACTGCTCCCACGATGATATCTAGGGCTAGTTTTACTTTGCGATTCATGGCTGAGTCACTCTCTCAATGGCGGTAAAAACAGTAGACGTTTCAAACAAGATGTCGGTTTCATGCGGCAATCTGCAGCATCTTTTAGGCCATATCCAGGTAGAAAACTTTAGTTTCGAGCGATCGTACTGATCTCACCTAGCCTCTCCTTGATAATGCTACGGCTTATACACATCTCTAGTAAGACCGCAAATGCTGCATTGGCTCCCCCTTTATCCCCCCAACTTTGGGGGGATATCGGAGTTCACAGTCCCCCCAGAATTGGGGGATGTAGGGGGCTAGAGTTCTGGAAACGACTAACCGAAACTTATGTATAAGCGGCAGCCCTGATCAGGAGAGGAACCGGAGTCCTTGACTCTTTTCTCTAGGCGCAAAACCAGGATTTCTCTAAACCTCTCCTTGATAAGGCTGCCGCTTATACACATCTCTAGAACTCAGCACAAATGGCAGATCCCCCGCTGTCGCTGCCCCCTAAAAAAGGGGGCTCGATCCGATTCAAACTGGGATTTCCCCCTTTTTAAGGGGGATTAAGGGGGATCCAAGCTCAGGCGTGTTCTAAGGAATGACTTATGTATAAGCCGTAGCCTTGAGAAGGAGAGGTGCCGGAGGCGTTGAGATTTCCTGGATTTAAAACTCCAGGTCTGATTCTGGATGAGGTTTGGCCATGGTGGCCATCCAGCAAAACGTTCGAGCGGCGATCAAAAAAACTGAAGATCAGTGGCCCGATCGCGCTGCGAATGTGTTGATCAGACAGCGTGACTAAATGGCTCGATGGGCAGGTGTAGATAGAAGTTCTTGAGCGGCACGGATGCCGCTTTCTAACGCCCCATGGACCGTCGCGGCGCGGGTCAGATGAGTCGCCTCACCCGCAAAAAATAGAGTGCGGTCAACGGGTTGGGCGAGCTGCGATCGCAACCCCACACCATCGACCGGCACGTAAGAATAAGCCATTCGCGCATAGGGATCAGCCTGCCAATCGACAAACCGCGCATCCGTTAAGCGAGCCGTTAGCGGCTTTTCAAACATCTGTTCCAAATGCTGTAAGCCGGTTTGAATCGCGCCGTCTCGCCCCAGCGCTCCCAGGGTGTCTGCCCCCTTTGCACCGGTGAACGCGGTTAGCACAGGTGCCTCATTAGAGCGTTGCCAACCCGGTCGCCACCAGAATTGCGTATCTAAGGGGGTGAGACAAGACTCCAGCTCTGATGGCCACCAAGGCTGATCAAATTTCAAGATCAGCTTAGTGATGTGTCCGGCACCGAGTCCCTGAATCGCCTTCAACTTGGCTTCTGGGAGGGGAGGGACAAACTCCACCGTGTTGGCTTTCAGTAGGGCCAGCGGCAAGGTGATCACCACCTGTTGGGCAGTGTAAGTCTGGTCAGCTGCGGTTTGTACCTGGACGCCTGACGAACTCCAGCTGATGCGGGTCACGGGCGTGGCATACCGAATGTCTAACCCAGCAGCGAACTGTTCCAGCAGATGGGAGTAGCCCTTTTGGAGGCGAAAATAGCGATCGCCATCGCCAGCATAGGTTGTCTCCATTAACCCATACACCCCAAGCTGATCAAGGTTGGCCGCGTAGCTACCGCTGAGAGAATGGTCGACTAGCCGACGAACTTCTGGTGACCACTCGATCTGGTGTAGCTCCAGAAACTGTGCCAGGCTCACGTCTGGTTTGCCTGCGTCAATCCAGTTCGCTATCAGCGTGTCAATCGGTGAGCCATTCAGCAAATCGAGGGCATCTAGACCCGGAATGGTGGACCACTGCCGAAAAGGCAGTAGCGCTTGATTGGCATAGGCAAACTGGTGTCGATAGTAATCAAAGGCTGGCAGGGTGGCCATCCGGTAGCGCCGCACCCAATCCCAGGTCACGATATTTTCACCATGGAGAAATTCTGCACCGTATTCGACCGGGTGCGACGCAAAATCGTAATCGGTGTGGACTCTGCCGCCAATGCGATCGCGGGCCTCCAACACCACTACCGAGCAGTCAGCATCCTGCAGGGTCTGCGCCGCCGCCAACCCAGCGGCCCCCGCGCCAATCACAAGGGTGTGGCAGTGGGTTGACTCAGGCGACGTTTGAGCTGTCAAACGCCGACACGTGGTCCCTGAAAACGCCGTGACCGCCAGCATCGCCAGCAACGAACGCCGAGTAAGAAGTTGCATAAGCAAAGTATCTGCCAAGAGGCGATAGAATCTGAACGTTGTTCACATTTTCAAAAATACGAACAGCGTTCATGTTTTGTCAACCCATCTGTAAAATCAATGCCCGATCCGAATCCTGCTAGCTCATCCAAGCTCAACCAGATGCGGCGGCAGCCTCAGCAAGCCCGCAGCCAAGAACGGGTTCAGCAAATTCTCGACGTAGCTGAACAGCTCTTTGTGGAAACGGGGTATGACTCCACGACAACCCGAGCGATCGCCACCCAGGCCGGCGTTTCGGTCGGGTCACTTTATCAGTTCTTTCCGGATAAAGAAGCGATTCTCAAAGCCTTAGCGATTCAGTACATGCAAGCGCAGTATCAGCGGTTTCTCGATCTGCATACTCCCGCAGCGGTCAAGCTACCGTTACGCAGTTATGTCAACAACATGATTGATGTATTCGACCAGTTCTATACCGACTATCCGGGGTCACAGGCGATTTTTGAACAGTTACTCAACACGATTACCTGGTCGAAAATCGAAAAAATCGATGATTTTGAATATCAAGTCATTGATGAATTGGCCCGTTTCTTTCAGGCGCGCAAGCCCAGTTTGCCGATGACTAAATGCGAGCGGATGGCCATGATCATCACCAAAACGACGACCGAACTCCTCTGGCTTTCCCTGAGTAGCGATCAAGAACTGCGTCAAGACTTAGTGGCGGAAACCAAACTACTGACATGGAGTTACCTTCAACAATGCTTAGATTGAGGCAAGCCTTGGCTAAAAGCATCTGCCTTAAAGTCACTTGGGGTCACCCAGGTGGGTGAAGTAATCAAGACCTAACCGTAGGTGCCGCCCGCAAACTCTCAATGACACGCTAATAACCAGGACTGAAGCTGTGCTGAAAACTCCGTCTTGCCGATTAGAAAGCGCTGCCATGGCCTGTTTAGAACTGAGTCGAAAGGTGACATGCTCCGCGTCTACACCCTAAATCCCTCTCCCAAAATTGGGAGAGGGACTTCAAGCCCCTTGCCCCCCTCTTCTCCAAGATTCGGGAGAAGGGGCTGGGGGGATGTAGAGCTTTGCTCTTCCCGCAGGGTGGACTTTCCAAGGGCTGGCAAACTCGACATGCTCCCAAAAGGGTGGGCGATCGCGATGGCATAGCGGATATTTTTCTTGGCTCCAAACATAAACCATCAGCCAATTTTTACTGACTACTGTGTGATCAATGACTCCACTATTACGCTTCAACGTTAACCGCCAAAGGCTGGCTCAATTGTCTGCAGGCGTAGCTCTCACGCTTGGTTTAGTGACCGGATGTGTGTTGCCATCAGCCCCCAGCGACCCCAATTTCAGAACTCATACAGGCGTTCCCCTGCCACCCAGTTCGGTGAGTAATAGCGTTTTGACCACGGCGGCACAAGACCTCGGCGTTCCCCGAGCTGACCTCCGCCTGCTGCGAGCGAATGAAGAAACTTGGACAGACGGTTGCCTCGGCATTGGGTTACCCCATGAAGGTTGCCTACAAGCCTTAGTCGAGGGCTGGCAATTGGAAGTCGTTTATGACAACCAGAGCTGGTTTTATCGCACCGATGCCACCGGAGACAACGTCCGCCAATCTTATTTGGAAAACAACCTGCCGCCTTCTTTGAGGGATCTGGTTCTCACCACAGCCGCAGCCGACTCAGGCATCACTCAAGAACGGTTGGAGATTATTAGAGCGGAGCCCCGTGACTGGGATGGTTGTTTAGGGCTGGAAAACCCTGCGGAAGCGTGCGCACAAGTGAGGATTTTCGGCTGGCAAGTGACGGTCATGGATGGAAATCGACTGCTGGTTTATCACACCGATATGATTGGCTATCAAATTCGCCTCAACGTTCAAGAGTCTTCGCTATAGCATTCATCAATCATTTTGCCAGGTAAAGGCATTCGAGAGTCGCGCGAAAACAACATCCATCGCCCTTCTCACCCACCCACAGCCATAAACGGTTACTTATTGCCTGGCCGATCCTTTCAGCAGCGATACTGCGCATGATTGGCTGTCCTCTCAAAAATTCAGTCCCAACATTTGTAAATTCAGAATTCCGATGGGGAGGTTCTTGTGCTCAAGTGGATAACTCGTCTCGTGCTGGTTGCTGCGGCGATACTCTTGCTAGCGTTGCTAATGGGCTTCGTCTACGAGCAGTGGTCTCGACGCAGCGTCGCTCAAGCCTTTCCACCCCCTGGCCAACTAGTCGAGGTTGACGGCAAGCTGTCTCACCTTGATTGCAGCGGGGAGGGGAGTCCGACGGTGATCCTAGAGGCTGGCATTAACGAGGGAGGATCGCAGACTTGGGAACTGGTGCGCCCAGCGCTGGCCCCATTGAGTCGTGTCTGTGCCTACGACCAAGCTGGCATTATGTGGAGCGAACCTCGCGATCGCCCCAGAGACGCCGACCACATTGCCGAAGATCTGCACACTCTATTGGCTGCTGCGGGTGAGTCTCCACCCTATGTGATGGTGGGTCACTCGCTGGGGGGACTACTGATCAGAGTCTTTGCCGATCATTTCAGTGATGAAGTCGTTGGGTTGGTTTTCGTCGATTCTTCTCATCCGGAGCAAAACCAACGCTTTCCTTCAGATGTGCTGGACATCATGGACTTCCCTCCACAGTTACTACTCAGATCTATTTCTGCACTAGGCATTCTTCGCCTGACAGCTCCACTCACCCCAAGCACTCTTTCTCCAGTGGTTAGTGAGGCTATTCATAGTTACCTGCCGCAGAGTATGACCGGCATCGCTGACGTCATCGCAGCCATGGACGACATTTTTGCTCAGGCGCAACAGACTGGGCCGTTTGGCGATCGCCCCACCGTCGTGCTGACGGCAGGCCGCTTTCTGGAAGAGCTGCCCTATCAGATGGATGCGGCAACCACCGCTAGATTGCGAGCCGTGTGGTCTGATATTTGGCCTCAATTACAGGCCGAACTCACAGAGCTATCGACGAATACAGACTGGCGCGTCATTCCAGGAGCATCGCACTACATACCTCTGGATGCTCCAGAGGCGATCGCAGTCGCGGTGAGTGACGTTGTGGCTGCTCACCGTGAAGACACTCCTGTCCGCCATATCGAGCGATGAGCCGTTGAGATTTGACAACACTATTAACGCTGAAAATGACGTCCAGCAAGCTGTCCAGATTGTCAATAACTATCTAGTCAAAGGTGGCTCTCCGGTCACCGCTCTCAAGTAAAGCGGAAAGTGGCACGTTGCTCAAAAATGCCAAAGAACTTCCTGCTCCTAAAGTCGATTAATCTTGAGGAACTCTCCATGATTACGCTGTACCACAACCCCCAAACGCGATCTTTGCGGATACGTTGGCTGCTAGAAGAACTCTCACTAGAGTACACGCTAAAGACTGTTGAGTTTGTGCCGCCAGTTGATGGCAAGATCTTCACCCAAAATACTCCGACTGGGCGTTTCCCGACGCTGGTGGATGGTGAAATTGTGCTGTGCGAGTCGGGGGCGATCGCTCAATACCTGATCGAACGTTACGGTGAAGCTCGCCTCGCTCCGGCCCTCGATTCACCCTTGCGAGGCCAATACCTACAGTGGATGCACTTTCCCGAAGGCACCTTGAACCCTTATATCAACGCCATCCAAAGATTTAAGGATGGGTTGCCAGCTGTGGCTGCCAGTCTCAGCAATGAACTCGATATTGCAGTGGGCTACTGCGATCACACTCTGTCTCAGCAGCCTTACATTGTCGGCAGCGCATTCTCAGGTGCCGATATCATGCTGGCGGTGAGTCTCCTTTCTATCAACCTCATGGGATTACTCGACGAAAAGCATCACCACATTGCTGCCTACTTCAGTCGTCTACAAACTCGTCCCGCGCTGAACCGTGCCTTGCAAGTCGAATAGATCGAAGTCAACCAAGCAACGATTTTGTCAACTGACCATGCGACCAAATCGACCTCCGGCAATCAGAATCGGATCTTGAACTGGCCAAAATTAGGCAAACGACTATGCAATTACCCTCAAAGTCTCAAGTGACATTGCTGTTTGGCCCAATTGGCGCTGGCAAGTCCTTCATCGCCAAGCAGATTGCTCAGCAGGATGGGGCTTTGTATCTGGCGAGTGACAAATGGTTTCAAGCGCTGTACTTGCCGGATATGCCCAACCCGCCAGACATGAGTTGGGTCGTACCCCGCATCGAACGGTGTGAACACCTGATTTGGACACTCACCGAGCAGGCGATCGCGTCTGACATACCCGTGGTGCTGGATGTAGGCATGGCAACTGAACGCGCTAGAGAAAAATTTCAGACTCTGTGTAAAAGTTCGGGATGCCCGTATCGATTTGTTTTTGTGGATTCGCCATTGGCTGTGCGATCGCAGCGCGTGCGCGATCGCAACGAGCAGGCATCTAGAACCGGTGACCTACCTGTAACCGATGAGATTTTTGTGTTTGCCAACGCTCAATTCCAACCGTCAACCGCGTCAGAGATCACCAAGCTATCGGCGGGCGTTGCTGATTTTGGGTATGAATTGAATCGCTGACCAGAAGCACGACCCGAGTTGACTCACCCTCAATAGCGGAGAGCGGGCATCTTGCCCGCGGTTTCGAACACCGGATTCATACTTCGATTCAGCAACGCCGCTATCGGCGCAGGTACTGATCAACCATTAACCACGTTTGAAATCATCGTCTGCAAGCCGTTGTCTACAAACAGTGCGGACCACTAGGAAATCTTGAACGACCCATCGATTGTTGAGAAAACCGCTTCAGCTAGTAAACCAAAGACCTGACATGTTCTATCTAACTTCTAAAGACTGGCGATTTTGTGCCCGCTGGACGCTGGCAACCACCCTCGCGATCGCCCTTTGCCATGCGCTGCATATCGTTGGCTTCTTCGGTGGCCCCA
>JAAHII010000002.1 GCA_010671905.1 Leptolyngbya sp. SIOISBB
CGCCGCCGCCCCTCATCAGCCCAAACTGCTCAGGCGATAGCACCTGGAGAAACAGTCCTGGTGAGAAAGAGGACACGAAACAACGCGATCGTATCGATCGCAAGCCAAGGTCGAGGCCATTGTGCAGACATCATCAACTGAACACGCTCAAGAGAGCAAACGATACTTTCGGCTGCGGATTGCAGTTTCCATCATCAAAAGCGCTGGGTAGCTTGGTGGGGCGACCTATCAGCCGGTCATCATAAAAGTGTTGAAGGAGACGATTTGCGAAATCCATCAGCGCTTTATGCCGGGGGCTCGGCATAATACCTGATAAGTGATAGATTTTGCAAGACATTGCCTGTGATTACATATGTTGCGAACTGGCAAGAAGCGACCATTAAGAGGATGATATGTCGGAAGTCCGATTTAGTTCCAGATGATGACTATCGAGAGTTGCTGGAGAATTGAAGGACGAATTCGCTCATCCCAGATTAAAAGCCGCGATCACGGGTCAATCGCGAACCGATCCGGTTGTACTGGCAAGTGGGGCGCGATATCCTGTTCCGGCAACTCAAGAAGGCTGGGGGGCAGCAAGGTTAAATCGCTCCATCCACTGACGGCGGCGAGAGTTCCCCTGATATGACGGGATTCTCTCCCCGCCTGAAACCCGAAATATATGCGGCCTTGCAGAGCCTGATGAGCAAATTGTGCTGCAAGTTGTAGCACAACCTGGGTGGGGCATAGTCAGGTACCGCCTGGCAAACTCGATGACCTAGAACAACGGCTTTGGTACGCTCAGCAAACCTTGAGCCTGGCTGGAGCCGCAGCACCTGACAGCGCAGATTGAAGCGATCAAAGTCGCTGCGAGGCTGGCGTGATCAACAATTTTGAGACCACCTGCCGCCCCTGCAATCGGATTTAGTCTCTATCAAACGCCAAAGATCCCTTACAATCTAGACTTTTGACGATAACAGAGGGATACACAGTGGTGAAAGACTCAAGCGTAGCTGCTCATATGCGGGAATTCTGCTAGAGCTAGGTTTCGATTCCTCCTTCATCAAGCAAAATTATCGTATTTGACGTGGGGACCGAGAGTTCATATTACCGATTTGTTGTTTTACCATATTCGGTTGCGATGTTTTGTGGTCATCCAATTGAGATGGACAGCTTTCAGCCGGAACAGTCAATCATGAACTTCTATTTATCAGTAGTGTGGATGAGCAGAAAGACAAAGTGAGGATCAACCGACGATTGGCATTATTTTATGCAAAGACAAAGACGGACGATGGCGGGAGTATTCAAGCGTGAGGTTTGAGTAATCCAATGCTATTGCTGAGCACGTTCTCGTTTGTTACCGAGCACTGAACAATTAGAACTGAATTGGAGCAAAGCAGGTGAAGAAGGAACTGGACGATGACGAAGAGCCTTTGAGGGAATTGACAGATAGCGTACATTACCGACGGTTGGGTGCGTTCGCGTCGTTTTTGAGGATTGGCGCGGCGAGTACGCGGTTTAGAGGACATCACGGGGTTCGTCCGCTTCCCAGTTCAGGTCAATGGTTGTGATAACAAAGACCCGACAGCCATCGGTAGCGCGATAGAGACTTGTTGTGAAGCAGAAATGCCCTGATTGATCAGGTTTGCAGCCCGGGCGTCCCCTGATAGAGATCGCGTCATTGAGGGTGTCTTAGTCGGTTTCAAGGATGACGATGGGGGCATAGCATCAGGATTAATAGAGCGTTTTTACGTTAACGCTGATAGCCCTTGAGGTGAGCCATGGGACGAGCTGAATTTGGCTGAGTTGGACTATCCGATACCAGTCCGACGGTGGGACTACCGCTGAGGTGTACACAAGTGTCGCGTAACCTGGGGATGATCGCCCGGTGGAGTAGGGAATGTCAGCCCCGTAGCGGATCAGTCGCTGCGAGAGATTGCGCGATGGGTGAATGAGATGAGATGGGGTTATGGGATTGAGGTTGGGACGGGATGAGGCCGAGATCGCGCCACCGAGTCGATGAGTTGCCGCGAGAGTTAGCGACCTGGGAACCGGGAAAGAGCTGCGGAATTGCAGGCGGCGTTAGGGGGGCTTACAGACAGCCCTGGAGCGAGAGTCGTCGAAGATCGCTCTGGCAGCCGTCACCGGGCCATATTGAGGAGAAATACATCCAGCGGGGAAACAAACGACACGGTTCTTATCTGTACCTGCGGTATTGGGAAGCTGGGGAAGCTGGTGGTCGAAGTATTTGGGAAAGAAGCCGGAGTGATCGCGTGATGGTGGTCGCGTTGTCTTGTCTTTATCTTTGTCTACCGCAGAGATTCGGCCAAGCGAGGCCATCATCATCGCCGTCGAGTCGATGGGGGTCACCAGGGAAGGCATTGAGGACTGGGGTTAGTTTGTTCCTGGTCGAGAAATCACCACAGTCGCAATCGCTATTGACGCAGGCTGGTAGATGACTGGTGTGGGCTCAGGTGCAGTTTCTGCGGGGGGTGCTAGTTCCGATGTGGTTTCTGTGGATGTGTCGCGATCGCCCTGGCGGCAGTCCCAGGGCATGACGGGGTTGTCTTGGCTCCAAAGTTGAGCTGAGCGGCCATCGCCCTGGCCTCGGCTTGCAAGTAGTCGTCGCGGGTTTCAGTACAGCCATGGAGATAGCGATCGTAGACCACGGCATAGCCTTCCGTGACGAGCTGGAGGCCGACTGATTGACCCGCTTTTGTAGACTTCGGCCACGGTACGACCATAGCGGTCCGTATCGACTTCGCGGACAGTGACCGGAGAGCCTCAGGTAAAAGCTGAGCGAGTCGGGCACTGGCGTCAGAGCCAACGGTTTGGTTAGACTCGGGGCGTCAATGGCAGGCGAGGCGAAGGTGGCGCTGCCCCTTGAGTTGCAGCCGAAGCGCATCGCCATCGCCCGTGCTGATGACCGTGGCGGTGGTTGCTGTTAGAGTGCCCATGCCGCAGGAGTGCGCTCGCGAGAATTACCCCGAATGATGAGTGAGCGTCCTGGCCGTTACGATGGCGCAGTGATTCCAGTGTCCCCGATGCGACTGACGCCCGAGGAGCAACTCGCGCTGTTGGACTGGCACCCCATCTTCACAGGTCGGTGTCCTGAGTGCGAGATACCGATCAAAGCGCGATCGCAGAGGCCAGTGCGTTGGACGCGATCGCTGTGGCTGGCTGGATGAGCGTGCGCGAGCGGTGTGGTGTCGGTCAAGGGGAACGCTCGTCTGGGTGGATGAGATCGTTCTTCAGGCAAAGAGCTGATTGTGCAACCGTTTGGGGGGATAACTTGGTCCGGCCACACCCCAAAGCGCGACGTTTGGTGCGACTTGTTGCAAGCAGGGGTTATGCAGCCTTGGACGGTTGTGGTCTGGAGGAAGCGATCGCCCCCTTCCTCCCAGTGCCGGTTGTTGGGAGCTGCGCGGCCAGCGGTGGGGCAGGCCTTCGGGGTTAGTGATGAGCGCTGTAATTATCTCTGTACAAAGAGTTCAGGGTTTAGGGCATAGCATCGAGGCCGGTTGCGCCAGTGAGGGGGTGATCGCGAAAGTGTTAGGGGAACATCCAAAGCGAAGCGAGGCCGATTTATACCCCAACAAATTGAATGATGTGATCGGGTGGGTGGCCTCTAACGGTGATTACCCTGTGGTGGGAGGTTATGATCTGAGGGGTGGCTTTGTTGCTCTAATGCACTGCCCCAGAGTCATCGTGACAGGGTTGGGAGAGGACATGAGCCAGTCAAAAATTCCTCCGCCGTTATTGCGATCGCTGTGGTTATCGTGAGCCGTTCTGGCATGAGGGTCAATGGTGGGCGTATCCAGTTGCGGCGGTCATCCCGGTACCCGTGCCGAGCTCGATGCTGCGACTGAACTATTCAATACAGCAGGTGCTCCCCTTATTGCTCTGTCGCTTCCTCGGAGCGGCAGCGGCCAGTATTGGCATCCGCGCCCTGGCCGATACCCCTTCGGGGCCATACCCTTCTGTTCACTGTATTTGCGGGGCCTCATGGGCAGCCTGGGCTTTGCATCAATTGTCTGTTTTTCCGTTCCGGCTAGCTGTATCCTTGCGACCTTCCGGCCCCGCGAACGGCACCCCATGAGCGTCATTGCCATCGTTCTGACCACTATCCTGTAGCTCACGCTGGTCGCCTTTGCCCCACCAGCCGCGCTCATCATCTCCTTGAGTGTTGAGTTCAGCGTCAATCGACACCGTTCTGGCGGGTGCTCTGGTCGGCGGCATTTTGGCGTCATTGCCGGTTCTAACCGCACTGCTCATTGCTTGGGCTCAATGTGCAGTGTGATCACGCTATTCAGATTGACAGCGACGCAGCCCAAGTTATGCCCCATCCGCGATCACCCCTTCCCGTTGACGGCCATGAGATGCCTCTAAAAACTGGTACATTTATACGCCTCCTCAAGATAAGCTGGTGATGGTCTTGTGAGGGGCGAACGCGGATGCAAACCGATAGCTTGTTCTATGCGTTGTTTCAGTCGGTGCCGTCGTTGCTGTTTGAGCTGTTAGAGCGCGACCCCACCGAAGCGGAGGGGTATCAATTTGCCTCAGTAGAGTTGAAGCAGACAGCGTTCCGCATTGATGGAGTGTTCCGGCCCCCGGAGGACACCCCGGACGCGCCCATTTATTTCGTGGAAGTACAGTTTCAGCGTGACCCGCAACTGTACCGTCGGTTGTTGTCGGAAGTGCTGCTGTATCTGCGCCAAAATCCGGTAGTGGAAGACTGGCGCGCAGTGGTGCTGTACCCTGATCCCAGTATCGAAGTGGCCGAGCGATCATTGCAGGAATTCCTGGAGACGAGCCGGGTGGAAGTCATCTACCTGAATGAGTTGGGAGCGATGGCGGAGTTGACACCAGGCTTAGGCATCCTCCGATTGTTAATAGAGCCTGTCGAGACCGTGCCTGAAGCGGCCAGAGGACTGATTGAGCGGGTGCAGCAGGGGTCGCGTTCGGCGGTGGATACGGCGCGGCTTATAGAATTAATTGAGACGATAGTGGTGTACACATTTCCGCGCCGGTCGCGGGAGGAGATCGCGGCAATGTTAGGGCTCAGTGAATTGAGAGAGACCCGTGTGTATCAAGAGGGTCGAGAGGAGTGAAGCGCGATCGCTGATTTCCCGCCAACTGACGCGGAAGCTAGGCCATTGCCGGACTCGTTGCAGGCGCAAGTGAAGGCGCTGTCTTTAGAGCAGCTTGAAGCGCTGGGAGAAGCGTTGTTTGATTTTTGCTGAGGCCTCTGATTTAGAGACGTGGTTGGCCCAGCCGTGAGCGGTGAAGCCAGCGATCGCCTCCCCCCATCCGTTTGCCTCTGGTCACCCCCCCCAATAGTTGAGGCAAAAGCGCGACGCCTGTTTCCCGCCAGCGCGACGCCGGCACCAGCATCACGAGGAGCGATGGCGGATTTCCAGTCCCCTGACCCTGATATTGAGAGCGCAGCGATCGCGGTTTCAAGGCGGTCGTTCTTCCCCGCCGCGATCGCTTCCGATTGTGCCTGAGAGCCGTTCTGAGGAGCGTAGGGCCAATGTTGTGTACCCCTTCTCCAACAGTCCTGCGGTCGCTGCTAGAAGTCGCTCTAATGCCCGGTTGGGATTGAGGTGAACGCGCTTCCAGGGAGTGCCACGAAAATTGTCATCTAACCGCTAGAATAGCCGCGCGGAATTTCACTACTGCCCCTACCGTTTTGGTGGGGGCTTTGTTTTTGCCCACTACAGCCCTAGTGCGATTGGGGGGGCAAACCGGGCTGATATGAACTGCCAGTATTGCAATGCTGCGGTCTGGCGGTCGCGACGCCTTGGTGCGAGTTGGTGCAAGTGAGGTTATCAAGAGTGATCGCCTTTCTCCCTTTGTGCCAGTAGTGGAGCTGCACGGCCAGCGCTGGTGGGGGGCCTTCGAGGTTAGTCATGAGTGCTATATTTTTCTCGATGTCAGGCTTCCAGGGTTTAGTCGTGGCGCTGTGATGGGTTGTGCCAGTTGGAGTGCTCGCGGCAGTGTTAGGGGGAACAAATCAGGAGGAGGACGGGCGCTTCATTCCCCAACAGTTTGTGTGTGAGCGATCGCCGTTTGTCATTCACCGGGATTCCATTGAAAGTCAGGATGCAGTTGTTTGAGTTGCTGTAGCTGTGGTTCCAGGATTTGGACAGGCACGTCAAGCTTCTGGGATAACTCCAGAACGTTGTTAGCGAAGTCGGTCGCAGGCGATGAGTACCGGAGAGCGGACGCGACAGTGAGTAAGGAGACGATTCGAGTTTTAAGTTTGGTTGGTTGCGGCTGGGCTAACGCGGCTTTGGTTTGCTGGACACAATCTAGTGCTGCTTCCTTCTCTTCCTCTGGGAACGCTTGAGCGGCCTCACGCAGCGAGGTCAGCAGTTGAATGATGTCGTCGGCCTGGGCTCCGTAGTTCTGGTTGATGGTGGCAGTCATGTTGCCCCAGTTGGTATCAGCGAGATTGCCAATGTTGCCGTGAATGGTGTATCTGGAAGTCATAGCTAAGATCTCCACTACTTTGTCGAGGGAATGTTCTGCGCGGTCACGAGATCGCTTTAATTCCTTCATTTCACCCCGAGCTTCCGCTAACTGAAGTGCATAAGAAGTTTTGACTTCACTTGTCTCCACTGCTTTGTCAAGAGAACGTTCTGAGCGGTCGATCTCTCCAATGCCTTCATTTCACCCCGAGCTTCCGCTAACTGAAGTGCATAAGAAGCTTTGACTTCATTCTCTACGGTTGCTTTTAGTTGGTCTAAAGCTTCCCCGACAACTTCGGTTTCGAGCTGTAGTGACGCGACGTAGGAGCCGTTGACTTTTTGACTGCCGCATTCGTACCGCCGCTTCGGGATGCTGTTGCCGGACGGTCTGAAGGGACTGAAAGAAGGCTTGCCAATCGATGCCGCTCGCGAAGGTGATGTCGATGGTATCCAGGGCACCTTGCCTGACCTTTATCCACTGCTCGAATTCACCGGGCTGAAAGGTGCTGTTAGGGTCTACTGGCAGTCGGTTCGCGAATGCTTTCTGTTCGAGTCGAAGTTGCGAAAGATGTAATCGCATTGGACGCCGTTGAAGGTTGTAGAGCTGTTGATATGCCAGTCCGCCATGCAGATGCCCGTGAGCACCGTGTTGTCGAAATTAGTGCCGAGTACCTGGGCTTCACTGAGGTTTGTGTGGCTGAGGTCAAGCTCACTAAGGTCAAATTGATTGAGGGTCGCACCCTCAAGTCTCTACCGACTCCACCTTCATTGACTAAGGAGTGGAAATTGCGCCAATCGTCATCAATAACGTGCGGTTGCCAATGAGGGCGTTACTGAGGATGACCCCTGCTGAGTGTGGCATTACTGGGAGGTCAGCACCGCTGAGGTCAGCACCGCTGAGATTGGCTTTGAGGTCGGCGTTATTGAGGCTGGCGTGACTGAGGTCGGTGTCTATGAGGCTGGCGCTGCTGAGGATGGCCTTGCTGAGGTCGGCGTTATTGGAGGCTGGCGTTGAGGCTGGCATGACTGAGGCTGGCGTTGCAGAGGTTGCCTCCACCGAGGCGGGCATGACTGAGGTTGGCGTTGCAGAGGTTGGCGTGTGAGGTTGGCTCCACCGAGGATGGCTCCTTTGAGTTTAGCTCCATTGAGGGTCGGCGTCTCTGAGGTCAGTTGTAGAACTTGGCGTGTGTGAGGTCGGCCTTCTGAGGTTTACTCCTTCGAGGTCGGCGAAGTTGAGGATGGCGTTGCAGAGGTCGGCTTCTCTGAGTTCAGCCCTATTGGAGTTCGGCTCTGCTGAGGTCAGTGTCTCTGAGTTCAGTCCCCCACTGAGGTTAGCTCCACTGAGGTTGGGCCTTGTAGAGGCTGGCCCCACTGAGGTCTACTTCACGTCAGGATGCTCCTCTCCAGTGATTCCATTCTGACGCTCCTTATGAGCCGTTCTGTTGCTCTGATTCGCCATCCCGCGTTTCCCGCGTGTTGTTCCGTTCAACTATAGCTGTGAGCCTGTTTTGCTCAACTATAGCCGTCCCCCGCCACTGATCGAGACTTCCGATTTGATTGCCCCAGGCACAGCTGGGGTTGTGGTGACGACTAAAGAGTTCGAGCCGGCTGTGTTGGGGCAGAGGGTTGATGAGCTGCCGAAAGACGGCAGGCTTCTCTGAATTGTTGCTGGTGGGGGGTTCCATGATGACGGTGGGTTGACTCATGCCAGTTCTGAGACCGCGATCGCCAAAGCTTTTCGGTTTGCCTTAACGGCCAGGAGTAGGTGTTCGGTGGCATTGTGGCCCCAATCGCCCATGCCCATGCGAACTTTGGTGCGATCGCTTTGCAGACTTTAACCCAAGTGAATATGGTTTTCTGTTCAAAGTCCCAGTGGTCATGAGTTGGCAGGCTTCACCGAAATGGCTGTTGGTGGCCCAGTGAGCCAAAGATAAGCGTTAGTTTCGGCCAGCTCCAGGATCGGCAGTGCCACCAGCTCGTCAAAGGTCATGCGGGGGTAGTCTGGCATGTTGCGCCGGGTTTGGTATTGGCCTTGATTGCGTCGGTGTGCCCACGGCGGATCGATGTAAAGCACTGGAAAGCGCTGGTGGGGTAACCCGGGCTGTCCTTAAGGGAGTAACGCCCTTCCAGCCGAGCGAGCTGGATGAGGTAGTCCCTGTTTGTCTGGATAGCGAGATTTTTCGAGTTTGGCCCGTGCGTTGTCGCAGGTGCCGAGCCATTGAAGTTGTTGCTGAGTGCGGCCCTGAGCTTCCACGAGGGCGTAATAGCGGTGGTTGCCTCGGAGGTGCCGGCGGAGGTAGGGCATGGGTTGCAGCGTGGCATTACGTGGAAAGAATAGCATTAATCTTTCCACGTAGCTCGTTTTTCTATCTCCATTCATATCTATATCTTCCTGAAGCCTTAGGTGTCGATTGGGTCACCGGAGCGGTGAAGCTGATCGCTCGCAGTGCAAAAAGTCGTTCATGGTGGTGCGAGTTGGTGCGAGTTTGGTGAGAGGAGGTTATCCAGAGTGATCGCCTTTCCCTTGTGCCAGTGGGGCAGCTGTGCGGCCAGTGCCGGGGGGGCCTTGAGGTAGGGTTGATTCTCTACAGGAGAAAATTAGCTATGATCCGGCATCTCTGTTAGACCTCAAAATGAACGCAACATAAAAAATGAGGGTTTCACCTTTTTCTTTGTCGAGAGAATCAGCCCTAGGGCCTTGAGGGGTGAGGGTTGCGCTGTGCCCTTGCTGTGAGGGAAATTGGATTTGGCTACGGCGTTATGGGTTGGTGTGCCAGTTGTACCTCCTGTGATGGTCGGGGAGCGGTTGACGATTCGATCGAGTGAGCCTTGAAAGCGTTGAGGATGGCTTTGGAGACATGGCGGCTAATTGTTCGAGTTTGGCCTTGGCCTGAACCCCGTTGAAGCTGTTGCCACGGCTGAGGGCGTGAGCCAGGGGCAGCAGAGCATGGCAAATGTCATCGGATAGCCGTCAGAGCCCCGTAGTGCTTCGGAGCATGGAGACCGGTATGCCTGGGCAGTAGGGCATCATAGAGCGCCTGCTGGGGCTGGTGCGCGATGGGTGAGCGATCGCGGTTTTATCGACCGTGCTTGAGGTCAGTCGTGTGTGAAGAGTTTCATGGAGGCACCCGGATAAGGAACGTGGCTGCTGTGCTGTGCTGTGTCGCGACGCTCTCCCCCTTTACGAAGAGCGATCGCCACCCATCGTCATTGACCAGGGTTTGATAGACATGGGGATAAGCGTTCAAAGCCCGTTTAATCTGCTGATTGAGCAGATGTTGCCAGCCGCGAGCATTGCGCCATGTGATGTCATAGAAGCCAGCGAGGAGCATGGCGGTCGCAACAAAGATATGTCGATGAGTTCGCCCTTTGTGAGGGGAGAGTTGGAGGTGGAGCCCAGTCAATGGTCGGGGCAGCCATCAGGGGTTGCCCAAGACATCGATCCGGTAGGTCGCCCGATGTCAATAGAATAAGCGGCTTGCGGAGAACGCACTCATCAAAATTCACCCGAGCTTATATCAAAAAGCGTTTGGAGTGTTCCGAGCCGTTGGGAGGTAAATGCTGATAGCTCGATAGATGATGGTCGACAGAGAAAAGTTTTAGGTAGATGGCGAGGAAATCGCATCTTCTTTTTGGAAAAGACCCAAAAGAAGATAGACAGTAAGAGTGAAAAGCAGGGGTAACAGACAAAGAGCAAAAGACATTCGAACGGGGCTTAAGGAAGCTGAAATAGGTGAATATTCATTTTCAAAAGTATAGAAACTTAAAAATAGATACAGAAGCCAGCGATCCCCAGAATCTTAATAATCTCCCAAACCTATATATATCAACGCTTTCAGCTATTCTAGCGATCCCTCCTGCGTTCTGCAATCATTAAATATCTCTATCTATAGCCATCATAATCATAAAAAACAGCCTCGATAGATAAGAATATTCTATCTATATTTCTTTACACTTGCGTTTACCTAGGTTTTATCTATATCTTTTTAAGCACCTATCTGCATTCATTATTTCTTAGATCCCTGAAAGCATTACCCTGTATAGGTTTCAGATTATCAGATATCTTTATCTGTTACACCCCTACTATATCTATTGCATCTTTATCTATTACATCTATACTTGACTCTCTGTATCTAGTTCGCTAGAATGGATGCAGATTCCCTCCGCTTCACCGGGAGTCAATGACATCACAACCACGAAAGAAAAGGAAGATGTTACCCATGCTTTTCACTACCCTCGCTAAACCCTACCAGATCGCCGCTCACGCCCTCTGTCAGGGGGCCATCATGGCCTATCAAGCAGTTACCTCAAAGACGGCTCAAGACCTCTACAAAACCCTTTGGATCATCGCTCAGGTGGCTTTCTGGATGACCGTTCTGGCCGTTCTCTACACACGGCAGGTAGTCCGGTCGTTGAGAGCCTACTATCAGGCGGAATGGGCCGATACCGTCCAGTTGATAATCACCTACCCGGATCGATGTCTTGACACCTCTCCGGCCCTGCTAGACACCGCTGACAGCTCATCTGAGCCTCCAGCTCTATCCCTCGACTCTCTCCCCTCACAAGTCAGACTCATCCTCGACAGCGATCGCAAACCGACCGCCATGCTTAGAGCGATCGCTAGCTTCTATGACATCACATGGCGCAATGCTCGCGGCCCTGGCAAACATCTGCTCAATCAACAGATTAAACAGGCTTTGAACGCTTATCCCCATGTCTATCAAGCCCTTAACAGTCAATGACGATGGGTGGCGATCGCTCTTCGTAAAGAGGGGAGAGCGATCGCGACACAGCACAGCACAGCAGCCACGTTCCCTTATCCAGGTGCCTCCATGAAACTCTTCACCACACGACTGACCACAAACACAGTCGATAAAACCGCGATCGCTCACCCATCGCGCACCAGCCCCCAGCAGGCGCTCTATGATGCCCTACTGCCCAGGCATACCGGTCTCCATGCTCCGAAGCACTACGAGGCTCTGACGGCCCTATCCGATGACATTTGCCATGCTCTGCTGCCCCTGGCTCACGCCCTCAGCCGTGGCAACAGCTTCAACGGGATTCAGGCCAAGGCCAAACTCGAACAATTAGCCGCCATGTCTCCAGAAGCCATCCTCAACGCTTTCAAGGCTCACTCGGGCGATCGCTCAACCGCTCCCCGACCATCACAGGAGGTACAACTGGCACACCAACCCATAACGCCGTAGCCAAATCCAGAATTTCCCTCACAGCAAGGAACACAGCCGCAACCCTCACCCCTCAAGGCCCTAGGGCTGATTCTCTCGACAAAGAAAAAAGGTGAAACCCTCATTTTTATGTTGCGTTCATTTTGAGGTCTAACGGAGATGCCGGATCATAGCTAATTTTCTCCCTGTAGAGAATCAACCCTACCTCAAGGCCCCCACCGGCGCTGGCCGCACAGCTGCCCCACTGGCACAAGGGAAAAGGCGATCACTCTGGATAACCTCACTCGCACCAACTCGCACCAACTCGCACCACCATGAACGACTTTGCACTGCGAGCGATCGCTTCACCGCTCCCGGTGAAGACCCGCAATCACGACACCTAAGAGCTTCAGGAAGATATAGATATAGATGGAGATAGAAAAACGAGCTACGTGGAAAGATTAATGCTATTCTTTCCACGTAATGCCACGCTGCAACCCATGCCCTACCTCCGCAGGCACCTCCGAGGCAACCACCGCTATTACGCCCTCGTGGAAGCTCAGGGCCGCACTCAACAGCAACTTCAATGGCTCGGCACCTACGACAACGCACGGGCCAAACTCGAAAAATCTCGCTATCCAGACAAACGGGACTACCTCATCCAGCTCGCTCGGCTGGAAGGGCGTTACTCCCTTAAGGACAGCCCGGAGTTACCCCACCAGCGCTTTCAAGTGCTTTACATCGATCCGCCGTGGGCACACCGACGCAATCAAGGCCAATACCAAACCCGGCGCAACATGCCAGACTACCCCCGCATGACCTTTGACGAGCTGGTGGCACTGCCGATCCTGGAGCTGGCCGAAACTAACGCTTATCTTTGGCTCTGGGCCACCAACAGCCATTTCGGTGAAGCCTGCCAACTCATTGACCACTGGGACTTTGAACAGAAAACCATATTCACTTGGGTTAAAGTCTGCAAAAGCGATCGCACCAAAGTTCGCATGGGCATGGGCGATTGGGGCCGCAATGCCACCGAACACCTACTCCTGGCCGTTAAAGGCAAACCGAAAAGCTTTGGCGATCGCGGTCTCAGAACTGGCATGAGTCAACCCACCGTCATCATGGAACCCCCCACCAGCAACAATTCAGAGAAGCCTGCCGTCTTTCGGCAGCTCATCGAACACCTCTGCCCCAACACAACCCGGCTCGAACTCTTTAGTCGTCACCACAACCCCGGCTGGCATGCCTGGGGCAATCAAATCGGAAGTCTCGATCAGTGGCGAGGGGGACGGCTATAGTTGAGCAAAACAGGCTCACAGCTATAGTTGAACGGAACAACACGCGGGAAACGCGGGATGGCGAATCAAGAGCAACTTGAACGGCTCATAAGGAGCGTCCAAGAATGGAATCACTGGAGAGAGGAGCATCCTGACGTAGAAGTAGACCTCAGTGGGGCCAGCCTCTACAAGGCTAACCTCAGTGGAGCTAACCTCAGTGGGACTGAACTCAGAGACACTGACCTCAGCAGAGCCGAACTCAATAGGGCTGAACTCAGAGGAGCCGACCTCTGCAACGCCATCCTCAACTTCGCCGACCTCGAAGGAGTAAACCTCAGAAAGGCCGACCTCACACACGCCAAGTTCTACAACGCTGACCTCAGAGACGCCGACCTCAATGGAGCTAAACTCAAAGGAGCCATCCTCGGTGGAGCCAACCTCACACACGCCAACCTCTGCAACGCCAACCTCAGTCATGCCCGCCTCGGTGGAGCCAACCTCTGCAACGCCAACCTCAGTCATGCCAGCCTCAGCAGCGCCAACCTCAATAACGCCGACCTCAGCAAGGCCATCCTCAGCAGCGCCAGCCTCATAGACACCGACCTCAGTCACGCCAACCTCAATAACGCCGACCTCAAAGAAGCCAATCTCAACGGTGCTGACCTCAACGGTGCTGACCTCAGTAATGCCACACTCAACGGGGTCATCCTCAGTAACGCCCTCATTGGCAACCGCACGATTATTGATGACGATTGGCGCAATTTCCACTCCTTAGTCAATGAAGGTGGAGTCGGTAGAGACTTGAGAGGTGCGACCCTCAATCAATTTGACCTTAGTGAGCTTGACCTCAGCCACACAAACCTCAGTGAAGCCCAGGTACTCGGCACTAATTTCGACAACACGGTGCTCACGGGCATCTGCATGGCGGACTGGCATATCAACAGCTCTACAACCTTCAACGGCGTCCAATGCGATTACATCTTTCGCAACTACGACTCCGAACAGAAAGCATTCGCAGGCCGACTGCCAGTAGACCCTAACAGCACCTTTCAGCCCGGTGAATTCGAGCAGTGGATAAAGGTCAGGCAAGGTGCCCTGGATACCATCGACATCACCTTCGCGAGCGGCATCGATTGGCAAGCCTTCTTTCAGTCCCTTCAGACCGTCCGGCAACAGCATCCCGAAGCGGCGGTACGAATGCAGGCAGTCCAAGAAGTCAACGGCTCCTACGTCGCGTCACTACAGCTCGAAACCGAAGTTGTCGGGGAAGCTTTAGACCAACTAAAAGCAACCGTAGAGAATGAAGTCAAAGCTTCTTATGCACTTCAGTTAGCGGAAGCTCGGGGTGAAATGAAGGCATTGGAGAGATCGCTTGACCGCTCAGAACGTTCTCTTGACAAAGCAGTGGAGACAAGTGAAGTCAAAGCTTCTTATGCACTTCAGTTAGCGGAAGCTCGGGGTGAAATGAAGGAATTAAAGCGATCTCGTGACCGCGCAGAACATTCCCTCGACAAAGTAGTGGAGATCTTAGCTATGACTTCCAGATACACCATTCACGGCAACATTGGCAATCTCGCTGATACCAACTGGGGCAACATGACTGCCACCATCAACCAGAACTACGGAGCCCAGGCCGACGACATCATTCAACTGCTGACCTCGCTGCGTGAGGCCGCTCAAGCGTTCCCAGAGGAAGAGAAGGAAGCAGCACTAGATTGTGTCCAGCAAACCAAAGCCGCGTTAGCCCAGCCGCAACCGAACCCAACCAAACTTAAAACTCGAATCGTCTCCTTACTCACTGTCGCGATCGCTCTCGGTACTCACATCGCCACTGCGACCGACTTCGCTAACAACGTTCTGGAGTTATCCCAGAAGCTTGACGTGCCTGTCCAAATCCTGGAACCACAGCTACAGCAACTCAAACAACTGCATCCTGACTTTCAATGGAATCCCGGTGAATGACAAACGGCGATCGCGCTCACACACAAACTGTTAGGGAATGAAGCGCCCGTCCTCCTCTGATTTGTTCCCTAACACTGCCGCGAGCACTCCAACTGGCACAACCCATCACAGCGCCACGACTAAACCCTGGAAGCCTGACATCGAGAGAAATATAGCACTCATGACTAACCTCGAAGGCCCCCACCAGCGCTGGCCGTGCAGCTCCACTACTGGCACAAAGGGAGAAAGGCGATCACTCTTGATAACCTCACTTGCACCAACTCGCACCAAGGCGATCGCGACCGCCAGACCGCAGCATTGCAATACTGGCAGTTCATATCAGCCCGGTTTGCCCCCAATCGCACTAGGGCTGTAGTGGGCAAAAACAAAGCCCCCACCAAAACGGTAGGGGCAGTAGTGAAATTCCGCGCGGCTATTCTAGCGGTTAGATGACAATTTTCGTGGCACTCCCTGGAAGCGCGTTCACCTCAATCCCAACCGGGCATTAGAGCGACTTCTAGCAGCGACCGCAGGACTGTTGGAGAAGGGGTACACAACATTGGCCCTACGCTCCTCAGAACGGCTCTCAGGCACAATCGGAAACGATCGCGGCGGGGAAGAACGACCGCCTTGAAACCGCGATCGCTGCCGCTCTCAATATCAAGGGTCAGGGGACTGGGAAATCCGCCATCGCTCCTCGTGATGCTGGTGCCGGCGATCGCGCTGGCGAGAACGGGCGATCGCGCTTTTGCCTCAACTATTGGGGGGTGACCAGAGGCAAACGGATGGGGGGGCGATCGCTGGCTTCACCGCTCACGGCTGGGCCAACCACGTCTCTAAATCAGAGGCCTCAGCAAAATCAAACAACGCTTCTCCCAGCGCTTCAAGCTGCTCTAAAGACAGCGCCTTCACTTGCGCCTGCAACGAGTCCGGCAATGGCCCTAGCTTCCGCGTCAGTTGGCGGGAAATCAGCGATCGCGCTTCCTCCTCTCGACCCTCTTGATACACACGGGTCTCTCTCAATTCACTGAGCCCTAACATTGCCGCGATCTCCTCCCGCGACCGGCGCGGAAATGTGTACACCACTATCGTCTCAATTAATTCTATAAGCCGCGCCGTATCCACCGCCGAACGCGACCCCTGCTGCACCCGCTCAATCAGTCCTCTGGCCGCTTCAGGCACGGTCTCGACAGGCTCTATTAACAATCGGAGGATGCCTAAGCCTGGTGTCAACTCCGCCATCGCTCCCAACTCATTCAGGTAGATGACTTCCACCCGGCTCGTCTCCAGGAATTCCTGCAATGATCGCTCGGCCACTTCGATACTGGGATCAGGGTACAGCACCACTGCGCGCCAGTCTTCCACTACCGGATTTTGGCGCAGATACAGCAGCACTTCCGACAACAACCGACGGTACAGTTGCGGGTCACGCTGAAACTGTACTTCCACGAAATAAATGGGCGCGTCCGGGGTGTCCTCCGGGGGCCGGAACACTCCATCAATGCGGAACGCTGTCTGCTTCAACTCTACTGAGGCAAATTGATACCCCTCCGCTTCGGTGGGGTCGCGCTCTAACAGCTCAAACAGCAACGACGGCACCGACTGAAACAACGCATAGAACAAGCTATCGGTTTGCATCCGCGTTCGCCCCTCACAAGACCATCCTTAGCTTATCTTGAGGAGGCGTATAAATGTACCAGTTTTTAGAGGCATCTCATGGCCGTCAACGGGAAGGGGTGATCGCGGATGGGGCATAACTTGGGCTAGCGATCGCTGTCAATCTGAATAGCGTGATCACACTGCACATTGAGCCCAAGCAATGAGCAGTGCGGTTAGACCGGCAATGACGCCAAAAATGCCGCCGACCAGAGCACCCGCCAGAACGGTGTCGATTGACGCTGAACTCAACACTCCAAGGAGATGATGAGCGCGGCTGGTGGGGCAAAGGCGACCAGCGTGAGCTACAGGATAGTGGTCAGAACGATGGCAATGACGCTCATGGGGTGCCGTTCGCGGGGCCGGAAGGTCGCAAGGATACGGCTAGCCGGAACGGAAAAACAGACAATTGATGCAAAGCCCAGGCTGCCCATGAGGCCCGCAAATACAGTGAACAGAAGGGTATGGCCCCGAAGGGTATCGGCCAGGGCGCGGATGCCAATACTGGCCGCTGCCGCTCCGAGGAAGCGACAGAGCAATAAGGGGAGCGCCTGCTGTATTGAATAGTTCAGTCGCAGCATCGAGCTCGGCACGGGTACCGGGATGACCGCCGCAACTGGATACGCCCACCATTGACCCTCATGCCAGAACGGCTCACGATAGCCACAGCGATCGCAATAACGGCGGAGGAATTTTTGACTGGCTCATGTCCTCTCCCAACCCTGTCACGATGACTCTAGGGCAGGTGCATTAGAGCAGCAAGCCACCCCCTCAGATCCTTAACCTCCCACCACAGGGTAATCACCGTTAGAGGCCACCCGCGATCACATCATTCAATTTGTTAGGGTATAAATCGGCCTCGCTTCGCTTTGGATGTTCCCTAACACTTTCGCGATCACCCCCTCACTGGCGCAACCGGCCTCGATGCTATGCCTAAACCCTGAACTCTTTGTACAGAGATAATTACAGCGCTCATCACTAACCCCGAAGGCCTGCCCCACCGCTGGCCGCGCAGCTCCACAACCGGCACAGGAGGAAAGGGGCGATCGCTTCCTCCAGACCACAGCCGTCCAAGGCTGCATAACCCTGCTTGCAACAAGTCGCACCAGAGCGATCGCGCTTTAGGGTGTGGCCGGACCAAGTTATCCCCCAAACGGTTGCACAATCAGCTCTTTGCCTGAAGAACGATCTCATCCACCCAGACGAGCGTTCCCCTTGACCGACACACCACAGGGCTCACGCACGCTCATCCAGCCAGCCACAGCGATCGCACGTCCAACGCACTGGCCTCTGCGATCGCGCTTTGATCGGTATCTCGCACTCAGGACACCGACCTGTGAAGATGGGGTGCCAGTCCAACAGCGCGAGTTGCTCCTCGGGCGTCAGTCGCATCGGGGACACTGGAATCACTGCGCCATCGTAACGGCCAGGACGCTCACTCATCATTCGGGGTAATTCTCGCGAGCGCGCTCCTGCGGCATGGGCACTCTAACAGCAACCACCGCCACGGTCATCAGCACGGGCGATGGCGATACGCTACGGCTGCAACTCAAGGGCAGCGCCACCACCATTCGCCTCGCCTGCATTGACGCCCCGGAGTCTAACCAAGCCGTTGGCTCTGACGCCAGTGCCCGACTCGCTCAGCTTTTACCTGAGGGCTCTCCGGTCACTGTCCGCGAAGTCGATACGGACCGCTATGGTCGTACCGTGGCCGAAGTCTACAAAGCGGGTCAATCAGTCGGCCTCCAGCTCGTCACGGAAGGCTATGCCGTGGTCTACGATCGCTATCTCCATGGCTGTACTGAAACCCGCGACGACTACTTGCAAGCCGAGGCCAGGGCGATGGCCGCTCAGCTCAACTTTTGGAGCCAAGACAACCCCGTCATGCCCTGGGACTGCCGCCAGGGCGATCGCGACACATCCACAGAAACCACATCGGAACTAGCACCCCCCTTAGAAACTGCACCTGAGCCCACCAGTCATCTACCAGCCTGCGTCAATAGCGATTGCGACTGTGGTGATTTCTCGACCCAGGAACAAGCCCAAGCCGTCCTCAATGCCTTCCCTGGTGACCCCCATCGACTCGACGGCGATGATGATGGCCTCGCTTGTGAATCTCTGCGGTAGACAAAAGATAAAGACAAGACAACGCGACCACCATCACGCGATCACTCCGGCTTCTTTCCCAAATACTTCGACCGCAGCTTCCCAGCTTCCCAATACCGCAGGTACAGATAAGGGCCGTGTCGTTTGTTTCCCCGCTGGATGTATTTCTCCTCAATATGGCCCGGTGACGGCTGCCGAGCGGTCTTCGACGACTCTCGCTCCAGGGCTGTCTGTAAGCCCCCTAACGCCGCCTGCAATTCCCGCAGCTCTTTCGGTTCCCAGGTCGCTAACTCTCGCAGCAACTCATCGACTCGGTGGCGCGATCTCGGCCTCATCCCGTCCCAACCTCAATCCCATAACCCCATCATCTCATTCACCCATCGCGCAATCTCTCGCAGCGACTGATCCGCTGTAGGGCTGACATTCGCCTACTCCACCGGGCGATCATCCCCAGGTTACGCGACCTCACTTGTGTACACCTCAGCGTAGTCCCACAGTCGGACTGGTATCGGATAGTCCAACTCAGCCAAATTCAGCTCGTCCATGGCTCACCTCAAGGGCTATCAGCGTTAACGTAGAAACGCTCTATTAATCCTGATGCTATGCCCCCATCGTCATCCTTGAAACCGACTAAGACACCCTCAATGACGCGATCTCTATCAGGGACGCCCAGGCTGCAAACCTGATCAATCAGGGCATTTTCTGCTCACAACAAGTCCTCTATCGCGCTACCGATGGCTGTCGGGTCTTTGTTATCACAACCATTGACCACGAACTGGAAGCGGACGAACCCCGTAGAGTGTCCTCTAAACCGCGTACTCGCCGCGCCAATCCTCAAAAAACGACGCGAACGCACCCAACAAGTCGATTATCGGTAATGTACGCTATCTG
This sequence comes from Leptolyngbya sp. SIOISBB, assembly GCA_010671905.1. Lineage (GTDB taxonomy): Bacteria > Cyanobacteriota > Cyanobacteriia > Phormidesmidales > Phormidesmidaceae > Halomicronema. The sequence goes on from JAAHII010000002.1 coordinate 19,486, forward strand.
TCAATTCCCTCAAGGCTCTTCGTCATCGTCCAGTTCCTTCACTGCTTGCTCCAATTCCAGTTCTAATTGTTCAGTGCTCGGTAACAAACGAGGAACGCGATGCTCAGCAATGGCAATTGGATTACTCAAACCTCGCAGCGAATACTCCGCCATCGTCCGATCTTTGTCTTTGCATAAAATAATGCCAATCGTCGGTTGATCCTCACTTTGTCTTTTCCTGCTCATCCACTACTGATAAATAGAAGTTCATGAGACCCGACTGTTCCGGCTGAAAGCTGTCCATCTCCAATTGGATGACCACAAAACATCGCAACCGAATATGGTAAAACAACAAATCGATAATGAACTCTCGGTCCCCCACGTCAATGCGATAATTTTGCTTGATGAAGGAGAATCCGAAACCTAGCTCTAGCAGGAATTCCCGCATATGAGCAACCACTGCACGCTTGAAGTCTTTTTCCTGTATCCCTCTTGTTATCGTCAAAAAGTCTAGATTGTAAGGATCTTTCAGCGTTTGATAGACTAAATCCGATTGCGGGGGGCGGCAAGGTGGTCTCAAAATTGTTGATCACGCCAGCCTCGCAGCGATAGCGATCCGCTTCAATCTGCGCTGTCAGGATGCTGCGGCTCCAACCATTTTCCAAGGTTTGCTGAGCGTACCAAAGCCGTTGTTCTAGGTCATCGAGTTTATTGAGCAGTACCTGACTATGCCCCCACGGAATTTGTGCTACAACTTGCAGCACAATTTGCTCATCCGGAAACGCCTCTGCAAAGGCCCGCATATATTTCAGGTTTCGAGGCGAGAATCCCGTCATATCAGGGAACTCTCGCCGCAAATCAGTGGATAGACGATTTACAACCTTGCTGCCCCAGCCTTCTTGAGTTTGCCGGAACAGGATATCGCGCCCAATTTGCCAGTACAACCGGATCAGTTCATGATTGACCGTGATCGCGGCTTTAATCTGGGATGAGCGAATCCGTCCCTTCAGATTCTCCAGCAACTCTCGATAGTCATCATCTGGAACTAAATCGGACTTCGACATATCATCCTCTTAATAGGTCGCTTCTTGCCAGTTCGCAACACCCATGTAATCACGGGCAATGTCTTTGCAAAAATCCTATCCTTATCAACGGAGACATTATGCCGAGCCCCCAGCATAAAGCGCTGATGGATTTCGCCGATCGTCTCTTCTTGCTCCTTCAACACTTTTATGATGACCGGCTGATAGGTCGCCCCCACCAAGCTACCCAGCGCTTTGATGATGGAAACTGAAATCCGCAGCCGAGTATCGTTGCTCTCTTGGGCGGTGTTCCAGTTGATGATGTCCTGCACAATGGCCTCGACCTTGGCTTGCGAGTCGATACGATCGCGTTGTTTCGTGTCCTCTTTCTCTGGGACTGTTTCTCAGGTGCTATCGCCTGAGCAGTTTGGGCTGATGAGGGCGGCGGCGCTGACTTAGATGGATGCACTAGCGTTCCTAGAGGCGCAGGAATGCCCGCTAGTTGGGCCTGCGTCTCTTGAAGCTGAGCCGTGACTGGTTCGTTTTGCGATTGCCGCGCCTCCAGCTGGGTTGTGAGTTGCTCATTCTCGCTCTGAAGCTGGCCGACCTAGAAGCTCAGGTCATCGACCCTTGGTGCATCCGGCTGTCCAGTTTGGGGATGCTTCGGTGGTCGAGCCTCTAAATCACTCACCTGTTGCCTGAGCGTGTCGATTTCGCGAGTGAACCAGTTAAAGGTGTGCGCCACTTCCCCTATAGTTTCGGCCTGTCGGCTCTGTTGCTCTCCTTTGAGACTTTCGTAGGCATTCAGAAGGGCACAGATGAGTTCGGCTGGGCTGCCTGTCCTGCCCTCCTGGGCCATCAGTTCCACCAAGCGCTCTAAGTCATCTTCATAGACTTGGGGGCGTTTAATGGGTCGCTCGGGATTGTCAACTTAACTTTCGTGGTAGCCTTTGTCCGCATCTGTCAGGGCGAGTCCATGAGCGTCAGCTATAAGTACCACCGATTTCCGATTGAGATCATTCGTCATTGCGTCTGGCTTTACTACACATTTCCTTTGAGCTACCGCGACATCGAGAAAATGATGCTCTATCGGGGCATTGAGGTCACCTATGAAGCGATCCGCAAATGGTGTAAAAAGTTTGCTCAGGAGTATGCGAATCAGATCCGCCGCCGTCGCCCTAAGCCTGGGTGACAAGTGGCATCTGGACGAAGTCGTCATCACGATTAAAGGCCAGCAGTACTACCTCTGGCGCGCTGTTGATGCAGAGGGTCAAGTCCTCGATATCCTGATGTAGTCTCATCGCGATAAGCGAGCAGCGAAGAAGTTCTTTCGTAAACTGCTGAAGTCTACTGGCTTTGCCCCCAGAGTCATCGTCACCGACAAACTCAGAAGCTATGGGGCCGCTCAGAAAGAGCTAATTCCAGGTGTTGAACATAGACAGCACAAGGGTTTGAACAATCGAGCGGAGAATTCGCACAGGCCGACCCGAGTGAGGGAGAGGCGCATGGGTCGCTTCAAATCGCCTGGAGGAGCACAACAGTTCCTGGCTGCCTTTGAACCGATACGGGGTTACTTTCATCCGCACCAACATCGACAAACGGCAACTGAATATCGAGAAACGATGCGTCAGCGCTTGAGCGACTGGCGTCAATTCACACGGCTATCAGCGGTCGCTTAGAGCTGCCGTCGAAGGCGATGAACGGGAGTTTAGGGCTTGATTTTAGATACGGAAAGTCAAGTTGACAATCCCCTCACGCACCAATCCACTCAGCCCGTCTTTTGGCACTCAGGACGGACTTGCTTGAACTCTGGCAGCCCACTCTCAGCCATCTACAGAGAGCGCTCCTACTCCCCCTCAGTACGCAGCCCCCCATCACAGTGCTTATACGCTGGTATCCTCCCAGCCGCAGCAATCGCACTCCCAAGACACCGGACGCCGCGATCGCCTCCTTCTTGGTTAGGGAATAAATGGGCCTCACTGCTCGCTAAATGTTCCCTAACCAGCACCACTCCAGACCATCGGCATAGTAATCGCTCCAGCACCCAAGCACCAGGGCCATGCCAACACTCGACTATACACACTAAGCTGATTGACATGCAATTTGCATGGTTGAGTCCCGCCAACAAGAGAGTTCAAGCAACAAAATACGCAAAGTAGGTGAGTTTTAGCTTATATACAGAAGTCGGTGTGGCGCGATCGCCTCAAAAGAAACGTATTAGATGACAATGACATCGGCGGGTAAGCCCTGCCGACGACAGCTACCGAGACGGGTTGAGAGCGACGTTCTCCATCCCTTGTTCCAGCTATCGCCCTAAAAAAGACACTGAAGGCGTTTTCCCAAGAAGTGGGGAAGCCTCCAGTGCCCAAACAAACGATTCAAAGTTATCAAATCAGAGTGTATATGAACGCCCGAGAGCTCGGTTTAACGCAGAGCGATGCAGCTTCGATTGCCGAATTTTTCGGACCGCACCGGCCAGCGCATTGAGGCCGGAACGCATCAACCCAATCGCGGTCGGGTGCGGGACTGGCGCACCAGCGCTGACCCGCTCGCGGGGGGTATGGGAAGAAGAACTTGAACCGATGCTGAGACGGGGAGCCACGGCTAAAAGCCGACAACACTGTTCGAGTATTTGCAAGAGCGTTATCCAGGACAATATCCCCAAGTGCTGCGGACCGTGCAACGGCGCGTTCGAACCTGGAAAGCATTGCATGGCGAAGCCCCGGAAGTCATGTTCGAGCTGCGCCACGAGCCTGGTGTGATGGGCATCTCCGACTTTACTGAGCTAAAAGGGGTGGAGATCACTATCAGCGGAAAGCCATTTGAGCATCTGCTCTATCACTACCGTTTGGCCTACAGTGGCTGGCGTTATGCCCAAGTGATTCAAGGCGGCGAGAGCTTCATCGCCTTGTCGGAAGGGGCTACAGAATGCCCTATTTGCCAGTGGCGGCGCGCCCCAAGAGCATCGCACGGATAGCCTCAGTGCGGCCTATCGCAATACCGGTGGCAAGGGCACAAACCGTTGACACGCCTCTATGACGACCTGTGTCACCACTATCGTCTGAGACCGACGCGCAACAACAAAGGGATTGCTCATGAGAATGGTGCGATTGAATCGCCTCACGGTCATCTCAAGAACCGCATTACCCAGGCGCTCTACCTTCGCGGCAGCCGTGACTTTGCTAGCGTGAGCGACTATCAAGCCTTCATTAACAGCATTGTCGCCAAGCTCAACCAGCAGCATCAGGCCAAGTTTGCCGAAGAGCAGAAGCATCTGCAGCCCTTACCGCCCAAACGGGTGGCCGACTACGAAGTCCTCACTGCCAGGGTCAGCAGTCGCAGCACCATTGATGTGCGTTGCATTCTCTACACCGTGCCGTCCCGATTGATTGGTCGCCAGCTTGAACTCCATCTCTACCATGACCGCATCTGTGGCTATCTCGAACGCCAGGTCGTCGTGGAACTGCCGCGCCTGCGTGTCACCGCCAAAGACAAACGCCGCGCTCGGTGCATCAACTATCGTCACGTCATTGAAGGGGCTCAGGCGTAAACCCAGAGCCTTTATCTACTGCACCTGGCAGCAAGACTTATTACCCAATGCCCCTTACCGGCAGTTGTGGCAACAGCTTCAAGCTGACTTTGATATCGATAGCGCCGCCGTCCTGATGGTGGAAGCGCTCTACATTGCCGCTACTCAGGACAAAGAATCTGCTGTCGCCGAGTATCTAGTGGCTCAGTTGGCTGCTGGCACCCTAACTTTATCTACCCTTGCAACGACACTTTCAGCTCTTGAAGGAAACGACTCTACCGACTGTGCAGGTGCAACAACATGACTTGAAAGACTATGACCAACTCCTCCAGCCAGACGCCGCAATTGAGTCCCTACCAGAGTCTCAGCCTCCACCTCAAACGCTTGCGCCTCTCCCACATGCTCCAGCATTGGGAGACCCTGGAACATCAGGCCATGCAAGAACACTGGTCTTACGCTCAATTCTTGCTGGCACTTTGCGAATTGGAGGTGGACCGACGCTGGAGTGTGCGCCTCAAACGTGCCCTGCAAGAGGCTCAACTGCCCGCCGCCAAAACGGTTTCCAACTTTGACTGGGAACATGTCCCGAAGCTCAATCCCGCTCCTTTGATGCAACTGGCCACCGATGCTGGTTGGCTAGAGAGAGCCGAAAACTGTTTAATCTTCGGGCCTTCCGGGGTGGGGAAGACCCATTTGGCGGCAGCCCTGGCGCGGGCTATCGTCGAACTGGGTAAACGGGCGAAATTCTTCACGGCTACCGCTCTGGTGCAACAACTACAGCAGGCCAAACTCCAGTTGCAACTGCCCGCTTTGCTCAAAAAGCTGGACCGATTTGACTTGCTCGTCATTGATGACCTCGGCTACGTCAAAAAGTCGGAGGCCGAAACCTCGGTCCTCTTTGAGCTGATTGCCCATCGCTACGAACGGCGCAGTCTTCTCATCACGGCCAATCAGCCCTTCAGTCAATGGGACACCATCTTTGCTGATGACATGATGACCGTCGCGGCGGTAGATCGCCTCGTGCATCATGCCTTGATTGTCGAAATCCATACCGATAGCTATCGCAAACGCGCGGCCGCCTCTCGCTCAACTGCAGCCAATCCTTCAGACTGAGCTTAGCGGCATTAGCGATCATCGTTGTCGTTTCGATCATTGCTGTCGCGACAAGAGGACAATGCCGTTGCCGATCGCGCTCGCGGATCCTCACACTCGACTATCTAGCTGTCGCGTCACGCTAAACGCTTGACATTCAATAAAACACACACAGCACTGTCGAAAAATATCGCCAGAGGTTCGTTCTTCAAGAGCTTTTGAGATGCAGCGATGATCATCATAATCTCTCTCCAATTAACTCTCTAAGTTCTATTTTAGAGAAAACGAAACGCTGAGATTACCACCTCACACAAGGCTTCACATAGCGGTCATGCTTATTATTCCGGTAATTTTACCTTAAGTGGAATTCTCGGCCATTTCTTGAGCAGACACTTCGGCTCGATAGCCCTCGCCAAACTCAACGGCCATGTATCGCTCGACCCATCGCAGATCATGACCATGCTTGGTCGCCAGAAATTCAAGATACTGTCGATAAGCAGCCCTAGCATTCTCATCACGATTATTGAAAACCGCACCGAAACTCCACCAGTCAGCGGGGAAACAACCGTAACGATCGCGATAACTCAGAACCGCCCAGCCCGGCTTGTACCGGCGCTCATAAGCGCGGCGACAGAGCTGCCGATAATGACGTCTTTGGTCGAGTTCTTCATCGGAAAGATACTCGCTCAAATGTTCTTCAGGGACATCCTCGATCTCTGCTCCTGTGTCGGCATGGCATTCTGGGCAAACAATGCGCCACGCCAAAATTAGGGCATTGCAGTTAGGGCAAATTTTGGTAGGGGCTTCACCAGGACTGTTGCGACGTCGGGGCGGCTGGAGCGTCACATCAACTTGATCTTCCAATCGGCCAAAACGTTGCAGATTTCCAGTCCCAAAATCACTCACAATGAAGTCTGTCTTGTTGATTTCGGCACAGGTTCGAGCGGCACGCCCCAACATTTGAACATGCAGCGCATGGCTCAGCGTCGGTCGCACTACCCCTAGCCACGATACCGATGGCTGATCAAACCCTTCAGTCAGCGTTTCAATTGAAGAAATTAAGGGCAACTCACCCGACTTTTGGGCCGCATAGATTTTTCGTCTTTGGGTATTCGGGGTCTCACCGTCGATGTGGGCACAGGGAATCCCAACGGCTTCAAATTCATCCCGGATGGCTTTGGAATGCTCAATTCCGCAGGTAAAGATGATGCCTTGCCTTCCAGCAGCGATGAGCTGATATTCTTCAACCACCCGTTGATTCAGCGCTTGAAAGTTCAGCGCTCGTTGGAGGTCACCCTCTTTATAGTCACCTGAGCGACGTGATATTCCCACGCTGGAGAGATCAATTTCGGAGTACGCAAAGTAGCGCCCTGGAGCCAGATGGCCCTGGCGAATAAGCAGATCCGGCTCTGGCCCCTTCACAAGGATGTCGTAGAGGTCGGTTAGTTTCTGCTTGCCACGGCGGAAGGGAGTGGCCGTAAAGCCCAGGATGATGCGTTCCTTCTCTAGAAATAACTCTTGAAGCTTTCGATAGAAGCTCACGGAATGTGCTTCGTCAATCAGCGTCAGACCAGGTGGAATCGGTAATTTCCGCGCATCCAGAGTCTGTACACCACAGATTTGCACCGGCGCATTAGGGTTTTCAGGAAAACCTGACTTGATAATCCCGTGCGGAATATCAAAATCCGTAAACTTCTCTGACGTTTGAGTGACTAGGGGGTCGCGATGCAGAATGAAATTAGCGCGATTACCTTTCTTGACAATCTTCTGGACAATGGCACTGGCAACAACCGTCTTGCCCCCGCCCGTGGGCAGATAGACCAAAATGCGACGATACCCTTGCGCGATCGCCAAGCGTAAATCGTGAACTAATTGTTCTTGATAATCTCTCAGCTCCATCCCTGTTAACCGCCAACAGCAGCTTGGCCTACCGAGTCATTTGTTTTGTCGGAGCGACTTTTGCCGAAGGCGCGGCATGAGGTTGCAAATAAGCAGCGACTCTGTCTACTTGCTTGCGGAACATTGAGGCATCAAAATGGCTAACCATCGCATGGTCCACTGACCCCTCACTCACATGCAGAAGTAATCGCTCTGGTGATTGCGGGGTCGGGTTGGCGGTAACGGCCATCTCTTTGCCTTGCTGAACGATTGAGTACGTTTTGCCTCGGAAGGCAAGAGCGCCTGCCTCTGGCTGACCTAGCGTTTCTATTAGATACTTCGAGGCGTCTCGCACATTTTCAGCATGACTCATCGCAATGGTGCGGTCTTCCTCTCGCATCGCCTGGTCGCGAGGCCCAAACTCATCCGAATTGCCCGCCACGACCGCCAAACCAACTTCTTTAATGCGAGCCAGATGATCGGCACTGCGACCATTGAGCAAGGCTTCGCGATACCAACTCCGTAAATCATCTACCAATTGTTCCCGGTTAACCGGCTTTGATTCAGAGGGCGGCTCGATGGGCTCTACAGCAGAAGCTCTACCAATAGGCTCTGGTTCGGATGGCGACTCGATGGGCTCTAGGTCGGGCGCAGATTCATAGAGTTGCACCGCTCTGTTGCCTCCTCCCACAGCGACATTAAGGCCAGCAGCATTCAGAGAGGCAATCGCCTGACCAAATTCGGGCTCACTTTTCAAAACCGAAGCCCGTTCGCAAGCTTCATCCAGCGGCCAGGTCGCTGTGACAAGTGAATTCTGTGTCACCCGCGCCACAACCTGAGCATCTTGACCATAGGCTTCGTATCGAATGGGTGTACGAACCAGGGCGATCGCATCTGGATACTGCTGCTTGAGCTGCGCCTGTTGCTGTAAAAACGGATGATTGGGTTGAACTAACTCATCGGTGACAACTTCGACATCGGCTCCAGAAAAAACTTCGATTTCCCCATTGTGCTCAGCCGTTTGGTTAGCAACATCGATCTCAGCGATCGCGACATCACGCCCTTCCCGATTCAGGAGTGCAATTCCCTGGTTTAGCTTCTCAGATGACTGAGCCACGGTGGGCGTATCGGGATCTAACCCAAATTGGGCGGTTTCAAGAGGCATCCCCGTAGCACTGGCGTAGACTTCAGCATCCGGGCCAAACGTCTCATAACCGCTTGATGTCCGGATGAAGGCAACCGCATCTGGATAAGCCGCTTTTGCTTCAGCATGTCGTTGCAGAGAAGGGTGATATGGTCCCGTCCCCTCTGGCAGAGATTCGTCTGGCAGAGGTTCGGGGGACTCTAGAGCCGCTGTCGCCTCCAGCCCTTGAGCAACCTGATCTAAATAGGCATCGTGAGAAGCCCAATCAAAGCCTTGGTCGATTAGATTTCGAGCAAATAGTTGACCAAAGCTGGCGTCTGGGGCGTAAGTCGTCCCTCCTGTCAGGGAATTGTTGACGCCGACCTCAACAAAAGACAACTTCCCCTCAGCAGACATCGACAACCGCATATCTGTATCGATGCACAAATCTCCACCCACCTCAACGTAGTGGGTCAGCGTCATTTCACGCTGCGGTGGAGAGAGCGTTACATCATGAGCCTCGATCACCAGATCCATGTAAGGTTCATTAGGCACTCTCAAATGAAAATCACCGTCACGCTCTGGATCACCCGTTAAAATCGCCTGCTCTAGTCCGGCCCGCCTTAGCAGCTTTGCGACGTGACCCGCGATTTTATCGCCCTGCTGAGACGGCGGCAAAATCGCGGGCATGTCAGCAGAAAACGTTTCGTCCAGATGCGCCCGAGCTTCGCTTCGACGCCGCTGAACCTCTGGGGAGAGTGGGGAATTAACATCAGAATCCGGCTCTGGGGCAGAATCAGGAGTCGCTTCAATTTCCAGAATCGTTAGGCCCATCTCCTCAGCTACCTCGGCCATAGAGCGCCCCTCGTAGAGCTGGTCAGAGACCGACTGAAATATCTCTGGCTGCTCAGATGGAATAAAGTCTGGATTCCGGGCGATCTCTGCCTTGAGCAGTGGATGAATGGCTCGTTGCGATTGAGACGCCTGCCCCTGATCTGCTTCGGGCAACCAGGTTATCGCGGTTTCCCACTCCGATTTAGTTGCACCAATCACCGACTGAGCATCTTCGAGGCGAGTCAGTGCCTTGAGCCCGTGCTTGCGTTGAATTGCAGCTAATACAGCATCTTGGGTGTCTTCCCCTTTCACTGACAGCCGCATTATTGACCTAGACCCACTGCTGGAAGCGACTTTGGCATTAACGAATTGCGCTCCCCCCGCCGCGTCTAGGATGGTGGAATCTTGGGACAAGGACTTCCCTTCCTTCCCAGCGGGAACCGTTACGGTCATACACCGCCGCACATCAAACTCAATTTCCGCTCTATCATTGCGGTCAGTCAGTTTTGCGGTGCGAGCCGTTTTTGCCAGGAATGCCTGCACTTGCTCAGGGCGATCAAGGCCCACCGGGCGCTCATCAATGGTCGTATCATTGAAGCCTCTGGGAAGCAGATAGGCTGGGTGGTAGTGACCTTCATGGTCTTGCATCTGCGCGAACTTGCCGATCAAGTCGGTGGCCAACACCTGGCCGACTACCATATAGCGCGTCTCGCGAGTTGCCTCCTGCTTCAAATCAAAGGCTTCGTAGGTGGGCAATGTGACGGCCTGATATAGGCCATTCTCCTGTCGCTGGGAGAGGCAGGCATCTTCTTGAGGTTTCAACGCAACGTTGCGGCCAATGTCACTGAATTTGACGGAGATTTCCCTGGCCTCATTCGCGACTTGCACTCGCAGCCGCCAGCTATTCGGATTGACCGGATTTGAAGCATTTTTAGCTCTTTGAGCATTGACCACTACTCCCGGTACACTCTCGCCAGTTTGCACACTGGCTAAGAGTACCGGCTGCCCTACAGGGAACTCAGTTAAACGAGTTTCGACCCCTTGACGCTGATACTGCAGAACTTTATCCGTGCCGCTAACTCGATGGTTGGCATCATCAAGGCGATTCTTCTGACTGGCAATGCGGCCTTTGCCCTCTTCTAGCGCCTTCTCAGTTTTGCTCAGCTCGCGATCAACCTTTTTTCGTTCACGCTCATATTTCTGTGTAAGGGCCTCTTCTGAATCCGGGTTGAGCGATTCAGTGTCTTGAAGCCGCTGCTTCTCAGCATCGTATTCTGGAACAATTTGCTCAGCCCGCTCCGTCAGTCTCGCTTTCTGCTTACTCAGAGCGTCTTGTTTGTGCTGCAGGTCAGCGAGCCGTTGTTCAAATTTCTGAACTGATGTTCCCAGCTCGGTTAGTTTAGCCTCTCGATAAGCATCATAGTCCCCTTCTAATTGCTGGATTTGCGCGGTTGCCCGTTGTTGGCCTACTTGCCGAAACGATGATGTAGGCGAAAAATCTAGGGCTTCCGGCGTGGTTGGGGGCTCCAAATTCAGGGACTTGTGAACCTCTTGCACAACTTGAAGTGTCGGCAGCGGTTTCCCTCCAGTCTTGGCATCGACTTCTAGCGCATAGGCGGGCTGCCGAAAGGGATTAGACCCATCGCCGTCGTGTAGTAATTTACGCCGCACCGGGATGGCATCGAGGTCGAGTTTTTGGGCATCCAAATCCCACTCCCCGATCGCCTCCTTCTGGGCCTTAATGCCCTGATACTCTTCCGTCAGCGCCGCATAGAGTTGTTCCTGCAGCTTGAGTGAAGGGTGGGGGTTTTCTGGGGTTGGCGGGCTTTGATCGGCGAGCAAAATCGCCCGCCCGGTCACGCGGCGAACTGAGGCCGTCTTAATCTCACCATTTTCATCCGGTTTGCCAGCCGGGTAGTCCATCGCGGCATTGACTTCTGGCCACGCCGACAAGACATTTGCTGCCGCCTGATCGCCGTACTGATTCATAAAGTCAGGGACATCAGCCCCCGAAAACTGGCTCTGCCCACTGCCAACAGTGTTGGATTTCAGATGCCGCATCTTTTTCATGAGGACCGCCAAGGGGCGCTGCTCTGTCGCTAACCCCTTGCCGTACATCAGCTTGAACTGTGGCAAGCCATAGGCACCGGCCACTTGCCCCCATTGCGGATTGCCCGCCTGATCATGAGTATCCGGTTCATGATCAGATGGATTGAGTTGCCCGCTGCGGTGTGTGCGCCCGATGCTTTGTTCGCAGCGGTTGACATCAGCATGAGGCTGGAGCATCAGCATGACGCGCTGCCGTTGGTCGGCGGCGCGACGGTCAGCGTGAATCGAGTACCCAGTGGTTAAATTCGTGATCAGGGCATCGGTTTCTCCCGACTGAAAGCGAGCGATCGCCGCCACTTTTTGCGCCGCGCCTGATTGACGAGAGGCTAAGGTCGCAAACAACTGGCCATCGTCCCCTGGTTGATAGACACATTTTTGTTTGCGGCCAGTCATCTCTTCAACGTTGTGACCCGCCTCTTTAATGCGATACTCCATCAATGAAATGGGATCGGCGGGTTGCTGACTCCAATCACTCTGCTCAATTTCGGTTTTGGCTTTCTCGTAGAGGGCAGTCGCCATTGGCCCCAGCTCGTCATCAGTAAGATAGTGAGGCAGAATCTTTTTCTTACCCGACTCATCCGCGTAGGCCCCAATAATCCGAATGGTGCGGGCCTTCTCTAGGTAGCGCTGAAAAAACTCTCCCGCCGTAATATTGATCGGCTGGCCAGGTTCAAGACGAGGCATCTGATCAGGCGGATCAGGATGGAGAGCGTTGTGCAAGTCAACCGATTCATTCGTTTCCCGAATGTAATCCTGCAAGACGCTCTCAGCCGTTTGGGTCAACATAATGACCGGCTTTTTGCCCGCCTCAATCTCTTGATTCGCTAACGTTGCAGTGGCCTCTGCCTTTAACCCCAGAGCACACACTGCATGTAAATTGTGCGCGACCGACGAAAAGACGGCTGAGTCGATTCCGGCATAGCCAACATGGTTGTCATGGACAAATAATTTTTCGCCCGACTCAGATAGTGCGTCATCCATCTCTGGCATTCGGGCCTCTCTGGCCTGATCGAACTGGTTGATCAGTTGAATCAGTCGAGCATTCTCTTCAGCCCGATCTAGATTTACGGTGACCTCTTGGGCTTCAAAGTCTATGCCACTGTAATCTTTCTGAAAGCGGATACAGCCGCCCGCTTCACTCCACAAGTCGAAGGCTGATTGCTGCATCGCCGCGCCCCCGACCTGAAGATGCTCAGCAAAGGTAGCTTGATCTTGAGCCGCATCTTTGAAATCGGTCGTGTGGTAGTAGAGGCGGGCGGCGACCACCGGCTCTTTAATCGCCGTCGCGGAGCTGGCCACAAAGCCCGCCGTCTTCTGCGTCAGGTCTTGAAAATATTCGGTTACCGGCGCCACGAAGGTGCCAGCGGCAATCTTGATCTCCCGCTGGCGTAGCTCAAACTCGCTCAGCTCAAAACTCCCCGCAGGCCCGCCCGCGTTGTGAGCCTCATCCGCGATCAGGAATAGTTGTGGCGCTAAGGTATCGAGCAGTTCTCGGCGCTTCTTACTGTTTGGCCCTTTGAGCTGATCGTAGGTGGTCAGCATCAGGTCGTGCTCGCCGATGTCCCCCGCCTGGGTAAATTGCTTAACTTGCTTATGGTTATCGTTCGGGGTTTTAATCTGAGCAACCCGATTCCCCTGTTTGTCTTCAACGGGAATTCTGAGGCCGTTATCAGTGATGAAGGCATTGAAGTGATTGCCCGTATCCGGCCCATCTCGATACAGCAAATCCTTGTACAGCGCGGTGCTGTCAGTGACGACTGTAGGGATTAGACCTTGCTGGTTAGCATACCGACACAGCCCTGCCACGACACGGGTTTTGCCAATCCCAGTATCGTGACCAATGACGGTGGCTTGCCCCTTGTACTCATGGTTATGGATGGCTAAGGCCAGCGTATCGATTTGCTCTGCCGCGTAGTGAGCATAGAGTGACTCCAGGGAGTCCTCGCTGAGGCGATCTCGAACATATTCATCAACGGAGGAACCGACCTGGGCTTCAATCTGATCAAATTTCGTCTCATAGGCCGCGATCGCGGATGCCGGGGCCAGCACACCCAAACGTGGCCCCTGAGAGCGAGGCGTATACGGCAGCGTTACGGCCTCTTGCGTCGGTTCTTCGGGCTCAGAGACTACTTGACTAACAATTGCGACCTCCGGCCCTAAGTCACGACTTCTTCCTGATACTGTTTCAGCCAACTGCTGAAGTTCCAGCAATCCCCGATCGCCACCATCGTCCCGTTCACGGTTGTCTCCGGCCTGACGGGGAAGCAGTTCAGCCCCTCGGGAAACATCGCCTTGAGCAGAGGGTTGTAGTGGAAATTGATCAGGGTCTCGATATTCGGCTCGATCGCCCCCGGCAAGTCGGGTGGCATCACCGCGTTGAGCTCGTCGATCGACTGATCGATCGCTTGGCTCTCCGAAGCCCCCTCCAACTGCAAGTCCCGGATGTACTGCAGTTGCTTCATTTCGAGTAGCCACACTAGCAGGACTCGATACTCCTCCAGAGTGTGAAGCGTCTGCCCCTCGGGTACCGGCACCGTGGTCCACCAAATTCCGGCTTCCTCCTGACTCATCCTCGGCCAGCGCGGAGGCGTCCAAACCTGAAGTGGGGCTTCGAGATGCTGGCGGGCGTACTCGATGGGTTTCTCTATCGCCCATAAACCGCTGGTCGTAGCTAGTGATTGCATCCTTTAGCACCTCATCTCTCAGTTGATCATAGGTTTTGTACAGTCGAGGGGGAGTCACCCCTGGTAAAGCTAAGTCAGTCTTGCCGCGACCGTTAATCACGACTAAATCAATCGGAAAGCCCGCACCCTGACGTCGGTAGAGAGAGCCCTGAATGGAAAAGTGGTCTTCAACCTTCCAGCCACTGTCTTGATAGAGATATTTAAAAAAGCCCCGTGAAGTTTGAGAACGATAGCTCTGTCGCCGTGCGGCCTCATCCCCCAATTTGCCACCGAGAATCAGCACGGCCCGACCACCAGGCTGGAGGTTTTCGAGGGCCTTGAGGGCGATCGCGTGGTCAACCTGGTTTGTATTCAATGGCCCATGCTGCCATCGGTGAGCCGGACCAGCACCATCAACTTGAACGATGCCGAAGGGCGGGTTCGCAATCAAGACGTCATATGGACGGCTGGGAGAGTATTTAGTCGCATCTTGCTCGGTGACGGAGAACCCTTGAGATCGCAATTCCGCCGCCCGAGGTTCATAAATCTCGTTGACGATCGCGTTGCTGGGGTCAGCTAGCAACAGCAGTGAACCATTGCCAGCGGTTGGCTCATAGGTTGTCTGGGAGGGATGCACCTGGGCCAGTACGCCCGCCAGGTGAGCAATCGGCAAGGGAGTCGAATAAGCTTGCCTGCGAATACTGTCTGATGTTTTAACCAACAGATTGGGCTGGCGATCGTAGAGGTCACGCAAATCATCAAACGCAGTAAGCTGGTCACCATTTGCTTGAGCCACGATCACCCTCGCGACTTGCACCAATCCTCCTTCAATGGCCTCATCGACCTCCTTTGCTAGTTCTGTGGCTGGCTCCACAGGGGTCTGTAATACAGTCGCTGCAAACTTGCGGGCCTCAACAATGTTTTGAAACGTCTGTCCCGATTGGAAATGATCCGCAAAGCACTCTGTTAAGCGCTGGTGGCTCTGAATATCCACGGCCCACAATCACCCCTCTGGCACAGGGGCAATCGACTCTAGATGGTCGAGGAAGTCCCCTGAATAGTCCGCACCCCCGCCCTCACCCAAGCGATGCCGATGATATCGAGCGAGTAATCGCTCAATAAAATGAATGTCAACGTCAGCCTCGATCGCCGCAGCGGCGGGCAAAACCCCAGCTCTCAATAGCTCGATATAGTCCACAACCTGTTCGACGGCAGGTTCATCAGGCGCAATGCGGCCCTCTTGGACAAGCAATATCAAAGCTATCTCTAAGGTCGCCCCTGGCTGCATGACATCTGGCTCTGCATTCGCGGGGCCGCAGAACAGAGCGATGCTGACAACGATCGCCCAACCAGTGCCGCTCATCAGGGAAGAAACATAGGGCATCTCTGCCTCCCATTACTAAAGAGAATGATGAGCCTGGGCAACAGCCTCCATCTCATCCCAAATCGCTTGCAAGTCCAAAACGCCACTGTGTCGATGAACATCCTGTTGTCTCTCAACAACAGGATGAGAGTTGGGATGAGCGAGAAGCGTCACCCCAACAAACCCCAAAATTTCATTCAGGACAACGACTAAACACAGGCCAAAGACCATCCACGAGAGTAGAATCTGTCCCAGCCGTCGCAGCTTAGAGGCAATTGGGAAACGCTCCATCATTCCTCCTCACCCACTGATGTTTCGTTCAGTTCGTTCGGGCTGGGTGCGTTCTCAATCATGGAGTTCGCGAGCGCGACTACCGTATCCATATCGGCCATGCGAATGCCGACAAAGTAGCGAATACCTTCTTGCTCCCAATAAACCTTGGCCGCGCTGCAGTTTGCGCCACACACCCAAGGAATAAAGATGCCTTCAATGTCACCGGTCAGTCGCACATTAGCGATCGGTTCTTCACTCCGTCTAACCGGTTGATAATTGGGGTCAAGGAAATAGGCATACTGCTCATCAACCGATGGCGTGTCTCGGGTAATGCGCTGCGCCCCCATTGCCCCGAACGTGCAATACCCAGCCCCAAAACAACCATCAATGGCATCGAAGTTGATCTCGTATTGATTTCGCTCTGCCAAATCAATCGAGGTGTATAGAGGCACGTCGGCATCCGGTTCACGCAGCGCCTCACGGGGAAAAGCAGTCGGTACCAGCACAGGGATAGAGGTCGCGCTTGAGACTTCCTGATAGACGTCAGCAAACGCGGGTGGTATCTGACTTGCCCCTAACACGCGATCCGACTGGGCATTGACGGCACAGCCCATCACCGGGAGAATCACCATCAATAAGAGCAGGTAGGAGGCTTTGACTAGACGTGGCCAGGTCATATTCATCACAGTTCCTCTCCATAGGCAGCGTTGTACTCAGTTCGATAGACGTTCCAAAGGTCTTGAGCATCAATGAGACTCATCTCACAAAACTCGACGAAAAAGTTTCCGCCATCCAGCCCCCCGCCACTGCCGCAAAGATTAGACCATCCTTCCGGGCTCTCTTCTAAAACAACAAATCCGCCGCCCTCACCCCAGACATAAGGAATCACAGCATATCCGTCTGACTTTGCAATGAAGTCATAGGATGTATCAACACCGTCTGGAGCCTCCTCAAACAGAACCTCTATCCATTGCTCTGGGGTGTTTGCAAAACGAGGCGAGTCTTGGGACGTTTGACTGAAGGCAGAAGGATGTAGAAGCAAGTGACCTCCAGCCACCAGAACCAGCCCCAGAAGAAAAGGCATCAATCTGCGCCGAATCCACACAGAGCCCAAAGATAGTTGCAGAAATAAATTGAACATGACAATGCCCACCTAATTAGTTACTCGATAAACGGCCCGTCGAGTCGTTGAAGACCGACCATAGGACGGGCTAAACCAACCATCAGATTCCCAAGTCAGTGAAGGTGCTCCAGCATTCGCTCGACTTGAAGAATTGGAGATCACACGAGTACAGCCGACGTTGATGCAGATGCCAATGTGTCCTCGCCCTCGACCTGAATAGTCATCAATGATATTGATGTCTCCCGGCTGGGCTTCCGCAGGATTGACGGCGACACCACGTCCATTTTTAATGTCTGACTCAACAGCCAGTACACCCAAACTGCCATAGGGAGGAGCGCCACCCAATGTGGCAATCCCAGCTCGATGAAGAACATAATTGACCATGCCAGCACAAGCATAGTTGCCGTTATTTGTGCCGGGGATGCGACTGCCAGAGAAGCCTTCTGCTTGTACTAGGCGAACGCCTTCCATAATTGCCGCATTGATGTCTCCAGCCGGAACCCCGGTTGTAGTCTCCAAAGTGGAGCAGGTATTCAGCGCGGTCAAGAATCTTTCGGCCTGTTGAGCTGTGAACTCCATCTTGTCGCCATCGTTGACAATGCGTCGAGCATTAATGAAGTCGGCATTACCGTTGCCGATATAGTCATCTAGACCGACTCCGGTGAAGAGGCCGTCACGCATTCCAATAACGGTGATCTTCGCCGAGAGGTCTGGATCATTTGCCAGATCCGGGTTATTTACTAAATCAACCCCCAGGACGCGGCCCATCTTGGCATAATTTTCCTCCCACGTCAGTTGCACATAGCCACGACCATAAAAGCAACCAGCCCCGTAGGTACCACACCCAACCCCCCGTTCTCCGGTCGGTGCCCAGATGCCTTCTAGCTCGGTTGAGATCGTGCCCAGAATGTACGCTATCTGAGCTTTATCGGTGACACCCGCTTCGTTCGCAGCGGCAATGATTCTCGGAATATGCTCTCTAGCATTTGCCGCTTCGTTGGAGTGCCGCAACGCTCCGATTAAGGAGTCTAAGCAAGCATCATCCATCTGAATGGCTGAGCCACCACCGGCACCGTAATAGCTACCGCCGCCTGTTCGGGTGGCAAACTGTTGCAGTTCAGGAGGAACCGCGATACCGCCAGTAGCTCCCCCCTTGCCCTCCAGGGGTCCGGTTAAGACAAAGCCCTTCTCTTTTGTAGACCAAAGCGGAACCGGTCCAATAAAGTACGGAGTACAGCCTAGATCAACAAAGAATGACTTCTGGCAGTAGCGGGTGTAGAGGGCAAAATCGCCACTACCACCCGATTCATTCGTTCCGGTCAGAACGATTTTGAAGACATCGCCAAACGGGACTCGTCCGGTCGGCTCTTTCCCGCCATTCACAATCTTTAGAAGACCCTTACCGCCCTCGACCATTTGCTGACCCTGACCATTGCCCCCCGCCATCCATTGAGCCCCGTGCATCGGCCCTGGCCCTTCTAACTCTAGATAGGCACACCCTCGCTCTTGAGCGCACTGCACGTTAAATCCAGCCTGGTCAGAGCCGGTGATCGAACGCTTGGTCGGCGTGACCCGGTGCTCCATGTGGCCATAGGTGACATCATGGGTCGCACCAATCCCGCCAGTGATGGCAGCGATCGGGTTGGGGAAATCGCCAAAGGGCACCTCCGATAAACCGGGCACCTGGCTCAGAACTAAATCCTGCCACCCTTCAAGCTCGCCCAACGGGATATTCTCAAACCCTGGCAAATCGCCAACCCCGAACTCCTCCAGTATTCCGGCAGGAGCATCGCTCAGGTTGATATCACCAAAAACACCGGTTCCCGACAACAGATCAGGAGCCGAGATAATGTCACCAATCGTTCGCTCTCCGAATTTCAGCAGCTCGCTGGTAACGTAGTCCTCTGGACTCAAGAATTCATCAAATTTCAAGTCCCCTATCTGTCCGGCTATTTGCAATAATTCAGGCCGTACAACAGAGTCAAATATTCGCTGCACCGGGGCAACTTCATTGAGCTTAAAATCTTGAATTCCGGTCAGATTTGCCAGACTCCCCAGGCTTTGCCGCGATAGCAAGCTGTCATAGTTAGACAGTGCAAAGTTCGATGGATCAACGCCTGTAGCTCTACCAATATCGCCAATGGAGAGCGCTTGCGGATAAAAGCTATTCCCCAGGTCGCCCAACCTGATGACATCTGATAGAGGCGTTCCCGCAGACCAACTACGGCCTGTATCAAAGCCCAGCTCGGCAGCAATATCCTCGGGCAAGTTCGGGATACTCCCGTCGCGACTGGTACTCAGACTTCCGAACGTCTGAGTGCCCAGTGATTCGTAGGCCGGGAGTTCACCGGCCACCTCTTGTAGTTGCTGAAACTCACTGAGGTCTTGTTGAGCGATCGCGGTTCTGATCTCTCCAAGGAGGCCGAGAAAGGTCAACGAGATGACGGCAGTCGCGATCAGGAGAAGGCGAAGCAATCGTCGTATTAACTTGTGATCAAAGAGGGTCATAGAGTCACCTGTGATGAGCACAGGCCATACTCTACGAGGTAGATATCTCTCAGATATCTCCAAACCCCCTTGATTCAGTTAACTTCCATGTAAAAAGATTACTGGAGATGAAGGATGATGGACTGCCAGGGATTAAAACACTCTGTCGGGATCAATTTCGTCACAATCCCCCCGCAAAAACAGGAAGCCCTGAATCACCTCGCTATCTTCTTCAGGGGCCTCAATCGCAGTGAGTGATACCTGTTCGGCCGGGATAAATTTTCGATCAGCGGCAGCATCAACTTTAATGCTGACCAGTTCCCCCACTCTATAAAGCCCCTCGGCCTGTGGCCCGTTGGGATCGCACCCACGGGAGCGTGTGGCCACCTGATAGGTTTCATCCTCTCCTCGGTCCAGCATGGAAGGGCTGAGTCGGCCTCGCACGAACACGACTTCAACCGTGCCGTCTTCCAGCGGCCAAACGGTGATCCGAACATCGTTGACGCGGCAACCTTGTTCATCAACGGGGTATGAATCCCACTCGGTTGGCTCCCGAAACAGGCCGACATCGCAGTGTTGCCAGACGACATCGACGGCAGTATCAGCCGTGATTGTGGCTGGCTCAGAGGGAGTCGCAATCTCCGATGCCGCGCTCTCTGGCGACTGAGCGACGTTCTCTGGCGACTCATCAACGACGCCAGCCCCACAAGCAGCGAGAGACAAACCCAAGGCAACAAGACTTAGGCGAAGATGGATTTTGGCACACATGATTCAGCTACCTAAACAGTTATCAAACAGTTATCAACCGCACGCCGTAGACGGCGAGAACTTTTATCTTGGCGGTTTATTCTATCTCCGGCCCACCTCTGCCACGGCTAGACATCGTGGCTGGAGAGGGAGACTGCGGGGTAAGTGCGGGCAGAGAGGGGTGTCGATCCAGGACCTTCTGGGCCTTGCCGAGGTTTTGAACATCCATCGCCGTCAGCGAAGATTTGATCTCACCAGAGGGATCTCGCTCAAAGATGACACCTCGCCCATCTTTAGCTTCGACCGATAGCCCCCCCTGACCGTCTCGTGAAATGTTATATCGATTGCCAAAAATGGTGCTTTGTCCCTGCTCGCCATAGCAAGTGATTACGCATTGATCGAGCATGGTGGCCAGACTCTCATTCCCCCCACCCTGCTGCTCTAATCGCTCCGCCGCCCACTGGGCCTGCTGTTGCCTCCGTTCAACTTTATCGACGGTTGCCTCCAAACCTTCCATCGTCGGGGCTCTAATGATACGCCCCCGAGCATCTTTCGTCACAGTTGCCGTCGTTGGCTGGGCCATCCAGATTGCCGCACTATCCGTCGAAACGTCACCTTCATTTTGTCCCGCCATCGCTTCTGCGACCGAGAGGGGGACAACCTCAGTCGTGAGTGTTTCCTCCGAACCGCCATGCCAGACTTGTCTCTGAAGTTCGTTCTCTTCTGGCGATGCCAGGGTGTTCAAGCGGGTCTGGCTATTGGCGAAATAGAGTGTCCGGTCAGCCTCGATGTCGTGGATAGCGATCTCTGTGTCATGCCGCTGCCCCTCTAGGACTGATTGATGTAGGAGAGTAATCTCAGCAGGGTCTAGTTCCGTGGTTAAGACCTCAGAGAGCTGCCCGGAATCTGCCTCCAACTGAGTTTCACCGACCGCCACGGATAGCCGTTTATTCGGTGCATAAGCGCAAACTTGAGCCCCGATTGCCTTAGCCTGACTCTGGGCTTCATCGACATCCTGATCCAGCACTTTTTGGTCAACCCGACTCACGCTAGCGCCTAAAGGCGAAACACTGGTCTCAAGGACAGCTCCATCATCCCGTTCGCTTTCGGTGTGCTCCCCGGCCTGAGCAGTCGGTGCGGAGTTAAATAAGGCCTTGAATTCACTGGGGTCAAAGTCAGGATGAACAAAGCGTTTCGGACTGCCATCTTTGTAGTAATTGGGGGTTTGATGGAACACCAACTGCCGGTTGATGGCAATCTTAGTCTCGGGGTCAGAGGGCAATGACTCATTACTTAACGCCCTCTGAGCCACTTGTTTGGCCTCATCTGGATATTCTTTGATAGATGAAGACAGCCCATATTGGCTCGTCCTCAACGTTTCCTCTCCCACCTGGATGGTCAATGGAACATCCGCTTGCCCATCGTCTCTGAACCGCCACATAGCAGCAGCACTGAGCGCGACACCGACCGTACCCCCAGTCGCTTGGGCGGCCTTATCCGCATCCTGAGTCGTGACACCCGTGGCATTATCAATATCAGTAGACATCAGAACACCTCACTGAATTCGGCCAAGGCAATAGGATTGAGCACTTTCGCATTCGCACCGGCACCTGACGGAGATGAATCCAAGACCGGAATGGGAGCATTGAAGCGTGAGGAATGGGCATCCGATTCACCCTCTTCATCAACGGGAAGGGGTAATAGTTCCTCAACCAATGCCTGACAGATTTGCATCTGCTGATTAGCTTTGTCTGTATCTCTATACGTCTGCGGCGACCTCGATACAAGCTTTGCCCTAAGCTTCTCCCAAGTGTCTCTACTCCAATCGTCTTCTTTCAGGTCTCCTTTAGGAATTTTGATTTGAGAGATCAGAGGAATGGACGTTTCGTCTTTCCTGGCAAACCCAGGTGAGACCAAGACACAGCGCCCTGTGGGCAGACGATTAAACTGGGCTGGCTCGACAATGTGGCGCTTCTGTACCTGCTCGGAAACCGTTCGTGAGGCACCGCCTTTCCCGCCAGAGTTACGCGATTTTTGCTTAATTTTGACCTCTTCCTCACCGAGATAGTCGCTAAACATGCGAGCGCTATCGGCATCCTGGGGGTTAAAGATGGCTTTCGTTGCACAGCCGCCAAGAATGGAGCGGGCAATATCGCGCTTGTAGGCATCCTCAAGCTGCGTAATATTCTGAAAGCCGATCATGGTGCAAAGGCCATCGGAACGGTTTTCGTTGAGCCATTGAGTTAGATAAGGCAGATACAGCGTCGGCAATTCATCGATCGCTAGCAGCAGCGGATCCTTACGCCGCTTGGTAACATTCATCGTCACCATCATGTGCAGCACGGTCGCCACCAGGGGAGAAACGGCTTCGCGGCGACGGCGATCTAGCCCCAGAATGACGAGCTGCCGCCCTTCCAACTCAATCGGCAACGTCGTCTTGCCACAGAACGTTGAAATCAGCTCTGGAGCCATAAACCGGGAGAAGACTTTACCCGTTGTCCCCAGAACTCCCGCTACAGTCTTCTCTGAGTCTTTGAGCTGCATCAATTGGCTAAAGGCGTAATAGACCCAGTGAGAAATCTGCCAGCGATCTCGCAGTTGCCCGAGGTCTCCCAATCGCTTGGCTTCCATGATGCGATCGGGTAATGAACTCAGGCCCAAAGCGGCACTTGCGGACATCAAATCCGGGATGGGCATGGCCTTCGCCAACATCAAGATTGCCTGTGTCAACTGGTCACCCGCATCAGCAAAGAATTTATCTTCGCTACTGTTCGAGCTGCGGGCGAAGTTGCGGTTCATGACCGTGGCGATCTGCCTTGCCATCAGCGCATCATCCGGGTCAGTCATGAAATCGAGAGGGTTGCAAACCTCTGACTCTGGATAGCCAGGGGCGAAAATTCGCACGTCATAGCCGCGCTTAGCCGCATACGCAGCCAGACATTCCGCCTGCGAAGGATATTTGAAGTCATAGACCAGCGCCGGGTAGCCTTCATCTAAAGCGGAGCGAATGAGGGGATTGATGATGCTGAAGGTTTTACCGGAACCTGGCCCTCCCGCAACGGCAATCCCCCTTTGGGCATCTGGCAGAAAGAGCGTTTTACCAGAGGACTTCTTCTGACCAGGGCGTTTCCGTGATCCGACATAGAGTGCGACTGAGTTGTGAACTCTCGCCTTCAATTGCTTCAGCGCTTGCTTCTTCGCCTTCGCCTGCTCCTTCGCACTACTGAGAGACCCCCGCGCAATCTTACCGGACTTGCCACCTCGACCCATGACTTGAAAAACAATGACAGCCAATCCCAAGCCCAACAAAATGAGGCCATCAGTGCCCATAAGTGGGGTCAAAGCTGGCCCTAATGAATCAATCAGGGTCGATGATGTCGATGAAACAGGCGATTCTTCTTCCACCTGAGCCAGCGGCAGTTCATGAAGCAAGGCATCACCTGTAAGCATCTCCATAGATCAAAGGCTCCTAGACTTCTTGTCAGAGGGCGTACCCAGCTGGGCCTCGGCCTCTTCGGCTGGGTTTGAGCGAAGCTTGCGTCGCCGGGATCCGGCGATCACCCAGCGAAAAGTCAACACCACAAACTGAATCGGGTCACCCTTAAGTGCCCACCACACCGTTCCACCGGCGAGGGCCAAAACAACGATGACTGTCCCGATGGGGCCTTTATTTTCGTTGGCTATCTCAACAACCGTCTCCAGAACATTGGCCTCTTCGGTTTCGGGCACAGATTCTACAATCTCGGCCGGCGGGGCGAATGATTCAGCCAATGAGAGCGCATTCTCGCCGACGAAGAAATTGCTCCCGAAAGGAAAACTTGCCAACGGAATCGGGCCGATGCCATAGGCAGAGCAATCTAGTAAGGCTCCAGCCTGCCGACAGGAGCGGAAGTAAAGAGCCGTTTCCACCCCCACCTCTGACCGGCCAGCAGGGACCACTTGGAAGGCTGGACCATACGGAAAAGCGCCCGCCAAACCTCGTCCCTCATTGATTTGGGAAAGTTCTCCTCTATTGTCCAGGCTTGAATTAGCCTCCGCACCGACCATCCATTCAACAGACTCCATCAAAGAGTTATGTGGCCGGAGCGTCAGAGCATCATCTGAACTCTCGGATTTCTCGACAACAACAATCTCTCCGTCAAGTTGAACGGTCTCAGGAAAATCCCACCAAGGCATCGACGACAGCATGGGAACTTCGTTGATTACCGCATCTTCCCACTGCGAGAAAGCCTGTAGAGGCACCCTGTCGATTCCCGGCAGATCAGCCAGCGTATAGTCTTCTAAAATCTGTCGGCTCAGCTTAATCTCGCCAAACTCTTGATTGGAGGCGAGAAATTCTGATAACGTCTCATTCTGCCAAACATACGTAGGAGCAACGCTTTTAAAAACGTCTTGGATGAGGGGAAGTTTGTCGATCGGGACATCCAGCAGTGACGGCA
This sequence comes from Leptolyngbya sp. SIOISBB, assembly GCA_010671905.1. Taxonomy (GTDB): domain Bacteria; phylum Cyanobacteriota; class Cyanobacteriia; order Phormidesmidales; family Phormidesmidaceae; genus Halomicronema. Next base: position 44,147 of record JAAHII010000002.1, read on the forward strand.
GTGCTGCCACAAGTGTTGAAATACTTTGGCGCTCCAGCAACCTAAATTCACTGAGCTTAATTTGATAAAGAGGACTCTTTCGACCAGATTCAGAACTCAGACCCAACGAATCGCCGATCGAGGCGATCGTCAAGAGATGCAAATCGAAGGAGTCCTGAAAATCGCCCAGCGTCAGCACATCGGCAATCTGATCGCCTCTCGACCATTCAATTTCTCCCCATTGCCCCGCTTCGGCAAAAGCAGGCAAGGCATCGAAGGTAACAATTTTCCAGTCTGGGATAGGAGCTGATTGTCCTTCAATATGCAGAACTCCCATCGGAAGCCGCCGATCCAGACCGACCGGACTATCATCTCCCACCTCTTGAGAGTCATCAGCCGGGGTACCAGTAGTCGAGGGTTCTGGCTTATCAGTAACCGTTTCAGTAAGTTCAGTCAGTGGCTCTGCCGCATCGCTCTGCGCCCATGCAAATGGTGTCGCATAACTTGCTAAACACGAACACATCAGTAGAGATTGAAGCAGGAAGCTGAGTTTCATAGTCAATTCTCCTCAATTTCCAGCTCTGACATCTGATCAACGATGCTTCTCCATAGATCAGTATTAGAGGGTTCGGTGGGTGCCTCCTCGAAGAACTCATCCTGCTGCCATTCTTCGGCGAGGGGTTCAGCTTCATCGTCTGCAAAACTCGCAGCGCTCTGCTCTGCGGCGACTTGCAAGCCAAGGCTTGAAACCGCCTCCACAACTGCCATGCTGAGATCGACCGTCTGTGCAGCCACATCGGGACGATCACCACCCTCCACGAGAGCGACAAAATCTTTCAGACGATTGTGCATCGGCCCTTGACTCTGGATGGTGCCCTCCAGAAGTAACTGAGCAATCCCCAACCGAAAGGTTTGCCCATCCACATCAAAGGCAGCGCTAGACGGGATAGCGGCAACGTTGGCCTGAGTTCGACCCGGCAGCAGGGCAATCGTGGTATACGGAGGATTAGCGCTATAGCTAACCCTAAATTGATAGAGGTTGCGCTCTCCGGAGGGGGTGACAGTTGCCACGCTTAAAAGCGTTGTGCCGGTGGCCGGAAGTCCGTCGAAGTCAATATGCTCAATCTTCCTCAAGTGGATGATTTGGGCGTTTGCCGCCTCAATCGGAGTGTCGGTTTCCACCAAGATGCGACTCGGATCATCCAACCACGCTCGATAGATGTACTGCCCGGTGCGAGTGAAATCAAGGTTGGTGCCCAGACCAGGCCCAACCCGAATATCAATGGCTCCAGTTTGAGCCTGTTGCAGGCTGAATTCCTCTCGCAATTGGGCGATCGCGGGTCGTTCTGCGATGGGCAGGATAACCAACAGTAGAGAGAAGCTACCGGCGATCGCGAGTTGGGTTGAACGTCTCATATATCCTCCTCATTAATCCGCTTGAAAGATAAATTCGTCGGCAACGAAGAGCATGACCGGGGCATCGCTGCCGTGGTACCAGATACGGGGTTGATTCTCGTAGTCATCAATGCGACCCTCCACCCGTGCCTGCTCAATAGGCAGTACAGCATCGGCAGCACCGGCCAATAAGCCCGCCAGGATATTGACCGCCCCATTTTCAACGGTGCTGACACTCGTATCGCCCCCAATTATCGTCGTGGATGAATCGGGGCGATTTAGCAGTTCGCCAACGTTGCCCAATGCCCCGAGTGCCGCTAACTGAAGTTCTGCGGCCCGAATCTCACCTGTGTTCTGGATTTCGCGAGCTATTAATGGCTGGCCCTCACGTCCGGCAATCACCAGATTTTGATGCGGAATGGACATAACTTGCTGTTGTCCGTCCTGGGTGACAACCACATCTGTCACGTACATTTGCAACAGACCGCTGCCCGCAATGACATTCACTTCGGCAACCAACAGCGTCCCAGCTTCTAGCGCTACCTCGCCCCGGCTGCCATAAAGTGGTTCAGAGAGTCTTAGCGCCGTGCGCTGCGACTGTTGCTCATTTGCCAGGTCTTGCGCCCAATAAATTGGCGTCTCTAGAGTTGCCTGAGCATAAGTCCCCGCCTGCACTGTGATCAGGCTATTGCCGAGGATAGCGGCCTCCTCAGCCGCGTATGTATTATCAACCTGCTTCGGCCCTGCCTGAAAAGCCGGAATTGGCGCAGAGGCCACACCAGCATCACTAAACGAAGGTACTGCGGGGGGCATTTCCGCTTGTGGCGATGCGATTTCCCCAATATTCCCTGGAGCGGCGATTGGCACGGCGGCGATCGTGTTGGCTGGCAAAGCACTCCCACTGCCATAAGAACCATAGCCAGTCAGGTTGGTGAGCTGTTCTTGTGGAGAGAGCGGCGGGGGCGCTGGCGGTAGTGAGCGAGCCACAGACGTCGGCGCGACGGGAGTCGCCACGGTCGGCGGACGAGGACTCGCCACGGTCGTCGGACGAGGCACCGGCCTATTGGTGATAGTCGGCTGTGTCTGATTCGGTTGATTCGTCTGATTCGTCGCTTGCGCCTGCTGCTCTTGACGACGCTGTAGTTGATTGCGCAGCGCCAACAGGTCGGCGGCACTCACCTCTGAAGTCCCCCCCTGGCCAGCCTCGTCTTGGAGCTGCATCGCTAACTGCTGAGTCCCAAGAGCATTTTGGGTCTTGAGTGAACCAATCTGTTGCTCTTGTTGACGCAGAGCCGATTGCATCGGGTCTTCCGGCTCTTCCACTTCCACGGGTGTCACAGTAGAGGAACCCAACAAATCGCGACTGCCAGCATTTTGGATGGACTGAACCACTAGCCCGACAATCAGCAAACAGCTCCCAGCAACGCCTCCGACAAAGATCAACTTCACCAATGGATTCGCCCAAAGTGGAGTCTTGGTCTTGCCCTGGTCATCCACTTGGAGATCGCCATCCTCGTCGTCAGATGGAGCGGCTTCGCCATTCTCGGCATCCAGAACAGGTGTAGAGACAGAAGCCTCTGACTCACCTTCTATCCCCATCCATGACGCCATCTCCTCTGTAGATGTCCCCCTTTCAGATCGCAGAGCCGCACCCATATCAGAGGGGTCCAACAACTGCATGTTGGGGACTGGCTCACGGCCATTCGTAACTGCCATGGCTACTCCTCCAGAAGTTCATGAATTTCAGTGATCTCTAGACCCGCAGCGCGAACTTGGTAAACCGCTCGCTGAATGGGCGTAGCGTCTTCTACCAAGGGGTCGAAAGACGGTTCAATCGCCCGCACGTAAATCTTTTTATTGAACGGAATCGCCCGTCCGCGAGGGGTGGACTGGTCAAAGATGATGAGGCTTGCCACAACCTCAAGCACCCATTCGCCATCGCCAATCGCTAGAGGTTCAGATAAGGTCGTGACATTCAGAACACTCTGCGCCTTACCTTGAAACACATCGTCAGGCGTCATTTGCCCAACGGCCTGTAGAAAGGGCCCCCGGAAATCTTCCGACAGTGCAAAACTCGCTTGCCAGCTCTTAGTCGTGGCAAGTTCGCCCCCCGCATCAACCCCCGCATCCATTGTCGAATGAGACACCCCAGCCGCATCCTGGACCTGGGAGACAGCGTTCCAAGTGAACATCATCGTTAGGGTGTTTTTGGTGAATAGGCGAATCGCCTCGGGCGATCGCTCCATATTCGCGATCGGCTCTGTCAGGACAGAGCGGCCATCAACCAACTGCACCAATCGGGGTACGGGACGGTTGGCCATCCGCGCGGTCGAGAACACCAACCCCAAAATCATCAGAAGGTTGAGCACGCCTAGAACGAGGGAAACCACCACAAACAAGGGCAGTAGATTGTCCGGGGCTAGCAGCCCTTGTCTTTTTTGATGAAGAAGTGTCATTTAGCCTCTGTTCTCCTACGAAGATCGACGAGCAGCACTGCTGTACCCGCGCTCATGGGTATACGTCGAAACCAACAAGGTTGCCGCGCCCACAGAACCCGAGAGCATGATGTTAAAGATGGCTAACCCGCCCCCACTCGCCAAGCCCAAAGCCAGGGCTGGAGAGAGTAGGGCAATCAGAACGAGATAACCATTCGTATCGAACGTGTTGGCATTCATAATCACCACTGCCGCCAAGCCGACGACGATGTTGTACATGATCTGAGCAAACCCCAGACTAAAGAAGCCCGTGAGCCAGGCAAAAATGGGCTTGCCGCCAAAGGGGAGTAGCGATGCAGCCAGCGCGATCGGCCCCACCAACGCTGTCAGCAACATGGAAATCTGCACCAAATTCACGAACGCCCATTGAAAAGCCATCAGCAAGGCATGAACCAGCGCCCGAGAAGTAGACCCGACAAATCCACCGAAGAACCCCGGTAGCACTTGCCCCACCGAGCCACCAGACGTTTCGTAGGCGTCAATCGCGCCCCGAATCCCCTCCGTTATCTGGTTGTAGAAAGGCGTTACCAGACTGCCCGCAGCGTGAGCAGCTCCTACTGCCCAATGCTGCTGAAAGTCTCCAATCGTGGCCTCCACCTGTTGATAAGCCGCCTCCAGGCATTCAACCTGGCTTTCACCGATTAACGCCTGACACTGCTGAATTTGAGAGCTAATCTCGACGCCAATCACGCCTTTGGCCAAGGCCCCCCGGATGGCTTCCTCTAGCCTCACATTCAGCATTGAGACTTTTAAGACTTGCTCAGATTTTTCGTTCAGCACATTGCGCATCGCAGTGGTCCCAGCTGCCAGCAGCTGCCCATCGTTGACTAGAAACAGGACCACAATTAAGGGCCACACCAGCATCCGCACTGGCTCCGAGTAGTCGCCTTCGTGGACAGCCGCATAGGCAAACCGCATCATGAATATCACTAGCGCCCCAACGGCAAAGATCTTGGCCAAGTCAACGATTTGCCCATACAGCTCTGACATAAATATCTGCTGCCACTGGAGGTCGTAAATCGCCCCAATGTCATCCGACATCGTCAGACCTTGTTCGAGCATTTCAGCAGCCCCTTCGACTGCTAGAAGAGAGAGAGAGAACATCGTTTCCTAACCAACCTCTAAAACATCAAGAGCAGAGAGAACAGAGAGAGCAGAGAGAGTATCGTTTCCTATGGCCCTCTAAAACATCAAGAGTGTTGAAGACGACTGAATCACCTCCGCTGCCGCTGCCATCGGCTCAGTTTGCTGGCGGCGACTCATTGCGGCTAACTCCTCAGCCGCTTCAGCTTGAACCACCGCATCCGCTGCAAACTGTTGGCGCAATTGAATGGTCTGGCCATAGCCAGCAACCTCAATCGAGGACTGCTGAGCGAGCATCGCGCTCATATTTTTCATCACGTCTTGGGTGACATCGAGGTCTTGTGCCTCAGTCGCCAGATCCACAATCTCGGTCAGCGTTTCGTCCGTAGCTTCGACCTCCGCGACGATGGCTTGCTGGCCTTCCTCACTCAGCAAGGTGTGGGAAAACCCAATAGAAGCCGCCCGTGAGATTTCTTTGCCAATAGTTTCAGAGAGAGCAACCGGGTTGACGTTGAATCGGTCCACTTGCTGACTCGCGCCAGTTGGTGAACCATTTTCGACGCCGCCCATCACCGTATCCCAAACGGATAGCTGAGAAGCGATAACATCCGGAACGCCCAATGCGCCGGTAACAATGTTTGGGGTTGTTCCAAAGGAACCAACAACGTTCTCAATCAAGGCCCCTGAAGCATTTCCGGCAAGGATATTCCAAGAGGCCAAAGAGTCCCCAAGCGCCGGGATTTTGAGGTCAATTTCGGCAGAGTAGCCGCCGCCGCCGCCGAAGAGGTCCTCCAAACCGCCGAGGCCAAGGTCTCCCAAGTCGCCTAAAATCCCCTCAAGGTCCCCCCAACCGCCATCCAAAATATCTTCCAGACCACCGCCACCGTTTAAGATCCCATCCAAGATGCCGCCCAGACCACCGCCACCGTTTAAGATCCCATCCAAGATATCTTCCAGACCACCGCCACCGTTTAAGATCCCATCCAAGATGCCGCCCAGGTCTCCATCCAAAATATCTTCCAGACCACCGCCACCGTTTAAGATCCCATCCAAGATGCCGCCCAGGTCTCCGTTCAAAATATCTTCCAGACCACCGCCACCGTTTAAGATCCCGTCCAAGATGCCGCCCAGGTCTCCGTTCAAAATATCTTCCAGACCACCGCCACCGTTTAAGATCCCGTCCAAGATGCCGCCTAGGTCTCCGTTCAAGATGCTTTGGAGGTCGCCATTCAAGATGCTGTCGAGATCGCCATTGAGGATGCTGTCGAGGCCACCGTTCAAGATGCTGTCGAGGTCGCCATTGAGAATACTTTGGAGATCGCCATTGAGGATGCTGTCGAGGCCACCGTTCAAGATGCTGTCGAGGTCGCCATTGAGAATACTTTGGAGATCGCCATTGAGGATGCTGTCGAGGTCGCCATTCAAGATGCTGTCGAGATCGCCATTGAGGATGCTGTCGAGGTCGCCATTCAAGATGCTTTGGAGATCTCCGTTCAGAATCGACGTTCCTTGCCCCCAAGTCCCCGACGTGGGATTACTACTAAAACTAAATAGCGCCTGTTCTTGGGGACTCAAGCTCTGATAAAACTCAAAAATCGAAACCCCCTCTGCACTCGCTGGCTGAGGGAGAGAGCTGCTGTCCCCCGCCGATGGGGCAGTAGCCGGATCAGTAAAACCGTGTGCCCCACCACCAACACTGAAGCAGACGAGAACAGCGACAGGCAGGCTGTACGACAACAGTTGAAGAGGACTAGGTCTTTGTCTTGTGTAACTGCGTTCCATGAGAACCTTCCTTGCTTGCGTTTATGCGCCTACCTTCACGGCCTCCACCACTTCAATGCCCCTCGTAGGCTCAGGGGCTGGTTGCGCCTCATACTGCTCAATCAACCCTTTCAGACCTGCGCCATTCTGAATCGATTGCGTGTAATCAACAGCAAACTCGTAGGTGGACCTGAGCTTGCTGCCACGAGATGAGGCAAGCTTTAATGACCGGGCATATTGCTCGTCGGGGTTATTCGCAACGATCGCAATTTGCACCGGCCCTGGATAATACCGGGCATAGATAGAGTGACCATCGATATCAACCAGCCAGTTGGAATACAACCCACTACGTTTCGGGAAAAAGGCTTCTGAAGCATTTCTCGCGATAATCGTGCGTTCGTAGTTGAGTAACTTCACGAAGCTGTCAACGGCGACCGACTGAATCCGCCCAATCAACTTGATGTTCATGTTCTGCATCACCTTGGCTCCGGCGACAGAATTCATGATGGTGTCGGGATCTTGCGCGGAAAGGATAACTCGAATACCGGCCTTCGCACCGTTGGCACACAATCGACCGACCAATTGAGAAATCACGGGATACTCAAACAGAATCGGTGACTCATCAATAAAGAAGATTGACTTTGGACTACTGAGTGCCCGACGGAGAGCCGCAGAGTAGGCTGACAAAGACAAAATCGCCGCCTCATTTTCATTGCTCAAGTTGCGGAGCGCGAAGACCAGCAGCTGGGAATCCGTCGGGAACGAGCTGGGGCGCGCGATCGCTGCACCAATGCGAGAATTCAACCAATACTCCAACTGCAAGTTGATGTGACCGAGTGCGGCCTCAATATCAGCACTGGCCTTATTTTCAACGTCCAGTACTTGAGGCGTACAGAACCGAACAAAGTCGTGAAGCGTCGGAGTGTGGCTCCAGGCAGCAGAGCCGAACCCATCTTGCTCAGCAGCTTTATATCGGGCGTTGATATCTGGATCCTTAAAATAGATAGTCAGCGCTCGCCCCAACAAACTCCGAATGGTCTGCTCCAGGAGCATTTGTCCATCAGTACTGGGCAAAACCATCGTGACCAACGCCGACTCCAGAAAGGCTTTGTAGTCTTGGAATCGCTCGTTCCGCTCTTCCGGCGAAAGCCCGGAAAAGTTGGGCATCTCCATCAGGTTGTTGCTTTCTCTACCGATATCGAAATAAGCGGCATTGGGCTCCAGAAACTTGGTGTAGTCGGTAAACGTGGATGACCCGTCTGGCTTGGGGTAGTCCAAGGCAACGATTGGGTGCCCGTGGGCTAAAAACATCGACATCATGCCGGACACGGCCACCGACTTACCCGAACGGGTCGTTCCAAAGCAGGCAATATTACGATGTTCGTTAATAAAGTCAATGCGGATAGGGCTGCCTCCCTCATCCGCAATCAACTCGAAGCCTTGCTTACTAAGCTGGCGAGTCATCGTCAAGGGAATTAGACCAGGCGCTTCATTACTGAGATAGGTCATCGTCCTTTGGAAAGGAGAAACCAGTAACCTCTCCCAGCTCGCGAGGGGATGGCATTGCAGCCAATATTGCCACGCCAACTCTTTTTCGCGAACGACTTTTGCCGGTAGCACGAAACACTCAGCGAGTTGCCGACAAGCTTCATCTAGTTTGCTGCGAGTCTTTCGGTGAATGAGAAAAACCGTTGCGACCTTGACAGGAATGGCTCCCTCAATGATTTGTGAAGCAGCATCAACCGACTTCTGAGTTCTCAAAGATGCCGAAACATCAATTGACCGGTGGTCTGCCGCGCTGAGGGTAGCATTATTGCTTTGCTTGATCAGCCGCTGCATTTGCGTTTTAACCATTGCGGCGTTAGCCGGAGTGATCTGGCAAATAACTTCGGTGTCGATGACGTGAGGCCGACAGAGGACATCCCACAGGTACCGCAGTTGGGAGCGCACATTGGAAAAACCAGCCGGTTTATTCAAGGCGGTCATGACACCGACATATCGGTCTTTGACCCTCACCCAAGCGCGATCTGCCTCCGGAACACGAGCGTTCCCATGCTCCCCTTGCACCAAGAGACTTTTAATATCGATATTGCTATTAACGTCTTCCGTAATATGTCGTCCATCAAACACCATCGGGTTAGGTATCTGGGGCGGAGAGAAAACATTAAAGACCCGATAGATATTCGCCCATAGATCAGCAGAGGAAAGCGGCGATATATCGAGCCCCATCTTTACATCCAACAGGGACTCATATGTCAAATATCGTTCAAACGCATTTTTGAAGATCTCTTCAAACCGACCTTCTTCGACCTGATCTCCATTCCCCTTAAACCGCTCCCAATAGCCGATTAATTTAGCCAGAATTTTTTCGATGAGATCGGCATCGGCATCAGTCGGATCATCACCACCAATTGTTATGCCGCAATAGATATTCAGCGTTTTTATTCGACGAATTCCGCCTTGAGCAAGCTCTTTTACTCGCTTTTTCTCGCTCATCAGAATCAGCTTTAGTTCATCAGATGGAGCCTTTTCAATTAGCTCGTCTAGTTCACTTTGACGATCCGAATCATCCGCGAAGCTAGACAAATGAAAGGTCAGCATACTACCTGAGAAAAGCTCTTTTAATCCAGCTTCCAATTTCTCGATAGTGGGCATCAGTTGATCGGGACGGAGGGTGTCATGAATGCCCTTGCAAGAAAACCCAAACACCAGGCGATAAACTCCTTTGTGGGTCAAGAGGGCTGCGCCAACGTCGCGCCCTTTCATCCGAAACTGAACAAAGCTTCTCAATGCGCAATAATCTTCAAACGCCCGTACAGTTTGAGGCTTTTGCTTGTTTTTTGAGAAAACTCCAACCTTCTTTCGCTTTCCAAGCAAGTATTCGGTGGGCATATCGTCAACCCCAGTAGAGAGTTATTCGTCTTGAGTTAGCTATTAATTCGTCGTCTTTTTTTCCGGTGCTTCTTACCCTTCTGGCCCTTTTTAGAGTTCTCTAAATTCCTTGGGATCGGTTCAAGGGGGCTGAAGTAAGGTAAATGACCATACAGCCAGACCGGTGGACTGCGAAATTTTGATAGAAACCGACTAGCGTCAGAACCCGTCAAAATCCACCAGGTTCCAATCCCCCAGCCGGTGCTCAAAATTGTGATGACCCAGCTCAATCCGAGGAGTCGATTCGCAACAAGAATATTTCCTAGGGCAATGACTCCCCATGGAATAATTTGATCGGCTGGAATGGGGCCAAAACTAGGTTTTAGATTCAATGCTCCATTCACGGAAACAAACTCATTTGGATCTCGTGCGGGCATAACCGTATCCCTCTAATAAATACTTCATTTATCGAGGCGAACCTTCCACCTCGATAAATGAAGCAACGACAGCCTTATGCACCAACTACGAGTGTTGTCAGGACATCCCCAACGACAACGGCCATGACAGTGATTAAAGGAGCCTTGGCCATTTGCTGCCAATCGTCGTCATTTCTAGCCGCGTTGATGATGCGGATCAGAGAGACCGCGATGTACAACAAGAAAATCGCTCGGAGAACGCCAAAAACGATTGGAATAGTGTCTCCTGCTGTATCTCCGAAAGTCGTTTCAAAAAACTCTTCTGCCCCGTTCAGAAACTGCGCGTGGACAGGGTTGTTGAGAGACCCCCACAAGGTACCGCCAAACAACAATGCGGCAATAAGACGCATGTACTTGCGCTGCCCGACCTTGGCAAACATGCGCTGAATGACTGGGTTGTTGTTCTTGGCTTTCCGGACAATCAACTTCACGGCAGCCAGTAATCCAATGCCGATCGCCAGCACTGGGGTAGAAGCGAGCAGATGAACCGCCAGCGTCCCCCCGAGGACGCAGTAGGGCAGCACCTTGGCAAGCTTCCGGAGAAACTGATTTTCTTGCAGACTACGCATCCAAGCAGGCAGAGTCACCGTAGTTGTCTGAGCACCACGATTTTGAAGTTTCAGATCGCTAATGATGCGCTCTGATAGCTTGCGTGTCTGAGCGCGTTGTTCTTGGGTCAATGTAAAAGCTGTCATGGGTTATCCCCCCCTTAAGAAGGTCAAGCTTTTAGGCTGGTCACCTGACTAAAGGCAGGTTATTTACCTATGGGAAGAATCTAGCGGGCAAATATCTCTCACATATCGCAAATACAGCTTTTTTGGTTAAGTATTCTTGCGTTATGTAGCTAGCCGGAAATAAATCGAACACTACTTCAAGTAGCCTTAAATTACGCAAAAATAGAGCGCGCAGCCCAAAAAGACGTCACTTCAAGCAACGTCAAAGCCAGCCAAAATAGCGAAGAAAAAGTTAAATCTCTGCGAGGGGTTGCTGGATAAGCAAGTGTTCATGCAGAATTTATCTGTTGGTCAACTCTAGCCAATAGGTAATTTAATGCGTATACTTGTTTGTGGTGATTTAGATAATTTCACGGGTGAGTATCTGCGAGTTTTCAAAACAATAGAAACTGATGTCTATTGCTGTACTCAGGCAGACTTAATTCCATTTATCTCTAGAGACAAACCTGATGTAGTCTGCGTTCAATCCGAATCCAGCTTTACTTCTTCAGCTCAAATTATACAGCTACAAGAATTGTTTTCTGTGACTGAATCACGCGGCTATCGGCCCATACTGGTGGGGATCGTTCCCCACGAGACCCAAGATGCGGAAAGCAGCACTCTGTTTGATCTGGGAGTTGATTTAGTATTCGAGAAACCGATACGACCAGCCTCGCTAAAACAAATCTTGGCTTTTGACCGCAGAGTGAGAGAGAAAAATGAACTCACATCTCCACATCTATTACTAGATATCAAAACCCAAGACTGCTATATCAAAGCAGAGCAAGGGATGCTATTGTCAAATTTCCGGGTATCAGCGATCCAATTTATTATTATCAAGGTTCTGACTCAAACCCCTAGAGGAATTTGGAGTAGAGAACAGCTGTTACAGAAAATAGGCAACGAGATTGAGGGAGATAATCCTTCTCAAACACTCCCAGATATTCGATTAGTGGACAAGAATATCTATCGACTTCGCCAATCGCTCTCAAAGAAAATTGATGAGATTGAACATTGGAAATGGAGTCTCGCACCTGGCTACAAATACCCCTTTATTCAAACGGAAGAGGGGGCAGGATATTACTTTTGCGACGCTCTTGTCCTGAAAGAGACAGTCCCCAGCCGTCATCACTACACACAGCAGTCCTCATCACTACTACTCTGGCCAAGGTCCCACTCTCAGCCACACAGACGTGAAGCCTAAAACGAATGTAGACTATCCATCAGATTGATTCGGCGAAGCGAAAAAACTTTTATCGAATGAAAGCAATCGGCTCACTCGACCTTCGATTTGGCTTCTAGAAATCACTCCCAGAAATCTTGAATCATAGGAATTATTTCGGTTGTCCCCCATCAGAAAGTAATGCCCTTCAGGGATAGTCACTTCAGCAAAATCATCATTGGAGACAGTCGCGTAGTCTTCAGCAATGGCCCGATTGTTGACCAATAGCTCTCCAGAGATAATTGCAACGCGATCACCGGGGATAGCAACAACTCGCTTAGTAAACATCACGGGTTCGCGATCCATGCGAAACCCCGAATCAAAAACCACCACGTCGCCACGCTCAGGGTTAACCTCACCTCGGTAGTACAGTCGATTCACGAGCACTCTAGAGCCCGCTTTTATCGTGGGCTCCATTGACGCTGAAGGCACTGTATTAATCGGTGCAATCCAGCGCAACGCGAGCCAGAGACAGATCCCCGGCCCAGCAATCCAGAGGGTATCCCAAAGACTCTTTCTGATGACCTGTTGGCCTTTCGGGTGAATCAGTCGCATCACTCCCTTGGGGATAATAAATTCATAAACCCTTCCGCCTTGTCCTCCAGGACCGCAAAGGCAAGTTCTAACTCCGCCAAAGAACGGAGCTGCTTCTGGTTGAGAGCGCGACCGGCAAAGACTTCGCACAGCTCACCGACCTCACCCACGACATCCCGCAGGTTGGCAATCAACATCGGTTCTGCCGCGTCGGATAGATCAAAACGACCCTCGCCATCCAGCACATCACCCAAGACAGTCGTAAGCATCGCCCCAAATTGGTCAAGCGTTTTTTGATCAACTGTGCCGATTTCAGTAGATAAATCACTAGGTCGCATATTCCCCTCCAGTGCTCGTCGCTAAGCATATTCGGAGCCTAGCGAACCAATATCTCTGGGATATCTCAGCAGTAGACTTGTTACAAAACAACACAAGGATTTGAGGGGAATTCCCCATCAAGACTCCTTCCAGTCAGGCGATGATAAAGGCAAGACTTTAGGATTTTTTAATGCGCCTTCTGAAACGCCTCATCGAAGTTGTGCTCGCGATCGCATTTGCCGCGCTTGGGTGTATTGCTCTATCCCAAAGTGGTGGGCTGCAATTTGCGGCCGGGTTTGCCGTCGCCGCGATCGCCTTGGCCATCCCCCTCAAGTCATGGCAGAAGACATGGCGTTTTTTCGGCGGCACCTTTCGGTGGAGCCTGATCTTATTGGGACTCCTAACCTTGTCCATCTAAAAGAATCACTGCCTCTACATGGGCAGTGATCGGGGGAATCTGTTAGCTAGCCCCTTAGATAGGGACTCCTTCGACAGGACCAGGCGCATAAATCCTTGGCCCTAATGAGGAAGTGTTGTTGGCCATCGCTGTCAGCCCGCCATCAAACGACCGATACTCTAGCGTCCATTGTTCATCTTCGGGCACTTCAAAGCCAGTGAAGAAAACGTTGTAAACGAGTTCTTCCAGGCGCTCAAGCTCGTGATTAACAATCTCGCACCACCGGTCGCGATTGCTAGGATCGTGAGCCCGCGACGACCAAAACAAGACCGCCTCAACAAACGGGATGGGCGTCACCACTCGATTATTCACCCAAACTGATTCAGGTACCGACGCTGATGACGATTCCTGCCGATGAACTAGAAATTCCTGGATCGCAGAGGAAGTAACCCCGCAAACGGCATCGACTTCCCGAACAAAAATGTTGTCGTAGTCAGTCAGACCGGACTCCGGGTTGTGATAACCAGAATCATGGAGGCGGAAGAACACAATTTCGCGCTCTGCTACCAGCAGTGGCTTGATGTCTTCCTCTTTAACCCTTGGTAGGTGCGGTAGTTGGAATTGCCCTGTACTCGGTGCGTGGAAGGTGGTCATCTTGATGCCCTCTAGAATCAGATGCAGGATACAAGACTGATATCTCTCACATATCGCAAGCAGCAAAACGCAAAGATCCTTCATGGTTATTTGAGCTGAAGCTCTTGCACCACAATCGCTTGCCCTAGCTCTAGTCCCAATCGACTGGCAGCTCCCCCGGTCATTTCCAATACCGCATCCACCGGCACCTCAGCGCGATACGTGGCGCACTGCCTTCCTGGCAAAGAGCAAGGGGGAGCTGCTTCGACGATTGCAACGATCTCTCCCTCTGATAAGAAGACAATGTCCAATGCGATAGGAACATCCTTCATCCAAATCTCGGGTGTCCTAGCCTGCTCCAACGGAAAAAACATGCCGTGGTTGGGCGCGAGCGACTCCCGAAACTGCAACCCTTTCACCTAACAATAGGATCGTGACGGACAGGCGTCGTTTTGAGCGCATCATTGACTCCCATTCTTAAAGTTCGAGTGGCGATCGCCCAACTTCCAATTGCCGTTGCCGCCGCTGGCGGTGCTTCTGCTCTGGCGTTTGTTGATGCTGCCAGACTTCCATCTGTTGATGCGCCAACTGCTGAGCATAGGCCACTTCCTCGCGCTGTCCGAATTCATGCCTCATTTCCCGCGCTGTCTCGCCCTGCCGGACAATTTCTACAATCTCTCGTTCGGAATAGCCTGCCGAGATCGCTTCTCTCGCCACGACTCGATCGCACTCTGGTCCCGGTTCAGTGATCGTTGAGTGAGCATACTGCTCATACAGTTCTCGTAGCCTCCGCTGATACTCCGCATAGTCATCGAGTTTTTGCTGACATTCGGCAGAACTAGCATTCGCCACTTGCTGCAAAGTATTGTCCTGAGCGGTGTCGTAATAAATAGAGTGATATTTTTGAAGCCCCTCAAAGGAGTAGGCCCGTCCCAAACGCCGCCCGGCAAAAGCAGAGCCATCAAGCCCAAAGCTGATGCCAGTATAGCGATCGCTCCCACGCCGGAGGCGGATATCAATGTCCTGGGCCTTGAGTCGGGTGACCAGTAGTGCCATGGTGGGCTTATCAGCGATGGCAGTGTCGATCTCGGCCCACAGCTTTTCCTTGGGCAAAACCTCGCCCGTGCGTTCTTTCCGTCTGGCCTCTCCAGTGGTTAGGTTCTTCTGTTCAGTGATGGGCCGTGTCGGACAGGCAACTAAGCCAAACCGTTCTTCTAGCGATCGCTCTACTTGTCGAATCCGCAACTTGCTGAAACTATCGCTAACCCATTCATTGGCGGTGTTGACCGTGGCTGTAACGATATGCCAATGCTGCACCCCACGTTTATGTTCTTGGTCATGGTGCTGCACCGCGAAATAGGCACAGCGCTCATGCCCCATTTCTGAGAGTAGTTGCCGCGATACTGCACCCATCTGCCTCTGAGTTAATTGTTCTCCCGGAGTCAGGCTAACTGAGTAATGAGCGGCAATTTTCTGCACAGGTTTACGCCTGGGAGCCTCAGCACTCCACTCCAATTCTCGCGTCAGCTCCTCTACGGTTTGGCCCATCATGTTAGAGGCCAGAATCGCATCCGCAGTCGATTGCTGGGAGCTCAATTGCTTCTCGGGGTTGAGCACATAGGCACAGAGACTATGAGCGTCACTTCCTTTAGTCACCTTGACAAGCATGGTTAAGAGTTTGATTCCGCTAATGGGGACAATTTGTTTTCCCCGACCGCCTCATGGAGCTGCTGCAAAATTTCCTGAATCGAAATGCGCTGCTCCATGACGGCCTGCCGCTGCAACACTCTCATCGCATCGCGCAAAGCAGAGAGCTGATGGATAAATTTGTCTGGCACTTGGCCTGCCGCTTCATCCACCAAAACACCCAGCGCCTCATTTAAAATTGCCCCCAATGCGTAGAACTGACGGCAGGTTGGATCATCACTACCGATGTCAGCCAGCGCTAATTCTTTTAGATAAGCCGATGGTTGCCTTTTCGAGCGACCCTGAATCGCCCCTATTTCTTCTGGGGTAAAGGTCACCGTCACTCGCGGGGGTCTTGAACTTGTAGTGGCCATATTCCCTCACCTCATAAGGTTTGCCAAAAATGCAAAACGCGACCGACCCCAGTGGGGCGATCGCGCAAACCAGAGAAGTGCTGATGAATCGAAGGAGTGGTGTGAAGTTGCAGATGTTTTTCTTGTAGCCTATCTACCCTGGCTTAGCCAATCCATTTCACAAACAGCAATAGTTGGTCTCTAGAATCATCCACATTTTTTTACAAAAAAACCTGTGATTGCGATATGTGAGAGATATCTGCCCGCTACGATGCCCACCAATGCCAAAAGCGATCGCCGCTGATGATGATTTTGAAGCGTTGTTCGTTGCAGATGGCGCAGACCCAGAACAGCGATCGCTCTCGGCTTCACGCTCATAGAGGAACGATATGGATACAACCATTGAACGAGTCAGCAGCTACCGTCAGCATCCAGAGTTTCAGCCCAACAGGCTGGCACAACTCAACGAGATCGATCCGGAGTGAGCGCGATCGACAACTGCCACAACTTGCAATCACGGAAATTGCAATGAAACAGTCAGGTTGATGAGCAGGGGAAATGTCAGGTCGCAGGGCAGGTCACTGGTGAGGACCGCAGTTAGGGGAAACAGCAGAGATTTCGTCAGCTTTCAAGTCAGGTCAGTAGATAGGTGGGTTGTCATGCTCAGCAACAAGGCCATCGTCAGGTTGATGAGCAGCCCTGCGGCAAGGAAATTTGTCAGGCCAAATAGCAGTTGTGCTGTCAGGGAGATGAGCAGGTTGACTGCCAGGTGATCCTGCAGTTCAAGAGGAAGGGATATCGTCAGGCCGTTTTCCAGGCAGTGAGTGAGGAGACGGGGCAGGTGAATGATCAGAAGAAAAATCAGATTTTGGGTGAGGCATATTGTCAGGTTCTAAGGCATCGCAGTGGTGAAGATATCTGTCAGGAAAATTAGCAGCAAGTGCGTCAGGTCTCGATACAGGCTGATTATGAGACAGGAAGGTAGGGATATTCGCAGGTATTCATCCAGGTGTAGAAGCAGGTTAGTAGTCAGCAATTTATGCAGGCCGAGGGTTAGCTCATGAGTGATGTTGATTTACGCAGACTATTTAGTGAGAAGGCTGACAGCCTACCTGAAGATGCAGCACTAGAGATTTCGGCGATAGAGGCTGTTAGACAGTGTCTTCCAGCTATCCGTAAGGCCAAAAAAAAGAAAATGTCTTGGGAGACTGTCGCCACAATTGTTAGAGACATTGTGCAGGAGTCGCATGGAGTAGAACTTCGCCTCACCGGCAATACGGTTCGTTACTACTACTACCAGCTCACGCAGAAAAAAAAGCGAGCACACTCTACCGCTGCATCTCCCAAACCGCGATCGCGTTCCACCTCCACCACATCTCGAAAATCTAGCGCCCCTGTCCCCGTTACAACGACGCCTCAACCCACCCAGCCTTCGGTCCCCGCCGTAACGTCAGTGCCGGAACCAGTACCGGAACCTGTGGCGCGATCGCCAGCAGTAGCACCGGAACCAGAACCCGTGATCTCGTCTGTTGTTGATGAATCACCCATCCCTGAAACCCAGCAGGCAGCACCAACGGAAGAACTGCACCCCAATCGCTTTCGAGATCGTTTCAAGAAGGTCACGAATCCCAGAACGACGACGGGATATGAACACTGTAAATCTCTATGAGGAATCAACTCATGACTAACTCAACTCAACGCAAACGTGCCGTCATGCTTGTTCCTGGTAAGGGGGGCACAGGCAAAACTTTATTTGCCCGGTTGCTCTATTACGCCCTGGTCGAAGCCGGAGTCAAGGTCATTGGGTTCGACTCAGATACCGAAAACCCAGAGCTGGCTAACTATCACTCCCAGCAAAAATATCAGGTCTACAAAGGCAACCTCCTAGAAATTGAAGGCTCCCACAAGCTGCTGGAAATGCTGGAGAAAAAGAAGCCGGATTTGGCTCTGATTGATATGCCAGCGGCCAGCGGACATCAGACCCGCGATCGCATGGAACACTTTAACCTGCTAGATCTGAGTGAAGACAAGGAGATGCCGTATCGCTTCACCTTTGTCTGTGTTTTGGATATTGGTGCCCCCTCAGTTCACTCCTTCAAAGATGTGATGGCTTTCTGCGGCGATCGCGCTGACTATGTAGCTGTCCGTAATCAATTTTGGGAAGACGGCAGCAGTTCAGAAGAGAGTAGTTTTGCAATTTGGGAGCAATCAGATGCCTACAAACTATTTGAGTCACTGAAGGGCATCGAGATTGCCATGCCTGCTTTAGATCGGCTGACCTTTCAAGAGATGCATCCCAGCACGAATTTCTTTGATGTTGCCAAGTTGTCGGTCGGCCATCGGCTGATCACGCAGTCGTTTTTGCGGCGAGGGGTAGCTGAGTTGAACTATGCAGCCTCCTATTTGGGGCTACCTCAGCCCAAGGCTGAGCCGCAACCCGTGACTCGCGCAACAGAGGCGGCATGAGCAACAATTCGATGAATGGTTCCGACCGGCAGGTTCCCGGTCGGAACACCTCAAAACGAGAACTATCACTGCCAGAGGACTCACTCATCCACGCCATTGGTGATGTCGGGCAAACTGTCGATCGGCTGCAAATTAGTGTTGAACGGCAAATTCGAGAACTCACGGAGTATGTCAACCAATGCGAGAGGAATCACCAGGAGGACATGGGCCATTGGCGGACAGTGACGGAGGAGTTGGCCCAACTCCTCCACATCAAAACGCAAGCGACCCAAGAGGTGAGCAACAGTTACATGAGACTCGCCGAACACTTGGCGAAATTCAACAACTACTTACTGATGTCCGAGTCAACATTGAGCAAGGTCGAGCAGCCTTTGCTCAGTTTGTCGAAAGCACTCCCCAGCTTGAGCGATGCTTCAGTGCTAGAACCGTCAGGGATGAGTTCATTGCAGATGCAGGAAGTCTTGCAGGCGATCGCGGAGGTCCAAACCGCCATCCAGCAGATGCAGGAGGGCATGAAGCAGACCTTACGCCAGATACACCAAGGCGGAATCGCGTTCAGCCAGCCCAAAAAAGAAACGTCGATTTGGACTGACTTGGCGAACTGGAAAGCGGGAATGTTCTGGTTTGGAATGGGCTCACTATTCGTCGCCGGGATGATGTTTGTGGTGTTTCGCGGCAGTGGCTTTCAACAGGCGATGAGGGCCATGCAGTTACAGGGCGGAATGGTCGATGCCCGCCTGGAGCGAATTGAAATCTGGCTCGGCATCGAGGGAGTTGACGATGAAACCCCAGAATTTGAAGACCAACCCATGCCTGAAGAATAATCGAGGGCTCCGGCATGGAGTGATAAACCTTCTCTGGCTCTGCTGGATCGTGATCGAGCTGCCGTTGGCGCTACTCTACGACCTACTCGTGATCATCACAGCCACAAAGGATAGCAGAGTCCATCAATCAAAGCCTCAAAATTAGACTCCGCACAGATATCTGTTCGGAGTCCAGGGAGAATCATATGAGGGGGACAAGGAGTATCCATCCAGGTACAGAGGTGAATAGGATGAGCGCGATCAGCACCCAGCCGAAGGGACTCAGCATAAGGATGGCCGCAATTTCCATGAGGTCGCCGAGGAATTCAGCATCCTCATTAACTTCACAATTGCAATATTCACAACACATAGCTAAACCTTTTTGAGGTTGGTCATTACAGCAAGGCGTAAGCCTGGTCAGCGGTGATGACAGTATTATTCTTGCTCCCAAACGCTAGGGTCAGGAGGCACTATTTCAGCAAAAGAAAGCTCATCGATCGGATCTTCAATCTGAAGGATTACAGGGCTCCACATGGATTCGTCACTCTGCGCTTCATAACGACAGCCGATCTTGAGCATCGCCCACGCTCTGCCAACTGACATCAAAGTATCAGCATCAATTAGTTCAGGTTTATTGAGCGCCGCCTCACACCTTGCGATCAAATCATCGCGTAAATAAATTGAGTCCGCCTCTGTCCCTAGCAAATAGTCCACATCATTAGCACTATCAGGCTGTTTAGGAACCTCAACCTCAAAAGCGGAAAGACCGCCCCCCCCTAAAATGTGAACACGAAGCCCATCAGGCGCGTCAAAAATAACTTGATATGGAAAACCGCACCGTACCATAGCCCAGGCACTAGCAATAACCCGTTGTCGGTCAACTCTCTCCGGGGTTGACCAATTGCTCAAAGGCTCAAGAGCAGCCTGACAAATTTCTAAGATTCGTGGGGTAGAGACATCATCTAAGTCCGATAAGTCCGACTCGGCAGAGGGTGTCAGCAGACTTTCAGTCTCTCTACAGAGACGAACCATCTCTAGCAGCTTGCGTGCGTACGACTCAACACCATCAACAACATTGATATCTATTGAAGAAACCGGGCTCCGAATCTCTAGAGCCTCTACGAATGGCTGAAGGACTGCCTGATCAGCGCCCACTTGCATTTCCATTAAGTCAATCAGTCTATCTTGCAGAGCCCGACGCTCCGCATATAGTTTGCCCAACAATCTACTCTGCTTTGAATGCAGGCGAACACGGGCCAACACCTCGGCTTCACTAAAAGGCTTGGTGACATAATCGACCGCTCCAGAGGACAACCCCTCCACCTTCGTGGGAGCTTCATTCAGAGCCGTCATGAAAATCACCGGCACTTCGCAGGTGCGGGGACTGTCTTTCAAAAGGCGACAGGTCTCAATGCCGTCCGGATCCGGCATCATGATGTCCAACAAAATCAACGAAGGTAACTCAGCGGAGACCAGATGAAGCGCAGATTCTCCGCTCGTCGCTACCCGAACCATCCATCCATCATTTTTCAGCATCTTTGACAGAACTGAAAGGTTGGTAGGATTGTCGTCAACAATCAAAATGAATCCACCAATTGCGTCGCTCATTTTTTGCCAGAATTTCTGAATTTCTTCATCCTAGCTAACCTAAACGATAGACACTTTAAAGTTTTCGTATTAGTTTTTCCCGGAAGCAAGTAAAATTTTATAGAGCAGCGGAACTTTGTCCCTGCACCCGATTCAACAAGCGTTTGAGAGAATCAACTTGGCAAGCTTCGGCCATTAATATGACACTTTCAGTAAAGTCTTGATAGCGTGAATCAAGAGTCTCTGCTATTTGTCGCACAGCATCAAGGTCTCCCTTGCGCAAAAAATTATTAATTTCATCTATTTTTTCTGATGGGGGCACCAAAGAAAGAGGTGTCAATTCAGCAGTAAAAAAGACTAAGCGGTGGTTGCACAACGCCACTAGGTATCACCCAATCTTTTACTTCCGTAGATTCAGCCAAATCAATCTCAAAGCTAAATAGGCTACCCACTCCAGGGCTACTTTGAATTTGCAAGTAGCTCCCCATCATCTCAAGCAGCTGAGTGCTAATGGCTAAGCCTAAACCCGTCCCCCCGGCTTTCCATCGCCTATAATCAGCGGCTTGCTCAAACGGCAGACAGATCGCCTTAGACTGAGAGGGATCTATACCAATACCATCATCTTTGACCTCAAATCGTAGGCGACACAGGCCGTTACGCGATGATACTAGGTCAACCTCAAAAACGACTTGCCCGTCATCAGTAAACTTGATGGCGTTGTCTAGCAGATTAAGCAATACCTGCCTTAATCTGGTAGGGTCAGCAGTCACCCCGATAGGCAAGTTTTTCCCAGGAAAAAATTTAAGTTGGACGCGCTTCTGATTAGCCCGAACGTGGCAGATTTTAACGATTCCCTGCAAGAAAGCTAGCAGATCAAAACTTTCGTAAGCTAACGCTAACTTACAGGCTTCAATCTTAGAAAGATCAAGAATATCATTAATCAAAGTCAATAGATGAGAGCCGCATTGGCCTATGGTCCGTAAGTCCATTTGCCCTTTCTTCGACAATGCTTCCTCGCGAGCCAAAATCTGAACGTAGCCCAATATGCCGGTCAAAGGCGTCCGCAACTCATGGCTCATATTCGCCAAAAACTCGCTCTTAGCATTATTCGCACTATCAGCAGCTTCTTTGGCCTCTTTAAGCTCGGCTTTAGCACTTTCCGCATCTCGAATAACTTGCTTAAGCATCAGCTCCCGACGCTCGTTAGCCGTCTCTAACTCCGATCGCGTTAGCTCGCTCCGAGCCAATTTTTGCTGCAGAATGCGGATCTCCTTTTTGTACGCATCAAGCTGCTGCGACCAATCGTCAGCAGTTGCCCCATCGCCGATAACTGGTGCCATACTAATGAGTACCCATCAGAACTGCCGTAAACGTTTCATTGTGGAAATAGGATTTACCCTTATCAGCCAGTGGGCAAATCTCACCAAAGGCATGAAACCCAATATTGGGTATATCTCCCAAAACTTGCTGAGCAATAATGTGTTCGTCTTTTGCCCGAGTACCCAACACTTTCATCCTGGAAGAACAAGAAACAATGAGAGCGGCGTCAGGTTCGTTCCCAGGATAAACAGCCAGCGCTTTTTCCAGCGCCTCCCGTGCTGCGGCAAGAAGAGCCTCAGTATTCGTCTCAGTAAATTGGATACTAGACTGCTCGGGGATGCCCCCAAAATATTCGATACAGCCTAAAGCAGAGTCCTGGTTATTGGGAGATCGCACGTAGAAGTTCTCTTCACCAGGTTCAAAGACAGCGACCGCCCCGCCCCAAGAACCGCCAGCAAGCTGCACCGACAGAGCACTCCCAAAATACCGCTCGTAAAATACTTTTACAGATTCACCATCCACTTCATGGATGGTGTTACCCACTGATTTAGTGACAACACCTTGTCGGCCAATCGGATGCTGCCCGGTCGCCACACCACTAGAAATCAGTAAATTACCAGAGAAAATGAGCGTCACCACCGCATCACTCAAAACCTCTCGGCCAAAAAACTGATAGGTTTTCTTGAATTGCCAATCATCTCCAGACAGCCCACCGAAGATCGTGACATCTTTACCCAAGGCCGCATCGAAACCGTTCGCAAGGGCCACTCCATCCACGCCCAATGCTTCACCGATGACATAGCACAACGACGGAGTACCACTATCGAATACAGGGATGGCTTGCTGGGCAGCTGCCTCCGCATCCTTCGACACCCCACGCCCTACCCCTGCTCGCATCTCTATATCATCTGAACTGAACAGAATCAAAGCCAAAGAGTCCTCATGAAACCCTAGTCGGGAGGACATCTCACCAACGGTTGTTCCCCCAATCAAGGCAATTTCAGGCCAGCAACGATGGATATAGTCCAGCAATAATGGATAATCAAAATTAATGGCACATAGCAAAATACCAGCAGAAGGGCAACTAGAACCAAGCTGTTCTCGACACTGTTCTACAACTTCTTGAATCGCTTGAGACGATAAAGGATCAATGCTATGACCTACACAAACGTTGAACATATACAGGGAATCATGATGTCTTATTCTTCAATATAGCAACGGGCACAGAGTAATTAACTAAAGCAAAGAAAACAGATTATTACCTAGCAAAATGTTATCGCAAACATAAAGATTCCCAATCAATACAAATGAGTGAAATTAGCTATAGGGACGCCCTCAGAAAGGTATTGAAGTTCGCAGGTCTTTCCCAAGCCGGACTTTGTAGAGAGGCGGAGAATATTTCTCCCTCACTACTATCGGATTATCTGAATGGGAACAAAGATATCGGGACTGAAAAACTTTTTGCCCTGGTGAATCAATTACCGCCTGATGTAAAGTCCGCTTTCTATGCTGAAGTTTTCCCTGAAGAGAGAACACCTCTATCAGGAAAACTTCAGGGCGAGCAAGTTTTGAAAATCGTGGAATGCTTCTTGGCCGAAGGTGAATGTGACGGAGCCACATTCAATGATTTAATAGGCATTCTGGCGAATGGGGGACGAAAGGTTTACTCCACCCCCACTTCAGAATGAGATACAGAAGATTTAATCCCCGGCTCCTGAAGATTGCGATTAATCCTGGAAGCTCGATAAATTACCCCAAGGAGCGCTAGTTGCTCTTCGCGGGTACAAAAGCTCACAAAGCTGCCAACCAAAGCATAGAGGGCTCTCCTGCGCTCCTCGGGACTGTCTAGGGCCTGCGAAAGGAGTGGATTGGCATCACGGAGAACAAAGTCAGCGCCTGCCAGCATTCGCAAATAATACTGGTACTGCTCCGTGGTGAGTTGATTGAGGATTCCAGCGAGGGTATTGGTCTGGATGTTGCGTCGGCCATTTTTGAACTCAGACAGAGCGTTAGGGGCTATATCAGCACTGCGAGCGAATTCAGTCTCATTGATGCAAAAGCGCTCTAGCGTCATCCGCAGGGCTTCGCGCTCAGTCACCCGAAACGTCGTAGGTAAATCCTCATTGGCCAGTTTATCCGGCATTTGTTCCCCATGGATGTTTCGTATTTTCGTTAATTTTTACAGATGACGGATCCGTAATCTCACGATACCATGGCTTACTAATTAGTAATCGTTCACCAAGACTCAGATGCTCTCAACCTGTGTTTCCTGTGACACTTCTATGATGATGATTGAGGACTGGCGGCAACCTGGCGACCTAGTTCACCTGTACATTAGAGCGCACTCAGATAAACTGATCGGAGCCATACTGATTCCAGGGCGCTATGGTCTGAAAGATCCGAGAAAGGATTATCCTGAGTTCTGGCACTGGCCAGAGTTTCAAGATGGTGAGCCAGAAGGGTTCCTAAACATATTGAACGATCTCCGGTGGCCCCAGGAGAGATACGGCTTTCATGAACAGTTGTGGATCGGGATCTTCGCTCAGCCGGAAGCATCCCCCATCTATCTCTGTAGTCAACTAGAGCCGAATACCATTAGGCCGGTGATCCAAGCAATGACTCTCGCTCGCGCTGAGGTATACCCTTCACCATTCGACCTATACGATCTATTTGAAGAGATGGGTCTGTCTCAGCACTTGCGTACCGAGGACTGTTATGAGTGGCAAAATCCCTCTACCTTACAGCCGGTTTTAAGCCATTTAACCTTGAATTATTTTCCTGAGTTATTGCCTCAGACTACTACCTTTTTAACTGAGTCTTATCGTCTTTAACTGAGTCTTATCGTCGCGACCAGGGCAGAAAGTTATCGCGCAGCTAGACTTTTAGAGCGAGCGCTAAGCGACAATTAAAGAATCGAATTTGTGTGCTTGAAATGACTGAACCTACCCGATTTGTTCTGGATGGAAAAGAGCCCGTCCCCTGCGAGAATATGGCGGATTGGCAAGCATTCATGGATGACATCGACGAGCGGACGGTGGCTCAGGATGTCGTCGGCAAGTTTCATATCACGACCACCTTTGAGGGCATCAACCTCAGCAATTCACCAGAGCCAAGGTTCTTCTTGACTGTTGTTGCAGAGAGTGAAGACCCGCCTTTCTTAAGTGAAACATGGGAGCAGGCGGAATCAAAACATCGGGCAGTAATGAGGTGCGCTGAAGGCTTGAGTGACCTGACCCCAGAAAAAATCGCTAATGGACATCGGTTCATTGACTATGGTGTGGAGGCTAAAAGGCTTTGGTTTGTTATGGAGTCGGAAGAAACTGCGATCGCAACCCTCCCGGAACCAGTAACTAACTGGCATCGAGAGGGCAGTACTATAGTTTTTACGCCACCTGTTACCCGGCTGTGACGGTCACGCACAGATTTTCTCTCAATGCCGTCAGGGTTTCGGTAGCTTGATTGACGCGCCGAGTAAACTGTTTAGCCAGCGCTTCGTTGTCAAAACAGACTTGGAATCCAGTCGGTTCTGATCGGGTAATAAGGCCACCCAATTCCTGTGCCAGCTCAAGAGCTTCGGCAAGTTCATTGCTCTGCATATCTTCTACTACCTCGTGAAACATGACAGCTAAGTGCTGCATTGCTTCATCGCGATAGCGTTCTAAGGAAAAAGCGATCGCCATCACGAAGGACGAGGATGTTTTTGAGTATTTGATCCAGAGCCGTTTCAAGGAACTTCAAACAGCTCCCTTTCACATGATTGAGAACAAAACTCACTAGAGTTCCCCGAGCTGTCAGTCGCGATCGCCGTCCTCTCAATGCCAGTTCTTTACCGCTGGCGAGAGGACGGCGATATCGTTTTTTGTCTAATCAGACTTGAAGATCGCAACGCAGCGCTCTTTCCTAAGTACGATCAACTCGTCGGTTGCTTGAGCAATTTGATCATCTTTGTACTGCTTTGCTGACGCCTCAGTTGCAAAACACACCTGGATCTCGTCAGGCCGGGGATAGGTGATGATCGCATCATCAAATGCCTTTGCCGATCCAATCGCCCGCTCAAGGGCAGTAACAGGTGCCTCAGTTTCGGTATTCGGTTCTTCGACTTCAGTTTCAGATACGTCCTGAATTACGGGGCTTGGGGTGCAGCCAAATCCAGCGAGCCCTAAGCTCAGCCACAGCAAGGCTAAGGGTACAGTTCGTCTAAACATATGAAACCTTCCTTGTGAAATAGCGCAGCGCCTTGCTGCACCGCTGCGACGCGATAGCGTTCCGAGACGGCAACGGCCTCACAGAGCGATCGCTTAAGCGACAATGAGAGCATCGAGTTTGTTAACTGACCCAAATGGCTGAAGGTACTCGATTCATCTTGAACGGAAAAGAGCCCGTCCCCTGCGATGACTCGGAGATTTGGCAGGCGTTTATAGACGACATCGCAGGTCGCACAGTGGCTCGGGATATCGTTGGAAATTTTGAGATTTTGACCACTTTTCTGGGCCATAACAGAGGAGATACAGAATCACCGCAGTTCTTTGAAACGGTTGCGTTGGACCCAGACAATCAAAACCCCCCCTTCTATAGCGACACCTGGGAGGCGTCGGAGTTAATGCATCGAAAAGTCGTTGACTCGCTCATCCGATTAAACGCCATTACCGAAGAAGATATCGCCAATGGCCATCGATTCGTTGGCTATGGAGTGCAATCTGACAGACTCTGGTTCGTAATGGAGTCTGAGGAGACCGCGATCGCTGCCCTCTCGGAAGAGACACCTAATTGGCACCGGGAGGGCAATACGATTGTTTTCACTCCGCCAGCGGACTGATTAGTTTCGCGAAACCTCTACGCAAAGGTTGTTTATCGTGGCACGAAGACCGCTTTGACCGACGCGCTGAGCGTATAACCTTGCTGCTTCCAGGGTGGTGAAGCAAGCGACAAATCTCGATTCTGTGTATTCGACAATTACCCCGTCGAGCTGTCGGACAAGCTCAACCGCATTATCGAATTCGTCATTTGCGCCAGAAGGAGACACATCTTCAGTCTCGGGGACTTCCTGCATTGTCGGAGTTATATCGCAACCGTCGAAACCGACAAGCCCGAATCCCAGCAGTAGCACAGTTACCAGGGGCACGAATTTTCTAAACATAGTGAAAGCTTCCTTGTGAAACAGCGCAGCACATTGCTGCATTGCCTCATCGCGGTAGCGTTCTAAAAGAGATGTGATCGCCCCCCCGAAGGACAGCGATCAGTCAGATAGGCATCAACCAGAAGCTGTTAGGGAATAGTTTCAAAAGTAAGTGCTCTTTTCTATTCCCTAACAGCTTCCGCGAAGTTGCCAGAATCGGCATTGCTCCGTTTCGGTGATTACTGTGTCAGTTGCGCTGAGGCTTTGTGCGCTTGCTGCGGTTGAACGGGAGTGGTAGCCGCCAGGGTTTGTTTCCCCGCTGCAATATCTTGCTGCATCTGCTGGCGATCACGCTGGCTAATCACCAGGGCCGGATGGCGATAGTCCAGGGGCGGTTTCTCGGTGCGGCCCGTTTCCTGGGTGTAAAGAGCATTGAGCTGTTTGCCTTTGTCGATAATCTCAGCCGTGCGCGGTTCGTCTCCACTCGCGATCGCCACTGCGCACCACTGCCGGAGTTCTTCACGGGAGGGAGAATAGATTTCGTTGGAGCGATCAGGGAAGGTAGTTTGATAGTCACCTGACGGCTCTGCGGCCAGGAGCACCGCTTCATCACGATTCTGCGTCAGAGCCAAATAGTTGATGCTCTTCGGTGCATCCATGCCATTCTCAACCAGAGCGACCTGATACGCCGTTGCTCGTTGCAGGAGTCGCGGGTCGGGTTCCCCGGTGCCTACAATCTCTTCGAGCTGGATGTAGTCATTCTGACGACCTTGCTTCGGGGTGACTCGTGCGGTCCATTCATTCTCTCGCTGAGCCAGCCGAAGATAGCGCTTATCCACTCCGATACTCATCATGAATTCCGGGTCAGCTTCATCAGGTCGTACCGGAGCATCGAGCCGCATCGCATGGGTGCCATGCTGCATTGAATGAAGTGCCCATAATTCCTCTGGATGCTGCTGGCAGCGTGCCTCAAGCTGCGGTAGCACCTGCTCACAGGGGTGATCAATATCGAGCACCATCAGGTCAGGGAATTGGGCAAAGCTGTGATCCTGGTTCGTGAATTGCGTGGAGCTGACCTCGAAGTGACTAGCGCCTCTAGATGAGGCCATGAAACTACCGTCCGGCTCAAAGATTGCCAGGGTAGCCGCATCAGGTACAGACACCAGATCAGAGCGCTCATCGAGCAAGACCTCCATCTGCTGGTCAACAAACTGAAAACCTCCGGTCAGTTCTCCCTCGTATTTAAATTGAATCGGCAGCGGCGAGACATCTCGCTCAAATTTCTCCAGGGCTGATTGATCAGGAAAGTCGATGGTGGCGATCGCTTGCACCACATTGCCCTGCTCTAGCTGTTCAGTTCGGTAGGGTAAGCCTCGCTCCTCAGCGGCCTGAAGGATGGCCAGCACCTCCGGCTGATCCGTTTGATGGTTGTCCACATTGTCGTTATTGACGAAGCGGTACAAGCAATGGTTGGCATCAGTGGTCAGGATACATGAGGTTTGCGCCTGGGCCTCAACTGCTTGCGCTTCCGGGGCTGGGGCTAGGTCAAGCACCTGCATCTTAGCCGTCTTGCCAGACTCGGCAATTTCGATGTGGGCCTGAATAGTGGTGCCAATAGGCAGGTGCATGGAGCGAGCCGAGAGCGCCCCCAATTGTTTTTCTCCCTCCTCAGTAACGATCGCCACCGAGGGACTGGTGCGCGTTTCGCCTGCCTTGTCATAACTGAATTCACTGAACCGAGCCGTGTACTCGCCGGGGGGAATCTGTCCAGCTTCGTTACTACTGTGCTGAATCCCCGTCAGCGTGATTTCGGGAACAGTCGAGAGGCGATCGACAATCTCCGGCGTAAATTTTTTCAGGGCCAACCCCATGCCATCGCTTTGCCGCCACAGAGCCGACAGATAGGCTGATCGTTCCCCTTGCGGAATCTGGGTGATCGCCTCATCAACCGCGTTGGTAGCCCGCTCCATCATCTCATCGAGGTCGTTTTGCTGAGCATAAGGAGCCTGAATTTGGGCGTGGGGCTGCGGGATGGTCAGAACATGCTTGGGAAGGTTCTGAAGGCGGTCGGCCAAGTGATGCTCACGAACAGACTCAGGGGCAACGATGCCGAGGGGAGCAGTGTGGCGATCGCCTTCAGCAATCGTGTAGGTCAAAGTGGCGGTGTATTGTTCTGACTGGCTCTGGTGGTTTTGTCTGATGGCGATTTCCCAGTCCGGCTGCGGGCCATTGGCCCTCCAGATGGGCAGCTCCCCCTTTTCGTCTTTGATGCTCTGGATGGTCAGGCTTCTGCCATGGGAAGAAGTGATCTGCAAGGTCGGCTGCTGGTCTTCAGGGCGTTTGTCCCGCAGGCGGTCTTTGGCTTTCTGGTAGTTGGCAATGCGTTCGTTATAGGTGCGGGCGATCACCAGGGCTTTCTCTTCCTGCTCAGGCGTAGCGGTTTTGGGAAAGAGATCTCGAAACGCCTCGTTCCGCAGTTCTGGCAGGTGAACATCTTTGTAGACAGCATTAACCGCTTCGACATTCCATCCAATGGGTTCCTGAGTGTTGGTAGGCATCGAACGCCCGTTCGTGTAGGTAGTCGGGTCTTTCTGGTGCTGTCGCAGTTCGTGCGGCTTGTAGGCCAGCCCTCGGATAAAAGCGTGGTGAGAGTCGTCGATACCCCTGGAGCTTTTGGCAGTGTCTACCGCCGTTTGCAAGTTCACTGCATTGGGACCGTCAACAGCATCAGAGAGGATGGCGGCAGCATCTTGAAGTTTGTGTTGAACAAACTGTTGGCGTTGTGAGAGAGGAAAGGAAGATAGTTTTCTAGAGGCGTTGACTATCTGTCCCATTCGTTCCCGGAAGTGATAGGCCGGAAAGCCCTGTAATTGCAGCTCGTCATCACTGGGAATACTCAATTTCCCTGCATCAGCCTGTCTGAGTTGCTTGGCGAAAGAAGTCGCAACCTTTCGAAGTAGTGCATCTTGTTGCTCTTGAGGAGCGTATCTCATTTCCAGGGCGAAACTTTGTAAAGTCATCCCAGCATTCGCAACTTTACCCGTGGGGTTGTCAGCCGTGATGCCCCAGGCTCTCCAGGTGGCCGCAGAATGAGACTCACCCTCATGCCACAGATGCTTCACCTTCTTCTGCTTTTCAATCTCTGGAGGCTTTTTATCTGGTGCGGTGCGTTCAGTAAGCTCTTTAACCGCAATTGGATACTCAGCCGGGGTAAGGCGGTTTGCTTGCCCCGGTTCCATCTGCTCGATGAGTTGCCCGATAGCTGCCCGTCCCGCTTCATACTGCTCTGCCGGAGACAAGTTCTCAGTGTCAGCTAACTGCTGCCGGAGCTGCTGGGGGAGGTCGGCCACCGTTGCCTCATAACCAACAAAATAGCCGTTCGCGTCCCGGTCAAAGTCGGTGATGGCGATATGCTTGGCTGTCCAGGGATTGAGATAAGCCACTCCGATTTTGGAAAAGGCTTCTCTATCCTGGGCCTTTAAGTATTCAGTGTTATTGATGGCGATCGCCGCTGCACCCACGTTTGGGAAGGGAGAGCGATAATAGGCCACCACCGCACCGTGGGGTAAGTCCTTATTGCACACCTCCCACGGCTTGAGCTTGCTATGGTGCTGGGCCATTGCAGAGGGGACGGAGATACCGCGTACAGCGCTTTCCTGCCACTCGCCTTTGATATGCCGTTCGAGACCTTTATTAACTTTGCTAAACCCAGTGAGCTGACCGTATTTGTCCGCTTTGAGGGATTCATACAGCCATTCAGATTTCGCTGTAGGGGCATCCTCACCCAGATCAGCAGCAGAGTGGGGGCGTTCCCGTTGCCGTTCCTTTTGCTCTATATAATATTGCTTGAGCTGAGCCGGATCACCGGCGACCGCTGCCAGTTCTGTGACCTGGGCTTCAATGCGGGGGTTAAACTCGTGTAAAGTCGCTTCCGGGATGCAGCCCTTCACCTGTGGCCCAACGGCCTGTTGGCCATACTGCCCATCGGATTTACGATTTACCCAGAGCTGAGAAACTTCTTGAATGCCCGGAGTCGAGAGCCTACCGTCATCGCCCTTGATGTCGTTTGTGGAGATAATCGCGTCTACACCGAGGCGATCGCACCACCGAGATGAGCCCATCGTGCCTTTGATGATGCCAGGAAGGTCGGGGCTGGCCGCTCGAAACTGCGAGACCGTGCGTCCGGCTAGTCCATTGATTTGTCGCTCAGCAGTGGCGGTGGCAGCTTCAGCCTGATCTAGGTCTTGCCCAATGGCGGTGAGGTTAGGGTCTATCCCAGCTTTCTCGAAGGCTTTAGCGGTAATGGCATCGCGCTCCTCATCGATGATAAGAGTCTTCATGGTTCGATGAGGCACCAACATCGTGCCATCGCCCATCTTGTCGTAAAGGTTTTCGACCTCCGATTTAGGAATAGGCTTACCCTGTTTATCAAGTAGCGGCGTGTCTCCGTGAGATCGCTGTTCGTCGTCAATGACTAGAATTCGCGCCTGCGGGATAGCTGTGGAAGCGATGCCATCCGAAGCAACCAGGCTGCCATAAGCGACAAAGTTGTGAGGTGAGTTTTGATCGGCAGCGTAGATTGGGGCAATGCCTCGTTCGGTGTCGCCCTCGGTCATGAGTCGAGCTGTTTCAGGATCAGTGAAGTAGCCACTTTTGCCATTGGTGAAGGCCAGGACTTTATCCTCGTTGTCGAGCCGTTGGCGGTCAGCCTCATTTACCGAATCGTAAAACTTTCCGGTAAAGAACTCAGCCTCGATTCCGTAGTAGTTTAGCCAGTGCTCTAAATAAGAGTGCTCAACCTGCTTGACTTGGCGCTGTTGCGTTCCGCCAATGGGTTCGTACAGGTCTTGGCCTGTCTTTGTATCAACTTGCCCAATTTGAAAGCCGACCATCTTTGCCTATGGGAAGAGAGAAAAGTGTCTATATCTGCACTGGTGGCCGTTTGTGACCGTTCGCGATCAACCATGCCTGTTCTCGTTGAAATTCAGCCCAGGCTTCTTCCGCATTGAGAGTTATCGGTGAAAGATCGATTTCTTCTTCCTCACCGTCATTTTGCAAAGCTGGCTCGTCATCATCGAGCACTCCCGCCGCGATCAGCTCATCAACATCAGCACCACCAGACAATAGGGCTTCGACATCTTCATCACTACTGCCAAGTTCAGCCAAATAAACATCACGCTCGGACAGGTTATCTGCGGCAGTCATAATTCATCTCCTAACACCAGGCACTAGCTCTATTGTCAACCTGATTTTTAGAGGCCGCTGCTTTCACGCAAAGAAAAGTCACTCTCTACGGCAAAAAAAGAAAATGACACCCCTCAAGGCATCATTTTTTGTCAAGTCTGAATCCAAGCTGCAATGGCGCTGCGGGGAGTCGAACCCCGTTCCGGTTGTTGCACATCATTCACAACCATCGAAAACCCTTTCTCAGCCCCTGGTGCCAGTCGAAGGACTTGAACCTTCCTCTCGGAAGATGTAACTTCCAAAGCTCATCGCTCCGCTCCATCGCGGGACTGGCATATCTTCAGGGCGTTAGCCCATTGCCGCGTTAAGGGCTTCGCGATCGCTTGAGCGACAATAGAAAAACCGAGTTCATCGCATGAAATGACTGAACCTACTCGATTCGTTCTGAATGGGAAAGAGCCTGTGCCCTGCGAGAACCTTGCGGACTGGCAAGCTTTCATGGATGACATCGCAGGTCGCACAGTAGCTCGGGACGTCGTTGGGAATTTTGAAATTTTGACCACTTTTCTGGGCCATAACAGAGGAGATGCAGAATCACCGCAGTTCTTTGAAACAGTCGCACTAGATGTCAAAAATCAAAATCCGCCTTTCTACGCAGCGACTTGGGAGAAAGCGGAATCGAAACATCGGGCAGTGATGCGCTGTGCGGAAGGTCTGAGCAACCTGACTCCGGAAAAAATTGCCAATGGATATAGGGCCGTTAGCTATGGAGTTGAACCCGACAGACTCTGGTTTGTGATGGAGTCTGAGGAGACCGCGATCGCCGCCCTCTCAGAACCAGTCACCAACTGGCATCGAGAGGGCCGCACCATCGTTTTTACGCCACCTGTCAGTCACCAACCTCCGGCAAAGCCGGAGGCTTGAAAGAAGCCGCTCAAAGCGGCAATTGGGTGAGAAGCAAACATCCCGATCTATCTGAATTTATAAAGTTGCTAACCTGTGAGACTTTTCGGTGCTCCGACTCCGAACATTGTGGAACTGTCATACTTTACTAGTCCCCCAGCAGAGCTGGGGGTTTACAGCGATTAATCACTTGTGACGGTTACGCACAGATTGTCTATCAATGCCGTCAGGGTTTTGGTCGCTTGATTGACTCTACGGACATACGCCTGGGCCAACTCTTTATTATCGAAGCACACGACCAGTCTAGTCGCACCGTATTCAACAACAATTGCACCATACTCCTGAGCAAGCTCAAGAGCGTCGGCAAGTTCATCGGCGCTTG
The DNA here is from genome assembly GCA_010671905.1 of Leptolyngbya sp. SIOISBB. Lineage (GTDB taxonomy): Bacteria > Cyanobacteriota > Cyanobacteriia > Phormidesmidales > Phormidesmidaceae > Halomicronema. The sequence goes on from JAAHII010000002.1 coordinate 77,824, forward strand.
ATGCCTCAGCCTCAACTTCGACTTCCTGCATTGTCGGGCTGATGTCGCAGCCGTCGAAGCCGACGAGCCCGACCCCCAACAACAGCAGGACTGTTAGGAGCGCAATCTTTCTAAGCATGATGGAAACCACCTCGTGAAACAACGCAGCAAAGGGCTGCATGGCCTCATCGCGGTAGCGTTCATCTAAAAAGGCGCGATCGCCAGATCGAAGGACGGCGATCGCGTAAAGGTTCGGTGTCAGGACTGTTCTGTTTCCTCACAGTTCATCGCTAGCGCGATGACGGGATGCGGTTTTTGCCGCAATCAATCCCTCATGAGGACAACACAATGGCTCGACGCAACAACCGACAGAGCACACAGGACAAAATTGCTGCGACACAGCAGAAACGAGCAGCGACCTTCCGAAAGAAAGCGCTCAGCCTGGGCACCAAGGCCGAGGACAAGTTAGGCGATCGCGACATGGGCACCCAGCGTAAGTTTGCTCAGGCGATGAGCACCCGCAGAGATGGGTTAGCCATGCTCCGATTACAAGCTGTCCTGGATCATTTAGCAGGCGGCTTAGAAGCGAATGCATTGGAGCATCCACTCACGACGCTCACGAAACCTGCTCAGGTTGAAGACCTGGTGAGCGTTGCCGCCCGATTCGAGCTTGACCGCGCAACCATCGAACAGCGTGCTCTGCAATGCGAAGCCCAGTGGAGTGTTCAGGAGGTTGCCGCCGAGTGCAATCGCCCTGAGTCAACCATCGGCGAACTGTATTCAGCGCTGGCTCTAGCGACTCCCAATGAGATGGTGGCATTGGTACGGCAACTGCACGACATCATCGAAAACTCCGGCTGCATTAATTGGGATGCTGAGGAACTGCTGCGACTCCGGGGCGAGGTTCGGCTTCGGAAGATTCCGGGGTTCGTGCCGACTCCGCCCGACCTGGTGGATGAGTTGCGGTACCACCTGAATCTACAGTTGAGCGATCGCATTCTCGATCCAGCCGCAGGGGACGGGGCCATCTTGGGACGAGTGCGAGAGTTCTTCCCTGATATCCCGTTGCACTGCTGCGAAATCAACAGTGACCTAAACCGTATCTTACGGCTGGCTGGCTTCGAGCCGGAATGCCGGGATTACTTCGAGTGGGAGCCCAGAGAAGGTCAGCGCCCGAACAACGTCAGTTCGACGGTTTAGAAGATAGCTGGTGGCAGAGCCGCCAGGTCTTTGAACTCCAGGTCTAAGGCGGGTTTCTTCTCTTGGTAGGTATAGGCGACCAAAGCCGCCAGAGTGTTGACCAGGAAATTGAACGGACTGCGATGACGTGAATGCTCAATCTGAAAAATGTTTTTGAGTTGGTCATTGACCGTTTCAATCAAGGCCCGTTTGCGCAGCATCACCTTGTCCAGAAGCTTCACCAGCTTGTTTTTCATCTTCTTCTTGTAATTGGTGACTAATTCCAGTCCCCGCTCATAGAGTTCCTCGAACAGTTCCTGGCGAATATAGCCCCGGTCGCCAAAAAGTTTGCCGATGAGACCTTGCGTCAGCTCTGGCACCGGTACGCGGTCATCCGTGTTGGCCGGAGTGAGTGTGAACGCCAACAGCTCGCCGCGTTCGTTGATGACGAGGTGTAGCTTAAAGCCGAAGTGCCACCCCATCGCATTCCGACTCCAGCCCACTTGATTGTGGAACACTTTGTGAGCGTTGGCCCGACAGGGATGACACACCTCGAGCGGCGTCGAATCGATGAAGGCAATGCCGGTCATCTCCCCAGTGCGTGTGTAGAGATAGCTACAGAGCAACATCAGACACCAGGGCCTCAGCTCCACGAAACGGTTGTAGCTCACCAACTTCGGGAACGCGTGTCGCCATCCGGGCAAGACGCAAAGCGTGTAGAACTCCTTGAACGTGCGGTAACCAGAGCCCTGAAAGGCAATCACAATGGTCATCACTTCACTGCGACTCAACCGCGATTGACTCAGGCGTTCGCCTGGCATTGAGGGCAGTTGAGGGCGGTGAACGTATTGCTGCTCAAAGGCTCGACAGAAGTCATCGACGTCCCAGAAAATCTGCGTCACATCCAAGCGAGAGACTTCCGATAAAGTAGTGTTCATAGCTGAGCATAGAATTCATCAAATTCAGTCTCAGCTTTTTTCTTGCTCACTTCTGCTCGTCGAACTCACGTCGAACAAGATTGCCGCCAATCCCCCATTCGAGGGCATGGAGGACATCGATTTCGTCTACCGGATGTAGGAGCATCTAGCTCCCGGTGGTCGCCTCGCCACCATCATGAGCAATTCGTACTCCTTCTCATCCAAGAAGAAGGCGAAGCAGTTTCGAGAGTGGCTGACAACGGTACCTGTCATTCGGGAACAGGAGAACGACTGTGATGCGTTCAAGCCTAGCGGTTGCAATATCCTGACGCGGCTACTTGTGCTGCAAAAGCCTGAATAGGTCACGACGGTTAGCTCTGAAGGGGAAATCCTCTTCGGAGCTAATTTTTTCTGCCTCACGGAGAAGCGATTAAAAAATTTCCCACCCTCAACCGGAGTTGAGAGCAGGGAAACCGGAGAGACATGCGAAGTTGAGTTTAGAACTCGTCGTCGCCGTAGCCTTGGTCGGCCTGGTCGTCAGCCTTCTTAGGTGTCATGCCCTCCACTCGCTGGACTTTCACGATCACCCGGCTGCGGGCTTGACCATTATCATCCCAAACGTCCTCAGATAGGGGTGCCTTGTACTGCAACCAAACTGCCTCTGTGGAGGTACTTTTCGACGAACTTAGAAGTGCCGCCCCAAACCTCACAGGCGAAGCGGTGACGACGTTCTTTGCTCTCGCCATCTTGCGTATATCGTTCATTTTGATACAGCGTAAAATGAGAAACCTGAGATCCGGAATCGAAGAACCGGGTGTCAGGATCTGCACCTAAACGCCCAACCAAAGTTACTGAATTAATCACGGTCTTTTCCTCATAACGGAGAGTGTTCAGTTCTGCGAGGCGTTAGCCGTCTCCGGCCTTATCCCGCTATTCCTGCGAGGCGTCAGCCATCTCTTCTGCCGACAATGGGACTGGCCCTACATGCAGGACGAGGGGAGATCGCCTTTCTCAGAGCCCGCCAAACCTATCGAGCAGATATCTCTCAGATATCTCCGCGCAACGATTCTTCAAACTTTCACTTCTGCCAAACGATAAAAAAGCGATCGCCATCCTCAAGAAATCTCAAGGATGACGACTTGGTTATTCTTGCCACAAAGCTGTTGTGGTTCGCAGCGAGGTGCTCGCCCCGCGTGAAACAACTAGATGATCGAGAATGGGGATGCCCATCACCTTTGATGCTGCCAAGAGCTGCTTCGTGAGTTCGATATCCTCCTTGCTCGGCTCAGTGCTGCCACTAGGATGATTGTGAGCGACGATGCACCGTGTCCCCCCTGCTCTCATGGCGGCGGAGAAGACCTCTCGCGGATGGACGCACGTTTCAGTTGCGGTCCCCGACGAAATGACGCAGCAGCTAAACAGCCGATGCTTTACATCCATGCAAGCGATCGCGAATTTCTCAACGGGTTCCCAAGCAATGCAGTTAAAGACAGCAGCCGCTGTGTAGGGATCATCGAGGACATCGCCAGGGGGAGTTTCCTCGACATAAAGCTGTCGGCCTAACTCCAGCGCCGCCTGCAATTTCTGCAACCGCTTTGGGGTTAGTGGCAGTGCCCCAGCTCGAATAGCGACCCGCAGGCGATCTCTCAGGTTTCGGGGTGAGACCTCAGCCTCTCCGACGAGGCCGGAGAGAATTTCGGTGCCTAGACCAGACCCCAGTAGGGTATCGATCAAGTTTGCCTTTGCCAGAGTGCTTTGTTGAACTGTTGGGACATATGCTCCAACAGCATCTTTGACATGATTCATAGTCATAGCTACTTTCCAATATGGAGGTCAGCTATGCCGAGCGAGAGCTATCGGCGGGAAAAAGTGATGCCCCCTGTGGGGCATCGTGAATGAAGATCAAGCCACTTCAAGGTCAACCTCGGCATTCTCTAGCAGCAGATTTGCTTTCTTCTGAGCCAGGGTGGTGGCTCAGAAGAAAGCCTTGGTGTCACTGCCAATCAACGCCATCCAGTCTTCGATATAGCTGGCATGGTGTTCGAGTTCTGGCATTAAGCCCAATTCGTTACACACAAAGGCTGTACCTAACTCAGCCACCAATTCCTCAAAGGCGTATTCTGGAGTGCCAAACTTGTTGCGAATATCCCGGTTGAGACGTGATTCGTACCCTGTTCGGTGGATCAATTCGTGAATGGCCGTCGAGTAGTACAACTCAGCAGAGCTGAAATCCTCGAAACGGGGGAGCCGAATCTGGTCCCTACTAGGCGAGTAGCAGGCTTTGTTGCCACCGTGCTGGATGTCGGCATCCTGCGAGGAAATTAACCACTCCGCATCATCGATTCGGGGATCGAGATTTTCTGGGCCTCGATACTTGTCGATCACATCAGCGATTTTGTTGTCAGACTCAGAATCGTCGAAACAATCTAAGCTGAAACCTTTGATCCACCTGAAGGAGTTGAAGAATTTCTCTTCCGTTTCGCCTGTAATAGGGTCTTCTTGCTCTTTGCGGATAGTGCCGCCCCAACGCAACCAGGTAGCTTTGCTACCCTTGCGGAGTTTCCAGCCTTTCTCCTGGCCCTGCTTAAAGCCAGCAAAGATGAGGATATGTATACCCCTTCGCCATCACGTCAATCTGGGCCAGTAGAGGATTAAGGCCCTCATACCGATGTCCGGTGATGGCATTGCAGGTGGGAACCACGTTCCACGGTTTACGCCACGGCACAGTCCCCTGTTCCATCAAGGCCAGCAGGTTATCGGCAACGAGTTGGAATTTGTCAGCGGCTTTTGATTTAGAGGTTTGTTTACGCATGGCTTTCACTTGATAGAAGTTCAGTCATGCGTAGCGATAGCTTGATGAGTCGCCTTAGAAAAAAACTGCTTGCCAAAGAACGACAAGCAGGTAGCAGATGGTTTAGCCGTTGATATCAGACCAATCAAACTCAGTTGGCAGTGCCCCAGTTTTCGCGTAGGCATAGAAATCGGAGCGGATCCGATAACAGACTTTCCTCAGCGTGATGAGCTGCTCTAATGTCAACAGCACATGCGACGCGCCGCTGAACTGATAGTCTGCCTGAAGGCTGATTCGCATGGCATAGACATTGGGCAATTCCTCCATTGTTGGAGCTTGGAAACAGTAGGCAATTTGCGACACAATCCATAGCTCCGGGGGAAGGCCGCACCACCAACTGAAGCGTTGGGGACAGAGTTCCCTGGCGGTTTCATGAAGGTCAACCACTTCCGCCCAGGACAGGAGTTGGGAAGGGCTATCAAGTTGAAGTTCGGCGATATGAGGACTCGATGGAAACGGGGATTTCACCGGCTTACCGAGAAGAGAGAGCTTCATTTCCTTTTTTCTGTTATGAAGTAACGTCACACTCTCCATTGCGATAGCAAAAATCTCTCCTGCTGAGGCAGGAGAGATAAAACTCAGGCATCTTCGCGGCTCGCCAACCAGTATTGCGAGATCGCGTGAGCCACGGCGATAAATGCAGGTCGTGTCCAGAGCGCGATACATTCGGACGACAGGCTTTGCAGCAAGTTAAGTGCAAAGACCGGATGACAGGGTTCCACCAAGCCCAGCTCAGTCAGCGCCTGATATAGGCGATCGCGCTGATGAAAAGACAACTCCAGGACTTCATCTGACAGCGAAGCCAGCCACCGTTTCTGCTGAAAGCCCCAGCCGCCACAAAGCAGAAATTATCCGAGGCGGGGTGAAGTTTCGCGTCGGCGATCGCATTCTGCAACAGCGCAATGACTACACCCATGAAATCTTTAATGTTGATCTGGGTATCGTCACCGCCATCAATACCGAAGACCTTGAATTGACCGCACAATTTGGCGATCGCCAAGTGGTCTATGACAACGCGGACCCCGACGAAATTTCTCTGGCGTTTGCGACGACGATTCATAAGTCTCAGGGAAGCGAATACCCGGTTGTGGTGCTACCCATCTTCAGGCAGCACTACAACATGCTGTCTCGAAACCTGCTGTATACCGGCATCACCCGCGCCCGGAAACTGGTCGTGCTCGTAGGCCCCCAGGGGGCCATCAAGCTGGCCGTGCAGCAGGTGAAGGACCAAGAACGCTACACTTTATTGGCCCACCGACTGCAGCGAGTGGAGCCGTGAACGAAGAGAACATCAAAGGGTTGTATGAAGCGGCAAGGAACTATTGGGTTAGCAGGTCAGCAAAACTTTGACTTTGAGCGCTGGTCTGCAGCGGTCAGAACCCAAATGCTTCAGGCTTTAGACAAACATCGCAGCCATCGTTCATCAGAGCCACAAAATAGCTCTGCCCAGTTGGACAGAGACTAACCTCAACAACAGATGCGTTACGCCGAAATCGCTAAGTCATGATTGCGATCGCAGACGACCGGCTGGAGCTTAGAGGCATAAGCCGTGACCTCGTGGCGATGGTAGCCCGAGGACATATCTCGGTCGATAACACCGTGAGGTTGCTTTGCTTCCAAGGCATTCCAATCAAAATAGTTGAGTGTCGGACGCACAGGCAGTCCAGGACAATTCGCGGTGTAAACAATCACGGTAAATCGGGCGTAGCCGTAGGGAGATGTCATCACTACTTCCTCTAGCAGGTTCACTAGCATCAAAGCGATAGCCTGCCTTCATTCATCAAAAATTCAGCCCCCCGAAAAGCAGGAGAGCTGAATCTGGTTATTAGATCAGTCAATGCTAACCCCACCCACAGTTGTCGGTTGGGGACGGCTGGGTACCTGCTCAGACAAGGCTTCGCCACATCGTTGAGTGAAGCGAAGAATCAGGTTATGGTCCGTAATGCCAGGTTGCTCCCTCCTGATTTCACCAATCAGGTGTTGAGCAATCTCAACCGAGACATGGTGACGAGTGCGGCCCCAGTCAATTAGCAGTTGGTTAATTAAGCTCCGCATCTCCTCGTCGTTGAGGTCACCTGCAGTCTTACCGGCCATTCGTTTGACCTGGGCCAGCGTGTGTCCAGTGCGCTGGATGATCAGTTGGATGCGATCTCGATTGAGCTGACCCTGGTCTACCTCAGTAGCCTCGACGGCCACCCACTCTAAATGAGCCGCATTACCGATCTCTTCTTGAGGTTCCCAGTCGGCATCAAGGGTCTGAATTTCAGTATGCTCGACGGCGAAGAAATTGCTGGCATTTGCGGCCAGAAGCACCGCTCCGACGTAACTACGCTTTTGGGCCATCTTATTGATGGTGTTTATCTGGTCGTAGATACGTTCGTTGGGAACTTTGCCTTGTTGCTGATCGATGATTTGGGGATCAGTGCTACGGAATTGAGCATTGCACCCACCGCTCTTACCGTGGCAGTACCACCCTTTATCACCTGTCTTTCGATCTGGGTATTTACTGCGCTTAATGGCCGCAGCACCACATTTTGGGCACGTCCGATCAGTGGTGCGGTAGCGATACTTATCTTCCCAGGAGTTGCAGGAGCCATAGCATTCTGCAACAACCTGACCCTCGCGGCTTCGCAGAGTACATTTGTATTCGTAATGAAAGAAGGGTTCCGGGAATTCTTTGCCCGTCCAATCCTGAATAACTTCAATCCGCTCTAGTGACTCGCACAACCCCAGCAGGGTCGCGATCTTTTCCGCCCCCGGCTTGAATAAGACAGGTTTCTCGCCACACCCTGGAATGACCCCGTAGTCCAATCCCTCTCTTAATGAGCGCTGGATAAACAGAACGAGGGTGTTGTAATGGTCTACCGCAGTATTGATCTGCCGTAGACTGCCCGTGGGTAGTTGAACAATTGCATTGGCATTAGTCATAGCAACAATCCTTTTAGGTGGAGGTCAAAGCGGCGTGGCGATAGCCTGACCGACACAAAAAGTATCTACCCCCAATGGAGATGCAGATGAACAGGGGAATGGGTGATAGCGTTACGGTTGATTTCAGCACTGCGCCCTGGCAGGCGACCGTCAGCCTTTCAGGTAGCACGAGGCGCTTGCTGATAGGGAGAACTGAACAGCGGCCGTGTTCATCTTTGGCCCTTGGGGCCACTTCTGCTAAGCGGTAGCTGTGCCAGACAAATCGCCCAGAAGATCGCAGCTTCAGCACCTCTTGCTGTACGGCTCGCAGTCGTACAGCAAGAGGTGCTGAAGCTGTTTTTGCATGGCGGTTTGGGGATCCTGAATCAAGGCTGGGTCAGCTGAGGTGAGTTCCAGTGCCAACGTAACGGCCTAGAGCTGATGATGGGCACAATGCCGTTTCTCAGTAAGTGACGATCCAGTCTCCAGTCAAGGCGTTGAGCCAAGTTCTAGTAGATACACTGAGGCTGGCGACAGCATTCGCGAACAATCCAAGCATCGACTGAATCGACAGACATGCGACTACATTGAATGGTCAGAATACTGTGCTGACGTAGCAGAGGCAGGATGAACCGCTGCACTTTATCAATCGCCTCATCCCACTCGCGGCCGACTAGGGACGTGATGACGATCAGCTTCCCTAGCGGGAAGTCGCGTTCTTCATCTGTTTCACTCAGATACTTGAGCAGTAGAGCGGTAGAGCCTGCACCCAAGCCGTAACTGAGGATAACGGGCTGTCCGTTTTTAACTAGGGAAGCTTCAGTGGGTTATCAGTCAGGAAAACAGCACGATCTCAGATCGGCATCAGTAACCTGTTTTAGCTTTTGTAAAGTGTCGTCCCACAGGTACAACGGTTCTTTACGATCGGTGCCTACGGTAAGTTCGACATCCACCTCAATCTCTCGCACAGTTTCCAGACTGAGTGTGAGCGGAGCAATGCGATAGAGCATAGCGAATCTCCAGAGAAATCATCTGGAGAAACAAGGTGAAAGCGCGACTGAAAAACCGATAAAACGTTTTATCGGTTTTTCAAAAGACTGCTAAAGTATATGCGTACTTGATCGCCACACTTCAAAATGATCATCACAACGGCATCCGATAAAGGAGGGGTTGGAAAATCAACGCTCTCCTTTCACCTTGCAGGCGCGATCTCTGAACTTGATAGCACTAGTGTGCTCTTGATTGATGGAGATCCTAATCGTTCGGCACTTAATTGGGCCGAACGATCTTCAACAAGTGAATTGCCATTTACCGTCGTGAGCGAAAAGAACGCTCACAAGTGGTTTCAGAAAGGAAATCACGCAGACCATATTGTTATTGATACCCAGGCTAGACCTAATGATGAGGATTTGAGGGATTTATTGGAAGATACAGATTTGCTTCTTGTGCCAACTTCTGCTCAAGCCTTAAGTCTCGATACCCTGCCGCAATTTCTAGAACGATTATCCAAACTTGGAGGAGATATCCCATATACATTCTGTCTGTGCATCGTTGATAGCAGAACGAAAGATGAGAAGGATGCACGTGAATTTCTTCAAGAGAAGAATCAGCCTGTTTTAGATGGGTACATGCGAGCCTTTTCTGCCTACACAAAAGCTTCTGCTCAAGGATGTTTGGTGAAGGATGCGCGTACTGATAGTGGGAAAAAAGATGGTAGCGCGGGATTAGCCTGGAACGACTGCAAAGCGATCGCTAAAGAGATTCTGGAGGGAATGAAATGAGTAAATTCAAGAATATTAGCTCTTGGGGGAAGGCTGATAGCCAATCCACAGCCCCTGGAACGCTCGACTCGAAGGCTGTCAAGTCATTGGAAGGAAATTTATCCCGCATTCGCCGGGGGCGAAAGCAGTATCGCACGCATACGGACGAAGCGCATATTCAGCAGTTAATGTCGAGTATTCGCGAGCATGGTTTCACAGGGACAATACCTGTCCTTAGAGTTGAAGATGAAGATTATGATTTTGAGTATCTCGGAGGCCATACAACTGGGGAGGCTCTTAGAAGGCTGGGGTATGAGACTGTGCCGCTTTCGATTGAAACAGTTGAGGATTCTCTTTCCTTAGCAGAGTTCTCGTATCAGTTAAATGGAGCTAATCGCCCACTCAACGCACTCGATGATACGCTTGCTATTTTAGATATACTTGCCGAGGCACTAGCCTTAAAGTTGGGTGAAGTAGATAAAGACGAAATTCCTACTCTCATCAGGCAAATTGCTAGGGAGACAGAGAAGGTAGACTCCGCAAAAATCAATTGCATTAAAGAAACTTGGGAGCGGAATGAGTTTGAAATCTCGATCAAAAGCTTCGCTGCCAGCCGACTCCCCTTACTCAACTTAAATGAAAAGCTCAAGGAAGGCGTGCAACAGGGTCTGTCCCCTGCCAGCGCCCTGGAAATCAATAAGGTTGAGAACCCTTCTGCCCGAGGAGAATTGATTGATAAAGCCATGAACATGTCGGTAACAGCTGTCAAGCAAGCTGTTCGAGAAGAGCTTAAAGCAGAGAGGCCTCCCTCTAAACCGCCGGTGTGGGAACCTGTAGCTAAGTTTCGCTCATTCGCCGCTAGAGTTAACAAACTAAATCCCAATTCAATTTCACCTGGAAAGCAAAAAAAACTGGAGAGAGCCCTTGCCAGTGTCCAAAAAGTCCTTGACGAAATTGAGAATAGCTAATGGCAGCTGATGGGACTCGAACCCGCTAATATTGGTGTCACAAACCAGCGCTGAGATCGCTCAGCAGAGCGAGTCATCTTCCATCAAGTGTTAGGGAATCAGACAAGGTATAACTAAGATAGATATTCCCTAACATTCATGCCCACCAAATCCCCCACCGACAAGCTTCTCCCTTCCCTTTCTGCCTGGAATCTGGCCGACCTACGGGAACTTCAGGTGGCTTTAGGAGGGTTGATCGAAGCGCTGGAAACTCCCCCAAAATCCCCAGAATCTGAATTAGATGGTGATGACAGCAGAGAAGACCCTAAGCAGCGATCGCAGACAGGAGCGAGGGGACATATCGAAGCGAAATACATTCCTCGTGGCAACAAGCAGCACGGCCCCTATCTCTATCTGCGGTACTGGCAGGGCGGTAAGCTACGGTCGAAGTACCTGGGCAAGGCGCAGTCAGGTTCCTGACCTATTGCGGAGATGTCGATACTAGAATTTGGAGACTGTAGAAAGACGGCTCTATTGCTTCCAGCTCAAATCCCCCCAGCAGCAGGCTGAGCCAGAGCTGCACCAACGGCCAATCTAGAGCCTGTCGGAGGTCTAGTAGCGGAATTGGGTGAGGGTGAACCTCGAACCAAGCGTGGATGTCCGCTACCCATGTCTCAATCCGCTCCTCATGGGCAACGGCGATCGCGACTGCCTTTTGTTCTGCCAGTTCCACCTCATCCAGCATCTTCAACACGTTTTCTTTAGGCACTTCGCCTACTACAGTTCCTTGTGGTTGCTTCGGTTTACCTGAAGCAGTCCGGGGACGGCGCTGCACGGGGGCAATCAGGTCTGATAAATCAACATGCTGTGACTGCCGGACAAAACCTTGTAGCCAGTCTCCCGGCACGTTAGGGTCTTGAGGGTCATGGGTATTCTCCCAGTCCTCAAGCAGCCATTCAGCCTTGGCTTGATAAATCTCGGCTAGACGCTCGAACACCTGACTCCCCAAAGTCAACTGCTCCTGAACAGACAATTGAGATGAAGCTACTTCAAACTGCTGGCAAAGAGCTTTCAAATCAGCGATGGCAGGCGTTTCAGCGGCATCTTCAAGTGCCAGTTCTAGCTGTTTAGGTGGTTGGTTCATGAGCTAACTCTGCCGTCGTCTTCAGCTTCAATGGGCAGGGTCTGATGGGGCATTCCGTGGGCTCCATGCGGATTTCCGGCTCAAACTTCGTGATGCCAAACTGCTCACGCAGGGTTTTGAGGACATCCATCAAGTATCCCTGGATCTGCTGATTCCGCATCCCCGCGCAGTGGATCGGCTTTACTTGCAAAACCTGCTGATCGCCTTCCCAGACTGAAACGGCGATGGCATGGAGTGGGGCATCTTGCCGCTTTTGGCGATAAAGATACAGGTAAGCCACAGGCTTGAGGTCCAATGGTATCTCAAGGGTTGCGGGGGCGGTCGCCGCTTTCTGCTGCTGGCGTACCTGCTGGTACTGACTCCGCCGAGACGCATTATTATCTCGACGATTTCGATAGTGCGATCGCTTGCGGTGGCAACGGCTCTCATCCCAGCAGTTATCCCCTTCTGGGCCATGCCGTTGACGTGCCTCAGCTACGGATAACTGAGCGCATTCCAAACATTTAGGATCAATGCATCGGGGCATAACATCAACCTTTAAATTTAGTGTAAGTTTTAGCGTAAATCCAGAATTAGTGCAAACGATCTACCTTGATGAAGGAAAAATTACACTACGAATTACACTAAATTTCAATTACCCTTCATCCATACATCCTCACGAGCTGTATGCCGGGACGTTCGTGCAACGTCTCTGAAGGCGAACCGCTTCTCCCGCCTATATCTGCCAGCCTTACTCTCTTCCTGCCGCTGCACAGAGTATGATTTCAGGGCCAATCCGACGATTGGGCTAAGCCATCAGATTTATCCTTTGATGCGATCGATCTCACGTCCCAGAGTCCATATGCTTTCAGGGAAAAGCCTGCAGGCTCGCTCACGTTAGGCTAGTAATCTACCCCCTTGCTTAAGCCCTATCTAAAAAACATTTATGGAGAATCTTCCCGCTCTCGCTCAGCCTTTGCAACAGTTGCGAGCATGGCTGCCTCCCCTCAAACGAGAAATTTGGATTCTCTCTTTCGGCCAGCTGATGCTGTTCATGGGTCAGGGCTTCACGCTGGTCTATGCCTCGATTTACTTCGTGAACGAATTAGGCTTTTCACCAACCCAAGTGGGCTTAGCCCAGAGCAGCATCGGAGTCTCAGGTCTCGTTGGGCGATTTTTTGCGGGCAATGCTCTCAACTCGCCTAAATTGGGGCGTCGCGGTACGTTACTGTGGTCAGCTGTCATTGCTGCTCTAGGCAGCTTCCTCCTAGCCTCTGCTCACACGTTCGCTGTATTGGTAGCAGGCAATTTACTGTTGGGCTTGGGGATTAGCCTTTATTGGCCCGCAACCTTGACGGTCACCACTGATTTGACCGAATCAGAACATCTTACTGAAGCCATGGCCCTAGCCCGTCTTGCTGATCATTTGGGCCTTGCACTAGGCGCGTTGATAGCGGGGCAATATATGGCTGCTGCTGGAAGTTATCCGGTTCTCTTTATCGGTAAAGGGATACTTTATCTCTTATTTAGCGGTGTCATCTGGTTCACCATCGCCGAAACCCGTCATACAGACACGCCTTTGACTGTTTGGGGCGATTGGGGACAAGCGTTACGCGATCGCCCATTTACGCTCTATCTCCTCGCCAACCTGTTCTTTCCCATCTATGCCGCGCAATCCAGCAGTACTTTACCGCTTTATTTAGCTAACTTTATGCCGGGGGGCAACACTGAGACAGGATTCTCAGGGCAGTTTATTAGCTACTTTTTTGTTTGGCATGTGATCCTTAAAATCTGCCTGCAATTACCGCTAACTCGCGTATTTCGCTCGCGATCGCATAGCGGTTTGTTGATCGCTGCCCTGATCGTGTGGTGCTTGGGGTTTGTGATGATTTGGCTGCCTAATGCCGTCCCCCAAGTAGCGCTAGTGGCCGTTGTGAGCGCAATGGCCTGCTTAGCGATCGCCGATGTCCTGTATGCCCCGTCCGCATCGGCTTTAGTCGGGAACCTAGCGCCAGCCTCCCTGCGGGGAATTTACTTCTCGCTAGAGTCTCAATGCTGGGCGATCGGCTTTTTGATCGGGCCTAGTCTTGGCGGGTGGGCATTAGACCATCCCACAACAGTTGGCGCAAAGCTCTGGCTGTACTTCGTTTTAAGCGCGGTGCTTGCCTTGGCGCTGTTAGTCCTTTTGCGACGAGAGATCGTTAGTCAGACACTAGCGGCTGAATTGCTTGAAGATTGAGCACACAACACGACTAATCACTTGTCCTCTTCACGTACTTGTCAAACCACTGAAACTGTTCCCACAGTACATGCTCAATACTCTCCCGAGCCCGGTAGCCATGATCTTCAAAGGGCAGCAACATAGTTCCTGGATGCGTTGCTTGAACCGCGCCGTCGGAATCTGAACAAAGGTGAACATCACCCTTCAGAAGTAGAGGCAATTCAATACCCATGCAATGAATTGACGGGTGCTTGAGATTTCGTTGGCCAGTCACTGTAGTCGCCATCATGTCGAACTCAGGGCAACTTTATACCAGCACCGGTTTTATCTCGTTTCCATAAATCTATGGGCTTCCTCTTTACCGTGGTGACCATGCTCGGCCATGATGAAGTCATCTGGTGCTCAGAACACACCGCGAATATACGGAGCCCGCTACAGCAAACACCTCCGATGCCTGGCGCATTTGGGGTGTTTGATTTGCCGCCACCGCTCTCGTGTCCTCTAAATCATATAGGTCCGTAGCAATGCTGAAGTTTGAGTGATACCTGAATAAATCTGAACTTATCCCTATGGTGGGGATGAAAGGCCTGAGCCATTCTAAAAACATCCTGTAGACTCGCGTGTGCTCTTTGAGCACCAGTCGGGCTGAAGGCTTCCTTGGAAACTCTTCAACCCGACTTTTTATTTTGAAGGTTAGCCGAGAAATATCCTTGATTAGGCCGCGCTGAGACTTTTTGAGAGCGATACTTCGCAGAAGTGGCTCCCTCCAACGCCGAGCATCTTTTTGGTCATGTGTATGTCTTAGATCAAATGCTCTATCTTCTTTTGAGCAAAACCGCCGCGCATCCTCCGAATGAAAGCGGAGCGTTATTCGCTAGTTAGTGGCGGACGAAGTTTTCGCGGGTCATCCTGATTTTCGATGTACTTCAGGAGAATTTCGATGCTAGCCCGTCCTCCGGTCGTCATCAGTCCATAGGCCCGGTTCCAAAAGTAAGGCTTCCAGTAAAAAGGGCGTAGCTGCTTTGCAAACTCCTGGCGCATTTTTCGGGCGGAGACTGACTTCAGGTTTTTCACAAAGTCAGAGAGCCGAACCGTGGGGTCAACCTCGAACCGCAGGTGGACGTGGTCAGGCTCACCACCAAACTCAATCAATTCCCCACCCCACTTAGCCAACAAGTCTGCGAATATCGCCTCAAGCCTGTCTAACATCTCTGCATTTAAGCACTTATGTCGATACTTCATTGATAAGACAAGATGGTAATGCAACCTAAAAGCACTGTGGTTCTTAGTCTTTAGGGTGATGAAATCTTTCTCATGTGTTACAACATCATTTATGAGTAGAGCTATTATACGCACGGATAAGTGGGGCTTGCAACCAAGCGAGGCAGTGCTGTTACAGCTTGCCGCAACTGTGAGTGAGTATCGCGTTTATTGCAAAGCACTGAGCTATGTGGTGATGGGTCACTGGCGTGACCTGATTCAGGCTCAGAGTTTCTGCTCGGCAGTAGAAAGGCTCATCCACTGCACCAGTCGTAACCCTGACCCGAAATATCATTACTTCGAGAAACGGTTCTATAAATTTCCGTCCTATTTACGGAGAGCCGCCATCGAGTTTGTGAAGGGCCAGGTCTCGTCTTACCTGACAAGGTATCGCGAATGGCAAGGTGGGATACGCAAACGTAGAGACGCTAAACCATCAACTTTCAACCCTGATGCAGGTTGCTACCCAGCTTTATACAAAGGGCAGTTAATCAAGTTTGATGCAGGTTTTGCGGTGGCCTCCATCAAAGTGTGGAACGGGTCAGACTGAGTCTGGGCGGAAGTTCCCATTTCCCGTAAGCGGCATCGCCACTTGACCGGCCAACTTAGGGCTTGCTGAAAAAGTAATTTCCGACAACTCCGAGCAGTTTGCGCGAGTGACGGCGAGATCGTGCGTAGTCATCCTGTGAAGGAGAGCTTATTTGCGCCCAAGATGTGTTCTCGCCAGAGGCCAAGAACCAAACGGCAACAAAAAAATATGAATGCCCGCAGGCGTTGCTCCAGGTTCATCACCAGCACCGTCACAGCAATGCTGGTGGCTGCTGTGGAGGCTAACTTGGCCATGACCCGTGCTAAGCCAAAGCGGCGCTTGGCCTGCCCAAACTTGCCTTCCACGCCATTGCGAATCGCGGCATCCTGCTTCACTTGCGCGGTCGTCGCTGTTTTCTCAGCGGCCTTCGGCCGCCCCAAGGGTGGACCGCTGAGGCGCATGCCGTGAGCCTTGCACCAGGCTCGATTAGCGCGGGTGCGATAGATCTGGTCAACATGTACCGAAACGGGATAACAGCCGAAGCGTATTAGATGACAATGACATCGGCGGGTAAGCCCTGCCGACGACAGCTACCGAGACGGGTTGAGAGCGACGTTCTCCATCCCTTGTTCCAGCTATCGCCCTAAAAAAGACACTGAAGGCGTTTTCCCAAGAAGTGGGGAAGCCTCCAGTGCCCAAACAAACGATTCAAAGTTATCAAATCAGAGTGTATATGAACGCCCGAGAGCTCGGTTTAACGCAGAGCGATGCAGCTTCGATTGCCGAATTTTCGGACCGCACCGGCCAGCGCATTGAGGCCGGAACGCATCAACCCAATCGCGGTCGGGTGCGGGACTGGCGCACCAGCGCTGACCCGCTCGCGGGGGTATGGGAAGAAGAACTTGAACCGATGCTGAGACGGGAGCCACGGCTAAAGCCGACAACACTGTTCGAGTATTTGCAAGAGCGTTATCCAGGACAATATCCCCAAGTGCTGCGGACCGTGCAACGGCGCGTTCGAACCTGGAAAGCATTGCATGGCGAAGCCCCGGAAGTCATGTTCGAGCTGCGCCACGAGCCTGGTGTGATGGGCATCTCCGACTTTACTGAGCTAAAAGGGGTGGAGATCACTATCAGCGGAAAGCCATTTGAGCATCTGCTCTATCACTACCGTTTGGCCTACAGTGGCTGGCGTTATGCCCAAGTGATTCAAGGCGGCGAGAGCTTCATCGCCTTGTCGGAAGGGCTACAGAATGCCCTATTTGCCAGTGGCGGCGCGCCCCAAGAGCATCGCACGGATAGCCTCAGTGCGGCCTATCGCAATACCGGTGGCAAGGGCACAAACCGTTGACACGCCTCTATGACGACCTGTGTCACCACTATCGTCTGAGACCGACGCGCAACAACAAAGGGATTGCTCATGAGAATGGTGCGATTGAATCGCCTCACGGTCATCTCAAGAACCGCATTACCCAGGCGCTCTACCTTCGCGGCAGCCGTGACTTTGCTAGCGTGAGCGACTATCAAGCCTTCATTAACAGCATTGTCGCCAAGCTCAACCAGCAGCATCAGGCCAAGTTTGCCGAAGAGCAGAAGCATCTGCAGCCCTTACCGCCCAAACGGGTGGCCGACTACGAAGTCCTCACTGCCAGGGTCAGCAGTCGCAGCACCATTGATGTGCGTTGCATTCTCTACACCGTGCCGTCCCGATTGATTGGTCGCCAGCTTGAACTCCATCTCTACCATGACCGCATCTGTGGCTATCTCGAACGCCAGGTCGTCGTGGAACTGCCGCGCCTGCGTGTCACCGCCAAAGACAAACGCCGCGCTCGGTGCATCAACTATCGTCACGTCATTGAAGGGCTCAGGCGTAAACCCAGAGCCTTTATCTACTGCACCTGGCAGCAAGACTTATTACCCAATGCCCCTTACCGGCAGTTGTGGCAACAGCTTCAAGCTGACTTTGATATCGATAGCGCCGCCGTCCTGATGGTGGAAGCGCTCTACATTGCCGCTACTCAGGACAAAGAATCTGCTGTCGCCGAGTATCTAGTGGCTCAGTTGGCTGCTGGCACCCTAACTTTATCTACCTTGCAACGACACTTTCAGCTCTTGAAGGAAACGACTCTACCGACTGTGCAGGTGCAACAACATGACTTGAAAGACTATGACCAACTCCTCCAGCCAGACGCCGCAATTGAGTCCCTACCAGAGTCTCAGCCTCCACCTCAAACGCTTGCGCCTCTCCCACATGCTCCAGCATTGGGAGACCCTGGAACATCAGGCCATGCAAGAACACTGGTCTTACGCTCAATTCTTGCTGGCACTTTGCGAATTGGAGGTGGACCGACGCTGGAGTGTGCGCCTCAAACGTGCCCTGCAAGAGGCTCAACTGCCCGCCGCCAAAACGGTTTCCAACTTTGACTGGGAACATGTCCCGAAGCTCAATCCCGCTCCTTTGATGCAACTGGCCACCGATGCTGGTTGGCTAGAGAGAGCCGAAAACTGTTTAATCTTCGGGCCTTCCGGGGTGGGGAAGACCCATTTGGCGGCAGCCCTGGCGCGGGCTATCGTCGAACTGGGTAAACGGGCGAAATTCTTCACGGCTACCGCTCTGGTGCAACAACTACAGCAGGCCAAACTCCAGTTGCAACTGCCCGCTTTGCTCAAAAAGCTGGACCGATTTGACTTGCTCGTCATTGATGACCTCGGCTACGTCAAAAAGTCGGAGGCCGAAACCTCGGTCCTCTTTGAGCTGATTGCCCATCGCTACGAACGGCGCAGTCTTCTCATCACGGCCAATCAGCCCTTCAGTCAATGGGACACCATCTTTGCTGATGACATGATGACCGTCGCGGCGGTAGATCGCCTCGTGCATCATGCCTTGATTGTCGAAATCCATACCGATAGCTATCGCAAACGCGCGGCCGCCTCTCGCTCAACTGCAGCCAATCCTTCAGACTGAGCTTAGCGGCATTAGCGATCATCGTTGTCGTTTCGATCATTGCTGTCGCGACAAGAGGACAATGCCGTTGCCGATCGCGCTCGCGGATCCTCACACTCGACTATCTAGCTGTCGCGTCACGCTAAACGCTTGACATTCAATAGAAGCGTTCTCGATAGCGTTCCACGTGCTCTATCAGGTCAGTGGACTCATTGAAGGCTTCCCAATCCAGTCGTTCCAGCAGAGCATAACCGGAGATGCAACTGAGGGCAATTTTGGCTCCAAACTCCACGGGACGGCCTGCTTTACCCCGGACGATGGGGCGGACATGGGGTTGGCTGAGACTGACCAGGCGATGGTCAATGCGGCGTTGCCGTTGCTGATACATCTGCCATTGCTGGCGAAACACTTCGTGAATTACCAGCAATCGTCGATACCAGTACGGTTTCAAGTCAGACAGACACGCTCCAGTGGCCAGCAACCCATCAATATGGTTCAGGTTGCGACGCAAATACCGCAACTGCTGTCCTACCGCTTTCCGCCGCAATTGCGCTGAGGGGCGTCGTTGCTTCGCCACGCTCAGGTACGCCTGCCGTGCTTTCTGACGGTAGGTGCGGGGCTTCTTCGCCGGGGGCGTCACCATCGTCTGATACAACCGGTCCAAAATGCGTTCACTGCTGGCTCGGGCCTGATGCAGCAAATCTAAATCGGTGGGATAGCGGATGTCGACGGGCGCGACACTGGCATCGAGTAACAAGCGACCCTGGTGCGGGACATCCTCACCGTCCTCAGCGCACGCGCGTGCCTCAGATGCGCCCACGTCATCTCCACCAGGCTCATCCTCATCCTCCGAGGACGCGCTCACCTCCGACACCAACGCGGCGCTGACCACGTGTTGATTCACTTGCGACAGCAACTCCCCGGAGAGCCGTTGCCGAAAGTGCGTCAGCATCGAGGCGTCAAAGGGCGCCGCATCTCGATACTCATGAAAGCCCAGAAAGTATTGCAAATAGGGGTTCTCACGCACCTGCTGCACGGTTTCCTCATCACTCAGACCCAGTTTCTCCTTGATGATTAATGCTCCCAAGGCGACCCGAAAGGATTTGGCCGGGGCTCCCTGAGAGGCACTCAGTTGTTCGGCATAGAGACCTTCAAACTCTGACCACGGGATGAGCTCGGCTAACTTCACCCACCGATTCTCTCCCGAGAGATGGCCACCAAACGGCAGGTAAAAGTCAACGAAACTCAATTGACCCGGGCTGGGACGACGGTACATGAGCGACACAAGTGCAAGGGCTTTCGCTAATTATCGGCGTTTTCCTTGCACTTGAAACACTCTTTTTAGGGCTTAAAGCTCTGACCTACAACGGATTCAGATTTTTTCAGGAAACCCAACTTAAGTCTCCCTATTTGGTCATCGCCAAGAAGCATTGCCACTTGGCGGTGCCTTTCAAGGTGATTCCACCTACCTGGGAGACAGATTTAGTCTGTGGCGTCGATGTTGGTATCAACACCCTCGCCACTGCCTCGATTGTGAGTCCCGACGGCACTGTATGGGCAAGGCGGTTTATCCATCCTGCCTGTGACATAGACCGTCGAGACCAGCAAGCTGCGTCGATTCGGCGCAAAGCCCGCAAGACAAAGGTTTTGCATAAAGGGTTTGCCAAAACGCCGTACCGCAAAGCCAAGGGCATCAATGCCAATGTTGCTCAGCAGGTTTCTCGCCAGTTGGTCAACTTCGCCCTAGAGCACGGAGTCAGCACGATTGTCTTTGAAGACTTGAAAGGCTGGCGTCCTAAAGGGGGTAGAAAACGGTCTAACCTGAAGCAAAAGTTTCACGGTTGGCTGCACCGCCGCTTAGTTTCCCTAACTGAACAAAAGTTTCAGGAAGAGGGCGGCAAGACTGAGTATGTCTATGCTCGGGGCACTTCCTCCTGGGCCTTTGACGGGAGTGGCAAAGTGCAACGGTCAAAAACTCAATACGAGTTGGCGACCTTTGCAACTGGCAAGCAATATAGCTGTGACCTCAGCGCCAGCTATAACATTGCTGCCCGATACTTGGCCGACAGACTGAAGCTGACCCGCCGCAAGGACGGGCAGGTAGCGAAAGGCAAAAGTTCCTGCGCTACACCGAGAATGCCGGTCACCCTCTCTCACCTCTGGGATTGGGAAGCCGCTGATGAACGCACAGCGTCATGAGCGAAGCATTCACAATCACGGTAACCTGCTCTGCGTCAGGTGGCTCGACAACACCGAAGATCACGACATACTTGGCAATCTTCTCTAGGCTCTACTGTAAGGCGGTTTCAGCAGGAATGATTTTAGCTGCTGGGACTTCCGTGCCATTTAGGAGCGGCTGGAACTCCTCAATGTACTGGTCTTCCAATTCCTTCAAGCGATTGCAACAGTCAACACAATCGAGCCAGGCCAGCGTGACTGGATGCCGCCGATGAATACGTTTGAGTTACTCAATACGATGATGCCCCTTGCCGCGCCAACGGTTGGCCAAATTCTGAGCTTGCCCCACGTAGAGAACGCGACCCCGGTCGTCGATCGCAAAGTAGATCGCTGGGCAGTTGGGTAAGCGAGCCAGATGCTGGATGCTTAAGTTTGGTAGTGCGGAGAACTGTAACGACATGGTCATTGGGAACGCTATCCCTAAAGTGCCCTGCTAGCGATACCAGACGATAGTGTGCTCTCACCTGCGCTCAGCCTTGATGATGCTCCCCCAAAAAACGCGTCATTCAAGGGTCAGCCTGCTTTAAGGAGACTTTGCTAAAATTCACGGCATGTTCTGTTAAATCTGTGAGAACACCTATGCCGCAAACAGAGCATCCTGACGGTAAAAAAATCGAGCTGAATGAGTCCCCTGAGGATTTTCCCAGAATTGCTGTGCCCACCGTTTCTCTAGTCATTCCTAGCTACAATCGCGGCGCCTATCTCGCGACAGCGATTGAAAGCATTCTTGGTCAAACCTATCCTGATTTTGAGCTGCTGATTTGGGATGATGGCTCCACAGATGACTCGCTTGAGATCGCCCAATCCTATGCAGAGCGAGATGTGCGGGTTGATGTTGTGGCAGCAGAGCATCAGGGGTGTTCAACTTCCCTCCAGCAGGCGATCGCGCAAACTCAGGGGTCGTATTTAGGGTGGGTCGACAGCGATGATTGGCTGGCCCCGACAGCATTAGCAGAGACGGTTGCCGTTTTGGCAGCGCACCCGCAAGTGGGCTGGGTGTACACCAATCATCAGGTCGTTGATGCGGCAGGGCGGGTACTGGGTCTGGGTCAAAATGCCCAAATTCCCTACACTCCTCAACGGCTACTCGTCGAGTTTATGACCTTCCACTTTCGCCTGCTACGACGTTCTGCATACGAGCAAGTGGGGGGCATTGATGTGACGTTCGTACGGGCGCAAGATTATGACCTGTGCCTGCGATTGTCGGAAGTTGCAGACGTGGTCCACCTGCCGCGTCCCCTTTACTACTATCGTCGTCATGGCGATAACGTCACCCACAATCAAATCGATATGTTGCGGTGGACGTACCAGGCGAGCCATCAAGCTTTGCAGCGACGCGGTTTGAGCGATCGCTACGAAATTCACCTGCGGGGAGAACTAACGCTCCAGCCCAAGCTAGAGGCCGTGCCGTTAGTCTCAATCATCATTCCTTGCTACAACGCGGCTGAGACGATAGAACGCTGTCTGCAAAGCTGTTTTGAGCAGACCTATCCGCATCTGGAAGTGCTAGTCGTCGAGAACAATTCGACGGATGGCACGATGGCGAAGCTACAGGCCTATCAAGACTTGGCACCCCGCCCTTTGCGGGTGCTCTCCTGTCGTCAGCAGGGCGCAAATCTAGCCCGCAACGCCGGGCTGAGTGAGGCTCAAGGTGCCTATATTCAGTGGCTGGATGCGGATGACCAGCTGATGCCCGATAAGATTCAGCGGCAGGTGATGGCACTTGAGCAAGAAACCGCTTACGACTTGGCAACGGGTGATTGGCAGTGGTGTATTGATCAACAGCAGCGGCGAGTACATCGTTTCTCATTTGGCGGTCAGCCCCAGGAAGATTGGCTGTTGCAGTTATTAATGGATCACTGGCAGCCGCCCCATGTCTATCTGCTCCGACGGCAAGTGGCTGACACGTTGCATGATATTGAGGCCTGGCATCCCCAAACGCCAGTGTGTATGGAGCGGGAATACTTTACGCTGGCGGCCTTACAGGGAATGAAGGTGTTGTATGTGCCGGGGGCGCAGGCCATCTACAACAGTGGGTTATCCCCGCAGATTACTGGCACAACGCCCTACGGGGTGAGGGTGCAGAGTTTACAGACGATGTTTGAGCGATTTCGGAGCGCGGCGGAGCAATATGAGGGATTGGAGGGGGCGCACCGATTCCTCTTGAACCAAAGTTGGGAGTTGTGGGAGCCAAGCTTTGAGCTAATTGGGCAGGCGGAGCAGGTGTGCTGGGTGCGGCATCAAGAGACTCAGGAAACCCAAATGCTGCGGGATGCGACAGCGCAGATTGTGCAGACGTGGCTGGAACTGCCGGGAGCCTACCCGTTGGAAGACCAGGCGCGACGGATTGTGCGGCAGTTATGGCAACAAACCTTGGTGAGTATCCGGCAGACCCGTGGCTTGAGAGCTGCGTTGGATGCGAAACAGGTTGCTCACGCTTTGGCGCAACAGGTAGGACTGGTGGTCGGAGAAAGTGAGCATCATCCGGTTGTCACAACTGACCTCGACTTGGAGCCAGAGCTAGTGGCGTTGATGCAGGGTTGCCCGCTCTATACACCGCTGTTTGGTGAGCAGCGTTTGAAGGTACACACCGTTTTGGACTCGCTGCGGCAACAGGGCTGGCTAAGACAATCACAGGACAGCGGGGTTGCCCGCTCCTGTGCATCGCAGCCGGTTGAATGAGTTCGATAGGCTATTGATCACAATGTTGGCAAGATTATTGGGGTAATAAGTGGGCCTCGGCTTGTCGAATGAGGTCTGCGGCATATTGTTGCTCTGCGGGTGTCGGATTGTTAGCCAGGGCTTGTTCCGCATACTCAATCACGCCGGGCATATTGCCGTAGTAGGCAGCTTGCACCACACCCAAAATGAGATATGCCCCAGTGACGGGCATTAAGTCAATGGCCTGTAAAGCCAATTCTTCAGCTTGCAGATAGCGCTGTTGTTCATAGGCATCTGTCGCCTGTTCGTAGAAGGCTGCCGTCCGCCCAGTGTGAAAGTGCTCTAGCGATCGCCATGGGGTTCCACTGGTCCAACGATCACCAATGATTTCAAATTGCTCGGCGGCGACCGACCACTGCTTGGCCATCGCCGCGTCGTAGGCGTAGTAGTAACGCATCCGCAGGTGGTCGGGATAGGCGGCAAAGATACGGGCATAGATGGCTTCCACCTGGCCCCACACATCCGGTTGCTGCAAATGAGCAGGGCGATCGCCATCAATCTCACGATGGATGAAAAGGGTAATGAGTCCCAGCATTGGCTGATTGCCTGATTGAGAGCGGCGATCTGCCTCTTGACCAAAGGCGAGTAGGCGGGCCTCGCTGTCTTGCCACTGGGGCGATAGACTCATCGCTTTCATGCCCCAGAGTTCGAGATGGTCGGGGTTGGCTGCCAGGCCGCGATCGTAATCGTCTTGCCAGACCGCTTCCGGCTGTCCCAGTCCCCGGGCGGCTACCAGCAAGGCGGCCCAAACGTTGGGATCTTGAGGATTCAGCTCGGCGGCAGTCTCTAGCTCGATCTGGGCTTGTTGTAGGAGTTCACGAAAGGGTGCCCAGGCTTCTGGCGACACTCTGCTGGCAAGGCTTTCACTGCGATACTCCCAGGCTTGATTGATCAGCAACCGACCCCGAATCAGGTAGGGAATATGAGAATCGGGATAGGCAGCGCTCCATTGATCGAGCACTCTCATACTGTAGTCAAACTGTTGTTGGTCGGCGGCGCTCGGGGTTTTATCGGCGTGGGCAGGCGGCTCGCCCAAGTCTAGGTAAAGGCGACTGAGATAAGCAGACGCGAGTTCGTCGCTTTGCTCTCGCTGCAGGCTTTGCTGGATAAAGGTTTCGAGTTGGGCGAAG
The DNA here is from genome assembly GCA_010671905.1 of Leptolyngbya sp. SIOISBB. Lineage (GTDB taxonomy): Bacteria > Cyanobacteriota > Cyanobacteriia > Phormidesmidales > Phormidesmidaceae > Halomicronema. The sequence continues at coordinate 102,530 of JAAHII010000002.1, forward strand.
TCGCGGTTTTCGTAGAGGATGGGATACCAATTTTCGATGTCAGGGACAAAGGTGTAGCGATTTAGTAGCTCGGGGTCTGCCGATGCCCCAGCTAGATGAGGCGCTTGGGTTAGGGTCAGCGATTCGGTGGCTTGGGCAGAGTCAAAGGCAGCAAGTTGACTGAGATTAAGAAGTTGGCAGCCGGGCAGCAAGAGTGCGGTTCCCAGGAGAACTGTGGCGGCAACAGAGTGATGCGTTGACATGGTGCAGCGATGGCGGTGATGACGGTTCCAGCCTAGCGGCGGCGATCGCCCAACCGCTTGGAGAATCCTACCGGAATTTGCCGGAATGGCAGCGTGGTGGCGTCAGCCGCTCTAAACGGCGGAGCACTTTCTTGATCGACATTAAGGCTCAGTTACAGGTCGCGCCGAAATGATTGCCCGCCCGCGCAGCAATGAGGGATTTTGCAACTGTTGCAGCGCAAGTTGGGGAAGTGCCGGAGACGGTGCCGGAGCAGGTGAGGCAATTGCCGTTGGCGCGGTTGGGGGAGGCGCTGCTGTTTTTTTGGGGGGGCGGATTTGCAGAGGTGGTTGGCGCAGCATGCAGAGGTTGAGCAATGACAGCGATCACCCTCTTGTTTAGAAAAATCACTGGTAGTGCAAGCTGATAATCGTGCTGGGTTTCTTGGCATCAACCCAATCTACGGCTAGGGGCGATCGCACTGAATATTCATCATTCGTCATCGATACAAACAATATCTGGATACTCGTGGAATTCGCTATGTTCTGGATACTTCTCAAAAAAGATAAAGAAATCGGTTACTAAGCAGCACACTTCATTACTTGTATCAATTCCCCAATAGGATGAGTAATCTTCTCCCTCTCCAAAACCTGCGCCAAAAGAAATAATATTTGTATTGTTTCTTTTGATGCCGTTAATATTAGCCATATCTCTAAAGATTGCCAACTCATCTATGAAGAAGTTACTCCATCCCCTTCTAATTCTGCAGGAAGTTTCTGTGGCTATTGAGCTTACATTTTCATCCATCTTTTCGGCTGTCTCTTTGAAGAATTCTTCTCGATTGCGATCATCAGCATCATCTTGAGGAGAATTGATCAGGGAATGTTCTATATCAGTCTGGTAATAGGGAAATATCTGTCGTTTAAGAAATAGACTGGCTTCAAAATCCATGAAGCATGAGACTCCTGAATCAACATCATATGTGGGAGAAGGATATTGAGTATCCTCAGAAACTGCCACCTCCCACCTAACAGGAATACTTCGCTTCGTTTCTATCTTCGCACAGGAAATTATGCACTCCCCTGTGAGGGAAAAGCAAGCTAGGCTAAGGTGGACAGGATAGCTACCAGGTTTAATCGATCTTTGAAGACAATATCTTAGCGAAGTTGGATTGCCAGGATCTTGGACAACTATTTTGCCTGACGACAATACTAAATCACCTATTTCAATTACGCGAATAGTAATACTCTGGTTATCAAAAATCAGGAATATCACAACGAATCTTATATCCATCCTGAAAGGCTTTTTGAAAGTCAGTATGCATCTGCCAAAAGCACTCCAAAAACGAGACTGCCACATTCCTTATGCTCAGTTCTATTCTTTCTTCACTATGAATTAGGATTCAAAATCCTACTTTGGATTCGGCACATTTTCATAATGATATTCTAGAAGGCCTGTTAGACCATAAAACTCTGCTTGCCCAACAACACGATCTGGCCTTAAAGTGTTTGATCCCGACAATCTAAAAGTTTCAAGAAGGCTTGAGTAATCTAAACTCACTGCATAACGCAGCGATACGCCACCACAATCCTTGAGGTTATTGTGAAGTCTACTTAAGCGATTGTCTACTCTCGTTTCAAAGTTGAACCATCTGCCTCCGAAACCGTTGTCCACTTGGTCCTGTGCAAAGTAATTATTCGGATCTGTATCGTAAATATACCCTCCAAGTCGTCTGGCGACAATGTGCCCAGCGTGATCCCCTTCAATATAGTCGGGAAGATTTTGTACTCTCACTCGTCCCCTTCTAGGGGGGGGATTTCCCGGTGCCCATCGAATGAGTGCAGATGTGATATCTGAAATAATTGAAACATTGGGATTGCTTAGCTTTGCGCTTCGAACTACTGCAATATTGTCAGTAAATAGTCTTCCATTATCTTCATAGAAAATATGACGGTTCCATGAACCAGGTATTATCTCTCCACGTAATCCCAGCGGATCTCTTGTGTCAACTGGTCTGTTCTCTATGTATTCATAAAGATTCTCAGTTCCGCTTTCAAAGCTTATGGGATCCTCACTAATGAACTGTGCGAGTTGGCTATTGTAGTATCTTGCGCGGTAGTAGTGGAGGTCGGTTTCCTCATCGAATTCGCGACCGGTAAAGGCATAGCGAGTCTCAACGTTACTGTTAGTCTCACTGACAAGATTGCCATAGGAATCGAAGGTGCGGTGATTGAGGAGGTTGCCTGCCTCACCGACGATATCCTTAATCGTGCCGAGATGGTCGCCGAGGAGCCACTGGGTTGCGCCTAGTTCGTCTTCCTGAGCCAACACCTGATCGACCTGCGGGCCGTGAAGATAGCGTATTGACGGGTCAGCGATGTTGCCTTCAAACTCCAGGAGGACGTTGTCGCGATCGTAAACAAAGTGTGTTGTCTCTGCCTCTAGTGCCCCGGCACCATCACTGTCTACCGACTTGGTAATCCGGCGATTCATCACGTCATAGGTATAGTCCACTCGCTGCACTTCGGTATCGATGGCATCCTCATCAATCACCGCGATGAGTCAAGATTGCGCTGGGTTTTCTAGCAGCAATCCAAGCTACGGCGAGGGGCGATCGCTCTAAAGAAATAGTCTCCTAAACAGGCCAACGATCTCTAAATAGCGCTGGGCTTCTCGCGGCAATCCAGCCTGCCGCGAGGGTCGATCACATTATTAATTGAAAAAAATCATCATAAAGCATCAAATAGAAGATGAGTTTATGAAGCTATGCTGAATGGCTCTTGGAAGACAGTTACTGTCTCTGGGTGGGTTCGATATATGCATTCCTCGGTTTCATAATTTTCATACTCCTCGTCATCTATGTCCTCAAAGTCGAAACTTATAAACAAACCTAGCCGTTTACTCAGAATTCCATCCAGGCCAACCTCAATCGAAGTGTCAATAGATCTCATCCATCGTTCTAAACCTTCCGAGGTTTGGCTGAGAAGACTTTGACCACGAAACATAGGCGAGGTTTGATTGAGAAGATTCTTGCCGAGAAAGATGGGTTCAGATGGATAGTAAAGCATGACGGCTACGCAGCGAAGAGGTTGGGACTTGTTATCGTAAGTCACCCTTGCTCCTATGTCAGGAAATGAGTCATCTCGAAAGAGATAGTCCTCTTTGTAGGGTACTTCATCGAACTTTGATGCTAGGAGTTCGCGTATTTCGTTCTGACTCATGCCAAATCGAATTGGGCCGACAGATTCTCTAGGGCGAATTTCAAGTTTCATATCTATATGGAGGAAAATTGTTGATGGGCTGATGTTGTGGTTTAAACAAGTTTGGATTCTTGTCAACAAGTTGAATGGTGTAATTTCTCATCTGGATAATGCCCGTTTCATACCTTGCCCCTGCAATATCTCTGATGTTCCCAATATCTAGATTTTGTGCAGCAAAGAATTCTCCTTTATTGAGATGGGTTATTTGAAGAGTCTTGTACGGGATACCAGTTGGTCCATAGGGACTTCTGTTACTTCCACCAAAGGATGCTGTTCGTTGGTGATCACTTCTAGACATACAAACAGCAGGAGCATCTCCTCTCCATCCGGGAGCATCTTTAAAGGGTAGGTTGCTGCCAGCGATCGCAGCCTGTGAGGGGGCATGATGTGATTGAGATCTTCTGTCGCCTCTAATTCCTTTTCTTACATCCCTATGTGCTCCCCCCTTGGATTGGAGTTTTACAAGGTCCATCAGGATTGTTGTCACAGGTATTAGGTTTCGGAATCTCATTGTATGGCTGGACTCTGGGCTCCAATTCTAGCTGAGGGCTTCTATAGTCTTCTACCGGAATTTGCTCTATGCCTGGAAGTGGCTGAACCATTACTGGAAATGGAGGTAAGAGTTGGGGGCCTAAAGTAGGCGGCAAGATTGGCGTTGGGGCTGTTACAGGTACTGGCACTGTAATGAGTAAACCTGATGGGTCTATGAAGTTCGTCGGATTATTCGCAACATACCCGTAAAGGTTTCCAGTGCCTCCCTGAAACCCAATAGGATCTTCACTAATAAACCTTCCAAGCCCACCATCGTAATACCGAGCGCGGTAATAGTGCAGCCCCGTCTCCGCATCAAATTCCCGTCCAGTAAAGCTATAACGACTGTCGAAACTGCCATCCGTCTCACTGACCAGATTGCCATAGGAGTCAAAGGTGCGATGATTGAGGAGGTTGCCGTTGTCATTAACGATGTCTTTGATGGTGCCGAGATGGTCGCCCAACAGCCATAGCGTTTCATTGCTGTCTTCCTGCGCGAGCACCTGGTCTACTTGTGGCCCGTGGAGGTAGCGCATCGACGGAGTGCTGCCGTCTTCAAATTCCAGGAGAACATCATCGCGGTCATAGACAAAGTGCGTGGTTGCGCCATCAACCGACTTGGCAATACGACGATTCATCACGTCATAGGTGTAGTCCACCCGCTGCATTTCCGTATCTGCACTATCCTCATCAATTACTGCGATGAGGCGATTCAAGTGATCCCAGATAAAGATGCGCTCATTACCGGTGGCAATCTCCGTCTGCGTCGTCATATTGCCTTCGGCATCATAGGTGTAAGTGTAGACCCCATCGGTGGTGAGCTGATTATTCGTACCCGTGCCGTAGCTGGTGCCGTGCCGGTGCGACTCCACACGGTTGCCATTGGCATCGTAATCGTAGACCTCATCCGGGTTATTGACATCGCTGTGGTCAGCCCCGGTCAGCTCATTGCGGGCGTTATAGCTGTAGTCCGTCACCCCATCGACATCGGTGATTTGGGTAATGCGATTGGCATCGTCATAGGCAAAGTCATAAAAGGCCACGTCGCCACTGCCATTGCTGTGGTCGAGACGCTCTAGGCGATTATGCTCATCGTAGGCATAATTCGTAGTGACCACGGGTGTGGTGCCCGCTAGGTCGCCGTAGCGGGTGATGGACTCAAATTGACCAATGGGGTCATAGGTAAAGTCCACGCGCTTGTCATCCACGCCGTTGCCGCTCTGGGTGAGCTGCGTAACGCGGTCTTCCACGTCGTAGGTATAGTTGACCGTGCCGCTGACCACCCCATCAATCGTGTCGGTGACAGAGATGATATTGCCATCGGCGTCGTAGCCATAGTCCAGCACTACCGTCGGCACTCCCGGTGTCCCTGCATTGCTAACCCGAGTGCGGCGACCCAACTCGTCATAGCCAAACTGATAGGCCGAATCTGGCGCAGTGATACCCAGTACCTGATCCGCCGCATCATAGGTCATGGTCGTCGTGCGCACCACGGCATCCTGTTCATCCAGCCAGGTTTCGCTGACCTGCCGGTTCAGATTGTCGTAGGTAAAGGTGCGATCGCGGCCATTGCGATCGGTGGTGGAGAGGCGATTGCCTACCGCATCGTAGTTGTAGGTGCGAGTGTCGCCAAATTGATTAGTCTCGGAAATCAGGCGATCGCGATCGTCATAGGTATAGCTAGTCGTATTGCCCACCGCATCGGTGAGGGACAGCAGCTTGCCCTCATCGTCATAGGTGTAGGTGGTTTCTCCGGCTGGGGTTTCAGCATCACGGGTCAGCGTCAGCCGATCCAGGTTGTCATACTCCATCTCGGTGCGCTGACCGAGGCCGTCGATTTGCGCCAGCACATTACCGACCGAGTCATATGCCGTCTGGGTGGTGATGGCTTCGGGAGTACCCGCCGCCGTGGTGACAGACACTCGCCGCCCCAAGTCATCGTAGGTATATTCGGTGCGTACCCCATTGGCATCGATCATGGCGACCATCTGATTCGCCGCATCATAGACGAAGGAAGTGCGATCGCCGTTCTCATCAATCATGGCAGCTAAACGACCCCGCGCATCGTAGAGGGAGCGAGTGGTTTCACCATTGGCATCCGTACGTCCGGTGGGATTGTTGTCAAAGTCATACCGGGTAACCTGTTCGGTGCCATCCGGCAGAATCGTGACCGTCAACCGCCCTCGCGCATCATAGACATACTGGGTTTGGCGTCCAATGGCGTCAGTGGTGGCAATCAAGCGACCCATATTGTCATAGGTTTGGGCTGTTACTGGCGAGGTGAGTGGTCCGGCTGCGCCATCGGGGTCAGCCTCCGTGGTCTGCACTGCCCGATTCATTGGGTCATAGACAGTCTCGGTGCGGTTGTTGTTGGCATCCACCACCGCCGTCTGATTCCCCATCTCGTCGTACTCAAAGCGCTCAATGGCCTCATCTAGGGTGCCAACGGCATGGGTAATAGACTCAATGCGATTCAGGGCATCAAAGACATACTCCATGCGCTGCCCATTCGGGTCAATCATCGCCGTTTGATTACCGGCTGTATCGTATTCGTATTGCCAAATCGCCTCATCCACGGTGCCTTTGGCGTAGGTCACCTGGGTCAGATAGCCCACAGTGTCGTAGTCGTAGTCGGTCTGACGACCCAGCGCATCGGTTTCAATATCCAGTTGTCCCGTCGCGGTGTAAGTATACGTCGTCGTGACGTCATCGGTTTCACCGTTTTCAACCGAGTCGATTTCACCGACAACCTGCGTCATGGCGAGGCGATTGCCATTAGTTGGGTCAATCTCGTACAGCGTCTGACGACCAATCTCATCCGTCATGCTGGTCATCTGATTAAAGATGGGGTCGTAGGTATAGCTGCGGGCACCAGCCGGTCGGGCATTGGGGTCAATACCGTCTTCAATGGCGTTATTCAGGCTGACAAATAGTTCTGAAGAACTAATGCCGAGCAAATCAGGGTCACCATCTGCATCCAAATCACTTAACAGAAATTCGCCGCTACGGCCAGAGGGCAACCCTCCATACAGAACTTGTTCTTGGGGATTAAAAGTGCCATCCCCCTCCCCTAGCATGACGAGGATATGTTCGCGGCTTCCCAAGACTACATCAACGAGTCCGTCAGCATTGATATCTAAAGTATCTAGAGTCTGATACGGCGAGTTATTTGACGAAGCCGGGGTATCGATCCGGAGCACAGTTCCATCGGCCTGAGTGATGAAGGCAGAGAGATAATGGCCTCCCAATCCAAAAATTGTAGCTAAGCTCATGGGCAACGACCAAATCGTTGAGCCCATCTTGATTCAGGTCAACGATCTGAGCGACACTAATGTCGCTATCAAAGCGGTCTAACTGGCTGTAGTCTGCAGCGCCATTTAGGTCATACTCAGCGACAGCAGCCACGCTGCCATCGGGCTGTAGAGCAAAGGCTGACAGGTAACTAAACCGTTGGTTATTATTGCGTTCGGAACGTTCCCAAAGGAATTCATCACGACCATCGTTGTTGACATCCCCGATGGTAACAAAGTTGCCATTGACAGGAAGATCAATAACATCGGTGGCAGTAAAGACAGCCGTTCCTAGAGCATTGTTCAAAAGTAACTTGAACTTGTTAGAGTCTCCCCAATGAATATCCGGCTGACCATCCCCGTTGAAATCACCTAGGCCAAAACCTCTCGCTGAGAACCCCATATCAATGGATTCCAGAGGATCGAAGTCAAGAATGCCATTGGCAGTACCATTGCCTTTAAGCATCCACACCCGATTTTGGAAGTTGTTAAATCTCGAGAAGCGAGCCGTAAAGACAATGTCTTGAAAGCCATCACCGTCAATATCATCGACCTCAAAATCACGCGCCCTAGGATTCTCCCCATTGGGGCCAACTATCGAGCGCACAACGGGGGGCGAGAAGCTATCGCCGTTACCATAGGCAATGACTAAGTCTCCATTTCCTTGAAAACTAATGAAGTCGAGGAAACCATCGTCATTGAGATCGGCTAAGGTTTTCTCAACTCCAGAATTAGTGCTCACCGGTAGCGTCGCGTCGGCTTGGAAAGACACATTCGTTTGAGGTTCTAGCTGCCCATCAACATTCTCTAGAAAGACGTTGCTATTCTCCTCACCCGAGAAATTGTTTCTGACCGCACTAATGATATCGAGTCGCCCATCCTGATTAAAGTCTTCAATCGCAATGCCCACAGGCTGTTGACCGGCATCATAGTCAACTCGCTCAAAGAGGCCGTTCCCATCGTTATAGAGCACTGTCAGCGTATCTTCGTTGTAATTGGCCGTGATAATGTCGAGAGCACTATTGCCATCAATATCAGCCGTTTTGAAAGCCGGAAAGTCTCCCTCTGTGAGAGGCGTTTCGTTACGGTTATAAACCTCTGTCTCATAGTCCCCAATGTCATACAAGGAGACCGGGTCAAAGCCCCCTTGCAGATTCGCGAGCGCGACTGTCACCTGGTCACTATCGCCGTCTACAGCAATCAAATCCCTTCGACCATCAGCATTGACATCGGCAAAGCGAATTTGGCTCTCTTCAGTCAGAGCGCCGTCCAGAGTATGAATCGTCGGTGCCGTAAAAGTGCCATCGCCTGCACTCAGATAAATTTCCAAACCCGGAGCTTCCAGAGCCCTTAAGAGCAGATCATCGTTACCATCTTGATTGACATCCAATGACCAAAGCGGTGAGTAATAGTCGTCGGCGCTTACGACCAGTTGCGGAGTACTAAAGGTTTCGTCACCTGTGTATAAGGATGTCCTAATGCCTGATGTACCACCACTGCTTGAAGCCAACTCAACATAAAGGATGGCGTCGAGATCGCCATCACCATCGAGATCGCCCAGTTGCACTTCACTGCGATTAAATTCGTCTTCAGCCACAGCTATGAGCACAGTTTCGGTAAAGGTTTGATCGCCTTGGTTGAAGAGGGCTTTAATTTGCTGTTGATAGCCTGAACCCGCGACCAAGACATAATCTTTGACCAGGAGATCGTCGTCGCCATCGCCATCAATATCATCCTGGACGAGCAAGCTAAACCCCTCTGATCCAGATTGATTGAGCAAAGGAGTCCGCTCAAAACTACCATCTCCGTTACCCCACAACAGGCTGACTGTGGGAGCAGCAGAAGAATAGCCATAGCCTTTTTCCAGGACGATGAGGTCAGCGTTACCATCCTGATCCAAGTCGGTGGCGCGAACGCTGCTACCACTCCTACGCGCGCCAGAATTCTCAAACCAAAACAGGGGTTGGCTGCTACTAAAGTTGCCTTGGCTATCACCATAAAAGACGGATTGATTGCCGTTAACAGCTAGTGTGTTGGCAGTAATGTAATCGAGATGACCATCATTATTGACATCGGCAGTGGTGATGCCAAGGGGTGAGCCCGAGCGGGTAATCCGTCCGGTAAAGAAGCCCTCTCTTGGCACGCTACCTCGTGAAATCTCATCTTCTACGCTAAGCAGATTGCCTTGTTCATCGTAGGTATAGCGTGTTGCTTGGCCGCGACCATTGAACCGCTGGGTCACCAGGTTATCGGCGTTGCGCTCACTCAAGCCTCGTGAACCACCGCCATCCATGCTGGACAGTGTTTGTCCAGCTGCATCCAGAGTATATTGAGAGACATTGCCATTGGCATCGGCATAGCTTGCACTATCAAAAGCTTGGGTGCTGACCGCGGGTACGTTTGAAGTGACTGAGGTCAACTCAGGGCGATAGAGTCCTTTGGTTTGTGCAGGACTGACCTGAATGACGGCTCCGGTTTTGTCGATGGCATGGGTGGCTCGACCCGCAAAATCATAGAACGCTTCTTCCCGGTTACCGCGCTTATCCACTTCTGCCGTCATGTGGTGATCTTGGTCGTACTCAAAGGTGCGGATGGTGCGATCGGGGTCTGTGATCTGAGTTAGATTACCCGCAGTATCGTAGGCAAACTGGGTAATGCGATTAGCCGGATCGGTAATGCTACTAAGGCGTCCTGCAGTGTAACTGAAGAGAGTTTCTAACCCAACGGGGTCAATGATTTTGGTGAGCTGGCCATTGTTATAGACATGCTGAGTCTGATTACCATTGGCATCCGTCACCGAGACAAGACGATTCTCACTATCGAATGCGTAAACCGTTTGGTCTTTTGTGGTGCGGCGGAAGGTGCCATCCGACAGCTTTTCTACAGTGGAAAAATCCCCAGGTGGTGATTGGTAGCCATCTGCTGTGACCTCAAACAGCAACTCGCTGCCATCACCGTCAATTAACAATACAGAACCATCAGGAGACTCAACAAGCTCCTGAACACCCGCCAGTCCCCAGCCGCTACCAAAGGCGCTACTAGCCGTATTGATATGAATGAGTTGTCCGGTTTCATTACGTGATGAGCCGACGAAGCCTTCCCGTTGGACATAGGTCCCGATCAACATTGAGAAGTCATAAACGCCAGACTCAAAGCTGCGCAAGTCTGCTTGCATTGCAGCACTGATCTGGCCTGGACGATTAGCCAAATTCCAAATATGCGAACCGCGACGCAGGCCAGTAATCTCTCCCGCAAAACCGGGTACTTGATAGTCATAATTGCCGTTGTGGACAGTCATATTGGCGACCAATCGGGCGTTAGGAGACACCGTCCCGGTCAGGGTATTAGTAGAAACTTGACCGCCGAACTGAACAATATGACGAGCATCAGCGCGGAGAGAGTCATAAACCAGTTGTACACCTCGCTCTATTCCCAAAGACTGATACGACGGCAGTGTATGGGTTTCGATTACCCCGCCCGTGTTCAGATTGACTTCAGAGCTTAGCTGCTTGCCAGCCGGACAAGTGTCGCACCCGCTTTCTTCTACTTTTACGGTGAGTGCTGATGTCGGTGGCGCGAACGGAGTGAAAAAATGCCAGGAGCTGTTACGGATCCCCCCTGCCGTTGTTTCAATGGTGCTGCCATCGTCGGTGACGGTGCCTTGACCAACGATTTCAAAATCGCCTGTGTTGGGGTTGATCGACCAGAGATTCATCTCAGTCCCCGGAGGCCAGCCCCCACCATTAGGCAACGTCAGTTCAGCCGGGTCAGTAAAAACCAGATCACTGGGTTGAATAGTAACGACCAGATCGGGCGAAAGTCTCTCAGGTAGAGCTGCTGGTGTCAGGTCAGAGGGAACTTCAGTGATGCTGAGAGTGCCACTAAAGGGATTGCCCTCCCGGTCTTCCAAAGAATTGTTGGCAACAAAGACAGCCGCTCCCAATGTGCTGTTACTAATCGTGACATTGCCCTGAGCATCAGTCGATTGAGAATTACTCGCTAGGTCTAACACAGGCAGGTAAATGGGGCGGTCGATGACATTGTCAACTCCGGCATAGACCTCATGACCAAGCATCAGATCGAGTTTTTCCGCCACAAAGGGAAAGCTTTCCCCATTCGGGTCGTTATATTGATCGCCATAAACCTTGAGGGTGTCGGCGGCACCGGCAGGCGAGAAGGTGAAATCATGACCCATAAACTGGCTCCAGGCCAGCAAGATACCAGTGGCTCCCAACGCATCCGGCACTGAAGTGTCTTGGGTAAACAGCGCATTGCTGATTGCACGCGTATTGAGGCGTTCAGCGCCACCTGGCGTCCGTATTCCATCGCCATATTCCTGGGTATAGTCGACTCGCATATGGGTGCCGACCGTGCCCAACTCAGGATCGACTAGATTATTGTTGCTGCCATCAATAGCGGCATATTCAGCGGTAGAACTGGCGGCGGCGCTGCCCCCAGCAGCAGGCCCGGTGGGGTTGAGCGAGCTGGAGAAGATATTGCCGGATAAACCGGTGATGGCAGTATTGCGCTCAATCAGATCCGAGAGCTGAGTACCGCGAATGAAATCGAGGTCGGTCTGAGAAAACTGAGCATTTTCGTACCAGAAGCGATCGCCATCGCGCAGACGGGCAAACTGGTCAGCCATGATGGTCTGGAAGAGTTCACCCACCATCGCACCGGGCGCTTTATCTTCAGCGAGGCCACCGACAATCACGTCAATATTGTCGACATCGCCATAAATGGCTGTTAGAGCGGCTTGTATCGTCGTATCGGCAGTGATTTCGGCAAATGAGGTGACTCGTGCCAGCCCAAAGTCTTCACGGGCCTGGTTATAGTCTGGCAATCCAACATCGCGGCCGCGTTCAATATCGACTGCGGCTAAGTCAATCCCACCCGATCCTGGGGGACCAAAGAGAGTGTTGCGCAGATCATCCAACACCTTTAGATCAACGGCTTCGGCCGACTGAGCCACGAGGCCACGCAAAATGGCATCAATGCCGTTTTGTTGAATCACTTCAGGATTAAACGTGCTTTCTCGCAACGAGACGGAGGGCAAGTTCTGACCAGCAGCATCAATGAGTAAAAACTCATCAAAGCTCTGGGTATGACCCAGACGGAATGCGGCTGCCGAGAACAAATGACTGATCGACGGATCGACACTGCTGTCATAACCGCTATAGGCGGTGATCGCCCCCTCTCCCAACAGCAGGGGTAAGTATTCTTGGTAGGTAATGCGCTGTATTTGGGCCGAAACCAGTTTGCGCGCGCGCTGGTAAACCTCCTCGCCACTCAATCCGGAGTTAGCCAGGCTGATTTCATCGGCCAGGCGATTGTGTTCCCGCACAAAGACAGTATGTAATGCGGTGAGGCCAATGTTTTCATTGGCCCGCACATCGCCTGCGGCAAACAACTCAGCCGGATCACTAAGACTACGATTATTGTTTGCCAGGGGGCCATTGGCAAAATAGTCGGAACTGTTAAAGGGTAATAAATCGCCACTGGATGTCTTCAGCTTGCCAGTACCATCAAGCGTGCGTAAGGCATTGGCGCGATTCTCATCCGAGCCATAAACCATGCTGGCATCCATAAAGGTGGTGACCAAATTAGGATGACGCAGCGGATTTGCCGCTCCAGTGCCCGTCGTTCCATCAAAGGTCGTGCGGCGTAGATTGATTTCTTGCTCGCCCGTAAAGAAGGGATCAAACGCTGGATCACCAAGGGGAATTTTGATATTGATTTCTTCCGTGGGGATGCTGCTATCGGGCAGAGTGATGGTGAAGTAACCCTGCGCATCCGTCACCGCTTGCAAGCGCCCCAACTCTAGCGGCAGATTGGCCAAGGGATTCCCGTCCGTGTCCAGAACTTGTCCTGAGATCCGAGTCGTAGTGAGAGGATCCGGTATGACCGTCAGCGACACGTTCTGAGAAACCGATGTGGTGCCGTCACTCGCCGTCACGGTGAAGTCATAGGTACCAACCTGGTTGGGGGTCGGTTGAAACACTAAATTGCCGTTCCCCTCTAGCTGGCTATTAGGGGAGATTACTGCCCTGCAGCGAATAGGTGATAGGGTCGCCATCCGGGTCAATTGCCGTCAGTGGAATCTCTAGCTTGCGCCCTGGCATTACCGTCAGTGGCCCTAAATCAGGAAAGATAGGACTCTGGTTCGGACCACCTACTAACACCTGAGGCGTCAGCACCAGTCTGAGTTGCTCAGGATTGCTGAAAGTAACCGTGACGGCGTCAGAAATCGCTCCCGCCTGCAACCCGCCGGGTCTGATGGCATCACGCAGATTGAGATAGCCATTCCCCGCTGTATCGACACCTGAAGTGGATACTAGCGACACGCCTTCTGGCAAATTGGTAAAAACAACCGCCGCCTGCCGACTGATTGACGCCTCCCCAGTGTTGCGCAACCTCAGCTCAGCAGTGTACTCACCTGATTCGGCATTAAAGCGAATATTGCTAAACAATGCTCTAACGGTCGTGCTAGGGGTGAGCGTGGTCAGGTCTAACTCACCACCCAGGTTCGCCAAAGCGGTATTAATCGGGAAGCGTAGTCCTGCTGTTCCCTCTAGGTCCACTTCGTTGCTCAGGTCACTGACAGATACCCGGCTGCCGGTATCGCCATCTTGATTAAGAAACTGAAAAACCAGCAGTCCTTCGGTGCGATCGCCTAGTTCGCTCAAGTCAATCTCGACATACTGACCGTCATAGCGCACTAAGCCCGGTTCAAACTCGGCCGTTTCGCCGTCTAGCGCGAACAGTGGCGTTCCCGGACTGCCATTGTCCAACAGCGTTTGTGACGGATTGCCGGGGTCGACCAAATAAAGCGCAAAGCGATCTTCATTGGCTGCTCCCTGATCGGTGGTATCAAAAGCGGCATTGACCGCAAAGCGGAGTGTGCGGCTACCTTCACCTTGACCTAACACTACCGGCAACGTTGCTTGTACCACGTAGCTATCGGATTCACCGAGAAGCAACCGGTCAGGGGTGGCGATCGCCCACCCCGTGGTTTCATCTGGCCCGATTACAAAAGCCGTATCAGAAACCTCAAAGTCAACTGTAGTTTGAGCCGTGTTGCCTGCCACATCAGTCAGCACAATAGCGAGCTGATTCGCGCCTGCTGCAAGGGGCAGCGTCTGTAAGAGCTGGTCAAATTCATTTGCTGAAGTCGCTGCAAAAGAGACGGCTGCGTTGCCTCCTAATGTTGTCTGAACCGTAACGGTTTCATCCACTGAGCCGATGAGATGGACGTAGCGACTATGCTCACCATTGGCGAGCGGGCTAATCAGAGCAAGGGTTGGGCTGGTTTTATCAAGCGTGTAGCTGTAGGAAACCGGTTCGGAAACGTTACCTGAGCTATCTTCAGCAATCACGCTCAGCGTATAAACACCATCCGTCAGCGGCTGGCCCAAGATGGTTGCTAGCGCTGAAGCATCTAGAGTAAAACTACCGTTCTGTAGGTACGAAGAAATATCAACATAGTCAGCTGTAGGGGTATTCCCAAAGCCTGCGCTGAGCCGGGCAACTCGGCTAGCATCGCTGACGCTCCCCGTAATCGTCGCGACTGAAGAAATATCATCAGTGCTGCTGCTGCCAGTATCGGTCTGCAATCCGAGTGTGACGGTCAGGGGCTCAATGTCTACGGGGGTGACGGTCAAGACAACGGTCGCATTCGTTGTGAGCGCCCCACCTTCTCCGGTGTTGCCCTGATCCGTAACGGCTATCGTCAGCGCATCCTCTCCGGCATAACCGGCTTCCGGTTGGTATGAGAGTTGCACTAGCTGTGAATTCAGCTCACTAAGAGAACCATTCAAGACAAGGCTGCTGGCGGCAGAGGCGTCCCCGCGTTGTAGCTGACCGTGACTCACTGCCAGCGTTATCTGCAACGGCAGCGCGCCTGCATCAATATCTTGCACCTGTAAGCTCGTTGCAAAGTCCAAGGTCGTCCCTGCTTCCAACGTCAATTCCGTAGGCGCAGTGACCATCGGCGCATCATTGACCGGCGTAATCTGAAGCGTAACGGTCTGACTAGCAGGATCTCCCCAGCCGTCCCTCACCACATAACTAAAGCTACCTGCCGCGCCATTAGCATCAGCTACGGGCACAAAGACCAGTCCTTCTAACTCACTCACTGTCAGGAACTGACCTAATGTGACAGCACTATCATCCGCTAGACGAATAGCACCCTGGTTGACATCAGGAATAGCGCTCACCTGCAGCGTTATAGGATCGCCGTCGGGATCCTTCGGTAATTCAAGATTCAGCGCCACCGCACCGCTATCTTCCAGCACAACGATGGTTTTGTTCGCCCCAACTATCGGCGAGTCGTTGGCAGCAAAGACTGTAGCCTGTTGGTTGAAAGTGATATTGCCCTTTGCCTGGACACGGCCATACAGCGTGGCCGTACTGTTGAAGAAAAAGTCACCGCCTGCCAGGAACTGGGCTCGCGTCTCTGAACTGCCGTTGAAGGTGATATTTCCTTGAGAGATGACCTTCAGCAGATCAGTATTTGAGGTAGTCGTACCGTTAAACGTGATCGGGTTGCGGCTAGCGAGTAAGCTTTGACCGGCAAACTGGACACTCCCATTCATATTGATCTGACGGGAAGCCATCACTGTCAGGTTGCTGCCACTGGCGTTGCTTAGATTCACCCCGCCGTTATAGGCCACCAGTGTGACATTGTTGAGCTGATGCCCGCCACCGTTGAAGTTGATATCACCGTTCTCCAGCAACAGAATTGTATTCGAAAGACTCACCTGGTTAGGAATCGTTAGCCCGTTACTAGTGATGCGAATAACGGCTGGATTTTGGGTCGTTCCTCCTGGCGGAAAATTATTCTGCCAGTCAGTAGCGTTGTTTAACGGTTGGTTCTGAAGGTTGACGTCTAGAGGGATGGTGCCCGCCGGTATCTGTTGGGCTAAGGTGTCCTCTACTAGAGCAGTATGATCAGGGACGGTAACGGTTTGAGTGTCCACAATCTGTGGGGGCAACAGTCCACCATATAGGTTGTTGGGTGCATTGAAGGTGGAGTAGCTAGCAGAAACGGCGATCGCATTCTCGACCAATACGGGCCGTCCCTGGTCGTCCACAACCGGGTTACCGTTCGCATCTCTTTGGACCGGCAGAATAGGTTGGCCATTTAACGTAAAGCCCTGGCCCCCATACATCAGTGCATCGTCAGTCAGATCTAACGGGTCGCCATCGAAGTCACTGTTGCTATTAACAGCGATCTGTCCTTCAGCCACGATGGTGAAGGGCAAAACATCAGCGGGTGTATTTAAGGTCGCAGTGTAGTCTGCCAGCGCCGATGCTGACAGAGCCACAGGTGTTTCAATTTGTCCCTGAGTATACTCAAGTTGCCAATCACCACCGATTTCAGCATTGCCAGTGAGGTTGGTTGACGCTGCAATATCGGCTTGCGTCAGCTGCTGCAACTGAGCCACGAAAGTTTGCCCGGTACCGGTACTGGCAATATGGCAGCCGTAGAGTAAGATATCAGCTTCATCATTGAGAGCTCCTCGCCAGCGGGTCAATGCATCTGTATATTGGCTCAGCGTATCTTCGCGGAGCATAGTAGAACCTAGCTGCAACTGCCCAGGTGCCCCATGAGAAATGATGTGTAGGCTGGCGAGACTTTCATACTGGCCCAGGTGTGCCGTGATCTGTTGAATCCCGTCTTGCTCTGCATCCAAGATGACAACTTCAGCACCTGAGACACTGGCAGCGAGGGCTTCAAAATCATTAACAGCTGCATCAATCACGACCAGACTGGAGTGATTAACAGGGTCTATCTCTGTTAGGTTGATGGCAAAAAATGGACTGAGCAAAGCGTCAGTCGTTTCCATAAAACCATGGGATGAGGCAGCGAAAGATTGCTGAGAAGTCATGGCACTGGTTGAGTGTTGTTTTTGAGATGTAGCGAACTGCTTAAAGGGCAGAAAGGGTCTATTTTCCTGAAAATTAAATCTTCAACAAGAAAGGACAACATTCAACCTGATTCAACTCAAATTGAATATTGAATTTACGCAAGCAAAAATCATCTTCTTGGTTCATCACCTAAGAAAGACAAGGTTTTTTGAGATGTTATAAACTATCAAAAGAGAGAAAAATTCTCTAATTCGAGCAAAAGGCCAGAAGTCTACATTGCTTTAGATGAGGCACCAAAGCAATGTAATACCAAAACACTCGCTTAAGTAATGCACTTAGTTGCAAGCATTATTTTTGAAGTGAATTTATCCCTCAAAAAAATAGACCAATATTGTGAAGCTGAGAAGGTCAAATGTTTCGAACAAGAATGCTATAAAATCCAAATTGTTCCAGATCAAGCACTGAAGTTATATCAATATAAAAACATTTTCCTAGGTAACCTACCTAAGTAGAAGCACTGAAAAATATTCCTGCTTAATGAAGCTTTAATGAGATTTATTTTTCTAAACTTAATCGGGCACTTGCTTCCGACCAGTTGCCGATGATAACTGACAGTACTGTTGCACTGAGGGTGTTAATGCTCAAATCCCCATAGATATTGGGTGATGTTCTAGCCCTGTGGAATCAGTCAAAATCAAGTAGTGCACTAGATCTGTGGATGCTCTTTCTGGAGTTCGCACCCGCAAAGCAAACTGGCAATCTTAGCCACAACATATCTAGAACATCACCAACACTTTGGTCCGGTCTTCGATAGGGTCACGACCAAAGCGACCATGCGCCCGATCGCAACGTTCGGAATGACCACGATGAGCAAGAGAGTAGCCGATTCGATGCTGAGCGTCGGTGGGATCGGCGTGAGCATCATGAGCTGCGCTATCGTACCGATGACGTGGTTGAGCATGATGAGGACAGGGAGCCCGCAGTGGATGAAGATACTGTTGACGAACGCGATGAGCAATCTGCTAGCGGTAGCTGGTGGCCGTTTGGCTAATCACTAAGTCGTTAGTAAGATGTAGGAGTACACCTATACTCCCATCCACGTTAGGAGGAGCTATGTACACAACTTCGAACAACCTGGAAAACCTAGAGCTGTATCTAGAGCACGACAGCGGTTATGTCGGTTGGGTTTTAACGCCTGGAGACATCGAAGAAGCAGGCATGGCGAAGTTAGTCTTTCATGGCGACTCCGCTGATGCTGAGTCCGAAGTCCTAGAAGGTTGTTCTTACATCAGCGTTGATACGAACTATTGCCTTAACCTGTCACCAGGCCAGCAGAAGCTCTACGAAATCCTGGTGTCTTTGCAAGAGGGCGCTGTCTTCACCGTGACGACTGTTGGCAAGCTGGCTAAGGCAATGGGGCTAGAAACCCCCTTAGCGGCTGGGAAACGGTTAGAGCACCTGCAAACACTGGGCGCAATTTCAGGCTTTAAACCTTGATGCACACACCCCATCATCAATGAGCCTCTGCTATCCGGTGGGGGCTTTTTGTTATGTCCCCTAAACCTGGCGAGAGGAAGACAAATGACCAAAATCACCTACTGCGATCGCTGTCAAAGTCCCTGCAATGACAGCCACTTGGAGCTTTCCGGTTGGTGGCATCTCATCACCAGAGATATGAAGAACCGTGTCGCTGAGCTTGCAGAACTGGCTGTCGAAGGGGATTTGTGCGCTCAATGCCGTGACCAGGTCGGGCTACGAACCAACCTTGAGCCGACTCGTCAAGAGCGATGGCGGCGATGGATGGCGGAGCATCCCGGTAAATCGGGCTTTGTAGGCAGACGTAAAACTGCCTGCACTTATATCGAGGATGTGTTTTGCGATCGCTGCGAACAGCCCTGCGCCGAAAAGTACGCTCGATTGGCATCACCACGTCTCACGGAACGGAACGAGATAATTTACAGTGACATTTGCCCGCAGTGTCTTGAGTCGATGCAATTAGGCAACGCAATCTCAGTTGAGGTGTAGGGGTGGCTGGCCAAGTTGTGTTTGGCTCGTTTGTCATGTCTCGTCAGTCTGTTCCGTTTGAGGTCGTCACACTGAGTTTGGGGCTGACGTTTCCAGTGTTGTATCAGGAGTTCCCCCATCCTCACTTATCTGATGACTGCTTCATTGATTAGAATCGCACGCTCAACTGCGACCCCTTTCTCTCCGAAGGCTGCAGCATTTTCTTCCCTGCGGGGGAACCAGCTCTGCATTGCCCGGTAATAAACCGCTCTAAACAGGCAGATGTGAATACCGTGGTCAATTTTTAGAGCAGCAGATTGTCAATGTTTGTTTGGTGAAGGGGCATTGCTGAAATGAGAGATGAACGGATTTCTGCTAACCGAACTGGCTATAGTCTTTTCCAAAAGCTGCATCCTGAAAACCAGTACCGCTGCTTTATGCTGTACGGCGAGCTGAGACTACGATCACCCAAGAGACTATGTTCCAATACCTTGGCTTACTGAGCGGTCATGATGAATGTGTCTTCTGCCATCACTGCTGTTATTCTGCTTAGACCAATGACAAATTTTTCCTGATGTGGATAGAGGTGCTTTGTGTTGTCTAACACTCAGGTTTTTCAACCCAGAACACTCCAATTAAAGCGTTCTCATGATCGTAAATTAGTCATTTGGCGGCAAGTTGTGTCATCCGGCTTAGGGGTAGCAGTTTCTTTCTGGGCGCTAGAGGGACAAGCCAAAACTGCACAGGTGGCTCATGAATTGCTTGCTCCCATTGCGATCGCTCAGGTCTTAGAAGACCTCCCTAGGATTCCACCAGAATCGCGACCTGAGCCAGAACCTTTACCGCCTTTGCCTGATCCAAATGAGTTGTTGGAGCCAAGCCTGCCGAGTGCTCCGCAGCCCCCTGAGGCGATATCGGAGGAAGAGAAATTTGAGATTGAACGCTATGAGGTGTTGGGTAGCACAGTATTTGATGAAGATGAACTGGCAGTGGTGACCCAAGCCTTTACGGGTAATCAGCGTACCTTTAGCGATATTTTGAATGCTCGCTCTGCAGTGACAGAGTTATATCTGAGCAATGGCTACATTACGTCGGGCGCGATTGTCCCGCCGCAGTCATTTGAGGAGGGCGGGGTTGTGCAAATTCAGGTGATTGAGGGGCAGTTAGAAGATATGCAAATCAACGGCACTCAGCGCTTGAATCCGGACTATGTCAGGAGTCGGCTGGCACTTAAGTCAAGGGTGCCCTTGCAGCAAGAGCAGCTGTTAGAAGGGTTACAGTTGCTACAGCTTGATCCGCTGATCGAAACCATCTCGGCAGATTTGCAGGCTGGTGCGGTTCCGGGAACGAATTTGCTGGTTGTCACGGTGACCGAAGCTGACACATTTAATGTGACCTATGGGTTGGACAACAACCGATCGCCCAGCGTGGGGACGTTACGGCAAGAGGGATTTGTGACAGAGGCGAATCTAACGGGGCTGGGAGATCGCCTCACGGTGAGGGTGAATGGCACCTCGGGCAGTCGCGAAGTGTCGTTAGACTATGCAATCCCCATTAACCCCTCCAATGGGTTACTACGGTTGCGCGGTACTTTTACGAATAGTGGGGTGATTGAGGAGCCGTTTGAGGTGCTCGATATTTCTTCCGTTTCGAACGCCTACGAAATTACGGTGCGTCAACCGTTACAACAACGTCCGACTGAAGAACTGGCCATTGGTTTAACAGCATCCCATGAAAACAGTCAGACCTTTTTGGGCATAGCGGATATTGGTGGTTTCCCCCTGTCGGCGGGGGCCAATGATGAGGGCAAAACGCGGGTGTCGGCGCTGCGCTTCTTTCAAGAATGGAGCCGTCGCAATAATGAAGAGGTGATTGCCCTGCGATCACAATTTAATCTCGGACTGGATGTGCTGAACGCCACGATTAACGACAGTGGTCCGGATGGGGAATTTTTCTCATGGCAGGGGCAGGCACAGTGGGTGCGGTTGCTGGCTCCCGATACGACTTTACTAGTGCGGGGCGGGGCGCAACTCACCCCAGACGAACTGTTGGGACTGGAACGATTTGGTTTGGGCGGGCAGCAAACCGTGCGGGGCTATCACCAAGACCAGCTCCTCACAGATAACGCGCTGCTGGGTGGCGTGGAAGTGCGGGTGCCGATTTACCGAGATCGCGACCAAGACTTGCAACTACAACTCGCTCCGTTTGTGGATGTCGGTCACGGCTGGAACACAGCTGGTGAAACGCTCGAAAATAACACACTGTTTTCTGTCGGTACGGGCTTGATTTTTACGCTGACAGATCGTTTCAATGCGCGGCTCGATTGGGGTATTCCCTTAATTGATGACGATACCGATAGCGATTCCGTGCAGGAAAGTGGTGTCTATTTCACGTTTGATCTGTCACTGTTCTAGACCGAAATATGACAGCAGTGATCGCGCTTTCCTGCTGATTTCAGAACACCACCCTAAAGCAAGACACACGATCAAAGAGGGGCCGAGATCGCTGACATACTGGCGTTCCATCAAATGCCGACAGGCAAGATTGGCGGTTGCGTGCAAAGAAGCCTAACAATCCGCTAGTCAAGCCAGAAGAATGCCTCTATAAACGCAATTAACTGGAGCCGGTAAATGGCCAGTCTTTGATTCAAGGTGACTGTCATGTCTTTCCTTGCTAAAAATTTTTGGCCTGTCTGTAGCCTAGCCTTGATTGCTAGCGGCATTCCCGCTGCGGAGGCTTCGAGCACCGTACTCGTTGCCCAAATCGTTCCAGATAACTCGCTGGGTGCTGAGTCCTCCATCGTCACCCCGGAGGCCTTGATTCGCGGCGAGTTGGCCGACGAAATTGGTGGTGGTGCCATCCGAGGCGAAAATCTCTTTCACAGCTTCGTCGAATTCAATGTTCTGCAAGATCAAAGAGTCTACTTCGCAAATCCCATCGCTATTGAAAATATCCTCAGTCGTGTGACTGGAAACAACCTCTCGAACATTGATGGCCTGCTCGGCGTCAATGGTGCCGCCAACCTTTTCTTGATGAACCCCAACGGCATCATCTTTGGCCCCAACGCCCGTTTAGATATCCAGGGTTCTTTTACTGCAACCACTGCTGAGGGCATTAGCTTTGCCGATGATAGTGAGTTTAGTGCGACTCCGACAGGCAACGAGCTGCTAAGCGTAAGTGTGCCACTGGGAGTGCAGTTCAACGATCAGCCTCAGGGAGACATCACCCAGCAAGGGGATTTGACCGTGGGGGCTAGCGAAACGCTAACGCTGTTTGGCGATACGGTGCTCAACAGCGGCGACTTAACGACCGAGGGTGGCACCGTGCAGCTCTTAGGCAATCAGGTAAGTGTGATAGGGCAAGCCGCGATGGATGTCTCAGCACCCACGGAGGCGGGCACGGTACAGATTGGGGGCGACTACCAGGGGCAGGGACCCTTGCCGACGGCTAACGTGACGCTGGTAGAGGCGGGTGTCATTATCAATGCGGACGCGCGGCAAGCAGGTGATGGCGGGCGCGTGATCGTTTGGGCGGATGGGACAACGCAGTTTGCCGGTAGCATTAGCGCTCAAGGTGGTAGCGATCGCGGCGATGGCGGCTTTGTGGAAGTATCGGGCCGACAGTCTCTAGACTTTACCGGTACGGTGAATACCCAAGCGGTGAATGGCACTGTGGGGCAGCTATTGCTTGACCCTGCGAATATCTTTATTGCAAACACCGCCCCCGCAGGCACAGTTACCGTCGGGCTAGGAAATGGTGTGTTTACCGATTTTATCTACAGTGCGGTGGAGGATCCCGGACAAAACAGCCACTTAACACCTGCTACGGTCGAGGCGCTCCTAGCGGTTAATGACCTGACTTTAGCAGCCGAAAATGTCATCGTAGTGTTTGATGATGTTAGTGCCAATAGCGATACCGATCTCACGCTCAACGCTACAGCGATCGGGGTAATCGGTTCTTTGCTAGAACAGTCTGGCGGCGGCAGCCTCGTTCTCGAAACCCCACAAACTACAGGCAACTTTGTGGTGATCGATGATGGTCTAGTGGATACGAGTCCTATTCCAGGGGCTACTGCTTTAGGCGGCAATGTGCGGATTACGACTCATGATTTAGAGGTGGTAAACGACGGCATTGTTAGTGCCAGTACTTTTGCTGATGTTGATGCTGGTCAGGTGCAGATTAATGCCACGGGTGATGTCTTGGTTGATGGCGAATTCTCGCTCATTACTAGTCGTGTAGCTCCAGGAGCAACAGGAGATAGTGGAGGCGTGAACATTGTGGCCAACAATCTCTCAGTACTCAATAATGCTGAAGTGGATGCCGGGACCTTCGAGCAAGGGAATGCGGGACAAGTCCAAATTTCTGTCACGGGTGATGTGCTCCTTGATGGCAAGAATTCTGTTATTTCAAGTCAAGTGAACTCTGGAGCGACAGGAGATAGTGGTGGGATCTTCCTCACAACCAATAACCTGTCAGTCCTTAATGATGCACAAGTAAGCGCAGGAACTTTTGGTGACGGAGATGCCGGACAGGTTCAAATCACGACGATGGGTGATGTGCTCCTTGATGGCAAGAATTCTGTTATTTCGAGCCAAGTGAGCTCTGGAGCGATCGGAGATAGTGGTGGCATTGTCCTCTCGACCAATAACTTGTCAGTGTTGAATGGTTCAGTTGTCACTGCTAGCACTTTTGGGGAAGGGGATGCTGGACCAGTTCAAATCGACGCAGCGGATAAGATTCTCATTGATGGAGATGGTTCCTTTCTTGTGAGTGGAGTCTTCTCTGGGGCAACAGGAGATAGTGGCGGCATTGTCCTCTCAGCCAATGATCTGTCAGTACTCAACGATGCTGAATTAGGTGCCAGTACCTTTAGCGAAGGGGATACTGGGCTAGTTCAAATCACTGCAAAAGGAGATGTTCTTGTTGATGGCGAGAATTCCTTGATTGCGAGCCAAGTGAACTCTAGTGCAACTGGGAACAGCGGTGGAGTCATCCTCTCGGCGAATAATCTTTCCATTTTCAACAACGCAGCCGTGAGTGCCAGCACTTTTAGCGAAGGGAATGCTGGTCAGGTACAGATTACCGCTACGGGTGATGTGCTCGTTGATGGGGAAGGTTCCCTTATTGCAAGCAAAGTAGAACCAGGAGCAACTGGGGATAGTGGTGGTATTTTGCTCACTGGCAAAAGCGTTTCCATCACGAATGATGGGGTGATCAGTGCCAGTACTTTCGGTGCGGGCAATTCGGGGCAGATCCGAATGACTGCGAGGGGGAATGTTCTAGTGGATGGCCGAAGGTCTGCGATCACCAGTCAAGTGAACTCTGGTGGCACTGGCAATAGTGGCGGTATCTTACTCTCGGCAGATAACCTCTCAGTTTTCAATGATGCCCAGATCAGCGGGAGCACTTTTGGCGATGGCGATGCCGGTCAGGTGCAGATTGCCGCGATCGGAGATGTGCTTGTGGATGGGCCAGGCTCATTTATTGTGAGCCAAGTGGGAAGGACAGCAACGGGGAATAGCAATGGCATTGTACTCTCAGCGAGTACCCTTGCACTCCTAAACCGTGGAGGGGTGAGTGCTAGCACTGTAGGTGACGGTAATTCAGGACAGATAAAAATTACGTCCACAGAGCAAGTCATTGTCGAAGATGGAGCCTTTCTGATCAGTCAGGTGAATTCTGAAGCCACAGGAGATAGCAACAGCATCCAGCTTTCTACCAATCACCTTACGGTAAGCGATCTTGGGTTAATTAGTGCGGGCACTTTTGGACAAGGTAATGCGGGAAATGTCTTGGTGCGTTCTCTGAATTCCGGCGACCTCAGCATTACCCTCGATGACGGTCGCATTCGGGCGAGAACTCGCAGCGCCAATCCAGGGGGAAACCTGACCTTGCAAACTGATGGAGATCTAACCATTCAGGGCAAAGGGGAAATCTCTGTTGAAAGCCTAGAGGCAGATTCTGGAGCAGCTGGGAGTCTTAACGTATTGGCTGAAAACGTCTTGCTGGATGGTGCAGTTGAGCTATCGGCCCAAACCGCTTCTGTGACGGGCGGTGGGATAATTAATTTCACCGTAGACGATGCCTTGGTGATGCGTCGTGGTAGCTTCATCAATGCCGAATCGACGAATCCCTTAGGCGGTGATGGCGGCAACGTTTTTATTGATACCGGCTTCCTGATTGGTGCTCCCGGAGAAAATAACGACATTATTGCCAATGCCGTTGGGGGCAATGGCGGTCGGATCGAGGTGAATGCCATCAATATTTTTGGTTTTCAGGAAAGTCAGTCAGGTGACACCGCTACGCTACGCAATAACACCACCAACGATTTGAGTGCCAGTTCTGGGCAGGGAATTGAGGGCGAGGTCGCACTCAACACGCTGAATGTCGATCCCGCTAGTGGATTAGGTCAGTTACCTGAGGGGCCGATTGACGCCTCGCAGTTGATTAACCAGTCGCTGTGTGAAGCCGGTCAGGGGAGTGAGTTTACCGTGACCGGGCGCGGTGGTTTGCCAAGTGCGCCGACGGATGCTTTAGGTAATGCGACGCCTTGGGAAGATTGGAGTTTCACTGAAGACACAGCGATTGACAAAACCTTAAATGTCATTGATGTAGATGCTGCAGATCGCTCAGCTACTCGATTAGTGGAAGCACAGGGGGCGATGCGAGCGGCGGATGGTCGCATTGTGCTGCTAGCGGAGCCAACCCTCGCGACCCCGATCGCTGCCAATTCCCTCAGTGTCAGTTGCCGCACTGTACAGTCGACCGCGCCAGCCTTCGATCGCATCTCTCTACCCCCATCACCCTAGGAGGTCACACCATGAAAGGGGGGCTGCGCTTATTGTTGTCGTGCTGGCTGGGCCTGGGTTTGAGCCTGGGATGGGGATATTGGACGGCAGATTGGGGATACCCGGCGATCGCCCAAACATCGCCGATCGCATCGGTGCAAGCGGGCAAAGCCGCCTACGATGCTCAGCAGTTTAGCGAAGCCAATGAGCAACTGCAACAGGCGGTCGAAGCCTTTGCCGCTGCCGGAGATCGTCCCCAGCAGGCCCAAGTGCTAGCGCTGCAGTCCCTCGTGTTGCAAAAGTTGGGGCAGTGGACAGCCGCCCAAACCGCGCTGGATGAGAGTTTGGCGATTTTAGGTGACTTGACTGATCCGCCCGCTCGGCTGGTGGCCCAGGTGCTGAATGCCCAGGGACAGCTCTATCTCGCCATGGGGCAATCCGTCGAAGCCCTCACCACGTGGGAAAAAGCCGAGGCTGCCTATCGCGACGCCGACGATCTGGCGAGTGCGCTAGGGAGTCAAATCAACCAGGTGCAGGCGATGCAGGAGATCGGGCTGTACCGGCGGGCGGGGCAAACTTTGGATGCGATCGCGGCTCAATTCGACACCCAGGCCCCATCGGCTATTAAAGCCAAAGGACTGCTCAGTTTCGGTAACCTGCTCCGACTACGCGGCGAACTTGAAGCCTCTCGCACTATCCTGTCTGAAGGATTAGCCCTGGCAACTTCGCTAAATTTGCCGGAAGAGGTCGCCCAGTTTCATCTCAGCTTGGGGAACACCGAACGGGTCGCCGCTGCGCGCGCCACCGCCTTAGAAGATCACGCCGTTGCTGCCACCGCTCGCCAGGCGGCCCTGAGTGCCTATGCAGCAGCGGCAACTAGTGCAGTTTCACCCTTTACTCAAGTGCAGGCTGGGCTCAATCAACTCAGCCTGTTAGTGGATGAACAACAATGGGGCGATGCTCAGAGGTTGATACCAGCGATCGCAAATGCCTTACCCACACTGCTGCCCAGTCGAGCCGGTGTGTACGCCCAGGTCAACTTTGCCCATAACTTGATGATCCTCAACCAATCGCTGCCAGTTGGGCAAGTCTTTGATTTATCGGTGCCAGAGCTGTTGTCAACAGCGATCGCTCAAGCACAACAAATCAAGGATGACCGAGCCACCTCCTATGCGATCGGCACGCTGGGGACATGGCATGAGCAACAAGCGGACTGGTCAACGGCCAAAACGCTGACGGCTGATGCTTTGCAAACTGCGCAGCGCATTCGAGCACCGGATATTGCTTACCAGTGGCAGTGGCAAATGGGTCGCCTCTTCCAAGCGGCCTCTGACGCGCGATATCAGGCTGCTGTCGATACAGCCTCGACAGCGCTTTATTTTCCTGCTGATCCGGAGGCGATTCGCTATTACAGTGTCACAGTTGAAACCCTGGATAATTTGCGCAGTGAGCTCGTAGCGCTCAATCCTGATATCCAATTCTCCTTTCGCGAAACGGTCGAACCGATTTACCGCGAGCTCGTGGATTTGCTGCTTCGAGCCGAATCCCCCGCCCCTACAGCTTTAGACAAGGCCCGTGATGTGATTGAGTCTTTGCAATTAGCAGAACTCGACAATTTCTTTCAAGACGCTTGCCTGGTCGCCACGCCGGTCGAACTTGATCAGGTCGATGCCAATGCCATGGTGATTTATCCCATCATTCTGCCGGATCGGTTGGAGATCATCACCAGCACTTCAGGGCAACCGCTACAGCATACGATGGTGCCTATCAGCACTCCTCAGCTAAATCGCACCCTAGAGGATCTGCGGGATGCCATTTCATTTCCTAGTAGCACGAATCGTGCTGCCGCCGCTCGCGGCATTGGTATCGTGACTGATGAAGCCAGCGACGACGTCCCTTCCCAGGACTATCTAT
Source organism: Leptolyngbya sp. SIOISBB (assembly GCA_010671905.1). Lineage (GTDB taxonomy): Bacteria > Cyanobacteriota > Cyanobacteriia > Phormidesmidales > Phormidesmidaceae > Halomicronema. The sequence goes on from JAAHII010000002.1 coordinate 130,406, forward strand.
CCCTGGCTCAACAGGTATACGACTGGTTGATTCGCCCCATTGAGGCGCAAATTGAGCAGGCCAATCCGGAGGCGTTGGTGTTTGTGCTGGATGGGGCGTTGCGCAACTTGCCCATGTCGGTGCTGCATGACAGTGAAGCATTTTTAGTCGAGAGATATGCGATCGCCCTCACGCCAGGTCTGCAACTGTTAGAACCGCGCTCCCTAGGAGAGCAAGACTTACAAGCACTGGTGGTGGGCTTGAGTGAAGCCCGAGACGGCTTCAGTGCCCTCCCTAATGTGGAAAAAGAGATCGCGGCCATTCAGACTCAGGTATCGGGGGAGGTGCTCTTAAACGAAGGGTTCGAGAAAGAGGCATTTGCGACTCAGCTGACAGAATCCTCCTTTCCCATTGTTCACCTGGCGACCCATGGTCAATTCAGCTCTGACCCCGAGCAAACCTTCATTTTGGCTTGGGATGACCGCATTCAAGCCACGGAGTTTGGTAGCCTGTTGCAACAGGGAGAGCTCCAGCGCGACAATGCGGTCGAGTTGCTCGTACTCAGTGCCTGTGAAACAGCGGCAGGAGATGATCGCGCCGCGCTAGGGCTAGCTGGTGTCGCAGTGCGATCGGGCGCGAGAAGTACCTTGGCAACCCTGTGGTTAGTAGACGATGAAGGTACCTCGATTCTGATGGCCGACCTTTACCAACAATTACAAGATACGACGCTGACCAAAGCTGAGGCCCTGCGACAGGCCCAACTCCGGTTGCTTAACGATGAGACGTATCAACACCCGTTTTTCTGGGCGCCTTTCGTACTGATCGGCAATTGGCTGTAATGGTTTTATATGAACTTGTTGAAATGATGGTGGATTTAGTCTGAATGCTGTCGGTTTGGTAATCGCTATCGGTAAAGTGCCTAAAGACAAAGAACTCGTATTAAGTCCGGATGCATAGACGCCATTAGGCCCTAAACTGGCAAAGCTGCGATTTAGGCGAATTTAGCTCTTATGTGTTGACTGAGTAGCTGCCCATTAGCGGTAACCACTCCCCTGACACAACAATGGGGTAAACGACAGCTCAGGCCTTTCAAACCATCACGCTGAGGCGATTTAGGCCAAAACTAGTCCATGGCTTGTTTTTGAGTTTTAACGACCACAATTTTTCCGCTGCTAAAACTGAGCCGTTTACCAGACAAACTTGAGATTTCGTCTGGTAAGACTATAGGAGAGTCGGAAAAATATCCGTTGCACCCATGTGGGCGACAAATTTCTACACGGCGAACAACCGCTCCATCTGCTTGAAAGCCTTAAATTCCAAGGCATTACCGGAAGGATCGAGGAAAAACATGGTCGCTTGTTCTCCCACTTCTCCCTTAAATCGAACATAGGGCTCAATCACAAATTTAATTTCGTGTGCCTTGAGCTGCGCGGCCAACCTTTCCCAATCCTCCATTTCTAATACGACGCCATAGTGAGGGACGGGGACTCCGTAGCCATCGACAGGATTATAGTGCGACTCAAGTTGACCATGCTGGCCGAGATGGGGGTTGAGATGGCAGACAAACTGATGCCCAAATAAATTGAAGTCCACCCAATTCTCTGCACTCCGCCCTTCTGTGCAACCCAGGATCTCTGCATAAAAATGGCGGCTTTCTGCCAGGTCACGAACCGGAATCGCGACATGGAAGGGCGTTAGTGGCATGGCAAATCTCCTGGCAATTAATGACACTACACTCGGCAACTCGATACAGGCGTTGTTTCATATCGGAGCGAGATGAGACTCAGAGATAACTTATCGCTCAAAACTTAAATGCGACGATGCTCGACCCACATCTTAAATCGCGAGATTGCCGATTAAAAGACTACACAACCTTGGCACCTTACTGCCGCTGGCAAGATCCGGCTCGTCAGCATACCCAGCCCGCCGCCGCCCTGAACCTGGCCAACTCAAAACCGGTTTATTTTTAGATAGAGAATTTGCGTCCGGGGATGACCATGACTGAGATCGCACCGACCGTCGCCACCCTCATCATGATGACCCGCTTTCCCCAACCGGGACGCACCAAAACTCGACTCATTCCAGCCTTGGGGGCAGCCGGGGCCGCTCAGTTGCAGCAACGGATGACCGAGCTTTTGGTAGAGCGATTACAAGCCGTTTGCGATCGCGCTTCTCTAGCTTTGGAGGTTCATTTTGCGGACGGCTCTTTAGCTCAGATGCACGCTTGGCTGGGAGATGATGTGACGTTTAAGCCGCAAGGCTCTGGAAATCTGGGTAAGAGACTGCAAGGGGCATTTCAGCAAGGATTTCGCGAAAGGCAACAGCCGATTTTAATGGTCGGGAGTGACTGCCCAGATCTCGGTGAAGAGCACATTATCCAGGCTCTGTCAGCCCTCCATCGCCATGATGCCGTGCTCGGCCCCGCCCACGATGGCGGCTACTACTTAATTGGTCTCAAGCGGCCTCACCCCACTTTGTTTGAAAACATTAGCTGGGGGCAAAGTTGCGTTTTGTCCGAGACGATCGCGATCACCGCCTCCCAGGGACTCTCAGTGACGCTGCTCGATCCGCTATCAGATATCGATCGTCCTGAAGATTTACACCTGTGGCAGGCTTATGATGACGACTCCAACAACATCCCCCAGGTGCGATTGTAAGGGTGTACCGCCTGGGTCGGCTTGCCATCAACGACCAGGGGCTGACCTCGGTTGTGCCATTCAAAAATGGAGCCCTCCAAGTTCATGACGTTGGCATAACCGGCTGCTTGCAGCTGCTGCGCCAACCGAGCGGAGCGATAACCCACCGAGCAGTACACCACAATGGCGGCATCGGGCTTAATCGTCGATTGTTGAACGGCGGCTAAAGTCGGCCCATGGGATGCCCCAGGTAAATGGCTGACGGCGTACTCTTCTGGCTGACGGGCATCGATCAGGAGGGGCGGCGGCAGATCGCTCGCCAACCAGCTCGCCAGTTGACTGGTCGAAATCTGCTCCACGGTCGGAAATTTTCGCTGGATGAGCCGTTTCACGACCATCCAGGCTAAGTAACGAATGGAGATTAATGCACCAAACACGGATAATTCCTTTAGTGTTGCTGCCCGAGAAACCAGTCTGATGCTTGACTTTACTCCCTGGGATTCCATGCTAAAGCGTTATGTCAATGACGACGGCCAAGTGGATTATGCGGCCTGGCAGTCAGCGTCTGACCAAGAACTGAATACTTGGCTGGAATCACTTCATGTCACTGAACTCAGTACCTTGGAACGGGATGAAGCGATCGCGTTTCTCATCAACCTATACAACGCGTTGACGATTCGCCAAGTGCTGCAACAGTATCCCCTCGCATCAATTCGGCCGACTTTCTTGGGAATGCCCAACTGGCTGGCGTTTCTCCACTTTTTCACCAAATCGGTGTACCGTCTAAAGGGCCAATCATTGAGCCTCAATAACATTGAGCATGGCCTGCTGCGGGAGCGATTTCAAGAACCGCGCATTCACTTCGCTTTGGTCTGCGCGTCGGTGGGCTGCCCCGGGTTGCGAGCCGCCGCCTATGAGCCAGAGCAGTTAGATGAGCAGCTAGCCGCCGATGCCCATCGGTTTATCCACAATGACGATAAAGTGCGTTACGACGCCGCTCGGTCAACCCTTTACTGCAGCAAAATTTTCCAGTGGTACAAGGCGGACTTTTTGACTAAGGCAGCTTCTATTCCTGACTACATCAGCCAGTACCGCCCTGAACTAGACCTACCCAATCGCGTCACCGTCGAGTTTCTACCCTACAGTTGGGCACTCAATCAGCGGACATCTTCATAAAACTGCTTGAGCCAGGTGGCGGACACCCCCATGGCCCAGAGCGAACCGATCGCGAAATAAATGAAGTTGGCTTTGAGGGGGCCCCATTGCGCCACGCGGCGATCGGAACTTTGCACAACGCGGTTGAGCTGACGGATACGGCCTAATTTGGATAACCGCAGACAGAGATCCGCATCTTCCATGATGGGCAGGGTGATGTCAAAGCCGTCGCAGGTCCAAAAGTCGCAGCGGCGGCAAAAGATGGCCTGATCGCCAAACAGCACTCGCAGGCCATCCTTAAAAAAGCGCTGGGGCCGAAATATCAGCGGGGCGTAGTAGGTTTTCAGCGCGTTATGCAGCGTGATGCCCCATCGCGTGGTCTGGCCTCCGGCCATGATGGAGATAAAACCACCCCCAGAAATCGCGGGATTGACTAAGGTCTGGCCTAGAACAAGCACCAAATCGTGGGGCACGAGGGTATCACCGTGTACAAAGCACAGAATTTCACCCGTCGCTAACTTTGCCCCCGTATTCATCTGCAGGGCTCGACCTCGCTGTGGCGTCGTAATCACAGTGGTCGGGTATTGGGTGGCGATCTCGACGGTGGCATCGGTACTGCCCCCATCTACCACAATGGTTTCATAGGCCGGTGGATCGAGCGTCTGCAAGCATCGCAGGGTGTGCCCCAAGTAGTTCGCTTCGTTAAAGACAGGGATAATAATCGAGACTTGAGACACAACCCAAATGGCACGCAACGATCTCGCATTTTACGACCAGCAAGCTGCCCAATGGTGGGATAAAACCGCCACCGTCTTTCCGTTGAGTCAATTGAATCCCCTGCGGTTTCAATTTTTCGATCGCTATGTTGCGGATTGGCGCGGTCTACAAGTCCTGGATGTTGGCTGTGGCGGCGGCTACACCTGCGAATTTTTAGCCCAGCGCGGCGCAGTGGTCACTGGGATCGATCAATCGGCAGCGTGTATTACGGCAGCGCACAATCACGCTCAAGCCATGGGGCTAGCGATTGACTATCACCCTGGCGTGGCGGAGCAGTTACCGTTTGCGGGAGATCGCTTTGATATCGTCACCTGTGTCGACGTGCTGGAACATGTGCAAAGCGTACCGATCGCCCTCGCGGAAATTAGCCGAGTGCTCAAGCCCGGTGGCCTGTTTTTGTTCGACACCATCAACCGCACCTGGCAATCACGCCTGTTGATGATTTGGCTACTGGAAGATTGGTTGCGGCTGATTCCACAGGGTATCCACGATTGGCAGCAGTTTGTGCCACCGCAGGAGTTGACGGTGCAGCTACAGCAAGCCCACTTCGCGGACGTGACGATTCAGGGCTTCGATCTATTTGGCCGCAATCTAGCGACCCAGCTGCAGACCTTATGGCATTACTGGCAAACTGGCAGCCTAAGGGCGAATTTTGACCACAACACCCAGGTTTTCTACATCGGCATTACCCGAAAAATTTCCCCATCCAGATGATCAATCAGCAACCGCACCGCAACTCCCACCTCTGATAAAGCGTGGATTTTGATGGTCCATCACACGATCTCTGCAGCAACGGCGCTACTCTTCTGGGAGCAGCCTTCTTACCTGGATCTCTAAGTCAGGAAAGGCGAGCGGGGCAACCATGACAGAGGTTAGAGGCTGCTTCTCAGAGTAAGTACCTGATACAGGTTGTCGGTGTACCCAGAGCTGACGGTTGGGCACATGTTGTTTGTTGTTGGGTAGGAGAGAAAGACATCGCTGCCCCTCTCCCCCCTAAGAACCGGACTTGATAGTTTCCCCTCATCCGGCTCAAGCCCTCTGCGAACCAACGAGCGTTTTAGCCTTGCCATGCACCTGCCGATGACAGGCATGATGGAGCAATTGTAGATTTTCGTCCAGACTCATGCCACCCATCCTCACCGGGGAGCGGTGATGAGCATGGACTTCCTCGCCATTGATGAGAGCTTCACCACAAACTGGACACCGCCAATGTTGACTTTGGGCAAGGCGATAATAAGTGGAGCCGCGACTCCAATACCGCTTGCCGTGCCGCTGTTGACGCTGTTGCCAGTAGTCGTGGAGTTCAGGATCATCCGGTGAGGCCGTGCCTTTGACTTTGACATGTCGCTCAATGGTTAAGGAATCAAGCCGAAACAATGAGATGGACTTGTCGCCGTCGGTTGGCGTCTGTACGTTGGCAGCAAACACCCAATGCCGATAGCCAAAGGCTTTGAAGTAGCGCTTAGCCACCCAGGTTTTGGATTTGTTGGGATGCCGTCTGAGGCACCACCGCCAAATCGCGCGCCAGAGTTGGTCATCCATGGCATTGAAAACCCGCTTACTGACGACATGGCGATAGTAGCGTCCCCAACCCTGCAAAATCGGGTTGAGAAAACGGATGACCAGGGCCGGTGAAGTGTGCAGATGCGCCTTGAGCCAGGCTCGTAGCACTTGCAGTTTGGCTTTCACCTTCGCCACCTGGGGGGTAATTAAGCACTTTCCTTGTCGGGATTGGATATGGAACCCCAAGAAATCAAAGCCATCGTCTTTGTGGACAATGCGCGTCTTCTCCGGATGGAGCATCAGCCCGCGCTGCTGGAGCCAGTCTTGCAGGAGCGGGACGACGGTTTCAAGCGCTTCGCGGCTGCGAGCCGTGACTAAAAAGTCGTCGGCATAGCGGATGAACCCGTAGCGGGTGACCTAGCGGTATCCAACTTGCCCCTCCCGACCCGCTTCGGTGCGGGGGAAGGCTTTGCGGTCACGGAACTGACCCAAAAGCTCACCCATGCCATCAAGGGCAATATTGGCGAGGAGCGGAGAGATGACGCCGCCTTGCGGAGTGCCCGCATCGGTCGGATGAAACACCTCCGCTTCCAGATATCCAGCCTTCAACCATTGCCGAATCCATTCACGACCGGGACAGAGCCCAATGGCATCGAGAATGAAGTCATGGCTGATGGTATCAAACGCACTTTTGATATCGGCATCGAGTATCCAACTGTCATGACCTTTGTTGAGGCGAATCCACGTTTGGTCGATAGCGTCCTGGGCACTGCGTCCGGGCCTAAACCCGTAGCTGTGTGCTTCAAAACGAGCTTCCCAACTGGGTTCCAGTGCATTCTTGACGAGGCTTTGCGCCACGCGCTCAAGAACACAGGGGATTCCCAGAGGACGCCGTTTGCCGTTCGCCTTGGGGATATATATCCGTCGGGCTGGACGCACTTGATGCGGCGCATAAAGCGACATCTGATGCACCAGGTTTTACCCGCTGGGCGGGCGTTAACGCGGTATGGCCATCAATGCCTGCCGTCTGGCGTCCGGCATTCAGTTGCGTGACTCGCCGCACTGACCACAACACATTGGCGTAACTTCGTAGCATCAGTTTCATCAGGCTTCTCACCCGATTCCACTGCTGCTGTTGGCTCGCCCGATAAATGCGCCGTCTCAGGTTCCGCACCCGCTGGTTGACTCGCTTCCAGTCGATACTGTGCCAGTCCACTCGCGCTGTCGTCGCTCCGATGCCGCTCGCGGCTCTATCTTTCACCAACGATTAGGTTCCCTTACTTTGCTTGATCGGTGAAGACCCACTGGAAGTCTGCGACCTTTCGGTCTAGGGCAAAGCCTGAACCCCTATCTACGGCATTACCCGCAGCTTTCGCTTTCTCCAGTTTCCTTTACCCGCTAGGGAGTTCTGCCGCCTTTACAGACCGGCTTACTGGGGCTATCGACCTCTGCCCCAGACCCTATCGGGCTTACCGTGTGTTCCCTACCTGTGACCTACGACGGTGTGGGGTTCCATCTATATGCCGGTGGGAGTTCGGTTCCTGCACGGTCAACTAATAGACTTTGACCGCCCACCCACTTACCTTTTGGTCAGAGTGTTTCAGCCTCTTTCACTCGGCTACTGTGACGACACTTACGATGATTCACTTCCGTTAACCCTTCACAGTCTTCGTCTTGCACTCGCTCCGGCTGGAGGCTGCCAGAGGTCAGGCTTGCGTGCCTTGCATTCCATTGGATTCATTACTTACTACCAATGTAGGCAGGGTCATTGACCCCGTTACGGGACGATGGGGAGCAAGAATTCCCCAGAGAGGACGGCCTCTCAGTCAGCAGGTACAGCTTTCACGTCGCACCCACGACCCAGTACTCAGCAATGCCATCCCTGGCATAAAGCTGAGCCTTTTCTTCTCGATCAAAGGTCAAGGGTGAGTTGGAGACTTCAATCAGCCAATAGACATCATTCGGACCTGGATGCCGATCGTCATAGCGCGACTCCGGTGGGGCCGCGATCGCAATATCGGGTTGGGGTTCGCTGTCACTCGGCAGCGTAATGGGTGCCGCCGTAAACACGATCGCCCGCTCACCTAGGAGTGTTTCTAAATATTTGGAGCCCCGTCGATAGGTGGCCCGGTGAATTGGTAATTCAGGGGCCATTTCAACCACATCTCCGGCCAACAGTTCAACTTGGCAACCGGCCAGCAGACCGGTCGCAATCATCCGATGATAATCGGCAACACTCCATTTAGTAGCAGTACGAATCATGACAGAAGTAAGACAACGGTGGCCCGAGTCTATCTATTCTAAGCGTCACCAGGTTGGCAGTCTCGCTCTCATGAAACCACTCTCTTCAAGCCAGAACTCACCCGATATACAAAGCATTGCAGTGTTGCTGCGATCAGCTTGCTAGGTGTGCCGAAGAGTTGCCCGACCTCTCCAACTGTTGGCGATGCTTAATATTTTGGGGAGCGATCCCACTTCACACAGCCAAATGTTAGGGAATGTTTCATGTTTCAACGGGTAGAGACATTCCCTAACAGCCCGAATGCCAACAGAGACAACTCTTCCGCCACCTCCCTGTAATCAATTGTCCGATTCTCCATCACCACCATGCTGCTCTCGCAGGTGCATCATCATCATGGCTCGAAGCTGATCCATCTCAGCCGTGAGCGATCGCACGTCTTCAGATAACTGACTCACAGTTTGCGAGCACTGGCCCATTGCCCTCACCCTCTGGGCAACAGTTTGGGTTGTGTTCGAGATCGCGCCTCTCAGTTCGTTGTAGTCCTCTGCGCGTTGGATGCGTTCGTCCTGAACCGCAGTAGCGAGCTGCTCAAGTCGTGCGCGCCCGAGTTTTGCTGGGATTCTCTCAGCTCAGCGATCGCGGTGGAGTTAGCTTCCACTAATCGCTCAATTCGGTCGAGTCTGTCTGTCCCGTTGGTCATTGCGTTCCCTCCAGCGCTACGATCTGCCTCTCATGACTTAGGGGCTGACCATGACTGACGCACGACTGAGAGTTGGCCTCCTGCTGAGCCTCAATTCGGTCGAGGCTTTCATTGCTGCCGCTATTGGTCATGTCACGGTTGTCTTAATATCAAAGTCCTATCCAGCATTCTAAATTACGCCTCGCTTTCTGCTCAGGCGGCTGGCTCCGCTTCAACGCTGACAGGAATGCACGCGTCCGCGATCGCTTTGCTCAACTTCTACATCTCCCTTTCTCGCGCAAAGTCGGCAGCGGCCCTAGCTGCTTCAGCCAACACGACAGCAACAGTCGGCAGCCCTGGCTTGGTTTTAGCAGAAACGGCGTATCCTAAACTACGGCAAAAGTGATCCCCCAGATGGGTGGCGGCCAGCAATCGCAGCTTATCGGCATCACCGGACTGGTAGGCTTCGAGTGCTTCTTGATGCAATGTTGTATCAGGTGTTCCCAGGGTGTTCAGAATGGCTGATAGTGCGTTGTGTACAGTAGATTCGTTCACTGACTGTATTTGAGCTTGTGAGACTCGCCCGCCCTAGTCGTCGGACTGCCCTTCTATGTCAAATCTTCTAGCGTCATCTAAGGCTATTTGAACCCCGTCGTTGAAGTCCCAGTAGCTAGGGCTTGCTGAAAAGGTATGGACTGCATGGTTGTCAAGGATGGTCTGGCTATATTGGAAAATCAACTAAGTATTAATTTGGGGCTGGTGGGTAATGGAAGATACTTGCAGCCAATACCATTTTTATTGGCTCTACAAATGTCCTGTTTCGTAGATTCGCCTAAATGTGCTGCCTGTGAAGCCCTCTACTGAAGGAAATGAATGGGACATTGAGGCGGATCTAAGGATTTTCTCTAGATTACTCCGTAGGTAAGTTGATGTATCTAATACAATTGGAGAGACTCAATAGTGATAATATATAGAGGAAATTAAATGATAGAGGAAATTAAAGCTTTTAAGGTAGCTAAACCTAACGCTCTTTAGTCAAAGTTGCCAGAGAATACTTGAAGCGACCATTTTCCGTTCTTTGTGGCCTGCCAATGGGAGAGACGGCTAACGAGAAATCGGTGTTTCAGATTTAGTTTGGCCAGAGTGATGAAAGAGCGCTAATTAACTGTCACAAATAATCCAGAACTCTAGCCTTTAGAAGGGAAAGGGTTGCGATGGTCAGTATTTGGGCGGTCAAGGCAAGCTGTCTTTAAAAACATAGCTCTAACACTTCCCTGGTGGAGGGGCATATCCAATGAGCACACCCATTTAGTTTGAATAGTATCAATGGCTAAACAGGAACTAGTAAAGCAAGCTCAGGTGGTTGCTAGCTTTGACTATGACGGTCTTGAGCCTGGGCCACGGTCGGTTGTCCAACAGCGCACTGGTGAAATCAAAGAACGTCTACAGCGTTCGGCCCAAGACATTTGGGAGGTGGGACAACGACTGGCGGAAGTCCGGGCCTGCCTCAAACATGGGCAATTCGACTCCTGGCTGCAGGCAGAATTCGGCTGGAGTCGGCGCACGGCCTATAATTTCATCAATGTCTACGAAACCTTTCAAGAACGTTCAAACCTTGCACAAATCAATATTGCCACCTCTGCGCTCTATTTGCTAGCCGCCCCCTCTACTTCCCCTGAGGTCCGCGACGACTTCCTGAATCGGGCCAAGGCCGGGGAGAAAGTCACCCACAAGGAGCTCTCCCAGACCCTAAGGGGGAAACCCTCATCCTCTTTATCGCAGTCCTCATCCCAGCCAACTGCCGCGCCTCCATCACAGTCGTCGACCGCTAGTATCATCAAGGTCATTCCCAAGGCGACTGCTCCTGAGCACCACCCAACCGCAGTCTCTTCCCCTGCGCCGATGCCTGCCTCTGAGCTGGCCACCATGCCACCGGGCTGGTATCGCCTGGGTGGTCAGCATGTCATGTTTTGCGGCGATACGGCCTCCGAAGAATTTGCTCAACAGGTACCTCCGGTGGCCTTTGCCCTGGCCATCACCTCCAATGATTGGGATCATGACTGGCTCATTGATCAGGCCAGAACCGTGACGATTTTGGCCGAGGCCGACGTGCAGGCGGTCATGGTTGAGGCTATGTTGCAGATGTTCTCGCAATCTCAGGAGTCGGTGCTGTTTCCCTGGCTCCCTCAGGCAGAGATGCTGGCCATTGCCCATCGCCTTGGTCGTCGGGTGTATGCCGGTGACGCTGACCCAGAACGCTGCCGTGCGGCCGCTGCTGCTGCCGGGTTAATCCCGCAGCCCCTGCCGCCGCATCAAAATTAAAGGCTATTCCACACCAGTGCTGCCGACAAGAGAGACCAATACTCAGACATCGCCGACTGCCAGGAGAGTTGACCAAGGCAGGGAGTTCCTGGGGGGCCAGGGTCACCTCCACCTGGTTTAACGGGGACGATAGTCCCTCTCCGATGGCCTTGAGAAAGGCCTGATCGCCATGCTCTGGGGTCAACGTCGCGTAAACTGGCCTGGGTATTAGGACGAGGACGAGTAATCCAGGGACTGGAAGCGGCCATCGACATAGGACTGATGCAGCTACGCAAATAAATGGGCGGGGCCGCCCATTTATTTGCGTAAACTCAAGGGCCGCATATCCGTCCAGACTTCTTGGATATAGTCTAAACATTCAGGTTTCAGGCCTGTCTTTCCTACATCCCGCCAGCCCAGAGGATTCTTGCGATAAGCCGGCCAGATTGAATACTGCTCTTCATGGTTGACGACGACTTTATAAATTGTGGTGTCGTCCTGGTCATCTCGATTCATAGGTTTCCTTCAGTTTTCCTTTAGAGAATGGTCTACGCTGAGCAAGACTATTATGCTGAGGAATTAGCTGGAGATAACTCGGCTAGGAGATTTATATGCCCGCTTTCCCCCAGGGTGACCGAACTGACATCGGCCACACAGCTGACTTTTAGATGATTCAAAATCGGCTTTCCGACAAGATACACTGCGCCATTAGGCTGATAAAAATCTGCTTTGCCTACAGATTGCAAGTATCACGACCTGGATTGACGTCTAACTTGGCTCCGCTATGGGCATTTGTAAACTTGATGTGGACGTGCCCCATATCTACGCTCTCCCTATCTATGCATTCCTTCAAGGTAGCAGCTGTCTTTATAAGCCGTAACAGGCTAGGAAAATAGAGAGATAATGGCCTTATTGGAATTTACTCTCAACTGAGCTCCTAATTAAGGTAACCCAGAGCGCTCAAATTGGCAAGGAATTTTCTTTCCTTTAAAATTCGTCCCCAGGACGCTCTTGAAGTAGCCAGTATCACATGGCCGTAATCTATCGCAGCACCGCTCATCAGAGCAGCTGATGGCTCTTCATTCTGACATCACCGCACTCCAAGGCAACAAGATTGCCTAAGCGGTCTGTGGCTAACTGCCTGCGCGGTCGTCTTGTACCGTTGTTCTAGAATAAGTTCTGGCTGGCTTTCGCACCTCATCAGCGCGCAACCTCTGATTAGCCTACATGAGGAGTAATTTGCCTGGTTAACCCGGTTTTTTTATGAGAACCATTCCAAATAGTTAGATATTCTGATAGGCTTCTTGAGAATTATTTCGAATTGGGCTCAAGTAAGGAATAGTCAAAGCACTGTTTTAATTCGGTAGGAATGGTCGTGACCATCCCTTTTTTGTAGGTCAGTTGCCCTCCTTCCGCCGCTATCTGCCACACGCAAATCGACTCAGGGTAATCCAGTCTTGCGTCAGATTCTCTTTCTAAGCCAGCTCTGAGACCGATGACGATCAATCGCTTCGACTAATCCCATTTCGTCAATGGTGCCAGCCACAATGCCCAGGTGATTGAGGTCTTGAACCTGTATACTCAACTCTCAAAGGTTGAACGCTTCAAAAATACTCCACAACTCTTTTCTTACCTGCGAAATGTCGGTTCTAAGCCAGCTCTGAGACCCACGCTATCTATCCACTCTCCAATGCGCACCTTCACCTTGATCTGGTTCGGCCAGCTCGTTTCCACCATCGGCAGCTACATCACTGACTTTGCTCTCACCCTCTGGGCCTGGGAGATGACCGGATCGGCTACAGCCTTGGCGCTGGTGGGCTTTTTTTCGCAACTGGCGCGCATGCCCATTACCCTGGTGGCGGGGCTGATTGTAGATCGCTTCAATCGCCAGCGGCTGATGATGTTGGGGGATGGGGTGGCGGCCCTGGCGACGGTGGGAATTGCCCTGCTATATCTGGCCGACAGCCTGCACATCTGGCATTTATATGCAGCAGCCACCCTGAATGGGGGCTTTGGTCAGGTGCAGAGTTTGGCCTATCAAACCTCCATCTCGACCCTGGTGCCGCCGTCACAACTGACCCGAGCCAACAGCATGAATTCGGCAGTGCATTACGGGGCCGCCATCTTTGGCCCCGCCCTGGCGGGGGTGCTCTATCCGCTGGTGGGTCTGCTGGGAATTGCGGGGATTGATCTAGTGACGTTTGGGGCTGCGATCGCGACCCTTCTCCTCTGCCACATTCCCCAGCCGCCCCCGCGCGCTGAGGCTGACCTCGAAACCCGATTCGCCAAACTCACCTTTGGATTCCGGGAAGTGTGGCGGCAGCCCAGCCTGCGATCTCTCCTGCTGATTACCACCGTATTTTGGTTCTTCCACGATTTTGGGGGTGCAGTCTACAACCCGATGATTTTAGCTCGCTCCGGCGGTAGCGCCGCAGCGTTGGCCAGTGCCGCCGCTGCAGCGGGTATCGGCGGGGTAACTGGTGCTATTTTCTTGAGTATCTGGGGTGGGCCAAAGCGGCGGTTCAAGGTAATGCTAGCCGGATTCATTGGTGCAGGCTTGAGCAAAACCGTGTTTGGGCTGGGGCGATCGCCTGCAATCTGGATGCCCGCCCAGTTTTGCTCATCGCTGAACTTTCCCCTGCTGGGCAGTGCTGAAACGGCCCTCTGGATGCAGGCGATTGCGCCTGAGAAGCAGGGGCGAGTCTTTGCAGCCAACTCTCTGGTGTTGCAGGGAATGAGTGTGATCTCGGCCCTAGTCGCTGGCCCCCTCGCAGATCGGCTTCTCGAACCCGCTGCCGTCACCGATGGCTGGTCATCCACCGGACTAGGCGTTATTTTTGGCACCGAATCGGGTGCAGGCATGGCATTCCTTTACGTAGGTTGTGCGCTAGCGATGATGGGAGTGGGTATTGGCGGGCTTTTCAGATCCAAACCTCAGCAGATTTAGAGCCATCGAAATTGAGGCGACAATCGCCCAAACTCAAACGACCCTGATGCTTGCCGTGTTGCGATCCCCTGCTTCGTTCAGCAGAGTAGCGCTCTATATTCTGCAATAGTAAGATACATTAATGAGAATTAATTCTATTAAGCTCCTTTTCTTCGTCGCTCTTGCTCTATGACTTTATTCCTCTCTGTTCCCGAAGCCTTGAAGCAGCACCCTCAAGCTGAACAAAGACGGTCACTTCGCCAACCCTGGACAATTCCACTAATAGATGCATCTAGCAAAAGTCATGGCTATCGGCAAAGCGTGGATTTGCGCCCAGGGCTCAATGTCTTAATCGATGACTACACGCTTCAGGATGACCTGATTGTGGAAACAGACAAGGTTGCCCCATGCAATCCTGAGCTGGCGGTGGAGATAAGTTGCATGGTTTCGGGGCATAACCGTCTCGAAAAAGTGCGGCCCTGTCATAGTTTCTTTGTAGCTACCTGGAGAAATTCAGAGGGGGGGGAGTTCAAATGGCAAGCTGATGAGCGAATTCTAAAGGTTGACATTCACATTGAGCCTGCTCTGTTTGAGACACTCGTAGGCGACCAGATGGGCACGTTTCCTCCCCTGTTAAGACAGCTGATTCAAAATTCCCAGCCTATTAAAGAGCAGTTTTGGCATATGCAACCAACGACCGCAGCCATGCGCTGTGTCATTCATCAGATTTTGCATTGCCCCTATCAAGGGCTAACCCGCTGGCTATACCTAGAGAGCAAGGTTATCGAGCTGATTGCCCTGCGGCTTGACCAAGTGATTCCGCCACCGCCAGCTGCTTTGGTAGCACCTGGCTTGCAGTCTAAAGATATTGATCGCATCCATTACGCCAGTGCAATTCTGCTCCAGCGGTTGGATAATCCACCGTCGCTATTGGAGCTCGCTCGCCTAGCGGGGTTAAATGACTGCAAGCTGAAGAAAGGGTTCCGTCAGGTGTTTGGCACGACGGTATTTGGCTATTTGCAAACCCACCGGATGGAGAGAGCCAAGCAGCTTTTGGCTGAGCCGTCTCTTAAAATAGCCGGGGTGGCTCAGGCGATGGGCTATGCCAATCAAAGCTACTTTTGCCGGATGTTTAAGCAGCAGTTTGGCATAACACCCCAGTGCTATCGCAATAGCCTACCCCGTTAAAAAATCCGGATACTGCTAAAAAAAATCCGGATACTGTCAATCGCGATCGCCCGAATCTCGTATTCTCGACAATAGCCGGGGTGGCTCAGGCGATGGGCTATGCCAATCAAAGCTACTTTTGCCGGATGTTTAAGCAGCAGTTTGGCATAACACCCCAGTGCTATCGCAATAGCCTACCCCGTTAAAAATCCGGATACTGCTAAAAAAAATCCGGATACTGTCAATCGCGATCGCCCGAATCCCGTATTCTCGGCATACGTTTTTGACAATAATTCTTGTTTGAGGTGAGCTTCGCTGCATGAGTGCAGGCTGAGCTGCGCCAGAGGTGTGAATGAGGTGTTTGGAGATGATGGGAGAATCGCAGCAGTTGATATTGATGGCAAAAGCCTTGATGCTGGGGACAGCAAGTTTTGTGTCTCTGGGTTTGGGGTTAGGTTGGGCGACTCCGGCTTTGGGAAATGAGGAAGTGGAAGCGTTAGGGAGTGAAGGAGTAGAGGATTTAGGAAGTAACGAAATTGCTTCCCCGTTACCCGAAAGCCCTGCGGGCAGGCTCCGCCAACACTCCATTACACCATCACGCCCTGCTGACTTGGAACAGCCAGCTACCACAGTGGTCGAGTGGATGGCTCAGATCGAGGCGGCGCAGGTGCAAATTACGGGGGTCAGGCTTGAACCTACTGAAACGGGGCTCTCCATCGTGCTGGAAACAGCGGAAGGAGACTTGCCGACGCCGACGACTCAGACGGTGGGCAATGCGCTGACGGCAGAGATTCCCAATGCGGTGCTGGCTCTGCCGGAAGGTGAGATGTTTGAGCAGTTTGGACCGGCTGAGGGAATTGCCCTGGTTAACGTGATGAATATACCGGATGGCGGCGTTAGGGTCTCGATTACGGGAACCGATACCCCACCGCAGGCTGAGGTGAGCACGGAAGCCGGAAACTTGGTGATGAGCGTGGTGCCAGGAATGGCAACGGCTGCCGATGCGGATGAGGATGCCATTCAGGTGGTGGTGACGGCAACTCGAACAGAGGAAGAGATTACCGATGTGCCGCGTAGTGTGACGGTAATTACCCGCGAGGAGCTTGAGCAGCAGCTTAGCGTAAGCCGTAATTTGGGAGATGTTCTGGGGCGTATAGTGCCAGGGTTTGGGCCACCCAACGGCATTGGCAGCAGCATTAGTTTTCAGTCGCTGCGAGGACGGGATGCCTCAGTGCTGATCGATGGTGTACCGATTTCTGAAAATGTGGGCCTGGGACGAGAGCTGCGATCACTTGACCCGGCTGCCATTGAACGGATTGAGATTGTGCGCGGTCCCACGGCTCTCTATGGTGGTGAGGCTACAGGAGGTGTCATCAACATCATTACCCGCCAGCCCAGCAACGAGCGCCTGAGCCTGACCAGTGAAGTCGGGGGAGTGCTCTCATTAACCGGTGGAGAAGATAAATGGAGCAGTCTGCTACGTCAGACCATTTCTGGGCGAGAGGGCATCTTTAGCTATGACTTCACAGCAGCAGCGGAGTTTAACGGCGGTATTTTTGATGCTAACGGCGATCGCGTTTTCGTCCTGGCCGGGGACGGTAGCCTTAGCGATGCTGATACCGTCAATTTATTTGGCAAGATCCGCTTTGATTTTGACGACAACCAGCGCTTACAACTCACCGCCAACTATTTCAACGATCGTCGTGAGGCATTCAGTCTTGATCCGGCAGTAGCTGCTACCCCGGGTACTCAAGCTGCTAGAGCCATTAGGCTGGACGACATTGATATAGATGGTGGCTTGCCGGAACGGAATAATACCCTATTGAACCTTAGCTATGCTCACGCTGACCTTTTGGGCAGCGAACTCCAGGCCCAAGCCTATTACCGATATTACGATGAGAATGGAGCCATTCCCAATGATGAGCGTGGTAACCCTCTCTTTGACAACATCGTCCGCACGCAGTGGAACTGGGAGCAGTGGGGCGGACGGCTACAGCTCAATACGCCCCTAGCAGAAACCCTGAGCTTGCTGTGGGGAGCCGACTTCGCCCAAGAACGCAGCGAACTGCCCTTCGACATTTTTGACCCCGTTGTTTTTGACAGTAGCGACGGACGTACCTTTCGACGCATTGATACCGGAACCTTTGTACCGCCCTCTGTGCTAGATGAATTGGGCCTGTTTACCCAACTGCAATGGCAGCCTACTGAACGATGGCAACTCAGTGGGGGTGTTCGTTATGAAAACATTAGCTTTAGCGTTGACGACTACACGACCTCTAATGGTCAACCCATTCAGGGCGGTAACTTGAACTTCGACGATTTTGCCTTCAACGTCGGCACCGTGTTTGATGCCACCGACAACATCAGTCTGTTTGCGAGCCTTGCTCAGGGCTTTTCGGTACCAGCTTTTGGTCGTGTGCTGCAGGTTCCGCCCACGGGTTTCGAACAAGTCACCGATGCACTAGATGTTACCCAGCCCCAAAAGGTGACAGAGTACGAGATTGGGGTACGGGGTGACTGGGATGGGGTACAGACTTCCCTGGCAGCGTTTTACAACACTTCGGATCTGGGAACATTTTTTGAGCGAGGTGTCGGGGGGGTATTTTTGCCTGTCCGTGCTCCTGAGCGCATCTATGGAGTAGAGGCTACGGTCGATACCCAAGTTAGTGAGTTCTGGCGCTTGGGCGGCAGCTTTAGCTGGTCTGAGGGGGAAAACGATCCGCTAGAGGATGGTAACTTTGTGGCTCTCTCCAGCGGTACGATTCAACCCTTCAAGCTCAGCGCCTACGTAGAAAATGAAACGCTACCCGGATGGACGAATCGGCTCCAGGTGCTATGGGTGGGCAGTCGCGATCGCGCCTTTGATGCTGACGTCGATTTTGTGCCTATTGATAGCTACGCTGTGGTCGATTACATCAGTAGCATCACTGTGGGCAGGGGTGTTATCCAAATTGGGATTGAAAACTTGCTCAATACCCAGTATTTTCCAGTGGCTTCTCAGTTCCTGGCTGGCTTTGATGAGCAGTTTAACGTGGCGGGGAGAGGCCGTACTGTCAGCTTGCGCTACCAGGTCGATTGGTAAGAAATGATGTTTTGTGCTCAGGTCTCCCGCCAAGCCGGGGAAGATATCATTGGTACTGCTGCTACTCATGCCGTCTACATCCTGATCGAATGGCCTCCGCCTTGGCCCGGGGATGAATTCAGCAGGCAGGCGAGTGTGTTAGCTCCATTTGTTGATCATCTCCATGGGCTGGGTCGCTCAATTCGAGTACTGGCTATTTACAATCATCAGTTCTGGCAACCAAACCGCCATCGGATACTAATTTTCCAGCGTTCTACAGCAGAATTTTGTTGCTTCCAGCGGCGGGAATTCGAAGTTGATTCTGAAGCTGCCATTGTAAGCACTCTTCAGGCTTGGTTGGAGGGAGCACTGACAGAGACGCCCAATGCTGAGCACACCAACTGGCAGGACTTGCTCCTCTGCACTCACGGCAGCGTTGATCGCTGCTGTGCTCGCTGGGGTAAGCCTCTGTACCACGCAGCGCAGAATGCTCTGGCTACTCGGCCTTGCGATCGTGTGCGGCTCTGGCAGGCCAGTCATTTTGGGGGACATCGCTTTGCCCCCACTGCAATTGCCTTTCCCGATGGCCGCTACTACGGTCGTCTTAACCTCGATACCCTCCTGGCTCTACTGACCCGCACTGGCCCTATCAAGGCTTTTCAGAACATCTATCGGGGTTGGGGGTTACTCCCTTATCCTCTGCAAGCCATGGAACAACAAATTGTGCTTCAAAACGGTTGGTCCTGGCTTGACTTGCCAGTACATTCCCAAATTCTGCAAGAAGCCGAGCATGCCTGTCTGGGGCAGTTGTGCTATCCCCTGGACGAGGGCACCGTTGCCTGCTACCAAGCCCAAATTTCCTGGCGACCCGAAAATGCGTTGTTTTTACTGGGTGACTGTGGCAACAATGCACCGGAATTGATAGAGCAATTTAGGGTCGAGCAGCTAAGGTGCCTGGGCGCTCAGTAGCAGGTCGAGATCGCGCCCCAGACCTGATTCCTCTTTCCAAGCATCTCTCTTTCAATTATATTTCAGATGCATTACTATGCTTTACCTATTGCGACGGCAAATACTCCTGGCAGCCCTGACTCTGGTAGGTACTTGGGCCTGTCGGGAGCGATCTCCTGAGCTAACAGCACAGCAAACGTTGGGCGATTGTCGATTGATAGCTCATGATGCTGGCGAAACCGAGATTTGTCAGCAGCCAGAGCGAGTGGTGGCACTGAGTATGCACATGCTGGATCTACTGTTGGCGCTAGAACAGCAACCAATAGGGTATGCCCCAATCGATCCGCTAACAATAGAGCGATTTGACCAGCCAGAGCAGCAGATTCCCTATCTGGGCGACTATGTAACCGGGCAACTTGTAAATGCGGGCAGTCGTAGTGAGCCAAGCCTGGAGACTCTAGTAAGACTAAGGCCTGATGTGATATTGGGTGAAACTGGGTTTCACCAGAAGGCATACTCTCAACTGGCTCAAATTGCGCCAACGCTACTATTCGGAGGAGCATTACGAGATCAGTGGCAGCGGAGTCTTCTCCCTATTGCTAAGGCCCTCAATCGCCCAGAACAAGCTGATCAAGTAATTACTGCACATCGTCAGCGTCTTGCCAAGACCCGTGTGGCCCTGGCCGAGGTAGTACGGACCTTGCCAC
This sequence comes from Leptolyngbya sp. SIOISBB, assembly GCA_010671905.1. GTDB lineage: Bacteria > Cyanobacteriota > Cyanobacteriia > Phormidesmidales > Phormidesmidaceae > Halomicronema. Next base: position 150,487 of record JAAHII010000002.1, read on the forward strand.
GTTGCTTGCTGCTGGGCATACGTGACCTGAAACAGCCAATTCAGATCAGAACGGGTAGTGACTTTGCTGGTGGGTTGCTGCAGGATGTTGGGTTTACATTAGTCGCTCCATCGATAGCTGTAAGGGCAGCAGGAGAGATGACTGTTTCGCTAGAGGCAATTCCTCAGCTTGCTTCCGACTGGGTGATTGTGCAGGCATGGAGCACTGATACGAGCAATTCTCCCCTGAAAACAGTGCGGCGACAGTGGCAGCAAAGCCCGGTACTACAGGCGATGGCAGCATCTCGAGCTGGGCGTGTGTACTTCGTAGACTATCAGCTTTGGAGCATTAGCCGAGGGCCAATGGCAGCTGGGTTAGTTTTGCAACAGCTTGAAGTACTGCTGCTGTCATGAATCAGATCTTTCTTCAAATTTGGTTGGCCAGCTCGTCTCCACCATCGGCAGCGACATAAACGATTATGGTTTGGGCAGAAAGCTGCCGTCTTGCAGGTTTTCAATACCCGTTCCTACGGCTTGAACAAGGGTATTGATATCTTCACTAGTATGAGCAGTGGACAGAAAGCCGCCCGTACCGCGCAACAAAATTCCTTGATCAAGTAAATGATACCGCAGTAAACTCAGCCCGATCGCAGCTAGATTATCACTCTTAGCACCATGACTTTGATGAGAGCCGCCCAAGGATACAGTACCGAAAAGCGAACCAAAATGAGCCATACGAAAGGGTAAACCATTTACCTCGAAGATTTGGTTCAATTCATCTACGAGATGGGCGGTGCGTTGGTTGAGTTGATTTTGTAGGACGGCACTTTCGGCTTTGATTTGCTGTAAAACGGCTTGAGCAGCAGCAATCACCAAGGGATGTTTACAGTAAGTACCTGCAAAGAAAGTAGTTGGATGTTCAGGAGCGGATTCATCTCCAAACTGCCAACTGCCACCATCTAGCCAATTCATGATTTCAGCTTTGCCCGCAATGATGCCAATCGGCAGTCCGCCACCAACGATTTTGCCATAGGTGACTAGATCTGCTTCAACGTTAAACCAGGCTTGTGCACCACCAGGATGGATCCGAAATCCGGATACCATTTCATCGAAAATCAGCACTATGCCAGACTCAGCAGTGATTTGTCGTAATTCTTGTAAAAAGGCTTGTGGTTGCAGATCAAGCTGAGCACTTTGCACAGGTTCCACTAAAACAGCCGCTAGTTCCTTGAGATTAGCTCGAATAATATCAAGCGATCTCTCACTACCATACTCCAATACCAACACTTCCGAGCTGATTGCAGATGAGATGCCTGGCGTTATGGGTATCAGAAAGTCAGTTTGATCAGCTCTTCGGATTAAAGTACCGTCAAAATGACCATGATAGGAATTGGCGAAGAGGGCAATTTTGGGACGCCCCGTGGCCGCGCGAGCTAACCGCATTGCAGTCATGATAGCTTCTGTACCAGTATTGCTAAAGGCAACTCGTTCGACTCCGGTGAGTTCACAAATCAGGGCAGCGACTTCACCAATCTGCTCGGTTTGGGTGCCGAGATGAATTCCTTTCTCTAATTGGGCTTGAATTGCGTCTCGCACAAAGGAAGGATTGTGACCAAAGAGATTGACGCCAAATCCCATAATCAAATCCAGGTATTCGTTGCTGTCTACGTCCCAAATCCGAGAACCGTGTGATCGCTCACCCACAATGGGATAAGCCAATTCTTTGAGTGGCATCATGAAGCCAAACGAGACTCGCGGATCGGCAAGATGATCACGATGGGTCTGTATATATTGCTTGGAAGTACGAGTACGTTGAGTATAGCGAGTAATTAACTCATCAAGATGGGCCTGCTGACGCGGCGTAAAGTGTTGTCGCCAGCTTGCGGGAATGGTGTTCAAGGATGAATTGGATGGAATAGACATGCGTCGATTGGATGAAAAATAGAATTTACGTTTTGTTCTCGGTGCGTTGCGCTTCGCTAACGGCACCCTACTGGTACGACACGACTAAATTGATGCGATAGTCCAGGATTCGGCTCCGCTCACCCCTCATACTATTTTGGGAAAGTCTTGCCACACCTAGCATGAGATCGCTGACACCAATTTAAGCTGTATCACACCATTACTTGATTGGAAGGTGATTTGAGGTATTGCTCTTGAGCCAGGTAAGTGAGGTAAGTTTTGAGGAGAGGGCGATCGAATGCTGGACAGACAATTGCGGCATGGTTTAGTTCTCTCAGTGTTGCTTGGGTGAGTTGTTGAGCGAGGTCAGACTCAAACGGGTCGAGCAGTTTAGTTGCAGGAGGCTGATGATTGCGATGATGCTCATGACCCGATGCATTCGTCGTCAGCATGGGAATAAGTGGATAGAGCGGATGATCGGGCTGTGCGGTTACAACGACCTGTAAGCTTTGCTGCCATTGATCTAAGGAGACTAGCTGAAGCGGATAACCACATTCATGTATCCATTGAATGACCTGATTCCAAGGCACAGCGTCAGGATTCACTAAGTGATAGGTTTTCCCCCGTGCGTCAGGTTGTAGAGAAAGATGAGCGATCGCCCGGCTCACATAATCCACTGGAGCCAAGTTAACTTGCAAGTTTCGTTTGGGGGCAATGCCGAGCTGAAGGCAGCCCCGAATTAAGCGAAAAGTATGATCATCTGGATTGCAAATTCCACTCTCGCTATGTCCGGCAATTCGTCCGGGTCGATAAATACAAACCGGTAATCCTCGCGCTTTCGCTAACGTGACTAATTGCTCTGCAACCCATTTGCTCTGAGTATAGCCATCTAAGCGATCGGCTGATTCAGAAGATACCGCCACAGTTCCAATTGTCGAGACATAGTGAATCGGTTTTGTTTTCCCCTGACAAGAAAGTCGCAACACCTCCTGAGTGCCTAATACATTCACCGCTTTGAGAGCAGTATAGGGATAAGTGAAATTCACCAATGCGCCATTGTGATAGATGACATCAATTTGATTGGCGATCTCTCCAAACTGCTTGGGAGGAAGCCCTAACAGTGGTTGAGCTAAATCTCCCACAATGATGATTAAACGAGAAGTATAGCGATCATGCCAGAGTTGATAGTGAGTTAAATGATTGCGAATTTTTTGCCATCCCGCATCGGCATCTGTTGCTCGTATTAAACAGTAAATTTTGGCAGAGGTTTGCTGTAACAATTCATGCAGTAAAAAGGCACCTAGAAATCCGGTGGCACCAGTCAGGAAAATATGAGTGGGTTCCAGTTGATCTGAAAAATCACTGGTCGGATAAATTACAGGATCTAAGGTAATCTCATTTTCGAAACGAGAGGTAGCGTTAATGTCAGGAGATTGCAGGCGATCAATATAATTCGCTAAATCTGCAACTGTTGACCATTCGAACAAACTGCGTAAGGGTAAATCGATCTGAAAGAGATCGCGTACCTGTGCCAATAATTGCGTGATTAAGAGGGAGTGACCACCCAATTCAAAGAAATTATCAGCAATCCCTACCCGATCAAGATGAAGGACTTCTGCCCAGATTTCAGCAAGTCGTTCTTCGGTTGGAGTACGTGGCGCAATATAAGTTTCATCTAGTGTTAGACGAGATTGATCGGGAGCCGGTAACGCTTGGCGATCGACTTTACCGTTACTCGTCAGCGGCAAAGTTTTGAGTGAAACAAAGACAGCTGGCACCATGTAGTCTGGCAGTTGGCGCAGACAGAAACTCCGTAAATCAGTCAGGTTCAATGACTGTCGAGATTGCAACACAACATAGGCAATCAGTTGCGCCTGAGATGAGTCTCCCTGCACAGTAACCACTGCTTGCCGGATCTCTGGATGTTGCTGCAAGACAGATTCAATTTCACCTAATTCAATGCGAAATCCTCGCAGCTTGACTTGATGATCGGTACGTCCCAAAAATTCAATTGTGCCATCGTGGCGGTAGCGGGCGCGATCACCAGTTTTGTAAAGGAGTGGGGAGTTGAGGGAGGCGAGGGAGTGGGGAGTGGGGAGTGGGGAGTAGTCTGGTCTTCTTTCCCCATTCCCTACTCCCCATTCCCCTACTCCCCCAAACAGGGAGTTGACACAAACCGCTCTGCTGTTAACGCTGGACGATTGAGATATCCTCTTGCGAGGCTGGCTCCAGCGATATAAAGTTCTCCAGGAACGCCGATTGGGACAGGACGTAATTGTTGATCCAAGATGTAGGTTTGGACGTTAGGCAGGGGACGACCGAGAGGGACGATCTCTTCATTGGTTTCGGGTGCAGGCGGAATCGGATAAGTGAGGACGCCGACAGTGGTTTCAGTGGGACCATAGTGATTCAGCAATTGGCAGTGAGGCGCGAGTTGCCGAATCTGGTGTATCAATGACCACTCGCAGGCTTCACCTCCCAAGATTAAGCAACGTCGGGGGAGCAACTGAGTCGTTGCAGTTGGGTTAGCAGCAAATAATGCGGCTAAATGAGAGGGAACGATTTTGAGGTAATCGATTGGGTACCGTTTGGCATAGGCGGCCAGGGCGATCGCGTCAGATATCCTTTCCTGAGAAACGATATGTAGACAGCCTCCGGTAGACAGTGCCGGAAAGATCATGGTATTCCCTAAATCTGCGGCAAAAGTAGAGACTAGGGCATAATTGGCTAGCTCGACAGGCGTCAGTTGCTCCAAAATGCCGTGCAGATAATTGATCAATGACCGATGCTCGATCTCGACTCCTTTGGGTTGTCCGGTGGAGCCAGACGTGTAAAGCACATAGGCTAAGTTGGCGGCAGTGACCAGCATTTCAGGGTTCTCGCTGGGCATGTTCTGCCAGTCAGGGCGATCGCAACAAATGATTTTAATCTCGCTCTGCCACTGATCGGATAAAGCAGAAACTAACGAGGATTGGGTAATCAAGACTTGCGGCTGAGCGTCTTGTAATCGCATCATCAATCCCGCTCTGGGCAGGGCTGGATCGATTGGTAGATAAGCGGCTCCGGCTTTCAAGACGGCTAATAGCGCCATCACGCTGTCGAGCGATCGCTCCAGATATAAGGCAACGATACTTTCTGTCTCAACGCCTTGCGATCGCAAATAGTGAGCGAGTTGATTTGAGCGAGTGTTAAGTTCGGTATAGGTGAATTGCTGTTCCTCAAATCGCACAGCTGGATGGTCAGGTGTGCGAATAACTTGCGCTTCAAAGTATTGATGAATGCAGTGATTTAATGAATGCTGAGCAGCAGTTTGATTGAATTCAACTAGGATTTGGTAGCGATCGCGATCGCTCAATAATTCCAGATCGTTAACCAATCCATCAGGCTGTTGCATCACATGGTGCAGCAGCGTCTCAAACTGATGCATGAGTTGCGTGATACTCGTCGCGTCAAAGATTTGCTTATCATAATGAAACTCAAGCTGAATCGTATCAGCCTGTTGAATCGCAGTCAGAGCTAGCTTGAAGCGATCGAAGTAAACTCGCTGTTGCCCGACGCTGATGCTCAGATCGGGTAAATTAAACGGTGCGATTGCCTCAGCGAATTCAAATCCAATGAAGGCGAGATCGCCAGTCGGCTTCTCTTCGACCAAATACTCTTGCCATTTTTGTAGTTGCGGCAGTGTGACATCTAGCGATTGCCACACATCTTGAACACGAGTATCTGAATGAATCGCTACGCGCACGGGGAGCCACTTTGCGAGCAGTCCCGCTACGTCATGTAGTTCTTCGTAGGTTCTGCTATCAAAAATGGTCTGAATGATGAATTCGGCTTGTCCGGTTAGACGATAAATGAAGGCTTGCCAACTCGCAAATAGGATAGTGGCAACCGTAGTTTGATAATGGGTGGCGATTGCTTCTAGCTCAACTCGTTTTGCTGGGAGGGAAAGAGTCTGAACGTCGGGTGTAATGTCTTCAGACCCAGGTTGTTCCCACGGCAGTTTAATGCTGGGTATCGAATCGAGGGATTGCTGTTGCCAGAAGGCTTGACCTAGCTCAGCGTCTTCACTGTTTAGTAATTCATTTTGCCATTCCGAAAATTGCAGATATTGCACTGGTTCATCAGTTTCAATCTTCTGCTGTAAGATTGCCTCATACGCGTGAGCAATCTCCTGAGTCAGCAGGTTCAGTGTCCAGCGATCGCTACACAAAGCAGACAAACTGAAACACAGCCAATGCTGTTGATCGGCAATGGTGATTAAATCAGCCCAAAATAGGGGAAGTTGTTCCAGGTTAAAGGGCGATCGCTGCTGTAACAGGTGTTTTAGTTGAATCCATTGCTCGGAAGGGGGGCGATCGCGCCAATCGTGTTGCTGCCATGCCACCTGACCCTGCTCGGCAATGACCTGTAGCGGCAGTTTCATGCCAGGTTGTCGTTGAAAAGTGGTACGGAGAATTTCGTGGCGATCGACAATCTGTTGCAGAGCGATTTGTAGACTTGCAATCTGGAGATGTCCTTCTAATCGCAAAACACACTGAGCCGCGTCAGCACTGCTACTCGATGGCAGTGACCAAAGCTGTCTCTGCTGCGGAGATAGTCGAAATCCTTCAATGATCTGATGTTGCATGGTTCGATCGGTATTGATATAGCAAGACGCAGAATGATCAACGGGTAAGGGCGGACGGACGGACGGTAAGGGCAATTTATTTGTGAGTGGGGTTGTGTGTCGGATTTATCGGCAGGCTTAACTCTTCACAAAGCCAGCTCCACTTTCCATGAAGCCAGCTTAATTCGCCGCGAGGGCAGATCCATGTTTGGTGATCGCCAATCTCCTGAGTTAGCTCGGCAATCTCACTCATTGACAGCCAGGCTGGCCGATGCAAATGGGTTGTTTTCAGCCTCAGTGAGTTCATTTCAAACTTTCTCCTGATGAGAAACGCATGGCTTTTGGCTGGGTGGACTTAAAGGCGTTGCGCTTGCTGGCTTCCTGTTTCGCTTCTGCCACTTGCTGCTGCTGTTGTTCTGTTTTGGTGCGCCATTCTAATGACTGAATGCGGGCATCTGGATTGGCAGTTGCGCTGTTTAATAGCGTTTCAAACTGTCCTGACCATTGCTCGATCTCCGCAGTGCTAAAGCGATCGCGGTTATAGCGCCAGGTGGCTAACAGTCCGTCTTCAGTTTCAGTCAGGAAGAGAGCCAGATCAAAGCGAGCCACTTCAGTGTCGATCGACACTGGTTCTAAACGCAGTCCAGGCAGTTGCAGCGGCGGCATTGGGGCATTTTGTAAGACGAATAAGACCTGAAACAACGGGGTTTGATGGAGATGCCGTTCGGGATGCAGGGTTTCTACTAACTTGGCAAAGGGTAAGTCTTGATGGGCATAGGCAGATAGGGTAGTTTGCCGGACGCGATCGAGCAACTCTCGAAAACGCGGATTGCCAGATAAGTCAGTGCGGAGGACGAGCAGGTTAATGAAGAAGCCTAGTAAGCTTTCCGTTTCGACGCGATCGCGGTTTGCCACGTCGGTTCCCACCACAATATCTGCTTGCTGAGTCTGCCGGTAGAGCAAAATCTGGAAGGTTGCCAGAAGTGTCATAAACAGCGTCACATTTACCTGCTGGCTCAAGGTTTGAAGCTGCTGTAGGACGGTTGGCGGAATCGTAAAGGAATGAATCGCGCCCTGTGGGGTGGAATGTAGAGATCGCGACGTTGATGCTGGCAGCGTCGGCAATTTCAACGTCGGTAAATTGGCGAGTTGGCGTTGCCAATAGGCCAGTAAATCATCGAGGCGCTGTCCTTGAAGCTGGTGCCGTTGCCAAATCGCATAATCCGCATATTGAATCGGTAAGGCTGCTAACGGAGAAGGTTGACCTGCCGCAAACGCAGCGTAGAGCGTCGCCACTTCTTTTAACAACACGCCAATCGACCAGGCATCAGCAATGATGTGATGCATGACGAGCAGCAAAATCTGCTCGGTTGCCGAGAGTTGAATCAGCGTGACGCGCCACAGCGGTTCTTGCGACAGGTCAAAGGGGCGCTGTGCGTCTGCCAGCATGACGGCATTCAGCTTTGACGCGCGATCGGATGGGCTGACATCGCGTGTGATGTCATTAAAATTAATCGCATTGAGCGTAAAGGTTGAAGCAGGATGAATTACCTGCATCGGTTGCCCGTCTGCCACGGTAAAGCTAGTCCGTAAAACCTCGTGACGCTGCCCGATCGCCTCTAGAGTTTGCGACAATGCCGTGTCGTTCAAGTTGCCTACCAGTCGAATGGCGGCAGGAATGTTATAAATCGGGTTGCCGGGGGCGAGCTGGTCGGTGAACCAAAGTCGCTGCTGCGCGAAGGACAGCGGCAAGTGATTGATCTGTTCGCGGACTCGCTGCTGTTGCGGAATCGGAGAGATTGAGGCTGGTTGGAGGGTGGAGATCGCCTCAGATTCGCTCAGCACGGTTGCGAGATCTGTGATCGTAGGACGCTCAAACAGATGATGTAAGCCGACCTCGCGATTAAAAGCGGCTTGCAGTCGAGAGAGCACCTGAATCGCCAAGAGGGAATGTCCCCCCAGTTCAAAGAAATTGTCGTGAATGCCGATCGGCGCGATGCCCAATAGCTCTTGCCAGATGGTGGCGATCGCCTTCTCTGTCTCGGTATGCGGTTCGACATAAGCGGTCGGCAGGTGCGGGCGAGTATGGGTAGACTGCGCGGTTTGGGGCAGGGCATCGGCTTCCAGTTGCGCCAATTCAGCGGAGATCGTCATGGTCTGGCTTTGCGTCACGCGAGTTTGCCAGTCTCGAAAAGAAACAATGACCTGCGGCAAACCGCTTTGCAGAATGTGGCTAAAGCTCGCGGCTCCCTCGTCTGGGGTGATGCCCTCTTGCAAACTGGCTTGCCGATATTGCTTCAGTTCCTCTGGAATCGCCGTGTTGACTGCCATCCCAACCGACTGCCAGGTATCCCAATTCACTGATACCGTGAAGCGATCGCAACGGCTCGTCTGATAATGAGCGATCGCATCGAGAACAGCATTGGCAGCACAGTAATCCACCTGCCCGAAGCCACCCAAAATAGCGCTTAGCGAAGAACAAAACAGCATGAAATCTAACGGCTGATTAGACAATAAGGTAGTGAGAAGCAGGGCTCCCTTAAGTTTGGGTGCAATTACCTGATCTGCTGCTGCCTGAGTTTTGAGCTGAATCATGCCACCCCCCGCAACGCCCGCTGCATGAATGACGCCGTGGAGGTTGCCGAATCGCTGTTGGGATTGGGCGATCGCCCGTTGCACCTGCTCCCGATCGGTAATGTCTGCCTGAAGCGCCAGTACTTCCGCTCCAAGGGATTCCAGGGTTTGCAGATCGCGAATTTTCTGGCTGGTTGGGTCATCGGCTGCGTGCGTCGCCAGCCAATCCGACCACCGCTCCGCGTCTGGCAGGGCAGACCGTCCGAGAAGAATTAATTTAGCCTGCACTGTTTCGGCTAGATGACGAGCCAGCGTTAAACCAATGCCGCCCAGTCCGCCTGTGATCAGGTAAACGCCCCGCTGCCGCAAGGGGGGGGAATGGGAAGATGCTTCGACGTGCGGTGTTTTGGACTGCGATCCTTCTAATTGCACGGGCGCGAAGGTCTGAATCCAGCGACGCTTGCCTCGTAAGGCGACGATCGCCTCGCTTAGCGGAGCGGTGAGTTCTGTCCACAGCGGGTCTAGCCAGCCAGCCGAAATTGGCTCAGTTGGACACACCAGATCAATGCAGCGACACCGAATCTGCGGACATTCCTGCGGCATGACGCGACAGATACCCAACAACGTGGCTTTATCCGCACAGAGCGCTTCTTCTCCTGTGACATCCTGAACCTGATTGGTGACAATGCTGAGATTAATCGCGGCCTCGCTGGGCAGTTTGGCGATCGCCTGTGCCAAAAAGAGCAGACTGTAAAATCCGTTAGCTTGTCGCTCGGCTAAGCCGTTTAAGTCTGAACCACCTGCATCTGCATCGGTCAGGCTCCAGGTATGAATGATTTGCGTCGGGGGATGCGCTAACTGTTGCAGCAGCGTGGTGTAATCTGCCGATCGCTGCGGGTTCATGACATAATTGCCCGTTGCCAATTGCTGAAACTCTACGCCTGCTTGAACGGTGGTGACTTGCTGTCCCGCTTGTGCCAAACGCTGGGCGATCGCCGTTCCTATGCCCCTCTCATCGGCAAAAATGAGCCAATGTTCTGATAGTGCCAAGGCATTGGAGTGGTGGAGCGATCTCGATTGCTGCCACACCGGAGTGGTGTACCAGTCTGCTGAGGGTAAGCGTCCCTGAGCGAGCGTCACAGAACTGTCAGTCTGTCCGGTTGGCGGATCGATCCAATAGCGCTGTCGCTGAAACGGATAAGTCGGTAAGGGTAATCGCTGGCGTTGTTCATGAGCGGAGAAACCAGACCAGTCGATCGCCACACCTGCTAGCCACATCTGCCCGACGGTGTTGAGTAGCACTGACCCATCCGATTCAGAACTGTGCGGATGTCGCAAAGAGGGTAAGGCGATCGCAGATGATGAATGCTGCCGGACTAAAGTGGTCAAAATTTGCCCGGGTCCGACTTCTAGAAAGAGGCGATCGGAGTCACGCAACAGTTCGGTGATGCCCGTCGAAAAGCGTACTGTTTGCCGGAGATGGGTTGCCCAGTAATTTGGATCAGTTGCCTCGGTTGCCGTGATCCAAGTGCCTGTGACATTAGAAATAAAGGAAAATCGCGGGCCTTGGGGCTGAGCTTGCCGTACCTGTGCTGCGAATTCCGTCAGGATGGGGGTCATCATCGCGGAATGGAACGCATGAGAAGTGTGGAGTTGCCGACAGCCGATTCCAGCCTGAGTAAGCTGATTCTGAAGGCGCTCAATCGCCTCAGTTGCTCCAGAAACCACAGTAAGTTTGGGCGCATTGACTGCCGCGATCGCCAATAATTCCTCTGAGTGAGATAGATGCGATCGCACTTCTGCTTCAGAGAGGGCAACGCTTAACATCGCTCCGGGTGGTAGGTTTTGCATCAACCGTCCGCGTAGGGCAATCAGTTTCAGCGCGGCTTCTAGACTAAACACGCCAGACAGACAGGCAGCCACATATTCCCCGATGCTATGCCCGATCACCGCTTGGGGTCGCACTCCCCAGGACATCCACAGTTGAGCTAACGCATATTCAACGATAAACAGGAGGGGCTGAGCATACGCCGTTTGGAGCAGAGAGGGGGTGGGGGGGAGGTTTTCAGGGAAAGGGGCTTTTACATCGTTGGGATACTTGTCGGGATATAGGAGTGTGCGGATGTCGAGGTTGAGGATTGGCTGTAGAATTTCGGCACACTGATCGATCGTTTGGCGATATAGCGGTTCCTGGTCATATAAGGCTCTGCCCATCTGGATATGCTGAGCGCCTTGTCCAGGAAAAAGGAAAATGACGGGGCGATCGCGCTGATTTTGTTCGCGGCTGATCAGCCGTTGCGGATCGCGGGATTGCAGTGTGGAGATCGCGTCATCTCGACTCTGGCAAACTAGCATGGCGCGATGGTTAAATCGCTGCCGTCCGACTTGTAGGGTATAGGCGATGTCTGCCAGATCTTGCTCAGGGTGGAGATCGAGATGGTGGGTGAGGCTGGAGATCGCGGCGTCTAGTGCCGATTGCGTTTTTGCAGAGAACAGCAGCAGGTAGTCTGGTCGAGAAGGGCTAGCGGGTGGGGCGATCGGGGCTTCTTCCACAATCACGTGGGCATTGGTGCCACCGATGCCGAAAGAACTGACGCCAGCGCGGCAGGGTGTGCCATGGGTTGCCCAGTCGGTGAGTGCTGTGTTGACGTAGAAGGGACTCGCGGCAAAGTCGATTTGCGGATTCGGCTGTTCAAAATGCAGACTCGGCGGAATTTGGCGATGCTGAAGTGCTAGCACGGTCTTGATCAAACCCGTTACCCCAGCGGCGGCGTCTAAATGTCCCAGGTTCGATTTCACCGAACCGATGGCACAGAACCCTCGTCGCTGTGTCTGCCGAAACGCTTGCGTCAAAGCAGCCAGTTCGATCGGGTCGCCTAGTGGCGTGGCGGTACCGTGGGCTTCGATGTAGCTAATGCTATCCAGTTCGACCTGCGCCACAGCTAGCGCTTCTGTAATCACCTGCGCCTGTCCGTCAATGCTGGGTGCGGTGTAGCCAACTTTGCCCGATCCGTCATTGTTCAACGCCGAGCCGCGAATGATGGCATAGAGGCGATCGCCATCCGCCACAGCCGTTTCTAACCGCTTCAGGACGACAATGCCAACGCCGCTACCGCTAACGGTTCCTTGGGCTTTGGCATCAAAGGTGCGACAGTGCCCGTCAGCAGAGAAGACGCCACCCGCTGAGGCATAATATCCGGCAGGGTGCGGCACTTTGATTGAAACGCCGCCTGCCAGTGCCATATCGCTTTCGCTCATCAGCAGACTTTGACACGCCAGATGCACTGCCACTAAGGAAGTTGAGCAAGCCGTTTGCACCGTGACAGCAGCACCCGTTAGATTCAGTTTGTAAGCAACTTGCGTCGAGAGAAAATCTTTCTCATTGCCAATCAGCGTTTGAAACGCTCCAGCCGATTCCAACACCTGCCGCTGCGGATACAGGTTCGTCAGCAGGTAGGTATTACAGCCAACTCCGGCAAATACGCCCACGCGACCGGGATATGCCTCCGCGTCGTAGCCAGCCGTTTCCAGCGCTTCCCAGGCAGATTCCAGAAATAGACGGTGCTGTGGATCGGTGAGTTCGGCTTCTCTAGGCGTCAAGCCAAAGAACGCGGCATCAAATAAACCAACATCTTGCGTCAGCGTCGCGCTAGCTTTGACGTAGTGCGGGTCAGCCACAATCGCCGGATCAACCCCAGCCGCCAATAATTCTGCTTCACTGAAGTGGGAGATCAGCTCTTTGCCTTGCTGTAAGTGCTGCCAGAAGTCTTCCAGGCTGCTGCAACCGGGGAAGCGTCCTGCCATGCCGATAATGGCGATCGCGTCGGCATAATCGGGGCGATCTAGTAGTTCTAATGCGTTCATGCCCGGTCTCCAATCGAATGATGCGTAAACGTGAGGGTTGCAGCTAGGGTCAACTGGTCTTGCAGAACGGCGTCAATGTCGGCTTCGGTCGTAAGCGGATTGGCAATCACGACGCGCAACGCCACGATCGGACAGTCTCCATAGCGCGATAGATAAACGGTGGTACGAGAGACAAAGGTGCGTCCTGCCTGCCGCTGGGCTTTCTGCAACTGTTCATTCATTTGGTTAATTCGCACCTGATCGGCAGCGGTTAGCTCTCTGCACAAGGCTGGCGATCGCATGTCCACCGGCAAATAACGATAAATCACCAGATTCATGTCTGGGTCTGCCAGCAGTTCAAATTCTGGGCTGCGACGGAGGAGATCGACCAAATACTGCGCTTTACGAATGCTGTCTTCAATCAGCCAACCGTAGCCCTTGGCTCCAATCAGCCGCAGTGCCGCGTGGAGAAACAGTGCTGTCCCGGCGCGAGATCCTTCTAGCGATCGCTTACCCAGATCAATCGAACCCGTGCGGACAATATACTGCGCCTGTTTTTCAATCACCTTCGCCAGATGCGGACGGCGGAAAAACACCATGCCAATGCCCATCGGCAAATACAACTGCTTGTGTCCGTCGATGGTGACAGAATCAGCCTGCTCAATGCCCGTTAGCTTACGACGCTGCTGCTCAGACAGTAAGAGCGCGCCACCCCATGCCGCATCGACGTGCAAATGAATCTGCTCGGCTTGAGCTATCTCCGCCAGCGCCGCCAGTGGGTCAATTGTGCCTGCGTCGGTCGTCCCTGCAATGCCGACGATCGCAATGATGCAGCGGTTCTGTGCTCGACATTCGGCAATGGTTCGACGCAGAGCCGTGAGGTCAATGCGGTTCTGTGCATCCGTTGGCAGTTTGAGCAGCGATCGCGTTCCCAATCCCAACAGCCCGACTGCCTTATCCAGCGAATAGTGCATATAGCGAGAGCCAATTATCACTGCGTCTCGATAGCCATAGAAATTCAGAGCGGCAGCTAGTCCCTCAGTTTCGGCGCCCGTAAACTCTCCCTGAGGCGGCAAAGCAGCATTCCGAGCGCACCACAGCGCAGCAACGTTTGCCAGGGTTCCCCCCGACAACACCATGCCCAGCGTACTGTCTGGGTTTTGCGAATGCTGCTGATAAAACGCGTCTGAACCACCATAAACCAAGCGATGTATCATGGCGATCGCCTGCCGTTCATAGGGCGTCAGCGCCTTTGCCGTCTCAGTTTTCACGACATTTTGATTCAGTGCCGTCATCAATCGAGCCAGTGGACGCACGAAATAGGGCAGTGCAGAAGTCATATGCCCAATAAACCGAGGGGATGCGGTATGCACCGAATGCGCCACCACGCGATCGCTCAATTCATCAAGATAGTCATCGATTGCCATTGGTTCTGACGGCATCTGGCTATCCGAAAACTGCTGCACCAGCGATCGCAACTCAATCTCAGAGGCAACCTCCAAAGCATTGAGAAAATCCTGAGCAAGAGACAAAATCCGCTGATCGATCGCTTGTTCTGTCGCGATCTCCCGTGGCGGTAGAAAGAATTGCCGAATGCGATTGGGGATAGAGTCGATCACCAGAGACGGTGTGCAGGTGTCAGGAAGTTGAGGCATGGCAGAAAATAGTTGCAAGGTTGATAGTGCGATGGGGCGAAGCATTCGGCAGAGACATTGTGTTTACGTTCAGATTTTTCCGAATACTTTGCCCTGACTCGTTGCAGAGTCGATCGGCATTATTTTGCCTGAATGCTTAGTCCTGGCTCATCGAGTCGTTTGGCGAGATTGGCGTTGACGCTGCAAAGAAGCCCGACGCTGTGCAGTTCGGTCAGTCCTTGCTTCGGGGGCAGCAGATTCAGAAGATGGCGGTTCAGTTGATCCACCAGATGCATCGGCTGATAAAAACTGCGCCAGCGATCGTACCGTCGAATAGCGAAACAGCTCCAGAATCGCGATCTCGCGCTGTAGCGTCTGCCGTAACTGGATTTGCACCTGGATAAGCCGCAGCGAATGTCCGCCCAAATCGAAAAAGTTATCCTCGACGCTAATGCGGTCTAACTGCAATACGGTTTTCCAAATCGTGGCGATCGCCCCTTCCAATGCCGTTGTTGGCAGTATTGGAGCCAGAGAACCGGCGTGATTCGGAGCAGGCAAGGCGCGGCGATCGACTTTTCCATTCACCGTGAGCGGCATCGTCTCCAGCACCACAAACGCACTCGGAACCAGAGCGGTTGGTAAACGCGACTGCAAAAACTGCCGCAGTTCTGGAAGATGTAGCGATCTCTGATTCTGCGCCACCAGATAGGCAACGAGTTGCGTCTCGCTAGCCTCTTGACGAGCAAGGGCGATTGCCTCTCGTACGGAGGGATGCTGTAACAGCACCGCTTCAATTTCGCCTAATTCAATCCGCTGACCCCGAATCTTCACCTGATCATCCAGCCGTCCTAGAAATTCGATGTTGCCATCCGGACAGTAGCGGGCGAGATCGCCAGTTTTGTAGAGGCGAGAGGAGGGAGCGTGGTCTGGTTTTCTTTCCTTATTCCCCATTCCCCATTCCCCACTCCTGTCAAAGGGATTCGGCACAAACCGTTCTGCCGTCAAATTTGGGCGATCGAAATAGCCGCGCGCCAACCCTAATCCGCTGATGTAGAGTTCACCGGGAATGCCGATCGGGACGGGCTGCATTGAGTTATCGAGGATGTGGATTTGCAGGTTGGAGATCGGTTGACCAATGGGGACGGGTTGCGGGGGAGATTGGCGATCGCACGTAAATGCAGTGACATCGATCGCGGCTTCGGTGGGACCATAAAGGTTGTGCAGTTCGGCATCGAGCCGTTGGAAAAAGCGTTGCTGTAACTCGAAGGGCAGGGCTTCCCCGCTACAGATCACTCGCTTGAGGCCGTGACACGTCGAGACTTCTGGTGTATCTAAAAATAAGTGCAGCATCGATGGCACGAAGTGCAGGGTGGTGATCTGTTGTTCTCGAATCAGACGGACGAGATATTGCGGGTCTTGATGTCCACCCGGCGCGGCGATGACCAGGGTTGCACCAGTCATTAATGTCCAGAAAAATTCCCAGACGGAGACATCGAAACTGAAAGGCGTTTTTTGCAAGACGCGATCGCTTGTTGTCAATTCATAGGCAGATTGCATCCACTGCAAACGGTTACAGACGCCCCGATGGTTATTCATTACCCCTTTTGGCTGTCCGGTTGAGCCAGAAGTATAGATGACATATGCCAGGTTATCTGGATTGATCGAGCGGGAGGGGGTTTGAGTGCTGCACTGGGTCAGATTCGCTTCATCTGTATCCAGGCACAACATAGGAACGGAATCTGAGTACAGGGATTGCGATCGCTCACGGATCAGCAAGTTGACCTGAGCATCATGCAGCATCCAGCGCAGGCGATCGGGGGGCTGGCTCAGATCGAGCGGTACATAGGCGGCACCCGCTTTGAGGATGCCAAGCAAACCGACGACCATTTCGATGGAGCGATTGAGACAAATACCGACGCGATCGTCTGTTCCAATTCCTTGCTGTTGCAGCGCTTGGGCTAGCTGATTGGCTCTGGCGTTGAGTTCGGCATAGGTGAGTTGCTGGTCCTGAAAGCGGACGGCGATCGCCTCCGGGGTGCGATTGACTTGCGCTTCGATTAGGTCGGGGAGGGTGGTTTGCGGATAGTCTGTCTGGGTTTGGTTCCACTGCTGAAGCTGCTGCACTTCGGCAGGCGTTAGGAGTGACAGATCGCAGAGGCTGGCATTGGGTCGCGTGATCAACTGCGCTAGGAGTTGTTGCAAATGTCCTAAGAGGAGATCGATACTATCCGGCTCGAAGCGGCTATGGTCATAAAGCACTTTGAGGGAAAGCTGCTCTCCGGGCGCAACAATGAGCGTCAGAGGATAGTTGGTGCGTTCGATCGTTTGTAATCGCTTGATTCGCAGATCCAGTGCAGAGTCGCTATTCGCATCAACGGGATAATTCTCGAAGACCAGAATGTTTTCAAACAGCGGTTGTCCACGCGGCACGTCGCTCCAGCCTTGGATTTCGGTCAGCGCGCTAAATTCATACTGACGCAGGTCTGCCTGTTGCAGTTGGAGCTGTTGCAGCCAAGGCAAGATCTGAGCTGCTGCCGGAACTTTAACGCGAACGGGCAAGGTGTTGATGAACAGCCCAATCATTTGCTCTGAGCCAGGCAGGTCTGGCGGACGGCCGGACACCGTGACCCCAAACACAATGTCTTCACTGTTGCTATATCGACTTAGCAAAATTGCCCAAGCGCCCTGTACCAGCGTATTTAAGGTTAATTGATGCTGACGTGCCAGGGTTTGTAATGCCTGAGTGGTTGATGGGGAGAGGTGAAGCGATCGCGGCTCATCACTGGATTCCGCCTTAGACCAGCGCAACGTCGGTAAAAGCAGTGGGGGTAGTAAAGCAGCTGAGGGTTTGTCGCCAAAATTGTTCTGCCTGTGATCGATCTTGCTGTTGCAGCCAGGCAATATAGTCGCGATAGGGGCGCGATTCTTTGAGTTCAGGCGATTGCTGCTGACAAAAAGCCTGGTAGCTCGTCAAGACTTCCGGCAATAACAGGGCGATCGACCAGCCATCTAAAATCAGATGATGGTGGCTCCACAACAGATGATAATCCTTCTTGCTGAGCTGAATTACGGTCAGCCGCATGAGAGGCGCTTTAGACAGTTTGAATCCCTGCTGGCGATCTCTGGCTAATTTGTCTTTTAAGCGCTGCGTTTGCTCAGATGGCGGCACATCGGTCCAGTCATGCCAGGCGATCGGAAGTTTTGCAGACCGTCCGACCACTTGAATGGGGTCTACCAAATTCTCCCAGGCGAAGGCAGTGCGCAGAATCGGGTGGCGATCGACCACTTGCTGCCAGGCTTGTTCAAAGGCAGTTCGCTGCAACTGACCCTGTAGCCCAAAATTGAACTGTTCCACATACAGTCCTGCCGTTGGTGTCGAGAGGCTATGAAACAACATGCCTTGCTGCATCGGAGACAGCGGATAAGCATCAGCGATTTGACTAGCTCGATTGGTAGAATTTGTCGTCGTCATGTTCATCGTCATTTCTGATGTCATGAAGTTATGCCTCTTCAAACTCAACGCTGGCGATCGCTGCATCAAACACATCGGCACTGAGATGCGAGAGTAAGGAAAAGTCTGAGGATAAGCGATCGGGAATTTGTTCAATTAGCGCAATCAATGCCTGTTCATAAGCGGTAGCAAGATGGGCGATCGTTTCTGCTTGATGCAGGGCAGTGCTGTATGTCCACTCGACTTGCAGATGTCCCTCTAACACAGCACAGTTGATCTCCAGCGCATGAACTCGGTATCCTGCCGGACTGCGAGACTGCCCAACCGATTCGCTCGCGAGTTGCCAATCTGCGGTTTGCTGAAGCGCGGCATCAAACTGTCCCAGATAGTTAAAACTCACCTGCGGCTGAGGCCATGCGGCTAAGTCCGACTCATCCGTGAGATAGCGCAACATGCCATAACCCCTGCCATTGCGCGGAATTTGCTCTAACTGCTGCTGAATCGCGGTCACTGCCGTTTGTAAATCTGCCAGTTTGGATTCTGCCGGTTTGGGCAGTTCTAACCGCACCGGAAACAGGCTGGTAAACCACCCGACAGTACGAGTCAGATCCAGGTCATCCCATTCGGGATCGCGTCCGTGTCCTTCCAGGTTGATCAGCAAAGCCGGGCTACCCGTCCACGGGGAAACAGCTTGCAGGAAAGCAGTCAGCAACACAGCCGTGATTTCACAGCCATAGCGACGAGGCACTTGTTGAATTAGAATTTGCGTCAAAGCTGAATCGAGCTGACGGGTCACAGTTTGGGCTGAGGCGATCGCGTTTTCCTCCTCTATTGCCTGGCAATCGACTGGTAGCCTGACGCTAGATGGCGATAAGATTTGCTGCCAATCGGCCCGTTCTGCTTGCAGTTCAGATGATTGCGCTTCTGCTTGTAACCGCTGCGCCCACTGCTGAAATGAGGTGGTTTTCGCGGGTAAGCTTAACGGCTGTCGCTGTGCCCATTGTTGATACAACGTGTGACAGTCTTCCAGCAAAATCCGCCATGAGACACCATCAATCACTAGATGATGCACGACAAACAGTAACCGCTGCGGCTGCCCCTCGCCATAGTGAGCAAACAACACTCGCAATAACCGACCCTGGCTGAGGTCAAGCTGGCGCTGAAGTTGATTTGCGGCTTCTGTGAGGGCGATCGCCTGCTCTGCTTCTGCCAAGTGAGACAAATCCAATCGCGTTAGAGGAACGGCTTCATCGGCATCGGGGGGCAAATTCACCGCTTGTCGACCGGATTCAGTTAATTGGAACTGTAGCCGCAGCGCATCATGATGACGCAGCAAGACGCGAATTGCCGCTTCTAGTCCTGCTGGCTCGACCGTATCAGGAACAGAGAGCATCACTGCTTGATTCCAATGCTGTGGAACGGGCTGCTGCTGCTCAAAGAACCAGGCTTGAATCGGGGTCAGCGGCACCGTGCCTATCACCGGAGTTTGGGGAGCAGGAGATCGCCCCATCTTGCTCAACTGCCCTGTCACGCTTGCCAATTCTGCAATAGTTTGATGCTGAAACAGGTGTTTCGGGGTGAGATGCAGCCCTGCCTGATTCGCTTTTGCCACCACTTGCAGACTGAGAATCGAATCGCCGCCCAGTTCAAAGAAATTGTCGTGAATCCCTACCTGCTCAATGCCCAACACTTGCCCCCAGATTTCAGCCAATCTCGCTTGACTTGAACTGGTCGGAGCCACAAGCGGTTGTGCGTCTGGACGACTGGTTTCCGGTGTTGGCAACGCCCGCCGATCGACCTTGCCATTTCGCGTTAAAGGTAAGCGCTCGATCGCGATAAACTGAGCCGGAATCATATAGTCCGGTAAGCGGCTCCGGAGAAACTGCCGTAATTCTGCACCAACATCTGGCTGATTAGACAACACATATGCCACTAGACGGGTGTAACCAGATTCATCGGTATGGGCGATCGCCACACCGACTTGAATCTGTGGATGCTGGTTCAATGCCGCTTCGATTTCCCCTAGCTCAATCCGATAGCCGCGAATTTTGACCTGATGGTCAACCCGACCAAGGTATTCTAGATCGCCAGTGGAGAGACGACGGACGAGATCGCCAGTTTTGTAGAGGCGGGAAGAGGGGGCGTGGGGCGTGGGGAGCGGGGAGTGGTCTGGTCTTCTTTCCCTCTTCCCTATTTCCCATTCCCTCTTCCCTACTTCCCCAAAGGGATTTAGCACAAATCGTTCTGCCGTCAAATCTGGGCGGTTGAGGTATCCGCGTGCTACTCCTGCTCCGCCGATGTAGAGTTCGCCAGGAACGCCGATCGGGACGGGTTGCATTAGGTTATCTAGGACATAAAGCTGGAGATCGGAGATGGGGCAACCGATGAGGCTGCGATTCTGGCAGTGTAGGTCGCTGGTTCGGATGGGACGGTAGGTGACATGGACGGTGGTTTCGGTGATGCCGTACATGTTGATTAGTTGCGGCGATTGATCGCCGTGGCGATCGCACCAGGAAATCAGGATCTGAAAGTTTAGGGCTTCGCCGCCAAAGATCACGAATCGCAGCGCTAAATCAGGCGATTCACCCAGCTCAGTTTCGGCTTGAATCAGTTGGCGAAAGGCGGATGGCGTTTGGTTGAGGACTGTCACCTGTTCGCGGCAGAGTAGTTGATAGAAGGCATGGGGCGATCGCCGCACGTCTTCGGAAACCACAACTAGCCGTCCGCCATGCAGTAAGGCACCCCATATTTCCCAGACTGAGAAGTCGAAGGCGTAGGAGTGGAACAGCGTCCAGACATCGGCTGCGGTGAACTGAAACCAGGGCTGAGTCTGGGTGAATAGCCGCACGACGTTGGCATGGCTGATACAGACCCCTTTGGGTGTACCAGTTGAGCCAGAGGTATAGATTACATAGGCCAGGTGGTTGGCGGTCACGGAACTTGCTGGATTAGCGGAATTGGGTTGCGCGATCTCCTCAGTTTCTAAATCAACTTCTAAATCAACGAGCTGCACCGAGTCGGGAAGTTGTAAATGTTGAGATCGTTGGGTGACAACGATCTGGAGGCTGGCATCGCTCACAATGGCGACAATTCGGCTTGGTGGCGTTGCTGGGTCGATTGGGACATAGGCGGCTCCGGCTTTCAAAATGCCGAGAATGCCAATCAGCAGATGCACTGACCGAGCCGTACACAATCCCACCAGGCTTTCTGTCTCGACGGCGAGGGCTTGGAGATGATGCGCCAGTTGATTTGCTCTGGCGTTGAGTTCGGCATAGGTAAGCTGACCATCATCGGCAATGACGGCGATCGCCTCTGGCGTTTGGGCGGCTTGCTGTTCAAACCAGTGATGCAAACACTGATCAATCGGGGCGTCTGGCACGGGATGCGCGGCCGGGAGGGATTGCCGTTCAGCGTCAGTCAAAATGGGCAGCGTGGCAATCGACTGTTTGGGCTGAGCCACAATCCCGGTCAGCAAGGTCTGCAACTGATGCAGGAAGCGGGAGATCGTCTCTGGCTCAAATAAATCGGCGTTGTATTCTAGCCGCAACACCAGTTCAGACGCCGCATCTTCGGCAAATAGCGTCAGGTCAAATTTGGCGGTATGGCTTTCGCTGTCCAGCAGTTCGGCTGTCACGTTGGGCAAATCGGGTAGTGGCGTTTGCTCGTCAAAGGCAAACATCACCTGAAATAGCGGCGTGTGGCTGAGATTCCGCTCTGGTTGCAGCGCTTCAACCAACATTTCAAACGGCAGATCTTGATGGGCATAGGCCGCCAGGGCAACCTCACGGACGCGAGTCAACAAGTCCTGAAAGCCAGGCTGTCCAGTTAAGTCGGTTCGTAAGACCAGCGTGTTGGCAAAAAAGCCAATTAGCCCTTCTACTTCGGCACGGTAACGATTGGCGATCGGCGTGCCAATCAACAGATCAGTCTGTCCGGTATAGCGATAGAGCAAGATTTGAAATGCGGCTAGCAGCGTCATGAACAGCGTTGCGCCTTGCTGCTGGCTCAGTTGCTTCAGGTTGGCTGTCAGCGATTCCGATAAAACAAGGGTTTGCTGTGCACCTTGGAAACCTTGCACCGCTGGACGGGGGCGGTCGCTGGGTAATTCCAAAATTGGCAGATCGCCACCTAGCTGCTGTGTCCAATATGCCAACTGCGCTTTCAGCGTTTCGCCCTGAAGCCACTGCCTTTGCCACACAGCAAAATCCGCATATTGAATCGGCAGATCGGGAAGCGGGTCAGCCTGTCCGGTGAGGAAATAGCGATAGCCCTGCGCCACTTCCTGCAACAAAACTCCGCGCGACCAGGCATCCGATACGAGATGGTGCATTGTCACTAGCAAGACATGTCGGGTTGAACTGAGCCGCAACAACGCCAGTCGCAAAAGAGGTGGTTCTGATAAACAAACAGCCTCCTGTGCAAATGCCGTTGCCCGCTGCCGCACGTTCTGCTCTTGCTGTTCTACTGGCAGATGTTGTAAATCAACCACTGGAAGCGTGATGGTGAGAGATCGCCCCACTTCCTGAACCGGACGCCCCTCAACACTGATAAACCGGGTGCGAAACACCTCATGCCGCTGCACGATTTGATTAAAACTTTGCTCCAGTGCACTGATATTTAGCGCACCAGTCAGTAGAATTGCGGCGGAAATGTTGTAGAACGGGTTATCCGGCTCTAGCTGATTCAGAAACCAGAGCCGCTGTTGCGCAAACGATAAAGGCAGTTCAGCCGTGCGAGATGAGATCGGAATTGTGGATTGCTTGTTAGGGGTTGTCCGTGCCGTAATCCGTTCCGCGAGACGGGAGATCGTCCCAGCATCAAACAAATCCCGCAATGGCAATTCGACTTGTAGACGAGATCGCAGCCGCGACATGACGCGAGTTGCCAGCAAGGAATGCCCACCCAAATCAAAGAAATTGTCGTGAATGCCTACCTGCTCGACCTGCAACAGTTCTACCCAGATGTCACACAGCAATTGTTCGATTGGCGTTCGGGGTAGCACGATTTCAGAGCGCGATCGCCCCATCTCTGGAGCCGGAAGCGCCTGTCGATCAACTTTGCCATTGGCAGTTAAGGGCAGCGATTTGAGAAACACGATCGCAGCTGGCAGCATATAGTCCGGCAGCGTTGTCGCCAAAAATTGCCGGATTTCAGTCTCATCCACCTCAGCATGGTTCGCCTCTGAATGCCGCACCACATAAGCCACCAGATGCGCATCCCCCTTAGCCGCAATGGGATGAGCAATCGCCCTCTGCACTGCCGGATGCCGCAACAAAGCCGCTTCAATTTCGCCTAGCTCAATCCGAAATCCACGAATTTTGACTTGATGATCCGTGCGTCCCAGGAATTCTAAATTGCCATCTGGAAGGTAGCGGACACGATCTCCAGTTTTGTAGAGGCGGGAAGATGGGCAGTGGGAAGATGGGGAGTGGGGAGTGGGGAGTGGGGAGTGGTCTAGTCCTCTTTCTCTATTCCCCATGTCCCATTCCCTACTCCCAATTCCTTCTTCTCCATTCCCTATTCCCCGCTCCCCATCAAAGGGACTCAACACAAATCGTTCTGCCGTCAAATCCGGACGATCAAAATAGCCCCGCGCTAGTCCTGCTCCGCCGATGTAGAGTTCGCCGGGAACGCCGATCGGGACAGGCTGCATCTGCTCGTCCAGGACATAAACCTGCGTGTTGGCTAGGGGGCGACCGATTGGAACGTTGTCGGCTCTGAGGTCGATTGCGGCTGGAATGGAGTCGGGGGCGATCGCGTAGCAGGTTGCGCCGACGGTGGTTTCAGTCGGTCCGTAGTGGTTGAACAGTTGGCAAGTTGGATGCTGCTGCCGAATTTGCTGGATTAAGTCCCAAGTCGCTACGTCTCCACCTAAAATCAGCCGTTGCCGGGGTAAGAGATCTGGCGCAGATGGTGAGGACAGCAGGGCGCTGAGGTGAGACGGCACAATTTTTAGACAGTCGATCGGATGCTGCTGGTTGTATGCGGCTAGTGCTGCTGGGTCGGTGGCGAGATCGGCTGCAATCACGTGCAAACAGCCTCCCGTACACAGGGACGAAAAAATGACGGTGTTGCCCAAATCGGCTGCCAGTGTAGAAACGGTGGCATAGTGTGCGCCGCTGGGTAAGGCTAACCGTTCGCCAATGGCATGGACATAATTCGTCAGTTGACGATGTTCGATCGCCACACCCTTTGGTTTGCCCGTCGAGCCAGAGGTAAATAGCACATAAGCCAGATGATGCGGCTGGACAGCACTGTCAGGATTGGTATCGGGTTCAGACGCGATCGCCGTCTCACTATCCAATGCAATGAGATGATTTGGAGTTGAGGGCAACCGTTCCGCCAGATGCTGCTGTGTTAAGAGAATCGTGGCATTCATCTGCTGCAAACGATCTCCTACACTTTTCGGCGGCAGAGCTGGATCGATCGGCACGTAAGCCCCGCCGGCTTTGAGAATTCCGAACATGCCGATCAGGGGAAATAGCGATCGCTCCACATACAGTCCCACTGGCATCTCTGGACAAACGCCTAACCGTTGCAGATAATGCGCGATCCGGTTCGCTTGCGCGTTCAGTTCGGCATAAGTGAGCGACTGATCTTCATACACCACTGCCGTTTGATTTGGAGTCTGGGCAACCTGCGCTTCAAACCAATGGTGAATCGATCGCACCGGAGGATAGTCGGTTTGCGTCTGGTTGAGTTCAATTAATAAATGATGGCGATCGGCAGTATCCAAAATGGCGAGTTGGCTAATTGGGAGATCGGGACATTCAATCGCGCTAGTCAGCAGGGTTTGGTACTGTCTGGACAGGGCAGCGATCGCCTCAGCCGCGAACCAGTTAGCGTGATAGGCAATTGTGACAGTCAGGTGATGGGGATAGCGATCGACCGTCAGTTTCAGCTTGAACGGAGCCAGACAAACCTCAGTTTTTTCCCAGGTGAAGGACAGATCGGCGGCGGCAAGAGATTGCCAGTCCTGCCAGGCAAACTGGATTGCCTCTGAAGATTCTGGATTGGGCGTGAAATAGTCTTGCCAGTCTTGAGCCTGCTGAACGGTAGAGGCTAACTGCTCACACAGCTCGGTAACGCTCAGATCGGGGGTAAACTGCGCATGAACGGGGAGAGATTTGGCGATCGCCCCCAACACGGCGTCTAGTCCGTCATAGTCGCGATTGTCGCTGATCCACACTGTCGCTAGTGGCGAAGTGCCCGTCAGCCGCCAGAGCAAAATTTGCCAGATGGCGAAGATATAAACAGCAGCGGAACAGCCAATTTTTTGTGCCTGAATTTCTAGTGATGCAGCCAGTTGGGGATTAAGTGTCAGGCTGAGTTGCTGCGGTGCAAATCGAGGATCAGCAGACGCCCGCTCTAGGGGTAAGGTCGGTGATGTGATGGAATCATTCGCCTGCTGCCAAAATTCCCGACCCGCAATCGCTGATTCATCTTTGTCGGAAAGTAGTTCGTGCTGCCATTCTGAAAACTGAAGATATTGAATCGGCTCATCTGTGTTGATTTCTGAGTTACGATTAGCCTGAAGCAGGCTCGCGTATGCCTCGCTGATTTCCTGCACCAAACGCCGTAACGTCACGGCATCGGCACAGACGGCAGGTAATGAAATCACCAGACAGTGCTGAGTGGGAGATCGCCGCACTAACCAAACTCGCAGTACTGCGCCCTGCTCCAAGTCAAAGGGTAGTTGACGATTCGCGTCAATTAAGTCGGCGATCGCCTGTCGCTGAGTCGCTGGATCGCTGGACTGCAAATCAAGCTGCCGCCAGTCAGCCTTTCCTCGTTCCAGTACCACTTGCAGCAGTCGCTTCAAACCGGGCTGGCGCTGAAACTGGGTGCGTAAACTGTCGTGGAGATCGACCACTTGCTGAACTGCCGCTGCTAACGGCTCGACTTGCAGCATTCCGTCAAGCTGCAAAACGGCTTCCACTCGCAAGGCTGGACAGTCGGGTTGCCAGTGCCAGAGCCACTGTTGCTGCGGCGATAATCGAAATCCTTGCAGCTTAGTTTGCATCGCTTTCGCTCCCTGCGCCAACGGCTTGCGCGTTTGTCATCTCTCCCATCGCCACGACGATTTTGCGCGATCCCACAAACGGATTGCGGCTATGAGCAGCCAGCATGTTATCCAGCATCAACACGTCGCCTTGTTGCCAGGGAAACGCGATTGCCGTGTCTTGATACAGTTGACTGATTTCTGCCACAACGTTGTCTTCGATCGGGGAACCGTCCCCGTAGTAGACATGACGCGGTAAATTCTCACATTCAAAGAGAGAGAGCAACGATTGCCGCACGGCAGGATCAAGACAGGCAATGTGATGCAGTTGCAGTTGATTGAAAAACACCCATTCTTCGGTTTTGGGATGGCGCGCGATCGCGACACAGTGTTTGCGGGTTCTCAAATGGTGATCTGAAATCCATTCCACTTCGATGCCAGCTTGTTGGCAATAATTTTCCACAAGGGCTGGATCATCAGTGTGAAAGAAATCCTGCCAGCGCACGTCCAGTCCTTCGATGTAATTGCGGACATAGAGCAAGCCCTGATCGAGGAGGCGATCGCGCAAATCAGGATTGAGCCGTTGATACAGTTGCCGACAATCGACGATCGGCGTTTCTCCCCCTTGCTGCGCCGGCTGGACGCAATAAAACCAGATCTTTAGCGGATACCGATGCAGATGCGAGCTTTCGTTGTGGAACAAAATGGTTTGATCTGCTGGATAGGGCGTCGAACCGTAGACCTTACCGCTGACGCTAGCGCGAGGCAAATCGCCATATTCCGCAAATAGCTCGTGACAAATGGCTTGGGCTAAGCGTTCAAAATCTGTCACCGCATTTACCTGGCAGTTGCGAAACAGAATCGCGCCATGTTTCAGCAAGGTTTCTGCTAAGAACGGATGATGGTTGCTTGCCCAATCCACGATGTCGAGATGGTCCACGGCTGGCTGAATCACCAGCGGCAAGGCAGAATCCGATCGCAATAAACTGGTTTGAATCAGGCGTTCCTGGGTCAGCGATACGGCTTTAGGTTTAATTTGCTTAAATTTGTCGAAGTTGATGGCTTTGCGCTCACGTTTTTCCATGACTCGTTGCTCTCTTTCAGCGCCGGTGAGGATATCTAAGGAATGAATTCGGGCATCAGGCTGTTGCACCATTTGGCGCAGCACGTGTTCATAGCGATTTGCTAGGCGATCGATCGTTTTGGCATCAAACAGCGCCGCGTTATATTGCCAAACGGCATCTAATCCTTGGTCTTGCTCGGTGAGGAACACCGCCAGGTCAAATTTGGTTGTGGCATAGTCGAGATCTAGCGATCGCCAAGTCAAGCCGGATAATTGCACTGAGGAGATCGGCACTTGCAGCACAAACAGCACTTGCACCAGCGGCGTATGGCTGGATGTCCGATGCGGTTGCAGCGTTTCGACTAATTGCTCAAATGGCAGATCTTGATGGGCATATGCGCCGAGCGTCACGTCTTTCACCCGATCTAGCAGCGATCGCACGGTCGGATTGCCCGACAAATCCGTGCGGAGTGCCAGCAAATTGACAAAAAAGCCAATCAAATTTTCGGTTTCCTGGCGGTTACGATTCGCGACATCGGTGCCCAGAACTAAGTCAGTTTGTGCTGTCTGGCGATGTAGCAAAATTTGAAATGCTGCCAGTGTCGTCATAAACAGCGTCACATTGACTTCCTGGCTAAATTGCCGTATCTGCTGCGTCAAATCTGGCGAGATCTGAAACGATCGGGTTGCGCCTTGAAACGGTGTGGTTGCCGTACGGGGGCGATCGCTCGGAAGCTGTAAAATCGGCGGATTACTGCCTAATCGCTGTGTCCAATAGCGCAGATGAGTAGAGCGGCGATCGCCTTGTAGCCACTGACGTTGCCACACGGCAAAATCTGCATACTGAATCGGCAGATCGGATAGGGGAGACGGCTCTCCAGTCGAGAAGGCGGCATATAGCGCTGCCACTTCGCGAATCAAAATCCCCATTGACCAACCATCCGCGACGATATGATGTAGCGTTACCAAAACCACATGATCAGTGGCATCGAGTTGCAGCAATTTGACCCGCAATAAGGGAGCCTGCCGCAGATCGAAGGGGTGTTGGGCTGTCGCGATCGCCATCTGCTGCACGGTTTTGTCTTGTTCCGCAGGGGTCAGGTGACACAAATCCACCAGTGCAATCGGCAATTGCCAGTTTGATTCAATTATCTGGACGGGCTGTTCATCGGCGATCGCAAATCGAGTTCTTAGTACCTCATGCCGCCGGACAACTGCTTGAAAACTGCGCTCTAGTGCAGCGCGATCGAGCGATCCGGTTAAGCGCACGGCTGCCGGAATGTTATAAAACGGACTGCCCGGATTCATCTGATCTAAAAACCAGAGTCGCTGTTGGGCAAAGGATAGCGGAATAGGCTGATGGCGGGGGGCGGGGGCGATCGTAGACGGTTCTAATTGAGTTTGTGCGGCGGCGATGAACTGGGCTAAGGCGGCGATCGTCGGTGTCTCAAGCAGTTGACGTAAGGGCACTTCCACCTGCAAGGCTGCCCGGATGCGCGACTGCACCTGAGTCGCCAGTAAGGAATGTCCGCCCAGCGCAAAGAAATCATCGTGAATCCCGACGGATTCCAGCCCTAAAACTGCTGTCCAGATTTCCGCTAATTCCTGCTCGGTCGGGCTTTGAGGCTGGGCATCGAGTTGCTGGACGCGAGGTGCTGGCAAGGCGCGACGGTTCACTTTGCCACTGGGTAACAGTGGCAGTTCTGACAGTTCCAGGCAGACCGCTGGCACCATCCAGGCGGGTAGCCGGCTTTGCAGGTGAGATCGCCACTGCAGCACGTCAAGAGATTGACCGGGATGCGGCACACCATACGCGATGAGTTGCGGCTCTCCCTTAGCATCGGGCTGTACGGCAACGACGGCTTGCACGACGGCAGGATATTGAGCGGAGATCGCTTCTACTTCGCCCAATTCAATCCGATAGCCTCTGAGCTTAATTTGCTGATCGGCACGTCCGACAAATTCCACTTGCCCATCCGGTCGATAGCGTCCCAAATCACCCGTGCGGTAGAGCCGTTCACCCAGTTTCGTCGTAAACGGATGCGGCATGAAGCGATCGGCAGTCCAGCCCGGCTGTTGCCAGTAGCCTTGTGCTAACCCTGCCCCGCCGATGTAAATTTCGCCGATCGCCCCAATCGGAACTGGTTTGAGTTGGCGATCAAGCAGATAAAGGTCAGTGTTGGCGATCGGTCGTCCGATGGATTCGGTGTCGCCCGTCAGAACCGGCACTTCTGCCCATGTCGCGTCTGCCGCCACTTCAGACGAGCCATATAAATTCAGCAATGTCGCGTCTGGAAAAGTCTGCTGAAACTGCTGACGCAGCTCGGATTTCAGGGCTTCCCCGCTGCTGATCCACAACGTCAGGTGAGCCAACTGCCGCGCGACATCCGGGACAGTCAGCAAGGCTCGCAGCAAGGACGGCACCAGCACCAGCCGCGTGACTCGCTGGTCAGATAGCATCTGCACGAACTGTGGCGGATCTTTCACCACCGCATCGGGAATGAGCAGCAGCGGCACACCTTGAAGCAACGCCCCGAAGATTTCCCAAACTGCATCGACAAAGCTGATTGAGGTTTTTTGACAGCAAACGTCACCCGTCCTGAACGGATAAGTCTGCCACATCCACTGACAGCGGTTCAGCAAGCCGCGATAGGGAGCCATCACGCCTTTAGGTTTGCCGGTTGAGCCAGACGTATAGATTAGGTATGCCAGATCGTCCAGTTGAACTAAGATATCAAGATTTTCAGTGGAGTAAGCGTCAAGCGGAGATCGCGCCCAATCCAGCACCGGAATTTGATCCACCCTCAAGCGGTTTTGTAACGCTGCCGAAGTGATTAGCAAGTTGACCTGCGCATCATGCAGCATCCAGTTGAGGCGATCGCTCGGATAAGACGGATCAAGCGGCACATAGGCGGCACCCGCTTTCAGGACGCCAAAAACGCTGATCAGTTGCTCGATCGATCGATCCAGACAAATTGCCACCCGATCGCCCCGACCGATTCCCGCTTGCTGGAGGTAATGGGCAAGCTGATTGGCTCGCTGATTCAGGTGTCGAACGCTGATTTGCTGATCGGGGGTGAACACGGCAACGGCATCGGGCGATCTCGCGACCTGGATTTGCCACACGTCTTGCAGCGATCTCACCGGATAGGTTACCTGCGTTTGATTCCAGTCAGAGAGAATTTGCTGAGCTTCGGCAGGACTGAGCCATTCCAATTCTGCGACGGTACTATCTGCCTGAGCCATCAAGCTTTCTAGCAACTGGTGCAGATGCGTCAGTAGAGACAGAGCCCGACCAGGGAGGAGGAGATCGCGCTGATAGAGCAGCTTCAGCGACAGTTCGGCACCGGGAGCCACAATTAGCGTTAGGGGATAATGCGTCTGTTCAAAAATCTGGATCTGGCTCACCCGTAAATGGCTGACCTGTTGCATCAACCGCTGATCCAGCGGGTAATTTTCAAACACAACGATGCTGTCAAACAGCGGCTGTCCGGGGGGAATCTCGCTCCAGCCCTGAATATCCGTCAGCGCACTGGATTCATACTGGCGCAGTTTAGCTTGCTGAAGCTGGAATTGCTGCAACCAGGATGAAACCTGCACTGTTGGCAACACCGTGAGCCGCACAGGCAGCGTGTTGACAAACAGCCCGATCATGCGATCTGCGCCTGTCAAAGCAGGAGGACGGCCGGATACCGTTGCGCCAAACAGCACGTCATCCACGCCGCTGTAGCGACTGAGCAACAATCCCCACGCGGCTTGAACGATCGTGTTGAGCGTGATCTGCTGCTGTCG
The DNA here is from genome assembly GCA_010671905.1 of Leptolyngbya sp. SIOISBB. Taxonomy (GTDB): domain Bacteria; phylum Cyanobacteriota; class Cyanobacteriia; order Phormidesmidales; family Phormidesmidaceae; genus Halomicronema. Next base: position 181,332 of record JAAHII010000002.1, read on the forward strand.
GGCAAATTGTTGCAGCGCGGCAGTGGTTTCGGCAGATAAAGACAAACTTTGCTGATCATAGTGAGGCGATCGCTCCCTCCCCTGGCTAATCGGTAACGGCGTCGCGGCAGTGATGCCAGATAAAGTCTGTCGCCAAGAGCTTGCTGCTTGAGATCGGTCTTGTTGCTGCAACCAGGCAATGTAGTCGCGATAGGGTCGCGGCGTCGAGAAAGAGAGCGATCGCCCCTGCCGCAACGCATCATAAGCACTGAGGACTTCTTGCAGAAGCAGCGAGTTTGACCAACCATCCAGCAGCAGATGATGATGACTCCAGACAAAACGATAAGCCGTTGCCGCTAGCCGAATCAGACTCAGTCGCAGCAGCGGCGCTTGCGATAGATTAAATCCGCGTTGGCGATCGGCAATTAAGTAAGCCGTCAGTCGATCTGCCTGTTCGTCTGCGGATAGGTGTCGCCAGTCGTGCTGTTCAATCGGTAGAGTCGCCTGCTGATGCACCACTTGCAGCGGCTTCGGTAAATCTTGCCAGTGAAACGACGTGCGTAAAACCGGATGGAGATCGACCACTTGCTGCCATGCCTGGACAAACGCCGCCACATCCAGCTCACCGTGCAGCGTACAGCTCAATTGTTCAAAATAAACGCTCGACTCTGGCTCCTGTTGCACCTGAAACAAGATGCCCTGCTGCAATGGCGACAGTTCATAGAGATCGGAGATCGTTGGATTTGCGCTCGTTTGCACCATGATTTGGCTCAGTGATTTGGCTCAGTTCAAATGACTCATCAACTTGTTGAGGTCGGCTTGGCTCACCCCCGCTAGCGGAAAATCGGATGGCGAGAATCCGCCTGCCTGCGACGAACTGCAATGTTGCGCGATCGCCTCTAGGTTTTGTTCATACCGCTGGGCTAACTGGGCGATTGTCTCCGGTTTATGCAAAGCAGTGCTATAGCTCCACTCCACTTGCAACTGTCCAGCCATCACCAGGCTGTTCAACTCCAAGACGTGCAGCCGTTTGCCTTCCGGACTGCGGCTTTCCCCAGTCGATTCGTTCGCTAGCCGCCACTCTGGAATTTGCTGAAGCAGGGCGTCAAATTGTCCCAAATAGTTGAAACTCACGGCTGGCTGTCGGGTTGGCAAATGATGGATGCCCGGATTCAGATAGCGCCATAATCCATAGCCGATACCGCGTTGAGGCACTCGCAACTGTTCTTTCACTGCCAGCAAGATTGCTCCCAGATCGGTGGCATTGGGTAATTCCAAGCGAACCGGAAACAAACTGGTAAACCAGCCCACCGTGCGCGAAAGGTCGATCTCCCCTGATGATAAGGCATCTCGTCCATGTCCTTCCAGCTCAATCAATACTGCGGCGCTAGTTGAATCGAACGGCTGAATGCTGCCTGCCCATTGCGTCACGGTTTGCACCAATGCCGTCAGCAAGACATCATTAATTTCGGTGCGATATGCCCTCGGTACGTCCTGCAAGAGCGTTTGCGTTAAAGCGGAGCTGAGCTGGTGGTCAAAGGTTTGAGTTGAGGCGATCGCATTCTCTTTACCTTCCGGAAAATCCAGCGGCAGGGAAAGGCTAGGCTGCGATAACACAGACTGCCAATAAGCCTGTTCTACCTGAATCGTTGGCGACTGGGCAACGGTTTGCAAATGCTGCGCCCACTGCTGAAAGGACGTTGTTTTAGCCGGAAGTTGCAGAGATCGCCCCTGTGCCGCTTGCTGATAGAGGGTGTAGCAATCGTCGAGCAAAATTCGCCAAGAGATGCTGTCAATTGCTAAGTGATGGCACACCCAGAGCAGCCGTTTGGGTTGATTATCATCTAAGTCAAACAGCACGACTCGCAATAAAACCTGACTCAGATCCAAACTACGCTGCACTGAAGTCGCCGTCTCAGAAATCATTAGCGATCGCTGTTCTGGAGGCACCGATCTTAGATCAACCTGGCTAAACGGCACCGTGCCATCGGGTAGAGCATAATGCTGCTGCCAGCCCATCGTCGTTTGTTTAAACCGCAAGCGCAAGGCATCATGATGTTGTACCAAATATTGCAGCGATTGATACAGCCAATCCGCATTCAAATCAGACGGCACTTCTAGCAACACGGCCTGATTCCAATGGTGCGGTTCGGGTTGCTGCTGTTCAAAGAACCAAGATTGAATCGGCGTTAGCGGCACCGTTCCCGTAACCGGCTCAGTTGAGGTTGGGGCGATCGGCGCAGATTGAACCACCGCTGCCAGTTGGGCGATCGTCTGATGTTGAAACATCTGTTTCGGCAGGAGATGCAATCCGGCTTGATTTGCCTTCGCCACCACTTGCAAACTGAGAATCGAATCGCCGCCCAGTTCAAAAAAGTTGTCATGAATGCCCACCTGCTCCATGCCCAACACCTGACCCCAAATTGCTGCCAGTTGCGCTTCCGTGGGATTGCTAGCCGCGACGAATGTCTGAGCTAAGTCAGGACGAGCCGTATCTGGTTCAGGCAGTGCCCGCCGATCTACCTTGCCATTTCGTGTCAGCGGCAGGCGATCGAGCCAAATCAACTGCGCCGGAATCATATAGTCCGGTAAGCGAGTTTGCAGGAACTGCCGCAATTTGTCTACTCGAATCGTTGCCCCAGCCCCAGGTACCACATAGGCAATCAGCCGCGTATGTCCATCTGCATGAGCATGGGCGATCGCCACACTATCTTCAACTGCCGGATGCTGACTCAATACCGCTGCAACTTCACCCAGTTCCACCCGATAGCCGCGAATTTTCACCTGATCATCCATCCGACCTAGAAATTCGATGTTGCCATCCGGAAGGTAACGGACACGATCGCCGGTTTTGTAGAGGAGTGGGGAGTGGACTGGTCCCCTTTCCCTCTTCCCTCTTCCCTCTTCCCCCCCAAAAGGATTCAACACAAATCGTTCTGCTGTCAAATCTGGACGATTGAGGTAGCCGCGCGCTACTCCTGCTCCGCCGATGTAGAGTTCGCCAGGAACGCCGATCGGGACGGGTTGCATAAAGTCGTCTAGGACATAGAGTTGTGTGTTGGCGATCGCTTTGCCGATGGGAACAGAACCAGATCGAAGGTCTGTCGGTGTTTGATAGACGCAACAGCCAACGACGGTTTCGGTCGGACCATATTCGTTGATCAATCTGGTGTGAGGAGCCGTCGTTTGCCAGAAAGCAATATCTTCCGCTAGCAGATTTTCGCCACCGATGATGAAGGCATGGGTGCGATCACCAGCGGCTTCTGCCGGAATTTGCTGACTCAACAGCTTCAGGTGGGCAGGGGTGAGTTTGACTAGGCTCAGGTGCGATCGTTGCATCAAGATTTGGCTGAGCGTTTCTAAGTCAGCGTTGCCTGGCAATAGTTCAACCGGACGACCCACTAACAGCGGCGCAAACAGGCTGGTAATCGTTAAATCAAACGACAGCGGCGAGTGAACGAGGCTGCCATTCCCGGATTCGACCTCATACGCTTGGGTTGCCCAGTTGAGATAATTCGCCAGCCCGCGATGGGTAATCAGCGTGCCTTTGGGCGTTCCGGTCGAACCAGAGGTGTAGATGACATATGCCAGATGATCGGGAGTGATGGCGCTAACTGGATTCGTTACCGGCTCTTGGGCGATCTCCTCCCACTCTGTATCAAGCTGAATCACCGTCGCTGCACTGGCAGGCAGAGAGACGCTGCTTTCTGTGAGCACAACGGGCATTTGCGTATCGCGCAGGCGAATGTCTAACTGAGCAGTGGGAAGCGTTGGGGCAAGCGGCACATAAGCTCCACCGGCTTTCAGCACGCCCCAGATGGCGACAACCATGTTGAGCGATCGCCCCAAGCCAATTCCCACCAGTCCGTCTGGCTGAATTCCCAGACGTTGCAGATAGTGCGCCAACTGGTTAGCCCGCTGATTCAGTTCCGCAAAGGTTAGCGTTTGGTCTTGATAAATAACGGCAGGCTGATTGGGTGTTTGTTCGACCTGCGCTTCAAACCACTGCGGCACACACCAATCGGGATAGGGCGTTGCGGTTTGGTTAAAGTCCCATAATTGCTGCTGCTGGCGATCGCTCAAAATCTGCAATCGGGCGATGGCGGTATCGGGACGGGCGATCGCATCTGTCAATACCATTTGGAAATGTTCTGCTAAGTTCTGAATATCTCTGGTAGTCAAGCGACTGGCATCGTAGTAAATTGCGAGCGTCAAGCCATCTTCATGCGCTGTGGCAACCAGTTGTAGCTTCAGGCGATCGAGGCAGATAAATTCATCGCAAATCGTCCATTGCAGATCTGTGCCATAGCGATAGGTCGCGGTTTCGTAAGCAAAGCCGATCTCGTAGGCTAAATCTGACTCGCTCTCTTCAGAACTGCGATCAAAATAATCTTGCCAATCGTGAATATCTTGCAGCGATCGTGCTACCTGATTGCGGCGATTCCCAACAGACTCAGTTGCCGTGAGCGAAACCGCCAGCGGCACCGTTTTAGTCAGCAAGCCGAACGCAGTTTCTAGCTCTTCATACTGGCGAGATTGGCAGGCAATCCCCATTTGCCAATTTGTCTGTCCACTGAGTCGCCAAAGCAAAATCTGCCAGCAGGTGAGGAGCTGTGCTGCGATCGCATCAGACTGTTTTAGCAATGCCGCTGCCATTGTCCAGCGGTAAACCTGCGGTTGAAACGGCGCGTCTGGATTGGATAGCTCCAGGGGAAGCGAGATCACCTCTGATTGTTGCAGCTGCTGTCGCCAGAAGGTATGACCTGCGGCGGCTTCATCAGCTTGCAATAAGTCGTGCTGCCATTCCGTAATGTCAATATATTGCAGCGATTCAGGAGATTCATGAACAGCTGGCTGACTTGTCTCATAAGCCCGACTGACTCCTGCCACAAATAGCCGCAATGTCGTCGCATCGGCACAGAGAGCAGGCAAACTGATCAGCCAAAGATGCTGCTGCTTGGACTGTTTAATTAGCTGCAGATGTAGGGGGGGGGCGTGCTCCAAGTCGAGCGATCTCTGCTTGGTCTCTTCCCAAATTGTGCCGATCGGTTGAGCTTGCTGATCACGCGTCAGATGGCTGACATCAAGCAGCGGCTCCCACGTGCAAGTCGGGGCGGCAATCACTTGTAGGGGCAGTGCCATTCCCGGCACGCTAGCAAACCGAGTGTGCAAAATTTCGTGTTGCTGAATGACCTTCTGAACAGCCGTTTTTAGTCGATCGAGCTGCAAATCGCCTTTAATTTCAACCGCGACCAAAACTTGATTAGCCGCGCAGGAATGATCCTGTTGCCGTTGCCAGACATCGCGCTGCTGTGGTGAGAGGCGAAATCCTTCAATCGTGATGTTGCTCATACCGTAACTCCTGCTGCTCCCTGGTCTGATAAATTCCTGCTGCTCATCGGTTCTGCCATGCCAACTAACACTTGACGCTGCCCCTGATAAGGCGATCGCCCATGTGCGGTGAGTAAGTTATCCAGCATCAGCAGGTCGCCCGCCTGCCAGGAAAACATCACCGTCTCTTGCTGGTAAGCCGCCCGAATCGTGGCAATGATTTCGGGTTCGATCACCGATCCATCTCCATAAAACGTGTTGTGCGGTAAGTTCAGTTCATCGCCATCTGTCAGCAATGCCTCGCGCAGGCTCGGTTCTAGCGTGGAGCTATGGAAGAAGGCCGCATGGTTAAACCACACCCATTCCCCGGTTTGCGGATGCCGCGCGATCGCCGGACGAATTTGCCGCGTTCTCAGTTGTTGGTGAGATCGCCATTCCCACTCAATGCCGTGAGCTGCGCAATATTGCTCAACTGCTTGCGGGTCAGTGGTTTGAAACACCGTCTGCCACAATAAGCCTAAGCCTTCGCTGAAGTTGCGGACATACATCACCTGTTTTTTCTGGAAGCGATCGCGAATGTCTGGATCGAGCCGCTGATAGACTTTGCGAATATCGGCAATCGGCGTTTCACCGCCCTGCTGGGCGGGCAGCGGGCAGCAAAAGAACAGCTTGCCCGGAAACGTGTGGGCGTAGGCATTTTCGCTATGCAACGGAATCGCTTGATGAGCAGGATAATCCGTCGAGGTGTAAACCTGTCCCGAAACTGGCGATCGGGGTGAGGTGCGATCACAATAATCCCACAGCGGCCCAGCCACAGTTTGGACCAACTGCTGGAAGATTGCCGCATCCCGAATCTGAAAGTTGCGGAACAGCAGCCCACCCTGTTGCCGCAGTTGCGCCTCAATCCAATCGCGATGATGAGCTGCCCAGTCGATCAAATTTACCCCAGTTACGGCAGGCTGAATCACCAGCGGCAGCGATTGATCCGCCGCGAAACAGCTAGTTTGAACTAAATCAGCAGTTGAAAGGGCGATCGCTTGTCGAGAACGGCGTAACGGCTGACGCTGAGCCAGTTTCAGCTTTTGATAATGGCGATCCTGTCTGGCTTTCGCTTGAGTGGTTTGATGGTGGCGATCGCACTCCGTCAAAGATTGAGTCAGGACGTTCAGCCTGGCGTCGGGCTGGATCACGATTTGCGCTAGCAGATGATCCCACTGGCGCAAGAAACGCGTCATGCTCTCTGGGGCAAACAAATCAGTGTTATATTCCAACACGCCCGCCAGTCCTTGCTCAGTCTGAGCCAGGTTAAACAGCAGGTCAAATTTGGCAGTGCCGTTATCAAGATTGATCAGGTTGAGGGTCAATCCTTCCAGTTCCAGCGGCGGCATCGGCGTATTTTGCAACACCAGCTTGGTCTGGAATAGCGGCGTATAGCTCAGGCTGCGTTCTGGCTTCAGCACATCAACCAGCTTGTCGAAAGGCAGGTCTTGATGCGCATAGGCATCTAGGGTGAGAGATCGCACCTGTTGCAACAATTCGCGCAGGGTCGGATCGCCCGACAAATCAGTCCGCAGCACCAGTTGATTGACAAAGAAGCCAATCAGCCCTTCTGTTTCCGACCAGCGACGATTCGCGCTATCTGTGCCAACACTAATATCCGTCTGTCCGGTGTACCAGTGCAGCAAGATTTGAAACGCAGTCAAAAGCGTCATGAACAGCGTCACACCAGCTTGCTGGCTCAGGTCATGAAGCTGTGCCGAACGGTCAGCTGTTAACTGCCAAACTTGCTGCGCTCCTCGATAGGTCTGCATGGCAGGACGAGGATAATCCGTTGGCAACGACAACACCGAATTCATGCCCGACAGTTGCCGCGTCCAATAATCCAACTGGCTCGCTAACACATCGCCCTGAAGCCACTGCCGCTGCCAGAGCGTAAAATCAGCATACTGAACCGGCAGATCGGTTAATATCGCTGACTTTTGGTGAAGACATGCCTGATAGCAAGCCGCCAGTTCTTGAACCAAAACCCCCATCGACCACCCATCCGCAATGATGTGGTGCAGCGTCAGCGATAGAATAAAATCTGCCTCCGCTAACTGGAACAGACAACCGCGAATCAACGGCGGCTGTGTTAAGTCGAACGATCTCCGCGCCTCTTCCACCAGTGCCTGCTGAACGTCTGATGTGATCGCTGTACGAAGATGGATAACAGGCAAAGTAAGCGTCAGACTTGGCAAAACCACCTGACACGGTTGATCATCGATCGTGATAAACGCCGTGCGTAAACTTTCATGCCGTTGCAGCAGCACATTAAAACTCTGCTCCAACGCCGTGAGGCGAAGCTGCCCTCGAATCCGCACCGCTCCCGCAATGTTATAAGCAGGCTGCTCCGGGTCTAACTGCGTCAGCACCCATAACCGCTGTTGGGCAAAGGAAAGCGGCAATCGATCGGGACGAGCCAACCGCTGCATCGCAGGTGTGACAGATGTCGCAGTTCGAGCGGCTTCAATTTGGCGAGACAGGCTGGCGATCGTCGGAGACTCAAACAATGTGCGCAACGGCAATTCAATCTGAAAGCGATCGCGCATCTTTGCCACCAGCTGAGTTGCCAAGAGCGAGTGTCCGCCCAGTTCAAAGAAATTATCGTGAATGCCAACCTGCTCCACACCCAAAATCTGCGACCAAAGCGTCACTAGCAGTTCTTGCACTAGGGTAATGGCTGCGGTAAATGGTTGTGCCGAGTCGGGACGAGCAGCATCAGGCAGGGGCAGCGCTTGTCGATCGACCTTACCGCTAGGCGTGCGGGGCAGAGCATCCAGCCGCACCACCGCAGACGGCATCATGAATGCAGGTAACTTCGTCTTGAGAAATTGCCGTAACTCTGGGATGAAGTCGCGATCGCGCTGATACGGCAACGGATTGTTCGCATAGTCGCGCCACGGTTTTACCGAAATCGCAGGTTTGGGAGTTGCCTGTAGCACTCGCCGCCATGGTGAATTCTGCGAAGCGTTGCGCCAGAAAATCACGTCATACCAATCTGCCCGCTCCGACCCTTGAATCTGCACGGTGTGAGACGGCTCTAGGCACCAGAATTCTTCAGGATCAATCCCGATCGGCGTTGGAGACGTTTGTAGAGATCGCCGCAATTCGCCGACGGTTTGCTGTCCAGTAGCCTGATGCAGCAGATCGACGGCTCGCAGATCATAAACCAGTCGCCCATTTGGAACTTGCGCAATTCCCAAAGCAGCGGGTTGAGTGGTGAGGCGATCGCGAATCAGATCCAGCGTTAAGTCAGGCTGCCACTTGATCCAGTCCACTTCAGGAGCGTCAACAGCAGTTTCAATATGCAAAATCACGTCATAGCGAAACTTGGTTAGCTCGTTGTGCGCCTGTCCCCGTTCGAGCAGCAGTTCTACCTGGCTGATGCGCGGCAAATGCTGTTGTAACGCTTGGAAAAAAGCCGGATCGATCACCAGTTGCTTTTCGGCTAAAACCTGTTGCTGGATGCGCTGGCGTAAATCGGCGATCGCCATTTGATCTTCAGCATGAGCAAGCTGTACCGATGTATGAAACGCTTCTAGTAACGGCAGACTGCGTAAATCGCCCAGGAAAATGAAACCACCTGGTGCAACCGCTTGAACGGCTTGTTCTAACACATGACGCAGATAATCAATGGTGGGGAAATATTGCGCCACCGAGACAATAAAAACCGCATCAACCGAATGGGGGGCAATGCCGCTAAAATTATCCGCAGATCGCTGCATCAGTGTGACAGCCGATAAATCTTTTTGCGATCGATTGATTTCGTGTTGCAACACCTGCAAAGCATTTGCAGACAAATCCGTTCCCCAGTAGCGCTGACACTGCGGCGCAATTCGAAACAGCATCAACCCAGTCCCGCAGCCAAGATCCAACACTCGCTGAGGCTGCAATTGCTGAATCCGCGCGACTGTTTGATTCATCCAGTCGCGCACCTCAGCCTCTGGAATCAGTTGCCCTGTATAGCTGCTCGTCCAGCCTTTGATATAAAACTGATTTTCTTGCTGTGAATCAACTGCCTGGTACAGATCATCAAACACCGCTTCCCATTGAGTCACCTGTGCCGGTGAAGCCTCATCAACTTCAGCATCAGACTTGGCGACCACATATGCCACTAAGCGCAGATCGCCCTCTGTATCGCGTGCCAGAACGATCTCCTCTTGCACCAACGGATACTGACGCAAAACGGTTTCAATTTCGCCCAACTCTACCCGAAACCCGCGTATCTTAACTTGATCATCAGTCCGTCCCAGGAATTCGAGAGAGCCGTCGGGCAGATGGCAGACGCGATCGCCGGTTTTGTAGAGGAGCGGGAGTAGGGAGTGGTTTGGTCTTGCCCCATTTCCTCTTCCCCACTCCCTACTCCCTACTCCCCCAAAGGGATTCGGCACAAACCGTTCTGCTGTCAACTCAGGACGATTGAGATAGCCTCGTGCTAGGGACAGTCCACCGAGGTAAAGTGCTCCCGGAATGCCAGCGGGGACAGGTTGCAGATCTGTGTCGAGCACGTAGGTTTGGATGTGGGGAAGAGATCGCCCGATTGTGATTTTGGGTAAGCCTGAATTGGCGGCAGATAGTTCGCCCGCAGTCGCAACCACTGTTGCTTCGGTGGGTCCGTAGGTGTTGAGCAGCCGGATGTGGGATGGTGCGTGTTCACACCACTGTTTGACGCGTTCGGGCAGGACGGCTTCGCCACCGATGATTACCAGACGGATGGAGGTAGGCAGGGCGATCTCATCATCCAAGCTAGCAGCGAGTTCATGCCAGTAGGCAGTCGGCAAGCTGAGAACGCTGAGTTGATGCTGCTCGCCGGTTTGCCAGAAAGTAGTCGGAGAAGAGAGCATCTCGTCGGGACGCAAGATCAGCGTCGCTCCGACCGTTAGTGTGGGGTAAATTTCTTCGACGCTGGCATCAAAACTGATGGAGGCAAATTGCAACACGCGATCGCCATCGATTAGCTCATATGTACGGATCGCGGCTTCCACATAACTAGCCAGCGATCGATGTGGAATCATCACGCCTTTGGGAGTGCCCGTTGAACCGGAGGTATAAATCAGATATGCTAGGTTGTCTAGTGTGACAGCGCTAACTGGATTTGTCGTTGGCTGCTGGGAGATCGCCTCCCAATCCTGATCAAGCTGAACAATTGCGGCATTCACAGATGGCAAAGCGGCAACACACTGCGTCTGGGTTAACAGCAGCTTGACTTGAGCATCGTCTAAAATCGCGGCAATGCGGGCTGGCGGATAGGCGGGATCGATCGGCACATACGCGGCTCCGGCTTTGAGCACAGCCAACAGTGCGATCAGTACGTGGGGAGATCGCTCCAGACAAATGCCGACGTGGATTTCAGGCTCAATGCCCATCTGTTGCAGATAGTGAGCCAGTTGATTGGCGCGTTGATTGAGGTCTTGATAGGTGAGTTGGGTCCGCCCGTCGATGATGGCGATCGCGGCTGGCGTGCGTGCAGCTTGCCGTTCAATTTGGTGATGAAGACAGGACGTGGGGTGATCGGCGTGAATCTGGCTCCACTGTTCCAATAAACTGCGTTGTGCGTCAGGGTTAAGCAGAGGCAGGGTTGCAATGGCGAGATCGGGCTGGGTAATCATCGCTTGCAACACCGCTTCATAGTGCTGAAGGAAACGGGCGATTGTCTCTGGTTGAAACAAATCGGTGCGATACTCAACCGTGCTAATGAGTCCTTGCTCGGTCTCTTGCATTACCAAAGTCAGCTCGGCTTCAGCGGCTCCAGTGTAGATGGGCAGGCGTTCTAAGGTTAAGCCAGTCAGGTTCAGCGTCGGCAGGGGCATGTTCTGCAACATGAATCCCACCTGAGGAAAAGGCCGGCTGCCAATCGTGCGATCGGGTTGCAGGGTTTCAACGATCTTCTCGAAGGGACAGTCTTGATGCGTGTAAGCCTCTAGCGTCACATCGCGCACTCGTTGCAACACATCACGAACACTGGGGTTGCCAGACAGGTCAGTTCGTAACACCAGCGTGTTCACAAAAAAGCCGATTAGCCCTTCCAGTTCTTGCCGATTGCGGTTGGCAATTCCAGAGGCGATTGCCACATCGTCCTGTTCGGTGTAGCGATATAACAGGATGTTGAAGCCAGTTAGCAAGGTCATGAATAGCGTCACGCTTGCTTGCTGACTAAAGGCTTTGAGCGCTGCGGTGAGTTGACTCGGCAGAATGTGAGATTGGGTTGCACCGCGAACACTAAGCGTCGATCGCGCATTATCGCTCCGTAATTGCAAAGGGACGATCGGTGGAGCCAGTTGCTGTCGCCAATACGCAAGATGCGGTTCTAATTCGGTTTGGAGCCATTGCTGCTGCCAGATGGCATAGTCGGCATACTGAATCGGTAGTTCGGGCAGAGAAGCAGGTCTCCCAGTGGCAAATGCGTCATACAAAGCTGCTAATTCTCGAATCAACACGCCCATCGACCAGCCGTCCGAGATGATGTGATGCATGGTCAACAGCAACACATGTACCTGATCCGCCTGTCGAATCAATGTTACCCGCAGTAAAGGCACCTGACTCAAATCAAATGATGCCTGGGCTGTGGATTGTGCCAGTCGTTGCATCTCAGCATCTTGTTCAGTGGGGGAGAGAGATCGCCAATCCAGTGGGTTAATTGGAACCGTCAAATCTGGTAAGACAACCTGCATCGACTGTCCATCTATCTCTAGAAAGCGGGTGCGCAATACTTCGTGGCGTTGGACGATCTCGTTAAAGCTTTGCTCCAGTGCTGTCACATTTAGAACACCTGTGAGCCGCACAGCTGCAGGAATGTTATATAGCGGGCTACCGGGTTCTAATTGCTCCACAAACCACAGTCTTTGCTGCGCGGATGACGTAGGAAAAACGAAAACTTCATCACCGGCATCAGTTGCCACGGCATGGGTTTGAGCCTTGAAGGTGATTTTGTCAGACACCATGATTACAATCCCTGTTGAGCGTTAGCGGATGAACGATTAGCGGGTTCTGCTAGCGAAGATAGTTTGCGGCGGTAGGCGGCGCGATCGCTCGGCAAAATGGCAGCGGGTTGCTTTTGATTGCGCGAGTCGGTACGAGCCAGTTCAACGTACTGCGCCAACTGGCTGAGCGTCGGAGCCGTAAACAAACAGCGCAGCGGCAGTTCTACCTGCAACCCATCTCGAATCCGCGATTGCACTTGTGTTGCTAATAAGGAATGTCCACCGAGGGCAAAAAAGTCGTCGTGAATCCCGATTGGCGCAACGCCCAAAACGGCTGTCCAAATTTGAGCTAACTGCTGCTCAATGTCCGTACGAGGCGGTTCATAAGCGCGCTGACTCACCGTCACAGGTTGCAAGGCGCGGCGGTTGACTTTGCCATTGGGCAATCGCGGTAAGTCTGGCAGTTCCGCAAACGCGGCAGGCACCATCCAGCTCGGCACTTGCTCCTGAAGGAACGATCGCCACTGCTGCACATCCAGCGACTTTCCAGCTTTGGGCACGCCATAGGCAACGAGTTGCGGCTGTCCGTTGGCATCAGGTTGAATATGGGCGATCGCCGTTTCAACATCGGCATAGCGAGACAAAACGGCAGCAATTTCGCCTAATTCAATCCGATAACCGCGCAGTTTAACTTGCTGATCGGCACGTCCGACAAATTCAATCTGCCCATTGGACTGATAGCGCCCTAAGTCGCCGGTGCGGTAAAGCCGTTCACTCGGTTTCGTTGCAAACGGATGCGGCAGGAAGCGATCGGCAGTCCAGCCCGGTTGTTGCCAATAGCCCCGCGCCAGGGCCGCGCCACCAACATAAATTTCACCAACCACGCCGATCGGAACAGGTTGCAACGCGGCATCGAGCAGATAGATTGCGGTATTGGCGATCGGGTGTCCGATGGTTTCGATCTCTCCCGCTGATACTGTTGCCCAAGTGGCATCTGCCGCCACTTCAGAGCAGCCGTATAAATTGAGTAATACAGCGTGCGGAAAAATTTGCCGGAACCGCTGCACCAACTCGGCACTAAGGGCTTCGCCACTGCTGATCCAAAGTTTGAGATGAGCTAATTGCGATACCTGCGGTACAGACAAAATCGCTTGCAGCAACGACGGCACCATCACAATCCGAGACACTCGATGTTGCGCCAAAAACGGTACTAACTGCGCTGGATCATTGGCAATCTCATCCGGCGTTAACAGCAGCGGTACGCCCTGCAATAACGGTGTAAAGATCTCCGCAACCGCATCGACAAAGCTCATCGAGGTTTTCTGACAGCACACCTCATCCGGCGCAAACGGATAAGTTCGCCACATCCAGTGCAGCCGATTCAACAACCCGTGATGCGTGTTCATCACGCCTTTGGGAGTGCCCGTCGAACCCGAGGTATAAATCAGGTATGCCAGGTTATCTAATGCCTTTCGGACTGAGGGATTTGTCGTTGCCTGGGTTGCGAGTTGCGATCTCACCTGTTCCAGACACACCGTCTTGATCTCAGCGTTGCTCTCAGCATAAATGGATTCTGCGATCGCCTGCTGCGTGATCAGCATCGTCACTCGCGCATCAGATAGCATCCAACGCTGCCGCTCTGCCGGATAATTGGGATCAATCGGCACATAAGCCGCGCCCGTTTTCAGAATGCCAAGCAGCGTCAGGATCAGATCGGGAGATCGCCGCAAACATACGCCGATTCGGTCTTCTACGCCAATGCCAGAGGTGTGTTGCAGCCAATGGGCGAGTTGATTCGCGGATTCATTGAGCTGCTGATAGCTAATCTGCCGATCGAGAGTGAGCAGGGCGATCGCCTCCGGCGTTTCCGTGACCTGCGCCTCAAAAATTTCCTGGAGCGAGAGTGACGGATAATCAACCGCCGTTTGATTCCACTGCCGCAACTGATGCCGTTCATCAAACGGTAATAGCGATAAATCTGACAAAGCGAGATCGGGATTGGCAATGATGCTTGCTAGTAATTGCTGCCAGTGTTGAATGAAGCGATCGATCGTGCTGGCTGTCAATAAATCGGTGCTGTATTCCAGGTGGCCGCTGAGCCCATCTGGCGTATCAGATAAATTCAGCGTCAGGTCAAACTTCGCGCTGCCCGTATCCACTTCCGTCAGGCTTAGGGTGAGCTCGGGTAATTCCAGCGGGGGCACGGCTGCCGTTTGCAGTATCAGCATGACCTGAAACAGCGGGTGATGCGCCAGATCGCGGCTCGGCTGCAACACTTCAACTAACTTGGCAAACGGCACATCGTGATGCGCGTAAGCGTCTAATGCGACTTGCCGCACCTGTTTTAGTAGCGATCGAAAACTCGGATCACCGCTCAAGTCACTGCGTAAAACCAGCGTATTGACGAAAAAGCCAATCAAATTCTCCGTTTCAGCAGGGCTACGATTGGCGATCGGGGAACCGATTAAAATATCAGTCTGCCCACTGTAGCGATGCAGCAACGTTTGGAAGGCTGCCAGTAGCATCATGAACAAAGTCACGCCTTCTTGCTGGCTCAAGGCTTTCAATGCCTGCGTCAATGCGGGAGAGAGTTGGAACGATCGCCGCGCTCCCCGAAAGGTTGGTGTTGCGGGGCGCAGATAGTCTGTCGGTAAATCTAAGACGGGCAATTCTCCAGACAATTGCTGCTGCCAATAGTGCAACTGAGCCGCGATCACCTCATCCTGCCCCCCCTGCCGCTGCCAGATGGAAAAATCTCCATATTGAATCGACAGTGGCGACAGAGCAACAGGCTGTTTTTGCCTCAATGCCTGATAGCTCTCTCCTAATTCGCGTAGGAAAATCGGCAATGACCAGCCATCAAAAATGATATGGTGAACCGTCAAGACTAATTGATGCTGATTAGCAGAGAGCCTTAATAACTTCGCTCGCAGCAATGGCGCTTGCGCTAAATCAAATGGCTGTTGCGCATCCCGGGAGATCGCTTCCTGTATCGCGACTCTTTGTTCTGCCTCTAACAGTGATTGCAGATCCACGACAGGCAATGTCAGCGTGGCAGCAGTGATGACCTGGACGGGCTGGTTATTCGTTGCAACAAACGCCGTCCGCAAAATTTCGTGCCGTTCAATTAAAGCATTCAGGCTCTGATGTAACGTCGATACCTCAAGGTTGCCGATCAATTCCACCGTTGCCGCCAAGTTATAAACTGGCGTATTCGCCTCTAATTGATCGAGAAACCACAATCGCTCTTGTGCCAGAGAAAGCGGGATAGTTTCATGGGGAGATCGCGCCAATAATGCTGGTTTAGATATTGCCGCTTGGCTCAATTGCTGGAGGAGTTGATCGGTGAGTTCCGCCAAACTTATTTCCTCAAACCAGTCTGTGATGGCGATCGCGATCGCAAAATCCGTTTCAACCGTATTCTTCAACTGCATTGCCATCAGGGAATCTAACCCTAGGCTGCTCAAGGGCTGATGTAGATCAATGTGATCAGCAGATCGATTCGTGATCTGTGCAAAGCGCTGCTGTAAATCATGGGCGAGCTGAGACTGGCGATCGCGTTTGCTCATTGCCAATAAATCAACACGGGTCAGCAGATCGGAATTGACTTCGATATTCAGATCGGGCTGAGATTGCATATCACCATGAACAACCGCCAATGTTTGGTGTAAAAAGCCATGCCGACAAGCGCGGCGCTGAATCTTACCGCTAGAGGTTTTAGCAATCGTGCCGGGCTGAATTAATACCACCGCATAAACATGAACCTCATGTTCCGTGGCGATCGCCTGCCGAATACACCGTGTCACATCCGCAAAATCAGGTTTTTGCCGAAACTCCAGTTCCTGTACCACCACAAGCTGTTCTGCACCATCATGATCAATCGAGAAAGCCGCAACGCCACCGAGACGCAAGGCAGGATGGCTCCTTTCTGCGGTTAGTTCAATGTCTTGCGGATAAAGATTCCGTCCGCGCATAATGATCATATCTTTGACGCGACCTGTGACAAACAGCGACTCACCGTCGAGAAAGCCAAAATCCCCCGTCCGCAAAAAGGGACCTGCACCCGTATCTGCTAGATAGGCGCGAAATGTACCTTCTGTTTCTTCAGGCCGCTGCCAATAGCCCTGCCCCACACTTGGCCCCGATACCCAGATTTCCCCTACTTCATCGGACTCACAGCGACGCTGGGTTTCAGGATGGGTGATCACAATCTGTTGCTGGGGCAGGGTTTGGCCACAGCCAACCAAACTCTGAACCTGATCGACGCCTTGGTCATCGGCTACAACCACACGATTGTGTTCCAAATCAATCCTTTGCAGCGGCTTTACCACAGGTTCTTGCCGATGACGACCGCCGGAGACCATCAGAGTTGCTTCGGCCATGCCGTAGCAGGGGTAAAAAGCTCGTGAACGAAATCCACAGGTTGAGAATTTAGTTGCGAATTGCTCCAGTGCCTGAGATCGCACAGGTTCTGCCCCGTTAAAGGCAACAGTCCAACTGCTCAAATCCAAACTTTGCTGCTGCTCCGGCGTCACCTTGTCAACACATAGCTCATAGGCAAAGTTTGGTGCCCCGCTGGTGGTGCCTCGATAGCGAGAAATCGTCTGTAGCCAGCGGTAAGGACGCTGGAGGAATGAAGCCGACGGCATCAGAATGCAGGGAAAGGCTCCGTATAGCGGCTGTAAAATTCCTCCAATCAAACCCATATCGTGATACACCGGCAGCCAAGAGACAAACACACTCTCCGGCGAATGGCCCATAAGCTCGTAGGTGGCAGCCGCATTGTGCAGCAAATTGCCATGGCTGAGCATCACCCCCTTAGGTGTACTCGTTGAACCGGATGTGTACTGGAGAAACGCCAGGGAATCTGACCTGAGGCTCAGAGGCTGCCATTCCTCCGCAGTTCCCTCAGCCAGAGCATCAGTGGTCAGCCAATGTAAATCGGCCAGATCCTCATGCTTTACCAGTAGTGACTGCAGCCTGGACTGAATCACCCTGGTTGTCAGGGCTATTGTGGCCGCTGCATCTTTGACTACCGTCAGAATCCGCGGGGTATTGCGCTGATTGCGGGGAGGATAGGCGGGTACTGCAATGACTCCGGCGTAAAGGCAGCCAAAGAAAGCTACTAAGTATTCCAAGCCTGGGGGATACAGCAATAGCGCTCGCTCCCCCTCTAGCCCCATGACCTGCAGCTGTGCCGCAACTGCTCGGCTTTGGCGATCCAGCTCCCTGATAGGTGAGGGAACCAATCTCTATTTCTCCATCCTTCAGAAAGGTAAACGCCTTTTGGCAAGGTTGATACAATGCCCTATGGCGCAGGAGATCAATCAGTGTGGAAAAACTCATAATTAGTCTCGAAATACTGGATTGCCAATTGAAAGGAGGCTCTACCTCAAAGCTCTCTACCGGCTAATGGCAAGCCTTTCAACAACGATAGAGAGCAGGCTTGCGCGTAAGATTAAGACTCAGACAAGGGAGAAAATAACGGGGTGGCGAAGCCAGCTGACCACCAAGGCAATGACAGGAGGAGAGCTAAGTCAACAACGATGCTGACCGATATGGATTTAACCGTAACGACAGAAACCACTTCGTGCAAAATTTGCACATTTCCTATTTGACAGCTAGCACTTAACTGACCTGTACCTGAACTGTGCAGCGTATGGTACGAAGCTTACCTCATAATGCAAATAAATTGCAAGTAGGCTGAGGGCAATATTGCTACAATTAGCTTCCATGGCAGACCTCACTAGGCGTTGAAAACCGCAAAATTATCGCAGACGTCAATCTGTCTAGGCTTCACACGTACAGAGCTCTTGGGAAACTTCCCGGAAATTACATCCATTAATGAAATTCAATTTCAATTAAACCAAGGGTAGATTTATAATGCTTACCCTACCCGCTAGCAAGCCGCTATTGCGTCTACCCCACATCCACCTATCAACCTCCTCCATGCTATCGATACCCTTTCTCCCCCACCCGATACGGCATCTGGTCTGGGTATTCCTAAGTGGGGCCTTAGCTTTGCTGATGGGAGTCTGGCCCCTTGCCGGCAGCACCGCCACTGAAATCCTTTGGGATACCTACGGCGTACCCCACATATATGCCAATGATACCGAGGAGCTTTTTCGAGCCTTTGGCTGGACCCAAGCCCAGAGTCATGGCGATCTGATATTGCGCCTGTATGGTCAGTCTCGGGGGCGCGCTGCTGAGTATTGGGGAGAGGATTACCTTGACTCGGACCGCTGGGTACATACCGTGGGAATTTTTCCCCGGGCTGAAACCTGGTATGACGCTCAACGTCCTGAGTTTCGTCGCTATCTAGATGCCTTTGCCGAGGGGGTCAATGCTTACGCTCAGGCCAATCCTGAGGCGATTGATGACGACGTAAAGGTTGTCCTGCCAATTAATGGGATTGATCTGTTGGCCCATACTCAGCAAGTGCTGCATTTTTCATTTGTCGTTAGTCCCCAGCAGGTTACGGCACTGTCTCCTGAACAACCGATGGCCACCCCCCGTCCCCAGCGCTGGGTTCTAATGGTTGGGTGATCGCACCCAAACACTCGGCCAGTGGTCATGCCATGCTGCTGATGAATCCCCATACGCCTTGGTCTGAGCGCTTTCTCTGGTATGAGGCTCACCTGATTGCTCCGGGGGTAGATACCTATGGAGCTAGCCTGGTGGGAATTCCAGTGCTCAACATTGCCTTTAATCACCAGTTAGGATGGACCCACACCGTCAATACCCACGATGGTTGGGATGCCTATCAACTGCGCCTAGCGGATGACGGTTACTGGTTTGAGCACCAGGTGCGCCCCTTTGAGGTTAGGACAGTTACCCTAGCCGTGAAGCAGGCAGATGGCACCCTCAAACGGCAGCCCTTCACCATTCGGCACTCAGTGCATGGCCCCGTTGTGGTGGAGATGGAGAATGGTGCCATTGCTTTGCGCGTCGTTGGATTGAAGGAACCTAGGGTCCTTGAGCAATGGTGGGACATGGGGCAGGCCCGTAGTCTAAATGAGTTCGAAGCTGCGCTGCAAGCCCTACAACTACCGATGTTCACCGTCCTCTATGCTGATCGGCAAGGACATATCTTGCATTTGTTTAATGGACAGGTGCCGATTCGCGATCGCGGTGATTTTGATGACTGGCAGGAAGTACTACGCGGAGACACTGCGGTCACCCTGTGGGAAGATTATCACCCTTATTCAGACTTGCCACGGGTGCTAGATCCCCCTACTGGCTGGCTCCAAAATGCTAACGACCCACCCTGGAGCACGACTTTGCCACCGGTACTGGACCCGGATGATTATCCAGACTATATGGCCCCCCACGGATGGATGAGCTTGCGATCGCAGCGCTCGACTCAGCTGTTGAGTGAAGATGAGGACATTTCTTTTGAAGAACTGGTGCGCGGCAAACACGACACTACTATGTTGCTGGCTGACCGACTGTTGGATCAGTTGGTGCCTGCAGCCCGACAATCTGGGGTAGAGCTAGCCCAGTCCGCTGCCCAGGTACTAGCGCAATGGGACCGGCAGGCAACAGCCGACAGTCGCGGCGCTGTGCTCTTTGCCTTCTGGATCCAGGAGGTTGATCTAGACCACCTCTTTGCCATTCCCTGGGATGAGACAGCGCCCCTAACCACCCCTGACAGACTAGAAGATGTCCCCAGAGCAGTCGCGGCCCTTGAAGCAGCAGCGGCCCAGGTGCAGACAACCTACGGATCCTTAGATGTTTCTTGGGGAGAGGTGTTTCGCCTGCGTAGCGATATGGTAGATTTACCAGCCAGTGGCGGCCCTAGCCATCTAGGCATTTTCCGCAACCTGTGGTTCACCCCTGAGGATGACGGCACCTTCACGGCGGCTGGTGGCGACTCGTTTACCGCCGTAGTTGAGTTTTCAGATCCGGTGCGAGCAGAGGCGTTACTGATATATGGTAATGCCAGCCAGGCCCAGGCCCCTCCCCAGCAAGAGCAGTGGCCTTTAGCGGCCCAGCAACGATTGCGGCCCGTATGGTTAAATCGCTCTGCCATCGAGGCTCATACCGTTGTCCGTGAGTCCCTATCAAGTCATGGCAGCAGTTCTATCAGACGAGATAAAGGCTTTGAAAGATAGGGAAGTGGCTCAAGCTATCAGCTAGCCTCAAAAATCTGACCTGTCTTCAGAGCCAAGTCTGAAAACTCAACCGAGGCAATAGTTCTCTGGGAATCAAATACCCCGATCTCTCGATAGGTCTCAACAGCTAGCGACAGCACCATTACAGTCTGCGCGGTAGGGGCAATTAACTAGTATTCCGGTATGCCAAGGGCTGCGTATTGAGCCCGCTTATGTACATAGCCTCGGTCCTGGTTAGTCTTGCCAGGTCTAAAGGCCTGGACTACCAATCGGGGGGGCGGCATATCACGGGTGATTGTTAACCGCCGCTGGGTCAGTTCCAGATGCTCAGGGTGGAGCATCACTAAGTCGGGATAGCGATTGGCTGCATCGCTCGGTTGCAAGACCGGCACTTGCAGTTCTAACGCATGAATTTTGATTAACCGCAGGGGGGCGACGTTGGCCGCGACCAGCAGAAATTTTAGGTAGTTAGCCAACCAATTATTCAGTTCTGACTCGGGTGGCAATGCGACTAACTCCCCACGCACTCATTCAAAACGCCCCTCTAGCGGCGTCTCATCACTGTAGGCAAGATACTCCTCAAAGGAAGCGAGCTTTACCTCAGCCTGGGTCATAGCCTTTTCCTCGCAGACGTTGCTCTCATCCTAGCGTGCTGCATGGCTTTTACCTAATCCCTGGACTGCCCTGCCTAATCCCCGTATAAAAGCTTGGCGTTGCATAATTGAAGGATGAATTAGGGTAATCGGCGATGCAATGTCCGGAGTGTGGAGCTACTCACATCCGTAAGGACGGCAAGAGGAAGGGTAAGCAAAATCACATTTGTGTAGCTTGTGGTCGTCAGTTTATTGATACCTACGATCCACACCGAGGGTACTCAGATGAGGTCAGACGCGAATGTCTCTAAATGTCCGTCAACGGCTCAGGATTTCGGGCCATCGAACGTGTCAAAGGAGTGCATCATACAACGGTCATTACCTGGGTGAAACAGGTGGGTGACCGGCTGCCTGAGGCTTATGACCCTGACACGTCCCCCGAGGTGGGGGCGCTCGACGAATTGGAAACCTTTGTGGGCCGAAAACTCAACAAGGTGTGGATTTGGACAGTGGTCGACCATTTCCAACCGGGGATTTTGGGGTGGGCTGTTGGCGACCATAGTGCGGAGACTTTCCGCCCCTTGTGGTCAGAGATCGCCTGTTGGCAGTGTTTCTTTTGGGTCAGCGATGACAATCCAGTCTATCCCAGTTTTATTCCCGCCGGGGACCAAATTGTGAGCAAGACCTACATGCCCCGTGTGGAGGGGGAAAACACTCGTTTGCGACATTATTTGGCTCGGTTACATCGGAAGACGCCGTGCTATTCGAAGTCCGTGTAAATGCTGACTCACTCGGTTCGATTGCTACTTCACTACCTTAAGTTTAACGACGTTCCAGTCCCATCAAGATTCATCTCTTGATTCAGCAACGCCCATTTTTTAACTAAAGTTCGACAGTTTGTGGGCTTTTGGCTAACGTAGGGTCAGCAAACCACGCATCTCTCCAGAACCTGGAAAACTACATGATTTCGTTGACCTCCGTGGATTGCCTGCCCCATTTAGGATGTGGCAATTCTGGTCAGACTATTTTTAGGGTTTGAAGGCCAAATCAGGGCACCAGTTAGACCTCCGTGTTTTTGCCCTCTGAAAGCCGCTCTCACAGCGCCCTCTACAGAGGGGACTTTCAAACCCATTCCCCGCAAGGGGACGGAAACCCTGTCAGACATAATTGACGACGCCCAACAGGAAGCGGTTACTTTCAAACCCATTCCCCGCAAGGGGACGGAAACGCTCACCTTCAAGCAGTTCGTTTAGGTGATACTTGTAAACAAGACCTTGCTTTCAAACCCATTCCCCGCAAGGGGACGGAAACCCAAATGTGCATTTTACTTCAATGGCGACGATTTGGTCAGCTTTCAAACCCATTCCCCGCAAGGGGACGGAAACAGTAGCTGAGATTCGGGGTCACGGAAACTGCTTAGATATCCTTTCAAACCCATTCCCCGCAAGGGGACGAAAACGATTTCCATTGCCACCCGTTCTTACCCAACGCTGTCCATCTTTCAAACCCATTCCCCGCAAGGGGACGGAAACAAAGGGATTTGCGGCCCTCAGCATCCGGAAAGCAGACCACTTTCAAACCCATTCCCCGCAAGGGGACGGAAACTGTTCAAATGGTACTTGCATTGCTTTGCATTTGTCCATCCAAGATTCACTCTCAATTCCCCGCAAGGGGATGGAAACAGGCGACGGCAAAGTTTGCAATGTCCCATTAACGTCTAGATTCACTCTCAATTCCCCGCAAGGGGACGGAAACTGTACAGCTTGATTCGCGCCCCTGATCTGATCGGCGCTCTGCTAGATTCACTCTCAATTCCCCGTAAGGGGACGGAAACGGCCGTGGTAGAGAGCGGTGAGGCTGTCAAAGAGATCGATTCACTCTCAATTCCCCGCAAGGGGACGAAAACCAGCAATAAACCAAGAGCGCAAAGCATTTGGGATTGAAGATTCACCCTCAATTCCCCGCAAGGGGACGGAAATGAAAGCACGCAGTTACACCTCCTTCGTTTCCCAAAAGTGTTAGGGAATGTCCTTGCCTTTTGAGAGGCCAGTTTATTCCCTAACACTATGGAAACCGTGTCAAGCTGCGGTGGAATCGGCTGCCGCCCGGATCGGAATGCACCAGCAAACGAGGACGCGATCGCAGAGCGCCTCCGTGCGATCGCCCTCAAATTCCTGCATCCGCTCCACCTGCCAACCTTCCAGAGGAGGGGCTTCATAGCCCTCGCTGGGCAGACATTCATCTGACTCTGGCCAGGTAAGGGCAAAGTCTTCGCTGCTGAAATAGAGATGCAGGAGTCGCTGGTCGCCGATGCGGAGCGACAGGGGGTTAGCCAAGGTGCCATCCGGCGTCAATACTGCCAAATGAAAGGTGTTGCTGGTCTCGGTTGAAGCGGCATAGGTTTCGATGTGAGCAACTTGCCAAACTCCATCGTCCCAACGGCGCACGTCGCCTGGCTGTAGGGGAATCAGCCCAATTTCAAGGGAGGGCCGCACAGGCCAACAAAACTTCAGCCGCCTGATTATCAAAGGTGCGGCGAGCACAGGTATTGCCAAAAATCGTTTTGAAGCGAAACATCATGGTTTCGGCCAGGGACCGTCGATGGTAACCACTCTCCCGTTTCCACTCGGCTCGCCCTACGGCCTCAATGCGATTGAGGGGGTGATTGCGGTCATGGGCCTCCCCCTCTTGGTCCCAATATTGGGCATCCTCTCGCGGTGGAATCTGAGCGTGAGCGCCCCGCTCGGCGATGGCGTCATAGCACTTGTGCTGATCATAAGCCCCATCGGCAGAGACCGTCTCAATCTCCCCGTCAATGCCGTTTAACACATCGCCGAAAGCCTCATCATCGGTGACATTATTCGTACTGACGACTGCCGCCAGAATCTCCCCGGTCGATTCATCGACCCCTAAATGCAGTTTTCGCCAGGTGCGACGCTTGCTATAGCCATGTTGACGGACTTTCCATTCCCCTTCGCCATAACTTTGATCCCGGTCGAATCGACCACGACATGGCGAGAACCGGTGCCCTCGATCACAGGCAAGATAATGCTCAGTTTTCCTAACTGCCGGGAGACGGTGGAATGGTCGGGCACCGGCAACGCCACGTCCATGAGCTGAAAGACCGAGGTCATGAAGCCTTCGGTTTGTCGGCCTCGCAAGTGCATCACCGAACCCATCGTACTCATCGCCGCAATCGCGATGTCGCTATACGTGCGTGAAGCGCCTCGCTTACCCGTCTTGTCAGTGTTCATCCATGCCTTGAGCACCGCCTCATCAATCCAGAAGGTTAGACTGCCTCGCTGCTTCAAGGCCTCATCGTAGGCACGCCAATTGCGAATTCGGTATTGGGTCTTGCTTGCCTCAGCTGTCATAGCGACCTGGGATAGAGAGAGTTCACACTTATTTTTATCGCACCTAACTCATAATGTTTATGCAACAACGCCGTTGCGGGCAATACTAATCGCACTTTTGCCTTTGAGGAATCTCATACCTTGGGACACGAGTATTAGGAGGGTGGAAAGCAGCATATGGACATGGTCAAGGATCAAATGACCTTCTTTAATTTCACACTCTCGCTGCCGTGCTAAGCCTCGAAAAATCGCTCCGGGATATTGACGTAGCAAGTAGTACAGTGCTTTTTTTCGATATTTGGGGATGAACACGGAAAATAACTCGAACGGCGTGGTAGCCCCGTATTTTTAATCGCGGGGAGGAAAAAACAACGGCGACTTTATTCGCCATGATGGGGGTCATTGATGTAGGCCTCAATCCTGGCGGTCGTCACCGCTCCGGTCGTGTCATAGAAATAGCTTCTCGGCCAAAGGCTGGGCAGCTTGCAAAGATGGGGGAACTCCTGTCTGAGCAATCGAGACGAGCGGCCCTTAAAGGCTTTAGCGATTTCGTGGATAGCCGTGCTGCTGGAGTGCTCAACCAATACATGAACATGGTCGGGAGCAACTTCTAGCGCTCTCATTCGCCATCCTTTTTCAGCAGCAACTTGATTCAGTATTTCAGCCAGCCTAGTTTTGACGGCACCTTTTAAGACAGGTTTTCGTCGCTTTGGAATCCAGACCAAGTGAACGCTTGCCAACCCAACCGCCCTGGCCGTTCTCCGGTATTTTTCAGACAGTTTTCTCATGTAGATAATTGACTTACCATCAACAATCTTAGTACAATTATTCGCATGGCTAAAACGTTTGCCGCGCAAGTGAATCGACTCCCTGACAGCCCGGAGTTAGGGGCGGCATTAGAGTATCTGTGCCGGGAGTCCAACAAGCTCTACAACTGTACGGTGTATCTAGCTCGACAGCTTTATTTCAAGGCCAACAAATTCTCGAATGGGCGCTGGTTGTCCAGCCAGATGAAGCGCAATTCCCAATGAAGGCGCTCTATACCAGCGCCGCCCAGCAAACCTGTCTCTCGGTGGGCGAGGCGTTCAAGAGTTTTAAGGCACTGCTGAAGCTTTGGCGACAGGGCGAACTCCCCGAAAGGCCCCAGCCGCCCCACTATCGCACCGCCAATGGGTTGTTTCAGATCAGTTATCACAAACGCTGGTTAAAGCTAGTTGATGGTCAAGTCAGGGTGCCGATGGGGACGGCCTGCAAGGTGTGGTTCAACCTGCCTGAAATTTTCTTGCCCTTCCCGACCAATTTAGACTGGAGCAAAGTTCGAGAACTGCAAATCGTTCCCAGGGCCGGATACTTTGATGCCGTCTGGATTTGTGAGGGAAAACCTGTAGAGCCTGTCGCTATTGACCCTGAAAAAGCCTTGTCGATTGACCCCGGCTTAGATAACTGGCTGACTTGCACAGACAGTCTAGGAAATGCATTCATCGTTGACGGCAAGCATCTCAAGTCTCTGAACCAGGGGTACAACAAACGGGTTGCCAACATTAAAGCGGGCAAGCCTCAGGGGTTTTGGTGTAACCTGCTAGACCGCATCACCGGGAAGCGTAACCGTCAGATGCGGGATGCGGTCAATAAAGCGGCTCGCATCGTTGTCAATCATTGCTTAGAGAACGGCCTTGGCACCCTCGTTTTTGGCTGGAATCAGGGGCAAAAGAAAGGGGCTGAGATGGGGCGCAAGACCAATCAAAAGTTTGTTTCAGTGCCGACCGCAAAGCTCAAGAAGCGAATCCAGCAACTGGCTGAGCAGTACGGCATGGAGTTTATTGAACAAGAGGAAAGCTATACGTCAAAGGCGTCGGCGCTAGATCTGGATGAGATTCCCGTTTTCGGTGCAAAACCCGAAGGATGGAAGTCGTCTGGAAAGCGTGTGAAGCGGGGGCTTTATCGTTCCGCCGATGGAACCGAAATCAATGCAGACTGTAACGGTGCTTGGAATATCGGCAGAAAAGCAAACGTAGTCGGAATGCAACGCAAACCGAGTAGAGGGCATTTGACTAGCCCTAAGCGTCTGAGAGTATGGGATTTGCCGCATGTTGATCCTACCAGAAGTGCTGAAACTCCCTCCGGGGATTCCCCGTCGCTTTAGCGCGGGGAGTAGTCAAAAAGGCCGACGCGATGATGTACAGATCGCCGATGTTGATTTGCCAGTTGTTGCTAACCAAGACGATCGCTAAAATGCCGACCAAAATAAACGAGAACCCAATCCATTCCGCCTTGATAATGGGTTTGCCCCAAATGACCGCACCGGCTAGCGCAAACAAAATCGGCCCCAATCGGCCCAATAAGACGGCATTCGTCACCATGGTGTGCTCTAAACCGGCAAAGATGAGTGCCGAGAGCAACGCTGCTAAACAGCCATTGATCAACATACCCAGCCAAAGGCTGAGGGTCTGGGCGTTCACCACCAAAAACGCAATCAGAGATGGGCGCAAGGCTTGCAGGGCCCGTGATGACACCAGCATGAATTTAGGGTTGAGGCTAGAGAGAAAGGTGTCTTCATCCATGGCACTACGCTTAAACCCGCTCATAGGTGGACAGCTCGGCCTGCAACACAAACATGTCGTCGTACTGCATGACGGTGCCCGTAATGCGAATGGGGTCAGCCACATAGTCAAGGATGCGATCGTTGACCGCCTGTCCCTGCTCGTCTGCCAGCAAGAAATACATCACGTCATCGCGATTATTGTGCACCCGAAACACTGCTGGCACTCCCCCGCTAATGCAGCGAATGGCACAGGCTCGATGCGTTTTGCTTTGCCCTGGTTTCATGACGCCGGGGTAGCATTTGCTATCTAGAATTTCCCCAGTCAAGGAAAACTCTCCTAGGGAAGTACCGGCATCGGGATTGATCGTGACGTTCGCCGGTGGGTCAATCGGTTCTGCCGAACGCGCGGCAATGACCGAAAGTTGGTTGCGGGAAACAATCGTGCCCGTGAGTTTGACCCACTGCCCGACCTGTTCCACGATGGCGGGACTCGGTGAGGTCTTGCCGGTCCCTGAGAGCAGATAACGAGAAAAGGGCACCGCATCGACCACGTTGCCGGGGCGAGGCACGATGAGGTGAGGCACGGGCGCACCGACGAGCAACCCCTCTAGCTCGGTGGTGCCTTGGACTCTGCCACTGTTGAACTGGTTGTGAATACCGGGCAAGACGATCGCAAACAGAATGGTGCCTAACACCAAGAGGGGAATAAACCGCAGGAGGAACTGCCGATAGCTCGCGGGAGCGGGGGCATAGTTCACATAAAATTCGTCGTTAGCAGGGGGTTGAGAAGACGGCATGGCGGTGATTGGGGAAAATAGCGAAAAGACGGTTTAAGCGATTACTGCCGGTACAACAGCCGTACCAGGAGGGTTGGGAGTAGCCCGGACGAAGATGCGATCGCCCACCACTCTCACATCAAAGGTCGGGACTTTTTCATGGAAGGGGGGCGGGGACGCACCGCAATCTGGTAGGTACTGATAACCATGCCAGGGGCAAGTAATGCAGCCATCGATAACTTTGCCGTCCCCCAACGGGCCGTTTTGGTGCTGGCAGACATTGGAGATGGCAGAAATCTTGCCATCATATTTAAAGACTGCAACGCGCTCGCCCGTGATCGTGACCACCTTGGCGCGATCATTCGGAATCTCACGCACGCTACCGACATCCACAAAGCCGTCATCGCCGGGCAGGAGGTTAGCGTGATCTTGCTTAAGCTCGCGAGAGCCCGCAATCAAGTGAATCGTCAAAATCCAGACCAGACCGAGCAACACCACCATGGTCAGCATGGGATGCTTGTTGGTCTGCAACGCCCCCAACACCACATGCCCGATCAGCAAACCGTAGGCGATATAAACGCCCATGTGCAAGGTCTTCCAGAGGGGCGCAGTCAGGTTAGAGAGCCAGAAGTCATGACTGGTCACGGCCATCAAAAACAAAATAATGAGGGCCAATACACCCAAAATTTCAAAGGGAAACAGGATGAAACTGCCGTAATGGCTATTGCCCACGAATAAACTCACCAGTGGGTCGAGATTGCCAAAGTCGTGATACCAGGTCAGCGCACCATTGAAATCAATCGGCCATCGGGGACCTCTAGCCCCCAAGATTTGCCAGGGCAACTTTAACCATTGCCAGCCGTTGACATGAATGAATGCCAGGAAAAACATCGTGACGCCCATATGCCGCCGGTTAAAGAGCAGCGGATAAAATTTGGGGCTGATACGACTCAAAGGACCAATGGACAGGATGACGTGGAGCAACAAAAACGCGGCTGACCCATAGGCGCGAATTCTGACCCCATGGAGGTCGATATCGGGGCTGGTCATCGCGGTGATGGTCATAAACCCGTACAGGTAAATGGCCACTGTGACCAGCAAAATCGTGTCGTAGATAATCTTGGGGCGACTCCATTGAATCGCTTTATATCCAACACTCATGGGAATTTCCTCGGGGTGGGAGGCAGTAGACCTGAAAAACGTTAGGGAAAAAGACTGGAGGGCAGAGGGATGGCGGCGATCGCGGTATCTTGGCCGTGACTATAAAACAGCAGGTAACCCGAACCCGCTTGCATTTCGGGAATGACGATAAATTGGCGGGCACTGGTACCCGACAACTGCCCCAGTAGCGTGGCATCCTCATCGACTGTTTCCGGAGCAGTGTCGCTGGGGCTCCAGTACACCAACGTGTCCGAGAATTGCAGGGGTTGGGTGGGCTTGATCATCAATATTTGCTCTGAGCCCGCAGTCTCTGCCGTGGTTAAGTGCACTGCAACGCCGTTTACCGAAACGGTCTCTGAACCCATCACGGTTTCAGTTGCCGCCGAGGGAAAGTTGGCGGCAGCAAACAATTCGTCCGCTGCTTCATCGACTGTGGGAATCAAAGGACGCCAGATGAGCGCAGCTAGAAAAGCGATCGGCAAGAGCCCTGCCAGCCCCATCCACAGATAAAAGTGAGCTTTGCGTCGAGAGAGAATCATCGTTTTCCGCTCCTACTGATGGGTTGCCTGCATGGCCGCTCGGCGATGGGCTGTCGTCTCAATGGGTTTCCGCTTACCCCTGACCCAACGCACTGCCAAGAGCGGCCAAAACACACACAGGCCAGGAATGATGACGAGCCGAAAGCCGATGTTCCACCCTTTGGCATCGGGGTCAACTCGCTGAATCCCACAGATCAAAAAGGGAATGGTAAAAATCAGCCCCGCAAAGACATAAGCCCGTATGGCTTTAATCATCCATTCGACAAGGGCAATACCAGGGGCATCCATAGCGGTTATTCCTTACGGGCTAGTTATGTAACTGCGATCGATTGAGAGATGAATTTTCGTCGTTTTAGGCTACGCTCACGAACTACTGTATGAGATTCACCCTGGGTAATCTGTGGGAAAAAATCATAACTTTTGTAGGTTCATAGACAGTTTTCATCTGAGCAT
This sequence comes from Leptolyngbya sp. SIOISBB, assembly GCA_010671905.1. GTDB lineage: Bacteria > Cyanobacteriota > Cyanobacteriia > Phormidesmidales > Phormidesmidaceae > Halomicronema. Next base: position 211,132 of record JAAHII010000002.1, read on the forward strand.
TAGTCGTAAGGACAGCAAAAAGTTGCGAGTGGTTGGAGCAGGCGACCCTAATCGGCAGCTCGGAACACATGGTGCTCTTAAAGCTGACGATTAGGCTGACCAGATAAAACCAGAAAAATCTGAGCGTATCGCAGAGTGCGGAAATGAAAGATTTGTTATGCCAGTTCCCCAAAATAGAGCTACAGATCAGAGCTGAGGGCCAGGGGAGCCAGGGAGCGCAGGGGGAAGTGTAGCTGGATTTTAGAGAATCGTTATTAAACGAGCGTTCTAGCCATCTAGATTGTTCGAACCACACTGCGGCTTGCTATACCTGTGGGAATAGCAAGGGTTTTCCAATACAGCCCTACCGAGGCTTCTCCAGTCTGGTCAGCAGCGCTTAAGCTCATTCAAATGCCGCGTTTTAAGGATGATTAATCGCCACCATCCGACATTGGTCGGCCCCTTCTCGGAGGTAGGCTTCTACCTTGGCTTGTTGATCAGCAGCGGGAATTTGGGCGATCGCCTCGCCCTTTAGCCAGGTACCGAGCCAGGTTCCCGGTTCTGTCCAAGCGCCCAAAGACAGTCCGGGCAAGGCCTCAGGACGCTGGCTGCGAGGCCAGGGATAGGTGTAAAAATAGGGCTGCTCGCACGTGTGGTCGCCGGGTTCAAAGCCAAATCCAAACGCCTTAGCCGTCTCTGGGTCACCGGCTTCCATCGTGACCAGCACTGCAATGTCGAAGTGATGGGGCCACATGCGAATCTCATTGGGCCCAGGATGAATGTCGAGATAGGTCTCTCGCACCCTCGCTAGCACAAGGTTGGCATTGCCGTAGTAATTGCAAAACTCGGCCATTGCCTGAGCATGGCTCTCGACATCATAGGCTGAGCCATTGGCCACAGGATGATAGGGCATATCGGCAGGGGCATGATCGTTAAATTTATCGGTTGGCAGTCCCCACTTTGCGGCCTCTGCCACTAACCAGTCCGTCGCTTCTTGATGGGTGCGACCGTGCATCGGATAGATGAGGTGAAGTTCTCCAGAAACCAGAATGAGCAAGGTCAGATCAGCCAGGCGAAGGCCAAATTGTACAGAGTCTTGGGCTGTCGGGATGGGATGGCTAACAAAAGCACTGTGCTGATCGAGCCAACCGAAATTGATATGGCTAAAGTCGTCTCGGGGCGGCACGAAAGCGATCGCGGCCAGCGCCGGGATTTGCAAAGCATGGTGGGCCTGGTTACGGGCTTCCACCAAAGAGCACGGATCAACCGCACCCACCGGACGCCAAGCTATAGATTCAACCATGGAACTTCTCCGCAGTTCAACAATCGGGGCAAATCGGGCCAGCACCGTGGTGCTACAGTAGAGGACTTTTTCAGTAACTCACGGGCTAGAGTCCTCAATCTGTCCTTAACTCACGAGTTACTAGTTTTCTACACGTCAACCAATCGAGGGCTAACCCTTTATCGGATCCTTTAAATCAGGTTTACATCGGCCATCACTTCTACGATCGCAGGGCCATCATATTTCAACCCTGCCGCGATCGCTTCATCCAGGGCAGCTGGCTCCGTTACTCGAATGCCTTTGCCGCCACAAATCTCGGCATATTGGGCAAAGCTAGGATTATGCAACGACGTCTGCCACACATCCCATTCTCCGGCGCGCTGTTCTTTGCTGATTTTGCCCAGCTCGCTGTTATTTAGCAGGATGTGGGTGATGTTCATGCCGTACTTGACTGCGGTATTGAAATCCCCCATGTACTGCCCAAAGCCGCCGTCACCCGACACCGAAACAATGGGACGTTCATGACCGGCAGCAGCCCAGGCTCCCATCGCACCGGGGAAGCCGAACCCGATCGAGCCCAGATAGCCGGACATTAAAACCGACTGAGCCTGACACTCAAAATATCGTCCGAAAGAATAGGTGTTGTTGCCCACGTCTACGGCAATGACCGCATTGGCGGGTACCTGCCGGGTCATCGCCGCAAAGATGGCAGCCGAGTTAATGCCGTTACCGCGATCGTCCTGTTCTCGACGGCGTTTCTCTTCACGCCAGATTGCCCATCGTTTAGTGATTTCGGGCCGCTGATCCTCATGAGAGACAGCACCGTCAAGGGCGGTGCGCAACTGCTCCACCACAATGCTAATCTCACCCCACACGGGGACTGTCACGGGATGGAATTTGCCCAAAGCCAGCGGATCAAAGTCCACTTGAATGATCGGCTTACCGGGATAAATCCCGGTGTGGTTAGAGAAAGAAGCACCAAACACCAGCAGCAGATCTGACTCATTCATGAACCAGGAAGCGATGGGGGTGCCGCTGCGTCCCAACACCCCACAGCCTAGGGGATGATGGTCTGAGATCAATCCTTTGCCTTTGAAGGTGGTCAATACGGGCGCATTCAGCATTTCTGCCAGAGCAATAATCGGTTCCATCGTGAATCGGGCACCGTGACCGACAATAATCACTGGACGCTGAGCCGCTTTGAGGTGATCAACCGCTTGGGTCAGAGCCTCCGGAGGCGGGGCAATTTGCAGCGGGGTCAATCGTCCTTCTGGACCAGAAGCTTTGGCGTCTGGTGCCGCTGGTTCCGTTTGCACTTCATCTGGAAAAATCAGGTGGGTGACATCGCGCTCTAGTAGGGCATGTTTCAAAGCCTGGGTCATCAGTTCCCCATGCTTGCTGTGGCTCAGCACCGTCTGGCTCCAGGCGGCCACACCGCTAAAGGCAGCGGACAAATCACATTCTTGAAAGTTACCGGTGCCCAGAACTTGAGTACTGACTTGTCCAGTCAAGGCCAGAATCGGCGCGCGATCGACCTTGGCATCCCACATTCCTGTGAGCAGATTGGTGGCGCCGGGGCCAGCGATGGTGAGACACGCTGCCGGACGCCCGGTAAGTTTGGCATACGCCGAGGCTGCAAAGGCCCCAGCCCCCTCATGGCGAATGCCGATAAAGTTGAGCTTCCCTTGTTCCTCCTGACGGCGTAGGGCATCGGCTAAACCAAGGTTGGAGTGCCCAACCATACCGAAAACATGGGTGACGCCCCAGTTCACCAGGGTCTCGGCCATGACGTCGGTGACGGTGCGAATATGGGGCGATTCTTCTATCACACCGACATAGACGCCGTCATCCCGAACCTCGACGGGGAAGGTTGCCAATGCATCGTCGACTTCCAGATCTCCCGGTGGGTTACCTGTTAGGGGACAGTAGTCCCACCCATGCCAAGGACACCGCAACATGCCATTCTCAATAGAGCCCTCACCCAACGGGCCACCCTGATGGGGGCAGCGGTTATCCAGCGCCCCATACTGGCCGTTGTAATGGGTCATGGCCAGACTTTTGTGCCCGACGGTGACAGTTTTGACCCGGCCTTCGGGCAGTTCGTCTAAATCCAGGACTTTGGACCATTGGGACACAGTCGACATGGCACTCTCTTAAGTTAAGAACAGTTTGCAGAGACAGGTTGGGGCGCGTGGCAGTATGTCCTAAAGCGGCATGACTCCGCCATAGTGGATGCCAGTTAGGTAGGCCATCTCCCGCTCCCAAGTGGTCAGGTCATCGGAGCAGAATTGATTTAAGTGGGTATGGCCACAGGCGCGAGCCAGCACCTGCATTAGTTCTACCGAGGCGTTGAAGAAGCGCTGGAGGCGCAGGGTCGCATCTTCGATGATGAGGCGCGATCGCAAATGCTCTTTCTGGGTAGCAATGCCCACTGGACAGTTGTTGGTGTGACAGGCTCGCATCCCTAGACACCCGATTGCCTGCATCGCTGCATTAGAAACCGCAATGCCGTCTGCCCCTAAGGCGAGGGCTTTCGCAAAATCAGCAGGGGTCCGCAGTCCGCCAGTGATGATTAATGTGACGTGGTTGGCTCCCCGTTGGTCAAGGTAGCGCCGGGCTCGCGCCAAAGCCGGAATCGTCGGCACCGAAATGTTGTCGCGGAAAATCAAGGGTGCCGCTCCGGTGCCGCCCCCGCGACCATCCAAAATGATGTAATCCACGCCAATCCGGAGAGCAGCGTCAATATCCTGCTCAATATGTTGGGCTGACAGCTTTACTCCAATGGGGATGCCGCCTGTGGTGTCCCGCACTGTGGCTGCAAAGTTGCGAAAGTCCTCGATGGACTCCCAATCAGGGAAGCGCGGCGGAGAAACAGCGGCTTCACCTTCCTGCAAGCCCCGAACCTCCGCAATTTTGCCCTTCACCTTGTGTCCTGGCAGGTGTCCGCCGGTTCCAGTCTTGGCGCCCTGACCGCATTTAAAGTGAAACGCCTGCACCTGCATCAGCTTTTCTAGAGAGAAGCCAAAGCGAGCGGATGCCAATTCATAAAAATAGCGACTGTTGCTGCTTTGCTCCTCCGGTAACATGCCCCCTTCGCCGGAACAGATGCCCGTTCCCGCCAGCTCTGCCCCTTTCGCCAAGGCAACTTTCGCCTCCTCAGACAGAGCCCCAAAACTCATGTCGGAAACAAAGATGGGGATATCCAGCTTTAGGGGCTGCTGAGCGTTGGGGCCAATGACCAGTTCCGTCCCGACTGCCACGTCTTCTAACTGTGGCAGTCGAGCGAGTTGCGCAGTCACAAATTGCAGGTTTCCCCAACGAGGTAAATCAGGCCCTGGCGCACCCATCGCGGAGACGGGGCCATGGTGGCCGGTTTTGCTCAGGCCATTGGCGGCCAACTCATGAATCAGTCGGGTTTGGGGCTCTTCCACCGTGCCGTGGATGTCGGCGTACGCTCCTTGATAAGCACCGCGATCGTAGGGTTGAGGATGGTCTTCCTTCCAGCTTAGGATTTCCCCTGCATCCACAAATACGCCGTCGTCTTCAACCCAAGCGTGAAACTTATCTAGATATTCGTCGTTGTTGTAGGCACTCACGCCACTATCAAGGCGATAATCCCACTGGTGAACACCACAAATCAGGTTATTGCCCTCGACACAGCCATCGGCCATCAGGGCTCCTCGGTGTTGACAACGACCGTACAACACGGAAACGTTGTCACCCCAACGCACAACGACGAGATCAACTCCTTCTGCGATCGCTCCTACCGGCTGACGCTCTGGCACCTTGCTCCAGGTTGCAATCTTGATTGGACTCACCATCAGTTTTGACTCCCTTGAACACTCCAAATTCTGTGGTGGCATGGTTTCAAGTTTGGTTGAGGAAAAGTCTTCTGCCTCCAGTAACGACTCGCAACCACCCTCCAAAGGTGTACTAAACAGTCAACAAAATTAGGGCGTAGACGGTTGCCCCGAGCGCAAACAGGCCAAACTGACTCTCTTGCTGTGCTGGCAATTCTTCTTTTAAGGCATTGAGAATGATGCCACCTGCTACCAATGCCCAAATTGCCAGTACAGCGGCCTCATTCAGATGAAAGGCTTCACCCAACACCCAGCCAAAGACAATTGCTCCGGCTAGTATCCAGCGACCGACGCGGTCATACATCTGTTTATGGTGCTCCCGCAGGCCCACATCATTGACCACAAAGTGAAGTGCTAAAGCAAAAAACAACAGCAGACAAGCCACTAGCCCATGCTCTTCAGACTCTCGCAGCAAATAGCCTAGAATCGTGTTGTAAACAGCGAACGAAATGATGTGTATCCAAAAGACTCCCAGATGGGTGCAGTCTTCACCGTGGCTTTCTTGACGGCGATCTCGCGATCGCAGGGCTAATTTCTCCAATCCATAAAATAGGGCAAGCCCCATTAATGCCAAGAGATACACATGCTTTTCTAAATAAGCAATCATGCCCAGTTCACTGTGCTGAATCTCCTCCTGGGCGTGGCTCAGCTCAGGCAAGATATCGAGAAAGATGTAAGCGATCGAAACACCGCCAGCCACTGAAACCCAACCGCGTTGAGAAATTTTGGTCAGCCACTGGGTTTGGCTAGCAAAGGTATGCACTAACGCTAAACAAACGGCTAATGTTAAGCCCACAATATTGATGCCAACTTCCATACTCTTAGCCACCTGGCGGATAAGTTGCTGTGGTTTTTAACTCAGCAGCAAGCAAAGCTTAGTCGCTCTTTGCCCTCGCTACAGCCTGAAAAAGTAATATTCTTGCCCTTAAAGTGCCGACGTGATCCCATGCAGTGTTGGCAATTGTTGGCACTGGAGTCCACAGGATGCTAAAGGTCTGTTTCAAAACTGATTGACATACTCCCCCATTTTCTAAACGGGGGAGTATGTCAATCGATGCTCGTCGCGTGGCTACAGCAGCGCCAAGGGTGCTCCTATGGCGAAGCGTGTCAACAAATTAATCAGACGTTGAGACAATATCGCCAGCAACACCAAGCGTCTTGAGGGCGGTTGCCGTGGCAGCGGGGAGCCGACGATGCGACTAGACGACTGCAGTTGCGCATCATGAGTGCGTCTACGGAAAGAAGCGCGATGTGAACAATATTCATCTGCGAGAAGAATAAACTTTGTTTGCAGTTCGAAAGAACGGCACTTCAGCAGGTTATTCTAATAGTCAAGAAGCGAAATGCTTCGACACCAAATGACCGTTCAGTTCACGTTAAAGAGGAGGTTTGATATCGATTTAACGTCTGAAACGTCGTCAACAATAACAGCATCCAACCAGGTGTTTGATATTTCCTCGAATTGACAGCAGAGAGTCAAAATTTCAGTGTCGTCAGGCCCAGCCTTGAAAAGACGATTGCTGCAACCGCTCTAAGTAAAGCTCGAACTTGGTGAGGAAGTCACTCGAAGAGACCGTTCTGGGTGCTGTTATTCTTTTAAATCTATTCTATTTTTCTCAACTCGTATTCAACCAACTTATCCTCAGTAAAATTATTCTGCATATTTAGTCTCAGCATAATTTTGATCTCGGAAAAAGCGATCGCCCGTCTAATGAGGAAAAGCTCTAACTGCCCATGCGATCAGAGTCTTCTGGTACAAGATGATTGACTCTCGTGGAGTTCGGGCACAAAGCCTAAATAAAGCCCCCTGAATGCTGGCATTGAGGGGGCAGAGATTTGGTATGGGACGTAAAGTCGTTGGTTGGAAGGAAAGGTCCTATCGTCTAAACGGTGGCGATGGCGTCTTTGTCCAGATTTTCACGACGCAACTCATCAAAGTCAACGGCAGCCACGACTTCGTAGACGGCATCCTTATCAAGATTTTCCCGACGCAGTTCGTCAAAATCAACTGCGTCTTTGTCCAGGTTCTCACGACGGAGTTCGTCGAAGTCTACAGCGGCGTGGCTCGCGGGAGCAGTAACTGCAATGGAAGCAATGGTCAAAGCAGTGACGGCAAGGGCAATGCGTTTCATGGTTTGAACTCCTGAGTGGATGTATCGGTTAATCATCTTGAGTTTTATAGTGAGGCCCGCCCCTGAGCCCCGCCTGACCGGAAAATAAGCCGGAGTTAATCCCTTTCTGAGAAAGTTGAGGACGCGCGCAGGCAGACCTGAGTGCCGGTGAGGCGGGTCACAATCGGCTTCATGCCCCATAAAAAAGCCCCTTGTATGTTGAGAGAGTAGCGCTAGACCGTTGCCCCTAGGCATGTGACGTCGTCATAATCCGTTGGTGAGCCTGGGTCAGCGCTACGATTCATCCTCTGAGAACTCGTAAAATCGCCTGGTTCCCGCTGAGGAGACCGCATCGTGCAAGGAAGAGTGCAGTGGATGGAGCCAACTCAAGATGGCTACTGACCTCTCAACTCCAGGTGTAGAGCATGTCTAATCAACCTTCTGAATGCCAATGGTTTGGTATTGACGTTAGCAAAGACTATCTGGATGTCTGTGACCAAACCCAGCAAGTTCATACCCGCTATCGCAACACATCTGATGGCATCACGACTCTCATTAAAGACCTCGAAAACCGGACGGATTGTGCCGTGGTCTGTGAGGCCAGCGGCGGTTACGAAACGCTCATTGTTACGGAGCTCACGCAATCAGGCTTACGCATCAGTGTGGTCAATCCAAAACAGGTGCGGGATTTTGCTAAAGCGACCGGAACCTTAGCGAAAACTGACAAGATTGATGCGGCCATTATTGCTCGCTTTGGGAGTGTCATGCAGCCCAAAGCCACTGACTTGGCCTCGGATACGGAACAGCAACTCAAAGACTGGGTCACTCGTCGTCAGCAGTTAGTCGAGATGCTCAGTGCAGAGAAAAATCGCAAACAACAACTGAAACGCTCTGGCAAGAGTCTGCTGCAAGAGGAAGTTGAGGCACATCTTGAATGGCTCCAGCAACGGATCAACCAACTGGACAAGAAGATTCAGCAGTGCAGTGACCAACTGACCCAGTGGCGTGAGGACAAAGCGCTATTGACCTCCGTTAAGGGCATTGGCCCAGTCATTTCAACCAGTTTGTTAGTCTATTTACCGGAGCTCGGACGGCTCAATAGCAAACAAATTGCCGCGCTGGCCGGATTAGCCCCATTCAATCGTGATAGTGGCCAGTACCGAGGTAAACGAACCACCTGGGGCGGTCGGGCCCAGGTCCGCACCTTGCTTTATATGGCGACCATCGTGGCAGTGCGCCACAATCCGCCATTACGGGCCTGTTATGAGCATTTTTGCAGTCGTGGAAAGGCGAAGAAAGTGGCTTTAATTGCTTGTGCCCGCAAACTGCTGACCGGCCTCAATGCCATGCTTAAACACCGGATCCCCTGGCAAGATGAACTCGTGACGGTTCACTACACGCCGACTTTGCAATGAAAATGTTCAGCGCGGCAACTGGGGCCACGCTGAACTTGACTTTTGAGATAATCGCTCACCACGGGGTAAAGAGACGCTGTTGGCAGATAGTGGTAGTCAGTTTAGCGACTAGCGAGACAAATGCTCGTTTAGGCAGTCAATCACAGTAGCGTTAGGGAATATATCTAGCTTTACTCTTGAACGGCGTACCCTAACCTTTTTGGCTCTGGTGGCAACCGCCTTTGATCGTGTTAAGAGGTCATCAGCCGACAAACTGCCGATCGCCATACGCCACATAAGCCGAATCGACGACTGCTCCCATCAAAGCTACCGGTGTATTGGCTGACGAATAGTATTTGATGTCTTCAGGAAAGTTGGTGGTGAGCTGGTCGATCGCCCCAATTCTCCCCATACCGGGGCGGACATAGACCACCAAAATGGGGCGGCCAATGCGGAGTTCCACTAACCTTTGGATGACCTGATTTACCAGTTGATCACGCTTTCGATACCCGACTTTGCGCACTTCATCTTCGGGAGAGGCAATCTCAGGAAGTGCCAGCAGGTCACAATTCACCAAATCGACGACCAAAACGCTGCCCCAGCGTCCCTGCGGTTTGCGGTCGGGATGCCAAAGCCGCACATCGAGAAAGCCCCGCCCTCGCAGCAAATTATATTCCAAGGGATCTTGGTTGGGCGCAACCGGCAGGTAGTAGTCCATCACGGTATTGCTGATGATTTGCTCGGTGCGGAAGGTGCGCTGAATATTGCTGGCTTCAGCTTTGATCAACGGTTCAATGTGATCGGTTAGCTCTTGGCGCACCATGCGACGGGCCATTTCTTTGGCATCGTCCAAATTGCTTTTGAAAAACCAGGTGAGTAGACCACCCAAAAACGCTAGAAAGCCTAAAAAGACCGTATTCAGCCGCAGGATAAACTCCAACTGGTTTTTGAGCAGTTCGACTTCGGCAGTTGGGGACGGCGGCGCGGGTGTCGCTTGGGCAAGGAGGGGTAAGAGCGAGCTGATAGTTGGCAACACGAAAGTTTTGGGTGAGATTACAGTCGGTCAGCCTCAGGATATAGCGACCTGCTTGGAAGCGATCGCTCTGTTTGCAAAGTCTGATGATCACGGCAACTCATCGAGCTGGTCGAGGTGCTCTAGGGAGACGCTGCGGATGAGGGTATGCTGACGCAGCGTGTATGTCCCGTCTGAGATTGCATCTTCCACCAAAAAGCGATCCTTCAGCGCATCCAAGGCTTGTTGCCCCATGTCTTCATCACAGTCCCAATACTCTAAGTGGCTGAGCCACCAGTCTTCGGGGACTGCACAGCGATAAACAGCGGCCTCGCACAGCAAAATGTAGGCAAATTTCGCGTCCCGTCGCAGCCTTTGAAAGGTTTGCTCTAGGCGCAGACGCACATTGCGACGCAGGGTGCGGGTAAAACGATCAAGACGCCACTTATCCTCAGCTCCGAGCATCTGTCCGGCAGCCGCTTCAGCGATCGCGGTCTCAACCGCCTCAATTTCTGGGCTATAGCGATTCCAATAGGCGATCACATCACCAAAAAAGGGGCGGCTACCGATCTCACCCGCAATGATCCGCAAAGCGAGGGGATGACCTTCATAGGCTTGCCCGATCCGAGTGAGATAGGCATACCCATCTGTTTCTGCGCGGATATCCAATCCTGTTTTCTCAAACAGGGCAAGCTGTTCCACTGGTGGGAGTCCGGTGACGAGTTGAGCTGCCCAAAAGTTACGATATCGGGAGCCAAATGCCAGGAGTTGTGAGGGTAATTCTTGCGATGTCAGAATCAACCGACTCTGAAACGTTTCTGTAGAGAGAATCTGCTGAAAGAATTGCCCAAACGCTTCATCCTCAAACTCGCTCCAGCCTTCTTGTTCATTGCCTCGCAGCAATTCTTCCAAAGAATCGATCAGAATGAGGCGGCGGTGAGTTTGCAAGTACTGGACTAAGCGAGTCAAAAGCTGGGGCATGTCAGTGCGATCGCTGGGCGTCACCACCTGTCCTAGCTTTTCTAACAATCGCGCTGCAAAGCTGCCGAAATCTGAGGATTGATCTTGGGTATCAAAATTTTCTCTTAGCGGTAGGCCAAACTCTGATAGCTCCAGAGACAGCCGTTCCGCCAGGGCCGTTTTACCGACTCCAGCAATTCCAGTAATCATCAGCAAACGGCAACTTCCCTGTATTTGAGTCACAAGGTCATTCACTAACGCTTCGCGCCCTACCCAGCCGTCGTCGTAGGCAAAAAATGTCGGTGCCAGCGCTGCGTCATCAGTGGGGGAGTCTACCGGTGGAGAATCAGGTGATTGCATGAGCGATCGGGGCTCCAGTCCAAGGGCTTCAGAGATCTCCTCAAACTTGGCGATCGACACCTTCACGCCCCGACAAAAATTGCTGACCGTAGACAGCGCGATTTCCAAATGCGCTGCCAGATCCCCCTGCGTCAAGAACCGATTTCGCTCTAGAGCTAGAGCAACTGTTTGCCGGTGATCAGGATGAACGCAAACCGAACGAGGCATAGAAAAAGGCAGAAGGATAAGGGCAGAAGGCAGAAAAGGAAAGCTGACGAGTCCGATATCTTTTCTCCCAAGAATAGCCGATTCATCCTTCTGCCTTCTGATGTCTGCCTTTAAGTTGCTCAGCTCTGGACTCAGTCACGAACTCAGGTACAACTCAGGATCGAGCTCAGATAGCCCGTTGCGACCATAGCCCTGTGAATCGAGGAAGCAGCTGGATGCCGCCATCCAGGAACGTTTCCTTCACATTCATTAGGAGAAACGCAATGAAATTGTATGCAGAACAACTGGCTACGGCCTGGCACCTCGTCGAAAGGGGGAGTCGGGCGGCTGGGGTGGATGGCATCACGGTGGATTTGTTTAAGGGCATTGCCCGCGAGCAAATTCGCCAGCTCTATCAGCAGATGCGGCAAGAGCGCTATGTTGCCAGCCCCGCCAAAGGCTTTTATTTACCCAAGAAAAGCGGGGGAAACCGTCTAATTGGCATTCCCACCGTGAGAGACCGCATCGTGCAGCGGTATTTGCTGCAAAGTATTTATCCCAAATTGGAGGGGGCTTTTAGCGAAGCGACCTTTGCCTATCGTCCAGGCTTATCGATTTACGCGGCGGTCGATCGCGTGATGGAGCGTTACCGCCACCAACCGGCCTGGGTGATCAAAGCCGACATTCAGCGATTTTTTGACACGCTATCTTGGCCGCTGTTGTTGCATCAGCTCGACCAACTAGAGCTTCCTGAACCCTGGGTGCAAAAGATTGAACAGCAGCTCAAGTCGGGCATCGTCCTCAAGGGGCAGTTTTGCCAGCCGAGCCAAGGGGTACTACAGGGCAGCATCTTGTCAGGAGCCCTGGCCAATCTGTATCTAAACGATTTTGATCAGCGTTGCCTAGAGGCCGATATCGATTTGGTGCGCTACGGCGATGACTGCGTGGCCGTGTGTCACAGCTTCTTAGCCGCAAGTCGCTCTTTGTCATTGATGCAGGAGTGGATCGAAGACTTATACCTCACACTGCATCCCGAAAAGACACGCATCATTCCGCCCGGAGAGGAATTTGTCTTTTTGGGTCATCGCTTTCAAAACGGCGAGGTGGAAGGGCCAGAAAGGCAGAAGGCAGAAGGCAAAAGGCAGAAAAAGGCACCTGTAACCAGAATTGGGCCGCCCCAGGTTTGCAGCATCGTCAAAGGCCCCAAACAAGTTTTAGCCACGGCACCAGATGAATATTGGAGGGACGGTATGACGACGTTATATATCACCGAGCAGGGCTCGTATCTGCGGGTGAAGCACAAGCAATTTCAAGTGTTTTATGACCAAGAGTTGCGCTGCTCAGTACCTGCGAGTCGCGTTACCCATGTGGTGATGTTTGGCGTCTGCAATGTGTCTCACGGGGCAGTGCGATTGGCGCTCCAGCGGCGAATTCCGCTGCTGTATTTGTCCAACAAGGGGCGTTATTTTGGCCGCTTGCAAACGACGGGTCAAGCCAAGCTGAATTATCTAACTCAGCAAGTGCAAAAGTCACAAGACCCAGAGTTTGTCCGTACCCAGGCCGCCAGTGTCATTGTCGGCAAGCTACACAACTCGCGAATCTTGTTGCTGCGGCTCAACCGGCGACGCAAGACCGAGCCAGCCACCCAGGCCATTGAAGTGCTGGCAGAGTTAATCCAAACGGTGCCAACCGTTGACACCGTGGAGTCAATGCTGGGTTATGAGGGCACCGGAGCCAATCTGTATTTTCAGGCGTATGCCTCATTGTTGAAGGGCAAGTTTGAGTTTGCCAAGCGCACTCGTCGCCCCCCGACCGATCCGGTCAATAGCTTGCTGAGTTTGGGCTATACGCTGCTCTCGCAAAATATCCACGCCATGGTCGAAGGCGTCGGGTTGCACACCCACTTTGGCAACCTGCATTTACCGCAGGAAAATCGTCCCTCGCTAGTCTGCGACTTAGTCGAAGAGTTTCGCGCCATTGTGGTGGATTCGCTAGTGGCGTACCTGATCAATTCCAACATCTTTAGCGAAGAGGACTTTACGCCTCCCGGCGAGCGGGGCGGTGTGTATTTACATCCCGATGCCATGAAGCGGTTTCTCAAGCATTGGGAGGAAAAGTTACAGCAGTCAGTGACCCATCCTCATACCGGCTACAAAGTCAGCTATCGCCGCTGTTTTGAGTTGCAGGTGTGGGAATACGTGGCCTGCCTGACGGGGGAGCAGCCGGTCTATCGGCCCATGACGATGGAGAAGTGATGTTCTACCTAATCTGCTACGACATTGTGCTGGACAAACGTCGCAACAAAGTGGCCCACCTCTTAGAGGGCTACGGCATGCGAGTTCAAAAATCCGTTTTTGAATGCGTGTTGTCGCCTGACCAACGAGACATGCTGCAAAAAAAGCTCCAACGCTACATCAAGCCTGAGGAAGATCAGGTGCGGTTTTATCCCCTCTCGCCTCGCTATCGCAAAAAAGTGCTCGTGATGGGTCTCTTACCTCAACGCGAAGTCGATGATGTGACCTTTATTGTTTGACCGGAGAAATCACCATGCAGACCAAAACTCAAAGCTTTCAAGACTTGCAGAGCTATCAATTGGCATTTCGTTGCTCTGTCGATGTTTATCACTTAATCCAACCGTTTCCCGACGCTGAGCGCCCGCTGGCTCTCAAGCTGTTGTCCACCGCGCATGCGGTGCGGGCTCAAATTGCGGCGGGTTGGGGCCAACGACGAAACCGCGAGGGGTTGCTGATCAAGCTAAGTGCTGCCCAGTTGGCCGCGACGGAAATGCAACGTTGGCTCGAAGCTGCCATTGCCTTTGGCTACCTCGATGCAGAAGCTGGACAAGATCTGTACGACTGCTATAGCACCCTCTATGGAGCCCTCGATCAACTCATGGAAACCGCTGTTGCTGGTACTACCCAACCGGCGGTGGCCAGCTTCGAAGATGATCTACCCGCTTCAGCCTAGGTCAAAGAGTGGTGGAAGGGGGAGAAGCCTTGCGGCGGCAGGCCCCTATCTCCCCATCCCCCCATCCTCCGTCCCTCCATCATCTCCACAGAGGAAACACTATGTCTGACTTTATTCAGAGTTACCAAGAGCTGGAAGTTTATCAACTAGCCTTTCGGTGCTCAACCCAAATTTTCCAACTTTCTCGCGAATTTCCGGCTGAGGAGCGTATTCTACTCACGCGACAGTCACTTACCGCATCGCGCTCTGTCTGCTCTAGCATTGCCGAGGCTTGGGGTAAACGTCGTTATCACAAAGCTTTTGTCGCCAAGCTCAGTGATGCCCAAGCCGAAGCTGCCGAAATGCAAACCTGGGTTCAATTTGCTGTGACCTGCGGCTATCTCACCCCAGAAGTGGGACAAGAACTTTTTGGCCAATATCGCACCATCTTTGCTGCTTTAGAGCGACTCATGGAAAACGCCGCTGTTTGGCTCAAACCTCTGGAGTAAAGGCGATGACTGATGCACTTTTTCGACAATTGAAGCAAGCAATGGTGGTCATGAAACGAGAATTGCAAAAACTGATCGATGCTTTGTCAGGTAAAGATCGACGAGAAAAAGGGCGGCTGCGTCGCCAGCTTGCTGCTTTGCAGGCAGAATACAATCTTTTGCAGAATCGCCTGTCGGAGAGTCAGCGGCTCGCCAATCTAGAGATTCGGGGGCTAGAGGCGCTCAAACAAGAGACCGAAAATGAGCGAGACGACTTGCAGTTGCAGGTTTGGGAATTAGAACAGCAGATTAAGGAGCTGCTTAACTATATCGAAGCAGAGCAGGATCAGCGTCGGATTCAAGCGCTCACGGCACCTTTGTCAGAAGTTGCACAGGCCAGCTCTGTCATTGATTTGTCAGATCTTTATTTAGGTTTGGTCGGAGGCCATCCAGCA
The DNA here is from genome assembly GCA_010671905.1 of Leptolyngbya sp. SIOISBB. Lineage (GTDB taxonomy): Bacteria > Cyanobacteriota > Cyanobacteriia > Phormidesmidales > Phormidesmidaceae > Halomicronema. The sequence goes on from JAAHII010000002.1 coordinate 226,165, forward strand.
ACGCGGCAGGAAATTGTCCAGGAGCTAGCGGCTCAGTATCGGTTGCAAAATTGGGTGGAAATTCCGCCGCTCAAAGAAGCTCGGATTCGCAAAAACAAGCTCAAACGTAAGCTAAGCCGCTGCCATCTCATTGTGATCATTGCCGACTATATGAGCCACCCGCTCACCCACGCGGTGTTTAGTCTAAAAGCCGCCAAAGCCATTACTCAAGAGGTCTTTTTGTTAAACTGTCATGGCAAAACAGGCGTTGTGCGAGAGATCCTAAATCTGGTAAAGCAGCAAAAGGTTGAGAAATGATGAGTTTCATTGGGCAATCCTGGATGCGGCAGCTATTATTGCCCTAAAGCTCTAATTTTCGTTAGGGTCTGTCGATCCTTGAAAACCGCATAGTTTCGTCAACCCTAGCGAGTCGCCTACTGCATCTAGCTTCCAGCCATTTTTCAAGGGGGTTTATTGAGAGCGATTCCTATTAATCTCGCCTTCCATTAGACCCCCGCGAAAATGGCTACTTACAATCCTTGTATAGCAAGGGTTTCAAAAGGTAGGGGTTCAAACTCCATTACCCCGCAAGGGGACGGAAACGCTGACGTTGTTGCCAACGAGAGAACTGTGACGGCAGAGTTCAAACTCCATTACCCCGCAAGGGGACGGAAACGCTAATACAGACACGATATCGAAATCTTCGTGGCCATCAGTTCAAACTCCATTACCCCGCAAGGGGACGGAAACGCACCAGCAGGAGGCATCGGAGGCGCACCAGCAGGGTTCAAACTCCATTACCCCGCAAGGGGACGGAAACCCACAGCCGTTATTATTGTCGTCGGGTCCTGCAGTTCAAACTCCATTACCCCGCAAGGGGACGGAAACGATTCACTGCAAGCAAGCCCGTTTCAATGTCCATCTGCGTTCAAACTCCATTACCCCGCAAGGGGACGGAAACACTCGGCGCGGTTCATACAGAGGGTTGTATCTTCTGGGTTCAAACTCCATTACCCCGCAAGGGGACGGAAACGTGATGTGAGAATGGTCGGCTTGTACGGACAAGTGTTCAAACTCCATTACCCCGCAAGGGGACGGAAACGAGGTTGATGTTGGAGAAGTCTCCACCTTCAGGTTCAAACTCCATTACCCCGCAAGGGGACGGAAACTCTTTAGCGCTGACGGCGTAACTGCTGCCAAGTACTAACGTTCAAACTCCATTACCCCGCAAGGGGACGGAAACTTTGTGGGCGGGGGAGCTGCTTCAGGATTGTCCAGGTTCAAACTCCATTACCCCGCAAGGGGACGGAAACAGCTCGAACCCCCGAAGAGAGTTCGGATCTGGGCGGTTCAAACTCCATTACCCCGCAAGGGGACGGAAACGCTAGTTGCTGTCGTAGAGTGTTCAGCTCAGCCAAGTTCAAACTCCATTACCCCGCAAGGGGACGGAAACAAGACGCCACCCAGCATCAACTTCATTAGTTCTGTAGGTTCAAACTCCATTACCCCGCAAGGGGACGGAAACTAGTCATTGCAATCACTTCTAGTCCCACAGATGTGGATACGTTCAAACTCCATTACCCCGCAAGGGGACGGAAACCTTTTGTTTTCTTGCCCTTGCCCTGCAAACCTTGTTCAAACTCCATTACCCCGCAAGGGGACGGAAACATCTAAACGCCTGCATATCAGAATGCAATCTTCGACGAGTTCAAACTCCATTACCCCGCAAGGGGACGGAAACGGACTAACCCAGCCGTACATTTCTGCACTGCGAGCAGGTTCAAACTCCATTACCCCGCAAGGGGACGGAAACAAGTAAAACGTAGGAGCAAAGCAATAACGAAAATGCTCGTTCAAACTCCATTACCCCGCAAGGGGACGGAAACCTGTCGCGAGCGTATAAACAGTTTTACCTTCAAACTCGTTCAAACTCCATTACCCCGCAAGGGGACGGAAACTGATATCTCCATCGCAAGCAGAGTGACCTAGTGAGAGTTCAAACTCCATTACCCCGCAAGGGGACGGAAACTCTAGATAATTGCCCTCATAAAGAGGTTCGTATCCAGTTCAAACTCCATTACCCCGCAAGGGGACGGAAACGTTTGGTGATGCCCAGATATCTCCATTGGCATACGTTCAAACTCCATTACCCCGCAAGGGGACGGAAACAAGAGCTCCGCTGCAGCTTAAGCCACCACTGTTGGGTTCAAACTCCATTACCCCGCAAGGGGACGGAAACCTTCAACGGCTTCCTCGGAGGGGCCGCCCGTATCTTGGCGTTCAAACTCCATTACCCCGCAAGGGGACGGAAACGTGTTCTGTTTGCTGCAGGTCAATATAAATGCTAGACGTGTTCAAACTCCATTACCCCGCAAGGGGACGGAAACATACCCTCTGCGACTGGTGTACAAACAATCCCAAAGTCGGTTCAAACTCCATTACCCCGCAAGGGGACGGAAACCCCTAACATCAACGCCCCAAGTACTTCAGTGCTTAGGTGTTCAAACTCCATTACCCCGCAAGGGGACGGAAACAAACTCTACCCACCCTCAGGTGGTGGGTTTCAGTTCAAACTCCATTACCCCGCAAGGGGACGGAAACCCTGCACCTGTATTGGTCCCAGGATTATAAACACCTGGACGTTCAAACTCCATTACCCCGCAAGGGGACGGAAACACCCAGCAAGGATGAAGGCAGAAGGATGAAGGATGGATAGAAAATTGGACTGGATTTTTGCCAACACTGCAATCTATTCAGAGCAATGCGATCACGCTTTTATACTCAGATCAGCCCGCTATTTCTGCCTTTGGCTACGAGGACGAAAACCAATTAAATAATGATTTAGCTACCGTTTGCTTTATGCTGACTCATCCTTTGATATTCAGGGATTCGCTAAGACTGCACGCGCACGCGATGCTCCCGCACGGTCGTCGATCTCTAGCGCGATCGCTGGATGTTGCTGCGCATAGTCAATCGCCATTTCCGGCTCAGCCAAGAATTGGTAAGCGACTGCCAAATTTCCTAAAGCCTTTCCCTGACTGAAGCGATCGCCTACATCCAGGGCAATCTTCAACGACTGCTGATGAAAGTTGATCGCCTCACTATATTGGCCTAGCTCATGATGGGCAATCCCAAGCCCAATCAATGCATTCATTTCAGCCACACAATCGTTCCGTCGCTGAGAAACCTGTAGATACCGCTGATGGCATTCAACGGCGTGGCGATAGTCTCCCATCGATTGATAGATGAGCCCCAGGTTCCTAAGACTGTGCCTAAAGTGAAAACATCATTCAGGCGTTTCGCTAGGTGAAAAGCTAGCTGTGTGGGAATTGGAGACTTAGAAAACATTTGTAACTGGTTCCACAGGGCTAGATAGGGTATATTCCTTAACCATAGCTGTGACCATGTAGCTTAATTTCCCAAAAATTTGGTTGAGCGCTACTGACAAGTGTTGGCGCACTTGTCAGTAGCTGACCCTCAAGACTGATTACGGCAGTCTCGGAGGCTGAGTAGCATTTTACTTGTGGCCGTCCCGAACTGTATTGCGTCTGGGTTGGCCAGGTTTTTGGGATTCCTGATCCATCGTTTCGGAGGAATCCCCTATGTTGTATTTGACGGCTCCTGATTTCCCCGGTTGCTCAAAACCGGGTGTACAAGTACCTGCAAGACTGTTGCATCCTGAGGCTTTATCGGGACGCGAAGAACTGCGGCACTTGATTATTGGCTCACCCCAAGGCGTGCAATCTACGATTAACCAACTGCATGTGCTCAACTATGCGGAGCAGGCCCAGTGGAGCCAGCTAATCAAAATCCCCGAAGCCGGGATTTTGATTACCCACCAGCAAGGTGAAGTGCTGAGCTTTCTCCTACGGCACCGCCAATTGAGCTAATCCCATGATTTAGCATCCAGGGTTCCTGAGGAATCCTGGAACGCCCAGCACAGTTCATTCTGAAGTTAAACAGTTCGCAATCAAACCAATGACAGCCTTGCTTCCCTCGCCATCAGCAAAGTTGGTACAATTAGGTTTAGACCCAACCCGCATTCGCTCTATCAGGCCGCGATCGCGCCGTACCCGCTGCCAAGCCATCATCAACTGGCTCAGCCGCTACACCCCACCCAGTGATGCGACCAACTTGGACCAAGTTCAAGGCTATATCGAAGCGTTTTATCTGCTTTGTGCGATCGATGAGTGGCAACAAGCCATCACTTTGATTTTCACCCGACTGAATACTCCCGCCGATACTCAACTGCACTACCACCTCAAGCTATGGGGTTACAGCCAAGAGCAGGCCCGTCTGTATGAGACCCTGATCGATCACGTTGAGCCGAAATGGCATGGTTTGTTTTTACAATTTCTCGGTACGACTCATCAAGCTCAGGGCAACTATCTGCAGGCAAAGCAATGCCTAGAGCATAGTTTCAGCATCTTACAAACAGTGGGTGATCGTGTTGATCAGGGTCGCGTGCTGAGCAATTTGGCTGAGGTCTATTACGCATTGGGTGACTACGACCAGGCCATTGAATATCAATAAACCTGGTTAGCCATTGCCCGTGCGGCTGATCTCCGCGCGGGTGAAGGCATCGCCCTCGGCAGCCTTGGCAACATCTACGAATCGCAGGGCCACTATGCTAAAGCGCTGGACTGCCACCAACAGCATTTAGCCATTGCCCGCGAAACTAACGACCGAGAAATGATTGGTTCGGCTCTGGGCAATGTGGGTAGTTGCTACCACTCCCTCGGTCAATACGAGCAAGCCCAAGAGTATCACCGCCAACATTTAGAATTGGCACAGCAAATTGGCGATCGCTCCGGCGAAAGTAACGCTCTGGCCGGTCTCGGCAGTGCGTGCTATAGCTCTGGAGCGTATAACTTGGCAGCCCAGTATTTTGAGCAACAGCGCCAAATTGCCCATGATATTCACGACCGGTTGGCAGAGGCGAATGCTCTGGGTGGCTTAGGCAACGTTTGCTTCATGACCGGCAAGTATGACCAGGCGCTCACTTATCATCAGCGGCATTTAGCGATCGCCCAAAGCCTTGATCATCCGCAAAGTCTGCTCCACGCTCTAGGCAACTTGGGCAACGTGTATAGCGCCACCAGTCAATACAGCCAAGCGATTGAGTGTTATCAGCAGCAACTGACCATGGCCCAGCAAGTTGGCGATCAGCTTGGTACCAGCCTCGCCTATGGCAACTTGGGGGTGATTGCTCATGCTTTGGGTAACTACGAAGAAGCGTTGCCAGCCTTGAACCAACAACTGGCGATCGTGCGCGAAATGGGTGACTCCTACCGCGAAGGCCAAACCCTTAGCAACTTGGGCAACACCTACAGTGCCCTGGGCAATCATCCGCAGGCAATTCGGTGCTATCAACAAGCAATTCAGATTGCTCAAGACGTGGGCGATCGCCAAGGGGAGGCCAATGCCCTCGGCTATCTGGGGTCGCTTTATCATGCGCGAGGCCAGTTCAAGGTTGCGATGGAGCACCATCAACAGCACCTCGACCTAGCCAGATCTTTGGGCGACATCCCTGGAGAAGGCCGCGCCCTTCAGGGATTGGGCAATGCCTATATGCAACTGGGCGATTATGACCGGGCACTGGCATGTCATTTCCAGAATCTAGAGCTGGTTCGCCGGATGGGTGACATGGCAGGCGAAGGCGCGGCCCTTGGCAGCATTGGCAGCGTGTACGACGCCCTCCACGAGTATGCCCGTGCAGCTGACTATCATCAGCAAGATCTGGTGATCGCCTGCCAAATCGGCGAAAAGCGCTCTGAAGAAGCGGCTTTGGTGAATCTCGCCAATGCCCACAGTGAACTGGGCAAGTACCCAATGGCAGTAGAGGGATATCAGCAAGCTCTGGCGATCGCTCAACAAATCGGCGATGTTTGGGGTGAAGGGCTGACCCTGATCAATTTGGGCGAAACTCTGACCAAGTTAGAGCAGTATGAATCTGCGATCGCCCACCTTGAAGCGGGACTCAAGATCATTCAAGCCCAGGAAGCCAGAGGATTAGAGGCTTCAGCCTACAGGTATCTCGGGATGCTTTATCAGGCCATGGGTGATCGTGAGGTGGCAGTGGATTACTTTGACAAGGCGATCGCGATCGCTGATGAACTCGGGACGCCACTGGCAGAACAGTGTCGGGAGCTGCGATCGATGCTTGACCAGGAGCTCCGTTAAAGTATAGATAGCCCGTAAGTGAGAGAGGCGATCGCTATGACCACTACACCCAATCGCGTTCGCTGGACCACGGCTGACCTAGAACTCTTTCCTGAGAATGGCAAGCGCTACGAAATCATTAACGGAGAACTCATCGTGACCCGTGCCTCTCAATGGAGTCACCAAGAAGTGGCTGGCCGCATTTTTGCCGCTCTGGATAACTGGTGCCTGGATACCGGTTTGGGCCGAGCCGCCTTTGGCCCTGGCATCATCTTCACCGATGAAGATGATGTGATTCCGGATGTGGTCTGGGCCAGTAATGAGCGGTTGGATCTGCTACTAGATGAGGCTGAACACTTAACGGGCGCACCCGAACTGGTCGTCGAAGTACTGTCGCCAGGCGAGAAAAATGAGCAGCGGGACAAGCAACTCAAGCGGAAGCTCTATTCTCAGCAGGGGGTTCAAGAATATTGGATCGTCGATAAGAACTTACGACAGGTGCAGGTTTATCGTCGGGATAATGCATTGCTGGTGATAGCCGTTACCCTGCAGGCGACCGACTCCTTAACGTCACCTTTGCTCCCTGATTTTGCCTGCCCCTTACTCCAAATCTTTGGCCAGCATCGCTAACGATCAGCATGGCCTTTGTGCGTTCTGCCTTTTTCGTTTTTGAGATTAGCGCCGATGGTTACCCTACAACTCCGACAGCTAGACGTGCCCCCCGGTCAACGGCTACTGCTCCATGATGTCAGTTGGGCCGAGTTTGACGCAATTCTGGAGGAATTGGGCCAGCATCGCAACACTCGTATTGCGTATAAAGACGGATTATTGGAAATCATGGCTCCCCTGCCCGAGCACGAATATTTCAAGCAGTCGATTAGCATTGCCATTGAAGACATTGCCGAGGAGTTGAACCAAGACTACGAAAGTTATGGGTCCACGACTTGGCGTAAGCAGGCAGAAAAGGCCGGTTTAGAATCTGATAATTGTTTCTATTTTCAAAATGAAGCCTTGGTTCGAGGCAAGCTGAAGTTTGACTTGAACCAAGATCCGCCCCCTGATTTAGCGCTTGAAATCGATATCACGAACAAATCCCTAGATCGGTTTCCGATTTATGCCCGCCTTGGGGTCGCTGAAATTTGGTGCTATGACCAAGGTGTCCTCAGTATCTATCTGCTGCAATCTGGTCAGTATGTGCAGGCTAATCAAAGCCAGGTATTTCCTACACTTAAGGTGCAAGAGTTACCGCAGTTGATTGAGGAGCATCGCGACAAAGGACGGTTGGCTTTACGTCGTACCGTTAGGAAATGGGTCCGAGTACAAGGGGGATAGTCCATGGTTACCCTACAGCTCCGACAGCTAGATGTGCCACCCGGTCAACGGCTCCTACTGCATGATGTCAGTTGGGAGGAATTTGAAGCCATTTTAGAAGAACTCGGAGAGCATCGAAGCACTCGGATTGCTTACAACAACGGTTTACTGGAAATCATGGCTCCATTGCCTGAACATGAATCGGATAAGGAGAACATTAGCGACTTGCTAAAAGCTTTTTTAGAAGAGCTAGATATTGAATTTCTAACGTTAGGGTCAACCACGTTTAAGAATGCCGAGATGCTCAAAGGTATCGAACCTGACCAATGTTTTTACATTCAGCACGAAGCCGCTGTGCGAGGCAAGAAGCGCTTAGATTTAACGATTGATCCACCCCCTGATCTTGCTTTAGAAGTTGACATCACGTCCCGTACCCACCCAGAAACCTATGCTGCTTTGGGCGTTCCCGAACTCTGGCGACGGGTTGGACAAACGATTCGTATTTATCAGCTTCAGCATGGGGAGTATGTAGAAGTGGATGAAAGTCTCACTTTCCTAGGATGGCCCTTGCAGGAAGCAATCCCGAAGTATGTCGAGCAGAGTCGGATCGAGGGGCGAAATAAGGCGATGAGATCGTTCCGGCAGTGGGTGAGAAACACCTTAGATACGTAGATAAGGTCAAGCCGAAGATTATTTCTGCTTAAAATTCACCTGGCATTGGAAGATGCACATACCTTGCATTGGCATGCTCTCGCTCCATGTATTTGATTTTAGGCGAGGCATGCTGTGCCGTTAAATTGGCCGCAGCAAGGAGTGCTACGTGGTTAGCCGTTGCCCAAAATAAGTTAATCTCACGAACACTATGCTCACGGTAAAGGTGTCTGCAGGAAGCAACGATGTCTTTGACTAATTCCATTGCTTCCTGAGAGCTGGAAATTTTACCAGTCTCGATCCAGAGCAAAGGAAGAGCAGACACTGCCTGACGTGCATCCTGCATGTAATCCATATTCCCAATACCCAAGGCGATCTCTGGTTGGTTTTTACTTAACTCGCCATCAATTAATTTGGCACGATTAGGATTTCCACCAGGTAACGGTGCAAATCTTTCTTGGCCTTGGTTGGTCACCACATTCCCAAATCTGTCATAACCAAAAAGGTCTATGTTATTTGTCCTATCAAAATACCTACCAATCGCCCAAGCCAAACCTGTCTGAGCATTGCTGAGAACCACAACTTTACAAAAATCTTGGCGTAACAGGCCGAGAGCATTTGACAGCGCCTTGCCCATTGTTTGAGCCATATCGTCCCAGTCTGGACCTGTGAGAGTTTCCCCTTTCTGTCGCAATCCTAAGTCAGGGCGGAAGGTGCCTACAGTCATAATAATGATTTACATAGCCCTACTTTTTCCTCTTTTTTATAGGCCTATTATTTTCACGTTTGGATTTATTTGTAGTCGTCAATGATTTGCTTGAGCCTGATTTACTACGCTGTAAGGCTTTTGTAGTCTGATCAGACTTAGCTTCCGAGCGTGGATTGAGAGGCAAACTATCCCCACTGACTAAGGTAGGTAAACTAAAGCGATCTCCTTGCTCATTTTCCGTAAACCATTTGAAGTTTTCTCCTTGCGGATCAGGCTTACCATTTTTATCCGGGTTCCAAGGATAGTGAATAGGCAAGCCATCGTCAAAACCTTTTACTGCTCTGGTGAAAGCCTTAATAAAGGATGTGGAGTCGAATGGCTTACTGTACGCTTGGGCCACAGCATTTTGATACTCAGAAATGCAGTTAACGTGATCAAAAAATGGCTTATCTAAGCTCTCAAAAGTTCGGTAAAATGTTTCCCATTGTTGCCCCATTCTTAAATCAGAAGCATTAAAGTCTGCTTCCATTCGCACACTGCCAAAACCTAGAGGTTTTCCATATCCCAAGCGATGGTAATGTTTCTCTGGCAGTTTGAGTAACCACAGCAGTGCACCGAGTTCAATAGTTGATAAGTTGTTGACGTCAATATCAAATTGAAACTGAGTTCCAGGATTCACCCAGCCAGTAGTTGATCGGTTTTGAGAATCCCGCTCTCCGTTAGGACGACGATATTCCTGATAATAGCCATCAACTTCTTGGTTTGTTAAATCTTCTTCAGGATTTGCCCAGTAGCTTTCTGGTAGATCATTGTGGTGAGGATATACTTTTCGACCTCTTAATCCTCGCTTCTTACTCTCATAGCCATATTCTTTGCCCTCCTCTTGCCCAAGCGGTGTGCCATTTTTATCTTCTGCAGCATAAAACCTAGTTTGAGAATTTTGGGGTTCCCCCAGAATAGCTAGGGGAACTGCTGACAAGCTAAATTTTCTAATAGCATCCTCCTGAGAAGAAAAGCACTCAAGGCTGTGAATGCGTAGATGCCCCTTATAAGACCCTTTACCCTTTTGATTGACCCAGCCAAATACTCGGTCCGCTGGCGAGAGAGCATTTCTATTCGTAGCAGGCTGTAAGGTTGTCGGTAGTAAGTCAATAGGCTTTTGGTCATACAATCGCCGAGAGATCGTTACAGGTTGTATAGCAACAACATCTTCAGAAGTAATCGCGCTGTTCAGATCACAATCTTCTGCCAACTCCACATAGCAGAGAATACCCACTCCTAACTTAAGCTGATTTTTATCATAAATATGGCGTGACCAGGCTGGATCTCCAGGCCCATCTCCTCTATATTTGTCATACGGGACTCCATCAATATCTCGTTTCTCAAGATCTTTTTTATGGACTTTCTGATAATCCGAAATCAAGTTTTCCCAGAGTTCATTAATCTTGTCATCTATTTCGATATAGGGGTCATTATTGTTTTCAATAAAAACCCTCTCATTTTGCTTCTTACCATTGCCAATATTTAGATTAGTGACAAGAACCCATCCTGTTTTCCAATCAGTGCCCGGAGAGCTACCTACTGTCCAAGCTCGAATTGAAGATACTTTCTTGGTGCCATTCTTAGTTATTTTAATCTTGACATACACATGATCTCCATGCTGAGGCAAGGCCCCGGAGGAATACTTTATGTTTGTGAAAATGCGTCCTTGTTTGTCATAACGGGGTAGGTTAGCTCCATCAAGCAGTCTGAGAAATAAACTGTTTGAACCTGCTAGCTTTTCAACACGGGCAGGCTTTACTTTTGTTCCGTCCCGAGCAGGCAGTCGATAAGCTAGTCGAGCATCATGCTTCTCGAAGACCGATAAGCGAGAGTTAGTGATAGCTTCATAAGCCGATCGCAACATGCCCTTAATCGAAGTCGGCGGCAAGTAAGGCTTACCATCGGCACCCATTCTGACAGGAAAAGTTTTATGTCCATTGCCGTCTTCGGTCATTTCAGCCGCATCGGGAATGAGCAGCGGCGTTACAGTTGTGAGCTTCACAGCAATGCGGCCAGTCCAGTGATTAGGTAGGTAGCGACCATGACCGACAGGTTTGAGATCGCCTAGCTCACCCGTCACCTCGTTTCTAGGCAGTGCCGGGACAAAGTTATAGGGATTATGAAAATGCTGAGAATCAACCTTTTTCGGCTCCTCTTGTGGCCGAGATCGCTCTAGAGTCGCTTCAGCAATTTTGGGCTCTTCTCTATCCCATTGCTGGCCGACTGTCCAAATACGGTAAGGGTCGTTGTTATCATTACGCTCAAATTCAACATTGACACCGTTAAGACTTGCTAGATCCTTTTTCTTTAGATTCATCAATGCCAACGACAACCAATCATCTGCGAATTCAACTCTGACAGTCTTAGTTTGCTTGGGATTTAAGCATTCAAGTTTCAGAAAAGTACGCTTTTTCTTTTTAGGACCTTCTGTAACGAGGATCAGCTTGCCAGTTTTGATCGCCATCATTTCACCTCCAGCTTCACCAAGCGTTCTTCAATCACAGCAAAGTTGCCATACTTATCAGCAACGGCCAAATATTCCAGCGTTTTGAGATACACTCGCTGTTCCTGCAGAAAAGACTGTGCTACGGGAATATCGAGTTTACCAATGCGAGCTTCTGCCAGTCTCTGCCAGCCCTTGTCATTAGAGAAATCTTCTACCCTTTCGCCCCACAAAAGGTATTGCTGCGCTAAAGATTCACACGACTTCGCTTCGATGTGTGTAAACCCTGCTGCACTGATTTCTGACTCGACCACCAGTGCAGCACGACCGGAAGCATCTAGCTCATTGAGCCAGCGCAGTTCACAGTTTTCATTGAAAATACGCGCCTCAAAAACGCTATCAAGACTAATCTTATTTGCGCTTGCATCACGCAAGGTCCCGCCTAGGTCTAGACGAGCTAACACACAGGCTTGGGGGGAATATAGCAGGGCGGTTGCCTCTTGTAGGACAGATTTACAGGAGTTGATTGCGTCACCCAATGGCAGTGTTTCGTAAGCATGATAGCTGTGCAATGTGGTTGCCTGAATATCTTGAGTCATCATGCGACCTCCGGTTCGGCTTGATGATCAATCCAGCGTTGCCATGCTCCGGTTAAGTCAGACAGCAATGGTTCACCCAAGTTCAAGAGGTCTGGAGCGATGACCTTTTCTCCTGCCAATCCTTCGAGATCCTTGAGCCGAGAACATCGCGAGGTCATTTCGGTCACCTCAACGGTGCCCATGCCGCGATTAGTGCCATAGCCAATCGGGATTTTACGATTGGCGAAGTCGCGGAGAACGAGGAAGAGAAGGGCGATCGCGGGTTTAAGCAAACCAGAATGATGCCTTTGCAACCTGGCTACATCGAGTTTTAAGCCAATAGCTTCCCACTCTACGCCGATGGGTTCTAACACGCTGTAGAGCATGCCGTCGGCGGCACCACCTGTCCAGCGATCGATGGCGACATGCATTGCAGGTTGGAGGGTATGAAACGGCTCCTGATTGCCACCTAAAGCTTTTTCCAAAGCCTGCTTGAAGCTTTTAAACTCTTCAGTATCTTCTTTCTTAGCATTTTCAACGGCTGACCAATTTTCAGATGTCATGGAGAGTTTGGCATAACAGTCGTCAATCGAAAGCAACCCCATTTGGCCTTCAGAATTTTTGGTTTTGCTCTTTTCAGCCGCCCCAAAAATGACATCCGTTAATGGAATCCGTTTCTTTCCTTTGACAAGCTGAAGCTGATCATTAAATTTGGGGTTGTTGTCTTTATCGGGGGGGATATCAATATCAAGGACTGTACGCAGGATGCGTTCGGCATGGGCACGGAGTAACCCTTTAATAGAACTGCCAGGAATAACAAATCGAACGCCAGAGTCAACCTGGCTCACGAGGGGCAACATATCGATAGCAATGCCATCTCCCTCAGCCTTAACCATGACCGGGTCGCGAGGGTTCCAAGCAATCTCGAAAGTTAACTGTGCAGGAGATTGATAATTCCCAGGTCTCAGGTCTTTCCATTGTTTGCTGGTGCCATCGTTCAACAGGGTATTAAAGAGGCCATCCGCGTTACTCAGGTTTTGCTGATGAATAACAATTTGCTCTAACTTGACTCGCCCCAAGCCCCGAGTTTTGGCAGCACCAATGCGAATGTCGCCAATCTCCAATGCCCGTAACAGCTGCCATACATTTGTCGGGTCTTCGTCCCTCTGACAGTCCAAAGTGATGTGGAGGGGAAAGCTGACCCCTTTGGGCAAAATGGCACGACTGTATTTGAACCGCTCGGCAGCGGCCCCGGTATGGCGATCGATGCCAACGCCTTCTCGAATCTCAATGGATTGTCCCTTTCCTAGCCTGATCTCGGCATCATCAACGATGATAAAGCTGGCATGGCCTTTGTCTTTTTCCTGAAAACCCCAGAGCTGATTGATGGGATGATCAGGGCTTTTCAAGCTATTTGTATTCCCTTTAGGATTATCTTCGCTGAACGGTTTACTCATCCAATCCCGCAAGGCTCCAGCTAAACTGGTTCCAGGAATGTAGTAATAGCCGCCACCATTGATTGCCAAGGCTAGATCAGTATCGGCATCACCGCCCATACCACCCACATGGATGGGTGTTTCTGCGGTTAGAGTGCCGTTAATTTTCCATCGGGTCTGAATTTTTCTTGCCATGTCTACGCGGCCTCCCCATCCTGAGTTTGTTTCTCTGCTTGTTTCTCGGCATCTTCGAGGGCTCGTTTCTGCGCTCGAATCATGGCATCAACAAGCGTCCGAATGGCTTCAGCCCAGAGTTCTGACTTCAGCTCTTCAACTCCGTTCGCTGTAATCACCAATTTGTCTAAATTGAGTGGCGAAACCGTTGAGCCGTCTAAATCAAGTCTCAAGCAAGACCATACGATTTTGGGGTCTTCTACTAAAGAACGAATTTTATTGATTCCGTCCTCGGTTTTCTGCCATTTTTCTTTTCTATTAGCAACACTTTCGAGAGCAGCCAGCCAGCTTGTGACTTTTCCTACATCGTCTTGGGTTTGCAGCTTGAGAAACACTGATCGCAATCCCCCAAGCTGACTCATAGACGGCTGACTTGTGGGGGAGGAGTCCTCTTCATTCCCTTGAGTAATTTTGATGCCCAGGATCTCTTCTCGTTTTAGGGCATCACTGGCAATGGTCAATGCCTGATTTGTGATTGCTTCTCGCCATGCTGCTTTTTCAATGGTTCGAGCATAGTTAAAGGATGAATCATCAGGGGGGATAGCGGGTGCAGGAATTGATTTTTCAGCTTCAGGATCAAGCTTTTTAAGTTTTAGACTAGATAGCTGCTTCATCAACAGTGGGTCGTTAAAACACAGTTGTCCATACCCTTCTGCGCAGCGATCGCCGATTCCTTTCGCTGCCAATTCTGCCAACTTCTCAGGCTTGATGTCCTCATTTACCTCATAAACAGTACAGCTCCCAGCCTGCCAGCCCAACATGGAAGGACGAGGCAGCCCCCAGCGCACCTGCCAGGATTCAGTCCGATGCGATCGCATCATCAAGGACAGTAAATCTTGCTGTGTGCGTTCGTCAGTTTTCCATTCTTGTAGTGCGCCTTCCGGCAAATCCAACGCCTGCTCCAATGCTTGTTTAAAGTCATCGGGATGCGTCGTCGGGTTCAGTCGCTCATCCCGTAGCAAAACATCTGATAAAAACCACACATAAAGCAGCTTGTCGGCCTGTTTAGAAGGTTGAATTATCTCCGGCTGCTGGGCTGCAATTTTGACAACCCCATACTGATCTTTTTTAGATTGACCGATGCGAACTTTACCTTTAAGGTTTTCCCACCAATTTTGGGCGGCGGCATCTAAATGTTCTTTAATACTCTTGGGCAGGTGCAGTTTAGCTTTTAGGAGAGTCCTTGCTGGAATCGCCTGATAGCTATAGACGCCGCCAATATCGCTGGTGGGGCGCTGTACATCGTCTTTAATCGTGTTGTGGGTGGATAGTTCTAAAGAGACCGTCTTATAATCAGGCAAATGCGAACCATCAAAGTCGCCGATGTAGCCACCTCGCTCCCCTTTGAGTTGAATGTCTTGTGGTTCTGGTTCGTGGAAGCGGTTGTAAACTCCCTGCCCTTCACTAAGCCCACCACCCAGCTTTTCACCGAATAAGCAAAAGGGGGTAGGACGTCCCGCTTTCCCTGTCATCTCAATCGTGGCGTTGGTGATGATAAGGTCGCCACGGGAGATCGCCTGACTGACATTGAGCTGGTCACCCAACTTTTGGTGTAGATATCGCAGAAAGTAACGACCGGGAATATAGTCTAGGCTTTCAACCACGTTGCCAACCGTGCGCTTGGGTAAGACAACAGGAGATTGGGTTGTCATCGTAAGTGAAACGGTATACCAGGTGGAGTCAGCTTCAGGATTTTGAGCATTGTTGTTAGAGAGCTTTCGCGGTTTCCACTCAGGAGGCGCAGCAATATCTTGATAATTCTCTTTTAGCCATTGGATGCCTTTCTGTCCGTCTCCTTCGGCATCAGTAATCGTAATCTTGCAGGTACCATTACCCCGGCGACGCTTACCCCCCAATCGTTCCACCATTTTTGCTCCGGCAATCAAGAGCGCATAAGCAACCTTCTTATTGTCATCAGGTAGATCTCGATAGTCTGAAAAATCTAAGTTGCTTTCTGCTGTCAGAACTGCGCCCATGCGGACGACTTCTTCAAAGCGAAGGTAATCGGGTTTTGCGGATCCCGTTTTCCCATCAATGGCAACACCGGGTTTGATGAATGCGATCGCGCTTGTCAGATGCTTGTTCACCTTTAGGGCTGCGTGCAGATCCGGTTCCAAATAAGCGGAGCGAATGGAAAGCACCGCCGGCCGAGGTTCCGTTTCAATTGCGCCTTGAGTTAGGGTGGGCTGATCGCCAAACAAAAAATTGATCCAGCCATGCCAGCGTCCTCGTTCGTTTCCATTATCCAGGGCCAACGCTACTTGTTCGCAACCATCGCGCAAAATACCCGTTAAGGTTTTTGCAGGAAGATAGGGTAAATTATCTGCATCACGCTGCACTAAGCTATCTATTTCACCCCGCCCCAAACCGGAGCCCACATGCCAATCGCTGGTCATGGTGACTTGAATGGTGAACAAATCTGTAGGAACCACTAAACTCATCCTGCCACCTCCGGTTCGCTCTCATTATCTGTTTCCGCATTCTTGAAAAACTCCATCGCATCTAACGCATCTAGAAATGATGTTTCGTGAGTACCGTCATTAGTCAAATGAAACAGGGAGTCTTCTGATTCTTTGAACGGTTTTAAGTCATATCGCTGCTGAATTAGCTGATATTGGGAGTCGGCTGATTTTTTGTCGATTAGCAGAGCCGTCCGCAACGCATGGCTTTGACTACTGGAAACCGGAGCCTTATTTAGCTGATTGGATTGCGCATTTTTCAAACATTTGATGCGATCACTCAGCAAACTCCAGCGATGAGCCTCTGCCCAAAGGTAACCATCAGCCTCCTTTAAACATTCAATATTGGTGACCACATAGGGCCGATGGAAAAGTTGAACATTAGTTTCAGGTTTTAGCCTGTCACGGATATCTCCCAAATTGACGTTGCTGGTGTCGTAGAGGATATGAAAATCAATCGCAGAACAGGGAAAGGGAGTATTCTCATCTTTTTTCTGAGTGACTTTTTTCTTGACCTCTTTAGCTGACTGAATCAGCTTTTCTGCCAGTTCATAAGCTACAGAGAAGGGAAAGTGACGTTTAACAACGGCAACCCCAGCGCAAGCCGAGAGCCGAGGGACACCGAAGGCTGCTTCAGCGATCGCCCGAATGCCATCATGATTTTCCGTTTGTGTTTCAAATTCTCGTAAGAAGATTTTGGTGAATTCGAGGGCATAGTGCCCATCGCAAACAACAGTTAAGTCGTCACCACCGATAATTAACGGAACAATAGGAGCAAGCTCTCGACTCTTCTTATCTGACTCTTTTGGAAAAACATTGAGAGCTTTTTTGAAGGCAGCTTCGGTACATTCGTCTAAAGCCAGCGAAAACTTGCGATACTGCTCAATATAGTTACGGTTACTCTTATCGTCTCCAATATAGTTTTCAAAATTCAGGAAAATCTGACCCAGTCCATTGCCGTCCGCATGGACGATCGCCAACCATGACCGTTTTTCTTCTTCAATATCATCATCACTAAGCAATTGATCGATTTGAGCTTTAAGGCGTGGATCTAGCTCAGTTAGTCTGTCTTTGGCCGCTTTAGCTTTGCTGCGTTTTGACACGCTGACTTGAGAAATGGCAACTTTCTGAGTGCCAATCTTTTCAAGCTTTGTGGCTGGCAAACCACTAATGGCACAACTGGAAACAATAGGCAAACGGAGGAAGCGATTTTCGGGCGAGGGACGACGCGATCGTGCTCTTTCAAATTGCTTGTAAACTTGTACGACAGCTTTAGCTAACGAGCCATCTGCTTGCCAATCATCAATTTTTACATAAACTCCGGAAACGTCTAAACCAGGGGCAGAAACTAATGCCTTACGAGTGACCGATTGAATGATTTCTTGAGCTTTTGCCTCTTCTCTAGTCAACAGAAATGCTTTGCCAGAGGCTGCAGTAATTACTTCTACTGGCTTCGCAAGGGTCTCATCCTCAATAGAAGGATTCTTTTGAGAATCCCTCAATAGCTTTCTGACTCTTGCTGAATTTTTCCAAATTCTCAGGATTTCCTCGTCATTAATGACACCAACAGCTTCCAGAATCCACTTTGTTCCTGCTTGATAAGTCAGCTCAGAAGCGCCGACATTTTCTCTTAACTTGTTAGTCGAAAAGATATAGTTCTGGTTGCCAGATGTTTCGATCAAAACAAGATATGCATTATCCATATTGCTCAATCCATTCTCTACTCTTGCCTCCTAATGAGGGCAAGTCTTGCCAATCCAAGACTTCGATCTGGCGATCTCGTCTCTGCAAATACGAATCATTTACGTTCTTGGTAACAATTGAGTCATTACTTGTTCCACCAACACCTCCGGCACGGGTATGCTTGCCCCTGAAAGCCATGGTCCGCAGGTCATCTCAAGAAAAGGGGCTCGTCGATGAACTGTTGTAATCTTGTCCAAGCTACTCGTGATGACACTGAGGCACCGTAAATTACTACGATCGCAACAAAATTCGTGCCATTTCTTAACTTCGTCTGATTTAGAGCTAATAACGAGGTAGTGTGAGCAGGCCTCTAACACGGGCTGTTTCTCTGGTTGCACCTTCCCTCCGACATCCACAATCACTAAAGATTTTTGGCGACGCAGTTGCAATATGGCTTGGGCCTGATAGGGGTAGAAAGTATCGGTCAGTTCACCTTTATAGGCTAGCTTGAAGGCTTCTCGGTCTGCGTGAGTGGCGGTATCGGGCAATTCTAAAATCCAGTTGCCTTCGCCATCCCACTGAGCGCGTTGCAAAAACACATCGGGAAAGTCAGGTAGTAGCGCCTGGAACAGGGCATGACTGAGCACGGATTTACCGCTATCGGGTGGTCCTACAATCAGCAGGGCAGATCCGAGTCGCGGTTTGCCGTAAGAAAGCTGCAGGGGAACGACTTGCCCGACGCGAACTTGTTGGCAATGGGTGGTGACCATCACCGCGCCGAGACGCGGGTCGTAACAGGCCACCCAAGCGGTGGGATGCAGTTCATGCACCAAATGGGCATAGAGCCAGATGGGGGCGCGTCCGGAAATGACGATACCTCCGGTGGGGTCAAGCCCTGGTGGCAGCTGCAACGATCGCAAATCCGCTGGGGTCATCAATCGATCCAGACTGGTCAATGCCACCGAGAGCAGTTGAAAGCGCAAGTTGTCTATCGTCTGAGGTTCGCTCAGTGTTAGGTGAACGTTGCTGGTAAGTGTGCTGACCATAGCTGCGGGTTTCATCAAGACGCCCTCAGCTTACACTAGGGTTTGAAGAGGGGGATTCCAAGGCAGAAGGCAGAAGGCAGAAGGCAGAAGGCAGAAGGCAGAAGGCAGAAGGCAGAAGGCAGAAAGCGGAGAATTTTTAAACGCCCGGTCTCCCTATCTCCCCAGCCCCCATCTCTCCAACACTCAACTTCCCCACTCAAATGGCTATTCCATGCCAATGTCAGAAAGCTTTGATTACCCGCCGTCTCCAGCAGTATTGCAGGCACTCAGTGCGGGCCAGTTGGCCAGTCGTTGGCAGCGATCGCTGCGGTTGTGGTGGCTGCTGCGATCGCTCTATGGGCAGGAGTCGCCTTGGCGTGAAAGTCTGCCTCACCCCTTTCGCTATGGCGATTTACGGGCCAAATTGTTTGCCCCGACCCATAGCATGGCCGATCAGGCAGCGGCAAAAAGTCTGGGAGAGCACTGTCAGGGTAGTCAGTGCTTGTGTCAGCGATCGCTGGCGACGTTACTCGAAGCGGCAGATTCCCTAGATTGGGCAGACTGGCAAGCGGCGATGGCCCAGCAGACCGGCATGAGGCTGTCTGATTGGGAGCAGGTGATGCTTCAGGCTCCGTTTGCAGTGGGGCATCGCTCCATTCGGGATGACTTGAAAGCGTTAGTCGAGATGGGCTGGCTGCAACAGGCAGGTAGAGGGCAGTTTGCTCGAATCGCAGCAGTCAACTGGCCGCCGCTACCAGTCTCAAACGAGAGCCCGACCGATCCGCTGTTCAGTAGGGAGGAAACCTGGGAACTGCTGAAGGTTTTAGAAGAAATTGCCTTTGTGCAGCCGCAGCTCAATGTAGTGATTGATCGCCTTTGGCAGCGGGTGACTCACCCCACAGCAGCCCGCTTGCCCAGGAGTGGAGAAAAAGAGAAGCGGATCTTCCTGCACTTAGATTACATTTTGCCGCCAGAGATGCAGGAGCAGGTCGATAACTTGCAGTACGACATTGAGCAACTCTGGCAACAACCGGAGGGCGGCGTGATTCAGTTTGAGGTGTGGATGGCGCGTCAAGAGCGGCAAACAACGGTAACGGTGTATCCGGTGTGTTTGCACTATGCGCGGCGAGCGAAGTACCTCAGTGCTTATGGGGTTGACCCCGAGGGACAGATCGCTTGGCACAACTATCGCCTAGACCGCATTGTGTCGGAGCGAGTAAAGGTGTTGCCCTGGGCAGATTCCCAGGTTCCCCCAGCATTAATGGCGATGAAGAATCGCGGTCAACTGCCGACCCCAGACTATGTGGAAAGCCAGTTGGCAAAGGCCTGGGGATTCAATTTCTATCTACCGAAGGCCTGGCTGTTGATGCGATTTTCGCCCTGGTTTGCGCGGGGCTATGTTGATAATACAGAGCGCCATCCGACGTTTGCACGAGTGGAGTATGGGGAGCTGGATTCTCTCATTGCTCAACACGTGCCCTTAGGGCAGCAGGCACTGGTGCAGCAGGTAGTAGCGACGCGATCTTCCCAAGATGTGTACTACGCCGGTTGGGTGCGACTAGGGGACATCAATGGGGTGATGCGCCTGCGGGATTGGCGACCTCAGGGAGAGGTGATTACGCCTTGGTCGCTGCGACAGCAGATGCGAAAAGAGGCACAGCAGGAGGTAGCGACTTATGGGAAAGGATGAAGGATGAAGGCAGAAGTAAAAGCGTTACTGAATGGTGGTTGCAGCGATCGCGGCGGCTCTGGCCAAGCGACAAGGTTGCCATCTCCCCATCTCCCCATCCCCCTATCTCTCACCTCCCCATCCCCCTATCTCTCACCTCCCCATCCCCCTAGGGTTGATTCTCTACAGGGAGAAACTTAGCTATGATCCGGCATCTCCGTTAGACCTCAAAATGAACGCAACATAAAAATGAGGGTTTCACCTTTTTTCTTTGTCGAGAGAATCAGCCCTACCCCATCCCCCTATCTCCCCATCACTCCCCACCTACGATGTGCAGCGCTATTTCACAGAACCGGTATCAGAGAGGAGAAATGTTGCGAAATGCTGTGTTTTGGCTGGCAATGGCGGAAAATTTCAGTAGGATGGCCCCAAGACTTTCATTTTCGTGGGGGTCTGTCGATCCTTGAAAACCGCATAGTTTCGTCAACCCTAGCGAATCGCTTGTCGTATATGGCTTTCAGCCATTTTTCAAGGGGGCTTGTTGAAAGTGATTCCTATCAATTTTGCCTTCCGTCAGACCCCCGCGAAAATAGCTATCTGGAACCCTTGCAGCATCAGGGTTCTGAAAGGCAGGGGTTCAAACCTCATTACCCCGCAAGGGGATGGAAACGAGCAGTTGCCACCATCGTTGGTGTAGGATCGGTGGTTCAAACCTCATTACCCCGCAAGGGGATGGAAACAATGCAGAGACCAGCGATCCCACAAGCCTCTTGTTGGTTCAAACCTCATTACCCCGCAAGGGGATGGAAACCCTCAGTGGGCTCAGACAGCTCCACCTCGACGGTTCAAACCTCATTACCCCGCAAGGGGATGGAAACACCACTGTTGTAGAAAAACGCACCACCGTGTCCAGTTCAAACCTCATTACCCCGCAAGGGGATGGAAACCCCTGTAATAACGGTCCCTGTAACGCTCTACAAGTTCAAACCTCATTACCCCGCAAGGGGATGGAAACCTGCAGGCCGTTACTCTTTAGGGTCCAAAATGCATAATGGTTCAAACCTCATTACCCCGCAAGGGGATGGAAACAATCGCAGCGTATCTCCTTCCCACATCGCGCCGTAAGGGTTCAAACCTCATTACCCCGCAAGGGGATGGAAACACTCCATTTTTGTCATGATGTTTCCGCCGCCCATGAGGGTTCAAACCTCATTACCCCGCAAGGGGATGGAAACTGTTTGCGGGTTGCTCCTCCTGACGTGTTGTCAGGTGTTCAAACCTCATTACCCCGCAAGGGGATGGAAACCAAGTGGAAAGGATGAAGGCAAAAGGAGAAAGGATGAAGGGGTGCTCGGTTAGGAGCTGAGGAGATAGCTCTAAAGATTTTAGGTTTTTAGGTTGCCGCCAGTTCCTCGACCACAAATTTTCTGCCCTCTGCCTTCATCCTTCTGCCTTTCCTCACGGGGACGGAAACGGCGTAAAAAGGATGAAGGCAGAAGGATGAAGGATGAATGGGGGCCAGGCTGGGAGTTCTACATCTGCCCATCGCATGGTTGCTTGTCTAGTCCTCTTAAGTCCTTTCCGGTAAGCGTTTCTGCTTTCATCCTTTTGCCTTCTGATTTTTGCCTTTGGCTACGGGGACGGAAACGGAAACTAAAGGATGTAGGGCTTGGCCCGTGCGAAGCAGGCAGAAGGATGAATGGAAAACGGGATAGGTTTTGCTAACTTTGCCTCCTTTTTTTGATGGATTCGGTTGCTCTTTGATGTTCAGTTAAGCTAAAACCCATCGACTTTGCGTATTTGGATAACAGGGAAAACTCGTTAGATAGCTGACTTTTCCCGTTATCTTTTTGGGAGAAAAATCTGGCAGGTTTTGATCACTCTGAAAGCCTAAAGACTCGTTTCCGATTCTCAATAGATGCTTCTTGTTGCGAGTCGCCTTCGCTCCCAGAACCCTTGATATTTGGTCATCCTAGGACTTAGTAGGAAAAGTCAGGTTAGATAGGCGTCCTCGCCTGTCCCACCCCACCTAAAGGTGAGCAGTTGTGCAAATTAAAGGGCAAGCAGCTTAGCTCGTCATTTCTGCCTTCTGATTTCTGCCTTTTCTCAGCCTTCTGCTATAACGAGAGCATTCACATTGATGAATACTGCCTATTAGGAGTCTTGCTATGGTCCAAACTCCTGCTAAGTCTCTGACACTAGAAGACTTCCTTAAACGGCCCGAGACCGAACCGGCCAGCGAGTACATCGACGGGCAAATTATTCAGAAGCCAATGCCCCGGGGAGAACACAGTGCGATTCAGACAGAGCTGTCCCCAACGATTAATCAGGTTGTTAAGTCTGCGCAAATCGCCCGAGCATTTACTGCGTTACGCTGCACATTTGGTGGACGCTCCATTGTGCCTGACATTGCCGTGTTTCAATGGGCTAAAATTCCCCGTCAAGAGAATGGCAGAGTTGCCAACGTGTTTGCCATCGCTCCAGATTGGACGATTGAAATTCTTTCCCCTGATCAAAGCCAAACCAAAGTGACTAAAAATATTCTCCATTGCCTGAGTTATGGCACGCAAATGGGGTGGCTCATTGACCCAGATGATCAGTCTGTTTTTGTGTATTTACCTGATCAACCGACTGCCGTTTACGATGCCCCTGAGCGTTTATTACCAACGCCAGCATTCGCCCAAAATTTCAACCTTTCCATTGCCAATTTGTTTAGCTGGTTAATGGCGTGAAGCCGCTCTTCTGCCTTCTGATTTCCGCCTTTCGCTAAGCTAGAGTCATCCGGGAGGACGTAGCCATGACTGCCTTTACCATTGACCTCAGCCCGATCGCGCGCCTCAATCACAGCCAGTTTGAGCGGCTTTGTGCGGCCAACCCCGATATCAAATTTGAACGCACCGCCACTGGAGCCCTCGTCATCATGTCCCCTACTGGCGGCGAAACCGGCCGCAGCAATGCCGAACTATCGGCTGACTTTGTCACTTGGAATCGCCGCACCCAACTAGGTGTCGTGTTTGATTCCTCGACCTGCTTCAAACTGCCTGGTGGCGGAGACCGATCGCCCGATGTGGCCTGGGTCGAGAAGTCTCGCTGGGAGACCCTTACTCCAGAGCAACAGCGAAAATTTCCACCCCTATGTCCCGACTTTGTATTGGAGCTGGTTTCCCCCAGCGATAACGTCAACACCGTGCGGGCCAAAATGCAGGAATATCTCGACAGTGGTCTGCGTTTAGGTTGGCTCATTGATCCGCCAACCCAGCAGGTGGAAATTTATCGGCCTGACCAGCCCGTTGACGTGTTGGCAGCACCGGATGAACTGAACGGTGATCCGGTCTTACCCGGTTTAGTCTTGTCAGTCGCGTGGTTGTGGCGATCGCCCTCCTGACCAGCTGTCTTTTTTCTGCCTTCTGCCTTCTGCCTTCTGCCTTTTCTTCGCCTTCTGCCTTTCATGCCATGGTTCAGCTCAAGCCTCGATTTCACAGTTTTGAAGAATATCTGGCCTACGACGACGGGTCAGACAACCGGTACGAGCTATTCAACGGAGAATTGATCGAGGTACCGCCAGAGTCAGGTTTTAATGTTGAACTTTCAAACTACCTGTTTGCCCTACTGCTCCCTGTGGTGGGTTATCAAAGAATTCGCGCCCATAACTTGGAACTAGAAGTGCGCGGCGAGCCCAGAAATCGCTACCCCGATTTAACGGTAATTCGCGAAGAGCATGTGACCTTGTTGAAACGTCGCAACACCATTCGTCTGACCATGCCACCACCGTTGCTCGTGGTCGAAATAGTGAGCCCTGGTGAAATCCAGCGCAACCGTGACTATGTTGCCAAACGTACCCAGTACGAAGACCTGGGCGTTCCCGAGTACTGGATTGTCAATCCCCAAGAGCAAACCGTCTCGGTATTCACATTACCAAGGGAACGGTATGGTGAACCGCAGGTATTGACCGATCGCGATCGCCTCACGTCTCCCCAACTCCCCACATTCGAGGTGGCGATCGCCGACCTCTTCACAGCCGTTGAAAACTAAACGCAAGCGTTGCTGAATCGAAGTATGAATCCGGCATTTTAGGTCGCGGGCAAGATGCCCGCTCTCCGCTATCGAGATGGAATCAACTCGGGTCACGCTTCCTGCCCGCGATTCCATTCATACCCAAAATCAGCAACGCCAAACGCATGATATTGAAACGGTGCGTCGCAGCGCTGACGACATCCTACTCACTCCCCACTCCCCTCATCTCCCCACTCCCCACCTCCCCCACTCCCTACCTCCCCTCTCCCCATATCCCCCCTCCCCATCTCCCCTACTCCCTCGTATAAAGGCACTGCCGCGACGCGCTACTTCTTGGGCCTGGGACAGTTGATCAAACATCCCGAGTTCACCTTTACCAAGCGCACCCGCCGTCCGCCCACTGACCCGGTTAATTCGTTGCTGAGCTTTGGCTACACGCTGCTGTTTAACAATGTGTTGAGCCTGCTGCGAGTCGAGGGGCTCAATCCTTACCTGGGTAACCTGCACCGGTCTGACCGTCCCGAGGCCCAGCTCGCCTTTGACCTAATGGAAGAGTTTCGCTCCCCCATTGTCGATACCCTCGTCCTACAGCAGATTAATCAAAACGTGTTCTCATTGGAGGATTTCACCCCGCCGAATGAAGCGGGCGGTGTCTACCTCATCGACTCAGCCCGCAAACGATTTTTACAAGCGTTTGAAAAGCGCATCATGAGCGAGATTCAGCATCCTGACAGTAACCAGGCGGTGCCTTATCGACAGGCGATCGTGTTGCAACTGCGGCGTTATAAACAATGCCTGCAAACGGGGGCCATTTATGAACCGTTTCGGAGGGCTACCTAATGATGGCGCTAGTGGTTTACGACATTGCTGATAATCGCCGTCGCACTCGTCTTGCCAAGTTTTTAGAAGGGTATGGACGGCGCGTACAAGAGAGCGTGTTTGAATGTTTTTTGACGCTGGCAGAAATGCGCCGCTTACATCAAATGGTGATGGGGCGCGTGAACCCGAAGGAAGATAATGTGCGGTTTTATTGGATTGCGGCTGGCGCACTGGCGCAATCACTCACCATTGGCAGTCCGCTACCAGAGCCCGCCCCCCAGGCATATTTCCTTTGATGAAGTCAGTGGACATTTTGGGTGGGGTTTTCTAGACTGAGTGGCGAGAGGCAGTGATCCACGGATCTGCCCAGAACCTGGAAAACTGCATGACTTCGTTAACCTTTGTGGATTCATCACTCCGTCTAGCTTTCAGCGATTTCAGACAGCGTTCTTTTGTCAAGAAGTGGCGTTTGTTGAGAATTTTTCACACCTCTGTGGATTTGGTTGTTGTAAGCTAGTATCCACAAGGCTTTCAAATTGAGGAGATTCACCCTCAATTCCCCGCAAGGGGACGGAAACAAAGCGATGAGAATAGCGATCGTGTAGAGAAGTAATGCAAACATGATTCACCCTCAATTCCCCGCAAGGGGACGGAAACAGCATGATGGCATTTTGATGCTAAGCCCGCTTGCTCTAGATTCACCCTCAATTCCCCGCAAGGGGACGGAAACGGCGATGGGGATAATCCAAGGTGCCATGCGTAAAGTGATTCACCCTCAATTCCCCGCAAGGGGACGGAAACCTGGCTCCCGTTAGCGGTCATCGTTAAATCTTCTCCTGATTGATTCACCCTCAATTCCCCGCAAGGGGACGGAAACTTTTTCCCGTGCCGCTGAACCCTCTGACGAGGTAGAGGGATTCACCCTCAATTCCCCGCAAGGGGACGGAAACTCTTGCCACCATACCCAGATAAGCCCTTTCTGCCGATTCACCCTCAATTCCCCCGCAAGGGGAGACGGAAACAGGATGCCCAATCTAATAAATTAGGAAGTACGTCTAATTGAGCATGATTCACCCTCAATTCCCCGCAAGGGGACGGAAACATGGTGAGAAAGTCTTTGACTATTCTGACCATACGTATTGATTCACCCTCAATTCCCCGCAAGGGGACGGAAACATGGTTACGTGTGCGGCTGTGAATAAGGCCCCACTGCGCGATCGCCTGATTCACCCTCAATTCCCCGCAAGGGGACGGAAACAGTAAACGTAAACAATTTGACAAACAATTAAAGTTAAAAGAGCGATTCACCCTCAATTCCCCGCAAGGGGACGGAAACTTCGCTGGAATGCAGTCGAGTTCTTGCTTAGCTCGATCGCGATTCACCCTCAATTCCCCGCAAGGGGACGGAAATGAAAGCACGCAGTTACACCTCCTTCGTTCTTAGCTTTTCCGCTTCTGTTTTTGCTCTTGCCCTCAATCTCTTTGAAGGTACAAAAACTGAAACGCAACCTCGCGCGGGTTGATCGGTGTTTGAGTATGAACCGCCCTTTTAATACCTGAAGAGTCGACCAGAAAAGGTTTTCAGTGTTTAGCTCACTGAAAGAGGTTCGCGCGATCGCGCAAAACTAACTGACACAGGGGTTTCAGAGATTAGCAAAAAGACCTTTGGGTGAAAAAGTATGAAATTAGAGCAGCATTTTCGTAGGTTCGCGCATAATGGGTTCAGAACCTTGACAATTTATACGTTTCAAACGTCCCGTCACAACGACCCAATTCCCCGAAAGGGGATTGAAACATTTCGGCAAATCCTTTGGGGATGGCACTGGTGTAGTCACAACGCCCCAATTCCCCGAAAGGGGATTGAAACTTATAGAACCCTTCCCCAGGCTCAGGCATCTCACCGTCACAACGCCCCAATTCCCCGAAAGGGGATTGAAACTGGTCGGAGCACTTCGAGTTGATCAATGTGCAGGGGTCACAACGCCCCAATTCCCCGAAAGGGGATTGAAACGAATCTCTGAGTTCTCCAATAACACCATTCAAGTAGTCACAACGCCCCAATTCCCCCGAAAGGGGATTGAAACGATGGAGTAAACGCGGGCTTGACTACCCTTGACCCTGTCACAACGCCCCAATTCCCCCGAAAGGGGATTGAAACTATCCTGATCCTCATTAATCAGTTGGCGTTGTTTAGTCACAACGCCCCCAATTCCCCGAAAGGGGATTGAAACCGATTCTCAGGGCACTGAGCCTATTACTGTCTCCGGTCACAACGCCCCAATTCCCCGAAAGGGGATTGAAACTATAGCGTTCCTTGAGGCCAAATGTACAAGAGTCAAGTCACAACGCCCCAATTCCCCGAAAGGGGATTGAAACTGATCATCGAAGGCGACATCAAAGCGCTTGCATCCCAGCTGTCACAACGCCCCAATTCCCCGAAAGGGGATTGAAACTGCTGACGCAGAGGGGAATCCCCAGCCTTCAGCGGCGTCACAACGCCCCAATTCCCCGAAAGGGGATTGAAACACCAAAATCCTTAATCAGATACCAATCGCCATCCCGTCACAACGCCCCAATTCCCCGAAAGGGGATTGAAACACTTGCATCGCTAAAGAAACGGTCCTTCAGACGCAATGCGTCACAACGACCCAATTCCCCGAAAGGGGATTGAAACGGCGATCACGATGATTCGAGCATTTTCAATCCGAGTCACAACGACCCAATTCCCCGAAAGGGGATTGAAACACTTGCTCTCGCTCAAACTCTGCGGGGATACCGTCGTCACAACGACCCAATTCCCCGAAAGGGGATTGAAACCTTCTTGGAAAGCAAGTAGAAAATTCTCACTGAAAGTCACAACGACCCAATTCCCCGAAAGGGGATTGAAACGGATCCGGTATTTGAAAAACAGGAATAGTATCAGGTCACAACGACCCAATTCCCCGAAAGGGGATTGAAACCTAAGCAGCGATCGTGATGCGCTTGGATGTGGGGGTCACAACGACCCAATTCCCCGAAAGGGGATTGAAACCCCCATTGTTCGCGCCCAATGTTGCGGGGTGCTCTGCCACTAAGCGTCACAACGACCCAATTCCCCGAAAGGGGATTGAAACGGATTCAGAGCAACTTAGTTCGCATCTTCCTGGAGTCACAACGACCCAATTCCCCGAAAGGGGATTGAAATAAATAGTTTTGGCGGTTGCGATCGCCTTAAGCTAAGCTGCCCCGCTCGCCGGTTACGTGTCTTTCAAAGCTCGCCGTGCGAGCTTGCTGTAGGTTTTCACCGTTTCATAAGGCATGTCCATATCGGCAGCAATGTCGAGCAACGAGTCGCCCAACTCTCGCCGCGCCAATACCGTCGCCCATTTCTCCGCCGTGGCTTGAGCGCGATCTCCCCCCTGCCGTTTGCGCTGCGCCTTAAACAGAGTCGTCAACTCATCCATGCGCTCTGCTAACACCGTTTGAGTTGACGGCAGATCGACGGTGGTTTGCTTCAGGTGCCAACCGGCCAGAGTTTCGCCTAACCCAAAGGTGGTCTTGTGCCCCGTGCTGCAATAGGGAGCGAGCCGCCCGAGGGTAAAAAACAAGCGATAAAAGTCATCGTTTGCCTGGGCTTTGCGGTCAAGCGCATAGGCGATCGCCCCCGTAAACCCCGTCACCGAGCCGCGCTTACCCGCTGCCACTTTCACCGATTGCAACTGATGCCGCTGTATAACGACATGCTCCTCTACCCAGTCCAAAAACTCATCCTGAGGCACTTCTTGTCCGGAAAATAGATTCCACCGTCGCAGATAGCTGTGAAAGACATTGCGCGGCCAGGGCAATGGCAAGTGACGTCCCTTACTCCGAAAGCTGGTAGGGCTGGTAAACGTTAGGCTCAGCGAATTGCCCGCCGGGGGCTCCTTGGCCAAGGCTCGATAAGTCTTAGCAGGCAGGGCAAGGCGTATCTCCTGCACCGTCAGCGGCGTATCCTTCAAAACGAGTTCTTGGGGGGCCTGCTTTAACCAGGTCGCCAGCCCCGCCGCCATTGTTCTAGAAAATCCCTGCACGCGCCAGCGATAGGTCTTCCCCCCCTTGCAGTTGTAAATGGCGACTCTGAGCCACAAACTGCCCATCTAACCCCGTAATCGCAAACGGCTTTTCGGCTTGATCGTCATGCAACGCCGCCGAAAGTTTCGCATCGAAGGCCTGAATCTGCTGCAAAAACCAGGCATGCAGCCCAATCGTATATTGTGGATAGAGTTCTGAGTCGGCTGCTGCCTGCAACGCCAGTTCTAAACCAACCAGTTCTGTCGTTTTGGGCCAAGTTAGCTTTTGGGAGGGCGATCGCAGTGCCATGGAAAAAAGCTCGCCGGAAAACATCTCCCTAAGATTAGCTTGCATCCCCCCAAGGGGAATCAAAGGCATTAACCCTTGTTGCGAGTCCGCTCAATCTGCAATACAACGCAACATTGACTACTCCCCGCGTCTAAAGACGCGGGGAGTAGTCAAAACCGCAACCGGCAATCGTACATAAAACTGCGTATTGCTAGATATGGATTCAAAGTAAATGTCTCCACCATGCTTGCGGACAATACGATAAGCCATATCTAAGCCTAAACCGGTGCCTTGACCAACTGCTTTAGTCGTGAAAAACGCCTCAAAAATACGCGGCTGCATCTCTGGGGGAATACCGGGGCCATTGTCAGCTATTTCTACTAATAAGTGAGTCTCTTCCTGACAGGTACGTAATTTAATCGTTGGTGTCGGATGATCGGCAAGGGCATCAATGGCGTTGTCGATCAGGTATGTCCACACTTGGTTGAGTTCGCTACCGTAGGCTTGAATGGGTGACAGGTTGAGATCGTAGTCTCGCTGCACAATGATTTTTTCCCTGCTTGAGGCGATGACTGAGGATGGTTAAGGTACTTTCAAGTCCTTGGTGGATATCGAGCGTTTGAATGGGGGCTTGATCCATAAAGGAATAGTCTTTGATCGCCGTAACCAATTCAGAGATACGAGTGGTTCCAGTTTGAATGCCCTTGAGTAGGTCTTTACTACTCAAGACCGTAGCGAAATAGTGCAGCACCTTGGGTAAGTGCTCTGGGGAGATTTGGGTGGCTAGGCGATTCAGCCACAGCACATCGAACCCTCCTGATACCAAGACCGGAACGATTTGCCAGGGGTCTGGAATTTTGTGGTTTTCGAGCCAATGGGCAAGTGCATCCTCACGATCGCTCTGGGCCAAGGGATCGAGCAGAGACTCCGGTACTTGTTCGGCGGCTTCTGCATACAGGGCGGCGATCGCTTGCTGTTGACTAGGCGTCAACTGGGGAGGATTGAGACCATAGGCCGTCAATTGTGGCAAGAGGCGACTCAGCTCTTGGCTGCATCGCACAATCGCGGCAATGGGGTTATTCATTTCATGAGCTAACCCTGCTGCCAGCGTGCCCAGAGCCACAAGTTTTTCATTCTGCTTGTATAGAGACTGCACGTCTTGCATCCGCTGGGCCATCGTGCTCATCACCCGGCGTGTTACTGAGGGGCCGCGAGACAGCAATTCCCAAAACGCGGCTGTCGGCAACTCAAAAATGTGGCAGGGGGAGATCGCCCGGCCACTGGCCCAGAAGCGTTCTTCTCCGGTCAAAATCGGCAATTCGCCAAAAAAATCTAGGGTTTTGTAGGTCGCCAGCACCAATTCGCGGTTTGCCATGTCTTGGTAAACCCGCAGTTCTCCACTCAGCATCACAAACACGCAGTCTGCCAGGTCTCCTTCTCGGCGGAGGATATGGCCCGGCTCCAACCAGGTCTCTTGCCCCTGTCCCACTAACCATGCAAGTTGCTCAGGTGGCAATTCCGAAAAAACAGCAACCTGCTGAAGCGTCTCAATAAGGGGCGTCATGATGAGTTCCTGATGGCAGTAGAGATTACTTACCGCTAGACAGTACGTTCTCGGGTGGGGTTTCTATGGGTAACTCGGGAATAGGAGACAGGTCGCGGCAGGTGTCTTTGAACTGGCAGAAGAAACTGACAATGACGATGTAGAGAACGGGCACCACAAACAGACTCAGCACAGTGGAAACAATCATGCCACCAAAGACGGCTGTGCCCAAAGACTGGCGACTAGCAGATCCCGCCCCAGTCGCAATTACTAGAGGGAAGATACCGAGCAGAGTTGAAATCGCGGTCATGATAATGGGCCTTAGCCGCTGCTGGGCGGCTTCTGTCGCTGCCTTCACAATCGACAGTCCCTCATCCCTAAGTTGGTTGGCAAATTCCACAATGAGAATCGCATTTTTGCTGGCTAGGCCGATCAGCATCACCAGGCCAACCTGACAGTAAACATCGTTGGGCAAGCCTCGCAGCGAAATCGCTAATAGTGCTCCTAACATGGCCAGCGGTACCGCTAAGAGAATAATCGCTGGATCGACAAAGTTTTCATACTGGGCAGCGAGAACCAGAAAGACAAAAATAATACCCAATCCAAAAATGATGGGAGCTTGTCCGCCCGATTCCAACTCTTCAAGGGAAATGCCAGACCACTCGAAGCCCATGCTGCTGGGGAGCACTTCATTGGCGGCCCGCTCCATCGCTGCGATCGCCTGCCCTGAGCTATAACCTGGGGCTGGAGAACCGTTGATTTCGATCGAGCGGTACAGATTGTAGTGATTTATGGTTTGGGGGCCGGTGGTAGGGGATACCGATACCAATGAATCTAGGGGAATCATGTTGCCCGTTTCCGACCGTACGTAGAGATTGCCAATGTCGTTGGGATTAGAGCGGAAGGCAGCATCGGCCTGAATATAGACTCGATAGGTGCGACCAAAGGCATTGAAATCATTCACATAGCGCGACCCCAGAAAGCTCTGTAAGGTGTTGAGAATTTCGTCGATGCTCACCTGCATGGCCTTAGCTAAGCTGCGATCAATATCCACCTCTAGTTGCGGCGCATTGGCCGTGTAGGTCGTGAAAACGTTCTGCATTTCTGGAGCCGCGTTCGCTGCGGCTACCAGTTCGTCCTTGGTCTGTAAGAAGGTTTGCAGCTCGTTATTGCCTCGGTCTTGTAATTGGAAAACAAAGCCACTGATGGCCCCCAACCCCTGAATGGTCGGTGGATTGAAGGCAATTACATTGGCTTCTTTGATTTGACCAAATTGAGGCCAGACCTGTCCCAACACCGCCTGAGCGGATTGATCAGGGCGGGGGCGATCGCCCCAGGGAATCAAAGGTGAAAAGATAACTCCATTGTTGGGAATATTGCCGCTAAAGCCAAACCCCCCGAGCGAGAAGGTGCCTTCGACTTCTGGAATCTCCAGGTAAGTTTGGTCAACGCGATCAATAATCTCGCTGGTGTAATCCACCGAAGATCCTTCAGGGCCTTGTATCAGGCTGATAACAAAGCCCTGATCTTCTTCTGGCAAAAACGCCGTGGGTACTGAGGTATAGAGCCAGACGGCAGCCCCCAAGGCAGCGACAAACAAAACCAGCACCATTGTCTTTAAATGGATGAAGCGACTGAGACTCGCTTGATAGCCTTGCCGCATCGCGTCAATGCCCCGATTGACCCAGCCAAAAAAGCGCCCTAGCCAGCCACCAGGCTGCTGCCCGGAGCGAATCAATAAGGCCGACAAGGCTGGAGTCAGGCTCAGCGCGTTAAAAGTGGAAATGGTAATAGCAAAGGCAATGGTCAGCGCAAACTGACGATAAAGCTGTCCCGTCGTGCCGGGGAAAAAGGCGACGGGGATAAATACCGCCAGCAGCACCAGAGACGTCGCAATCACGGCTCCGGTCAGCTCTCGCATGGCTTCGATCGCGGCCAGGTGGGGCCGCATGCCCTTATCTTGAATCTTTCCAGCAATGTCTTCGACCACTACGATCGCGTCATCCACCACCATCCCCGTTGCCAAAATCAGGCCAAACAAGGTCAGGCTGTTGATGGAAAAGTTGAATGCCTTGATAAAGGCGAAGGTGCCGATCAGCGCCACGGGAATCACCACCGCTGGGACAATCGTGGCTCGCCAGTTTTGCAAGAATAAAAAGAGTACGAGAACCACTAGGGCGATCGCTTGTGCCAACGTATTGACCACCTCTTTTCGGGATTCCACGACAAATAGAGAAGGGTCGTAGGGCACGGCGTAAGTCAAACCCGGCGGAAATTCCTCAGACAACTCAGCCAATGTAGCCTTCACGGCATTGGCCGCTTCTAAAGCATTGGTGCCCGGTGTTTGCAAAATCCGATAGCCGATCGCCCCTTGCCGTCGATAGCGTGCAAAGGTGTTATAGCTTTCGGCTCCGAGTTCTGCCCGGCCCACGTCTCGCAAATAAACCAGCGTGCCATCGGCTTCGGTTTTGAGGACTAAATTCTCAAACTCAGATACATCCTCCAATCGGCCTTGTGATCGCAAGGTGAGTTGATAGCTCAGCCCCTCATTTGTTGGGGGTTGACCAATGCTGCCCGCCCCCACCTGCAGGTTTTGCTCCTCAATGACACTAACCAAATCCTCAGTGGTAATATTCCGTGCGGCCATCCGTGCCGGGTCAAGCCACAATCGCATGGCATAGCGGCGTTCGCCGAAGGGTTCAATCTGAGCCACACCTTCAATGCGTCGTAAGGCATCTAGCACATACAAATCGGCATAGTTGCTAATGAAGTTATCGTCGTACAGCCCCTCTTCTTCGCTGTAGATGGTCATCCCAACTACCACACTGCTGGACTGCTTTCGCACGGTCACCCCGGTGCGCTGCACCTCTTGCGGTAACTGAGGCGTCACGATCGAGACTCGATTCAGCACATCCACTGCCGCGATATCGAGGTTGTAGCCCTGACGAAAGGTGACCGTAATGGCGCTGGTGCCGTCGTCACTACTAATCGAGTTCATGTAACGCATGCCGTTGACGCCGTTGATCTCCCGTTCCAGCACGGTAGTAACAGTCTCTTCAACGACTTCAGAACTGGCCCCGATATAGTTGGCACTGACAACCACTTGCACCGGGCTAATGTCGGGATACTGCTCTACTGGCAGGGTCGGAATGACGATCGCCCCCACCATAAAAATGATGATGGACAGTACCATCGTCAGAACGGGTCGGCGAATGAAGGTTTCGACAAACATGTTTTTAGGAGGATGGAGGAGATTGGCAGGGAATGGTTATTGGTTATTGGTTCTTCGTTATCGGTGTCGGCGATGTGGGGGGAATGTTGGAGGAGGGAGTCTAAGCAGGTAAGACATGGCTCAGGGGTTTAAGGAGTTGGAGGTGTATCAGTTGGCGGAGAAGTTATCTGATGAAATTTGGCAAATTGTGGCGACTTGGGACTTGTTTGCTAGGGATACGGTGGGCAAACAGTTGGTGCGATCGGCGGACAGTATTGGTGCTAATTTGGCGGAAGGAACCGGGCGAGGCAGCTTTCAAGACAATCGACGGTTCATCAACATTGCCCGAGGCTCACTCACAGAAACTCAGCATTGGTTACGGCGCGCCTATCATCGCAACCTCCTGACACCTGAACAAACAGCCAAATTACAACCCTTAATCACCACCCTCGCTCCCAAACTCAACGCTTACCGCAACTCCATTACCAAACTCATCCGAACCACTCAATAACCAACCAAGAACAAATAACGAAGAACCAAGACCCCAAAAACTCAAAACTCACACGTCATCAGTCGATTGAGAAAATAGTTCGTCATTCGAGAGCCATAGGGCGAATTCCACCACCGTGAGGGATGACAGCCCTTAGGGGCGTTGAGAGAAAAATCTAGTTCATCGCATTTGCGCCAGCGATCGCCCTTTGGGTTCTGCTCACTGACACCATCACGCCATCCCAAAGTCGCGCCCCATCGCTCGATCAGCTGGGTATTTTCGCCAATGGTGGTGTCTAGCGTGCCGCCAATCTGCTGATAGATCTGCACCTGGGGGCTAAAGCCAAAGAGGCCATTGCTATAGGTTGTCCAGAGGCGATCGATAACGGCCAACTCACCACAAGACAAACTGCGCAGCTTCAGCGGACTCAGATCTTCCAGGTCAGCCACACCAGCGATTTCGGCAATCATGCTGACCGTTTCTTTATCGGCGGCAAACCACTCCTGATTAATAAGCTGCTGGTGCAGCGTTTCATAGCGGTAGAGATCACCAACTACCATCAGGCGACGTTCAAGCTGCTGCATTTGCTGGGGCAACGCCGATAGCTTGCTCACTGCGTCTCGGAGGGCCGTAAGTTCGCCCATCATTTGCTGAATAGCAGCCAATTCGGCGCTAGGAGACGGATTTTCCGCTGGAGAAGTTGGGTCAGGTTGTGGAGTAGAGGAGGTCATTGGAGTAGGTGAGGTAGGTATGGAGGAGGTGGGTGAGGTGCGAGTGGGTGAATGAGTAGTGAGCCAAAAACTAAGAACCAAGAACACCCCCCTATTCACTTTGGCCGTTATCTGGCATTACCAGCGCCCCGTCAGACAGGCGCAAAATACCGGCCGTAACGATGGTTTCTCCAGGCTCTAGTCCGCTAATAATTTGGTAACGGTTGTCTTCGATCGCGCCCAACTGCACCGGACGCTGCACAGCGACAAATTCGCCCTCTGTTTCTGTTACCGGTTCCATGACAAAAACGAAGCTTTGCCCCCCAATACGGGAAATGGCCGTGGTTGGTACCAACACGCCAGGGTTTTCTGCCCAGATCACGTTGGCGCGGACGAACTGTTCGTCTCGCAGCACACCATTGGGATTAGGAAAGCTGGCCTTCGCTAGCAGGGACTGAGCCCCATCATCCACCTGCTCAGAGATGAAGCTGATGCTGCCGATAACCAGAGGCTCACCGCCAGATTCCGTCCGCAGTTCTACGGGCAGGCCGGTCAGCAGTTCGTTACTGCGTTCGACGGGAATCGACAGGCGCAGATCCATCGTCTGATTATTCGTCAGGGCAGTGATGGGGTCACCAGTGTTGACAAAGTCACCGACCTTAAGGGGCAGGTCCCCAACGACGCCATCAACCGGAGCGACCACCTGATAGTCCGACAAATCTTCGCGGGCCACTTGCGCGTTTGAGTCAGCTCGTTGCAGGGCGGCTGTGGCTTCTTCCAAATTGGCGCGGGCCACTTGAATACGACGTTCGGCAGCAGTCTCGGCGGCGATCGCCGCATCACGATTACGGGCCACTTGGTCTAGAGACTGTTGGGCGAGAGCGCCAGCCTCCACCAGCGACTGGGTACGTTCATATTCCGTATCTTGTAGCCTACGATCGGCAATGGCGCTGTCGCGCTCGGCTTCGGCTTCCAAAATTTCTGCCTGGGCGGCGTTACGGGCCGCGCGGGCCACTTCGATATCGGCGATTGTGCCGCTGACCACTGCTTGCGGGCGATCGGGACTGAGCTGCAAGATGGGGGTGCCCGCCGTAACGCGATCTCCTGCCGACACCAAGACCTGAGTAATCCGTCCGGCAACTTCTGGGCGCAGGGTGACCCGCTCTTGCGCCTCTAGCGCTCCGACAAACTCCGACGCGGTTCTCACTGTCGCAGGCTGTACCGTTTGAGTCTCGACAACCGTGGCCTGAGCTGCCGCCACTGCTGGGGGTTCATTCGGCTGAAATCGGCTCCAGATAAGCCATCCGCCTGTGACACCTAAAGTGCCCGCGAGCAACCATAGCCACTTTTGGTGACGGATGCGGTTCCAGCGCAGGGAAGAAGCTTCCATGGGCGATAGCGCAGATTTAGATTCCATAGTTTCGATTCGCTCAGAACAACAGTAGGCAACGGTCTACTCAGTCATCGAGGCAGCAGGCGTTTTTAACACGTAGCCCACCCCCCGTACGGTTTGAATCCAGTCTTTGGCATCACCCAGTTTTTGACGCAGCGATCGCACGTACACCTGCACGATATTGCTCTCATCCGTCAAGAGAGAATCAGGCCAGACCTCATCAACAATTTGTTCGTGAGTCATCACCTGACGGGGATAACTCATCAGATATCTCAGCAGGTCAAACTCTTTGGCAGTTAGCTCAATGGCGCGATCGTCGATATAGACTTCGCGAGATTGTGCATCCAACTGCAAGTCCCCGAACACTAGCAGCTCATCTTTTTGCTCCCAACTCACTCGCCGCAGCTTTGCCCTGATCCGCGCCAGAAATTCTTCCATTGCAAACGGAATCGGCAAATAATCGTTGGCACAAACATTGAGGCTCTCAACGCGATCGTCGTGGCTGTGACGACCCAGCAGCATAATTGGAATTGCGTTGAAGGCAGCAAACAACAGACGACAGGGCGCTAAATCATGGCTATCAGCCTCCGGCAGCATCATGATGAGTAAATCAGGACGCACCTGCTGCACCTGCATCGGTTCAGGAACCGCCTCGCTCATCTGACTGACTCGATAGCCCTGCTCAGACAAACTCTTTTCTAAAGACGTTGCTAGCGTCGGATGGATATTAATTAACAGCGTATGAGGTTGCATGGGACTCACTTAAAAAAGCAATAGCCTTGCCTTACAAAAAATGTGATATTCCTCACCTTTGAACTCAGTCAATTCTGGATGCTAATCAGTATTGAGAAGAACTTTGTGAAGATGTCATTTCAAAGAACCAAAAACCAAGAACTAAAAACCAAAACCTTCAGCTTGACTAGACACAACTTCCCGAGCCAGAGTATTTCTTTTGCGAATGCGATCGCTAAATAAAAGTGCACAATTGCCGATTATTGGTTAGCGCACTTAATTGCAGTCCATAACCCTTGTGGGCTACTATCCCCGTCATGTCGCTGGCCGTTGATAAAGAACGTGGGTGTACCATTAACGTCACTTTGAATACCACTAGCAATATCTTGTTGAATGCGTGCAATATAGGTGTGTTCGGCGACCTCCTGTTCAAAACGATGAACGTCTAAATTCAATCGATTGGCAAATGCAAATAGGGCTCCATTCCCCTGTTCTAAAGGATGTTCAAACAGATAGTCATGCATGGCCCAAAACTGACCTTGGGCACTGGCAGCCTCGGCGACTTCGGCAGCATACTGAGCAAAGGGATGTAGAGGGACAACGGGAAAATGGCGGAACACAAAGCGCAAAGATGCATGCAACTTTGGCTCGATGACTGCTAAGCGATCGCAAAAGGACTGCATTGCACCATGGGCCTGTTGGCAACGGGGACATTGATAATCGCCATATTTCACCACCGTCATGGTTGCGGCTTTACTGCCTCGGATATGGTCGCGATCGCTGACGGGAGTTGCTAACAGCATCTTGAGTCATCTCCTCTCAACCCGGTGGAGTTATCCCGGACCGTAGCACTGCCCTGCTAATCATCCGATGAGCCACAGTATATTGAAGCTAAACTGATGTCTCTATTAGTCGGAGTGTGGGTTTTTGACTAGGCCAAATGACCAATTTCAATCCTGGATGTCTGACCAGTCTGAATCCTGGATCTTTGACTAGATGGTGTACCTGTCTGACAGGAAATTGATGGCCATAACAACGGTAATGAGTGAGCCTGCAAAAACTGTGAGTTCATGGGATTGCAGCTATTTCCCTGCTAAGAGGTGAAGGGTTCTGCAACATTGTGAGTGAATCTACAGTAGAGGCACCAATTGCGGATAGGCCAAGTCGTATGAGGGGCTGTGGCAATATGACCGTATTGAATTATTTGAGCTGGCAATCTAGGGAGTTTATTCCATACAGATGGAGTTCTTAAATCGACAAAATTTCATGGAAATGGTGCTTGTGGAGTGCTGAAGTTAAAGCAATTAATCCAGGCTCAATGGCGGGAGATCGCCACTCATCTCTCTCGCCTGGAGCGAGTGATTCGCCATTTTCCCGACCCGCTAATTTTGTTTGCAATGCTGACCTTGGCCACAGTGGTGTTAAGTGCGATCGCGGCCCAACTCAGCCTATCCGCCGTTAACCCTATTGATCAGTCCACCGTGACGGCGGTTTCCTTGCTCAGCAGTGACGGTATCCGCGACATCGTGAGTAAAGCTGTCTCAAACTTTGTCGAATTTCCCCCTCTGGGGGTAGTGTTGGTCGCCATGCTGGGGGTGGGCGTGGCCGAGGCGAGCGGACTGCTGGCGGTAGCGCTGCGGCAGTTGGTGCTAATGACCCCAGCAAAGCTGATTTCTCCTGCGGTGGTCTTTGTCGGCATTCTGTCGAGTATGGCGGTAGATGTGGGCTATGTGGCGCTCATTCCTTTAGGGGCGCTGGTATTTCTCGCCTTTGGGCGGCATCCCATTGCTGGACTGGCGGCCACCTTTGCTGGAGTATCCGGCGGCTTTGGGGCAAACGTGCTGATTACACCTCTTGCCCCCTTTTTTAGTGGATTTTCGGAGAGTGCCGCTCAGCTCATCGTGCCCGGTTACACAGTGGCGGCTACAACAAACTACTACTTCATGGTGGCCTCAACGCTATTGCTAACGGTAATCGGCGGTTGGGTGACTGACCATGTGGTGGAGCCCATGCTGCCGTCTTATGACGCCAACCCCTCGGATGCGATGTCCCAAACCGTGGCTTTGACGGGGACTCAGCGGCGGGGCCTGCGCTGGGCAAGTGGGTCGCTGTTAACCTTAGTAGGTTTGATTTTAGTGCTGCTACTGCCACCCAATGGAATCCTCCGTGACCCGGTGCAGGAGACGATTGTGCCATCACCGTTTATGGACGGGATTGTACTACTGGTGGCGATCGCGTTTTTCATTCCTGGTATCGTCTATGGCAGAGTTACCGGCAGCCTGCGCACGGGCAAAGAAATTGCCGAGGGCATGGCCCAGGCGATGCGATCGATGGGCTACTTTATTGCCCTGTCATTTGTCGCGGCGCAGTTTACAGCGTATTTGCAATGGAGCAATCTGGGGACGATTCTGTCGATTCGTGGGGCCGAGCTGTTGCAGCAAAGCCAAGTGGCGGGTTGCCACTGTTGCTGCTGTTCATTGGGCTTACAGTCGGACTCAATTTGTTTGTATCTTCGGCAGCGAAGTGGGCGATTTTGGCCCCGGTGTTTGTACCCATGCTCATGGTGGCAGGCTTATCCCCTGCCGCTGCACAGGCCGCGTTCCGGATTGGGGATTCGGCCACAAATATTGTGACGCCGACGATGAGCTATTTGCCGATTATCATTGGGTTTGCCCAGCGCTACGATGCGCAGATGAATATCGGTAAACTCATCGGCTGGATGTTGCCCTATGCGATCGCATTTCTAATCGGCTGGGTGGGGCTGTTGATCATCTGGTATGCGCTAAGTCTACCGCTGGGGCCAAGCGCGTTTATTCAGATGTGAGAGATCGCACCACAAAGCTCAGCTAAGCTGGTTTTAGCGATACCCAAACCTGCCATGTCCTCCTCCATTGACCCGCAGCAGCAGGAAAATCAGCGCTTAGCGGCTCGCTGTAGCAAGCTGGAAACAGAGCTGGCGGCACTACAGCAGCGTTATCAGACGCTCAGCCGATCGGAGGCACGGTACCGACAGGTGGTGGAAAATTCACCGATTAGCATTAGCTTTTACAGTGCTGATGGGCAGCATGTTGAGGCCAATGCTGCATTTGAGAGGATGATGGGTTTTACTGTCGAAGACTCGAAGCGTGTCGGATTCAATGTCTTCACCGATGCAGCGTTGGAAGAAAATGGGACACGTCCTTACATGCTAAGAGCGCTAGCAGGCGAGACGGTGATTGAACCGCCGACTAACTTTTACGACGCTAGCCAGCTTTATGGCCATAATGCCGTCCAGCAATATACCCCTGGGCAAGGGCATTATTTCCCAATTTGGAATGAAGACGGGGAAGTGCAGGAAATTGTTGAGATGGCACCTGTGGTCACTGACCTGCTGCAGTCCCAGGCTGAGGCGCAGGCGGAGCGAGAACGCGCTGCCCAGGAGCGGGCTAAGTTGCTCTCGACGGTGGCACAGGTGGCGAACTTGCTGCTCAGGTCACAAAACTACACCACCGTTTTACCAGACGTAGTAAGGCTTCTGGGGGAAGTGGTGGGGAGCGATCGCTGCGCGATCACCCAAGAATTACCGGCCTCTGCAGACCAGCCCCATCGGGTGCGACTACTGACCGAATGGCACCGCGAGGAAGTTACCAGTGTTCTAACTGGCTCGCCAGAATTTGGCTCGGGTGTTGAGATTGATATTCCATCCAGCTTTCATCAACCCCTGTTACAAGGAGACGCGATCAACTTCGTTGTTTCAGAAGTGGCAGAGTCTGATTGGCGAGCTTTTTTTGAAGCCCACGATAATGTTTCGATGCTAATTGTGCCAGTGATGCTAGCTGATAGCTGCTGGGGGCACATCGGCTTTGATAATTGTCAGGATGCGAACCTATTTGACGAGGCAGAAATTGCCATTTTACAGATAGCCGCAGAGAGTATTGCTGCCGCGATTGAGCGACAGCAGCAGGACGAAGCCCTGCGAGAATCCGAGAAGCATTATCGCACTCTGTTTGAGCTGAGTGGCGAAGGCATTTTTCGATTTGAATTTGAGCCGTCACTTTCCCTGGCCTTATCGCCAGAAGAACGGATGGAGTTGGGCTATCAAGTCAATCAAATTGTTGAGGTCAATCACGCCTTTGTCGAGCAGTATGGCTGTGATACGCCTGAAGACCTAGTAGGTACAAAAATTGGTGACTTTTATGACCATGAGTATTCGCAAGCTAATGATCAAGTCAATCTTGACCTTGTGCGTGATTTACGAGTTTCCAAGATAGAAACTGTCGAAACTGATCGATTAGGAAATCGGCATTGGTTCATCTCAAGTGCGGTTTGTGATGTACGAGACGATGCCATTATCGGTGGGTGGGGTGTACAGACAGACATTACCGAGCTGAAGCAAACGCAGCAGTCACTGCTGGAAGCAGAGCAGGCTAGGACTCGGGAACTTGAGCAGTTTAATGCCGAACTTCAGCAAACTTTAGATGCGCTTGCTGAATCAGAAAAACGGTTTCGGACCCTGTTTGAGTTGAGCAGCGAGGGGATCTATTACGCGGAAGTTAACCCGCCTTGCCCGACGCATTTATCAGCTGATGAACAGTGTGATTGGCTATATCAAAACATTCGTGTGGTGAATGCAAACCCAGCTTTTGTCGCCATGTACGGTGCAGAGAGTGCAGAGGAACTTATCGGGCTCACCAATTCAGATGTTCATGTTAACGACTCAGAGAAGAATGCAGCGTTTATTCGAGGTATCGTTGAGAACGAATACCGATTTCAGGGCTTGGAAACTGAGGAAGTGGATCGACGGGGTGACGCTCGCTATTTTTTGAACAACGCCACTGGCATTACTGAGAATGACCATGTTCTGGGATTCTGGGCAACTCAGACCGACGTTACTGAACTGCGGCAGGCACAGCAAGCCTTGCTTGAAGCTGAACAAACCAAATCACGGGAACTGGAACAACTGAACTGTGAACTGCGACAGACGCTGACAGAGCTAGAGGGACGCGATCGCATCCTCGAACTCACGGCGACCTCAGCAAATGAACTGCTCTCTGCCACCGAACTCGACACCTCAATTAACTCAGCCCTACAAATGATTGGGGAAACGTTGAGTACCGATCGCGTTAACGTCATTGAAAACATCCCTCCCCAAGCTGGAGAAGCCTTTCCGTCTTGGCGGGTTCTTTACGAGTGGGATTCGCTCGGCACCGTATCACAACTTGCCCAGGCAGTTACCGCCCAAGGCAGTTACAAAGACATTCAGTGGCTGTATGAGTTATTTCAACACCATCGCCAAAGCGCCAGCTACACCATTGAAGAGGCACCAGAGCCTTTTCGCAGTCAGCAGATGGCGATTGGGGTCAAATCGACCCACATTGTCCCCATTTTTATCAATGAAAACTGGTGGGGTGTCGTCGCCTTTGATGACTGCCAGGAGAGGCGGGACCGTGACCCAGCAGAACTATCTGTTTTGAAAACCGCTGCCGCCTGCATTGGCAGCGCTATTGAGCGGGACCGAGCCCAGAAAGCGATTTTGCAAGCCGAGCAAGACCGGGCACAGGAGCTAGAGCAGATGGTAGCGCAGTTGCAGGGGCGAGATCGCATTCTCAATGCAACTGCGGAGTCTGTTACTAGTCTTCTGACTGACAGTGAGTTTGATCGAGCTATTGACCAGGCACTCGAAATTCTGGGGACTAGCGTTGAGTGCGATCGCGTTGAGATATTTCAGCATTTTGCAGATGATGCGGAGCTGAGTCTAGGGGTATTGCGACT
Organism: Leptolyngbya sp. SIOISBB; assembly: GCA_010671905.1. Lineage (GTDB taxonomy): Bacteria > Cyanobacteriota > Cyanobacteriia > Phormidesmidales > Phormidesmidaceae > Halomicronema. The sequence goes on from JAAHII010000002.1 coordinate 269,526, forward strand.
GCAATTTGAATGGTATTCCGCTTATGCGATTCCTCAACAAGCTCACCCGACTTTGACTGAGATTACCCAGGACGGACTCGAAGCACTTTGGTTACGCCTGAGAGCAGGGGAATGCTTGACGGGGGCAATTGAGTCCTATCCTGAGCCTTTTCGCAGTGGTCAGATCGAATTAGGGGTGCAATCAACCCATGCCGTCCCCATCTTTGTAGAAGGTCACTACTGGGGCATTGTCGCGATCGATCACTGCCGCGAACAACGTCAGCTAACGCCAGTGGAATTGTCGGTATTTAAAACTGCAGCAACCTGTATCGGGAGCGCGATTGAGCGCGATCGAACTCAGAAAGCCATCTTGCAAGCAGAACAAGACAGGGCACAGGAACTCGAACGTTTCAATGCTGAGCTTCAGCAGGCCTTGGAGCGGTTGCAGGCGCGCGATCGCATCCTAGAAGCGACAGCAGAGGCTGCTAATGCACTGCTAAGTACAGACAACCTGAATGATGCCGTCGATACAGCGCTACAAATCATGGGTGAAAGCCTTGATACTGATCGCGTGAACATTATTGAGGTTGAGCCGTTTGATCAGAATTCAAATTTATCTCAGGTTGGCTGGCAAATTCTGAACGAGTGGACGTCTACTTTTGCTGTTTCTCAGAGCCTACACCCAATCCACCAACGGGGAGACCATACCGGGATCGAAGAATGGCTGACACTCTTTAGTCGCGGTCAAAGCGCGAGCTTTGTATTAGAAGAGCTACCTGAACCTTTCCGCTCTGGCCAGGCTGAGATTGATGTGAAAGCGTATCATACTGTACCCATCTTCTTAGAAGGCACTTATTGGGGCAATCTGGGCATCGACGATTGTCGTGAGGCGAAACACCGCGACCCAGCGGAGCTAGCCGTTTTGAAAACCGTGGCCGCCTGTATTGGCAGCGCTATTGAGCGCGAAAGACTTCGTCTCGCAGAGCTACGGACACAGAAAGCGATATTGGCAGCCGAGCAGGCCAAAGCCCAAGAATTGCAGCGTCTCAATACTGAACTTCAGACAAGCCTTGACGATATTCGCAACCGTGATTTCATCGCAGAAACAGCGGCGACTGTAGCCAATGTTCTGTTGCAAGAAGATACCCTACAATTAGCAATTACTCAAGCGTTAGGTTTTCTAGGTAAAGCACTCAGTCTAGATCGCGTCGCCGTTATTGAGATTTCGGCACCATCCCCTGACATCTCATCTGTAATGTGGCACGTTTCCTACGAGTGGGATTCACCTGCCACGATTTCTCAAATTAATCACTCTCGGCTGGCTCAAGGCACCTTTGAGGGCATTGAAGCACTCTACGAGCAAATGAGCAGCGGGCAGGTAATCAGTTACTTGTTAGAAGAACTTCCCGAACCTTTTCGCAGTGGACAGGCCGAACTTGGTGTGAAGACACTTCATGACGTGCCTATCTTTGTCGCCGATGAATTTTGGGGTGCAATTGGTTTTGATGATTGCCGTCAGGCAAAGCGACTGAGTCAAACCGAGGTGTCAATGCTAAAGATCGCAGCAGACTGTATTGGTAGTGCGATTCAGCGCGAAAGGCTTCGTCTTGCGGAGCTCCATACGCAGCAAGCCCTCCTCAAAGCTCAACAAGACCGGGTCGCTGAGCTAGTCAAAACCAATCAAGCCCTCAAAAACAGTCTCGATCGCTTGGCGGCTGCCCCTGACCTGGAAGCGTTTTTGGGCTATGTGCTAACAGAGATCTCCCAGCAGTTTGACGGTAAAACGGCGTCCTTGCATTTGTTCAACCCCGATAACCAGACGCTGCATCTCCACCAGTGGGTTGCTCAAGGTCGGGTCTATTCCAGACAAGAGTTTCATCAGTTTGGGCCGCTGGCCGAGCCCATTGCAGTCACTGACAGCACTGCCTGGGCGTTTCTGCAGCAGCACAAATTTCCCCTCGTGGTTAACCGCGACAACGCTCATCAATACATGTTCCCCGCTACCGAAGACTGGCAGCTCGACTGGGCCGACCGGGAAGCGTTGCAATCGGGCATCAACATTTTGCTCAGCTCTGGTGAAACGCCCCTGGGTATGATGTGCATGTACTCCGCCAGCCGTAGGGCCTTCACCTCCGAAGAGCTAGAAATCGCCCAAGCCCTTTCTCACCAGGCCACCCTTGCCATTCAGCTTACCCACCTCGCTAGCGAAGCGCAGCAGGTCGCTGTCTTGGGCGAACGCAACCGACTGGCTCGCGACATCCACGATACCCTGGCTCAGTCCCTCGGCGGGATTGTCTTACATTTACAGGCGGCGGACAGCATTTACACGACTGACCTGCAAGACAAGCAAACCCACGTTACCCAAGCGCGCCAGCTTGCCAGCCAAGCGCTCACTGAGGCGCGGCGCTCAGTGCAGGCCCTGCGCCCCCAACTGCTAGAGCAAACGACGCTTGATCAAGCTCTCAACAGCCTGTTGCAGCAGCTCACCCGCAACAGTTCTCTACAAATCACTTATGAGCTGCACGGCAGTCCCTATGGTCTGCCCCCCGAAGTCGAAGAACACTTACTCCGCATCAGCCGAGAAGCCCTTACTAATAGCTTGCGCCACGCCCAAGCGACAGAACTGGTCGTTGACTTTACCTATGAGCCGCGCCAGGTACAACTCCGCATTCAAGATAATGGTCAGGGCTTTGATACGACTCTCCCCACCTTTGGCTATGGACTGATCACCATGCAAGAACGGGCGCAGCAAATCGCTGCCTACCTACATCTCAGCAGTCAGCTAGGCCAAGGTACGATGGTCCAAGTTACTCTCCCAATTGTTACCACTGCCGAAACCTTACATGGCTGATGCTTCGATTCGTGTTTTGATTGCCGACGATCATCCCGTAGTGCTGCATGGCCTCGCCGCCATTATTGGTCGTCATCCCCAGATTACCGTTGTGGCTCAGGCCCACAATGGCCGCGAGGCGGTTTCGCTATATCGTGAGCATCAGCCCGATGTCGCTCTGATTGACCTCCAGATGCCAGAAATCAAAGGCATTGAAGCGATCGCCATGATTCGGTCAGAGTTCCCCAAAGCACGTATTATCGTGCTCACCATCTACGATACGGACGAAGACATCTACCGGGGGTTACAGCTAGGGGCGATGGCCTATTGGCTCAAAGACACCCCACCAGAAGAAATCATCGAGGGCATTTTGCGCGTTGCCAGAGGCGAGCAATGTATTCCGCCGAATATTGCCAATAAGCTAGCGAAGCGATTGACTCGGCCCTCTTTAACCAAGCGCGAGATCGAGGTTTTGAACCTGATTGTACAGGGGCAAAGCAATCGTGAAATTAGCCAGAGCCTGACCGTTTCTGAAGGCACCGTGCGAGCTCACGTTAATAACATTCTGACTAAATTAGAGGTGCGAGATCGCACCCAGGCCGCTACTCTTGCGCTCAAGCAAGGGCTCTGCCACTAGCATTGCCTCATCCAATCGAGCCCATTCCATGCCGATTCAGGGCACAGTTACGCTGCGATATTACTCACAAATCATGTTTTGTAAATTGAGCGGTATCGGCAACAGCAACCACTTCCGTAATGATTCCACTGTGGACTGTTCAAATATGAATGAAATCCACTTCAATCGGAATATCTGACTGTTTAACGCGCCCCATATAGCGACCTTTAACGATCACTTTGTCTCCGGCCTCGATAAATGTTTCTGGCTTCGCTCCCCACTCAGAAAAGTGAGAAGTGAGTTCTGGAAAGAACTTTTCAAATAATTCTTTGCGTGAGAAATACCGCTCTTGTTTGAAGGGGCAACTATTGTTGGGGACATACCAGCAAATTGAATGGTGCCTTGGCGATTGCTGCGGTCACTCCAGGGCTGATTCAATGTGATGAGATAAAAATTAAGCTGTAAGGCACCCGTATCGTTGATGTTGCGATGAACCTTATAGAAGCCCTACAGACCGTCCCTGACTATCGTCATGCTCGTGGGAAACGCCATCCGCTGTGGATCATTTTTGGTGTTCATTGTGATGGGAAATTTAGCGGGTTATCGAGGGAATCGCCCCCTAGAGGAGTTTGCGCAACGCTACGGTTCCGAGGTAGCTGACTTATTGCAGATTGACCTTGACGCGGTACCGTCCTTTTCGACCTTCCGGCGAGCCCATATCGGGCTTGACTTTGCCGCGCTCAGCGACGCCTTTGTTCAATGGATGCGCCAGTATCTCACGGTAGACGAGGATGTATATGCCATTGACGGGAAGCGGATTCGACAACCCATCACCGACGATGACGGCAAAACGCGCTTTGTCGGACTCGTCAGTGTCTTTGCTCAAGCCCAAGGGATCACCGTCGATTTAGCCGCGCTGACCCCCACCGACAATAGCGAGTTGAAGGTTGTGCAGTATCTGTTAGAGAAACTCCACTTGAGCGGAGTGGCTTTCAGCCTGGATGCGCTTCACGCGCAAAAAAACACTGTCGCTCATTGTTGAGGGGGGGCAATGACTATGTGGTGGCGGTTAAAGAGAATCAGGGGAAGCTGTATCGTCAGATCGAGACGATCATTCGTTATCGCCAACCGCGACAAACCGCTTCAACCCCCTTCGAATGCCACCATGGCCGTCAAGAACAGCGGCGGGTCAGCGTGTATTCTGCCCAAGGGATTGACCCTCAACGCTGGCAGGGGACGAAAACCATCCTCTGTGTTGAACGACGGCGCTGTACGCCAGACAAATGTTCCATTCATCGAGCCTACTATCTCAGCTCTCTAGCGACCACGGCAAGACTCTGGAACAATATGGTGCGAGGGCATTGGAGCATTGAAAATCAATTGCATTGGCCGAAAGATGTCGTCCTTCATGAAGATGAAACGTATGGCCGAAACCCGAACGCTTTGCTCAATGCCTCTCTGTTTCGTTCCATTACTATCAATTTGCTCCGACTGAATGGGTTTAAGTCGGTTACTTCCGCTCTACGAGAGCTCGCCAACCAGGTTGAGAGGATTTTTCGTCTCCTACAATGAATCAACCCTGGCGGTCACTCAGCTATCGCTCCATCCTAGCGCTGAATTGATCTCGGAGGAGCGATCGCGCTGCGCATCCCAAAAGTGTTAGGGAACAAACTTGCCTTTTGAGATGCCAGCTTGTTCCCTAATATTCTGGAAACCCTATCAAGCTGCGGTAGAGTCGGCTGTGGTCCAGATCGGAATGCACCCACAAACCAGCACGCGATCGTAGAGGGCATCGGTGAGATCGCTCACAAACTTCCTGTCTCCGCTCTACCTGCCAGCCCTCCAATGGTGGGGCTTCATGACTAATATCAGGCAAGTTTATTCAAAGACTGGCGGCCAAAGCTCTTCGATTGGGACTTCCCATCCCGGCAACACTTCTGGAACGGTCAGCACATCGCCATTTCTCAACACCACTGCCGCTTGCCCAACTCGATAGACCGTAACGGTTTGAGCCTCGGGATCAATCAACAGCGCAACTTGCGTTCCCAGAGCCAGAAAATCGGCAATCTTAGAGGTCAATTCTTCAACGCTATCTGTCGGGGATTTGACCTCGACCATCAGATCAGGAGCCAGTTCTGCAAAGGAGCGGGGGCTCCGTCGCAGTCGCTCTGACGAAACGAACGACGCATCGGGAGCACGCACATCTGGATTTTCATCGGGTAATCGAAAACCCGCACTTGATGCCGCCACCTGACCTCAGCGGCGAGGTCGAACCCAGTTGCCCAGCAATCGAATCACTTCGGCGGCGACCTCACCGCAAGCGCGATACCGATGGTGCTAATCGCTTAGCGTCGTCCGACTAATACCCATCAACTGACTGACAGCGGCTTTGGAATGACCTGCTTCCAGCGCGGTGATCGCTTTCTGGCGCAGGTCAAGACTACAGGCGGCAGGCATCGGCGGTGCTCCAAACTTTCGACCACTTTAATCGATTAGACCTTTGTGCGGTTTGCTATAGCAATGGCCCTGACGCCAATGAATGCTAAAGGAGAATGACCGCGATGGTCCCTACCCAAAAGAGCCGTAGCGACCGGCGATCGCTCTCTCGGAATTGACGCTCACTGCGCCTCTTAGAGTCCTCAGTGCCTCTCGCTGCCCTAGTTCACCCACTCCAGCGACGGCTTCCGTTGCGCCTTCATACAGTCTTTCAGATAGAGGTTGATCAGGGTCTGGTAGGGAATATCTGTTTCTTCGGCCAGGGCTTTAAAGTAGTCCACTACCTCTTCTTCTAAGGGAATAGTGACTTGCTTCTTCAGCTTTTTGGCGTAGGGGTTGGGTACGGATTCAATGAAATCGTATTCCTCTCTCATGGCGCAAACCTCGGATATTGCGGTTGTTCGCGTTTGGTGGCTTTGCGGGTATAAATTAGGCGAATCGCTTCGTCATGCCCTCATCCCCCAGCCCCTACTGCTACGCACGGTTGCCGATCATGTTAGCGATCTGAGGCGTCCTCAGCGGCTTCGGGGGCAGTGGTGTCAAACTCGACTTTGTCGTAGATATCTTGTAAGGCGATCGCAAAATCGCAACTTTCTAAGGTCACCGTGGCTTCCATGCGATCGTATTCCTGAAAGATCCACCGTTTTTCCCCGGCTTTGACATAGCTCTCGACATGACAGGTGTACTGATCAACCAGGAGATATTCTTGGAAGCTCGGCATGGTCCGATAGGCCGCAAATTTATCCCCTCGGTCATACTCTCTGGTCGATTTAGACAGCACTTCGATAATGACGCTGGGGTTCATTACGGTGTCGCGCCGTCCTGGCTGATAGGCCAACTCCCCGGCAATCACCATGACATCGGGATAGGTATAAATTTTGGGCACCGGTATCCACAGGCGCTGGTCAGCCGCAAATACTCGATAGGGTTGCCGTCTCAGAGCAAAGTTGAGAGCCCCGGCCAGGTTTAGCAAGATTTGATTATGATTGGGCGTGCCCCGGGTCATCGGGACAATTTCTCCGTTGATGTATTCGTGGCGGGTGTCGGCATGAGTCTCGAATTCGAGGTAAGCAGCAGGGGTGTGGCGCTGTGTCAGTTGAGGTTGAGCAATCATGGGTTACCTCGTGAGGGGCTGAACCAAGACCGGGTTCACTGCTCTCTAGTGTAAGGCGGTCGTGGTGGGAGGTGCTGATGGAGGCTTTATCTAACTCCACGCATTACTGGCTGTGATAGGGGCACAGTGATTTTCACCCAGTTGAGCGTTTTCGTTATAGAAGGCGGTTTGGGCTTCTTCAAAGGAGATGCCGTGTTTCGTTTTGCTGGGCTTTGCGATCGTCCCATTCAAAAATGATGTCGGTCATACCCTGATACTTACATTGACTACTCCCCGGTCTAAAGACGCGGGGAGTCCCCGGAGGGCGTTTCAGCACTTCTGATCGGATGAGCTTGCGGTAGAGCCCATACTCTCAGACGCTTAGGGCTAGTCAAATGCCCTCTACTCGGTTTGCGTTGCATTCCAACTACGTTTGCTTTTCTGCCGATATTCCAAGCACCGTTACAGTCTGCATTGATTTCGGTTCCATCGGCGGAACGATAAAGCCCCCGCTTCACACGCTTTCCAGACGACTTCCATCCTTCGGGTTTTGCACCGAAAACGGGAATCTCATCGAGATCTAGCGCCGACGCCATTGACAACGATGCGAGCCGCCTTATTGACCGCATCCCGCATCTGACGGTTACGCTTCCCGGTGATTCGGACTGCCCCTCTATGTCAAATCTTCTAGCGTCATCTAAGGCTATTTGAACCCCGTCGTTGAAGTCCCAGTAGCTATCAAAATGCTGTTTCACAATCCTTGACAGAACTTGAATCGATACTCCCGCAGAAAACCCTATCATCCTCAGTAGGTCACTCATAATCCTCACTTGGCGCTTGGCAGTCATCCAGCCGATGAAGCCCGCCATTTTCATCAATAACAGTGGGGTGCTCCCCTTGAGTCCCCTGATGCACCAGGTAAGAGGTTCTGACTTGCTGGCAATCAGTGAGGCGATCGCCGCGTTTAACGTTCATGCTGATCACCTCCGGCCTGATTAGGCCCATCATCGAAACGCTATGAGCTAGCGACTGGAGCAGCGGCAAAATGGCATGGGTCGAGCAGCGTTCACACTTCATACTGCTTTATATTGCTCCCTAAAACAGAGGTGAATGATGCTTTTTTCCCGGCTCTGCCTACAATGACAGCTGTATTGTTTAGCTGTCATCCATCGTGGCGACTCCAACCTCTTATCTACAAACCCTATCGTCTGCAGAGGCAAGTGCTTTTATTGCCTCTTTGCAAAAAGTCCAGGCGCACCTGCAGAAGGAACTCGCGTGGATGAACCAACAGGTGCAGCAGAAAACGGTGCAGTTACAGGGGATTGAAACTCTGTTAACTGAAGCGTCGATGCTGGGACACCTGGAAACGAATACTGACATGGTAGCCGCCCCCGATACCCCGGATGTCCAAACGACGCCGGAGCCGACAATGGAACCAGCCGCAGCTGAAACCGCCGCGCCGCCTCAGGCTGAGCCTGCAGGGACAAATGATGTTGAAGCGGATGTGGATGCTAGCGAGGGTGTTCCTGCACAAGAATCTGCTTCCTCTCCTGCTGAGATCGCTGCTCCACCGGCAACTGCCCAAGGCAAAAAAACAGCTTCTAAACCATCTGCCAAGGCCAAATCACCGAAATCGTCATCCGTCAAAGCGACGACGAAAAAACAGCCCAGCACTAAGACTCAGTCTCGCTCAAAAGCTCGCAAAACCAGGGCTCAGCCGAAGTCACGAGCCCTACTCCGCCCAGAATTTGCTGATACCTCCCTCACCGATGCGGTGACGCAGGTACTCACTCAGGCGGCAGAACCTCTACACCTGGATCAGCTTGTCAGCGAGCTGTATGAAGATATATCAGGGGAGGACTTAAAGCGGATTAAGAAAGCTTTGGCAAATGTTCTCTCTGAAGGGAAAAAAACGGGTAAGTGGCGAAATGTGGGCAATGGGGTGTACCAAATTCAGGCATAACCCAGGTAAGTTGATCACGCTACGTAGAAAGTTTTATCTTGCTGCCATCGGTGTACTCAGGATAGACATTTCAGAAAGGCTTGGCTTTAGTAAAGCTGGGCTGCTCAGCCACTCTGCGATACGGTAAATTTATTCGAAATGGAGAGGCTTGATGACTACCCAATCCTCTCCAATCTGTTGGATCATCGCTGGCCCTAACGGTGCGGGTAAGACTACCTTTGCCCTGCAATACCTCCCTGCCGTCAACTGCCAGCACTTTATCAACGCCGATCTGATTGCCGCTGGACTTGCCCCTCTGGCTCCCGAGACTGGGCTGATTGCCGCCAGCCGTCTCTTCCTGCGTGAGATCCAGAACCGGATTCGAGCCAGAGAGGACTTCGCCTTCGAAACGACCCTCGCCGGTCGCAGCTATCTTAAACTCATCCGCCGCCTGAAATCCGAGGGTTGGCGCGTCGAACTCATTTATTTGGCTCTACCCAATGCCGAAATGTCGCGCTTGCGGGTAGCTGAGCGAGTTGCCCATGGCGGACACAATATTCCCCTGGCAGATATCGAACGCCGCTTTCCCCGCAGCCTCCGCAATCTGCTCACCGAATTCAGCTATGCTAGCGATCGAACCCAGTGCTTCATGAACGATAACGACATTCCTCAGCTGATCTTTGAGCAGCACGGCGAAAACCGAGAAATCCTCAATTCGGAACTATTTGAGCAATTGAGCCGAGAGGCAGAATGATGACCAATCTCTCCCCCGACGTCAACAAAACCCTGCAAGTCTTACGTAAAGCCGTCGCTGACACCCTGGCTCGGAAACGCCGCCTGGGGCATTATGCGGTCATCTGGCGGGACGGAAAGGCGATCGCGATCGGTGAAGATGCTCCTATCGATTTATTAGCGTCTCAGGACTCAGAAAGTATCGAATGAACAAACCGATCGCTGGCCGCTACTGGCTTCAAGTTGTTAGGGTATGCCTCTTGAGGGGATTCTGCCCGTTTTATTCCCTAGCATCCTTAAGAGCGAATTCGTCTGTTCACCAATCATCCGGAGAGCGATGCCAGGAGAACTTGACCAGTACGGCTTTGAGCGGTTGCAGCTAACCCACCTCACGGACTTGGACCGCTTGGTGGCTGAGCGTTTTGAACTGCCGCTACGTCCCTATAGCACCGACGTTCGCGCCGCTTTTGAACTGGTGATCTGGGTACTAGACCATGATGAATATCCCTATTTCTGCATCTTTCGCTCTGAAGAAGCCGCCTTCCCCAACCAGCCCTTCGGCGTCGGCTTCGCCCCAAAATGTGGCGCTATGGGGAAACTGCCGCGATCGGTATCTGCCTCGAAGCACTCTACCAACTCAAGCAAGTTGAAGTGAGCCTAACTGTTGATGAAAGGTAGAAGCATCTCATTTACTGGAGTTTAGGAGGGTTTGGCATCTATGGACTCATCGAAACAAGTGGGTATGCGAGGACAGGAAGTTGGAAACCCCTGGCTTCAGACATGGGGAAGAAACTTCCACCCCTTGCGAATCAATATGAGCGCGTCAGCGAATCCGCTTTCTTGCTCTAGTTTTTAGGAGGCATGGTTGTAGTCATCCCCCCTGTGCATTGGCGTACAAGCTTTCCAGCTAATTCCTTGCTGTACACCGTTACGAGTTGAATGAGTAATTGCCTAATGAATCAGTAGTCGCCTGATTTACTTCTTCTGGATTGATATGCTGTTGTTCTGGCTGTACCAAGGCCAACTGAAGCCAGATGACATGACGCGAGGTAAGAGGAGAGCCTAATAAAAGGATGTCAGCAGTAGCGTTGTGACTCAGGCAAAACGGCGTCAACCAGCAGGTGAATCATTTCTATTCAGAGGGTGTATTTGGCGATGTCCTTTAACCGCATACTTCCTCGGTCTGACCTCGAACCGTTTCTGGCAACCTTAGCTGAGCAGATTCAGGACAGTGATGCCATTGCTTTCCTAAATCACCTTCAACGCCAACCCATCAAGGTCTCTGACCTGGTGACTGGCGCTCCTCCGGTCACGGTACCGACCGCCGTGATGGCGACCGGCAAGCCCACACCAGATGACTCAGCGCCGTTAATACTGCTCCCTGGGTTTGACAGCTCGGCATTAGAATTTCGCCATTTGATTCCTTACCTGGCTCCCCACACAGCCATCTACGCGCTCGATGTATTGGGATTTGGCTTCACGGCCTTTCCACCGTCCGTCGCCATCGCACCCAGCACGATTCGCCAGCATCTTTACGCCACTTGTCGGCAGCTCATTAACCGTCCGGTCGTACTGCTGGGGGCTTCGCTAGGCGGGGCGATCGCCATTGACTTTGCGCTGAGGCATCCTGACTGTGTGGAGCGGCTCATTCTGGTGGATAGCGTCGGCTTTTCTGGCAGTTTTCCGCTGGGTCAGTATCTGGATGCCTCGCTGCTGAACTGGGGAGCCGACTGGCTGCGGTTTCGCAAAAGCATGGCATTTCAGGCAACGGCAATGCTGCCGTTTATCGGCTCCAGCCAAACGGACAAGATTTTATGTGCCATGCTGCATCAAGCGATGCCCGGCTGGAAGCAAGCGATTGTATCTTTTACCCGCAGTGGTGGCTATGGCTACTTGGCTCCGCATATTGCTGCTATCCAACAGCCCACCTTAATCCTTTGGGGCGATCGCGATAGCACGCTAGGCACTGAAGATGCCTGGAAGTTCAAACGAGCGATCCCTCGCAGTTGTTTGGCATGGATCACCGGCGCTGATCATGCACCTCACATTGATGCACCTGAGGCTGTAGCCGAGGCGATCCTGCAATCTCTTGCAGAGTAAAGGCTGTAGGGGATGGGCAACATCCGTTAAAATCAGCGGGCACGCCATCAATCCCATCCCAGCGAGCCATGAGTAAACATATTGTGATTACCGGGGTCAGCCAGGGGCTGGGGCGGGCGATGACAGAAGCCTTCATCGCCCAAGGCCATCGGGTCTCGGGCTGTGCCCGCAACGCCGACAAAATGGCTGAACTCACGCAAGCCTACCCGACACCGCACCAATTTACGGCCATTGACATCGCCGATGATGCCAGCGTCAGTCAATGGTGCCAGCAGGTTCTAAGCCACAATGGGGTGCCGGATTTGGTGATTAACAATGCGGGGCTAATCAACACCCCGGCTCCGCTGTGGGCCGTACCCGTCGAGGAGTGTGAAGCGGTGATTAAGGTCAACCTCAACGGCCTGATCAACGTCATTCGCCATTTTGTGCCGCCGATGCTGGAGCAGCGATCAGGCCTCATCATCAATTTCAGCTCCGGTTGGGGACGCTCTACCTCGCCCGGAGTGGCCCCCTACTGCGCCACCAAATGGGCCGTGGAAGGGTTAACTCAGGCGCTCGCTCAGGAACTTCCGGACGGCATGGCAGCGGTGGCGCTGAACCCAGGCATCATCCATACTGAAATGCTGGAAACCTGCTTTGGTGAAGCCGCCGCTAACTACACGTCTCTGTCAGCATGGGCCAAGGCCGCAGTACCCTACATTCTCGGCATTCAGCCGCAGGACAATGGTCGCCAGCTGTCGGTACCAGGCTAGGCAGTCGAGAGAGCGGTTAGGTAGTGATCGCGATCGCCCGAATGCCCCTATCGCATCCTCCCACTACTGTTAGATATCAGAGAAGCCGTAAGTCATGTTCCGCAAGAGCCGCTCCCCCCGTGGCTCCAGTAGAGAATTGCCATCTTATTTCAAGGGGATGCTCCACTCCTGGAACTGCTGGGCGAGATCGCAAATGTAGATAATCTCCTACCCGCAGGTAAAGTCGTCTTCACCCCCACTCCTACCCGGATGGTTGAGGCTGCTATCTGAAGTGAAATATAAATGAACTATTAACTCAGGTAATCCCATGGGGTTTCCAGTTCCGGGGGACGCGATCGAACAAAGCCTTGATCTCAACCGCCATTTGGTCCACAATCCGGCGGCAACATTCTTTATGCGGGTCGAAGGTGATATGGTCGCTCATGCTGAAGTCCATCCTGGCGATCTGCTCATCATTGATCGCTCCCTAGCGGCTCAGCATGAATCGCTCGTGGTGGGCGTCATTGAGGGCCAAATGAGAGTTCTGCGTGTCCAGAAGTTGGGAACACAGTTGGTGCCGACATTACAAGCGTCAGAGACCGCGGTCGCCTCACTGGAAATCTGGGGCGTTGTTACCAATATCATTCGCCAGGTCTGAGCCAACATGTTTGCTTTGGTAGACTGCAACTCGTTTTTTGCCTCCTGTGAAAAGGTCTTTCGGCCCGATCTCGAAGGTCAGCCAGTTGCGGTACTCTCTAACAACGACGGCTGTGTCGTCGCGCGATCGCCCGAAGCGAAGCGGCTGGTGAAAATGCAGGCAACGCTCTTCTCGATCAAAGACTTGGTGGCTCGCGGTGAACTGCACGTTTTCTCATCCAATCCGGTGCTCTACAAAGACATGTCGCGGCGGGTGATTCAGACGCTGCAGCACTTCAGCCCTGAGGTGGAGCAGTATTCCATTGATGAGGCTTTTCTGGGGCTGCAGGGTTTCGTCAATCGTGACCTGACAGACTACGGTCAGCAGATTCGCACAACGGTGCAGCAATGGACCGGCATCCCGGTTTCAGTGGGCATCGCTAAGACGAAGACGCTGGCCAAACTGGCGGCACAGGTAGCGAAGCGCAATCCGAATATGAAGGGAGTGCTCGACTTCGAGACAGTCGAGGATATTGATGCGGGCTTGGCGGCGATCGACATCGGCGAGGTCTGGGGCGTTGGCAAGAACCTGCGAGCCAAGCTCTATGCCCTCGGCATCAAGCAGGTGCTGGACGTGAATGCTCCGCTCATGACGCTGTGCGTTCATCAGCGAAGCATTCACTTAATCCCTTTCTGAGAAAGCTGAGGGTGATTGCAGGAAGACCTGAGTGCCGGTGAGGCAGATCACGCAGCGGCTTCATACCTCATCAAAAAGCCCCTTGTATGTTGAGAGAGTAGCGCTAGACCGTTGCCCCTAGGCATGTGACGTCGTCATAATCCGTTGGTGAGCCTGGGTCAGCGCTACGATTCATCCTCTGAGAACTCGTAAAATCGCCTGGTTCCCGCTGAGGAGACCGCATCGTGCAAGGAAGAGTGCAGTGGATGGAGCCAACTCAAGATGGCTACTGACCTCTCAACTCCAGGTGTAGAGCATGTCTAATCAACCTTCTGAATGCCAATGGTTTGGTATTGACGTTAGCAAAGACTATCTGGATGTCTGTGACCAAACCCAGCAAGTTCATACCCGCTATCGCAACACATCTGATGGCATCACGACTCTCATTAAAGACCTCGAAAACCGGACGGATTGTGCCGTGGTCTGTGAGGCCAGCGGCGGTTACGAAACGCTCATTGTTACGGAGCTCACGCAATCAGGCTTACGCATCAGTGTGGTCAATCCAAAACAGGTGCGGGATTTTGCTAAAGCGACCGGAACCTTAGCGAAAACTGACAAGATTGATGCGGCCATTATTGCTCGCTTTGGGAGTGTCATGCAGCCCAAAGCCACTGACTTGGCCTCGGATACGGAACAGCAACTCAAAGACTGGGTCACTCGTCGTCAGCAGTTAGTCGAGATGCTCAGTGCAGAGAAAAATCGCAAACAACAACTGAAACGCTCTGGCAAGAGTCTGCTGCAAGAGGAAGTTGAGGCACATCTTGAATGGCTCCAGCAACGGATCAACCAACTGGACAAGAAGATTCAGCAGTGCAGTGACCAACTGACCCAGTGGCGTGAGGACAAAGCGCTATTGACCTCCGTTAAGGGCATTGGCCCAGTCATTTCAACCAGTTTGTTAGTCTATTTACCGGAGCTCGGACGGCTCAATAGCAAACAAATTGCCGCGCTGGCCGGATTAGCCCCATTCAATCGTGATAGTGGCCAGTACCGAGGTAAACGAACCACCTGGGGCGGTCGGGCCCAGGTCCGCACCTTGCTTTATATGGCGACCATCGTGGCAGTGCGCCACAATCCGCCATTACGGGCCTGTTATGAGCATTTTTGCAGTCGTGGAAAGGCGAAGAAAGTGGCTTTAATTGCTTGTGCCCGCAAACTGCTGACCGGCCTCAATGCCATGCTTAAACACCGGATCCCCTGGCAAGATGAACTCGTGACGGTTCACTACACGCCGACTTTGCAATGAAAATGTTCAGCGCGGCAACTGGGGCCACGCTGAACTTGACTTTTGAGATAATCGCTCACCACGGGGTAAAGAGACGCTGTTGGCAGATAGTGGTAGTCAGTTTAGCGACTAGCGAGACAAATGCTCGTTCAAGCAGTCAATCGCAGTATCGATGCCCACGGCAGCGGTCTGCACGTTCGTATCTTGCAGGCCCTCAGCCAGACAGTGTTCCAGATAGCCCAGTTCGATGACCAGGCGTTTGACAATCGTGCGGAGGCGGCGCTGGCGAGCACTTGAGTGGGAAGAGGCGATCGTGATGGGTTTCATGATGGCAATCCTCAGCGGTTGGGCGATACCGCTGTGATATCGCGCCCTCACTTGTTGCAGCTAGGCCTCATTTCTCAACAGATAAGGCGCTGCGAGGAAGCGATCTTGCAACAGAAGGGCCATCACTGAGGAGTTGGGTGATTACAGCGGGCTGTCGGGTGGTGATGTTTTCCCCGGTGAACCCCGGCCGGGACGTGTTATTGACCTGCTGGAAATTGAGCTGGAACTGCCCAGTGACCAGGCAATCCGTGAGGTGATGGCGAAGGAGGCCCAGCGCCAGGGGCTGCAATTATCGCGATCGGAACGCCACCGTTAGCGGGGCGGAACCCAATGCTAGCGCGAAAGGTGGTCCGTCAGCGGCGATTAGGGCTGAAGCATCAACGGCCTGAACATCATCAATACGTCGTGATGATGCCGATTATCATTTCTGCGCTGATGGCCTTCGGCATTGTCCGCTTCATTGGCATGGGGACGCAGAATAAGAGCCTCTACATCTTCGGCAGGACGGCGCTGGTGAGTGGAATGGCGTTGAAGCAGTTGGGCAGTTTAAGAGTGACCAGGAAGCGGTTAGAACGATGATCTTTGGTAGAGAGATTCAAAAATCATCTAACGATTCCCAATGTCAACAACGATCACCGATTGAAACTAATGGGTTTAGCTCTACTTCATCGGGGCAGGTATGGGATGCATAATTTTTCTGTAATTCATCCAGTGATTTTCCATAGATTCGCTTTTTCTGGCATTTTTCGCTCTTTGACCAAAAGCCGCGACCAATCAGAGAAACAGCTAGGTGCATGAGGCGAATTCGCCAGAGCGATGCATTATTTTGCTGGCTAAGCTGAATGGCAGTCGTGTACGTTACATCGGCCAATAAGTCATCGGCTTCCTTTTTAGAAAGCTCCTTTTTCCCTAGCTGACCATCTTCAATTAGAAATGCATGACCAAAAGCATAGGCAAAGTCGTGAATAACGGCTCCATTGTTCCAAGGTCCCCACTGAATCCACCATATCCAGCGTGGAATACTGGCTAAGTCGTAGATGAAGCCTTGGGGGATACCCCATGTTTGCCCTAGATGATCTTCGTAGACCCACCAAGCACCGAGAGAAAATGTTTTGTCACCTGCGGTAATTAGAAGTTCTGGTTTACCTAAGCAAATAACCTTTCCTAATTTTGGAATATACATATTTGGATTGAGCCTTCTAAGAGTTATGGAAATAAATTTTGTCCGTTGTGACTTTCCTTGTATAGCCTCTACAAAAGGAGGATTCCTCATTACGGAGGAAGCGTTCCTCATATCAACACTCCAGACAGTTTTTTAAGGGCAACGGTGGAATGCGGGTTTCAGGACTCTTGCGTAGCTGTTCAGCTAACGAAAAATCAAGGTTTTCAGAGCTTGTTTGGAAAAGTGTCCGGATTATTGTCATATAGCCACTATCGAATCGCTTCGGCCGCCACCTCATCCGACTCATATCCTAACGGACTCATGACGATGACCTTGCCATTCACTAGCTCCATGCGATAGTCGGGATGCGCTGCTTGAAATGCTTTCAAGTCGGTATCAGCTAGCGACTATTAGATGACAATGACATCGGCGGGTAAGCCCTGCCGACGACAGCTACCGAGACGGGTTGAGAGCGACGTTCTCCATCCCTTGTTCCAGCTATCGCCCTAAAAAAGACACTGAAGGCGTTTTCCCAAGAAGTGGGGAAGCCTCCAGTGCCCAAACAAACGATTCAAAGTTATCAAATCAGAGTGTATATGAACGCCCGAGAGCTCGGTTTAACGCAGAGCGATGCAGCTTCGATTGCCGAATTTTCGGACCGCACCGGCCAGCGCATTGAGGCCGGAACGCATCAACCCAATCGCGGTCGGGTGCGGGACTGGCGCACCAGCGCTGACCCGCTCGCGGGGGTATGGGAAGAAGAACTTGAACCGATGCTGAGACGGGAGCCACGGCTAAAGCCGACAACACTGTTCGAGTATTTGCAAGAGCGTTATCCAGGACAATATCCCCAAGTGCTGCGGACCGTGCAACGGCGCGTTCGAACCTGGAAAGCATTGCATGGCGAAGCCCCGGAAGTCATGTTCGAGCTGCGCCACGAGCCTGGTGTGATGGGCATCTCCGACTTTACTGAGCTAAAAGGGGTGGAGATCACTATCAGCGGAAAGCCATTTGAGCATCTGCTCTATCACTACCGTTTGGCCTACAGTGGCTGGCGTTATGCCCAAGTGATTCAAGGCGGCGAGAGCTTCATCGCCTTGTCGGAAGGGCTACAGAATGCCCTATTTGCCAGTGGCGGCGCGCCCCAAGAGCATCGCACGGATAGCCTCAGTGCGGCCTATCGCAATACCGGTGGCAAGGGCACAAACCGTTGACACGCCTCTATGACGACCTGTGTCACCACTATCGTCTGAGACCGACGCGCAACAACAAAGGGATTGCTCATGAGAATGGTGCGATTGAATCGCCTCACGGTCATCTCAAGAACCGCATTACCCAGGCGCTCTACCTTCGCGGCAGCCGTGACTTTGCTAGCGTGAGCGACTATCAAGCCTTCATTAACAGCATTGTCGCCAAGCTCAACCAGCAGCATCAGGCCAAGTTTGCCGAAGAGCAGAAGCATCTGCAGCCCTTACCGCCCAAACGGGTGGCCGACTACGAAGTCCTCACTGCCAGGGTCAGCAGTCGCAGCACCATTGATGTGCGTTGCATTCTCTACACCGTGCCGTCCCGATTGATTGGTCGCCAGCTTGAACTCCATCTCTACCATGACCGCATCTGTGGCTATCTCGAACGCCAGGTCGTCGTGGAACTGCCGCGCCTGCGTGTCACCGCCAAAGACAAACGCCGCGCTCGGTGCATCAACTATCGTCACGTCATTGAAGGGGCTCAGGCGTAAACCCAGAGCCTTTATCTACTGCACCTGGCAGCAAGACTTATTACCCAATGCCCCTTACCGGCAGTTGTGGCAACAGCTTCAAGCTGACTTTGATATCGATAGCGCCGCCGTCCTGATGGTGGAAGCGCTCTACATTGCCGCTACTCAGGACAAAGAATCTGCTGTCGCCGAGTATCTAGTGGCTCAGTTGGCTGCTGGCACCCTAACTTTATCTACCTTGCAACGACACTTTCAGCTCTTGAAGGAAACGACTCTACCGACTGTGCAGGTGCAACAACATGACTTGAAAGACTATGACCAACTCCTCCAGCCAGACGCCGCAATTGAGTCCCTACCAGAGTCTCAGCCTCCACCTCAAACGCTTGCGCCTCTCCCACATGCTCCAGCATTGGGAGACCCTGGAACATCAGGCCATGCAAGAACACTGGTCTTACGCTCAATTCTTGCTGGCACTTTGCGAATTGGAGGTGGACCGACGCTGGAGTGTGCGCCTCAAACGTGCCCTGCAAGAGGCTCAACTGCCCGCCGCCAAAACGGTTTCCAACTTTGACTGGGAACATGTCCCGAAGCTCAATCCCGCTCCTTTGATGCAACTGGCCACCGATGCTGGTTGGCTAGAGAGAGCCGAAAACTGTTTAATCTTCGGGCCTTCCGGGGTGGGGAAGACCCATTTGGCGGCAGCCCTGGCGCGGGCTATCGTCGAACTGGGTAAACGGGCGAAATTCTTCACGGCTACCGCTCTGGTGCAACAACTACAGCAGGCCAAACTCCAGTTGCAACTGCCCGCTTTGCTCAAAAAGCTGGACCGATTTGACTTGCTCGTCATTGATGACCTCGGCTACGTCAAAAAGTCGGAGGCCGAAACCTCGGTCCTCTTTGAGCTGATTGCCCATCGCTACGAACGGCGCAGTCTTCTCATCACGGCCAATCAGCCCTTCAGTCAATGGGACACCATCTTTGCTGATGACATGATGACCGTCGCGGCGGTAGATCGCCTCGTGCATCATGCCTTGATTGTCGAAATCCATACCGATAGCTATCGCAAACGCGCGGCCGCCTCTCGCTCAACTGCAGCCAATCCTTCAGACTGAGCTTAGCGGCATTAGCGATCATCGTTGTCGTTTCGATCATTGCTGTCGCGACAAGAGGACAATGCCGTTGCCGATCGCGCTCGCGGATCCTCACACTCGACTATCTAGCTGTCGCGTCACGCTAAACGCTTGACATTCAATAAGCGACGTTGAGATCTCTAAAGAAGGTTTCGTTGCCACCATAAGGCTATCTAAACGATAGCCGTCACCATTCAGCGATTGCCCCTTCAGCTGTACTCATTTCTACGCAAAACTGAGCAAGACCGCGTAGAAAAGTAGCGCAGATTTTAGGTCAGCATTTTTGGGAGAGTCTTGAAGCCTTTTTGGAGAGGGGGCTCGCAGCCTGAACAGCTGCTCTATAGTCAGCTGTACTACATCGAAAAAGCTCAACAATGAAAGGCAACACGACTGAGAAAGGGCAACAGTTTGAAGAAGTCTTATCCTTTTTGTCCTGTACTTAGTCCGTGGATAGGTTAATCCGCTTTAGCAAAGGCTTGGTCAACGACTTATCGAAAGGGTTGTCCTGATTGAATCAGTTTGCGCATGCGATCCTTCAATACGAACCACTGATATACCCTTCGCGAAGGCTTCGCCTACAATCGGATGCAAGTCGGGTGAGTAAGGCGGTAGATACAACAGATGACAACCGGCTTGGCGAATCAAGGCTTCGATGCGCCCCCCTTTATGAAACGAGGCGTTGTCACAGATAATCACACTGCCCGCTGGTAGCTGTTTCAGTAATCCCTTCTCTCGCCAAGTTTCGACTACAGCGCCGTGGCCATAGCCGTCATCGGTCATTGGCACCATCAGTTAATGCTGATGCCAAGCTGCAATGAAGCTGACTCGCTCAGTGCGAGACCCACGTCGTTCAGCTTCCAAGCGTTTGCCTTTGGCACACCAGCCATCGCCATAGTCTTCGGTATCATCGATACCCGCCTCATCAAGGTATACCCGTTGATGGTCTTCGAATTCCGCTAAGTCTGCTAAGTACGCTTGGCGCTCGGCCCCGCTCCGTTCTCGGTAGGCTTAGGTCTTTTTTTGCGTAAATCCGAGGTGTTTCAAGGCCCACCCAATGGTGTCTTCGCTAATCCCATCGGGTCATAACTGCGCCATTTCTGCCTGCGTTTTATCCCCATGAGTTTCGGCAAAGGCAGGAAAGGCTGGCCAGTCTGTGTTCTTATGGCTGTGACCACACTGATACCCTTGTTTGGCGGCAAGCTCACCCGTTTCCCGATACGGCCGTCGCCAACTCTTGAGAGTCCTCCGGGCAATGCCAAAGAGATGTCTCACTGAGGTGACAGAGTGGCCAGCTTCAACGGTGGCCAAGGCTTTCTTGAGTAAGTCGGTGCTGTAGGGGGCTGACATCGGAAAATCGCTCAAGGAAGCTCTAGTCTAGCTGGCCTGTCCTGACTACGGATTGCTATATTGATTGTCAGACCAGCCTCTGGCGTTGACAATGGACATTAAGACCCAAAAGAGCTTTTCAAAGAGAGAAGACTCAATCGAAAGTTGTCTTATAACATCGACGAAACTCTTATACATAGGGAACCCTTGCCTTTTGTCAATGAGATTGCACCTTCGTCATTAGCAAAGACATTGAAATGCCCCCCGCTTGAAGCCTGCGAAGTGGATAGCGCTGATGATGCCGTTGGCTAGCACACCTCCAGGCAGAGTTTTGGAAGCTCAAAGCCAATTGCCAATGAGCGTGTAGGGTGCCCAGAAGAAGGGATGAGCAAACGCTTCAGATTGGCGGAGAAACTCTTGGGAACGACGCAGGGCCTCGCCTTTAGTAACCGTTGTATCCGTCAGTTCTTGATAAAATCGCTCCATGAAAGCAACTGTGGCTTCGTCGCTAACGGGCCATAAGGTGGCAATCATGCTTCGGGCACCGGCTCGGAAAGCAACCCCAGCAATACCCAAAGCGGCGCGATCGTCGCCTGTTGCGGTCTGACACGCACTGAGAACCAATAACTCAATGGCCTCCTGTCCGGTCAGATCTGGGCTTTGTAGCAAGTCCTGCAATTCATTCACATTGATTTGATAATCGCTTGCCTCCTCGGAGGGCCAGGTCACAATAAACGTATCCTCCGCCCTGGAGCTAAATTGTCCGTGGGTGGCTAGATGAACAATGGGGTAGTAACTGCTTTGGAGAGCTGATTGAACATCTGTCTTGGTAAATGCTTGATTGAGTAAAATCGTGCTGTCAGGGACTTGATCGCGAACGGCTTCTAATTCTTCAGAAACGCCTGGAAGTTCAGGAAAGTCTCTTGAAACCCTGTCTGAAAGTCCTGCGGCCAATGCTTTGAGTTCGCCTCGCTGCAGCGGTTGAGGATTAATCAGCTGCAGCCCTGGACTAAGCGCAACACTATACTTCTCGACCAGGTATTGTTCCCCATCATGAAGTATCGCCATGGGAACATTGCGTAAGGGGCCATCGAGAATAAATGCAATCGTTTCAATCTCACCCTCACTTTGGGCCAAATAGGGTTCAGCAGATCGCAGCAACCAATCGTAGATTTTCTGGGATAGTGGAAGCAGAACATCTGTTCTGAAACGTCCGCGTTCAACGGGATCTTCGACTAAAACCTTTTTCAATTGATCCAGAGTCGTTTCCAGCTCATTCTCATCCAGATTTGTAGTGTAGTGGTGCAAGGACTGGTCAGGTAACCTGAGAATGACCTCAACCCGATTTTCCAGAAGGATGGAATAGACGAGTGCCGTTTTAGGGTCGATCGCATCGGCGACCACGGGGGTGACTTCTAGGCAAGCTTGCTTGAAGAAATCATCTAGCTCAGCCACTTGCAGGGACTCAATGACCTCACGGGCTTTTTCTAAACCTTCTGAGTCAGCATCAGCATCAGCATTTTGCAGCAGCAGGGACACCAATTCACGGTAAACAGGCTCGACGCCTTCTCGGAAAGAAAACTGTATGTCCGTATTGATCACGGCAAGATCTTGACGAATGGCTTGAAGTGAATTAACAGCTTCAAGGTAAGCCGCGATCGCCCCTGGGGTCTTTCCTTGCACGTTGAGGATGCGGCCTAACTGCCATTGCCAGCGGTAGGCAACATCGGCTGGCGTCGTTAGCTTTTGAGTTAAGCCTAAGGCTTGCTCGGTCAAGGTTTGAGCGTCAGACCATTGCTCGGTTTGTTCGTATAGATTTCCTAGATAGCCCAACGCATAGGATTCAGCCCGCACGTCTCCGAGGTCTCTGGCCTGTTGTCTAACCTGGGCTAACAGCTGGGCGATCATGGGCAAATCAGCCACGCCTTGGGTGGTTTGTTGCCTGAGTTTGATTAAGCTTTGGGCAAAACTCATTTTGGCATACAAGCCAGTGTGACTGGGGGGCAGTTGCTCCACCTGGTCATAAATTTGCGACCACAATTGTCGGGGATTATTGAGTTCTCCCAATTCAAGGGACATCGCTAGCTGGTTGACTTGAGCCTGGAAACGGTCAGTATCGTTGGTAGCGGTCTCTGCAGCTCTTTCGTAAAAAGCGAAGGCTTCTCGGTGGTGACCGCCTATACGCGCCGTATTCCCCAGGCTAAATTGAGCTGCACTAATGTCTGGAGACGATTCAAGGGCTTCAGCAATGGCCAGGCTTTTTTCCAAAGCCGCCTGAGCGTCTTCTAGTTGACCGATTAAGCGGAGCGTATTGCCCAAGTTGTATAGACCCACTGCTTTCATCAAGGAGTTGGGCTGGGTTGCTAGTTGAGCGTCAACGTCTTCTAGAGTGACCTGAGCCCGACGATAGAATCCTAAGGCGCGCAATGCCTGGGCTTGGTTAATCAGGCTCTGGACAACGCCTGTATCTTCTTCTAACTGGCGGTAAAGGGTTGTGGCTTGCTCCCAGGTGTTTAAGGCTTGTTGTGCCTGCCCTTGAGCGAGTTGCAGCCCAGCCTGGGTGTTAAGCGCTTGGGCTAAGATGCGAGATCGCCCTGCAGTGGGGGCTACAGCATCCAGCAGATCGAGGCTGGCAGTAACGGAGGCTTGGGCTTCAGAAAGTTGATCTAGCTCTTGATACGCCAGGGCGATGTTGCTTAACACCATGGCTTGATTCAGCCCATCCCCTTGGACGCGGTAGGCATCTTCGGCCTGTTGCCACACGGTTAATGCCGCTTGCCATTGCCCATCGCGATAATATTGTCGACCTTGCTGCACCCATTGATTGGTCTCACTGGCTGGGGTTTGGGTCGTGGAGAAGGTGGGCTCTGCTGCCTGAACCTGGATGAAGGAAGCATTGGCAGGCAGTCTGAGCCAACTCAGCCCGATGACCAACAATAGGGCACTGGCCCCCAGACCAAGCAATTTGAAATATTTTTGTAGAAGCGTTGATCGGTTGCTTGCCATGGGATTGCCCTCCAAGCCCGGCTTACCCTATGCCAATTATTCAACTCAGTTGCTTTAGCCTGCCAAAAGCTTTGCCAAATTTTGCACCTCACGGCGCATGCAATACCGTCCCGTTACATTGCACGTGCTGTGGCGAGGGGTGATGGGGTACGGGGTACGGCTGAGCTAGGAAAGTCACCTGACCATCGGCATCTTTAATGGCTCCTTGGGCTTCGATGATGGGGTCGGGTAACGCGGAAGTCGGTTCGTTAATGGCGGTATCCGTGGGGAAGTCTGAGGCTTCCGTGTCAGGCCCCAGATCGGTGAGGATTCTATCGCGGCTGAGAATATCGGTAGGGCTCGGCGGCAAGCCACCTCGTCCAGTGACGGTGAAGCTACTGGTGCCAACTGCAGCGGCAGAACAGCCGCGCTGAATTTGAGGTGAGGGAGAAAGGATGGGCAGTTCAACCAGTCCCTGGTTGGGATCAGGGGCAAGATTAGTGGTGATGATGTCCCCTGAAATACCCCGTTCAGAACTGGCACTGAGGTCACTGCTCATGTTACTTCGTAACTCATCAGTTGTCAGGTCGCTTTGTTCTGTAAACCCCAGTAGTCGGTTCGTTGTGATGGTGATGTTGCCGCCATTACCTGCGAAGGCATTGGCAATAATGTCGCTATTTTCATTGGGAACTGCAATCACAAAACCACCTCTGGCATCAATGTTGATATTGCCGCCATCTCCACCTCCCTCTTCTTCAGTCCCGGCAGTGGTGGAGATCAGACTACCCCGACGCAACAACACATCGCGAACCTGGAGATAGATATCGCCACCATTGCCCGAACTCGATTCAGCAATCATCCGACCCTGCTCATCCAGCCGAATAATTCCCCCCGAAAAGACTGTAATATCTCCGGCCTGCCCGGTACCCTCAGAGCTAACAAACAGACCACTTTCTGGGCCGAGATTAGAAATTCGTTCAGGAAATTGAGATACACGCTCCTGGAAATTCGGATCAGTTCCTGAGATTAAAATTTGATCCGCTCCATGAATCCTGATATCACCTGCCCGTTCGCTCCCCTCTGTGATGGTTAGGAGTTGTCCCCCATTAAACACCTCCAGTGAATCGACATTGGCAATAATATCGCCCCCCTTCACATCTTCTCCACTGGTAGTTGTACTACTGATACGGGCATCTAGAACCGCACCGTCTGACACTCGCAATGTCCTAGCATTAACGCGAATATTTCCACCATTGCCGGTAGCACCTGAGGATACATTGGTAAATGCCCCACTAGATTCTCCATCTGGGAAACCATCGAAAAAGACGTCCTCTCGGGCATTAATGACGACACTTCCGGCATCACCTCGTCCATCTGTATCTGTTCGTAGCTGAGCGCCATCAAGTACGCTGAGGCTCCCCGCAGTGATTTGAATGTCTCCTCCTGTACCCTCTGCTCCGGCATCTATGTCAGTAAAAATTATACTTCTGGCTCCACGGAGTGTGATATCACCAAGAGCGTTAATATTTACGCCGCCCGCAATGCCACGGCCACCAGGAAGCTCTTCAGATGTGCCGAGAATACTAGACTGCAACTGTGCCCCCTGAGAGAGAGTAAGGGAATCAGTGTTGATAGTAATTTTGCCTCCATCACCTACCCCTCCAGCCCTAATATTGCTAAAGATAGCGGTGCCAAAATCACTGAGAGAAACCGAATTGCGGGCATCAATGGTGACATCCCCTGCATTGCCTTCTCCTTCGGTATCTGTTTGTAGTTGAGCGCTATTGAGTAGGCTAAGGCTGCCAGTAAAGATCTCTATGTCCCCGCCATCACCTACAGCACCTCGATCCACATCACTCAAAATGCCACCGTTATCGATTAAGACGAGATCGCCAGCTCTAATCACTACATTGCCTGCATTTCCATTTCCAGCAGACTGAACCTGCAAGGAGGAACCACCCGAAATATTGATGACTCGTGATCCAATATCAATATTTCCTCCATTGCCTGTAGCTCCTTGCCCAATACTGCTATTAATTTCAGAAGCTCCAGACATCGCAAGATAATCAGTGCCTCGAACCACAATGTTGCCAGCATTACCTAGACCTGCATCAAAATCGCCTTCGACACCATCTACTAAGGTTTGTAGGCTTGCCCTATTTCTCATGGACACAGACTGAGCTTCAACCAATATATTCCCACCATTACCTCTTGCGGCTGCATTAGAAGCGTTTTCATTTCGTACATCACTAAACACAGAACTCCCATCCAAGACAACATCACCATTGGCTCGAATCATGATATTTCCGGCGTTCCCCATACCTGAAGTGCTAGTGCTAAGCCGTAAATTTCTTAAATCAGGTGTATTAGCTATATTTGGATCGTATGTATCAGTCAGAGAAATATTATGACCGGCATCAAAAATAATTTCACCAACAACTTCATCAGATCCTCCTGCCCCTGAAAATCCACTCGTTACAACTAAACAACCGAATAGGCAAATGTACGAAACATCTGAAGTTAATTCAATATCTTCACCTGCTGTGATGTGAATACTACCAGGACTGCCCGATTGAAATGCCTGACTTGCAATGCTAGTCCTACTGTTATCGAAACTATTCTCGGGGTCATTCGTCGTCAGGAAAATATCTCTTCCCGCTCTGATAGATATCTCGCCGGCATCTCCACTTACGGTTGTAACAGACACAAATGTATTATTCAATTCGACAGTATCTTCCGCATTGATTCTGATATTTCCTGCATCTGCTCGTCCATTCTCTTGAACAGATGTTCCCGCATTCAGGATCGAGTCATCAATTTCTAATGAATCACCGTTGATGATGATATTGCCAGCGTTCCCTACGCCATCGGTAGAAACTTTCAGCTGTGCTCCATTGAAACGCACTACCTCATCCGCTAGCACAGTGATGTCCCCACCTGCACCTGAATCAGACGTGTTAGTGCGTATAGAGCTGTTTATTTCAACATTCTCACTAGAATCTAGAAAAACTGTACCTCCCTGGCTCCCATATCCTCGAGCATCAATACCGTCCCCATAAATACCTTCCCCAGTTACAAAAATGCTGCCATCTGAAATTTCTGGATTACGTTCGTATTGATTGGTCAGAAGCACTAGACCATTTGGGGCAGAAACCCAAACATCTCCAACTTCAATATCTGCAGCTGAAGGAATTGTATTTGCAGAGGTATTTACAAAGAAATCGGTGGTGGGATCAAAGCCAGTAAGTACTTCCGGTGGTGGAGTTCCCAATACTATTGGGCTTACACCTGCACGTATATCCAGCGTTGGCTGAGTAATGCCATCAACTTGAACTACTGTTCCGTCTGACAGAGCAATATCTTCCTGCAATGCATCAATTCCAAGAGCTCCCAGCTCAGGAGCCGTAATCGTAGCAGTGCCAATGGTTACAGATCCGCCAGCTAGAATATGAAGAGAAGAGCCTGCGTATAAACCAATTTCGACATCGCCAGAAGTACGAATAATCGGATCAATGGGGCTAAACAAACTCCCCATGTTCCCCTCTAGAGTCTCTACCCGAAAATCACCCGCACTCCAGTAATGGGCATCGCCACCAACCGGATTAGCCGATCGCAGCACCATATCCCCATAGGCATATAGCCCACTATTCGGATGGCTCAACGCCACAATATCCACCTGCTCATTCCCCTGCAACAGCAGGTCTCTTCCAGCAAACGCCACAAAGGGAACTTCCACAGCATCACGAATCTGTACTGTATCCGTAGCCAGTAAAGACAGATCACCTCCGGCGGCTACTTGACCTTGTAAATCCAGATTCTCAGCACTTAGGGTCAGGTCCTGCCCGACGTAAAGTCTGCCCTGGTTATCAATATCGCCAGCGACAGCTCCGAACTGCACCCCCGGGGTGACGCTCACCGTCAACAACGGCGGAGCCTGGGGATCAACCGCACTAAACTCGCTGCCATCCAGAAACGTAAACCCATTGGCAGTCGTGGCGACAAAAGAACCCCGAATATCTAATTGAGCATCCGGGCCAAAGATAATGCCGTTGGGGTTGAGTAAAAATAAATTGGCTACCCCATCGACTCCCAAGGTGCCCATAATGTCTGAGATGTCATTTCCGGTTACCCGCGTCAGGATATTTTCAATCCCGATCGGATTCCCAAAATAGACCCGCTGTCCGGTATTGACATTGAACGCTTCAAAGCTGTGGAAGAGATTCGTCTCCCGAATTGCCCCGCCCTCGATCAGATCAGCGGGAGTCCCCTGAATCACTGCATTCGGCATTACCACAGACGCCTCAGCCCCCAACGTGGCATCAGGCATAATCTGGGCAAGCAGCAAGTCGTCGAATCCCTGGATCGGATTCCCAGTGGCAGGGGCGAGCGGCACTGCCTGCACAGGAGTGGCAACAGTACTGACAATGACGGCTAAACCCAGAGGAGTCCAGAAACGGTAGCGGGGGACGCGCATGGCAGCACCTCCTGGATGGTGAGGGTTTGGGGGGTGGCTTCTCCGGAATCAGACTTATGGGAGCGGCCCCCCGATCGGATGGGGTATGTCCCACCAGCACTTGTTGAACCCAGGTCTAGCAACAAGTGCTCATCCCAAAACCCGACCTCACGCCTAGTCATCGGTACCAGGTCGTTCCCGACCGCCAATGGTCAAAACAGCGAGAGCCCGATGGAGAAGTAAAGGCCATTTTCCTGAAGCGTATCCCGATCAGCATCTACCGAAATCAGCGGGATGCCCCAGTCCAATCGAGCTGTTAGATCATTGTCGATAGTCAGCAACAACCCCGTCCCGAGTCCCAGCAGCGTATTCGGATCAGGGTTATCACTATTGTTATTCCAGCCATAGCCAAAGTCAATAAAAGGGGCTATTTGTAACAAGACATTGTTATTAGGCTCACGCAACACGGGAAAACGCACTTCCGCAGAAGCCAAGACACCACTATCCGTCAACAACTGATCCTGACGGTAGCCCCGCACGGTTGATTGACCGCCCAAGCCAAACTGCTCCAGGGTGAGCAACGAATCCGCCGATAGCTGCCCCCCGCCTCTGACCAGGAGTAACGAATCGGGTCCCAGCGATCGCACCCACTGGGCCTGTCCCTGCCAGGCAAAGAAGCGGCTATCCGGCCCCTCCTCATTGATCGTGGCATCGAACCAATCGCCCCCGAAACTGAACTGCGATCGCAAGCCAACCACCTGCCCACTGCTCCGCTGGGTCCATTCCTGAAAAAAGCGCAGCGCTGAAACCCGCGTACGACCCTCATCGTCGGCTCCCGGAGAGAGCGGGAAGGGACCAATATCATCGATGCCTAAAAACGTTTGCCCCCTTTCGTGGGAAGCGGTTAGCCCCAACGTAAATTCTCGGGTGGGGGTTTCGACGAGAGGATGTCGTAACGTGAGTTCATATAAGTCTGACTGTGAGCTAATTTCCAGCACATCAAAGGGATCTTCAATCACCTCACTATCGTTCAAGTTGGCCACAAATCTCAGGGTGGTGTTGTGAGGACTCAGCGGCAGGGTGTAGCCAATGTCGAACCCGTCGCTGCCTTCCGTAAGGGTGTAACCAAGACTAAGGCGATCGCCGAATCCGAGTAGATTGCCTTCCGTAAGCCGGAATTGATTGCGAGCCGTGCCGACACTCGGGGAACGGTTGTTGTCGAAACCATAGCTGGCGTCAAAGCTATCGGCCTCGGTCACAGAGACCACCAGCAGATTGGCTCCCGGCTGGGTGCTGGCTTGTAAATCAGCGGAGATATTTTCAATCAGCGGATCAAGCTGCAGCAGTTGGAGTCGTTCCAGAAGGCGATTGACATTCAACGGGGTCGATGCCCCGATCCCGATACGACTTTCCACATAGCTCGGATGCAGCCGTCGCGTTCCCGTGATTTGAGTCGCCTCAAGCCGACCTTCAATCACGCGAATCTGGGCTATGCCTCCATCTTGAAAGGTCTGTGGTGGCACTACGGCTCCGGAAGTGACGTACCCCTCATCCACATACCGTTGAGTAATGGCTGACTGAACTTCCAGAACGTCCGCAAAGGTTATAGGACGATCGGTAAAGGGGGCAGTGATTTCTGCAAGTTGCGCTTCTGAAAAGACCGTACTCCCCACAACCTCGAAGCGCTCGACGGTGAAGGTGGTCTCATCGGACGGCACGAAAGGTTCGTCAACGGGGGAAGGAAACTCCGGCCCCAGGAGTTCTTCGGGGGAGGGTAAGGTTGGGAGCGGTTCTGGCTCAGGCTGGGGTTGCTCTGGGATCCGCTGAAAGTCTGGAGACAGGGGCACTGGGTTTAATTCTGGATCTGGCCCTGGCACGGCTTGGGCCAGACGCAGACCGTCAAGATCTTCCTGGGCCACTAGCAGTCCATCCAGGGTGACATTGAGAGTAACGCCAGCAGTTTCAGTTGCCAATGGATCGTCCAATCCGTCTCTTGTCATCGGAACCGATTTTGAGGTGAGGGAGACGCTGGGGGGTTCTGGCAAACTTGTAGTGGCTCTCTGAAGCCCTTTGTCAGGGACCATCTGTGACGGGAGATAGGCGATCGCTGCAGCTTGAGAGGTCCCTTGATAACTCTCTAAATTAGCCGCTCTGATGGACTGTGTGACCGTAGCAGGTGGTTCAGGCGCTGTGATTTCAGTCTCGGGCTCACTCACAGTGGCTGCTTGATCGAGTTCATCGTCTGAAACCACTAGGGCTGCGATCGCCTCATTCGACCAGTCGTCCTCTGTTTCCCAGTCCACATCTGAAGCTTCAGCCACATAGCCTTCGCCTGGCAAAAGGATGCGTGGCCCTGGAAACGCTCCCGATGACTCTGGAAACGTCTCAGGGGGAATGCTGTTTGGAGCACTTCCTTCGTCATTAGATTCCCCTGGCATTCCGACGCTGGAACTCACGTCTGAAGCTTTGGCAGAAAGCTTTTCGCTTGCAAGCTGTGTTGGTGGGGTATGAAACTCTTCAAGAGACGTGACTTTTGAGTGAGGCCCCCCCTCATTGGGTGTCCCTGGTCTTTCCATAACGGCTGGCGGCGACGGCGTGGCCTGAGGGGCAACGGCTAATTCTGCTGAGACGGTTGAAGAGTGTGCCGTCAAGTCTGATGATGCGTCAGAGACCTCTGCCCAGCGTTCAATCCTTGACTGCTCGGGAGAATCGTCTGGAGACTCATCGAATGTGGTGGCTTGGGCTGCACCAGCAAGGCTACTGGCCGCAAGTGCTAACCCGACGGGAATCCAATACGTACGCCAGGGACCCGTCATCGTGCTTGGCCTCCCAGAGTTGGACTCGACCAAGCAGCAACAACCCTCGCCAACTCCGGGCGATAGATGCTGGGGCAATGCATCCTTAGTATTCTCCTTCAGACTCGCACGTTCCAATAGGCAGTCATGTATAGCCGCTGCCGGACGATGAGAGGGATTCCCTTCACCCTCGACTAAGCTTAATACCTACCACAACAAAAATTGTCGGATTTTAGATGATTTAATGGGAGCGAAAACGATCTCTCCTATCAATTTTCTTTACAAACTATCTGCAGCGCTGCCGCTACAGTACAGAGGCTGTTGCCAGGTGCCGTAGGGCGTTGCGTCTGACCCTTGAGCCCAAAAAGTGACCTGACCATCAGCATCTTTGATGGCCCCTTGGGCTTCAACAATGGGTTCGGGTGAGTCGTGAGCAGGTTCATGAACGGCAGTATTATTCAGTGAATCTTGGGCAGCATCTTCAGGTCCTAAGTCGGCCAGGATGCGATCGCGGCTGAGGATATCCTCCGGGCTCGGCGGTAACCCACCCCGCCCAGTGACCGTGAAGCTACTGGCTCCAACTGCACTGGCAGAGCAACCCCGTTGAATCGGTGGAGTCGGGGCTAGGGTCGGCAGTTCGATTAACCCTTGGGTAGGCTCGGGGGCAAGATTGGTGATGGTAATTTCCCCTGACTGACCGACCTCAGAGCTGGCGCTAATTTCGTTAATGCGGTTCCCCCTTAACTCCTCTGTAGGGATAAAAGAACCGCTTTGGACTGTAAACCCGAGTGTTCGGTTGCTAGTGATATCGATGTCGCCGCCAGTGCCGCCAATCGCATTCGCAATGATGTCGCTATTCTCACCCGGCACCGCAATTACAAACCCGGCATTGACATCGATGTTAGCGGCGTCGCCTGCCATGGCATTAGTTGCCTCGGCATTGATGAAGCTACCACGCCGCAGCAGTAATACACCATCGACATCAAACATGATAGTGCCACCTCCGGCCTGGGAGGCAGTGGAGGCGGAAAGGGTTATCCCGTCGTCTAAGGTCACCCCAGGGGCTATGACCTTCAGAGTACCTGAACGACCGCTGTTGGCTTCTTGCGACTCAACTGCTAAGCGCCCCGCACCTTGGATTCTCAGGGGAGCGGAGTTCTGAATCGTAAGGTTGCCACCGTCCCCCTCGCCCGTCGTGGAAGCTGATATCCGCCCCTCATTGGCAAAGGTGAGTTGAGCGACGTTTAACTCGACGTCACCGCCTTGACCTGCGCCACGGGTAGAAGCTGACAATTCTATTCCATCAATGAACATGCGGGGGGCATTCACATTGAGACCACCGGCAGGACCACCACCCGCAGTGTCAACCCGAATTTGCCCCGTTCCCTGAATTGTTAAGGCATCCGGAGCATTGAAGGTGAGGGTACCGCCTCGTGCGCCTGTAGAAGTTGTGGCTTCAATCGCAGCAGTCTCGGCCAAAGTCAACTGAGGAGTATTCAATATAATCCTGCCGCCCCTGCGTGCACCCTCGGTGCGGGTAAAAATACCGCTATTCTCTTCAGTTCTGGTTAACCCTTGGATCGTAATCCCAGCATCGGTGGTGATCTCAATATCACCTGCAGCACCAGTACTGTTAACATTAGCGTTGCTATCAATTCGGCTGTTGTTAAACGTAATTTGGCCTGGACTTCTGATGGTGACACCGCCTGCAGGTTGGTTGCCATTGGCATCGCTTTGAATTTCGACATTATTGAGGGTTAAGTTTCCAGCGCTGGTGATAAATGTGTTGCCAGACTGACCAAGATTCTCAAGGTTTAGGGTGATTATCCCTGGGAGAAAGAAAAGATCACGAATTTCAATCTGTCCGCTTGTGGTCAAACGAAGATCATTAACTAATAGAGTATCTCCAAGGCTTTGAATGTGAACATTACCGGATTGTGCACTGCTTGAGAGAGTAAACACCTCCAATCCAGAAATGGCATTTGCTTCAAAGTTGGCTGTTCCACCAGCCTCTGTCAAACCTCCTTCGTTAGCAACAGAAACAGTCACTACCTGAGTCTCATTGCCACGAATACTTCCGTTTCTAGCTAGTAGAGTGGTCTCTCCCCCACTATTTGCAACACCTGTTTTTGAGAACGAGAATGAGGAAATTAATTCACCAGTTCCGATGTCACCAGATTCAGAAGAGAGGGAAATAGTTCCTCCACTTCCAGAATCACCCGAACCCGAGAACGAGAATGAAGCTGAAGTTTCGGCTGTAATATGACCAGTTCTAGAAGAGAGGGAAATAGCTCCTCCACTTCCAGAATCACCCGAACCTGAGAACGAACCTGAGCTTAACTGACCGGCGATAATATCACCAGATTCAGAGAAGAGAGAAATGACTCCTCCAGCTCCAGAATTGCCTGAATCTGATATCGAGGCTGAGTTCAAAAGCGAGGTAGTAATTCTACCAGAGTCAGTGCGAAAAATAATGTCTCCCCCACTGTCAGCATTACCTCCACTTGAAGTAGAGGCTGAACTTACAAATGCACTGGTCTTGATTTCACCAGAACTCGAGGAGATATTAATATTGCCACCATTTCCAGAATTTCCTGAGTTTGATACGGATTGAGAGTCTAACCAGAGAATTGCAATGTCGCCAGAGTCAGAATAGACATAAACATTTCCACCATCTTTAGCAGTTCCTGATTCGGACCTTGAGGATGAATTCAAAAATCTGCTAGTTGTGATAGTGCCTTTGCCAGAGGAAATAGTAATATCACCACCATTTCCAGCATTGCCTGAGTTCGATGATGAGTTCGAAAATAGATCCAAAATATCAATAGCTCCACTGCGAGAAGAGATTTGGATATCACCACCATTTTCAGCATTGCCTGAGTCTGACTCCGAACCGGAGCTTATTAGCAAGCTTGTGATGTTGCCGGATTCAGAAGAGATTTGGATATCACCTCCATTTCCTGCTTCACTTGGATCAAGTTCGGGAGGGATAAGTGCAGGAGGCAAGCTCCCACTACAACTATTACTCGGAGCCGAACAAGAGCCAGAGAGAAATCTTCCACCGGTAGTGATGTTACCAGAACTTGAGGAAATAGAAATTTTTCCACCACTGCTACTGTCTCCCAGAAATGAGGAAGAAAAAGTGCTCAAATCGCCGTTAAATACTATATCTTCAGACGAAGTGACAGAAATCTCGCCTCCCCTTCTAGCATTGCCAAAGACTGAGGAAGAGGTTGAATTAAAATTCCCATTAGTTGTAATCTTACCAGAGACAGAAGTGACAGAAATTCTACCTCCATCTCCAGAATTTCCTGATTGGGAACTCGAGGATGAATTTAAATCTTCAATAGTTATAAAATTGCCAGAGTCTGAGGAGAGGGTGATGTTTCCTCCATTCCTCGCGTTGCCAAAATTTGAAGCTGAAAATGAATCCAAATCATCAACTACTATATTTCCGGATTCAGAGAATAGGGAAATCTCACCGCCGTTCCCCGCATCACCAAAAATTGAAGCCGAGAATGACCCCAAAGCCCTAACTACTATGTTTCCGGATTCAGACTTCAGAAAAATTTGACCTCCATTGCCAGCATTGCTATTTGCAGAAAGCGAGAAAGAGCCTAAAGTAAATTGAACAGGGAAGCCTGGTGGACCTTCAAGAAAGCCTATAGCTGTTATGTTCCCTCTCGCGGCAAGGATAATGGGTCCGCCATCTCCACCAGTAATATCAGAAGTGTTGATGCTGTTAACGACAATGCTTCCGAGTGGCTGGTCAATGATAGAGCCCGTTGCAAAAGTGGTTCCTCCTGTTGTCTGAGGTAGATTAGACACCCCGATGGAATTGACACCCGCTCGCAAAATTGCCGCTCGACTGCTCGCCAGCAAATCTTGGTCGGAACCTGAGCCGTCTGGCGTAAACGTGGTGTCAGGGCCAGTGATGACAATATCCCCCGCCTGAATGCTACCCGTGGCTTCCACCTTCAAAGCCACTCCGGTGTAATCGCCAAACACCACATCCCCATCGGCAAAGATGATGGGGTCATAGAAGCTGACAAAATTGCCGGGGGTTCCCCCAAGTGTCAGTAGCTGCAAGTTACCGCCACTCTCAAAGTGGGCATCCCCTGAGATCACCCCATCACTGATGAGGGTCAAGTCACCTCCACTGACGAAGGGTGTCCGCTCTAAATGCTGCGGCGTCCAAATATCAATCCCCTGATTGCCCTGAATTGTCAGGTCGTTCCCCGACCGGGCGATAAAAGCCTCCGTCGCCGTATCCCGAATCGTCACGGTATCTTGAGCTTGCAGCGTTAAATCACGCCCTGCCTGCAGTTGCCTTTCCAGGTACAGGGCAAGCCCCAACAGCGTCAGGTCTTGCCCTGCTTCTAATGCCCCCGTACTGGTGATATCTCCCTGCGCCAGATTATTAAACTGCACCCCCAACGGCACGCTGATGCTCAACAACTCATTACCCTGAGGCACGGCGCTAAACTCGCTGCCATCCGCAAAAGAAATACTCCCTGCTGTGCTCGTCAGAAAAGAACCACGGATGTCCAGCCGAGCATTGGGGCCAAAAATCACACCATTTGGGTTCAGCAAGAACAAGTTCGCTGCGCCATCGACCCCTAACACTCCATCAATATTGGAGACATTTCCCCCCGTTACCCGACTAAGAATATTTTCAATCCCCACTGGATTCGCAAAGTAAACCTGCTGGCCAGTGTTGACATTAAACTCCTGAAAGCTGTGGAACAGGTTCTCTCCCCGGACGGCTCCCCCATCAATGCGGTCAGCAGGGTTCCCTCCAATCGAGACATCCGGCACAACAATGGAGGCTTCATCACCTAACGTGCCATCCGGCACAATCTGGGCTATCAAGGTTCCCTCAGACACCACAGAGGTTTCCGTACTTGGTTCACCGCCTAAAGTTGCAGGACTAGAGAGAGCAACCTGCTCTGTCTGGGAAAATTCCCACGGTGTTGAAGGGGGCGACACCTCAGAAGCGGCATCAGTTTGAACAGCGACATCAGACGGTGTGACCGATGCTGGGGAAGAAGTGACCGATGCGGCTTGAGGAGCATCCCCACCGATGCCCGCCTGTTCCGACTTATCTGTTGCAACCGTCAGCGTTGCCTGTGCCTCATCCGGCAGATTTCCCTGATCAAGGGTGTCATCCTCCTCTGAGATCCCCTCCCCAGGCAAGAACACTCGCGGCGTGGAAAAAGCTTCTGCCAGAGAGTCTTCTTCCACAGGCTTATCAACCCTGGCTGTAGCGCTAGCGTCTTCCGGTAACTCAACAGAGAGCGAGTCCGGTATAGCTTCGGGGGACGACACCGATGCTGGAGCCTCCGAGAAGACTGGATCAGTCGTTTCCTTACCGTTTGCGGTTCTACTAGATGTTTCCTGCCCTTCCTCAGAGAGTGATTCATGCTCTACAGGCATCACATGACCTGTAGAAGGTGATTGAGTAAATTGGATATCGTACGAAACAGAGGGAACGATGGAGTCAGCTGCAGAGACCGCTGCGATCTCCAAAGGTTGTGGAACGACTTCCTTAGAGACAGCAGGTGCTAAAGACGAAAGAACGCCTTCCCCGGAGGCGTAAGCGCGAGGGTAATCCACCGTAGCTGCCTGGACTGCGCTGGTCACGATACTCCCCGCTAAAACAACCGAGCTGAGCGGAATCCAGCGAAAATAGGGAGCGCAACTCATGGGGCAAGGTCCTCGTATTTCCAATACACAGACCATGCAGTCCCAAACGGGAATTTTTCAATTTGTTCGGAACTACATCGGCGATATCCAGCAGCTAATCATGATGTTACCGAGTAATTGATGTCATCGAGTGATTAATGAGAAGGAACGTAATTCTTCCAGCCGTTCCTCCAGTTCCTCTGCCCGTTCGGCATCTTCCAGCGCTTCATAGTAATTCTTTGCCTGAGTGAGTAAATCAATCGCAGCATCTGGCTGATCTAACATCACCTTCACTTCGGCTAACCCGGCTTGAGCATTAGCTATTCCCTCAGGGACATCATTGGTCGAGGCGATCGCAATAGCCTGCTCATACCGCTCTTCTGCTAACAAATTCAATCCGATGTAGCGATAGATATCTCCTAGGACTTGATACACTTCAAACGTATTCGTTCCTGATACCACCAGCGGTTCAAGGATATTAACCGCGTCCGCGAGTAGATCTTCATGAATGTAAATATCAGCTAAGGCTAAGGCCTGCGCTTCCCCAGACAACTCGGCCTCAGCAAGTTTGACGATATCCGCCTGCAAATTTTCGATATCTTCTGGGTAGAGCAACTCAAACGTTGCCGTTTCAGCCCCTGCATCTAGTTGAGAGGACCATCCATCATCAGCCTCAACAATCACACGATACTCCAACCCTGGTGTTAGAGGAGAGCCTGCATACTGCACCTCGGTACCAGTCACCTCGGTTTCCCAATTCACGTTGAGTCCAACTACTTGTACTGTATAACGCTCAACTCCAGGAACAGCATTCCAACGGAGTAGAGGTTGTGCATCTAAGACTGCAGTGCGTCGAGGACTCATGACGTAGGGAATAGCGGAATCGCTGCCACCCGGCGCATTATCACTCTGTTGCCCAATCCTTAAACGGGTACTAAAAAGATCTTGTGGACAGCCCGATGCCACCCCACGTTCCAGATTGGAATACAGTACCCAAACAGTTGTTAAGTCAGCGCATCGGATACGAGCTTGAGCATCGTTGGCCGTTCGCACGCGATCGCCGAGATTCAAACGCATGCCCCTCCAAGCCGACTGATAATTCGATTGCCCTGACCGTTTCATCCGGACAGTCCCTTGCACCTCAAGCAGTCGATACGAGGCAAAGGCAGCAGTTGGGGCTGATAGCGTTACAGCCAGCAAAGTTGCACAAAGGAATAAGCAGAGATCGAACCTCATAGACTTTCTCCAGCTATCAAATCTTCTAGGTTTTAACCGGATGTAGAGCGAACTTGTTGCGAGTGCCCAGATGTTCTTCATCACTAAGTTAATAGAGTTATTGGGCAATAAACTCAAATTTCCTCGCGCGCGCTCTCCTAACAAGGTTGTCAGTGACTGCAATCCCAGGTTTTGGAAACCATTCCTGGTTAAGCTTTCAGCGACTCCATCGCTATTTACCAATAAGTCTCATTGATTCCGAAAGGATAGCCAGCCCTTGGGATACCCTGAGGGCGAATTTATGGATTTCTCCCTTGAGACGCTTCTTCAAGTTAGTCTGACTCCCATTGAGAAAGGCGCTGCTGGGCCATATCTAGCCACTGCTCCTCATCAGGATTTAATGTACGGGCATACTCAAAACACTTATTCCACTCTGGTATAGCAGCACGTAGATCCTTTTCTTCCTGTCTTTCCAGGACTTGGGCTAATAAACAGTGGGGTGCGGCCCCTTCCTCGTTGAGCTTAATTGCTTCTCTGAGTTGGCTCTCTGAATCAGGTAAGTTGTCCAGCCTCAGGTGAGCCCACCCAAGATTTGTAAAGAACGTGTACTCAAGTGCAACCAAGTTATCTTGAGCGGCCTGAGAACAGTAAGTCACTTCAGTACTGTCACGATTCTCTAACTGAGATTGTCCCTGCCTTAATAAAGTTCTCGCCGCTACGTAATCTTGATCGTT
Organism: Leptolyngbya sp. SIOISBB; assembly: GCA_010671905.1. Taxonomy (GTDB): domain Bacteria; phylum Cyanobacteriota; class Cyanobacteriia; order Phormidesmidales; family Phormidesmidaceae; genus Halomicronema. The sequence continues at coordinate 308,171 of JAAHII010000002.1, forward strand.
AACAATATACAGACGTGCCAGATTGTTGTAAGCCTCAATACAACCGCCTAGCATCGCAATGCGATACTCCTCCCGAGCCTGATCAATATCTAGCAAATCTTCATAGACTGTTCCCAAGCGGAAATGAGCTTCCATATTATTGGGATTGAGTTTAATTGCTCGTTGATATTGTGCTGCGGCACTGGTCGTCTGTTGCGCGCTTTGAGCTGCTGTCCCGCGCCGCACATAGGATGCTGAAATCGTTGGCAGAGAGGACTGGAAACCTAGTAATGCTAGAAAAATGATGACCGCGATCGCCAGCTTGGCCTCATACCATAAGTATTTCGGCAGACGTAGGGCTTTCAGCGATCGCTCAATGATTTGCTGGCCAGATTTAGTCAAAGGAGCTCCGGCTGCGAACATGGCAACCAAACTTTGACCCAGTACGGCAAAGGCCCCAATCGCATCGGGTCCCCCTGCCAAAAAACGGGAAGATATGGCAACTACTAGGGCAAAATTAAGCGTCAGTATCGGAACCGTTAGGAGCTTCCAAAGCCAATCTAATTTGGCCCATGGATGTACTTTTTCAAGCTGCCACCACCAGGCAGAATCGAGTGGAGCAACGATCTCCCGCCATTGCTCTAGAGGGACCATTTGAGCAATAACTTGACTCTGCTGCCTGAGGCGATCGTCCAATGAACTGAGTTTTGGCAAAGCTTGTTTGGCAGCTAAGCTTTGTTCTGCCAAAAGCTTTTGAACTTCATCCCTAGCTATTAGAACATTCAAACACATTTCAGGCGCGGGCGATGAGTCAGATGCTTCCAATGCTTCAAGCCCCTTTCTGTAGTCTTCAAGTGCCTTTTCCCAGTCAGAAGTACTCATAACAAAAAGTCACAGATGAAAAGGACCCTATGCTGGGCTCCAGTTATAGACGGCTGTTTGGTTTCCTAGGGCAATCCGTAGACTGTTCATAACGGCCCCCATAACTGGACAGATAGCTAAAAGCTTTGAACCACTTCAAACATAATAGGAGTAGTTTATGTGCAGAGAACACAACCAGTACATTCCACAACTCAATAGCTACAAAGGTTCAACTACTCTTTCACATCAGACTTCATCAGTAGTAAAAGGGAGGGACATGGCCTCTGAGGGCTCCCTGTCAAAGACTTTAGCCAGTTTTCACCTTTGCATGATGGGCGTAATCATAATGCGCGTAAAAACAGTAGACTTGCCGTGAAAGGCTGACGGACCGTTCAACTATGGAAATCGATATCGCTCTTCTCAAAGAAGCCGCCCTCAACCTTTCTCCCTACAAGAGGCTCCAGCTCATTAATACCCTCTGGGAAAACCTGAAGGGTGTGGAGCAAGACAAAATTGATCAGGCCTGGCTGCAGGAATCCAAAGACCGGCTGCGAGCATTCCGTCAGGGTGAAGTAGGAACGGTTGATGGTGAGACCGCATTAGCTGGGCTGAAGGCTAAGCTGTCTCAGGGAGCGCATACTGCTCGTTGACACCGGTATGGTTTGAGGCGGCGATCGCCCCGGTACAAAACACGCTGGGATGATTTACTCACCGTGCTGTAGAAGCACGCGCCTTTATTTGGTAAGCCAAGGGCTATTACCAGAGAGCGTGGCTGGATGCATCAGAATCGTGAGGTCAGCAGTTTGACGGACCCACCACATCTTTCGTCAGAATGAACTTTAAGGGCTCAGCTGCCTTGGGATTAGAGCTATAAATTCTTGTTCTGTACGCAAATGCAAGAAAAAGCGCAGGTCCGATGCCTTTGGGGCTGAACTTGAGCTTTTTGCGTTGTGGGAATTTACAAACCAAGGCTGCACCCGACTAAGCCGCTATGAGGATGTCTGCATGGCTAAGGGCGGCTTTATTTGATAAAGATGCAATCTGGATTTGGTCACTGGCTCCGGTACCATCAGCGTCAAAGAAGAGTGCGCCAGTGGATTGATTGTAAATGAGTCGGTCATTGGCAGTAGTGGAAACTGAACCCAATACAAACCGATTAGCATCCAAAAGCCCCTCAACCAAGCCACCACCGAAACCGCTAGCCACAATCTGTAGCTTGTCGCCTTGTGCCTGAGAAAAGTCTCTAATTCGGTCAACCCCGTATTCAAGGGAAGCGAAACGGAACAGATCAGCACCAGTGCCTCCCCTCAGCACATCATCATCCTCTCCACCCACTAAAATGTCGTCGCCAGAGCCCCCGCTGAGGTAATCGATTCCTCTACCACCATCGATGATGTCGTTATCTTGCTGACCGTATAGTCTGTCATTGCCAGCATCCCCTTTGACACTATCGTTTCCTTTACCACCACGGATAGTGTCTTGACCATTGCCGCCATAGAGTTTGTCGTTTCCAGAACCATACTTACGATTTAGGTCAGCATTGTCCGAACCACCCCAGATTAGGTCATTACCAGAGCCACCATAAACTGTGTCATCACCCCCATCAGCATAGATGCGGTCATTACCGGAACCGCCATTGAGATAGTCATTCCCAGTCCACCCGGCAATAAAATCATTACCGGCACCGCCGTAGGCCTTGTCATTGCCCTCGTCAGCATAAATGAGGTCATTGCCGGAATCACCATAGAGTTGGTCGTTGCCGGAGTCACCATCGACTAAGTCGTCACCTTGGCCGCCACGGATAGTGTCTTGACCGCTGCCACCACGGATAGTGTCTTGACCGCTACCTCCGTAAAGTTTGTCGTTTCCAGAACCATACTTACGATTTAGGTCAGCATTGTCTGAACCACCCCAGATTAGGTCATTACCGGAGCCACCATAAACTGTGTCATCACCCCCATCACCATAGATGCGGTCATTACCGAAACCGCCGCTAAGATAGTCATTGCCAGTCCACCCAGCAATGAAATCATTGCCGGCACCGCCATAGGCTTTGTCATTGCCCTCATCAGCATAGATGTCATCGTGGCCGGAATCACCATAGAGTTTGTCGTTTCCGGATTCGCCAGCGACTAAGTCGTTGTCTTCGCCCCCACGGATAATGTCGTGACCACTACCGCCGTAGAGTTTGTCGTTACCAGAACCAAACTTACTATTTAGGTCAGGATTATCTGACCCACCCCAGATAGTGTCGTTACCGAAGCCACCATAAACTGTGTCATCGCCCCCATCACCATAGATGCGGTCATTGCCATAACCACCGCTGAGATAATCATTGCCAGTCCACCCAGCAATAAAATCATGACCTGAGCCTCCAAAGGCGCGATCGTTGCCACCATCAGCGTAGATAAGATCATTACCTGAATTACCGTAAAGCCTGTCGTTACCATCCTTGCCATAAATCTGATCAGCACCATCTTCTCCATTAATTTCGTTTGGTTTGTGATCGCCGATAATTTTGTCGCTGCCTTGGCTACCCACAAAGTTTTCTATGCTAATTAGGCGGTCTACACGAGTAGAGTTATCGTTTGGAAAGCTTACTATCCCCGTGTTTAGATCGGCTTCAATGCCTCCGCGATAGAAGGCATAAGTCGCCCTATCCAACCCAGCGCCGCCATTCAAAGTATCAAAACCAAAACCACCGTCCAGGAGATCGTCACCTGTGCCTCCCAGAAGAGAATCATCGCCGCCTCCACCATACAGACGATCATTACCGCCATAACCCATAATGACGTCATTTTTACTGGTACCAGAAAGTTCCTCGGAAGCAGATGTTCCACGAATAATGTTGTCATCGCGCGAAGGCCCAATATCAACCGATAGGCTATAGCTCCGCCCTTGATAACCAAGCAGCAGATTTGTGCTAACCATTAAGAAGTAGTTGCCGGAAGACAGATTATCGAACGTAAATAGTCCTGCCCCGGTTTTTCCTGATAGCCTCCTGCCCCTACTGTCCAATAGTTCAACAGCTACATTGGCATTTGTACCAAATGCTTTGCCTTGGCTAAACACCCCTATACTTTGGTTTCCTGTCAAGGAAAAGCTGTAAACGTCACTGTAGTCCCATGGGCTATTGGAGCCAATAGCACCAATGAAACTATGCTTTCCATTACTTAGCGAACCAACGTTCTGTGCTGAATATATGGTGTTATTTTGTGTCAAAGAGCCTGGAAAACGGTCAACATCATTAAACCCTGCCATAGTCTTATATCCTCCAAGATTTGCTAGGTGAGAGTGGACTAAACTAATTCAGAATCATTGCCAATCCGTATAAAAGACAAAGTTCATGAGAATTATGTCTTTTATACGAATGAGGCATGAATGGTCAGACGCTCTACAGATAAGAAGAAATCTTCCTCGAGATTTACCTAATGAGAAGCTGTTTAACGCCGAGAAGAATAATCAATCAGTTCTTTCGCCGAATAATTGATCATCAGTTTCTTGTTTTTAAGAGCCGAAGAGTTTGTGGGACTAAAAACTATCAATCAGCTTGAATTCAGAATATTGAAAGCAGCTGAATAATTCGCCTCATGCTGTAGCAAGTTTCATGGAGGCAGCATGGAGAATTGCTATGGAGTTCTCCATGGGTTGGAGGCTGAGAATTGCTACGTTAAGATCGCTCCGTAGTGTCTTGGTGATGGATTGAACCATGACAGTTGCCGCAGAGAGCTTTGCTAGAGCAGCGCAGGACTGGCATCTAAAGCCCCTCTATCACGACCTGGGCATTGCCAAGGGCAGTGAACTAACAGAGACTGAAAAGAAATATTTGCGGGGCTTACTTTGTGGTTATAGTCCTAGCGAAATTGCTCAGCAGTGCTATGTTGGGGCGGACACTGTGCGGCAGTGCTTATCGAAATCTGTGTACCGCGTCATTGAGAATTTAATTGCCAATCAGTTGCACGAGCAAGCCAGCCAAGCTGCTCAGGTCAAAGATTGGCGCTGGGTACCTCGGCTGTTAGAGCAAGCTGGATACCGCGTTCAAGAATTAGCCCAAACTGGCGATGCCGGGCAAACCCTTTCCCGGAACTCAGTCGCTTCCTTACCTCAAGGCCATGAGAGTTGGGATAGCCAGCCGGATATTTCGGTCTTCTATAATCGCACCTCTGAACTTGCCCTCCTTAAACAGTGGGCATTGACAGACTCCTGCCGCACGATCGTGCTGTATGGCTTAGGGGGTGTTGGCAAAACCGCTTTAGCGGCAAAATTGGTCTACGAAATCAAGGAGGAATTTGAGTGCTTAGTTTGGCGATCGCTCCGCAACCAGCCAGATATTCAAGCCTTGTTAACCAACATCTTGGAGTTTCTCAACTGTTTACCCTCTAATTCTTCCCAGCTAACTTCATCAGGGCTGGTCTCTCACCTCATCCAATACCTTCAGGTACATCGATGTCTCTTAGTTTTTGATGATGTGCAGGCGATTCTCAGTGGTGGCGAATTATCGGGTAAATATCAGGAAGGGTTTGAAGGTTATGGCGAACTGCTGAGACGTTTAGAAGAAGAACCTCATCAAAGCTGTATCATCCTCACCAGTTGGGAAAAACTACGAGAGGCTTCTCGAATTAGCGGTCCCGATATGCCTGTGCGCTCATATCGGGTGGAAGGGTTAGGAGATGAGTCCAAATCAATCTTGACCCATGAAAAGCTATCCGACGAAAACTGTTGGGATGAGTTGATATCAGCTTACTCGGGCAATCCTTTAGCACTCAGAATCATTGCCGCGACTATTCATGAACTCTTTGACGGCAGTGTTGCTGAGTTCTTATCCCAAAATACCCTGTTTTTAGGAGACTTTAAATATCTGTTGCATCAACAGTTCAAGCGTCTCTCTCCGATGGAGCAGGAAGTCATTATGGTGATCTCCCAACACAATGCATCTATAACCTTATCTGATATTTTTGAGAGCATTACGACAGAGATACGAAAGTCTGAGTTGATGGCCGTTGTGAATTCTCTGAGTCGGCGATCGCTCCTTGAACAGGCTAAACGAGATAACGTGACGGTCTATTCCCTACAGCCGACCGTCGAAAAATATGTCAAATATCATTCCAGACAATAGTTCCTCGACTCACCAATCACTGCTGGTTTACACGTGCAACATCATGCTTGAGCCGGGTTTACAACTGAATGGCCAGTATCAACTGATTCAGCAGCTAGGTCAGGGCGGGTTTGGTCAGACCTGGGAGATCCACGCAAATGGCACTGTCAAAGTCTTGAAAGTGCTGCTTGAAGACTTTCCTAAAGCGGTTGAACTCTTTCAACGCGAAGCTGAGGTATTGAGCCAACTTAATCATCCCGGTATTCCCAAAGCGGAGGCTAACAGCTACTTCTGTTACTCGCCCGAAGATTCCTCTGAGCCACTCTACGGCTATGTGATGGAAAAAATATCTGGGATGCCTCTGAACCAGTGGATGAAACTGCGAGACCGTCAGCCTATTAGTCAGTTTGAAGCGATTGACTGGCTCACGCAGCTTACTCAGATTTTGCACTATCTCCATCAGCATGGTCTTTTACATCGGGATATCAAACCTGCCAACATCATGCTGGCAGACGACGGCCATTTAGTGCTTATCGACTTTGGCGGCGTAAAAGCAGCAGCGGCGACCTATTTACAAAATCAATTGGGAGACGTAACGGGGACTCGAATTGCCTCGCAAGGCTATACACCCACTGAGCAAATTGAAGGCCAACCCACTCCTCAATCTGATTTCTTTGCTTTGGGGCGTACGTTTATATTTCTGCTAACTGGCAAGCAGCCCTCAGAGTTTGCTTCTAGCTCAGGCAAGCTTAATTGGCAGATGTCTGCCCCCTATGTTCAACCTGAGTTTGCAGCTTTTCTGGAGGAATTGATCGCACCATTTCCAGAGCAGAGGCCTCAAACTGCGGAAGAGATTCTAGAGCAACTTACTCTGCTTCGTCGAGTCATTGAGCAAAACAAACAGAAAAACTATCGCAGCGCAAACTTAGGCAATCTAGTTGCTCATTACGTTTATCAGCCCAGCACTATCCCAATCGCTAAGCGCATCCGCATCGGACTCTTCAGCGGCATGGTGGTATCGATTGGCCTGGTGGTCCTGCGATTTTTGGGCGGGTTACAACCGTTAGAACTCAGAGCATATGATGCATTCTTACGGCTCCGGCCATTGGAATCCCCCGATGACAGAATTGTTGTGGTGACGATTAGTGATGATGATCGTCAGTTTCAAATAGAGCAAGGCTATTTTCTTAGAAATGAAGAGCAGTCAATTGCCTATGATGGAGCCCTGCAGAACCTTTTGCGTATCTTAGAAAAACATCAACCCAGAGCTATCGGTTTGGACCTTTACCTGGATTGGATGACCGAACAGGAAAGCCAAAACTTTCTGCAAAGCCTCGATAAACCTGAACGTCTGGTGACGGTTTGCCTGGCCGCAGACAATGAAATTTCTCCCCTCAAGACCAGTCCTCCTCAGCAAATTGCCTTCACCAACTTTGAGGTCGATGCAGACGAGCGGGTTCGTCGCCATTTACTGTTAGCTAATTTTGATGTGCGCGGTGACTGCAAAGCTGATTATGCCTTGAGCACTCAACTAGCTTACAAATATCTCCAGCCAGAAGGCATTTCAAGTCACTTTACTGAGCAGGGAGATCTTGCATTTGATGACACTATTTTTCAGACCTTATCTCATCGTGCAGGAGGGTACCAAAGTCTGAATTCTGCTGTTGGTCAGGTTTTACTGAACTATCGAGCCAGCCAATCACCAATGGCTATGGCCAAAACCCTTTCCCTTAAAGCAGTCTTGACGGACAGCTTTCAGCCAGCAGACATCCAAGATCGGATCGTGTTAATTGGACTGGAGAGAGAAGGCATTGATACGTGGGCTACGCCTTTAGGTGACGAAGTTTCAGGCGTCTTCATTCATGCTCATATGACGAGTCAGCTGATTAGCAGTGTTTTAGAAAATCGCTCTCTGCTTCGGCCCCTTGCCCAACCATTAGAAGTCCTCCTGATTATCGGAATGGCTATTGTTGGCAGCACCCTCACGGTCCTCAGTGTTCGCCGGTCTGCCAAGTTATTAATTTATGCCTTCGCGATCGCGACCTCCATAGGAATCCCCTTTATTCTTTTCCTGCAAGGTTGGTGGCTTCCAGTGGTTCCTTCAGTTTTTGCCTTAGCAGGTGCAGGTGGTCTGAGCGCGATCTCACTCCAGTCAAAATCTCTCCGCAAATTGCTTTGAGGAAAGTTTATGTATCTCCCTATTAGACCCTTAGGAACCCTGATCCTGGGTGCGATACCACTGGTTGGGCTGATGCCAGTTCATGGCAAGCATCTGCCATTGCACGAGTCGCTAGAACCAGCAGATCAATCGTTGTCTAGGCCATTCAATTCTGAGCTATCCAATAAATCTCTCTCTCCCCTTCCGAATGATCGTTACCCACCAACGACGCCACCACCTACGGGCGGGGGTGGTCGTGATACCTGTCCATCGGAAGATGAGAGCCCGAGCCCTCTAATGCCATTGGCTCCAGAAGTTTATGCCTATGGAGGACTTACCCTAGCTGAACAACCAACTCTCTGGCTCTACCTACCTTTTGATGTCACACCTGAGATGGCGATCGAGCTGTCGATTGAGCCTTCAGAAAATGACTCTCTCGATAGCCTCACGCGAACTTTTACGGCTCCAGATCTGCAGCAAGGATTTGTGGGCATTCCCCTATCGTCAACTCAGTTCTCGCTCCCCTTGGATGAATCCTTTTTATGGACGTTGCGACTCTACTGCGGCGGTATTGATGAGACTGATGGATTAGACTACCTGTTTGCTAAAGCCTGGATTACTCGCGTAGATGAGACAGATGTCTATATCCCGATTCCAGAAAATGCTGTCGGCGAAGTTCTAAGCGAAGCCTATCGAGACAACGGCTTATGGTACGACGCGCTTACTGTATTAGGCGAACCCCTAGCAACTGGTGACGCCACTACTGGGAGCAGCGCCGCTTGGGAAGGCCTGTTGGAAGATGGGGGCTTTGAGTCCTTAACGGAGGAGTCCCCCGTGCAATTTCTCGTGTTACCTACTGAATAGTCAGTTCGCTTTGCCCTATTTCTGCTCAAGGAGCCCCGCTGGCATGGATATCTTGGAGAAAGTTTCGAGGCAGGCAAAGCCAAAGGTGCTACTCCCACTGGCTTTCAGCCTCTTGCTTGCAGAGGGCTACTCAGCTCAAAAGGCACTTGCTAATCCCATTGTCCCCACTGAAAATGGCACTGGCTCCATCGTCACCACAGAGGGGAATCTCCACATCATTACTGGAGGGACTGTGTCGGGGGATGGCAGCAATCTCTTCCACGAGTTTCAGCAGTTCAATCTGCCGACTAACAACATTGCAGACTTTATCAGCACACCAGAAATCAACAATATTCTTACCCTCACCAATGGAGGAAATGTTTCAGTACTAGATGGCCTGCTCCAAGTCACAGGAGGAAATGCAAACCTATTCTTTGTGAACCCAGCGGGTATTCTCATTGGCGAAAACGCTGCCTTAAATTTAAGAGGTGGCTTTACTGTCACCACTGCCGACCAAATTGGTTTTGGTAATAATTTCCTCAGTCTTTTTGATGACAACAACTACGCCACGTTAGTAGGCACCCCCAGCACATTCGGCTTCTCTGCGAGTAATCCCGGCGTCATCGTCAATGAAGGGGACCTGGGCCTTGCAGAGAATCAGTCATTAACCCTTTTAGGTGGAACTGTCATCAATACTGGGAGCCTCTCTACCGAAGATGGCATCATTACCCTCGCATCGGTCCCTAGAGAACATCTCGTCCGGATTAGTCAAACAGGTAGTTTGCTCAATCTCGAAATTGTTCCTACGAACGAACTCGCCACCCTCGAACCCGGAGCAGCTATCCCCTTCGACCCGCTCTCGTTGCCCGAATTGTTGACAGGAAATAGTGGCGATGCTGTTTCCCCGTGTGGCGGTGGATGCCGATGGCTCCATTCAACTCATTGGTTCCAACACCACAGTTTCAACAGATACTGGCACTAATTTGATATCGGGGGTGATCTCAACTTCAGGTGAGACCGGTGGCTCAATAACAGTTGTGGGCGATCGCGTCGGGCTGCTAGGAGCCGATCTCAATGCCTCCGGAATGGAGGGTGGGGGTGATATTCGTATTGGGGGTGATTACCAAGGCCAAGGAGATATTTCCAATGCCAGCCGAACTTTGATTGATGCCAACTCAACAATTGCTGCAGATGCTTTGCTAAATGGAGACGGAGGGCGTGTGATCATTTGGGCCAATGAAGCCACTAGGTTTGATGGCAGGATTAGCGCCCAAGGCGGAACTCAAAGCGGCAATGGTGGTTTTGTTGAGGTTTCTGGCCTGAATTTTCTGGACTTTCAAGGCTCAGCGGATACGTCTGCAAGCAATGGTGAATTTGGTTCATTATTGCTCGATCCAACAGATATCGAGATTGTCGAGACTGGCGGCACGGCTAGTTTAGAGGATGTTCTAGCTGCTGATCTTAATCCTGGTACTAGAAGTGTGATTAACGCCGATTTAATCAATGCCGCTGTTGGAGACGTAATCTTACAAGCTACGAACGATATTATCTTCAGTGCAGATATTAACATTGCAGCGTTTGGTATTGGCCTGATCGCCAATGCCGGAAATGACATTGATGTTAATTCAAATATCACAACGAATGGTGGTGATGTTGTCTTAAATGGAAATTTTGATGGCGTAGAAGCTGGAGCCGTATCAATACAAAACAGCGAAATCAATACGCTTGGCGGAAATCTACATGCATCTGGCCAGGCTGGCGCTGGTTCCCTTGGAAATGATGGTGTTGAGATTGGAGGGGGGAAGCACAATTGATACAGGTGCTGGAGATATCGAACTTATAGGAATAGGGCAGACAGGGCCTGATATTGGCAATAATATCGGAGTATTTATTAGTGGAGGTACTTTACGAACAACTTCTGGGAATATCGAAATTAGAGGCCAAGGCGGCAATAGCAATCTTACTGCTAATAGTGGAGTGCTTACTAGTGACTCAACGTTAATCACTGATACAGGGTCAATAAATATAACCGGAACTGCTGGCAATGGAAGCAGCAGTTCTATTGGGGTTGCTATTAATCCTGCTACAACAATCTCTACAAATAGTGGAATCATTAATCTCACAGGTGTCGGAGATCGGACTTCTATAGGAAGTCAAGGATCTGGAGCAGGCATAATTAATGATGGTATTAATGTTCGGGAAACTAGTCGTATTGAAGCATTAGCTGGTGGCGAGATTCGCCTAAACGGTACTGGAGGAGACGTACAGGATCAATTTTCAGATGAGAATAACGCCAACACTCGCGGTATTCGCTTGGGTGATGATAGTGAAATATTTGCTAATAATGGCAATATATTCCTGACAGGTCGTTCCCAGTCTAATAACAATAATGTTCAAGGACTCACGATTGCAGGGCTCATTCAAACTACTGGTTCTGGAAATATCCTTCTAGATGGGCAAGGCGGAACAGGTGAGGCGGGCAATAATGGAGTTCGGATTGTAGGAGATGCACTGATAACTGCTGAGGATGGCAACATTCAAGTAAACGCAATTAGTGGAAATAGCGTCATCAATAATCCCTCAGGATTCAGATTTGAATCAGGAACGATTCAGACGACTGGATCGGGCAACATTGCGATCAATTCCGAAGCTTCAACACAGATTTCATTCGACAGAATTTTCAGACTTGATGGCATTTTTTCTACACAAAATCCAGTTCAGTTATCAAGTCCTCAAGATCTCATATTGTCCGACTTGACTTTGAGTTATCCCTTATCGCTTCAAAGTACTGGAGGCAGTGTCCAAATTGGATCGTTAGATACACAGGGTTTCAGCTTTAGTTCTAGTGCTTTAAATTCATTGGCGATTGGTAATATTTCCTCTCAAGGCACACCCAATTCAGGAGACGTTTCCCTAATTGCTGAAAACAATATCCTGCTTGATTCAATACAGGCCCAGTCTGATACTGGAAACGGCGGCAACGTTCTAGTCCGCAGTAATACGGGCAGCGTTACCGTCAACGGCCAGATTTCCACCTTCAGTACAAGCGCTGTTGGAAATGGAGGCTCAGTTAGGGTTGAAGCACTCACAGAAATTCAAACCGGTTTCATCGACACCAGCAGCTTAAATGGCAATGCCGGTGATGTGCTTCTCGATCCAATTGGTGACATTGAGGTCGCGGGCATTAATGCCACAGCACCTAATGGCACTGGCGGAACAGTTGATATTACAGCCGGGCAATTCTTTAGAGCCACTGAAAGCTTTATCGATTTCAATGGTACCGATGCCAGCATCTCGACCGCTGGTGCTTCTAACGGCTCGGTTACGATTCGTCATGGTGGCGGTATCACAACTCCTTTCATCGTTGGAGATGGGAGCTTAAACGGAACCCAAGCAGCGATCACAACTGGAATCGATAACATCTTGCCAACTAGTGCTTTTCTTGGCCCCTATTTTCAGGGAGATATTCAAATTATTACGACTCCACCGCAAGAGCCTATCCTTGCCCCCCCTCCAGACGACGATATTTTTATCAACGACTCGGAAGATCTTAACGCCTCGGCAAGCTCAGCAGAGCCTGTATTTTTGACTGTGACGTATGAAGATGAAGACGTCATTGAGTCAATCCTAAATGCCGTCGATGAAACGTTTCAACAGCAATATGAGGACTATTTTCAATCATCTTTAGAGCAGACATCAGTAGAAAGCTCGTCCGAAGAAGACTCTATATTAATCAATGCACAAAATACGATTCGCCGAATCGAAAGTGCGACTGGTGCAAAACCTGCTATTGTCTACGCCTTTTTTGCGCCTAGTGACAAGTTCCTTTCTGAAAACCCTCTTGACGGAGATATATCGGAAGGCATGTCTCAACCTACTACACAGCCAGCAGAAGTGATTTGGGCATTTAATAGTGAAGCACCTTTTGCTCAACTTTTAGCGCAATTGCAATATCAAGAAGGTTGCGAAGGTAGGGAAGAAGATCAGTTATTTTTGATTTTGGTTACTAGTAGTGAAGAAGTGATTTCTAAACATGTTCCTAGTGCCACTTGTGCAGAGGTGATTGATACAGCTAGGGAATTTCGGGTAGGCATATATGAGCAAAGTCGAAGCTATCTCTCATCATCTCAAAAGCTTCATGCATGGTTGATCCAGCCTTTGATTCCTCATCTAGAGGAGAATGACATCAACAATCTAGCGTTCATTATGGATCAAGGACTTCGGGCCACGCCATTAGCGGCTTTACACAATGGCCAAGAGTTTTTGATTGAGGACTATAGCTTAGGTCTATTACCCAGCCTCAATATCACTGACACACGCTACCAAAACGTTCAGGAGAGCTTCGTCCTCCCTGCAGGAATTTCTGACTTCTCAGACCAAAATCTAGCCAATTTGCCAGCGGTTCCGTTTGAAATTACTAGCGTTACCGAAAATTGGTTCGGTAATGGAGATCCATTGTTGGATGAGTCTGCAACTCAAAACAATCTACGTAACGCGAGAAGTGAAACGGCCTATGCAATTGTGCATCTTGCCACCCATGCTTCATTTGTACAGGGTGATCCAAGTAAGTCTTTTATTCAGTTATGGGATCAAAAGCTGAGGCTATCTGATGTCCGGACCATGGGTTGGCATGACCCTGTAGTAGAACTGCTGATTCTCAGCGCTTGTGAAACAGCTAGTGATAGTTATGATGCTGAACTTGGATTTGCTGGTTTTGCGAGTCAAGCTGGAGTGAAGTCTACAGTAGCAAGTTTATGGGCTGTATCTGACATTGGCACTGCCGGTTTGATGGCTGAGTTCTACACCCAACTACGCACTGCCGACATTCCGGTTAAAGCTGAAGCGGTGCGACAAACCCAATTAGCAATGCTCAATGGTGAAGTTCAATTCGAATCTGAAGTGTTGTTGTCCAACGGAGGACGCACTTCCCTGCCTGAAGATTTACAAGCAATACTTGCAGACAACCAATTGCCTGATTTATCCCATCCTTTCTACTGGTCAGGCTTTACATTGGTTGGCAGTCCTTGGTGAGAATTATTTTCTGGGAGAATGTATTGACTCAGTGCTTCGCTAATTACTACTCATTTGCTCTTGTTCCTGTGCAAATCTCTGCAAGAGTACGCAAGAAATTAGCACAGAATCTAGTACATCATTCTTTGGGGGACCTTTATACCTTGCAAGGCAAGGGCTCCAAAACTCGTTCAGCTGATTTGTAATCAGCCGGTCAGTAAATCACGCGAGGTTTAGCTCCCGCGAGTACTCATTACCGTTCCCATGCGCCAACTTTATTTTCATGCTTGTGGACGGAGCAGTACAAATTCTTCGCGCTCATGCGTCAAGTTTATTTTTTCTGACTCCAAAAAGCTCAACAGGAACATGAGGGTTTCAGTCACTGTCATGCGCCGACTTTATTTTTGATGCGCCCTTTCGGGTATTTTGAGACTCACTCTGTAACTTTGACCGCGACTCTTCTAATGGGACTACTGGCTGGCGAGGCAAAAAGTCGAGTCTCCACACGACTTGGCAAAGTTCATTGCAAGCAGAGGATCGTGGCTCCGCCTAGGGAGTTTAAGCTGGCATCATCACCTCCACAACTTGCTCAACCGATTGCCCCTGCCCAGCCAGTGAGTGAATCAATTGCACCATCGGTATGAGGGCTTCGCGAGTCAGACCATAGAGCTTCTGGCCGATGCTTGGCGTTTCCATTGCAAAGCTAAATTTTTCCGATTTTCGCCCGGCCATCGGTGCATCCTGGAGCATCGACTGCGCTAAGCAACTTAAACAGAGATGACGTTTCACCGCCTCCTCGTTGCGGAGCTGAGCCGCTTCCAGGCCACAGATTTCCTTGGTGAACTCATGAAAAATCTCACAGGGCCAGCGATAGCTCCAGGTGATGGCAATCCGTTTGACATCCCAATGCAAAGCATCGGTGACTAAAAAGCGCGGGGCGTCCGATAAGTCCGCCTGCTCGTGTAGGATGACAATGCGCTTGCGGCCAATTTTCTTGAGGCGTAAGACTTTGCTAAATGCCCAGTGGTCCTTCTGCTCACCATTACGCTGACGGATTTGATAGTGGCGAAAAGCACTCTCTGAACGCTGGCGCAACTCGACGGCCACCGCATCAATGCGAGTCCACTGGTTGTGCCACAACACCGAACGATTACAGGCCAACTCACTGACCCAATGTTTGTCGGCCTGCTCAATGACTTGCGTTAACTTGGCGGCACAGACGCCCCCATCAAAGGCATAGTCGGCTTGGCTAAAGTGCCCTTCCGCCTCGATTTGCTGCACCACTTCAATCAAAATTTCGGTGCGGGTGCGATAGGCGTCACGGTTGCGCTGATAGGCTACCAATTCGCTGAGACGCTCCATCACGGCGGCGGTCTCGTCGTAGTTGTCTTGACAGGTCGCTTGTAAGTAAGCCCATTCCTCGGCTTCCCATTTGGCTCCCTGGACTTCGACCGCGATCCCATCGAGACGTTGGCGGCTAGCCAACACGGCGGTGAGGATGGTGTGATACTGGCTCATCCGACCATTGACATAGTCGTACTGACGCTTGACACCAAATATCTGCGAACCACGTTCATGGTGACCATGAGTCCAGTCCAAGCTGATTACCTGGCGTTCTTGAGGGGAGTAGTGGTCGGCCACGGCAATTCGATGGCGGGCCATCAAGGCCTCTTTTTCCCATGGCGCTTCGAACACCCCAGCATGCATCGTTCGACGCTGAACTCGTTCCGACTCATCCGGCCAGACATACTGACTGTGAATGCCTTGCAAGGTTTTATTGGCACTCAACAGCAGGCCATTGATGTAGCGCTCTACATGCTCAAAGGCCGATCGCCGCGAAAACAACTCTCGGTAAGCCGACATGCCTCGGCTGATGGTGGCGGCGATGCCCACTAAGGGAAACATTGACTCTACCCAGCAAGACCTTGCCTGAGAGGATACCTCGGATCGAACTCTGCCAAGTCGTGTCTCCAGCCTCTTCAAAGTGTTAGGGAACAAACTTGCCTTTTGAGATGCCAGCTTGTTTCCTAACACTCTGGAAACCCTATCAAGCTGCGGTAGAGTCGGCTGTGGTCCAGATCGGAATACACCAGCAAATCAGCACGCGATCGTAGAGGGCATCGGTGGAGTCGCCCACAAACTCATGCATCCGCTCCACCTGCCAACCTTCCAGAGGAGGGGCTTCTTTACCGATGTGGGGCAGGCACTCGGAGGGCTCCGGCCAAGTTAGGGCAAAGTCTTCACTGCTGAAATAGAGATGCAGTAACCGCTGGTCGCCGACGCGAAGTGAAAGGGGGTTGGCCAAGGTGCCATCCGGCGTCAGTATCGCGACGCTGAAGCAATTATTAGTCTCAGTAGAAGGAGAATAGGTGTCGACATGAGCGACATGCCATGCCTGCTCATCCCAACGACGAACGTCACCTATCTGCAAGGGAATCAAGCCAATTTCGAGGGAGTGACCTTCGTCTTTATAGGCCAGGGGGATTTCTCGGGGTCGTAATGGCAATTTTATCCCCAATGGCATCGTTTATGCCCACGACGTAGGGAATATGCTGAGTGATCGTCTCCGCTTGATCAACGGAATAGCAAGCGTTGAGCACGACCGCATGTACATGCTCGGCGGCAATTTCAAAAAGACCGGCTAAAGCCTCTGGATCAACTGGCTGGGCGGATCCATCCATGCTCTCGAAGCACAATTCGCCAGCGTCATATCCATGACCTGATAAGTGTATAATATACGGTCCGACTTCAAGAATGGCTTGTGAGATATTCCCGGGGTGTGCTGCGGGTCG
The DNA here is from genome assembly GCA_010671905.1 of Leptolyngbya sp. SIOISBB. Lineage (GTDB taxonomy): Bacteria > Cyanobacteriota > Cyanobacteriia > Phormidesmidales > Phormidesmidaceae > Halomicronema. Next base: position 324,909 of record JAAHII010000002.1, read on the forward strand.
AATCTCTAGCTGAAACTTTTCCCGGTGCTTAGACATCCGAATCTGTTCTTGGATATCTCGAAACTCCTGATCAACGCGCAGTGGAACCGATGAACCGTAAAGCGGATTGGCCGACATAAATGAGATTTTGATTTTGCCATACGCAGCCATAAGCAGCCAGGGAGCTATTTTGCGTTTACCTTCTAAGACGCCCTCTCCTAAATCAGAAGAGCTATTTTACTGACAATTTTTCCTTGATATCCGCCGCTGTGTCCAGACCAGACCAGACCTTGATAGGCTACGAAGCATCAGCATTGCCGTATCTATGACCCGTCGCCCTGTCTCGCTCCAAAAGCCGCCCAACGAAACAGTAACCGCCACCTTCTGTTCCCTCACGCTGGCGCATGTGGAGCAAATTGATATCTTTTGGCGAGCTATCCTCCAAGCAGCGCAAGAACCCGATATCAGTTGGGATTGGGCCTACAAACTCCGCTTGGCTGTGAACAACAGTCGTTACGAAGCTTACGCTATTGAGTGGGAGGAGTTGGTGCAAGGCGTCATGCTGCTGGAGACTCAGTGGCACCGATCCTGGTTGCCAGCGCGATCGCCCCTGGTCTACTTGGAGTACCTGGCTTCGGCCCCGTGGAATCGTCGGCCCATTGAAGATCCTCCTTACCTGGCAGGCGTCGGTCGAGCACTCCTCTTGCTGGCTCGTCAGCGCAGCGTAGAACTTGTATACGGGGGTCGCGTCGGCCTGCACTCACTCCCTGGAACTGAAGCCTTCTATCACCTCAACAATATGGCCGACTATGGCCCCGATCCAGATAAAGACGGATTGGTATACTTCGAGTACCCGGCATTACAACGTTAGGCAGCTTCCATGAACGACGAGATTTTGGCTCAGCAACTCGCGAAAACGGGCAACTTACTGGACTTGCTCAACGATGAAGCCTGGGTGCGAGAAACGGAGGCGATTGAAGCCGAGTGCGGTGGGCAGGTTGAAGCCGGCCTGGGGCTAAAAGGCTACGTTGAACAGTTAGCCGCCGTGACCCCAGCTGCCTTTCGGCAGCAGCGCCGCCAGGTGCAACTGTTATCGATTTTGTTGCCAGAGCTGAAAGCATGGCTGCAATCGTGGGAATTGGGGCTGAGCTTTGAGGCCGTCTACATCGAAGCGCAACGACGACTGTTTGAGCGTCTTCAGCAGCCCACACCCGAACAAGCGACCTGGCTGGAGGATCTACTAGCAGAAGATGCCCAGCAGATTGCTCCTGAGCAGAAAACTGTGCGATCGCAAGCGATCGCGATGCTGTCGCAAATGTTCACTGAGGATGATTGGCAAGCGCTAGCCCAAACAGCAGCTAAGGAGACAGCGAAGGGTATTTTGCAAGTTCGGCAACGAGGGGCTGTTCAAGTTGCTGTGGTTTAGAGAATCCACGTAATTGAGCTTGTTAGCAACGAACTACTATCTAAAGACCTTAGAACGCGAACATGCGACTATTTTTGCGGTTGAATTCGAGGAATGGCTTTTATGAGATGCGACAGGCCATGAAAAGTATTGGCGGAACAGTGGTTAAAGTCTCTTGAGGCTTAACCAGACTGTGGACTAAAAATCGGCGTTGCATAATTAGACGATGAATCAGGGTAATTTGCGATGCAATAAATCAAACCAGGTCGGTCAGCCTGGTAGGTGCGCCGAAGAGTTGCCCAACCTCTCCACTTATTGAAAATGCTCCATCTTGGGAGAGCGATCTCGCTTCACATTCCTGAAAGTGTTAGGGAACAAACTGGTATTTCAAAAGGTGAATCCATTCCCTAACACCGTAGAAGCCCTCTCAAGCTGCGGTGGAATCTGCTGCTGCCCGGATAGGGAATGCACCAGCAGATGAGGACGCGATCGTAGAGAGCATCCGTGCGATCGCTGACAAATTCCTGCATCCGCTCCACCTGCCAACCTTCCAATGGCAGAGCTTCATAGCCCTCGCTGGGCAGACATTCATCTGACTCCGGCCAAGTAAGGGCAAAGTCTTCGCTGCTGAAATAGAGATGCAACCGTCTCTGGTCGCCGATGCGGAGCGACAGGGGTTAGCCAAGGTGCCATCCGGCGTGAAGAGGGCTAAATGGAAGGTGTTGTTGGTCTCGACTGAAGCGGCATAGGTTGCGACGTGAGTTATTGATAGGGCCGTCGATTTTATGGCAGCAATCCTCTGTAGTTGGGCGATACCGCAGTGATATCGCGCCCTCACTTGTTGCAGCTAGGCCTCATTGCTACGCAAAAATGAGCGAGACCGCGTAGAAAAGTAGCGCAGATTTTAGGTCAGCATTTTTGGAAGAGCCTTGAAGCTTTGTCGGTAAGGGCTTCTAAAATCTGAACAGCTGCTCTATAGTCAGCTGTGCGTTAAAAAGCTAAAGGTAACTGCCCAGGTCATGTTGACAAGACAGTAGGGGTCTGACCTTGAACTGCGATGACAAGAACGTCGAGCAAATTCAAGCCTCGCTTCTGAGCCGTTGAGAGGACTGAGCCAATCGTCATGAAGGCTTCAGCCCCTTTGACTGAGCGAAAACCGCCTGAAATCTTCTGCTTCAGTTTCATCATGCGCAGGTCCCGTTCTGCCTGATTGTTGCTGAAGGGAACGATGGGTTGTCGTAAAAAGCGTAAGACAGCCTCGTCAAACTGCTGCATCCGTAGGAGAAAGTTGTGGCCGATGCGGCGCTTAGGACGACCGCGCCGAGGTGTCTGCGGTAACGGTTCTAGGGCCTGATGAAAGGCTAGCCCTCGGGCCACGATGCGGCGATAGAGAGCCACAATGCGCTGCTGCAAAGGCAAGGGGACGCCATCTGGATAACGGTGATGATAGCGACAGGCGACTTGCAGCAGTTGGCTCAAGCGCTGCGCCCACGATTCCTGGTCTAGCTCTGCTAAGGCTTTGAGCTCACGCAGATGATGGGCATTGCACAGGGCATGGACAACGCCATCGAGTTGAAAATAGGCTTGCCAGTGGTCATGTACAACGACGCCCCCCAAAAGCCTTGCAGGGGGCTCTAAGTCCTTGCGCCGAGCACACCGCCGATACCAGGTGGTGGTAGCCGTTGAGACCACATGCAGCCATTGCCGATGCCCCTCGATGCGACAGCCCGTTTCGTCGAGATGTTTGACCGGGGCGGCTGCCAGTTGATTGGCCAACTCAGTGACGACGGGTTCAAGGGCCTCACAAGCGGTTGCTGTCAACGTCGCTAACGTCGCCGGACGCAACGAGCACCCATACAGCGCTTGGAGTAACTCACTCAGCCGGTCTTCCGGGATGAAGTGGTAGTGATGCAGATACAGCGCGACTGCGCGAATCCGCTCACCGTACTGCACCGGGGCGCTCACGCCAGCGGGAAACTGCCCTTGAACTCGGTGTTGACAGCCAGGGCAAATTTTGAGGCTGACTCGATGCTCTGTGACTTGCGGCAAGGGGGCAGGAATATCGAAGACCTGGCGCTTGAGCACCCCACTCACAGGCACGGCTTGCAGACCATAGCCACACTGACCACACACCTGGGGCGCGGCATGCTCCATCACCTCATCAGGATGCTCTACCCTCTCTAGCGTCTGACCACGATGACCGGGCTGACCACCGCTGCGGCGCTGGCCCTTGGGGCGTAAACTTTGCGTCCGCCGAGGGGCCTTGGGACACCCTTCACTACTCGGGGGCTTAGAGCTATTCGTACTATTCAGTGACAGCCGTCGTTCCAGCGCTTCTAAGCGCTCTCGCAGGGCTCGGTTCTCCGTTTCTAAAGTGGCGATTCGTTCCAGCGCTTCTGCTAAGTCCATCCTGGAACGCTAACATCACTAGCGGGCAAAAGCATCACTCTAGTTGCATCCTGTTACCCTAGCTGGGCAGTTACAGCTAAAGTCTTTGCGGCAACGCTGATCACGTCTCCCGATAGAAGAAGTTAAAAGGTGTCAAACGATGGTAACGACTGGTGCTTGTTTCTGTCTTATGAAGGAAATAGATGAAACTGGTTCCTGTTGTCCATTGAAACGCTAGTGGCACAAATCCAAGATTTAGCAAAACACATATAGTTCAGCCTAAAACGCTCTCTGAACAAAGAACCCAGAGATTAACTCTTCCTTTTTTTGATTTGGTCAATATCGCCTATATTAAATCGCAAACTGCTAACAGCCCTTAACTCCCAGAATTGCATAGCTCAGCCTACTCTAAGTGCGGAGTTTGTTGCAGAGAAGGGAAGTAATTAGCAGCGATCATGCCTAAAGTTAGCAAGGCTATTCAAAGATAAAGCCATCTGCAGTGTGGGAAACTCACTTGCCTGGGCACTAACTCAACAGATCTCGATAAGAAATCAGTCATTTTGCATATACTTAACTCGATAGCTTGGTTCTGGAGTGTCTGACTGGTCATTAGTTGTAAGGGGCTTCCTACATAATCTGTCAGAATCCAATTACCAATCAGCTTCGCCAATTAATGTGAATGCTCCCCAGGCACTAGGGTCAGAATATTTCATCCTTTCAAGCATGGCTAACCTTAACGCACTAGCTTTATCCTGCCCTTGCTTGAGTTGACTATAAAATTCAATCATTAAGTCAGCAGTTGGGTTGTCGGGGATAGCCCACAGGGAAACCACAACACTGGGTGCGCCAGCCGCAATTAGTGACCGAGAAAGACCAATGACGCCATCTCCACTAAGGGTTCCTAGCCCTGTGTCGCAGGCACTCAGAACTACCAAATCGGCAGTCAAGTCGAATTTCAATAACTCTTCAGCAGTTAACAGACCGTCATGAGTTGTATCTGGCGTTAGGGCGATCGCACCTGGAATGTCTGAAATTGCTGATGCCTGGAGATCACCATATTCCAATAACCCGTGTGTAGCTAGATGAATGATGCGAGCCGAAGGCAAGCTTTGCCGGACCCTACCTTCTGTCGCCATTGAACCGATGAGGATACTACCATCACCATCGGAGGAAACGCCAAATTCATTGGCAATTGCGATGGCTTCAGCTGCGGCACCTGGCAGAGGGGGAGAGCTTTTTTTTTGACAGGGGTTTGCGAACCGGAGCTGAGTTCAAAAACCTCAGGCATATCAGGATCGCCGACGATGAGAAAGTCTTCGGCTTGGAGGGTTTGCCCACCTGACCTGCTTCGCGATGCCAGAATTTGTCGAGTTAAATTTAACGATTGAATCGAAGGTGCAGTTTGTACTGTGTAATGCTCAACCAAAAACTCCCCTTTCTGGTTGATGAGGGCTGGAAAAGGTACTAAAAACAGCTCACCCTGTGGGATAAAAATAACCTTTTCTGCAGTTTGATCATCCTTAGAAGACGGAGGCGGAAGATATTTTGAAATGGGGTCAATTAGTATGTCATAAAGTTCTGTAAGCTTTGCATTAAAGATTTGAGATGTGTCTTCTACTGTGTCGACGGGTAAAAGACTCCCTGCCCTACTACGATCTAAGGCATTCCGAGTAACTTCAATTAGCTTGTCTAGCTCTAAATTGTCGTCTAAATCCTGTTCTTCAAAGTCAACTTTGCCCTCGGGTGACACGATCCAGACATAAAGTTTTCCATATGGGCCTCCGGATTTCCCCTGGTGGATAACGCTATCTTCAGGAATTAGAGCGAATTCGACGATCGTCGCGTTTTGTTCATTGGCAATAGCTTTTAGTTGTGTTAGCGAAACGTCGCTCTGGATAACACGTTGCCTTTCTTCAAGGAGTCTAGCGAAGGGCCTTGAGCGACCTTGCTCGGTTACCTCAAGGGCTTTTTCATATTGTTTACGGGCAACTAAAACCTGCTGAAGCAGGTTATATGTCATCACTTGAGTGTCGAATAAAGAAACGCGATTAATGTCTAACGTTAAGTTCTCTTGTAGGCTTTCTAAGATTGTGATAGCCCCATCTAAGTCATTGGTTGCTGACTGTAGGAGTTCTTCTCGAACTTGAGGCTCTATTTGACTGGCATCACTCCAAACCAGTTGAGCATGAGCCCGGTTATTCAGTGACATCGCAGCCGATGCCAGAGCACCGACTTCATTAAAGAGGGTAATGCTTTGGTCGTAAAATTCTAAAGAGCGCTCAAACTGACCCAGGCGCTCATAAGCAAAGCCTTGACTGGCTACAACTTCAGCGATCAATCCCTGATCACCGATCGCCTGAGCAATGGTTTGTGCTTGTTGAAGGGTCGAAATCGCCTGGTCATAATCACGAACCTGCACGTTGTAGGCAATACCCATGTTGAGCAATACAGAAGCCTCAGCCTCCTTATTATTCAAGGCTTGAGCCAGATCAAGACTTTGGTTGTAATAATAGACCACCTGATCATAATCATCGCCCTGATCAGCATAGGTCGCCCCTAAGTTAGCCAACACATTTTGCTCAGCTTCCTTGTCTTGCAACTCGCGGACAATTTGCAGTCTTTTGTACTGCAATTCCAGAGCGAGTTCATAGCGACCGATGATGGCATAAGCGTTACCCAAGTTGCCGAGAAGTCCCTGCAGTTGAGCTTGATTGCCTAACTTCTCATAAAGCTCTCTTGCCCGCTCGTAAAAGGAAATCGCGTCACCATAATTGCCTAAGGCTCGGTGAGCAAGACCTAAGGCTTCTGAAGCACGGCCTTCACCAAGGCGATCATCCATGGCTTGATAGCTAACTAACGCAGATTGCCAGACAGATATTGCTTCAGAATACTCACGGCTCTTATACAAGGCTAACCCTTCCCCAAGCAAGCGATCGGCTAAGGCTGGGATATCATTGTTGGCGTAATGCATCGGTCGCGACCAACTTGCGGCCAGTCCTATAGTTGCCATACCTAGAGAAACCTGGCTAGTCACGATCAAACCTATGGCAAGCTGACACCATGGCAATGGAGAGAGTCTTTTGTTATTCATCGTCATGAATTAAAGTTGTAGCTAAGTGCGGTTTTACGGTGGGTCTATTCATCATCGGAGGCCGAACCGGGGAGACACGCTGCCGGCGTCACATCTTCGACGTTGAGGACGCCGCTAGGAGCAAATTCTTCACAAACTTCGTCATCTTCCTCAGTTTGGGTGTCTACAGCTTGAACGTTTCCAGGTGTAGACTCTCCCGTCTCAAGATTTTGAGTTTCAGGGCTTGTACCTTCAGGCGTTGAAGACTCAGTTTCAGGATTGCGAGTAGCTATTGCGACTGTACCTGCCGTAGTTCCAGTCTCTGTTGTAATTCCAGTCTCTGTTGTAACGCCGTTATGCTCAGTTGGAGTAGTGATCCGGTTAGGAACAGAAAATGGTTCTGATATTATCTCGCTTGCTACGATACCAGCCACATTGTCCTGATATGTAGCAGCCTGCCTTCCATTTGACACTCGGGAAAGCACTGCTCCGACTGTCCCGCTAAAACTGATGCCGCTATCTATTGCATCTTCGAAGTTGTCGGTATCACCAACATAAAGCGCCTGTATATCCAAATTAGACACATCAGCAGAAACACCTTCTAGAGGCGTGCTGTCATCCTCACCTGTGACAAGCTCGCCATCTACTACCAACATCTGACCATCAAATTCCTGACCACCGTGCGTGATACGAATTCTCCCGCCCAGAAAAAATTCTGGGTTTGCATCGCTCAGTGCATCAAGTTGATCTTCAAAAGCCGCAAATTGTTCATCATCAAGTTCAAGAACAGTTTTTGTTTCCTCTTCATCAAACTGAATCGGCTCCCTTAGGCCTTCAAAATAATCTCTGGTGTCATCATAGTTATCACCAGGACCAATTTCATAATTCACACCATCAATTTCAAAATCCTCGTCATCTGCGGGCAACCTGCCAATACTCCCAATGCTAAGGCCATCGGTTCCATCACCGCCGCCTTCACCTCCTTCTTGTACATTGCCTTCAAAGATTGTCGCAGTAGCTCTGAAAAGTGTGTTGGCTTTAATGTTGATGTCTCCGCCTCGGGTACCCAAATATTCTGAAATTCCCTCGTTTGCTTCTCCACCGCTAGAAAAGATATAGCCAACAATGGTGCTGCCTACAGTCGAAGTTAAGCTGACATCGCCCCCGTCTCGTCCAGCATCAGCAGAAGCATCAATATTGCCGGTCAAAATGCTGGAACCCTGTATATTCAGGTCCCGGCCGTTAGTGTTAATGGTTTGGCCTGGAGCCGTGATTTCATTGATTCTTACAGGGTCTTGAACTTGCGCTATTCGATCAACAATAGCTTCAGGGTCGCCCACAATAAATAAGCCATTGTAAGAATCATCACTGGTATTTTCTGGAGGATCGGCTAAGTCTGATGGCTCAATCAAATTTGGAAATGTATCGGCATCCGCAATAAACGTAATGCTTCCTTCACCCGCGGCAAACGTTAAGTCGACATCCTCATCAATGATGATGTGGTTGCTAGCTTGCAGAATGATATTGCCAGTTTGTGCCTCTAGATCAGATGCCTGAATCGTAATGGTGTTATCTGATAAGGCATCAAACCCAATAAACAGCTCGCCATCACCGTCAATAAATTCGTCTAAGCCTGTAAAGGCGCTTAAATTTGCAGCAGCGTCTAAATCTGTCGAGGTCAACTCATTCGAAATAATGATGTTTTTCGGATCGAGGAGTAGGGTGCCGACGAGACCATTCGGTGCTTCTACATTCACATCGCCTCGAAATGCTAGGTTTTCCTTGCCAGAGACTTCTACTAAGCCCCCATCGCCTGATTCCGCACCACCGCGAGCACTAATCGCCCCTTCAAACTGGGTGGCACCATCCGCCCAGATCACCACCAATCCGCCATCTCCCTCTGCACCCCCGTCGGCGTTAATCGTCGCTGTTTCCGCAATATAGGTGTTTTGGGCCGCCAGCAGAGATTCTTCCCCTTGAAAGGCTCCGCCAATGCGCACGGTGCCGCCGTCACTGGCTCCAGAAGCCTCAATCGTGGCATTCAGCAGGGCTACTTGCTCACCCAACACTGTGACTTCTCCCGCCTCGGCACCGGAGACATCCACAATGCCTTCTACCACCGTAAAGCCGGTTTCATCCGGCAGCAGTACCTCCGAGCGCGTGAGTGCAACCGTGCCATCCTCATTCACCGCGACAGCAAGGTTACCCATCGTTTCCGGCGCACCGGTCAGTAACTCTGGCAAAGTTTCAGGAGTCAGGCCAGCAGCGGTAGTGGCTGAGTCTGGCCCCTCCGGCAGGGTGTCGAGCCGGAGGCTGAGCAGGGTATTTTCTTGACTGATGCGTACCTGGTTGGCACCGGGTACCGCTGCCACAGTAATTTCGCCCCCATCAGGTGCGGTCAAGGTGCCAATGTTGATGACGGTGCCGCCGACTAAGGTCAGCTGTTCCCCTGCATCCACTGCCAAATCACCCGCATTCACAATCGCCCCTGCAGACTCGCTCGCAAAAATCAAACTCGTGGGGTCGCTGTTCAGTTGGGCATAGTTTTGCGTGCTAAAGGCATCGTAGAAGTTCTCACCAAAGCCCAAGCCCGTCGCCGTCGCCGCCGTAAACGCACCATCTAGGTTGAGAGCCGCATTTTGCCCAAAGACAATTCCCGCTGGGTTCAGCAGATACAAGTTGGCGCTGCTGCCCGAGACTTGCAGCAGACCATCGATAAAGGACGGCCCACCGAGAACACTGCCGACGACATTTTGGGTCGCGGGGTCGGTCATAAAGTTGGCGATTTGCCCAGCGGTGAGGCCAAACTGCTCGAAATTATGAAACAGATTAGCCCCATCGCCAGATGTAGCGCCGCCCGTAATGTCAAATTGTTCTCCTGTTTGGGTGACTTGGGTATTGGTGCTGCGAGCTCCGGTCTGGGCCTCGATGGATTGTGCCTGAACGGGCCAGGCTACCCCCAGCGATGCGACAGAGGCTGTGAAAAGAAAGAAACTAGAGCAACGCAAGCAAACCATAGTGTCACCTCAAATATATAAAAGCGAGTTGGTTAAAAGGGGTACTCAAAAAAGTCGGGCAAATAGAGAATTATGGATAGATGGCACGGGTAGCACTGTAACCACTGCGATCCTCGGGTACTCTATCGCTTGGCTATAGAGCCAGACAAACTTTCCTAAGGGAGGAGAATCAAGCAACTCACCAGCCCAGAAGGCTCTAGATGAGTACGAGGGAGCAGCAATTTCAAAACGATTTAATTTAATATTTGACCATGGAAGTAAATATTTTTTGATATGAACTTTACAAAAATTCAGTGCTTCCACGGCTTTTTGCTCTATGAGTCAGTTCAGCGAGAACTAGGCAGCATGCGTAATGGCTTAAAAGCTGTAGCGGAGATTGAAGTCCACCAATACATCAGGAGAGCCCTCTACCGAGATTAGTGGCACTCCCAGTTCAACACTGGCGTTTAAGCCCTCTATTGGGCTCGTAATCAAGCCCATCCCTGTGCTTAGCAGAAAGTTTTCCTGCCCAATGGCGTCTTGCACATCGGCATTGTTAAACCAGGCGTAGCCTGCATCCACAAACGGCACCAACTGAATAATGGAACGGTTATCGGCATCTCTGAGCAGGGTGATGTAGTCGGCAATAGAAACTTGCACCCCGTTATCCCCGAATCGTTGGTTCTTAAAATAACCGCGTACTGAGCCAGGTCCTCCTAAAAAGAACTGTTCCGACCCAACAAGATTGTCTGGGGTTAACTGGGTATCGAGTTGCATAACGAGCAGATGACGACTGCTCAGTCGCTGGACGCGTTGCACCTGTCCGGACCAGAGAAAGAACTGGCCATCGGGCTGTGGGTCAGGGCGCTCAGTCGCACCAAAGAGGTCTGTGCCGATACGGAACTCAGAGCGTGCCACCCAGGTACCCTGGGCATCACGCCGCCGATAATCCTGCCCCAAAGTAAAGACACTGGTTTCAATCGGGGGAGTGACAAATCCATTCAGCACGGACGAGCCGTCGCGATAGCGAAAACCTAACGACACCGCTAATTCTTCTTCAAAGGTGCGAATCAGGGGCTGACGCACTTGGACTTCATAAATATCAGATGTCCCATTCGATTCAGACCCCCCGGTTACGGCGGTATTCGTAATGCGGAAATTACTGGGAGCAAACCGTAATGATATCGTCCCGTTCATCGGGTTAAGCGGAATTTGGTAAGCCATCTCGTAGGATTGGGAGCCACCGGTAGTCGTGATATTCGCCGAAGCAGAGAAGCGATCGCCCAATCCAAGTAAATTGAAGTACTGCAAAGTTGAGCCAACTCTGTATCGACCCACACTCAGCGGTGAATCGGTGTCGAAGCCGATATTGCCCTGCAATGGGTTAGCTGGATCTACCTGAGCCGCCACAATACTGCTGCCCGGCTGGGTTCCCCTCAGCAAGTCGGCCTTCACATCATCGAAGAGGGGGTCGGTTCTTAACAAGCGGAGCTGACTTTCTAAGGCTTGGGCATTTAAGGGTGACTGACCCGCTAACGCGATGCGGCTGCGAACATAGTCTGCCAGGCGATCAGTACCCTCAACTTGAATTTCCTCTAGCGTTCCTTCGATGACCTGAATCTGCACCCGGCCATCTGCGATCGTCTGTTCGGGAATGGTAGCTCGCGAGGTGATGTACCCTGACGTCAAGTAAACATTGGTTATCGCATTGGCCGCCTGCCGTAGCTGCCCAAGAGTAACTTCCACACCGCCTTCTAAGACGTCTATATGAGCAGCCCTTGCGTTGATTTCAGCATTATGGGTGCCTTCACTATCACTATCAACTTCGCCAGGTAAATCTGTTGGCAAACTTACCAAGAACGGGATCGCGACTTTTTTTAGTTCCTCTTCGCTAAAGACGGTGCTACCAATAATTTCAAGGTTTGTGATCTCAAAAGACTGTCCATCAGAAGGTTGCTGCGGTTGAATTTCTGGATCCGGGCGTTGAAAGTCTTCTTCATCTTCACTAGGCAAATCCAAGGTTCCTGGTGGTCTATCATCTTCTGGGAACCGATCTCGACTTGGGTCAACCTGGGTCAAATAAACACCATAAGGCTGTATGAATTCACCCAAGCTACCACCCTCATGCAAGCTAGAATCTACATCACCTAAACCATTGTCATGAGTGAATAAATCTCCACCATAAGCGCTACTTGACAAGATTGATGAAGGAATCGTCTCTGATGGACTTTCCGTGAAGTGAGATGCCAGGCTCTCTTGAAAATTCAGGGAAAGTAAGCAGCCGGCAAAGCTCAAAACCCTGCAAGAGAGCCTTTTCATATTGCAGCCCCATCAAAAAAAAGTACATATATCAGTTTCACTTTCTCACAAGAAAAATATATTCAGCAGATCATAAGTAGATTTTAGAGAAGATTAACAAGGCATAAATTAGGCTCATGTTTTTATATCTGTCTGTGGAAGTTTAGTGAGGCTATGCTACACAGCAATTTTCTGATAAACGTATTCATCTAACTTTGAGTTCGTTAGAGTTGGTTATATCTAAAAGAGTGGCGCAGCTAATTAAGTCGCGTTTCTGCTTTTGGGATTAATTCTGTATATTTTGTGACGTAAATCCAGGAATTTTGATCTTTGGCATTAATAGAAAACGTAATTGGTTTGTACTTATAAGAAGTCGAAATTAGTGTGTGAAGAGTATGCCTGATATCTATCGCCGTCATTTTCTAAAAGGCTTAACCGCAGCCCTCGGGACCATTGGCCTGAGTCAGGTAAATTTAGAGCATCGAGCCCTTCGCTACGGCAAAGTACTTGCCCAGCCAACCCGCCGCAAAATTGCTCTGCTGGTGGGTGTCAATGATTACACCAGGGAGCCTTTAGCCGGTGCCCTCAACGATGTCGAACTCCAGCAGCAGCTGCTAATCCATCGGTTTGGCTTTCTCCCCCAAGATATCCATACCCTCACCAATGAAGACGCTAGTCGTCAGCGCATTCTTGAAACCTACCAAGACAAAAATCCTTGGACAGGTGGGAGTCAACGACGTGGTGGTCTTCCACTTCTCCGGCCATGGGGCCAGGGTGCAGGAATATCAGTTTATGCGCGAGTTTCTGCAAGATCTGGGTCGGGGCTGCATCAACCCAGATAGCAGTTGCCTGAACACCACCATTGTTCCCTACGACGCTGGTGATCCTGGCGGTCCAGTGGTGCAAGACGTCATGGGCCATACCCTACTGCTGATGCGGTCGGCTCTGCCGACTGACAACGTGACCTTCGTACTGGATTGCTGCTACTCTGGCGGTGGCAAACGGGGCAATGTGGTAATGAGATCGCGGGATGCCACTCTTATTAACGGCTCCGCCCAACTGCCCCAGCTCACCGATAAAGAATGGCCTTATCAACAGCAGCTGCTAGAACGCCTTGGATGGGGCCCCCAGGACTTCGTAAACCAGATCAATTCCAAAGAAGGCAAAGGCTTCTTTGTCGCTGCCTCCCGCGCTAATCAGCAGTCGGCAGACTATCCCTTCGATGGCTTTTCGGCGGGGGCCTTTACCTACCTGCTGACCCAATACCTGTGGCACGAAACTAACCCCCTGTCGGTGACGATCCCCATCGTGGCGGGTAGCACCAGTCGCCTTTCCGAGCATAGCCAGGTGCCTGAGTATGACCCCACCGAAATCGCCCGGGTTCGAGAAGCCCCCATCTACCACGAAGATCCCAGTAGAAAATCAGCTGAAGCTGCCGTGAAAGGCCTCACAGCTGATGGCCAACTCCAGCTCTGGCTGGGTGGCCTAGAACCCACCAGCCTGGAAGCATTTAATCGGGGAGCAGTGTTTACCGTTATCCATCGCGAAAACGGGACACTTCTGGGCCAGGTAACCCTGGTGGATGGCTCTCGCGATGGGCTCAATGCTCTGGGTCAGTGGCTACCTGCTACCGCCGGGGATACTTTAGAAATCGCTATCGGTCATCTGCTGCGGGAAAAATTGCGGGGCCTTCCCGATGTGATTACCTTGCGGGTCGGGCTAGACGATACCCTGTCTACCTCTGAGCAAGACCAGGCAAAATCGGCCCTGGCTCGCCAGTCCAGCATTGAGGTTGTGGAAGTTGGCAGCGGCCAAGATGTACATGTGCTCATCGGGCGCTACGACTCAAATGTACAGGCCCGTATGAATCAGAGCGAGGTTCCTCCCGAGTACACTCCTCCGCTAAATAGCATTGGCTTCTTTTCAGCCACCCAGGAACCCTGGTATCGGAATTCCTTTGGGGGACCCGGCGAAAGTATTGAGCAGGCTATAACTCGACTGGCTCCCCGCTTAAGCAGTTTGCTTATTCGTCGCATGTTAGCGTTGATGGCGAATCCTTATTCTCAACAATTGGGGGTAGGGTTAATTATTGAGCACCAGGGTGCAGAAAGCGGTATTCGTAACCGTCGAGGCGAAACCGTAACGTTTATTCCCGTGCAAGAAGAGCGAGGCATTGAGCGGGTGCCCGCCTGCAATTTGATTAACGTCATTGTCGATAACAGCGGTGACGATGACTTGTATGTGGGGCTGGTCGTGATTGACGCCGCTGGGTTGGTAAATGTGGTGTTTCCTTTCACTACCGATGATGCTCGCAACAACTTAGTGTTTAAGGGGGAACGCAGGCAGATTCAAACTTTACGGGGTGACGTGCCCTACGGGTTACCCGAGCTGCTACTGCTGGCTAGTCCCCAGCCTTTAGACTCCACATTGACGAAATTGCGTCAGGTGGTGAACACCCTGGCCATAGACGACGGCACCCTTGAGGAGAGCTTATGCTCATCGACCAATACCCAAAGGGGAACATTGATGGCTAGGCTTAAGCAAACGTCTGACGCTCCCTCGGCGGTAGATGTAGTGATGACCGATATGTTTGGCGCATTGGATGGCAGTCGAGGAAATGCTGCCAGCGGAGACTTACCGGCGGGTCCGCGAGCCGTGGGAGTAGACCAGATTGCGGTGATTTCTCGGCTGTTCCATGTGGTGCCGGCAGAATAAGCCCCAACATTAGTGCATCAAGAGAAGACAGGATGAGCACACCCGAGCCTTTACAGCATGCTTACAACAAATACCACCAACTCGTTGCTAACCTGGGCCAGCTCTCTCAATGGAGCCATGCCGATGTCTTGGGCTTGCTCCAGCAGCGCGATCGTATCCAGCAGCTTATTGACCACTTGGCCCAACAGCCTGACTCACCCTATATTTCTCCCCAGTTCTGGTTAAGATTGGCCGAAGATGATAAAACTCTGGGCCAGCAGCAAGCTCAGTTACTTGATAAAGGCCACTTCAACGATTGGCGAAAGAGCCTGAACCCGCCTGCTCATTATTGGTGGTGGCACCTTAAGCAAGACGATAAACCCCTCAAGCTAGGCTGGCTCTGGACAGGTCTTACCTTGGCCTCTATCCCCATCATCTTAGCTCTGGCAAAAGATATATCTACCCGCTTTGTAACCGATGCCCCTGGTTTTTGGGGGATCCATAGGGTTGGTGTTACCGGCGGCTTTAGGGCTGTTTGCCGCCGGGGGCGTGCTGACTAAACTGGGGGGGCAGGTGCTGGAAGTATTGTTTGCCTCTAAGCCCGGTGCCAAGCGGTTCTTTCCATTAATTCAATTTGGGTTAGCAACGGTTTTACTGCTGGCGCTGTTGGGGTTTCACATTTGGGGTTTGCCTTGGGCTGCCAACCTGTCCTACCAGACCGGGCGGCAACAGTATTTTTCTCAGGGGCAGTTAGCCCAGGCCCAGAGTAGTTTTCAGCGGGCATTGAAGCTACAGCCTGATTTCCCGGCTGCCCAACACAACCTAGCCCTCACCTATGAAGACCTGCAAAAGTTTGATCAGGCCAAGGCCGAATATGCCAAAGGGGTGAGCGCAGGCTATGTGAAATCCTTCAATAACCTGGCCCGGCTGCACATCTTGGTGGATGATGACCCAGATACCGCAGCGGTGCTACTGCTCAGGGCACTGGAGGATGACAACCGAGATCGCACCGACAAAGACCTGGACTACACCTTGCGGAAAAACCTGGGCTGGGCCTACCTGAAACAACAGCGTTATTTAGAAGCTCAAGCCTCCCTGAACCAGGCGATTGCGTTAGAGGACGAGCTAGAGCGCACCTGGCCCGATGCTCATTGCCTGATGGCCCAAACCCTAGAAGCCCAGGGTCAGGAAGCCACCGCCGAACGGGAACTCTGCCGCCGATACATTGAACTGCCCGAAGACGACATCTGGGCCAGCTATCTTAATCAACCATCCCTCCAAAAGGAGACTACCGATGCCACTGAAACCCCTTAACCGATCCTTAATGTTGCCCAACCGTGCCAAGACCCTCAGCCTCACCCTGGGGGTCACGATCCTTGCCTGGACGGCCCTATCTGCCGCAGCCCAGGCCCGTCTTGCCCGAGTGCATTCGATGGACGGCCGCCTGCAACTCAAACGAATGGACTGGGAAACTTTTCAGCCGGTCTCTCCGGGGGCGGCCCTCTATGGGGATGACTTACTGCTGCCCGACCCTGGCACCACCGTGGTGATTACCTGCCCCAACGGCAGAGTGTCTAATAATCCACCTAGTCCTGGGTTAGAAAGCAGTGTCAATCGAGCCTGCCCGCGAACCCCCCGCAGCGATGTTAAGCCCAGTTTTGGCATTAGTGAGGTGTGGGGCGGCAGTGACCTGGCTATTCCCTTTATGCTCACTCCCCGTACGGATTTTGTGCTGGATAGTACCCCCACTCTGCGATGGAATCCGGTGCCTGCCGCCGAGGAATACACCGTGACCCTGACAAGCTTTGGGGAAGAGCTCTGGAGCCTCACCACAGACCAAACGACTCTTCCTTATCCAGGCCATGAGCCAGAACTCATGGCCGATGGCACCCCCTATGAGTTGGTGGTCACGGCTGACACGGGCACGGCTTCTACCAATGAAGACACCGGGCAGGTGTTTTTGCGGGTGGTGGGGGATGAAGTGGCAGAAGCGGAAGCCGAAATCGCCGCTGTCCAGGCCATGGACCTGCCAGATGATATTAAGACCTTAGTGCTGGTGGAAGAGGTGTATCCCAAATACAGTCTGACGGGGGAGGCCATCGATGCCCTGTTGCCCCTGGTGGATCACGGCACTGAAACCGTCCATATCTATCGCTTACTGGGGGATCTCTACGTCAAAAGCGGGTTGCAGCTTCCTGCTGAAGAAAGCTACCAAACTGCAATTGAGCTGGCGAAGGTAGAACCCAACCTGGAGGAAGAAACCCTGGCTCACCTGGGGTTGGCTACCCTGTATCTGGAGGTCAATGCCCCCGAGAAGGCCAAAGAAGCCCTGGAACAAGCTCAGTTGAGGGCAACTGAGTTGGGGAGTGCAAAGCTTACAGACAATATCGCAACCCAGTTATCTAGGTTAGAGTAATCAGCCAATGAGCAACTTACTTCACGCGCTCAGTGCTGTTTTGAAGCCAGTCCTTGTTACACCACTGTTAATACACAGCAGCTTCATACATTCAGCTGTTTGAGTTGGAGGCCCTGAAAGCATATTTGTTACTTCACCTGTCCATTAAAGAGTTACTTGAATTGTTTCCCATTACGCTGATCTAATCGGGCTGGGTTCCAAGGAATGTCGTAGTGCAGCACGATATAGGCCGTTTCCTGAAGGTTCAGCCCCTCAGAGGCCGCATCTGTGGCCACCAGCACTCGAATGGGATTGTCTGGGTCATTAAAGGCCTGCTTGATCTCATCACTCTGGCGATCGTCAATGCCGCCATAGAGTTCGCGCACAATCTCCGGCTCATCGGCATACTCCTCCTTCAACCGCTGCACCAGGTAATCCAGTGTGGTCTTTGTACTCGGTGAAGATTACCAGGCGATCGCTGCCCTTCCACTTGGTACCGACCCGCAGTTGTTTTTCAATCGTGTCAAGTAGCCTTTCCCAGCGCTCATCCTCACGAGGATAGGTAACCTCGCCCGCTTCATTAAGCTCCAGGCCCAAAGCCGCGAGCGCTTCATCCACCGCCGCAATTTCCGCTTGGAGATGGGGAATTAACGGTTGAAACCAGGCACCAGTCGTTTTTGCTGCATGTTGGTAACGACCTTCTGCCTCTTGTTCATCATCGAGATCTTCCTGCGTTGCCCGACGTGCTGCCTGCACGGCACCGACCTCAGCCGCTTCCTCGCTGGCCGTCCCTTCGCGGAACCGGAACCAAGAGTTAGCAAAGGTATACGGACACAACAGCAACCGCTTATTTAAGACCTCAACCGCAAACGCCCCTGCTAACTGATCGGTCTTGCTAGAGGTCGCAATCAAGTGTTTTACAGAACTCCGAAACGCTTCAAAGGCTTCAGACAGCTGCCTTTCTAGGCGAGAAAAGTACAGTGGAATGGGTTCTGGCAACCTGCGACAAAATCGAGGAATCCGGTCTTCCTGTTCATCCAGGGCATTGATTTCCCGCTTCAGCCGTCGAATCACCACCTCCTGAATACGCTGCTACATGTCGTCGGTGAAGTCGCTAATCTGAGTAAAACGCACCGGATCCAGTCGCTCCAGCAAGCCCGAGAAACAGCGGGTATGCCCGTTGTGGGGCGTCGCACTGAGGAATAGCTTGTGCTCAAACCACGGGGCGATCGCCCGCAGCATTTGCGACAGGTCACTATCTTCCCAAAAATTGGAAGGCATCAGGTTGTGGCATTCATCCACAATCAGCAAGTCCCATGGCAACTGCGCCGCTCCTTCCGGCTGACGGCAAACCGCCCGAAACTGCTCCAGCACGTCCGGCTGCCGTAGGTAGTGGTAGAAGGTGATAATGCGCGGAAATGTCCGCCAGGGATTGGCATCGAGCCCCAATCGTTTCTGCAAAGCGTGGGTTTCAGCCCGATCAATTACATCAAAGGACAGCGCAAACTTTGTCTTCATTTCCTGCTGCCACTGCTTCCGCAGCGCTGCCGGGCAGAGAATCAACACCCGTCGAATCCGCCGTCGCAGCAGCAACTCCGTCAGAATCAGGCCAGCCTCGACCGTTTTACCCAAGCCCACATCATCGGCGAGCAGTAGCGAGATGCGCGGCATCTGTAGCGCCTTGAGCAGCGGTACCAACTGAAAATCTTCTACCTGTACCGCGCCGAAGAAAGGTGAAGCGATCGGGGGTTGAGATTGCGGAGCAGAGCGATCTAAGCTCAAATAGGGCGAAAGCGCTGTCCACCGCGTTGCCCGCAACTGGGCGTCATATTCAAAGGCCGACATCGGCTCCGAGTCAGTCACTGGTGGCAGTGCTGTCGGCTCCAACAGGGTCTTATTGACCTCCCGCTCCCAAATCAGGCTATCTTCGGGCGATCCATCGGAGTCGATGTACTCCAGTCGCACTAGGTGGATCTGCCCTCCGGTCCAGCCTCAAAGGGTTCGACAGCCGCAATCAAGGCGCGACGATTACGCAAAGTCGCTAGCATCCCCACATGAGGCACTGAGAAGGAATCTAAGATTCTTTACCTCTAAATTCTGCCCAAAGAAAAGTCAGAAAGGTGCTTCTCTTACAGACCTTCATGAGTTTTTTCAGCAGCCGGTGGCATGCTTCCATACAATCTTGCGACTATAGTTTTCGCCGCAGGGCAGGAAAGCCCTTCAGTCAAAACAATCATTTCGGATATCGGACGATGACTTGTTAGGGTATATGGGTGATGAAATACTTTGGTGTATTCCCTAACAAATAGACTCTCCATGAGCTGGGGCGACATTCATGAATGGCGCAATAGTAACAGAAGAAGATGTTGCTGAAGACAGCTGAGAAGAATGGGAGATCCGAGACCTCCATGCAGGCAATTAGAAAGGGAGGGATATGATTGCGAATCCATCCCTCTCATAAGCGCGCTGTAGCGATTGATAAGACCCCTAACGCCCACGAGTTAGCCAAAACGGCTGCCGAGTAGGTGCATAGGCCAGCAAAGTTAGCGACTGGACCCACTTTCAGAAATCGCTGGAACATTTTCATAGGCTTTACCTTCCTTCCTCCACGGGTGCTGGGAGGACGCTTTTTTGGGTAGGGCTAGAAAAAGCAGACCGATTATGAAAACAAGACACCGGACCATTGGGGCAGGGGTCATCCCTTCGGCTGGGAAGCTTGAAAGCCCGAGAAATTTTGGTGTGGGCGTTCCCAATGGCATTTACGTATCTTAACCCACGTCTTCGGGTGGACTTGGTCGACATAACCGCTAGCTGAGGTCGTGAAATTGCACCCCGTGGCTATCCGGAGCAAGCCTGCTCGTTAAGAATCTGGCGGTTGGTGTGGTTCGTGTGAAGTGTTATGTTCCGACTGTTACGGATAATTTGCTCTCAGGTAGTTTAGGTATCTTAAAGATAAGGTCACGATCGCCCTCTGGGCCGGTTTTTGAACCATCGCCAGCGACACCATGAAAGGAGACGTGCTCAAACGGTTGTTTCGGGCGGTTGCCAGTGACGATTCACAGGCAATCGACAGCATGCTGTCTGTCGTTGTCGCCGAAGAGCGCAAGCTGGGCCACACCAAACTAGCCGATCAGCTCGATTCCATTCTGCAAAAACGAGATCGCCTCGCCAACTCTAAACAGCTATCCTTAGCGCCCCAGCAGAAAACCGATTCAGGCAGTCCCCACCAGTCTGCCCCCAGCATCCCAGCGACCCAACCCCTCAAGCCGCTATCGAGCGATCGGCGTTTCAACCATCCCTTTGTTGTGACGATCCCCCGCGATCGCCTGCGGCATCATATGGTCTTGTCCGATGCCGTTGAGGAGCGCTTCTGCCGCATTGAGCGCGAGTATGCCGCCCGCGATCGGTTGGCCCACTACGGCCTGAAATATCGCCAAAAGATTCTGGTGTATGGCTCTCCAGGGTGCGGCAAAACCATGGGAGCCGAGCGCATCGCCTGGAACACCGGGCTGCCTCTGGTCAAGGTGCGCTTCGACGCGATGGTGTCTTCCTACTTAGGCGAAACCGCCACCAACCTCCGGGAAGTCTTTGAGACCGCTGCTGTTAATCCCTGCTTGCTGTTTATCGACGAGTGCGACGCCCTCGCTAAGTCCCGCGAAGATGCTCAGGAAGTCGGCGAAATCAAGCGAGTCGTCAACACCTTTCTTCAGTTGCTCGATGAGTATGAGGTATCTAACGGACTACTCATCGCCGCCACCAACTTGACCAAGTTTTTGGATGAGGCTGTCTGGCGACGCTTCGATGACGTCATCGAAGTTCCTAAACCGACCGATCCCGAAATTCGCACCATTCTCAAGCAGACCCTGGCCTCCGTCGAAGTCGGCTCAGTGGATTGGGATGCGGTCATACACAAGCTAAACGGTTTTTCCGCCGCCCAAATTGTGAAAATTGCCCAAAATGCTGCGAAACGCGCCATCTTAGATCGGGAAGACTTGGTTATCCAAGAACATTTGGAAGCTTCCATTCAAGACCTTATAGTTTCCCATGCCGGATAACGCCTCGACATTTCCCCATATCCCACTCCGATTAGCCAGACAAGGAATGGCTTCTCTGCCAGGAGGGGGCGGACGAAAAAGTTTCCCCAATTACTGCAGCCAATAAAGGAGATGCTGGAGGACATGGTCGAAGACTCAGTTCGTCAGTTGATTTGATTACGACTAACTGGCAAGCAGAACAGGAGCAACGCAAAGAAGCAGGCAAGCCCGACCTCCCCGATGCCGTTTCATTCATCCTGCAGGTTGATCCCGCTGCCTTTGACGCCGATAACCTCAAGAGCTTCGGCATTGAAGTCGTTGCTGACTTAGAAGAAGGCTATATCATCGGTGCCTCGACAGACACTGAGCTATCCGAACTCAGGAAAAAGGTAACCGTCCCAGGAAGATGCAGAAATCTTAGGAAATGTCGATTTGGAGATTCGCTAAAGTTGGGAGTATGAGCGAAGACATCGAGATTGCAGGCATCAAGGTACCGCAAGCGGATTGGGCGGCGACACCGCCCAGTATCCGTACGCTGGTGTTGTTGATGAGCCAGCGGTTGAAAGAACAAGACGAACGCATCAGGCAGCAAGACGAGCGTATTCGGCAGCTAGAAGAGCGTCTGAATCAGACCTCCAAGAATTCGTCAAAGCCGCCCTCAAGCGATGGTTTCAGTCAGTTTCAAGGCAGTCAGAAAACTGACCAGAAAGGCAAACCCCAGAGAAGCCGGCAGCCCTCGCCCCGACAGGTGCGTAAGCTGAAGCCGCGCGACACGTGTGACCAAGTTTGCGAGTTGATGCCATCGGTGTGTTCAGCATGTGGGTCATCCGTGAGCGGCTATGATCCCCACCCCATCGGCATCAAGAGATCGAATTGCCGCCGATAGAACCGAGGGTGATTGAATATCGCCTCCATCAGCTCAGTTGCCCTGTCTGTGGTCATCAGACCCGAGCCAATTTACCGACGGGGGTATCGCCATCGGGCTATGGCGAGCGCTTGAGTGCCATCGTGTCCCTGTTGAGTGGCCCCTATCGTCAGAGCTACCGCCAAGTGTGTGGGCTGATGGATGACCTGTTTGGTGTGGGCCTCTCACGTGGGGCGGTGGGTCGTTTGCGGGCTGAGATGGTCGCAGCGCTGAGTGCCCCGGTGGCTGCTGCCAAGGACTATGTTCAGACCCAGCCCGTTATGCACAGCGATGAAACCGGCTTTCCTCAAGGGAACCGGGATGGGGGCAATCCGCATCGGACCAAAGGTTGGATGTGGGTTTTGGTGAGCTTTTTTGAGGTGGTGCTGAGCCGGTCTCAGCAGACGGCCAAGGCGCTCATTGGCGAAGCCTATGAAGGTATTGTCACCTCTGACCGCTACAGCGCCTATGGTTGGATTGACTTGGCGCAATGGCAAGTGTGTTGGGCGCATCTCAAGCGAGACTTCACGGCGATGGCCGAGCGCACAGGGGGCTCCCAGGAAACGGGTGAGGCGTTGCTGCGTCGTCAGCGTCGTCTATTTCGTTGGTGGCATCGAGTTAGGGATGGCACCTTGGCGCGTGAGCAGTTTATCGCTCGGGTCGCCCATCTGCGGCAAGGCATCAAAACCACCTTGGCCGAGACCGCAGCATTACCGATTGAAGCCGATGAAAAGTCGCCCCTCGCCAAAACCATCAGAACCTGCAGGCGCTTGCTGAAGGTCGAACCGGCCCTCTGGACCTTCGTTTACACCGTTGGGGTGGAGCCCACCAATAATGCCGCTGAACAAGCCTTGCGACCGGCCGTGATTTGGCGCAAGACCAGTTTTGGTGCCCAATCTCAAAGCGGCAGTCGGTTCGTTACCCATCTGCTGACCGTCTCCGCCTCTCTCAAGGCTCAAGACAGAAACATCCTCGATTTCCTCACCCAAGCTTGCTTGGCTAACCGAGCCGGAACAGAACCCCCTTCTTTACTCCCATAACAGCAATCCTAGGGACGGTTACGGAAAAAGATTGAAAAGTGCATAAATGCTCAACGCGGTGGTGGTCAAGTTCCAGCGATTTGGGAAATTTTGGAGGGCACCAATCGGCCTGAATTCATTCTGTCTGACCAACTCAGAGCTGATTGGGACCAGATTCAGGACCACCAGGAATACATTGTCGACGTCGGGATCTCCTGTATCGATATCCAAGAGCAATATTCTCGATGCCCCCAAAGGGAAAGCTACAAGACTGATGAAAGTTTCCAACAAGGAATTGAAAGATGGTTATCCAAACACAATCTCACTCGCGAGGAATGGGATAACCTCTACTTCAAGCGTTCGGACAAGCTAGAAGAGTTTGTCCGGCAATATCGGGGAGAGATTCTGAACAACGTTGAAGGAAATGAAATTGGCGTCTCACGCCTACCTGATAGCTTCTCTTGTCGAATTCGTATCTCTGGAAAGGGATTGAAAGATCTTGTCCTCAATTTTCCCTACATTTTTGATGTATGTGAGTACGAGGACGTTGATCTTCCCCCTGTCGATCCAGATGCCCGTGGGGATGATCGCGATGGTTTTAACCTGGAGCCACCTGAGCCTAATGCCCCTAAAGTTTGCGTCATTGACAGTGGGATCCAAGAACGCCATCCTCTGCTCAGAGGAGTGATCGACGAGCCCAATTCAAGATCCTGGGTACCTGGAGAGCTTGATCAGACGGCAGACTACGTGCCCAATGGCGGACATGGCACTAGAGTCGCCGGAGCCGTGCTCTATCCGCGTGAAGTTCCCCGAACAGGGCAACTTCAGCCTATATGTTGGCTCCAAAACGCGAGGATTCTGGATCGCAACAACCATCTTCCTAGAAACGTATTTCCTCCAGAGGTGCTAGAAGAGATTGTCGCTTTCTACTTCAGGCGTACCAGAACTCGCCTGTTCAATCACTCCATTACCAGCATCACCCCTTGCCGAACCCAATTCATGACCGCCTGGGCCGCTGCTATCGACAAACTCACTTGGAACGTAGGGGGAGACCTGCTCTTCATCGTGGCAGCCGGAAATCTAAATGCGAGAGGTGATTACCCGACTCGTCCTGCGATCGCTGCCCATTTAAGCGCTGGTAGAAGCTATCCAGACTACTTGCTCTCCCCGTCCGTAAGAATCGCCAGCCCAGCACAAAGTTTTCAAACCCTGACAGTCGGTTCCATTGCTCATGCTACGTATGATTCGCCCCCTCTGCGATCGCTTGCCGACGCCGACGGTCCGTCCGCCTTCTCCTGCACAGGTTTGGGGATCTGGAACACCATCAAACCCGAAGTGGTCGAATACGGCGGCGACTATGTCATAGATTCCAGCATTCCGCCTAATTTCATCACGCCTGAACCTGTCTGCCCTGAATTAGTGCGTTCTACCCGAGATGGCGGCCCAGTCGTTAGCCGGAATACCGTCGGCACGTCATTTGCCGCCCCTAAAGTCACCCACATTGCAGCCGCATTGGCAGCCGCATACCCAGAAGCCAGCGCTCTACTCTACCGCGCCCTGATTGTTCAGTCAGCCCGCTTACCCACCTGGGCAGAAGAATCTGATGAAAAGCGTTACCACGCTATCCGGACAATGGGCTATGGCATTCCTGACCTCGACCGAGCTTTAGGCAATTCTCCTAGCCGAATCACCCTAACGACTCCAAGCAGTGAGTCTATAAAAGCTCGACAGGCCAAGGTTTATCAGGTTGCAATTCCGGATTTTCTACTCAGGGAAGGCGAGGGCTATGACATCCGCATCGAAATCACCCTCTCCTACGCTGCTGAGCCTCGCCGCACCCGCCGCGATCGCCGCAAGTACCTCTCCACTTGGCTCGATTGGACCTGTAGTAAACGAGGAGAAGACCCAGACGCCTTTCTTGCCAAAGTCCTCAAAGAATACGATCAAGCCTCACCCGACGCTGAAAATGGAGAAAGTAGCTTTCCCTGGACTTTAGGGAAAAGGCGAGCAAGAAAACGCGATGATGGCACAGTTCCCTCGCAGGGGATCGATGGCATCGTCAAGGAGGTTTCCCGAAGTGCAGGAACCATTCAGAAGGATTGGGCGATCGTCAAATCATACGAGCTTCGCGAGGGGTTCTGCATCGCCGTAGTGGGTCATGAAGGTTGGAACAAAGACTCAGAAGCCACCGTGCCCTATTGCCTGGTTGTCAGCTTCGAGGCCATTAATTCTGAAGTGCCTATCTACGAAGCCTTTGCTCAGATTCAACAACCTTTGCAGGTTCAACAGCAGCAACAAGTCAGTATGACGGTAAGTAGATGAGCCTAATTAAACGTAGTCCTGAATCGCTGGAAGTCTTTCAGCTCCATGATCGAGATGCTGATTACTTAGGTCTACCTACTGATTAGGATGGCTCGAATGACCTCGACTTTGGGTTTTGTTGGTTAGTGTTAGGGAATATAATTAGACAGCAAGAGCAAGTTTGTTCCCTAACACCCTGTGAGTTCAGCCTGTAATCGCGACGAGATGCTGTGCAAAGGTTAGCTGCCTGCTAAAATTCACTTTCGCCGCAGGGTTCACAATTGAGCCAGAGAGCAGGTAGCTGGGGGTCGTAGCGAGCAAAAGCGAGGATAGGCTACTAGCTACCAAATCAATTATTTCAGTAACTTGTGTGAGAGCTAGAACGATGAGCAACTAAAAAGTCCCAGGGGTTGCAACCAAACAGTTGCCAGAGGCGCTGATCGAGAGGATGCCGCTTGTGAGTGCTGGAGACGGCAGAGAGGCTACTACTGGGGACCTCTCTGCTTGAACGGTTGGGCGGTGCCGTTAGCGTCCATCATGATTAGACTCCGGTCATTTAATTGGGAAATATTGGTCAACGGTATGAAGTGCGGCAGATCGCAGTTGAAGAGAATCAGCCCATATGCAGAGAAGTCATAGAAAGCGGGATAGCTCAGCGCCAGGGTCAGGCCGCTGTTGCAGCTGATGCCGCATTGATCGGAACGCACCAGCAAACGAGGACGAGATCGTAAAGCGCATCGGCGCAATCGCTCAAAAACTTCTGCATTCGCTCCACCTGCCAGCCCTCTAGTGGCGGGGCTTCATCGCCTAGGTGGGGCAGACATTCATCCGGCTCTGGCCAAGTTAGGGCAACGTCTTCACTGCTGAAATAAAGATGCAGGAGCCGCTGGTTGCCAACGTGAAGCGCAAGAGGGTTGGCCAGAGTGCCATCGAGCGTCAATACTGCCAAATGGAAGGTGTTGCTGGTCTCGGTTGAAGCGGCATAGGTTTCGACATGAGCAACTTGCCAAACTCCATCGTCCCAACGGCGCATATCGCCTATCTGCAAGGGAATGAGACCGATTTCGAGGGAGTGCCCCTCATCTTTGTAGCTGCTGGGTGTTTCTCGGGGGCGTAGAAAGATGAGCTGAGTAATGTTCATGGGGGGTTGCAAAATCACCCCAACTTCGGCACCTGAATGACGCCACCTTCGGCACCTGAATGACGCCACCTTCGGCACCTGAATGACATCAACTTCGGCAGGTCGTGTCTAGCCCTGAGGAAATGCTCATACCCTGCGCTCAATTCAGCGTCAGGGAGCAGAGCATCCTCATGAGACGAAGTGGTCAAGGAGCCAAATTGCCGATGGTGAAATTTCGAGAAATCATCCGCCTGCATGAGTTGGGGTATAACCAGAGCGAAATTGCGCAAAGCTGCTCGGTGGCCCGTTCCACGGTGCAGGACTATATCCGACGGGCGAATGGTAAAGGCTTGCGCTATGCCGAGTTATGCCAACTCAGTGATAGCGAAGCTCAAGCCCAACTGGGTAAAGGCAAACCACCTCCAGCCAATCAACCGGTGATTGACTTTGCCACTGTGCATCGTGAGTTGCAAGGCAAAGGTGTGACGCTGGCTCTGGTGTGGCAAGAAGGTCTGGACCAGCAGCGTTGGAGTCTGAGCTACGGGCACTTTTGTCGTCGCTATCGCCACTGGTCACAGCAGCAAAACCTCTCGATGCGGCAGATGCATCCGGGTGGCGAGAAGCTGTTTGTCGATTATTGTGGCCAGACGATGAGCGTCCACGACCCCGTGAGCGGCGAAGCGCAGAGGGCGCAAATCTTTGTGGCCTGCTTGGGAGCCAGTAACTACACCTTTGTCGAAGCGACGCTGACGCAAACCTTACCGCACTGGATTGGCTCCCATGAGCGGGCTTTAGCATTCTTTGGGGGCATACCTAAAGCCATCGTCCCAGACAATCTGAAATCTGGCGTCACAGATCCTTGTCACTATGAACCGGGGGTGAACCAGAGCTATCAAGCCTTCGCGGAGCACTATCAAGTGGCGATTCTGCCAGCGCGCGGGAAGAAGCCACGGGTATTGAATGTCAAGCGTTTAGCGTGACGCGACAGCTAGATAGTCGAGTGTGAGGATCCGCGAGCGCGATCGGCAACGGCATTGTCCTCTTGTCGCGACAGCAATGATCGAAACGACAACGATGATCGCTAATGCCGCTAAGCTCAGTCTGAAGGATTGGCTGCAGTTGAGCGAGAGGCGGCCGCGCGTTTGCGATAGCTATCGGTATGGATTTCGACAATCAAGGCATGATGCACGAGGCGATCTACCGCCGCGACGGTCATCATGTCATCAGCAAAGATGGTGTCCCATTGACTGAAGGGCTGATTGGCCGTGATGAGAAGACTGCGCCGTTCGTAGCGATGGGCAATCAGCTCAAAGAGGACCGAGGTTTCGGCCTCCGACTTTTTGACGTAGCCGAGGTCATCAATGACGAGCAAGTCAAATCGGTCCAGCTTTTTGAGCAAAGCGGGCAGTTGCAACTGGAGTTTGGCCTGCTGTAGTTGTTGCACCAGAGCGGTAGCCGTGAAGAATTTCGCCCGTTTACCCAGTTCGACGATAGCCCGCGCCAGGGCTGCCGCCAAATGGGTCTTCCCCACCCCGGAAGGCCCGAAGATTAAACAGTTTTCGGCTCTCTCTAGCCAACCAGCATCGGTGGCCAGTTGCATCAAAGGAGCGGGATTGAGCTTCGGGACATGTTCCCAGTCAAAGTTGGAAACCGTTTTGGCGGCGGGCAGTTGAGCCTCTTGCAGGGCACGTTTGAGGCGCACACTCCAGCGTCGGTCCACCTCCAATTCGCAAAGTGCCAGCAAGAATTGAGCGTAAGACCAGTGTTCTTGCATGGCCTGATGTTCCAGGGTCTCCCAATGCTGGAGCATGTGGGAGAGGCGCAAGCGTTTGAGGTGGAGGCTGAGACTCTGGTAGGGACTCAATTGCGGCGTCTGGCTGGAGGAGTTGGTCATAGTCTTTCAAGTCATGTTGTTGCACCTGCACAGTCGGTAGAGTCGTTTCCTTCAAGAGCTGAAAGTGTCGTTGCAAGGTAGATAAAGTTAGGGTGCCAGCAGCCAACTGAGCCACTAGATACTCGGCGACAGCAGATTCTTTGTCCTGAGTAGCGGCAATGTAGAGCGCTTCCACCATCAGGACGGCGGCGCTATCGATATCAAAGTCAGCTTGAAGCTGTTGCCACAACTGCCGGTAAGGGGCATTGGGTAATAAGTCTTGCTGCCAGGTGCAGTAGATAAAGGCTCTGGGTTTACGCCTGAGCCCTTCAATGACGTGACGATAGTTGATGCACCGAGCGCGGCGTTTGTCTTTGGCGGTGACACGCAGGCGCGGCAGTTCCACGACGACCTGGCGTTCGAGATAGCCACAGATGCGGTCATGGTAGAGATGGAGTTCAAGCTGGCGACCAATCAATCGGGACGGCACGGTGTAGAGAATGCAACGCACATCAATGGTGCTGCGACTGCTGACCCTGGCAGTGAGGACTTCGTAGTCGGCCACCCGTTTGGGCGGTAAGGGCTGCAGATGCTTCTGCTCTTCGGCAAACTTGGCCTGATGCTGCTGGTTGAGCTTGGCGACAATGCTGTTAATGAAGGCTTGATAGTCGCTCACGCTAGCAAAGTCACGGCTGCCGCGAAGGTAGAGCGCCTGGGTAATGCGGTTCTTGAGATGACCGTGAGGCGATTCAATCGCACCATTCTCATGAGCAATCCCTTTGTTGTTGCGCGTCGGTCTCAGACGATAGTGGTGACACAGGTCGTCATAGAGGCGTGTCAACGGTTTGTGCCCTTGCCACCGGTATTGCGATAGGCCGCACTGAGGCTATCCGTGCGATGCTCTTGGGGCGCGCCGCCACTGGCAAATAGGGCATTCTGTAGCCCTTCCGACAAGGCGATGAAGCTCTCGCCGCCTTGAATCACTTGGGCATAACGCCAGCCACTGTAGGCCAAACGGTAGTGATAGAGCAGATGCTCAAATGGCTTTCCGCTGATAGTGATCTCCACCCCTTTTAGCTCAGTAAAGTCGGAGATGCCCATCACACCAGGCTCGTGGCGCAGCTCGAACATGACTTCCGGGGCTTCGCCATGCAATGCTTTCCAGGTTCGAACGCGCCGTTGCACGGTCCGCAGCACTTGGGGATATTGTCCTGGATAACGCTCTTGCAAATACTCGAACAGTGTTGTCGGCTTTAGCCGTGGCTCCCGTCTCAGCATCGGTTCAAGTTCTTCTTCCCATACCCCCCGCGAGCGGGTCAGCGCTGGTGCGCCAGTCCCGCACCCGACCGCGATTGGTTGATGCGTTCCGGCCTCAATGCGCTGGCCGGTGCGGTCCGAAAATTCGGCAATCGAAGCTGCATCGCTCTGCGTTAAACCGAGCTCTCGGGCGTTCATATACACTCTGATTTGATAACTTTGAATCGTTTGTTTGGGCACTGGAGGCTTCCCCACTTCTTGGGAAAACGCCTTCAGTGTCTTTTTTTAGGGCGATAGCTGGAACAAGGGATGGAGAACGTCGCTCTCAACCCGTCTCGGTAGCTGTCGTCGGCAGGGCTTACCCGCCGATGTCATTGTCATCTAATACACGGGATAAGGCGAAGGTGGAAAAAGCGGTCCAAGAGGTGGAACGTCAGATTCTTGCCCCGCTGCGGCATCAGCGCTTCACGAGTTTCACTGATCTGAATGAGGCGATGCGAGAACGCTTAGAGAAGCTGAATGGTCGGGTGATGAAAAGCTATGGCTGCTCCCGTCGTGACCTCTTTGAGCAAGTCGACCAACCCGCCTTGCAACCTTTACCCACCCAGTCATTTGTCTTCGCTCGTTGGAAGTCGGCCAAGGTGAACTTGGATTATCACCTAGAAGTCGATAAACACTACTACTCGGTGCCCTACTGGTTTGTGCGCCGTGAGGTCAGCGTCAAAATCAGCGAAAGCCTGGTGGAGGTCTTCTTTGACTATCGCCGCATCGCGGTTCATCCCCGCTCCATCACTCCGTATCGTCATACGACCTTACCCGAGCATATGCCGCCGGAGCACTGGGCCTATAAACGCCAGTCAAAAGCGACGTTTCTGGCCTGGGCGCAGCAGATCGGTCCTCAGACGCACCGCCAAGTCACCGCCATCTTTGCCGCGAAAGCGCATGAAGAACAAGCCTTTCGCACCCTCAAAGGCTTGCAATCTCTAGCGACTCGCTATGGCAGCCAGCGGTTAGAAGATGCCTGTCGTCGCGCCAACACCTTTCATCTGGTTGGCTATCGACGGCTCAAAGCGATTCTCAAGGCCCAACTGGATCGGCCCCCGCAGCTCGTAGAGGTGCCCCAATCACCCTCCGCGCAGCACGACAACGTACGCGGCGCTGATTACTACCACTGATCTACTATCGGAGTTTTTTAGATGCAACAGACCTTAGAACAGTTGAAAACCCTGCGGCTTAGCGGATTGCTCGAAGCTTGGCAAGAGCAGCAGGGACAACCGACTTACCATGACCTGACCTTTGATGAACGCTTTGCCCTGCTCGTTGAACGGGAGTACCTCAGGCGACAGCACCAAAGGCTGCAACGACGACTCAAGCAGGCACAGCTCTCGACGCCAGCGACTTTGGAGGCAGTCGATTTCAATGTGCCGCGTGGCTTGAGGAAAACTCAGTTCCTGGAATGGGCGCAGGGCCAATGGTTGGACCAGCACCTCAACCTCATCTTCATGGGACCGACTGGGGTGGGCAAGACATTCTTGGCTTGTGTGTTGGCCGACCATCTTTGCAGGCAAGGCTATACCGTACGCTATTTCAAAACCGCTGAACTCCTCTCAGAATTGAAGTTTGCCAAGGTTGACGGCTCGTTCCCAAGACTGCGTAAACAACTCGCCGCCTTTGACCTCATCATTCTCGATGAATGGCTCCGCGATGCCCTCACACCCAATGATGCTCGGGAAATCCTTGATTTCTTGGATGACCGCTATCGCCGCTCCTCTTGCCTACTGGCCACCCAGTTTCCCGTGAACCAATGGCATCCCCAAATTCAAGACCCAACGTTAGCTGATGCCATCCTTGACCGCTTGGTGCATGACTCTCTACGCCTTGTTCTCAAAGGCGAGTCCATGCGCAAACTCACCAGTCCCCTCAAGCAGACTGATCTCAGGGTGGAGGAAAACGCCATGTCTTAGAAATGTCGATCGCCGTTGTCGTCAACTGACGACATAATGAAATTGACCTGCCCGACAACAGCGAAATTCCTTCAGGTTTTCAGGGGTGCCGAAGTTGATGCAACTTGGTGCCGAAGTTAGGTGAATACGCAGGGGTCTCTCAAGTGAATGAACGAGGAGATGAGCCTGCTTCTAGCGACTCGAAAGGGCTAAAAATTCGGACTGCAAACTGAGCCTCACCGCTGGATGGGTGATAGCTTGGGGACTATTTCTATGGGCTTCCAAAAAGTCTGTTGCGGGACTGGAAATCTAGCGTTTATCCATTGCCGCCTTAATCTTCAGACGTCCGATCCAGCAAACTCCGAATCGCAGCCCGAAACTCGTCATGGTCCCGTTGGTTTGCTTCTCGTTGACGCCGCATCTCGTCACGATCCGCTCAGGCATCGGCTAGCAAATTGTTGAACCGTAAGTCGTTTTCTGTCTTATGCCGCTCGTAGCGCTCCCAGTTGGCGCGATTTTCCGTGATGAAGGCATCGATTCGATGGCTGGTCGTTTCGACAGCTTGATGAGTCACGGCATTGTATATCTGAGTTCGGCGTAGTCTTCCGTCCGCTGAATGCGCTCATCTTGTACCGATGCCGCCATCCGTTCCATGCGGTCTGCAATGCGCTCTAGAACTATTTCAAGGCGATAAAGCGATCAAGGCGATCGCTGGAATGACCGTTCTGGTTGCTGTTAGTCATCATGACCACCTTCAGTTAGCGTCAACATCTGCAGGTGGAATTTCGCCACGTTCCTCAGCTTCTCTGACAGCTTTCTCGATTAAGAAATTGCACAAGGTCGCCCTTCAGCTCATGGCGAACTCGGCACGATCTCCGGAGAGGGACAGCCCAGAGTCTTCACCGAGCGTGAAGCAGCTCTGCTAGTGGCTTATCGCCGAGATCGCCTTAAAGCCCCTACCAGAAAGGTGCAAAGAGTAGACGTGACGGTAGAAGCCGGTAATCATGCTCAATCTCTGACAGTGCCTGAAATCAAGGGCTCCACCTTTTCGCTAGAGCGCTTTCGGGCCGACGACATCACTGCGCTGACCTTTGAGCATCCGGACGCGATCGCGGATGAGTTTCTTGCCGTTGCCGATGTCCTGATTCAGGGCATGGATGCCGACATCCGCAGCCGCGAGCAGAAGCTCCAGCAGACCCGCAGCGCTAAAGGCAAGGTTGCTGCCAAAGCTCAGGAAGTGAATGCTCCGCTCATGACGCTGTGCGTTCATCAGCGGCTTCCCAATCCCAGAGGTGAGAGAGGGTGACCGGCATTCTCGGTGTAGCGCAGGAACTTTTGCCTTTCGCTACCTGCCCGTCCTTGCGGCGGGTCAGCTTCAGTTTGTCAGCCAAGTATCGGGCAGCAATGTTATAGCTTGCGCTGAGGTCACAGCTATATTGCTTGCCGCTCGCAAACGTCGCTAACTCGTACTGGGTCTTAGACCGTTGCACCTGGCCACTCCCGTCAAAGGCCCAGGAGGAAGTGCCCCGAGCATAGACATACTCCGTCTTGCCGCCCTCTTCCTGAAACTTTTGTTCAGTTAGGGTAACTAAGCGACGGTGCAGCCAACCGTGAAACTTTTGCTTCCAGGTTAGACCGTTTTCTACCCCCTTTGGGACGCCAGCCTTTCAAGTCTTCAAAGACGATAGTACTGGCTCCATACTCCAGAGCAAAATTGACGATTTGCCGGGAAACCTGCTGAGCAATATTGGCGTTGATGCCTTTGCCTTTGCGGTACGGCGTTTTGGCAAAGCCACGGTGCAACCTTTGGGTCTTTCGAGCCTTGCGTCGGATGATGCGGGCCTGTTTATCTCGACGGTCTATGTCAGAGGCCGGATGCATGAACTGCCGCGCCAATACAGTGCCGTCAGGACGAACAATCGAAGCTGTCGCCAAGGTGTTAATCCCTACATCTACAGCGCACACCACATCGGTTTCCCACTTGGGTGGAACGATACCGAAGGGCACTGCCAAATGACAGTGTTTCTTCGAAATCACTAGAGAGGGGGATTTGATGGAGCCGATGAGATGCCGTTGCCGCTTACTGGTAATCGAGACTTCCGCCCAGACCCAATCAGAGCCGTTCCAAACCTTAATCCAGGCCCTCAGCAAGTGAGCATCGAACTTCACCAACTGCCCTTTGTAGAGGACCGGATAACATCCAGCATCCACATTGAAGACAGGTGGCTTGGCCTCCCGACGCTGCCGCACCCCTGACTGCCATTGCCGATATCGAGTCAGGTAGGACGAAACCTGTCCTTTGACAAACTCGATAGCTGCCCGCCTGAGATAAGACGGGAACTTGTAAAATCGCTTCTCGAAGTAGAGATATTTCGGGCTTGGGTTCTTACGGGTGCGGTGAATGAGTTGTTCCGTTGCCGCACAGAAGCTTGTTGCGGCCACCAACTCCGGCCAGTGGCCCATGACCACATAGCTCAGCGCCTTGCAGTAAGCTCGGTACTCGTCAACCGTGGCCAACAGGTGAAGCCTCACTTCAGGCGACGGTTGCAAAGGCCATTTATCTGTGCGTACAATTGTCCTACTCATGGTGAAGTTGTACCACAGGCAGCGAGATTTCGCGACCTTCAAAACCCAGAACCATAGCGCTTATCGGTTGTGCTATCACCTTGTTCTATCCATGCAGTATCGCCACAGATGCTTGAGTGCTCAGATGCTGGACCGGTTGGAAGCAATCTTTACGGACTTGCTGGCTAAGTGGGGAGGGGGATTGATTGAGTTTGGCGGGGAACCTGACCATGTTCATCTGCTGTTCGAGGTTGACCCCACGATTCGGCTGTCTGACTGAGTGAAGAACTTGAAGTCAGTATCCGCCCGAAAGATGCGCCAGGCGTTTGCCGATGCACTACGGCCCTTCTACTGGAAGCCCTATTTCTGGAATCGGGCCTATGGCCTAATCACGACTGGAGGAAGAGCCAGTATCGAAACTCTATTGAAGTACATCGAAAATCAGGATGACCCGCGAAAACTTCGTCCGCCGCTAACTAGCGGCGGCTTTGCTCAACGGTGACCTGCCGTCGATAATAAATCATGTCAATGCTCTCAGTGAAAGTTTTTCGACATTGAGGACATTTGAAGCGTTGATTGCCTTTACTCGTTCGGTCGTGCTTGTGAGCTTTCGGGTGGTCACAGTAGGGACATCGCATTACACATCACCTGATTCATCAGATGCCGATGACGAATCCCACGTTTGTTTAGTTCACGACCGATACGTTGAACGATACAGCAGCAGTAGAGGTTGGGCAAGACGCAGCACAAAACGGTATTACGGCCATCTCCGATAGGATGTTGCTGGACTACATCACCAACAAGCCTGTCAAAGACAACGGCAAAGAGCAGGTGCGGTAGCGGATCGCAAGATCGCAGTTCCATGAGTACGGCATCAACGTGGAAGGCGTAGGGCTGGACTTCAAGATTCCCAGGGTAGGCCACAACAAGAATGCTTGCCACCTCATACTAAGAATGCCAATCATCTAGGTACTTCTGCAGACGTGTTTCTGGAGTATCGTTTATAAAAGGCCGCTAAGGCAGGTGGATTAGATTATTCATCCGTTGCAGCTGGTTTAGTTAGCTTCTTGTGTGTTTCCCATCAGCCAGTCGGATAACGTTGAAAATTAATCAAACGAAATAAAATGGGATTTTCAGATTTTTTAGAACTAGCAAAACAAGTGTTTGATGGCCAACTCAACTTCAAAGCCATAGCCCCTATCTTGCTAGCTCTAATATTATCCTTTACTTTTACTTACCACAAGCTTATCATTCGAAAATCAAGAAGCTTTTATAGCTTCATTCGTCAAGATGATGAAGTCAAGCAACTAAAGAAAAAGATCTCCGACATAAAAGTTAGGCTCTATGCCCCTCTTTACCAGCTCAAGACGGAAGATGAAGCTTTTAATCAAAGGATTAAAGATGTTATAGATAAAATTAGTAATTCCGAAAGAATTTCAACGCCAGAAGTTGAATATATCTCTAAAGAGATTGAGTCACTTTTTGAGACCTACCATGAAGCGATATCGGAGATAAGGAGGCTGATTCAATCTATAAATGATGATCTAGATCGTGCAGATCAAATGGGCCTCACCAGAAAAGAGAGGATTGACAATATAGTTGACGATATCTACCCAGACATCCCCATGACCGAGGCATCAGAGGGAATAGAGTCACGGAGCGACATCAAAAAAAACGTTTAATTTTCAGCGGAAATTCATTTTAGAATTTTTGATAAGTGCGTTCGGATTAGTTACAAGCTCGGCAAACGCATCCCTCAATAGAGTCATGTAAATCCTTTCAGTTGTATGAGTGCTTTCATCAATCAGTCTTTGAAAGGCTTTGACGTAATAAATCACATCTTGAGAAGCTAGTTTCTTGATGCCATTTTGTTTAGCAAGAAAACCTAAACCCCATTTATATAAAATCTCTGCGTCGCCAGCTCTTAGGCAGTGCTCTACCATCTCATCGTAATTAGCGATGTCCTCTTTAAAGTTTTCTTTAGTCGGCGACCGCCCAGCCAAGAACAAACTACCTTCCTTGTCTCGTTGAGTGTAGTACTCGTTTATGATTTTTTTGTATTTATCCCTTGCAATAGCCATTTGCTTGATTACTACCTCAACCTCTTGCTTTTTGCGTCCGCTAAGCCTGCGAACAAAGTTTTGATAGCCTTTTCGTGACATGAAAGCCCTCCCCAATTTTGCTTGTACCGGTAATTCCAGGTACTTTTACGCAGGGAGCAGGCTCTACTCAGGAAGATTCAGTCCCACAACCATAGTACATATAAACTAAAAGGTCAAATATACTATCTTCGATTTTGCAGCTCGGGGTTTGCCCATCCGGGCATCTAAACAGAATCAGGGGCTTTTGGAAAAAACTGGCAGAGCCCCCTAAGATCAAGTTCCTGATATGGATAGCCTGGTTTAGATAGGACAGCAGAAGCAGTTATATGGCAAATAGTTCGGTAGAGCAGACGGTAATCGAAACCAACCACCAGGAGGACGACGGTGTTACCGCCATCCCGGATGGGATGCTGCTGGACTACATAACTAATAAGCCCTTCAAAGACAACAGCAAAGAGCAGGTGCGGCAGCGGATTGCGCGGGCGCTGTTCCATGAGTACGGCATCAATGTGGAAGACATGGAGCCGGACTTCAAGATTCCTATTGGGGGTCGCAATAAGAAGGTCAGCATTGCGATCTTTCGGCACGGTAAGGAGCATGAGCTAGAGAACGTGCGGCGGGTGGTGGTCTGCGAGAAGGAGCCCACCGGGCGGGGCATCACCAAGATGCGATCGCACGACCAGGCGAAGAAAGACCTACAGGTGCTGCAAGACTTTATGGCAGCGGCTGAAAATTGTGACTATGGGTTGTGGACCAACGGTCTGGAGTTCTTTTTTTTGGAGAAGGAAGTGACCCGGTTTGACGTGAAGTTCAAGCCGGTGGGTGACTGGCCCATGGGAGATGAGACCCTGGGTACCCGTGATGTGGCTTCCATTGCGCGGATGCGGAAGGCAGATCCAGAACTGCTGCGGGTGACGTTTCGCCGCTGTCACAACTTCATTCACGGCAATGAGGGAATGTCGAAGGATGTAGCCTTTCGGCAGTTCCTGTATCTAATTTTTGCCAAGATGCACGATGAGCGAAACCGCAACGGTCATGAGCCGCGATTCTGGGCCGGGGCAGAGGAACAGTTTACGGATGAAGGACGGAAGGCGATTCGAGAGCGCATTGAACCTCTATTCGAGGAAGTCAAGCAGCAATATGGCCCCAAGCCAGTTCAGGAAGACTCTTTAGACAAGAAAACCAATCCTGATAACGAGAAGCCAAAACAAGCAAGTATTTTTCAGGGGAATGAGCAGATTGAGCTGTCGGATCGCGCCCTGGCGTTTATGGTGTCGGAACTGGCGAAGTATGACTTCAACCGCACCGATATTGACGCGAAGGGGGCGGCCTATCAAGAAATTGTGGGAGACAACCTGCGGGGCGATCGCGGCCAGTATTTCACCCCAAGGGGAGCCATCAAGCTGATGGTGGATATGCTGGATCCGCAGCCCCATGAACGGGTGTTGGACCCGGCCTGTGGCACGGGAGGATTCTTGATTAGCACGGTGAACCACCTGCTGAAGCAGCGCCAGAAGGTGGAGGGGATTGACCCAGCAGATGAGTCTACGACGGAGTTTTTGTCGCTGAAAGCAGAAATCAAGGAGTATGTGGAGACGAACCTGTTTGGGGCGGACTTTGACCCGGCGCTGGTGAAGACCTCGAAGATGAACCTGATGATGTCTGCCAATGCTGAGGGGGATGTCTTTCATATGGATTCGTTGGCGTTTCCGAAGGGGCACCTGGATGGCAATGACCCGGCGAAGGAGGCGATTCCGCTGGGGTCGATTGATGTGCTGATGACGAATCCGCCGTTTGGATCGGATATTCCCATTAGCGATCCGATGATTTTGAATGCCTATGAGCTGTCGGCTAAATGGAACAAGCGCAAGGACGATGGCTCATTTGTTCGAGGGGATGGCTACCAGACGGCGGTGGCTCCGGAGATTCTGTTTATTCAGCGGAGTATTGATTGGCTGAGACCGGGGGGACGCATGGGCATTGTGTTGCCCGACGGCATTTTGGGCAATCCGGGGGATGAGTACATTCGGAGCTGGATTCTCAAGCACTGCTGGGTGCTGGCCAGTGTAGACCTGCCGGTGGAGGTGTTTATCGTTGAGGCGAATGTGAACATTCTCACCAGTCTGCTGTTCTTGAAGAAGAAGACGGATCAGGAGATGAAGGCTGAAGCCCTGGGCCAGGTGACGGAGTATCCGGTGTTTATGGCGGTGGCTGAAAAGGTTGGCTTTGACCGACGGGGTAATACGCTCTATAAGCGCAGCCCGGATGGTGAAGAACTGGTGGAAACGGTTATTGAGACGGAAACGATTCGGCTTAGTGGAGAGAAAGTGAAGCGTATCCTTCGCCGCAAGCAAAAAATTATTGACGATGATCTACCTAGAATCGGCGAGGCTTATCACGAATTTCGAGCAAAGAATCCTGAGCCGGGTTTACCAAGAAGGAAAGTAGCCGCTTAATCGAGTTTATGAAGGTTAAAAGCGTTCCAAGTCGATGGATTTATGAAGAAGGGCTGCGCCTGGACTGCGGCCCATATATGTCTGGTGCGGTAGAAGCCAGAAAATTATTAGAAGATATTTCCATGCCAACAGAGCCTCTTAAAGAGATTACAGAAAACGGACTGGCAGGTATTTATCATGCTGGCCGAATCAAAAGGCTTTGGGTTGACTCTCCAAAGCATGGCTATCCGTTCCTGTCCAGTACAGATATTCTGCAAGCTGATTTATCAGAGTTGAGGAATATTTCAAAAATTTCTGTTGATGAAAATCCACAGTTAATCATTCAAAAAGATTGGACTCTAATCACTCGTTCTGGATCTATTGGGAAAACAGCCTATGCCAGAGCCGAAATGAATGGTATGGCTTGTACAGAAGATGTTCTTCGTGTTGTTCCTGATGACCAAAAAGTTCTTCCTGGATATCTCTACACATACTTGAGTAGCAAATTTGGCATGCCTCTAGTTACATCAGGAACGTACGGAGCCATTATTCAACATATAGAACCACACCACATAGCTGACATTCCTGTTCCACGAATCACAAGTGAAATCGAGACAAAAATACATAACTTAATTCAATCTGCTGCTGATCTCCGTTCTGAAGCCAATCGTAAAAGACAAGAGGCTATCAACAAAGTTGAACAAGAACTTAACTGGAATTCCAAAGAGTTATATGGTCTATCGAACATTGTTGATTCAAATCAGCTAATTCGACGTTTTGATGGTTTTTATCACTCACACTCTATAGCTTCTGCTAGAAACACCTTGGCATCACATCCAGACTCGATTCTCCTTGAAAAAGTTGTAAAGGAAGTCTTTGAGCCGAATCGTGGAGCAAGAATTAAAGTTAAAGATCTAGATTATGGTGTCCCTTTTCTTTCCTCATCAGAGGTTTTTCGTCTTGATCCAACTGGAGAATACTTAGTCTCCAAAAATATGCCTCATTTCGAAAGGCTCCTTATCTATGAAAACGATCTTCTTTTACCTCGTAGTGGGCAAGTAGGAGGAATTATTGGACGTGCTGTTCTTCCGCTAGCAACTAATTACGGCCATGCTGCAACAGAGCACCTGGTTCGGATACGTTGTTCTAGTCGGGAAGATGCTTGGTTGCTTTGGGCAATTTTTGCTTCTCAACCAGGATATTACGCCGCCATAGGAACTGCTTACGGTACCTCAATTCCAAGCTTGGATTGTGAGCTGCTGTCCCAGCTTCAGATCCCTTGGATTCAAGGAGAATTTAGGGAAGAAATCGTTGAATTGGTTTCTCAGAAAATCACAAAACTGACAGAAGCCATTCATAAAGAGCGGACTGCAATCCAAATGCTGGAAAACCACATCGAAAGTCTGGAGGCAGCCTGATGGCAAAAGTGATTGCGATCGGCCAACCCATCAACGATGCTGAACGCCTCGTCATCGCCCACCTTCGCGATCATCTTCCCGACACCTACACCCTTGTCCATAACTTCGAAATCACCCGCTACAACCAAGACTTCGAAGTCGATATCGCCCTCCTTGCTCCCCACGCCGTTTACCTCATCGACGTGAAAGGTACCCGTGGCACCATCAACGTCTACGGCTCCAAATGGTATCCCGAAGGTCGCCAGCCCTTCACCTCTCCCCTGCTCAAACTCAAAGGCCATGCCCGTGCCCTCAAAGGGCTAATCACCGACAGCAACCCCGCCCGTCCTGAAATTGACCGACTCTACGTCGATGCCGTAGTCGTGCTCCCCGCTCCCGATGCCACCCTCAACGACGATCGCGGCAAAGACAAAAAAGCCACCACCACCCTCAAACGGGCCGAGCGCTTCTTCAAAGACAGCACCCGCATTCCCAACTGGGCCGAGCGCAACATTCGGGGCTTCCATCGCCTGGTGCTCAACGCCCTGCAAGCCAACAGTCGCCCCATCTCTGGCCCCGCACAACTCGGTAACTGGGTGCTCCTAGACGATGGTGACAACAACAGCGACTATTGCCGTGTCTACAATGCCGCCGCTGGTCCTAGATCCGGTACTGCTCTACTTCGGGCTTACAAAGCCGATGCCTATCTCACAGACCCTGAAGTAAAAGCCCAACAGCAGGCTCGCATACGAAATGCCTACGTCGCCCTCAACTCCATGCCGCCCCATCCCAACATTCTGGGCGTGCGAGACTTTTTTGCCAGCGAGATGGAAGACTACTTCTACCTCGTCACCGACGATGTTCCCGGTAACGTCCTCAAGCTCTACTTCGAAAAGTCCGACCTGGCCCTCACCTACGACCAAAAGCTCAAAATTGCCCAAGACATTTTCTCCGCCCTCCACTACGCCCACCGACACCACAACATTCACCGCAATCTCAACCCCAGCGCCGTTCTAGTCGGCACCAACGGCCAGACCTACCTGATTGACTTCGACTACGCCCGCACCGGCACCCAGCGCAGCCACACCATTGCCGGAGAAATCACCGAACAGCTCGACAAAGACTACCTCGCCCCCGAATGCCAGGGGGGCAACCTGGCCGCCGCTAGCCCCGCTTCTGACGTGTTTGCCGCTGGGCTGCTGCTCTACGAACTGTTCACCGGCCAAAAGCCCTTCGACGACCCCAGCGACTGCCGCAGTCGGGAGGCCATCTTCCCTGTCAAGCCCTCCGACCAGGAGCCCGACCTGCCCACCGGCTTTGATGACTGGCTTCAGAGCCTCTGTACCTTTGCCATCCAGGAACGCCCCACCGCCAAACAAGCCTGGACCCAGCTCCGAACCCTGATCCGCGAGGCCAAAGCCCAACCGGCTAAGTCCAAACCCGAACCACCACCGACACCGCCCGAACCCGCCGAACCGCCCGCCGAACTCGACTACCGTAACCTGGCCCCCGATACCCAGCTAGGCCGTAAGTTTCGGGTGGAGAAAAAGCTGGGGGAAGGCACCTTTGGCGTGGTTTACCAGGTGATCGATACTCTGGCGGACATGCGGCTCGTCATCAAAATCATCCTGAAAGACCGCTATTCGGTTATCGAGCGGTTGAAGAAAGAGTTTCGACCGCTGCGGGGGCTGCCCGACCATCCCAACGTGGTCAAAGTCTTCTATCCAGACTTTTTACCCAACGAGGGGCCGCCCTTCATCGCCTTTGCCTATGTGGAGGGCATCGATGTCAAAGACATGGTCAAAGAGCGGCTGTTTTCCCCAGATGATGGTTTGCGGCTGGCCCTGGATGTAGCAGCAGGGCTAGACCATATCCACAACCACGACGTTTGTCATTGCGACATTAAGCCCAGCAACCTGCTGTGGACCGACGAAGGCACCAAAATCATCGACTTTAACGTCTCGGTGCAGGTGGGGCGCGGCGGCTCCCACGGTGGGGGTTCCCTGCGCTATCTGCCCCCCGATCTCGACCTCGACAGTGATGCCCAGAAGGCCGACCTGGTAGACCGAGATCTCTATGCCCTGGGGGTCACCCTCTATGAAGTCATCACCGGCTACTATCCCTGGGAAACGGCTCAGCCCCCCGCCGGACAACCCGCCAAAGCCCCCCGCGACTATTCCGGCCTGACGGACCTGGCCCCCGAACTCGCCGACCTGATGTTAAAGCTAATTTCCCCTAAAAAGTGCGATCGCTTCCAGACCGCTGCCGATTTGCTCCATGCTTTCCAGCAAATTCAGCAAGCCCGCCGCCTGCCGCCACCCCCCGAAACCGATGTCACCCTATCCCACCTGGGGCGGGAGAGTGAAACGGGGAATCCCTTTGTCAGCTATCTGGTCACCCTGTACAGCCAGAGCCACCGCAGCAACGCCGGTACCCGTGGGCTGGATGCCCTGGGCAACAAAACCTACGTCAATACCCTACTGGATGATGAGCTGCTGCCCGCCGTCCTCCAGGGGGAGTTCAAGCTGGTGATTATTACTGGGAACGCCGGGGATGGCAAAACCGCCTTTTTGCAAAAGCTAGAGCTGTATGCCGCTGAGCAGGGGGGCATCCTGGACCATCAGCACAACGGCTGCCGCATGGAATTCGACGGTCGCACCTACCTCAGCAACTACGACGGCAGCCAGGACGAAGGCGAACAAACCAACGATGCCGTGCTTGATGCTTTCTTTGCCCCCTTTGCCGGAGAAAAGGCCAGCCAGTGGCAGCCTGCAGAAGTACGCCTAATTGCTATCAACGAGGGACGGCTGATTGACTTCCTCACCAGCCGAGGGGAAACCTTTGTCCAACTTAAGGAAGTGGTGTCTCGGGGGCTGCAAACCGGGCTGCCGGAAGCCGGGGTAGCCATCCTCAACCTCAACCTCCGCAGCGTGGTGGCCGATGTGCCCGA
Organism: Leptolyngbya sp. SIOISBB; assembly: GCA_010671905.1. GTDB lineage: Bacteria > Cyanobacteriota > Cyanobacteriia > Phormidesmidales > Phormidesmidaceae > Halomicronema. The sequence goes on from JAAHII010000002.1 coordinate 368,034, forward strand.
CCGCGATGGCTCTATTCTGGAGCGGCAGCTCCGCAAGCTCACTCACCCCACCTTCTGGGAAGCCTGCAAGACCTGTGAGATTGCCGATCGCTGCTATGCCCTGCATAATGCCCAAACCTTCCAGGACCCCACCGCTGGGGAGAAAGTGGTCGAGCGGATTAAGACCCTCTACACCCTGACCCACCTGCGAAATCGGCTCCACATTACCCTGCGGGACCTGCGCTCTGCCCTCTCCTACCTGCTGGTGAGCGATCGCACCTGTGAGGAGATCAAACAGCTCTACAACGGCTATGCCCCCGATGCCCGCGAGGCCATCTTAGACAGCTATTACTTCAACAGTTGGCGCGGCGGCGAAAGGGAAAACAGAGATCGCTTGCTGACCCTGTTGAAGGATGTGGATATCGGCAACGCCACCGACGCCCGCTTAGACCGGGAGCTAGACTTCATGGCTCCGATGGCCGGGGGGCAACGCTTCACTTTTGAGCAGCGGTCGAACTTTGACCAGCAAATCTTCACCACCGTTTTTGAAGAACTGCCCCGCGATTTTTCCGGCATCGGTGGGCGCGATCGCTTTGACGCTCACCGTCGTTATGTGGCCTCCCTCCGTCGTCGCTACTTCTTTGAGCAACGGGCTGAAGGCTGGCACCGGCTGTTGCCCTACCGCAGTGCCACTACCTTGCTAGACCTGCTCCAAAGTCATCCTCTGCCCGACCATGCTCTGCCTCGTGTGCTTTCGGCCATTAACCGGGGCGAAGGACTGACCAATCCCGAACGGCTGCAGGGGGACTTAGCGCTCCAGGTGCGGGAAGTGGAAAATGGCACCATCCGCAGCTATCGGATTTTTGGGTGCGATCGCTTTACTCTGGCCATTTACGACCAGGCCGAAGCCGCCCGCTTTGTAGAGCACATGCCTAGCGGTCTTGTGTTGCAGCACCAGGGCACTGCCAGCACCGACGCTGAGCTGATTATCGACCTCGATATGTTCGAAATGCTAGAGCGGCTGAACGATGGGTACCGTCCCAGCATTGAACAGACCCAGGGGTATTATCTGAGCCTAGTGGTGTTCAAGAACCTGCTGGCCTCTGCCCCTTATCGGGAAGTCTTGCTGACCACCACTGGCCACGACTTTTACCGCGTTTGCCGGGAAGACTCTGGCCAACTCCAGTTTGATGCGCTCGATCAGGAGGTGGCCCATGGCGCTGTCTAAACGCGATAGCGAGTTTCGCTTACCTCGCATTAGTTACCTGGAATTCAAATTCACCGATATGGATCGGGTACTGACGGCCTTCTTTGCCCGTCTCTGGCATGGCGGTGCGCCCAGTCGATTAAGCCGTAACTTCACTTTGGAAGTTGAAACCTTTGTTGACTTTGCCTTAGAGCATCCCGAACTGTTCAATGGGTTTGCCGACCATCGCAACATTCTAGAGCGTTGGATGAGCACCCACCTGATGGATATGGTGAATCGCGGCAAGGGCGACAAAGAAGCGGTCGCTGCTCCCCGGCCCCTACATGGGTTTACCTATCGCCTGCGCAATCCCAAGCATTCCAGAGACTATGGCACCTCTCAGCAGCTCTATGAGATGCTGTACCACGCTAAAGGCGGCAGTGATGCACTGGATCAGCTCAAGCAGTTCTTTTTCCCTGGTATTGACCCGGTGACCCATCAGCAAAACCAGGATGCGGTAGATGTGGAGACCCAGGCACTCTTACACCTGCCCATGACCATCTCGGATGCTCCCGATACCAATAAACGAGGAGATCAGTGTCCTCCGGTGTGTCAAAGTTCAGGCAACCTCCTGGCAGAGGATGTGAAACGACTGCTGTTTTACCAGAGCTTCATCCCGCGATCGGTGATGGTGGAATATCTCAAAATTCTCTTTGCCTTCCACCTGGCCCTGTATCACCTGCGTCTGCTCAAACTCATCCCCGAAATGGTGAAGCGCCAGGGAGGCTTGACCTGGGGAGATAAACCTTACTCCATGGGTATCCTGGTGGATGTGGCGAATCGACCGGACACGGACATTGCCGGTCTGGCTGAGTACAGCGCCGATTTCCACTTTCGCCGCATCCCTAACTTTGTCAAAGCCCACTATGCCCTTCGTAAGCTGGATGAGTTCGGCAAACACCTGGTCAAAGTCGGCAAACTGAATAAGCAGACGGAGGAACAGTTCACCGTCACCGAAGTGGCCGCGCTGCAGGGTTCCATCTACAAAAACGAACGAGACCCGTTCTTCAAACAGCGTCTGGCCGGACTGCTGGAAGACAGCGGCAGCAATAGCGAAGAGCTGGATCCGGAAACCCAGGCGATCGTCAGCATGGACTTACCGGCTTTCGAAACCTACATTGAAATCCTGACGGCCCTCCGAGGGGAGTACCATCGCCGCTACATTACCCAGTGTCTGGACTCTCTGACCCTCAAAAATCGTCCAGGGGCCTTCCTGACCCAGGCCCGAACCCGTAACTCTCCCCGAAAATTCATCTTGGACAGCCGCTTGCTGGAGGTACTGCTACAAATCGCTGTGCTTCGGCCTGGCGGCAGTCTGGGCTTTTACAGCGGCCCCATGCGTATTAATGAACTGCTCGGCTTTTTACGGGAGCGCTATGGCCTATACGTCGATCAATTGCCTGATGGAGATGGGTTTGGTCCGGCCAGTATTACCGAACGGCAGGCCCTGCAGGAAAATCGCCGCGCTTTTACGTCTCGTTTGCGTGAGGTAGGCTTCTACCGCGATTTGTCTGACGCTTATATCTCTCAGACTGTTACTCCCCGATACGAGATTGGTTTGGAAACTTCTACCGTGAAGCAATCATAGAGAATTGTTATGGCACAAGGGCTTCAGGAACTCAATGGTCATGAACTTGCCGCTGCTCTAGAGCAGGTACTGTTGCCGTTATTGGCTGAGCAGGTTTGCGCTCGCCAACCGGGTCACTGTATGCGAGTGTCCAACCTCAGCACCGATTTGATGGTGCGTCTCTGTAGCGGCCTACGAGCAGAGGTTCCTGATTCTGAAGTCGTGTTGCTCTGGGACGGTAGGGCTGGGTCAATTCCCTCAGAGATGACCGTTACCGGCACCAAACTGGTAGAGCTGCGTAATCCGCTTCCCGATGGTACCCAGCGCCCTCCTCTGCTGGTATTTATTCCTGATGACTTACGCACCTCTGCCGAAGACTCATTCGGGGTGGCCACCTTCGAAGACCTGCAGATTGGAGATGTCTACAAGCAGGTTGTGAGCGAACTGCTCAATCGTTTACCCACTGGCCTGCAAAACCCATTACAGGAGATTGTGCGACGTTTAGTCGATAAAGCATGGCCCTATGCCGAATCAAAGGCGATCGCTCGTTTCTTGCTCACTATCGAAGTAAACGAGTTCGATCCCGCTGTCGTCGGGGCAGCGCTATTTGAAGTGTGCTTGGTGCCCGATTTTGAATTGCTAAGTGACCCCGCCAAAGTCATTCAGCGACTCGACCGAAATCGGGACTGTGTTAGTACCCTCACCTGGTCTCCTAAATCTGAACGCTTGCGAGTCTTAGACCTGGACTTGGCGAACCGAGCCTTTCGCAATAAGCTTGCCAACTTTCTGGTTGAAGTCGGTCTTGAGGATCCCCGCCAGTGGACCCGCCGCATTGTTCTTGACCGCAACCTTTGGGAGTTTGCCTTTAACCGCTGGCAGTTTGAAGATGAGGGAGAAGACGCAGGCACCATTGCTTTGGAAGTAACGGGTCTGGAACTGCCCACAGTTGAGGAAGACGAAGAGGATCCTCGATTGGGAGATCTGCTGGGGCAAAAGATTCTCCCGGTCGGGAAGAAAGGACTGCGGAAGTTTTCGGTGAGCCTCCAAACCGACCCTCACCCCTCTAAGGTGCCAGGTCTGGCAAAGTTCGCGGCTCAGGTCATCTCCGTCGAAGCTGGCCCTGTCGGATTAGTCAGAACCAAATCCGTCTGGAAATCTAAGAAAGCCGAAGCCACCATCTCTTTTTCTCGCTACAGCAAAGTGGATTGGGAAGAAGGATGGCATTTTGTGCGCATCGTCCCGCTGACTGACTCTGGCGACCTGTTGCCCCTGGTCGATGCCAGTGGACAGCCAGTCCCCTGGGGCGGCGAATCTGAGGGAGCGGTCGGGGTCTATCCTCATGAAAGCGATCTGTTCTATGTCTTGCCCGATGATGAGCTCGATATTGCGCCCGTTCAGCGAGCGAAACAGCGAGAATCTAGTCTGGTTCATGCTCAGCTGCGCCTACAGTTCATCGCTCTCCAGGATGAGCGCGATCCAGACATGATTCAGCCGACGGGTGTAGAGTGGGCTGCTAAGTCTAACCGTTCCACCTCCACCACAAACTTTATTGAGATCAAATTCGGTCGGGAAGGCAGCGTCAATATTCCGGTCTCGGAAACCCTGAAGGTGATTGAGCAAAAGATTCTGGCCGAGCCAGCAGGCAGCGTGAACTGGCATTTATCCATTGATGCCGGTGTTGTGGGCACCAGCACCAGCCGACGCTCCGTTTGGCCCCAAGATGGCCCGACTCAACGATTCTTACAAGCGCGATCGCAGTACTTTGAAGCCGTTAGTCAGGAACAGCTGCATCTGATTACCCAGGCAGCAGACTTTTATCAACTACAGCTTCTGGTGTCAGACTATGCCAGCACCTACCAGGTAGCTCTACAGCATCAAATACAGCTTGCTAATCAGTCTGACGGAGACACGAAGAAGCGAGCCCTGGCGGCCCTCAAAACTTTACTGGCGGTTGATACCATCGCAGTCACCATTACCGATTACCGGGGCCGTATCCGTGAAGCCGCTCTCGTAAGTCCGACGCATCCTCTGAGAGCATTGTGGTTGGCCACCTGGGCGCAAGTGGGTAAGAACTGGCTCAAGCAGGCGGCTCAAAGTGCTGACGAATTTGTCGTATCTACCCGTGACACCCTACTGCGGTCTATGGCTCCCGTCAGCTTTCCGCCTGTCCTTACTTTGGGCAGCAGCCAGGTACTCACGGCCATTGATAACATTCATCCCCTGTGGACTCTCTATGCCCCTTCAAAGGAGGACGATCCACGCGGCTTAATCAGCGACATTTGTACCGCATTTAGCCTGGATGAGCCCGGTATTGGTGGAGCCACCATTGATGGAGCCTATCTGGCCCAGCGCCTCAAGCGATACCTGGTCCAGCACCCCTATGTCCGGACTCTAACCATCAACGCCTTCAACCCAGGGCAGGGAGCTGTCCTGGCGGATATGCTGCTAGAGCTTCAAAAAGCTCAGCCCTTCACCGATCTGAACTATGACATCCGCCTCTTCGTGCCGGATCCAGATGCCATGGGAGTCGGCAGTGCTCTCTTCAATCTGCTATCTCCCACTTCCTCAACCGCAGCCCAAGAAGCGGATAATTTTTCGACCCCCAGCAAGAACCATCTCTATCCCAAACTAAGCTTGGCGATTCGAGGGGCGCAGGAATTCCAACGCTCTCCCGATCAGCATCTGGCCCACATAAGCATCCTGTTCGATGTTTTTCCGGCAGAACAGGTGTCCGCTGAGCCTGCCTCCAACAAAGACGTGACCACTCCCGTACATGGCTTATATCAAACCTTTGAAGTCGATTACTTCGAGGATGACAGCACAGTGCGCTGGAACCGCAAGCCTAAGCACGGTAAAGTCCTACCGTGCAAAGACTGTAGTGCTTTAAGTGATTTGCTTTCGGGCCTACCCGCAATTATGTCCCAGGCGACGGCTGCGATCGCCACCGGACGCACCGGCCTCGACCTTCGTCCTGTGCTAGCCCTAGCTCTCGACGAGGATGACCGGGCCATGATCGTGCGCGTTCATGAGGTCAGCGACTGGGTGATTACCATCGATCGCAACATGGGCATCGAGTTCTATGACCACGGGCAGCGTAAGAATCGTCCCGACTACCTGATTGATCACTCACCAGAGCAGGCATCCAATCTGGGCCATAGCCTGGTGATTACCTCCCGCTCCACGGAAGAACTCGAAGCCATGGTGCAGCCAGTGTTGCAGAAATATGGTCTGCCGGACAGTACATCTCATGCCGAAGCAGTGTTGGATCAGTTGAGATCGCTCTCCGGTCGTTTAGCTCTCAAACTCATCTCCTCTCCCAGCCAGCGAGCAGAGGTGCTGGGGTTGGCCTTAGCCCGTCTTTACCTTGAGTATCAGGGTGTTTTTAGCAATCAAATCGTCGTTCCCCTAGATGCTCACCTGGAGCTATATCGCAGCCTTCAGCAACAGTCAGATGAGCTAGGAGACGAGGTTAGCTTTAAGCGGACTGACTTAGCGCTATTTGACCTCAATGCCGCGTCCAGAACTATTACCTGCCGCCTGGTGGAGGTTAAATGCTATAGCCAGAATCAAACCTTTTCTCAACTCAACCAGCTTAAAGAAAGCATTGCCCAGCAGATTGGCCAGAGTGAAGAAATTATCAGCTATCACTTTGACGCCCACCGCTGGCCCAACGACCGTCCAGACCGCCTGGTCAAAACCCGTGAGTTTGCCCAACTGCTAGAAACGTATCTAAACCGAGGCTTTCGCTATCGGCTGATCGACCCACAAGCCAACAAAGAGGCCCGTTTCTTTATAGACACTCTGGAAGAAGGCTATCGGCTCGACTTCACCCGCAGTGCTCTCATCTTCGACTTAGCCAAGCCTGGTACAGAGGCCCCCGATGAAGAAGCCGGTATCGAATTCCACCGCATCGGCATTGACCTGATTCGCGAACTCCTGGAGGCATCAGCATCCCTTGCAGAACCTGAAGAAGCCACTTTGGTTTCTGAAGCGGCGGCTGAAGTCGTAGTTGCCTCCACTGAGACCACGACAGAACGCCTGCGAAGTAAGGCAGCGTCAGTACCGAAGTTGAGTAGTGCCGCCTTCTTAGGAAGTGAGCGCGATCGCTCCGTTTCCTGGGAAGAACTTCGAACTGCAAAAGCCGTGGATTCTGAAACTGCCAGCGATTTGGAGACAACCTCAGAGCCCATCGATTCAGCTAGTACGGAAGATGACCAGGTAACATCCTCCCAGGAAGAAGAAGTTTCAGCAGAACCCACCTCAACCGAGCAAGACTCCCTCAGCTATCTCAGGGCAGTAGAAGAACCACCAATCCCCCGAGCGGCTGAAGTTGAAACCGAGCAACCTGCCGTAGCTTCAGCTTCAAGCGGAGAAGGCCCAACTTACGATGTCTTGCTGGGAGTCAACGGTGAATCGCCCCAGTACGGCATTTTGGGAGAAGCTTCCGGGCGCAAAGTCACGATCGATCTCAATCAGACCCATACTATTAGTCTTTTCGGAGTTCAAGGCGGCGGCAAAAGCTACACCCTGGGCACCATAGCCGAAATGGCCTCTCTGGCAATTCCCAACATCAACCGCCTGCCAGAGCCATTGACCACCATCATCTTCCACTACAGTCCTACCCAGGACTATCGGCCCGAATTCACCAGCATGGTGGAGCCCAATTCTGACGAAGCACAAATTGACTCTCTTCGTGAACGGTATGGGGCAGAACCCCAAGCTCTGTCTGACGTTATCCTACTCACCCCCGCAGACAAACTGGATGAGCGCAGGGAGGAGTACCCGAACATTACGGTTCATCCTATTAAGTTCGCAGCATCAGAGCTACAAGCCAGCCACTGGCGCTTCTTGATGGGGGCCGTCGGGAATCAATCAACCTACATGCGGCAGCTCAACCGCATCATGAAGACCCACCGCAATAACTTAACGGTTCAAGCCATTCGGGATGGCATTGATGGTTCCTTATTGCCGGATACCCTAAAAGGATTAGCTCACCAGCGCCTAGAGCTAGCCTCAGAATACATTGACGACACAACTCATCTTGGCAGCCTAATTCAACCAGGGCGTTTAGTTATCGTTGATCTCCGAGACGAATTTACCGAAAAAGACGAAGCGCTAGGACTCTTTGTCGTGCTGCTCCAACTCTTTGCTGATGCTGAATACAAGGGGCGCAAGTTCAACAAGCTGGTTGTCTTCGACGAAGCACACAAATATATCGAAAGTCCCGATCTACTGTCGGGGCTGATTGAAGTTGTACGCGAGATGCGCCACAAGGGCACCAGCATCATGGTCGCCAGTCAGGATCCCCCGTCAGTCCCTGTCTCCCTCATCGAGCTATCGAGCCAGATTATCCTTCATAAATTCAACTCTCCAGCCTGGCTCAAGCATATCCAAAAAGCGAATTCCGCTCTGGATAGCCTAACTCCAGATAAGATGTCCCACCTCAAGCCAGGCGAAGCCTATATCTGGTCAAATAAGGCTAATGAAGATGTCTTTATCAAAGGGGCCGTAAAGGTCAAGTGTCGTCCAAGAGTGACTCGGCATGGTGGCAGCACAAAAACGGCTGTGGAGTCTTGAACGTCTAGACGTTCAGGGCTGGAAACCATTCCTGCAACTTTGCTTGCAATTTCTGAAAAGCCGGATCCACACAGTTGCGAATGGAGATGCGACTCGTGATTTGTTTGTATATTGCTGAGGAGCGGGGAATACGGGTGACCCGCAGTGTCTTCTCAACTGCCCCTTTGGGGTCAGGGAGGTTTGACCGCATCCTCTGGCCACAGGCCATTTTCCTTAAGCCAGTCCCTCATGCCGACATCAAGTTTGGCGCGATTGAATTGAAAAGCCGTTTCTAGATGGGGAGAGTCTTGCCAAATCCAAGCTTCTAGCTCAGGAACAATCACGATTACGGTGCAATCCGTTGCCGTCCATCCACTCGCAGTTAAATTCGCCATGATGTCTTGCTCAATCTCGTGGCTTGCCGGAGCACCCTCCCAAGCTTGATCAAGCACCACCACGGCATAGCGGTGGGTCTTTTGGTAAGGCATCAAAAGCTCATGACCATAATTGTAAACACCTGGATCATTGCCCCCGCTGTCTACAATCACGTCAAAGTCAAAGGGGCCAACACCTAGGCTCAGGTGAAACTTCTCCCGCTCTAAAAATCCCCGAAAGGTAGCTTCCATGTTTTTGTCGGCTACCAAAAAGACACAATCCTTCATTCCAAAATTCCCGCTGCAAACAAAGTCCCCAAGTCAATTTTCCCCTGCCAGTCCTCCAGCATAGGATGTTGGTCACCTGATACAGCCTGAACAGCCCCATTCAAATCATTCCGCATTGCGATCACCGCTTCCAAATCTACATGGGCAAGAACTATGGGGGAATGGGTGGAAATTAGAATCTGCGAGTCGTAGACAGAGCTTAAGGATTGCAAAACACTTTCAATGGCCTTCGGATAGATGCCATTCTCCAATTCCTCAATGCAAATGATGGTTGGAGGATTAAGCAGGTAGGGCAAAACGGTCAGGGCAAAGATATGGAGCGTGCCATAGGACAGCCCAGAAGAGGTCACCTCATAGCCGCCGTTGTAGGTGACCTTGAAGTAGGCGTAGTGGTCATCAGCTCGCTCCACTACATTGATACTGTTTATGTGGGGCAACGCCGTTTTGACGTGATCTTCCCAGGCTGTGTAGAGATCTAGGTCTTGTTTCTTAAGGTTCAGCAAGAGCCACGGTAGGTTCGAGGCATCGCTCTTAAGGATGCTGCTTTGTCCTGGCAGTGAGGCAGTTCGCAGCTTGTCCCAACTTGGCTCGTAAGAAATTGAACCTTTTCCTAAGAAGTCCCGTATCCCAATAGAAGCCGCGTACTTTCGCAGGTCTCTAGGAATATTGTTTAAAGCCAGTTCATCTGGCGGCAAGTTGATTTCCGTTTTTCCCCTGGAATTCAAGTCCTCTCTGAAAACGGCCTCACGCCCCGCATCTCGTTCGACCAGGCTCTTCCAGTAGGGTTGCGATCGCTGACCACCGATGCCCCAACTCCCGCCTGCTTGCGCCACCTTATTGGCCATCAACCATAGGTATTCGCCTCCGACCTGGAGCTGGTGATTAAACAACTCTAAGCGCAGCTCATAGCGTAACTTGGAAAACTGTCGGTTCTCATCCCTAGCAACAGCAGCTGTAGCTCCTTCCAGGAATTGTCGTTTGAGATGTTCTGGCAGTTCTACTTCTACAGCAAAGCCAAAATAATTGCCTTTGCCCTGATGAATCAATTCTGACAAACTGTGTGTCCTGGGTTTTCCAGCGATCCTTGGAACCTCTAAAAAAGCGGCTGCCAGCTCTCGCTGAAGCAGGTCGCTCAGGAGCAAAGGCAAGTCAAGCAGAGTACTTTTGCCGCTACCATTTGCACCAGCCAAAACATGAAAGCGGCTCAGGTTGATATCCAGATGGTCAAAGCAGCGATAGTGAAAGGCTTCTATTCTAGTCAGCATAGCGACAGCCCCGGAGTGCTCTGGCTAGTTTACCGAGAGACTTAACCCCAGTGTGGCATCTAAACAAACCGGGCATACATTGAGCTTAGGCTTTGCACTCGCAACTATGTCAGGGGCTACTGCCCAAGCTGCAGCGGTCGCCAGTCGCCAGAGCCGATGAAGGCGGCCCAGTAGTCGGGAGGTCTGTAGTCTTCGCTTTCCGGAAATGCTAATTGGGTTTCGCGCAAAGCAGCATCACGGGGGATACCGCAGAGGAGGCGATCATCACCGAATTGACTTCTACCAATGCCTCGATCAATGCTTCAATTCGCTCTAGTCATCTGTCCCATTGGTCATTATTAGCTAGCTATTCCGACGTCAGAATCTTTATCAGCTCTACATTCTGGCCTTAATGATAAAGCTGCTTCAACCCTGACAGGAACACACCAGCAACCCAGCACGAGATCGTAGAGAGCCTCCTCGCGATCGCTGACAAATTCCTGCATCCGCTCCACCTGCCAACCTTCCAGAGGAGGGGCTTCATAGCCCTTGCTGGGCAGACATTCATCTGCCTCCGGCCAAGTCAGGGCAAAGTCTTCGCTGCTGAAATAGAGATGCAGCAGTCGCTGGTCGCCGATGCGGAGCGACAGGGGGTTAGCCAAGGTGCCATCCGGCGTGAAGAGCGCTAAATGGAAGGTGTTGTTGGTCTCGACTGAAGCGGCATAGGTTTCGACATGAGCAACTTGCCAAACCCCATCGTCCCAACGACGCATATCGCCTATCTGCAAGGGAATGAGACCGATTTCGAGGGAGTGCCCCTCATCCCGGTAGGCCATGGATGTTTCTCGGGGTCGTAAAAAGATCAGCTGCGTGATGTGCATAGCTTTTCTCCTGCGGTATGAGGTGAAGAGTTAAGTAGGTGAACAGAATTAATGGGCATCCCGGCAATGACATCGCAAGGCTTTCGGAAGCTCAAAGCCACATTTAATAACGTCCATGTACTTATCCGGACTCGCGAGGCGCTAAAAGTCGTCGTCATGAGGATTAAGGCCCAGCACAAGCCGAACCATCTCCGTTACAGTGCAGGGCAGTCAGGAAAAAAGAAGAAGTTGTTCGAAACCTATTGTCTAAATCAACGCAAAGTGTTGACGGACCTGTCCCGCCAGCTACGGAGATTGATTGACTTTGCAATAGAGGTCCATCAGAAGCATGAAGACATCGCTATAACTTCCGTGAACTGCTTGCCTGAAAACGGAAGACATGGATTGCGTTTAGACGAAATTAGTCATCAAGATCGCTATTGGCGTCGTCCACGATTTCACCTGGACTGAGATCCTCTGCTTTCCCTTTTGAGATTTGAACCCACATTTCATCTGCGGTTATCCCCCGCTTTCTAGCAAGATATGCAACTCGATCTTTGATACGGGTCTCCCTTTCTTGCAATTTGGCGCATAGCAAACTGTTTGCCTGCGCTGATGCAGTACGGGCATTGATCCAGGCATCTATCTCTAGCAAGTCGCGGTAATACTCGCCAATTGGAGAAATACTGAACCGCTCTCGACGGGGCATAGGCTCTCCGGAAGTTTTCAGACACGCCTCTATGGTGTCAATTTTGCCCTGAATCGTACCTGAAACCATAAGAAAAAATCTCCACGAACAAAGATTCAATTTATTACCTGAATATTGACTGAATTGTACCTGATTATGCTACAACTTGTTCAAACGATCCAGAAACGTTTCCGAACCATTTCCGAAACTACTGAATCGATTCAGAACCTATTCACACCCCCCACGCCTATGTACTCAACCGCAGATATTGCTAAGCGCTTGGGCTGCACCACCCAGGCCGTCAACAAGTACCGTCGCAAAGTCGAGAAACAGATTGGGAAACGGTTCGGAACTCCCGATCCCAGTGATGGTCGCCGCACACTTTATTCCGAAAACGAAGTGAGCCAGATTGCAGAGATGGCCCCCAAGATTCCGGTCACTGAGGCCAGCGAAGAGGACTGCATCGACGCAGAACTCATCGACGGGCCGGATACCTACACCCCGATCGCGCCCGAACGGATTTCTCTTGGCCTCCGTCATGCCACGCTCCCACCCGCTCATCGGGGTGACTTCGACCTAGCCGCAGCTGAGCAAGCCATTGCTGATGTTGAAGCCCATACCGCTCGAACCGCTCAACGGGGCGACGTTTTGCTCTCAGAATTTGCCGTGACTGAAATGCTCGAAGCCGTTGCAGATATTAAACAAACGGTTGCGACGATGAAAGCCAATGCCTTGGGCGATGCCACGGTGACGCTGGGAAAGCAAACCGAAAACCGCCCCAGCAGCTCGGGATGATGGCGTTCTGGATTGCTGCGATCGCCATCACCAGTGTTCTCAACTTCCTACTATCTACTCACCAAAACCATGACAACACCCCTCACCCAACCCCAATCCACCGAGACGCTCGACCTTGAAGCCACCTTGCAAACCTTAATTGAACAACATGGCCTCAGTACCGTGGGCAACGCCTTAGTCCAGAAGCATGGACGCACCGCAGCGATCGCGGCAATGCTGTATCCCCAGGCTGCGATCGCCTCCACTTCGAGCGACCTATCCGCCCAAAACATACCGCCAATGACCCAGCGGGAGAAGAAATAATGCCAGGCTCCGAATTCCACTCATCCGACCCATATTCCGACCGCCTTCGGGAGAGTATAGATCGCCTCATGCAACAGGTTGGCACCCTGGAAACGACAGAAGAAGGTGGCCCTGAAAGGAACAACATCGCTTCTGACGCGCTTGATATTGCGACTCTCTGCATCACCCTCGCCATCAAGATCCTGAGTTAATCCATCCCTGACCCCATTACCGCCTACTTCTATGCATCCATCTGCTGATCCCACGCTTCGACAATATCAACGCTTCTGGATCATCACTGAATCTCTAGTCCCGCGCATCTATGGCAACTCAGGACTGGAGGAAGCGATCGCCGATTTTCAGAGCCTCCTGCGGCACGGCTACGCCCCCCATTTCCTAGGTGAGAAAGCCGACGATTCGTTGCATGACCTGAGTTTGTCTCAGCCTGCGATCTACTAGCACCTCATGACCAGCTTCCAAGCCTTGCGAAGACTCAAACCCTTAACCAATTAGGAGTAAATCCATGCGAACAGCCACTGCATCTACCCTCCCAACGACCGCCCGTGATCGCCGCCTCCGCACGATTGTCAAACGCCTGGTTATCGAGTTGGGCTACCTGGAGTACTGCCTCGCCGAGGGCCTGCAAGACCCCAATGTGCAGACCGCTGCCGCTGGTCTTGATACCGCGATTGACTGCCTGAATGAGCACTTACAGGACTGAGGACATGATGACCACCGCTAAGCCAAACCACAATCGATCGCTCACGCTTGAGGGGCTGAACGCCCTGTTTTCCAAGGTTGGCATCGTCATCGAGCGCAATGACCATCTCTCTATCTATGAGGCCAGCTATCGCCGCATGGACTACCAGGGCAAAACCTTGCTGGACATCGGACAGCAACTCATCCGAGCGATCGCGGACGAATCTCCCCTGCGAGAGTAAATCACAGAAACTTCAATCACTATGCGACTCCCCCTTCCCTGGCGGATTAAACGAATCAGCTTCAAGCACTGGCTCTGGCGCAAGTGGATGGCCCTCAAGTATCGCGCCCTGGATGCCTGGGACGGCTGGAGTTGGTTCGTTCGCTATCTATACGACGCTGCGCCTGCCCTAATTGCCGGACAGGGCATCGCCGCCGCTGTGCTCATCTCCGCTGGCCTGGTGCTGCTGAACTGGCTCGCGCCTGTGATTCACGCCCTCGCCTGGGCTTACTGCCTCACCCTGCTGGCGCTGGCGGCTGTCAAAGCCGTTAATCATCGCCGCGATCGCTAGAACGTTTGACCATCCATCTGACCGAGAAGGAGCAAACCATCATGCAACCCATCGACCAACGAATTCAACAGATCCTTGACCATATTGAAGCCTACCAAGCAGTTGCCCTGGAGGACTACGGGGTTCCAGCATGGCAAGCCCTGCCTCCAGCTAGCGCCCCTCATTTAGCCTTCCGGCCTAACTGTGGGCAACTCACCCATACTCAAGACGAGACGGGCCATTTCTGGTACTGGGAAGGGGAAGGTGTCTACTGGAAGCCGCACTGGGAAGACCTGCAAGTTTCGGGGGTATGTGTCTCGGGCTCCCACGCTATAGACGTGCCCAAAGTGCCAACGGATGAACTATGGGAAAAATTTGAGACGGCTATTGACACCCCGAGAGCCGTCGTCGCAGAACCCGCAGTCGAAGAACAACCATCACAGCCTCCTGAAATGACTGCCACGACCGTCCAGCCTGCGGCAGTTGGCAATGGCTATTCATCACTTTTATTGTGGATTGGCCTTGCTCTTGCTGCCGGGATTTCTCTGGCTTTATGGCTACTATCTTCCCGCAACAAAAAGGCTTTTTTAGTGCCACATTCAGCTCAGAAAAAGGCTAGCAGTCATCAGCCAGCTACGCCTTCAGAAAATGAATATGACTTCACCCTATAGCGCTGTGACTGACTGTGACGGGTCACAGTGACCCGTCACAGTTACGCTGTGACTGCCCTGTGACCACGTAGACAGAGCCTTTTATCCACCCCTGGAGAAACTTGTGAAACTTGACTTCGATGGATTCGATACGACACCCCAAACTAGCCCTAAAGCGCTGATTTCAGACGACGTAATCGGTGCCATCAAGATCGGCTTTTTTGGCATCGTTATAGTGGGTATTTTTGGCGTCGGCATTTTCCAAGCCTTTAGCCCCCAGGCAAGACAAATTCGTTCCGAGATTCGTAGACAAGATCAACAGCAAGTTCGCGATCTGACGTTGCAACAACAGCAGCAGCGCCATAGCCAGCAAGAGCGAAAAATTGCCGAAGAACGGTATCAAGACGGCTGCCATTTGGTGTATGCCCGCGACGAAGAAGACAACGTCGTTTCTCTGCATGAAGGCATGAAAGTGGTGGATTCATCGACCAATCAACCCCTGGCCGAGGGCGTCACTGTTTGCGATCCCAACGGTGCCACAGCGGTGCTAGAGACCGGGGGGATAGTGGGCGTCATCGCCGTCACTCCGAACAGTGACCTGGTCCGGCAAACAACAGGGATGAAATGAACGACGAATATCTGCAATCGCTACGGATAGAAGGCAGGCACCAGGAGGCTGACGACCTCGAACGCTACCAAGCTGCCCAACAAGAGACCCTTCGACGCTTCGCCTCAAAAACCCGCTCGGACGGCTATGACGTGACTTACCGGGCCGATGGCGGCGTCGAATTCAAACTTCCTAATTCCAAAAAGGGGACGAAGACAGTGACCCAAAAAACTCACGGAGAACAACAAACTCTCTACAACCCAGGCAGCGGCGGCACTTACCAGTTCCTATTCTGGTTTTTGCGGTTAATGCTCCTACTGGTATTGATTGGGGTGATTTTTCGCAATATTGAACCCTATGCCCAATGGACACAAAGCTGGTTTGGCTCCAACTTACAGGGCTGGTGGACGGCGATACCGGGAGCCACCTGGATTGCTGATAAGATTTTTCGCTTTCTCGGGATTGTGCTTTGGGCGCTCTTCCAAACCTTAGAGACGATTCCGCTACTCCTATTGGGGACTCGTTTCGGGTTGGGGGTGCTAATTGCCAGCTATCAGCAGCAAGAAGCCCAAAAACGCAAGATTGAAACCTATCCCACAGATGACGCGGTGTTGGTTTTCCTCAAGAAAAAGTACAACGCATTGGGACTACGTGCCCTCGATTTCTTTCGCATGGCCTCGCCGTTTGCCTACTGCGTGGATTTGATTGTGTGTTGGCAAATTTTCCCACCGCTCAAAGATGGCTACACCTGGAGTCAGGTTGTTTTGGGATGGAATTTTGGCGGCATCTCCTGGGGGAATGTGGTTTCTCTGATCGTGACGTTGCTTGCCTTTGAGATGGTGGTGCTCGTTTGGCTGCGCACCAGTGAAATGCTGTTTTTGTTTCGGCGAGGGATCAAGAATGTCTGAAGGCACCAGCTTAGAACTGAGAGAAGCCGCTATTGAAGCGGTTCGCAATCAAGCGCATTTAGCGTTATCGGATCAGTATCTTGATACCACCAAGACCTTGCCCCTGTGGTTGGGCGCTGGACTCGGGGCGCTGGTGTTCATGGGTAATTTGGGCACGATTGGAGTCGGGGTCTTGTTTGTTGGCGAACGGCTGTTCGCTTATCGCACCTATGCCCGTAAACGCGCTCAACTCGCCGCCACTTCCAGCGCCAAGACGATCATCGAGCCCTTGAGACGCACGCCGTCAGAATACGCCTACGCCAAATCAATTTTGCAAGCCGAAGGCGATTTAGGAAAAGTGATTACTGGCGGTGGCGAACATGGGAATGGAACACCGCCGACCATCGACGTAGCTGGCATGGCGGTCGCTGAACCGAGCCCGAATTCCAGCTTGCAGCGAGAGGTGCCCATCTCATGGGTGCCAAAAGCGCTGGGGCAGGGTGAGCATTTAGCGCTCATCGGACTCTCGGGGGCCTCTAAGACCACCACCTTACTCAAAGCCTGCGATGGCATCACAGCTCCCATCCTCTACCTCACCACCAAAGATGCCGATCAGACCCCGCCTGATTGGGAAGCGTACAAGCTGACCAAAACAGCCGGAGCTTATTATCTGGGACAGCTCGCCTTTGTGTGCGATCGCCTAGAGGAATTGCTCACCGGGAGCGTTCAACATCACCTCATCGTCGATGAGGCATTACAGCAAATTGATCAAGCCAAGGACTCGGAGCGCTTACCAGAAGGCAAGCCCTACAAGGGCACTGCGAACCGCTTTGAGTCCGTAGTCAAGTGCTACATTCGCTCGGGTCGCGGCGACGGACAGCTCATTGCGGCGGTGAGTCAATCGCCCAACGGCACCGATTTATTTGGCTCAGCCAAAACCATGCAGGGCCTCAAGCTAATCCTCTGTGCTGGTGAGTATTCATCCAACAAGTTTCAGTTTTTTCCGGCCTGGGCAAAGCAGCTATTTGGCCACTTAATCACGCCTGACATCACAGCCCAACTGCAAACCATCAACTCAGGCTTCTGGCACCTCACTAATACCGGCGACGGGTTGGCGCTCAATCAGACGCGACAATCTAATGTCGCGACGGTGCCCTGCCAGGAATGCCCCATTGTGGCAGGAGACGGCGGGGAGATGCCGGAGAAACCAGTCGGGCCGTCACCGATGCGAGTGAAGGCGGAGCAGTTCATCGCTGAGCATGAGCTACCCAGCAAGGCGGCTTGGGAGCAGGGGCAAACGCGGGGCGCGATCGCCTACGCCTACTGCGCCCTGCTGCAAGATGCCCTGGCCAGTGAGGTGCCATTAGCCGGATTTAGCGGCAATTCCAGATTTGTCAAGCGGTTGTATACGGCTCAGGTCATTCAATCCCGCAGCCGCGACGAATGGTGGCCGCACCTTCAGGAATTAATCGATAAGGGCTATCTCAAAGCAGACAGCAACAAACTTTGGCTCGATTAGCCGTTCGTTAAAGTCTAGGCCCCCTTTCAGGCTTTCGGAGCACGGATGGAAAACGCCACCAGCGCAGTGGTGCTGGTGCTGGGTGCTGCTGGCCTTGTTTCTCGGTGATGACGGCCGACAGAGCAGAGCCCGAAATCAGTAGAGGAATTGCTTGTGGATATCAACAACTTGCCAGTTAACGATCTCACAGTCCAGGCCCTAGCCGCACAGTTCGCACACGTCCAGCAAGGGCTATCCGTGCTGACGGCGGCTGATGCCTGGGGCGCAACCGCCGCTTGGAGCAGAACCTACAACAATCGTGGCCTCGTCGTACATCATCCATGCTGGTTTCTCCAGGCAGTTTTGGCCGGAGAACACCTAAGCAACCAGCGAGACATCGAGCGATTGAATGCCATCATGCGGGCGATCGACGTAGCGGCGGACGACGATTCGAGCAGTCCCTTCAGTGAGATTTTGCAGCGCGAGCTGAAGGTTACCCAAATCGTAGACGTGACCTTCACGCAATGGTCTTACGCTGCTGACCGACTGGGGCAGGATCGGGCGTGGCGTGACTCCATGTACGAGACCCACAGCGATCTCGCCCAGCTCACTTAATCAGCTTCAAACCCTGGCCTTTGCCGATAAGCGCAAAGATCTCGAATTCGCACTGGAGACCAGTCATGAAAACCGGATGCATTCAACACCCCCAGAACGCCCGCCTCCTGATCGTCCATCAATGGCAGGTGGACAGCCTCAACGGGGATGTCATAGCTGCCAAGCTGATGTCTTTTTTCGAGTATTGGCATTCTCATAAGCTCGATGAGTTGCTCAAGTCAGACAAGCCAGATCGGAATAACCTTATCCAGCATCACACCGAACCAGAGCTAGAGGCTGCACTCTTTGTCGGAGCAGGGAGAAAAGCGATTGGCAGAGCCATCAAGACGTTGCTGAAAGCTGGCGTTATTGAGCTGAGGCAAAACCCTCGCATTCCCCAAGACCGAACCCGACATTTTTTATTCATTCCGGAGCAAGCTCAAGCGTTAGCTGATCGGTGGAACGAAGTGTATCAGCAACACTTTGCCGAGCATAAAGGGAAAGCCCCCATCTGCATTCCTGGCAACCTCTCGAACTGTGCAATCGGCCAAGACGACGATTGCAAAACGCCAAACGGCAGATTACCTCAAACTTCTTCAGAGCCTACAATCGTCATTTTGACTGATTGCAAAATGCCAAATGGCTACCTGCAATCAGTCAAAATGACGATTGCAAAATGCCAAATGGCTTCTTGCAAAACGCCAAATGGCGTCGATCCTAAGATTACTTCAGAGATTACTCCAGAAACTACAGATCCCCCCTTCCCCCCCAACGGGGGGATACTCTCTCAACCTGATTCCAAAATTGCTCCAATCGGGCAAGCCGGACAGCTAGAAGACTGCTGGCCAACGCCGGATTCCCCGAAACCGTTTCACAGCAATCCGACTGGAGAACCTAAAGGTTCGGGAGAGGGCAAAAGTTCCGGGCGCGGCGTGTCTCAGCGCAAGCAACGCAAGCCCAAGGGCAAGACTAAGCAGACAGCAGACGCCTACGAGCGGCGGCTGGAACTGGACCCGGAATTCGAGTCGCGGTGCGATCGCCTGCGAGAGCGCTGGGCACCGTTCATCGTGCAACTGCGGGGGCACTACTGCGACCCGCAAGCATTCAGACGCGGTTATGCGTGGCTGATTAGCGAGTGGGCTGGGGAACACCAGATGTCTCCCACCGAGGTGGAGGAAGGGCTGATTTACTACGTCGAGAGCAAGTTAGCCCAGGTGCAGGCAGGGCAGCAACCGACATCTCCGCCCGATGGGATTCGGTTCTTCACGGGCAAGGCCGAGGACTCCGACCATCCGACGCCCTATTGCTGGCTGGCGCTGCAACGGAAGCAAGATCGCGCCGGGGTAAGCGAGATACCTGTTCGCCGTAAGAAGTATGGCATCGACAGGCAGGCATTTGTGGAACGGATGCGACGAAAACAAGCATAGCAGGAGGCGCAAAATGCTTGATTTAGAATTCTTCGGAAAATGGATTGATTTGCTGGGCGAGCACTACGGGCGGGTCATTAGCGATGATCTCGCTGAGTGCTACTACGGCGAATTCGAGCATCTGAGTGATGCTCAGTTTGAGCGTGGAGTGCGGCTATGTATGCGGCGTGAGCCTTGGTTTCCGCCCCTTGATCGCATCATCGAACTGGCAAGGGCCACGGGTGAGCGTCGGGCGGAGTTGGAAGAATTTCAGCCCGATACTACGGTCTACGACCCCCATACGCCTGAAGCACTGACTGCACGAGCGAAGATTCGCCAAAAATTAGCGGCTTGTAGAGCCGTGCGATCGCCTACTCCTGCATCGGGCATGACGGCGTTGGGGGATGCTGTTTCTGGTGTATCGCTGGTCGAGCAGCGCCATCCGGCAGCGCGATTCTCGTCCCGAGAGGCTTCGCCAACGCCAGAGGCAAGGATGACGGCGTGAAACCAGATCAAGTCGTGCAGCCAGACTTGTTTGCTCCCGAAACCCCTGTTGTGAAGTTCACGACCACTCCCAAGCCACAGGCCGAAGTTCGACCGCGCAAGGCAAAGAAAAAGAAGTGGACAAGCGCCTGAAGGATTTGTTGCATCACTTTGAAGGCGCGAAAGGTCGCTGGCATCGGTGGCAGAGATTGGGCGCGAGCGATGAGGTACTGAAGGAAGCGATCGCTGCCGAAATTGGCGTTTCGTTCGGCTCTACAGTACCCGGAGCAATTGATATTTGCGGCAAAGGCGATAAGTCCCCCCGCGTCTGGATTGGTCGATGCAGCCAGCGAGGTAAGTCCACGCTGTCCGGCAGAAGATCAGGAGTTAGCGCTGATTGACATCGAGCCAATGTCATCAATCATCCCCTTAAAATTAGAAGATATGTTCCTCTGGGTATTTGCCCATGACCACCTTTACGATTACTCTCGACCCCATTTGCCCCCTCACTGACGAAGCCTTTTACCAACTTTGTCTGGCGAATCCCGACGTCAAATTTGAACGCTCAGCCCAGGGAGAACTCATCATCATGTCACCCACCGGCGGCGAAAGCGGTCGCCGCAACGCAGATATTGCCATCGACCTGGGCATTTGGAACCGCCAAACCCAACTGGGCTATACCTTCGACTCTTCCACCTGCTTCAAATTGCCAAACGGCGCTGAACGTTCTCCCGATGCTGCTTGGATTGAAGCGAGCCGCTGGGAAACCCTGAGTCCAGCAGAGCGAGAAAAGTTTCCCCCCATTGCGCCGGATTTTGTCATTGAGTTGCGCTCAGCCAGCGACAGCCTACCCGCCCTGCAGGCCAAAATGCAGGAATATCGAGATAATGGTGTGCGCTTGGGCTGGTTACTCAACCCCCAAGCGCAGCAAGTCGAAATTTATCGCCTTGGTCAAGATGTTGAGATCCAGCAATCTCCTTCCCAAGTTATCGGAGACCCCGTTCTCTCTGGCTTTATTCTTTCCCTCAACACAATTTTTGGCGTTGCATAATCAAAAGATGAATTAGGATAATCGGCGATGCAATGTCCAGAGTGCGGGGCGACTCACATCCGTAAGAATGGCAGGAGAAAAGGTAAGCAAAACCACATTTGTGTAACTTGTGGTCGTCAGTTTATTGATGCCTACGATCCACACCGGGGCTACTCGGATGCGGTGAGACGCGAATGTCTCAAGATGTACGTCAATGGCTCAGGATTTCGGGCCATCGAACGCGTCAAAGGAGTGCATCATACAACGGTCATTACCTAGGTGAAGCAGTTGGGTGACCTTCTGCCTGAGGCTTATAACCCTGACACGACCCCCCGAGGTGGGGGAGCTCGACGAACTAGAAACCTTTGTGGGCTCCAAAAAAACCGGATTTGGCTATGGACGGCTGTTGACCACTTCCGCCAGGGCCTCTTGGGTTGGGTTCTCGGGGACCATAGTGCCGAAACCTTTCGTCCCCTTTGGGAACTGGTTGCCCAGTGGCAATGCTATTTCTATATCACCGATGGGTGGTCGGTCTATCCGGGCTTCATTCCGGAAGGCGATCAGATTGTTAGCAAAACGTACATGACTCGGGTGGAAGGCGAAAACACACGCCTCCGACATTATCTGGCCCGCCTGCATCGCAAGACACTGTGCTATTCAAAGTCCGTGGAAATGCTGGCTCACTCGGTTCGACTGCTACTTCACTACCTTAAGTTCGACGACGTTCCAGTCCCACCAAGATTCATCTCTTGATTCAGCAATGCCCAATTTTTTAGCCCCTGATGGCCGTGGCCGGTGAACACAATCGCCAGCATCATCTCGAAAGTTTGGCGCTTCTGCAACATCCTCATTCATCAACTAGCCGATGAATCCCCGCGATGCAGATGAGATCGCCTACATTTGAACTGCTGACTATAGAGCAGCTGTTCAGATTTTAGAAGTCCTTACCGACAAAGCTTCAAGGCTCTCCCAAAAATGCTGACCTAAAATCTTCGCTACTTTTCTACGCGGTCTCGCTCAGTATGAGCCCGTCCGGATATGAGTTGGATGAGGTGGCGGCCGAAGCGATTCGCCTGCTGGGCAACTGGGTTCGACCTCGCCGCTTAGGATGGGTAGCGGCATCAAGTGCGGGTTTTCGATTGCCCAATGAAAATCCAGATGTGCGTGCTCCCGATGCGTCGTTCGTTTCGTCAGAGCGACTACGACGGAGCCCCCGCTCTTTTGCAGAACTGGCTCCCGATCTGATGGTCGAGGTTAAATCCCCGACAGATAGCGTTGAAGAATTGACCTCTAAGATTGCCGATTTTCTGGCTCTGGGAACGCAAGTTGCGCTGTTGATTGATCCCGAGGCTCAAACCGTTACGGTCTATCGAGTTGGGCAAGCGGCAGTGGTGTTGAGAAATGGCGATGTGCTGACTGTTCCAGAGGTATTGCCGGGATGGGAAGTCCCAATCGAAGAGCTTTGGCCGCCAGTCTTTGAATAAACTTGCCTGGTATTAGTCATGAAGCCTCGCCATTGGAAGGTTGGCATGTGAGCGGAGGCAGGAAGTTTGTGAGCGATCGCACCGATGCCCTCTACGATCGCGTGCTGGTTTGTGGGTGCATTCCTATCCGGGCCGCAGCCGATTCCACCGCAGCTTGACACGGTTTCCAGAATGTTCGGGAATGTTCTTGCCTTTTGAGAGGCTAGTTTATTCCCTAACACTTTTGGGATGCGCAGCGCGATCTCTCCTCCAAGATGGAGCATTGTCAATAAGTGGAGAGGTTGGGCAACTCTTCGGCGCACCTACCAAGCTGACTGACTCGATTGATTTTCGAATACTGTCGCCAGCATCACGTTCCAATCCTCACCCGGCCCGAAGGCCGGATGCTGCACCGACCATAGCAGACCTTTGCGTAGTAAGCATCAGAGAGATCGGCTGCGTGAACCGATGATAGTTGCTGTCAAACCCAGACCATCGTCAATAACGAGTCGTCGGAAATCATTCGTATGTTCAATAGTGCGTTTGATGGGGTGGGCGCCAAATCCGGCAATTACTACCCCGAAGCCTTGCGGGAGGAAATTGATGCCCTCAACGATCGCATCTACGACACGGTGAACAACGGTGTCTACAAAAGTGGGTTTGCCACCACCCAAACCGCCTACGAAGAGGCTGTTAAGCCACTATTCCACACCCTCGACTTTTTGGAAGAACGGCTGGCCACGTCGCGATATCTGGTGGGCGATCGCCTAACCGAAGCAGACTGGCGCCTGTTCACCACCCTGGTCTGATTTAACCCGGTCTATGTGGGCCATTTCAAGTGCAGCATTCGTCGTATTATGGATTACCCCAACCTCTGGGGCTATGTGCGTGAACTTTACGGAAAGCAGGCTTATATCCCCCGTCTTTTAAGCGGGGGATATAAGCACAGGCTGAATTGATTCAGCCGTGATGCGGGTCGTTGATGTAGTCCAGGATTCGCTGAGTGCTAATTTTTCCGGTTGTGTCAAAACCATAAGAATGTGTCCACAAGCTGGGAAGCTTCAGGAGTGCAGGAAACTCTTTTCTGAGCAGCCTGGACGATCTGCCTTTGAACGCCTTCACGACTTGAGAGATGGCATGTGTCGGGTCATACTCAACCAAGATATGCACATGGTCAGAGGCGATTTCTAGTGCCTTTATGAACCATCCCTTTTCGGCAGCAACCTCCTGGAAGATGGTCGCACATCGACTTTTCATGTCTTCCCGCTTGTAAAAGACTCGCTTCCGCCGGCAAGGAATCCAAATCAAGTGAACGGTTGCCAGCCCGACCGAATGCCGATAATGCTTGTATTCAGTCATGTAGATAACATTCTTGCATCTACAGATAATGGTACTATTGTTCTCATGAAGACGCTGAAGTTTAAGCTATACGAGCACAAGCGAAATCGCTACCTCAAGCGCACGGTGAATGCGTCTGGCGTGATCTGGAACCATTGTATTGCTTTGCATAAGCGGTACTACCGGATGTGGGGCAAGCATTTGAGCTGTGCCCAGCTTCAGAAGCACATTGCCAAGCTGCGAAAGCGTAAACCGTTTTGGCAACTGGTCGGTTCTCAGGCGGTTCAAGATATTTGTCAGCGCATCGAGAAGGCCTATCAGTTATTCTTCAAGCACCGAGACAAGGGGGTGAAACCGCCAGGATTTAAGAAGGTTAAAAAATACCAGTCATTCACCCTAAAGCAGGCCGGATACAAGTTTCTGGGCGGCCATCGGGTCAAGATTAGCAATCAGGTTTATCAATACTGGAACTCTAGAGCCATGGAGGGCACCGTCAAAACCCTGACGATTAAGCGAACTCGGTTGGGGGAGTTGTTTATGTTTGTCACGGTGGAGCAACCTGCCGAACAAGAATCAACATCCGCGACTGGTAAAACAGCGGGATTCGATTTTGGGTTAAAGACGTTTCTCGTTTGTTCTGAAGGATTCAGCATTGAAGCCCCCTTATTCTTGAAGCAAGGACTGAAAGCCATTCAGAAAGCCAGTCGTGAGCTATCCCGCAAAAAGAAAGGCTCTGCCCACTGGGAAAGGGCTCGACTTAATCTGGTGAGGCAGCACGAAAAGATTGCTCACCAGCGACGGGATTGGTTTTGGCAGCTTGCCCATCGCCTCACCCATAGGTTTGACAAGCTCTACTTTGAGGACTTAAACCTCAAGGGGATGCAGCGGCTTTGGGGCCGCAAAGTCAACGACCTGGCGTTTGGCGAGTTTCTGCAAATTCTTCAGTGGGTAGCTAAAAAGAAAGGCAAGGTTGTTCAGTTCATTGACCGCTGGTTTCCCAGCTCAAAAACCTGCTGTCACTGCGGTCATGTGCTTGAGAGTTTGAGCTTAGAGACGCGCTACTGGCGTTGCCCGTCCTGCTCAAATCTGAACGACCGGGACGATAACGCTGCCAAGAACATCAAGGCGGTTGGGGCATCAACCGCTGCACCGGGAGGTGACGTAAGACGGGCTCAGCCTGCGGTTGCTGTTTGACCAGAGAATCCCCCATTTTCTAAACGGGGGAGTATGTCAAGAGTTTCTTACCCGATAAAGAATTTGTGGAAGTCATTGATCTTTTATCAGCCCCAATAAGTTGTAATGCAAGGGGCTCACATGGCAGCCGCAAAATAGGGATTTGAGTTACATCAGGTTTTGTTGAGCTTCTTAAACGAAATTTAAAAATATCTGGTTTTTCCTTTGAATGGGCGACTGTTTTCATGTTTCCTGCTCATACGGTGCAGATGTCACTGACTTGGGCTCAGCTGGATATTGTGGCATCACCCCATAGCCCCATAAGCAGGAATTGAAAGGACTTGAACATGATACGCATTCCCCTATTGTTCAAAGCATCGGCAACAGCAACGGCCCTGTTGGCAGGGGTGTTTACCGTTCATCTAGCTTCCGCCGAACACCCTGAGTATGAGATCTGGGGCTCCGATCAATCCAACTCGGTGGCTGATGCCGAAGGCCGTGGCGTCAATGGTAGCTGGATTTGGGTTTGGGATAGTCAAGATGTTGAAACCCAATTAACTACAGGTGAAGTGGCAGAACCTTTGGGTTGCGATGGCCAGAATCGCCCTGGGGATGGTCCTTGCAATGTGTATGACGTGTTTCCGTCTGATTTGGTCGAGCATGATGTTAATGGTGCGACCGGGAATGAACTGGGCACCGATTGGGGTCGACTGCATGGTATGCTCCCCGACCCCCAAAATCGCTATATGAACGTCAATTTGTTTTCCCCTGGAAGCGGATACGTGGGCATTATTGACGGTGAAACGAAGGAAGCAGTAGCCCTATTCCGGGTATCGGGCACCAGTGCGGGTCGTTCTGTCCACATGTCTTTTTGGAACAGTGACGGTAGCGCATTGCTTGTTGCCAATCTCCACGGCAAAGTTCTGGAACGGATCGATATCACCCGCGATGATGACGGCGATATTGTTGCTGCCAGCTTCAATCAGTCGGCAGCTTTGGGTGTTGGCAAAGCCATGACCATTAATGAAGATGCCAAGGTTTACCTGGGTGAAAACAGTCATGGTAATGAAATGTTGGGTAGTGTTGTCGGCAGCTATGACATGGACACTGCGTTTGGCGATCTCACTCCCCAGGGATTTTGCAAAGAGAATGATTGTGAGGATGGCCCTGTCGCTGAGTTGGGTGGTCGTGCCAACAACGTAATTATCTGTCCCATTGTTTCCAGCAACGATAATGCCTACGTTACCTTTGGCGGTGGTGGTTTACTAGTGGTTGATACCACGGTGACTCCCATGGCGATCGTGGGGGAATATGACAACCAGGTAGTCAACGGAGCTGGCTGTGGCGGCGTGCAGGCAGGCGATCAGATGTGGCTTAATGCCGGTGTCTCAGCCTCTGGCGCAGGCGCAGCACAATCGACGTTCACCCTCTTTTCGATTGACGACTCGCAGTTTGGCTCGACATCTAATCCTCCAAACTTTCCTGAGCCCACCATGATTTTTAAAGATGTGACCAATACGGCCACCATTGGTAACTTAGAGGGTGAGGCTATGAATGCTACGGGCCAGTTACCGGGGGTATCGACCCGGCGCGACTCTCACGGTATGGCGATTACGATGTCGGGCGATTACATTCATACGGTCGATCGCATTCAAAACAATGTTGAGGTTTTCCATACAGAAACTCTGGCCCGCACGACCTATGATCTCACCTCTGAAGACGGCCAAGGGCAGGGTTTAGGAGCCTGCGCCGCTGTTTCAGTGACTGATGATGATGATCTTTTAGGAAATGACCCGGCCCCAGATTTACTGGAAGCAACGCCGGACGGTAGGTATTTGGTGGTAGCTCTACGCGGGCCAGTACCTGTTTCGGTGACCCATGCGGCCCAGGGCAGCTGCCCCGGAGTTGGTATTATTGAACTCTTGGAAGATGGGGTCTCTGGCCGGTTGGCTGGGGTGCTGAGGACGACGAATACGATCGACAATACTCCGGTAGCGGCACCGGGCGGTCACGATTACATCGGCGCTGAGCACAGTGATGTTCACGGCGCGGCCATTCGTCGCAAGTAGTGACGTCAGTTCACTCCGATGCTACAACCGGGAGATGAGGCGATCGCAGGTACCCTAGACTTTCGTCAGGTGTAGGTCAAGCGAGATGGGCGCTTCATCCCTCCCCCTAAACCCAAACAGTTAAGCCTCTTTTGAATTTAGTTTTTGGGCCTGCCTCCTGATTCGGAGAACACCATGAATACGCCAGTTGGCAGGCCAGCAGCGCCAGCCAAGTTACTAAATCGAACTAGGCCGAATCCGCAACATAAGATCGAGCGTGCCCCCACAACGCAAGGCGAATATACCTTTGAGAGAGCTTCATAAATTCCTACAAAGTTTAATCAAGGGGCGAAAAGATTAAGTTCCTTGCTAGTGCAATAAGATCCCAGAAAACAACTTTCAGCGCAATCAGCATAATACAAAGCTCTAACTAGAATTCGAACAGGCATTGCTTCTACCCTGAGCGACAAAGATATTACAACAAAAGGCTTACAGACAAAAGAAAGTCAATATAACGACTGTTCTTTTGGACATTATTGTCGAATTGGCGAATCTCAAATCCGTATCATATCAGTTCACATACTTGATATTGACAACATCAAATATCTGAGAATCAGAATACCTAAAAATAAATATTTGCATTTTGGCATTCTAATCCTAAGATGCGCTTGTAAGCGCATATACCTTGACGTCAATGGCAAATATGACAGGCACGAACAGTCGCGATTTTCTCCGGGGCACTTCTGGGAATGACACCATCAGGGATCTCGACGGTAATGACAGAGCGATCGGGGGCGATGGCGACGATTACTTTATCAACGGCGACGGCAACGACCTCTTATCGGGAGGGAATGGCAACGACACATTAGTCGACGGAGCAGGGCTCGATACTCTGCTGGGGGGCAATGGGAACGATACCTTCATAATTTTTGATAGCAATGGCTTGGATGTCAGCCTGCCGTTTGACCCTAGCGGTTTCGGGCCGACCATTAATGGAGGCTCTGGCACCGACACCATCGATACCAGCTTAGCGACGACCGGCATTGCATTCGCCGGCACCACTTTTGGAGGATTCGCGGTTGAAATTTTCTGGGGCTCCAATTTTGGAGACAACATCAACGCAAGCACCGCAAGCGCAGACCTCCTGCTAAACGGTGGCGGCGGCGACGACACCTTGATCGGCGGTAGTGGGGATGATCAAATAACAGGTGGAACTGGTGGTGATGCTTTGACTGGCGGTGGGGGCAACGACAGGTTTGAGTTAGCCGCACTCACCGACTCACTCTTGGGCAACTTTGATCAAATCACGGACTTTTCCAGTAGCGACGTCATTGATGCCCCTGGAGGAGTGAGATCGGTTACAGCAGCCGGAGCTGCAGCAAGCCTCACTGAAGCAAGCATTGCAAGTACCTTGGGAGCATTTGTCCCCAACGGGGCCGCTACTTTCACGGTCGGCAGCAGCACATACTTAGCACTCAACGATGGCGCTACTGGCTTCAACCAGGCCACCGACGCGATCATCGAAATAACAGGGTTCAGTGGAACTCTCTCAATCGTCTAGAAGTCGAGGATCGAGATGTCAATGCTGCTCAAGTCAACTTGATCTGGGCACGGGGCCAGGAACTTGGCCTAACGTCAAGCGCAGAGTCGCCAAGCTCTACTGACTGCAATAGCATGAAGCAACTTGGGGCGAAGAAGCGCCAAAAATCTCGCTTGAGGGCAGGGGAAACCCTGCCTTCTCAAAAGGCGGGGTAGTTCATTCAAGTCGGTATTAAAAGCATGAGGCCCCAGGAAACTTGGTCGCCTGGGGTTATTTATTTTTTAGCGTCACTGGAACGTCTTCGTGGAGTTCTGGATGGTCTCGTTTTCGCCGTCGACCATCAATCAACACGCCCAGCAAATCCTCAAACTGCTCGGAGTCGCAACTCTGGGCAAAATTGGCAACCATCATCCGAAACACCGAATAATGGAAGGAAGGATCATCCGAGAGGTCTTCATTGACTAAGGCCGGTTCTTCCCCTTTAAGAGTCTCAAATACTTGCGCTTGCAGGGAGAGGAAGTAGCGATACTCTTCAATCGTAAAAGCATTAAGAATCTTCTGAAAGAAGGCAGTAGTCAATTCCCGATTTCCGGTTTGGAATCGGGATATCGACGAAGCCGGAACACCTGCCTTCTGGGCTAATTTTTTAACAACAATATCAAGGTCACGAATCGTTGCATTGAAGACTTCACGGAGCGCAGGCTTCGTCAGATATGAGTAGCCGCTACTACTTCCATTTCGCTTTTGAACCATAATGAACCATTTCTACAGCTTTTCGCACAAGCTCAGGAGTCATCCTCCAAATCAAGAGCAAACTCAAAGGCAATTTCTAGCAGCTTGAACCTGCTCACATATCTTATCTTCACTGAAACTAGATGTCTGCCGAAATGTGTCAAATTTGAGCACAAAAACAACATCCAGGGCTAAAGCCATCGCATCATTCCTTTCGTTTCGATAATTTCGCCATCGCATCCTCAAGCAGGAGTCTGTCAATCCCCGTAAATTTGAGATCTGGGTAGCTCGCTCTTGCCAGTACAAAATTTTGACCTGCTTTAGGATGAAGTCTTGTTAGCAAGCTTTCCAGCTGCAGAGCATTTGTGGTTATCACTGCTGGCTCGAATTTTTTCGGTATTGAGCTGAAACTCAACCAGCACACTGCTCTTTCTCTTCCCTGGAACTTCACAAGCATTTAGCAAAAACTTTTTCCCTTTTAGTTCATCGACCGTTCGCCAGAAAATAGCACTATTTCGAGAGGTATTACTCCCAAACAAATCCAGGTTCTTAAATAAATGGCGTCTCGATATCGTTAGATACTGACCATCTTTGGGAGAATCCCACTTTAGACGACTAGCAAGATACATTAATAACTTTGTTTCGTAGTTGTGGTTAGCGCTCCCTCCAACCCGCTGCTGCATATCAATATTGCCAAACAGCACATAATCACCACCCGCCGGTGTAGGCGTTTGAAAGAATTCCAAATTCACCACGTATTCGTCTGCTGACCCGTAGGTATAGTCAGCTGCTTTGTCCGTATCAAAATCACGCTGCACATTATCAACTTTGAATTTCTGAATACGCAGAATATTTTTGATCGTGACCTCAGCCACAACGCCATTGGTAGTCTCGGTTTCTTCAGCATAAACCAGCTCAGTTCTATGCAATGCCATTAGATCGCAATGTAACTGGGATCTGATGTTTGCATGAAAGCCACCATCTTTAGTCCGGCTGTAGCCCATCACTTCCAACAGATCATTCGAGCGAAACTTCACGATAGGTCCCGTTTCACAAACCGAGGCCGCTCTATAGAGGTAAAGAACCAGCTCCACCTGCCGGGGATTCAGAAACGTCAGCAAGGTCGCCGTCAATCGCCGAACCCGCATGTCTTCAATTTTTTCTAAGCCTTTAATGCCTTTGCTCAAGTAGGCCTCTAAGTCTATGTTGTCGTACTGCTGTTTAAGCTCTTGCCAGGATTCTCTGGAAAGATTTTCCAAGGGAATACGGCGGGTCAGCCCAACCTCACTGATCTCCTCTGGATCGGCATCAACTCTCATCTCTAGGTAATAGCCACCGGCATCTGCGCGGAGGACCGGCAAATTAACGTCAGGGTTACGAAACGAAGCACCTGCACGAGGCAAGAGTCGCACAAGTTGACTATCAACCGCGAACAAATCGAGTTGGGTGCTTGAGTTGCCCATAACAAATGCTTTCCACAGCTCCAGCTAACGGCTCTCATCATAAGGTCGTTCTTAAAAAAGGCAAATAGCCTATCAATTTCCTGTATGTTTTTTAGCCAGCGGCCTATCAATTTGGCGTATGGAATTGCCTATCAGTTTGGCGTATATAGGGGTCAGCGGCCTATCAATTTGGCGTATGGAATTGCCTATCAGTTTGGCGTATGTAGGGGCCAGCGGCCTATCAATTTGACGTATGGAATTGCCTATCAATTTGGCGTATGTTGCGAAGCTCTCCGGAGGCTTACTCCTTTCAAAAAAGAGCTTTTAGCGAGCGGCCTATCAATTTGGCGTATGGAATTGCCTATCAATTTGACGTATGTAGGGGCCAGCGGCCTATCAATTTGGCGTATGGAATTGCCTATCAATTTGACGTATGTAGGGGCCAGCAGCCTATCAATTTGGCGTATGGAATTGCCTATCAGTTTGGCGTATGAGCGGTCTATCAGTTTAGCGTATTAAGAATTTTAAGCGGTTGAATCCCTTATGTTCCAGTGCTAACCTCTGCATGTCGAAACAGATGCACTAACGCCAATGCTCCAAAAGCTGTCCTGTTGAAAATAGCATCTTGGGAAATTTCTCAGCCAGTAATCAAGCACAAAATAGCCGTTTGGATAATATTTTCACTTAGGCTATTTTGCGGTAAGATCCCCAAGAGGGATAGCCTGGGTCGGCCCCTAATTTATCTGCCTTGGGCAATAACCGGTTTAGTGCTCCCCGACACTCGCTAGATACTTAATAAGGAGAAAGCTGACACTAAAAAACCTCTAGTGCGCTAACACTAGAGGTTTTCAGAAAACTAAACGGAGTGAAGAACAGTCTGACCTCTTTGCCTGGAGCAATGACTGCCTTTCACAAAGACCTCAGAGAGCAAGCAACTTGCGATGCACTCACAGAGGGCTGTGTTTATAATAGCAGCCCAAAGTTTGTTGTACAAGCTTTTTTTTGTTGCTGGCTCCCTAATGCCGTCACAGAGTCCGTATGACTCACTTTAGGGAAACAGATGAACGATATAGAACCAGGGCCGGGAGGTGTGGCATGGTAGCCAACTTCCACCCACCGAAGCCCATTCCCACTGCCCCCCTCGGTCAACGTCTGCATGAACTCTTTGGCCGTAACCTCTGGGACTTCATCGAGGCCCCAGCGCTAGCTCCCGGCCAGAAACCCCAGTGGCGCACCATCACCGACTATCCCCTGCGCCCGCGCCTCCTGTGGCAGCGCTGGAAAGACCTGACGACGTTGATTGGTGTCCGCTTTGATGGTCTCACCACCTACGCGCTAATCGACCTTGATGTTGAGAGCCCCTACTGCAACGCCGAAGCGCTCGCCCAGCTCCGCGCCGCTCTGGAAACCATCGGCATCACCAGCACCATTCCGATAGTCTCTAGCCACAGCCAAGGCTTACACCTTTACCTGCCGCTGCCCGAACTGGTCAAAACGTTCGACTTGGCCGTTGCCCTCGAAACCTGCCTGAAAGCCCAAGGTTTCACCTTGGCCAACGGCACCCTAGAAATCTTCCCGAATCCCAAACCCTACGGCGTCGAGAAAATCATCCACTACAACGGCCACCGGCTGCCCCTGCAACCCGGCACCGGCTCCTACCTACTAGACGATGACCTAAACCCCATTGGCGATCGCTTAGAACAATTTTTCTCCCAGTGGGACGATGCGGCGAGCCATCAGGACATGGATGAGCTGCGCCTCGCGCTCAAAGTCGGACGGGAAAATCGTCGCAAGAAGCCGAAGCGAGCTCACTCCCCCAGCAGCACCACCGCACTCTGGCGCCAAGATTTAGACGCCGAAATCGAGGAAGGCTGGAGCGGCCATGGCCAGACCAACCACCTGCTCAAAACCGTGGCCTGCTATGGTCGTGTCTTTCTGGGGTTGTCCGGCGATGAGCTGTTCACCCACACCCTGGAGACGGTCCCGCAGCTCCCCGGTTACCGACAATACTGCCGCCACCAGCATGAAATCGAGCGCAAGGTGAAAGCCTGGTGCAAAGCTGTCGAGAGTCGATACGTCCCTCTTACCTCGCAGCAGGCGAAACCCGATGCCAACCAGCAGCGAGCCGAGGACGCACAAGAGCGCATCGTAAAAGCGATCGCGACCCTCAAAGACCTCGGTGAGCTGCCGAGCAAAATCCGCGACCTGGCCCAACAACTTACCCAAGCGGCCCGCTGCGGCCTGAAAACTCTCTACAAGCATTTAGAGTTGTGGCACCCTAGCTACACTCAAGCCGCGACCGAAAGGTGTGAAACAGTCGAACCGGAGGGCAGTTCAGCCGGTCTTGACTCCCCTAGTTCGCCTCAAACAGCGCATTCTCGATCTTCTTCTGATCCGCCAAACCCTGATTCTGCAAGAGTGTTTCACACCCAGGAGAGATCTATGAAGTGTAGAGAAACTATGGAGCCTTCTTCTTTCAAACAAATTCCTCCAAAGAGGGGGGTGCGGGGGGAGAATCGTCGTTCTCCACAGCCCCAGACCCAGCCACAGTCAACGCTTCGCATTGCAGGGAACACAGCGACCGTCATTAACCAAGAGGTATGGGCTGCCATCCAGGGCCAGGTTCATATCTTGGGGTGGTCACTCAAGGAAGTGAGAAGCTTCTTACGATCCCATTTTGCTGGGCGAGACCGCATCTGGCAGCTTTCAGAAGCTGAACTGGAAACTTATCTGTACTACCTGCGAGTAGAGAACTTGAAGCATGTTTGAATCATGGTGCAATAGGCTACTACGGTTGCAGTAGCGATCGCGCTCTTGCTGGAACTCAGCCATCGACCCGTTGGGCGGGAGCATCATAAGACGTTGAGTCCGTTGTTGTTGGTTGGGAATTCCAGAGACTGGCTATGAGGAGAACAATCAAGATACTGGTACCCAAAGTCATTCCCACAGCTAGACCGACCTTGGCACCACTCTTAAAATCATCTGGCTTCTGAGATTGCCGCATGATCTCAAACCCTTCGCGGATTTCTTTCAATAAAGGGATTTGCATCGCGTTATCCTCACGTCAATATTTTGCTTCTTGCCAATTAGGTACTCCCATATAGTCCCGAGCGATTGACTGAAGGACTCGATCTTTGTCCACCCGAGCATTGTGGCGATTACCAATCATGAACCGTTGATGGATTTCATCGATCGTCGCTTCCTGCTCTTGGAGTACCTCCATAATCGCCGGTTGGTAAGTCGCTCCGACCAAGCTACCGAGAGCCTTAATAACAGCGACTGAAATCCGCAGTCGGGTGTCGTTACTGGCTTGAGCGGTATTCCAGTTGATGATGTCTTGAATAATCGACTCAACCTTAGCCTTAGCTCCCCCCTGATCCCGAGATGCTTTCTTGGTCTTAGGAGAAGGAGAAGGAGCAGCAGCAGGGACATGGATACTAGGCACGGTCTGTGGCGCTACTGACTGAGCTGGAGCAACCGGAGCTGGTGACACATTACCGTTCACATCCGCATTTGGCTGTGCTCCACCGAGTAAGGCTTGAATCCCATTGAGTTGAGACTGGGTTTCACTAAGTTGGGCTTTCAATTGAGCATTTTCAGCCTGGAGTTGAGACAGAGCCGTGAGACTAGACTGTTGCGCCGTAAGCTGATCGCGTTCTGCTTGGAGTTCATCAACTCGGGCTCTCAATTTATCAATCTCGACCGTGAACCAATTGAAAGTTTGAGCAACTTCGCCCACGGTCTCGATCTGAGCCTTTTCCCCTGCTACCCGACGTTGCTCACATTCATCGAGCAAGGCATGTAAAAGGTCTGCAGTCGTACCAGTGACTCCTTCATGGGCCATGAGTGCAGATAACCGCTCCAGATCATCCGCATAAATGTGAGGTCGCTTAGTGGTCAGTTTTGAAGTGTCTGTCATGATTGGTCCCTCCTCAATATTTATCAAGTCGCGTATTTCTTCGGGAGCCTCGCTATCGGGCAGCTCCACCGGCTCCGGCTCAGTTACAACCGGCGCTGAAGCTGAAGGCGACTTGAACGCTGCAATGACCTCCAGCCCTGGCAGTTGTCCTAACTGGATCCCTAAGCGCCCGTCGCGATTGCCTTGGCCATCACCGATAGAGTAGTCATCGTAATTAGAGCGGGCCGCGTAGTTCGGTAATTTCTCACTGGCTTCAGTCAGGGTAAAATGCCCCTGAATTTCGGCTTTGTACTGATGCTCTGGAACGTTCGGCGGACAAAACCAATGGGCGGCAATCGTGGCGTAAACTGCCCGAAAGATATGCGTATAGAGATTGTCTTTATCGCTTCTGGCAGGCACCAGGCTACTGAAATATTCGTCGCACTTCTGGGCCACTGCAAGGCTATAGCGACGATTCACCGCCTGCTTCAGCTGCCGAGACGCTGCCCCCTGCTGTCTCAGGTCAGCGATCGCGAGTCCTGATTGCAGCTTTTCGATTGCGGCAAGCACTGTTGCCGCCGGGGCCAGCGTGGGAATCTCGATGGTGACATCGACATCGTCTGGCTTCTTAGCCATCTGACTAAAGTTCAAACTCCAAGGCGTTTTAAGCGAAAACTTGGAGAGCAAGATCTCACTGATACGCCGACCAATCAGGACGGCTAAGCCAGCCCCAACATCTGACCACTCGTCACTGTCAAGCAAGTTCTCAGCGATTTTGACCATATGACTGATGGCATCTGGATGCAGATACTGCGTGTCTCGCTGGGCCACGCGCCCCCGTTGTTCATCATTCAGCCTTCTATATTCATCAGTCGTGAGGGTAACCAAGCGAATCGCTGGATGCTCAGCATCCAGAATCTTTAACGCCTGCACAACATTAGAACGGTAATTCTTCTGTCTTTTGGGTGTATCCAGCATCCGAGAGGCCAGTTCGGATTCAAACTCATCAGCAAATTCTTGAACCGTAATCTGTCCTTTCTCTAATCGAGAGAGAAAGGTATAGATGAACTGCTGCAACCACTGGGTTGAGCCTTTACTGGCAGCTACATCCAGCCAATCTGAGGTTTGATCAGACATAGGGAACCTCACTTTGATATCACTATTATATCCTATCCTATCTATCTGAAACTATATCTGCGGAATAGTATGGATGTTGTAACCGTATTGGAAGACTTCTCGCTAAACATCCGGGGCAATTGACATCACGACTCTCCAGGGCTTCAAGGACTGATATCTTGTAATGAGTAGGGCAATTTCCCGATTAGTGCTGGAGTAAATAATCTCAAACTAAAGCACTGCCAATGAAGGTAGTAACAGATGGATGAGCAAGTATTTGTATGGGTTGCTGGAGGGCTGATATTAGCTGGTTGTGCTGGTGCTCCAATAGGAGCGGAGGAAGCCGAGATTGGCTGCTCGACGAGCGTGGCAAATGGCGTGGAGATTTGAGTACCTTGTGATGTTCCGATTTGTGGTGAGCAGGATTGCCAGCCACTCACTGAAGAGCAACTTCGGGAGTTCAAGGAAGAGCAACCGCGAGAGGAATACGAGGAAGGTGGGGCATAACCACTAAATGATTTGGCAGTGGCTCACTAAAGCTTTCCGGGAGCGAGGGAGAAGATTGTAGATGGCAAAGACAAATTTGCTTCCAGAAGACGGCTATCGAGAGTTGCTGGAGGGGTTGAAGCAGCAGATCCGAACGGCTCAAGTGAAAGCTGCGCTGTCCGTTAACCGCGAACTCATCCTCTTGTACTGGCATATTGGGCGAGAAATATTGTCTCGTCAGCAGACCGAAGGTTGGGGCTCAAAGGTGATAACTCGCCTGGCACAGGATTTGAAGTGCGAATTTCCAGATGCGAAAGGGTTTTCAGCTCGTAACCTTAAGTATATGAGGGCTCTAGCCGATGCGTATTCAGACGAGCAAATTGTGCTACGGGTCATAGCACAAATTCCTTGGGGGCATAATCAAACTCTTCTCAACAAGCTTGATTCTCAAGAGCAGCGTCTCTGGTATGCGACTGAAACAATTAAAAATGGCTGGAGCCGTCCTATCCTGACAGCCCAAATCGAAACCGACCTGTACCAGCATGAACACGGTGCAGTTACGAATTTTGAGCACACTCTACCGCCGACTCAATCAGAACTGGCTCGGGGTGTGCTGAAAGATCCCTATAATTTTGAATTCTTAACCATTGCCAAAGATGCTGAAACCTTAGACCTAAAACGAGCGCTAGTGGATCATCTGCGCGATTTTTTATTGGAACTAGGATTCGGATTTTCCTTTGTAGGCCAGAACTACCACATCAGCGTAGATGACCAAGACTTCTATCTGGATATGCTCTTTTACCATTTCAGATTGCGATGTTTTGTCGTGGTCCAACTAGAACTCGGTGAGTTTCAGCCAGAGCACTCTGGCCGCATGAACTTTTATCTGTCAGCCGTTGATGATCAGGAACGGGGGGAATCTGACCAACCGACGATCGGGATTATCCTATGTAAGTCAAAGGGCAAAACCATCGTTGATTATTCTCTACGCCATCTTCAAAATCCGATCGCGGTGACCACCCATAAGCTTCCGAGTGCTGAGCAACTGCAATCAGAACTGGACAATGCGATTCAGATGATTAAAGGGACTGACAATATCGGCGAGGTCACCGAATGCTGAGCAGTTCCTCCCAGTGAGTGGTGTAACAGGGGGGAACGCCGTTGCGCTCTCGTTTGCCAGGGCTGTTGCAGTCCCTCAGCCGCACAACGCAGCGTCCCCGCCCCAAACTGTTGGTTCAGAGCATCTCACGCGCATCCGTCGTCTGGCTTTTGCTTGGTCTTGCGAGGGGATAAAGAGATCTTGCTGGCTTTGGTTTGTTGGACTCAGCTCCGCGAGCCACACTCCAGCTTTTTGGTAGTGGTCGTTGACTCGATAGAGCGGCTCTAAGGCTCGCAGTGCGGCTTTGGTAAGTATGATGGCATCATTGGTGGCGCTGGGGAAGTCCACAGTTGCGGTATTGCGATAGTACGGAGCATCTGGGCGATGGCGATTGGTTGCGATAAAGACGCTCAGGACTGAGGCGGCGAGATTATCTTTGCGCAATTTGTAGGCGGCTTTGGCGGTATGGGTGGCGATCGCTTCTCTCAGTTCTGCCAGCTTAGTCACCGGACGGCCAAAGGAGCGGGAAACGCAACAGGTTTGACGCGGTTTTGGTAGGAGCTCCAGGACATTCATTCTAAGCGACTGAGAAAGCTTTGATGGGCACCAGGGCTTTCGCCTGCCAGCGGTCGGCTAAGCTTCTTAAGTGAGTGGTGTAGGGCTGAACAACCGACTGTAGTTTGGCTGTTTCACAGATGCGATATAGTTCCTGCGCCCATTCGCCGTAGTGAGACTGCCCAATGATGCCGTCTGTGGTCTGAACATAGTCCATCAACACGGCAAGATGCAGTGCAAACGCCTCGTCTCCCCACTGCTGTAGGCACTGCAAGAAGTATTCATAGTCGCAGAAGATGCGAAAGTCAGGGTTCCATCGGGGTGCATTCTAACGGCGATGGGCAAAGCCATTGCTATCAAAGAGGTCATCTTGCCGGAGTAGTGAGGATGCGGTGCAGTCTGTCGCTGGAGCGACAAAGGATTGCCCCTGCTTCTGCGGCGTATCCCTGCGCCTGCGCTGCTGCACCATAGTGAAGTTGATATCAGGCCGCTGCTCGAAGAAGTGCAAAACTTGCCGGGTAAAGTCGGGGGCGATCGCATTGTCGTCATCGAGGTAAGCGACAATTTCCCCGGTCGCATGTTGGAGCCCCAGATTGCGAGCATGACAGAGGCCAAAGCCCTCTTCAGGATGAGGCATGGGGAGATGCACCACCGCGAAGTGGGAGCGGAGCGGAGCAATGAGCTGAGCCGTTTCTGGATTGCTACCATCATTGACCACAATCCACTCCAACTCAGAACCCTCGACTGATTGAGCCAGAACGCTGGGCAGAGCTTTTTGTTGTAGATAGTGCGGTCGATGGTGAGTCGCGGTGATCAATGATAGTTTCATGGCATGGTTACCTCCTAGCGATAATCAACTTGCTGAGTCCGTTTGCGTCGTCTTTGTGGACTGGCGCGACGAGTGCGCGGTTTGGAGGATGCTCTAGCGGGTTCGTTCGCTGCCGCTTCCGATTCCGACTCAATGGGGGTGATGAGGAAGATGCGAGTGCCATCGGTAGCGCGAAAAAAGACTTGTTGTATGACTGGTAAGCCTTACTGGGAGAGCTGCGCGAATTGGGCCTGGGTGGTGGCGATCGCGTCTTCAAGGGTATCGAAATCTGTTTCAAGGAAGATGATCGGATTTTGAGCAAAACCGCCGCGCATCCTCCGGCGGAGCGTCATGCGCTAGTGAGCGGCGGATGAAGTTTTCGCGGGTCATCCTGGTTCTCGATGTATTTCAACAGCGTTTCGATGTTAGCCCGTCCACCCGTCGTCATTAATCCATCGGCTCGGTTCCAGAAATAGAGCTTCCAGTAGAAGGGCCGTAGCGCATCGGCAAACTCTTGGCGCATCTTGTGGGCGGAGACTGACTTCAGGTTCTTCACGAAGTCCGACAATCTCACCGTGGGGTCAATCCGCCAAATTCAATCAATTTTCCGCCCCACTTAGGCAGCAAGTCCGTAAAGATTGCTTCCAACCGGTCCAGCATCTGAGCACTCAAGCATCTGTGGCGATACTGCATGGATAGAACAAGGTGATAGCACAACCGATAAGCGCTATGGTTCTGGGTTTTGAAGGTCGCGAAAT
Source organism: Leptolyngbya sp. SIOISBB (assembly GCA_010671905.1). Taxonomy (GTDB): domain Bacteria; phylum Cyanobacteriota; class Cyanobacteriia; order Phormidesmidales; family Phormidesmidaceae; genus Halomicronema. The sequence continues at coordinate 407,774 of JAAHII010000002.1, forward strand.
CTCGCTGCCTGTGGTACAACTTCACCATGAGTAGGACAATTGTACGCACAGATAAATGGCCTTTGCAACCGTCGCCTGAAGTGAGGCTTCACCTGTTGGCCACGGTTGACGAGTACCGAGCTTACTGCAAGGCGCTGAGCTATGTGGTCATGGGCCACTGGCCGGAGTTGGTGGCCGCAACAAGCTTCTGTGCGGCAACGGAACAACTCATTCACCGCACCCGTAAGAACCCAAGCCCGAAATATCTCTACTTCGAGAAGCGATTTTACAAGTTCCCGTCTTATCTCAGGCGGGCGGCTATCGAGTTTGTCAAAGGACAGGTTTCGTCCTACCTGACTCGATACCGGCAATGGCAGTCAGGGGTGCGGCAGCCTCGGGAGGCCAAGCCACCTGTCTTCAATGTGGATGCTGGATGTTATCCGGTCCTCTACAAAGGGCAGTTGGTGAAGTTCGATGCTCACTTGCTGAGGGCCTGGATTAAGGTTTGGAACGGCTCTGATTGGGTCTGGGCGGAAGTCTCGATTACCAGTAAGCGGCAACGGCATCTCATCGGCTCCATCAAATCCCCCTCTCTAGTGATTTCGAAGAAACACTGTCATTTGGCAGTGCCCTTCGGTATCGTTCCACCCAAGTGGGAAACCGATGTGGTGTGCGCTGTAGATGTAGGGATTAACACCTTGGCGACAGCTTCGATTGTTCGTCCTGACGGCACTGTATTGGCGCGGCAGTTCATGCATCCGGCCTCTGACATAGACCGTCGAGATAAACAGGCCCGCATCATCCGACGCAAGGCTCGAAAGACCCAAAGGTTGCACCGTGGCTTTGCCAAAATGCCGTACCGCAAAGGCAAAGGCATCAACGCCAATATTGCTCAGCAGGTTTCCCGGCAAATCGTCAATTTTGCTCTGGAGTATGGAGCCAGTACTATCGTCTTTGAAGACTTGAAAGGCTGGCGTCCTAAAGGGGGCAAGAGGCGGTCAACTCTGAAGCAAAAGTTTCACGGCTGGCTGCACCGCCGCTTAGTTACCCTAACTGAACAAAAGTTTCAGGAAGAGGGCGGCAAGACGGAGTATGTCTATGCTCGGGGCACTTCCTCCTGGGCCTTTGACGGGAGTGGCCAGGTGCAACGGTCTAAGACCCAGTACGAGTTAGCGACGTTTGCGAGCGGCAAGCAATATAGCTGTGACCTCAGCGCAAGCTATAACATTGCTGCCCGATACTTGGCTGACAAACTGAAGCTGACCCGCCGCAAGGACGGGCAGGTAGCGAAAGGCAAAAGTTCCTGCGCTACACCGAGAATGCCGGTCACCCTCTCTCACCTCTGGGATTGGGAAGCCGCTGATGAACGCACAGCGTCATGAGCGGAGCATTCACGCATTAGGGGACCGAATTAGATCGTCTCTACGGTAGCGTGTGGCGAGCGTCGCGGAAGGGTGCGGTTCACATCTCGGCTCAAAGCCAGCCCAACTCTTGAGCGATCGCTGGAGTCATAGCGGCTTTGAGGGGTAATCTTGCCAGCACGGTAAAGATATATACTCATCCGCTGCAACCGCCTAAGCGTTCAGACCGTAGGAAGATGAGTCCTTCAGCAGCGACCTCACAGTCATAGTTGGTATTGCCGTCGCCCTTGCCGTTGGTTGGTTGTTAGAAGTCATCGATCTCAGCGGTTTCAGTGATGTTTCTCATCAATTGCCACAACTGTTGCCTGACCATTGAAGATCACATCCCCTTTCACTTCGATGCCACCATACAGAGTAGAGCGACCATTGAAGCTGAAATTGCCTGCAGCCGTAAACTGCGCTCGGGTATCGGATTGACCATTGAAGGTGATATCCCGTTGAGAAATCACCGTGAGACGATCGCCCTCACTGCTCGTAGCGCCGTTAAAGTGGATGGACTGTTCACTGGCCAGGAAGCTATCGCCAGCAAACCGAGCACTCCCGTTCATGTTGATGTGCCGAGAGGCGAGCACCGTGACATCACTGCCTTGCACATTCGCCAAATTGACGCCACCGTTTTTAACCACAAGGGTGACGTTATTCAATTGATGGCCATTGCCATTGAAATTGACATCGCCATTTTCGACAATCAGCACGGTGTTTTCCAACTGCACCCCATGGGGGATGTTGAGGCCCCAGCCGGTCAGGTTGACGACCTTGGGGTTTTCCGGTGTTCCTCCCGTGGGGAAGTGAGTTTCCCAGTCTTGGTGGTTGTTCAGGGGCTGACTATAGGGACTAAACTCGACGATTTGAGTCCCCTCTGGAAGGTGATTGGCGAGGGTTTGAGTGACTAGCTCTGCGTGGGTCGGTATGTCAACAATTTGAGTATCGACAATCTGAGGCGGCACAAGATTGGCGTATTGATTTTGAGGAGCGTTGAGTGCGCCATGGTTGGCCGAGACGGCAACGGCGTTATCAACCAAGATGGGACGACCTTGCTCATCAGTCATCGGGTTGCCGTTGGCATCGCGTTGCACGGGTAAGATGGGGCGGCCATTGAGGGTGAAGCCTTGACCGCTGTAAATCAAAGCGTCATCGCTGAGGTCGAGCGGGTCACCATCAAAGTCGCTATTGCCATTCACCGTGACGCGACCTTCGGCAATGATGGCAAAGGCTTGGTTACCGGTACCGGGGTTGTCGCAGATGACCGTAACAGTGAGGGTTTCCGTGGTAGTCCCCCCATCTTCATCCCTGAACGGTGAGGGTCACGGTGTAGCTGCCGTCCTCGGTGTAAATGTGACCTGGATTGTTATTGGTGACAGGGGCACTGCCGTCACCGAAGTCCCACTCAACTGTATGAGTGTCGAGGATACCGGGGTCGGTGTAACTGCCGTTGAACTGGGCGGCCTGACCTTCGATGGCCTCTGGGTTATCGCCTGCGATGACGATAGGCGCGACGTTATTGACCACAATCTCTCGGGTTTCGGTGGTGGCTGCGCCGTCTTTGTCCGTGACGGTCAGGGTGACAGTGTAGGTGCCGTTATCCAGGAAGGTGTGGTGGGCGGTTTGGCCGTTAGCTGCGGGGCTGCCGTCGCCGAAGTCCCAGGTGTAGGTCAGGGTATCGTCGCCAGGGTCAGTCGCCGTCGCGCTGAAAGTGGCGGCTTCGCCTTCGTCAGCGGTAGCTTGACCGGTGAAGTCAGCAATGACTGGAGCCAGGTTGTTAACAGTGATGGTCTGAGTTTCCACTGTCTCGGCTCCATCATCATCGGTGACGGTGAGGGTGACGGTGTAGGTGCCGTTGTCACCATAGGTGTGGTCTACGGTTTGCCCGGTTTGGGCAATCGTGCCGTCGCCGAAGTCCCAGGTGTAGGTGAGGGTGTCATCGCCCGGATCAGTCGCCGTCGCGCTGAAGGTGGCAGGGCTACCTTCGCTCAGGTCGTCTGGGCTGGTGATGTTAATGATGCTGGGGGCGACGTTATTGACGGTGATTTCTAGAGTTTGGGTGGTGATACCACCGTCTTCGTCGGTGACAGTGAGGGTGACCGGGTAAAGGCCGTTATCGGCAAAGGTATGCTGAGCGGTGCTGCCAATGACGATATCGCTGCCGTCACCAAAGTCCCAGGTGTAGGTCGGGGTATCGTCGCCGGGGTCGGTGGCTAGGGCGCTGAGCGTCAGGGACTCGCCTCCGTTGACCTCAGTAGAACCGTTGATGGCGGTAATGACTGGAGCCGTGTTATCGATTTCCAGGGTTTGAGTTTCGGTGGTGCTGCCGCCGTGGGGGTCGCTCACCGTCAGCGTGACGGTGTAGGTGCCGTCATCGGCGTAGCTGTGATCAGCGGTCTGGCCGAGCACCGGGTCAGTGCCGTCGCCGAAGTCCCAGGTGTAGGTCAGGGTATCGTTACCAGGGTCGGTAGCGGTGGCGGTGAAGCCAAAGGCGCTGCCTTCGGTCGGGGCATCGGGTAGGGTAACGGTCTGGATTTCGGGGGCGAGGTTGGCGATGTTGAGGGTGACCGTGGCGGGGGCAGAGGTGTCGCCTTCGCGGTCGGTGAGGACGTAGCTAAAGCTGTCACTGCCAACGTAGCCGTCGTAAGGGGTGTAGATCAGGTGACCGGCGCTGTCGCGGCTGAGGGTGCCGTGGGTCGGGTCACTCGTGAGTTGGATGTTGTCTGGGGTGAGGGGTTCGTCGGGGTCGGTGTCGTTAGAGAGCAGGTCGAGGCGGAGGCTCTGACCTTGGGTGAGGGTGGCGGTGTCGTCGGTGGCGACGGGTGGGGTGTTGCCTTTACCCAGGCTAACGTTATCGATGGTGACGGTGCTGTCGGCAGCCCCGAAGCCCAGCAGGTCGAAGTACAGAGTAGCGGTGGTGCTGGGGGCGAGGTCGCCGAGGTCGATCGTGACGCGGCGATCGCCGTTGCTCAGGGTAGTCACCGTAACGTCGTCGTCGGTATAGAGGGTGCCGTCGGCCTGGAGGTTGAGCAGGGCATCGGTGTGGGTGAGGCCGATGGCGGTGCCGACCAAAGGCTGGAGGGTGAGGGTATCCAGCAGGGCCACTTCGAAGGCGTCGGGGGGACGGTGCTCTGTGCTGCCCAGGGTGGTGTCGATCAGGTCAAAGGTGAGGAACCGCTGGTCGAGGTCTTCAGGAACGATAAAGGTTTGGCTGAGCTGGCTGAGCAGGGGGCTGTCTTCGGTGAGGGAGACGGCGGTGGAGGTCGGCAGTTGCGTAGTTGCCACTGCACCTCGGCTATGCCACTGCTCTAGTAGGGCTTCGAAGTCGCCATTGGTGATGCCGACCAGCGGGGTGCTGCTGTGGGGAGCACTGAGGATGGTTTGGGTCGGATCGCTGCTGGTGCTGCGAATGATGTCTAGAATCTGGAGTTCTAGCTCGGAGGGGAGTTTGCGGACGCCGGGGGCGAGGTAGGGGCTCAACAGGCGGTAGGGGTCGGCGAGGTGGCTGCCGTCGGCGGAGAGGGGAGCAGTAATGTCGCCTGCGGTGAAGCTGCCGTCTTGAACGTGTTGGTCGAAGGCGGTGTAGCCAGAGATGAAGCCTGCCAGGTGGCCGAGTTCGTGCAGAAGGGTGGTCAGCAGGTCGTAGCGGCCATAGGCAGCGGAGTCTGCGGTAGCCTGGAGGTTGAATTCTGAATTTTGAATTCTGAATTCTGAATTGTCCAAGGGGGTGGGGTCGATGAACCAGCCAGTGCCGTTGGCGTCATTGTCGATGAGGATGGTGCCTGCGATGGGGTGGCCGTTGGCATCAAAGCGGGTGAGTTGCGCTTCGGCGAGTTGGCCGGTGGGGAGGTTAGTGATCTTGAAAGTGATACCTGATTCACTTAGCCATGAAGCAAAGTGTGCCAAGTTCATATCATGAAGTACTGACGAGCTATCGTGACTATCGGCATGGAAACTGGTAAGCGCATTAGACCAATCTGTGTAAGCTGTGAGGAACTGGTTCGAAGGTACAACGCTGGCGAAAGAAGATTCGCTGGTGTCCATCTCACCGGTTCCAAAGGCTCCGCACGCCTTGAAGGGGTGTGTTTGAAGCAAATCGATTTGGCTGGGGCAATCCTTGACCGTGCTGTACTCAGCGATGTCGATCTGAGCTATGCCAACTTGAAGGGGATTCAGCTCTCCTATTCGGGTCTCTCTCTGGTTGATTTCACTGACAGTGATTTGACTGGAGCTAACTTCAGATTCTCTACACTTTATTACTGCATCCTCAAATATGCTCTTTGTTACGATGCTAATTTCTTCCGCACTGGGTTTGAGGGTTCCGCATTGCATTGCGCGTTCTTGGATCGTGCTAATTTCACCCGAGCCAATCTGAGCAAGTTGACTTTGCCCGAATACTGCAAAGATTTGTCTGTCGATATTGGACAACTGCTGCAAGTCCCTGATGCCATTTTCTGGGACACTATCATGCCGGATGGAAGCCGCTTTAGCGATCCCATGATCCACGACGATGGATCGTAAATTAGGTTCGAAGGCGAGCAACGGTGCGGAAGGCCGAATGATTCCGTAGTCCTTACGCTGCTCAAGCATTGCCTCAATTTCGTCTGGCAGATCTGAAAAGAGATCTAACCCAGTTAAATCTTCTATCTCGTCGATTGAGACTATGACACTAACATCAGAATTTACCCAATCTCGAGTAGCATGAGGGGCATTGTCCATCAAGACACCAAATGCTTTTGCATTAAGGTCTACCTCAGAAGCAGTTTGTCCAATTTCACCTGGAATCAGAACAACCTTCCATAGATATTCAGGAATATCTACAAGAATATTTTTTTGCTCTAGTGTTGTAAGACCTAATGATCCATCTCTACCTGTAACGACATATGCTTCCTTTTGGCCGTTAGATGTGTTGATGAAACTTGTCAAATCCTTTTCTAGTTCCCCCCAAGCCTGAGCTCCTGTAGATTCAGGAAAAGCATTTGTCGTTAGGAACGTTTGCAATTGATCTTTAGCAATGTAGTAGTGTTCATTGCTGTCAGGGTTTACGTTGTGACTTTTAACAACACGGAAACGGTCTCCTCTGGGTAGCTGATGACCGTTCGTGCCGTAGCCAAGGTCAGCCCCAGCATAGCTTTCAACTTTATTGGAAAATGGAAGCGCATAATCAGAGCTGAATTTAAGTCTATCAGGATTTGGCACACCTTCTGGGCGAGCAGACCATGAGCTATCTAGTCTGTAACTTACCCAATTGGGGGTCTTCAAAGAGTCATTGTACGAAGCTGCATATTCTGGTTTTTCGATCAAATAGTTATTGCTGTCAAAGCCTGCTGCCTGCCCATTGAGAGTAGGATTGCCTAATGCCAAATGCTCACTGCCAAAGCTTATGTTGTCAATGTATATGGTTTTGTTTCCATGCACCTCAATCCTCAGTGACTTTGCCACCTTGCCATACAGCTCCTGTGGAATATTGAGATGGAAGGTCTCAAATCCTTTGGAAGCATATCCAACTCTGTTGACTTGAGACTGGAAATGAGGCTGGGAAAATTTTCCTATGATATTGCCGTTTGCATCTATACCGAAAAGAGGATCGACTTCGCGCAGATCTATCGATGGAATATATCCATTGCCACTGGCATCCACTCGACTTGCCGGATTTAGTCGCTTAAGCACATCTGGCGAAAGCGGAGGAATTGCATCATATTTAGGAGGATTAGAGACGAAATTAGCAAGATCATTGCTGGTAAGTTCATACGATTTCCCTTCAACCTCCAAAATGACTTTGACATAGTCATCCATCTCGTATGTTCGAGAGGGAACTGGAACATGGACATCTAATCTAAGTACTCCCCCGTCAGGAAGCCGGAAAGGATTGTGGGTTATGCCGCTGCCACCATCACTACCCTGGATTTTGAAGACGTTATTTGAAGTTGAGGTGTCGACATTTAGACTACTAACTTCGGACCAGTCCACAATTGAATTCAGTGGATTATCGACGTCTGCGTCATGATTACCGTGTAAAGACCAACCGGCAACTTCTCCATTGAAGAGAACAGAATTACGAACAAACCCATCTGTGTTGATGTTGTGCTCAAAATCACCATTAAAGAGGGTAGGAACGGCAGCACTATCTGTCTGAATACTATCGTTTGTGTTGTCCTCATATACTGGAGTTGTACTAGTCGATTCACTAGGGTTGATGTTGTCCTCTACTGGAGCTATGCCAGTCGGCTCATCAGGGTTGATGTTGTCCTCAGAATCACCGTCAAAGAGGCTAGGAACAGCAGCATTGTTTGTTTGAATACTGTCGCTAGTGTTGTCCTCATATCCTGGTTTTGCACTAGTCGGCCCATCAGGTCGCTGGTCTTTACCCCCACCCAGCACCGAGTAGAACCACCCCGTCCCGAGCCCTGCTGTAGATCCCGCTTGGCTGTACCAAGGCTGTATCCCAGCACCGTCATTAGCCCCTGTAAACAACCCACCTTCACCCAGGCGATCAAAGATTGGCTGGGAGTTCGTTTGAGTCGGATACTGTCGGCTGATACGGCCATCTAAGTTGATTTGCTCAATATCAAAGCCCACCGTCCCTGAGTACCAGGCAAACGCTGCCAAGTGAGGTCCACCAAAGCCCCCATCATTCGTGAAACCGGCTTTGCCGTTTAGCTCGACTGAAGCCCCCTCTGGGATGCCCTCAATCTTGCGTCCACTGGGGGTAAAGGTGAAGCCATTATCCCGATCAGGCACAGTCTGATAGTAGTTATCCGCAAAAGTAACGTTGTCCCAAACGGTGACTTCAGGTTCCTTGAAGTCTCGGTACACTGGCCCCAGTGACGGCTGATCAAAGTCATGGGGGTCGATGGTGGTCATGTGCAAGTCACCCGCAATGACCTGACCGTTCTCATCTCTGACCACACCCCCCGCATTCGGGTAATAGGTTCCCAACCGCTGAATGATCTCACTATTGACCACCGTGCCGCGACTAAAGCCAATGAAGTGCAGCGGCGAATCGAGCAGGAGCCCTTGATTATCGGTATCGTCCACTTCCATCAACGCCTGGTCGAGGGACACCATCGCGGCAAAAATGGCATCGGCGGCGGCCTCCGTAAAGCCTGCATCGGGAATGATCGATTCTTTGTTTGTGGACCACTCCGGCAGAAGTACCAGAGGCTTATCTAGATAGTTTGTTTTGATCGCACTGGCGAGCTGCTGCATGTAGCCGGTGTCACTGGGACTCAAACTGACAACATTGCTGAGTGTTCTGCCCTGGCTGTCCACCGGAATCCAGTTACCGGTTGGTTTGTCGTAGCGCAAAATCAGACCGGGATTCTGGACATCTGTCGATTTAGCAATCTGGTCAGCAACTTGATAGTGAGACTCTGGAATGCCAGTAGGAGAAGGCAGGATAGTGAAGCCATGCGTTAAGACAGGCACGGCTCTGAAAGGCGCATTGCCTGCCGGAGCTGCAGTCGTGAACTGACCAAACTCAGTATCCCGAGTGCCGGTCTTGCTCTCAGCCTGCACCGCCCAGTGAATTGTTTGTCCGGCGGTGAGCATCAGCTTTTGAGGCAGCGTAAAGCTCGTACTCGAATTGGCGACATCGCCGGCGGCCCAGGTTTGTCCTAACCCTGTCTGCTGGTCGTAGGCATACCAAGTATTGGTCTCCTGTTTCCAGGTCGCCGTCAAAATCCGTCCGGGATTGAAATCATCGTAACCATCCCAGTCGCGCGTCAGCAGTTCCCGCTTCTCGGCGGTGGATTTCCCTGGCAAAACTTCGGGATCTGAGAGATTAATAAACTCATCCCAGGGCAGCAGACCTTCGCCCTCACCATAGGCACTAATGAAGAGGTTCACTTCTTCGATGGCCCCAAAGTCTTCGCCGAGTTGCCATTGCAGAGTTGGCGTCAGGTCATTGGTGGCGGTTAGTGGCGTGATCAGGTCTAGGTCTAAGTCGGGAGTCCCTGTGGTGCTGATGCTGTGGGGATTGCCACCCGTTCTCAAGGGAGCCCGGTTAGAACCGTCGGGAACGCCAAACTCAATGTCGCCGGAGACGGGATCGGGCTCAGGAGTGAGGCTCCGCAGATCGGAGGCGATCGCAATCTCTGGATTGATATTGTCAATCGGGAATCGAGTGAGATCTTCGGCTGTCACCTGAGAAGTGCCAAGGCTAAAGAAGCCGTCAGAGCCATACCCGTACTCATCGATTCTAAATTCGCTCGGGTTCTCGATGGTGTTGATGATTTCATCAACATTAAAGATGAAGGTACTGCCAATGCCCGGATAGGTCGCAAATAGAGACTCACCATCCTGAGACAGGGCGGTGCTAAAGGTCCAACCATTGGGGATGGGGCGAGTTGCCGCCACGAGGTCGATGTCTTCTGTTAGCGGCGAGCGAATGATACCGATATTGCTACCGGCGCGGCGATCGCCACAAAAGATAGTGGTGACAATGTGACGCAGTCGGTGCTCTATGCCTACGACGTGTATGACCGCCGCATCAACAAAACCATTGATGCCGATGGTGATGGTGCCGGTGCTGCAACCGAGGAAAACTTTGTCTACGACGGGGCACACATTGCGCTGGTCTTTGATGGGCAGGGCAACCTGACTCACCGTTACTTCCACGGCCCGCAGATTGACCAAATTTTGGCGGAGGAGACGGCCAATGGCGACACTCACTGGGCGCTGAGCGACCACCAGGGCAGTGTGCGGGATGTGATTGACAACAGCGGTACGGTACTCAATCACATCGTCTACGACAGCTTTGGCCAGGTGACGAGTGAGACAGACCCCAGCGTTGACTTCCGCTTTGGCTACACCGGCAGAGAGCGGGATGAAGAGTCAGGGCTGCACTACTACCGTGCGCGGTACTATGACTCGGCAACGGGGACGTTTGTTGGGGAAGACCCATTAGGCTTTACAGCAGGCGATAGCAACTTCTATCGCTATGTCTTCAATAGTCCCACCAACTTTGTTGATCCTGATGGACTTACTGCTGGTGTCTATGGAGGCTCTGGTCCCGGTCTTGCAGAAAAGGCCGCAATTGCCATTGGTGCTGCTATTGGGATTTACGAAGGCGTAAAGAATATTGCAAATGAAAGGGAAAATCGGCCCAGACAAACTGAGACGCCGACCCCATTTGAGACCACATCAGTTCCCAATCTCCCCAGTGCAGGCGCTTTTCCAACCACTGTTTCAACTCCCGGTGAGTTTGAACGGCCCGCTCAAGACTTACCGCTATCACCGCCCTTAACTGATGCCACTCCTTCGACGCCTAGGCCCACAGAGGGGGTCAGCGACCCCAATGCCATCAACGACAAGTCCCGCTCTCATCCCAGTTCCAGAGACTTCATCTGGCCCGGTGGCTTCTGTCCCGCTCCTTGGCTTGATGGCGATACAAAACCAGACTTTGAGCAGCCGTATTTTGAAAGTGGAAGTCCAGATGATATTCATCAAGGGCAACAGGGAAAACACATACCCGGGCACCCAAACTTCGAGCCAGCTCGTGGAAGAAGTGAGCTAACACATCCCAATCCACAATCATTGCTAGATCAATACGCCGGAACCGGACAACAAGTAGGAAAGGTTCCAGTCGGACAGCCAGGCTCAAAAGAAAGGGTCGATTTTGGGCAACAAATAGGAAATTACTCTGACAAAGAAACTGGTATCAAGTCACCAACTAATAAAGGTATAATCCACTATGGTGAAAAGGGCTCTCATATCGTACCTTCCAGGCCATAAAAATGCCGTTTTCTACACTTAAAAATGCAAAAGAGCGACTTCAAGGCTATAGTTTTTCTCCAGATCTTTTAGCCGTAGAAATTTCTGAGAATAGAGAAAAGTGCATAGTTGCTGTCTCTGCTTACATCCTTCCCTCGATGAGTGAGGAGGAAAAAGAGGAAATTGACTGCTACTTCACAGAAGTTATTGCAGACTATCCACATCCCTACAAGCTAGAGGAGGATATCGTTGAAGTGCTTTCGATTTCATCATCCGAAATCAAGGGAGATATTGTTTTTTTCAGAGGTTAGCAGCACACAGATTTAGTGCGATCGCCCCTCGCCGTAGGTTGGGTTGCCGCCAGAAAACCTAACACACAAATATTTAATTACGAGACGATCTGTCAATCCTAATGGCCAGAATCAATCGCCATTAACATGCATTACCGCCGTGCTAAAACACCCGAAACGACCTATTTCTTTACTGTCGTCACCTACAACTGTCAGCACCTCTTCAAGCATCCTGAAACCATACGACTCCTTCGACAGTTCTTCCACGCAGTCAAGCAACAGATCGCCCTTGCCATATATCGAATTTCCGTCAGACAACCCAACACACAGATGTTTAATTAAGACGCTATCCGTCAATACTAAAAGCGTGTGAACAATGGAGAATTCACATTAGTAATGTTGGGTTTCGTTGTCTCAACCCAACCTACAGCGATATGCGATCGCGCTTATTCTAGAAAACCTCTAAACAAAAAAATATCGGACATTCTAAACGCGACATGAAATCTCACAGGGAAAAAATCTTTCTTTCCGAACAGCAGAAAATAATTTGGATGGAATACATGGAGAAATGGGTAAAATATTTTCTCTCGACCAACAGATATCCTTCAGCAAGCATAGCTGAAACGGTAACTTTGCTGTACAAAAGCAAAGATTTAAAGCCTCCAAAGGTTATTCACTGCGAGTCTCCGCTTGATTTCTCAGGCATTGTCAAGTCTTTGAAATGTTTTGAAGCAAACCTTAAAAATATCATTATTGATTCTAGCTTTGTAGAGATTACAGAGAACTTGCCGATAGTTAATGTCAGGGAAAAGAAGATTCCCAAAACGGATTTAACCACATTAGGTTTGAATGTACGTAATCAGCTGCATCCAGGCATTCAAAATCAGATTCAAGAGAGTGAATTTATTTTTAGCGGCACTATTAATATTAGAAGCTGGCTTGGGCGTATATCTACAACGGATTTTCTTGTCACACACATGGGATATGTATTGGATCCTAAGGTGAAAGATGAATGGGAATTGCTTCAACATTTGTTTAAGTGCTGTGAGTATATATTTGATGCTGAGCAAGTTTGTGTAGTTTCCAATTTCCATAACTTTAGAAAAGTGGATTCTAATAGTCATCTTCATGCTATAGCCAGTCCCGCAGTTTCCTATTCTGAAATAATGGACTTGTATTTCCATCATGGTTATTGGCTACCTGCTGAATATGGAAGGTTTCCCCCATCAGAGTGGAAGGCTGAGTGGATACGTCAAGAATCGAGAGAAGATGTTAGACAGGTCTTAATTCAAGGTATAGGAATTCAAAAAATATTGGATTCATTAAATTGTCGAAAAGTAGACAGTTGGAAGGAATACACTTTGTTTGAAATAATGCCTGGACAGATTGCGCCTATTCCGATCAACTTAAAGGTTCTTAGCTGGAGAGATGTGGAAAACGATAAAAGTATTGCTGTCGAGGTCCCCTTATATTTGGATCGCTCAAAACAGGCAGCACTTTGGGCAGAAAGAGCAAGCTTTCATCTTAAGAAATTTAGAGGTTACTGGATTTCTTTATAGTGCGATTTCCCCTCTTCACACATGCGACTATTAGTAATCTAACTCCGACAGCTCAATCTCTACTGCATTCTCTTCTTTCCCCTGGGCACTCTAAGGCTGTCCTCTCCGCCCACTCCTCATGCCATCTACCCTGCGCGAGCTCGCCGATCGCTGCCACTTCACCCTCGGGGCTGCCACCCTCAGCGAACGCAACTTCCTTGCAAACTCCGCCTACCAACAACTCCACACCCAACACTTCAACCTGCTCGTGCCCGCCAACGCCATGAAGTGCCATGAGGTGTGTCGCATGCCGCAACAATACGACTTCAGCGTCCCCGATGCCCTCATTGAGATCGCCACCCAACACCAGCAAAAAATGCGTGGCCATGCCCTCTGCTGGCACCGTCGATATCGCAGATTGCCAACTCACTCAAGGGAGTCTCTAGCAGAAGATACGGACAAGCGGGATTGCCAAAGCCGATGGGAAAAACGGCTCTCTGGACACCGGCTCACTTTTCGGCTTCTGTCGGCGGTGCTCCGTTAGAGGGACTGAAACAGTACCTCGAGAACCAGAAAAAGCCGTCCTAGAAGAACGGGGCTTGTGTCCCATTGTTTTTGGTCAGACTCATCGTTGACATTGCCGTCCCTGGAGGCAAACTAAAGGCAAGGTTTGTGCGTTTTTGGGAATCGATGAATTAACCGCCATCCGCCCAAGTGCTTGAATAGTTTATTTGTACTATACTGCCAATGTGTTGATGGTCGCTGAGATGTGGACATCGGAGCAGGTGCTGGCGCTATCGCCAGATGCTAGATCGACGAAGAATGGCAAGGCGCTGGCTAACGCCGCCAAATGGCCGCTGCTGGGTCGCTCTGAGCAGGTGGTTTGGGGGGAGTGCCAGGGGAGCGGCAAAAACCCTTATCGGACGCAGATTGAGCTGAGCGAGCCCGCTTTTCGCTGTAGCTGCCCCAGCCGCAAATTTCCCTGCAAGCATGCCCTCGGCCTGTTTTGGTTGCTGGTGGAGCAGCCCGATACCGTGCCCGAAAATGTGCCCCCGGATTGGGTGACGGACTGGCTGGAGAAGCGATCGCAGGCTACCCAGCGCCAACAGACAAAAACGGCGAAAGCGGCTGATCCTAAAGCACAGGCCAAACGTGCCCAGCAGCGAGAGACCAAGATTGCAGCGGGGCTGGTTGATTTAGAGCAGTGGCTGCAAGATATTGTCCGTCAGGGATTGGCCACCTTGCCTAATCAGTCCTATCGCTTTTGGGACCAGGCAGCAGCCCGGTTAGTGGATGCTCAGGCCCCAGGGCTCGCCCGACGGATCCGAGCGCTCGCCAGCATTCCCCATTCCGGCCAAGACTGGCCTGAGCGTATGCTGCGAGCGCTGGGATTATTGCACCTGCTGGTGCAGGGCTATCGGCGCATCGAAACGCTGTCCCCCGCGATGCAAGCCGAAGTGCGATCGCAAATTGGTTGGCCTCAAACGCAGGAAGATTTGCAGTTGCGGGCAGAGCAGGGCGATCCGCTGGTGAGCTGCGAGAAAGATATCTGGCAGGTGATGGGCCGAGTGATTTTTGAGGAAGATAATCTCAAGGGACAGCGGGTCTGGCTGCGCGGGCATGAGTCGTTGCGCTGGGCGCTGGTGTTGAATTTTGCCTACGGCAAGCAGCCACTGGATGTCAGTCTTGTGCCAGGCGCTGGTTTTGTCGGTGAGCTGATTTTTTATCCCGGCACGGGTGTGCAGCGAGCGTTTGTGGCCAAGCGAGAGGGCGTCGTGCGGGCACTTGCTCATCCAATTAGCGGGGAGACCCTGGAGGGGGCGATCACCCACTATGCCCAAGCGTTGGGTCAAAATCCTTGGCTAGGACCCTATCCGCTAATGCTGGACCAGGTGTACCCCCTGTGGCAGGAAGACCGCTGGTGGCTACAGGACACTGTAGGCTACGCGCTGCCGCTATCGTCTCGATTTCAGCACCCGCTGGAACTGCTCGCGATCAGTGGTGGCCATCCCCTTCAGCTGTTTGGTGAGTGGAACGGCGAGGTGCTAATGCCTTTGGGCATCTTGACCAAGACGCAGTTTCTGACGCTGGAGGGCTAGAGGATGGACCCGTGGCAAACGTTGGTAGCAACGGCCCTCGTCGGTACAGGAAGGCAGACGCCTCAGCCTGTTGGCGAGGGAACCCTGAAGGCCTTGCTGGACCAGCTGGATTGGAGCGAACCAGAAGGGGCACTGTTGGGAGCCGCAGGGGCGATCTCACTCCACCAACGCATCGCTCAACACCCCCCGCAAAAGAACTGGCCTACTGTAGAGCCCTGCTCCCTGGAGGACGTGCCTGTCGTCAAACCGGCGATTGCCCGGCACCTCGACACGGCCATGAATACCCATCCGGACGTGTTGCCAGAGCTGTTATCACTAATTGCCCAAGCCGGACAGCGTATTCCCGAACGACAATTGCCGAAGCTGTTGCAGATGGGGCAGCAAACAGCTTCATTACGACCGCATGTGGCGACGGTCGTGGGCCAGCGCGGTCAGTGGCTAGCGGCGCAGCAAACGGATTGGAGCTATGCCAGAGTCGGCGGTGCCCATGAAATTTCCCTCGATTCGCCTCACGTACAAGACATTTGGGCCAACGGTCGCCGCAGTGAGCGAGTTCTATTGTTGCAGCGATGGCGCGAGGCTGATCCAAAGGCCGCCCAAGAAGCTTTGGAAGCGGTTTGGTCAACGGAAGCCGCCAAAGATCGGGAAGCCTTCATCAGCCTGCTGGAAGTTAACCTGACAATGGCAGACGAGCCCTTTTTGGAAGCTGCGCTGAGCGATCGCGCTGTGAGCGTTTGTCGAGTAGCGGCTAATTTGTTGGTCAGACTACCAAAGTCTCGTTTATGCCAGCGCATGGCCAGTCGATTGCAGCCATTAGTGCAACTTCAGGGGCAAGGCGATCACTTGCGGATCGATGTCTCACTTCCCCAGGCTTACCACAACGAATGGGAAAAGGACGGCCTCTCTCCCGCTATCGGGGGCAGCCAGCGAGAGACAGTCAGCCAACGCAAAGGAGGCATTTTCAGTTTGTACTTAGAGCTGATGTTGGCTGCTGCGCCCCTGGATATTTGGGGAGAGCCAGTCGTCGCTGTTCGAGTGCTTCAGGAGCATCCCTGGGAAACTTTATTAACAGCTGGTTGGGCGCTGGCAACGTTACGTCAGCAACGACCTGATTGGGCTGATGCTTTTCTACACACCCTAGAGTCCCAGATTTCGGACGCCAATTTGATTGGACAACTCTTGGCTTTACTCACTCCAGAACGACAAGAACACTGGCTGAGAGGGCGATTACCCAGCAACTCGAGCGAAGAAGAGGTGATTCGTTGGCTACTGCTGGTTATTCGCAGTTCTCAGCATTGGAACCTTGCCTTTAGCCGACTGATCCTCGCGCAGTTGATGACCGTGGCCCAAGATAGCTCACGCAACACTTATGGCCTCCCTTACGAAATACAAAACTTACGGCTTACATTACATCCAGATCTTGCCCCGGATGTGGCGATCGCGCTACAGGAAATTGCCGACAAAACAGTTGCTCGCCGCTACCGGGAAAACAAATTATTGGGGCTCAAAAACTGCCTCAGTTTCCGCCAGAAAATCCATCGTGCTTTTTCAGCCAGCGAGTAGCCCTAGCCCTGTTTGTACACCGTTGTTTCTGTGAGTTTGCGATGCCAGCGTCCAAATCCAAATCGGCTAAATCAACTGCAACGCCGTCCGATCCGGCGACCGCCATTCTGCGGCAGCAC
Organism: Leptolyngbya sp. SIOISBB; assembly: GCA_010671905.1. Taxonomy (GTDB): domain Bacteria; phylum Cyanobacteriota; class Cyanobacteriia; order Phormidesmidales; family Phormidesmidaceae; genus Halomicronema. Next base: position 424,479 of record JAAHII010000002.1, read on the forward strand.
GCCGAAGAGCAGTTCGCAGCTGAACTCGCTGCTTTGACGGCAGCCGATGATCGCCAGCGCCCGCCGAATTGGCAACTGTCCCCCTGGGCGGTGGCGACCTATCTGATGGGGGGTACCGTGGGCGATACGGAAATCTCACCCAAGTACGTAGGACAGCGACGCTTGATGGAAGTGGCGATCGCCACGCTGGCAACCGATCGCGCCCTACTACTCTACGGTATCCCTGGAACCGGCAAGTCCTGGGTGTCGGAGCACCTGGCAGCGGCAATTGCTGGCGATTCGACCCGACTGATTCAGGGCACGGCTGGCACCAGCGAAGAGGCCATCCGCTACGGCTGGAATTACGCTGAGCTGCTGGCGAAGGGGCCATCGATGCAGGCGATTGTCCCCAGTCCGCTGATGAAGGCCATGACCGCAGGCAAGATTGCTCGCGTGGAGGAACTTACCCGCATTCCTGCCGACGTGCAGGACACTTTAATCACCGTGCTGTCGGAAAAGACGCTGCCGATCGCGGAGCTAGGCGAAGAAGTACAAGCAGTCAAAGGCTTTAACCTGATTGCCACCGCCAACAACCGTGACAAAGGGGTCAACGAACTCTCCAGTGCTCTCAAACGTCGCTTCAACACGGTGATACTGCCGGTGCCCAGTCATGCCGATGAGGAGGTGCAGATCGTGCAAAAGCGGGTCGAGAGTCTGGGCCGCGCCCTGGAGTTGCCCGCTGAAGCGCCTGCCCTCACGGAAATTCGTCGCGTGGTTACCCTCTTCCGGGAACTCCGTAGCGGCGTCACTGAGGACGGCAAAACCAAGCTGAAATCCCCCAGTGGCACCCTCAGCACTGCCGAAGCGATTTCTGTCGTCAGCAGTGGACTGGCGTTAGCGGCTCACTTTGGCGACGGCAGCCTCAGCGCCGAAGATTTGGCGGCTGGGGTTTACGGCGCGATCGTCAAAGACCCAGTGCAGGATGCCGTGGTGTGGAAAGAGTATTTAGAAACGGTGGTGAAGGAGCGAGATGGCTGGCGGGATCTATACCGGGCCTGTCGTGAGTTGGGCTAACGGGAGAAGTACATGACCGTCACTGTTTTCGGCATTCGCCATCATGGGCCAGGGTCAGCGAGAAGTTTAGTGCGATCGCTCCATACCCTTCAGCCCGACATTGTGCTGGTTGAGGGACCTCCTGAGGCAGACGCAGCGATACCGCTGATGACCCACCCGGAGATGCGGCCGCCCGTGGCGCTGCTGGTATACGCTCCAGAACACCTGCAGCAGGCGGCCTTCTATCCCTTTGCGGAGTTTTCACCCGAATGGCAGGCCCTCCGCTACGGGGTGAATCAGGGGATCCCTGTCCGGTTTATGGATTTGCCCCAGACGCATCGACTCGCGCTGAGCGCAGCCAAAGAAGAGACGCCAGCGTCAGATAACGGCGGTAAAGAGACGTCAGAGCTAGATGGCGACGCAAAACTGGAGCCGCCGGAAACATCCCCGCAGCGATTGCGACCCACTGATCCGCTGGGATGGTTGGCTGAGGCGGCAGGCTATCGCGATAGTGAGCGCTGGTGGGAGCATTGGGTCGAGCAGCGCCAAGACGGCACGGCTCTGTTCGAAGCCATTTTAGAAGCGATGATCGCCCTTCGAGAGGACGTAGAAAAGACCTATCCACCGGATGCTGGGAATCCCTTTGACTGCCTGGAAGCGCAGCGGGAAGCCTACATGCGGCAAACGATTCGGCAAGCGCAGAAGGAAGGATTTGAGGCGATTGCCGTGGTGTGTGGAGCCTGGCACGCGCCCGCCCTGAACGAACCGTTACCCACCCAAAAGCCTGACAAAGAGCTGCTCAAAGGCTTGCCCAAGCTCAAGGTGAAAGCGACCTGGATTCCCTGGACCTACGGACGGTTGGCCAGTAGCAGTGGCTATGGCGCAGGCATTACGTCACCGGGTTGGTACGAGCACCTGTGGCGATCGTCGACCTCGGAGCATCCATCGAGTCAGACGGGGGTTCGGTGGATGACGCGGGTGGCGCGACTGCTACGGGAGGAAGACCTAGAGGCCTCCTCCGCCAGCATCATTGAAGCGGTACGACTGGCGGAGACCCTAGCTGCCCTAAGGGACTCAACCATGCCCGGGTTGGACGAATTCAATGAGGCCGCGCAAACCATTTTCTGCTTTGGCGATGCTGCTCCGATGCAGCTCATCCATCGAAAGCTGATTGTCAGCGATCGCCTCGGTCAGGTCCCTCTGGAAACGCCCTTGGTACCTCTGCAGCAAGATCTCCAGCAGCTGCAAAAACGACTCCGGCTCAAGCCCGCTGCCATCGAAAAGCGGCTGACTCTAGATTTACGAAAACCGCTGGATTTGGAGCGATCTCACCTGCTCCATCGCCTCGCGTTACTCCAGATTCCCTGGGGGCAAGTCCAATCCACCAGTGGGAAGGGCACTTTCAAAGAAGCCTGGGAACTGCGGTGGGATCCAGAACTCAGCCTCAAGGTAATCGAAGCAGGCCATTGGGGCAATACCGTCATTGCGGCGGCAACGGCAACGGTTCAGGCTCAGGCTGCTGCTGCTCAATCCCTCGGGTACCTGACCGACTTGCTCGACCAGGTACTGCTAGCAGCGCTAACAGATGTCGTTGCTCCCCTAATCGAACAGTTACAGGAGATCGCCGCCGTCGCCAGTGACGTGACCCACCTAATGGCGGCCCTGCCCGCTCTAGTGAACGTGCTGCGCTATCGTGACGTGCGTCAAACCGACAGTGCAACTGTAGCCCAAGTGGTGGACGGGTTAGTAGCCCGCATCTGCATCGGCCTGCCCGGAGCCTGCGCCTCCCTAGATGATGACGCTGCCGCCCGGATGCTCCAGTCTATTAACCAGACCCACAGCGCCCTTAAATTGCTCCAGCAGGAATCGCATTTGCAAAGTTGGTCGGCCACGCTGCAACATCTAGCCAACCGGATGAACCTGCAGGGGCTGGTCACGGGACGCTGCTGTCGGCTGCTGCTGGATGAGGGCACTCTGCCTCCAACCGAAGCCGCGAAACGCTTGAGCTTAGCCCTTTCGTTAGCGACCGAGCCACCCCAGGCGGCGGCGTGGGTGGAGGGATTCTTGCAGGGCAGCGGTCTGTTGCTGATTCATGATGATGCCATCTGGCAGGTATTGGATGACTGGGTGACGCAGCTATCTGCCGAGACCTTCACCGCGTTACTGCCCCTGCTGCGGCGTACATTTGCCAACTTCACGGCCCCCGAACGTCGCCAGATGGGTGAGCGGGTGCGGCTGGGACGGCAAGAACTGGCAGCCGAGAGTCGGGAGTCCGATCATGATCGCGCCGACGCCGCCCTGCCCCTCATTGCTCAACTCCTTGGCCTTGCTACTCCATTGGTGACCCCATGAGCCTAACGAATGACCTCAACACAAAACGGTTACGCCGCTGGCGACTGATCCTCGGCGGGGGAGAGGCCGATAGCATCTGCAGCGCCGGCGGCGAGCTGGCGGGGGGCTTACTGGGCACCGACGGTCTGGCGATGGACAAGGCTCTTGCCGCGCTCTACGGCGATGGTCAGCCAGATAAAAATCAGGACCGTAGCGGCGGACTCGGAAAATCGGCCCCCAACGTCGCCCGCTGGCTGGGCGATATTCGCGAGTACTTTCCCAGCTCGGTGGTGCGCGTCATGCAGCAAGATGCCCTAGAGCGACTTAATTTGCACCAGATGCTGCTTGAACCGGAAATGTTGGCAGTTGTCGAGGCCGATGTTCATCTGGTGGCGAATTTGATGTCTCTCAATCGCGTCATTCCCGAACGCACCAAAGAGACGGCCCGTTTAGTGGTGCGCAAAGTTGTTGACGAACTCCTGCGTAAGCTTCAAAACCCCATGCAGCAAGCCGTCGTCGGTAGCCTCAATCGCAGTCAGCGCAACTCTCGTCCCCGCCATAACGAAATCGACTGGCACCGGACCATTCGCGCCAACCTACGCCACTATCAGCCCGATTATCAAACCATCATCCCGGAGCGGCTGATTGGCTATGGACGCAAGCGATCGGCCCTCAAAGACATTATCCTTTGCGTTGATCAGAGTGGCTCAATGGCCGCTTCCGTCGTCTATGCCAGCATTTTTGCTGCCGTGCTGGCCTCCATTCCCGCCGTCAGCACCCGGCTCGTGGTGTTCGATACTGCCGTAGTTGACCTTACCGACCTGCTTCAAGATCCGGTTGATGTCCTTTTCGGCACACAGCTTGGCGGCGGCACCGATATTCATCAGGCCCTCTCCTACTGCCAGAAACAGGTCCGTCAGCCGCAGGAAACCATTCTGATTTTGATTAGCGACCTATATGAAGGGGGCGATCGCGACGCGATGCTCAAGCGCCTAGCCTCCTTGACGGCTTCAGGCGTTCAGATGGTGACATTACTCGCCCTCAATGATGACGGGGCACCTAGCTTTGATCATCACAACGCGGCTGCCTTTGCAAGTTTAGGAAGTCCCGCTTTTGCTTGCACGCCCGATCAGTTTCCCAGTCTGATGGCGGCGGCTATCAACCGCAGCGACATTGCTCAATGGGCGGCTAAAGAGGACATCGTCATTGTGTGAGGTTCGTTATGCTGATTGGAACCGACCAGATCTCAGCCTCAGTGCCTTTACAAGGCTGCGAATCGGGTTAAAGCCTTGGGGGCATGACGCGCTGTCTAGGTGGCTGAGATGGGCAACTGGAGGCGGGGGCGATCGCCAAAGTCAGGCAACTGCACTGGCTCTTTCTCCAGCTCGTCGAGCACTAGTTGGATGGCGTGAGCCAGTTGTGGATCGTTGCCAGCCGCCCAGTCTTGAGGCGAAATATCGATCTGAATATCAGGATCGGTGCCATAGTTTTCCACTTGCCAGCCGACATCCTGAAACCAGAAAGAATATTCCGGCTGCGTCACGATGCTGAGGTCAACCAGTCGATGGCGGGGCGAAATCCCAATCACACCGCCCCAAGTGCGCGTTCCAATCAGGGTGCCAAGGCCCATCAGCTTAAAGCAGTGGCTAAAAATATCCCCATCAGAGCCCGCATGTTCGTTGGTGACAGCGACTATGGGGCCAGCCGGTGCATGGGCAGGGTAAGACTCAGGCTGTTCCCAGCGGGGCACATCATAGCCAATGCGTTGCCGCGCGAGCTTTTCTAAAATGAGTTGCGATACATGTCCGCCTCGATTAAAGCGCACGTCTACCACCAGTCCCGATTTAACCACCTCCGCCAAATAATAGCGATGAAACTCGGCATACCCCGCGGGTCCCATATCGGGAATATGGACGTAACCGACCCGTCCATCCGTCGCTAGGGTCACCGCTTGATGGTTGCGCTCGACCCATTCCCGGTAGCGGAGTAGGCGTTCGTCTTTGAGGGTTTGTACTGTGAGCGTACGGTGGGTTTCGCCAGTATGATTGGCCACGGTTATCTGGATGGGGCAGTCAGCCTGATGCACCAGCAGTTCAGCTGGGGCGAGATGCTGATGGAGTCGTTGTCCTGAGATGGCTAGCAGGTAATCTCCAACGTTCACATTCAGGCCGATCTGCTCTAGCGGTGACGCCTGTTTGGTCCAGGTATCACCTTGCACGATATGGGTGATCCGGTAAGCATCCATCGCCGCATCGTAAGCATAATCGGCTCCTAAAAAGCCCAGACGATATTCAGGTTGCTGGCGGTAGTCACCGCCGATCTCATAGGCATGGGAGGTGCCCAGTTCGCCCTGCATCTCCCAAATCAAATCAGAGAACTCAGAGCGGGTAGCCACTCGATCTAACAGGGGTCGATAGCGATCGTACACTTTGACCCAATCGACACCCGAGAGATCCGCTGTCCAGAATTGCTCTTGTTGCAATCGCCAAACTTCACGGAACATTTGCTGCCATTCCTGATGCGGCATAATCGCGATGTGCACTCGCTCCAAATCCAACCAGCCCGTTTTACGATTTGCCGCTTTGGCGTCTGGCTGAGCACTGCCCTGGGCATTCGCATTTTTAGGAGCCGCTTTGATCGGACAGACGCGGAGGCGATCGCCCGACCGATAAATCAGAGTTTTGTCATCACGACCAACCTTAAAATTCGTGACCTCTTTAGCCACGAGATCGCGGCTTTGGGTGGTGAAAGTGTAGAGCTCAATCTTGGCTTCGGCGGTCGGTTGAGGGCTACTCCAGTTACGACCTAGGCTGCCTTTGATAGGGGACGAACTGAACAGCACTTGGTTCTTCAGACCCCAAATCTGGTGATAGCGCCCCTCGGGTACTGGAAAGCCCACAACCCGGCGCTCAATCCCTTCAAAATCAATTCTCAACGGGGATGGTGAAGTGGGCATCTCCGATGCGGCTTCTGAGGATTCAATGGCCGCTTCGGCAGCCCTCGCCGCTGTATCCTCTTTTTTACCCTCGCTATCCAGCGGTTTGGGCACAGGGATAAAAGGGGAGGGGGTCTCAGCTTGTAGGGAAATCAGAAAAGGCCGGGTAGCCTGCGGGAAATTCAGGTCAAAATAAACCGTGTCATAGACCGGATTGAACTCCCGCACGGATAAGAAATAAATGAATTTGCCGTCTGGGTCAAAGCTGGGATTAAAGTCCCAGAAGCGGGGCGAGGTCAGGCCATGCGTTTGGCCATCGCTCACCTGACACAGTTTGATCGAAGCAGTTGCTTGGGTTTCACTAAAGCCGTAGGCGATCCATTGACCATCGGGCGACCAGTTGAAGCCTTGGATGCGGTGGTACGGGCTACGGTCAAGGAGCCGCATGGTTTGACTGTCGAGATCAACCCACATCAGCTCGTGGCGATGGTTGGTTAGCACGACTTGGTCGGCCACCGGCGACACTTTGAAGTTAACCACACGGCCAATGTCTAAATCAGCCAAAACGACGGGCGGTGTCTCTACCTCAAGGTGATGAATTTCCAACCTTTCATTGCCGCCGCGATCGCCCTCTGGGGAGGTGCTTGAACCATCGCACACAGTCACTAACCGACTCGCATCGGGAAGCCAACGGGTCAGGCGATAGCGCCCCCCATCGGCGCGGCCCATCGGCACCACCGCCCCTTCCCAATTGCCAAAGGAGACGCTACGTCCACGACTGGTGAGCAAGGTCGAATGTCCTTGGGGATGAAGTTCATAGTCTTCTAGATACTTACCCGTCTCAATAAATTTGCGCTGACGCTGTACCTGGGGACTACGAAACTGAATGGGAATCTCTTGTGACTGGCCGGAGGCCACGTCTAGTGAAAATAGGCTGGCACCTGCTTGATACACAATCCGTTGACCGTCCGTGGTGGCATTGCGCACATAAAAGTCTCGGTGATCAGTTATTTTCTGAACGTCTTCGCCGGTTGGTGTGCAGCGATACAGGTTGCCAATACCTTCATGGTCCGAGATGAAATAGAGGTGATCGCCAATCCATAGCGGCGAGGCTTTATTCCCAGAGCCCTCCAGCTTGGTAAATTGACCATCGCCCGTCACATCCACCCACAATGCGCCCACCCGCCCGCCACGATAGCGCTTCCAATGAGCCGGTTCAGCGATATTTCGCCCCAGAACAGATTTGCCCTCAGGCCCAAAGGCGATCGCATTCGCCATGCCGTAGGGTAAACACTCAGGTAGCCCCCCTTCGACATGAATGCGGTAAAGCTTCATCAGCCGCGGAAAGGGTTGGTTGGCATTACTCGCAAAAATGATGGCGCTACCGTCAGGACTCCAGCCTGCGATCGTGGTGTTAGCACCCAAGAAGGTGAGGCGTTGGGCGACGCCACCCGCAGCCGGCATGACATACACTTCGCCGTCCCCTTCTTCGCGCCCAATAAAGGCCAGTTGCGTGCCATCAGGGGAAAGCGCCGGATGACTCACGGCACCTAAATTAGCGGTCAGGCGGATAGCAACTCCACCATTGACGGGCACACTCCACAAATCATCTTCGCAAACGAAAACGACCTGATCCTGATGAACGGTGGGAAACCGATAGTAGCCTGTCTGGGCAGTCGTCATAGAGGCATCCCTCATCATCATAGTGTCTGTTTCCTAAAATAGCGGCATGGTTCGCAAATGAGGGATCTGAAATCATTGCAACTCCAGCAATGCTCACGAGCTGGCGCTGCCTCTGAATCAGGGGCATTCCCTGTTTATCCTACTGAGTGCGATCGCCCTGTGGCCAGTTTGGCAGCACAAACTGGCCACAGGGCGAACATCAACCCCGTTAATTTTGACTGCTCCGGCTGGCACGCTGTCGAGAGTAACATCTGGCTCATTCCAAGCTTTTTGAGATCATCTCTTTTGTCGTTTGGTAAAATAGTTTTCAAACGACAAAAGAGATGATCTTTACCTATTATGCAGGCTCTGCAGCAAGTTCTTGAAGACCTGCGCGCCCACCGCCAGCGCATTGAGCAAAGTGGTCCGATCGCCCCCGTGGGCGTTTGGTTAGAGGTCTATTGTCCAGGCGGTCGAGACGTATACTATGCACGACTCAAAGCGGAAACTCCAATGTGGGGGAAGTCTCGCATGCGCGGCTTACAACGAGTGGGCTCAACCAACCATCGGGACTGGCAGACCCGGATCAAACGGCGGGATGCCTTACTAGAAATTGAGCGGCGATCGTTGGCACTACAGGCGATGCTGAATGATCCCATCTGGGAGCCTTAAAACGATGGCTTGAATCGTCCTGCTACTACAAGATTTTTCACCATAGACAAATTAGGAAAAGAGATGAGCCAACATATCGTGATTACTGGGGTCAGTCGCGGGTTGGGCCGAGCCATGACCGAAACCTTTATCGCGGCAGGGCATCGGGTATCGGGCTGTGCCCGCAGTGCTGAGGCGATCGCTCAACTTCGCACAATGCATTCTGATTCTCATCTGTTTGACGTCCTGGATGTGCGCGATGATGCCAGCGTCAGTCAATGGTGCCAGAAAGTTTTGCAGAAAAGCGGCACCCCTGATCGGCTGATCAATAACGCTGGGTTAATCAACGCTCCCGCACCGCTGTGGGAAGTGCCTGCGGAGGAGTGTCAAGCCGTCATTGATGTCAACATTCATGGCACGGTCAATATGATTCGTCATTTTGTGCCACCGATGCGCCAACAACGGCGGGGCATTGTGGTCAATTTCAGCTCGGGGTGGGGCCGCTCTACGTCTCCAGGAGTTGCCCCTTACTGCGCCACCAAATGGGCTATCGAGGGCTTGACCCAGGCGCTTGCGCAGGAGCTCCCTGACGGTATGGCGGCAGTGGCCCTCAACCCCGGCATCATCCATACAAAAATGCTAGAAGCTTGTTTTGGCGAGGCCGCGGCTGACTACACTCCTCTGCCAGTCTGGGCACAGGCAGCAGTACCGTTCATTCTGGAGATCCGACCTCAAGATAACGGGCGTTCGCTAGCGGTGCCAGGATAAGGAGTCGGTCAGAGCGAGTGCGTTTTCAGCAAACGCCGTCAGCGGGCTCTGCGGCTCAAAAAAAGGAAGTGTTATCTTGAGCTCTATGATCGAGACCGCTACAGTATTTACCATCCTGTCTGCACCCTTCAAAATAAGGGTTGGGTTTAGCCGACACTCGCATGCGTTCCTTATCCTTCATGGTAGAGCCGACAAATTCGTCCGGGAGCAGGTCACTTTCTTGGGAGAAAATTAGAGTGAAGCTGTCGCCACATTTTGACAGGTGCGCCCATGACGCCGAAAGAACGCCAAGAACTCTTACAGTGCAGTCAACGCATCGCGGAATTACTGTATCAGGAAGCCTGTGAGCAAGGTCAGTCGATGACGCATTTGGGAGCTATCGAATCGACGAACAAGCCGCTCCCAAGGCTGACGATCAACGCACACGACTATCGCTGCAACAGACCCGCCAAGGCTTTCGGGCCATCCTCTCGGAACTTGCGGCCAGTGAATAGAGTCAACGACAGCGATTATATGATGACTTGCTCAACGAAACGGCCACCGAATTATTGCCTGATCGACCCCATCGGCAGGAACCCAGAGTCGTCAAGCAGCGACCGAAACCATTTCCTCGCATGAAGCAACCCCGATCTGTTCTCAAAGCTAAGCTGGTCGCATGATTCCGCTTAAGTCAGTGACATTGACATGATCTAGTAGATATCGCACCGGAGCACTCTCTAGCGTGATTAGTTCAAATAAACTATGTTGACGAATAGACCTGCTGCAAGAATTCAGTTCATACACTGAAAATGCCCGCAGCTGTGACTGGGAAAACTGGGTATAGATGAGCATTTTTGTGTGGCTACCCTGATGAAACAGCAATCACTGCAATACTCTGACGGCAAATCCGATAAGTTTTGGTGCATTAGCTTGGACGAGGCAACCCATACGGTGAGCTATGGACGGGTGGGAACAAAAGGACAAACCAAAAAGAAGGAATTTGCTTCAGCGGCAGCAGCAGAAAAGTCATTTGAGAAACTGGTAAGGGAAAAACTAAAAAAGGGATACGCTAGAATTCCCGGTGTTGTGAATACACTGGAATTTGAGACGCCCGCGTCTGGGTATGCCTTAGTTGCAGATGCTTCAGATGAATCATCTGTTTCACACCCAGCGACAGTCCCTGAGAACTGGCAGACCCTGGTTTTAGAAAAGCTCCAGAGCGAGCTGAAACAAACCAAGAAGCCGCTGTGTGAATTGGCTGCCATTGATGGCATATCAGAGGCTTATGTTTCCATCCTCAATGTGGATGTCCGGCGGGCGATCGCTTCGCAACCCTGTACGCCTGCAACCCTACTACAGATACTGGCCAAAGATGAACACGACGCTGTGCGAGCGGCAGTAGCAGGCAATGAATCGACGCCACACCCATGTTTGGAGGTACTAGCACAGGATAAAGTCGAGAGCGTGCGACATGCGCTAGCTACAAATGTTTCTGCGCCTGCTTCTGCTCTGAACAGGCTAATGCAAGAGCCCTACACAGATGTAATTATAGCTGTTTGCGAAAATCCAAATGCCACCGCAGAGCTAATCGAACATTTGTCCGAAAGGATAGATGCAAACCAAAAGCGTACCTGTAAACGGAGACGCGCAGCCTCGAAGAGACGCGACATAGTTGAGCCAAAAAACGAAGTGGGATCGGTGGCTTGTGGATACGAAGCAGCAGCAGAAAAGATTCCCTGCAGCGAATTGGGAGCAATCGATTTGGGATAAATTGACTTTCGAAGAATTTGAATCTTATAAACACAATCCGTCTTATCGGATGTTTATTGCTCAATCGCCAAGAACACCAGCTTCTCTTCTTGCTAGGTTGGGCACACGCGACGATGGCTATAGTTTTAGCTCACCTAGCCCAGTTGTCGGCTCTGGTTTCTTATGCCGAAGCTCTATCAGGGAAGCCATTGCATGTAATCCTAGTACTCCTATTGATACTCTTCAGGAGTTGTTAGCAACAAACAATTTATTCATCTGCATGGCGCTTGCTAGAAATCACGCATTGCCTGAGTATCTTTTCCCAAAACTCTTTGAGAACAGAGATTATCTATATCCTTTTGACCAAGCTGGGAAACGTCGAAAATGGGAAGAATTTAGCATCGGTGAAGGACCAGGTTATGAAGAGTGGTTGCACGATTTACATTGGGAGTTAGCCAGAAACCCTAGCACACCTCCAGATATTATTGAAGAGCTTGCACAGCATAAAGTGTTGTACGTGCGGGAGATGGCTAGGAAACAGTCACGCGATCGCGCCCTTCAATCGATCGCGGAGCCAACTATTTCTGAAGAGAAACTCAAATCGCTGTTGAAACATCGTGATATCAATGTGCGGGTTGCAGTTGCTAAAACTGAAAAGGGTTTCCCCTTGTTTCTCGATACCTGCCTAAAGGGCGCTAGCGCATTTAATCGATTTATTGCGCTCATGCATCCCCACATCAACGAAACATCTATCTATAAAGCGGGTGTATCTCAGAAATGGACGGATCGTTATGCGATCTCCCAGAATCCCAGCACGTCGGCAGAACTGCTAACTCAGCTTGCGGCTGACGAGCATGTTCTTGTGCAAGCAGCCGCCAAGACAGCTTTGCAGATACCCTTCGAGACGGCTAAAACCGAGTTCATTCCCCCGAGTAACCAGGAGTCAGCAACCATGCCCGCTTCCGCAAAAGCAGTCGATGTGCAAGAAACCAGCGATGAGGTTCCCGACAGCCTAGAGGTGCCACGGGTCATTAATCTGACCACAGAAGAACAGCGTTGGGTGACTTGGTATCCTCGTCAGCCGCTGCCCTTGCCCGATGCTGAGGAGTTTGACGTCTCATCCTGTCAGGCCAGACTCGCCAAGGTAGAAAAGAACCAATGGGATTGGGAACAAGCTCAGCTCTTGATCGCGATGCCTCAAGCAGAAGCCCACTACTGGATGGCTGAAATGTTGGCCGATAGCTATCGACCAAAGCTGGAGACTGATGCGGACAGTCAGCCCCTAATGACCGTTTTTGAGCGATCGCTGGGCATTGCCGCCGCACCGTATTCTAAGGGTGGCAAAAAGCTTTCCCCTGCTTTAGCAATTCCATTACACATCGTATTTGGCATCGGCGATGTGGTCATCAAGCTAGTCGAAATGGCCGCATTGCCCAGAGACAAAGCCCTCGGCTTTAGCCGCCTGCCGCTGTATAGCATCCCTTATAACGAACACAAGCTTAAATGTACGTATGATGAAACCTACAAATACTACGGCTCCGGCTTTGACGAAGTGTATCGAGACTTCATGCGCTGGGCCTCTGGCCTTACTCATCAGGTAATTGAAGGATTTAGGCGATATATCTATCCGTATCTTTCTGCTTCAGAGATTGAGTTACTGGCAGAACAAATGGCACCTCTGTTCACTCAGCCAATTCCCGATGCTCTACAAGAACCGCTATCCCACTTTGCCGCTTTTCTAGGTAAGCAGGATGTAGTGGCAAACGAAGTCCTATCTTGGGATAAGCCCAACTACTATTCGCACAACCATGGTGTTCATTGGGCAAATCCTAGCGGTTGGCCATCGCTGCTGTTTAGGCTAGAAGATGCTCAGCAGGTAGAACGGCACCTGCGACGCCTCAATTTTCTGCCGAGAACGGCTCTAGAGATCAGGCTCTGCGTTGCCACAACAGAATTCAATACAAGCGACATAATCTGCAAGCGAATCGGCAATTCTCAGAAATATGGGATTGCTGAGCTGATGTCTAGCTGGCTGGCAGTTGGTACCGCGCCCGAAATGGCTCCGTACATGTTGGAACTGACCCTAGCATCCAAGGTTTCTAAAACCGCGATGCAGTGGCTAGAAGACAACACTGTTTGCGCCATTGTGGGGCTGATTCCCGCAGCTGCCAACGCTGGGCCGGCTGCTGCGATTGTTAGTAAAACAGACTTAGTGGATGCAGCGAAGCGATTTTTGGTGGGTCAAGCGCGAAAAGGGCAAACGGGTATTATCCAAGCCGCGCTAAAAGATTTTCCAGAGACCATAGTCAACAAAATCACGCAGGAAGTGCTGCAGCATCCTGACCTCCACACAGTAGAGTTTGACGAAAAATCTACGCCGTCGTGGTTGAAGACGTCACTAGCGGCGCTTCCTCCAGCGACCGCCACATCCATGAGTTCTGCCGATTTGCCTCTCATTATGGTGGGGCAGCATTGCCTAACCCTGGAGCAAAGTCAGCAGATTTTGCACGCACTGCAGTTGAGCACGCCCGACAGCCCGCTTGCCTGCATTGCAGAATTGAAAGAATACGCAACGCCGGCATCTTTGGACAATTTTGCGTGGGCTTTGTTTGAGCGCTGGCTGGCAGAGGGCGGCAACAATAAAGAAAAGTGGGCCATGCTAGCTCTGGGGCTATTGGGGTCGGATGAGATTGCCCTGAAGCTGACGCCGCTGATTCGTAAATGGCCCGGCGAGAGCCAGCATGGGAAAGCCAAGAACGGGCTGGAGTGCCTGCGGGCGATTGGCAGCGATACTGCACTGATGCAGATTAACGGCATTGCCCGAAAGATTAAGTACAAAGGACTGCAGCAGCGAGCCCGGGAATGCATGGAGGACATTGCCCGCGATCGCCAGCTCACCGCCGAACAGTTGGAAGATCGCATCATTCCTGATTGTGGTTTGGATGCCAAAGGCCAGCGCGTCTTTGACTTTGGCCCGCGACAGTTCAACTTTGTTTTGGGGCCAGACCTCAAACCGTTTGTGTGCGATGCCGAAGGCAAACTGCGCACCAATCTGCCCAAGCCTAATCACAAAGACGATGCCGAGCTGGCCAAACAAGCTGCTGCTGAGTGGAAGCTGATGAAAAAGCAGATTAGCGACGTGGTGAAGTTGCAGTCTATCCGGCTCGAGCAGGCCATGGTGAACGAGCGTTACTGGCCGCTAGCGGACTTTAAGACTTTGCTAGTGCAGCATCCGCTGATGACGCACCTGGTGCAGCGGCTGATCTGGGCGGGCTATGATGCTGCAGGAAGAGAGGTGATCACGTTTCGTGTAGCAGAAGATTTAACCTTAGCGAATCAAACCGATGAAGAGATTAATTTAGAGGGCAGCTCAGGCAGCGTTGAGACCGTTGGCCTGGTTCATCCAATTTATCTTGAGGAGGCGTGCAAAGCCGATTGGGGAGAGATTTTCAGCGACTACGAAATCATCCCACCGTTCCCGCAGCTGCATCGCGACACCTACCAACTCACCTTCGAAGAAGACCATGCCCCGGAAATTGTACGCTTTGTTTCAACGGAGGTGCCCGGTGTCGCCCTGGCGCGAATCATGGAGAAGCAGGGCTGGCGGAAGGGGGCGCTACACGATCACGGCGACTATCGCGTACATTACAAGTATTTCCCCAAGGCTGATCTGACGGCAATTGTTGGCAACTACGAGAACCAGCATACTCAGCAGTCTTCGATCTACGGGGACGATTTGATCAACGCCTGTCTGTTTGTCGTCGGTCACTATCCTGAGCCCTACCAATATCCCAAACCCGGATCCTGGGATGATAAAAGAATGAAAGCTACCCGAGTACCCCGCGTCGGGGAGGTGGACGCTTTGGTGATCAGTGAAGTGCTGCGAGATTTGACCATCGTCGCTAGTGCAGCAAAGTAAGGGAGTTGCTTGAAAATGGCATATCCAATCGTTGTAAGGGTTTGACACGGTCAAACCCTTACAGAAATCTTGCCGTCCTGGGGAAATTATTTATACGCTGATCCATAACCTGTTTTTCCAGATAAATCCTGTCACCTGATCTGTATCTGCCGTATGCCTCGTAAAGCCTCACCTGCCGCCGCCAATCTCCAGCGTCCCCCCGCAGAGGTCACCTATGCTGACGAGCTAAAACAGCTCAAAAAAGCTGATGAGTCCGCACCGAGACCTGGTGGCTGGCAGCTAACCCCCCAGTCCGTGATCAAATTTATTTTGGGTGACCCGAGCCAAAATATTTGTCCAAAATTTATTGGCAGTCGCAGCCAAATTGAGCGCTGCATTGTGGCCCTTGCCACTAATCGCGGCCTAATGCTGATTGGCGAACCGGGCACCGCGAAAAGTTATCTGAGTGAGCTGTTGGCAGCCGCCATTAGCGGCGACTCTTCGCTCACCATTCAAGGCAGCGCGGGCACCACCGAAGACACGATCAAATACTCCTGGAACTATGCGCTGTTGCTAGCAGAAGGTCCTAGTCAGCAGTCGCTGGTGCCCGCGCCGCTATATCGCGGGCTGAGTTCAGGCAAGCTAGTGCGGTTTGAAGAAATCACTCGCTGCCCACTAGAAATCCAGGACACGCTGCTGTCGATTTTGAGCGATCGCGTCATGAGCATTCCGGAACTGCCCGATCGCGATCGCAGCCTCTATGCCACCCTGGGATTTAACCTCATCGCCACGGCTAATACCCGCGATCGCGGCGTCAATGAAATGAGCGCGGCGCTGAAACGCCGCTTTAATTTTGAAACCATTCAGCCCATCACCAGCCTGCAGCAGGAAATGCAACTCGTGCAGCAAGAAACGGATCGACTACTGGCAAAAGCGGCGATTCCCATCAGCCTGAGCCCAGATCTAACTCAGGTACTCGTCACCACTTTCCGCGACCTGAGAACTGGCACAACCGCTGAAGGTCATAGTCTGGAGCCCCTAAGTACCGTCATGAGCACCGCCGAAGCCGTTTCGGTCGGCTACGCCGCCGCGCTTCACGCTTACTACTACCAAGGCGGCCAGATTAGGGCCGAACATCTCTTACAAAGTCTGATGGGTTCAGCCCTCAAGGGCGAACCCACTGACCTCAAAAAACTGCAGCACTATTTTTCTCACATCGTTGCCGGCAAGCCAGGCCCCATCTGGCAAGAGTGCTATAGCGCCTACCAACAGCTTCTTTGATGGCAGGTAAGGTAGAACCTATGGAATTTAGCCACGATATCCTCGATTTAACCGCACCGGCTGTTTTCTTTCCTGTGCGCCACCACAGCCCAATGTCAGCAAAGCTGGTGCAGCAGCTAATCGAGCGTATTCAACCTGCGGCGGTTTTGGTCGAAGGGCCTTCAGACTTCAATGCGCAGATTGATCAGCTGACACTGCCTCATCAGTTGCCGATCGCCATCTACAGCTACGCGCATCTCTCGAATGGTCAACGCCGAGGCGCGTTTTATCCATACTGTATTTATTCTCCCGAGTGGCAGGCAATTCAAACAGCCCATGTCTTGGATATTCCAGTACGCTTCATTGATATTCCCTGGGCCGAAATTGCCGCCACAGCCCGCAGCAGCCATCGGTACGCCGAAACAGAGCTTCGCCAAAGCAGCTATATTCGGCAGTTAGGACAAACCCTGGGCACTGAAGGTCTCGACAACTTATGGGATCGTCTGTTTGAAATTGACCCTAACCTGAGTCTCGAAGACTATCTAGAACGGTGTCATCGATTTTGTTTTCACGGTCGCGTTCTGGGAGACAGCGAGTCGGCAGTTAATCAGCAGCGAGAGCGGTTTATGCTGCGAGAAATTCGCTGGGCCATGAACGAGTTTGCGGGAACGGTTTTGGTCGTGACCGGTGGTTTCCATAGCTATGCTCTGTTTGCTCAGATTTTTGGCCAACCCTTTCCTCAACCTCAGGAGACACCCGAAACTATCCTCTCAGAAGTGCTGCCGAGAGAAGGGATGAATGGCTTAGAAACAATCTCAGATAATGTTCAGGCCACCGATCAAGGGGCTGCCCTCACGCCGTTTTCTTACCAAAGGTTAGATATCCTTAGTGGATATGACGCGGGGATGCCGAGTCCAGGATTTTATCATCAGGTGTGGTGTGATCGCACACAATCGCCCTCAAAGTCTCAGTCAGCGCCGCCCTATCAACAAATTCTTACCCAGGTTGTTACCACGCTGAGGCAGCGCAAACAATTGATTAGCGCTGCTGATCTAATCGCTGTGCAAACGATGGCTCAAAGCCTTGCTGACCTGCGTGGGCATGAAGAAATCTGGCGACAAGACATTGTCGATGCCATCATTGCCGCTCTCATCAAAGAACCCATTCAGCCTCAAACTCCCCATCCTTTTCTAAAGGTGGTTCAGGAGGTGTTTTGCGGTCAGCAGCGGGGGCAACTGGCGCGGGGAACGTCCCTGCCTCCATTGGCCCGCCATATTCAAGCGATCCTGCAAGAATTTGAGCTAACTCCTCGGCCTCAGGCAGTTGCTCGCTCACTCAATTTGTCCGTGCCGCAACAGCGCCAATGCGCTCATATTCTCCATCAGCTCCATACCTTACAAATCACAGGATTTGATTTGCTCCAGTCTTGCGGCTGGCAGCCCGATACCGAAACCTTTCGGCTGGCAGAAGAGTGGGTGATCCGCTGGCAGCCAGAATTTGAAGCCAGCTGTATTGAAAATTCAATTTATGGCTGTACCCTGGCAGAAGCGTCCGCTGCCTGCCTCCGAGACCTAGCCAGCCGGGGGCCAGCGACTGCTGAAAAAGCCACCCAGCTGTTGCTACAGTCCTGCCTCATGGGTTTGCCTCAGCTGAGTCAGCATTTCCAACAGCGACTTCACCAGATCGTGCAGGCAGATAACAGTTTCTTCAGCGTCTCGGGGGCGCTGACGCCTTTACTTTTTCTCTATCGCTACGATACTGTCCTGACCGTGTCCTTTCAGGAGCAAACGGGTGCCTTACTCAAGCAAGTGCTACAGCGATCGCTCTGGCTATTGAACAATCTGGGGGCGACTAAAGGCAATGGTCAGCAGCTATTGCGGGGGATAAAAGCGATTTTGCATACCTTCGAGCGCTGCACCCAATCGCTCGCACTAGACACCGCACCGCTGATCAAAACCTGTAAGGACATCAATGCTGACCCTCAGCAGTCCCCACTGTGGCGTGGCGCGGCCCTGGGCGTACTGTGGCGGATGGACGCCGCCGCCAGCGAGCAGGTTCTGCACGGGTTAGTCGGAGCTTCTCGCTCTGAGCAATTGGGTGATTTTCTGACAGGATTGTTTTATCTAGCCCGAGAAACGATGCGGCAAAATAGTGAAATGCTGACTGCGATTGACCAGGCGATCGCCAGCTTTGACCACGATACTTTTCTGGAGGCTCTACCCGCGCTGCATCTGGCCTTCACTTACTTTTCTCCCAGAGAGAAACATGATATTTCCCATCGATTGCTCCAGACTTGGGCCCTCGAACAATCGTCTGATGGCCAAGGTCCTAGCCCAGACAGGTCAGCTACAGAAACCACAATAGAGATTACCCCAGAGATGATTGCCCAGGCCCAGGCGATAGAAGCGAATGCCCTGGAAACGATTCGACGCTATGGTCTGAGAGGAGGAAGCGAAGCATGACAGACGGCCAACAATCTGATCAGGAAATTCAAAAGTCGCGCTGGCAAATGATCTTAGCGTCCGAGCCAGATTCTCCGCTAGGCGTTGCCCGCGACCCTAATCAGCAGGCTCAGCTAGAGGCGCTGACCTTCTTATACGACCGGGAATATCGCTCCCGCAATATCAGACTTGGCGATAGACAACAGGGAGAGCGTTCCCAGAAGATTGGGCCAGGTGAAGTTCCAGATTCTGAAGCAGGCCAGCAGCACAGCAAGCCTTCCAGCAATGGCAAGTCCGCGATTACTGGGGGGATGTCAAACGTTCAAGGCGTGCAAGAGCGCCCCGCCAATGGTGAGATGGGCACAAATGATTCTCCGGAGAGCACTGATGAGGCTAGGGGAGCTCGTCAAGATAGCGAGATCGCTTCCAGCAACGACGCTGACGGTTTGTCAGACAGTCGTCAGGGCGGCATTGGTCCCTCTAGACTAACCGTGCCAGATTGGATCAACGCCATTCACGAACTGTTTCCTCAAAAAACAATCGAACGATTAGAGAACGATGCTTTAGAGCGTTACCAGCTCGAAGAATTGGTCACCAATGCTGAGCTGCTGGCCCGAGTGACCCCCAGCCAGACCTTGCTCAAAGCCGTACTGCGCACTAAGCATCTGATGAACCCGTCGGTGCTGGCGATGGCCCGTCAGCTCGTGCAGCGCGTCATCGCCGATTTGATGGAGCAGTTAGCTAAAGACGTTACCGCGCCCTTTTCAGGCGCTTTAAACCGGCATCAGCGGTCTTTTCTAAAAATTGCCAAGAACTTTGATCCTAAAACGACCATTCGACAAAATCTGAGCACCTACGATCCAGACGCTCAAAAGCTATATATCAAAACACCCTATTTCTTCTCCCGTGTTCGGCGGCAAATGGATCGTTGGCAGTTGATTATTGTCGTTGATGAGTCGGGTAGTATGCTCGATAGCGTTATCCATGCCGCTGTAACTGCGTCTATCTTTTATAGCTTGCAAAATATTCGTACTCATCTCTGCATCTTCGATACAGAAGTGGTCGATCTGACAGATCGCTGCCGTGATCCTGTGGAGACCCTGCTGCAAGTTCAGCTGGGCGGCGGCACCGATATTGGTAAAGCGCTGTCCTATGCGGCGTCTTTGGTGGCTAACCCCCGCAACACAATCGTGATTCTAATTACGGATTTCTTTGAAGGGGGGGCGGCCAGCCAACTCTATCGGGTCACATCTAACCTGGTCGAGAGCGGTGTCACCCTGCTAGGGTTGGCGGCGTTGGATGCCGAGGCCAACCCTAGCTACAACCAGGCGATCGCACAAGAGCTGGTCAACCGGGGCGCGCATGTCGGTGCCATGACTCCAGGAGAGCTCGCCGCCTGGGTCGCACAAAAAGTGAGGTCGTAATGCGCCGCATCGATCTACTGACCCTGACGGTAGAAGATCTGGTCCTCCTCAGCAATCGAGGCCTGGTCAAGCGAGCGCAGCGCGAGCTGGAGTCTGGTCAGCTGACTTACCAGTTCACCCAAACTGCTGAGGAAGATCTTCGTTTCGACTGGTCAGACGGGGTCACTTGCTATCTGCCCAATGAAGCGGTGCTGTGCGATCGCCACTGTAACTGCACAGCCCTGTCTATATGCCGTCACCTAGTTCGCTCAATCCTGGCGTACCAGGCCAGTGCAGCGCCTGCGCCAACCGCTTCAGAAACTGAAGAAATTGCTCCCACTTCAGTGGTCTGGAACCCAGGAGAGATCACCGAGAGATCGCTCGAACAGTACTTCTCAGTCGCCAAGCTCAAACAGCTAAAACAAACTTTCCACGCCGGACAAGTGATTGAGGTCACCTGCAGCCACAGACCCATTGCCCAGCTACACAGCTTCCCTTATACCCTACGCTTTCTAGTCAAAGGTGACCTGCGCTATACCTATTGCGACTGTGGTGACAAATCTCCTTGCATTCACGTTCCCCTGGCCGTCTGGGCCTTTCGTCAGCTCTCGCCGGGTCAATCCAGCGGCATTATCTCTACAGAGCCGACCGTACTGGCCGTTCCTTGCGAACTGCTTTTAGCGATTGAAAACGCACTGCAAGATTTGGTGACAACGGGTTTGAGGGGGCTGAATGCCAGTTTCATGGCGGTTCTGAAACAGCTAGAGCAGCAGTGCCGCCAAGCTGCTTTGCCCTGGCTCGCAATCGCGATCGTAGATCTAATCACGCTTTGTGAGTTTTACCGCAGTCAAGATGGCCGCTTCTCACCTAACGAATTACAGCAAGCTGTTGTAGAGATTTGCATGCGTATTGATGCGATGAGATCGCAAACAGGGGCAATTCCTCAGCTCTTTGTTCGAGGTCCTGAAACTGCAAAAGATACTGCACTCAGAGCTACTCGCCTGATCGGGTTAGGCTGTAGCGTTAGTCTTAAAGCCACGTATTTTACCTTCAATGCTTACCTGCAAGATACGCATTCAGGCAGAACGCTAACCCTTTCTAGCAAACCACACCCATCTTTAGAAAATGCTGCAGACACCACTTTTTGGGATGCGGCCAAAGCCAAAGCCCTTAAGCAGACAAATTGGCCAACGCTCGGTGCAGGACAGGTGCTCATCAAGCGAGGTGCCTGCACACTCGACTATCAACTTCATCTCAAGCGTAATCAGCCCGCCGTTGTTAACCCACAGAAATTTGAATGGGAAAAGCTTTGCTCTCCCTTGTTGGTGGACGATTTTATAGAGCTACAAAATCACCTGAAACTGAAGCCACCCAAATATTTAATGCCGAGACGAGCGGCTGAAAACTTTAGTGTTTTAGCCATATCTCGGGTTGAAGATATTTGTTTTTCCTCTGCAGAACAAGCCGTCACTGCGCATCTACACGATCAGTACAACAACTCAGTAGCACTTTATTTCCCTTACACAGAGGCTGCTCGCAATGGCGCAGAAGACTTGCTCACCTGGCTCGCTCGCTACAAGCTGCTTTTTGTATCAGGGTCAGTTGTGATGCGGGCTATGCAAATCAGAATAGTTCCGACAGCTTTAGTGTTTGAAATAAACAATCACAGACAGATGTTTCAACCCTGGATTCACTCATGTCGATCGAATAGTGATGAGATAAAATCACTCATATTACCTGCTTATAAAAATTGTCAACTAATTACTCATTCAGTTCATAATCATTCTGCCAAAAAATATCTGGATACTCTTTTAAAGACATTTTCAGAAATGCTGGTGAGTGGATTAATAATAGTGCCTTCAAGTAAAATGGTGATGCTGGATAGCTTGGCTCAAAGAGGTACTTTGCTTGGCTTTCGTCAATTATCTTCTCAATTGAGTAAGCTATCCTATCAGTTGCAAAATCAATCCGAACAACAGATATTGTTGGCACAGCAATATCTGAGCATATTAGTCTTACTAGAGATCCTTCATCTACCAAGTTCTTGAAACTGCATCGGATTCGTTGTCTGGTAACATCTGCACTGTTTTAAGAATTCTTCAAGGCTGTTATCATGAAAGAATTCCTCAGAAGAAATTCTCTGGATTAGAGGAAGAATTTTCCGGCAGCAAAGCTGCTCGAAATAGAAACGGATGCTGCTGATCGCCGAGGCGACCTGAAGCCAGAGAAGGTTAGTTGGGTAGAGCAAGCTGACGAGTCATAGTTGAAGCTTATGTATTTCCGTGTTCGCATTTTCAGGAATTATTGATAGGCTGTCGATAGTTATTAGACCTCTTGCAAATTAGGTCAACTGAGTGCCGAGTATCAGATGCTTGAGTCGGCTGAGCTAGTCTCCACCCAATGCGAAACGACCCGCTACCCATTCAAAGATGAAGAGTTTAGCAACTGCGTTCTCAACTACCAGCTGGTGATGAACGACGGCAACACCGTTCGCGAAACCCACGAATGGTATTGGGAAAATGGTGCCTATCACTTGGTTGGTCTTTATTGGCCAGAAGCGCAAACCGAAAACTGAGTTTATGAAGTGGACCGATCTCGGCACTGCTACTGTTGCTGTAAGCCCTGTTGCGGAGGAATGATTGCTAGTTTGCGATCGCCCTGGCTCGATAAAATAAATCTATCGCTGTGATCGCTCCACTTCATCCCATGGTTGCCCTGCCCGATCCGCCATACCTCTCTCTCGAAGACTATCTCGCCGCCGAAGCCGAGAGTCCCGTCAAGCATGAGTACCGCGATGGCGAAGTCTACGCGATGGCAGGCGGCACCGATGCCCATGTGACCATTGCTCTGAATTTTTGGGCGCTCTTGCGAGGACACCTCCGTAACGGCGGCTGTCGCGCCTATGCCCTCGACATGAAAGCCCGCATTGAGGCTCTCAACCGCTTTTACTATCCCGACGTGATGGTGACCTGCGATGATCGCGATCGCACCAACAACACCTTCAAATGCCATCCCTGCTTGGTGGTGGAAGTGCTCTCAGAGAGTACCGAAGCCTTTGACCGAGGCGACAAATTTATCGATTACCGCCACCTCGATAGCCTGCAAGAGTATATTCTCATTTCTCAGATGCGGCCCCAGGTCGAGGTCTTTCGGCGCAATGCTGAGGGGCTATGGGTGCTACATCCCTATGGCGAAGACGATACGGTCGAACTGGCGAGCGTAGGCTGGTCGGGAGCGATCGCGGAGTTGTATGAATCAGTGGAATTTGCCGCCAGCCCTAACGCTAATGATGAATCGTCTGAGTCCAGTCAGGTCGCCAACATTGATAGCTGAGTAACGTGAATTCGACGGCCTAGAAGATAGCCTCAGGGAGAGTCGGTAAGCCTTTGACTTCGAGGTCTAAAGCCGGTTTCTTCTCCTGATAGGTGTAGGCCACCAAGGCCGCCAGGGTATTGACCAGAAAAGCGCTGGGCGAGTCAGGCGCGGCGGTTCCTGGGACGACTATCCGAGGAACTGCCGTTCTGCCTATCGCAACTTCGGCAACCCCGGCGCCCGCAGCAACTATATCGGTTTTCGAGTTGTCTGTAGTGCCTCGAGGACGCAGTAACGCTTTCTCCCTTTTTCCCTCTTGCTCTTTGGCGATTTTCCAGGGTTTTTTAGGGGGCGGGGTGGCGCTTGAGCGCCTCGAATTTTTCTCCTGACTTCTAGCTCCTAACTCCTGGTTCCCGCCCTTTCCTCTGTCACAATAGCGGGTGTCCCAAACCATATTTTTTATGAGTAACCTGCCCATCATCCAGAAAACCCACGACCTGATTCAGTGGTATGTGCCGATTTTGAATCGTTTGCCCCGTGATCACAAGTTTGTGCTGGGCGATCGCATCGTGGCTGGTCTCTACGATTTGCTGGAAGGGCTGATCAAAGCTCGCTATGCCAAAGAAAAGCTGCCTCAGCTTCGACAACTGAATGTGCAGCTCGATATCTTGCGTCATCAAACGCTGCTGTTGCTGAACTTCAATCTGCTCTCGGCGAAGCGTTATGAGTATGTGGGGCAACACATCAATGGGATCGGGATGGAGCTGGGCGGCTGGATTAAGCAGCAGGGAGCCAGGAGCCAGGAGTCAGGAGCCGCGAGATAAGCCACTCTTCTGGATTCTGAATTCTGCTCTCCTGACTTCTTTCCGATGAAACGCTACGGCAACCTCTGGCCCCACATCATTGACTTTGAGAATCTGCTGCAAGCAGCGCGGCAGGCACAGCAGGGCAAGCGATATCGACCCAATGTGCTGGCCTTTAACTACAATCTGGATCAAGAATTGCTGAGGTTGCAGTCGGAATTGCGATCTCAGACCTACCGCCCTGGCAAATATCGCACCTTCAGCATTCGTGACCCAAAGCCGCGTATGATTTCGGCTGCACCGTATCGCGAGCGCGTGGTGCATCATGCACTATGCAACGTGATTGTGCCACCGCTGGAGCGGACGCTGATTGCCGACACTTATGCTAACCGCATGGGCTATGGCACCCATAAAGCGCTGAAACGGTTTATTCACTTTGCCCACACCAGTCGCTATGTGTTGCAGTGTGACGTGTGCAAATACTTCCCCAGTTTGGATCATGAGCTGCTCAAGGCCATGATTCGCCGAAAGCTGAAATGCTCGCAAACCCTGTGGCTGATCGATACAATCATCGACGGCAGCAATCCCCAAGGTGGCGAATTGGAGTATTTTTCGGGAGATACCCTGCTGACGCCACTGGAGCGACGCAAGGGCTTGCCCATTGGAAATCTGACCAGTCAGTTTTTCGCCAATTTGTATCTCAATGGATTTGATCACTTTGTGAAAGAGCAGCTCAAGGTCAAGAAATATCTGCGGTACGTCGATGACTTCGCCTTATTTTCAAACGATCGCGGGTTTTTGATTGAGGCGAGGAGTGCGATCGAAGAGTACCTGGCCTCCCTTCGGTTAAAGATTCATCCCATCAAAAGTCAGCTCAGCGCGACTCGCTATGGGGCCAACTTTGTGGGTTTTCGGATGATGCCTCACGGCGAGAGCTTTCCGAAGGACGTTCAGGTGCGGGTACGTAATCGCAATCTGCGACGGGCACGGGGGCGACTGCGGCAGCTTCAGTGGGAGTATGCAGCGGGGCAACTATCGCTGCAAGACCTGATTCAGCGGTTGCAAAGCTGGGAAGCTCATTTGCTGAATGGGGATACTCAGCGGTTGCGGCGGGATATTTTTGACCAGCTTGTGTTTTGTCCGCCACCGTTGATGGAGGAGTCAGGAGTTAGGAGCCAAGAGGGGAGGGGTTCTTCTGAATTCTGAATTCTGCTCCTGGCCTTGCTTTACAGCGCTCCTCACTCCCTCTACGGTGAATAGTGGGCTCGGTCGGCAAACGCGGCGGTTCCTGGAACAACAATCCGAGGAACTGCCGTTCTGCCTATCGCAACAACAACAACCCCGGCGACCGCAGCAACAATATCGGTTTTCGAGTTGTCTGTAGTGCCCCGAGTACTCTTCGGTGCCAGAGCTGGCAGATGGGAATCTGTTGGGTGTGCTTTGAGGAGTCCAGACCGAGCCCAGTGATGCTGGCAACGGCATCCGAAAAGCAAAAGGGTCAGTGAGCTTGGTAGGGAAACCGAAGAGTTTGCTGATCCACCTAATTTTGAGGCAGGAACAAAGAGATAGAATTCAAGAAATTTAAGAACAGAGATACGTTGTAACACACCCTGCGACTGACTCCTGAACCCCAATTCCCTCATGCCCCCTTTCACCATTCGCAAATCATTGGCTGCCACACGATGCTTCACTGAGCCGCTAGAGGGCTTAGGCGACGCGATTCCCCTTGATATGGTGCTGATTAATGGTGGCACTTTCACGATGGGATCGCCGGAGGATGAGCCGGAGCGAGATGACGATGAAGGCCCGCAGCATGAGGTGACAGTGCCTACCTTTTTTATGGGTCGTTATCCCGTTACGCAGGCACAGTGGCGAGTGGTGGCAGAGATGCCCCAGGCCAGTCGTGAGATCGAGGTTGACCCGGCAAATTTTAAGGGGCCGAATCGGCCTGTAGAACAGGTGGATTGGTACGACGCGGTGGAGTTTTGTCAGCGCCTTGCCAAAGCATCAGGGCGTTCTTATCGCCTGCCGAGCGAGGCTGAGTGGGAATATGCCTGTCGGTCTGGAATTACAACGCCTTTCTCATTTGGCAAGACTTTGACGACTGAGATTGCCAACTATAACGGCAACTACACTTACAACGACGGGCCAAAAGGAGAGTATCGGGAAGAGACGACCCCTGTTGACCATTTCGAGGTTGCCAATGCCTTTGGCTTGTCAGATATGCATGGCAACGTTTATGAATGGTGCCAAGACCACTGGCATGACAATTATGATGGTGCCCCTTTGGATGGAAGTGCTTGGTTGACCGATAAAGAAGGTGCTGCAAGGGTCAGACGCGGCGGTTCCTGGGACTACACTCCGAGGTTCTGCCGTTCTGCCTATCGCGACTTCGACTTCCCCGGCGTCCGCAGCGACATTATCGGTTTTCGAGTTGTCTGTAGTGCCCCGAGGACTCTTCAAACGGAGTTCAGTTAACCCTTTCTCCCTTTTTCCCTCTTCCCCTCTTTGGCGCGCTCGCGCAGCGTATCCGAAGGATCCTGCGCCTCCAAATTTTTAGTTCCGACTTCTATTTTCTGACTCCTTTCTCCTATGGCTACCCCTCAAGCAAACTCGCCCCGCATCGCCATCAACAAGCGTAAAGAGCAGCGCCCCTGCTTTGACGAGCCGCTAGGGGAGAGTCTAACGCTACGGATGATGCAGATCCCAGCAGGCACATTTATGATGGGATCGCCGGAGGATGAGCCAGAGCGACTAGGCAATGAAGGGCTACAGCATGAGGTGACGGTGCCCTCATTGTTTATGGGGAAGTATCCGGTGACGCAGGCGCAATGGCGTTTTGTGGCTGCTTTAGACAAGTTGGATCGGGATTTAAAACCTGAGCCATCGCGTTTTAAGGGTGATATGCGTCCAGTGGAGCGGGTTGGCTGGTATGAGGCATTTGAGTTTTGTGAGCGACTTTCTCGCCATACCAAACGCCAATACCGCCTACCGAGTGAAGCTGAATGGGAATATGCCTGTCGAGCTGGAACCACAACCCCTTTCCACTTTGGGGAGACCATCACTACCGATTTGGCTAATTACAACGGAACGGATGAAGAGTATGGGGCTTATGGGCGTGGGCCAAAAGGAGAGTATCGCGGAGAAACGACAGCCGTAGATTATTTCGGGGTTGCGAATGCCTGGGGGCTTTGTGACCTGCATGGCAACGTTTATGAGTGGTGTCAAGACCACTGGCATGACAATTATGATGGTGCTCCGACGGATGGCAGCGCCTGGTTAACTGATGAAGAAGGTGCTAGGAGGGTCATTCGCGGCGGTTCCTGGGACGACAGTCCGAGGTACTGCCGTTCTGCCTATCGCAACTTCAGCATCCCCGGCGACCGCAGCAACCTTATCGGTTTTCGTGTTGTCTGTAGTGCCCCGAGGACATAGCTCTTTCTCCCTTTTTCCCTCTGGCGATTTTTCAGGGTGTTTGAGAGGACTGGGTGGCGCGTGAGCGCCTCGAAGTTTTTATTTTTTCCTGATTTCAGAGAATTTTGGCACTGAATGATTGCGTCCAGATTTAGCGTTTCTATTGAATGTCAAGCGTTTAGCGTGACGCGACAGCTAGATAGTCGAGTGTGAGGATCCGCGAGCGCGATCGGCAACGGCATTGTCCTCTTGTCGCGACAGCAATGATCGAAACGACAACGATGATCGCTAATGCCGCTAAGCTCAGTCTGAAGGATTGGCTGCAGTTGAGCGAGAGGCGGCCGCGCGTTTGCGATAGCTATCGGTATGGATTTCGACAATCAAGGCATGATGCACGAGGCGATCTACCGCCGCGACGGTCATCATGTCATCAGCAAAGATGGTGTCCCATTGACTGAAGGGCTGATTGGCCGTGATGAGAAGACTGCGCCGTTCGTAGCGATGGGCAATCAGCTCAAAGAGGACCGAGGTTTCGGCCTCCGACTTTTTGACGTAGCCGAGGTCATCAATGACGAGCAAGTCAAATCGGTCCAGCTTTTTGAGCAAAGCGGGCAGTTGCAACTGGAGTTTGGCCTGCTGTAGTTGTTGCACCAGAGCGGTAGCCGTGAAGAATTTCGCCCGTTTACCCAGTTCGACGATAGCCCGCGCCAGGGCTGCCGCCAAATGGGTCTTCCCCACCCCGGAAGGCCCGAAGATTAAACAGTTTTCGGCTCTCTCTAGCCAACCAGCATCGGTGGCCAGTTGCATCAAAGGAGCGGGATTGAGCTTCGGGACATGTTCCCAGTCAAAGTTGGAAACCGTTTTGGCGGCGGGCAGTTGAGCCTCTTGCAGGGCACGTTTGAGGCGCACACTCCAGCGTCGGTCCACCTCCAATTCGCAAAGTGCCAGCAAGAATTGAGCGTAAGACCAGTGTTCTTGCATGGCCTGATGTTCCAGGGTCTCCCAATGCTGGAGCATGTGGGAGAGGCGCAAGCGTTTGAGGTGGAGGCTGAGACTCTGGTAGGGACTCAATTGCGGCGTCTGGCTGGAGGAGTTGGTCATAGTCTTTCAAGTCATGTTGTTGCACCTGCACAGTCGGTAGAGTCGTTTCCTTCAAGAGCTGAAAGTGTCGTTGCAAGGTAGATAAAGTTAGGGGTGCCAGCAGCCAACTGAGCCACTAGATACTCGGCGACAGCAGATTCTTTGTCCTGAGTAGCGGCAATGTAGAGCGCTTCCACCATCAGGACGGCGGCGCTATCGATATCAAAGTCAGCTTGAAGCTGTTGCCACAACTGCCGGTAAGGGGCATTGGGTAATAAGTCTTGCTGCCAGGTGCAGTAGATAAAGGCTCTGGGTTTACGCCTGAGCCCCTTCAATGACGTGACGATAGTTGATGCACCGAGCGCGGCGTTTGTCTTTGGCGGTGACACGCAGGCGCGGCAGTTCCACGACGACCTGGCGTTCGAGATAGCCACAGATGCGGTCATGGTAGAGATGGAGTTCAAGCTGGCGACCAATCAATCGGGACGGCACGGTGTAGAGAATGCAACGCACATCAATGGTGCTGCGACTGCTGACCCTGGCAGTGAGGACTTCGTAGTCGGCCACCCGTTTGGGCGGTAAGGGCTGCAGATGCTTCTGCTCTTCGGCAAACTTGGCCTGATGCTGCTGGTTGAGCTTGGCGACAATGCTGTTAATGAAGGCTTGATAGTCGCTCACGCTAGCAAAGTCACGGCTGCCGCGAAGGTAGAGCGCCTGGGTAATGCGGTTCTTGAGATGACCGTGAGGCGATTCAATCGCACCATTCTCATGAGCAATCCCTTTGTTGTTGCGCGTCGGTCTCAGACGATAGTGGTGACACAGGTCGTCATAGAGGCGTGTCAACGGTTTGTGCCCTTGCCACCGGTATTGCGATAGGCCGCACTGAGGCTATCCGTGCGATGCTCTTGGGGCGCGCCGCCACTGGCAAATAGGGCATTCTGTAGCCCTTCCGACAAGGCGATGAAGCTCTCGCCGCCTTGAATCACTTGGGCATAACGCCAGCCACTGTAGGCCAAACGGTAGTGATAGAGCAGATGCTCAAATGGCTTTCCGCTGATAGTGATCTCCACCCCTTTTAGCTCAGTAAAGTCGGAGATGCCCATCACACCAGGCTCGTGGCGCAGCTCGAACATGACTTCCGGGGCTTCGCCATGCAATGCTTTCCAGGTTCGAACGCGCCGTTGCACGGTCCGCAGCACTTGGGGATATTGTCCTGGATAACGCTCTTGCAAATACTCGAACAGTGTTGTCGGCTTTAGCCGTGGCTCCCGTCTCAGCATCGGTTCAAGTTCTTCTTCCCATACCCCCCGCGAGCGGGTCAGCGCTGGTGCGCCAGTCCCGCACCCGACCGCGATTGGTTGATGCGTTCCGGCCTCAATGCGCTGGCCGGTGCGGTCCGAAAATTCGGCAATCGAAGCTGCATCGCTCTGCGTTAAACCGAGCTCTCGGGCGTTCATATACACTCTGATTTGATAACTTTGAATCGTTTGTTTGGGCACTGGAGGCTTCCCCACTTCTTGGGAAAACGCCTTCAGTGTCTTTTTTAGGGCGATAGCTGGAACAAGGGATGGAGAACGTCGCTCTCAACCCGTCTCGGTAGCTGTCGTCGGCAGGGCTTACCCGCCGATGTCATTGTCATCTAATACGTTTCTTTTGAGGCGATCGCGCCACACCGACTTCTGTATATAAGCTAAAACTCACCTACTTTGCGTATTTTGTTGCTTGAACTCTCTTGTTGGCGGGACTCAACCATGCAAATTGCATGTCAATCAGCTTAGTGTGTATAGTCGAGTGTTGGCATGGCCCTGGTGCTTGGGTGCTGGAGCGATTACTATGCCGATGGTCTGGAGTGGTGCTGGTTAGGGAACATTTAGCGAGCAGTGAGGCCCATTTATTCCCTAACCAAGAAGGAGGCGATCGCGGCGTCCGGTGTCTTGGGAGTGCGATTGCTGCGGCTGGGAGGATACCAGCGTATAAGCACTGTGATGGGGGGGCTGCGTACTGAGGGGGAGTAGGAGCGCTCTCTGTAGATGGCTGAGAGTGGGCTGCCAGAGTTCAAGCAAGTCCGTCCTGAGTGCCAAAAAGACGGGCTGAGTGGATTGGTGCGTGAGGGGATTGTCAACTTGACTTTCCGTATCTAAAAATCAAGCCCTAAACTCCCGTTCATCGCCTTCGACGGCAGCTCTAAGCGACCGCTGATAGCCGTGTGAATTGACGCCAGTCGCTCAAGCGCTGACGCATCGTTTCTCGATATTCAGTTGCCGTTTGTCGATGTTGGTGCGGATGAAAGTAACCCCGTATCGGTTCAAAGGCAGCCAGGAACTGTTGTGCTCCTCCAGGCGATTTGAAGCGACCCATGCGCCTCTCCCTCACTCGGGTCGGCCTGTGCGAATTCTCCGCTCGATTGTTCAAACCCTTGTGCTGTCTATGTTCAACACCTGGAATTAGCTCTTTCTGAGCGGCCCCATAGCTTCTGAGTTTGTCGGTGACGATGACTCTGGGGGGCAAAGCCAGTAGACTTCAGCAGTTTACGAAAGAACTTCTTCGCTGCTCGCTTATCGCGATGAGACTACATCAGGATATCGAGGACTTGACCCTCTGCATCAACAGCGCGCCAGAGGTAGTACTGCTGGCCTTTAATCGTGATGACGACTTCGTCCAGATGCCACTTGTCACCCAGGCTTAGGGCGACGGCGGCGGATCTGATTCGCATACTCCTGAGCAAACTTTTTTACACCATTTGCGGATCGCTTCATAGGTGACCTCAATGCCCCGATAGAGCATCATTTTCTCGATGTCGCGGTAGCTCAAAGGAAATGTGTAGTAAAGCCAGACGCAATGACGAATGATCTCAATCGGAAATCGGTGGTACTTATAGCTGACGCTCATGGACTCGCCCCTGACAGATGCGGACAAAGGCTACCACGAAAGTTAAGTTGACAATCCCGAGCGACCCATTAAACGCCCCCAAGTCTATGAAGATGACTTAGAGCGCTTGGTGGAACTGATGGCCCAGGAGGGCAGGACAGGCAGCCCAGCCGAACTCATCTGTGCCCTTCTGAATGCCTACGAAAGTCTCAAAGGAGAGCAACAGAGCCGACAGGCCGAAACTATAGGGGAAGTGGCGCACACCTTTAACTGGTTCACTCGCGAAATCGACACGCTCAGGCAACAGGTGAGTGATTTAGAGGCTCGACCACCGAAGCATCCCCAAACTGGACAGCCGGATGCACCAAGGGTCGATGACCTGAGCTTCTAGGTCGGCCAGCTTCAGAGCGAGAATGAGCAACTCACAACCCAGCTGGAGGCGCGGCAATCGCAAAACGAACCAGTCACGGCTCAGCTTCAAGAGACGCAGGCCCAACTAGCGGGCATTCCTGCGCCTCTAGGAACGCTAGTGCATCCATCTAAGTCAGCGCCGCCGCCCTCATCAGCCCAAACTGCTCAGGCGATAGCACCTGAGAAACAGTCCCAGAGAAAGAGGACACGAAACAACGCGATCGTATCGACTCGCAAGCCAAGGTCGAGGCCATTGTGCAGGACATCATCAACTGGAACACCGCCCAAGAGAGCAACGATACTCGGCTGCGGATTTCAGTTTCCATCATCAAAGCGCTGGGTAGCTTGGTGGGGGCGACCTATCAGCCGGTCATCATAAAAGTGTTGAAGGAGCAAGAAGAGACGATCGGCGAAATCCATCAGCGCTTTATGCTGGGGGCTCGGCATAATGTCTCCGTTGATAAGGATAGGATTTTGCAAGACATTGCCCGTGATTACATGGGTGTTGCGAACTGGCAAGAAGCGACCTATTAAGAGGATGATATGTCGAAGTCCGATTTAGTTCCAGATGATGACTATCGAGAGTTGCTGGAGAATCTGAAGGGACGGATTCGCTCATCCCAGATTAAAGCCGCGATCACGGTCAATCATGAACTGATCCGGTTGTACTGGCAAATTGGGCGCGATATCCTGTTCCGGCAAACTCAAGAAGGCTGGGGCAGCAAGGTTGTAAATCGTCTATCCACTGATTTGCGGCGAGAGTTCCCTGATATGACGGGATTCTCGCCTCGAAACCTGAAATATATGCGGGCCTTTGCAGAGGCGTTTCCGGATGAGCAAATTGTGCTGCAACTTGCAGCACAAATTCCGTGGGGGCATAGTCAGGTACTGCTCAATAAACTCGATGACCTAGAACAACGGCTTTGGTACGCTCAGCAAACCTTGGAAAATGGTTGGAGCCGCAGCATCCTGACAGCGCAGATTGAAGCGGATCGCTATCGCTGCGAGGCTGGCGTGATCAACAATTTTGAGACCACCTTGCCGCCCCCGCAATCGGATTTAGTCTATCAAACGCTGAAAGATCCTTACAATCTAGACTTTTTGACGATAACAAGAGGGATACAGGAAAAAGACTTCAAGCGTGCAGTGGTTGCTCATATGCGGGAATTCCTGCTAGAGCTAGGTTTCGGATTCTCCTTCATCAAGCAAAATTATCGCATTGACGTGGGGGACCGAGAGTTCATTATCGATTTGTTGTTTTACCATATTCGGTTGCGATGTTTTGTGGTCATCCAATTGGAGATGGACAGCTTTCAGCCGGAACAGTCGGGTCTCATGAACTTCTATTTATCAGTAGTGGATGAGCAGGAAAGACAAAGTGAGGATCAACCGACGATTGGCATTATTTTATGCAAAGACAAAGATCGGACGATGGCGGAGTATTCGCTGCGAGGTTTGAGTAATCCAATTGCCATTGCTGAGCATCGCGTTCCTCGTTTGTTACCGAGCACTGAACAATTAGAACTGGAATTGGAGCAAGCAGTGAAGGAACTGGACGATGACGAAGAGCCTTGAGGGAATTGACAGATAGCGTACATTACCGATAATCGACTTGTTGGGTGCGTTCGCGTCGTTTTTGAGGATTGGCGCGGCGAGTACGCGGTTTAGAGGACACTCTACGGGGTTCGTCCGCTTCCAGTTCGTGGTCAATGGTTGTGATAACAAAGACCCGACAGCCATCGGTAGCGCGATAGAGGACTTGTTGTGAGCAGAAAATGCCCTGATTGATCAGGTTTTGCAGCCTGGGCGTCCCTGATAGAGATCGCGTCATTGAGGGTGTCTTAGTCGGTTTCAAGGATGACGATGGGGGCATAGCATCAGGATTAATAGAGCGTTTCTACGTTAACGCTGATAGCCCCTTGAGGTGAGCCATGGACGAGCTGAATTTGGCTGAGTTGGACTATCCGATACCAGTCCGACTGTGGGACTACGCTGAGGTGTACACAAGTGAGGTCGCGTAACCTGGGGATGATCGCCCGGTGGAGTAGGCGAATGTCAGCCCTGCAGCGGATCAGTCGCTGCGAGAGATTGCGCGATGGGTGAATGAGATGATGGGGTTATGGGATTGAGGTTGGGACGGGATGAGGCCGAGATCGCGCCACCGAGTCGATGAGTTGCTGCGAGAGTTAGCGACCTGGGAACCGAAAGAGCTGCGGGAATTGCAGGCGGCGTTAGGGGGCTTACAGACAGCCCTGGAGCGAGAGTCGTCGAAGACCGCTCGGCAGCCGTCACCGGGCCATATTGAGGAGAAATACATCCAGCGGGGAAACAAACGACACGGCCCTTATCTGTACCTGCGGTATTGGGAAGCTGGGAAGCTGCGGTCGAAGTATTTGGGAAAGAAGCCGGAGTGATCGCGTGATGGTGGTCGCGTTGTCTTGTCTTTATCTTTTGTCTACCGCAGAGATTCACAAGCGAGGCCATCATCATCGCCGTCGAGTCGATGGGGGGTCACCAGGGAAGGCATTGAGGACGGCTTGGGCTTGTTCCTGGGTCGAGAAATCACCACAGTCGCAATCGCTATTGACGCAGGCTGGTAGATGACTGGTGGGCTCAGGTGCAGTTTCTAAGGGGGGTGCTAGTTCCGATGTGGTTTCTGTGGATGTGTCGCGATCGCCCTGGCGGCAGTCCCAGGGCATGACGGGGTTGTCTTGGCTCCAAAAGTTGAGCTGAGCGGCCATCGCCCTGGCCTCGGCTTGCAAGTAGTCGTCGCGGGTTTCAGTACAGCCATGGAGATAGCGATCGTAGACCACGGCATAGCCTTCCGTGACGAGCTGGAGGCCGACTGATTGACCCGCTTTGTAGACTTCGGCCACGGTACGACCATAGCGGTCCGTATCGACTTCGCGGACAGTGACCGGAGAGCCCTCAGGTAAAAAGCTGAGCGAGTCGGGCACTGGCGTCAGAGCCAACGGCTTGGTTAGACTCCGGGGCGTCAATGCAGGCGAGGCGAATGGTGGTGGCGCTGCCCTTGAGTTGCAGCCGTAGCGTATCGCCATCGCCCGTGCTGATGACCGTGGCGGTGGTTGCTGTTAGAGTGCCCATGCCGCAGGAGCGCGCTCGCGAGAATTACCCCGAATGATGAGTGAGCGTCCTGGCCGTTACGATGGCGCAGTGATTCCAGTGTCCCCGATGCGACTGACGCCCGAGGAGCAACTCGCGCTGTTGGACTGGCACCCCATCTTCACAGGTCGGTGTCCTGAGTGCGAGATACCGATCAAAGCGCGATCGCAGAGGCCAGTGCGTTGGACGTGACGCTGTGGCTGGCTGGATGAGCGTGCGTGAGCCCTGTGGTGTGTCGGTCAAGGGGAACGCTCGTCTGGGTGGATGAGATCGTTCTTCAGGCAAAGAGCTGATTGTGCAAACCGTTTGGGGATAACTTGGTCCGGCCACACCCCTAAAAAGCGCGATCGCTCTGGTGCGACTTGTTGCAAGCAGGGTTATGCAGCCTTGGACGGCTGTGGTCTGGAGGAAGCGATCGCCCCTTTCCTCCTGTGCCGGTTGGGAGCTGCGCGGCCAGCGGTGGGGCAGGCCTTCGGGGTTAGTGATGAGCGCTGTAATTATCTCTGTACAAAGAGTTCAGGGTTTAGGCATAGCATCGAGGCCGGTTGCGCCAGTGAGGGGGGGTGATCGCGAAAGTGTTAGGGGAACATCCAAAGCGAAGCGAGGCCGATTTATACCCCTAACAAATTGAATGATGTGATCGCGGGTGGCCTCTAACGGTGATTACCCCTGTGGTGGGAGGTTAGGATCTGAGGGGGTGGCTTGCTGCTCTAATGCACCTGCCCCTAGAGTCATCGTGACAGGGTTGGGAGAGGACATGAGCCAGTCAAAAATTCCTCCGCCGTTATTGCGATCGCTGTGGCTATCGTGAGCCGTTCTGGCATGAGGGTCAATGGTGGGCGTATCCAGTTGCGGCGGTCATCCCGGTACCCGTGCCGAGCTCGATGCTGCGACTGAACTATTCAATACAGCAGGCGCTCCCCTTATTGCTCTGTCGCTTCCTCGAGCGGCAGCGGCCAGTATTGGCATCCGCGCCCTGGCTGATACCCTTCGGGGCCATACCCTTCTGTTCACTGTATTTGCGGGCCTCATGGGCAGCCTGGGCTTTGCATCAATTGTCTGTTTTTCCGTTCCGGCTAGCCGTATCCTTGCGACCTTCCGGCCCCGCGAACGGCACCCCCCATGAGCGTCATTGCCATCGTTCTGACCACTATCCCAGCTCACGCTGGTCGCCTTTTGCCCCACCAGCCGCGCTCATCATCTCCTTGAGTGTTGAGTTCAGCGTCAATCGACACCGTTCTGGCGGGTGCTCTGGTCGGCGGCATTTTTTGGCGTCATTGTTGATTAACCCACCGCACTGCTCATTGCTTGGGCTCAATGTGCAGTGTGATCACGCTATTCAGATTGACAGCGATCGCTAGCCCAAGTTATGCCCCATCCGCGATCACCCCTTCCCGTTGACGGCCATGAGATGCCTCAAAAAACTGGTACATTTATACGCCTCCTCAAGATAAGCTGGGCGATGGTCTTGTGAGGGGCGAACGCGGGATGCAAAACCGATAGCTTGTTCTATGCGTTGTTTCAGTCGGTGCCGTCGTTGCTGTTTGAGTTGAGCGCGACCCCACCGAAGCGGAGGGGTATCAATTTGCCTCAGTAGAGTTGAAGCAGACAGCGTTCCGCATTGATGGAGTGTTCCGGCCCCCGAGGACACCCGGACGCGCCCATTTATTTCGTGGAAGTACAGTTTCAGCGTGACCCGCAACTGTACCGTCGGTTGTTGTCGGAAGTGCGCTGTATCTGCGCCAAAATCCGGTGGTAGTGGAAGACTGGCGCGCAGTGGTGCTGCGTAACCTGATCCCAGTATCGAAGTGGCCGAGCGATCATTGCAGGAATTCTGGAGACGAGCCGGGTGGAAGTCATCTACCTGAATGAGTTGGGAGCGATGGCGGAGTTGACACCAGGCTTAGGCATCCTCCGATTGTTAATAGAGCCTGTCGAGACCGTGCCCGAAGCGGCCAGAGGACTGATTGAGCGGGTGCAGCAGGGGTCGCGTTCGGCGGTGGATACGGCGCGGCTTATAGAATTAATTGAGACGATAGTGTGTACACATTTCCGCGCCGGTCGCGGGAGGAGATCGCGGCAATGTTAGGCTCAGTGAATTGAGAGAGACCCGTGTAATCAAGAGGGTCGAGAGGAAGCGCGATCGCCGAGCCCCGCCAACTGACGCGGAAGCTGGGGCCATTGCCGGACTCGTTGCAGGCGCAAAGCGAAGGCGCTGTCTTTAGAGCAGCTTGAAGCGCTGGGAGAAGCGTTGTTTGATTTTGCTGAGGCCTCTGATTTAGAGACGTGGGTTGGCCCAGCCGTGAGCGGTGAAGCCAGCGATTTCTCCATCCGTTTGCCTCTGGTCACCCCCAATAGTTGAGGCAAAAGCGCGATCGCCTGCTCAGCGCGACGCCGGCACCAGCATCACGAGGAGCGATGGCGGATTTCCAGTCCCCGACCCTGATATTGAGAGCGGCAGCGACGGTTTCAAGGCGGTCGTCCTTCCCCGCCGACGCGTTTCTGATTGTGCCCGAGAGCCGTTCTGAGGAGCGAATAATGTTGTAAAAACCCTTTCTCCAACAGTCCCAGGTCGCTGCTAGGAAGTCGCCTAATGCCCGGTTGGGATTGAGGTGAACGCGCTCTCCAGGAGTGCCACGAAAATTGTCATCCAACCGCCAGAATAGCCGCGCGGAATTTCACCACTGCCCCTACCGTTTGGTGGGGGCTTTGTTTTTGCCCACTACAGCCCTAGTGCGATTGGGGGGCAAACCGGGCTGATATGAACTGCCAGTATTGGCAATGCCGCGGTCTGGCGGTCGCGATCGCCTTGGTGCGAGTTGGTGCAAGTGAGGTTATTATCAAGAGTGATCGCCTTTCCCTTTGTGCCAGTAGTGGAGCTGCACGGCCAGCGCTGGTGGGGGGCCTTCGAGGTTATCGCGAGTGCTATATTTCTCGGATGTCAGGCTTCCAGGGTTTAGTCGTGGCGCTGTGATGGGTTGTGCCAGTTGGAGTGCTCGCGGCAGTGTTAGGGAACAACAGAGGAAGAGGACGGGCGCTTCATTCCCCAACAGTTTGTGTGTGAGCGCGATCGCCGTTTGTCATTCACCGGGATTCCATTGAAAGTCAGGATGCAGTTGTTTGAGTTGTTGTGCTGTGGTTCCAGGATTTGGACAGGCACGTCAAGCTTCTGGGATAACTCCAGAACGTACAGTGTTAGCGAAGTCGGTCGGTGGCGATGAGTACCGAGAGCTTATCTATTGCAGTAAGGAGACGATTCGAGTTTTAAGTTTGTCAATGTCAGGCTGGGCTGTAATTCGCGGCTTTTGTTTGTTGACACAATCTAGTGTTGGCCGTTTCCTTCTCTCTTCTCTGGGAATGCTTGAGCGGCCTCACGCAGCGAGGTCAGCAGTTGAATGATGCGTCGTCGGCCCGGGGCCCGTAGTTCTGGTTGACGGTGGCGTCATGTTGTCCCTTGTGCTGGTAATCGAAGAGATTGCCAATGTTGCCGTGAATGGTGGTCTGGTGGAAGTCATAGCTAAGATCTCCACTACTTTGTCGAGGGAATGTTCTGCGCGGTCACGAGATCGCTTTAATTCCTTCATTTCACCCCGAGCTTCCGCTAACTGAAGTGCATAAGAAGCTTTGACTTCACTTGTCTCCACTGCTTTGTCAAGAGAACGTTCTGAGCGGTCAAGCGATCTCTCCAATGCCTTCATTTCACCCCGAGCTTCCGCTAACTGAAGTGCATAAGAAGCTTTGACTTCATTCTCTACGGTTGCTTTTAGTTGGTCTAAAGCCCCGACAACTTCGGTTTCGAGCTGTAGTGACGCGACGTAGGAGCCGTTGACTTCTTGGACTGCCTGCATTCGTACCGCCGCTTCGGGATGCTGTTGCCGGACGGT